>NZ_JABMCB010000190.1 GCF_013359935.1 Paenibacillus xylanilyticus
CAGCCTGCTTCAAATACACCAGCGGAATGCCATAGGCGGAAGCGATCTTTTTCTGGAGCGCTTCTCTATCAAGCTTTTCGTTTTCCATGCTCATCCTTCTTCCTCAATGAGTTATTCATATCTATATATTTTGCATAACTGGCATGGCTTGAAATTTCTTAGTTATATCAAGGGTTTATCCTGTTTTCTGAAAATGAGTTATACACTCGTTATTTATGTATAACTCAGAGTCCAAAGCGACTCATTGCATCATCCATCCGGTTTTGGTCCATTCCGATATAGCGCATTGTAATGGCTTTGTCAGAGTGGTTAAGGATCGTCTGCACGAGCGTTATATCCTTGGTCTTTTGATACATGTGATAGCCGAATGTCTTGCGCATTGTGTGCGTTCCGATATCGACCAGGCCAAAGTGTTTGGCAGCCTTGCGCATGATCTTATAAGCCATATCGCGTTTGATTGGCTTGTTTTCGCCTTGTCTGGATGGGAACAGGTATTCATTTTGTTCCATGCCTTCCGTGTATTTCTTCAACTCACGGCGTAACGTGGCTGTGATCTTAATCCATTTCTTCTTACCTGTTTTCATTTCGATCAATATTATGTGTTCGCCCTGAACGTCTCTCACACGCAACTTGAGCATGTCTTGTATGCGCAGGCCCGTGTTGATTCCGAATACGAACATCATGTAGTTGCGTTCGCTCTCCGACCGTAGGAACTCTTTTATTCCGTCAATGACAGCCGGGTCCCTGATCGGCTGTACGAAGTTCACCGGCTACCACCTCCTTGTTAAAAAGAAAAGAGCCACCCGGTTAACCCTCCGAATGACTCCAAAGACTATCAAGAAAATTTTATCCGGCCTGTCGGGACTCGAACCCAACGTTTCCCTTGAAGGCCATAAAGCACACTCGTAAGAGTGCGCAGAACCCGTAATGTGTACTCAATCGTACGGGACGCAAGGTCCATGCGTTACGGTCGCATATTGTCCGTATTTATATCCCGCCCGGATGGAGCAGCTGTGGGGAATCTAACCCCATCCCCACGCCACACCCTTGACGATCCACGTCTAAGGACATCAAGTCCCACAGCACAGCCGAGTCCAAGCGCGATAACGGGCACTAGGCACACCGGAGAGGGTCAATTCCTCTCTATGTGCCTAGTGTATAATTCATCAACCGTCACTTTGGCGTCAAACCACCGCCATATCACCGTCAAATCACCGTCAGTTTACCGTCACTTTTTCCGATGATTCCGCAAAGTTTCAAGTGTTCGGCAATGGTGTCCACTCCCAAAGCAATCCTGCGGTCAATGGTCTTCTCACTTCTGCGGTGCCTGTCCCAAAACCTATCGATTGTACTGGAGTATTTCATCCCATTCATGTATCTATGTTCAAATATTTGTTTCACTTCATCATCTATAATCAAACCGAATGCAACATTAATTTCATCAACCAGCGGACCCCATTCATCCAGACGCTGTTGTTGTTTCGGTGTTAATTGAGGTCTGCTTCTTAATTCCGGTACGATCCGGGACAACTTAGGATAACGTTTCAGCAGCAACTTCACTTCATTCCGTTCATCCTTTGTTATGCTCTCGTAAAATTCCATTTGATACACCGCAGCCCCCATATATGGCCCCTTTCCTAAAAATCAAATGTAGCTTGTCCTGCTGGCACCTCTTCTGTTTCAGCTTCACGAATTAACCCTTCATCCAACCAACGTTTTGGTGCCTTCTTCTTGTAATTATCCCAAACTGGTGTTCCCGCCACAATACTTTGAAACTTATTTTCCTCAACGGCTTTTTCTGTCCATTCCCAATGTGTTTTCGCTTCGAGTTGGGTCATTTGATTTCACCGCCTGCCCGCTTTCGCCGCATCTCATCAACCTGAAATTTAACGCATCTTGCTTTATAATGATCGGCTTCGCGCCGGAATAAGTCCCGCTCACATGATAACTGGTAGTTAACATCAGTGATTGCCTGCAACGCCTGGTCTTTCTCTTTCAATAATTCAATTAGATCCTCTTGAGATACGCCTTCCCACTCATTTATCAAACCAGCTACTCGGTTTTTCATTCCACCACCAACTTCCCTATCTCCCGTAATTCCGCTTTACTCTTGGCCTTGGTGAAGCTGTTGAGATATGCGATTTTCTTCATGCAACGTCTCATCTCGTCCTTGGCATTCCGCTTTTCAGTAGATGATAAGCCGTGGCTCGAAAATTTATAAACCATATTCTGAGCGCTCAATCCATCTAATAGTGATGCCTGGATAGCCACTGCATCGTCATAGTTTAAGCCGAATTTTCTCATGCTTGTTCCTCCTTGTAATCTTTTATATCCTGTTTGATTTCCTCAACCGTAATCCATCCAAATACCAACCGATCATAGCGACTATAATAAGTTTGATATGGTCTCGCGTATTTATAATCTTCACCATCAAGTTCTTCCAGGAGACTAATCTCATCCTGACTAAACCCTTTTTCCGTTAGAAACATTGACCTCTTTAATACGTAATCATCGACAATTTTTCGAGCTCTTTCTATATCATCGAGAGTTAATCTGAACGATGCTCCAAAGTTACTGAACATCCGTGTCCGCTCCTTCCTTGGGAGCCAACAAAACTGACAATGCCACTCCGTACGCATCACCCAACGCCATATCCCTTGGTATTTTCCATCTATACTTGATTGCAATTTCTGGAACCGTGAAAATGAGTGATCTGAAAATATCGTTTTCACCAGTCAAATGTTTCCCTATCAATTTCGCTTTGTACTCTTCTTGAAAACTTGGATGGTTAATGCTCATTGACCAAATTTTCATGATATGCGTTCTGTGCTTACTCGCTTCATAAGTGACGATACAGAGCATTGCCAAGGCTGCATTCGTTTGCATTGCCTCACGTAGTTCGCGGCTGAATTGATTTCTTATCTTGCGATACTTGTTTTTGAATTGGCTCATATCTTGTATATCCTCCTATTTGGGGAGACCAGACCTGATCCGGCCTCCACTTCGTTAAGTTTATTCAGCCGATTGGCCGCCTTCGGCCAATGATTTACGTTTTATTTTCTCAATAACAATGAAGTCTTTTTTATCAAAGTGCATTGCGGCAGCAGGTTCGTAATTTCCGCTTTTCCAATCAGCATCAAATCTCTCTCGATCATCAATGTAACTGCCGAATAAGGCGTCTTGTTCTATCCAATAAATGAACTCTTTGAATCTTTCATCATCGTTGTCTTCCCAACCATAAAGGCTGTAGTTGTCTGGACTGTATCCCCAAACAGCACCCACAACTTCTGTTCCATTCAAGTTGCGGAAAGCTTGAGCCATATTTTCCAGCACTTCTTGTGGTGGTAGAGAAAATCCAGCATCGTACCTTGATTTAATTTCCTCAGCATTTTTATTCGCTGTATTAAAACGCAATCTATACAGTTCCATTCTGTCTATCCCTCCCAATCAGCATAGTAAATCTCACATGTTTCAATGTTTTGCAAGTGCCGATGCTTTTCATGGTCGATCAATCTTATTCCGAATTTTACGAGCATTTCTGTGTTCCATTCATTGTCTTCGCGACCACTAAAAATTAATTCTTTATCCTGTCCGTTAACTTCATAAACATCAAATTCATAGTTCCATGCCATATAAATAGCTTCGACCACGTTATCAGTCTTTAGTGGAATGAACTCACCACCGTCCCAATCCCATGCCATAAATTTGGACATCTATATACCCTCCCTAAAATGGAATGTCTTGCATTTCAATTACGTGCCATACATACCCATCAATTTGAAGAGTACCTCTGAACTTTGGATGATACTCAGTGTCATCAATGTCCCAACCAGTACCGACTACCATGTACCGCAGTGAAGTCGTATTTTCTATGTGGGATTCACTATCAAGCTTCATCACCCACACAACCATCTGACCATCCTGCACACCGCAGGATACGATTTTGCTTCTGTATGGGACTGCTATGTGCTGAATCTGTTCGGATGGCTGTATCGGGTATTTATGAATGACTGCCATGTGCGTTATATCCTCCCTGGGAAAGAGGCCCTATGACCTCAAATTTATTCGACTACGTTTTTAAATACCAATGTGACAACAGCGTCTTTATTTCTCTTGTATGTTTCGATGTCTTTCCATTCAGCTTCAATTCCATGACTAGCAAATACCATTCGGATCTCATCCAAGAATTCTTCTTTTTTATCTTCATCGTTCCATTTGAATGTAATCATGTGTGTTATCTCTCCTTTGGTGGGCCTAGCCCAGATATGTGGTGCTATAATGCAAGTTCCATCTGCTTTTCCGGTGCTTCTATGAAGTCTTGAGCAAGAATTACTTCAAAGATAGCCTCCAGTTCACTGACAACTATGCTGTTTCCCGATTGGTGGTATAGAGTTCCGTTTAAGCAACCTTCTTTTGATGGGTGTTCCCTTAAAGCTGCTTCAAAATCACTATCATCAAAGCCCATCAGCCTGAAGCACTCTCGTTCCGTCAGATATCGATATCGACCATCTTGCATTTTCACAACTCCACTATTAGGGCATCGCATCTGCTTAGTAGTTATCGTGTAGGCATATTCTTTTATTTCTTCCAACATCCGTCCGCCGAAATTTCCACTTACTAACGGCATGCCGGGCAACTTGCGGACCATGCTTGGTTGGGTAACAATGTACTTTTCATCTACTTCCTTTTCCAACAGTTCCGTTATTGGCTTCATGGGCCGCTTCTTTAATTTGGTGAAATCAAAATATTTATTGTCTAGCAATGAGATGTTGAATAGTCTTTCTCTTGCTTGAGGAATACCGAAATCACGAGCATCTAGCACTTCATATGAATTTGTGTATCCCAATTTCTCCATATCACTCAAATAGTGATTGAATGCCTTCACCATATTTTTAGATAATGCGTTTTTAACGTTTTCCCAGATGACCACTTTCGGTTTCCAAACACCGAAATTTTCAATAATCTTGATAGTTTCAAACATAAGGGAGCTTCTTGTCCCGTCCTCTACATTACCGCCGTATTGTTTGCCTCCAATACTGAAGTCCTGGCACGGAGAACCGTGAACTAATATATCCGGTTGAAGGCTATAACCAACCACTGATTCAGGTTTATATCGATGGTCAAACATTGCGTTATAAGTCCTTACCGCCTTCTCATTCCACTCGACATAATCAATAGACTTATGCTCCACCCCGAGATTGATCAGTGCTTTTCGTGGAGCTCCGATGCCTCCAAACAGTTCGAGGATCTTTATCATGTTGCCTATCCCCTCCCTATCCCCTATTTGTTTTTCGATCCTCTAAAACTGATCTTCTGGGAGCAACTTTCAGGCGCTTTCCCAATTCTTGAATCTGCTTTCCTACCGGGCATTCGTTATTGCATACATTAGTTAATTGAGTTGACCGATTACTTAGCTTAATTCTTGTTTCGCATGGGTCACATTTTGAAATCAAAATTCTGTCAATCTCCTGAAGCGCGTCCTGCCTGGTCATGGATTGTTCTGATGATTCCGCCTGTTTTTCAGTCTTAATGGTGCGAATTTCTTTTAAGTCTTCTTTGCTGCTTGCAGCTTCTTCCGGCGAGTACCCGGAATATCTTCTTTTCAAATAAGCTGCATGAGTAACGTTGTTAGCCGTAGCAATTTCTTTCATTGCAGTCCAACCAGAGTCTTTCAACACTGTGTAACACCTCTCTTGCTATAAGGAGTCTTTTTTTTATCCACTTTATCCGTTGCAGCCCGTTCATGGCTCCAGCCGCTTTTCACCCTGGCATAATACGTATGCTTGGCAATATCATTCTTTTCAGCTATCTCCGGCCAGTTCCCATGTTTCTCATGCTTCCGAACCGTTTCCGTTATCGCCTCTTCAATCGGCCAATTGTAGCGTTTCACCCGTTCAACCACGTGCCCTTTACCAATGTCGTTCGCGGCAGCTGCTTCAATATCCGCCTGTGTAATCTCTGGCGATAAAGACAACTGCCTTACCTGATACCCGCAGAACGGACATTTAAAGACGTCCGTTCTTACTTCCTCCATGTCTGACGTGCATTGATAACATGTGATAATCATGACCCTGTCGCCTGCCACAGTTTGTTTACTACAGACAGGTAATCTACGGGTACCCTTGTCTTTGGAACCTCGTACGCGTGAATCTCAAAGTCCGTGATGCTGATGCTGCTAGATCCCTTTTTCGCTTTATATGCCGTCCAGTAATAACGCAAGGCTGTATAAGGGAGTAAATATATTTTGTTCTGCTTCACAAACTCCACAAGAAGAAAAGCAATCCCGTCCATTTTGTGGCATTTCAGTAGATAATCTACTTGATGGTCTTTTAAATTCTTCAAATCAAACCTTGAAAGACTCGCAACAGATTTGGCTTCAAACACGATTGCTCGGCCTCCCGGAATCAATCCGTCATAATCAACCGTAGATGGTTGTTCGTAATAACCTGATGTAATCCGTCCATTGGTTATCCTTAGAACCTTTACTGGAGTGGCCCGTTTATTTACAACCGCCAGATTGAGTCGGTCATACCGTTGATTTGTGAGGTCTATAATTGCCTCGAATGACATCCCTCTGTTTCCTTGTGTCATTACGCTTCACCTCTCATTCTCCGCAAAGCATCTTCTCTGCGTTTTGAAGTTCCTTGATTCTCGTATATATCAACGCTGCCCAGAATCCGGTCAAACAAGCGTCCGTCCTTATCAAGTGGTGATCCTTTCTTATCACGAGCAAACCATTGTTCCAATCGATTCAAGTCAAGATTCGTTGTGAAATTGGTCAGCTTCCCTTGCCGAGCGTTTATGATCGGGAACAAAATGTCTTTGAATTCCGTTTCGGTTAGGGCTCCACTACCCAGCTCGTCCAATGTAAGCAAGTCGCACTCCGCTGCACCGCGGATAATATCTGAGAGGGTAACTTTGGAACCTTGTTTATATGTGTCTTTTGCTAGATTGAATAATTGTGGTACATCCAGAAACAGACATACCCAGCCGTCCTGATTCAGTTTGTGGTGAATAGCCGCCGCCAGATGGCTTTTTCCGTTCCCTGGAGGACCATAAAACATGACGCCTTGTTTCTTGGACTCAAAGTTTTCATAGAAATTTAAAGCTGCCTTAAAGACATTCTCCGTTCCAGGTCTTGGCTGGAAACTGTCAAAGCTGGCTTGTTTCAAAGTCTCGTTAAGGATGCTTCGGGCATAGATTTTCTCAAGTTGCCCACGCCGATACTTTCGCACCCGCTCCTTTTCCTCTGCTTCACGCTCCGCCTCTACACATGAACATGCTTTGTTTAAGCCCCACCGTCCGCCAAGGACATCCCCGGACAACAAAGTCCGGGTTATTGTCTTCTTGCATCCTAGGCAACTATATGTGCCTTCAAATTCATTAGCGGCGAACAAACTTGTCGTACTCCGAACCGGTTGAAGCGGATCGATCGCCATAGATGTTTCGTTCAGCTCCCGAAGCACCTTCCCCATCGGAGACTTTTGCACCCTGGCTGCTGGTGTATGCTTGGTTATTTTCATTGTATTGATTAGCGTTTGCCGATCCTCCGGCGATAGATCCAGCTCGTCCACTTTCATCGTCATTTCCTCCCGGCAGATAATCTTTCCATGATTCAGCGTTCAAGTATGTTGAAGGAGCCTTTGAATACTCTCCATCCATTCCAATCGTTTTAAGATCCGATGCGTATTGTACGGTACAAGCAATAAGGCTTTGACGATCAGCTGCCTTTATTTTCTTTTTCCAGAGAGTAAAAGTTTTTGCTTTATCCTTTTTTCTATATTTAGGATAGACTCTCCAAAACTCTTCGAATTCGGTAGGATAACCGTGTTTCTCCGTAGGAGACACACTATCTTTCTTTATATCTAGTTCTTTATTAAAAGAGTTATTTATAGATAGTTCTTTATAGGGTGCATCCTGTGCACCACCCTGGTGCATATCCTGCACTACCCGTGGTGCATCCTGTGCACTACCCTGGTGCATATCCTGCACTACCCGTGGTGCATGCTGTGCACTAGGTCGCAAAATTTCGTATATGTTGCTTTCATTAATTCCGTCCGTTCGGCGGGTATGCTTAACTAGTAACTCGTGGTCAATTAACCAGTCCACACAATCAATTGCTTTACGGCGACTCATAGAGCATTTATCCGCTATTTTTTGAAAACTCGGAAACGCTACTGCGTTGTTGGCACAACGGCAAAGGTACAAATAAACCAATTTTTCATGCGTTTTCGTATCTATATCATCAAATATTTCATTCGGGGCCATGAAGAACCCCGTATCAAATTTCAGTTGATTCATCGTCATGTTGTAAATCCTTTCTCGCGGCTGTTTAATTCCCGCGCTTAGGTCGTGGCGACTTACTTGCTCAATACCTGATAATTTGGTATGATTACTGCAAATGAATTAAAAAAGTGGTTTGAATGGCGGTTGCGTTCGTGAGACGCAGCCGCTTTTTTATGTCCGCAGATCTCGTTATAATGAGCTTGGCACCCTTCGGAGCAGAACATTGAGCCATTATTCTCTACCCTCAGAATGCTGTACCGCGAAATCGGCACCTCACAGTTCATGCAATATCCCACCAAGCTGCCCCTCGTAACGTACTCCCGATCGTCTACCGGATTTTCAACCCTTTTCAGTAGCTTTTGAATTCGGAATGTTTTCAAACGATAATCCGCGAGCTTCTCAACGTCATCTGTATCAAGCATTTTGTTATAAGTGTCGAGCAATTGCGCACGTAAGTTCCTACGCAACCGTTCTTTCTTTGCTTCTGTCATGCTTGCCCCTCCATCTGGCGAAGTCCCGCCATTAATTCTGCAATAGATTCATCAAACCAGCTCGCTGTTACCGGGTCCGATTTTTGCAGCCGAACCAAGTGATCCAGCCGCTTCTTCATAGCAATTCTTTCATTAAGACGATCAATCGTCATATTTCTCCCTCCCTTAAAATGCTAGTTGCCGGTTGGCTTCTTCAATTTCCCTGAGCAATCTTCCCTGTGGCGCCCACGCGCTCACCCTGTCCAATGCTCTATCAAAGTCTTTGACCAAAGTGTCACGCATTGAGTTGGTCTGGAAGTAATCTTTGTGATCTCTCCACAATGCGGAGTACGTCTTGTTGCGCAAGCTACGGTCACGGTATGAAGCTGAATCGCTTCCTCCGAGAACAGAAATAACAACCCGGTTAGCTTCTTGAGCTAATTGTCTTTGCTGTCCGTAATTGATTGTTGTATTGTTCTCGACACGTTCCAAGCGGCTTTCGATTTCTGGGAACTGAACCATCATATCTGCTGTTTTGCGAAGAACTATTGCTAAGGCAGCATCCTTGTCTAATACCTGTGATGAATATTGTGTTTCTTTGACGCTGTAATAATCGTCAACAAGTATTTCGTATGCGTCCCATGCTCTGTCAGTATTTAATGACTTGGCATGCATCCAAGCTCCTTTTTCAGTCCATAGATAAAGACGGTTAATGCGATTTGACGAATCATCATTTTGATGAATCGTTTTAAATCTTTTAAGGTTGCTTCCTTCTAGCAGGAAGAAGTGCTTCCCTTCGGTGTAACGTTCTCTGTTACGATTAAAGTTGTTGCTGATTACAGTTGAATCAGCATTAAAAGAATCTGCTAATTGGGCTGTAGTCAAAACGCGGAAACCATTGTGGTTAATAACTTGTAGTTGATTATTCATTTATCTCACCTTCCTTATGCCGAATAATTTTTTCTGCCTCTCTCTTTTGCCAGTGCCCACCAAGTAATGAATTCTTCTTTGTCAGAGTAAAGCGACCGTCCAATCCTGAAAACGGGTATACCACCGTTCTCAGGATTTGTGTTCATCAGGTCATAAACGGTTCTTAACTTGATGTTTGTGAAAGCATGGATGTCATTAGCAGTTAAACTGTTTGGAAGTAACGCTGTCGAATTCATTGAAATCATCCCTTCTTATAGATTCCGGACTTCTTATCCGAAAAAATTCGGATTTCTTACCGAAAAAAATACGGCCTTGCGGCTGCTGGTAAACCTCCTTCGCTTTAATCATAAATTCCCGTGATACTCGTGTAGAGTCCTGTTCGTACCTCCACAATGTGTCTTTGTGAATACCGAATAACCTTGCTGCATCAACAAGATTCAACCCGCAATTCACTCGGGCAGCTTCTAATGTCAACATGGACATGACTTCCGTCATGGTCTCTTGATCAACTATGTTGACCACCCCCTGCCTTGTTGCTGTGCGTTGACATCACAAATATATCCGATTTTTTTCGGATAGTCAACCGATATTTTTCGGATTTTTCCTTTTCTTTTCGGTTTTGTTCGGATATAATTGGGCATATATTGTAGACGACGATTACTTTTAAGGAGTGGAGACGTTGGAACGCGGAAAACACACGGAGTTTGAAATGAAAATTAGGGAAGCTATAGCGGATAATTTAAAAGCCCTAGTTAAAGAAAAGAAGCTTTCTCAGAGGAAGTTAAGTGAAATAACAGGAATACCAACTAGTACTCTTTCGGATTATTTTAATGCACGCTCCCTTGCTTTGCCGGGCAATGTTCAAAAACTGGCATTAGCACTTGATGTACCTAAACATAGAATAGATCCTAGTTACGGCGAAGCAATTGAAGTGCCTATGTCTTCACCTAACAGAATACCTTTAGTTGGAACGATATGTGCCGGGGACGGACTTCTAGCTGACCAAAATATAGAAGAATATATTTACTATCCATTCCCCAATAAAAGACAGCCTGACTTTGCATTACGCGTTAAAGGTGATTCTATGATCGGCGCAGGCATTAACAACGGGGATATAGTTTATATGAAAAAATCATCATGGGCTGAGAATAATGGTCAGATAGTAGCTGCATTATTAAACGATTCAGAAGAAGGCGTTTTGAAGAGAATGAAATGGTCCGAAGGTGTACCAGCTATATCCTTAGTTCCAGAAAACGAAAACTTCGATACCATTACAGCTTTGCCCAATGAAATCAAAGTGTGCGGTGTCTACATGGGTCACTTTAATGTTTATAGTCAAGATTAACTCTGGGGGTATTTAAATGGCATACATAAGACTTAGGGGTTGCAAATGCAAACCAAAGCCCACAGTAAAATCCAAGTGCAAGTGCGGAGCAAAATATTCGTTTACCGTGGATGTTGGTATTGATCCACAAACAGGAAAACGAAAGCAAAAGACAGTTAGTGGTTTCGCTACGAAGAAGGAAGCAGAAAATGCTGCACGGATTGTAGAGTATGAATATTCGCAAGGAACATACGTTCATGAAAAGGATGTTACTTTTAAAGATTTCTCTACTGAGTGGCTTAAGATGTATGCTGCATCAGGTAAAGTTAAAGAAAGCTCTGTTGATGTCCGCAGGGTATGTATTAATAGGATTATGAAGTACTTCGCATATATCCCATTACGAGATATAACCCGCAAAAACTATCAAGATATGCTTTTTGATCTACACTCTCATGGATACTCTAAAGAAACCATTATGGCATCGCATGCTACTGGAAAACTGATTTTTAACAAGGCTGTTGAGTTGGAAATAATTAAAAGCAGTCCTACAAGGTATTCCATTGTGCCAGTCAAAAGGAAAACTGTTGAAGAATTAGAGAGCGGCGATGGCCTGCCAGTATATCTCGAAAAAGAGCAACTTAAAGAGTATTTAAGAAAGCTGAAGTCGAAAATAACTCGCCAAGAGTATGCACAACTGTTTGTCTTGGCATATACCGGGATGAGAATAGGCGAGCTTTGCGTTCTAAAGTGGTCAGATGTGAATTTTGATGAGGGAACGATCAGTATTACAAAAACACTTTACAATGTAAACAACAATACTCGAAACTTCAAATTGCAAACACCAAAAACTTCAGGCTCTCAGCGAGTTATTACAGTTACTCAAAAAGTGTTAAAAGTTTTAAAGGATCTCCGCACTGAGCAAAAAAAGTTTAAAATGAGCAGAATGAAGGAATATGTAGAGCATGATTTTATTTTTGTGAATCGCTCAAAACACCCTGGATACCCTGAGTTACAAAAAACTCTAGGTGATAAGATGCCTCGCTTTACTAAGATTAGTGGTTTAAACTTAAAACTCACGCCGCACACACTGAGACATACTCATGTCTCCCTCCTAGCAGAAGCAAAGGTGAGCCTCGAAGCCATAATGGAGCGCCTTGGTCACCAAGATGATAAAATCACTCGAATAATATACATGCATATCACCAAATCAACAAAGTATGAAGCGGCCAAAAAGTTCGATGAGCTGATGGATGGAATTTAGAATCTCGTGGTCAATATGTGGTCAAAGACAAAATAAAGGCCTCAAAAACCCTTTAATGGCGGTACTTTATCCATCACAAGGAAAGACCATTTCTGTCTTGCCGGCCCCGGTCACGGCCCACAGCAAGAACCGCCCCGGCCCATCCTTTGCGGAGGTAGGCCGGGACAAATATGCCAGCGCCGCAGAAGCTGCCGCGCTCTGCGCTGCGCTAAGCCCCCACCGGGCGAGCCCGCCGTCGGTGGAGGGAGCGGCCGTGCCCTGCACGGCCACAGGCGCTGCACTGCGCAGCAGCAGCGCACAGGCACGGCTGCGCCCCAGCGCGAGGCAAGCCTCGCAGTAGGCGCACGCCGCCAGGCCGCAGGCAGCGCAGGGCACGCGCTGCCTGGCAACGCTGCCGCATCGGCGGCAGCGGGGCGCGCCATGCGCGCTCAGCCACGCGGGCCGGCGGCGCGTGGCCAGTTCCAGGGCGGCTGTGATGCTCAGCCGCCCGTACAGTCGCGCGAGCTGCGCAGCCGCGCGCCAGGAGGCCAGCTGCGGGACGGTGTCCGCCAGCAGCGCCTCTGCCTCGGCCGCCAGCAATTGGCGGCCGCGAAGCCGCTCAGCCAGCAGGGCAGCGCCACGCTCCAGCTGAGCCCACCCTTCGGCGGGATAGACAGCAGGCATCCCGCCCACCCCAGCTCCACTTGGGGCAGCAGCCATCCCACTTGTCCCAGCCCTACGTTCAGCAGCAGCCATCATCGCCCCTCCTGCCAGGCCTGCTTTTTCTCTTCTTACTTCCTGTTCCCCTGACAGCTTTTCATATTCATCCACTTTACGCCGTATATATGCGTGCCAGTGCCCTGTATTCCACTGATCCATCCCTCGCTCCCTCTCAAAATGTTCAACAAGCCAAGACGCCTGACTTAAAGGCAGCGCCTCATCTAACAACAACCAGTTCAGCACCTGCTTCCCACTTGCTCCTTCCAGCCACCAGGTGACATCTACCCGAATATCCAAAGACAGCAGCATTCTCCACCCCTCCCTGAATCGGCACACATATAACGCAACTTTCATCCGAACTCCCCCTCGTAATGGACTTCCTAGAAACGCAAAAAAAGCACATGCTTACGGCTGTTCGCCGGAGCATGTGCTTCATGTCCTGATCTCGTCCAATGTCTTATCCTTTTGTCTTTTTACTATATCAATTGCTCTTATGCAGGACAAGTTTTTGTGATGCCAAATTCACGTTATAGTCCCATTTTACCAATTTGGCGAATCCCCCAAAACTCTCTTTTAAAAAGCGAAACTTTTTCCAATCCGATCCGTCTATACTTTTAAGTTAAGATTTACGGTTTCGAATCGCTTCTTACTTCCAATCCAACAATTCATCATACCGACATTAACCATAGATTGCATAAAAACCCATTTTTAATTTAACAGCAGACTTGGCTACAATGAACAAAAAAGATTACAGCCTGAGCTGCAATCTTCATGTGGATCTATCGAAACCAATTCAGTTCGGTCTTCAATTCATCAATGCTCTGCCTCACGTAGATCAATCAGGCGAAATGCACGGTATCCATCCTGCGTGGAACGTTCCATATCAGGTGGTACGGATGACAGGTACGAGGGCTCCATCCCCTGCCTGTGCATCAGCTTTTCAATAATACGTACTGTTTCCGATTCCATACGATCCGCAACGACTGTCAATGTGAAGCTCTTTCCACGGTAAAACAGCTCCCGGCAAAGTGCTCTTACAACGCCTTCGATCTGCTGTTCCTGATTGGAAGGAATGAGCAGAATCTGCTCGTAACCCTCGGGTTCCGGACGAGAAAGATGACGCTGGTGCATGGCATGAACGGCCACTGCCGCCAGGAAGTATATGAGCAGAATCATAGTCAGATGAGCAACCATGGCAACTGCACCTCCTCGGAAGGTCATGCTCACCCATGGCGAACATCCCTGTATACGACAGTATATGCCGTACTCCTGAAAGGGTTACACCTGCACATTCCAAGCGCCATATTTCTTTCTGATGACATCAGGCGAGAGACAGGCCAGGTCATTCACTCATTCAAACCTAAGCTTGAACAATTGTTCAGCACAGCTTCACACTCTGCTCTTGTGCAGTGGTAAAGTCCATTAACCCGCAGACCAATCCGGGCAATTCGGAACGGGCGCGAGTGAACAGAGATCTATAATGTCATGCGAAATTCTATAAGTTAAAATCTCCTATATCGAATTAGAGCGTAACCCAGCCATACTTGATGGAATTAATAACGGCTTGTGTACGGTCATCCACTTCCATCTTCTGCAGAATGCTGCTGACATGGTTTTTCACCGTTTTCTCACTGATGAACAGGAATTCACCAATCATCTTATTGCTCTTGCCTTCAGCCATCAGGCGAAGTACTTCTGCCTCACGGCGAGTCAGCGGGTTGTTGTCGCCAGCGACAAATTTAACCCCAGCTTCTTTCGAAGCACCCTCACTCATCGCACCTGTTTCATTAAGATACGTCATCCGGCGCAGCTGCATGATCAGTTTACCTGTTACTTTAGGGTGAATGAACGCATGCCCCTCATGAACGGAACGAATCGCATTGATCAGGGACTCGGCTTCCATATCCTTCAGCAAGTATCCGTTGGCACCTTTACGCAATGTTTCGAATACATAACTTTCATCATCATGAATGGACAAAATAATGACTTTGACGTCCGGGAACAGCTCACGCAGTTTCTCCGTCGCTTCAACCCCGTTCTCTACAGGCATGTTGATATCCATCAAAACGATATCCGGTTTATCCTGATTACAGAATTCAAGCACCTGAATCCCATCGCCGCATTCGCCGATGACCTCAATGTCGTCCTCCATATTCAAAATGCGTTTCAGCCCTTCACGGAACAGCTGATGATCATCAGCCAAAAGAACTTTAATTGATGTATTACCAGTATCACGGTTTTCCATCCTGCTACTCCTTTCCCTTATCCACGTTTGTCGGGATATGAATCACGATTTTCGTTCCTTGATTTTCTCCGGATTCGATCTCTATTCTTCCTTCTAACAGTTCAACCCGTTCTCTCATCCCAATCAGACCGAAGTGAGAATGATCCTTGCTTTTCTTCGCAAGAAGCTCCGGTTTGAAGCCAAGCCCATTGTCCTGAACGACAATTTTGACGAGCTGAGCCTGGTATGTAATTTCCACTACAACATGAGTGGGATAAGCATGCTTTGCAGCATTGGACAGACCTTCCTGCACGAGGCGGTAGATCGCAGCCTCCATTGCAGAAGACAAGCGGTGTTCCTTGCCTCTTGTTTCAAAAATCGAGCGGATTTTTGTTTTTACCTCAAAATCCTGCACGTACTTCCGAAGCGTTGGAATCAATCCCAGGTCATCCAGTGCCATAGGACGCAAATTGAATATTACTTTTCTCATTTCTTCAAGACTGGAACGAACCTGGCCTTTCAAATCTACTATTTCGGCCTGAACCATCTTAAAATCCTGCTTAATGAGCATTCTTTCTACAATTTCCGTCCTAAGTACTAGATTGGCGAGCATCTGCGCAGGCCCGTCATGAATCTCACGTGCAATGCGCTTCCGCTCTTCTTCCTGGGCCAAAATTATTTTCAAACCAATCATTTGTCGATTCTTGGCAGACTCTATGATTCGGGTCACCTGACCCAGTTCACCTGACAAGTACTCGAGTACGACCCCCATCTGCGAACCAATCGTCTCGGCACGCTCCACAGAAGCTTCCACATTTTTGGCACGCTTCTGCAGATCATCCCGACGGGCCTTCAGATACATTTCCTTCTCACGATAAATCATCAGGTCCAGCTGCAACTGCGTCGCTTTCTCATACGCCTGTTTGATATCATGCTCGGAATAACGGACGAAGTCACGGCTAACCTCAGTCAGACGGATCCGGGAACGGCGGTAGTTCAGCTCCAATTGATCTACTTTCTCGATCGTTTCCGCCGTCTCCTTCAGAACCGACTTCAACTCCTCGTTCAGAGTTTTTAGCTCCTCACGGGTCGAGTCCATGATTTCGAACATTTGATATTTGCTGTTTTCCATGACTTGTATGGCGTTTTTGATGACGCGGTCTATGGCATCGGCTTGTAAATCCACGTTAGTTCGACTCCATTTCTATCGTTTCCGGTATATATCATACCATATCACGATGAGATGGTAACGGTCTTCGTTTTCTGTTCCCATTTTACAGTCAATCCAAGTTGCTCGGAAACGAGTCGAAGAGGGACTAAAGTCCTACCTCCGGATACATATGGGGCTACTGTTGCGCTTTGTCTTTTTCCATTCAAGATGAATTCTTTCTGACCTACGACCAGGTCGATCAGCTTTCCGCCGCGAATGACGGTGATCCGCTGATTTTTGCTATCCCAGCTTGCCTGTCCGCCAAAAGCATCCAGTACATGCTTGATTGGGACGTACGTCGTACCATTTTTCAGCACTGGTGCTGCATCAATCGCCGTTTTTGTTCCGTTCACGGTCATCGATTTTTGCCCAAGTACCAGGGAAGCTGTTCCGGTAGGCAGTCCGACTTCACTGGATTTCGATGGCATCGTGAAAGCAATATTATCAAATGCAACGGTACCTGTCATCGCCCGTTCATCCTGTCCTTCTTCCACATTGACCACATAGACCCGTTTCAGCTTGGCCGGATAAGCAATGTTCAGACTGCTTAGGTCCACATTCACCTTTTTCCACCCGCTCCAGTCGATCGCCTTCGCGAGGTCGGCATAAACGGTTTTCCCGTTTGCATCGGTAAACTCTGCGCGAAGCCAGTTCAAGCTCTTATCACCCATGACGTCCATTGACATCGATGTCGCAGCAGAAGATACCTCTCTACCCGTTGTACCATTCAATTGGGCATAAGCATACATTTTCCCAGTGCCAGCCGTCATGTCATAGCTCAACTGCAGCACTTTGGAGCCAGCCTTTTCACCTGTACCCGCTGTTACGGAAGCTGAACCAGTCACGCCAGTCGCGTTCGTCGTGAAGTTGATCGGATAGCTTACATTCTCAAAGTTCTCCCAGACGGTTTCACTGTCCGAAGCCGTGAGGACGACAACGGTGCTGTAGCCGTCATAACGGCCGATCGCATATCCAACTTGTGCACCTGGAGTTACAGAAGACACAGTCAATTGATCGCCTGCAATTTTACCTTTGAAGCCGATAAACTCCCACGTCAGCGATTCTGCCGGAACCGTTACACTTTGTCCGTCTTTCGTTTTTGCAGTCACAGGGATGGACATGGTGGTTCCCGCTTTGAGTGAACCGAGGCCAGATCCAGCAGTCAGAGAGGATAGTTCACTTCCTCCTAGTACCGATACTTTAATGGAAGAAGAAGCACCATTGCTTGTTGCTGTCAATGTAGCCGTTCCCGGTTTAACCCCTTTAATTACGCCATTGCTCACACTCACGATACCATTGTTGCTTGATTTCCATGTCAGCTTGATATCACCTGTTGCAATCGGGTTGTAATAGGTGTCATATCCTTTGGCTGTATACTTGCCTTCCTGTCCTACCAGCAGCGTTTGGCTGCCACTTACTGCAAAGCCTTTCAGCTTGCCTTCCGGAGCCGTAGAGAATACGCCCAGCGTGTTTACGACCTGACGCTGCTCCGTACCATACTCTGTATTGAAGGTCAGACCTGCGGTTTCCTCGCCCAACGGACGTGTCACCATGGTGGTGGAGCCGCCGCCATCCAGGTTCATGCCTTTCCATACTCCGATGCTGGTCATGAAGGATTGTAATTCCGTGAGCGACATGCCGCTGCTGTTACTGTTTTTTTCTGCCGCGATAATGTAGACATACCGCCCATCCTGAGAATAACCTACCGCTGTTCTCGCACGAATGCCGCCAATGCCGGATGATGCGATATCCCGAGAGAAGGTAGCCGCTTTTCCTCCATTAACAAGGATCGTATGACCGCCAATCATCATGTCCAGATTACTTGGATCCACCGATTGTCCCGTTGTTTTGGCTACGAGCTTGTAGTCCGCACTAAGCGTTTGTCCAACCGAGAGATGAGTCATAATCCAGGTAGCTGCTGTTCCGTGCGCACGTAAAATGTACCCGTCTTCCGGCACCGTCATGTCTAATGCCTTTTTGTCGGAAATTTGCGTAATGACGCCGTTCTGCACCAGCACCTCTGTCGGTGTTGTAGAAGGATCATTCGGACGTTTGGTTGAAGTCCACGCAGATGTATAAATATACATCGAGTTGGCGTGACTGTATTTGACCGAGCCCGATTCTACCGTATAGTCCTCCTTGTTAATTCCACGCAAAGCAAACGTTGAGCCATCATCGGCCTTCACCGTACCGTCAAAAGAGTATTCGTCGATCATCGGTTTGCCATCCTTAGTCACTGTCAGAGCATACATACCCTTCAGTTCCGAAGGTGTGGATATCAGAACCCCGTCAGAGACCTGTCCACCGATTGGAGCGAGCTCGCCGGATACGTTGAAATAATCGCCGTTCACGGCTGCGACTGCCTCATTTTCTTTGGCCATGCCGCCTGTGCTTTGTTTGCTGTTCAGATTACCGCCCTTACCTGTCATTACATCAAGTTTCACATAAGGGTTTTGCAAATCCACCTGGATCACGTCAGCCAGTACATTCACCTTTGAGCCGGATCTTGTGGTTGTATATTTGTATTTCATCAACTTCGCACCGGAAGTCAGAATTTCCTCACTTAACTTGCTTGTACTTGTAGATGCCGCAGCGGCTACCGACTGCCACGCTGTTCCCGACCAGACCTGCTGCCCTGCTCCCAGGACCGGTGCAATCCAGATTACACCTGCCAGCGTCACGATTGCCCATTTCTTCGCCTTACTGCCTTTAACGTCTTCCAGCTGTTTCCCATGTTTCCCCAGCATGTTTGAAACGTCTCTCCCATCTTGTATATCAATCTTAGACATCATGTGTCCTGCCAGAAGGCAGGGAACAGCCAGATCCCTAGTATACTCTACTATTAATAGACTGCTTTTCGTGGAAAAAGTTACGCACGCAGCCAACATTGAGGTTATTTAAGACAAAAAAAGACTTCAAGTATGGCATCAAATTGCCAAACTTGAAGTCACAAATATGGTGGATAATCTATTAGCGATGCATTCATTCTGCCTATTAACTTGCATAACAAAAAGCGAAAAAGCAATCAGATAAACTTATTTTTCTGATCGCTTCCCGCTTTAATTAGATAAATCTATTTATTCCTATTTGGATTACAGATAACCCAATTTGTTTAGTACACGTTTCAACATTACCGCTGCTTGTGCACGTGTTGCATTACCTTGTGGTACAAATGTCTTCGATGTCATTCCTTGGATAATGCCTTCCTGTACTGCTTTTGCGACAGAATCCTTGGATTGAATTTTGTTGCTGTCCTTAAACTTGGACAATGTTGATGCTGCCGAAGTATTCAGAACGGTTGGCTGACCAGCATAATCCAAAGCCCGAACCATCATGATAGCCATCTGCTCACGAGTGACGAGGCTATCCGGTTTAAAAGTACCATCCGTATTACCAGTGACAATACCCGCTTTAGCTGCTGCACCAATATAAGCGCCCGAGACATCACCATAACGAACATCTTTGAATTGTTGAGCACTAGCATAGTCGCCTGGCAATCCCAATCCTTTTGCCACTAAAGTAGCGAATTCTGCTCGTGATATTTGCTGATCGGGAACATACAAAGTTCCATTTTGTCCATTAATAATCCATTTTGCAGACAACTCACCAATGACATCCTTAGCCCAGTGCGTAGCAGTATCCCGATATGAAACAGGATGGGATGCAGCTACAATAGCCTGATTGCCTTTCAGCTGACCTGTTATAATAACTGCTCTAGTTGCATTGGAGAAATGATGCGGGATATTAGCTAGAGCTGAAGTTCCTTGATCAATGTAAACCAGACCGGTGGCTGGTCCTGATGTCGTTGATGGTAATCTAAGTGCAAGTTTACTCTTCACTTGTTGTTCTGCACGCTGACCACTATAGCCATTATAGGCTGATAGATAAACGTCCGTAACATCGGATACTCTCTGTGCCCCGGCGGATGCAAGCATGCCGTCCATTGTACCAGATACGGTCACAGGAACTGATTCGAGTTGAACATAAAAGTAGGATGATCCTGAACCTGCATTCACACTTTGTGCAATACTGGAAGGATTCAAATCTGACAAAGGCACGGACCACAGACGCTCTCCATATTTTACTCCAATAAATGAAAAGCGTTCACGGGAAGCGATTTCTGTTAGCGTGTCTATTGGGAAACCTACATAAGCTGATGCTTCTGTTGAAGGAACTTCAAATACGACCATTCGACTTGAATTGTTGCTTAAGCTTGCATATTGAAATGCCTGATTTAGCTTGCTAGCATCCACATTAAACTGACGAGTAGAGCGATTATTGCGTGACTGTGCAGAAGATGTTGTCGCCGCATCCGTGCTCATGACATACAAGGACTGGTTAAAAGCCGATGTGTCCGATACGGTTAGCCATGATGGCAAATTGCCACTTAAACTGCCAGTATTGGTAGTTGAACTTGTGCTTTGAGTTTGGCTAATCGATAAAGGTCCAAATGCCTCAACAATTACGTTATCAAGCGTACGCAGCGGAATTATCCCTGGTGCATAACTTACAGTTCCTGTTTGTCCGTTGGTGCCCGAACTGGATAACTTCAGAGTTAATGTTGTACCACTTGATGCTGCAGAAACCACACTTATCTGTGAGCCTCCCAACTGTACACCGAATTGAGAAGCGGTAAGCAGAGTCTGTGACTGCAGAGATTCCCTGAAGGTAATAGTTACGGTATCTCCTTGCATTGTAGCTGATTTTACCATACCATTACCCGCTGTGTAGCTTACAGGTGTTAAGTTGATATAACCAGCGGGATTACCGTTTAAGTCCGTCAAACGCAATGCACCCGGTACATAAGAAAGTGTTACATTCTGGTTCGTGCCTACGGCAGAAGCTAAAGTCAGCGTCACTGTTTCATCTTCAATATCCGTGTCATTTACAAATAAAGGTTTACCATCTACGAGGACAGAATACTGGCTTTTTAACGGTTTGTTGGTTGTTCTAAGTGGTTCATTATAACGGATCCATAACTTAGAGCCACTTATTTCCGCACTCTGAAATTCAGGTGCCTTGGTATCGATGCTATTTCGGACATAGAACCCGGTAAAGCCGGCAAGGGCTTGTCCTCGACTATCTTTCACAGGGGAAGAGCCTGGTGCATACGAGACACGCACCACTTCTCCATCGGTGATGGAACGGCTCAGATTCAATGTAACCATTGAACTATTCGTTAAGGATATACTGTTGATCCCTACCGAAGACTGGTTTGCAGTTACACTGAATTGTGACACTGCATCACTGGAATTGATATATACCGTCTCGGGGTAATATAAGTTAATTGTACTGTAATACACTGTGCCCTCACGTGGTTTGGACATGACAGAGTCAAGTGTATTTTCCACATCTCGTGCTGCAAACGAAGCAGCGGGATTCAGGGAAGTATCCTGTATTGGACGCAGTCCAGGCGTATATCCGATCCGGACAACCTGCCCTACAGCTACACCTGTATCGAGTACGACATATACGCTATCTCCTGATACATATGCAGTGCTGACATTACGCGCTTCCCCATTTACTGTTACCGTGAAGCTGCTATAAGCTGGATTCGCGCTAAACAAACTTTCATCGTAAGTAAGTCGAATCGTATTGTTACTATACATCTTAACTGTTTTGAGAACCGGGGCTGTAGTATCTCTGCTAAGCGTCTTAAAGCCCCATGAACTGGTACCTGTCAATCCTGTAAAGAGATTACCAGCCTTGTCCCTGAACACATTTGCAGGAATATCCACATAATAATTCGTGTTGCTTTCCAGAGTACTCTGCGGAACAATTCGCAGCTGTCTATTGTTTGAAGTGCTAATGGTTGTTGTTACGGCTACGGTTCCACCATTGGCCTTTCTCAACGTCGCATTGCCTGGGTAATTGGTATCAAGCTCTTTATTAAATGTAACCGTTAGTTCTCCCGTCAAAGGCGCATTCGTTGTACCGTTTGTTGGAGAAATAGATGATACGGTGAGAGCAGTAGGATCCGAGATTACGCCAAAACCCCACTCGGTTCCGGTTATTCCTCTCGTGTCGTTCCCCGTTTCATCTCTCAAAAAACCTTCTGGCATAACAACATAATACGTGCTGCTACTATTCCAGTTTTTCTCTGGATCAATCACAATGGAATTCGTCCCCAGACCAGTAATACGTGAAGAACCTGCATTCACAGGTATCTCCTCATATAAAGTAGTCCCTTGAAAAATCTGCAGTTTCCCAGCACCTGCAAAAACCTTTTTATCAAATGTCATCGTTATATTAGATGAGGGCGATACCTGCATTGCTGCATTCGCAGGAATTTTCTCTACTAACGATGCAGAGCCTACACCTTGAGTATGAAATGTCCACTCTTTATTCAGCCCATTGAAAGCTGTATTATTCTCATCCGCGTATACAAATGCATTTTTGTCGATTTGAACGTAATATATCCCTCCTGGCAGAGGTGCATGATTAATCGTCACTTTTTTCCCTACATCCGGAATACTGGCATCATCTGGTGTAATGCTAATATTACTTGATTCCGTTGGGTCCACTAAGATAGGTGGAATGACCTCAGAATCATCTACCACACGTTTTATCGATATGTATCCACTGGTAGTTCCCGCTGCTTTTCGAATGGGTTGGGCAAATTCGATCTCCAATGGGGTTACTCCATTTACATTCTTCTCTCCTGTTACAGGTAATGTTGCCGTGATCCCTAGCGTAGTTAAGTCATCTGCTGCATAAGCAGTGTTTTCCACTCCAAGCAGACCTGTTAGCCAACCTTGGGCGGTTAATAGTACGATTAAAAGCCCGATTGTACTCTTCTTGGCTATTCGTTTCAAACGCACCGATTCGTCCCCCTCAACTTATATTTCTTCTCCTGTCTAATGTACAGACCTCATTATGTATGTCGGTCAAAACGAGCATTTTATTTAGCCAAAAGGCAATAAAAGGTATATTAATTAGGAAGGCAGATTCTTCTTTTGACCCAATTGCTTATGTATGAAAAAAAGCCCTCGATTCCTTATCAGAACCAAGGGCTTCAATCTATTCATATTTTAAACTTACAGACCCGCTTGAGCTTTCAAAGCATCGGCTTTGTCCACTTGCTCCCAAGGTACATCCAGATCTGTACGGCCAAAGTGACCGTAAGCAGCCGTTTGTTTGTAAATTGGGCGACGCAGATCCAGCATACGGATGATGCCAGCTGGGCGCAGATCGAAGTTGTTACGTACCAACTCAACCAGCTTCTCTTCGCTGACTTTGCCAGTTCCGTATGTATCCACGTTGATCGATACCGGATTGGCTACACCAATCGCATAAGCGAGCTGAATTTCCACTTTGTCTGCAAGACCTGCAGCAACGAGGTTTTTCGCTACGTAGCGAGCCGCGTAAGCAGCGGAACGGTCGACTTTTGTCGGATCCTTACCAGAGAAGGCACCACCGCCATGACGAGCATAACCTCCGTAGGTATCTACGATGATTTTACGTCCAGTCAGGCCTGCATCTCCTTGAGGTCCGCCAATAACGAAACGTCCTGTTGGGTTGATGAAATATTTAGTCTGCTCATCCAGCAATTCAGCCGGAACAACAGGCAGGATAACTTGTTCTTTAATGTCTTTTTGGATTTGCTCAAGGGTAGTCTCTTCAGCGTGCTGAGTGGATACTACAATTGTATCGACACGAACTACTTTGTCGCCGTCGTATTCGATCGTTACTTGAGTTTTACCGTCCGGACGGAGGTAATCCAGTGTACCGTTTTTACGTACCTCAGCGAGGCGGCGTGCAATACGGTGGGACAATGCGATTGGCAATGGCATGAGTTCTGGTGTTTCATTCGTTGCAAACCCGAACATCAGACCTTGGTCACCCGCACCGATGTTTTCTGTTTCGCGAGCGACTTGAGCCGGATCACGGTTCTCCAGTGCTGCGTTAACGCCTTGCGCGATATCTGCAGACTGCTCGTTCAGAGATGTCAGAACGGCGCAAGTGTTGTAGTCAAAACCATATTTGGCACGTGTGTACCCGATTTCCTTAACCGTATTACGTACAATGGCCGGAATGTCTACGTATTCAGAAGCTGAACTGATTTCACCGATGACAAGCACTAGGCCTGTAGCCACGGAAACTTCGCACGCTACGCGAGCGTTTGGATCATTCGCCAGAAACGCGTCCAATACGGCGTCCGAGATCTGGTCGCAAATCTTATCCGGATGTCCTTCGGTTACAGACTCCGATGTGAATAGATGTCGGCCTTTAACAGACATGAAGTTTCAACCTCCCATAACTAGTAGTATGGCGATTGCCCGAACAAAACATTTACGGTGATTCGTTCACTGTACCCTCGAAAGCTTTCCGGGCGGAATAAGGACGCGGGGTCCGCAGTTACGAAGATAAGGATTTTTCAGGTAATTGCCCTAACAAAAAATCAACCTTTTCCTCCTGGAAAAGGTTGCATACCTCAAATGCCATCTTATCGCATTTGTCAAGCCGTGTCAAACCAAGTCGGATAAGGAAAAACCTTATAATAACTGCTTTTCTGCCTGACGAATCAGCCTTTTCGTAATCTCGCCACCAACCGATCCGTTCTCACGGGAAGTCAGATGACCCCAGCCTTTGTACTGCCCATAGGAATGATCACTCACAGCTCCCAGCTCAGAACCAAACTCGGTATCTGCACCAGCAAGGGCATTTTGACCATACCCTACATTCAGACCAAACTCGGCAGCAATCTCATATTTCATCTGATCCAGCATCTGACGACTTTCCGGTACCACTCTGCGGTTGCTTCTAGCCATGATTCCTGCACCTCCGTTAATTGGTTTTGTACAATTATAGATTGAGCAGGAACCCTCATGGCTAGCCGTATAAATGTTTGTTAGAACTGGTTAATCTACACATATAAAATGAATAAAAATGCGAATAAATGCTTATCCTATTTTATAGAATATCCGCCGCGAACCATGACCGTCAGACTGTACTTGTTACCATCCAATACCGTTATACCCCGTCCATCCCTTGGAAAAGAGAGCAGGTGATTGGTCGGCGCTGCCTGTCCATTCGTCAGGTCAACCCCATCCGTCAGATCAGCTACACCGTTCGTACCTTCACTGACGATCACTGCTTTGCCGCTGCGTACAATGAACTCCGCGCCAGAGGCACCGATCAGCTGTTGACCCGGCTTCACGGTAACAATCTCTACCGCATCAGATGCTCCAGATACCACTGGTGGAAGCGAGGTATCACCACCTGTGCTACCTGTCCCGGTAGAGCCGCTATTATTGCCAGCGGAGCTTCCCGTTCCGGCATTAGCACCTCCGTTTAAAGCCTTTTGAATTTGTTGATCTACATAACTCTTCGTCACAACTGGATCATCCGCTGTCCCTGGTTGAATGGTTCCTGCACCTATAGCTGTGTTGCTGTATACAGATCCAACCCACACGCCAACACCGATAGCCAGCGCTGCTAGGGATACTTTCATATAAGGTTTCATTGCTTATTTCCTCCTCTGGTAATCTATCTATTATTTACTATAGAGAAAAATACCCAGTGCGACAAGCAAAACCTCGCTCCCATTGATCTGGAAACGAGGTTTTCTAGTGGCATTATCCGAGATAATTGGTTCGGAGCTTACCTAAAATCTTCTGGTTCTTCCTTTGGAAACTTGGACATATCGTATCCGTATCCTTGCTCGGCCAGCCGAATACGCTGTCCCTGGAACTGGTCATATACGGATAAGCGATAGGAACCACCACGCATTTTCTCGAAGAAGCTGTCTTCAATACTCCAACTTAATGTTTGGTTGGTACCCGTTTTTAGATCCGTTCCTATGGTCAGTTCTTTCTCAAATGTTTTACCAGCCTGATCGGTCAATGTAAGAATGAGTTTGTGTTCGTTCTCACCCATCTCAATCTCTTCGTTACGCGACAAGCTGTAATTCATCTCTACCTGAACTGACGAACTGCCTGCCAGATATGCACGCACACTGTTCGCAGTGAAGGTATATGGATAGAGATCAATATTCGTTAATGTGCCCAATACATTAATGGACATTGGCGGCACCTCAAAGGCCAGTGCATTCACGTAGGCAGTTGCCTCTCCATCACCTGTAACAAACTTACTATCCGCAATGCCCTCTCCTACAATCAGACGCATATCCGAGAAGGTGCCTGATTTCGGAACCTTGGCCCAGAACGTAACAATCGACTTTTGCCCAGGTCCAGGTAATCGTTCAGATTGTTTGGCGGTTGCTCGATAATATTGACTGTCCGAGGTTTTGAAGTATCCAACCAGCTTGCCAAGACCGCTCTGACGGAGCGATTTATTGGTCATCTCGAATTCGGTATACACAATATCTGATGAAGTGCCCGGATAACGAATGGTTCTTCGCACGCCCATCTCCGTCTCTTTATCTGCTGTACCAGACGTATATGTCTTGCCTGTGCCTACATAAGAAATCGGCTGAATCAGCCCTGATGTATTCAACGTAATCCATTCATTTGTTTCTTCTTCACTAACTTTCTCAATTAAACTTACCTCCAGTCGGCTCATTCGAAGCTCAGAAGGAATCTTGGTTAGCAGATAGGCTTCCGTTGTCATACCCGCTCCCAACAATTTGCCGCTCTGTGTATAGATTAGCTTCTTATCTCCATCAACTTGAGCGGAGTCAATGGTAAACATAGCTTCCAGCTCAGGTAGCTGTACTGTTTTAGTACCTGCATTACGAATGGTTACTTTGGCTGCGACAATGTCACTGTCCAACCAAGGCAGGCGCTGTAAAGACCCTAGAGAAACACCAAAGGTTCCTTTATTGTTTTTGACCACACTTTCTGTAGTTAATCCATCACCACTGGAAACAGCTTGTGGAATGGCATAAACGCCTACTGGGTAGGAAAATTCAAAGCTATTAGATGGAGTCGTTGATTCCGTGCTTTCACTTTTATTCATCGGACTCATCGCATACAGCTTGATCTTGCTCGTATCTCCGTCTCCCTGCAGACTCGTATTAAGCTTGATCGTTTTAATATCTCCAGGATTCAGCTTCAGAGCATCCAATGCTTTTGTTTCTATTGGATATACTGTTCCATCTGCAGTACGGACCTCAAATGTATATGTTGGTACTTTGATCGCTTTCTTACCTTCATTCTTAAGCACCAGTTGCATGTTGAGATCGTATGCTGCATCATCTACTCGTACCTTGGCAGACTCTAGAAGTGTGGACAACCGTTGACCTTCAACCGATATGATATTCGGCTGATTCGCAGCCACCTCTACGTTCGTTTTACTGGCTTCTGGCAGTTGTAATGCAACTACAGGTAAAACCGTTTTCTCCTCGCCCTGTTCTTCAACTAGAAGGAGTTCAGATTTTTGCAGTTTAACTGAAGTTGGCAGTGATGCCATCAAACTGAGAGCTTTATTCGCCTGAGCCTGAATGCTCACGCTTGTACTATCCTTATCTGGAGTAAGCGGATAATTTGTTCCACTTGGTGTTCGCAGAATCCATTTGATGTTCGGATTTTCAAGCAATTTGTAACTAATATTGTTCAAATTCACACCAATTTTCACATACTGATTCTTATCTTCCCCTGGAAACACCTTAATACCAGCGACCTTTACCTTTACAGCTGAGTCACTAAGTCGAACGGTTTTTGTTTTCCCTACGGGTGTTGTAATGCTATAGGAAGCGGGCACATTGAACTTACCCAGCGTTCGTTCATAGTTCGCATGACTGAAATCCCATTTAACGATTAGAAAGTTCAGGTCGCTCAGCTTTACTTCACGTCCAACTTTCATAACGTACGTCAGATCTACGGTTGATCCAGGAGCAACGGTTTTCTTCTCCTGATCCTTCGCAATCAGTTTTGGTGAGAAGAGCGTTCCACCTTTCGTTTTCACTTTGCTCCAGTAATCCAGCATCATCATTGGCGTGCTGTCATTATTTTTATAAGTTAATGTATACGTAACCACGTTGCCATCATCTTGAGACAGGATATTTACATCTGTTAGCTTTACGGTGCTGCGTGAAGTAACTTTAACAGGGGATAAGTTACTTAATGTATGTACAGTCTTGTTCGTTGTAGTTGTCACTTTCTTCGTTGAGCTGCTGTTTGAACTGTTGGCCGACGTTTTATTGGTTGTGCTCGCTGCCATTGCAATCCCAGCGGTTGAGCTAATCAACAAGGTGCTCGCGAGCAAACTTACAAACAATTTTCTTTGATTCACTTCCAAACCTCCCATAAGTTGCTTGTTGCACTTATAGTATAAACGTTTAATAGGGAAAGAAAGTTACGATGTTGTTGTGTTTAGTCTCCTGAATTAAACCATACAACTTAATAGGATATCGTGAATAATTTTCGGAAAACAAAAAACCAATCCAACATATAAAATGTTGGATTGGTTTAAGGAAATTTAGATTAGTTCGTCGCTTTTACACTTGCATAGAAGTTTTCAGCAGGGTTGTTATTAGTATCAGTTACGAACGAACCAGTAGCGTTGTTAACCAGTTCAACTTCTACCAATTGGCCAGCATTTACTGCTTTTTCAAGAGTCAGAGTCAATACTCTATTAGTAGCAGAAGCAGCTGTAACATTAACTTTAGTTCCGTCTACAGTTACATTGTAAGCAGCTGGTGTAAAGTTAGATTTCACATTTTCAGTGAATTTCAATGTTACTGCTGTACCACTTGCAAGGATTGCATTAGTAGCATCTTTATCGAATACTGGTTTGATACCATCCAGTACAGAAGTAGAGAATGCTTTGAGTTTGCGGCCAACAGAGTCAGCAGAAGTAATATCATCTTGAGCTACAGTCGCCAAAGTTACGCCAGAGTTGTAAGCGATAGCTTTGTCTTTCGCGAAAGTGAACTCAACAACAGTATTACCATCTACTACAGATTGGTTAGTAATGTTGAAGTCGGACTCTTCATTCAAATTAGTGAATTTAAAGTCAGATTTATTTACGAATGTCAATTCGCCTTTAAATTTAACTTCAACTTTGTTTTGAGCTTTTGCATATACTGAATCAGTAACTACTTCAACAGTAGATGTTGTTTGGCTACCGAAAGTTACAGTAGTACCATCCACAAAGTTACCGTTAGTATCAGCAACGTTAACTACACGCAGAGCAGTAGCTGTGTTCAGATCTTTCACATCATCTTTAGAAACTGTCAACAATACTGTATTAGCATTGTACAATTGTACTGTAGTAGAAGATGTTGGGAAAGGTTTGTAAGTAGCGCCAGTCACAACATAATCATATTTGTTAACATCGAGTGCGTTACCGTTACCCGAAGTTGCTACAGATCTATTGAATTGTACATAAACTTGATATTCGTTGTTCGCTGTATCATCGTTGTACCATGCAGCACTTGCTTCCAACGCACCAGTTTGTGTAAGAGAGAATGGTACGGATTGAGGAATAATTGTGTTACCAATAGCTGCTTGGTCACGTACTCCGGAAACTTCAAGAGTGTAGTTACCAGCTGGCAAAGTTCCACCAACAGAAGTAAGCACTACTTTAGTTTCATCAACTTTACCGTTTTTGTCTACAGCATATTTAGGAGCTACAGAAGGGTTACCTTTAGTAGTGAATCCTTTACCAGTGTAGATTTTACCAGCAGAGTCTTTCAGAACATAGTTCTCAACTTTATTGTAATCATCAGTGCTGATTTTCTCGGAGAATTCAACAGTCAATTCTGTTTTACCATCAACAGTTTTAGATGTAACACCAGAAACTGTTGGACGAATTGTGTCAAGTTCAGGAGTCACTTTTGCGTTACGATCAGCAGAGTTGTTACTGTAATCTGTAACACCGTTCAAGTATACTGTGGACTCACCCAAGCTCAGACGGTTAGCATCAGAGAATGTCAATGTTACAACGTTATCTTTGATAGATACAGTTGCACTTTTGTTGCTAGAAGTTTGATAAGCGCTGGATACAGACTTAACTGGCTCATTAAATTCTACAACAACTTTCTTAAGATCGTTGGTAGTAATTTTAGTGATTTCTGGAGCAGTTGTATCTTCAGCGATTGTGAATTTAGTTTCAGCAGTTGCTGTGCTAAATCCAGCGAAATCTTTGATTCCGGAAACTGTCAAAGTATGTTCTCCAACAGGAAGATCAGTTGTAATGAAAGCTACGTTAGGGTATGTGTATTTAACATAACCAGAAATAGCAGTTCCATTAACTTTGTAGTTAGCCAAGTTTGAAGCAGTTGCAGCCGTTACAGGCTCAGAGAACTCAACACGAAGTGCTTTTGTTCCAAGACCTTGAACAGATTTAACTTCTGGCAATTGAGTATCTACTGCAGTGAATTTAACTGTCTCATCGAAAGTTTTAGTTCCAGTAGCATTTTTAACACCTTTAACTACAAGGTTAGTGTCTCTTTGTTGTGGCAGAACCCCTGCAGATTCTTCAACAAGAAGTGTTACTGTCTTCTTGTCAGCAGACAAAGTTGCGGATTCAAATGTACGACCGCTCACAGTGTAGTTTGCAGTGTTTTCAGCTGTAGTAGCATCAACTTCACCATCAAACTTCACAACGAGTTCTTTGTAGTTGCTAGCTGTAGCACTTTCAATTTTAGTTGCTGCAGTTACTACATAAGTAACTTTCTCAGTGAACTCTTTATCTTTGTAAGAGAATTTCACTTCAGTTTCTTTGTTAGCTTCGAGAGCTTTATCCAAAGTTACTTTTACAGTTTCGCCATCGCTGATTTTGAACTCAACTACTTTACCAGCTTCGGATACTGTGTAAGATTCTACTTTCAAGCTTTGAGCTTGATCGATAGAGTAAGCTGCGCCTACCAACAATTCACGGGAAGCGTTAGCGCCAAAGTTAGCGTTAGCGTCGATCAGACCAGCGTTGATCGCTGCTTGAACATAACCTTTAGCCCATGCTGCTGCGCTGTTGTTAGTTTCAGTTGGGATTTCCAGGTCCAGTGCACGAGTCAGGATTGTAGCCATCTCAGCGATAGTTACTTTACCGTTGAAGTCGAAGATTTTCTTCTCAACGTTTTTACCTTCCATGATGCCTGCAGCTGTTACTGCTTCAATGTAAGGAGCAGCCCAGTTTTTAGCGTTGTAGTTTTTGTCGTTGTAAGAGTACACACCAGTGATCTCTTTCAAGCCGAGCAATTTAGTGATAACTTTCGCGAACTCAGCGCGAGTCATCTCTTTGTCCAGACCAGCTGTGCCATCTGGGTAACCGTTGAAGATACCTTTAGCTTTCAATGCATCAAATTGTTGTTGTGGTGTAACTGCTGTATCACCGAATGCTACAGATGCAAACATCGAGAATGCCATTGCTGTAGACAAAGCGACGGATAAAATTTTCTTCATAACCTTTTTTTCTCCTCCTTGGGCGTTCATAACATGGGAATTTTCTTTAATAGGGTCGCTCGTGTTTCTCATTCTATTGTCGCACCCCCTTTCCAGAGTCATGAGCAAGTTAATATAAATGATGTCTGTGAGCTTATCACAGAAACTTGTAAACTAGAGTAATAATAGAACCATACGAAAATAGAGTAGTTTCCTAATCCTACCTTACGTATTATACAATGGGTCTCTCTTGTCGTAAAGCAATTTTTTCTAATAAATAGACAAGATTCTTCACGAGGTCATTCTTGGTAAGAGGCCCAATGTTTTTGACTCTACATCTTAAACGCAGCAGATTTCAAAAAGTTGCGGATTCTTCAAAAAAAGTTTTGAACTTATTTATGTATTGGTACGGTGCGGGCCGGAGAAGGTCCAAAACGGTTGAAGCATCATCATTTCAGCAGCTTGCATTCCATTAGTATGTGTTTTCTCTGATGCAGACGTTTATTTATACCCTTTATTTCCCTCCATGAAGCGACAATTTGTATGATATGTAAAAAAAATAAAAAGCACCCCTACAGGGATGCCTTAAGTAATTCCTCGTTCTATGGCTTAACGAATTTTCATCGCAAGATCAATAATTTGAGCACGCATTTTGGGATCACTGTTCAATTTCAGATACATATCGTCAATGGCCAAACGGTTCTCCCGGTATGTCTTCTCATGCTTCATGGTGGTATGAGACCATTCAATCAATTCATTCTCAGCCAGCACCAATTGGTTATATGCATCATGGAAGCCAGTCGTCTGTACGAGCCCTTCCATAACCTCTTGAGAGATTTCTTGCGTCTTGCGTGTATCTTCCAGCTTTTTCTCCAGAATGACTGCCTGCTTCTCGAACTGTGTCTTTGCCTTCATGTAGCCCAGCTGGGCCTTCGAATAAATCGGTTTCATTAGCTAACTTCACCCTCTAGATCATTGTGTATTTACCGTTATTGTATCTTAAACTCTAGCAAATTACAAAAATAGTTATTGGTAAAAAACATCTTTCTTCTATTATAAAAGTGTTCTTTTGCCGTTTCCTTTACATTCAAAAAGACCCGCCCCTTTAGCACAAGGGACAGGTCCTTCCAATAATGCATAAATGGACTTGGATGAATTAGCTCAAGTTTTTAGGGAATACTTTGGTGCTTTTCTTGAGCAGTTCAACAGCAATTTTACCCGCTTCTGCACGAGTCAAATTACCTTTTGGATTGAAATTGTACTGTGGCTTCTTCTGGCCCGGAACCGTTACAGCGGCTCCTTCCATAATTTTGGCTTTAGATACAGCCACAATGGACGGTCCTGCATACGTTTCAATGCGTCCAGAATCTAGGAATGACTTCGCTAATGTAGCTTGCAGCTTACTATCATTGTTAGCAAGCTTCAATTTTAATGCGCGAGCAATCATTACTGCAGCCTGTTCACGTGTAAGCGGCTGATCCGGTCCGAATACTCCATCAGTAAGTCCAGTGACGATACCTGCTCTTGCCGCTGTTTCAATATGGTCGTAATCCCATGTCGCTGAACGTGCACCCGGCACCAGATCTGCGAAGGTTCGGTTGCTGTCAGAATTAATCGGAAGACTGAGCCCCTTAACCAACAAAGTAGCAAACTCACCACGTGTTGTTTGATCATCTGTTCCGAATTGTTCAAATCTCAGATTGTTCATGAAACCTTTGGAATAGAGCCCATTCAGGATATTACGTGCCCAGTTATGATTCGTAATATCATTGTAACCACGGTTCAATTTCATTACTTTGTAATATCCAAACTCATCAAACGGAACAGTTACTGTATGGCTCTTCGTATCTACTTCCCCACCAATGTTCTCCCACTGGCGCTTGTCTGTGTACCGGTACACTGTGATTGTCGAACCTGCTTCGTCGACCACATTAGGATCAAACGATAGCGTCAACTCACCACGGTTAGATGGTGTAATTTTACGTTCAACCGGTGTCTGAGGATTACCAAACAATCCTTCCAATGAATACGGAGCTAAACCATTCGTAGGCGCTTTGTATGTTGCTGAACCTGCGTCACCACTCTCACCCAACCCACCATTAATCCAGTAAATTTCTGAGATTAATCCAAAGTTTCTGGAGGCGGTGGTTGAGCCAAAATTAAGAGTGTACTCGTCCGGAATACTCCAAGAAGGCGCACCACCGTCTTCACCCGTCCCTGGGAATCCAATAATATTACCATAGTCATTGCGTCGCTCTACAATACCTGTCACTGAATCAGCAATACCAAACAATAACTTGGTATCCGGATAGTACTTTGTGATCCCTCTAGGGGTCGTACTCTGCATTACAGTTCCTTTGGGAAATGTCAGTTGCAGTCCTTTGTTAAACACAGTGTATTTGTTAGCCACCTTAGGTGCCATATACTGAGCATCCACACCAACAGTTCCCGTGTAAAATACATCTATGGTATCGGTGTTGCTTGCACCTGTACGGTTAATGGTAATTTTGATTTTGTTTGACTTGTCCTGTTTTAATCCTACATAGTCGTAGACAAAACGGTTTGGCCCCAAATCCGTGCGTTTGACAGCTGGGTCTTTACCAATGAGTACAGATGTTGCACCTTCGGCTTCAATGTCAAAATGTACAAAGTTTTTATTGACGACTATTTGATCACCCACCGTTGGCTGCGGAGCAAGAATACGATATGCACTTACTTCTCGCACAATTTCTAATTTTCGGGATGTTTTAGCTCCGAGTTCGTTTACTAGTTCTAAGGTGTATACGTATGTTCCTGGTGAATCTGAAGTCAGATCCTGAATTCGCATCATGAAGTCTTTTTGGTCCCCCGCAAACTCGTAAGTGTATCTGGTATCCGCAAAAGTTACTACAGGATTACCCACTGCAGTTGCCGGAATATCTACTGAAAGGATATTTTTCGTCCCCATGTTCAGGTTCAGCTTCGCGGCCCCGCTACCACGCAGAACGAGGTCATACTCCTTCAAGGAAGTTGTATACTTATTATCATTAAAAATAAATTCAGGTGTAAGATTGAAAATGTTTTTTACAACTTCACTCTCTCCACTATATACTTTTGGAGGGAATGTTGGACGGTCTTTTCCCACTGCAGGTTGAAAATTTACAACCGTCGACACGTTGTTGTCAACCACATATATCCGAAGTTCTTTTCTAACTTCACGGGCCTGTCCTGTATCGTCCTTGCCTGTACCCGTAAAGATAATTCGGTTTTCACCGTAGACCAGCGGACCTTTATCGAGTGATATTGGAAGACTGAATTCAAATTCACCTGTATCTGTATCTAACCAGTCTGGAGTTTTGTTCTCTGCTGGTTCTGTCGAATACTCCTTAGCACCGTTCACTAGTACTTCAGCAACAAAATAGTCGCTTTTCAACGTATCGAAATCAATATATTGTCCTTTTACCAGCATGCTTTTTGATGCCGAGGAGTCTACATTGTATGTCTGTCCATCTGTCAGATTCTCAACATAGATGTAGTTCTTGGACGCATAAGAAATAGTTGCATCCCTATACGCTGTGGATTTTTCATAATTGAAACGTACAGTCTGGTTCCCGTTCTTCAATCCCTCAATTTTGTATACATATTGAAGTTTTTTCGTAGTTGCGTCAGTAGGTACTGTATAAAGGTATTTAACAGTAATTGAGCTAGTACCCAAAGGCAAATAGTTTGCCAATAATTTTTCCAAATCAGCTGGTGTACTATTAGTTTCGACTAGGATATAAAAATCTCCTGAATCCACTTTGGCATTGTTCAAAGGTTCTCCTGAAGGAACGTTTGCTTTATTATCTTCAGAATATCCTTTGAGATATTTCAGATTCGTAATTACCGTCTGACCTTCCATATATTGAAAGTCCATCGGTTTGCTTAATGTTTTCGTACCATAACTTACAGAAAGTGTATGATTTTGATCAACATCTACAATATTATTGGTCTTGGTAAAAGGCACTGCATCAATGTCAAATGACGCAAGCCAGTAAGAAGGGGTATTATCCTTCAAACTTGGAATAAACAGCTCTGTCACGTTGGACGGTGTTATCGTTTGGTCGTCTACTGCAATAACCGCACCATCTTTAAAACTTTTTTTGGTAACTTCATCATTCGGAACCAACATTTGTACGTGTACTTTGGCAGATTCCGCTTTCTCAGTAAATACGGGTTCTTTACCAAGCAAGCTTTGTGCATTATTTAGAGAGTCCAAAATATCAAGTTTAACAACGGGATTTTTCTCATCATAAAAATAAAGGGAATAATTAAATGTGAGTTTATCCGATCCATTCTCCACAATCAGTTTAAGATCATTCACGCCCGGATTCATTAAAAGCTGAGGTGAAAAGAAGCTACCATTTTGTAGTAAAGAGGTCCCTTCAACATTTCCTCCATTCACTTGAATAGTTACCTTCGTTGCATTAACTGCCGTACCTTCGAGTGTGATCTCATCTTTGTTAATTACAATCTGAGTCCCCTCGTTCAATTCAAGGTTATCAGATCCACCTAGAACTTGAAGTCTCTCAACATAAGGCACTTTGTCGAATAGAACATAGAACGTTTCGGATCGTTCATTCTGCCCTTGTGCTCCCGTGAAAGTAATCTGGTTCATCCCCGGATACAAGGTTACATTTGCCTTAAAACGATTATCAGGCTGATCCGGATCAATCGTCACTACAGCTGGAGCAACTCGAGCCGGATCCTTAATCCACTTTTTATCAGTTTGATCATAATTTACCAACTGAACATTGGCTCCCAATGTTGATCCTGTAACTTTGGTGAATGTTCCTGTAATCAGTTGCTCCGCACTGGTTACTTTATATACTTTTTCTCTCGTGACCTGATTCGTACCTTCTAGGGTAAGATCAACCGTATTTCTAAGATCAGATACGTCCGGAGTAAAATAACTAGTCGGTTTGTCTGCCGCCGATGCGACTGGTGCCAAGCCTGCCGGTATCAACGATACAACCAGTGCCACCATCATCAGCCAAATCATCGGCCTCTTCGTACGCTGCATGCAATCATCTCTCCTCTTTTTAAGTCAGTTAACTCTTTTATCGGTGCCGAGGTTCCAATTATTTAGTAAAAACAGCAAATTAAACAAAAAAACCTTATCCATAACGGATAAGGCTTGGGGCTTGGATAATATTCAAGAATTGCAGTAAACGAGCGTTTTTATTTAGGATTTCGAGCGAGTCTCCGGATTAATTTTGACGCGCATGCGCATCAGGAAATTAATAACCGGTCTTCGGGTTTTACTAACAAGTCCAATAACTTCTGCACCAACTTGAAGGAAGAACATCATGATACAGATCACGACAAACGTTACCCAGTTGGCTTCGAACATGGCGGCCGACGATTGAATGATCGCCAATACACCGAAGAATGCGGCAATACCGTAAATGATCAGCACCGTCTGACGGTGACTGAATCCAAGCTCACGCAAACAGTGATGCAGGTGACCTTTGTCCGGTGAAAAAATCGGTTTCCGTTGTACCGCACGACGAATGATCGCGAAGAAGGTATCCGAGAGTGGTACACCGATAATGATCAGCGGCGTGATGAAGGACACGACAGCAATTTGTTTGAACCCAAGCATAGAGAGCATCGCCAGAGAGAAACCAAGGAATAGTGATCCCGTATCTCCCATGAAGATCTTTGCCGGGTGAAAGTTGAAGAACAAGAAGCCGACAATACTGCCCAGCAATACAAGACACATCAAGGCAATCATCATATTACCCATCAGGAAGGACATCACGGCAATAGTACCAATCGCAATACCGGATACACCGGCAGCGAGACCATCCAGACCGTCAATCAGGTTAATCGCATTCGTCACACCAACAATCCACAGAATCGTCAGCGGAATGGATACCCAAGCTTCCAGCGAGGAATAAGAATCCTGAAAAGGAATGTTAACAAAATCCACTCGGATATTAAATCCGAATACGACTACTGCAGCAGCAACGAGCTGTCCAAGCAGCTTCACTTTGGCTGACAGTTCGAAACGGTCATCCAGTGCGCCAATCAGGACGATAATCGATCCGCCGATCAGAAAGGCACTGACAAAACTCATATCTCTTGTGGTAAACCATGCAGATACAAAAGGAAGAAGTGCAGCTACAGTAATAATAAAAGCCAGAAATATTCCTAAGCCACCCAGACGTGGCATGATCCGAGTATGCACCTTACGTGCATTCGGCGTATCCATCGCACCTATTTTAACCGCGAACTTTTTGACAAGCGGTGTCAGGGCAAGAGCCAGTCCCATTGACACGATAAATCCAATGATAAAGATCGCTACCATTTGAACATTCGACCCCCAATTATAATACCCATACGAAATTATAAATCCCCTGATCTCTTTTTTATATATAAAGAAATATTGTTAGCCATATTTAATGAAGCATATTTGTTACACGATAACGAAGAGTGCAAGGAAAACCTGGAGAAGTGTAACGTTTGCCTTTATCACCGGATTTCTCCCTATCTAAAGGGAATAAAAGAAATCTGGAGATAACAGCAATCGGAAGGTTGCCTTGCAATCGTAGTGCCAAGTGTAACGGTTTGATTCATTGTTTGCGAACATACATGTAATCCGGAATGAATTATACGCTGATCACAGGCGAAACGCCAACCTCAATTTTTAGCAAAAACGAGCATTTTTCTCGTATTAGCCTGTATTTAACGGACTTTAGTCACGTTTTCTTTGTCCTGGATCACTTTAATCGCGAATTTTGGAAGCGCAAGCATGCGGCCCGCACGGCTCGGTTCACGTAGCAGACGGTAAAACCACTCCAGTCTGAGCTTTTGGAACAGTTTGGGGGCACGTTTGGTTTTGCCTGAAATGACATCAAAACTGCCTCCAACGCCCATGGTTACGGGAACCTGAAGCGCGTCCTTGTACTTGTGAATCCAGGGCTCCTGCGTATCCGCGCCGCGTGCGACAAACAGCAGGTCTGGTGCAGCTTCACGAATGGAAGCAACCACCTGTTCGTCCTCAGCCGGACCAAAATAACCGTCGCGATAACCTACAATGCGGATCGCCGGATATTGCTGTTGTAACCGAACTGCCGTTTCTTGAATCACCTCAGGGGTGGAACCGAGCAAATATACGCCCCACCGATAGTTTTCTCCAACACGCAGCAATTCATGTAAAAGCTCAAATCCGGGTACTCGCTCTGCCACAGGGTCACCACAATAATTGGCAGCCCATACGACACCTGTACCATCCGGTACAATCAATTCGGCAGATTGCATGACTTGCATCATTGAAGGATTCTCCAGTGCTGCCATCACCATGATCGGGTTCGCTGTGATCACCTGGTGCGGCTTCTTTGACAACACGGCTTCCCGGAGAGTCTCCACCGTTTCTTTCATCGTCAGCTTGGAAAAAGGAATACCATAGATAGAAACGGTAGGTATTGGTCCGGTCTGATTCATCTTTATCTCACCCTTTGCGGCCTAAATAGTTAATAATTTGCTGTGCAGGCACTCTGGCCTCCTGCTTCAGTTCAGTAATGCGATCTTCATTTTCTTTCAGCCACTGTGAACGTTGATCCAGAAGTGCAGCTACGCTCTTCGCCAGTTTGTCCCCATCGAGTGCAGTTGTGCTTCCTATAGGTTCACTATCCAAACGGAGCATGAACTGATCGATTTTGGGGTCATATGAGATGCCCACAGGTGGCACATATTGCGATGCAGCATAGATCAAACTGTGCAGGCGCATGCCTATCACAACATCACACTTGCTGACTTCCTCCAGCATGAGCTGCGGATCGGTCAGATCCTGGATTATGCTAACTTCGCTACCTTTGCTGGTGACGTCACCAAGCATCTCCATAATAAAACGGGAGGCTTGTTCGTCTTTCGGCAAATGAAATGGCAGAAAACGCAGATGCACTGCCTTTTTGGCACATAGCTTTTTCAGTCCTGAGGCAATGGCTGTCAGTTCCTTCCGATCAGACTCCCAGAAACGCACGGATACACCGATCACTGGAAGCTTGGTTTGTCCCGCTGATGAAACATCAGTCGAATTCGCGGAAGCAGCCCCAGCGAGAGCACCCTCCACCCCTTTACCCTCAGGCAAAGGCAGCCCCATAACCGGGTCTGGCACAACATGTATCTGATTCCACTGCAGACCAAGCCCCCGCAGATAATCAGCAGACTGTTCATCCCGCACCGACACATATTTACAACCCTTGAAGACGGATCGGATCATCGGATTAAAGATTTTGCGGTTAACCGGTCCAATTCCCTGAGCATAGATAAACGTTGGCTTCTTCAGCCACTGGGCCAGCTTGATTACACCCAGATAATAAGGAATGGATTTCAGTCCGGTTGCATCCTGCAGCAAACTTCCGCCGCCACTGATCAACCCGTCACTTTCCTTGATCGCTTCGCGAACTTCCTTCATCTTCATACGGTGCACGGAACGAACACCATACATGGAGGTCGTAGACTCCGGATCTATGGAGAGCACGATCGGCTCAATAGTGACGCCAGATCTGTGACTCTCCTCTTCCAGTGCAGTAAGAATCGACTTCAGTACCGCTTCGTCTCCGCTGTTGCGGAATCCGTAATATCCCGAGATGACTAACTTTTTAGAAGTGGTGACCATTTTTTCCAACATCCTTCCGCTACTTGCCACACACCCACAGCAATGATACCGAAGATTAAGCCAATTCCCAGTCCCATCACTCCACGAATGAGAGACAATACAGCCGGTGTATGGATATGCGCGAACGTATCCACCATGGACAACTGTCCAATCGCTGCAATAATGAGCACAAAGATGACTTGACGATATTTTAAAGCGGCGAACACGCCAACGATAAACAGCGGGTGTCCCAGCACAAATTCTTTGAACCTTGGTCGTACGCCAAATGTATCTTCCAGCGTTGTACGCAGGAACATCTCAAATGGGGTCACAGAACCCGAGTTCCCTGTACGTGTCAAATAATAATATCCAGCTCCGGCTGCAACAACCGCAAGAACAACCATCAGTATATTAACCGGTGTACGCAGAATCTCTTTGATTCGCTTAATGGAGATCGTACCTGCCCCACGATAAAACAAGATATAAATAGCTACCAGCCCCATTGGAGCAAAGTGCAGCAGGCTCACGCCCCTGAACTGGTTAATAACCAGACTATACGTAATGCTGTTGAGCAATGAGATCATAAAAGGAACAGCAAGGAACGACAAAATTGACGTTCTTACATACAAAATCAACGTTTGTGTCAATCGACGACCCGCAGTTGCGTCCGGTTGACGCTGCTGCTGGTAATTCACGGTTCTAACTGCCAGCACCATCGCTATGGTCGGCGCGGAGATCGCTACAAGCAAGGCAATCCCTTGCTCCAGCAAGGTCGGTTTCAGAAGGTACAAGCCTGCACTTCCAACCAAACCTAGTATAAACACAAGCAGAGTCAGCAATGGTACAAAGTATGAAACCATCAGGGTAATCATGGCAATCGCACCTATCAGCGCAACCAGCTTGGCATAACGCTGGATCGAAGATTCTTTTACCGTGAACGCTTCAGCTTGTCCAAGCTCGAATCCTCGTTTTTCCATTCGTTCAACGGCATGTCCCGGTTCACCCAGACTGTTGATTAGGTTCTCAATCGGATCTGTAATCATGGCTTTCGCCGTGTTTCGGCTTGGTCCAGCATTCAAATAGAGCATACGAATGTTGCGGTCCTTGGTAGCCAGAACAAAACGGTCAGCAATGACGTCCACATCCAGATTGGCATCTCCCTCGCTTAGCGAGTACAGACGAGCGACGTTGTAGTCCGTTTTGTAAGCAAGAATGTCAAAACCGGATTGAGGTTTCTTCAAGTTCTCAATCGCTGCCAGTCCAATGTCATGTTTGTTCAGCAATTGTGCGAACTGATCGAGACTCTTCATCTCCGCATTATCATTGTACCCTTTCACTGCATCGCCATCAAACAGGATACGTTTCACACCATTCTCTTCGAAGAAGGTAAGCAGGCGCTCCATCGATTCCTGGCTGTAAGGAACGCTATCTGCGATCCTTGGCAAAATGTAAAATCCTTTATCACGCAGCATCTTCACGGCAACCGGATCAGGCTGCATCGGCTGCATGTTGGCATTCTCCGGAGGAGTTTGCAAAATTAAGCCGCTGTGACCTTCATATTCCCATGGCACCACCGGAATCTGACGATCCGCGAACGTTTGTTCAATGATGGGTGTATAGGTTTGGGCATTTTCTTCTGATGTGAACAGTACATACGTGAAGTTCTCGTTAGGAGAGACGACGTTTTGAGTCAGGTTGGCAACATCCTGCCCGTTGTATACTGTCAGTTTACGTGACTTTCTAAGCTCATCCAGCGTACTTTCGAATACCGCCATCGTTGTTACACCGGCATCTTTCAGACGAGTTAATTGCTCATTCATGAAATCCTGAGGATGGGCTTGATAAGCCGATATATCCAACAGACCTCTATAATTGAAAACAAGTTCCACCTTTTTAGCGGACGATTCCGTCTGCACCCGATCACTGATAACGGGGATGGAAGCAATCAGACCTATGATGACAACAAGCCACAGCCACTTCCGGGAAGCGGTATTCCAATAAAGCCATTTTTGACGCACTACATGTACCTCCTCAAGTGTTGGAACCAAATCCACGTTCAGCTCAAGTAATTCATTCCTAAAAATAATTAACGGGTATATACACAGCTTGTGTCAACAAGCCTTCTAATATCCGACTACCCTGCTTCAACCTCTACAAAAATTCCACCTAAAAGAAAAGCCCCTCCGCCAACCAACCTTACGGTTGCGGAGAGGCTTTCAACCATTCGTGCTTCGTACAACGTTCGTACTTATTGTCCGTCTACTCGCGACATTACCGTGGCTGCCAGACGCTCAATGCGACCTTCCGCATCTTCGAGGCTCTCACCACGTACCGCAAAGTATACTTTGATCTTCGGTTCGGTTCCCGAAGGACGCAGGCAGAACCATGATCCATCTGCCAAAATGAACTTCAGGACGTTTTCCTTCGGCAAGCCATCCAGGCCAAGGGAATAATCCAGCACGTCTTGTACGACGATACCCGCAACTTCTTGTGGCGGATTGGAACGCCAATCGGTCATTTTCGCTTGAATCTGCGCTACGCCGTCTTTGCCTTTCAGCGTACGGGACTCCAACTTCTCCAGGAAATATCCGAATTGGTTGTACAGCTCTTGCAAGACATCATAGAGCGTCTTGCCTTGACTCTTATAGTACGCAGCAGCTTCAGCAATCAGCATCGAGGCAAGGACAGCATCCTTGTCACGGGCGTAGCTGCCTGCCAGGTAGCCATAACTCTCTTCATATCCGAACAAGAATGTATGACTGCCAGTCGCTTCGAACTGGTTCATTTTTTCACCGATATATTTGAAGCCTGTCAGGGTGTTCATCACTTCAGCACCGTAATGCTCGGCAATAACGGCTCCCATCTCGCTAGTTACAATCGTTTTGACCACTGCGCTGTTGCTTGGCAGCTTACCTGTCTCTTGCAGACGGCTGAGCACATAGTGCACCATGATCGCACCAGATTGGTTACCAGACAGTACAAAATACTTGCCATCATTGTCTTTTACGACTGCACCCATGCGGTCTGCATCCGGATCCGTACCGATCAGAATGTCAGCACCTACGGATTCACCGAGTTTCATGGCAAGCGTAAATGCTTCTCGTTCCTCCGGGTTAGGAGACTTCACTGTAGAGAATTCAGCATCCGGCTGTTCTTGTTCTGCCACAATGTGTACCTGTTCAAAACCGATCTTCTCCAACACACGACGTACAGGAACGTTACCTGTTCCGTGGAGCGGTGTAAAGACAATTTTGAAGTCACGGCCTACACCGGATTGAATCAGGTCACGACTCAGACTCACGCTGGCAACTGTATCAACAAACGCCTGATCTTCCTCTTCACCCAGCCATACCAGCAAGCCTTGAGCTTCTGCTTCTTCCTGGGTCAGCTTTTTCACATCCGCGAGGGAAGGAACCTCCTGAATGTATTGGATGACTTTCTCTGCTTCATGTGGTACCAGTTGACCACCTTCGTGGTTGTACACTTTGTATCCGTTATATTCCGGAGGATTATGACTTGCCGTTACCACAATGCCGCCCGTTGCTTGCAAATGGCGCACGCTGAAGGACAACTGCGGCGTAGGGCGCAGAGATGTGAACAGCTTGGCTACAATGCCGTTTCCAGCAAGAACCAAAGCAGCATCCAGCGTGAATTCAGGCGAGTAGTGACGGGAGTCATGGGCAATGACTACGGAAGGTCTGCCTTCTTTGTCCCCATGCTGCTCCAGCAGATAACGCGCAAACCCTTGAGTCGCCCGACCGACGGTGTATTTGTTCATCCGGTTGCTTCCGGCGCCGATTACACCACGCAATCCACCTGTACCAAACTCCAGATTTCGATAGAAACGATCCTCCAGCTCTTTCGGCTGATCCTGCAAATCACGAAGCTCCTGTTTCGTCGCTTCATCAATCGAAGCATCCTCCAACCACTGCTGTAACGTCTGTGCTGCTGTTCCGCTTAACTGTTCCATTCCTATAAACCCCTTCCGTCTATATAAATTCAATGGTTTGCTGAGCTACTTCAGCATCCTGCATCATTCGGTTCAAACAAACTCCGATCTGATGCAAGTGCTCACCGTATGTAATCAGCTTGGGTCAGACAGTGCAAACATGATCTCGCCTTCAGCAACCACTTTGTCTCCCACGCGGGCTGTCGCTTTGCCTTTACCAATGGAACCCTTCAGGCGTGTGATCTCCACTTCCAGCATCAACGTATCTCCGGGCACAACTTGTCCACGGAATCGGAAATTGTCCAGTCCCGCCAAGAAACCAATTTTGCCTTTGTTGCTCTCCACGTTAAGAATGGCTGCTGCCCCAACCTGAGCCAGTGCCTCCGTAATCAATACACCCGGCATTACCGGGTACTCCGGAAAATGACCAATGAAGAACGGTTCGTTGATCGTTACATTTTTCAAACCAACGGCACGCTTGCCATCCTCCATCTCTACAATCTTGTCCACCAGCAGAAATGGGGGACGGTGCGGGATAATCGCTTGAATCTGTTTGCTATCGAGCACAGTGTACTCTCCTTTCAGGGTCATTTATATGAGCTCTCCATAATGGATTGACCATGTGCATGTTGCGACCGTTACGGTTACGGATCGTTCTTTCGATCGCTGTTGTTTCCGAATGTTTATTGAACCATTATTAAGTGGCATAACATTCGTAAACAAAGGCGAACACTTCGCTTCTTCAGAATCGATTCCGTTCCCTTCACTAGTTCTCAGCATCAAATGGACAACTCAACTATTATAAAGTCGACCTCATATAAATGTTGTTATTTTATTTGGTATGAAAAACGCATTTTCGGTTAACACTACTAATATCCTTCATGACTGCAGTAGTGAAGGTTGAGATAAGGGGTCTCTCTTCGCGATGACAATCGTCTTTCGCAGGGGAGGCCTCTTTTGACGTCAAACGTCATCCATCATTATACTGTTTTCAACGCCAAAAAGAAAACTCCTGCCTGCGCAGGAGTTTTCGCTATTTCACGATCATGAAGCGAACACCAGATCATATACATGTTTCCAGGTACTCCACTGGAATACGGAGCCGATATCCTGTTTGCCCAGTACCACATAACCAGCGACCATGCCGCCAGCGAGGGCCAGAACAAGCAAGACCGGGATCAGAAACCATCTGGCGATGCGCCATCCACTCTTCTTTTTCTTGACTTCCTTCTTCTCCGGCTTGCTGTTCTGCTTCTGTGTATCTGTCATCGCATTCACCTTTTATGCTCTTATAGTGTTGGCAAGACCCGCCATCGAATCACTTGACGTCAGTGCGCGTGCTGCCAGCTGATAGGTCCGCTGCCCTTGCATCAATAATGCCATCTCCTGTGTCAGATCAACGTTGGATTGTTCCAGGTACCCTGCACGGATCATGGCAGTCGCTTCACGTGTTGCCGCATTAGCTCCAAACACATCATCCTCGGTTAATCCCGCATCCAGACCGAATAGGTTATCTGCATATTGCACAAGTCCTTCCGGACGTTCGATGTCTACAAGCTGCAGCTGGGCTCCAATCGTTGCATTCGCTTCATTGCCGCGACGGATCAGCAGATTGCCCTTCTCATCGAAGGCCACTTTGCTGTTGTTCGGAGCAGTAATCCGGTTACCTTGGCGATCAAGCGCAAAATAGCCTTCGCCGTTAACCAGCACCATCATCTGAGGTGCGTTGGGGTCCGGATTAGGTGTTGGATCAGGGACAAAATGGAATGCGCCCTGACGTGTCCACATTTTCTGACCATTCGCTTCAACGGCAAACATGGCGTTGCCTTCGATCGCCAGATCCGTTGGATTCCCCGTCTCGTTCAGTGTACCCTGAGACATATCCTTCGTCACTTCCGTCAGACGGGCACCGAATCCTAGGTTAAATCCCATTGGGGTGGAACGTCCATCGAGCTTATACTTGTCTGGCTGCTGCTGCACCCGGGTCAGTACATCTTCGAACGCTGCCTGCTTGCTTTTATAGCCTGCCGTATTCACGTTGGCAATATTATCGGAAATGACATCCAGACGCTGCTGTATTGCGGTCATGGAGACCTTCGCACTAATCATGGAATTATTCATCTATTGGTTCATCCTCCCTATTGCCGCGTGTTATACACGACCCACGTCATTGACGGCTTTGTCCAAACTGCGATCGTAGAACTGTACAACCTTCTGATTCGCTTCATATGCACGGTAGGCGGCATTCATATCCACCGTAGCTTGGGAAGCATCCACGTTCGACCCTTCCAGATAACCTTGACGGATCTGTACATTATCTCCCGCTGCCATAATTCGCGCTGCAGCGCCTTCCTGATCATACAGGCTAAAATTACCGTCACCCTCGCGAACCAGTTGGTTCGGCTGATCGATTACGCTGATTCCAAGTGTAACGCCAGTGGGCGCTCCTGTGACCGCATCAACAAGACGGCCTTGCTCATCCACTTTAAATTGGTCCACCGAGCCTGTCAACACAACAGGCTGTCCATTATTATCCAGAACCTGAGCTCCGGTTGAGCTTAACAGTTCTCCCGTTCCTGTAACCTGGAAGTGACCATCGCGTGTATATCTTGTATTACCTTCCGCATCCTGCACCGTAAAATACGCCTGAGGCTGATAAATCACCGTACCATCAGCTCGTACAAATTTGCCTGAACCGTCAAAAGCGACAGGTTGTCCTGTCTGCGGATCATTCACGGACAGGTTGGACGAGATGGCGAAGTCACTCTTCTGCCCACTCTCCATAATCGCTCCCTGCAAATTCATGGACAAGCTCTCTTCCGCGAACACCCCTGTGTTCAGCTTGCCCAGCCGCTTCGTTGGAACATTGGCATCTCCACCGACCAACGTAATGAGCATTTCCGGGAAGGAACGGCTTACGCTGTTCACCTGTTTATATCCCGTGGTGTTCATATTCACAATATTTTGAGTCGCAGTGTCATGGCGGCGTTGTTGCGTAATCATTCCCGCGGTAGCGGTGTACAAACCTCTTAGCATGAATTAACCCCTCTCCTCAAGCGCTTGTCCTGCGTCACAGGATCATAGCTTGTCCATTCTGTTCACGAGCATAGGCGAACCTTTAGATATTTATATCGGCAGATTAGAACTTTTTCTTAACCACCTGATCCAAATTGTTGAGCATAATGCCTGTCCCCTTCACGACACAATGCATCGGATCCTCTGCAACCCATACCGGTACATGCAATTCATTGGACAACAGTTCGTCCAGTCCATTCAGCAGAGCACCCCCGCCTGTCAAAACAACGCCCCGGTCAATAATATCCGCCGACAGCTCTGGTGGCGTCCGCTCCAATACCGACTTCGCCGCAACGATAATGGATTGCACGGAATCCCATAGCGCTTCCTGCACTTCATTTCCCGACACCGTTACGGTAACAGGCAGACCGGATACCATATCCCGCCCGCGAATATCCATCTCGGTTTGACGTCCAGCCGGGTTTACGGAACCAATCGCAATCTTGAGATCCTCAGCAGTGCGTTCACCGATCATGAGTTTGTACTTGGCTTTGATAAACTTGATAATTGCTTCGTCGAACTTGTCCCCTGCGACTTTAATAGAAGAGGCGGTGACTACGTCGCCCATAGACAGGACTGCAACGTCAGTCGTTCCGCCGCCGATATCCACGACCATATTGCCGCTCGGCTGAAAAATATCCATTCCCGCACCGATCGCTGCCGCTTTCGGCTCTTCTTCCAGAAACACTTCTTTGGCACCGCTGCGCTCCGCAGCTTCACGGATGGCCTTCTGCTCCACGGAAGTAATATTGGTTGGTGCACAGATCAAGATACGCGGGTGGCTGTACCAGCTTCTCGCCCCCACTCGATTAATGAAATGTCTGAGCATCGCTTCCGTAATTTCGAAGTCCGCAATAACGCCGTCACGCAGCGGTCTAATGGCAACAATGTTACCTGGAGTACGCCCCACCATACGACGCGCTTCTTCCCCAACAGCAAGGACCCGCTTCGTATCGCTTTCAATGGTCACGACGGAAGGTTCATCGAGGACTACCCCACTTCCTTTCACGTGAATAAGCACGTTCGCCGTGCCAAGATCAATACCGATATCCTTGCTAAACATAAAAGAGCCCCCAAAGTGATATTATTTGGTCAGCGTATCCTGTGAAAAAGAGTCCCTTATCACGTCACCGCTCGTTCGACAAAGTGCAACAGATATATGTAAAAATCGGGCTGATAAGATGTCATAATTCGATCCTGTACCAGCTTTTAACATATCATACTTCAGGGGAGGGATTCAATCCATGTGTGAGCTTTTTGACCTACGTCTTTCCGCGATTGTTACGATTTAGCGGAAGCCAACACCTCACGTTTTTTACCGCTTGTTTTTTTGTATTTGATTTTGGTCGCTTCCCCGCCCCGCAAATGGCGGATGGATTTGTGGTACTCCAGGATATGTTTCACCTGGTCAGCAAGATCAGGGTTGATTTCCGGCAGACGCTCCGTCAGATCCTTATGCACAGTACTCTTTGACACGCCGAATTCTTTGGCAATGGTACGGACCGTATTCCTCGTCTCGACAATGCAGCGACCTATTTTTATGGTCCGTTCCTTGATGTAATCGTGCACGCTCCCGCCTCCCTACTGTGTGGATAGTTTGGTACATTATATGAGGAGCATGCCTATATATTCGCGGTTTAGAGGTGTGACAAGCTTCGAAGGTCCCAATAATTTCAGAAAAGCACAAAAAAGAGCAGAGGGAGTTTCCCCCTGCTGCTTTTATCCTGCGTTAAAAATCATTTATTTTTCCGGAAGATATCCTTGCGGGTTAACCGGCTGACCGTCTTCGTACACTTCGAAGTGCAGGTGGTTGCCAAGCGTTTTTTCCAATTCGTTTACGCCAGCAGATGCAATCGCATCTCCCTGTTTCACTTCATCGTCCTGTTTCACTTTGACGTCAGACAGGCTTTGGTATACGGTTTTGAGGTTATCACTGTGCGTGATTTCCACAACTTGACCTGTCAGCGGATTTTGCTCCACCCGTGTCACTTTACCTCCGAGTGCTGCTTTTACTTCAAACGATTTGTTATCCCCACGTGCCAGGTCCACGCCTGTGTTTGGAATAAACGTATCGTTGTACTGCACCATCGCTGCTTCATGCTCTTCCGTTGAACCTTCGTTCTCATAGAACGGTTTTACAACTGAAATTTCCGACGGACTTGCTACTGGCCATGCAAAATTCTCCGACTTCGCGACAACTTCCATACTTTCTTCTCCACCAACTGCTGTTTCCTCTGTACCCGATGCTCCCGTCTCTACTACTCCACTAGCAGGATCGGAGTTCAGCGTTTTCTCGCCTGTACCCTGATAGACCCACACTAATGTTAGTATAATGCCTGCTGCTGCGATGTAGGCTGCCGGGAAAACCCAACGTTTGGACATTGCTCTTTTCCATGAAGAGGGCTGGCTGGCCGGTACTCCTTGAGTTGTTTTAGGAGTTTCTTCTTGGACTGTTTTTTTGTTTTGTTCATTCATCTTGATCACCTCAGTAACAAGTGTTACCGGGTGCAACTCTTTTATACACGCGCGACTCTAATTATTTTCACGGAGCTTTCAAAGACTGCTATATAAGGCCGATTGGAGTTACACTGAGCCACTCCGCGCGCAGAACAACCTTTCGACCGCTGTTATCCCAGGATTTCCATATTATATTCTCCCAAGGGAGAAATCCGGTGATAAAGGCAAGCTTATGCTTCCGAAGCAGCTTTCTTCCAGAAAGCTTTTAGCTTTGCTTCTACAGGTTTTTTCTGCACTCTCCGTTCCGGTGTAACTATGGTTCAGACTGATATAGCCAAGTCTTAATAGCTCCGGAATGGGTGGTTGGTAGAGAGGCCTGGATTGTCTGTAATGGCCAATCCTTCTATGAAGTGAGTTTATCGGCTGAAAGCGAAGCGACATGATATGGGATGTGATTGCATAAACCAATTCATTGCGCTCTAAGCTCATTAAAGTGAGATGGGAGATTGGCGAGGCCGCGGCGCAAATGACTGCTCCATCCAACCTCGAGATTAGATTATTGGAAATTTATAACAAACCCAAGTGGCCTTATTGGCGACAAATTGACAGCTTGGGAGTTCTAACGAATCGTCGACACCCTAATTACTCTTTTGGGCGCTATTATCGGTTTAATTACGTGATATGTCTTGATATAACGCGTCTGAGATTCGTTAAAATTTCTATTCGTCATGATATGCCTCATAAGGTATCTCAGATTCGTTAGAGTCAATGGTTTATAAAAGGCACAACCTAACCTGCTCATCCCTGTACATTCGTGTACATTCGTGTACATTCGGATTTATCCGGATTTATCCGGATTAATTCAGACTGATTCGCATTTATTCATCCGTATTATGTCTCTTATTTCGAGGCCAGCATCTTTGATGCCTGTCCAAACGAGATGCCTGTATAGTAGTGTTTCAGGATCTGCGTTGCGGTGTGTCCCTCCTGCGCCATGCCGTTTGCTCCCCACTGGCTCATGCCCACACCATGTCCATATCCGTAGGTTGTGATTTGGATCTCATCGCCCTCTGCCTTCCAGCTGAATTGACTTGATCTTAATCCAAGCAGCTTTCGCACCTCTGGTCCGCTGAACGTTTTGCCTGCGATCTGCATTTCCTTAATACGGTGGCCCTCTGTTGTAGACAGCACTTCCATCCAGGAGCCGCCCTCCTGGGCTGTAACCGGAATAGCACTGGCATCCAGATTTAACTTTTGAAGAATCTCGCTGCGCTTCATCGTAACCGTTTCTTCAAACTTCGGGGCCAATGTCTTATCCCACGGACTCGCTACACTTTTCAAATACGGCACGACATTGCCCCATACATCTTCGGCGTTTTCGGTGTAACCGTTGCTAGTGGAGAAAAAGGAGGCGGTAATGGCCTTGCCCTGATATGTCATAACCGCATCACGGCTTTCGCGAACGGCCTGCTGTAACTTCTCCCACTCTTTTGCTTTCCCGAGCCGTGTCCATTCATCCTTCACCTGATCCGGTGGCAGAAACACCTGGTGGTTGACCGTATCCGTGACATCTGCATCCCCTGAAGGTACACCGCTGGTATCATGTGCCGCCAGCCTTCTGACGATAAAGGTACGGGCTGCAATCGCTTGGGCTTTCAGTGCCTCTAACTTGAACTCAGCAGGCATCTCCGCCGCAACGACACCCGTCACATATTCCTCAAGCGGGAGATTCATGGTAGTTCCAGTTGCAGAGAGATAAACTCTTACGTTCGGTTCAGGGTACGTAACGGGTACAGCCGGAGCAGGCGCTGGAGTTGATACGCTGCCTGTTGTTGGTGTGGCCGGAGTCGGCTTTGCCGGATCATTCGTCCGGGGCCAGACCAGAATGGCCGGGATCAGGAGTGCCAGCGCAAGTAAGCCTGATACGGCAGCAGCGGGCTGCCAGCGCTTGGAGCCGCTTGACCATCTGCGACTTCTGCCAAATGCACGCATTCGGCGCCGTTTAACTCGGCGGAACTGATCCAGCTCAATGACGGGCACATGAATACGCCCTGCTGACTCACGCTCTGCCCCCCGGTCTCCTGATTCGGTTGGACCGATCGATCTCCTGTTCTCTGCATAAGGGGTACTGATATCCATTGAGGTTAGCTTGTCTTTTTCCGTTCCAGCATTTGAAGTCTCACTCGACTCCTCCATCATTGGACGGGGGACAAGGGGTACCTTAACCTGCACACGAGCTTCTTTCATTTCGACATACCCTCCGTTGTACATAGACCGTCAAATAATGGTCCTATTGTTTAAATCCATAGTTTAGGGTATGAGCCGTGCCGATCTGATAGAACCTAATTTGAGAGAAACGAAGCATGGGCAACTCTTTTTAATCTTAGATTAACATTGCTCTGCTATAGTGAATAAACCGTTGTTCTACAGCCTTTTTTGCATGACAAGACCCTGCAGTGCATTCTCTAAATGTGTTCTTTCATTTTTATGTATATATACAGCATTTGATCCGATACACTTCCATTAGGACCAGCTATTAATAGAATCAGGTACTGAATCTCAGCTTACCTTTCTTATAGCACTATATGTAAAAAAAGAGCACAAAAAAAGCCAAGCCAGATGGCTTAGCTTTTTGCGATTCATGATTTAGGCCCAAGTCGGTTGCACCTTGAACATTGGCACTTCTTCCTCAGCTTTTTCGTTGGCAGGCTTAGCTGCATCCAGTTTCGGTTCTTCAACCGAAATACGGTAAATGTCAGCTCCCAGTCCATTCAGCTTCTCAGCCAGATGAACATAGCCACGGTCGATGTGATGTACACCGCCGACTTCAGTTGTACCTTCAGCAACCAGACCGGCAATGATGAGTGCAGCACCTGCACGCAGATCAGTAGCCGTCACTTTGGCACCCTTCAGTTTGGCATTGCCTGTAATGATGGACGAACGGCCTTCCACTTTGATCTCCGCATTCATCAACTGGAACTCATCCACATGCATGAAGCGATTCTCAAACACCGTCTCGGTTACAACACTGGTTCCTTCAGATGCAAGCAAGAGCGCCATCATCTGGGACTGCATGTCAGTAGGGAATCCAGGGTATGGTAATGTTTTAACATCCACAGCCTTAAGCGGGCGATCCGCAATAACACGAACACCATTCTCATCCGGCAGGATGGTAACACCCATCTCTTCCATCTTCGCAATAACCGACCCCAAATGATCGGAGATCGCACCTTCGATGTACACGTCACCACCCGAAATTGCAGCAGCAGCCATGTAAGTACCTGCTTCCACCCGATCCGGGATTACCGTGTGCTTCACGCCAGCAAGTTTCTCCACACCCTCGATGCGAATAACCCCTGTACCAGCGCCACGGACTTTGGCACCCATTCCGTTAAGGAAGTTAGCCAAATCCACGATTTCAGGTTCTTTTGCCGCATTCTCCAGCACGGTTACACCGTCAGCCAAAGTTGCAGCCATCATAATATTTTGAGTAGCTCCAACAGAAGCTACATCCAGATAAATTTTTGCACCGCGCAACCGTCCTTGGCTGCGAGCTTCGATATAGCCTTGGCCCAAGCTGATCTCGGCACCCATGGCTTCAAAACCTTTCAAATGCTGATCAATTGGCCGTGTACCGATGGCACATCCACCAGGAAGTGAGATTCTTGTATGACCCATACGCGTCAATAAAGGCCCCATGACCAGAAAAGACGCCCGCATTTTACTTACCCATTCATACGGGGCTTCGCAGGAAGTAAGTTTTTCCGCATTTACGGTAATCACTTCGTCCCGGTATGTAACACCCGCTCCCAGCGATTCCAACACCTTGTTAATCGTCATCACATCGTCTAGAGGAGGCGCGTCAATAATAACGCTTTGTCCTTCTTCCCCTAAGAGAGAGGCAGCGATGATCGGAAGAACAGAATTTTTAGCGCCGCTAACTTTGACACTTCCGGTCAACCTTTTGCCACCGCGGACGATAAATTTGCTCATCATGGTTCCCTCCGCGCTTTTATTCCCTTTTCTTCATTCCGGAGTACGTAAGCCCTCTGTGTTAGCAAGGACTGTTGCTGTGTGTGGAATTTCGACATAACCCGGCAGAAAACGCCCTAGATGTCTGTTCAGAAAAGAATTGGTTTATAATCCAAAATTGATGATAACACTTGCCGTGCTGTTGCCTGCAAACTTGTAAATTAAGCCCTACAGGTCAGCAAAACATCAGGACAGACGGATTGGGATGATTATTAGCCGGTAAATACCGGGGATCCCGTTTATAACCTCATATTAAAGTGAACAATTGTGAATTCCCTAACTTCCATCATAACATTGTTGAATTGTACGATACAAGCATTTTTACATAAAACATCTCAAATTCAACCAATTACACGTCACAAACTTTTCTTAATTCTAGGCCGACAAGTCATACTCTAATTGTTGACACAATCAATCGATGTTATTCGACAATACGCTTGCATGAAGAACCTAACAGATGTTTAACCAACCATCTCAACATTAAAACAAATGACGCAGCATTTGGGTCCATGATAAATAATCAATAACGAACCCCGATACCGCATGACCCAGAATAATCGCGAGCAGTAAATGCAGCAATCTTCCTTGGGCACTCTTCGGCTGCCTGATGATCAGATCAAGCTTCAGGTTTTGCAGAGCCCACCATGCCAGTGCTATACACAGCAGTGAGACGATAATCGAAACTAGCCCATTCGTGCTTAATGATTGGTTCAACTGATTTGTTAGATCAATATCCATATATTCATTACCTCCACATTTGTTGCAGCCATCAGCGTAATTTTGCTTAGTCATCCCCGTTTTGGAGTCCTTAGGATGGTTTGTTCCAGCACAACACGACTGAGTTACTGCTGAAGTCCCCACATAGGGAGTCTTCGTGTTGCCCAATCATCGAGCAGCACCATCTGGCTGTGAATGATCATGGAATTCATCTACGCAGCTGCATTCTCTGCTGACTCTATGGAATATAGGCTCTTTCATCATACATTGTCAATTACATTGATTTCCACTTTGAAAATATTTTAATTTTAAATCACCGGGATTTTGTGACTAAAACGACATAAAAGAGCGCTATTTCGATATCGATCTTGTCATTTCCTCGGAAATAACTAGTAATCTTCTAGCCAAAAATGGGTCTATAAGTGGTAACTATCACCACTACTATAGTCCTATAATATATTCCATTTCACAGAAACGGTGATTGTCATTTACAAAAAATAGCGAGATAATTACATGAATTATCCATTAATTATTTCAACATAAAAATAAAAAATGGAATGTTCACCTTTTTGAAATCAAAGCAAAAAAAGCCCGGCAGATCAAGCCGCCGGGCTTCTTTAGATCGTTTATTTGCCGTATACGTTGATCCGGTTAACCGCTTTTTGCAGAGCGATCTCTGCACGGCGGTGATCAAAGTGGTCCTGGTTGCTTTGGCTGCTGAGACGGCGTTCTGCCCGCTCTTTCGCTGCACGCGCACGATCCACATCGATGTTTTCCGGGAATTCGGCACTTTCTGCGAGCACAACCACCTTATCTTTGCGTACTTCGATAAAGCCGCCGCCTATAGCGACCTGCTTGTTCTCTTTTCCGCTTTTGATAACGATCGGTGCAATCTGCAATGGTGTAACCATAGGGATGTGACCCGGCATAATACCCAGTTCCCCTTCAACACCTCGAACAATGATGCTATCGACTTGCTCCGAATAGACCAAACGCTCAGGTGTTACGATTTCCAACAAAAAGGTGCTCAATTCCATCCCTCCTGAAACTATCCGAAGGATAGCTCGCTTCATAAGGACAATCCTGGATTCAGATTATACCAGTGTTTTGGCTTTTTCCACTGCCTCTTCAATTGTACCCACGAAGAGGAATGCTGCTTCCGGCAGATCGTCATGCTTGCCTTCGAGAATTTCTTTAAAGCTGCGCACCGTTTCTTTAACCGGAACGTATTTACCCGGGATACCGTTAAATGCTTCAGCAACGTGGAAAGGCTGGGACAAGAAACGTTGAATTTTACGAGCACGGTAAACGAGCGCTCTGTCTTCTTCACTCAGCTCGTCCATACCCAGGATAGCAATGATATCCTGAAGCTCATTATAACGTGCCAAAATGCGTTTAACGCCTTGTGCAACGCTGTAGTGTTCTTCACCTACAACTTCTGGTGACAAGATCCGGGAGCTGGATGCCAGCGGATCTACCGCAGGGTAGATACCCATCTCGGAGATTTTACGTTCCAGGTTCGTTGTTGCATCCAAGTGAGCAAACGTTGTTGCAGGAGCCGGATCCGTATAGTCATCCGCAGGTACGTAGATCGCCTGGATGGATGTAACCGATCCTTTTTTCGTGGAAGTGATACGCTCTTGCAATTGACCCATTTCTGTTGCCAGCGTAGGCTGGTAACCTACCGCGGAAGGCATACGTCCGAGCAAGGCAGATACTTCTGAACCCGCTTGAGTGAAACGGAAGATGTTATCGATAAAGAGCAACACGTCACGGCCTTCTTCATCACGGAAATATTCCGCCATCGTCAGACCTGTGAGGGCTACACGGAGACGCGCGCCTGGAGGCTCGTTCATTTGTCCGAAGACCATTGCTGTTTTGTTGATAACGCCGGAATCACTCATCTCGTGATACAAGTCATTACCTTCACGTGTACGCTCACCAACACCCGCAAATACGGAGATACCGCCGTGCTCTTGCGCAATGTTGTTGATCAATTCTTGAATCGTAACGGTTTTACCTACACCGGCACCACCGAACAAACCGATTTTACCACCTTTGGCGTAAGGAGCCAGCAAGTCGATAACTTTGATACCCGTTTCCAGCATTTCTGCTTGGGTAGTCAGTTCATCGAATGCAGGAGCAGAGCGGTGAATCGGGTTTTTATGTTCAGCAGCTACCGTACCGCCAGTATCAATCGCTTCGCCGAGTACGTTAAATACACGACCCAGTGTCGCTTCCCCAACAGGTACAGAGATTGGAGCTCCTGTATCTACGGCTTCCATACCACGTACGAGACCGTCCGTGGAGGACATCGCGATACAACGTACCCGGTTGTCACCCAGATGTTTCGAAGCTTCGAGTGTAAGACTTACACTTACGCCGCTTTCGGTTACTGTAGTGATCGTAATGGCATTGAGGATTTCCGGCAGACCGCCGCGATCAAACTCGACGTCAACAACCGGACCCATGATGCTCACAACGCGTCCTTTGTTCATCTTAACGTTCCCCTCCTACAAGCCTGCTACTTTGACAAAAATAATGTTCCGTTCGCTTATCTTTGCAGTGCAAGCCTTCATTAAATAAAAAACGGTTAGCCTTGTGCTGCGTTGGCACCTGCCACAATTTCCGTAATCTCCTGCGTGATCGCTGCTTGACGGGCACGGTTATAAGTCAATGACAAATCGTTGATGAGTTTGGATGCATTTTTGGTTGCATTGCCCATCGCCGTCATTTTCGCACCCAGCTCGCTCGCCTTACCGTTCAGAAGTGCACCATAGATCAGTGTTTCCGCATAACGCGGAAGCAGAACTTCCAGTACAGCTTCAGCTGACGGTTCGTACTCGTAGCTTGCAGTTGGTCCTTCCGCAGCAGATACCTCAGGTGTTTCCATTGGAAGAAGACGTTCTACCGTAGGAATCTGGGTCAACGCATTTACAAAGCGGTTATAACAAATGTACAATTCATCAAATTCAGCCAGTTCAAACCCACGAACAGCTTCGTGTGCGATGGATTTGATATCTGCAAATGAAGGCGAATCCGACAGATCCGTAGTCGTGGAAGCCATCGCAATTTCACGCCGTTTGAAATAATCGCGTCCCTTACGTCCGATGACGAACAACTCGTAGTCATTCTGAGAGTTATGTCGCTCTTTCAGCGTCAGATTAACCTGACGCAAAATATTCGCATTGTATCCACCTGCAAGTCCACGGTCCGATGTAATGATCAGATAAGCTGTCTTTTTGACCGGACGGCTCTCGAGCATCGGATGCTGGATTCCTTGCGTGCTTGATGCAATACTAGCCACAACTTCTTTCAGTTTCTCCGAATAAGGACGGGCTGCCTCAGCTTTTTCCTGCGCTTTGCGCAGTTTTGCAGCTGCAACCATCTCCATTGCTTTGGTGATCTGCTTGGTGCTTTGTACGCTTTTAATTTGCCGCTTAATTTCGCGCATGCCTTTTGCCATGATTTCACCACCTCAAAACTTTGGCGAGCCAAAGTTACTTCGTAAGCATCATCTTACTTTGACGGGGTCAAAGTTTTACATGCAGACATGCGGAATCGGTTTAACAACTCCGCAGCTGCATCATCTATTTAGACAGAGACAGCAAAGCTCTTTCTGAACTTCTCGATTGCGCCTTTCAGCGCATTTTCGTTGTCTGCAGTCAATTCTTTTGTATCACGGATGGACCCGAGAATTTCCGGATGGCTGCTCTCCATGAACGCGAGGAACTCACGCTCGAAACGAGTAACATCACCAGTTGGAATTTCATCCAGGAACCCTTTAACCGCTGTATACAAGCTTACAACCTGCTGTTCAACAGGCAGAGGCTGGTTTACACCCTGTTTCAGGATTTCCATCATGCGAGCACCACGATTCAGGCGGGCCTGAGTGGCTTTGTCCAGATCGGAACCGAACTGGGAGAACGCTTGAAGCTCACGATATTGAGCGAGGTCGAGACGCAGGGAACCTGCAACCTTTTTCATCGCTTTGATCTGAGCAGAACCACCGACACGGGATACGGAAATACCTACGTTGATCGCCGGGCGTTGTCCAGCATTGAACAAGTCGGCTTCCAGGAAGATTTGTCCGTCCGTGATGGAGATTACGTTCGTTGGAATGTAGGCAGATACGTCAGAAGCCTGTGTTTCAATGAATGGCAGAGCGGTTAAAGAACCACCACCAAGTTCATCATTCAGCTTCGCTGCACGCTCCAGCAAACGGGAGTGCAGGTAGAAGACGTCACCCGGATATGCTTCACGGCCCGGAGGACGACGAAGCAGCAAGGAAAGCTCACGGTATGCAGCCGCTTGTTTGGTCAAGTCATCATAGATAACCAACACGTGCTCACCTTTGTACATGAAGTACTCACCCATCGAACAACCGGAATACGGTGCGATGTACAAGAGTGGGGATGGATCGGATGCTGCTGCAGTTACAACGATTGTGTACTCCATTGCGCCTTTACGACGAAGGGTTTCCACAACTTGTGCAACTGTAGATTGTTTTTGACCGATAGCAACATAGATACATTTCATGCCGCTGCCTTTTTGGTTCAGGATCGCATCGATTGCGATCGACGTTTTACCTGTTTGACGGTCACCGATGATCAACTCACGTTGTCCGCGACCGATTGGAACCATCGCATCAATCGCTTTGATCCCTGTTTGCATCGGTTCATGAACCGATTTACGATCCATTACGCCTGGTGCTTTACCTTCAACCGGACGGAATTCCGTTGTAGCGATTGGCCCTTTGCCATCCACTGGAATACCGAGCGGGTTCACAACGCGTCCAATCAATGCTTCGCCAACCGGCACTTGCATGATTTGACCTGTACGTTTAACTTGATCGCCTTCACGGATGTCAGAGTAAGGTCCCAGGATAACGACACCGACATTGCTCTCTTCCACGTTCATGGCGAGGCCCATAACACCGCTTGGGAATTCAACCAACTCGTTGGACATGACATTCTCAAGTCCGTATACACGGGCGATACCGTCACCGACCTCAATAACCGTCCCGACTTCGACTACATCGATATCGTTCTTGTATTGTTCGATCTGGCTCTTAATTAATGTACTGATTTCTTCTGGTTTGATACTCAAGTGTCCTCACCCCAATCTACTGTACTCGTCTGTTAAAAGACTGCTCAAGACGTTCGAGCTTGCCAGCCAAGCTGCCGTCATAGATCGTATCGCCAATGGCGACTTTCAATCCGCCCAGCAGAGTCGGATCGACAATGTTCTCGATACGAATCTTTTTATTCACACGGCCACCGAATTCACGGGCTACCGCTTCTTTTTCTTCATCTTTCAGTGCATAAGTCGAGTAAACGCGCGCATCAGCAATGCCGAGCGAATCGCCCTCGATCTTCAGATAATCACTCAGCAGAGCTTCCAGCAGTTCAACGCGACCACGCTCGATCAGGAGCAGAACAGTGCGCAGGACAGGTTCGGACACTTTGCCGTCAAGGCTTGCATGAAGCACGTTCCGCTTGGCTTCGTCAGAGATGTTCGGAGATACGATAAACTTGATGATCTCGGAATCCCCGGTCAAACCGCTGACAACCGCACGCAGTTCCTGTTCAACTTCAAGCACCTGCTGCTGCTGGAGAGCGACTTCGAACAATGCTTTCGCATAACGCTTGGCAACAATCGTATCGCGGCTCATTGTCGGCCCCCTACCTCATTGAGGTATTGGTTCACAAGCTCCTCTTGTGCAGGACCGTTCTCAACTTCTTTTTTGATCAATTTGGAAGCAATCTGAACGGAAGCTGTACCCAGTTCGCTGCGAAGGGCTGCAACCGCTTTGTTCTTCTCGCTTTCAATTTCACGTACCGCATCGTCTTTCAGACGATTAGCTTCAGCTTTTGCATCAGCCAGAATGGATTCAGCCTGTTTGCCGCCCGTTTGTTTGGACTGTTCAATGATGTCGTGAGCTTCTTTGCGCGCTTGCTCCAGAGCTTGTTTTTGCTCCTCCACATAGGCAATGGCCTGTTCCCGAGTCTGAGCAGCCTCATTCATCTGCGTCAGCACGAGTTCACGACGTTTTTCCATGATGGAGAACAAAGGACCGAAAGCATAACGGCTAAGCAGCCAATATAAAATTGCAAATGCGATAATCGCAAGAAGCGTATTTTCCCATACGAAACTCAATCTGTTCACTCCTTCCTGGAGGTATCCTTGAAACGTTCATCCGCAAGTACGGACATTACCTAAAAAGAAGGCGCGGATGGCTATGGCCTTCCCCGCCAAACCTTATCAATTTAATTAAGCCATACCGTAGAACATGAACGCGAGAACCACACCGATGATCGGCAATACCTCGATCAGACCTACCCCGATAAACATTGTTGTTTGAAGAGTGGATTTTGCTTCCGGTTGACGGGCAATTCCTTCTACTGTCTTGCTGATTACCATACCGTTACCGATACCTGCGCCAAACGCGCCCAGTCCTGCAACAATTGCTGCTGCGATTAATGCCATTGCTCCCATTTGTATATCCTCCTTAAAATGATAAATCGAATTTTTTATTGTTCAGCCTAGTGAAGAAATCTTCGTAGGGCTTGGAACTTAATGTTCGTCGTGCGTCTCGATGCTCTGTGAAATGTACACCATCATCAAGATTACAAAAACAAATGCCTGGATCGCACCGATAAAGATACTGAAGCCTTGCCATACCATCAGCAACGGAATGGCAGCAATTGCACCAAACACTTTGAACGTGGTCAGCTTCAGGATTGTTGTGATCAGTACCTCACCCGCGAAGATATTCGCGAATAGACGCATACCGTGTGTCAGCAGCTTGGATGCCGTCTCAATCAAGTTGATGGGCAAGAACAAGGCGAAAGGCTGAAGGTAGTGCTTGAGATATCCTCTCGTGTTGCGGAACAATCCAAGTCCATGAGATACCATGAACGCTACAAGAGCCAGTCCCATCGTTACCGATAAATCAGCGGTAGGTGATTTCCACCAGGCCAGTTCAACGTGTGGATGTGCTTCAGGGTCCTTGGCATGCGCTTCTTCAAACGCATCAACCGCTGTAACGATCGGCTGACCGAACACTTGCGCATGTTCTGCGCTATCCACTGCGGTTACCGCCTGAAACGGAAGACCCAACATGTTACCGACAAAGATGAACATAATCATGGAAAGAGCGAGAGAGATAAAATGTTTCCCTTTCTTCATATCCATCGTACTGGAAATCAGATTGCGGACGAATTCGACTGCCCACTCCATAAAATTTTGCAGCTTGCCGGGGTTTTCAACGGACAATCTCCGTGTAGCCAGGACAGCAAAGATAAAAACGAGGGCACCTGTAACAACAAGCATCAACACAACCGATAGATCCAATCGAAATCCGCCAAGCATAATAATTGGAGCTTCATGCATATTTTTCTCACCCCTTTCTCGACTTGAAAGCTGCAGCACCTAACTTCATTCTGCTCTGCGGGAATAGACGATCCCTATAATCAGTAAGGAAAATTGCGCAATGACCAGACCGCCTGCAACCGCGTATGTATTGAAATACTGCGGAAAGCGCATCGATATGAATATACCGAGCACAGCGAGTGCCGCTCTTGTCAAAAATCCCAGGTTCACACGCTTCAAGTTACCTTCTGCCGCATCATCAGACATTTTCCTTACTTTGTAGCCCAGGTAAAATGCATTGATCCAGCTAATTCCCGTACCCAGGGCCAGTCCCAAAGCAATTGTCTCCACACGTGGCATAAAGGCCGCTGCGAGAAAACAAATCATAAGAAAGTACATGATGAAAACAGTCATCCATCTGCGGTATCTGGTTAGTTCACTCATCACTGTCCCCCATGAATTTTTTCGCGATAAAGTAGATGCTTACACCGCCTGCGGCCAGAAAAAAGAGAACGCTTACGGCGATCCATATTCCATTACCTCCAATGGTCTTGTCCAACCAGGAGCCAGCGTAATATCCGGCAACAGCGAGAATGGCAATCTCGATCCCAAATGCTGTCACGAGCCCCATCGCTTTCCATACGTTATCGTCATGGTTACGGGATGAATTTGGTTTGTTCGAATCGGCCATTTTCCACGCCACCCTTGCAATCCCAGTTAATTTTACTGAATGATGAGAGCCTTTGTCAATTGATTGATTTTAGCGTTTTAAAGGGTAAAACGGCAGGTTTACAGGCCCCCGGGAGCCCATAAACCCGCGTAAACCGTACAGTTTAACTGTATGCTGTACCCTTTGGAATTCAGTCAGAAAAAACGAATTATTTTTTGAATTTTCTGTGAAATGATTCCGGACGTTCATTATTTATGCCAAAATGGTGCAAAATCGCATTGACAATTCTTTCCGAAGCATGTCCATCACCGTATGGATTGGCAGCTTGACTCATGCTTGCATACAGTGTTTCGTCTGTAAGCAGAGCTCTGGTCCGCTCATATACACGTTCCTCAACCGTACCCACCAGCTCCAACGTTCCGGCTTCGATGCCTTCCGGGCGCTCCGTGGTATCCCGCAGAACGAGCACTGGCACACCAAACGAAGGCGCTTCTTCCTGCAAACCGCCTGAATCCGTCAAAATCAAGTGAGTATGCGGGTAAAAATTATGCAAATCCACGACGTCTAGTGGATCAATCAATTGAATACGGGGATGATTCCCCAAAATCGCGTGAGCCGGCTCCTTCACAGCAGGACTTGGATGCACCGGATACACGATGGCAATATCTTCGAACTCGTCGGCAATCCGTTTGACGGCCTGGAATATGTTGCGGTGAGGCTCGCCTTGGGATTCACGGCGGTGAGCGGTCATCAGCACAAGACGTTTGCCCTGTGCCCATTCAAGTACCGGATGTGTGTAATCCTGCCGTACTGTATATTGAAACACATCTGTTACCGTGTTGCCTGTGACATACGTACTAGACTCCGGTTTATTTTCTTTGGCAAGGTTGGAGAAAGACCAATCCGTCGGTGCAAAATGCAGGTCTGCAAGCACACCGGTTAACTGACGGTTCATCTCTTCCGGGTATGGAGACAGCTTGTTCCATGTACGAAGACCGGCTTCCACATGGCCCACCTGAATCTGCTGCAGAAACGCAGCATAGCTGGCTACAAACGTAGTCAGCGTATCCCCGTGAACAAGCACGATATCGGGTTTCGCTTCGCGCAGAACAGGCTCCAAGCCTCCAAGCACACGAATCGTAATTTCATTCAACGTCTGACGATCTTTCATGACGTCCAGATCATAGTCCGGTTGAATGTTAAACACCTCAAGAACCTGATCCAGCATTTGACGATGCTGTGCGGTCACACAGACGATGGATTCGATAGATTCGGGATGTTTCTGAAGTTCCAAAATAAGCGGAGCCATCTTGATGGCCTCCGGACGAACTCCGAATATCGTCATGACTTTAATTTTGTTGGACATTCAAACAAAGCCCCTTTTCTATTCAGCATGCAGCATGCTTATTTAGTGCCGTACAGACGGTCTCCTGCATCTCCCAGTCCGGGAACGATATAACCGTGATCATCCAGACGGTCGTCCAGTGCGGCCACGTAGATGTCCACATCGGGATGTGCATCCTGAACTGCTTTAACACCCTCAGGAGCTGCAACAAGGTTCATCATTTTGATTTGAGTGCAGCCGCGTTTTTTCAACACGTCAATAGCAGCAATGGCCGAACCACCAGTTGCCAGCATCGGATCAATCACAATCAATTGGCGCTCTGTCACGTCTGTAGGCAGTTTGGTGTAGTATTCTACCGGTTGCAGTGTTTCCGGATCACGGAACAGACCGACATGTCCAACTTTTGCAGCTGGCAACAATTTCACAACGCCATCGAGCATTCCGAGTCCTGCACGCAGAATCGGCACCAGTCCGAGCATACGTCCGGAAATGACTTTGCCTTGTGTTTCAGCTACAGGAGTTTGTACATCAATTGTCTCCAGTTCAACATCTCTTGTAATCTCATAAGCCATCAACGTTGCTACTTCGTCCACCAATTCTCGAAAATCTTTCGTATTCGTACGCATATCGCGTATAAACGTCAGTTTGTGTTGAATCAAAGGGTGATCACATATTACTAATTTTCCCATCTAATTTGTCCCTCCGGTAAGTTCTTCATGTTCAGCATTTCCAATAATGCCTAATCATCATTCATAGGCCCGATAAATCCTGTATATTATATCATCACCTACACCGAATTACACCATCAAAGGACATGTAATCATTACAGAAAACCGAATACTATAAAAATAGGACCGGAAACTTGGCATGTTCCGGTCCTTTTTGCTCTAGATGTGGGTTGTTTCCATTGGTGAATGGACTAGTATTTCAGATCAGTGTACAGCGGGAATTGGTCCGTAAGTGCCGTTACTTCTGCACGAGCTTCATCCAGCTTCGCTGTATCTTTCGGATTTTTCAATGTTTTGGCAATGATTTTACCAATAGCAACCATAGCCTCTTCGTTCATACCACGGGAAGTGGCTGCCGGGGTACCAATACGAATACCACTGGTTACAAACGGGCTGGTAGGATCAAATGGAATTGCATTTTTGTTCACGGTAATACCGATGGAGTCGAGAACATGCTCGGCTTCCTTACCTGTGATGTTCACGCTGCGTGTGTCGATCAGCATCAGGTGGTTGTCTGTACCCCCGGATACGATGTTCAATCCTTCGGCAATCAATGTTTCTGCCAATACCTGAGCATTCTTCACTACGTTCTGTGCGTATGTTTTGAATGAAGGCTGCAGCGCCTCACCCAATGCTACCGCTTTGGAAGCAATAACGTGCATCAAAGGTCCGCCTTGGGAACCCGGGAATACGGCTTTATCAATCGCGGCAGCCCAGGATTTGCGGCACAGAATCATACCACCACGAGGTCCGCGCAGCGTTTTGTGTGTTGTTGTTGTTACAAAATGAGCATGTGGAACCGGGCTCGGATGCAATCCGGCTGCAACCAGTCCTGCAATGTGGGCCATGTCCACCATGAACAATGCGCCTACGTCATTGGCGATGGAAGCCAGTTTTTCAAAATCAATGGTACGCGGATATGCGCTTGCACCTGCAACGATCAGACGAGGGCGATGCTTAAATGCCGCTTTGCGCACTTCATCATAATCGATCAGGAACGTATCTTCCTGTACGCCATAAGCCACGAAATTGTACAGCAAACCGGATGCATTCACCGGGCTGCCGTGAGTCAGGTGTCCACCATGAGCAAGGTTCATGCCCAGTACCGTGTCGCCAGGTTTCAGGGCTGCAAGGTACACTGCCATATTCGCTTGTGCTCCGGAGTGAGGCTGCACGTTCACATGCTCAGCACCAAACAGCTCCTTCGCGCGGTCACGTGCGATATCCTCCACGACATCCACGTGCTCGCAGCCACCATAATAACGTTTGCCTGGGTATCCTTCAGCGTACTTGTTCGTCAGTACAGATCCAAGTGCCTCAATTACCGCTTCACTTACGATGTTCTCGGATGCAATCAGCTCAATGTTGTTCTGTTGACGTTTCAGTTCAAGATTCATCGCTTCTAGTACTGCAGGGTCATTCTTGCGCAATTGTTCCATGTTTAATTCCTCCCAGGTATAAGTGAAGTTATAAAACGAAACTGTCAGGTTACACTTGCCACTTCGAATGCAGAACCATCTTCAGATCGCTGTTATCCCCGGATTTTTTTGAATCCCCTTTATAGGGAAATCCGGTGATAGCCTGTGCTTCCGATGCAGCTTTCTTTCAGAAAGCTTTCAGGCGAACACTTCGTTTCTCTAGATTGGTTCTGCACTCTCCGTTTTCGTGTAAACATTATTTTCGCTTTATAGTAGGTTGAAGATTTTAGTCGCAAAATGTCGAATCTGGTTGCTCTTCCATACGATACACCGCGCGTTCGCCGCCAATCAACTTCGGACGGGTCAAGGCTGTCGTTACACGGGCTTCCCCGATGTAGCGAAGTGCTGTACGGAACGGGACTGCCACATGCCGTAAATGCATGCCAATCATCGTTTCCCCGATATCCATTCCCGCGTGAGCCTGCACATGTTCGGCCAGGCAGGGATCACTCAGCGAGCGATATGCTGCGGATGCCATGGAACCGCCTGCCTTGGGAACGGGGACGGCCCCCACCTCGGTCAAACCAAGACGTGTGAGCAATGAACGCTCCATCACCAGCGCACGGTTTAAATGTTCACAGCACTGGAACACAGGCTCGAAGCCGAATTCCTGCTGCACCTCGCGGATACCCGCAAGAAGCTGCTGTGCCACTTCAATCGCACCACTTGTACCAATTTTCTGGCCTGCGACTTCACTTGTACTTGTACCGATCACCACGATCTGTCCAGGCCCAAGCTGTCCGGCATGTGCCAGTTCTCGCAGAATGGATGCGGTCTGTTCCTGCAATCCGGGTTGTTCCGAATCTAACTCAATAGTCATCCTATCGCCTCCCGATAAAATCATGCCTGACTTCCTCACGGCTGCCCGATTTTGTATTCATGCACGGCATTTCAGGTACTATTATAGCGAATAATCAGATGAAAGACGAAAAAAAGAGCAGTCTGCGGGTACCGCAGAATTGCTCTTTTGCCCAGGCGACCGGCCGTTTGTTCCGGTGCTCCATTGTGGTTGTGCCCACTTCGTCGCCAGTTACACCGGATCCCTGTTTTCCCCTTCATCATAAAACAACCTGCGTCTAAAATCAACGGGTATTTTACACCACATGTTCGTTTTTTCATATGAAACGGAGTCTTAAGATTCGATCGTTACCGCCCAATTACATTTCCCCGCACAGCACCGGTTTATCCCAACTTGTCCAGAAGCCGATCCAGTGCGGTCCTGATCTCTGCAGCAGCTATATTATAATCGTCACGGCTGCCGCCGAACGGGTCGGATATATCAAAGCTCGGAATGCGTTGGCGGATCTCAATCACGCGCTCACGCTCTGACGCCAGAATCTCCTGACCCAGTGCACGTTTCAGCTCCAGTGTCGCAAACAGGCTGTCCAGTTCCTGAAGATCATTCAGAACCTGCTCATCATTTTCCACATACTCTTTCAGGGTATACGTCTTGTGGACCGAATCCGGGAAAACCTGCATTACATGCTGCTTGTGGCTTCGCGTCAATGTAAGGATCAGATCGGCCCAGCCAATGAGGCTCGCACTAAGCTGCGTGGAATGTGCAGGTCCCTCCACTTGATGATCTCTTAATACGGCTTCGGCATGACGGGAAATCGGCATACCAGTTGTTGCTGCTACACCAGCAGAACGAACCTCTACCTGAATGCCCCGTTCTGAAGCCAGCTTGCGTAAAAGCCCCTCCGCCATGGGGCTGCGGCACGTATTCCCTGTACATACAAACAAAATATGTTTCATTGTGATAGCCTCCCCATTTCGCAAATGTTGTCGAATGATGCCATATTTTAATTTTAAACGAAGCATATTTGAAAGAAAATAGGTATGACTGCACAATGCTGCAAGCATTCCGCGTGAATGGCTGTTTTAAAATATAAACAATAGCCCGAAAGCGAGCAGAATGGCTCCACCAATCGCTTCACCGTAATCACCAAGGTTTTGACTCACTCGTCTTCCCAGCAGCAGTCCCATCACGGACATGATTCCGCCACATGCGCCGAAAGCCAGTACCGTCAGTACCAGATCGCTGCTAAACATGCCGAGTGACACGCCGACGGAAAATGAATCCACACTTACACTGAGCGAAAACAAAATTACACCCAGCATGGATCGGTGATCCACCAGTTTTGTGTCTCCTTCACGGAACGCATTCAAAATCATGTGACCACCGAGCAAAACGAGCAACCCGCCTGCAGCATACGTCGTAATGTTTCCAAGGAGAGAACTGACGTATTTCCCCGTATACATACCGATCAGCGGCATGATGACATGGAAAAGGGCTGTGACAAAACTGATTCGCAGCACGTCGCGTAAACGAATGCCTTTCATGCCTATCCCAATGCCAAGCGAGAAGGCATCCAGCCCCAGAGCGACGGCCATGATCAAAATGGTTACCAACTGCCCCAAATGGGCAGATACATCCCACATCCCCATACCCCCAAGTCACGTAAAGGTTCTTGTACACGATATGCGGACAAGGACACAAACATGACGGGAGATAACCTTGCGCTTCCATTATTCCAAATGTATTCTCCCGAATAGAACATATCCCTTAAGTGAGAGATTCGGATAGGAAGCAGAGATGTAAGCATACGGGCGTTAAAAGGTATGGTCCTACCGGCAGGCAGCGAGTATCGTTGGTCGTCACTGCCTGCCGATTAGGCGGACCGGAGAGACAGCAACTCCGGTCCACGTGTTACTGGTCACCAACCTGTATCAGTTGGTGACCCGCCGCCTTGAGCAGCCGATTCATGACGGCTGCTCCCAGCCCTTCGCGTGAGCAGGCTTCAGCCACAATATATGTGGCGCCCTGCTCATCGCAGCTGCGCAGCGCGGCATACAGCCGGCGCGCTGCTTCTTCGAGCTCGCTGGCATCGCCCAGCGAGAACACGGCATCGGCGCGGTACTGCTCCGCGTGCTCGGCGAATGCCAGCACCGCGGTGCGCTCTCCGCGCTGCGCCGCCTCCGCGAGGGCGGCGCTGATCCAGGCCGCCACGGCTGGCGGCGGCCCCTCTACCACGCACAGCGACCCTGTGGGCGCATAGTGCGTGTACTTCATGCCCGGCGAGCGCGGCGCCGGGCTTCCCTCGCCAACGGACCCTTCGGCGAGAATCGCCGGGTCCGTGGCGACACGGGCGGCGACGGCGGACAGCTGTTCCGCCGTAATGCCGCCAGGGCGCAGGATGGTGACGGTACCGTCGTCACCGACCTGCACCACCGTGGACTCGACACCCACCCCGGTGGGGCCGCCGTCCACAATGCCGCCGATGCGGCCAGCCAGATCCTCGCTCACATGTGAAGCGAGCGTCGGGCTTGGCCGCCCGGAGCGGTTGGCGCTTGGCGCGGCCACTGGACACTCGGCCGCGGCAAGCAGCTGCAGAGCCACTGGGTGATCCGGCATGCGTACGGCCACTGTATCCAGACCGGCAGTAACCCGCGGGGAAACTGCCCCTGCCTTAACCGGCAGCACAAGCGTAAGCGGCCCTGGCCAAAAGGCCTCGATCAGCGCTTCCGCCGCTTCATTCACTTCCGTAACCAGCGGATCCAGCTGGTCGCGATGCGCAATATGCACAATCAACGGATTGTCTGACGGGCGGCCTTTGGCTTCAAATATCGCCTCTACTGCGGCTGTACTGCGTGCATCTGCGCCTAATCCGTATACCGTCTCCGTCGGGAACGCTATTGTCTGACCTTGACGAATGCAGGCTGCGGCAGCCTGCAAGTCGGCGAGCGCCTGCTGATAGGCGCTCCCCTTTTTCACAACAGATCCATGTGCTGTAGCCGTCAGCGAGTCGACTTCTGGCCCGGAAGATGACTCTTCCGCATGTTCACTCATAACAGAATTACCCACAATATGAGGAGGTTTCTCGTTCAGCAATGCTCTAACATCCCACATGGAGGTAGGTGATCCTCCCTGAGTTTCCGGAACGCTGTTTTCTGTGAAAACATCTTGTTCATTTTTTCTGTTCATATATCCATCATCCCTAAACTCCAATAGGTTAGTAAACGCGTCCTCTACCTTGGCGGTAGCTGTCTTGCTTATATTTCGAATACCTATAATTATAGCATATCTGTTCAACCTAAGAATGGGCTCCATGTCTCTCCGCGCAACCCCGTATCAAGGCAGCATTCGGAAACCCGTAGTAAAAGGATCAAAAGGGCAGCTCCCTGAATCGAAGTTGCCCTCCATTATGAATGCTCGCAGTATTATGCAAACAATCCAGCCACCCAATCCCACACCTTGACAGCCAGATCCACCAGGAAGAAACGCGCTTCAGGTGTACTTCCTTGGACGGACGCTTCAGCATCTCCAGGCTCAGTTGCCGCAGCAGATACGGTCGTTGGCTTCGCCAGCGCATCCCCCGTACTTGCATCGATGAAGCACAATGGCGGAAACAGCACACACCACCAATTCTGGCCCTTTCCTTCTCCCAGTGTTATACGCACTGCTTCGTAATCTCCTGCGGGATATACAGTGCCTCCATATAGTTTGGTTGGAAACGGAACAACACCGAGCTCTACCTGATAAGGGTAATCCAGTCCACGGCTTGCCAGTTCTTCGCCCACCCGATCTTCAATTTCAGACAAATGCTCGCGAATGACATGGCGCGCTTCATCCAGACTCTGCGGGTTGTCCAATTCTGTAACCCACCCGCTCATCTGAGCAACAACGGCATCCCGAATCTCGCGTTTGACCAGTTGATCCCCTGCTGCATCCGAATTGGCGAGAATGCGCAATCGAATGGATTGTTCCGGAATCGCTGCAGCCGCCAGAGCTGCATCCGTCTTTTGACCTTCCCACATCATAATCATCATCATAAGACAAACCATAATAAGTCCAATTTGTTTCACTACCCGTCTGCTCATTCCGTTTTCCCCCTCGGCTCCCGTGATCATGCTCCCTGCAACTCTCTCATGTCTATCAGTATGCCCGGAAGAGACAGAAGTAAACCTAGTATAAAACATAAATCTAGCATATCGATTCTCTCATTCTAATGCTGATGAACAGCTATCGAAAAAAGGCCAATCCACACCTGGCTCAGGGCGGATTAACCATACTCACACGTTACCGTTGAACAACACTCTATTAACTTACAGAATCTATTGATGTACAAAGCCATTTCTGAACTATACCGTTGTCTTCTCTCTCTTGAGCAGCTGCAATAATCGTTCTGGCAGACTCGGTCTCTGCTCTCCCAGAAGAAGTTCATCTTCCTCTTCCTGTCCATAGAGTTTGATGCTCATAACCAGTCCGATACATGCCATATTTATGAGTAATGAAGTCCCTCCATAACTGATAAACGGAAGCGTAATACCCGTAAGCGGCATCAGTCCGAGGAACGCGCCGATGTTTTCGAACACTTGGTAGAGCAGCATGCCGATAATACCTACAATGATGACCGGACCTGCCCGATCTTTGCACTCCAGACCGATCAGCACCATCCGATGGATAAGAATAAAGTAGAGTAACAAGAGTACCGAGGCCCAACAAAACCAAACTCCTCCGCTATAACGACAAATATGGAATCCGAATACGTATAAGGCACGCGTCCACTTTGCACGGAAGTACCTTGTAAATAACCTTTGCCAATGATGCCTCCTGAACCTATAGCCAAACCGGCATTTTTGGTATGCCACGTCGCCTTGGATGTGGCCTTTTCCGGTACAAGCCAAGGGTCAATCCGTTCCGCCCAATGCTCACGGTCTACCTTTTCGAGAAAGGTGAAGATCTGCTCGTGATATGTCGTATACGCTTTGACGAAACCAAAAAAGGTCGTCCCAATAATCACAAGACCAATAATCGCGTGTTTCAGCTTGATATTACCGATCCAGAACACAGCAGCCAAAATGATAACGTAGCCCAGTGCGTTACCCAGATCATTTTGAATCATGACGAGTGCAAACGGAACGAATGCCCAACATCCGATGGGAACGATATCTCTCCAGAAACCAAGCATGTTTCTCTGACGTTTCACAAGCAAATGTGCGAGGAATAGGATCAAAATCATCTTGAACAACTCCGCAGGTTGAAACGAAAGGTTCTCTCCAAGCTTAATCCAGCCATTGGCGTTATTGATCGGACCACCCACAAAGTTGACGAGCACAAGCAGAACGATTCCTATGCCATACAGATAAAATGCATATTTTACAACCAACTTGTAATTCACTAACCCAATACCCACCACGGCAACAAATCCTGCAGTATAAAATAACAAGGTCTTGATATGATGTCTGGCCAATGTGGAATCTGTCTGCGTACCACTGTAAATGGCAAACACACTGACGATCATCAGCAGTAACAGTACAAAAAGGATGACGCCATCCATCTTTTTCAGCATTCTTAACATGATTCCATCCGACCTCCCGGATAACTATATATCCATTTACCAAATTAACTCAATATTTCCATTGTATAAAATCAGGAGTTAAAATGGAAATTTTTATTGTCCTGAGGAGGATGGGCCGCAAGCCACGTAGCAAACGTAACAAGTATAGCAAAACAAAAACCCCGGAAGAGTCAGATCCAAATGGATTGGATTGATCTTTCCAGGGTTCTATGTCTAACTCATTTTTATTTCTGCACACGTTAAAGAATTACTGTTCCTGCTGAGACGGTTTACGTCTGAACAACTTCATGACCAGATCCGTAATCCCTGGTTGTTCGGCAGAACCGAGAATATCCTCGTTCTCTTCCGTGTGAACCTTGATACTCATCACAATACCCATACTGATCATGTTCAGCACGAGTGAGGTTCCGCCCGAACTGATAAACGGCAGCGTGATCCCGGTCAGCGGCATCAACCCAATGAACGGACCGATGTTGACGAAAATCTGATAGAGCAGCATGGCGATGATGCCGACAATAAGATAAGGCCCAGCGCGATCCTTGCACTCCAGTGCAATCAGCACCAGCCGATGTATGAGAATAAAGTAGAGCAGCAGTAATACCGAGGCGCCTACAAAGCCGAACTCTTCCCCAATCTGTACAAAAATGGAGTCGGCATAGGCCAGCGGCACCCGATTCGACTGAATCGTTGTACCTTCCAAATAGCCTTTACCACTAATGCCACCCGAACCAATCGCCAGCTTCGCGTTGTACGTCTGCCAGAGCACATCTCGCGAGGTCTGATCCGGCACCAGCCATGGGTCGAAACGATCCGCCCAGTGCGAACGGCCAATGTCCTTCAGAAATTTGACGATCTCATCATGATAGTGAATGTACGCCTGTGTTCCACCGACAAAAGCAGCCACGGCAATCATAAAACCAATGAGGGCATGACTAAATTTGATGTTGCCAATCCATAGCAGTCCGACCAGAATGACTACATAACTCAGCGCGTTCCCCAAGTCATTTTGAAGCAGCACAAGCAGCAAAGGTGGCAGCACACAGAGTGAGATCGGTATGACATCACGTCCAAAATAAAGCGGTCGATTCTTCTTTCGGGCCAGAAGGGCCGATAAGAAAACAATGAGACAGAGCTTGAACAACTCCGCTGGCTGCAGACTGAAGCCAAAAATGGACAACCAGCCCTTGGCGCCGTAATATTCCTGACCTATAAACATAACAAGAATAAGCAGCAGCATGCCTACTCCATAAATATATAAATAGTTTTTGATGATGACTTTGTAATTGATCATCGATATTCCAAAAAAGATCACGAAACCTAAAATATAAAAGATAACAGCGTTTCTCGTGAGCCCCTCCAGCTTCGGACGGCCAAAGGTCGTACTATAAATGGACAAAATACTGATGACCATCAGGATCAGTAAGATGAACACAATCGAGTAGTCTATCTTTTTAAATTTATGCAGCATGTAGTTATGTTCCCCCAAGCATTCAGCAATCTTCGGTATATCCCATTGTAGAGGATTTCACGGCAAAAAGGAAACCCGCGGAACCTTACACTTTCGTCACCTGTTCCGAAGTACGAACACCCAGGACATGCCGCTCGATCCCGGCAAGGTCCGGGACAATGATAATTTCCGGCCAATGTCCGGCTGATTCAAGCAATGCTGCGATGTCGCGAGCCTGCCCCTGACCCAGCTCAAATCCAATGACCTGAGGCGGCGCAGGCAGCAGTACCAGCTGCTCCAGCATGACGCGGTACGGCGCAAGTCCGTCCGGACCACCGTCCAGTGCCGTGCGCGGCTCATGATCGCGCACCTCGGGCTGCAACCCGGCGATGTCGGCAGCCGGGATATAAGGCGGGTTGGACACCAGAATGTCCACCCGCACCCCGGCGAACGGGGCCAGCAGATCACCTTCGCGGAAGTCGATCTGCACCCCGTTCGCGGCCGCGTTCCGCGCGGCCACTTGCAGCGCAGCCGCCGAGATATCTCCGGCGCCGACCTGCCAGCGCGGGCGCTGCGAGGCAATCGTCACGGCGATGGCCCCGCTGCCCGTGCCAATATCGACGGCGAGCGGAGCGCCGTCAGGAAACAAGCGGTCGGCTTCGCGCAGCACAGCCTCGACCAGCAGCTCGGTCTCCGGCCGCGGAATCAGCACGGCCGGCGTGACCTCGAACGGCAGCCCGTAGAATTCCTGGCTGCCGATGATGTACTGCGCCGGCTCACCCGCAGCCTTGCGCGTGACGGCGTCTTCCCAGCGGCTGCGGAGCTCGCTGGGAAAGGGATCCGGCTGCATCATGTAGTACGCGGCACCATAGGCGCCGAGCACATGCTCCAGCAGCAGCCGGGCATTATTCTGCGGCTCGTACACGCCGCACTTTTCCAAAAAAGAGGAAGCCTCCACGAAGGCTTCCCGGCAGCTCTGTTCCGGCGTCATCACAAACTGCGCGCGGGTCACAGCATTATTCTCCTCTATCCATCATCTCCGTCTGCTCGGCAATCGTCAGTGCAGACAGGATTTCTTCAATCTCTCCGTTCATGACCTGATCCAGTTTGTGCATGGTCAAACCAATGCGGTGATCTGTCACACGGCTTTGCGGGAAGTTATAGGTACGAATCCGCTCACTGCGGTCACCTGTACCCACTTTGCTCTTGCGCTCCCCTGCAATTTTCGCTTCTTCTTCCTGACGCATCATATCGAAGATCCGGGTACGCAATACTTGCAGCGCTTTTTCCTTATTCGAGTTCTGCGATTTACCATCCTGACACGTTGCCACAATACCTGTTGGCACATGTGTTACCCGTACAGCGGATTTTGTTGTATTAACCGATTGTCCGCCGGCACCGCTGGAACAGAACGTATCCACACGGATGTCTTTGTCATGGATCTCAATATCGAAATCTTCAGCTTCAGGCATGACAGCTACTGTCGAAGTAGAGGTATGAATTCGTCCACCCGATTCGGTTGTCGGAATCCGTTGTACACGGTGTGCACCACTTTCGTATTTCATTTTGCTGTATGCACCGCGACCGTTAATCAGGAAGATAACCTCTTTGAATCCACCGACATCGTTCGTATTGGCGTCCATCAGCTCCACGCGCCAGCCTTGATTATCAGCATAGCGTGTGTACATGCGGTACAGATCCGCTGCAAACAAAGCAGCTTCATCTCCGCCAGCTGCTCCGCGAATTTCCACGATGACATTTTTGTCGTCATTCGGATCTTTTGGCAGCATGAGAACACGAATCAATTCATCCAGTTCTTTCTGGCGAGCGCTTAGCTCATCAATTTCCATTTTGACCATTTCGCGCATCTCGTCATCCAGTTTCTCGCCCTGCATTTCCTTGGCAGCTTCGAGATCCTGACTTACCTGTTTGTACTCATTGTAAGCTTCATACGTCGGCTGCAGATCCGATTGTTCTTTGGAATACTCCCGCAACTTTTTGTTATCACTAGCTACATCCGGGTCACACAGCAACTCGCTAAGCTTGTCATAACGGTCGGCTAATGCCTGTAATTTATCCAACATATATAGTCACCTCACGATTTATTTTTGGTTAATACGCTGTACATCGTTTCCGATGAGCGCTCCATGTTCCATATCTATTTCATCTATTTTTCATAACGCACAGGTTCTCAACAATCTGACTGAACCCCTGACCGTAACATTCATTAATGACCGACGCACAACATCGCTACAACGTCATCAAATCCTTTACTTATAAGTTATATAAAAGAGCCCATGCACCTTAAGCGGAATCCCGCTTTGGCCCTTTAAATGATGAGCCAAATCAACCTAGGTACACGACTCTTAATTATAGCATATTCTTATCACCCTGAACAGATGCTTTTCCACCTGCCTACGGGCTCTCTTAAGATTCATGCCCTCTTCCTCTATTATATCCACGTCTTGCTAACAATCCAGCAAAAGCTGAGCGGAATTCATGCTTTGATCTCTGCATTTGTGATGCAGCCTTCACATTCATCTAAATAAAAAGCCCTGCCATCTTCATGGAGAAGACAGCAGGGCTGTACTTGTTTATCATATATTGCTTTGAGTGGTTATACGTTTTATACGTTGAAGCGGAAATGCATAACATCGCCGTCATTCACAACGTACTCTTTACCTTCCAAACGAAGCTGCCCACGCTCTTTGGCACCGTTCATGGAACCGGCCGCAACCAGATCTTCGTAGGAAACGACCTCTGCACGGATGAATCCGCGCTCGAAGTCGGTGTGAATTACACCGGCTGCGCCAGGCGCTTTCGTACCCTTGCGAATCGTCCACGCACGAACTTCCTGTACACCTGCCGTGAAATACGTGTATAGTCCCAGCAATTTGTAAGCGGCTTTGATCAACAGGTTCAGACCGGAATCCTCGATACCGAGCTCTTCCAGGAACATTTGTTTATCTTCGCCCTCCAGCTCGGAAATTTCTTCTTCGACTTTCGCGCTGATTGGCACCACTTCTGCATTCTCAGCAGCTGCGAATTCTCTTACTTTTTGCACATATGCATTGTTTGCCACATCACCGATTTCGTCCTCGGCTACGTTCGCTGCATACAGAACAGGCTTCAGGGTAAGCAAGTGCAGATCACGTACGATCAGACGCTCTTCATCTGTCAATTCCATGCTGCGTGCTGGCTTGTCTTCGTACAGAACAGTTTTCACTCTCTCCAGTACTTCCACTTCTTGAGCAGCCTGCTTGTTGCCGCCCTTCATGTTTTTCTTGGAACGATCAATTTTCTTCTCCACACTCTCGATATCGGCCAGGATCAGCTCCAGATTAATCGTCTGGATGTCGCTCACCGGGTCAATTTTCCCATCTACGTGTGTGATGTTCTCGTCGACAAAGCAGCGTACCACATGAACAATCGCATCCACTTCACGAATGTGGGCAAGAAACTTGTTACCCAAACCTTCGCCTTTACTTGCACCGCGTACAAGACCTGCGATATCTACAAACTCAAACGCCGTTGGAACCGTCTTTTTCGGCACAACAAGTTCTGTCAATTTGTCCAAACGCTCGTCCGGTACTTCAACGATCCCCACGTTAGGGTCAATCGTACAGAACGGATAGTTTGCCGACTCGGCACCTGCTTGTGTAATTGCGTTAAACAACGTAGATTTTCCGACGTTCGGAAGCCCTACAATTCCAGCTTTCAAAGCCATGTATATGACAACTCCTCATTCATTACTTGTTCGGTATGGATAATCCTATACATTATATATGACAAATCCCAAGGCATCAAGGAACTTCGGGATTTGGACTTACTGACAATTTACCTGTTCAATTCCTTGTACATCGTCAGATCCGTTACCTCATATCCCATCTTGCGATATAGGCTGCTCGCCCGCACATTATGTCCAAACACATGCAAACCAATTCGATCCACACCCAGACTCCGGGCCGCTTGTTCAAGGGCATCCATCGTTTCGGTGCCATACCCTTTGCCTCGATGCGCTTCTTCAACGACAATGTCGAGCAAGAAGGCTTCCTTGCCGCGCCGATTGTCCGTAATGTTAAACCAGATATATCCCACATTGCCGTCCATCGGATGCACCAGGTTATAGATATAAGCTCCAGACGTATTCAGTCCTTCAGGCAAATAGCGATCATAGGATGCCTCTGCAAGATCCTGCGCCTCTTCCGTTGCCCATGCTCCCGCTTCTACCTTTTCTTCTGCAAAATCCTTAATCGAACGCAAGCGAAAGCTCTCAAACTCTTGATCATTCATGGGTACAAGCTCCAAAGTGTTGCCTCCCGGGTTCAGATTCGGTGTAAAAAATGTTCTATCATCCTATACCATTGTAACTTTTTATTTATCAATCTGCATAAAGGAGTTATTGATATTTCCGCACAACTTTTGATAGTCCTGCTTCGTTTATTACCATAATGAAAGGAGTTGAACACGAATGGGCATGCCCCGCCGATCGCTACCTTGGCGAATAATTATCCCCACAATCATCGTGATTGTGATAGGTTTGGTTGTTTATTTCAGCTTTCAGAACGTCTTTGACCTTTTCAGGAACTTCCGGGTCACCATAAATAATGAATCCGACTATGACATTGTCTCCGTTAAAACAGGACTGGAAAAAGGAGACAATTCCAAAAATAACATTGAGGATGGGTCATTGTATATTCTGCAAAAGGATGTTCCCAGCGGTAAAAAGGTAAAGTTTGCTCCACAGCTAAAACTCTCTGGTGAAGGAGCGATCTATCTGGAATTCACCGACAATCAAGGCAAATCCCAGCACCATACCGTGTGCGGCTATACGGAATATTTATCCGGCAACTCCTATGTCACCATAACCAACGATAAGGTCTCTGTTGTAGAGGAGTGTATGTAAACACCCTGCATCTCAATAAACAAAACGGATGCTCAGAAGCATCCGTTTTTTTATCCCACTCAAGTGCCAGTCAGAAACAAGGAACCTTACCGCCGCTCGATCAACCTTGTCGTCTGCTGCAATTCTTCAATCTGTCCGGCACCGATGCCGAACATGACGGTACGCAGTTCGAATTCCACCTGCTCCAGCCGCCCATCCAGTGCTTCATCCGAAGCCACTGCCGATTCGAGCAAAGAGCGACCGAAACCAGCCAGGTCCGCACCCAGTGCGAGCGCCTTGGCTGCATCCACCCCATTCTGTAGTCCGCCGCTGCCAATCAGCACACCTTCCGGATTCAGCGCTCTGACTTCCCGGATGCACTCGGCGGTCGGAATGCCCCAATCGGCAAAAGCTTCGGCTGCAGCGCGGCGAACCGGATTGTTGTTCCGGTATTTCTCCACCTGTACCCAGCTGGTGCCTCCTGCTCCGGCCACGTCGATAAACGCTGCACCTGCTTCATACAACCGCTGCGCCGTGATTCCATCAATCCCCCAGCCTACTTCCTTCACCCCGACAGGTACATCCATTGTGCGGCACAAGTCTTCAATCCGATTTAACAACCCACTGAAGTCCGTATTTCCTTCCGGCTGGAAAATCTCCTGCAAACCGTTCAGATGCAGCACCAGCACATCGGCACCAGCAATCTCAACCGCACGCTGAAAGTCGGCAGTGCTGAAGCCATAGTTCAGCTGCACTGCGCCCAGATTGGCAATCACCGGGATGTCAGGTGCCCAGCGCCGTACATCAAAGGTGGTCGCCAGGTCAGGTTGTTCCACTGCTGCCCGGATGGAACCTACACCAAGCGCCCAGCCTCTGGCATTGGCCACACGGGCAAGCCGCTCATTAATGGCGCCTGTCGTTTTGCTTCCACCTGTCATCGAGCTGATGAGCAGAGGTGTACGAACCCTTTTCCCAAAAAACAATGTGTCCAGGCTTACCTCATCAAAATTCAGTTCAGGCAGCGGATTGTGCCGAAATGTATACCGTTCCATTCCGTTCGTTATCCCTTCTCCTGCCACATTCTCTTCCAGGCAGAGGCGCACATGCTCCAGCTTCCGTTCCCCCGTAGCCACTTCGGGAAGCAGCCGTTCGCCGGCCCGCTCTTGTTCATTCATGGTGAGACCCCCTTATGTGAGAAATTGTGCGGATGGACAGGGATCCCCTGCCGGTTCCGTTCAATATACCGCGCGTCAACTCTACCCAGTATACCGTTCCGAACATGCTATTGAAAGGGCGCACTCGCCTATCCCCGATTCAGCGTACGAGCTCGGATGCAAGCTGCTCGCCAACCAGTTGCCCGGATAGCGTCACAATGGGTGTCCCGCCTCCCGGATGTGTCGTTCCACCCACATACCACAGCCCCTTTACATCCTTGCTTTTGTTGCCCGGACGTGAGAAGGTCTGCTTCACCGAGTTGGATGATATGCCGTAGATTGACCCTTGATGAGCCAATGTATCGCGCTCGATATGTTGAGGCGTGTACCGAATCAGCACATCGGACTGTTTAAGCCCCTGGATTCCCCGCTGTGCCAGCTTATCCAGAACAATCTCACCGTAGCTTTCCGTTTGCTCATCCCAGTTCCAAGCATCGGACAAATATGGGGCGTTCACCAATATGAACAGATTACTTGCCCCAGCTGGAGCCATGCCCGCTTCGGAATAGCCGGAATAACAAATGTAGATTGTCGGATCAAGCGGCATCCTGCGTTCACGAAAGATATGGTTAAACTCCGGCTCATACTGTTCAGGGAAAAAGACAGTATGATGAAGCAGGGAATCATACTGCCGACGCACTCCAGCCAAAGTTACAAATCCGGATATGGATGGCTCATACTTGCGGATTCGACTATCACTCATCTGTTCCCGATGCTCCGGTGCCAGCAGTAGACGATTCACACTGAGCACATCGCCGTTGGCAACAACCTGATCGGCTTCCCGGAAGCCCCGATCTGTGTCCACACCTGTGACTTTGCCATTTCGAACGACAATTTGCCGGACCTCCGTGCCCGTAACAATCTCTACGCCTTTTTCCCGGGCAAGCTTTGTCATGGCAGCAATCAGCTGATAGGTCCCGCCTTTCACACCATAAACACCCTCACCCGCCTCTACATGGCCCATCATGGCGAAGATGGATGGTGCCTGATAAGGTGAAGAGCCGACATAGGTCGCATAACGGCCAAACATTGCCAGGGTATGCGGATGACTGAAATAGGATCGCAGAAGCTGATTCAGTTTCACGGTCGGCCGCACCCGCAGCAAACTGCGCAGCATTTGAAGATTATATTTGTCTTTTGCGGTCAGCAGCAGTTTGCCAAGAAAATGGCGGCTCGCTTCTGCATAGAGGGCTGCTGACTCATCCATAAATGCATCGTAACGGAGTGCGTCCTCCGGGCTGTAGGCTGCGATCTGTTCCTCCATCCACTCCCGCTTTCCGGACAGATCCACCACAGTACCATCAGCAAACACATTGCGTGTGCGGGGCTCCAGCTCATACAGCTGGACGTAATCTTCCATTTCCACTCCCGCATGCTCAAAGACAGAGCGGAAGGCGGATGGCATCGTAATGGTACTGGGACCGCGGTCAAAATGATATCCGTCCAGTATCACCTGCTGCAGCTTGCCTCCTGCGTGTGCCTGCCGCTCCAGCATGGTTACCCGTACGCCTTGTGAAGCAAGGCGTATGGCACAGGACAAGCCTCCAAACCCAGCGCCGACAATGACAACTTTTCTGCTCAACTATACCGCCTGCCTTTCCATACATACCCTTTACCAGAGCGGCCTGCACGCCAGGAAGCCATTCCAATACCAATGACACAGGCCATGCTGATGGGTTGCAACCATGCAAGCCACCACGGCTGCCCGCCCGCTTGATCTGCCACCCTTTTCACCCCCATGCCCAACAGCGTGCCGATGATTCCATATATCATGGATGTAGAACTACCTGAATATAATCCGAAAACGAGTCCTATTGGAGGTACAAGGTACATGACTGTATACATCAACAGGGTGCCCAGCAGGAGCACATCCCTGCGTCCTGTGCCCTCGTACATGTTTTTCTTATAACCGTTCCATACCTCTAAACCGTTCTGATACATTCGTGTGCTGACCAGTTCATGCACATCAACCAGCATGACCGGATGACCTGCGCGCTTGATCGCTTTCGCCAGACTCATGTCATCCACCAGATCTCCCTGAATGGCTGCATGACCACCTGAAGCCTCGTAACTCGAACGATGAATCAGCAGGAATGCTCCCGTTGCGGCGACAAATAACGGACTGGAAGACCTGCGCACCATGAAAATTGGAAGATGACTGATGATCGTAAATACCATCATGGGAACGACCAGCTTCTCCATCCACGTCTTCGCCACCTGATAGGGGAACCCTGTCACAAGACCTCTTCCCTGATCACATCCGGCAGCGACAGTTTGCCGAATCGCCTCTGGTTCCAGTCGCACATCCGCATCAACGAACATAAACCAATCGCCTTTGGCCTCCTGGACCAGTTGGTGACACGCGTATGACTTGCCCATCCACCCTGCCGGGGGTTCGGCTCCACCCAGCAGTCGCACACGTGCATCCCGATTCGCAATTGCCTGAATGATGGATGCCGTCTCATCTTCCGAGCGATCATCCAACACCAGCACTTCCATCCGGAAGCCGGATGTATCACTTGCAAGCACACTCTCCAGACATCCCTCAATATGTAGTTTCTCATTACGAGCCGGAATCAAGACAGAGACGAGTGTATCCGGGTGCAGCAACCGGTCAGCAGGGAACGAGCGGATTTTGGGCAGACAGGTCACATTCCATAGCGCAAAAATCAACTGCACACCTAGCACAGACGTCAAAATGATCCATAATATCTCAGATACACTCATCGTTAACGGATTCCCCGCTTTCGTGCCGCATCGTATTTTTCACTCGTAGATCGTCCGTGACGAATCAGGGAGATTGCTCCCGGTAAACTTCCTTGTCCAATGCGCACCAACTCAGACTTGTGATGGTCTAACTGCTGCTCCAGCACAAGACCAAGTCTGACCGCAATCTCTTCACTCTTCCACACACTCCAGTCTTCCATTATAGGCGCACCGGCCACCATCGATATCTCCGGCAAATCATGCTGAACCATGCCATGACACAGAGTTACAGGTACAGCCAGCGTCTGGGGAGAACGACGAAGCAGTAATCCGATGCCAGGGCGAAACCGAATGGGCCTTGCATCCTGATGCAGGATTTCGCCCTGGGGAAAGATCCACACTCTTTTCCCCGACTGAAGCAGCCCCGTTGTATATTGCATGGTCTTCCGGATTGCAGAAACACTCTCCTTGTTGATGGAGTAAGCGCCCAATTTGCGAAAGAAGGCATATTGCTGCAGCTGCTGCTCTTCCATCATGACATAATGATCCCCTGCGGAAGTCCGGAGCGCTGCGTGATAGAGTAACAGGCCATCCCACCAGGAACTGTGGTTCATGAAATAGAGGACGGATTGATTCGGTGCTATGGACAAGCCGATTTTGCCGCCAAGCTGTGGGTCCAGTTTTCCCGAAAGCGTGAATGAACGAAAGCGCCGACGCAGCAAATAATACTGATTGTATAAGTAGAACATTCGGTTAAACCGTTTTGATTTTACGGCGGGAATCACTCAGCCAGCTCCCTTCTGCAAGCAGCGCGCCCACAAGCGCAATGATGAAACTGCCTGTGATGTCTTCTTTCAATGCAAGCAGACCGAATAACAGGATGAACAGCTGGTACACCCACTTGGCTCGCAGCAAAGAATGGCCGTCAGCAGGCATGGCTGGAAGAAAGAGCGACAGAAACGCACCCATAATGAACCAACTGATGTAATTGGTCCAGGGAACACCATAGAATCCGCCAGGTGCTTCCCATTGCCAGAAACCTCTCGCATGCGCAACCGGATCAAGCACCAGATCAAGCACAATAGCCCAGAATCCGGTCTTGACCGCCCGAACCAGCTTCCCGGGCCAGCCAGAACCGCCGCCGCTTAGCAGAGCGGAGTTTCCGACTACTGCAATCCAGGCGAAGCCCAGGGTGACCGGAACACTGAACAGATGGATGCCGAAAAAATCTGAGTAGCCATACTCCCCAAAGGGCCATTTCGTATGGACACCAACCCACTCTACACCCATGCCGCCCAGCCACAGGATGGCCGAAGCGGCCCAGAGTCCTGGTTCCTTCCATATGACTGACTGGTCGGACAGTCCTGTTCTTTTCCGCCCCTGATAGATCAGATCCAGCACACAGAGTGCATAGAAAACAAGAAACAGACCGTTGGAAAAAGATAATATGTCAGGGACTCCGATGGTGAGCATCAGTGTTGCCCCAATGACGTACCATACCCAATACAAAACCTGTATCATCAGGAAACCGCCGTACGGGAAGCCTGATAAGTCAATACCGGATACCGTTTCACAATCACACCGAGCATCTCCAGTTTCAACTCATCGGTCACAAAGGCCCGTTTGGTATATACGTCATAGTCGTTACGTTCTACCGCTTGTAAGATGGTGGAGTAAAAGGCGGCCGCCAGTTCGATGGCAAATGCACTTTCCGCAGGGTAGGTCTCCAGCCGATCCATCCCAAGCCTGAACCACTCCAATGCTGATGTTTTTAATTCCTGAATGATTGCTACAAACCGTTCGTCCACAATGCCATCTGCCCAGTCCTGTTCGGAGTAGCCATGTTTCTCCATGATTTCGAGGGGGACATAACGACGTGCTCTTGCCCGGTCTTCACCCACATCACGAATAATGTTAACGATCTGCATTCCCTTGCCAAGTGCAATGCCGTTCACGGCCACTTCCGCGCCATTATCATCCCGCAGCACAGGCAGCAGCATTTCACCTACCGTTCCGGCAACGAGATAGCAGTAATGTTCAAGATCTTTCATCGTCCCGTAATGGGTTACCTCAAGATCGATCATTTGTCCATCCATCTGGCGGAAGAAAGGCCCCTTGTCCAGGTGAGGGAAATTAGAAAACAGCCATCTCAATGCAGGCCAGATAAAGTGGCCTTCCGCCTTTTCAAGATGTTCAAAACGATCACGAATTTCGTGTATGGTATACATCGACTTTTCCGGCTCATCCACGCTGTCATCAATGATGCGGCAGAACGCATAGATTACATATACTGCTTCACGACGCGGACTGGGCAAACCTCTGAAGGCCTGATAAAAAGAAGAAGAACCTTTTTGCATCAACTCTTCGCACCTGTTCAAAATCGTTTCATTCATGTTCCCATCTCCTTCATGAGTAGATTGACGGCCATACGCGCACTTTGCATCACGATCGGGACTCCGCCTCCGGGATGGACCGACGCCCCTGCTGCGTACAATCCGCGTATTGCCGGGAATGGTTTCGGCTGTGGCCGATATACACCCGATTGAAACAGGATAGGCGCAATACCGAAACTGCCCCCGCCGTATAGTCCGTCACGCTCGGCATCTGCTGGCGTACGTACCTTCTTCCATCTAATCGCTGCACGAAGCCCCGGGAACCCGCGCTGCTCTGCTTCTTCCAGGACCCGATCGGCCAGTGCATCACTTTCCGTTGACCAGTCCACCCCTTCAGCATCTGGTACCGGAATAAGAAAATATAATACACTGTGGCCTGCCGGAGCAGCAGATTCGTCCACAGCAACGGGGTTAAATACATAAAACGAAGACTTTGCCGGAATACGGCGCTGGTTGAACACTTCCCGCAAGCTTGCATCAAGACTCGGTGGCAGGAAAAATTGATGCGTTGCTGCATCCTCCCAGGTCTTGTCGACACCAACATAAATTAATACACAGCCGGAAGAGGGCCGATACGGCTTTTTTTTGACCGCTGCTTCAGGCATGTTGCCAAGCAAGCCCTTTAAATGAGGGAAATCCCCATTATAGATGACTGCATTCACCTCTTCAGCGCCTGCTGCCGTTTCTACACCCTGGCAGACGCCATCTTGAATACGAAGCCCGGTCACTTCTGTGTTCAGCACGACACGCCCCCCGCGCGCAATCAGTTCTGATTCCAGAATCGAGGGTAATGCAGCATACCCACCCTTCACCATCCAGATTCCATATTCATGTTCCGCATAGGGAAGAAGAGAGTAAATTCCAGGGGTACCAAACGGCGATCCTCCGATATACAGACTCTGAAGCGAATAAGCATCAAGCAGTTCTTCATGATGAAAGTAATCCCCTACAGCTTTACGTACACTTTTGTGTGCACGCAGCCTGCCCATCAGGGACAGAAGAGACGGTGTGAAAAAATCCCTTTTCCGCGGAAATGCTCTTTCCAGAAAAGCAGATCGTCCTGCCGGGAACAGCGTATCCATGTCCTTCATAAATTTCGTAAATCCCCGGCTCTCTCCAGGGAATAACCGCTCAATCTCCTCAGCCTGCTGCCTTCGGTCTGTCATCTTGGTCATGACGCGTCCGCTGCTATAGTGAACCCTGTATAACGGATCACAGCGCAGCAATTCCACCTTGGAGCGATCCACACCGGCCTCCTCCAGAATGCCATGCAGCATGTCAGGCAGAAGCACAATCGTTGGGCCCTGGTCAATGCGATACTCCCCATTTTGTTCATACCCAATGCGTCCGCCAACTCGTGTACCTCGTTCGTATACCGTTACGTCCCAGCCTTGCCGATTCAGCAAAAGTGCCGAGGTCAGCCCGCCAATGCCTGCCCCCACAATGGCTGCCCGCTTCATGAACGGCCTCCGGCCTTAGCGGTCTTCACATATGAGGATCGATTTGAACGGATTCTGGCATCCTCTTCCTGAATCAGCCTGACACTGATTCGAGCGGACTCGAATATGGTAGGCAGGCCGCTGCCCGGATGGGTTCCGCCACCAACCAGCCATACCCTTTTCAATTCTTCAAACTGGTTATGCGGGCGAAGATACATCATCTGACCCAGATTATGAGCCATGTTAAACGTTGCCCCGCGGTACACATCCAGTTCATTTTCCCAATCCAGCGGGGTAAACATCATGGATTCTTCTATACGGCTCCGAATGTCTGCCAGCTCGGGGATCGCCTCAAGCCGCTGCATCATTGCTTCACGTACATTCTCTCGTTCCCCTTCCCAGTCGATGTCCCCCGTAAGGTTCGGAGAAGGCATGAGCACGTATAATGCAGATTTTCCTGCAGGGGCAAGCGTCGAGTCGAGCTTGGAAGGGTTATGAATATATAGAGACGGGTCAGCGGACAGCACTTTATGCTTCGTGATCTCATCGACGTTCAAACGGTAATCTTCGGGAAAATAAATCGAGTGATGCGGGAGATTAATCTCGCCGTCTACCCCAAGATAGAGCATCGCAGTAGAACAGGAGTATTTCTTGCGTTTCATTTTCTCTGGTGTATATTTCTTGAGCACACCCGGTTCAAACAGATGGTTCACCGCATGTGCAAAGTCTGCGTTGACGACCACATGATCCGCTTCAATGCGTTCACCGTTCTCCAGCAACAACCCTTCAGCTCGGCCATTACGAACGATAACCTGTTTAACCGGGCTTGATGTATGTATTCGTCCTCCATACTCTTTTACAATGTCAGCCATGGCTTGAAATACACGATTCACGCCGCCAATCGGATGAAACAGTCCATAGTGGTGCTCAATGAATGACAGGATCGTGAATGTCCCCGGACAATCCCAGGCAGACATACCCAGATATTTGGACTGAAAAGTAAAGGCCCAGCGCAATCGCTCGTCCGTAAAATAACGGGACAGGATGCCGTAAACCGTATTGTTCACATCCAGCTTCGGAAGAGCCGTTACAGCGTCCTTGCGCAGATAGTCTGTCAACTTGCCAAAGGGCCTGCGCAGCAAAGGCATAACTTTGCCGAACTTGATCTCCTCTTCCTGCATAAACCTCAGATAATTGTCCTCATTACCGGGAAACAACTCCTTGATCTGGGCAGCGGTATCCTCACGGTTGCGGGAAGGCGTGAATACCTTATCGCCAAAGTTCAGGGCATATAAGGGAGTCAGCTCCTTCAGGTCCACATAATCGGATAGTTTACGTCCCACAACGTCAAACATCTCTTCAAGCAGCTCTGGCATCATAAGAAAAGTCGCACCCCGGTCGAAGCGATACTCCCCGAGCTCCAGTCTGGCGGAGCGTCCACCGATCACTGGCTGTTTCTCATAAACGTCGACTTCATATCCCTGACCGGACAATAACATGGCTGCTGCAAGTCCGCCCGGACCAGCACCAATAACAGCTGCACGTTTACGTTGCTGATTAGATATCATGCCAACTCACCTTTCTTATGGTCAAAAACATGCTTCCTACGTCCTTGACCTATTATTAAACAGTTGATAATTCATCGAAGCGGATATGGTCCAAAACGTTATACAAATATAATACAAATATTATACGAACTTGTAAACCGAATAATGACTCGCTGGTCAAATTACTGTAAAACTAAACGTTTACAACATAAAAAAACATCCTTTGCGCTTTTGCGTCAAAGGATGTCACTTAATTTATAGCCTATACATTATCATGCAATAGAAGTTGCTCATGAACTCCCTCATGTGGTCTACACCTTGTCAAAAACTGGACACCGCTTAGTTCTGCGTACGCAAAGGATTCTCCGTCAAATACTCCCGCTCCAGCCATGCCTGCCAGTCTGATGAATTCTCCGGCATGATCCAATCCGGATAAGCTGCATTTTTATTGCGCTCATAACCCTTGCCTCCAAGGATAAAGCGCATATACGGAAACTCGGACAGAATGCGATCGATCAACCGATCACTCTTTTCGCTTAAGCTGGGATTCGTAATGGAGAGACAGACCAGTTTAATCTTTTGCTCCCGGATAATGGGGAATACCCCCTCCTCGGGAGTATTGGCACCGAGATATAATACCTCGGCTCCATTTTTGCGCATAAACAGCGAAAATAACAGCAACCCCACCTGATGATGCTCCCCTTCCGGACAGAGTGCCAGAACTTTGGGCAGATGCGGATAGATCGGGAACAGATGGAAAAACTGATAGAACCGCTGTGAGATCAGCTGGGTCATAAAGTGTTCCTGTGCCACCGTTGCTCTGCCCTGCTCCCATGCATCCCCCACACGAACGAGAATGGGGACAAGCACATGATAAAACATGGAGTCATATCCATACATGGTGAAGCCAAAATCAATCAACCCGTTGGCGCGTTCACCCTGAAAATGGTAGAGCGAGTCATAAATCTGATCGGCCATGCGTGAGTATGCCTCTTCCATCGTGGGAACCGGGGTAGTTAGCGGAGCTGGCATGACCGATTCGGGCGGCTGGGGCGGCTTTGCTTTGTTCTCTTTTAACATGCGTACAGCTTCAGATATGTTGGTCTGATGCTGTTCAACCTGCTCCTTCAACCAGCGCAGGTCTTCAACATTCTCATCGGTGTACAGTCGATAACCCGATTCCGTCCGTTCAGGGGTTACCGCACTGTACCGATTCTCCCAAGCCCGGAGCGTTACCGTTGGAATGTCCAGCATGGCAGCGACTTGTTTGATGGAATACACTTTATTACCCACTCTCTTTTCTGAAATATCCAGGCCATCAATAGGTTAACGAATACTTCCTCCGTCCTTGTCAGGTATATGGAAATCCCAACATTCTACAAAAATAATACACTCATTATACACAACGGCCTTACACCTGTCGATTGCATTCAGGCAATTCGTTTATGGACTAAAACCCGTTTCTCCCTGTCCAAATACGCAGCCTGCGTCAATATGGATAACGGAGTGGTAATAGAAGTCAGCAAGTTTACAAAAGGGGGATATGCCGTTGTTTAATACAAGGCGATCATCATCAGAACACAAGACATCCAATCGTCGTTTTCCATACATACGCACAGCTCTTGGAGTTCTTATATTATGGCTCGTGGCAGTCATGATTTATCAAACATACAAGCCACTACCTGCAGGCATTTCCTATGAAAGCCCTGAATATCGGGTAGACGAGGTAGCCTTCCTTCATGACCTCACTTACCCCTCCGGGGACGGACAGATGGAACATGAGCAGCAGATTTTCCAGCGTATGCTTCAGATTGTGGAGGAGGCTGAACAGTTTGTTGTGGTGGATATGTTCCTATTCAACAACTATCAGCATAAGGGACAGCATTTCCCGCCGGTCAGTTTGGAATTCACAGATGCGCTGGTCGCCAAAAAAAAGCAGCATCCCGACATGCAGATTCTGTTTATTACGGATGAAGTGAACACCAACTATAACTCTGCACCCAATGCGCTGCTGGAACGAATGAAGCAGGCTGGTATTCAGGTTGTCATTACAAATGTAGATCCCCTCCGTGATTCGACGCCTGTATACTCGGCGGTCTGGCGTACGTTCTTTCAATGGTTTGGTCAGTCGGGAGACGGCTGGCTGCCGAACCTGATGGCAAGCGACGGCCCAGACATCACGATGCGCTCCTATCTCAAGCTGCTCAACGTAAAAGCCAATCATCGCAAGGTCGTTGCCAGTGAGAAGATGGCGATCATTTCCTCAGGCAACATCCACGATGCCAGTGCCTATCACTCCAACGTGGCTTTTGAGGTTACCGGTCCAGTCATCGGGGATATACTCCAGTCGGAACAGGCTGTACTCGACATATCAGGAGGAGGTCAGGTTCCTTCCTATACTGCTCCTTCCACGGATCCAAACAAGGGGGATTTGCGAATTCGCTATCTGACCGAAGGAAAAGTAAATGATGCGGTATTGCATGAGATCAATCTGACGGAAAAAGGGGATACCTTGTGGATGGGCATGTTCTACATTGCTTCTCCGAAGGTACTGGATGGGCTGCTGGATGCGTCCAAACGGGGAGTCAACATCCGGCTTGTGCTCGATCCGAATGAAAATGCATTCGGTCAGGAGAAAATCGGCATTCCGAATCGTCCTGTAGCCGCAGAGCTGCATGACAAATCAGATGGCAAAATCCAAATCCGTTGGTATAACACAACCAAAGAGCAGTATCACACCAAAATGATGTACATTGCCAAGGCAACCGGGGATCATATCGTACTTGGCGGATCAACCAACCTTACCCCACGAAACATGAATGACTATAATCTTGAAAATGAACTATGGGTGGCTGCGCCCGCGAACCATGAGTTCACTCGCAACGTGGCGGATTATTTCGAACGAGTGTGGAATAATGAGGATGCCGAGTTCACCCTGCACCTGGATGAATTCCAGGAGAAAACGACTTTTCTGAAGGGAATTATCTATAAACTGCAGCTCATACTGGGCTTCACCACGTTCTGATTGGTGTAATGCAGCACCTTAGTCGCCTGTTATAATTTAGCAGGCGGCTCTTTTGAATGACTTGACATCTGATGTGAAATATGAAAATATAATCTCCTAACGACCGTTAGGAAGGTGAATAAAATGACTGCACAATCCATATTAGAAGCGGCCTTGTTCCATTTTGCCAGAGATGGGTATGAGGGTGCGTCCCTTAGAGCTATCGCTGATGAAGTCGGGATTAAGAAACCGTCGATATATGCACATTTCAGCGGCAAGGAAGACTTGTTTCTCCATGCACTGGCCCATGCCTTTCAAGAAGTAAAACGCCATACATTAGAATATTTTCGAGATCATGCGGAGCTTGCACTGGAAGCCCGACTCAAGGGCGTGTTTCCCTGGTTCGAGCAGGAATACAACGCTAATGCTTCTGCCCGATTGATGCTGCGCATGTCTTACTTTCCTCCCCCGGGACTGTACAACGAAGTGATGGATCTCGTGCATCCATTCCTTGATGGCATGGAGCGATCTCTAAACCGACTTCTGCAGCGAGCAATACGTCATGGAGACTTACCTTTGATTCCAACGGAACAAGCTGCCATTGCTTTTATGACTTCTCTCGATGGAATTACCGTTGAGATTATCTATGGAAGCTCAAGTCGTTATAAGCGGCGTCTTGAAGCGGCTTGGCCTGTCTTTTGGCACGGCATTCATCATTTGAACGAACAGGCACAGAAGATTGTGCCGGAAGGAGAAACATCATCATGAACCGCAATTGGTTATATGTATTTATCGGAGGCATTATCGAAATTGTCTGGGTAAGCGGACTGAAGCACGCCTCCAATCTATGGGAATGGGCTTTAACCGCTATAGCCATCATCGTGAGCTTTGCTTTGATCATCGCAGCATCCAAGAGATTGCCCGTGGGCACGGTATATGCCGTCTTTACCGGAATCGGAACCGCAGGCACGGTCCTAACGGAAATGCTGCTGTTCGGCGAGCCTTTCCGTCTGGCCAAAATTCTGCTGATTGGACTCCTGCTCTGCGGCGTAATTGGACTGAAACTGGTCACGGATCAACACGAAGAAGCGAAAGAAGGTGTGGCATAATGGCATGGTTAGCCATTGTAGGCGCAGGCATCTGTGAGATTTTTGGCGTGATCGGCATTAACGGCGCTTCTACCAAAAAGGGCTGGCCTTATATCGTGCTCATGCTCGTTTCCTTTGTATTCAGCTTCTCGCTGTTGTCCTATGCCATGACTTCCATTCCCATGGGCACAGCCTACGCTGTATGGACAGGCATCGGTACTGTAGGCAGCACATTAACGGGCATGTTCCTGTTTGGTGAACGCAAGGAGGCCAAACGACTGTTGTTTATCGCCATGATATTGGTGGCTGCGGTTGGTTTGAAACTGATTACGTAAAAACTGTATCTATTCTGTAAAAACTAGGGCAACTTCCATCTGGAAGCTGCCTTTTTGGTATATCATGTAAGTAGATGATGTATACCCGGTGAATGTGGAAAGGATGATCTGTATGAAGAAATGGTTGGCACATCTCGGCTCGCTCGCAGGATATTCATTTCTCATCCTCATAGGTGCCTTTTACCTGATTGCACTTGCTGCCATTATTATTCTGGCCATCTATGCCTTTCAGAACGGAGCATGACTCTCCTCTCTATCCTGTAGAAGGTGGCTATCCTCATCTCTCCCTCTCCTTCTATTAAATACCGGCTCATCCCTATCGTTTTTCCCAATTCTCTCCCATTTGAATTCACACCCCCAAATCGTTTATACTTGTTCTGACCCTAAAGTCAATTCAAGAACTCATAAGTTCCGCACTGAGGTGAATGTATCGTTAATGAACCCTATTCATGAGATGAATGAGAAGAAAAAACTCATTATTACGACAGCCCTTAAGCTGTTTTCTGCCAAAGGCAGTGCTGCAACTTCCATGCAGGAAATTGCAGAGCTATGCGGCATGTCCAAGGGAAGCCTCTATCTGATGTTCAAATCCAAAGAGGAGTTGGAAGCTAGTACAATGGAGTACTGCATTTACACCCTGATGGATGAGATGTCCCAGATTGAACATGAGGCCGGTCTCACATCCAGAGAACGTCTGCACAAGCAGATTGAAACGCTGCTGGTTCACGTTTCCGAACTGAAGGAGTTTCTCCGGGTACAGCTGCGCAGCATCATGATGGATGATGAGCAGCATCCCGGCAGCAAATGCAATCCGAAGCACAGGGATATGGAGATCCGTACCTTGCACTGGTTTAAGGATAAGCTTGAGGATCTGTATGGTCCCGAGATTGAGCCTTATACCGTAGACCTTATTTTGCTAACGCATGGTCTGTTCCTGTCCTACGTCAAGATCTGGTTCACGGAAATGCCATCCCTAACCGTTTCCAAAATGGCCTCGAATCTACTGCAAACGATCGATTATGCAGCGTATGGGCTGCTGAATCAGCGGCCTGCACCTTTGATTCCTTTGGAAAACTGGCCGGCATGGACCAGCGATTCACATACGGATTCGACGATGATGCGTCATCCCATTCACATCATCAAACAGATGCAGGATATCGTGACTTCCGATCTGACTGCAGGACAATCCCGGAACGATGCCCTTGAAACTATCGCCATTCTGAAACAGGAAATGATGGAATTCACACCGCGGCGTGCCATTATTCTGGGCATGATGCACAACCTGGAGAACATTCCAGCGATTGAATCCTTGCACTCCGAGCTTCAGCATATTCTGGATGCCATGTACAGCCGGTTCATCCAAGCTGACTCGTCACACAAATAAGATAAAAAAACAGGGAGAACTGAGAGGAGAAGAAACTGTCGTATGAAAGGAATTATTAATTTCTCACTGAACAACAAGTTTGCGATCTGGATTCTGACCATTATCGTTTCCTTCGCTGGTTTGTACAGCGGACTAACGATGAAGCAGGAGACCATTCCGAACATCAATGTGCCATTTCTGAGTGTCACGGCGATTGATCCCGGAGCTGCCCCAGAAGGTATTGTCGAAGATGTCACCAAACCGTTGGAACAAACCCTTCGTAATGTTGAGGGAATTAAGACCCTAACATCCACATCCATGGAGAACGCTGCTTCCATCACACTTGAATTTGATTATGGAACTGATCTGGACAATGCAACCGCAGCTGTTCGCGAGGCACTGAACGAAGTGCAGCTCCCGGACGGTGTACAGAAACCGACCATTTCCAAGTTCAGCATCAACTCGTTCCCGGTTGTCTCTCTGAGCTTGTCCGATAAGGACGGCGGAGATCTGGAGCAATTGACCAGACTCGTTGAATCCGACATTCAACCTGCACTCGAAGATATCGACGGTGTAGCCCAAGTACAGGTTTCCGGTCAATATGTCAAGGAAGTACAACTGAAGTTTGACCAGGAGAAAATGAATGAACTGGGCCTCACTGAAGATACAGTAAATGGTATCGTTCAAGGTTCTTCTGTCCGCGTACCACTGGGACTGTTCGAACTGGACGAAGCACAGAAAGCTGTTGTGGTTGACGGAAACATCATCGATCTGGATGATCTGAAAAACCTCGCCATTCCTGTGGTACCAAGCGGTGCTGGCGCAGCAGCTGCAGATCCATCTGCTCAAGCCGGCGGTGCTGCTGGTCAAGCCACAGCTCCGGATGCCGCACAGGGTTCCAATCCAGCTGCCGGACAATCGGCTGGTGGAAATGCAAGTGCAGGTAGTGCTTCTCGCGCCGCCAGTGCGACAGGAATTCCTACGGTAAAATTAAGCGAGATCGCGAAGATTGAAGTGATTGGTCAGGCCGAATCCATTTCACGGACAGACGGCATGGAATCCATCGGTATTTCCGTTGTGAAATCGAATGATGCCAACACGGTTGATGTGGTTAACGCAGTCAAGGAGAAAGCGGAAGAATTGCAGACGCAATTCAAAAACGCGCAGCTGACTGTATTGCTCGACCAAGGTAAACCGATTCAGGATTCCGTGAATACGATGCTCGGCAAAGCCATTTTCGGTGCTCTATTTGCCATCCTGATCATCCTGCTGTTCCTGCGTAACATTCGTTCAACCATTATTTCCATTATCTCTATCCCGCTCTCCTTGCTTATGGCAATGACTGCGCTCCTTCTCATGGACATCACATTGAACATGATGACGCTGGGTGCCATGACGGTGGCGATTGGCCGGGTAGTCGATGACTCCATCGTCGTTATCGAGAATATCTATCGCAGATTGACCCTTAAGGGAGAGAAACTGAAAGGCCGTGAATTGATCCGGGAAGCTACTCGGGAAATGTTCATTCCGATCCTCTCTTCCACAATTGTAACCATTGCCGTATTCTTGCCACTCGCACTCGTAAGCGGTATGGTGGGCGAGCTCTTCCTGCCATTTGCATTAACCATGGTATTTGCATTGCTGGCATCCCTGATTGTGGCGATTACCATTGTGCCAATGCTGGCTCATACCCTGTTCCGCAAAGGCTTGAAGAATAAGCAGAATCACGAGGAAAAACCGGGGAAGATGGCCGAAGGCTACAAACGCCTTTTGAACTGGACTTTATCACATAAAATCATTACGGTCGGTATCGCTGTGATATTGCTGGTCGGCAGTTTGTTCCTGTACCCGTTCATCGGTGCAAGCTTCTTGCCAGAGCAGCAGGACAAATACGTGACCATCACATACAGTCCGGAAACCGGAGCTTTGCGTGAAGATGTTGAAAAAGAAGCACTTGTCGCTGAAAAGTGGTTGCTTGAACAGCCTGGTCTGGAGAAAATGCAGTATTCCATCGGCGGCAGCAATCCACTGAGCAGCATGGGTGGCGGAAGCTCCAACTCGGCTCTCTTCTATATTGAATATAACGAAGATACAAAAGATTTCACTCAAGTGAAAGAACAGCTTGTAGAAGGTTTGAGGAAGGAAGTTACTGTAGGTACCTGGACTGAGCTGGATATGTCCGGCGGTCTGGGAGGCAGCAGCCTCAGCATCTCCATCTATGGCGACAACGTAGACCAGATCAAACCGGTTACGGATGAAGTGTTCAAACTGGTTGAAGCGGATACGGAATCGTTCGAAAAAGCGGACACCACTCTCTCTGACACCTATGGGCAATATACCCTCGTTGCGGATCAGGAGAAGCTTAGCTCGCTGGGTCTGACTGCAGGCCAACTGGCTATGGCACTGAGCCCTGCACAGGAACGCTCTGTGCTGACGGAAGTGGACATTGATAACAAAACCTATAAAGTGTACGTCGAGACAGACCAAAAAACATTTGACAGCATCGCTGATATTGAAAATGAAAAAGTGACTTCTCCGCTCGGTATCCAAGTACCGATCAAAGATGTCGCTAAAGTCGAAGAAGGTACATCTCCGAACTCGATTATGCGTATTGATGGCAAAGTTGTTGCTCAGGTGTCAGCCAACATTTTGGCTTCCGATGTGCAAAAAGCTTCGCAAAACTTGCAGGATAACATCGACAAGCTGGATCTGCCTGATGGTGTGGAAGTGAAGTTTGGCGGTACAACCGAACAAATCAATGACACCTTCACCCAACTGGGTCTCGCCATGCTGGCAGCCATCGCCATTGTATACTTTGTACTGGTCGTTACATTTGGCGGCGGACTGGCGCCATTTGCTATCCTGTTCTCCCTGCCGTTTACCGTTATTGGTATTATGGTAGGCCTGTTCCTGGCTGGCGGTACCATTGACGTCTCTGCCATGATGGGTGGACTCATGCTGATCGGGATCGTGGTCACCAATGCGATCGTCCTGATCGACCGTGTCATTCACATGGAGAAAGACGGTATGTCTACTCGGGAAGCCCTGCTTGAAGCTGGTGCAACACGTCTGCGTCCAATCCTGATGACCGCACTTGCAACGATTGGTGCCTTGCTGCCACTCGTTACAGGACTGGAAGAGAGCGCGGGAATCATCTCGAAAGGTCTGGGTATTACCGTTATCGGCGGTCTGATCAGCTCCACGCTGCTCACCCTGGTGATTGTGCCAATCGTGTATGAATTCCTGATGAAGTTCAAGAAGAAAAGAATTGAAGATTAATCTGCTTGTTTGAGCATCGATTCGAAAGAATGAAATAAACATGCTATTATAATCTGCCTCCTGTTTCTCATTGAAATGACTGTTCATTTCAATGAAAGACCAGGAGGTTTTTTTATGGGTGGAAACGGAATACCACCCATACATGTTAGGTAAAACAACACCAATCAGGACTTCAACTATGCCAGATTACAAAATGAAGATCCTGTTTTGTAAAATAAAACAAATGAGCGAGAGTTTTCACTTCATGTTCTGTAAATGGACTTATAATATAGCTTAATTATGTATGTCAGCGGACTTCAAACTGCTTACCCTGCTCGTACATCACAACATAACAAACGCTCTTCAGAAACCCGCATCATAAGGCGGGATTGCAAACGGCATGCAATTCGAGGGAGGACGGTGGTTGTATGGGGGAAACGACGCTTCAACTTCAGATGAGAGATATGCTAAAACGGCCTGTATTTCGCAAGGCAGAGGTACTTGCCAGTGAACGGGCACTGGAGCGATATGTCCGCTGGGTCCATATCATGGAGGTACCTGACGTGGGCGATCTTTTAAACGGAGGAGAACTCGTGCTGACCACCGGCATTGGCTGGCAGGATAATGAGCAGCAAGGGTTGTCTTTCCTGCGCCAGTTAATCGCCCGCGGTGCTGCAGGACTCTGTATTGAGCTGGGGACACACACCAAGTCGCAACTCGGAGCAATGAAAGAAATTGCAGCAGCGGATGATTTTCCGCTCATCTGGTTCCATGAACAAGTCCGCTATATTGATATTACGCAAGACCTGCACTTCGCCCTGATTCGCAGTCATCAGCGAATGCTCGCCGAGCTCGACAATCTTACTACCTCGTTCAACCAACTACTTCTAAATGGAGACGGCGTGCAGCCGCTGCTTCGATTGTTATCCCGCACAACCGGTTACCCTGTGGCGTTATATCCACTTGAAGGGGAAGCCAGCGCTGTCCCTTATTGTCCCCCAGAGCTGTTGGAGAACCGCAGAGTGGCGTGGTTAACTCAGCGCAGCCACTCATCCCAGACAGACCAAATGGATCAAAAGAATCGTTCAGGGCAACCAATGAACGCCCTTACCCTCCCTATTCAGGCGCTGGAGTATACATTTGCCGATCTTGTACTCTTCCTGGAGAAGCTTCCCGATCACGAACTTGAGTTACAGCATCACAAGCCTTCCGATGAATTTGTCATTCAGGCAGTGGAGCGCTGTGCAGCCGCCATAGCACAGGATTGGATGCGGACCAAATACATGGAAGAAAAGCGTCGTTACAAGGAAGACATGTGGGTGATTGACTGGCTGAATGGACATCACACGGCCAAAGAAATTCAGGAATATCTTATCAGCCGAGGCCCCCTGCTTGCTTCCAGCAAAGGTACCGTTGTTTTGTTTGACAGCAATCCGAATTATACCGACAGCCTCAAACTTCAGAAATTGCTCATACAGCGCAACATTGTCGCACGCTCTGTATTTTCCCGGGAAGGGTTTACCCTGTTCAGCACGGTATTGAACCATCAGATTATCCTGATCATTCTCGATCCCCAGCCCGTTCCTCAGCGCAAAAGCAGTCTCTGGCGCTGCATAGAGCAGCTGCAGCAGCATGAAACAGACCAGACCCACCGTCTGTTCTCCTGCCTACTGGGCATTGGTCACAGCTGTACCGATTTGTCACGTCTCAAGGACAGCCTGGATGCAGCCAAAGAAACACTTCGCATTCAGAAAGATACCGGACCCATGCAGCAGCCGTTTTACAGCAACCTCCACGGTTATCGCATCATTGCAGGGATGAAGCAGAGCGGCAGCTTGGAGGACTTTATCGAAGAATATCTCGGTCCCGTCATTCGGCATGATGCAGAAAAAGGCGGACAGCTGCTGCGAACACTCAAACAGTATTTTGTGCTTTGCTGCTCCAAGCAGGAGACTGCCACCGCCTTATTTATTGTCAGACAGACCCTCTATCATCGGTTGGACAAAATTGAAGCTTTGCTCGGAGAAGACTATGTCCTCCCCGAGAAACGCGTCGCCATTGAACTCGCCATCTATGCTTATGAATACGTCCATGGTCCAATTGCATAACTTGCTTAAAGGCTACGCCCCTCGCTGTTCACGAAGCTGCCGGATCAGAAAGTGGACGAACCACTTTCGTCCGGACGCCGTACCAACATGCTGCTCCTTCATTTCACCTGGTTGATCGGGATGCTCCCAGACTACACTGGCACCTTCCAGATGTTCCTGAACCGAATAGATCCGATAACCTAGCGTAACCATTCGTTCGATCGCCATTTTCTCCGCTTCAAAAGCTTCATTCTCCAGCATCAGTCTCACCCTCCCGTCGATGTCGTGACCGTTTGCCGCACAGGCATGGGTGCACCCGCATCATATTTGGCACGCTTCACATATTGACCCGCTCCGGCCGCTCCGGCAAACTGTCGATCCTTAATGACATAGTCCCCCCGGCACAGTACGGTGATAGGACAGCCCTGCACCTGCATGCCTTCGAAGGCACTATAGTCCACATTCATATGATGTGTACTGGCCGATATCTCCCGGGCAACAGAAGGATCGAAAATAACGATATCCGCGTCAGTACCGACAGCAAGTGTCCCCTTCTGCGGAAACAGACCAAACAGTTTGCTCGCCCGGGTAGAACACAGATCCACCCACTGATTCAATGAAATACGGCCCCTGGCAACTCCCTCCGAATACAGGATACTAAGCCGATCTTCAATGACAGGCCCGCCATTCGGGATTTTGCTAAAATCATTCTTTCCCAGATCCTTCTGCCCCTTGAAATTGAATGAGCAGTGATCCGAGCCAATGGTCTGCAATTGGCCGCTCTTCAGTGCATTCCACAACACATCCTGATGTGAGGCTTCCCGAAGCGGCGGGGACCAGACGTACTTCGCACCTTCGAAATCAGGCTGATCCATAATGGATTGATCCAGCGTAAGATACTGAGGGCACGTCTCGCCCCAGATCCGGTATCCCATGTCACGCATGCGCGCAATCTGCTCCACCGCCTCGGCACAAGTGACGTGCACGACATACAGCTGTGAATCCGCAAGTGCAGCCAGACGCGCGGCACGTCCTGTCGCCTCTCCCTCCAGAATGGAAGGACGCGTAAGTGCATGATGAATGGGCGCGGTCCGCCCATCGGCGAGTGCCTGACGCACAAGCAGATCAATGACATCTCCATTCTCGGCATGCACCATGACCAAAGCACCGTACTCCTTGGCTTTTTGTAACGTCTGAAAGAGGATGCCATCATCCGCCTGGAACTGGTTTTTATAGGCCATGAACACCTTGAAGGAAGACACCCCTTCCTCCTCAATGACCTGCGGCAGCTCCTCCAGTACCTGATCATTCATCTCCCCGATCATCAGATGAAACCCATAGTCGATGGCAGCTTTCCCCTCGGCCTTCCCATGCCACTCCTTGAGGGAATCGATGAGCGGTTTGCCTTTTTGCGTCAGACAGAAATCAAGGATTGTCGTTGTCCCGCCAAAGGCAGCAGCAGCGGTTCCCGAGGCAAAATCATCCGCGGTAACGGTACCACCAAACGGCATATCCAGATGTGTATGCGGATCAATCCCGCCAGGAATGACATAACAGCCGGAAGCATCCACAATCTCCGTTCGGTCATCCGCCACCACGCCCATGCCAATCTGCGTGATCTTTCCGTTTTCGATGAGTATATCTGCTTCAAATGTATCCGATGCCGTGACCAACACGCCATTCCGAATCAGTTTGCGTCCACTCATGATATCGCCTCCTTGGTTGATTGATCTCTGGCCGATTGCAGCAAGGCAATCGCAGACTGACGTTCGTTCCAGGTTAATGGGGTCTGTTCATGTGCAATCTCCACCATTTCAATTGCCCCGTCTACCGGACAAACAATGGAGCACAGATTACATCCCACACAATCTTCCTCTACCACTTCCAGGTAGGAACCGGAAGGATCGGTCAACATATCAATACATTGATGCGATGTGTCTTCACAAGCGATATGGCACTTGTTGCAGTTAATGCAGACATCCCGGTTGATGCGGGCGACCACTTTATAATTGAGATCCAGATTGCCCCAGTCCGAGTACCTCGGCACTGTCTGACCCACAAGTTCCGCTACACTGCTCAGGCCCTTCTCATCCAGATAATCGTTCAACCCGTCAATCATGTCCTCCACAATGCGAAAACCATGATGCATCGCTGCCGTGCATACCTGAACCCCTGTCGCACCCATGAGCAGGAACTCTGCCGTATCCCGCCAATCGGATATGCCTCCAATTCCTGAGATTGGCACCCCTACTTCCGGATGTCGTGCACACTCGGCCACCATGTTCAGGGCAATCGGCTTCACGGCAGGTCCGCAATAACCGCCATGGGCACCTTTGCCGCCTACATGGGGCACGGTATTCCATGAATCCAGATCCACACCCGCCAGGGAATTGATGGTATTGATCAGGGAGATGGCATCTGCACCACCACGCACAGCTGCCCGAGCGGTCGCCGTAATATCCGTGATATTCGGCGTGAGCTTCACAATCACGGGTGTGGTCGCTACTTCCTTCACCCACATCGTTTGCAGCTCAACCAGGTCCGGCTGCTGACCGGAAGCTGCTCCCATGCCACGCTCAGCCATGCCGTGAGGACACCCGAAGTTTAGCTCCAGACCATCCACGCCGATCGCTTCCACCTTTTTGACAATCTCATGCCACTTCTCCCGTTTGGGTTCCACCATCAGCGAAGCAATGACTGCACGATCCGGAAAACGTTTCTTGGTTTCAGCGATTTCCCGCAGATTAACCTCCAACGGGCGATCGGAGATCAATTCAATATTGTTAAATCCCGCTACCCGCTGCCCGCCAAAATGTACCGCAGCAAACCGGGAAGAAGTATTGATGATCGGTTCACCCAGCGTCTTCCACACCGCTCCGCCCCAGCCTGCCTCGAAGGCACGCTGTACCTGATATCCCGTATTGGTCGGTGGCGCGGATGCCAGCCAGAATGGATTAGGTGATCGAATACCTGCCAGATTTATCGATAAGTCAGCCATAACGATCCCTCCTTGGTGTTGTTTGCACATCTGGTTCTACACCTATGACTTCGTGGTCCGAACAACCTTTTGATCTGTCTGTAATTTAACGAACTGAGCACACTCTATTAGACGTAATACTACAAGTATGGCGTTGTAACGAATCCACTACGTTTTATTTTCGCGTGCCATCAGTACTCGCTCCAATATCTACCGGTATAGCGTCACTGATGTTCGTTAGCCTCTCCCTTTCATGCTGACCTTTAAAATAAGGTGCTGGCAGTTCGTTAGCGTTCGAAACAAACGAGCTAACCTCAAGCTGACTCTTCCACCTGTCCAGGCAGCGCCTTCATCAGTGCGGCTGCGGCCAGTTTGCCCTGCTGTGCTGCCGAGACAACCATGGCTTCGCCCTGACCCTGGCCGAAGATCACATCGCCCGCCGCATAGACCTGTGGATGCGAGGTGCGATAGGTCTGCGGTTCCACTTCAACAACGCCCCAGTGATGACGCAGGCCGAAGGCTTCAATGAGTGGCAGCAGCCGGTTCTGTCCAATCGCCCGGACAACGGTGTCACAGTCAATCATGAACTCTGTCCCTGCCTGGGGTACGGGTACTGCACGCCCACCTCCTGGCGGGGTAACCAGCTCCATTTTCACACACTCCACAGCCCGGACTCGCCCATTCTCATCACCAATGATGCGCTGTGGCATCGTAAACCAGCGGAATTCCACACCTTCCTGTTTCGCAAACGTATACTCAAACGCATATGCCGTCATCTGGCTCTCCCCGCGCCGATAGAGCATCTGCACGCGCTCTGCTCCCAGGCGAACCGAGCAGGTAGCCGCATCCACTGCCGTGTTGCCTGCACCGATGACAGCTACGTTCAGACCGTTGAGCGCAGGCGGGACGCCCTGCTTCGTGGATTCCACCAGTTCAATCGCATCGTATACCCCTTCCAGCGTCTCTCCTTCGATTCCCAGCATCGGAACAGAACCCATCCCACAGGCCAGAATGACAGCTTCATGCTGCTCCAACAATTGGGAAGGGGCCATATCCATGCCTATACGTACACCGTAACGAATGTTCACCCCCAATGCTTCGACCTGCTCCACTTCCCACAAGGCTACCGCTTCCGGCAAACGGAAAGATACAATTCCGTACGTATTCAATCCCCCGCCTTTGGGTTTGGCTTCATAGATCGTCACGTCATAACCTACACGACCGAGCTCTCTGGCTGCGGACAATCCGGCAGGACCGGCCCCTACAACAGCGATGGATCTCCCATTGGAGGCAGCTGCCTGAAATAGCGGCTCATTTTTCGCACGTGCCCAGTCTGTAGCATATCGCTGCAAATCACCGATGCGAATGGGCTTCGACGATTCATTCAGCACACAGGCGCCTTCACACAATTCCTCGGTTGGACAGACCCGTGCACAGCTTGCACCCACCGGATTGGCATCCATAATGGTTCGAGCCGAACCTTTAAGGTGACCTGTCGAGATTTTACGGATAAATGAAGGGATGTTAATGTCTGTGGGACACGCCTTGATACACGGTGCATCGTAACAGTACAGGCAGCGGTTTGATTCCTCCCTCGCTTCCTTGCCTGACATAGCGGGTTTCATCTCGGCAAAACGGCTCTCCCATCCATAATCGGATAACGTTGCTCCCGGACTGTTTATCACGACCACGCACCTCCTAAGGATTAATCTGGGTTGATCTTCTAACAGAACCTTTCAATCGCCTTTACAGGTTAACCAGATGTTCATACGTCTCGGGTCGCCGATCCCGGTAAAATTGCCACACATTGCGTACTTCACGGATCATTTCCGTATCCATCTCCCCAATGACAACCTCATCCTGATCCCTGCTGCCCATGGCAACCATTCGTCCACGCGGGTCCACCAGATACGACTGACCATAAAATTCACCCATGTTCCATGGGGCTTCCACACCTACCCGGTTAATGGCAGCGACATAATAGCCGTTGGCGACCGCATGAGCAGGCTGCTCCAATTTCCACAGATATTCCGATGTACCGGCCACTGTAGCTGACGGATTGAAGACAATTTCGGCCCCTGCGAGCCCCAGCAGACGAGCTCCTTCCGGGAAATGCCGATCATAACAGATGTACACGCCAACCTTGGCGTACGCTGTATCAAATACCGGGTATCCCAGATTCCCGGGCCTGAAATAATATTTTTCCCAAAACCCATTCGTGCCCTCGCCGGCTTCCACATGCGGGATATGATGTTTACGGTATTTCCCGAGGTAGGAGCCATCGGCATCAATCACGGCAGCCGTATTGTAATACGATGCAATACCTTCCACCTCGTACACAGGCAAAATGATAACCACGCCCAGTTCCTTCGCAAGCACCTGAAAACGTCTGGTCGTCGGTCCTTCCGGTACGAGTTCGGCAGATGCATACCATTTCGGATTTTGCTCCGTACAAAAGTACGGCCCATAGAAAACTTCCTGCAATCCGATAATCTGAGCGCCCCGGGCAGCGGCTTCACGGACCAGGCTGATGTGCTTTTCAATGGCAGCCTCTTTGTGGTTTTCAACCGGGGCTGATCCTTCCACTGCATGTGAAGCCTGAATCAGGCCAATACTGACTTTTCCCATACGTTAAATGCCCTCCTTCTGCCATGATTGATTGGTATAAAATAAACCCACCCAACGTTTTGAGTCCCTTAAAATGTTGATCAGTCGCTCGATTCAATGTCAGCAGGCAGCCGGCTGCACATTTGCCGAATCGTACGGTAGAGCACCTCTGTTCCCAGTGCAATGTCCTCTGGCGAGGAATACTCACTCGGATGGTGGCTGATCCCATCCTTGCTGCGGACAAAGATCATGCCATACTCACACACATGGGACAGCGCCAGCGCATCATGGAACGGGCCGCTCATCAGCTCCGGCAGGGGCAGCCCCATCTCCTCTGCAGACGAACGAATGGCCGCCTGGATCCTTTCCGCACAATATCGCGGTTCACTGTTGGTATCTTCGGTCAGGGAATAGGTCAGGCCATGCTGACTGCATATTTCATCGAGCACATTCATCAGCCTGGCTTCGAGTTGATTCCGGCGTTCCATCTCCATATCGCGCAGATCCACGGTGAAGCTGACTTCTTCGGGGATAATGTTGCGTGAGTCCGGGAATACCCTCAGACTGCCTACGGTACCAACCGTAGGGGCATCCGGATCTGCTCTTACCATGTCGTCAAATGCCGCAATGACCCTGGCACTGCCTGCAAGCGCATCATGCCGCATGGCCATCGGTACAGAACCGGCATGCCCTGCCATGCCCTTGATCGTAACCGTGAGCCATAACGGACCAGAAATGCCTGTTACCAGGCCCACCGGGGCATCTAATGATTCCAACACAGGGCCCTGTTCAATATGCAGCTCCAGATAGCTGCCAATCGAGCCTGTCGCATAGACACCCTCAGCAAACTTCTCTACGGAGCAACCGAAGGCTTGCAGGGCCTCACAGCGGGTCACCCCATTTTTGTCCTGCCGCTCCAGTTCTCCCTCTTCCAGCTGTCCAGTCATTCCACGCGAGCCAAACAACCCTTTATTGAAGCGGGAACCCTCTTCATCGCAAAAGGCAATGACCTCAATTGGCATAGAGGGCTGAATGCCATTCTCCATCAGACACTGTACAACTTCCAGCGCGCCCAGAACACCGATCGCTCCATCGTATCGGCCGCCGTAAGGCTGTGAATCAATATGCGAGCCAATCATGAGAATAGGCAGTGTCGGATCTGTCCCTTCAAGGCGGCCGATCAGATTCCCGAACGGATCGATCCGGGTTGCCAGTCCGGCTTCTTCCATCCAGAGTCGTACCTGAATAATGCCATCCATGTCTTCGGGCGTGAGGGCAAGCCGGCATACGCCCGTCTCTCCAATTCGTCCGATACGGGACAATTGTTCAATTCGTTCATTCAATCGAAGCTGGTTAATGCCTTTTCCGGTTGTGATCTGCATCTTCCCTCGCCTCCATGCGAATTATTGCCAAACGGTCTAATTATTCCTGCGATTCAGGCTATCCTGCCTCTAAACTGCGCAGTGCTTTGAGTACACTGCCAGTAATCAAATTCAGCTCATCTTCCGTGGTGACAAATGGAGGAGAGATCGTCAAAATGTTAGCGAACCCTGGTACCGTGTCCCCGTTTTTACCGATCAGTACCCCATCCTTCTTGCAGCTGGCCAGCACTTGTACCACTTTCCCTACATCTGCCGGGGAGCCATCCGCTTCAATGAGCTCAATGCCACACGCAAAGCCAAACATCCGGATATCTCCGACCACGGACAGCTCCAGCAGCGGCTCCAGCTTCTCCCGAAGCAGGTGCCCCAGCTGATCCGCACGCTCGACCAGGTTTTCACGCTCCAGAATGTCGAGATTGGCCAATGCCACCCGGCAGGAAACCGGATTGCCGCCGAATGTATTCACATGGCGAAAGTGTGCATCCGGCCCGGATTCCCGGAACGTATCGTATAGATCCGCTCGTACAGCAGTAGCGGATAGCGGAGAATACGCGCTGGTCATTCCCTTGGCCATGGTGACAATATCCGGCTGCACCCCATAGTTCTGATGTCCAAACTTCTGTCCGGAGCGCCCGAACCCGCAGATCACTTCATCCACGATTAGCAGCACACCGTAGCGCTGACAGATCTCCTGCACGGTTCGCATATAATCCGGAGGCGGGACAATCATGCCGCCCCCGGTAATCACCGGCTCCATAATGACCGCCGCTACGGTCTCGGGACCTTCCCAGCGGATGACCTCTTCATAGATGGTCGCACATTCGAGTCCGCATCCTTCCTTGTTCCGTCCAAACGGACAGCGATAACAATACGGAGGTGGAACATGGGAGAAGCCCACACCCAGCGGTTCGTACTTGATCTTACGGGCTGCCTGCCCGGTAGCGCCGAGTGCGCCCATGGAGTTGCCGTGATAGGCCCGGTGCCGGGAAATGAACTTGTGTCTGGTTGGCTCACCATTCTGGTGATGAAACTGACGGGCTATTTTAAACGCCACCTCATTCGCATCTGAGCCCGAGTTGGAAAAGAAGATCCGATAATCTCCCTCCAGCCAGTCATTCAGCTTCTCTGCCAGCAAAATCGCCGGTTCGTGACTCTGCGTCATCGGTACATAAGCGAGTGCTTTCATCTGTTCATAGGCACTCCTCGCAATCTCCTCACGTCCATGCCCCACATTCACACACCACAGTCCGGACATCGCATCCAGATAACGCGTACCATCCTGATCGGTAATCCAGCTGCCTTCCCCGCTAACGGCAATCATCGGATGATCGTTATGAGGCGAGATGTGATGCCACACATATTTGCGGTCCTTCTCCAGCCATTCTTCCTTGGTACTGCCAAGCGGCTGAGGTTGCTGATCCACAGAGCTCATCCGTTATCCTCCTTCGACTGCCTTATTTTACCGCTTCTTCATAGATGCTCTTCTCCAGTGCTTCGTCCAGATTGGCTGCCTTCTTGATCAGTCCATAGTTGAGGGCAATGTCCGCTGTACGGGCAAACGATTCATCCACGAAACTGCCCACCTGCTGCTCTGTAAATCCTTCCGGACGAATCAGCTTCGCGATCTCTGCCAGCATCGTCACCTGATGTTCACGGGTCGTACTTCCGTCGGTCACATTGCTCATGACGGTATCCACAGTCTCTTCCTGATTGTCGATGGCGTAGTTCCAGCCTTTCAGAATGGCACGGGTAACTTTTACAGCCAGGTCACGATTGCTGTCGACCCAATCCTTTTTCGCAATCAATGTATCTTCCAGCATGCCTACGCCGGCATCCTCGATGTTGAACACATCCAGATCAGACTCCTGTACTCCACTTTCCAGCACAACGTGATATTCGTTATATATCGTGGCTGTTGCTACATCCACCTGGTCATTGAAAAACTGATCCATCGTAAAGCCCTGTTTCACCAGCTCGATATCCTTCTTCGGATCAAGTCCGTTCTTCTCCATGAAAGCGAGGACCTGGAACTGCTGGCTGCCGAACCATGTGCTTACCTTTTTGCCCTTCATTTGTGCCGGATCGGTAATTCCCGCTGACTTCTTGGCGATCAGGCGATAGCTGCTCTTCTGTGAAATCTGGGCAAGGGAGACCAGCGGAAGACCGTTATCACGGCTCACCAGCAGACTGTCCACCCCGGTGATCCCCACATCGGCTGCGCCGTTCACCACCTGCTGTTCAATGACGATATCCGGACCACCCGGAATAATCTCGGCATCAATGCCCTCATCTGCAAAAAAACCTTGTTCCTTCGCGGCATAAATACCGGCGAACTGAGCCTGGGGCACCCATTTGAGCTGAATTTTCACTTTGGTTAAGGGCTGCTCCGCAGCTCCTCCTGCACTTGCTGCAGCAGGTTCGGCAGAAGGTTCCGTTTTCGTGGAGCATGCTGCCAACATGGCAACAACAAGCATCAGCACCAACACCAGTAAACCTGATTTCGACGTTTTGTACATTTACAGAACAACCCCCTTGTTTTTATAAGGATTCCATCAGGTACTGCAACGGATCCGTGGATTCCCTGTGTCCCGTTGGTCTCATGAGTTTGTACGTGTACGATTCCACGGAATAAGCCGTTTTTCCGCCAGTACAACCGCTTCATACAGCACGATGCCGAGGGCAGCGGCAATAACGATACAGGACCAGGCAAGCGGCATGTTTGCGAGGCGAATCTGATCCGAAAGCAGGTATCCAAGTCCTTGGGATGCGATAAAAAATTCACCCACAATGGCTCCGATAATACTGGTGGACATATTGATCTTCAGCCCGGCAAAAAGGGAAGGCATGGCGTGAGGCAGCCGCAATTTCAAGAAGACCTGCATGTTGCTGGCAGCAAGCCCGCCCAGCAGTTCACTATACTGCGGCTGTATGGAGGTAAGCCCCTTGAACAAGCTGACCGCCATCGCGGCCATCGTAATGACGGCCACTACCGCGATCCGTGACCAGATGCCATCGCCAAACCAGTTATTCATGATCGGAGCCAGCGCGACAATCGGCACTGCGTTTAGAGCTGACATCACGGCAACCCCTGCCTTGCCGCTGATCGGAAAGAACGAGGCGCCCGCTGCCGCCAGCGCACCCAGCAGGGAACCGAGCAGGAAACCACCCAACATTTCCGTTCCACTATATAGAGCATATCGAAAGAGCATTTCCGCATTTTCCCTGATGGATGCCGCAATGGCCGAGGGTACAGGAAGCTGATAACTTTCCAAGGAAAATAACCGATGAAAGAACCGGAACTGCCACAAAGCGAGAAATAACATGCCTGCCAGCCAGGGAAGCAAGTACAACACGATCCGTTTCCGCCCTGTATTACCATCTGATCGTTCCTTCTCTGCTTGTCCCCGTTGACCCTGAACCTCCGACCCTGGGACAGAAGCAGCAGCCAAAGACGATCCAGACAGAGATGACGTACCAGAGACAGAAGCAACCCCGCTCTCATCGCGATTGTGGTTCATCATCACACCTTCATTCATGCTCTGCTCCCTCCCTTGGCTCTGAATTCGGGCTGCCAGGGTGTCAACCAGCGCTCTGCCAGGCTGATAACCAGATACGAGATCAGTCCAATGCCGATACTGAGCACGATCGTGGCCCAGAACATGCCGACCTGAGCACTGCCATAGTACAGGGAACTGACCATCAGGACTCCAAGTCCATCCGGTGCACCCATCAGCTCCACCACAATGGAGGAGGTCACTGCGAGCGGGGCAGCGATCTTCATGCCCGCGAACAGTCCCGGTAGTGAGGAAGGCAGCAGACATTTGATATATCGAGTTGTCAACGAGGCTCCACAAGAACGCATCAGCTCCAGATGTTCCGGTGCAGCGCTTTTTAATCCTTTGAGTGTGTGAATAATGATGGGGAAGAACGTGACATAAGCCGCCATGAATATCCGTGCCCACTCGGCGTTATGAATGATGCCGTAGACAATCGGTGCGAGACCGATGACCGGAATCATCTGCGAGGAGATGACATAGGGAGATAATGTACGTTCCAGCCAAACGGCGACACTCATCAGAAGCGCCAGCACCAGACCCAGTAGCGTTCCCCCGGCAAATCCAATGGCAGCATTGCCGAACGTCACCGCTCCCTGCTCAGCGAGTGTCCCCGAGTAGCGAATCAGCGCGGCAAGAACGTCATGAAGATAAGGCAGTCGGGATGCGGCCTGCTGCGGTGACATTAACAAGTGGAGAATCCAGGCAACGCCTTCCCACAGCAGCAATATGGACAGTATCCAGATCACGACCCAGGAACGATACTCCAGCTTAAATGAGCGCAGGGACATGATCCGGATCACGCTCCTTGTGGAAACAATTGCGTATGGTGGTCAGCATGTGGTAGAAATCTTCGGTCTCCCTCAGTTCATTGGTACGGACCGAGGGCAGGGCGACAGGATGAATGGAATGCACCTGTCCGGGATGTGCGGAGAGGACGATAATGCGGTCCGATAAAAACACCGCTTCGGGGATACTGTGCGTAACAAAGAGGAATGTTTTGCCCGTGGACCGCTTAATATCAAGCAGCTCCAGTTGAAGCTTCTCCTTCGTGAATTCGTCGAGCGCGGAGAATGGTTCATCCATCAGCAGCAATGGCGGATCAAGCGCAAGTGCACGGGCGATGGATACCCGCTGCTGCATGCCTCCGCTGAGCTGCCAAGGATAATGGTCAGCAAACCGGGTAAGTCCGACCATTTCCAGCAGCTCACCGCTGATGCGGCGGCACTCTTTTTTGCTCGTGCCCAAAATCTCCAGCGGCAGCTCAACGTTGTGACGCACTGTTCGCCAATCAAACAGAGCTGGAGTCTGAAATACGATTCCGAATTGCCTCTGGAGACGCGCCTTCTCTGGTTCTGCACCTGCAATCCGGACGGTGCCTGATGTTGGCTGCAGCAAATCGGCTATGAGCCTGAGCAGCGTCGATTTGCCGCAGCCAGAGGGGCCAAGCAAAGAGACAAATTCATTGGGCTGGATGTGGAATGTAACATCAGACAGCGCGGTGACCTGTTTTGCTCCAGTGCCAAATACAACAGATACATGATCCACTTCAATGTGGCTAACTTCGGGGACGTTCATGGATGACATGGGCATTCTCCTTTTCGCGGGAAGTTGGTTACATTTCACACCAAGGCCGAATGGAAGGTTTGCGTTCACGAACGTAACAGGTTTTTCTGGTTAGGTAATACTATATATCATTGGGCGGGGATTACATTATACAGACTGTTTTGAGTATGGGCCCGTTCATGTTACACAGTGTAAAATGAGACGAATTCTCATTCATGACGATGTCAATGCTCTGACTGTTTATCTGACATCACTTTACTGAATAATCGCATATTCCAATGAAGAATTATTGTCCTCTGCCCAAAGAATTGGCATTGGTGGGGATATGCCTTCCAACGTCTTTCGGCCTATCCTATAGGCCAATCGCAGCCCTTCCCTCCCTGAAAAGCGCATGTTTCTTTGTATTTATTGAATAAATATTCGGAAAATATGACATATACCCTCGTATTCTTGTCGTTTTTCTTGTATAACGTTCTATATGGAAAAGACAGGAATACACCGTCTTTTAGAAATTACAGAATCTATATCGTTTCTAAGAAAGGGCTATGCAAAAGCTTTCAACTTCAAAGATCGGGGTGGTCTGCATGTTTGATTGGCTTGGATGGAAAAAAGGGTGGCCGTTATGGCGGTCGTATCGGTTGAACGCACATATCAAGGGTGATGTGGAGCAGATTTTTGAGGGGATTGCCGATACGAGGCAGCAGCTTCTGATGGATTGGGCCGATGAGCAATGGAGTCATATGGATCGTTTACTGCATCAGGTCAAATCGGCTGGGCCGCTGGATGCAGAACATGCAGCGCAGAATAGAAACAAATGGGATGTATGGTTCAAAGCTGCGTACATCCGGGCAGCAGATAGTACGGAAATTTTTATGCTCGATGAGCAGAATCAGGTTGTATTTTCTACATATAAAAAACATGTTGGACAGATCTATGAAGATAACGAAGTTTTGATTGGACCAGGGTTACAGTATTCCAAAACGGATATGAACGGGAAACGATGTCTATATGGCCCCTATTCAGATCCGTTAACACTGGACATTGGGCGGCGCTCCTTCTCTTTTCACGATGATGTCACCCTGATGTTCATTGAACCTATCGTACAGGAAGGACGTTACATCGGTTCACTGTGCTGCCGTATCCCCAATGATGTACTGGGGGACTTGATTCAACGGGAATCCGGACACATCTATCCTGATTCGGGGGACAACTATCTCTTTATGGCTGAATCGAAACTGCGGCCACAGCTGCAACCCGGAACGGCTTTGTCCCGCAGTCGCTTCGAGGATCGTACATTTACACATGGCGAAAATCTCAAGGATGGCGTTACTACCGAATGGGGGATTGTATCCGTCAAAGAGCATACCGAGCTGGAACTGATGTTTACCGACCCTTCCACCGGCGAGCTGCATCCGGGTGTAGCAAACACCATCCGCAACGGGTCCAACCTGTTTGCTGCCTATCCGGGTTACTCCGATTACCGCCATATTTCCGTAATTGGCAAAGGAATCACCTTCCAGCTTCCCCACTGTCCGGATCGTTGGGGAATGATGTGCGAAGGCGATCTGGAGGAAGTGTACCGGATACGCAGTATCGGCTGGCGTCAGTTCAAGCTGCACAGCCTGTTCATCGGTTTGTCAGGCATTGGGGGAGCAGGTCTCGTGTATGCACTTTCAGGCAGCGCATGGAGTGCAGCAGCCATAGCGGCATTCAATATCATTTTTGGCTTGTTCATCGCAGATCAGCTGCAACGGAGACACTACCAACGCGTCCATGAGGACTTGCGGCGCATCAGCAGGTTTATACGAATCAATGCTGAAGGTCAGGGCGATCTAACACAGCGTCTGGACATGTCTGCTTTTGCCCAGGACGAATCAGGTGAGCTCGCGAAATGGATCAACAACATGATTGATTCGCTCGAAGGCATCATGCTCAAGGTTCAGGTTGCGACCGTGGATGTGATGAACAATCAGTATCAGATGCGCACTTCCACCGAGACAACCCAAGTTACCACCGAACGTGTAAACCACAAGCTCGGCTCCATGATCCACGGCATACGCGAACAACTGGAGGATCTGGATCAGGCCAAGCTGGCTGCCGACCATATGCGGCTTACGCTGCAGCAGTTGGAGACCTCCGCCACCGAACAGATTGTGGTAGCGCGTCAGGAAGTGGAACGCATTGGCGACAAAATGAATCAGATCTCAGGAACAGTCACAGATACCAACCGTACGATTTTGTCCTTTATGGATACCATGCAGGACATTTACCGTGCACTGGCGGCAATTGATGAGATTTCTGCTCAAACCAACCTCCTTGCGCTGAATGCGTCCATTGAAGCAGCACATGTAGGAGAACATGGCCGCGGCTTCGCAGTCGTTGCCGGTGAGATTCGCAAACTGGCTGAGCTGTCCCGTTCCTCTACCGAGGACATTCATCAGATTCTGGATAATATCACAGCTGCAGCGGGAGCTGCTGCCCGCTCCATCCATGAAGGAGATCAGGTTCTGGCTGAAGGCAGCACCCTTGTGCAAGCCGCTGCACAGCTTCTGCAAAAGGCAACAGCCGAGGATCCGCAGAGGACTCAGGTTGTGGATCGGGTCGTGATGCTCATGGAAAGTATTGCTGCCATCAGCCATAAAAACCGCTCCACGTCCGCAGAGGTGGAGGCCGAGATGATGGCACTGCTCAGCGACATGATGCATGTTCAGCAATCATCCCATAACGTGGAGGTCATTACTGTTTTCCTGCAGCAGCTTGTGGGCCAATTCCAGTTGACTCATCCCGAAAAAATGGCTGTCATCTGACGTCATCGTTGACGCGGATTGGAGAAATGGCTAAAATTTGATGCAACTGTTCCTTTTGAATTTCGACATTGTCGTATCGTTCATTTTATATAAGTTTTTCCAATCCGAATAAATGAAAGGGTGGTCTGCATGGAGATGCTTCAGGATTCTTTTGGCAGGATACATGACTATATCCGTATTTCTGTTACGGACCGCTGTAATTTGCGTTGTGTGTACTGCATGCCAGCTGAAGGCATGGAGTTCGCCCCGCATGATGAAATTATGAGTTATGAAGAAATCACTCAGGTACTCAAGGTGCTTGCCCCGATGGGGATGCGCAAGGTACGCCTGACTGGTGGTGAACCTTTGGTACGCAAGGATCTGCACAAGCTCGTTGGCATGATCTCGGCTATCGACGGAATTGAGGATATTGCGCTGACTACCAATGCGCTGCTGCTCGATAAACAGGCTCAGGCACTGAAAGATGCTGGGCTGAACCGTATTAACATCAGTCTCGATTCCCTTCATGCGGACCGATTCTCCATGATTACTCGTGGTGGAGATGTCAACAAGGTGCTCAAAGGGATCGAAGCTGCAACGGCGGTTGGACTTGCGCCAATCAAGTTGAACGTCGTACTCATGAAAGGCATCAATGATGATGAGATCAAGGATTTCATTGCCATGACGATCGATCAACCGCTGCATGTGCGTTTTATTGAATACATGCCAATCGGACATGCTTCGGATTCATGGCGCAAATCATATCTGCCGCTGGAAACTGTCACCGATGCATGTGCAGAGGCTGGCTGGACAGTAGAGAGCACCTCAGGCCCGGCGGGAAACGGCCCTTCCCGTAACATGAAGATTGTTGGTTCGCAGGGAACCTTCGGCCTGATTCACCCGGTAAGTGATCACTTCTGTGATAACTGCAACCGGCTTCGCCTGACGGCAGACGGACATATCAAAGCCTGTCTGTACTGGTCGGATGAATACAATGTCCGCCGCTACGTTGATGATCCGGATGCCATGGCAGCCCTTTTCCTCAAGGCACTCGGCACGAAGCCGAAGAACCATGAAATGGCCCTGGCGTTGGAGCAAAAGATGCAAAGCCATACCCCAACCGTACGGCGCATGTCCCAGATCGGCGGGTAGCCGTTTTTTAGGCACCATCGTGGGTGCGGATTTATGCAAATAAGCGCAAAAAGCGTTGTGTAAGCCATACTATTTCGTTTATAAGCTGCGGAGGAGGTATCCTTCGCAGCTTTTTTCATGAAATTATCACATGAGATGACTTAAATGAGCACTTATTTTTACCTTTCTGCTACTGAAATTGTTACAATAAGAATGAATACATATTCCCTCTGGATCTTCACGATCCACCTGATCTGGACGATGTATAGTCAAAAAAACCAATTAAAATATGCCGCACACAGGAGTTGACGGAATGAGCATTGTTGAAGCACTCGTTGCAGCAAGCCCTTATTTTAAAATCATGCTTAAGGAACATAATCTGATGATCGCTGTAACGGACACCGAGAAATTCTGGTATTATGTGCCCAGCGAGGATCTTGACCTCGGTATCAAGGCTGGGGATCCTGTCTCGCTTGAGGATCCTACACTGCGCCGTGCCCTGATTCATGGCGAAACTTCAGCCAATCGTATCGAAGCCCATCATTATGGGACCGCCCTCAATTCTACAGCTACTCCTCTGCGAGATGAGGCGGGTAATATTGTCGGTGCCCTGGCCATCGGCTTCTCTCTAAAAAATGAAGAGCATCTGGAACATTTCACTGAATTGATCAGCAGCATCAGTGGCAGATTGACCGACATGGTCCAGACTGTAGCGGCCCAATCTGAGGAGTTGACCGCTTCCTCTTCTCAAATTTTGGACAACACCCGAGTTGCTGTACAAAATGCAACCGAGGTCAATAAAGTCGCCTCGTTTATCCGGGAAGTCTCTGAGCAAACCAATCTATTGGGTCTAAACGCGGCCATTGAAGCGGCAAGAGCGGGTGAAGCAGGCGCCGGGTTCGGAGTGGTGGCATCCGAAGTGCGCAAACTTTCCACCGGGACAAAGGAAGCTACCGTAAATATCGAACGTTCCCTCAAGGATGTACAGCATTCGATCCGTCAGATGGAACAGGAGATCACTTCCATCTCCCAGTCCAGTACCCAGCAAGCCGAGCTCGTAACGGAATTTAGCGAGGTCATTGACCAGTTGAACAATGTGAGTGAGGAACTGAAAGTCTTTATAGAATCCATGATTCTGAAGACAGAATCTTAATAAATATTAATCTCCATGTTATTAGCTCAACTTCATCTATAACTTGGCTAATCCCCGCACATTTACCGTGCGGGGATTGTTTTGTTTTTTAGACTACTGCACCTTTAGACAATTACATATGAATCAGCTTCCATAACATCATGCACGCCATTACAACCATTACCCCTGCGGATAACCGATTGAAGACCAGACTAATACGTCCGGTACGATCCGTTCTCCCAATCAGCCTTCCGGCACTTGCCAGTACGAGAAACCATATCCACGAAACCGCTGCTGCTGTTATGGCAAAGGTGACCCGATCCATCCCTTCATACTGAAGCGAGCTGGTACCGATTACAGCTACCGTGTCCAGCAGCGCATGCGGGTTAAGCAAGGATACGGAAGCGGCGAAGGCAATCTGACGTCCTGCAGACAGCGCGGTTAACGAACCATTTGCTACCCCGGATGACCTCCAAATACTCCATGCCATATATAGCAGAAACGCAGCCCCTCCTGCATACAACACACCTGCCAGCAGCGGCCACTGGAGCAATATGAGGGATATCCCTCCCACTGCCGCTCCAATTAACAGCGTATCGCTGATCCCTGCTGTCACTACCGCCGGAAGCGCACGCATTAAACTTCGCTGACTCATCCCCTGGTTAAAAATAAAAACATTCTGCACACCAAGTGGCAGGATCAGGCCAAACGCCAGTACCACGGCATGAATAAACACACTCATTGTTCATCCCCCTTATATCTGTCTCCATAATAGGTGAGATGAATTCCGGTGTGACCAACCAATTGGATGGCATAGAACCCAACCAAATGATATAGTGTTCGATACAGAAGCAAGAAGCTTCAATTATCCAAACAAACTGGAGGCAAACTCGGCATGAATCATTCCGATCCACGGCAAGGCATCGATTGGAAACCTGACCCGGCACAATCCTTGCCCCTGTATCGCCAGATCGAATTATATATCAGTCAAAAGATAACGACTGGAGAGTGGACAGCGGGCTACCGCCTTCCCTCGCAGCGAGCATTGGCACAATCCATGGGAGTAAATCGCAGCACACTGGTTACTGCCATGGACAACCTGGCAGCCGCAGGCATGATTGAGGGCAAACACGGCGGCGGAACGTATGTATCCGGCTCCGGTTGGCATGCACTTGCCCATGGAGCCGCACCGGACTGGAACGAAGCCATTCAGGAAGGCTGGTATTATCCCAACCTGCCTGAAGTGCAGCTCATTAACCGAGCTGAGTTCCAGCATGGCATCATTCGACTGGGAACCGGAGAACTTGCGCCTGAACTGATGCCCGAGGACGCCTTCAAGGAAATTCTTCGTTCCTTGTCCAGGCGCTCACGTACACTAAACTACCTTGAGCCCCAAGGCAGTCTCGAACTTCGCGAGGCTTTGTCTGACTTTCTACTGACCTGTGGCATTCAGGCGTCTCCAAGTGCCATTCTAATCGTCTCGGGTTCGCTTCAGGCACTGCATTTGATATCGGTCGGTCTGCTTCCCCGCGGATCGGCTGTTCTGCTGGAGAAGCCCTCCTACCTCTACTCCATTCATGCGTTTCAATCTGCCGGAATCAAAATGAATGGCATTCCCATGGATGCGGGTGGATTACACATTCAGCGTCTGAAGGACACTCTACGAAACGGACTTCCTCAGAGTCACACCTCGTCGCTGCTCTATACCATTCCAAGCTTTCATAATCCGACAGGCTCTGTCATGAGTGACACTCGCCGAAACGAGCTGATATCTACAGCCCATGCCGAAGGCATTTCCATTCTGGAGGATGCCGCCTACACGGATTTGTGGCTGGACGAGCCTTCGCCGCAATCGCTTAAGGCGCGGGATCTGGATGGACGCGTGCTTCATATGGGCACACTATCCAAAGCTGTCAGTCCTGGCCTGCGTCTTGGATGGCTGGTTGGGCCAGAGCCGGTTATTCGTCGCCTGGCTGATATCAAGATGCAGACAGACTATGGTACCAGCTCCCTGGCTCAGGAAGCCGCAGCGTTATGGTTTGCGGAAGGGTACCACACCCGGCACATGGACTGTCTGCGGCCTGAGCTTCGCCGTCGCAGAGACTTCATGCTTGAGCTTCTGAAACGTTATTTCACGGAAATTGCCGAGTGGAATAAACCAGCCGGCGGCTTTTACATCTGGCTCCGGTTCACAGCTGGCTCTCTTTCGATTCGCAAGCTGTTTCATGCCTGTCTCCGGGATGGCGTGCTCATACATCCGGGTTATCTGTATGACCGCCTGGATGCAGACCACCTTCGGCTGTCCTACGCGTATGCTTCGCCTGAGGAGATGGAGCGTGGAATGCAGCTGCTGGCGCAGACAGCCAAAAACCTGTTTAAATGACAACAAATAACCGCCTTAAACCGTAACGGGACACCCTCAAGGCCAAGACGGTTTATGACGGCATTCTATACTTAAATCCGGATGCATCATCGATCACATGATCGGCGGACGGTTGCCCACCAGGTTATGATACTCCTGCATGGTGTTCATATTGCTTAACTGACCTGCTGCATCCTGGACGCCTGCCTTTTCCAGATCCTCTCCGTCGACATACCTACCCCCAATCTCCTCCAGCCAACGGGTGACCCGCAAACGGTCTTCGACCAAGCACTGTTCGAGGCTGGGAAGTACGCGCGTATGATAAATGCCCACCAGTGGATGAACCCATCCTTCCAAGCGCGGCACAATCGCCGGATGCTTCTGGTCCGATTCAGCCAGCCATTGCAGGGCGGTAAAAAAGGCGGGCTGGATCAGAGGCAGGTCACAAGCACAGACCAGATTCCATTCGGTCTCCGATGCTTCTAGGGCTGCATGCAGCCCGGCCAGCGGGCCCTTTTCCGGGTAACGATCCTGAACACAGGTATAACCGAGCTCATGATAAACAGCTGCATTGGGCCCAGCAGCAATAATGACCCGGGATACTGCAGGAGCCATAGCTGCGGCCACATGCTCCAGAACAATGGAACCATGCAGAGGGAGCAGCGCCTTGTTGGTGCCCATCCGGCTGGACAGGCCGCCTGCCAGTATAATGCCGGTCCATTCCTTCATGTTCACGGTAATCATCCCTTCCGGTTCTCATATAATAAACTTATTCTATACATTGAATCCCCTTTCAACAAATGATACATTGAAGAATATTGATTCTGAAAGGAATGGCTCTATTGGACAGATATGCACCCGGAAGAGGCAATGCCTCTTTGGTCTCGCTGAAACTATATAACTTTTTCATTTACGGAGCCATCTCCATCTTCGCTGGTTTTCTTCAACTGTACCTGCAGGAAATCGGCATGACCAAGCTGGAAATCGGCAGTCTGATGGCAATCGGTCCCTTTGTATCCCTGTTCGCCAATCCGTTCTGGGGCTTCTGGAGCGACAAATCCCGCAATATTCGTATTATTCTTATGATGATGATGGGAGGCACATTTGTGCTTGCCCAAGCCGTCTTTCATGCACCGACATATGCCTGGATCTATGGAGCCATGATTTTCTTTTATTTCTTCCAAAGTCCGCTGTTTGCCCAGACCAACAGTCTCATTCTCGGGTACATCGATGGGACCACCCAGAAATTCGGCACCTTCCGGTTGTGGGGCTCACTCGGTTGGGCTCTGACTGCTGCGGCTGCCGGACCACTTATTGACCGCCTGGGCGTGGGCAGTGTATCGATTGTCTTTGCCTGCATGATTGCCATCGCCTTTGCGTTTGCCATGTTTCTGCCAAGGCAGCCCATCGCTTCGGATACCCCAGTGGTCACGTTCCGCCGCTTCGGCAGGGTGATGTTCAATCCGTACTTTATGACATTTATTGCGCTAGGTGTGCTGGTGTCGGTACCGAATGCGATGAACAGTACATTTATGTCGCTCTACATTACAGAGATGGGTGGCAATAAACAGATGGTCGGGTGGGCCATCTTCACGTCATCCATTCTCGAAGTAGGTGTCTTCCTGCTGCTGGATCGCTTTTTGAAACGAAAAATGAGCATGCTGCTTGCAAGTCTCGTACTCGTCAGCCTGCTGTTCGCTGTCCGCTGGCAGCTGATGGCTGAGGCCGTTAACCCGCTGCAGATTGTATTTATCCAGCTGATGCACTCGATTACGTTTGGTGGGTACTTCTATGTGGGCACCCAGCTGACCATGCTGTTTATCCCAAGGCCCTATCGTTCCTCTGGTCAAGCAGTGTATACGATGGCCTGGGGCGGCATATCCGGTGTCATTGCCGGCTTATTCGGTGGCTGGTTATTCCAGAGCTTTGGTGCCGAGGTCATGTATAACATTGGCGTTTTTTTCTCACTCATCGGCGCAGTCGGCTTTGGAGTGATGTGGTTGATCAACCGCAGAAACGGTTACCAGCCTGTTGTACTAACCGAGATGGGCAGCATGGATGAGGATGGATAATGTTTTGTTTCGCAGAGGTTGAACCTTTTACACTGGAGCACTACGAGGACAGAACAATCTTTCGATCGCTGTTATCCCCGGATTTTTCGATTCCCTTTTTCAGAGGGTAAAATCACGGTGATAAAGGCGAACGCTTCGCTTCTCCAGCTTTATTCTGTCCTCTCCGTTGTGGTGTATATTAAAAGTTCAAAATAAGAAAACAAAAGATTATGGAAAAAGGGAAGTTAGAAAAAGGGCGTCTCCACGCAGCTATTGCGCGGAGACGCCCTTTTTTTTATTTCATGTATCTTATGCCTTCGGCAGTTGGAACGAGCTTTTCAGGGACACGACCCGGTTGAATACAGGGCGGCCTGGCTCGGAATGCTTCGGATCCACGCTGAAATATCCATGACGGAAGAACTGGAATTTATCCTGTGCCTTCGCTTCCTTCATCTCTTGCTCCACGTATCCGTGGACAATCTCAAGGGAGTTCGGATTCAATTGATCCAGGAACGTTTTTTCCGGTTGCTCTTCCACGACCTCAGCCCCGGCTACTTCCGCTTCTGCATCTGCTTCCGGTGCTTCTGCCGAGATCAAAGGCTCGTACAGACGGAACTCAGCAGGTACTGCTTGGCTCGCTTCTACCCAGTGGATCGTACCTTTGACTTTACGACCCGTGAAGCCACTGCCGCTCTTCGTCTCCGGATCATACGTGCAGTGAATCTCGACCACATTGCCTTCCGCATCCTTAATGACATCGTTGCATTTGATAAAGTACGCATGCTTCAGGCGAACTTCATTGCCAGGGAACAAACGGAAGTATTTGTTCGGCGGATTTTCCATGAAGTCGTCTTGCTCAATGTAAATCTCACGGGAGAATGGAATTTGACGATTGCCCATTTCCGGATTTTCCACATTGTTCTCCGCTTCCAACCACTCCACTTCTCCTTCAGGGTAGTTGGTGATGACCACTTTCAGCGGGTGCAGAACCGCCATCGTGCGCGGAGCTTTCAGTTTCAAGTCTTCACGTACAAAGTGCTCCAGCGTTTGCAGGTCGATAACCCCTTGGCTCTTCGAAATGCCTGTCTCGAATACAAAATCACGAATCGCTTCCGGTGTATACCCCCGGCGACGGAGACCCGAGATCGTTGGCATGCGCGGATCATCCCATCCATCCACATGTCCTTCGTCCACGAGCAGTTTCAGCTTCCGTTTGCTGGTTACCATCTGGGACAGATTCAGGCGGCCAAATTCATATTGATGAGGTTGGCTCTCCATCTCGCATTCGGCAATGACCCAGTCATAGAATGGGCGTTGGTCCTCAAATTCCAGGGAACACAGAGAATGCGTCACACCTTCGATGGCATCTTCCAGCGGATGAGCGAAGGCATACATCGGATAGATGCACCATTTGTCACCTGTGTTATGGTGGTGCGCATGAGCGATACGGTAGATTACCGGATCACGCAGGTTGATATTAGGCGAAGCCATATCAATCTTCGCACGCAGCACTTTTTCTCCGTTCTGGAATTCACCTGCGCGCATCCGTGCGAACAGGTCGAGGTTCTCCTCAACGGTACGATCTCGGTACGGGCTGTTCTTGCCCGGTTCTGTCAGCGTACCACGCATTTCCCGAATTTTGTCGGCGCTTTGGTCGTCGACATAGGCCTTTCCTTTTTGGATCAGCAGGACAGCACGGTTGTACATCTCGTCAAAATAGTCGGAGGCAAAACGTTTCTCATTCCACTCGAAGCCGAGCCATTTGACATCCTCCTGAATGGATTGCACGTATTCCACATCTTCCTTGACCGGATTCGTGTCATCAAAACGCAGGTTCGTTTTACCGCCGAATTCAGCGCCCAGCGTGAAGTTGATCCAGATGGCCTTGGCGTGGCCAATATGCAGATAACCGTTCGGTTCCGGAGGAAAACGGGTAATGACTTCCTGGACTTTTCCTGACCGGAGATCTTCGGTGATAATATTTTTGATAAAGTTAGGAGGGGTTGTACGATTGTCCACAGGTATCAAACCTTTCATGAATTGATTGGTGCTTTCAGAAATTACAAAGTGTTTCATCTAAATATACCTTTAACGAGGGACGAGTTCAATAAAGAACGGCACCAAAGTCCGGATTGCCTGCACACAAGATAGGCCAAAAACCATTTTGACGGGTTCGCGCGAATCATGTAGCATGATAGTAAAAACAAAATAAAGGGAGGGATTCCCATTGAACACGCTCAAACTGACCAAAGAACAGCAGGATGAAGCCATCCGTACCATCCAATCGTATTTCGAAGAGGAACGCGGCGAAGAACTTGGCGATCTGGCGGCTTGGGGGGTGCTGGATCTGTTTATGACGGAGCTCGCTCCCTACATATATAATCAGGCAGTCCGTGACGCCCGTACCACCGTGAATCAGCGTATGGCCTCCATGGAAGAAGATTTGTTTGCACTGGAGCGCAAACTGCCTCCAGCCTCTCGCTAAACCACTAATTATAAAGAAAGAAGGTTGCACTCATGTTTACCTATTCATTGGATGAATATACCGAGCTCCGTCCACTCTCCATGGAGCACACCAAGCCTCTGTTCGAACTCACGGATCGCTCGCGCGATCAACTGAGACACTGGCTGCCATGGGTGGACCATGTAACGGAGGTAGAACACACCTCAAACTTCATTAGCAACGCGCTGAAGCAGGGCGCTGAAAACGGAGGCTTCACCGCAGGTGTCTGGCTGAAGGGTGATCTCGCTGGCATTATCGGCTTTCATGAGATCAACTGGACCAACCGTTCGGTAAGTATCGGATACTGGCTTGGGAAAGGCTTCGAGGGCCAAGGCTTAATGACCAGTGCTTGCCGTGTTCTGGTTGATCACGCCCTGGTCACCCTGGATCTGAACCGGGTCGAGATTCGTTCGGCCACCAATAACAAGCGCAGCCGGGCCATCCCTGAGCGTCTTGGATTTGTTCTTGAAGGCGTAATCCGCCAGGCAGAGAAATTGCCCAAGGGATATGTCAATCATGCCGTATACGGCATGCTGCAGCATGAATGGGAACTATTGCGTTAACCCGCATACATAATGTTACACACAATGGATGTCTCTCTCCCGTAAGAAGCTACTCTTCTTGCGGGAGAGAGACATCTTTGGTTGGGCACCCTATTTATTTTACTGCACCTTAAGGTCTCTTTCAGCCTCTCTTCATCCTGGTTGCCTACGATAACGTTGTGGGTCCAGTATCCACACCTACCATACTGAGAAAGAAGGATGATCGCTGATGAAGAGAAGCAGAACTTCAAGGACAATGATGATGACCAGCACGATGGCTTTGACGATCGCACTTGGCGGAGGATTGCTTGCCAACAACCTCGCTCATGCCGATCCGGCTGCAGGCACTTCTGCTCAGAACAAGAACGCCAGCAACTCCGCAACGAATTCACATACATCGAAATCCACAGACGGCAAAAAGGGACATGGACTTGGCCGATATTCGGACGAACTGGCCTCTGCCCTCGGCGTAACAGCAGACGAGCTGAAGGAAGCCCGTAAAGCAGGAAGCACCATTGCCGAGATCGCTGCCAGCAAAAATGTGAACGTGCAGACCGTCATCGACAAACTTGTCGCTGCCGGAAAGAGCGAGCTGCAGCAGCGGCTGTCTGATGGAAAAATCACGCAAACCCAGTACGATAAGCGAACAACCGGCCTGAACGAGCGTGTGACTGACTTGGTGAACGGGGTTCTGCCGGAAGGACGGAATGGTTACCGGGCCAAACGTGGCGATGAATCCGGAGCCCAGTCCGACTCGGGCAGCTCCGACCAATCAACAAGCACAAGCAGCACGGATCCTTCCTAGTTGGAAGTACCAGCTGGATTGTATGCTTCCAATCAAAAACCCTCTGTCTTCACCATATGGTGTAGCAGAGGGTTTTAGGTCTATTCAGATCGCATATCCGATTCCATTCAGATGAAATAGCTTTCGCCCTATAGAGCTCGTACCATACCGCCATCTACCACTAGAGAAGTACCGGTAATATACGTATTGGCACCGGACAAAAGAAACACCACTGCTTTGGCGAATTCCTCGGGCTGGCCGTACCGTCCCAGCGGAATTTCCTTCCGGAACTGCTCCGCTACCTCTTCCTCACTGATTCCGTTCTGCTCTGCCCGCGCTGAGTCTAGTTCACGTATCCGGTCCGTACCAATTCGTCCGGGCGCTACCGTATTGATTAAAATGCCATAAGGCGCCAGCTCCTGTGACAACGTCTTCGCCAGACCAAAGACTCCGGTGCGGAACGTATTGGACAGAATCAGCCCGGGAATGGGCTGCTTCACCGAAGTTGAAGCAATATTCACAATATGTCCGCCATTAGCCTTCATATAAGGAAGCGCACCCCGAATCATGCGTACGTAGCTCATGACATTTAACTCAAATGCCCGTTCCCAATCCTCATCCGTAAGGGATTCGAATGTGCCCGAAGGGGGACCACCCGAGTTGTTCACGAGAATATCAATCTGCCCGAACAGCTCTCCTGTCCGATCTATTAGCGAGCTAATGTCTTCCTTGCGTGTAACATCCGTTACACAGTATTCAATCTGTCCTCCACCATTCAGTTCCAGCAGCTCTTGCTTTACGGCTGCAAGCTTCTCCTCGTTTCGACTCGCAAGCATCACGTCTGCGCCTTCAGCGGCCAGCTGTGCTGCCACCGCCTTGCCCAGTCCCTGACTGGATGCAAGCACCAGCGCTTTTTTACCCCGAAGCCCCATGTCCATCGTTGTTCCTCCTTTGTCCCTGGACTATCGTTCAGTCCGGATAAAATAACTCATGAGAATATCGTCTACATATTTCCCTGCGATATAAAATTCCGACACCAGTCGGCCCTCTGTCTCAAACCCGCACTGTGTATAAAACGCAATCGCTCCCGGATTGCTCGACAGAACGCGGAGCCGCAGCTTGTGAATCCCTTGTTCACGAGCATGTTCTTTCATCGCATGCATTAAGGACGTTGCCACGCCACTGCGCCGATCATTGGGATGAACAGCAATATTGATCTCATAGACATGACGATTGACAGGCATTCCCGTAGCCGGATAAAAGCCCACATAACCGCAGACCCGCTCTCCCTCTACGGCCACCAGTTGGCTGCCGGGCGGACAATGCTGTAAAAATTGCTGTCTCGACTTCCAGTGAAACGGCGCGGGGGAGGTATGTATATCCCACACCAGAGCATCCATCTCCATCAGCTGGGGTGCATCCTTCATCTCGGATGGTCGAATCTTATACGTTTGACGGGTAAGCATCACATTTCAACCTTTCGTGCAGTTATCACATTATCTTAGCGCATGACATGGCTTGCAGCTTGAACGAACCTATGCGCATTTTTTTCTTTTGACTACATTGTAGCACAGCCATGAGCCCGAACTAAAATCGGGTATTCCCTCTTAACCTTTACGTAACGTCATCGTTTATACTGATGATAATGATTGAAGGAGGTTGGGTTCTTGAATATTAAAGAGGCGGCAGGCAGGCTTGGCATATCCCCCAGGGCTATTCGCTTTTATGAGGAAAAAGGGTTGATTCTCCCTTCCAAACAGGCCGGTAACGGATACCGGAGCTACACGGAGAATGACATTTGGCGGCTGCAAACCATCGCCGCACTGCGTGAGATCGGCATGTCGCTTCAGGATATTACTCATGCGCTCGGAGAGATTGACCAAGGCAATCAGCAGCGGCTGGAAGAGTATCTGGAGCTGCAGCAAGCCGTCATGTATGCCCAGTGGATTGAACTGAAACGCATGCTGGATACGACTCAGCGCATGATTGATCTCAACCGTCAGGATGGGCCGCTGGACGTAAGTCATCTGCATGAGCTTGCAGACAGTTCCCGCCGCCTGCGGGAAGCACGCCAGAACTGGCATGACCGTTGGAATTATGATACCCAGGCAGCGATTCATGATGAGCGGGTGCAGGCGGCAGACGGCATGACCGCTGGGCATAACCCGGAGGAAGCAGGTAGCATGCCTTACAACGAATCCACGAACGCCGGAGAAGGCCCGGCAACCAAGGAGGCTCCGTCTTCCTTTTACCTGTATCACAACTATGACGAGGCACTGGAACAGACAGCACATTGGATATCCCCTGCTCCCCGTGAACAAGGACTGGATATTGGGACAGGCACTGGCAATCTGGCGGGCAAGTTATTGGAACGTGGTGCCACCATGACCGGGATTGACCAGTCGAGAGAGATGCTGCGCACATGCCGCACCAAATATCCCAAGATGCATGTGAAGCTGGGGAACTTCCTCGCACTGCCTTTTGCCGATCAAACCTTTGATTTTCTCGTATCCAGCTTCGCCTTCCATCATCTGAGTCCGGATCAGCAGCAGCTGGCGCTGCAGGAAATGCAAAGAGTTTTAACCGCACGAGGACGGATCTGTCTAACGGATCTCATGTTTGTGGACGCTGCACACCATGAAGAGTATATAAGACAAGCTGAGACGGCAGGAGACACCCTGCAGCTGCGTGCCGTAAGGGAACGCCACTTCCCCTTGCTGAACGAGCTGTGCAGCTGGCTGGAGGAGCACGGTTACGTTACGAAGCATATGCGTTACAATTCACTTCTGCATACGCTGCTCGCGGTACCACTGCGCTGATAACCAATGATCAACATCACTTTTGGTGTAATCAACAGCAATAAGATTATGAAAAAAAGGCCATCCTGCCTGTTAAGGAGGATAGCCTTTCATTACACTCAAACTTCAAAAAGCTCATACGAAGTTGAATTACATATAAATATCAACGATGGTACGTTCCGAAGTACGCAGCTGTCTGAACTCATCCAGGGAAATGCAGACTCCGCCCTGGCGATAACGGTTCGCCGTAACTTCAGTCCGGATATCCTTACCGTTCACAGTTACACGATTAACTGATCCTTCGTTCAAATGATAGATAAACGTTACTGGTTCCCCCGCATATTCAAACTCAAATTGCATGCCGTCCAGCTCTGCTGGCAGGACAGGGTCAATGACCAGATCCCCACCTTCCTGACGAATGCCGAGTGCATTCGAAATCAGTTGGTTCATGTAGATTCCAGGGCCGCTAGAGTAGATTCTCCATCCACCCTTCACCTGTACTGTTCCTTTACGAAGCTGGTCAAAATGCTCCTGCGCCTCATAACGCGTGTTGAACTTGCCGTCAGAACTGCTGAAATACGCATTGGCCTGGCGGATTTCCGCGTTAGGCACAACCTCGCCGATTCCGACCGGGTTGATCATCGCCAGTCCATTCCATACCTGATCCGTCTTGCCCAGCTTCGCCATCGCCTCCACATAACGAATGTGGGCGTGTACGTACTGCAAACCAATCTCGCGTCCGAAGTTGGACGCTTGCTCTGCCCGCTTGAAGTGACTGCTCACACCGCCAGCGTATTGAGCCGGACGGTTCATCAGGCGCACCCCATCCGGGCACAGGAACTGCTCACGAATCAGTGCATAATGTGATTCTGCCTGTTCTGCCGTGAGCAATTCACCGATCATGCTGCGTGTCATAGGCAGCAGGCGGTATTGGATGCCTGTCTCCGTATCGGTCGGATGCAGCATCAGCTTCGCCTGATCTGCGTCTTCCATGTACACAAAGCCTGGAATGACATCGGTCCCCAGCATGTAACGGTTAAAGTCTTCGCGGATGCCAACAGCCAGAGCTTCAAGCTCCTCTGCAAAGGAAGCATCCTTATATTTCAAGGCCTGCGAGAGCACGTTGACGGATTGATACGTCAAAGCTACTGTCCAGCTGCTCACCATAAACTGCTTGAGCTGTGCATTGGCCGGCTGGAGTGTATCATCCCAGTCTCCATCACCATAGGAAGACAGGAAGGTATCGTGCAGGAAGTGCGAACGGATATATTCAATCTCTTTCTTCGCATGATCGAGTACGGTCGCTGTGTCTTCCGTGAACCCGAAGCTGTGTTTGACAGTGTATGGCACTTTCTCATCCAAAATCGCATAATCTCGAGTTGCTGTCAGATAGTCTGCCAGCACTTTCAGCGGCCAGACGATAATATCGCCATGACTCTCTTCCTGCTGAATGGCAAAATATTTGTCAAACATGAACCATTGCGGCCAGTTGCCGTCATCTTCGTATTGGTGCGTGTAGACCATTTTGATGATGTCACGTACCTGCTCGTATTTTTGCGTGGCCATGAAGTATTCAACCGGACCCTGACATACATCCCGTGTACCCCATGCTGCGCCGCCATACTGCTCCAAACCGTGAGGCACGGAGTAGTGAACCAGCATGTTGTGTGTATACCACCAAGCCAGGGCATTCACTTTGAACAAATCTTCAGCGCTTTGACCTTCCCCGCGAGACAGACGGAACCCGTTCATCACACCCGCGAAAAATTCACGATAAGCCTGTACTTCCTCTTCAAAAGTAAGAGTCGATCCGGCCTCATTCGCTTGACCTTCCAGTACACCCTGAACCGTAAGTGTCCACTCCGCACTCTCTTCCAGACTGAGCGTAACCAGAGAAGCAGATCCACTGCGGATACCACTTGCCAGCAGCGTTTCGTCACCTGCGTTCACTGAAGCACCTTCGACAGACATGCGATATTGCAAATCAGGATACGTTCCGGCACTGATCGCTTGCGGATCAGCCTTGAAGATTAGTGTCTGACCATCTTGCGTCATATGCAGCGGATATTCGTATTCGTTCACATTCATGGTGATCTGGTTGGTGATCAGATAGCGATAGGCTTTGCCGCTTGTCGAACGCACATTCATGCGCACTTCAGTTGTATGTGCCCCTGTGTAGTTCGTCACGATGAGTGTATCGGATTCGGTTTTGTACATCCAGCGTACATAGTTGAAGCCAATTTCGAACAGGGATGGCATGGTCAGCAGACGATACTTGCCTTCCATCTCCACGTAGATGCGTTGTCCGGCAGTCTTCGGCACGTTCAGCGCATTGCGTGCGTTACTGATCATTTTATTAAAATTGGTGTTGCCAATAACCAGCTGTGAGTTGAAGATACCATACATATACGACGTTGTCGTAATGACCTGTGCTCCAAGCTTCACGTTGCCACCGCTCATCAAAATATGACCATGTGGACGCTCCACCAGCAGTTCCTTCGCTTTCAGAACGATATGTTCGTAACTGCCTGTGAAGAAGGATAAGAGCGAATCTTCATTGCGTTCTTCCTGATGTCGATCAGGGAACAAACGATTAATTTCTTCTTCCGTCATGTCCAGTGCCACAAGCGGCTCACCCAGACTGGAAGACAGCTTCACTTGTTCGAGCGTTTCACCGAATTGAACATCGAGTTGCTGTACAGCGTCCCATGCCGCTGCCACCTCATCTGCATATTCCAGTGCAGAGATGCCTTCCGGATGATCGGACTTCGCCAGTCCATAGAATACAACTTCAGCTTCCCCATCCAGGTTCAAAAGCTCAGATTGCAGCGCCGTATAGGCGAACTCATATTGATACGTCTCATTCGCCAGTGTTTTACGGCTCAGTCCTTCCGGTTCGTTGGTTTCCTTGTAGGAGAGGCCGAAGAACTGGAAGCCGTCAGTGGAATATCCGACTGCTTTGGTCAAAGAACCCTGCTGCATATAAGGGAACGCGCCGCCCTGAGGCTGGTTCTGACGGGAACAAACGACGTAACCCTTGGCTCCATCTTCAAATACGGTATGGTCAATGTACTGCGACAGATAGGCCTCATTACTGCGTACAGCACCTGGATCAGCCAGTCCCACATCCTGTCCGTATACGATATCAACACCGTTATGCTGCCCTTTTAGTTTCACATCCCAGAACCAGACGCCTTGGGACGCTGCAGTGAACACAACCTGGTAGCCAATGCTTTCTTCGTTGCCTTCCAATGCAACGCTGCCTTCCCAAATCAGCTGATTGCCTGGTTGAGTCTTGCTTGTCATCACCTTACTGTTCGAACGTGCACCGAGCAATGGAAAAGAGCTGATTTTCTCGCCCTCGTGTACGCGCAGGTACAGATTGTTCAGAGATCCATCGATCTGGTTGCTCAGCAGCTGGTTCAGCATGGTTGTACCGGATGTTGCCTGATACAGGTCCCCGCTGTTCAAAAAGGTAAAGCTCAATTCCCCGGCAGTCAGCCGGATCGGTTCATTAATCATCGTTGTCATGTCATTCACTCCTTCATGTAGTATAAATCGAAACGTTTCGAATTTTCCAAAAAAGAATAGGGCTCCTCTGCAAATCGGCCTCTACAGGCCAATCCGGTTCCGAACCCCTTGGTTTCATTCCCACTGGCTTGTTACACTTTAACGGGCAGCCATTCCAGGACACGTTGGATCTTCATATCCCAATAACTCCACTCGTGGCCTCCTGGCTCTTCCTCATACGTTACCTGCACATCAAGTTCTTTCATCATATGGCGGAATGTCTGGTTGGCTTCATACAAAAAATCTTCTGTTCCGCAGCATTGATACAGCTGTGGGAACGCCGTCCTCGCTGCTGCCAGCCTGCGGCTTACAGCCAGCAGATCATCATCGCTGCCCTCGATCCGCTCAGGGCTGCCGAAGATACTCTCCATTTCCGCACGAGTGAAGTTCCCCTGCCCACGCACCCTGGCCGCCAGATCGAGCCCACCTGACAGACTGGCTGCCGCAGCATATCGTTCCGGGAAACGCAGACCCAGTTTGAATGCACCATACCCGCCCATGGAAACGCCCGCTACAAAGGTATCTTCACGGCGGTCCGAGATCGGAAATAGGGACTTCACAAATGCAGGCAGTTCCTCACTTATATATGTAAAATAAGACCCGCCTTGCTGCATATCCATATAGTAGCTTCGTCCAGCCGAGGGCATCACAACCGCAATTCCTCTGGCCTCGGCATAGCGTTCGATACAAGAATGGCGTGTCCATTCGGAGTGATCGGCACCGCGTCCGTGCAGCAGATACAGTACAGGCAGTTTTCCATCCCGGCTTGCACGGAGCGGTGAATGCTCCGGCAATATGAGAGTGATGTCTGTCGACAAGCTAAGACTTTCAGCGAACAACTGGCATTGTATCAAAGCCATTCCTTCATCTCCTGTCCAACCAGATTTACAATAGGTCCATTGAATGTCTGACTTGAGATATGGTAATTCATATAGCAATCCATATGCCACGGCAGCAATCAATCACTCTCATGCAGCCGATAACTCTTACGCGGGCTGTGTGCCCGATTCCGCCTGTACGGAGCGTACAGACTGACGCTCTACCATATCAATCGTTAACGTATAGGATGGATTCACGGCCTCACCGTTCAGCATCTGGAACAGCAGATGTCCTGCAAGTGATCCGGCTTCGTGCTTCGGCTGGCGCACCGTGGTGAGCGGAGGATGAACAAACTCGGACAGTTGAATGTCATCAAACCCGATGACCGAAATGTCATTCGGTACAGATATGCCGCTCTCTTCCAGTGCTTTTAAGCCCCCGATGGCCATTTCATCATTCCCGTAAAATACGGCAGTTGGAAGCTCGCCCTGCATAATCATCATTTTGGTTGCGCTGTACCCGCCCTCACGTACGAAATTGCCGCTCAGACGCCATTTGGATTTCTCTTCAAGTCCCGCTTCCTTCATGGCTCTCAGATATCCTTGGTAACGCAGGCCATTATCATAAGAGTTGGACGGCCCGCTAATATAGGCAATCATCCGATGCCCCTCATCAATGAGGTGACGCGTAGCCAGATATCCGCCTTGTTCCCCGTCAACCAACACGTTGACCAGATGGTCACCCGACAGATGACGATCCATCACAATAATGGGGAAACGCTGTCCAGCAGATTCCACCAAAATATCATCATGAATGTTGTGTGCCAGTATAATCGCACCATCCACTCTTTTTTCCCGCAAAAAACGAACCGCAGTCGAATCACGTCCACCCATCGAACTGCACGCAATCAGATCATATCCGTTCGCAAGCGCCACATCCTGAACGCTGCGAATCAGCTCCGAGTAATACGGACCCGAAAGATCAGTCAAAATCAACGCAATTGTATTCGTCCGGCTCCGTTTCAGGTCCATGGCAAAGCCGTTTTTGCGGTAATTCAGTTCCCGTGCTGCCTCGAGCACTTTTGCCTTGGTCTTGGCACTGACCTTACTATCCCCGTTCAGGGCATAGGAAGCGGTCGAGAGCGCCACACCTGCCAGCTTTGCCACATCCTTAATCGTTGCCATTCCACGTTCGCCCCTTCTAACTTGACCAATTTCATATGTTATCTACATTTTATACTGTAAATGGTTGCGACAACCACCCAATTCTATACTTTTCCATGGGATGATTGTCGGTCACCTCTTTAATCGAAACGTTTCGAAGGTATTTCAAAAAAAATGCTACGATCCAGCTTCCTGCCCCGCGGCTCATTCATATAAGCTTTATTCAGGGAGCAATCAGCGTCGAGACACGTTTCTTCATGCTAAGCTCTGCAGACAACTCCATACTCAAATGGTATGGACATTGCTTCTCAGCAAGACATTGAAACGTTTCGACATTTTCATTATAGTCGGAGTTGATAGCGATTTCAACCTCTTTATTCATTTTCACTGAAATAAGTGGACCGAATGATCCAATGAACCACATTCAGCAATTATGGTTTATACTGCATATGAATTAAAACCAAGTAAGGAGACACTATGTTATGAGCTATTTGGAGCAAAACGTTTATCAATACCCTCTGCCCAGAAACGCCTCTGTGCACGAGATTTGGTCCTTTCCACCGGCTATGTACAGGCCGCGGCATCTGATGCAGTTCCATGACCAAGAGGCCTTCTCCCGTACAGACGAAGAGTGGCACAGACTGCATGTTATTTATGTCGTCACTTCAGGTCAGGCACGACTAGTCAGCATGGATAGTAAATGGACAGTAAACACGGGCTCCGCGGTGATCCGGCAGGCCGGGACCATTCTTCAGCATGAACGCACACGCGGCTCCCTCTCACCCGTACAGGGCATTGCCATAGCATTCGAGGAAGCCGATAATACACCACTGCTCTGGCCATTCAGCTCTCCTGTTTCCATTACAAGCCGCGGGATCGCTGAGATTGCATCAGAACTGGTATTAACCTGTTCCAAAAACGAGGAGTCCGGCCCGTTCAAGTCTCACATGCTGTTCTATCAGCTGCTTGATGTAATACATGATCATTCTCACCGTTCAACTCGTGATGAGCATTCATGGCTGTCCCTTGTCATCAGACAAATTCATGAGATGGTTGAACATCCACTGACCCGGGACCAGTTAGCGAGAGATGCCAATGTGAGCCCCGAACACTTTTCGCGCGAATTCAAGAAACATACCGGTCTTACCTTTGTGGAATATGTCACGCGGCTAAGAATCAGGCTGGCACAGGAGCATCTGCTGTTCGCCAATCCCACTTTGCAGGAGCTTGCACAGCTGACAGGATACCGGGATATTTTCTATCTAAGCCGCAAATTCAAGCAGCTGGTCGGAACAGCACCGACACTCTACCGCAAAACGCCCAAGAAGATTGTATCCCTTACGTATAACTGCACAGCCTCTCTGCTGGCATTGGGTTATACCCCTCACATGGGTGCGGTGGCCTCCTGGATGGAAGAGAAACTCGTCCGGAGTGGAGAGATTTCGTTCAAACAGCATTCCGAGTATGAACTGTTTACTCGTTTTGATCTCATTGCCGAATCTGGCGCCGATGTCATCATCGGTTATGCGCCGCACTCCAGTACGGATGAGCTGCGCCAGATCGCGCCAACCGTTCTCTTGCCCTTCGAGGAAATGGACTGGCAGGAGCAATTCCTTCAAATTGGCCGGGTTACGGGCCTGGAGAACCATGCCAAGGCACTGCTGAGCCAATACGACCAACTGCAGCGAGAAGCCAATCATACGCTGGACCAACGGATCGGAACGCGCGGATCGGCTGTATGCATTTTTTGGACTGGTGAAGGTGGAGCATATATCTATGGCCAAGGTTGGGGCAGGGCTTCGCATATCCTGTATCAGTCACTCGGATTCAGCCCCCCAGCACGTATGGAAAAGGACGGCCAACTGCTCACCGGATACGTTCATGTACCCATTTCAGACATTCACCTGTATGCTGCTGATCACATATTTATGGCTTACCCTACAGATAAAAAGGAACGACAGGCTCTGGAAGCCCTGCTCGGTCAGGAACCCTGGAGCAGCTTGAATGCCGTTCGCAATGGACATGTATATGAGATTGATGCGGACATGTTTTACGGATTTGATCCACTCTCTGTCACGGAGCAGCTGCAGGATATCATACACAAACTAACATCACAATTGTCCATGTAACAGTGATCATAGTTGTCCATTTACAAATGTAAGATCTTCCTCTATGTTATTAATGAGAATAATAATCATTATTGATTATCACAGGGGGAACTTACCGATGTTTGTCGTTAAAAACCGCTTTTCGGGCTTGCTGCTTATGCTGGCCATCATCATGATCTTGTCTGCCTGCAGCAGTGGCGCAGGTTCTGCCACTACAGAACAGACCACAGCAGGGACGGAAGCCACAAACGGGTCGACAGAAACAACTACAGCATCTTCGAACGACTCAGGCACTTCCGCCAATGCAACACGAATCTATAAATCCCTTAGTGGGGATGTTGAAATACCAGCTGAACCCCAACGCATTGTAACGGATATGTACGTAAGTGATCTGCTTGCTCTGGGTGTGAAGCCCGTGGGGGCAATTAAATACTACCTGGAGAATCCATTCTATGCTGATCAAGTCGCAGACGTCGAAAATATTGGGGATCGCGGCTCCGTTTCTCTTGAGAAGGTCGTTGAATTGAATCCGGATCTGATCATTACCTACTCCGCTGACGCTGAAGAGATTGAGAAGTATCAGAAAATTGCTCCTACCGTTGTCATTCCCTACGGCACATTCACCAATGTGCATGATGAAATTCGGGGATTCGGAGAACTGCTGGACAAATCCGAAGAAGCTGAAGCCTGGCTGAAAACGTATGACGAGCACATTGGAGCTGCGCGTGCCAAGGTTAAGGCGGTTATTAAACCCGAGGAGACGTTCTCGATTCTCGAAGTATCCGACAAGAGCTACTATGGCTACGGAGATAATTTCGGCCGTGGTGGACAGGCCGTCTACCGTGCATTGGAACTCGCACCGCTCGAGATCACCAAGAAAGAGCTCATGGGTGATACGCAGTGGAAGGAAATTTCGCGGGAGGTCATCGGCGACTATGCAGGGGATCATATTTTCCTTACCGTGGATGAGAGTCATGCCAATTACCAGGGTGATTCCATCTGGCAGAACCTGCCGGCTGTGAAAAATAATCAGGTGTATGAATTGCAGGAGGACCGTTACTGGTACTTCGATCCGATCGCAATTCAGGGTCAGGCAGAGGAATTCGCCGATATGATCGTGGAACGTGCAGAGCAAAACCGGAAGTAAGCAGGATTTATCCAATACATTGAATACGACAGAAAGCTGTGTCCGGACAGGCCTGAGGCCTGCCTGGGCATTTGCGTTATAGAAGGGAGAACTACATATGCTTCGCCGTTTCATGGCGTATTACCGTCCTTACAGAGGACTATTCATTCTGGATTTCTCCTGTGCCATCGCAGCAGCCCTGTTGGAACTGGTATTTCCGCTTGCTGTAAATCAGGTAGTGGATAAGCTGCTCCCCGAGGGCAACTGGTCCATGATTCTAACGGCATGTGCTGCATTGCTCGGCATCTACCTGCTCAGCTCCTTTTTCCATTATGCGGTCACTTACTGGGGACACAAGCTGGGTATTAACATTGAGTCCGATATGCGGAGGGAACTGTTCACGCGCGTGCAGAAGCAATCCTTCCGCTTCTTCGACAATAACAAAACAGGCCATCTTGTCTCACGGATGACCAACGATCTGATGGATATCGGAGAGATTGCTCACCACGGACCGGAGGATCTGTTCATTGCACTGATGACACTTGCCGGTGCCTTCGGCATCATGCTCAGCATCAACTGGCAGCTTGCCGTGTTAACCTTCATCATCGTGCCGCTGATGATCTACCTTTCCCTGTATTTCAGCCGTAAAATGTCGAAAGCCTTCAAACGCATGTTTGCCGATATTGCAGACTATAATGCACGGGTGGAGAACAATGTGAGCGGAATTCGGGTAGTACAGGCTTTTGCCAATGAAAATCATGAAATCGGCCGTTTTACTGAGAACAATGAGCGTTTCCGGCTCACCAAACTGATCACTTACCGCATTATGGCGTGGAACTCCTCGCTCAGTTTTATTTTAATGAAATTCGTTTCGCTGTTTGTTCTCGTATGTGGAACATGGTATGTCATTCAAGGAAGTATGACCTACGGGGAATTTATTGCTTTCGTCATGCTCTCCAATATATTCCTTGGTCCGATCCAACAGATTAATTCCGTCATCGAAACCTATCCCAAAGGCATCGCCGGATTCAAACGCTATCTGGAGCTGCTGGAAGCTGTGCCGGACGTAGAAGACACACCGCAGGCCAAACCGATCACGAGCGTAAAAGGAGACATCGCTTTCCATAACGTTACTTTTGCCTATGGTGAACATAAACCTACGCTGGATCAGGTCAACCTGGAGATTCAGGCCGGGCAGACCGTAGCACTGGTTGGTCCCTCCGGTGCTGGTAAATCCACGCTCTGCAGCCTTATCCCGCGCTTCTATGATGTAGACGCCGGCGAAATCTCCATTGATGGCATTCCAGTAAAGGACATGACTTTGGAGTCGCTGCGCTCCAATATCGGCATTGTACAGCAGGATATATTCCTGTTTGACGGCACCATCCGTGAAAATATTGCCTACGGCAAACTGAATGCATCGGATGAAGAAATTTGGGAAGCCATCCGCCGGGCACAATTGGAAGAACTGGTACGCTCACAACCAGAAGGATTGAACACCATGATTGGTGAACGGGGTGTCAAATTGTCCGGCGGGCAGAAGCAGCGTCTGTCCATCGCACGCATGATTCTGAAAAACCCGCCCATCCTTATTCTCGACGAAGCAACTTCAGCTCTGGACACCGAAACAGAAGCAGCCATTCAACTGGCGCTGTCCGAGCTTGCCCAAGGGCGCACTACGCTGGTTATTGCACACCGATTGGCGACCATCAGACACGCAGACCGCATCGTTGTTGTGGAAAACGGCGGCGTTGCCGAACAGGGCAGCCATGATGAGCTTCTCGCACGTAAAGGCTCGTACAGCCGACTGCATCAGGCGCAATTCGGGTAACGTGATTTAATTAATTTACACTGTTCAATACGAATACCCTTCCCCTGTAAAACCAGGAGAAGGGTATTTTTGATTCAAAGCGAAGCATGCTGAACAGGCATTTATTTTTTGACCGCATGGATAAAATGGATGGTTTCAAATGCAGAGAGGTCATCAGTACGATTACTGAAGTATCGCTCTTGGATATCTTCTGGCGACAGATGCTCATAAATGAGCAGGCCAGCATCCACCAGCATGCGCTCAATCTCGCTGTACGTAAAACAGGATTGCATCGGCTCGCCACCTACGGCAGCCAGCTTTACCATGTTCTCTACCCGGTTAAACATTCCTTTTTCCTCAAAGAGTCGTTCGTCTGCAGCATCCAGTACAATTGAACTTCCGGATGGGAGGTTGGCAAAGGCATGCATCATGAGATTGGACAACACCTCTTTGGTCAGATAATACGTAACGCCCAGCAGGCTAAAGAACGTTTTCTGATTCCGAAAGCCCCTGTTCGTTAGATTCTCGTAACTAAACTCATGCGTGAAATCCATCGGAACAAAATGCAGGTTGCTAGGAATAGATAGGTCGGCCCAATTCAGCCTATCGATCTTGAACTGCTGTGTGGCCGGGTGGTCTACTTCAAAGATATTCAGACTGTCGCTCAGTTCCGGAGTTCTTAATGCAAAGGTATCCATTCCTGCTCCCAGAATGACATACTGTCTGGCTCCCAGTGTAACTTCATGGAGCAGCACCTGCTCGCAATAGGCAGCCCTCGACAGAGCAATCGGGGACAGCTGAACTTGTGTGATCCATTTCAATATTTGATCGGGATCCTCCTTAACAATATCAGCCATTTCCGGATTAAAAAAATGAATGCCCTTTACCATTTGCTCACGAATCTGTTCAAATTCCTGCGGAGCAATCAGCTCCCTGGCTATATAATCATTGAAAATCAGAGGTGTGTCATACTGACTGTGATAAGCGCGGCCAAAGGCCGAGATCAAGGATGTGATGCTGGATTCATTTGGCTTCATCGTGGATCCTCCCGCACAACAAAAATAAGGTTCCCCCTGGCCAGGAGAACCTTAGTATATACGGAAACAAATAATATGTAAATTATAGCATAAAAACATTATTTTGTCAATCATGATTTTATGGAACATACAGACATGCTGGATGGACTTTCATCCCGTCCAACATGTCTGCTCCAATGATACTCCATCTAGAAGACTCTAGTTATCCAAACCATACTCCTTCACCTCGCGGTGGCGATTCAGCACGGCATGGAGTACAAAACCGAGCAGTGCCACCCCCGCCATGGCTGTCGCCAGCCAGGCTACGGAAATCAAGCCTTGCTTATCATACATCACACCCATCACATACGGGCCTATGACACGACCAATCGATCCGATCCCGCCTGACACCCCGATATAAAATGGTGCGGATCTGCCAGCATGTTCAGATATAAAGGCCGGAGTTGCAGGCGAGATCAGCATTTCCCCAAAGGTAGCCAGAACCATTGCAAGAACCATACCTGGGTAGCTGTACATGGTAATCATGACGATGTAAGCCATACCGTAGAACACCGCACTTGCTGCCATCTGCGCAGTGGAGGTGCGGGCCATGGTACGTTTAACCCAGCTGGTGAACGGTTGACCTACGAAGATCAAAACCCCATTAAGCGTCCAGAGCAGGCCGTACATCCGTTTTTCCATACCTTCAGAGATAATATACGGTGACACGCCAGTATTCCAGATGGAATTGCCAAACAGGATGAACAACACACCCAGACTCATAAACAGGTATAATCTGGTGTTGCCGAGCAGCGCCCAGATCCCCGGGCCATCCTGAACAGTTTTGCGTTTCGTCAAATGGACTTCTCCCTGATCCGGTTCCGCCCGCGACAGATAGTACCAGAAGAAGATCGCAAACCCGGCAGAGGTCACTCCGTTCAGTACAAAACTGAGATGATAGGAAAAGTCGGCCAAAAAACCACTGAGTGCCGTACCAATCGCTACACCGATATTGTTTGCCACATAAATAATATTGAACAGTTCTCCCCGCCGCTCCGCAAACCGAAAGCCAATGAAGGCCTGAATGGCAGGCAGTGACAACGAACTGAACAAACCGATCCAGCCCATCGCACATATAAACACGACCCAGTACGCACTAATCCAGGGCAGTGCAAACAGCCCGAGAGCATTAAGGGCAAGCGATCCGATAATCAGTTTCTTGACGCCTACCCTGTGATATAGTGCGCCACCAAGCAGCTGGCCAAAGATACCACCGAGCGACTGGATTAATATAACGAATCCCGCATTAGCCATGGTCCGTCCGAGTTCATCAAACACATACATCGTGGTCAGCGGCCACATCAAGGCACTTCCTGTCGCGTTAACCAGACTTGCCAGCAAAAATACTTTGACTTCCTTTGGATATGTATCCAACCATCTCATCATCTTTATTCATTCTCCTTAACACCATAAAAAAGCAAAACAACCTCTGCTCACGGCTATTCTTCGACCAGAGCAGAGGCCATTCGTATTTATTAAAGATAACTTTAACTTTCTACATTCTGCTCCAGGGTTTATCCATTGTTCATCTTACCTGAAAAGCCCCAATGCGCAAGCACACTCATTGACGCTTCACTTCGACAGTGGCCGAGAAGAATGTTGCCCCGTTGCCCATATCGGACAGCCGATTGGACGTCAGCGAGTTTACCCGCTGCTTCCGGCCACTGCCATCCCACCACAAGCCCTGGCTGATGACTGTACCCGGCAGCATGGCTTCACTCACCTTTGCGGTAAGTTCGATCCGTCCTCGCTCATTCCACACCACCACCGCATCGCTATCTTGAATGTTTCTCCTCGCAGCATCCTCCGGATGAATTTGCAGCATTGGCATTTTCTCCATACGCTGATGCTTCTCCGTATTGGCAAAGGAAGAGTTCAAGAAGTTGTGGTTCGGTGGCGACAGGAACATAAGCGGATGCACATCATCAGGTCCGGCCGGATGTTCTCCGTCATACCCTTCGACCAAAGCACGATACGTGGGCAGCGGTGGCAGGCCTCTCTCCGCCATCGCCTCGGAGAACAACTCAATCTTACCCGACGGTGTAGGCAGCTGTTCCAGATATGATGCATGTGGAGCCATGTCCAATTTTACAAAACGATGCTCCTGGAGTGCCTCCAGCGTAACTCCGTTCATATAAGGATTACCTGTATCCGTAAGGGCACCCGCAATCATCTGTTCCGGCGTTTCACCGAAAATCTCAGGATCATATCCCATGGCCAGTCCCAGCAGTGAAAACAGCTCCACATTGCTCTTGCTCTCACCCACAGGTGCAATAACCGGCTCCTGCAGATGAACATACTGATGCCAGTAGGAGGTGTAGAGATCCGTCGCTTCAAATGAAGATTTGGCTGGCAGAAGAATGTCCGCATATTTCGCTGTATCCGTCATGAACAGGTCATGCACAACTGTAAACAAATCTTCCCGCGCAAAACCTCGCTCGACCCGCTCGGTATCCGGTGCCACAACCAGTGGATTGCTGCAATAGACCATCATGGCCCGGATGGGCTGCTCCGCTTCCAGCAGCGCTTCACCAATCCGGTTCATGTTCACGACTCGCGGCTCTGGATTGCTGCGAAGCTCCGGACGCTCCAGTGCGTCGCTATTGGTGCTCGCATAGCTGTTGGTGCGCACGGCACCGCCACCGCGCTTCAGCCACTGCCCCGTAATGGCAGGCAGACAGGCTACACTTCGCACATTCATGCCTCCATTATCATGGTGCTGGAGACCGTTACCGATGTGGATGTGCGCCGCCTGTGCTTTACCGTAAAGCTCAGCCAGCTTCACGATATCCGTTTCCGGTACGCCAGTAATGCGTGCAACGCGCTCAGGGGTATAGCTGCGAACATGATCACGGAGAGCCTCATGGCCCACGGTATACTTTTGCATAAAGGCTTCGTCCGTCAATCCCTGTTCAAACAGTACATTCATCAATCCCAGTGCGAGTGCGCTGTCTGTGCCCGGATAGAGGGGGATAAACCAGTCCCCCCATTGCGCCGTACGATTCCGGTGAACATCGATGACCACAATTTGGGCTCCCTTTTTGCGGGCTTTCTCAGCCAGGACCACCTGATGCATGTTTGTGCTGACAATGTTGCCGCCCCAGATGACAATGAGATCCGCATGCTCCGTATCTTCGGGCAGGGTTCCCCGGTTAGCGCCCATCGTATATTTCCATCCTGTATTGCCGGCCGCATTGCAGATCGTTTGCTCCAGCATACTGGCACCAAGCGCATTGAAGAAACGACGGTCCATGCCGTCTACCCCGAGGATGCCCATGTTGCCGTAAAAGCTGTATGGCAGGATGCTTTCAGAACCATACGTCTCGGATACAGATTTGAATTTTCCCGTTATCTCATCAATGGCTTCGTCCCAGCTTATACGTTCGAACTTGCCCTCGCCCTTCGCTCCCACACGTCGCATCGGATATTGCAGCCGCTCGGGATGATATACCCGCTCCGCCATGTTTCTGACTTTATTGCAGATGGCACCCTTTGTAATCGGATGATCCGGATTGCCTGCAACCTTTACGATTCTACCGTTTTCCTTATGAAGCAGCAGGCCGCAAGTATCCGGGCAGTCAAGCGGGCAAACCGCCGGAAACACGCCATTCTCCTGATCGATCATATGTACAAGTCCTCCCCATTTAAAACTATCCTTACATCATATAATTTTGGAGGTAATGGCGTAAAGAGAACAGTCTTGTTTTCGACGCTGTACGCACGATGCATTTTTTCTAAAAAAAGTTTGCACCCCATGATTCACCTCCTAAATTCAGGGGTAAATTAAGAACAAGGCATTAGGTTAGTGTTTCCCCACTTCCTCCTCATGCCATATCATGGACCACTCCCGAAATTCGCCATGAACAGGTTTCGTTCCCCCGAACCTTGTCATGGCGAATTTATTCTGTCTGGACATAAAAAGCGATCCCCTGCTCGCCCGTTCACAGCATACAATCACTGTGTTCCAGGCGATATGGAATCGCTACTATATATGATTGAAATATATTGTTATGCCTGCTTGCTCCACATTGGTCTGGCTTCCGGCTCCACCGTCGGAACAACCGCTTTGACCTCGGGTTCCGTCTTGCGCAAGTACACCATCCAGTAGGCTGCAGCAACGAACAGCGCGCCTCCTGTAAGATTACCGAGCCATACCGGAATGAAGTTCATGATATACTGCCCCCACGAATAATGTCCTTCGAAGATCGCAGCCGGAATAAGAAACATGTTGGCAACCACGTGCTGAAACCCAATAGCGACAAAGGCCATCGTTGGAAACCAGATGCCGAGCACTTTGCCACTCATCGTATCGGATGCATAAGACAGCCAGACCGCCAGGGCAACCAGCCAGTTACACCCGATTCCCGATATAAACGCCTGAAGAAAGCCATCATGCAGCTTGTGTCCTGCCATATCCACAACCTTGGCCAGATATACGCCTTCTCCCGTGAGGCCAAGCACATGCCCGAATGCATATGCCACGAACAGTGCACCCAAAAAATTGCCTATCGTAACTAAAGTAAGGTTTTTCAGCATGCTGCCCACGGACAATTTGCGTGCCAGCGTGGCGAGCGGTACAGCCATCATATTGCCTGTCAGCAGTTCTCCTCCGCCGATCAATACCATAATCAATCCTACGGGGAATACCGCAGCGCCGATCAGGTTGACCAAGCTGCCCCATTCTGCCGGGGCGGAGGCAATAACCCGAATATCCAGCAGGAATCCAAGCGCGATAAATGCCCCTGCCAGGAAACTGAGAACGAGCACAGAGGACACCCTGTTCTGTGCCTTCTTCATCCCCGTTTTCACCGTATATTGTGCAACCTCAAGAGGTGTTTTTGCCGCCATAACCATCCTCTCCTTCACTGTTCACGAAACGCTGTAAACCGTATGACATAGGGAACGTTTGAACGTTTCATTGGATGATATTATTGTATCGCGGCTCGCTTTAAAACTTTGTGCAATTAATCACAACCTCATGGGTTTATTCCAAATTGATCTGTTTTGAATTTAAGGAATTACCTGGCCGGAAGAAAAGATGCGAATATATAAAAAGGAGTAATCCCCAGAGGGATCACTCCTTAGATAAGGTATTTTTTAAACCAATGCAGGTGCTTTCACTTCCACTGGAGGCAGAGCTTGAAGGCCAGCCGAGTTCAGGAAGTTCCACGGTTTGTTGTAATGAGGCTGGAAGAAGAAGTCGATGAAGGCGAGCTCATCTACGGTCATGTTATTCTGTATGCATACCGAGATCGTATTGATCGACTGTGTCAGATCTGCCTTGGACATGACTTGTGCCCCGACAATCCGGCGTGTGGCCTGCTCATAAATCACTTTGAGCAGCAGTTTCTCAGCCGTCGGCATGAACTCCGGACGGTAAGCATCTTCCAGCGTCACGGCTTCGACCACCAGACCTTCATCTGCAGCAGATGTTTCGGTCAGACCTGTACCTGCAATATTTTGGTCATAAATTTTAATGCCCGATGTTCCCTGCGTACCCATGTACGGCGTCGTAGGACGAACGAGGTTACGGGCTACAAGTGTACCCATTCTTACGGCATTGGTCGCCAGCGGAATGTAGGAAGCTTTGCCGGTTGGGTTATAGTGAATTGCACAGCTGTCTCCAGCGGCAAAAATGTCTTTTTGACTTGTTTGCATGTATTTGTCCACGATGATCGCGCCGTTTGGCAGCATATCCACCTGCCCTTTGAGCAATTCGGTATTTGGACGGAATCCAATGCATAGAATTACGAGGTCGGTTTCAAATTCACCTTTGGATGTAATCACCTTTGTCACTTTGCCATTCTCTCCGGTAAATTTCTGCACCGTTTGGCCCAGCGCCAGTTTGATGCCCCGTCCCGTTAATGTCTCTTCAATGGCATCTGTGAATTCAGGATCCAGATATTTATTCAGAATGCGGTCCACGCTATCGATCAATGTTACTTCCTTGCCGTTCATTTGGAACGCTTCAACCAGTTCAACACCGATATACCCTGCTCCGACAACAGTAACGCGTTTAGCTTCTTTTGCCTTTTCGATGATCATATTGGAATGGTTGTAGTTTTTGCAAAGTAAGATGTTTTCCATCTCGATTCCCTCGAGTTTTGGGACTACCGGCCATGAACCTGTCGTCACAATGAGCTTGTCGAACGTGTCTTCAAATTCTTCCCCGGTTTTCAGGTTTTTAGCCTGAAGCTTATGATTCGCAGCGTCCACTGCCGTAACTTCATGCAGCATTTTAGTGACTACACCCAGCTCGGCCAGCTGGTTTGGCGAAGAGTAAAACAATCCATCCGGATCTTTCACGACGCCACCTACATAAAGTGCGATACCACACGAAAGGAAGGAAATATTGTCATTGCGTTCATACACCGTAATGGTAGCATCCGGGTACAATTTGGCGGTATTCACGATCGCTGCGGTTCCTGCATGTGTACATCCGATAACTGCGATTTTCATAATAAAGGTCCCCCTTGAAGTTATAAAATAAAGTTCATCATTTATCATTGTGCTGCCTTGATTCCTCGAATTTGGACGATGTTTGCTATCTCACTTTCTCATACTTGTGAATATATTCACTAATGAGATTAAATGATATTGTGAAAACATTCACTTTACGTCGGTTGCCTTTGTGATTTATTTCACTTCATGTACTCATTATAATGTGATCTTTTTCACATTACAAGTGTTTTCTCAAAATAAATAAAAAACTTCTTTCGAGCCTCTGGGGAATCTCATCCTCACTCAGAATATTGTCCCCTGTTCGAGCCATGATTATGCTTCCGGAACTTCTTGAGAAATCAACTCTTCAATATGTATCCGGCGGCTAGCTGTCCGTCTCTCATGATTAAATTAGTAAAAAAAAATTCTAGATGAATGGTTGCTTTTTATATTGGTAAGCGCTTACAATAATATTGATCCTTAATTTGGGTTTTATATGAATGGAATACCAATTACTATTGGGAGGCGTTCATTTGAAGAAACGTTCAATCTCTGTTTCATTAAGTCTCGTACCTGTCACCGCAATTATTGCCATGCTGACCGCAGACATTGCTAAACCTGTTGTTGCTTTCGCCGATTCGCCGCCTGTTACAATCAAAACGGAGGTGCTATCTTCCAAAACTTCCGCAGGCGTTGATGTATCTTCACTGCTGAATAAGCTCAGGGATTACAGCATGTTCTCCACAGGTGACATGGCCAAGGACACCGCATATGCTCTGAACATGGTATCCTGGCAGCTGCCGCATGGGGGATTTTTCAAAGCGATGGAGGAGAAGTATAAGTCTTCATGGGACGGGATAACACCACGCTCTGACTGGAAAGACTCAAAAGGCGTAGAACTTGGAACGTTTGATAATGATGCAACTACAACAGAGATCCGCTTCCTGGCTGACATGTATGAAAAAACGGGCAATCCCCTCTTCCGGGACAGTGTTCGCAAAGCGGTGGACTTTATCCTCGTTTCCCAATACCCATCAGGCGGATGGCCTCAAGTCTACCCGCAACGTGGCAATTATTCAGATAGTGTCACTTATAATGACAATGCCATGGTGCGAACCATGGTTCTCATCGATGACATCATTGAAAAGCGCAAAGGATTTAACAACGATATCCTGAGTGAGGATACAAGGGGGAAGCTGGAAAAAGCCTTGGATAACGGGATTGCGTATACACTGAAAGCCCAAATTATCAACGACGGTGTACCTACGGTATGGGGTGCCCAGCATGATCCTTCAACTTATGCACCTGTATCCGGAAGAGCCTATGAGCTGGCGTCCAAGTCAGGCTCCGAATCCGTAGCCATCACCGCTTTCCTTATGTCCAGACCTCAGACACCGGAGATTGAACGAGCAGCCAAGGGCGCCCTCCGCTGGTTCGATCAGGTTCGTGAGGATGGAACCAAGTACAATCGCCAAGGGCCTGTTTATTTTGAGCCTGATCCGACGAGTGTGATCTGGTACCGTTTTTACAATGTGGAAGAAGATGCGCCCTTCTACGCCGACCGCGACGGCAAAAAGTACATGGATATCATGGACATTAGCGAGGAGCGGCGAAACGGCTATTCATGGGCTGGCAATTACGCCCGTAATCTCCTTCAGCTTGCCTCAGACCAAGGATATTACACCTTAAAAAAACCGTTGCCCTAATCTGAATGATTTAATTGATCCAAAAAAGCCTGTCCTCCAGCAATGGAGACAGGCTTTATCTGTTCTATTTGTTTAGCCCAGCAGCTTCTCAATCTCTGCAGTCATGGCTTCAGGAGACTCTTTGGGTTCAAAACGTCCGACAACTTCTCCTTCACGATTAACCAGGAATTTGGTGAAATTCCATTGAATCGTGTTATCTTCACTTGCGCCAGGCTGCTGCTCGCGAAGATACTGGAACAACGGATGAGCATCCTCACCGTTCACGTCGACTTTGGCAAATACGGGGAAGTTAACGCCATAGTTTACTTGGCAGAAGGATTCGGCTTCCTCGCTTGTACCTGGCTCCTGACCTCCAAACTGGTTACAAGGGAATCCAAGTACAACCAGACCCTGATCGCGGTAACGATCATATAACTTTTGCAGCTCTCCATACTGCGGAGTCAGCCCACACTTGCTCGCCGTATTGGCGATGACAAGAACTTTACCTTGGTACAGATCCAGCGGCACTTCCTGATTGGCAGTCGTTACGGCCTGATACGAATATACGGACATGACTGATTCCTCCCATGACAGATGTTGGTTTTTGGGCTGCTGCCTTTACGTTGCAAATGACAAAGTAATACAGCGCCTGTCTCCATATTATAGTCCTGTGCCAACCATTTACCAAATTCACAATCCGAACCTCTGCGGGTTACCCTAATTTGGCTGCCACAATAGCGTCATAACGCTCCTGCCGCTCTGCCTTACTGAGTTTGGGGCAGCTATAACAATAGTTCTGGCCTCCATACACCTGATGATGCAGGCAGCATACCGGCTTCATTAGCATGGTCTCTCCAGGTTGGTGCGGATTATCAATTTCGACCGGCTTGAAAGATAGCACATTCTTTTTTAGACCGAGCAGATCTGCAGGCATAGCAATAACGTGCTCATATCCTTCAATTACCGCTTCACGCTCTGCCTCTTCAATGTTCATCTGCAGTGCTGTTGTTTTGTACCAGCGGAGCATGGAGGCAAGCTGTGACCACATCTGACCGAGGTTAGCATCTCCAGCAGATGCTACTCCTTCAATCAGGGGACGCAGCTGCTCCCTGTAATATGAGGTCAGGACATCGGTACGCCATGAGATCTTTGTCGTATCTGTAGGACACACCGGAGATGGGTGAGGATACTCTGTACCATCCACCAGTTGAAAACAGAAGGCCGCGCGGCCATCCTTCACTTCCAACTGCAGATTCATGTTTTCCAGCGATAGATCAACCCACGTATCACAGAGTGCAGTCATGTAATGAACCCCGAGCATCAGCCCGCGAACCGAATGCATGAAATATACGGCCGCAGAACGGATGGATTCTGCCTGAAGGTGTTTGTTATACACTTCGAGCATCTCTCTCGCCTTCTCCGGTTGCCTTAGCGCCGCCATGGGCATTTCATATACCGATTCCATGCTCGCCTCGGTTGTGATTCTTCCATATTGCTGTAACCAGGTGTAGTTGATAGCTCCCATTCCTGCAGTCCTCCCATGAATGCGAATGAGCCGCCTGCACAAGTGCAAAGCGGCTGCATTCTATAATTTAGGACCATACAGGTCCATTTCTTTAACTTCCTGTTGCGGTACGAACACGTTGTTCCGAGCGTCCAGCAGCAGCATTCATCATTGCACTGTTCATCACCATTTGATCTGGCGCTGCCGTTTGCTGGCGTTCACCAGCAAGAGCGTATGGCAGGCACAGCGGCACACCGGAACGCGGATCAATCACGATATCGGCCTCAATGTTGAACACTTCGCGAAGCACGTCACAGTTCATGACTTCTACAGGGGAGCCTGTAGCGATCGCTTTACCTTTTTTAATGCCAATCATGTGATGTGCGTAACGGGAAGCATGATTCAGGTCATGTACAACCATGACAATGGTGCGATTTGCCGTTGCATTCAGCATCTCCAGCAATTGCAGAACTTCAAGCTGGTGAGCCATGTCGAGGAATGTCGTCGGCTCGTCCAGGAACAAGATGTCAGTCTCTTGTGCAAGTGCCATGGCAATCCAGGCACGCTGGCGTTGTCCACCAGACAACTGATCAATTGGACGATCATGAAACTCGGTCATGCCAGTTACTTCGATGGCCCATTCAATCATGCGTTTGTCTTCAGCACGCATGGAGCCAAATCCTTTTTGATAAGGGAATCTTCCGTAGGAGACCAGTTCCGTTACTGTAAGTCCCTCGGGTGCCGTAGGATTTTGCGGCAAAATCGCAAGCTGCTTGGCTACTTCGCGGGTGGATTGCTTATGAATGGACTTCCCGTCGAGCAGTACGCTACCTGCTTTTGGATTCATGATCCGTGCCATCGTTTTCAGGATGGTCGACTTACCTGAACCATTGGCTCCAACAAGCGCAGTAATTTTTCCTTGGGGAATTTGAATATTCAGATCCTCAACAATCAGTCTTTCTTCATAAGCGATATCCAGCTTGGACGTCTCCAGACGAAACATGCGATCATCCCTCTCTCATTTATCCCGGTTATGTATTCCGGCTATCGATAACGAAAACGAATTTATATGTTCAGCGTATTTCCGGCACAACAAATCTTCTATACTAAAGATACTGATAATCATTATCATTTGTCAACCCAAAAAACCAATCTTTTCGCTTTGTTTTAGGATATCTTGGTGTGTTTAAAGGTTCTATTGTCGGGGTTCCTATGATTGTTGTGAGAGTTTTCTCAACGTAAACGCGCATTTTATCACTGTTGTTCACTCTCCAAAATTTCTGAATCTAGGTTATTGTGTCTGATTTGTGAACAAGCATAATTCTATTCCTTATTTTCCAACAGAACTTGGGATGCATTTAAAATCATTCTCTTCTCATCTACAAAACCGGACTGCTCGGATTGAAAATAGGCATTGAGCACAATGGTCCCCTCTGATTCGGTTAACTTTTGAATTTGTGCTCGAGTGAGTGTGATCTCAACTTGTTCCGTATACCATTCCTCATTCGTCAAGTTTGTTGTCAGACCTTCACTTGTCGTTGTCCGTGGCGGAAGAATGGTCTCCCCACTCACTTGTATATCCACTGCAAAAACTTGCTTGGAATGCAGAATCACATGACTGACATCATTCCCCACATACTTCAAACCTGGTTGAAAAGTGAACGTATGATCATCTGATTTCTGAATGGCGAATCGGAGCATGTACTCCCCTAATTGTTTCGTTGCAATCACTGGGCCGCCATCTTCTTTTTGAATATGATCCGGCTGTGCGTCTCCACTTAAAGTGTTCGAACAACCCAAGAGCACAATACACATCAAAAGTATGAAATACACACGCATCATTGGTTACCTGCCTTCATTTTATTATTAGAATAGCTCCTCTCATGTCAGACATCTCCAAAAATCAGAAAGTTGCATATTTTGATAAATATAAGAACTCCCTAAATTATTCGTGAGAAAATAAAAAGTAAAAAAAGATGACCCCGACTACATGCCAAGGTCATCTTGCATTCCCATTTTGGTTATAAATAATTACGCTACGGCTACAGCTTCGGTTCTGGCATCAGGTTGATTACCACCGTACCCATCTGGACACTTACGATGTCTTCCGGATTAATTTCAGGAGGTAACGTCATCTGCTGCCCATAGGGATACAGGCGATCCGCTTCAGCGACCGTTAGCTCTTTTGATGAAGTCGAATCTGATCCCACCGCTGTGTCCGAAGTATCGGACGATGTGTTGTCCGTTCCCTGCTCCATATCTCCATCAGCATCTGCGGAGCCAGAAGTATTCCCGCTTTCTCCATTCATCTCTGCATCTGCTGCTTGATCTGTAGTGGAATCATCCATCGTTGGTGTACCTGTCCCCTGGTCGGAGTCCTCTACCTGCTCTTCATCATTCGCAGAGCCTGTAGACGTATCCCCAGAAGTTCCTTCAGATGAACTCGTATCTCCTGTCGGCCCCTCCGCATCCGGTTCCTCATTTCGGTTAAAGCTCTCCCAATCGGCCGCCGCATCAACCTCATGCGTTGTTCCATCCTGCATGGTTAATTGGAGCGAGCCGGGCGATAACGCATTACTGTCTGCTTCATTTCTGAAACGGAGCACCAGCTGTGCATCTTTGTTCGTCCCGTCTGCCTCGGATGCCGGAATTACATAAGCGATCTGCTCTGCAAGCTGCACCTCAGGCTCGGCCGGAACCACGGGCTCCTGTGTCTGTGGAGGTGCCGCTTCTGGCGATTCTGTTTTATTCACCGTCAGTGCATACGTAACCCCGGTTATACCCAGAATCAGGATGACGATAACCGATCCGAAAAATAGGTTCTTTCTCTTGCCCGTCAGCATGCGCACAAGCGGTGAAGATAATTCCGTTTTGGCCCGATCGTAGGCTGGCTTCATCGTTTTGCCCGCTCTCGCATAATACGGCTTGAACGCCGACTTGGACTTGAAGGCTTCCCGATCATGTTCCTTGAAATAGGCTACAATGGCGTCCGAATACGCTTTGTTCGCCTGGGAGCCCCGAATAAACAACCGCTGATTCCCCGACCATTCGAAAAATGAATACAAGACGTCCGCACTGCCAGCATTGCTTCGGACAAACTCAATCAGCCCCGCATAGTCCAGCTTGCTGCCGCTCCCTCCCCGATAGAAGGCCAGCGACAGCGCCTCGTATGCAGGCGTTCCCGGATGATTCCGCAGTTCGTCCGCGAGCCAGCGGCGTGCCCAACGCTGGAGTTCATTCCGCTCCGCAAGGCTCAGCGATTCCAGTTCCTCTTCTTCACGTCCTTCACCGCTCAGCAACGCTCTGGCCGCCAGCATCATGTTCGTACGCGCGGATACATCCTGGCCCTGACGTGCCGCCCAGTCACGTACCTCGCTGCTGTGCAGCAAAATATCTATGCTCAATAGCTGCTCCCGGTTTACCCGTTCCAGATCAAGATCCTGGATGAGAAACAGATTAATGACATATGCCAGCTTATCGGCGAGACGTGTCAGCTCCTCCTGATAAGCGGATAATCCTGCTGATTCGGCTCCCCTCGGGCGGCCGGACCTGGTCACCGTCTCAGACTGCCCAATTCGAGCTTTAATTCCATCGTTGACCAACATGTCAGAGGAAACCCGGTCGAGCACACTCACCCTTTTGAGCGCTTCATTGGCAGCCTGAACCGGGTTCGGCGCAGAACATAATCGTTCACGCAGCTCCGTGGCTGTCCGTTCCAGCAGGAAGCTGTTGTGCACTGCAGTTGTATGCTTGGTTACCCAACGCTCGATCACCCCTATAACATCCGATGCGGTTTCCGTACGTTTCAGCTGACTGTCCAGATAAGGCTCAAACAGCAGCTTCGTCAGTGATTCATTGGCCAGTACTTTATCGAAGAATGCAAGGCTCAGCCCAGAATCACGATCCAGTAAAGCATACAATTCCTGTACGGCCATCATCCGTTTCTGAGACCTGGCATTGTTCACCGCATAGATGAAATAGTCCACGATCCGGGATTGGACGACAGGCGCAGCGACACGGAAGTACTCCCCGATGCGTGCAGCGACCGTTTCCTCGGGTACATTCTCCCTTTTAACGCTGTCGAGTTCCCGGCTGAGCAGGGTAAGGAACAGTTCATTCAGGCGCGAACGCCGCTGGGCTCCGCCTTCCGGCTTCAGATAGGTAAGCAGTCCGCTTAGAACCCCGCCCTTATTATTCAGGTAGAGCTCTTCCATCCCTTGCTCAAGACGGTAAAACACGGACAGTTCCCCGTAAGCTTCAATGGAAAGCTCGCGTCCTGGTTCTGTGCCGGATAACATCTCATCTGCAAAGGTATAGAATGAAACTGCCGTTTCCGGCTCCTGCAGCAATGACCAGGCAAACTCCGCATAAGGAAGCTGGGCTACCGACGCTTCCGCATGTGTTACCCTCCCGGTAGCCAGATCGAAGGTAAAATCCTTCTCCGTATTCCGGTCTTTGGGACGGAGCGTTCCCCGCTCTACAAACTGAAGATGGACTCCCTTCTTGGCCTGCGGCTCCTTGGCAAATGTCATGAAGCCGAGCTGCCGCCTGAAAGCGTAAGGCAGTGCAGCAAAGAGCAGGCGAAGCAGTTCCTTGGCTCCAGCCGTGATCTCCTCAGCAGGCAGGTCCAGCGAAATGTATACCTTTCGCCGGGTCGCTACGGCCTGCATGACCGCATAGAGCAAACGCTTGAAGAGTGTTTCGTTCATTTTGAGTGCTCCCAAAATATCGGCTGGTGCTGCTGCACGGGCACTAGCTCCGGCTCCCAAGCCAATCCCTTGCCCATTTAATGGCGCACCCGGCAATTCAGTCAAGGCAGGCAATACCGTGCCTTGTTCGATGTCATATGACGTGGCGAATACAGCATCCAGCCAATTCCCCTGCTTCATCTGTTCTTCGGAGCGTTCCGGAGACAGGACATAGTTATGTGCAAAAAAGGCGCTGCGCAGCCCGGTGAAATCTGCAGACTGGTACACATTCTGCCCAAGAATCGTTTCTCCGCTCTCCAGATGAATCAGATGAATGGATGACGGGAACTTCGCCTCGTCCTTCTCACTCCGGCCCGTCAGCTCCGCAGGAGCGTCGTAGACGCAATAGGGATGAAGAATTTTTTTGATAAAAGAAGGATCCAGTCCCGGCGATGCCGCAACCGTATCGAACCCCTCCGTTGTGCGAAACACCCCGCGCCGCTCTCTTGTGTACATCTGTTGTTCAATTGGCGGGGTCATGGAAGAACGCATCATCCCACTCTCCCCTCAATGTACTTCAGCTTGTACAGCAGCCACAGAAACGGCTCGTCCACCCGGATGGGACTCACGACACCCTGCAGCTTCATATCCACCGGATTGCTGCCCAGCGCAGATACTGCGAAATAGGCCGTATCCTTGAAGTACACATCCATCGTGCCTTTGAACGGACGGTCCACCTTCTCGATAAAACGCCGGATCTCTCCGTCGATATTTTCGAATTCGGTCAGATCGAACCAGTCGCGGTGTACCATATTGCGGAATACATTGCTGTTGGATTTGATATAATCCCCCTCTTCATCCTTAAGGGAGTGCAGCATGTCGCTCTTGGTAAGCACAACGGCCGTAGGGATATTCGTCTTGGCTTTGTCCTGATAGGCGATGAAATCACCGAACAGCGTCAATACGACATCGCGCGGCTCATCATATCGTGGTGTCCACTCGCCCGGCTCGTTGCCGAGGTTAATGCGGATTTTGTCCCGAATCGAACGAATCTGAAGTGGGTCCACCATAAACAGGATACCCGCTGAGTTCTTGATATGCTGTCCATGCAGACCCAGGTAATCCTGCTCAACCATACCCTCGCCGGCCACGTCAAAAAAGACCAGGGTCAGCGGTGCTTTATCTTCATCCTTGAACACAAACTGAAAAATAAACGGCTCCTGCAGCTTCTCTTTTTGCGTCGAATCCAGCAGATCCCCCCGCTCGAACAGCGGTTCTTCGTAATCTGCGCGGAACCTGCGGCTAATCTCCGCATTTAGCGGCATGCAGGCTGCATCGAAGTGGTCAGCGGTATAGTGCTGCAGTGTATGAATCAACGATGTCATGTACACCGACTTGCCCACCTGGGATGCACCGATAATGGAAATGATATTGCTTGGTGCCTTGCCTGCCGTAACCGGCAGCTCATTATGACAGTGTGGACACAACCGGCGCCGCGTAACTACTCCGTACCGGTCATTCAGTCCCATCACAATGTTATCCGAATAGATCCGATGTTCCTCAGGCACATCATGCGGAGCCAGAACGGCTTCCATATCGAATACGGTATCCAGCCCAAAGCGTTCGCGATACCGATTCAGCTTCGCATCTTCCCCCAGTGCATAATCTTCATCGTCGTCCCGGTGATGGGCAGCGCGGAACACCACCTCTTCCGGTGAAAACTTGCTGAAGCAATAAGGACATACAATATCGTAAAACGGCGGCCGTTCTTCCGGCTGCTGTCTCTTCAAAAACCGACTAAAAAAACTCATAGCCACTCCCCTCCCTGTTCAGGCAGCTCGAGTCTGCCTCACATTCATCTAGTCTGATATTAGGCGGTAAACGGCTCCGTATTTCGGTCCGTCCGTGAAGAACAGCCTCACATAGTCATCCTTGGCCACTTCCACGGGCGGCATTTCATTTCTTCCTGGAGCAAAATCACTGACAAAAGGGTACACCGTACCGTCTTCCTTGTTCAATGGAACTCCGCCCTGCTTGCGTACATAACAGAGCGCTTCCTTAGGCACCGGCACTTCTGCCGTTACGGTCATGAGTACACTTTTTCGTTTTTGAAAAAAACCGCTTTTGTATCGGATGGAAAAATGGATATCCGCCTTGCCTGCGCTTGCAATGACCGTATTCTCGTCATTCAACTGACGCAGCAGCACCGGGCCGTCCTCGTACATTCGGCAAACATGTACCGTATACCGAATGGCGCCAAACCCTGTCATCCGGTCCATATATCCGTTACTCGCCTTGTATTCTTCTCTCGTATACAGCTTCAACTTGCCTGGAGCAGTCTGGTCCCTGCTCTGCTCGTCGCCAACCAACTCAAGCTCCAGCCGTTCCACGTACACAGCTTCCACACCTTCCGGCCAAAGCCAGCGAAGCGTACAATAGCCATCGTCCACCGCAAGTGTAAGTCTGCGAATCAGAGGCACCGAAGGGTCCGCATCTGCAAATCGCATGTGTCTCCAACCTCCCGATGTTTAAAATCCTTTGCTGCGTGTATCTCTCGCCCGCTGACCGAAACCGTCTGCCGACGGGGTTCCCCTGCCTGCTTCACGGCGACCCCGGCTGCTCCGCGGCGTATTCTCCTTGATGGGAATGATCCAGGTAAACAGCGTAAGCACAGCCGATAATATGAGCATCGCACCGAATCTTACAAACGTATCACCAATAGGTGATCCATCCAGCCCCCATTCCAGCAAAAGTCCTGCAAGCAGGCCTGATACCGCTCCGCCAATACCGAAGCTGACAGCCAGGTGGCGGTTATCGAAGACCAGCCCAAGCGATACACCCAGCGCTATACCAATCAGCAGCATAGCGCCAACACGGAAGATCGCAAGATAGGTACTGTGTTCCATCATGCCCGTGCGTTCGGTCACCAATGTCCGTTCGTCAATCGTATCGTAAATTTGCTGAAATGCCATGTTGAGACCACCGGAATCCGGTACGTCATAGTACATGCCACCTGTCTGCTGAGCGATGCTGCGCAGCAAGTCGGTGCCGGATGGATCTACCAGACTCAGACCGACGGTGTTGACGGCAATCTGTTCATTCGCATATTCGTCCAAAATATCTGAGGTATCGGCCTCGCTGAATCCATCCGAGAGCAATATGGCAACCGTTCCGCGTTTAGGGTCCTGCTTGCCTTTGATCTGCTCCATCGCTTCCCGGAGCACGGCATCGAAGTTTGTACCGCCTGACGTTGTGACAATGCCGTCGATCTTGCTGTTCACCTCGTTTTTGGCTGCTTCACTATCCAATGCGATAAAGGGCTGCAGCAGCTGCGGCTGATCATCAAAGGTGAACACCGCAACCTGCTTGTCACTTTCCATTTGATTGATCAGCGTCTTGGCTGCTTCGAAACGCCCATTATCGGGGTCCGTATCCGTCATACTGCCCGAGTTGTCGATCATCAGCACGATGTCTTTCACCTGTTTCACACCGCCTGGATTGATCTGATACAACAATTGAAAAACCAGCCCAACGACAAACAGCAGAGCCAGCGTTGCCGGAACGAGCAGTTTCCACGATAAGCCAAGATATCTCAGCTTCCAGGAAGACCCGTTCAGCTTGGGCGAGATCATCTCGGCGAGCAAACAGAACAGACCCACACTCAGCGCCAGTACGCCGAAATATAATCCCATCAGCAGCAGGCGCGGCATTTCCCCGAGCCACTGACGCAGCATAATTTCTCCTGCCGCAAATCCCACGGCTCCGCCAATCAGGCTGAACAGGACCAGGAGAAGATTGATTTTTCGCTGCATGTTCGCATGCATCCTTTCCAAACCAGCCTATTGAAGGCTGAATTAATACCAGAGTTGATCTGACATGTCGTACTACCGCATAGGTGACAGTTTATCAGCCAAATCGGAGGGGTGAAGCTCATAACCGTTCTCCGTATACGATTCGTAATAAACCTTGCCGTTGCGATAGACCATCAGATCCTCCAGATGGAACCCTCCCATCAGGTTCAACTTTTCCACACCACTGCTGCGCTCTTCGTACACAACACCCAGCTTATAGATGCGTGACGTTTCCTCGGCATGCGCCGCATAGTCCATGAAGGCACTGTGATGATCACCAAAGAAATACTTTTCTTCATATCGATGTTCCTGTGTATAGTCAAATACCCGTATCCGAATAACCGCCTGATCTTCCAGCGTACGATACAGCCTGCGGAACAGATCGTCACGGGTCAATACGTTCTTGTCCCCATAAGCAATGGTTACATTCGCCCGCTGCAGCAGCTCTTCCTCAAAAGGCACCCTCAGCGGTTCCGCTGTGAGCAGTAATGTATGGCATACCTCCATCAGACGCTGAAGCAACCGCTCATTGCCTTCGGCAGCAAGCCGGTTTATGTCTCCCATATAACGATCCTCAAACCATACATCCCGTCCACGCTTGCCCTCCAAATCGGCTATCAACGCTTCTGTCACCTTGCCATAATACTCCATCACATTTTGCCCGATGTATTCGTCCGCGGCAGCGATACGCTCTTCTGCCGTCTCACGCAGCATGCGTTCCAGTGCTTCCAATGCTGCCGTTACGCTGCGGCTGAAGCTGTGAAGCTCTTCCATCTCCGAATCGCAGATCCGGAACAACTGCAGTTCATTTTCCAGACGTAACAGTTCGACTTTGGGTACATACACTCTCTCCAGCAAACAATCGATCAGGTTCCTTACGTTCTGTTTGTCGCGAAACAATGCCCGTTTGAACGACTGATCCTCCACCTGCTCCTGTTGTCGCTGTTCCAGCAGGGCACGTGCAGAATCGAGCTGAACGGACTTATCACGAATGAGTCCCAGCAGAGCCTCACGTACGCTTCCGGGGCTGCTGTCACTCCATGAGGCCCACTGAAAATAGCCAATCTCCGGATACTCCGTCCGTGACTGCTCCGCTTGCCGGCGCAGGGAGCCCTGGCTGCTGCGCTGACGCAAACGTTCTTCAGCCGGACGTACCATGTTATCACTGAAGTACGCTTCAGCTCCCTGACCGAATAGCGCTCGCTCCGCTTCACGCAGCGATAGCGGCTTCAGATCGGAGAAGCTGACGTTATGCGTCATAATGCCGCTCATGCCGCCCACCAGATCCTGTTCAGGCAGCAGGCCTTCGACCTTACGCTCAACGGAAGCCGCATCCAGTCCGAAGAAAGCAAGCTTGTCCTTCATGCTCCATTCGGGTTCCTGCCGCATCCGATCCAGCAGATATCGGTACAGATGATACAGGACTGCGAGCGCGATTGGTTTGTTTGGCCGTCTGATCTCGGCAAAACCTGCACTCGCATAGCCATGCTGGTCCGAGGTGGTACGAATATTGTTTTTGAATGACGTATTGTTATAGGTGTTGGCTCCCGTGCTGGCAACAGCACCAAATGCATCGGGATCCTGTTTCCGGTTCTTCAGCAGGCAGATTCGGCAGATGATTTCGGCATTCTCCATCCATCCACCGGTTACACCGGTTCCGCGCTCATTTTTGTCTGACAGGATATAGACGAGATCGAACAAGGGCGAAGAAGGATGCTCCACCGGAATCGAAATGCCATCTTCCGTCACTAACAGATTGCCGCTGAACGTATAGTCCAGCGCCTGCATATAATCCAGTTCACGCAGGAAAGCGAGTCCGGCTGCACTTGCATATCCGAAGGAATCCACCTGCTCCATTTCGCTGACCAGCACATGCAGATCCGTCTGAACTGACTTGAAGGATTGGGCCAGAATGGTTTCGGTCAGCTTGGTCAGTTCGGGCAGGAGCACATTCAGCGGATCATCCGCCCTCGTGACAACGGTCACGTAGATCCGGTCAAACGATGAATACAGCCGCCCGTATTCAGCAATCCGGTTGCTCACCCGGCGTAACGTGCGATTCAGACCGAAGAGCGCCTGCTCCGAATCGTGAAAGCTGCGGTGCACATCCTTGCGCATGGTCTTGGAAGGCCGCTCCGCCTGTACGGTGGTTAGAGGCAGGGTATGATGGGTCACCTGACCATCATCCGATGAATCAAGATGTTCCCGTCCCCCCCGGCCTTTCCCGCCCTCCGTTCCAATGTGTAGATACACCACGCCTTCACCGTTATCCCACTTCAACTGATTGATCTCTCGCACTGCAGACATGGCCGGTTCGACCAGGTCGCCTACAAAAAGAAACAGGGCCGGGTAATGGATGCTGCTTCGTCCATCCCCCAGGCTGCCTTGCCGCTCCTGCTCCGCCGCATACTGTGCCGCATACTTCTCCAGGTCACGCTTCAGGGTATTGTTCATACTGAACTCCCTCCCGGCCGCCATGTTACTTCAGCCTTCTGCGAATGTCATTCAGCTTCGACGACATCGTTCTGTAGAATTGATAGATGTCTTCACCGTTCGCCAGCTCCACGCGTTCATATTCCAATCGGTCGCGGGACTCCATGAACAGGGCAGCCAGATCATCCAGTTTCGCCAGCAGCGGAGCGATGTCCTCCGAAGCCGTTAATTCGTTATCCCGGCGGGAAGCTTTGCGCAGCAGTGTGCTGCGATCTTTCTCGGACAGACCACGGAAGTTGCCAAACACTTCATACTCGGCAAAGTTGCGGCTCTTCATCAGGTTCGCAAACGGCTCCCATGCATCTTCTTCCGGATCACGGTCATAGACATAGAGCGCGCCTTTTTTGACGATCGTGTCGGTATACAGAGCTTCGATGAAGCGATCATACCACTGTTCCTCATCCTGGTGCTGTGCAAGAATGCCTTCGAGTTCGGCCACTTTGGCCGAGATGGCATTCATCTTCGCCAGTTCCTCACGTACCCTTGCGATGAGCTGCGGGGAACGTACCAGGTTTTCTTTTGCCATATCCTCATTAATACTACCGAAAATATCTTTAACCCCTACACGCGGCAGGCCTTCCGATTGCAGACGTTTCAGTTCCGTAACTGCCCGCTTCACTTCACCCAGATTCGGGGTCGTTGACGTCAGACGCATGTCGTAGGCATTCAGCTTCGCGGACAGGTCAAATGGCTCTGTTGTGACAACGGCATAACGGTTGCTCGTATTTTCATCGATCGTTTTGGCTGTAATGATGTTGTATCCAATCGCTTGCTCGAATTCGGTACGTACGCGGGCGTTATACTGCTTCACCCGGGCATTTTCGTATACATCGCCCCAGGACTTTTCCGGAATTGGAGACGGCAGGTAGGTCCAGTTGTTTTTCTCTGTCTGCACCAGATGGCGGCCAATGCCTTCCTTGTCCAAAATGGTGCGTTCATAACTTTCCTCATATACTTTGAGCGGCGTGTACACAAACAGCGGCACCCCGTTGCGCGTATTCAGCCAGAAAATCCGGTTGCGCACTTCGCTTTCCTTAACGGTAAAGTGGGATTTGCCGACCGCATTGTTCTGATAGTTGCGAATCCCTTTGAGAATACCCGGTGCCTGTGTCGGCACAGAGACGAATCCCCATGACGGGAAATGCAGACTGCCTGTGCTGTTGCTCAGGTTGAACACCGGAACGGCCTCATCATCCAGCTTGCCTGCGATATGACGTTCCACGAATTTCTCAACAGACTCGTCCTGTCCATATTTGATCACCAGGAAGTCTTCCATGGAACGGGTAATGAGGTCTCCAAATTTCTCGGTCAGGAAGTCTGAAATGGAGCTGACCACGTCAATCTCATTTTCCTTCACCCACTGGTTCGAGTTCTCCAGCAGTTCACGGGAGAAGTCGCGGATCAGATCATCCGTATCACGCTTGTCCAGCAGCCCATCCACCACATTGACGATATCCGGTACACTAACCACATTCCAGTAGTATGTTTTATTCCCTTTGTGATCGGACTGTTCCTCGCCACGCGTCAGAATATCCCCGTTCTTGGAGAAAATCGAGCTGAGTGCATTCAGTGTCTCCGTAAATACGTTGTAGATGCGGCTGTTCTCCTGATTGAGCAATTCGTACAGATCTTCATAAAACTCGATCATCTGATCGTTGCGCTCCACGTCGGCGTGCAGCCAGTATTCATGAATTTTTGCTTCAATATAAGCATTCTTCTTTTTCTCTTTTGAAACAAAAGCACTCTTCGCGTCGCCCAGTTTTTCCTCGGACTGCTCTTGTGCAGCTTCAATGTCACGCGGAATGCGGAACGCATTCTCACGCAGGGTTTCGATATACGACTGGATCATCTTCAGTATACAGAACCCTTTCTCCGTGTAGATCAGACGGGAGACGTAGAACGGACCCTGTTCGGGATGCAAAAACATGCGCCGGATCTGTTCGGTAAACTGACCGGCAATCTCGCCCGGCAGCTGTTTCTTCGCCTTGATATATTCTTCACGGGCACGGGCCAGGAAGTTCTGCTCCAGCTCGGTGTCCATGTTCACCACCTGTGATTTCACCACATTCCCGTACGACAGACGTTCGCTGTTCTGATAACCGGGCAGAGGTTCAGGTACTCGGGATTCGAAAGATTTCACAACACTTTCGAGATCGATGCCCAGCTTGCGGGCGAACTTCTCCGTGTCCTCCTGGTTCGGTGCTTTGGAGAACATGGTGCTCATTTTGTCGAACATCCGGTAAGCCAGATAGGTTGTCATCTCTTCAATCGGGAGTACCGCCGAAGAGGCACCAATAATGTTGTAATCATAGTTGGCAGGATAAGCCTTGTTCATCTGCGCAATGTTGGTGCGAATGTTACTAATATAATCGTGAATCGCAAATTCTTCGCCCGACTGCTTCTCCTCGCTGGCCATGAAGTTGGTGATGTTCTCAGCCGTAACATTCATACAGTAGTCATAAGCATTCTCCAGCAGCTTGCCTTCCGTATTCGTTGCCGAAATCAGATGACACAGGTTAAATGGCGGCAGCGGTGAATTTACGGTCAGAATATTGCCGTATTTCTGTGTGAAACGCTCCCCACGGCTGTCCACGTTCATCCAGTAATCCAGCTCTTTGAGAGCAGCATACCCGTTCTTGCGAATGTATTCGCGGGTGTGTTCGCTCAAGCTTTTGTTCGACAGGTTTACGTCTGGCGTAAACAGGTATCCCAGCGTATTAACGCGGTCAATCCCGGCAGAACCATGATCGCGTTCGATGATGCCGCGTACGATATAGGAAATATCGAGGAAGCAGCCGCTGCCCGTACCACCGGACAAACCGGTGAGCAGGAACACCATCAGCTTTTTGTTGGTACCTACGGATAACGTTTTGATCTTTTTGTCGATGGCTTGCACGACCTGATTAATCTTGGTGAACAGCAGCAAACGTCCAGCCTGACGTACACCTGCTGCTCCATTCATACCGTCCGTGATGCTCAGTTCCGGAGACAACCAGTCTGTAATATATGGCTCAAGTACGCTGCGGTTCTGCAGCAGTCCACCGATCTCGGCATTGGACAGCAGGACGAATTCGTTTATCGGGTCAAGCCCGATGCCTTTGTACTTCTTGGCACGGTCCTGCTCGTTCGTTTCAAACGCGAGAAATTCCACGTTGTCCGGCTTGTCCATTTTTTTCTTGGATACCGGGTCCTGAGGCAGCTTGAAGCGGCGGTTAATCTGATATTTGAGACGCAGCAGCGCATCAATTCCCGTTCCTCCAAGACCAATAATCAGGATCGGGTTATCGATCGTGTCGACCCTGATTTTCTCACTGACAATCCCTCCGCCAAGCGATACGTCCAGCTGCTGAATATGTTCTCTGACAATTGGTTTCATACCATGTCCTCCCTTTGGTTAACGCAGTCGGAACTACAACATAATTACACTTGCCACTCCGATGACAGAACAACCTTCCGATCGCTGTTATCCCCAGATTTTTTGATCTTCTTTTTCAAAGGTGAAAATCTAGGGATAAAGGCGAACGCTTCGCTTCTCCAGCTTTTTTCTGTCCTCTGCGTTCTCGTGTAAACGGTTAGTACCAACTTCTATTGGCATTCCTTTTAGACCAGATACTCAATCAAAATGGTTTTATCCGCCTGTTGCAGCGGGATGCTCAGTCGGTCACCGTTCTTCAGTTCAACGCCTGAGCTTGCATCAACGGCACGTCCGGATTTCTCCAATGTACCGCCTGCGGTGTTGCGAATGATAATTCGATCCCCATTGCTGGGCGTAAATACATATTTTTCGGTTTCCTTCAATTCCGGATCGAGCTGCAACAGCTGGTGCAGATGGAATCTGCCCCGGAAGGAAGCCAGCTTTTTGTATTGCGGATAGGACTTGTCTCCGGTGTTCTCATCGCGGATTTCGACAATAATTTGTCCGACAAAACCACGGTTTTTGCGTTTCAGCCAGCCCATCAGGAACCAGGCACCAACGCCAATCACCAGTAAGGCCACGACTCCCAAAATTACGGGTAACCATGGAAACGGCTTGTCCTGCGCACCGCCTGAAGTGGTTGGCTGCGTTCCCGTGCCTGCTGCACTGCCCGCATTGATAGTGATTGGAGCACTTTCACGGTAAAAGCTGTCTTCTTCCGCACGAATCACCAGCTCATAGTTATGATTGTCCGGCACTTCAAAGGTACCGGCAAAGCCGCTGCCCGTATTTTCCAGCGGTTGTTCTTCGCTCTTGCCCGTATCCAGATCAGTCACGACCAATGTCGCCTTCATATCGGCATACAGATCATTATCCTGAAGCGGCTGGCCTCCATTTTCCAACTTGGCTGCCAGATCCACATTGTCACCTTTCGTATAGGACTTGGTCTTAATTGGGTCCACGACGAGCTGCAGATCATAGTTGAACAGCAGGTTGATATCAATGCTATCTTTGGGAGCCCCTTTTACCCGAAGTTTCCAGTCTCCCTCCTGCGGCTTGAGAAGCTTCACCAGTGAATAACTTTTGGATGTGGAGAGCTTGGCTTCATCTGAATTCAGGTCCACCGCTTTGCCGGAAGGATCGGTCAATTCAATCTGCACTTGCTTAGAAGACATAATCGAGATGTTCGCTTCAAGCACGCTATCATTCGGCACATTCACGGTAACTTCCTGATAACTGCCGTTCCCTGTGATTGAAGGCAATTTCACGACATTCAGCTTGGCGTGGTCTGCAAAAATCTCACTCAGAATCTGCGGCAGATCATCCGGTGTATCGGTTATGAATGACTTGCCTCCAGTCTGCTTGGCCAGATCAGCAAGTGCATCCTTGTTCAGTTTGCCGTCTGCGTTCAGTCCGATCGTATATACCGGAATGCCCTGATCCTGTGCTTCCTTGACCGCCTTGGCCAAATCCGCATCCGACTCTGCCTGCGTGCGGCCTTTGGTATCGTTAAAATCGTTGTTCCCGTCAGCCAGCAATACGATCATTGGGGAATGCGAAGCATCAGCACCGTGATTCAGCACATTCACCGCTTCAGCTACCCCGACAGAGATATCCGTATATGGCCCTCGGCCGAGCTGGTCAATAAAGTCTTTCAGGCTGCTCTTGTCCGCATCGGACTGAATCTCCAGCAGTGCCTTTTCCCGCTCAACCTGATCGGTATAAGCGACGATCCCTACCTTGTCCCCCTGGACCGGCAGCATATCAATAAACATTTTCATGGCTTCATTACTGATCTTGTCACGGTCACTTGTATTCATCGAGTTACTTACATCGGCTACAAGTACCGCGTCGATCCCGCTCGTCTGTGCCTGAGCAGCTGCAGCTTGGGGCAGCAACGTCTGAGGCAGCAGCAGCGTAAGAAGTGTCAGCAGAACCAGGGTTCCACTGAGCCAGCGTATTTTGCTTGTCCGCAGCATTGGGTGTACTCCTTCACGTTTGAGATTAAAATGGGAATAGTTTATTATAGGCGTCAAGCCTTAAGGAAATCTTAACAGTCTACTAATATATTCTGAAAAGCACCCCTATCTTGAGTTACAGTTTTGTAATGACTGACAAAAATCGACCCACTCGGCTCTTTCGTTGGCATTTTAATTCCAACTATGGAAATATGATATAGTTATTGGCAGCAAACTGCAATCATACAAAACCGAACCTACTGATTTACACTATTCTGCATAACAACTATGCCTAGAAAGGAATCGACTATGGTTACATACGGATGCCTCGCCATATTGTTTCTTTTTGTCCTTATAAAAGGGGTCACCCTTTATTTCCAGGGCCGTAAGCCCGTGACACGGGAAGATTCGGACCGTACCCTATACACTATATTGAATGGTGAGCGTGATTAAGCATGAGTACCAAACAAGTGGTATCCATCAGACCTTTTAAGCGAACGACACATGCTTTTGAAAAGCTACATGTCTGTAAGCGCTGCGGGCAATATACCTGCCTCTGGGAAGAAGAGTGTACTTCCTGTGGTCGAAGTGCCCTGGTTTCTATCCAGGAGCGTGCCGGATCACGGGTGAAACGCCGGATCGCTCGCGATCTGTTCCTCGCCGCCCTACTTGGAGCTGCAGCCACCTATTTTGGTGAAACAACGGATCAGACCATGCTGGCAGCCACGGTAACCCTGCTGCTGATCGGATGGCTCATCTTCATGCATCACCGTTCCTTCCCTGCCCAGGAAAATCGGCAAATGAAGCGCATGTTAAACGAAGATCGGGAGGATATCCGGCAGGGCATCAACCGGAACTGGGCTCTCGTGGCCGAAGCCCGCAAAGAAGACGAGGCACTCGCTTACGAGATGCTTCGCGAGATTGGTTCACTCGTCTACAACGACCGGATTCGTCTTCAGCAGGTTGCCCTGCTGCAATCCTTCGTGCTGCGCAGTGATATGGATCTGCAGCTTCAACCTCTGCTGCTCCGCAGCTTCGAGCGGCTGTTGGCCGAATATATCGGCGAAATTGCCCGGCTTAAGCCAGAGTTGATTCGTGAAGATGCGATCCGGTATATTGCCACATACGAAGTTAACATTTTACAGCTGCACAATGGAATTCAGATTTTGACCGCCGTAGCAGCTGCCGCCGTGCGCAAAAGCAAATATATTGAGTTATTCCCAAGTCTTATTACCCGCTACGCTCGCTTTATGCCCAAAGACCGGTTTATGCGGCTGTATCGAACCCTTGAGCAGTATCCAGGCAAGGCACGTGGCGGTCTGGCCGAATCCGTAGGGAGAGTGTATAACGAGAAATATCGGAATGACTATGCAGATATCCATTCCTAATGGGTGTTTTAGTGCAAAACGATTCCCTAATATATAGACGATGGAATGTCTGCAAACCCCTGCATCCATTTTGGCACAAGGGGGTTCGGGAGGAGTATCCCCTAAAAAAATAGCCTTCCTTCAACCCAAAAGCACCTTATCCTCTCCTGAGAATAAGGTGCTTTTTCCAAATGGTTAACTAACACTCCGTGAATCTGTCTGCCATGTCATTCTCTCTTTCGTGCCTTCAATGGATAGATCAGAACGTATGGGATCCAGAGCAGTACTGAGCATAATAAAACGCTCGAATACAGGGAGACGTACAATTCGGCCGCAGGCTCCGTATGATCCAGAAGCTCGAGGACCATACTTGCGACAAGCAAGTTTATAAAGGAACCTATGCCGTAGATGAGAATCTGTTTCCAGCGCAGCCTTTTGACCAATACAAAAAACAGCACACTCAACCCCATGATACAGATACTGGGTGTTAGCCAGTGTTCCGCATCCAATTTCCCCTGCATTGCCTCCAAGCCCAGGTAATAAGCGACTCCCCACTGAAGAAGAAATACAAACCAGCCTAAACCGACATTCCTGAATGCCGAGGAGTTACGTTCCTTTTCTTGATATGCTCGCACTCTCTGCAAGAACTCCTCTTCCTCTTCTTTGGACAGACTGCCTTCCTCATAAGCTCTGCTAAAATCTTCATCAACCCTGTCCAAGTAAGTGTAAAATTGCTCGTCCACATTCCCCTTAAACACAAATGGCTTTTGATCCCTGTCATTCAGGAGCTTATCCAGCAGCTCTACTTCTGACATTCGGTCCGAGGTGGGCTCTGCCGTAAACTTCAGCTGAACACCCATCGTGGTTAGACGTTCCAGCCATGTCTCTGCATCCTTATCATCCAGAAAAGAGACGCTGTGGACTCTCCGCTTCATGTTTTGGTCATAAATAAAGTGAATGACGGGCAGCATGATCGCTGTCTCCGGGGTTTTCTCCATATAAAAATGCATACGCTCCATGGCATGCCGGCCGTAGTATACATGTTGAATTCGGGATATTTCAAACCGGTTATCTTCAGAGGTGTCAGAATGAGGAATCCAAGTGACGTAGCTTACCTCGTTCTGATCCAGTTTCGTATATGCCGGGTGGTTATCCCGCCAGGACTCCATCCGCAGGGCTTGCATGGAACGATAGAACATTACAGCACCAAATGGAACAAGACCAAGCAGAAACCAGGTCGCCGCAGAAAAATAGAGTACAATCAGCAGCAGAGGAACGACAACCATCGCGATCCCCATAATCCTGTTTGTGGTCAGCTTCGATTTAACGGATGCTCTTATCGGTCTTTGTCTCTCAATCAGTTCTTGGACGTTGTTCTGGGGATTATCATAATCGATCATATCCGCCTCCTTGATGAAATTCGGTATGTACTCCTAATCTGCCTTTCTCTTCATGTCATTGTCAGACGGACTTCCCCACTTCCTGTATACCTGCATTCTCCACATATGCACCATGGCACCCGAGCAGTGGATCAAACATTTACTTTCACATATCTAATCCAATACGTTCCAGAATCCAGAGCGTTGCGCGCAATGCTGCATGTCAAAAAGGGCCACGACGGATATTCGTCGTGGCCCTTGAATGGAGGACTCGGTACATCAGTACCCGAGTCCTCTGATATTCTCGCCATGCTGCTGTCCTCTGCATGGCGTCAAACTCATCGCTCAGCGCGGCTGCACCGCCGCTGACGACAAGGTTTACCGTCCGCGACGAGAATCGCGGCGGTCACCTCTTGCCGGTCCGCGTCCTGCGGATTCCGGACGGCGATTGCCTTCGCGGCCGGAGCTACGCTTGTCCGCGCTGCGGCCAGCCCAGCCGCTGCTGCGCTCATCGCCGCTGCGACCTGCGCCGCGCCCGCCTTGGCCCGCGCCCCGGCTGCTGTCACTGCTGCGCGCAGATCCACGGCCTGCGCTGCGCTCGTCGCCACTGCGGCCGCCGCTGCGACCACCGCTGCGTCCACCTTCACCGCCGCGGGAGCCACGGCCTCCACGTCCGCCTTCACTGCGGCCGGTACGGCCTGCGCCGCGACGGGCACTGCCTGTCCCGGCGGAGCGTCCACCCGAACGTTCATCATCACCTTGACTGTTGATGGAACGTCTGGCCGCTCCGGTTGAGGCAACCGGACCTTCGCTCGTCCACTGGATACGGGTCAGCTTCTGATTGGTTCCTTCTTCAATACGCGCAAGTTCCGGTCTGTCATGTTGTGTTGCAAACGTCACGGCAAGGCCCGTTCCGCCGGCACGACCCGTACGGCCGATCCGGTGGATATAGCTTTCCGCGTCATGTGGAATGTCATAGTTGAATACATGCGTTACGCCTTCAACATCCAGTCCGCGTGCTGCTACATCGGTAGCAACGAGGATTTGCAGTTTCGCGTCGCGGAACGCTTTCATAACATTCTCACGCTTGGATTGGGAGAGGTCCCCATGAAGCTCGTCGCTTTCGTATCCTGCTTCGCGCAAATCTTCATTCAGTTTGGATGCACGACGCTTGGTCCGGCAGAAAATAATCGCCAGATATGGGCGATACGTATCAATCATGCCGCGAAGTGCATCAAACTTGCCACGATCCGTGCACTCGAGCACCTGCTGACGAATCTGATTGATCGGGATAACCGATTTCGAAGATACCTTCACATCTTCCGGGTCTTTCATGTAATTTTTCGCCAGGTTGCGAATGCCCTTCGGCATCGTTGCCGAGAACAGCATCGTCTGACGTTTGTGTGGCAGTTCACGAAGAATGGTCTCCACATCATCCAGGAAGCCCATGTGCAGCATTTGGTCGGCTTCATCCAGTACCAGTTTTCTCACATTATCCAGCTTCAGCGTGCCACGACGAAGATGATCCAGCAGCCGTCCCGGTGTACCGATGACGATCTGAGTACCATTTTGCAGTTTGCGCAGCTGCTTCTCCACGTCCTGTCCACCATATACAGCAAGCACATGAAGCTTATCATCATTCGCCGTCAGCTTCTTCGCTTCCTCTGTAATTTGCAGGGCCAGCTCACGTGTAGGCGCGATGATTAATGCCTGCGGCGAGCGATCCGATACGTTGATTTTCTGAATAATCGGCAGCAAAAAAGCCAGCGTTTTCCCTGTGCCTGTCTGTGCCTCAGCAATAATGTCACGTCCGCCTAACAGTACGGGAATTGAACGCTCCTGTACCGGTGTCGGCACGGCGATCCCCTGATGTTTCAGAATCTCGCACCATTCCGGGCGAATGCCCAGTTGTTCAAAGTTTGCCAATCGTTACACCTCTGTATGTTCATTTAGATAAGCCCATTTCACGTATTCTTCCCCATGAAATGGATTTTCAAAAAGCAATCAGTCCGTCTGCTCTTTTTCTCCATACCGTGTAGTTTACACGTTTGTCCAGCAAAACAAAAGGGCACCGGACCTGTTCCGGCACCCTTTTATTGTATTTTATGACCTACAGGTTATTTATACGGATTAACCGTGGCTCTGTGAAGCCGCAAATCCGCTTTTCTCCAGCAAACGCGAGCTCTCCTCGTTCAGTCCGCGGAGATGCACCGTTTTGCCCAGTTTCGCATACTTGAATTTCACCTTGCCAATGGCAACAACGGCAGTGTTATCCCAAATATGGGACCCGCCAAAATCAATCGTGATCTCCTCCGGATCAGCCTCGGCATCGAATTCATCCACAAAGCGGGATGAAGAACCGAAGAAGAACGGACCATGAACCCGGTATACCTTATGTCCTTGCTCCTGACTGGAATGAACACGAATCTTGGCCTGTTTCCACCCAAAATGCAGGGCACTGAGCACAACGCCAACCAGTACCCCGATGGATAGATCATTGGTGATCACAACAATAACCACCGTAACCACCATCACGAAGGCCTCCGCGCGGGGGACACGGGCAATATTTTTGATAGAGTTCCAGTCAAATGTCCCGATACACACCATAAACATGACGCCAACCAGCGCACCCATCGGCACCTGTTTCACCACTCCGCTGAGCAGCAGCAACAAGATGGCCAGGAATGCACCTGCGGTAAACGTGGACAGCCGTCCCCGGCCGCCAGACTTCACATTGATGACGGATTGTCCAATCATCGCACAGCCGCCCATGCCGCCGAATAAACCGTTGACGAAGTTGGCAATCCCTTGACCACGCACCTCACGGTTTTTGCTGCTTTTGGTCTCGGTCATTTCATCCACGATGGTAGCGGTAAGCAGGGATTCCAGCAAACCGACCAGTGCCATGGTGAATGAATAAGGCAGCAAAATCATCAGCGTGTCCCATGTCCATGCAATATTCGGCAAATGGAACATCGGGAGGGTACTCGTCAAATTCCCCATGTCACCAACCTGCTTCACATCCAGATGAAATACTACCGTAATGATTGTCATTACGATGATCGCAATGAGGGGCGCTGGAACGCCTCTGAAAAACCGAGGCAAAATATAAATGATCGCAAGGGTACCTGCTACCATCGCATACATGATCCAGTTCGCGCCCGTGAAATGCGTCAGCTGCGCCATAAAGATCAGAATCGCCAGGGCGTTCACAAATCCGGTCAGCACCGAGTGAGGTACAAACGTAATGAATTTTCCAACCTTGAAAATTCCCAAAATAAACTGAATAATACCCGTCAATATCGTGGCCGCAAACAGGTATTCCACGCCGTAATCCTTGACCAGACCAACCATTAGTACCGCCATGGCGCCCGTTGCGGCCGAGATCATCCCCGGTCTGCCGCCCGCAATCGAGATCACGATGGCAATGGTAATGGATGCATACAATCCGACCATCGGATCAACGCCCGCAATGATGGAGAAGGCAATGGCTTCCGGAATAAGCGCCAGCGCTACCGTAATGCCTGCCAGCACGTCTCCGCGAATGTTACCAAACCATTGTTGTTTTAACGTATTCATATGTTCTTGCCGTTCCTCCTACATGGTTAACCTCGTGGGTTGATTACCTGAATCGCAGCAGTATGGACCGTCACTGACCAAACCACGTTAGACAGCACAAAACAACGGAACACTCCTTCCGCATCATAGCCTGTACGTGTTTGAATGCAAGATGCTCATCATCCCGGGAAAATCCCCCAAAATCCATGGCGATCCGGTCTTATCCGTTCCAGTGCATTCCACATGATTCTGCTGCAACATTCAGGTTCTAGCTTATAAGACATCCTGATACTGATTCTGATGCCTCTGGTCTTCCCCTCTCAGAAAAACCGGGTCCGTTATGTACTGACCTATTATTATAGACAGAATGTATTCTCTGCACGAACAGGATATATCTTCGTAATTGATATATAATCCTGAAATATCTCTATTTTTTATACTATTCCTCGATTATGCTCTGTTTATCTGCGGTATGCAGTAGGGATTATTTTCCGATCAACAAAAAGAGCCGCTACTGCTTCTTTCACCAAGAAGCGTTAACGACTCTCTCATCATAAAGTGAATCTAGAATTTTCCCGATTTAAATATGGAATAGAGCAGGAATGCTACCATCAGAATGGCGACCAGAAAGCCGATCTCAATGACCGGGATATCCCACAGCATCGTTGACTGATGACTTATGGAAGAACCAATAATGAGTCCGACCATAATGATACAGAACGCGAGCAGCACTATGCTGAAAGACAACCGGTTACTGATCTGGTCCAGTCTCCGCATGAGCGCATCCAATTCAGGAACGCTGATCTCAAGCCTTAGCTTGCCTTTGCTGATAATGGAAGACAGCTGCCTCAGTTGTCCCGGTAGACCAATCACGCTCTCAGCCAGATCGGCTGCACTGCGGAACAACCTGTTCTTGATTCTGCCTGGGCTGAAGCGCTCCTTAAGCAGTTTGCGGCCGAAGGGTTCAGCCATGTCCACAATGCTGAGGGATGGATCCAAATGCTCAATTACACCTTCCATCGTGAGCAGCGATTTTCCCAGCAGCACAATATCAGCTGGCATAACGACCCGATGCCTTTGAGCGACACCGAACAGATCGTTGAGCGCTTGACCCACGCTAATCTTGGAAAAGGGAATATCATAATATTTGCTGCGCAGCTTGTCCAGATCATTATGAAGACCACGGAGATCCATATCATCAGGCATCATGCCCAGTTTCTCAATCGCCCGAATCATGCTGTCCGTGTCCTTGCGCATCAGCCCGATGATGAGCGAAGCCAGCTGCTGCTTCATCTCATCGCTTAGACTTCCCACCATGCCGAAGTCGATAAAAGCGAGTCGTCCATCTTTGAGCACCATCAGATTGCCGGGATGTGGATCGGCATGGAAGAATCCATGAATAAAGATCTGGTTCAACAAGGAATCCACCAGCCGCTGAGCAATGTCATTCAGGTCATGTCCACGTCTGACCAGTTCGTCACGGTCATTCAGTTTGATGCCCTCCACATACTCCATGGTCAGCACGCGAGAGGAGGTCTGATCCCAGTAGATTAACGGGATTTTGACCTTATTGTCCTGTTGGTATTGCTGAGCAATCTTTTCCGTATTCCGCCCCTCGACCGTATAATCCAGTTCAGCCATCAGGGCCTGGGCATACTCCTCCACCATTTGCGGAATCTGGTACTGCTTCACCCAGTCCCATCGCTTCTCGGCCATAGCTGTGAGTTCACGCAAAATATCCAGATCACGCTGTACAATTCGCGAGATGCCGGGACGCTGTATCTTGATCGCTACCGCCTCACCGCTTCGAAGCTTGCCCAGATGCACCTGTCCAATGCTGGCTGCAGCCACAGGGGTATCCTCGAACCGGGAAAAGATCTCTTCCAGCGGTATATCCAATTCCTGTTCCAAAATACCCCGTGCCGTCTCCGAAGAAAACGGTGGCACCTGATCCTGCAGCTTCACCAGTTCACGGATGACCGGCTCAGGCAGCAAATCTGCTCTTGTGCTTGCCAGTTGCCCCAGCTTGACGAAAGCCGGCCCCAGCTCCTGCAGCACAAGCCTGATTCGTTCACTCAGCGTTTTGGTTGTATGTGCTTCACGTGACATCCACCGCCGGGGTATGGCCAGCAGCTGGAACAGGCCCAGCTCCTCGACCATATAACCGAAGCCATGACGCACCAGCGCCATGGCAATTTCCCGGTATCTGCCGACATGTTTAATTCGCACAGCCATCTACTCGATCTCGTTTCCTTTAAGCGGAGGAGGAACTTCAAGTGGAGCTGGGGATGCATCTGGTTGAAGCTGTGGTGTGTGACCCAGTTCGGCGAGCTTTTTCTCCAGTACCGCAACGCGCTGTTCTAGACTGGTGACATCACTCTCGGACGGCACACCAACTTCCTGAAGCACTCGTTTAACCTGCTCATGGATGATTTTCTTGAACTGGCTCTGCTCTTCATCGCCCCGTTCCATCAGACGCTCAACCAAAGCTTTGGATTCACCGGGCGCAAGTTCCCCGCGCTTGACCAGATCATCTACGGTTTTTTCAATTTTTTCCTTGCTTACGACGGTAAGACCCAGCCCTAACGAGATCGCCTTTTTGAACAAATCGCTCATTCCTGTCATCCTCCTCTTCATTGATCTCTATATTATACTCTTTATGGACTGCACCTCAAAGAAACGGTCAGATTACACGTAACGTGCGGCCCATTTGCCTGCCTGCAAAATCAGCTGGCGATAGGATTCGTTTGCAAAAGAAGGCACATGATGTCCTGGCATAAGGTAAACGATCCGGCCCAGCCCATAGGTATGCGCCCAAGCTGCCGGCTTAGGTCCATCCTCAGTTTGGTATTCAAGCAGAACGGTCGTTTCCGCAAATGATCCGAACTCGAACAGATAGGGCTCCTCTTCCATCGTGAATCCAGTGATTCCTTCGGTCACGGGATGTTTATGTTCTGTTACGGTAAACTCCAGCGGTGCATACGGTGGATGGTGCAGAAACTTGGCACCAATCATCTGCTTGAGCTCATAACGATTTTGAAGCGAAATCCCGTTATGTAGAATGACCAGTCCACCTCCGTTACTGACGTAGGACAGCAGTCCGGCTGTCTGCTGAGGAGAGACTTTTCCTTTCCAATCGTCCATGTAGGAGATACACACATCAAATCCGGATATATTTTCCTGCAGCAGCATGTTGCGATTCTCGCTGCACTGCACGGTCATGCTATCATGAAAAATACGGCTGATCTCTGCGTCAACATCCTGCAGCGGATGCCAGTCTGGATGTGTATAATCGCCGAGTAACAATGCCTTTTTACGATGGTCCATTAATAAAAACTCCTTTCAAGTTAAACATATATAAAATGAGAAAAGTTCCTACACAGTTCACTCCGATTGCAGAACCATCTTACGATCGCTGTTATCTCCAGATTTTTTGAATCCTTTTATAAAGGAGAAAATCCAGGGATAGACCGAGCACTTCGTTTCTTCAGATTGGTTCTGCGCTCTCCGTTATCGTGCAAAAATAGACTCAATTTATAAACAAGATTACCAGGGAAGCTCGTCCCCCTTGTAGTCTACATACGCAGGCTGATCACCCATAAACTCCTTATGACGGTCGATGAGCGCTGCGATATGCTGTGCCGATTGTTCTGGCGTGAGGTCTGCGGCGGTATTCAGTTCCCCGCTCATATAGCTCTGCACCCACCCGGGATGAATCAGCATGACTTGTCCACCTTCATCCTTCAGACCGTTATGCACAAGACGGGCCTGCATGTTCAGCGCAGATTTGGACATGCAGTAGGCAAACCAGCCATGCCTGCTGCATTGCTCAATACTGCCTGCCTCCGAAGAGATGTCCACAATCAGCTTGCCTGCTCCCTGAAGAAGGAGGGGCAGCAGTGCATGAGTTACACGCAGCGAACCCAGGGTATTCACGTTGAATACCTCCGCCATCTCTGCAAAATTTAACGGTCCACGGACGTGGTCCGTAATATTCCCTAGTATAGCCGCATTATTGATCAGCATATCCAGATGTTCTGTATCCAGTTTGAGCGTTTCGGTAAAAAGGGCAACCGAGAGATCGTCGGAAATATCCAGCTCGATGACTCGGAGATGCTCCGGATAAGCTTGCGTAAGCAGACGAATCCCTTCGGATTCTTCCACATCGAGACCTGCTGCATAAACAATATAACCTCTCTTCAGCATTTGTGCCGTCAAAGCGAGTCCAAGTCCCCGGGCTGCCCCGGTTACACATACGGTTTTCATCTTACTATCCCTCCTTCGTCAGGCTACTCTATCTTATAATTCATTCCACATGGTCAGGCAAAAACCTTTAATTGTATACGGGAAAGCTGAACTTCACGACCAAAGTCTCATGAGACTTGCTCAGGAGTTACCACCTCATTTTTCTAACTTATAACCGGATTCCATCCTCGTTACTGACCTCTTTTTCCTAATCGGTACGTCAAACAATGCTCTACCCATCTCCGTGCTGCATCAGGATACGAACCCAGATGGACATGCGTATACCCGGCAACGATATGACCTGAGGCATACCCCTCCTGCTTCAGGCCTCGTAATCCCTTGGTCTCATACGCATAAGGAATGGTGTCTTCCTTCCGATAGGTCATTGTCGAATAGTGGAACTCATGACCCCGAAGCACTTCTCCTTTTTTCAGTAAAAAAGAGTCCTGAACTGCGCTTGCCTCCCGATACCCGAGTGCCGCTCGCTTCACTTGCATCTGCACCTGTGCGGGAATAATACCCGCCATGCTGTGGGTTACACCCTGCCTGTCAGTCAGCGTCTCGGCAAGCACCATGTATCCGCCACACTCTGCAAACAGAGGCATATCACTGCGCACTGCCTGACGCAGCCCACTTAAGAATAACTCGTTCTCTGCAATGACAGCTGCAAACTCCTCCGGGAAGCCCCCGCCAAGATAAATGCCATCCGCATCCGATGGAATGCCCTCACCCGCAAGCGGACTGAAATAGGCAAGCTTAGCACCCGCAGCTTCAAGCAATTCCAGATTGTCCAGATAGTAAAAATTAAATGCAGCATCCCGTGCAACAGCAATGACAGGGCGCATATTGACGATCGTTTCCTCTTCTCCTGCTGATCCAGAACCGACATCCTTGCGGACATCGGGCTTACTATCGTATGGTCCGGAAACAGGATTTTCCACCGCGATATCAATGTATTCTGACGTGTTTCCCTCCAAAGGCGGAGCACTCGCTGCAAGCTCCACAATCATGTCCAGATCGGTTCCTTCCAGCAGCACGTCCGCAGCCCGTTGAAATAACGGTTCAAGTTCGCCGCGCTCAATGGCAGGGACCAGCCCCAGATGTCTCTCCGGAATGGACATGTCTTCATCCCGCTTCAGCCAGCCTACAACGGGAATACCGCACATTTGCTCAATGGCTTTCTTCACGATGCTGTAGTGACCCGCACTTCCGCAGCGATTGACGATGACGCCTGCAATGTTCAATTCAGGCTCCAGCTGTTGAAAACCAAGCACAATCGCAGCCGCACTGCGAGCCATGCTGCGAACATCGACAACCAGGATCACCGGGGTTTGAGTTACGAGAGCGATCTCCGCTGTAGAACCCGTATTGCTGAGTGGATCTTTCCCATCGTACAATCCCATGACGCCTTCTATGATGGAAATATCATGTCCCGCTGAAGCCTTGGCAAACGTATTCCGAACATACTCGGGAGATGTCATCCATGCATCCAGATTGCGAGATGCTCTTCCTGTGACGGCAGTATGGTAGGTAGGGTCAATATAATCCGGGCCGCATTTGAAGCCCTGTACACGCAATCCGCGCTGGGCAAGTGCTTTCATCAGGCCGAGGGTCACCGTTGTTTTCCCGGCACCGCTGCCGGTTCCAGCGATGATCAGCCGAGGTCTGGCATTTTTATTGGAATTGTTCATCTTCAAATCCCACCTTTTTCTTGGATATAACAAAACCGCACCAAGAAACGATGCGGTTACACGATACATGCAGCTTCATATTATGAAGCAAAATTTATTTAGTCGAACGGAATTCTCGTTACGGAAATCGTCAAGTTGCCGCTTTTTTTCTTCTCCAGCAGCCAGTGACTGGCTCCGGAAGAGAGTAATGCCGCAGGCTCGCTCACACCATAAGCTCCGGTATATTTAAATACGGTCTCGGACGGATTCGGAAGCTTAACCGTATTCAGCTCGGCCGGCGAGTACGTCACCAATTCCCAGCCGTACTTGGCGCACAGAGCCAGCAGGCCTTCTTCGTCTTTTTTCAGGTCAATCGTCGCTATGTTGCGCACACTCTTCACCGAAAGGGACAACTCTTCCAATGTCGCGAGTACTTCCTGCTCCAATTCCTCCACGGATGTGCCGCGATTGCAGCCCATGCCCAGTACAAGGCTTTTCGGACGGTACAGAACCCCGTTCGCAAGGAATCGCATTTGTTCATCTTCTGTAAGCAGGCGGTCGCTGACCACCAGAGCTGCATTAAACGTGAACGATTCGGTTTCCTCCATGCTGCTGAAGACACGGATATGATCGGGTACGGGTTTGTTATATCGCCACCAGTTCCGCTCCCCTGTCTCCTGAATCAGGGCAACAGGCTCCTCGTTCACAACAGCCGCGCTGACAGGTGTTGCCTTGTCGAAGCTGTCCACGATCCAGCCCAGTTCCCGGCCGAACATGTCTACCGGAATCGTTCCCTGGACGTCTGAAGCCGTCGTGATTACCGCATGTGCGCCGAGTACTTCCGCGACCTGACGAGTCAGTTCATTTGCGCCGCCGAGATGGCCGGATAGTACGCTGATGACGTTCTCGCCGCGGTCATCGATGACCAACACGGCAGGGTCGACTTTTTTGTCCACGAGCAGTGGAGCGATCATCCGCACGACCGCACCTAGAGAGATAAAGAGGAAGATGCCATTATAGCGCTTGAACAAATCAGGCAAAATCAGCTTCACCGAGCCTTCAAACAGCTGATAACCCAGCTGCTCTTCGTCTCCTCGGGCAAACTTGCTCATATAAAATACGTCCGTGCCCTGAAACTGTCCAGCCAGATTGCGCACCATCTCCACCCCGTGTTTTGTAATGGCAACGGCTGCAAACGGATTACTCACCAGACTTCACTCCTTTGCGATAACCATGGGTGAAGGATTTGTCGTACAGCTTGGAACGGTGAGCATCCCGGTTTACCAGATCGGGGTCCAGCGCCCAACCGGCCAGAATCATCGCATGCATTGTAATGCCTGCGGCACGCAGATCCGCTGCCAGGTTGGCAAGGGTGGTCCGTACAATTTTCTGATCAGGCCATGTCGCTCGCTGCACCACTGCAACCGGCGTATCTTCGCTCCAGCCTGCAGCGAGGAATTCAACCACGACTTTTTTCGCCAAAGTCGCACTCAGGAAGAGCGCCACCGTACAGTGATGGGATGCCAGATCACGCAGTTTCTCCCGCTCAGGCACAGGCGTACGCCCTTCTGCACGTGTAAGAATCACCGTCTGCGTTAGTTCCGGTACGGTTAATTCCGCCCCCAATGCAGCTGCCGAAGCAAAGACCGAACTCACACCCGGAATGATCTCATATTCCACACCCTGCTTTTTTAGCAGCACCATTTGCTCCAAAATCGCGCCGTACATCGCCGGGTCGCCGGTATGCACCCGAGCCACACTGCGGCCTGCACGAATGGCTTCACACATCAGCTCTACTTGGCGCTCCAGGTCCATACCGGAGCTTTGCAGCACTTCCGCCTCAGGCTTCGCGGTGGCAATCAGTTCATCATTCACCAGGGAATCGGTATACAGGACTAGATCTGCGCTTCTTAAAATGTTCGATCCTTTTACTGTAATCAGTTCCGGGTCGCCCGGGCCTGCGCCAACGATATAAACTTTCGGCTCCAATGTCTTCATTTGCTCACCACCATCAGGCTCAGATATTCCAGCTCCTGCCCTTTCAGTTCACGGGCATCACGCCAGACCAGTTCATATGGAGAAGTGACTTTGGTCACAACCGAAGCTTTGCCGCCGAGTCCCATCTCGTCCAGCAGTTCAAGCATCGGGTCAAGCACCTTGGCCACTTTGATAAATACAATCGTATCGTGATGCTCAATCGCCTGCCGCATCGCTTCTTTATCTGCCGTAGCCGGAATAATGCCCACCTGCTCGTCTCCGTCTGCCAAATGAATATCCAGCGCTGCTGCTGCACCCAGTACAGATGAGATTCCTGGTATCGAACTAATTGGCACTTCAGGATGCAGCTCCCGCATCAGCCTTGCGAGATGAATAAATGTGCTGTACAGGTTCGGATCACCTTCTGTAACAAAAGCGACATCCTTCCCTTCCCTCAGTGCAGCCCAGCATGCCTCAACGGTCTTGCCCCACTCGCGTTCAAGCACTACCGGATCCTTGGTCATTGGGAAGATCAGGCCGAGCATCTCTTTCTCTTCCGGGTTCACGTATAGTTCCACGATCTCGTGGGCATACGATTTACCGCCTTTGCGCTTCTTCGGGTAAGCGACGACCTGACATTCCCGGATCATCCGGTATGCCTTGACCGTAATCAGCTCCGGGTCTCCCGGCCCAACGCCCACGCCATACAGCGTACCTACTGCTGCCGTACTCATGTTGTTTTCCCCCTTGTCCTGTCCTTGAAAGGTCATTCAGCCGTTCCAGCTTCCGCATCATCTGTCGATGCATGCTGTCCTGTAATTACGTAAATCGGGTTCAATCCATCAAAACGGGTCATGTTTAGGATCGGCTTGCTGCGCGCCGTCTGGAGTAACGTCACGGAGGCAATCAGGCCCGCTTCGCGCATGGCCTTCATGCTGTCATGCAGCGTCTCGATCGTGGCTGCATTCACCACAATGCGTCCCTCCGGGCGGAGCCGGGACGCACACAAGGCGATCAGCTGGCCGAGCTCGCCTCCGCTGCCGCCAATGAAAACCGCATCCGGATCGGGCAGTTCGTCCAGCCCTGCTGGTGCTTTGGCATGAAGGACGGTGAAGTCCGTCCGGAATTTCACCCGGTTGGCCTCGATGTTCACGAGGTCACCTTCATTTTTCTCGATGGCAAATACCTGGCCTCGTGGCGCCAGCCGCGTGCATTCCACTGCCACCGAACCGGAGCCTGCGCCGATGTCCCACACGATGCTGTCCTCCGCGAGCCGCAGCTCAGACAGGCTGAATGCGCGCACTTCACGTTTGGTGATCAGGCCTTTCTCCGGTTTGCGCTGATGGAATTCATCGTCCGCAAAACCGAATCCCCGCCGCGGCGCAGGTGCATCCTTGCGGCGCAGCAAAATAACGACGTTCAGCGGACTGCATTCGGCTGCCGCCAGCTCGTCCAGGGTGTAATGGCGGGCACGCTCATCTGCCCCGCCGAGGTTCTCGGCAACGTAGGCATCATACTCGGTCATGCCGAACTGTTGCAGATAGGCCCCGATCGCAGCGGGGCTGTTATGCTCGTCCGTGAGCAGCGCAATTTTGGCTTTGCCATCGATGCGCTGTGCGAGGCCTTTGAGCGGGCGTCCGTGCACGCTCTCGAGCACGGCATCGTGCCAGCTCTCGCCAAGCTGGGCAAATGCCAGCTGCAGCGAACTAAGATTAGGCCGGATCTCCAGCTGATCCGGGCCTAATTTGCGCGCCAGATACCCGGCAATGCCGTAGAACAGCGGGTCTCCCGAGGCAAGCACAACGACGTTGTGTGTGGCCTGCAACGCTTTTATTTTCACAACCAGATCGCTTAAACCGCTCTTGATCGCTAACTTCTCACCTGCAAATGCCGGGAAATAGTGGAGCTGACGCTCGCCGCCCACAAGTACATCTGCCGCCTGAATGAGATTCAGGCTATCCGTTGTCAATCCTGCCGCGCCTTCTTCACCCACGCCAATAATGCGGATTTTACGATTCTTTGCTCCAGTTGCTGTCTTCGAGTTCACTGATTTCCGCCCTCCCCAGTTCCATTCCTTTCATCGTCACCAATACCACTTCCACCGTTATGCCGCCTCCCGCATGCTCCAGACAGTGCTGACAGGCATATGTACACAGCTTTTCAAAATAGGGCAAGTACCCGGCCTCGGTCATCATGTCCGCCACCTGAGTCGCCGTGTTGGCTTCCTCGATCGCTTGCGCCAGCTCATCTCCGGCTCCGGTCTCGCGGGCCACGGACGCAAGAAATCCAAAATCCACCGGCGCACTCTTGGAGTGCACCATCATGACACCTTGAGCCACTTTGGCAAATTTGCCCGGCATACCGACCAGACTGATGCGTTTCATGCCCAGTCGCTTACCATGCTTGATGGCGAAGCCGACAAAGTCACCCATCTGGATAAAAGCTTCCTCTGGCAGTTCAGGCATCATCTTCATAGCGTATTTCTCGCTGCTGCCGCCTGTCGTCAGCACAATGTGGTCACAGCCGGATGCCTGAGCAACGGAAATAGCTTGTACCACACTGGCTCTATAAGCAGATGTCGAGAACGGAACAACCACGCCCCGGGTGCCCAAAATGGAGATACCTCCCAGAATACCGAGCCGGGAATTTAGTGTCTTCTTGGCGATCTCTTCGCCTTCCGGCACGCTGATCACGACCCGCACCCCTCTGGCTGTGCCGTGTTCGGCAAGCACCTGGGTGACGGCCTCGGTAATCATGCGCCGCGGAACGGGATTAATGGCCGCTTCACCGACCGGCACAGGCAGACCAGGCTTCGTGACACGGCCTACGCCAATTCCCCCATCCAGGTCAATGCCAGGCTCGTCCCGCCAGGACACATGCGCGATGATCTTCGCCAGATGTGTGGCGTCCGGGTCATCTCCGGCATCCTTAATCGTTGCACAGGTGGCTACGCCATCCGTTAGTTCCTGCTCAATCAGTTCGAACGAGTGGTCAAAGCCTGCGGGCAGCGACACAACAGACTGCGCCGGAGTTATCCCTGTTAGCAGGAGTTGGGTTGCCCCTTTGGCAACTGCCGTTGCACACGCCCCTGTGGTGAAGCCGGAACGCATCGGTTTGTCCGGATCGGGTTTTTCTCCGCTTTTCATGGTATTTGACCTCCCGTCCTTTCTTATCGTAAAAGTGATGATTACACTAGCCACTACGCTGGCAGAAAACCTTCAGATCGCTGTTGTCTCCAGATGTTCTTTGATTCCCTTTTGAAAAGGGAGAAATCCGGAGACAAAGGCGAACGCTTCGCTTTTTCAGATTTTTCTGCCCTCTTCGTTATCGTGTAATCACATTGGTATACTCTAAACAACGACCTGCGGTCGTTTTGGGTAACTGATCATTCCATGCCACTAGGAGATGGCATGGAATGTAACGAACCTAGGAGTCGCTATTGGTGCCAAAATCCGCAAACAAAAATAGTAACGAATCATAGCGACGTTATTTCATTAAAAAGACGATGTTCCCAACACTTTTTAGCGTTTTTTACCGGAATAGCGTTGCTCCGGTTCGTTAGAATATGAAATGGATGAACATCCGTGATATAAGATCTATAGGGTTTGTTAACGCTCTCCAATAACCTGTGGTCGTTTACCTAACTAGGCCTTCATTGCCATCAGGGAAATGGCGTTCAGGGCTGCTACCACGATGGTACTGCCGCCTTTGCGGCCGATATTCGTGATAAACGGGATGTCCAGCTTGCGCAGCTCGTCTTTGGATTCTGCTGCGGATACGAATCCAACAGGCATTCCGATGATCAGACCTGGCTTGGCCTCTCCTTCCTTCACCAGACGAATCAGCTCCAGCAATGCTGTTGGTGCGTTACCGATCGCATAAATTCCACCTTCGTACATTTGGGTCGCTTTGCGAGTTGAGATGATCGCCCGGGTTGTATTCAACCGCTTTGCCTCCTCCATCACATCCGGATCGGAAATGTGGACGTGAACGTCTCCGCCGAAACTGCGAATACGATCCTTGCTGACGCCAGCTTGGATCATCTGCACATCGGCAATGACGGATTGGCCGGCACGAAGTGCTGCAATTCCAGCTTGAATGGCATCCGGATGGAACACCATGCTGCGGCCCAGTTCGAAGTCAGCCGAGGCATGAATCACACGTTGTACAACAGGGTATTGCTCATCCGTAAAGGGATGCTCTCCCAGCTCCTCGGTAATCATCTCGAAGCTTTTCCCCTCAATTTCCTGAGGCTGTACGGTCAGAGGTTTAAATTCCGTTTTGAAATCCATTTGCACTCACTCCTTCAATGTAATGTGATTCAAAAATGGTTTATCCAAATTTGGACTATTCGGGTGTTCTACTGCACCAATACACGCTTCAACTCGGAGAGCACGCCTTCAAAATGATCAAACACCGTTCCGAATTCAGCCTCCGGACGGGAAATCAGCACGACATGAATGCCAAGCTCCAGAGCAGATTGGATTTTCTCATCCACAGCCCCGGTCTTGCCGCTTTCCTTGGTAACCATAACGGTAGTCGCATAATGCTTGTACAACGCTTCGTTCATTTCACGGGAAAAGGGTCCCTGCATCGCAATAATATTGCGCTGTTCAACACCCAGTTCTCCGCATTTCTCCATATTGTCGAGGCGCGGAAGCATGCGGGCAACAAGACGAATATCCGGATCACCGAGCAGGTGCTTGGTGAACATTTGCAGCGTCTTGCTGCCTGTTGTCAGCATGACAGAACCTTTAAGCTCTTTCGCTTTAAGTGCTGCTTCATCATAGGAAGACACGACATGAAGCAATGGATGATCATCATATGCCAGTCCTGTCCGCTCATAGCGGATATATGGAATTCCTGCCTGTCTTGCTGCCTCCATCGCATTGGCGTGGGCCTCCTCAGCGAAGGGATGACTTGCATCCACAATGGCACGGCTTTCCTTCTCACGTACAAGTTCGACCATGGCCTCCACAGTGAGTCTGCCCGTACGAACAGATAATCCCGCTTCGTTTAGACTACTGGCCGCACTGTCAGTTACAACCGAAGTAAGTACGTCCGTCCCCTGCTGCTGAATCTGCAGTGCAAGCTCGCGCGCATCACTGGTACCACATAACATGAAGATCATGGGCGATTCACCTGCTCCGATGTTGCAGCAATCTGAACATGATCTCGCGAGGTATTTTCTTTACCATTCCCCTCTTCATCATGATCACTTAACGCAACTTCAGGTTCATGGTGCGAATGTTGAAGAAATTCATCGTCATGATGATGATGGATATCGAGCGATGATTCCCGGCTGATAACCACATGCTCGTGTTCGTGGTTATGGTCGTGAACATGGTGATTATGTTCATGGTGATGGTGGTCATGACTATGATCATGTGTGTGATCGTGATGGTCATGGCTGTGATCGTGATGGTCATGGCTGTGATCATGTCCGTGCTCATGATGGTGATGATCGTGGTGATGATCATGATCGTGATCATGTCCTTGATCGTGATCATGGTGATGGTGATGATGTTTGGCAGCCTCAAGTCTGAATTGGCAGTTGTCACAGTTGGCCGCTACCCGTCCATTTAAGCCTTCATTCGCCCGTTCCAACACCAGTTCCACCAATTGCGGATGGAATCCAAAATATCCGCCTATCTCGACCTGAATGTCGGGATGAGCAGCAGCAAACTCTGCTGTCATTTCCTCAATGCGTTTAATCAGCACACCGGTGAACAGGAAATAAGGCATAATGACAATCTTCTTCGCACCAAGCAGCAGACAGCGCTGCAATCCATCTGGGAATGAAGGCTGGGTCACGCCGATAAAGCTGCTTTCTGCCCATTTATACGGCAGTTTCTCCCACAGCATCCGGGTCATCTTGAAAAAGTCACTATTGGCATCCGGGTCACTGCTTCCCCGGCCAAGCACCAGCACTGCTGTCTCTTCATCCGTGACAGGTGCAGGCGGAGCCGCCACTGCTGTGCCGCCATGAGCTGCTGCAACAAGGACAGGCTGAGCCTCCTGCAGACGGGTCTGCATAATTTGAACCACTTTCTCATGCACGCCAATCGGACGTCCGTACACAAATTCCACCTGCGGATAACGCGCCTTGGCCCGGTCAATCGCATTAGGTATATCAATTTTGGCATGGCCTGCAGCAAACAGAATGATCGGCACCAATACGACACGTGTTGCCCCTTTATCCACACAAGCGGTAACCCCTTCGGCAATGCTTGGTCTTGTTAACTCCAAAAAGCAGGTCTCCACTACGGTATTCTCCGGGGCTTTCTCCGCTACTGCACGTGCAAACTCCATCAACTCCCGGTTTCCCTCAGGATCACGGCTGCCGTGTCCCACCAACAAAATGGCATTCATCTCTGATTCCTTCCTCCCCCGCCTGATCCACAGACCAGGCATCTCATCATTTTTTATTGTGCTTGCTCGGTGAACGCGCCTTCATCGGAAGACAACTTCGTTACCCAATCATTTCGATCTATATGAAAAAAATGCATTTCAACTACCGCCAATATCACATAGGCATCTGTCGTCAAAACGATTGCTTCTCAGACGATGACACGACTACTAGTCACCACATACCGGGTTTACTTCCACGGTGACGGGAGCATCTACGTGACGGAAACCCTGAATTACCCCAACGCGTTTGAAAAATTTGTGGAATCGCTCGTTCGGATGTCCCTTTTCCTTGTACTCCGCCACGATCCGTTCCACAATCCCGCCGATCTGATCGCCTGGAATGCCCTCAGCTACAGGCTGGGCAGGGTGAGCATTTCGTCCAAACTTTTTGCCGCCAAGGAAGAGATCGTAGCCGCCTTTGCGGTAGACAATTCCGATGTCTTCCAGCACGGCACCGTAACACGCCATGCCGCAGCCATTCAGGGCCACACTGGTTTCTTTCGGCGCGCTAATTCCGCCAATAATGGCCTGCAAATGATTGGCCATCGGTACAGCATCGTCCTTCTCCATATTGCAGAAGTCGCAAGCCTTCACCTTGATGACATCTCCGATCGGAACCACGATGAAGTTCGCTGCGCGCAGCTCCTCTACCAGTTGATCCGGCTCAAAGGTCGGTACTCGCAAAATAATCTGATGTTCCGGCGTGTACTCCAGCTCGCCTTCTTCACTCGCACACTGCGCGAGCAGCGCCATCTGGGCTGCGGTAAACTTCTTATTGCCGACGCCAGGCGAGACGCCAACCTCGAACAGCGGCGCTTTGCGTCCCGGCTCGGGTGTCGTGCGTACCGCTGCTGCCGTGACCTGCTGCGGCGTCCCGGCTAACGAGCCCGGCGCAGCCGCATCCAGCCATCGACTGGCTGCTCCGCCAGCGAGCTTGCCTCCTGCCGCGAGCCGCGTCAGTGCCTCGGCAGCCAGCTCAGCCGCATCTGCACGCGGCGCCACTGCGTCTGCACGCGGTACGGGTTCTACCGCCGCGGGCCGCTCGGCGGCGAGCACAGCGGTGCCACTGCTGCGTGCCGGGCTTGCCGCAGGCTGGGCAGCAGGCGCGTCTGCACGCGGCTGCCCTTGCGAAGCCGTGTCCGCACTGCCTTGCGCAGCGCGAACCGGGCCCGAATCTGCTGCCTTGCCGGAGGCAGCAGAGCGGGCTTCCATGGCGCCGAGCGACCATGGCTCGGCTTCCGTGCGCAGTCGCTCATGCGGTCTGAGCGACTGTTCCGCGGTATTCAGCGTATACTTCCGCTGATACCCGCGCGGTGTGACCATGAGTCCTTCGTACATCATGGTCGAGGAGTTACCAATGATCACGGTCGTCAGCATGCCGATGTCATGATTCAGCATGTCTTCCAGCGTGGTCATCACAACATCCTGACGTTCACGGTAAGCACTTTTTACGAGCCCAACCGGTGTCTGCGAATCACGGTAACGAAGCAGCATCTCCTGTGTCTCGACGATCTGGCGTGTGCGGCGTCCACTGCGAGGGTTGTACAGAGCAATGACAAAATCAGCCGCTGCAGCTGCTTCAACTCGCCGAATAATCGTGTCCCATGGCGTGAGGTGGTCACTCAAACTGATCGTACATGCATCATGCATCACGGGTGCACCCAGTAGTGAGGCACAGGATTGAATGGCGGATACGCCCGGAATGACCTCAACGCCAACACCACTCTCCGGCTTCCAGCCCTGCTCCATCAGCACTTCATACACAAGTCCAGCCATACCGTACACTCCGGCATCACCACTGGAGATTACAGCCACAATTTTGCCCATCTCCGCCTGTCTGACCGCTTCCTGTGCCCGGCTGACCTCTTCGGTCATGCCTGTCCGTACAATCTCCTGACCGTCCAGGAGCGGCCTGATCAGATCAACGTAAGTGTTATAACCGATGATGACCTCGCTCTCCCGCAGTGCTTCCAATGCCCTTGTGGTGATATGCTCCATCGCACCCGGGCCAAATCCGATAATCAGCAGCTTCCCTTGACCTTGCATTACTTCTCCTCCTCCGTATCCTCAGTCCCGCGTCTTAGCACGTCAAAATCTTCTATATGATCACTTCACCAGTCCGCAGTTAGGCTTGATGGCATAATCCACTCTCCTCATTCAGACTGATTGTAAACATTGAAGAGGGACGGCTTGGCCAAATTTCCCTGTGCGGCATGTTCAATTACTTCCGGTTCCATAACCTTCTTCTTAAAAAAAACAAAAAAATCCCATCCTTATAACGGATGGGATACGCATGTACGTACACTCAAGAAGACAGTCCACGGCCCTTGCAGAGGAGGGTCCTGTGGCTGCATGGCCGAAAAAGGCCTGCCAGGCGAACCGATTGTTCGCCCGTTTCCTGATTCTTCGTACACCACTCCTTTCCGCGAAGGGTTCGGTGACACAATGCAAGGTAGGTCTCCTGGCTCTGGATCATCAGCTTCCTTTTCTGTCTTCCCCGAATATACGAGTGACTTGGATGAAAAGGGCTTCCCCATTACAGTGGCGGGACCGCTCGGGATTTGCACCCGATTCCCTGTTACCTCTTGCTTCACGCAAGAGCACCTTGCTTGTTTTCATGAATAATAGTGGTTTCATCATAACACCGCTCAGGAAAAAATGTCCATGCTTATGATACTTATCCATTCTTCTATTTTCAGACTAAAAAGAAAAAGTTCTGATCCATAACGGATCAGAACTTTAATTAAGTTATCCATATAAGCAGCCCTCATAAGATCCTACCTGATGCTTTAAAGGGCGTATGTCCGGTTCTGCTTCTCAGGATTTATCTGCATGGGTCGCAGCAATAAATCGTCCCAGTTCAACGATGAGCGCTCCCATCTTTTCTTCCTCCGGAACAACAAGTGCCTCAATGCCTTCTTCACGCATGGCATTAGCCGTCACCTTGCCTACAGAAGCCGGAATCACACCTTCCCGGAAAGCCTGCTGCATCTGTTCCAGCTTGCCCTGGGAAGCTGCATATGCTGCCAAAAAACGTACCTGGGGACCACTCGTAAATGCGACGGCTTCCACCTCATGCTGCACAATCTCATTCAAAAGCAGTTCCAGTTCGGCTTCTTCCGGTGGAACATGGCGATAAGGTAAAACCTGTCTTACGTTCGCACCCTGTTCTTCCAGCCAGTCGACCAGCTTCGGCGCAGTCTCCCCGTGAAGTTGAAGCATCACTTTTTTGCCTGCGAGGTCATGTGGTGCAAATTCGCGGATCAGCCCGTCCGTACTGCCATCATCATCCCGGACCAGTGGAGAGAGCTTGCGCTTGCGAAGTGCATTGACCGTTTTGTATCCTCTTGCAGCAATGGAAGCTTCGGACAGAACATCGAGCAGTTGTCCGGCGATGTCCATATCTTCAGCCATTTCAAAAATGGCATCCAGCCCCATTCCTGTTGTCAGCACTGCCCAGTCCGGTGGGTCCGAGATCAGGGATACGAGACCATCCCGTATATTCCGATCATCCAGAAATACCGTGCCCTGTGCAGGCCGCACGAGTGGAATGCCACCCATTTTCTCGACCAGTAATGCCATTTCCTTCGATTTACGCGGTCCCGTCAGCGCTACACGTATACCCGCCAAATGTTGAGCCATTCTTGTTTCCCCCCAGTTCGTTCAGCCGAACGTTCATCCGTCTGACTACAGTATACAGGCTAGTTTCATGGAGGGAAACCTCGTTTCACGTCATTTGACCTGTTCTTCTATAACGATTTTTTATGATAATGATCAGGAAGGCTGAAGCTCTCCTCCCTGCATATCATCTCGTTTGGTTTTGCCCTCTTTGTCGGATTCATCGTTTTTCTTCTCCTGATCCTGATGCTTTTGTTCTGTTTTCCGCTGCGTATCTCCTTGGCGGGAAGCAGCGGGCTCCCCTCGGCGCGGACGAAGAAACACAAAGAGAATAATGGGGAACAACACCTCAAACAGAATGGCGATCCATGTCCATTCCCGTGTAAAGCGGAACAGCTGAATTGCATTTTTGAAAAACCAGAACGCACACACGAACCCCACCAATGCTACAGGTCCAGTCATGATCTTTCCGGATACCTTGGGAATCATCCGCTTTAGTCCCCAGCAGATGAAGTACAGATCAAATGCAATCTTGGTAATCATCGCAGGTAGAGTTGCTGCTGCCAATGCCAGATCAAACCGGTCGAGAAAATCACTGATCTGCAGCTGCCTTGCAAGCTCATAGGAAGGGTATACCAATCTGGACGCGACGGGCACACCAATCGATGTTATGGTCTCGATCAAAACCAGAATCAACAACAAGGTTGAAATTGTAATTCCCCACAAGACGGATTTGAAACGAAAATCACTGCCCTTAACTACAAAAGGCAATGCAATCATCTCTCCAAAAAAGGAGAATAGGTACCAGCTTCCTCTGCCAACATCTGCAACATCGATGTAAAAATATGGCATCAGATTAGCAAGATCAACTTGCTGAACAAGCATAAACGGCACAACTAAGGAAATCAGAATGAACAAGGTTACATACAACTCGGACATTCCAATTAATGATCCAAGACCTCCCCTTACAATAAAAACAGCCATGACCAAAAGGGACAACACAATGATCGAAATCGGGGTAGTCTCCAGCAATGTAATACTTACGTAGTCACCTATTAACCGGATATCGCGGGCAAATACAAAGAGAAAAAACAAGATATACAGCAGCCCTATTACACGTCCCATAAAAGGATGACGCTCAACGAGAGACTCAAACAAGTCCTGATTGGAGAATCGCTGCTGAACACGATTTAGCATCCACATTGAACACGTCATCACCAGAAACAAAGGGATATAGGATAAATAGGCATGCTGTTCAGCATGGTAGATGGCCTGTGCATGAGGCTGAATCAAAGTGCCTGTAATACTGAGCAGCATCACGAGCAGCACCAGCTGACGATTGGTTACCCCCTGATTCATCGCATACCTCCTTTCTATCTGTTTAACTGAAGATTAGGATATTTCGAAACATCTACGGCAGCGGTAACAATCGTTGTATCCAGTGCGTAAGCCATATCGTGATAAAGAAGGTTTTGCTCAGATAGGTCACATGAATCCAAATCCCGATGCTGCATGCAATCAACCCATAGGATAACCATCTGTTAATCGCTGCTCCCTGTCTCAGGTGCCTAAAGTCCATAACGATGACTGCGATGACCATAGCCAGGTAAGTAAACATGAGCGGCTTAATCATGGATGATCTCCTCCTCCGTCAATCCAATCGGCTTGTTGGTGATCCCTACATTTTCGATAATAATATGGGGCTCTACCACAACCTCCATATTGGGATATATGTCATACCAACGGTCCTTAATCTTGTCCCATTCCTTCGGCATTTGCTGACGAATGGAACGGCCCAATCCCAAAATATCGGCATTATATTTTTTCTGGATCAACCTGACCCCTTCCTCAATGTCATCCTTCACTTTTTTATGAATGGCTTCGTTAAGACTTAGAATTTCAACTTCTCGCAAATCCCCATAATTGGATTCGTTATCAACCAAAACCCCCTTGGCGTATAACTGAATGGTTACGCTCACCTTGCCATTGCGGATATGTGGACTATAAGATGAATTGTTTTCATTAAGCTTGATGAACAGGCTCCCTTCGCCGCGTGGAGCTTTGAGCAGTACTTCTGGCGTATTGGCTTCTCCCATGGCTAAAATAAGGGCATCCGCGGGAGCCTTTTCGATCATTCCTACCAGCTTGTCCTTTTTGAAAATGGCCAGTCCATCCAACTTAATGTTCGTTTTGACATCCTTCCACTCCTTCGGTACGTTATTCGTAACAGAAGCAACAGGGAGAAAGGGATCTATACCCTCGGCAAGTATGGAATCGATAAAAAGCTTAAGTGAACGTGGATTCCGCATATTCAGGAAGCATAACTCCCTAACCATTTCGGAGGGGAATTTTTCAATCGGTGCGTCAGCATCCAGGACCTTATATGCTTCTCCCCTGGTAACTACAGGCATGGCAGACAGACGGTTTAACGGATACCTTGTCAATAGATCCAGCATGGGGGCAATGCCTTCTCTTGCCAGATCCTCCCCAATAAGCAACGTACGGCGATGAGCATAATAAATTCTCCGAGACAGGGCCTTTTGCGCTTCAAGTGAGGTACCGTGAAAGGTTTTGGCTGTATTGGAAAGCATGAACCACGATTTATCCCCACTTGTGCCTCCCCCCCCTCCTTCACTTCCAGCTGCGCCGGATTGACCCGGAAGAGCAATTTGCAGACTTGTCCTGTAATCCTGCTTTTCCTTATCAATGGCAATTCCAATGACAAAAGCAATATCATTGATTTCCTCGCGATCCCAACAGCCTGACAGCAAAAGGGTACAAAGGAAAAGCAACACTACAGTGCGGTACTTATGCATAAACTGCATGAGCTTACCACCCCTCTTCAGCTTCTGGCGAACCGTTAATCTTTTCATTCATCCGTTTCTGATCCCGATGCACTGTGGAAGGACGATTGATCATTTTCCACCATGGTGCACGAATCACAATATCCTTGGTATCTGTCTTGCTATAAGGACTTAAACCAGACAAATACGGCACACCGAACGAAGTCATCTGAGTGAGATGCACGGAGATCAATACCAGTCCAACGACAATGCCATATAGTCCAAGCATGCCAGCGAGGAGCATAATCGGAAACCGCAGTAAACGAACCGTAATGGCAAAGTTAAAGCGCGGGATGGTGAAAGACGCAATACCTGTCATGGATACGATAATAACCATGGGTGCCGATACAATCCCGGCCTGCACTGCTGCCTGCCCAATCACGAGCGCTCCGAGGATACTGACGGCCTGGCCCACCGTTTTGGGCAGCCTGATCCCGGCTTCGCGCAAGGCTTCAAATGACAATTCCATAAAAAGAGCTTCAACCAGGGCAGGAAACGGAATGGCTTCCCTTGCTCCGGCGATGCTCAGAATTAGCGTTGTAGGCAGCATGTCCTGGTGGAAGGTTGTAATCGCGATATACAGTGCTGGCAGAAATAGCGCAATAGCGACAAATAAAAAACGAATCCATCGCACCAGATTGGTGATAAAGAACCGTTCATAATAATCCTCACTGGCCTGCAGCATTTGCCACATGGTGACGGGGCCAATCAGGGCAAACGGGCTGCCATCCACCAGAATGACAAAACGGCCCTCCAGCAGGTTACCCACTACCGTATCGGGACGTTCCGTATAATGCATCTGCGGGAACGGGGAATACGGATGGTCTTCGATCAATTCCTCGATATACCCCGTTTCTAGAACGCCATCAATCTTGATCTTATTCAGGCGTTTTTTGACATCCTTAATCAACTTGGGATCTACAATGTCATCCAAATAGGTCAGTACGACATTGGTTTTGGTTTCTGTCCCGATCGTCATACTCAGCATCTTGAGCGAAGAAGTTTTTAACTTGAATCGAATCAGTGCTGTGTTCACACGTAAAGTTTCAGTAAACCCTTCACGAGGACCCCGGATAACGGATTCGGTTTGGGGTTCCTCTACTCCCCGCCGGACGCCGCCTTTGACATTAAAGAGCCAAGCCTCCCGGCTTCCATTAATCAGCAGCAGTGCCGAGGATTCCAGCACGCCGTCTGCAGCGGCAGCCCAGGAATCTACCTTTTTGACCTGAGTAAGTGCAATTCGGGTATCATCAATCGGCACATCAGGTTCATCGGTACGCTGCTCAATCAGCCCCCGAATTAATGGTCGCAGCATGTGATCCTGGATATCAGCCGAATTCACGATTCCTTCGATATACACCAGGAGTCCCTGCACTTCAGGTGAGATCATGACATTGCGGAAAACAACATCCGAACTGTCCGAGAAGATGTCTTCGAGCGCGAGCATGTGGCTCTCATGCGTCAGTCCGATGGGTTGCTTTAATATGGGCGGAGACGGCAGCCCCAAGGGTATGTGTTTTTTTTCTGCTGTTGCTGGGGAAGCTTCTTTCCCTCTTGTCCTATCGGCCATATACCGTCCCTCCGCTCTTTTTTATACAAGGTAGCTTGTGCCAGATGAACGGGAATTATGTGGGCAATTTGCAAAAATCCATGCAGCCTTCCCACTTCAGGAAAACAAAAAAAGATCTCTGCATTTGCAGAGATCTTCTTTTCCCAATTCCATATGTTGCTGAGTTTCATTCCATTTAATTGACGCTTGCGTCCACTTCCTTAATCATTTCCTGAATGGACTCCAGACCGCCGCCGGACAAGTACCAGTAATTCGGGTCAAGGTACACAATATGTCCTTCTTTGTAAGCCGTCGTATTTTTAACCAGATCGTTCTCGATCACCTGCTTGGCTGGGGCTGCTTCACCTTGACCGGCTACCACTGCACTGCGGTCTACTACGAACAGGTAATCCGGATTCGTCTCCATCACGTATTCAAAGGAAACGCTCTGTCCATGCGTGGACACTTCAATATTCGCATCTGCCGGTGTAAATCCAAATACATCATGGATCACACCAAATCGTGAACCTGCGCCATATGCACTCAGTTTGCCTTCGTTTGTCAGAACAATCAGTGCGTTTTTCCCTGCAGCCGTTACTTTATCTTTCAACGCTTTGGCAGACGATTCAATGGAAGCCAGTTGTTGCTCTGCTTCTGCTTCCTTGCCGAAAATCTCACCAAGTGTCTTCACGTTACTCGTCAGTGAATTCATGTAGTCTTCAGTATCGACCGCCATATAAATGGTAGGTGCAATCTCACTCAATTCTTCATATGAATCCGACAGACGACCCGAGATGATGATCAGGTCAGGACTCATGGCATTTACTTTTTCAAAATCAGCCTCTTTCAATCCACCGACATTGGTGTACTTGGCATCATTATACTTTTCCAGATATGGAGGAATGCCCTCTTGAGGAACCCCGGCAACTTCTACCCCCAGCTGATCCAGGGAATCGAGTACACCATAGTCAAACACAACCACTTTTTGCGGGTTCTTTTTCACTGTTGTCTCGCCCAATTGATGTTTAATAACGATCTCCTCACTGGATTGCTCCGCGGCAGCATTCGCCTCCGAACCCGTACCCGTACTTTCGCCCGTATTCTCTGCTGTTTTAGTTCCCCCACATGCTGCCAGAACAACGGACAATACAACCAACAATGTAAACAACCAACCCTTTTTCATAAACAGACACCTCTCACTCTATATTGGTTTATTTCACGCAAAATACACACAAATCTTACGCCCATCAATCCACTGCACCGGGATGTGCATGTCATACACCTGCTGCAATACATCCGTATCAATGATGTCCTCCGTTTTACCTTCCTGCACGACCCGGCCTTCCTTGAGCGCGACAATATAATCGGAGTAACATGATGCAAAATTGATGTCATGAATGACGATCACAATCGTTTTGCCCAGCTCGTCCACCATTTTGCGCAGCACTTTCATAATCTGCACGGAATGTTTCATATCCAGATTGTTCAGTGGTTCATCCAGCAGGATATATTCAGTGTTCTGTGCAATAACCATGGCGATGTACGCCCGCTGCCGCTGTCCACCACTGAGCTCATCCAAAAACTTTTTGCGGAACGGCCCGAGCTCCATATAATCGATGGCTTCCTGAATCCACTGGTGATCCTCTGGTGTAAGCCTTCCTTGTGAATAAGGGAAACGCCCAAAGGCCACGAGATCCTCTACCGTCAACCTGATATTAATATGGTTGGATTGTTTGAGTACCGAAATCTTTTTGGACAATTCCTTGCTCTTCCAGCCTTCGATTTCCCGGCCTTCAATCAGAACCTGGCCTGTGTCTTTGCTGATCAGTCTCGTAATCATGGATAACAGCGTGCTTTTGCCGGCACCATTCGGCCCGATAAATGAAGTGATCTTTCCTTTGGCAATATTCAGTGATACGTCATCCACTACCCGGACGCCGCCGTATTGTTTTGAGACATTTCTGACTTCTACCACGACTTATTCTCCTTTAGCAGTAAATAGATGAAATACACACCGCCTATAAAATTGATAATGACACTTACGGTGGTGGAGAAGGTGAAGACCCGCTCCACCACCAGCTGTCCACCTACCAAGGCAACGACGGAGATGATAACCGAGCCCCAGATCAGCACGACATGCCGATGTGACCGGAATACCTGATGAGCCAGATTCACGACCAGCAATCCCAGGAACATGATCGGACCTACAAGCGCGGTGGAGATGGACACCAGGACCATGACAACCAGCAGCAGCCGTTTGACAATGTAGTGATAATCGACACCAAGGTTCACTGCGTGATCCTTCCCAAGTGCCAGTACATCAAGGTACTTGGTAAATTTCTGTGCATACAGCAAGATCAGGAAGATGGCTGCCATGGAAATGATCAACAGATCGGTATTTACATTGTTGAAGCTGGCAAACATCTTGCCCTGAAGGATAAGAAACTCATTCGGATCAATCAGCACCTCCATGAAGGAGGACAGGCTCTGGAACAATGTTCCCAGAATCAGACCCACGAGCAGCAGCAGATAGATATTGCGCCCACGTTCTCGTTTGAACATAAATTGATGAAGAAGCAGTGCAAACAGAGTCATTAACAGGACGGACACCGCAAAGTTAAGATTTTTATTCACAAAGCTGATGTGACTGCTTCCAAACACAAACACGGCAAAGGTCTGGAACAACATATACAGGGAGTCAAGCCCCATAATGCCGGGTGTAAGAATCCGATTGTTGGTTATCGTCTGGAAAATGGCGGTTGAGTATGCAATACATGCTCCGGTGAGCACGATGGCCAGAATTTTTTTCCCTCGGCGCGGCAGGATGTAATCCCAATTGCCTCCAGATTGAATGACCATAAATACACCGATCAGAACCACTGCCGCTGCGATCAAAATGCCAAATTTTAAAGTATTTGCTGTATATTTCATTCTCATGACCCATATGCCTTTCTTCGAAGCAGTAAATACAGAAACAGCACACTGCCCACGACTCCCACTGTCAAACTGATGGACAACTGGTACGGATAAATGATCAACTGCCCCAAAATGTCACAGACCAGAACAAATATGGCGCCCAGCACTGCCGTATGAGGCAGCGTATCCCGCAGGTTGTCCCCCTTATACAGCGTAACGATATTCGGTACGACCAGGCCCAAAAACGGAATGGTGCCTACGGTGATAATGACGACGGCAGAAACCATGGCCACCAAAATCAACCCGAGGTTAACCACTCTCCGGTAGGCCAACCCCAGGTTGGTCGAGAAGTCTTCCCCCATACCCGCCAGTGTAAACCGGTTGGCGAAGAGATAGACGATAATCAGAAGCGGAATACTGATATAGATCAGTTCATACCGCCCCTTCATAATCGTGGAGAAATCACCCTGCAGCCAGGAAGACATGTTCTGGATCAGATCGTTTTTGTAAGCAAAAAAAGTCGTGACCGAGCTAACGATGTTGCCGAACATCAGACCCAGAAGGGCGATGTAGATCGTATCCTTGAACTTGACCTTCTCAAGGATCCGCATAAAAATCAGCGTACCCGCCAGCGCAAAGGCGAAGGCGACCAGCATTTTTTGCAGAGGGGATGCCCCGGGAAACCACATCAACGTCACCAGGATGCCCAATCGGGCTGAATCCATGGTGCCTGCCGTTGTAGGCGAAACAAACCGGTTGCGTGTCAGCTGCTGCATAATCAGACCAATGACGCTCATACTGACGCCAGCGACCAGAATGCTGATCAAGCGGGGAAAACGGCTGACTTGCAATACCTGCAGCTGGATTGGGGTCAAGTGGAATATATCCAGGGGCGAAATGTCCGAATTCCCGATAAATATGTATACGATAGACAGAACAGCCAGTGCGATTAACATGTAACCTAACTTCATCTCTCTAATAATCCCCTCACCGATAGCCGTAAAACAACGTAATTGCTCTTATCTCTCAGCATATGATATTGATATTCATTATCAATTAATTTGAATTATATCTATATTAATTTCCAGATGTCAACCTGGTTGAGCTTCGCAATTTTTGGGGTTTCGTGAAACAACCCGAAAGATATATTCGGCATGACTAAATAGATATAAGGAAATAGGCCTTCCGTTATGGAAGGCCCATGTCGTTCATTTCCGCTAATCACAAACAGTAACCTGTGTCATGCACTCGCATTACGACTAACCGAGCCCTGTCTGGCGAAAAACTGGTCAACTGCCAGAAAGCGGCTGCCTGTGAACAGCAAGGTCAACGAACCGACCAGCAGAAGGTAATCAAACTCTGTCCCGCTCATAAATGGCTGACCTACTTTGGCGGTGAGCAGAACACCAGCCATCACCACTATAAACAACGCAGCAAATACGCGTGTTCCCAGCCCCAAAATCATCGCTGCCCCTCCGGCCAGCTCAATAATAGCTACCACCGAGGCAAGAAAACCGGGAATGCCAATACTTTCGAAAAAACCGACTGTCCCACTAATTCCACCTTCGAATTTGCTCCAACCATGCAATACAAAAATTAGTCCAATCATAATTCTTGAGAAAAACAGGCCAATCTCTACACTCCGACTATTCATGTTCATCTCCTCCTTGGTATTAAGTTCAACACATCAGAATTATCCGATCGACCAGACAAACAAAACAGACATCATCAGAAACACCGTTGCAGACATTACAATGGCAAACCACGGCAGGGCGAGCGCAACGTCCTGCTCCGGATCGAGCAGACGGGAGATACGTACATTTACCGAAGTATCGGCAAATGAGGATTGCACAGCCATTTCCCGTACCCGCCATGGTTCTGGACAAGCACGGATCAGTTTGAGCAAGGCACTGCCAATGCCCGCTGCATTCCCCGTACGCTCAATCGCTTCATTATCAGCCAGGATTTCTCTGACAATATGATATTGCTTCGAAGTATGCTTCAATACGGGAATGTACGGCATCATGATCGCAAAGACCGAAAGCAAAGTTGTCTTGAGTGGATCACGGTGCCACAAATGATGAACTTCATGATAGACAACTGCCGCTTCCTCTTCAGCATCGAGCATGTCCAGCAATCCCGTTGAAAGTACGATCGAAGGTTTCCATAAACCAATCGTAAAAGCAATCGGTGAATGCTTGTCCACAACGATGAATGCCGGTTGCTTGAGATGACGGTACTTGGCCTCCATTTCTCCCGACATAGCCGAGTTCTCGATCGAACGGAGCTTTCTTACGGCAGCCCTTGTCTTCATCATGCGATGCATGAACAGCCAACCTGTTCCTCCAAACGTCAGTGCTACCAGCAGCATCAGAAAATGGCCTACCGATAACCAGCCCAGCCGGCTCATCCAATGATTGCACAGCCAGAGCAGATTAAAGGGAATATCCCAACCGAATATTTTGTACATCGTGTACATGAACATCTGCATAAACACCAGCAGCGGAATGCCAAACCCGACAGTAAACAACAGCTTCGAGCGGGCCTTCCACATATCAGTCGCTATCCTTTTTCCATTGTTTGATCTTCTGCTCCAGACGTTCGATCAACCCTGCATCGGCTTCGTCCAGTGCATCCAGCATATGGCTCACTGCCAGTGCTCCGAACTCGTCTACCAGTTCATGTGACAGTTCTTTCGATTGGTCGTTCATAAACTCCTCCTTGCTCTGTACCGGGTGATACAGTGACGTCCGGCCCTTCTGTGTCTTGCAAAGCAACCCCTTATCTACGAGCCGGTTCATGACCGTCATGACCGTATTGAAATTAACATCTCGTTCTTGTTCAAGTGCGGTTTGCACTTCGCGAATGCTGCTGCCTGGACGCGCCCATAATATATCCATTATTTTCGCTTCCAGCGGACCAAAAAAACGATTCAGCCCACGCTCACCCACTTTAAAATTGTGTATTTTCATGTTCAGACACCCCTCACACTACCCATTGTAGTGCCAACAAACGAGAAGTCAACCTCTATGTCAGGTATTTATTGTAAATGATTTGTAAATTTGTTTTCCATTTCTGAATTTCATTGGAGAATAGTACACCCTGCTTGAATGCAAAAAAAGCAAAAGGCTGGGCAGTTCTGCAATTTCTGCAGTCCTGTCCAGCCTTTTGCCATCGCTGTATTTGTTACTCTGTATGAGAAATATTAATAATGGCTCTTATTTACGGTCTGCCGATGGCATATATGCCGAAATATCTACACCAAGTCCACGAGCCAAACGTCCGCCAAACTGTCCATCAGCTTGGAAGAAGTGGCATAATGCACGCATCTGTGTCTGTGCCGGCACGCCCTTCAGGTCGTTAATCAGATTATCAAGCAAATTGTTCTGTTCTTCTGCCGTAAATGAACGGAACAATTCTCCTGCCTGGGTGTAATCATCGGTTTTCTCGATTTTCTCTCGTGTAACATGCCCCTGCAGTGGGATCTGAGTGTCCCGGTATGCCGGATCTTCCTGCGGACTGCTGGAGGAACTGTTCGGTTCATAGTTCACTGGAGACGGGTCCTGATTCACATTCATGAGTCCATCACGCTGATGGTTGCGAACCGGCGCGTATGGGCAGTTAACTGGAATCTGCAGATAGTTCGGCCCAAGTCTGTGACGCTGTGTATCCGGATAGGAGAACAGACGTCCTTGCAGCAGTTTATCCTCGGATGGCTCTATTCCCGGTACCAAAGCACTTGGTGAGAAGGCTGCCTGCTCTACTTCAGCGAAGAAATTTTGCGGATTGCGATTCAGCGTCATGGTCCCTACCGTCTGGAACGGAATGATATCTTCAGGCCAGGTTTTGGTCGGATCAAGCGGATCAAAAGAGAAATCATCCATATGCTCCGGCTTCAGGAGCTGCACCTGCAGCTTCCATTGCGGGTATTGGCCGTTTTTGATGTGGTCATGCAGATCCCGGGTAGCGTGGTTAAAGTCCTGTCCTTGAACTTCTGACGCTTCCTGCCGAGAGAAACCGCGTACTCCCTGCGCAGATTCCCATTTATACTTCACATAATGGATCTCGCCTTGGGCGTTAATCCATTTGAAGGCGTGCACGCCGAATCCATCCATCTCACGGTAGTTAGCGGGTGTACCCAAATCGGAGAACAGCCAGGTCATCATATGTGTGGATTCAGGTGAGAGGGTCATGAAATCCCAGTACCGTGCAGGGTCCTGAATATTGGTATCTGGCGCAGGTTTCAGGGAATGTACCATATCCGGAAATTTCATCGCATCACGGATGAAGAATACAGGCAGGTGGTTACCCACAATATCATAGTTGCCTTCTCTGGTGTACAGTTTGACCGCAAACCCGCGTGGATCACGCGCAGTCTCTGGTGAACCCGTTCCGTGAATAACCGTGGAGAACCGAACCAATACTGGCGTCTCCGTTCCTGGCTCCTGCAGGAAGTCCGCTTTGGTAAACTCCTTCATGCTCTTCTCCAGTGTGAATACACCATGTGCACCAGCACCTCTGGCATGCACTACCCGTTCCGGAATACGTTCACGGTCAAAATGGGCGATCTTCTCGATCAGATGATAATCCTCAAGCAAGGTTGGTCCTCTTCTGCCTGCTGTGCGGGAATTTTGGTTGTCACCCACAGGTGCTCCCTGGTTGGTTGTCATACGTTCTGTCATATCTGAATCCTCCTCATGATGGTCTCATGCCTGCTGTATATACTATTTAAATCATATTCGTCATTGCTTTAAATATACATTTAGACTTGATCTAACTGTTAAAATGATTCTAACATGTCCAATATAGAGCCTGCATGAGGTTCTCATGAGGTTATAATGAGTTTCCCAGTCGTTTCATGAATGAAGGATGAACATACGTTAATAACAAAACCTGCTGAAAATAAAAAAAAGCGGACTAATCCGCCAGGCGGTAGCCCACTCCTCTTACAGTTACAATATATTGCGGGGAAGCCGCGTTATCGCCAAGCTTTTTGCGCAAGCTTTTGATATGAACATCAACCACATTGCTTCCACCCGTAAAATCAGTCTCCCATATGTCGCTGAGCATTTCCTCCCGGGAAATTACAGCTCCTTTGGCATCAATCAGTTTGAGCAGCAAATCGTATTCGGTCTTGGTCAGATGAATCCGGTTGTTATCCCGCTGCACACTCATACGTTCACGGTCCAGCCACAGATCCTTGAACCCGATACGTTGTCCTTCCTCAGGCAAAAAACCACGTTTCGGTGTAACCGGACTATTGCCAATCATACGCTGTACCCGGTACAGTGCCTCCTGCGGACGTGCCGGCCAAACCAGCAGTTCCTCCTGAAGCATCGGTCCGCTGGCACTGCCGATCATATTCTCGCCCACCAGATAAAGACATGGCGCCACATGCTCTGCCTCCCGGTTTAACCGGCTGCTGATCCCCGCGAACGCATCAATCGTTCCAGCCACAGACAGATCATAGATCAGCAGATCAAATACCAAGCGTTCATGAAGATCCGGTTCCCAGCGATGGAACACCAATACATCGAAGCAGCTGTCCGTCAACGCTTTGACCAGCTCATGAACCTGGCCCGGCATTGGACTAATCAGAATGACACGCCGCGTAACAGGACAAGCCTCCACAAAGGGAGCTGAATCAGCGAGAGCTGGCTTGACCCGCAGCGGCAAACGGCGATCAGACATCCTGATTTTTACTTGATCCGTTTGTTTTTGCATTCCCCGCAGACACCTCCAAAGACCACATGAGCATGATCAATTGCATATCCGGTTTCCTCGGCCACCTGCTGCATCCAATCGACAGGAACCTCTGTCATAACCTCATCCACTTTGCCACAGACTTCACACATAATGTGCTGGTGATCATCCATGCGGGCATCGTATCGGCTTGCAGTCTCACCGAGCTTAAGCTCCCGGATCAATTCCTTGTCCGTTAAATAACGCAGCGAATTATACACGGTGCCATAGGCCAAATTATATCCTTGCTCAACCAGACGGTTCATCACGTCTGCGGCAGTCGGATGGTCTTCCGAGTGGCGCACTACATCGTAAACGGCCTGTCTTTGTATCGTCAGATTTAGAGTTCTCACGGCAATTCTCCTTTATTAATCCATTCAAAATTATATACAATGACATAGCATCCACTGATCGCTATGGTCCCTAGAAACATGAAAATCAATTTTGATTTAGATTAAGTATAAATCTTAATGTATAATGAAGTCAACATCAGCTCTATGAACAAATAAGTTATATTAATAATGATCCATTTCCAGCAATCAACTTTCATATTTGCCATAATATGGTTCGCTACTGCACTCTTTTTCAGATAAACTATACTAATGTGCGTTAAAGGGGGGCTGTTCATTGTTAAGCACGTTCTTTATTAATGTTTGTGTCATGATCACATTCATGTACATATCCGGAATTATCGCCAAATACTATAATATTCGTGTCCCGTTTCCTTCACTGCGTGTGCAGTTGATTGGCGGTATCCTGTTTGGTGTCTATGGCACTGTGCTGATGAACTATTCTTTCCCTCTGAATGACGACACCATTGTGGATCTACGCCATCTTGCGATCGTTACAGCAGCAGTTTATTTGGGGGGACTGGCCTCGGTCATTGCCGGACTTGTCATCTCGATTCTGCGTGTAGTCATGTTTGGTTTATCGTCCGCAGCGATTGATGCCGCCTTCGTTATGACGCTCATCGGGCTGTCGGGGGTATATTTTGCGTACGCTTCCTGGTCAAGATTAACCAAAATTATTACTATGAACCTGCTCGGCATAACACTGATTTTTGTGATTTTGGTGCTGAATACCAGCAGTATGAATTCATTAATGAAAATATATCCGTTACAGATGACCATTTCTTTTGTTGGTGGGATCTTTATTTATTTTATTGCAGAATTTATTAATAAATCGAATGAAATGTTATTTCTGCTGGAACGAAGGGCATCCACAGACCACCTCACCAATCTCAGCAATCGCCGGCAATTTGAGAAATCACTGGAACTGCAGCTGGAGCGAGCCAGGGAAAGCAAACAGAAACTATCCCTGCTGGTCATTGATATTGATCGGTTCAAAAAGGTGAATGACACGTACGGCCACAGCTCTGGTGATGCTGTCTTGAAGCAGCTTGGACAATTGCTTATTGAGCATTCACGATCAGCTGACATCGTCTCACGGAACGGAGGCGAGGAATTTGCCATTCTGCTGCTGGATTGCGGAAGTCACCAGGCCCTCGCGATCGCTGAATCGATTCGGCAGTCTGTCGAAAAGTATCTCTTTGCTCTGCCTGACGGCACGACGATTCGCCTGACCATTTCCATCGGGGTGGCTGTCTTCCCGGATCATTGTGATGAGCGGGATGACGCTGACTTCTTCGAACAGGCTGACCGTGCACTATATGAAGCCAAAAATACCGGCCGAAACCGGTATGCGCCATTCCGAAGCGGCCCGCTGTGTTTGCCGGGAAACGTTTGCTCTGACATGATTGAATAAGGGATGCCCCAAGCCTTCTTCTGGCCAACGGGGCATCCCTTTTCTTCATTTCGATATGCAATAAACCTTGAGGATTTCTCGACTATCCGATTAGGAAAGGATTTGCTCGATTTCTTCGACGATGGCGGCATCCAGTTTTACACCCGATGCAGCAGCGTTCTCCTTCACCTGCTCGGGACGGCTTGCGCCTACAAGTGCACTGGACACATTGTTCTGACGCAGAATCCAGGCAAGGGCCAGTTGTCCCACCTTCAGATCAAGTTTGTCCGCTACTTCAATCAATTGGCGTACTTTCCCGATTTTGTCTGCATTGATTTTCCCTTCGTCCCAGCCCAGCTTCGCTGCACGGGAGTTCTCCGGGATATCCGAGACCGAGGTATACTTACCCGTTAACAGACCTTGTGCAAGTGGAGAATAGACAACTTGTCCAATCCCTTTGCGTTCACCCAGCGGAATAATCTCATTCTCAATATAACGGTCGAACATGTTATACACCGGCTGATTGACCACGATATGATCCAGGAGAAGACGATCGGCGGTACCCAAGGCAGCTTCCATCTGAGCGGCTGTCCATTGACTCACCCCTACGTACAGCACCTTGCCCTGACGAACCAGATCATCCAGTGCCCGCAGCGTTTCTTCAATTGGTGTTTCGTTATGATAACGATGGCAATAATAGATGTCCACATACTCCACGCCTAAACGCTTCAAGCTGGCATCACATTGCTCCTTAATATGTTTGCGGGATAAGCCCTGGTCATTCGGACCGTCTCCCATTTTGCCAAATACTTTGGTTGCGAGAACATAGGAGTCACGGGAATACGCTTTCAAAGTCTGCCCGAGCAGTTCTTCTGCCGCACCACGCTCATATACATTCGCTGTATCAAAAAAGTTGATGCCTTCATCGAATGCGGCTTCAATCGACTTCACCGCATTTTCACGCTCCACATACCCTCCGTACGTCAGCCAGCTGCCCAAGCTGATCTCGCTTACTTTCAGTCCGCTTCCACCCAATCTGCGGTATTCCATTGAATGCACATCCTCCTCTATGGTTATGTAGTTATGATCGTTACTTTTCTATTGTAACGTAACCAGCGTGGATGAAAAGGACTTTGACGAAGAAAATGGTAATTTAGTAAATTGAATTGTTCGGGGTGCCTCTTCCCACCAGCAATAAAAAACGCACCTGCTCAGGTGCGCCATGTAATCTTATTATGCTCAATGCAATATTGCGCTCAGCGCGTTTAATAAATCCAACTGTCTCACCGGCTTGGTCAAAACAGCATCAACGATTCCCGCCTCATGCGGATCGATATGCAATCCGTACGGAACCAGAATGATGATCGGGAGTTGTTTTGCGCTGCTCTTCAATTCGTGCACTAACTTGACAGCATGCGCTTGGTGTAATCCCATATCGATCACGGCAACGTCAGGCTCAAGTCCCTCATCCATCCATTGATGTGCCTGCTCCGAGTCTGAAGTCATGTGAACATCCATCTGCCATCTGCGCATGAGGGAAGATACCCCCTGCAAGATGTCGGGTGCTTTGACAAGCAGAACCCTCTTGCCTTTCAATCGCTGCTGAATGCTTGCAAGCTGCGGAAGTTCCCAGTGTCTGATCAGCGGCAGCCTGATTTGGAATTCTGTTTCCTCTTCTCCCAAGCTGTTTACCTCAATATGACCATGCATCAGAATGGCAAGATTTTGGCTGACGGCCAAACCGAGATTAGTACCCACAAGCTTCTGGATGCTGAACTTTCCATCCAGCGTATTGAATGCCTGCAAATTTTTGTCCGACGTCAACATCCGCCCAGTGTATTTGACATGGAGCAATAAAGTACCCACCTCATCCAAATCATTACCGTCCACAAGAGCTCTAACCAGTACAGAACCTGCACGGGTTGAATCAATGGCGTATTTCAGCACATTTGCGAGCAGTTGGCCGATCTTGGCCTCGTCTCCCACGAACACCTGAGATATATTCATTTCCAGGTTCAAACCAAGTTCAATTCCCTTGTCCATGGCCTGAGCAACATGCAAATAAACGGTATTCTCAATGGTGGAAACCAAATCAAAGGGATCGTCCTGGACTACCGTTTTACCCGTATCATTAATGTTGAAGTTCATTATATTATTTAGCAGGGACAGCAGAATGTTGCCGCTTGTCTCGATCATGTTCACATACTCCACATGTTCGTCAGGCATATCCGGTGTGCGCATCAGATCGGTTAACCCAAGAATGCCGTTGAGCGGGTTGCGAATCTCGTGGCTCATGAGTGCAATCATCTGTGTCTTCGTCATCGCTTCCGACTCTGCACGTTCCTTCTCGATCTGCAACTGGTGCTTCAGCTGCTCCGTGTCATTCAGCTTTTGTTTCTGCAGGAGCAGATTGCTCTCCAAATCAACGACATACCCAAGAAACACGGCCATCGCGTTCAACGTTTTCATATCAGCTTCACTGATCACATAGTCTGGATCATCCATTATACAAATCGTACCAAATGTCTCACCCGAACGCCGCATAATGGGGATGCCTACAAAAAAACGATTACCCAGCTCCCTCGTTACACCCATTGAACAAGTTAGCGGATGTGCGGCAGTATCCGTAATCGTCAGATGATGTGTTGGATCTTGCAGTACCAGACTGCAGTAAGAGGACTCAAATGGGAGTTCGCTGCCTCTGACGACCCATTCTTCCCTGCGATTAAATGCTTCAAGAATGACATTAGTCATCCCATCATTGGTGGCTACGAAGATCGTATTAACCTTCAATACCCCACTTAACACGTCCACGATGTGAGACGCAGCTTCCTGTATGTTTTCAAAGAAACCTCTAGTCATGCCTACCGTTCCCATGATTCACCCCTCAAGTCTTAGCTGCAGTTCTACATTCCCATATCAAAAAATGAATCTGTCCTGTATATGAAGGTCGAATCTTCTTCTTAATCCATTGTCACAACATGTACATATATGTTTACCACCACAGATGTCTAAGAGAATCATAGCGTAAACACGCTCATCCCCTGCACAGCATAAATAGAAATTATACGCTTCCCCATTCACTTTGAAAACCTTTATTCATCAATACCGGTTAACTTCAGTCTGGAGAGTGTAGCGGTGTGATGATCATCACACCCTAAAATCCATATATAGTTTATAAATGGATAATGTAAAACTACATATAGTATCTAATTGAATTCAAACCATAAACAAATCATTTAGGAGGAACCTGATATGAACATGCTTGAGTATGCCACTCCATCGGCATCCGATCTACTATCCGACCTGGGAAGACGAATTATTGGCGCAGAAGACGCGGATACACTGAGGGAGAACGCCAACCTCAACGGCGATTCGTTCAGCGGCAAAATGAGCAGGCTCGGCTCGGAAACGGCCAAGTGGCATGCTCTGCGTCATGTGCTCCCGGATGAGCTTGCTGCGTCTGTGGAAGACGGTGATCTCTATGTCCACGATCTGGATCAGTATGCGCTCGGAACGACCAATTGTATCTTTATTCCGTTTGATCGCCTGCTGGCCTCCGGATTTAATACGGGAAATGGTTCCGTGCGTACGCCACAGACCATTATGTCAGCCATGGCACTGGTCGCCATTATTTTTCAATCGCAGCAAAATAGCCAATACGGCGGGGTCTCCGCCAACAAAATCGACTGGGATCTTGCTCCTTATGTACAGCGATCCTTCCGCAAGCATTATCGTAAGGGTCAGCGGCTGCTTGGAGAACATGCACTAATCGGTGATGAGCAGCTGCATTTGGATAGCCTTGAGGCACGGGAAGCGTGCCCACGTGCTTACGATTTCGCTTGTGAAGAGACAGAGCTTGAGACTGGACAGGCTGCCGAATCCCTGATTCATAACCTGAACACCATGAGCAGCCGGGCAGGCGGACAGATTCCCTTTACCTCCCTGAACTATGGACTATGTACTTCTGCCGAGGGAAGGCTCGTATCCCGTTCTCTGCTGGAGGCAACCATCCGCGGCCTCGGTGGCGGGGAAACCCCTGTGTTTCCACAGCATATCTTCCAGTGCAAACAGGGAATCAACCAGGCGCAAGGGGAGCCGAACTATGACTTGTTTCGCCTTGCCGTAACCTGTTCTTCCCGGCGCATGTATCCCAACTTTGTCAACGTGGATGCATCATTCAACCTGCCTTACTACCGCCCGGAGGATCCGGATACCATCATTGCTACCATGGGATGCCGGACACGCACACTGGCCGATCGTTTCGGACGAAATCGTCAGAGCGGTAAGGGCAACCTGTCGTTTAACACCATCAATCTGGTCAAGCTTGGCATTTGTTATGGCATCTGCCAGGGGGCACGGGCTGTCGCGGACCGCACGGGATTCTATGAAGCACTGGAAGTGGTGATGGACCGTGCGGCTTCCGGACTGCTGCACCGCTATCGCATTCAAACAGCACAGCCTGCCAAGGCATCCGATTTCATGATGAGAGAAGGTGTGTGGGAAGGCGGCGAGCAGCTCGCACCGGATGAGCCTGTGGCTGAACTGTTGAAGCATGGCACATTGTCCATTGGTTTCATTGGGCTTGCCGAATGCATGACCGCCCTGTATGGCCGGCATCATGGACAGGATCCCCATATACACCGTGAAGGGCTGAACGTCATCCGCACCATGCGCGAATTCTGTGACCGAATGAGTGAACAGCATAACCTGAATGTTACATTGTTCGCCACGCCAGCGGAGGGGCTGTCCGGCAAATTTACCAAGATTGATCGTGAGCGGTATGGCTTCATTCCAGGGGTCACTGACCGTGAATACTATACGAACTCGTTTCACATCCCGGTCTATTACACACTGCCAGCCTATCGCAAAATTGAATTGGAGGCGCCCTTCCATACGCTGTGCAATGCCGGAGCCATTTCCTATGTTGAACTGGATGGAAACGTACGGGCCAATACCAGCGCCTTCCAACGCATTGTACAATATGCACTGGCACAGGATATCGGTTACTTCTCCATTAATCACCCCATTGACCGCTGTCCTTCGTGTGGGTATGAGGGTGTCATCGGAGATGTGTGCCCAGGTTGTGAAGCACATGAAAACCATGTACACTTTCAGCGATTGCGCCGGGTCACCGGTTATCTTACCGGCGATTACAAGGTGCGTTTCAATTCCGCGAAGCAAGCTGAAGTCCGGGACCGGGTGAAACATAAGTGAATCTGTACGGTTATATTCCCGAGTCCGTGAATGAAGGTCCCGGTTTGCGAGCTGTCATCTTTATCAGCGGTTGCCGCCACGCCTGTCCGGGGTGCTTCAGTCCGGATTCATGGAGTTTCCGGTCAGGGGAGCAGTTTACCGAGGAACGGCAGCAGCAGATTTTACGTGAAGTCACTGCCCACCCCCTACTGGACGGGATTACGCTATGCGGAGGCGATCCTTTTTTCTCGGCTGAGCAATGCATCCCCTTGGTTCGCCGTTTTCGCGCAGCGTGCCCTGATCGGACAGTGTGGGCGTATACGGGATTTCTCTATGAAGAGCTTGTTGCTGATCCTGTACGGGCGGAGCTGGCGGGACTGTGCGATGTCATTATAGACGGCCCTTATGTGGCCGCTGAGCGTGATGTGTCTTTACCTTTTCGGGGCAGCCGCAATCAGCGATTGGTTGATGTGCAGGCAACGTTAAGGGAAAATAGGATTGTTACACTCGAGATGGATGCATTGTGACAGTTGTTTTCTTTCCATTAAATGAAGATGATATTCTACTCTGACCTCATATCCACAGTATCATCGAACCTTACATTTCCATTCAAAAGACACGGATCCTGGATTCGTGTCTATTTTGAACGGGAATATTTTTTCTTTTTTGCTACTCAGATCTTGATTACATGTCGATATAATATATAGGTGGTTACTAAAATAAACCTTAACACTTTTCTATATTATACATTTCAGGAGGCTATGACCCAGTTATGGATATTATTCAAGCATTAATTACATGCATGCCGTTTTTCCGCGATACCATACGTCAGGATGTAACCCTTTCCATTATTGATCGCGAAAAATTCCTATACTTTTCTGCAGGAGAGTCGTTAAAGCAATTGGAATTCAAAGCGGGGGACCCTCTGCTTGAAGCCAATCGTGATTTTGCCGATCTGAAAGGCAGTACGGAGAAACAATTTGATCATTATCCCAAAGAATTGTTCGGTGTTCCGTTTGATGTGTCCTACCTTCCGATCAAAAATGAACAGGGTGAAGTCATCGCCATCTTCAATCTGCTCTACAGCATGGATGATCAGGCACAGTTACAACAGCTCATGGAGGCGACCGAGCAGCTGACCAACCAGCTCATTGACAGTGTCCAGCATGTGGCTGCACACTCCGAAGAACTGAGTGCCACCACAGAAGAAATCCGGAATAATTCCAGAGAAGCTGTGCAGAAATCAGGGAACGTCACTCAGGTAGCCAGCTTCATTCGAGAAATCTCGGAACAAACCAATCTGCTAGGGCTGAATGCGGCCATCGAGGCGGCTCGTGTAGGTGAAGCGGGTGCAGGATTCGGCGTCGTTGCCAAGGAAATCCGCAAACTGTCCGTGGACACCAAAGAAGCAACCACCCAAATTGAGGAGTCCCTCCTCGCTGTCCGGCAATCCATTCATATGATGGAGAATGAGCTTGGGGAGATTACCGCCAGCTCGCAGGAACAGGCAGAATTGGTTACCAATTTCATGAGTACCATTGAACAGCTGAATGACACCAGCCAGCAACTAAAACAGTTTGTGCACAAACTGATTACGTTTGATGGCAGATAAACGGCAAATACGTACGATGTTCAAACATAAAAGCCCCCGAATCTACTCGGAGGCTTTTTTCATGTTGATCGTTGCTGGTACTGCCTGTTGGTTTAGCGGATCTCAAAATGGCTTACACGTACACCCGCAGACAATACTAGGTATATGTCACGTTGACCTGCTGCACCTTGAAGGTCAGCCTTGACCGTTGACCATTGCTGCGCACCGCTCTGTGCAATGTCGACACGTCCTGCCAGTGTACCATCCGCTGCATCCAGACGCACTTCGAGCACTGCACCTTCCTGTTCAGCCGATACACGTGCCTCAATGACAGCTGCATGGCTGCCCAGATCTGCATCCTTGAAGGCAATCCATCCCTGTTCGCCAATCACACGGACAGAGGTACCCCCTTCTTTGCTCTCATCCAGATCCACACCGAAATAGGCGTCATAATTCTCAGCACGTGTTACCACGCTCAGATTACGAGCAGGGATGGTTTCCCCATCGACCGTCAGATCGGCAACCAGTTGAATATCGGATGACGATTTGCCGACCATGATGGAATATGTTCCTGCTTCAACCACATAACGATCCCGGGTCACATCCCAGATAGCCAGTTCCTGTACCGGCAGGTTGAAGCTCACTTTCACTGTGGCTCCCGCTTCCACATGGAGACGACGGAATCCTTTTAACGTTTTGAGCGGACGTTTCACTCGGGATTTGCCGGCACGTACATATAACTGCACCACTTCATCACTGGCAATGGTTCCGTTGTTTGTTACGTCAACTGATACTTTAACCGTTCCTTCGGTTCCAGCTTGGCCAGGATTTAACTCCAGGTTACTGTATTTGAACGGAGCATACGTTAATCCATGTCCGAATGGATACAGAACATTGCCTTCAAAATACTGATACGTACGCCCGGATTGAATAATATCGTAGTCCTTGATATCCGTTAATTGATCAGCCGATTGTACCCACGTCATGTTCAAACGGCCTGCTGGCGCGTAATCTCCGTAGAGCACATCGGCCACAGCGTTACCCAGCTCCTGTCCCGCATGGGAAGTGTACAATACAGCCGGGATGTTCTCTTGAACCCAATTGGATGTGAACGGATAACTGCCCACAATAACAACAATGGTATTCGGATTCGCAGCATATACAGCCTCAACCAGACGCTGTTGGGATTCAGCCAGATCCAGACTTGGACGGTCGATCTCTTCCTTCCCGTTCACAAGCGGGTTATTACCTACAAATACAATCGCCGTTTCGGCTTCCTTGGCTGCTGCTACGGCTTCATCCAGTCCGTTCACAACAATATCCTTTTTAAATGTCTCCGTGACTCCAAAAGACTTCAACTCTTCGGACACAGCGAATGCATCGTTACCGCCATTTGGCGCAGTAACCGTTTTGCCATTCCAAGTCGTCAGGCCCACACTGCCGTCTTCCTGCGGAAGCAGGTGGAATACTTCCTTGACGAACCAGCCGTACACTTCATCTGCTGAAGCCGTTACCGTTTCTTCATCTGTCGTCAAATATTTGCCGTTACTTTCTGCCTGGAGCGTGTAACTTCCGAAGCCCCAGTCTGTCAGCGTAAACGTCTCTGCCTCTCCCGAAGCAATGACAGGTGATTTCTCAGCTTCAGACAGCCCAACTGCTTTTCCGTTTGCTACCGAGGTCAGCGTAATCCGGTCATTTCCATCCTTGAATGCAACCTTGTCGCTGCCTATTTTGCCGCTAATCGCTTCAAGCGGGGATACACTGTACGGCATGGTGCCTGCGTACCAGTCACGATAGACCGTGCCGCCAAGCTGACCAATAACGGCCACTTTGCCTGATTTTGTTTTATCCAGCGGAAGTGTGCCTTTGTCATTCTTGAGCAAAACAACCTGTTCTCTTGCTGCTCTGAGGGACAATGCCTTCGCCTTCTCTGTCATCATCGCTTCTTCGCCAATGGACGCATACGGATTGCCTTCAGCCGGATCAAACTCACCCAGGCGGAAACGTACACGGAACGTATTAAACAACGCCAGATCGATATCTTCCATGGTAAGCGTTCCTTGTTCCAGACCTTCACGGAGCGCTTGCTTGGACAGATCAGCATCATCCGTAATGCTGTCGATTCCCGCTTTTACCGATTCCACGGTACCCGGTGTATGAGAGTCATAATACTTATGGTCATTTTTGATCCCCATTACATCACCCGCATCGCTGACAACGAAACCGTCCATACCCCATTCGCCTTTGACAATCTCGTTAACGAATGGATGCAGCAGTGCAGGCGTTCCGTTAATGGAGTTATACGCGGTCATCATGGACTGCGCGCCGCCTTCCTTAAAAGGCTTCTCGAAGGCTTTCAGATAATATTCGCGCATGTTGCGCGGATCAATGCTGGATGAGCCGCTTCCGCGGTCGACTTCATTATTGTTGGCAAGAAAATGCTTCAATGTCGCAACGGCCTTGTAGTACTTCGGATGATCTCCCTGAATCCCTTTGACGAGCGCAGTTGTAAGCTCCGCGGTCAGTTCGGGATCTTCACCATAAGCCTCTTCATTCCGGCCCCAACGCGGATCACGTTCCATATCCACCGTAGGTGCCCACAGCGTGAGACCGTTGACAGCCGGATTCCGTTTGTAAAACACTCGTGCCTCGTCCCCAATGACGGAGCCGATTTCTTCCATGAGTTCCGCATCCCATGTGCATGCCAATCCTACGGGCTGCGGGAAGGATGTAGCTTCGCCAAGCCAGGCCAGGCCGTGAGCGGCTTCCGTTCCGTGTTTATATGCAGCAATGCCCAGACGCTCTACGGCTGGCTGATATTGCAGCATGGATTCGATTTTCTCATCTTCGGTCAGACGGGATACAAGGTCTTTCACTCTTGTGTCCAGTTCGAGCGTTGTATCCTGAAATGGATATTTGGTTTGATTGGTCATGGGTTGGAATCTCCTTTGGGCTTGTGATCGTTTATTTGTCGATGATAGCGAATACATAAAATGTAATATACTCTGTCCATTTCAACACACCAATACTCTTCTCATACAGGCAAAAAACCTTGCCAAATCAACATTTTAAAGAGTCATATTATGTTCTTATCTCCATTTACTAAAACGGTTTCGATAACCTTATCATAAAGCATGTTCAGCAAAAAAAACAGGGGTTCTATACAGGAAAATGTGAACATTAGTCTGTAAAGTCTGCATCGGATCGTTTTATTCGGACACAGTGTGGCAATCATGGATAGGAGTACGTCCCATTCGTGCTTGCCTGGGATACGAACCATGGATTTGACCTGAAGAAAGATCAAGGAGGAAATACCGAATGAGCGATAACCAACAGCCCCCAACGGGCCTGCCCCCTGTTCCGGAGTCCATCTGGAGGGCTACTCATGAATTCGATGCATATCCGAAGCTTACTGAAGATATCAAGGCGGACGTAGCCATTATTGGTGCAGGCATTGCAGGTATCACAACAGCCTATTTGCTTGCCCAAACAGGCATGCGTGTAGTGGTTCTGGAAGCCGGAAAAGTACTGGATGGTACAACCGGTCATACCACAGCCAAGGTTTCTGCACAGCATGGGGTCATATTCGATGAGCTGCTCCACCACTTTGGACAAGAACAGGCACGCATGTATTATGAAGGCAATGCTGCAGCTGCCAACTGGATGCAGAATCTGGTGAGGGAAAAACAGATCGATTGCCAGTGGGCAGAAGAAGATGCCTACGTGTATATTCAATCGGAGGATAACCTGAAAAAGCTGGAGATCGAGCTTACCGCCTACGGCAAGCTGAACATTCCGGGTGAATGGGTCGACCCACTTCCAATTCGGGTTCCGTCGAGGGCAGGCATAAAAATGCCTGGTCAGGCTCGCTTCGACCCACTGGCTTATCTGCATTATCTGCTCGATTCAGCGGTCAAGCAAGGGGTGCAGATCTATGAGCATACAACGGTGACCGATGTGGAGGAAGATGCCTCACTTCATGTACGAACCTATGGTAATGGTCCATCCGTGACAGCTGAACATGTCGTTGTGGCTTCCCACTTCCCTGTGTATGACCCGGGTTTTTATTTTACAAGGCTGCACGCCGAGCGCTCATATGCTGTTGCAGTGGAACCTCAAAAACCCTATGCCGGCGGCATGTATATATCGGACGATGAACCGACCAGGTCCCTGCGCAAAGTGCTTCATGAAGGAAAGGAACTGATTCTTTTCGGGGGAGAAAACCACAAAACCGGACAGGGGATCTGCACCTATGGCCATTACGAACGCCTCGAACGATTCGCAGAGGAGACGTACGGCATCCGCAGCATTCCTTTCCGCTGGTCTGCCCAGGATCTGATATCCATCGATAAGGTGCCCTATATTGGACCCATTACCGGAAGACATGAACGGGTCTATGTTGCTACCGGGTTCGCCAAGTGGGGCATGACCACAGGAACAATGGCGGGACATATCCTGGCAGACCGTATCACTGGTCGTGACAACCCCCATGCCGCTGTATTCGATCCCGCGAGATTCAAAACCGATCCTGGTGTAAAAAACTTTATTATAGAAAACGCGAATGTAGCAAAAGAATTAATCTCCGGCAAAGTAGGCATTGTTCACAAGGACGTCAGCGAGATTGGCAACGATGAGGGCGCCGTGGTTCGTCATAACGGCAAACGGGCCGGTGCCTACAAGGACACCAGTGGCAGACTGTTCTTGGTCGATACAACCTGTACTCATCTGGGATGTGAAGTGGAATGGAATGAAGGAGAACGCTCGTGGGACTGCCCTTGTCACGGTTCCCGCTTCGATTTTGCTGGTAAAGTGATTGAAGGACCCGCTGTCAAAGACCTCAAAGTGCTTGAAGCCTCAGAATAATAGTAAAGATTCGGTTTACAGACCCGGGTAGGACTCCGTCTTCGGACGGAGGCATCTTACCCGGGTTTTGCGTATGCTGGTTTTATGGGAAGTTATTGATCCACAATGTCACCAGACAACGATAACTCAGGACAGAATCGTGACACGGAACTATTTTTAAATCACTACCTTGCATTAAACAGTACTGAATGCTATGATGAATCCATAACTACTGATCAATACACACTAGTGATTGAAGAAGGAATAAGGAGGAACCTGTGTGAACGTGAATATCCAGTTCAAAAAGGGAGTGCTGGAGCTATGCGTCCTGGTACTGATTAACCGCCAGGATCGGTATGGCTACGAACTGGCTCAGGCGGTTTCCAAACATATTGAAGTTGCTGAAGGCGCACTGTATCCATTGCTGCGCAGACTCGTACAAGACGGTTATTGCACCACCTATTTGCAAGAATCAACCGAGGGGCCACCGCGTAAATATTACAAGCTGTCCGATACTGGTCGTGATTACATGCAGGCCTTGACTACAGAATGGAATGAATTTGTGCGCAATGTCGCAAATCTTATTGAGGAAGGAACCCATAATGAATAGACAACAATTTATGCAGGCCATGGAAATTCATCTGCGGCCAATGGAAGCTCAGGAACGGGCAGAATTGCTCGCAGACTATGATCAGCATTTCGAACTCGGACTTCGAGAAGGCAGACCGGAAGAGGAGATTGCCCGTGAACTGGGCCGTCCGGAAGAGATTGCACGGGAAGCACTTGGTGACCGCTATGACGTAAATACACCGGGCTCAGATCCCTTTTACGCTCCGACTTACGGAGAAATGCGGCAACCGAAGAGCAGTAATCGAGCAGCTCGCAACTTTTTTACCGGAATTGGATTGATTTTTCTGAATTTGATCCTGGGGATTCCTCTGGGGTTAACACTCTGGTCGGTGTGGCTTGTGATTGCCAGTCTGTCCTTGCTGGTCTTGGCCCCTGTCGCAGCTGCTTTGGACTTCCTTTTTCTCAATCATTTCGACAAGGCAGAACTGTTCGTGGCCATTGGGGCATTCGGTGTGGGTATTCTATTTGCCATTGCTGCGAAATCGGTATTCAAGGGCTTCAAGGCAGCCACTCTTCGATACCTTAGATGGAACAATAAGACGATGAAAGGAGACGTTTCCGCATGAGTACAAAAAAATGGTTGGCTTTAGCAGTGATTTGTATCGGTATAGGTTTGCTCGGAACGTCCATATATGGAGTTCAGTTCGGAGACAAGCGAGAAGAATATTCCAAGCGATGGGATTTTAAAAGTGATGAGTTACAAAGTGTAATCATGAATGCTAATTTTAGCGCGGATATCGAATTCGTGGTCAGCCCGGACTCCGGTAGTTATATCGAGGTAGACGGTAAATGGGACCCAGCTGTTATCCAAAGCTTCGAACAGGCTAATTTTTCAGATGGAACATTTAAACTGTCCCAAACCGAACGTGAGCAATTACAGTTTTTCACCCTATATTGGAATGACCGTGATTCCAAAATTACCGTTGCCCTGCCTGAAGGGCACCAACTAAATGAGGTTAAGCTCGATTCTTCTTCAAGCGACTGGACTTTGACCGGTTTAAACGCCAATCTGCTTGAGCTGAATAATACCTCGGGATCCATTCAGCTGGAAGATATCTCTGCCCCACGTATTGAACTGGAATTAACATCAGGCGATCTCGAAGCTTCCAGGATTCACGGGAATCTGGATGTGTCTATGAACTCCGGTAATTTCCAGGCAGATCAGATCACAGGTGATTTGAACAGCCGAATCCAATCCGGCGATACCGAGATTACCAAATTAAGCGGCGCCGCCTTGATCAAATTCACTTCCGGTAGCGTGAAGGTTGAGCAAGCTGCATCCGGGCCTATCGATGTGTCGGGACAATCGGGAGATATATTCATTCAAGCCGCACCGGACTTTGAGGGAGTCTATGACGCCCGGGCCACTTCCGGAGATGTTAATGTTCCGGAATCTCCGATGATTAACCAGGAAGTCATCAAGGCCCGTACCACTTCAGGCAGCATCAAAATCACTAATTAATGATGAAGCAAATATCCGAACTGTGGGTAATATAGTATAATTAAATGCCAGTCCAACTTTTAAGGAGGAGTTACCCACATGGAACTTAAAAATAAAACGGCTGTCATTACTGGCGCCGGTAAAGGCATTGGCCGCGCCATTGCTGAAGCACTTGCTAAGGAAGGTGTACATCTCGGCTTAATCGCCCGTACCGCCTCCGATCTGGAGGCCCTTCAGCAATCCTTGAGCCAGGAATACGGCATTAAAGTAACAAGTGCCGTTGCTGACATCTCCGATCGCACCCAAGCTGAAGCCGCTGTAGCAGCGATCGAAATGGAGCTTGGTGCAGTCGATATCCTCATTAATAACGCAGGCATTGCCAGCTTCGGAACATTGCTTGACATGGATCCGGAAGAGTGGGAGCGCATCCTGCATGTCAACGTTATGGGTACATATTACGTCACACGTGCCGTACTGCCGAGCATGATCAAGGAAAGCAGCGGCAGTATCATTAATATCGCTTCTACTGCAGGGGAGCGCGGATTCGCTACAGGTTCAGCGTACTGTGCATCCAAGTTCGCTCTGCTTGGGATGACTGAATCCCTGATGCAGGAAGTACGCAAATCCAACATTCGGGTAACAGCATTGACACCAAGTACGGTAAATACCGAGCTTGCGACCAATGCCGGTCTGAAAATTGGAGACGAAGACCGCATGATGCAAGCGGAAGATGTAGCCGAGCTTGCTCTGGCGACACTCAAGCTCTCCGACCGTGTATTTGTTAAAGCTGCAGGTATTTGGACAACCAATCCACAGTAAACAACAGAAATGATCAGGCCGCCGGAGAAGCTCTTGGCGGTCTTTTTAATTGATTGCCGTCTCATCACCCTTATTGGTCACCTCATAAGGAACGATGGTATTTCCAGCTAAAGCCAACCAATAATCCATCATTCTTTCCCTCCCCTTCTCTTTGCTAAGTCCTCAGTCTATCTTGCTGGAAGCTTCATAGTAAATAATCCGGTTGCCAAACGGATCCGTCACAGTCATTTCCCTCATTCCCCAAGGCGTATCATTAATCCCCGGTCTGGAGTGTTTATATTTTTTCTGATTAAGCTTGTCACACAATTCATCCAGATTAACCGTTTCTATTCTTAGGGCCGCCCCCGGTGTACAATCGCCATGATGCTCGGACAGATGAAGGACAACAGAATTGAGCGATATCTGCATATATAAGGGCATATCCTCTTCAAAACGGTGCTCCCAATCTACGCCAAACCCCAGATAGTCAACGTAAAACACTCTGGCCTTGTCCTCATCAAATATCCTCAAAATAGGCACAATCCCTTTCAACATCCTGATCACTTCCTTTGGAATAATATATGATTCCACTTCAGCCCGCTAAACTGTATTAGATATTTTTTATACGTAACATATTTCCATAATACAATAAATCTTGAACCTGCAATGGAATCATGATCGTTTTTGTTCAAATATAAGGATCTGTGAATTTGCGCTTATTCATTTTCTATAATTTTGTCCATATTATAATATGACCTTTTATGCATAATGCTGGGATATGTAAAGCGGGTTATAATAACATTTAGTGGTAATGCACAAGATGTAACGAAGAATCTTGAATTTTACATCTATCAAATCTTTTGGGAGGAACATTCAACGTGGCTGAACAAGCAAAGTCTGAGAGCTTCATGTCTCTCGTCAAAAAGGGAAACACGTCCTCGGCCGTAGCTATGGCAGGTAATGCCGTACTCGCTCTGTGCAAAGGAGGAGCCTTTCTATTCAGTGGCAGCGGGGCCATGTTTGCCTCTGCCATGCACTCGCTCGCCGATGCCATCAACCAGGGGTTCGTCTTTGTCGGAAGTGTGTTATCCGAAAAAAAACCGACACGTCGCTTCCCAACCGGATTTGGACGGGTCATCAACATTTTCTGTATGATTGCCGTGATCGTGGTCACAATTATGGCATACGAAACCATCCATGAGGGAATTCACCTGCTGCAGCATCCTGCTGGTCATTCAGGCGGTCTCTGGATCAACATCGGTGTGCTCGTATTGAACATTGTGATTGACGGTGCCATCCTGATCAAAGCGATGAAGGAAATCCTTGTTGAAGCGCGTGCGCCCAAGGCGTCCGGTTTCTCCCTTGTTCCTGCAGCGATCAAAAACGTGGGACGCGCTGCACCACCAACACGTCTCGTATTCTACGAAGATGTGGTAGCGGTACTCGGGGCAACGCTTGCCTTAATCTCTGTCATTGTCATTGCATTGACCAATTTCGCATTGCTTGATGGCATTGTGACGACCCTAATTGGCTGTCTGATGATTGCTGTAGCCTTCCGGGTCGGATACGACAATATGATTGGACTCATCGGTGTCGCTGCTCCGCAGGATATTGAGGACAAAGTGTCGCAGACCATTCTGGCAGACTCCCATGTGGCCGATATCCAGATGATGCGCATCATCCAGGAAGGCCGTTATTACCATGTTGAAGGACTGATTGAGCTGACCAAAGGCCTTTCTCTGGCCGATGCTGACGATATCAAGTTCCGTGTTCAGGAGAAATTGATGACCAATCCGGACATCGCCGATGCAGCCATTTCCATTATTGAAGATGATGGGGTGAAAAGCTGGGGCAAGAAACACTCGGATGTCATAAAATAACGACCGCTTTGATATAAATTAAAACAGACCAAGCCCACTCCAGCTGAAGTGGGCTTCTTCATGCTCAATTAACTTTCGACTATAGCCTTCAGGCTGCCGTTCCGTCCTGCAGATCAGATTAGTGTCTTATTGACCCTTGCCCTGTTTCATCCCCAAGGCCTCGATTTTCTCCAGCCACTTCAGGCGAAACGCTTCAGTCGATCCCTTGATTGGACTAATCTCAGTAACCCGTACCGGGGATACACCGGAAAAATTCAAAATATTCGATTTCATGACCCGGTGCCCGGCTTGCCTATATATCAAATGATTATACCAACGGGGTGTATCCATCGTAACAATGAGATGCGCGGACTTTCCTTTTAATAATTTGTCCCACAGGAGCGAGCCTTCCCGATATTTCATGGCAAACCCCGGCAAAAATATACGGTCGATAAATCCTTTCAGAACAGCCGGCATCGCTCCCCACCATAAAGGATACACAAACACCAGATGGTCTGCCCAACGAATGAGCTCCTGGGCTTTCACCAGATCATCCTCAAGATCCGTCCGCTTCCGATACCCGTATTTCAGGTTGGGATTAAACTGAATGTGGCTCAAATCAATAAAATTCACATTACTTCCGGCTCTTTGAGCCCCTTTGATATAAGCATCTGATAGCCCTTTGCAATAACTTTCCGGATCAGGATGGCCGTTAATGACCAGAATATTGGATTTCATACTTGGGTTCCTCCTGTATAATAAGTACGTAAGCATTTTGCATAAAATGCTGACATGAAAGCCGAAGAAGCAGGCGTACTATCATCATAAGGTGAACCTACATCTAAACAAATGATCGAGGACGCCAAAAAATTGCTAATTCGTGCAATGGAGGTACATGAATAACCACAATCTCGGAGTATCCATTTCCATGTTGTATCCAATCATGAAAACTCTCGTTCACAAAGGATATGAACCCGAAACCTTTTTCAAGTATGCCGGTTTTGACTCGGCAATATTGCAGCATGCTGAAGCCCGAATTCCAGTCGAAGAACTGGAACGAATTCTGCTGAAAGCTTCTGAATACTCCAATGATTTGTATTTTGGCTTAAATCAAGGACTCCTGCTCGACTTTGCTGACCTGGGCCTTCTCGGTTACGTTATGATGCATTCCAAGACGATTGGTGATGCACTCGCTGCATATCAGCGGTATAACATCATTTTGTACAGCGGATTCAATCTGGATTGGGAGATCCAAGGGCAAGATGTGGTTTTTCGTCTGTTTTTGCAGTCACCGCAGCAGATGTCCCGTCATTGTGTGGAAGATATGACTGTCTCCGTGTTATCTCTCATCCGCAAATTGGGGAATTGCCCAGTGGACATAAAGGAGATCCGTTTTAGCCATGAAGCACCTGAAGCAGCAAGAAACCTGACCCCATACGTCGACATGTTCGGAGTAACTCCCCAATTTGGAGACAACCATAATCAATTACGCCTGCACAAAAACATTCTCAGTCACCCCGTTCTTTACTCAGATGAAAAGATGCTGAAAGTATTTGAAACGATGGCCCAGGAAAGCAAGGAACAGCTGCATTCTTCCCATACGTTCTCTGGCAAAGTCAGCCGCTGGCTGCTTGATAGCCTTCCTGCCACCTTTCCGACATTACAACATACCGCAGAGCATCTGGGTGTTAGCATTCGCACACTTCAAAGCCGATTGCGTGAAGAAGGTACGACATACCATGAAATATCTGTTCAGGTACGCAAGGAGCTTGCGCTGAATTATTTGCGGGGAGGAAACTATTCTGTTGGTGAAATTGCCTATGCCCTTCATTTTTCCGAGCAAAGTGCTTTTCAGAACGCCTTCAAAAAGTGGACCGGACGGACGCCCGGGCAATACCGCGCGGACCTGAAGCAGTCTGTGGCATTCGATTAGGACTATACGAAGGTACGACTTCGGTTTGAGGAACCTGATCCTTGGAATCTTCCTAGACTTAAGTCTAGGTTCATTTTAACTCCAAAGACCGAGGATAGCCTTTTCTCGTTCATGGTATGCTGTGTGTAACGAGAAAAAAGACTTCACGACTGTTCGGAATGACTCTAATGAAATGATAAAAAGGAGAGATATCATGGCTAAACGTACGATCCTTGCGCCTGTGCTCATTTTGCTGGGCGTGTACCTGATTCTGAACCAGGGAGGTTCACTCGGTCCGGGGACAATCTTTGCCAACTTCTGGCCGACCCTGTTTGTGATCCCGCTCGGGCTGTTTTTCCACTGGCTGTACTTCTCCATGATTGGCAGAGGGGTTGGGTTGCTTGTACCGGGCGGTATTTTGCTGACTGCCGGTGTGGTTAGCCAGATTGCCATGCTCTTCGGTAACTGGGGCACGATGTGGCCTGGATTTATCCTTGCGGTAGCTGTAGGTTTGTTTGAATTGTACTGGTTTGGCGGACGGAACAAATGGCTGCTTATCCCTATCAACATTTTGACGGTGATCTCGCTGTTATTCTTCTCCGTCATGTCCATTGGTTCGATGCTGAGCAGCCTGTCCTTCATCCAGCCGTTCTTGGCGATTTTGCTGATTATGGGTGGGGCATGGTTAATTGTGGGTCGCAAAAGAAACATGTAGTGGCATAAGCTGAAGGGCTCGATTACACTAGACCACTCCGATGACAGAACAACTTCCGATCGCTGTTATTCCCGGATTTCCTTGATTCTCCCCTTTAAAATGGAGAAATCCGGGAATAGCTTATGCTTCCGAAGTAGCTTTCTTTCAGAAAGCTTTTAGGCGCACGCTTTGCTTCTCCAGTTTGTCTGTCCTCTCCGTTATGTGTAAACCCGTTATGGTAAAAACCTGAGCTGTTTGCTTGGAGTGTGGGTAGTCAGAAGAAAAATCCCCTGATCCTTTAAATGGATTCAGGGGATTTTTACTTTAAAAGCATATATGCAAGTGGGATATAGCCTAGTATGCAGCTCGTGCGGCATCTGTTATGCCGGTCATCTGCTATTTGCTGTGCATTTTAAACTCAAGGAACAAGTCGTTGTAATGCGAAAGCATTTTTTTACCCAAGTTATCGTACACTTCCAGCTTGCCTGTCAGTGTCTCATCCGGATAGAAACGCTCATCGCCCGAGATATCCTCTGGCAGCAGTTTCAGTGCCTCGGCGTTTGGTGTGGAGTATCCGACATACTCGGCATTACGTGCGGCGTGATCCGGGTCCAGCATAAAGTTAATAAACTGGTGTGCTCCTTCAATGTTGCTCGCCGTCTTCGGAATGACCATGTTATCGAACCAGAGATTCGAGCCTTCCTCAGGCACCACGTAATCGAGCTTGTCGTTCTCGTCCATAATCTCGGACGCATCTCCGGACCATACGAGTCCAACTGCTGCTTCCTCGTTGGCCAGCAGCATTTTGATCTCATCACCCACAATGGCTCTGACGTTCGGCGTCAGGGTAGACAGTTTTGCCAACGCCTCCTGCAGGTGGTCTTCGTTGGTATCATTCAGGGAATAGTGCAGACTGTTCAGTCCCATCCCCATGACTTCACGAGCACCGTCGAGCAGCAGGATCTGGTTTTTCAGGCGCGGGTCCCACAGGTCGTTCCAGCTCTCAAACGTCAATCCGTCAACCAGCTCCGGATTGTAGACAATCCCCACCGTCCCCCAGAAATACGGGATGGAATACTGGTTGCCTTCATCAAAGGACAAGTCCAAGAACCGGGAATCAATGTTTTTCAAATTCGTTAATTTGCTGTGATCGATGGGAACGAGCAGGTTCTCTTCTTTCATTTTGCTAATCGCATATTCGGAAGGGATGGCTACGTCAAAGGTCGTTCCCCCCTGCTCAATCTTGGTCAGCATCGCTTCATTGGAGTCGAACGTCTGGTAGATGACCTTGATGCCCGTCTCTTCCTCAAACTCCGTCAGCAGATCCGGGTCGATATAATCGCCCCAGTTATAGATGGTCAGCGTGTTGCCGCCAGAGTATCCCTGGCTCTTATTGAGATATGACGCCAGAATCATCAGGGCAAAGGCTGCCACAAACACGATTGCAAACGTCCGTACCAGTTGCTTCATGGACGCAGCCCCCTTCCGGCAGGTGTCCGTGCGGCGCGGCGGTTAATGAAGTAATATCCTATAACCAGCACCACCGTCAGCAGGAAGAGCAGGGTCGACAGTGCATTAATGGACAGTGACACACCCTGTCTGGCCCGGGAATAGATCTCTACCGAGAGTGTGGAGTATCCGTTCCCCGTGACAAAGAATGTAACCGCGAAGTCATCCAGGGAATACGTCAGTGCCATGAAAAATCCGGCAAATATACCCGGTTTGACGTAGGGCAGCACCACACGTGTCAGGACCTGCCATGATCCCGCTCCCAGATCGCGTGCCGCATCCATTAGCGTTGGGCTCATTTCCTGCAGCTTGGGCAGGACCATGATGACCACGATTGGCACACTGAATGCGATATGGGACAGCAGGACGGATGTGAATCCCAGTTTGATCCCGATCATGGTGAACAAAATCAGGAAGGATGCTCCGATAATGACATCCGGGCTTACGATCAACACGTTATTGAGAGACAACAGCGTGTTTTTGGTCCGTTTACGCCGCACATGATAGATCGCAAGAGCTCCTGCCACACCAAGTATGGTCGAAATTGCTGATGACAGCAGGGCGATAATAAATGTGTTGAGTACTATGATCAGTAGCCGGGTATCGGCAAAAACTTCCCTGTACCATTCCAGCGTGAACCCTTCGAAATTACGCATGTGGCCGCCACTGTTGAACGAATAGAAGATCAGGTACGCAATCGGTGCATACAGGACCGCAAATACGACGGCCAGATAGACGTTAGACAGCTTTCCGTTTCTTCCCATTACGCACCTCCTTCTTCCCTGATCCGGTCAGAAACATGATGATCGCCATCGCAATAATCAAAAATACGGCAATCGTTGACCCCATCCCCCAGTCCTGGGTGACGAGGAAATGCTGTTCAATGGCTGTTCCCAGCGTAATAACCCGGTTCCCCGCAATAAGGCGGGTGATCATGAACAGGGATAATGCTGGAATAAATACAGCCTGGCATCCCGATTTAACTCCAGAGAGCGTCAGCGGGAAGATGACCCGGCGAAACGTCAGCCAGGATGAAGCTCCGAGATCCCGCGCTGCATAGATCAGCGAAGGATTCATTTCCTCCAACGCGTTGAAGATTGGAAGAATCATAAACGGAATGAAGATGTACACCGAAACAAAGATAAAGCTGAAGTCGGTGAACAAAATCTGCTGCGAACCTATACCGATCACTTCGAGCAGGGAGTTGGTCAGGCCATATGTTCCGAACAGGCCGATAAAGGCATAGGCTTTTAACAACAGATTAATCCAGCTTGGCAAAATGATCAGCAGAAGCCACAGCTGCTTGTGCTTCGTCCGGGTCAGCAAATACGCTGTCGGATACGAAACTAACAGGGCAAACACCGTAATCAGCAAGGCATACCAGAATGAACTCAGTGTCATCTGCATATATACAGGCGTAAAGAACCGGGCATAGTTGCCAAAGGTGAAGTTACCCTCCACATCAAAAAACGAGTAATAGACAACCAGCAGTACCGGAGCGACAACGAACAGCACCATCCATAATACATATGGAATCAGATACGCATTGCGTGTACTCGCCTTACTCTGCATGGGTGGCCTCTTGATAGGCTTCAAGTCGTTTGTCGAATTCTTCTTCGGTCTCATTAAAGCGCATGACGTGGATGGCTTCCGGGTCAAAATACAGGCCAATCCGTTCCCCTACGACCGCTTTCTTCGTAGAATGCACAAGCCATTCATTGCCTGCATCGTCGTAACTGGATATCTCGTAATGCACTCCGCGGAACAGCTGGGAGTCGACATTGACCTTCAGCTTGCCCTGGTCTTCGGTTGTAATCTCCAAGTCCTCTGGACGTATCACGATCTCAACCGGCTCGTTCGGCTGTAATCCCTGGTCGACACATTCATACTGGGCTCCGGCGAATTCCACCACAAAGTCCTGTTTCATCTTGCCGGATACAATGTTCGACTCCCCGATGAAGTCTGCCACAAAACGGTTAATCGGCTCATCATAGATGTCATTCGGCGTACCGCTCTGCTGGATCACACCGCCGTTCAGGACGAATATCTCATCCGACATCGCTAGCGCTTCCTCCTGATCATGCGTGACAAAGATAAATGTAATGCCCAGCCGCTGCTGCAGCTCACGTAGTTCGTACTGCATTTCGGTCCGAAGCTTCAGATCGAGTGCAGACAATGGCTCGTCCAACAACAGGATCTCTGGTTCATTTACAATCGCACGTGCAATCGCGACCCGCTGACGCTGTCCACCGGACATCTCGCCAATCTCACGGTTTTCATATCCGGACAGGTTGACGAATTTGAGGGCTTCCAATACTTTGCTGCGTATTTCAGCCGTTTTCATCTTTTTGATCCGCAAACCAAATGCCACGTTCTCAAATACATTCAAATGCGGAAATAACGCGTAATCCTGAAACACGGTATTGACCTGGCGCTGGTGGGCAGGAACACGGTTGATCAGTGCTCCGTTAAAATAAATACTGCCCTGTGTCGGCTCCGCAAAGCCGGCGATCAGCCTTAATATTGTCGTTTTGCCGCAGCCCGATGGGCCAAGCAGCGTATAAAATTTACCCCGCTCAATCTCGAAGCTGACTTCCTTCAATACGGCTTCATCCTGATCGTATTGCTGAGTCACCCGGTCGAACCGGATAATTGGTTGTTGATCTGACATGTTTCATCTCGCCCCCTTAAACTTGAGGTACAACTTACCCTGTACACTTTCTATAAATACATTATTACAAATCCCATCTATTATATATGATTCAGCTATATCCGCAATGGTTTTGGTGTAAACGCTGTGTGTCTTTTCTTCTTATTTTCACAAATCCTGCATACATTACGGGTATATGTCGATATCTACGCATACCTCTGGGGAGATTGGAGGGATTTTGAAGCCAGATTTTTGTGCGAAAGGAGTCTTTGCTCGTGGACATTCGCCGCAACCTGCCTTTGCTGATGATCATTTGTTTTCTTAGTCAGATGGGCGGATTCATGATCCTGCCCCTGTTTCCTTTGTTTATTGAGGAATTCGGCCTGTCCGGCTGGATGATGGGGGGTATTTTTGCTCTCTTTTATGTAGGGAAAGTCATTGGCGGGGTGCCGGCAGCGGCACTGTACCGTAAACTTGGAGGCAAAAAGGCGCTTGTTGTCATGCTGTTTGTTCTCGCAGTCTGCATGGGTGGCTTTGCGGTGGCTTCTGCTGCTTATTTGTTTGGCCTGCTGCGGCTGCTGCAAGGACTCGCCTCCACCGGACTTACGGTCATTGTGCGTTCCATCATCGGGGATGGGGGCAATACTGACAACCGTGGCCTGTACAATGGGTATATCAGCAGCAGTGAAGGCGGAGGTATGGTTCTCGGCCCGGTAATCAGTGGTTGGCTTGCACTGCATTGGCCGCTGTCGGTTCCTTTCTTGCTTGTTACAGTGTGCTGCCTGATGGCCATGGGAACAGCCATGGGGATGAAGACCAGGCTGGGCTCTGATCAACCATCTGAACACATCGGACGTAAACATCCTTCAGGTTCGGACTTAGGAACAGCTTCTAACATGGCTGTAGAACATGCCCATGCGATTAAACTCCCCTCTTCAGCAACTGATGATACCGCTGTAAACAATACTGCTGTGTACGGTATGGTCACAGCTTCTCCAACTTCCACTTCCGTTTCGCCTGCTCATAACGCTCCAAGCTCTTTTACAGGGCTTACCCGGCGACAACAACTTATTGGCTACGGCACGGTACATTTTCTGGAGATGAGCGCCTATGCCGTATTTCTGACGTACTTCGCCCTGTATGCGGCACACATTATGCACTGGGACCCGTTTGCGACCAGCCTTGCTTTTACTGTGGCCGGGATTTCAACCCTTGCTGCTGCTCCAGCAGCCGGATATCTGTCGGACCGTATGGGGGATCGTCTGTTACTCTGCATGTTCGGCATGTTGATGATCGGCATCGAAGTCATTGTTTTTCTAAGTACATCCTCTTATGTGTGGGTGTATGTTGGCATGCTGATTGGCGGGGTTGGCGGTGCCTGTTACATGGATTCGTTCTTTGCTCATATCGGGGACCACATCCCTGACACAGGTAGAAGCGAAGTCATAGGCAAAATTGTCTCCGCAGCCGAGATTGGCTCCATCGTGTCTCCTCTGATTGCTGCGCTGCTGGTGGAGTACATTTCGCTTTATGCTGTATTTGTGTTCAACCTTGTACTAATCGCTGCTGCCATCGCAGTTCAAGCAGGGATGCGGAGCCGGTACAGATCGAAACAAGGGTAACGCACAAGACTGCCCACACGAGTGGGCGGTCTTCTTTATTTTATTTTCTTCCTATTATAGAGGCTATATATTGTGCATTTTCGAGGATTTTTCTTTTTAAGTACGGGTCTGTCTTGTCAGGTAAATCTGTTGGTTTGTAAAACTTCGCTTCAAGAACTTCAATCCCATCTGGCCTCAGCTCTCCCTCATACTCCGTGCAAATGTACCCGATGACCACATTATAATATTCATGCCCGTTTTTTAATTTGGTATATAACTCCTTCCCGGAAAAGACACCGTATAGTTCAAGTTTCTTGAGCTCTATGCCAATCTCTTCATGGACCTCTCTCATCGCTGCCTCTTCTACCGACTCGCCGAGCTCCATGAATCCACCCGGTACTCCCCAGGTATCATCGATATGCCGAACCAGCAGAATCTCACCCGTCTTATTCAAAATCAAAATACTCGGTCTCACCAATATAACAGGAGCATTGCCAATCATTCCTCGCAGCGATTCAATGTAACCCATGGGCTATTCCCTCCCTATGTGAAGTCATGACCTCATTATAGGTGTGTTACATATTTCCATATAGAGAAAAAATTCTATTGTTTCTTTCCTATTTTATAGACTTTCGTTTGATGCAAAACAGCAAAAAATAACCCGCTCGCACGATTTAGTGTGCAAACGGGCATTTCATCGGTGAATCTCCGGCCGGCGGTTGTTGATTCTCTGACTTGATACTGTGCTTTTCGCTATTCTGCAGTTCTGCTCCAGATGCTTTTCCATCCAGGGTATACGCCTGATCCTGTCTGAAAAAGTTCGGCTTCACGATATCATTGCGATAGGAACTGTGGAAAATATGCGTCGTCGCCGGAGATACGGGCGGAATCAGCCAAACCCAATCGCCGGTCAGCTCACGACCGGCCATCTCCTCCCGCTGCTCAAACAATGCAAATTGCGCTGCAGCCGTGTGGTGATCCACAATGCTGACGCCTGCTTTCTTGAACGAATGCAGTACGGCTACATTCAATTCAACAAGTGCTCGGTCTTTCCATAGCGTCGTTTCACTTGACGTATTTAGTCCAAGCGCTGCTGCCACCGCAGGCAACTTGTTGTACCTGAACGTATCCGCCAGATTGCGGGCACCGATCTCGGTTCCCATATACCAGCCGTTAAACGGCGCAGCCGGGTAAGAGATGCCGCCAATCTCGAGTCTCATGTCGGCAATCATCGGCACACCGTACCAGCGCAGGCCGAGCTTAGCAATCTCGGGCCGCTCCGGGTGTTCAATTGACACCTCCACAATGTCTTCCTGAGGTACAGAGTACCATTCAGGAGATTCCCCCTGCGCCTCAATAATGAGCGGCAGTACATCATAAGCGCTCCCTGCCCCTTTCCAGCCAAGTGACAGGGCCACCTTGGTCAATTCCACGGATGCGGGATCACCAACGATGCCTTGGCCTGTCTCGTATCCGGCATAACGGATGAGCTGGTGGTTCCAGATCCGCACGGGAGTTCCGCTTGGGCCATTCGGTGGAAGGATCGTAATCATGGGAATGACTTTACCACCATTGGATGCAACGCGGATATGATTCAGCACTGCATCCGCCGCCGTTCCAGCCGTGTCTGCGTGACGCGCATCCACAATCCGCAGTTTATCCCAGAATAATCGACCAATACAGCGGTTGCTGTTCCTCCATGCCATTTTACAGCCCTGCTCCAATTCTTCGGCTGTATGCACATAGGTGCCGGTATCTTCAATCTCTTGGTTAACGGCAATAAGCCGGGCCTCCGCGTCTTCACGCGAATGGCCCAGCTCGTCATAACATGTATATATAAACCGTTCAGCTTCCTCCTGCAATTGTTCCAGGTCTGCCCGCATCGTTCATTCCACCAATCTATACATCTTGAATGCCATCATTATACGGCAAGCACACCGGATTTGTAAGCGAACGGGGACTTTGTTCACGGACTCTACATATCGTTGTAAGGATGCAGGTTAACTTTGCTTATTTGCCCAGAAATGCGTTTAACATCCAGATTTCTTTATCCAGCACTGCTGTGAATCCAATCAGCATATCCTCCGTAGCGTTATCCTCTGCTTCACCTGCTGCATGAATGCCTTCTTTAATGACTTCCACCATCGTGCGCAGATCGGCAACTACAGACTCAACCATACGCTCAGCAGACCATTTTCCCTGTGCCTCTTGAATTGGAGACAAACGCAGCTGTTCAGACATGGTGGCTACCGGACGGCCACCAATCGCAAGCAGGCGTTCTGCGGCTTCATCCATGTTCGCAGTAGCCAGATTGTACAGTTCTTCGAATTTGGCGTGCAGCGTGAAGAAATGTGGTCCTTGAACATACCAGTGGAAATGGTGCAGTTTCGTATACAGTACGGACCAGCCTGCAATCTGGCGGTTCAGAACTTCGTGCAGTGCAGCGGCATGGTTAGCAAAAGTGTTGGTTTTCGTTTGAATTGTGCTCATGGATAATTATCCCCTCTCGAATGTGATATCATTTGATTTTTTAATCATCATATAAGTTAATTTACACTTCTTTAATTTAGACTTAATCTAAATCTTGTTTTAATTATAACACCACCTTTCTACTTTGTGAAGACATGAGCCCATTCAATCCAATGAAGATTCCATGAAGTTAAGCTTCATCTTTGGTCCATCACCAGAACCCGGAGCCATCCAGCTTACACACAGCATTTATACCTTAGATAGGAATAATACACAGCGATCATCCTCACATATCAAAACAAAACAAAAAACAGCCCTTCACCTCAGTGAGATGACAGGACTGAATGAAAGAACGTATGACTCTTTATTTATGAACAAACTCGGATGTAAGAATGCGAGCTACTTCACTATACGTGCGTGCCACATGATGCGGCTGATGATCCGATTCCGGCTTGGCATCACGGTGGTTGAACCAGATGACTTTCCATCCGGCGTTGACTGCACCCACTACATCGTTACGCCACGAATCTCCAATGTAATAGCTGGAACGGGCATCTGTCCCTGTCTGCTTACTTACATGTTCAAACAACCTGGAATCCGGTTTAGCATAACCGATGGTGCCTGAGATGAAGATTTGCTCCTCGGGAACGAGGCCAAACACATCCAGTGCTTCGAGTTTCCGCTTCTGATGTCCTCCCTCACCATTGGTAATGAGCCCTACGGTATGTCCGTCTGCCATAAGCTTTCTCATCAGGTCATATGCACCTTCAAAAGGCTGGATCTGAAACTGTCTGTTCAGATATTGTGCTTGCAGTTCTTCAGCATGACCCTTTAGCAAAGCTATGTCGAACTCCTTCATCGTCAGTTCAAACCTTTGCCGCCGCATCCGTTCCACCGCTTCTGGCTCAGGAACAGCAGAGAGGTCCTCCTGATCAGACAACCAGTCACTATAATAGCGGAAGCGATGGTAAGCCTCTGCATATGGAAAATCATCAGGAAGTCCGAGAACTTCCTGCAAAGCTCCACGGAGCGGCTGCAAGTGGTCGTACAGGGTATCATCTACATCAAAAAATATGGCTTTTGTGTTATTTGTTCTTTCCGTCATTACTGATCTTTCCTCCTAACCATTGCTCCACATACTCCTTCTTAGTATACATGCTAAACTAGAAGCGCCCCATTTCATAGCATACTGCTTGAAATGGGGCACTTCTATAATCACTTTACTGTAATATCTAAATACTCATTGCTGCTCTACAATCAACGGTACAACTTTGCCTGCATTTACATCAATCAGGCCGTGATCCGTAATTTTCAATGCAGGACTCACCGCGAGGGAATGAGTGCTGATGGACATGATCGGGTTATAGTGCACATAACCAAGAGACAGCATTGCTGCCCGCAATTCCTTCACCTGATGAGAAACTACGGCGAGCGGCTCTTCCGTTAAAATGCCTCCCACAGGGAGCTCCAAGTGAGACAGCACCTTGCCATCCTCTACCACACAGAATCCGCCCTGGCTCGAAATAACGGTGTTAGCTGCCAGAATCATATCTTCACGGTTGCGTCCAACGACCAGGAGGTTGTGGTTGTCATGTGAATACGTCGTTGCAATAGCCCCCCGTTTAATCGTATCTCCACCGATCAAACCATGTGCCCGATTGCCATTGACACCATAACGCTCAAAGGTAGCAATCTGTCCGTATCCGCTGTCTTCCCACTGGAGTTCACCATTGGCAGCCTGAACCTGAGCGATATGCTCTTCCACAAAGGTGGACCCATCTTTCACCATCATGACGCGGCAGTTGTATGGTCCTTCATCCGTCTGATTGGCCGTACCCACAACTTTCGGATCGCTCAATTGAATAGCGAAATCTTCTGCTGCCAACTTGTCCAGCTGTACACTCTTATAAAAATGGGACGGGAACTGTCCGGTCATCCGTTCCTGCTTATACGGTTCGTAGTCGTCATAAGCTTTCCGGCCATTTTTATACACCTGGTCAATCGCCAATTTCTCCAGATCGGATAACAGAACATAATCCGCCACTTTACCTGGGGCGATGCTGCCACGGTCGGTCATTTTCATCCGGGATGCAGGGGTAGACGTGGCTGCGTAAATCGCATCTTCGGGACGCATGCCCATGCGAATCGCTTTACGCACAATATGATCCAGATGACCGCGTTCTACAAGTGAATCCGGCATAACATCATCCGTCACAAAGCAGAAATGCTGAGCGACATCATGCTGAATCAGGTACTCCATCACTTCTGGCGTCATCGATTTCTCCTGAATTTCAATAAACATGCCTGCTGCAATTCGAGCCTGTAATCCCTCGATGCTCTGATGTGTATGATCGGAATCCACACCTGCATAGATCAGTCGATGCAGATCGAGTCCTAGCAGTTTTGGTGTATGACCTTCAATGACAAGATCCGGATAATGCTTGCGGATATGCTGCAAAATTTGATTGGTCTTACATTCCGGATCACGGATGACATCCACATAGTTCATGATTTCACCCAAACAGATGATCTCTCCGGTAGCCAGCAGCACATCCATGTCTTCAATCTCGATCGAGCCGCCTGTCGTTTCCATCGGCGTTGCCGGAACGGAGCTCGGGATGGCATAGAACATGTTGACCGTTGTCTCACGACTCGCAGCCATCATCTCCTGCACCCCTTCGAGCCCAAACACATTCGCCATCTCATGCGGTTCCGCTACAATGGACGTTACCCCGCAGCGAATCAGACCATGGGAAAAGGTGGCCGGCGTCACCATCGTACTCTCGATGTGCAGGTGGATATCGATAAGGCCCGGAATCATGTATCTTCCCCGTGCATCGATGACCTCATCTGCCTGAATCAGCTCAGGGCCGCCTGGTCCGACGTACATAAACCTGCCGTCCAGTACAGCGACGTTGTTCAATTCAAACCGTTTATAATAACTGTTATACACATTTACATTCACAATCAGTTGATCTGCACGCATGGGGCATAATCTCCTTCTTCTGAGCACGCTGCATATCCAATCATGCAGCATGCTGCCTTTGCTGCTTCTGCTTCCTGCTGCTATTTACGTTTTATTACTGCTATTCAACGAGGACGAGCTTGTCCTGCGGGAAAATCAGGCTGACGCGCTGCCCGCTGAGGTACGGCGTCTCCATTTCCTGGTTGGCTGTAAAGTCACCGAGTTCTGTCTCAATGACATACTGATAGCTGCGTCCCAGATACGTACTCACCTTCACGATCCCTGGCAGGGCATTTGCCAGATCCGCTGACGTATCCCCACTAACGATTAGATCATCCGGGCGAATCGCACCTTTGCGGGCGCCAGGGCGTGCCGTTCCGGGATGGGCTGTTGCGGTGAACAAACGTCCTCCCGCTTTCAACGAGATCTCATCTCCCGCATCACTGCGCTCAGCAAACTCAATAAAGTTATGGAATCCGATGAATTGGGCTACAAATTCCGTTGCCGGATATTTGAAGATGGTCTCCGGGCGGTCGAGCTGCTCGACAACGCCTTTGTTCATGATCGCTACCTGATCCGAGATGGAGAAACATTCCTCCTGGTCATGGGAGACATAAAGTGTCGTAATTCCCAGCTCCTGCTGAATCCGGCGAATCTCCACCCGCATGTTGAGCCGCAGGTTGGCATCCAGGTTACTGAGCGGTTCGTCAAACAGCAGCAGATCCGGTTCAATCACAAGTGCGCGGGCAATCGCCACACGCTGACGCTGTCCACCGGACAGCTCCTGCGGGAAACGTTTCTCGAAACCGTTCAGGTTCACCACTTCAAGAATACGCATGACGCGTGCCGAGATATCCTTGTCTTTCACCTTGCGCATCCGCAGCCCGAAGGCCACGTTGTCATACACAGACAGATGCGGAAATAACGCATAACTCTGAAATACAAATCCGAAGTTCCGCTTGTTCACTGGAACCTTCGTATAGTCCTTGCCGCCGAACATAAACTTGCCCTGTGTTGCTTCCAGGAATCCGGCGATGAGGCGCAGCGTAGTTGTTTTGCCGCAACCGCTCGGTCCGAGCAGGGAGAGCAGCTTACCTTTTTCCAGCTCCAATTGAAAATCCTTCAGGATCGTCTGGTTATCGTAAGCCACCGATACGCGATCCAATGTCAGCAATGCCATAGCGTTCTGCGCCTCCAATTAACGTTTAGTAAAATATGAAAATCCGCCCATGATCCGTTCGATCACGAACATTAAAAGTCCGGTCAGTACCATCAGCAGCACGGAAATGGCTGCAATGGTTGGGTCAAAATAATTCTCGACATACGTCAGCATTTGAATTGGTAATGTGCTTACCCCTGGTCCGGTCATGAACACGGAGATGTCCACGTTGTTGAACGACTCCAGAAAGGCAATCAGCACAGCCGCCAGAATCCCCGAGCGAATGTTGGGCAGCACGATCTGGAAGAACGTTCTGACACGCCCCGCACCGAGACTCAGCGCAGCTTCTTCCACTGCAAAGTCAAAACTCGACAGACTTGATGCAATGACGCGAATAATAAATGGAAGCATAATAATGGTGTGACCGATCAACAGTCCGAGATACATCGGCAGATGGTAGATTACGATCAGGTATTTCATCAATGTAAAACCGAGCACGATTCCCGGAATGAGTACCGGTGACAGGAACAATGCATTCAGCACGGACTTGCCTTTAAAATCGTAACGACTAAGTGCATACGCAGCCGGAACCCCGAGCAGCAGCGCCAGCAAATTCCCTAGCAGGGAAATGATGATGGACGTCTGGAACGTACGAAGGAAACCGCCTGTGTTGAAAATATTCTCGTACCAGCGGAGGGAGAAGCCCTCCGGCGGAAATTTGAGTACCGTTCCCGGTTCAAACGAAGTGACCGATATGATCAGAAGCGGGCCCAGCAGAAAGATAAAGACCAGCAGACTGAACAGGCCCAGCCCGATATGTTTCTCCCGCATATGTCTACCCCTTCGGATTTAAAGTTTTGGCCATTTTGTTCATGACACCGACCACGACAAATGTAATGACAATCATAATCGCGGCAACGACCGAGGCCAGATACCAGTCGTTGAGGGTCATGGCGTTTTGATACAGGAACGTGGCGATGACGCGCTGCTTGCCTCCAAGGAGCGCTGGCGTCGTATACGCCGTAAGGCTTCCAACAAACACGAGCACGGCTCCGATGACAAGTCCTGGCACAGCCAGCGGGAACACGACCCGGCGGAATGCTGTAATGCGGGATGCACCCAGACTTTGCGCTGCCTTGAGCAGGTCATTGTCGATGTTCTCAAGCACACCAACCAGAGAAATGATCATCAGTGGCAGGAACAAGTGAGTCAGACCGATCATCATGGCTGCCGGCGTGTACAAGATATCCAGCGGCTTGTCCACGATGCCCAAACCAACCAGAGCGTTATTGATCAGCCCTTTACGCCCAAGAATGATCATCCAGCTGAACGAGCGCACGACCGGGCTTGTCAGCAGCGGGAAGATGGCCAATGCCAGCAGAATACCTTTGCGGCGCGGCGCTTTCTGCGAAATATAATAAGCTGTCGGAAATCCGAGCACCACACAGACGAGGGTGGTGACCACGCTGACCTGCAGCGTCGTAAGCAATATTTTCAAAAAGTAAGGGTCTCTGAAAAAATGCATGTATCCTTCAAACGTGAAGGAGTTTTCCTGGAAAAACGTTGATCCGATCGTCAGGACAATCGGAATGATCATAAATGCCGCCAAAAACACAAACCCCGGCAGCAATAGCCAGTAGATTACTGATTTCTTCATCGCGGTACTCCTGACTTTTAAGATGGTTTTATTCACACGTTAAAATCACAACTTTACACTTCGACACTCCGTGCCAGAAGAATCTTCCGATCGCTGTTATCCCCAGATTTTTTTGATCCTTTATTAAAGGGATAAAATCCGGGGATAGCTTATGCTTCCGAAGCAGCTTTCTTTCAGAAAGCTTTTAGGCGAACGCTTCGCTTCTCCAGCTTTCTTCTGTCACTTCGTTCCCGTGTAAACAAGAATTTAACTATCATAGCTACGCATTTAACGCGTTGATAAACAATTCAAGGAATGCTTCGGCGTCTACGGTTTCGCAGACGAGGGTGTTGGGCTGCTGGCCCAAACGGTTTTGAAAGTCGCATACCATCTGGCCATCGCACAGGCGGCTGGCTGTCTCGACATCCACGTAATAGGATTTGCGTCCAACCAGTTCCGGGGCGAGGGCAACGCCAACGGCCAGCGGGTCATGCAGAGCGCAAGCCCGGATGCCATTCATTTGCTCATAACGATTGATATAGATTTCGGTACTTTGAGCCACGTACGAACGCAGTGCAGGATCTGTGAGACGCTCAATTGTTGCTTCATTCAGCAGCGTTTGACGTGTTACATCCAGACCTACTTGTGTAAGCTTCTCAATGCCTGCGTGCAATACAATGCGTGCAGCTTCCGGATCAGCGTACGTATTGTACTCTGCCGTCGGTGTAATATTGCCATGTCCGCGAACAACGCCACCCATAAAGATGACTTCCTTCAATAATGAAGGCAGTTCTGGACACTTCAGCAATGCGAGCGCGAGATTTGTTAGTGGCGCAGTCATAATGAGTGTCAGTTCACCCGGGTACAGTTTGGCTTGCTCCACAATGAACTCCGGTGCAAAGCCCTCTTCCGCCTTTTTGGACACTGCCGGATCAGGCAGTGCTCCGCCCAATCCGTCCTGTCCATGTACCCGATGTTCATAATGCGATTTGCGGGTGAGTGGTCCTGCTGCTCCGGCAATCACCGGGATTTCGGGCGCACCCGCCAGTTCAAGAATTTTGCATGTATTATCGGTTGCCTGCTGGAGCGATACGTTCCCACAGACCGTGGTAATGCCGAGAATGTCCAGCTTCCGGCTTTTGACGGCCAGCAAAATCGCCAGTGCATCATCAATACCCGTGTCTACATCCAGGATGATGCGATTTAACGCTTCACTCATACGTGCTCAACTCCTCTACCCTTAATCGTGCTTGCTGCAAAGTTTATTGCTTCCGAACCTTCGTTTATGCTGTCGTTCTTCTTAAGCTTTATTCCATGATGCTTATTGGGCAATCTCACGGTTCCAACGATCTGTCCATGCTTTCGCTTGTTGATTCACGAACTCCATATCCAGCTTGTTCAGCTTCTCAACCACGTCAGCACCATACGTTACGCCTTCTGCCTCTTCAGCAGTCAGTTCAACCTTGGTGTTTACCGGGGAATCCACTTTGGCTTTGGCAGATTTCGCTTGCACATCCTGGCTCAGCTGCCAGTTGATGAATTCTTCAGCAAGCTCTTTGTTTTTACTGCCCTTCACGACATTGATTGTGTTCATCACGGCATATGCACCTTCGCTAGGTGTAACAAACTTCGCATTAGGTACAGCTGCTTTCAGATCCTTGAAGTACATTTCCATGATCGGTCCGCCTGCAATCTCTTCCTGGGAGAACATGTTCACGTACTCGGACGTTTGGCTGTAGAATTTCACCACATTGCCGCTCAGTTTTTTCAGTTCAGCAAATGCCGCATCTTCATTGAACGTATCATTTCCGGCTACACGGGAAGCTGCATCCACCACCATTGGTCCTGCCGTTGCCGTAATATTCGGGATGGTCAGGTTACCCTCGAATGCCGGGTCCCACAGGTCACTCCAAGAAGTCACTTCTTTGGAAACGAGGTCAGGATTGTAGGCGATACCGAGCTGTCCAACCGTGTAGGCCGGGCCATAATCTTCACCAAGCGGTGCTTTTGCGATATCATAAATGTCATTTACATTTGGAATTTTGGAACGGTCAATTTTCTCAAACAGACCTTCATCAATGCCTTGTTGTGCATAGTAGTCAGACAGGTAGATGACATCGACATTCGACGTGCCCTGACGAATTTTGTTCAGACGTTCAGCGTTATTGCCGACTTCAAGCACGATGTCTACATTATGTTCTTTTTCAAATGGGCCAAATACTTCTTCATTGAAGAAATCTTCGGAGAAGCCCCAAGTGGAGATCACCAGTTTATTTGCTGCTTTTCCCCCACTGCCTGATTCGCCTGTCGCATCATCCGTGCTGCTGCCACACCCTGCAAGTAATACCGATGTCATTGCAACTGCTGCCAAACCGCTAATCCACTTTTTCATCATGATCCTGAATTCCTCCTGAAATGTGTGATGTGTATAAAAAAAACAAAAAGAAAAGCATTCTTGTAAGAACAAGAACACTTTTCTTCGTAAACAAAGGAAAGCGACACCCGCTGCCGGTACATCATTGGTTTCTGCTTCAGAATCAATCCGAAGACAAACGCCATCATATGAAATTGTCAGGGACGATATAAACGGAACGTGCGCATGACCTGTATCGAACCAGTCGATCCACGTTATGCCTGTTCCAGGATGATATTCGTAATGGCCCACTGCGTGGACGCATCATAATCCCGTAATACAGCTTCGATTGGCAAACCCATGTGCTGCTCTAGCTTCTCCCGGAATTTCTTCTTATATAAGACAGACATGCGGAAGTCCACTTCCAGCTTTAAGCCGGGGGCCTCCCCTTCCAGGGCGTCAGAGCGTGGCGAACGACGGTGCTTGGCAAAGAAGGTCACAATATTCTGATCGACGGTCACTCTCAGGAGAGTGGTACCGAAGCCGAATAGTTCCTTCGAAATTTCGTTGTAATACTGGCACATCTTTTTCTTGCTTTCATTACTGTCCAGCAGTTCCATGAATTCACCTTCATCATTTACTACCGTACATTCGACGTGTTAACACGTTTGATTATACATAAATATGCGGTAAGAGGCAACCCAAAAGATATACTTAACATGCAAATAACACATAAAAGCGAACGATAGCCAAAAATACACTGAATTTCATATGCCAATTCTGCCGTAAACAAAACCTCGCTGCCTCAAGACTTCATATAATATTGTGGCTTAGAAATCCATTTTTGATACGCCACCTTACTCGAAGCCCCACCTTTCTCTGCTTACGCCCCGGTATGAATCAGACTGGCTGACCATACGATAGAAGTATATATCAACCATTACAATACTTGTTTCTCGCTTATAAGACCTCTCTAGCATTTGGGAAATAACGGATATTAATTCTACTGGAAACATAGACAAACTTCGGCACCACCCGTTAAAATGAGACAAAATGTCTATGTTACTTTAATTTATGAAATTGGAGGCTCATGCCATGAAATGCCCAGTATGTAATCATGAAAATGGAAATGCGCATTATTGCGAGAGGTGTGGTACAGATCTGACTCAGTCACCCTCTTCTTCTACCACTCCCCGCGACCACGAATCAGCAGCAGCTGCCGAATCGGAATATACGCGTTGGTCCAGTACGCAAGCAGCGCCTTCTACATCCGTTTCTTCCCGTACTCCCTCTGCAACACCGATTGAACAGACATATGACAATTCCGGTCCAAATAACCATTCATCGGATGGAGACAGTAACACGAATCAGTGGAGCAATGTCATGCAAAATGAGAAAATTCAGCAAGCCAAAGAAGTCAGCAAACAGTATTTATCCTATTTTCTTAGCGTACTAGCTCGTCCTTATCAGACCATGAAAACCGTTGGCGAACAACATGCACTGAACGGGTTGATTACGATGGCTCTTATCGCGATTCTGTCGTCTACATACTTTTTAATTACCTTCAGCCGCTTGGATATGGAAGGGGTATTTATAGCCGGGTTTATTCGCCCGCTGTTATTTACCGCCGTCATCCTGATCGTGGCTGTTATCCTGATCTACGCTGTATTGAAAATTGAAAAAGTCACGTTCCGTCCGAAGACGCTCGCAGCCCAATATGGTACGTTACTCGTTCCGGCTGTGCCATCGCTCATTCTGGCGAATCTGTTTATTTTCATCTCTTTCCGTGTCTCCATATTCTTTCTGGTTGTGTCCTATGTCATTCTATTTGCAGGCATGAACACGGTGCTGTTCCAGTATCCGCTCAATCGCATCAAATCAGCCTTCGATAGCATGTATGCTGTACTTATTGCCAACGTTGTTTTGCTCTATATATTGTACCGTTTTCTCACAAGCACCATTATTGGTATTCTGGGCATGATGCTTTCGCCTTTTGGGCGTTTGTAATCAGCATTTCATATTATTAATTTTCATCTCAGAGAGACCCTTCTGCATCGTTCAGAAGGGTCTCTTTTCGTTTCCCAATCCATGATTGCACTGGCATCTTCGATACACTATAATGTGTAGTGCAAACCTTATGTTTGTATTTACGTACCGAGGTATTTCATTTTTTTCCTGAAGACGGGTTCTCATCGCAGTTCAACACTACGTAATGTAGTGAAATAATGCTATTTCCATTTTAAAAAAAGAAAGAAGAGGATCAACCGATGAATCACGATATGAATCACATGCAAATGAACCACGAGGCAGGCACATCCTATCTGTGGCTCATTGTGGGTGCAGTTCTGCTGCTGCTTTCCATTGCAGCTTATATCCTTGCGTCACGCACACAGGGCAAAGTACTGAGTCATATGAAAAAAGATGAACGAGCCACAATCAAAAAGAAAAGTCGATCCATCCGGCTGGCTGCACACTCCTTGCTCGGGGTGTCGATCATTGTCCTTGTTCTTTTCTTCATGCAAGGTGCATTTACCAAGTATAATGTGGCTGATCTTAATGCGAACGCTACGATTGATGTAACAGATGACCCCTACTATGGTGCAGAACACACGGAGGAACCTATTGATTACGAGATGACGATCCCCACTTCAGGGCCTCATAATCCGCATGATATCAAATTTGGTTTTTACACCGATTTCCCGGGTTATCCTTATCTTGTCCACAATCTGGAACATGGAGATATCATCATTTATTACCGTGAGAATGCAAGCGATGACCTGAAAGAGCACCTGAAATATCTCACCAAGTTCCGGGAGGCAGGAGCCGGTATCCTCGCTGTCCCGAACAAGGATATTCCAGAGGGTAGTGAAGTCGTGGTGACCGCCTGGACCAAAACGATGAAGCTGGACCAATTTGATGATGCAAAAGTCGGCACATTTATTAACCAATATATTAACCAAGGACCGGAAAAAATCCCTGCCTCCATTCGCCAGGGCGGCGGCACCATGTAATCACTACCGACCTTACAACCTTTAATTGCATAAAAACATAAAAAGCCGCACGGCGGAAACCAGGGAAAATCCTTGGCTGTCCACCTGCGGCTTTATTGTATTGTAATAACAGTACAACCCTGAAGTTGTCTGAATTAATAGCGCTGCGGAGCAGCTTTTTTACCCAGATCCGTCATATACGTGAAGAACGCCTCTGGATCGGTATCGTATACCAGTTCTACTGGACGTCCGTCAGCTTGCTCTACCGTGCGGCCCTGGCTTGGACCATCCGGAATCACGATGCAATTCACGGTTTTCTTTTTCACGATGTCTTCGCGTCCAACGGAAGCCGTTGTCAGCACGTCCCACAGATAATATGTGGAGTTCGTCTCACTGTAAACCAGTGGCGGGCATCCTGCATAGCAGTTCCCCAGGAAATCAACACCTTCGTAGCGGCGCTCAGCTGCCCAGCGATTACGCACAGCAGGTGTAAGAGGTACTTTGTTTGTACTCTCCAGTGCAACCAGGTCAATCTGAATACCGCTTTCCCATACACGGTAAGCTGCTTCCGGATCCCAGAATACGTTCCATTCCGCTGTGCCGTCATGCTCAGGCTCTTCCACGTTCCCTCTTTCGAACGTACCGCCCATCCATACCAGCTTATCGATTTTCTCTTCGATGTCCGGTGCTTCGTCGAGTGCACGCGCGAGGTCTGTCAGTGGGCCTGTGAACAGAAGCAGCGTTTTGCCTTCCGTGCTGCGCACTTTCTCAATCAGGTGCTGGTGAGCCGGAACGGATGACAATGGGGCTTCCATTTTGCCAGACTCGTTCAGGATAGGTAGTGCATCTACATAAAAGGAGTGCAATCTCCAAGCCGCAGGAAACGGATTTTTACCTCTGGAGTTGGATTTGGATACTTCTACGGAATATGTACCGAAGCGATCAATAATTTTACGGCTGGCATCTGTGGCTGGCTCCAGATATCCATCTGCCGGAATAACCGATACACCTGTAACTTTTACATTGTCCATCTGCAGAAGCATGAACAGCGATACGAGGTCATCCACGCCGCCGTCATGGTTAAAGTACACATTAAGTTGGTTCGTCATTGCTTGCTTTCATCCTTCCCCTGGTTGTCCCTATGATGTTATTCCATCCGTCAGCCCAAGACCAACGTTCCTTCTATTATGTCCCAAAACCCTGTTATACGTAAACCTTCCCCACGGACTCGCCATAAAAATGCGGACAGTGCCGTTGTTCGCACTGTCCGCATCTCTACATCCATGACGCGCTCATTTTGAGCGAAGTCTTGGTTCGGTTCGTCCTGAATCCCCACTATGGATTACATGGAGGATGTTTGCTTCTCGCCCGATTCCTCAGCGATCGGCTTGTATTTGCCAGGCCAGAATGCCCATTTGCCCAATAAGGTGGTGATGGCAGGCACCATGAACGGGCGAACAAGGAACGTATCGAGCAGCACACCTGCTGCCGTAATAATACCGAACTGCACCAATACCTGAATCGGCAGTGTTGCCAGTACGGCAAACGTTCCCGCGAGAATCAGTCCGGCTGAAGTAATGACCGACCCGGTCTCGCCAACACCTTCCTTGATCGCTTGGCGAAGGGGCATCGTTTTACGTTTCTGCCAGATGCTTGAGATCATGAAGATGTTATAGTCCTCACCAAGTGCTACCAGGAATACAAAGGAATACAGTGGAATCGCACCCTGAATAGCATCTGCACCAAGTCCATAATGGATGATGAGCCATCCGAGTCCAAGGGCCGAGAAGTAGGAGAGCACCACGGTGGCAATCAGATATGCCGTTGCGACCACAGAGCGCAGATATAACAAGAGCAGCAGGGTGATCATCCCGATGACAACCGGAATAATGATGCTCGCATCCCGTTCTCCGGTAACTTCAATGTCGTACTGCTCAGCAGTCTGACCATCGATCCAGACATGACTGTCAACACTCGTCACTCCTGCGTCGGTCAATGCCTGTTCAGCCGTTGCACGCAGATCCGGAATATGCTGCATCGCCTCCATGGAGTATGGATTCAGATTGAACTCGACATCATAGGCAGTGATGTTGGCATTCTCTGCACCCTGCTGGGCATCACCCACCTTGCTAACATAATCCAATGCTTCAAGACGCTGCTTCAGATCTGTTTCCTTGCCCTCGGCATCAATAATCACCGTGGCTGGGGCCAATTCGCCCTCGGAGAATTGTTCCCCAATAACGGTAAACCCTTCACGGGAAGGTACATCTTCCGGGAAGGAAGACAGCAGGTCATACGTGAATTTGATCTGACTTGAGAAGGCAGCAAGTCCACCGAGCAGTATCAGCGTAATGGCCAGAACGGTCCATGGCTTGGTGATGACTGTGCGGCCAATCCAGCTTTCCTTGATTTTGCGTGGAGCTGGAGCCGGTTTACCTTTTTTCTTGGCACGCTCCACTTCCATATCGTGCGTACGAGGTACGAACGGGTAGAATGATCCCCGACCGAAAATTGCAAGCAGTGCCGGAACCAGCGTCAAACTGGCAATAAACATGATGAAGATGGACAAACTGAATGGAACGGCAAAACGGTGATACGCACCGTACTCAGCAAGCAGCAATACCAGCAGGGCTGCAACGACGGTGAATCCACTCATGGCGATCGCGCCGGATGATCCGGTTATTGCCTGGAAGAGTGCCTTCTTTTTGTCCGGCTCATGATAGAGAATCTGGCGGAATCTGGAGATCATGAACAGGCAGTAATCCGTTCCTGCTCCGAACAACAATACGGTCATAATGGAGATGGACTGTGCATCAACTGTAATCCAGCCCTGATCCGCCATAAATCCAAGAATCGGACTCGTGACCATGTAGGCGAAACCAACCGCAATAATTGGAATGATTGCCAGTACCGGTGAACGGTAGATCAAGAGCAGCAGTACCAACACAAGCACAACCGTCGCAATCAACAGAGACACGTCGGCCGATGAGAAAAGCCCGCTCGCATCAATAGAGATACCTACAGGTCCGGTGACCCGTGCACTTAATGTATTAGCATCATCAATGGCAGCATCAAACGGGTTGGAGCCAAAAATGTCTTCCGTTTTTTGTTCAACTGCCTCGATGCCTTCCTTGAGCTGCTCCGAATCGGCACCCTCATTGAAGAAGAGCGGCATAACCAGCGTACTTCCATCCTCCGACAGTTGACCCTTCAGCGCCTGTGGCGGCATTTGATACAAAGGTACAACCGCTTGCTGCTGCTCCACTGGATCCTGATCCAGCCGCTCTGTCAGCGCCTGAATCTGTTCGATCTGCTGATCTGTCAGCCCACCGGCTTGACGCCAAACGATTAATGCAGGCAGCCCTTCCCCACCGGGAAATTCTCTTTGGGCAACCGCAGCCGCCTCTACCGATGGTTTGGAATCACTCAGGTCCTGCGCATTATTCGTTTCACGCTCGCCTACGGCTGGCCACACCATACCGAGCACAACCGCAATGATAATCCATACCAACAGCGTAATCCATTTGCTTCGTTTGCCGGCAACCCAGCGACCGTAGCCTGATCCTTCTTGCATCGTCTCTTCATCTCCTGTTCTGTTTCTATGAAGCCCTATTGTATATGAATTGTAGAAATGAACCACGGGTCATAGTATAATCGAGTTAATTATATATACCGGAAGGTTAATTATGCAATACTAATTTTATGAACACTTTATGCCAAGATAATTTTATGTAAAGAGGTATGCCGCATGAATAAAAAAACAACGCCACCCCGCTCGCCGGGAAGACCCAAAACAGGTGCCGATCAAACATCGGTCCAGTCCAAAATACTGATGACTGCTTCGCAGTTATTTATGGAATATGGTTATGAACCCGTCTCTCTCCAGCAGATTGCTTCGCAATGCCATGTGACCAAAGCATCCATCTATTACCACTTCTCCAGCAAACCGGAGCTGTTCACTGTTGCCATTACGCGAATGATGGCCATGGGCATGCAGCAGACTGCGCTTCGACTGGAGGAGCCGGGTACATTGCAGCAGCGACTGGAGAATGTTGCAGCAGCAAAAATGCAGCAGTCCCACGTGGATACCGAGACCATGATGCGTGAAGCGGAGACCTACCTGAATGCCGATCAGCTCACCCAGATCCGTGAAGCCGAGATGCGAATCTTTGATGTTCTCGCTGCACACTTCAAGCAGGAGATGGATAGCGGTTATCTGCGACCCGCCAATTCCATGCTGCTCGCTCATGCGTTTACGTCCCTGCTTATGCTGGCCAATCGTGAAGATGTACGCACTATGCATGGAAGCATTGAAGAGCTGGCTCATGAGCTGGTTGCTTTGTTTTTGGATGGAGCTGTTCAGAAAAAGTGAAGTGTACAGCATTGGAATATACCCATGTCAGTATCCTTGGTCGATGAATTTACATTCCGTAGAGGCATAGCATATGTTATTTGTGATGTCTACGCATTTAAATCTTTTAGGAGGAATTACTCATGTCCCAACAAACACCAGCCCCACGTGTTCCCCGTCTGCTTCAGACAGAACGGATCTATCTGCGTCCATTTGAGACGACGGATGTGGATGCCTATTTCCCCGGACTGTTTGACGCGGAGATGCGCAGGCTTACTGGAACACAGAACAGTTTTACCCGCACGCAAGTTGGAAAATTTATTGAGAATGCAGGTCAGGATGATTCACGACTCATGCTGCTGATTGCCTTGCAGGACAATGATCAGATTATTGGCGAAGTTGCCCTGATGGACATGCATGCCAAGAATCGAAGTGCTCACGTCCGAATCGGCATCGATCGTGCGGAGCACCAGGGCAAGGGCTATGGCAGCGAAGCGCTGCTGCTGATGCTGGATTACGGTTTTGGCATCTGCAATCTGCACCGAATTGAGCTTGAAGTGTACGCCTTCAACGAGCGGGCCATTCGAGCGTATGAGAAGCTGGGCTTCCAGCGCGAAGGTACACGAAGAGATGCACTGTACTATAACCATCGATATCATGATGCCATTCTGATGAGTATGCTGGAGCATGAGTTCCGGGAAAGACATACCGCAGGATAATTTACAGAGCGAACTCGACAAGATTGAAGTTTAATGTTTGAAAAAAGAAAAAACGGAGACTAATACCCATCCCCGGTCAGAAAAGTCAGATGACCCGCCAGCACCGACAGCTCGGCGGGTGTCTTCATATATAATTCGCCATCCGTATCGGCTGACATAGGTGCATCCGTCCGCAGCTTCAAAGTCGAAGCCTTCAAGTAACTGATACTTTCGTTCTGGGGCTGCCAATCTCCCTCCGGTTTGTGCGAAAGGATCTCTCGCAGCAGAGGGATGCCCGTCTCATGAATAACAAGGACATCGAGCTCGCCGTCCTGAAGCGCATCCGGGGCAAACGGCAGCGAATTGGTTCCCAGAAACCGCCCGTTAGCCGCATAGATCATGACGGCTTCGCCTTCCATTGTTTTGCCATCCGCCTCCATCTCGTAATGAAAAGGCTTGGTATTGTTAATGGTTTGCAAGGTACTGATGAAATAACTGAGCTTGCCCAGCGTACCTTTCAGATTGGAGTTAATATTCTGCGATGTATCACTGATTAATCCGATGCCAAAAAAGTTTGTGAACACCCGGTCATTAGCCCGCCCAATGTCGATGGATACAGCGTGCCCCTCAAGCATCTGGCGTGCCGCGGTCTCCACATCCGGTGATAGTCCGAGAGAACGCGCAAAATCATTACAGGTGCCGCCAGGCAACACCCCGATCAGCGGTGGATTCTGCAAATCAGCCAGTCCATTCACACATTCATGCACCGTACCGTCTCCACCCAAAATAAACACAACATCAAATTGCTCTCCACGTTCCCGGCACAATGCTTCGCCCTCTCCAGATTCATCTGTGCGAACAATGACGAGTTCACGAACGGCAGGCGCAAGTACCCCGGCGGCAGTGCCCACAGCATCCACGCGACTCGCTTTTCCGGCATGGTTGTGATGAATTAACAACGCTTTGTTAAATGTCATCGCTCTCTTCCTCCGTTCCAATGCTTGTTTACCCTATAACCGCTAGGGTTGAAGCAGTAACAGCCTTAAACCTTAAGCCACTTTCAAAATTCGGGCAACAAGTCACTGGGAAGCCTGCTGTTCGGGGTGGTGAATGGCTCCGGCAAAGACCCATGCTCCGGTTGCCCCATCCACCACTGCAACCATGAATGGACGGTTAACCTCCATCTTGACCGGGTCTGTGGGGGGAGCACTCCCAGCCCGCATCTCCACCAATGTTGAGGCAGCCGCTACGGTCCCTTGCTCATTCACTTCCATTACCGCTCGATGAATAACTTGACCGATATATGCTTGCCAGTCTGGTCCCCGCGGGATCATTTTCGTAAAATCGGCATCATACGGGTCAAAGGCCTTTTCCATACCAAGCTGCTGTAAAGCTTTTTTTAGATTGATTCCATACTCGGCGCGAAAACGCGGCAAAGACAAGTCCACCAGCTTAAATTCAGCTTCTTCTTCTTCCAACCTTTTGGGATGTTCCTCCAGCTGTTGCTGGACTTCTTCCAATGTACGATCCTCCCTTGGTAGCACAACAAGCAGATGCATTTGTCCGTTCCCATAGGGCAGCCGAATTGCCTGCCAATCCTCATTTTCCGTGTAATGAAATTGCTTCGACTGTTGCATCATCGGCACAGACACAATGCTTCCATCTGCAAGCAGGAATTCGTCACGTTTTGTATGCTCAGGTTCAAATTCATTCATCCAATTGCCGTTAAATGCTATGGCATTCACTAGAATCATTAGTGTTTCCGGTACAGGCGGTTCCTGCATCATCTGAAGAATCTTGCCACGGGTATGCTGTTCCACCCATTGATTAATTTCGTCTTTGGCCCGTTCCGGTTGTGTGTGTAATGGCGAGATTTCGGCTTCAAATGTCTGCTGTAATGATGCTTTATACACTTCTTCTACCGTAATTCCTTCCTTAATCCACATGGCATTGGCAATCTCGATCTGTATGCCGGCACCTGGATGCGTCAAGAACTGATGCATTGCTGCTTGGGCAGTACTCAGCTGCTCTTTATTCCATTCCGACCAACCCATCACTTCTGCCATTTCTCGCCGTGTTTCTCCATTACTCCCATAGTATGCCATGCCCATCCCCGCTGCGATACTATACGGAGAGATCAGCAGGTTTTCTCCAATCGATGCCTCCTGAGTCCCAAGCTGCCTGATCAGTTGCAGACCCAACCTGTTCATTGCCTGGATCTGTTCCGGATGGATCTCTTTCAGAAGAGCTCTTCGTTCATCAGCAGATAATTCCTGAATCGGTTTGGTTTCCATTCTGCTCTGGTCCTCCTGTTCTGAACAACTTGTAATCAACAGCCAACAAACACAACATAATAACAGGTGTAAACATAACCGGGCATGCATCATAATCCCCCCATATCCGTAATACTAGATAGCGGTCACGGCAAATGGTTATTTCCCTTTTTTTACTAAACGCAAGATTGAGATGAAAGGTTACTCCGCACCCTATATTCCATCCTACTTGAGAAAGCACCATTCAAAACAAGTTAAATCGGTTATATCTATACCATATACGAATGGAGGGATTCCCTATGATTCCGGCAACGTTGGAACAATTGGAGCAAGTTCGCAAGGAATGCCGTACGATGGTCCGCAAAAGAGCTACCGCTTCCGCGGGTACCACTCTCGTCCCTTTACCTGGCACAGACGTACTGGCCGATGTGGGGATGCTTATGCAGCTATTGCCTGCCATTAACAATAAATTTGGATTGTCGCAAAAACAACTCGATGGCATGGACCCCGAGACCAAGTCCATGATTTACGGATTCGTAATGTCCATCGGAAGCAAAGTGATCGGGCGCATGGTAACGAAGGAACTTGTTGTACATGTACTCAAACGGGTCGGGGTACGTGTAGCCACCAAATCCGTTGCCAAGTTCGTCCCGCTTGCAGGCCAAGGTCTCGCCGCAGCTCTCAGTTTCACAGCCATGCGCTATGTGGGGAATAAACATGTCGATGACTGTTATGAGGTTGTGAAACGCATGATCGAACAGCGTGAGCGGATTCCGGGCGAACCCGCGCCTGCTGCGCTTGATGAAGCGAATACGAACGAGAAGCTGGAGGAGAAAACGGATGCCCATGATTCTGAAGACAAACCTGTGGCGGAGTCCAAAGAACAGAGATTAACTTCACGGCAGAAACAATGATGCGCAACACAAATAGCCGGGACACCCCTCAGGGCAGTCCCGGCTATTCATTTATATCGAATGCAATCAGATTGCCTGTGGCTGCTGCTCTGCAAACTGGCTGTTGTACAGATCCGCATAGAATCCTTGCTGTGCCATCAATTCCTCATGATTACCCTGTTCGATTACATTACCGTGATCCATGACGAGGATGAGGTCCGCGCCACGAATGGTAGACAAACGGTGAGCAATCACGAAGCTGGTGCGATCCTTCATGAGGTCATTCATCGCTTTCTGGATAAAGATCTCGGTCCGTGTATCCACACTGCTCGTGGCTTCATCCAGAATAAGAATGGATGGGTTCGCCAAAATGGCTCTAGCAATTGTCAGCAGCTGTTTTTGTCCCTGAGAGATATTCGATGCTTCTTCATTCAGCACTGTATCATAACCATCAGGCAATGTACGGATAAAGTGATCGGCATGCGCCGCATCGGCTGCCTTAACAATTTCCGCTTCTGATGCACCTTCACGTCCATAGGCGATGTTATCCCGAATGGTTCCATTGAACAGCCATGTGTCCTGAAGGACCATTCCGAACAGGCTGCGCAGTTTACCGCGTTCCATGTCCCGGATATCAACACCATCAATCGTGATCCGGCCATCCTGAATTTCGTAGAAACGCATCAACAGGTTGATCAAGGTTGTTTTACCGGCTCCAGTTGGTCCCACAATGGCTACGGTCTGACCCGGTTTAACATCGATGTTCATATTTTTGATAAGAAGTTCATCCGGTTTATATCCAAAGTTAACACCCTGGAACGCAACCGCACCTTTAGGCTGCTGTAATTGCACGGGTTGGTTGGACTCAGCCACTTCTTCCTCTTCATCCAGCAATTCAAATACCCGCTCCGCCGAAGCGATGGTGGATTGAATGATATTAGAAATGTTCGCAATTTGGTTAATCGGCTGTGTGAATTGACGAGAGTACTGCGTGAAGGCCAGAATATCCCCGATCGAGATGGCTCCGCGTGTAACAAAGATCCCGCCGACCACACAGATCAGGACATAACCCAGGTTACCGACAAAGCTCATGAGCGGCATGATGATCCCTGAGATAAATTGGGCTTTCCAACCGGATTCATACAGCTCTTCATTGACCTTCTCGAATTGCTCTACCGATTGTTCTTCGCGTCCAAATGCTTTTACGACCTTATGTCCAGTGTACATTTCCTCGACATGTCCGTTCAGCTCGCCAAGTGATTTCTGCTGACCAGCAAAATGTTTTTGCGAACGGGATGCCACCAGCATCACAACGATTACGCTTAATGGCAGTGTCAAAATGGTAATCAGTGTCATCCAAGGACTAATCGTCAGCATCATGATGATTACCCCAACAATCGTTACGACAGAAGTAATAAACTGTGCCAAACTCTGCTGAAGCGTATTACTGATATTGTCCACATCATTGGTCGCCCGGCTGAGCGTCTCCCCATGGGTGCGGGAGTCAAAGTATTTCAGAGGCAGCCGGCCAACTTTGGCACTGATCTGCTCACGCATGTCATATACAACACGCTGGGCAACGCCAGCCATCAGGTATTGCTGAATATACATAAATGCTGCACTGAACAGATACAATCCCAAGAGCAGATACAACACTTTCATTAATGCAGGAAAATCAATACCTGCCCCCTGAATGCCCTGCAGAATGGCAATGGCGCCTTGACTCAATATATCGGTTCCTTCAGCCATGACCTTCGGACTGATAATGCTGAACACGGTACTCAGAATCGCTGCAACCAGTACACCGAGCAGGCGGTAACGGTGTGGCTGGAGGTAATGAATCAGCCGCCGCAGAGTACCTTTAAAATCCTTCGGCTTCTCACCCGGTGGACGCATGCCCATACCGCCTCCCGGATGTCCTGGTCCGCCAGAGGAACGAGGTGATTTGCTTTTTTGTCCGGTACGTTCACTCATGCGATCTCCTCCTCTGTCAGCTGGGATGATACAATTTCACGGTACACTTCATTATTCGCCAGCAGCTCTTTATGTGTGCCGGAACCGACAATGCGTCCTTCATCCATCACCAGGATCCGATCTGCATCCATAACTGTGCTTACTCGCTGTGCAACAATGAGTACTGCCGCTTCAGTCGTTTCGGATTTCAGCGCAGCACGAAGTTTGGCATCTGTTTTGAAGTCCAGAGCGGAGAAGCTGTCGTCAAAAATATAAACTTCCGGGCGGCGAACAAGTGCGCGTGCAATGGACAAACGCTGTTTCTGTCCGCCAGACACGTTATTACCACCTTGAGCAATAAGGCTGTCATACCCGTCTTTCATCTCAGAGATGAAGTTCTCCGCCTGAGCGGTCCGAGCCGCATGGATGACTTCCTCCATCGTGGCATCATCCTTGCCGTGGCGAATATTCTCCGCAATCGTGCCCGTGAAGAGGACTGCCTTTTGCGGCACAAAGCCAATTTTCGCTCGCAAATCCTCCTGACTAAGTTCACGTACATCCGTACCGTTTACCCGTACGCTGCCTTCCGTTACATCATAGAAACGAGGAATAAGGCTGAGCAGTGTGGACTTCCCTGATCCCGTACCGCCAATAATGGCTGTTGTCTCACCAGGACGGGCTGTAAACGAAATGCCTGACAGTGCAGCATTCTCTGCTCCCGGATAACGGAATGTAACATTGTCGAATTCAATGGTGCCCTGCAGGGATTTCATGCTGCGAGGCTGCTCGGGATCACTGAGGTCTGGCTGCATATCCAGCACTTCGTTGATCCGTTCTGCGGAAGCAGAAGCTCTTGGAATCATGACAAAGATAATGGAAACCATAATCAGCGAGAACATGATCTGCATCGCATACTGGATAAACGCAATCAGGGAACCGATATCCATATTTCCACTGTCTATGCGCTGTCCACCGAAATAGAGAATGGCAATCATCGAGAAGTTCATGACCAGCATCATAACCGGCATTAATGTCGCCATCAGCACGTTGACCTTGATGGAAGCATCTCTCAGATCCGTGTTCGCCCCGTTGAAACGAACGCGCTCATGTTCTCCCCGATTGAAGGAACGAACCACCCGAATGCCTGTTAATTGTTCACGCAAAACCAGATTGAGCCGATCCAGCTTCTTCTGGATTTGTTTGAACAAGGGGAGACCTTTAGCACCAATCAGTGCAATGGCTCCAGCCAGTACAGGCAGGACTACGAGAAAAATGGTGGATAATTTGGCGTCCTGGGATACGGCCATAAAGATACCACCGATACACATCATCGGAGCCATAATCATCATGCGCAGCATCATCGTTAATACGTTTTGAACCTGTGTAATGTCATTCGTTGTACGTGTAATTAGTGAAGCTGTGCCGAGTTTATCAAACTCCTGCAGCGAGAAATTTTCCACATGGCGAAATACCCGGCTGCGCAATTGTTTGGCAAATCCACCTGCTGTACGGGATGAGAGGTAACTGGCTATCACGGAACAAGCCGTTCCCGCGATGGCGATCACCAGCATCCAGCCACCAATCTGCCAGATGTACGGGACATCTCCTTTGACGATACCAAAATTGACGATATCGGCCATCAAGGTTGGCAGGTACAGCTCGGCGAGCGATTGCAGCAATACCAGACCCAAAATGAATATAATGGGGATTCGATATGGCTTGAGCATGCGAAACAGTTTCATCATGGCGTATCATCTCCTTCTGTCGATTGCTCCTTTTGCAGGGAAGCGAGTGTATCAAAAAAGGTATATACCTTCGTCAGCAGCTCAGCTAGCTGAGTGCTGTCTTCCTTTCCCAGATGCTCAACCAGTCTGTTGAATATTTGCATGCGCTCTTCGTGAGCAGCCCGTATAATGTCACGGCCCGCTTCCGTAATTGTAATGCGCACGGCACGGCGATCCTCCGGATCCATCGTTCGTTTAACCAATCCCTCGTCTTCAAGGCCACGAATTACAGGGGTAATCGTAGGCGATTTCACTCGCAGCAACGCACTGATTTCCGATACCTTCAGTCCCTGTTGATTTTCATTCAACTCTCCCTCGAAATCGGGAGGATTATCTCTCCAATCCAGACGTTCTCCCGGATGTGAACCGTGGAGCAAACACGCCAACACCATAATTTCATTATGGTTACGCCCATGGGGTTTATGGTGTCTCCATTTACCCTTATTAAACTGCATGATGGAATACAGCAGCTTCTGGGCTACCGGATCCAGATCCGTCATGTATGGTTCCTCCTCCTTTTTAACATTCTCAGTACATTCTCAATTAATATAGGGTTACTATTAAATAGTTAATCAATTAAATAGTATATCAATTAATTAGGTCTACTAATTATATTTCCATCAACGGTGAAAGTCAAATGACTAAATTACACCAAAAAAACCGTGGCAGACCGCCACGGTTTTGAATGAATTTAGCTAATCATGACTGCGAAGCAGAAACGGTTTTGAGCGCAGAGGAGAACGGGAAATACTCCTTGGCATTGTTGTAGGCAATACCCTGAACAATCTGACCAAGCAGATCCATGTCATGCGGCGCTTCTCCTTGTTCCACCCATTCCCCGATCAGGTTGCAGACCAGACGGCGGAAATATTCATGCCTTGTGTAGGAGAGGAAACTGCGAGAATCTGTCAACATGCCCACAAAGCGGCTGAGCAGACCCACATTCGCCAGTGCCTTCATCTGAGCGAGCATGCCGTCCTTGGTATCGTTGAACCACCATGCTGCGCCAAGCTGAATTTTACCCGGAATGCCACCACCCTGGAAGCTGCCGATAATGGCTGCAAGCACCTCATTATCCCGTGGATTCAAGGAGTAGAGGATTGTTTTTGGCAGTGCCTGCTCTTGCTCCAATGCATCCAGCAGACCGATCATCGCTGAGGACAGCGGCGTATCATTCACGGCATCGTATCCGGTATCCGGTCCAAGCTGAGCGAACATCCGGCTGTTATTGTTGCGGGCCGCATTGATGTGGAACTGCATCACCCATCCTCGCTGTGCATACAGTTTGCCCAGGAAGGTCAGCGTGACGGTCTTATATTTGTCCTCTTCCTCCCGGCTCACTTGATGACCTGCAAGTGCTTTGGCAAAAATGGCCGCCGCTTCTTCCCCTGTTGCCTTGCCATATGGCACATAATCAAGCGCATGGTCGGACACTCTGCCTCCTACGGAATGGAAGAACTCCACCCGGGATTCCAGCGCTGAGAGGAATGAATCATAATCGGAGATGGCTGTACCTGAAGCCTGAGAGAGCTTGCCCACCCATTCGATGAAGGTATCCCGGTTCAGTTCAAGTCCTTTGTCCGGACGGAAAGAAGGCAGCACCGCAGTATCAAAGCCTTCGATCTCCTGAATCTTCAGATGATACTCCAGGGAATCACAGGGATCATCGGTAGTACACACAACAGTGACATTGGATTTCGTAATCAGGTCACGTGCGCCAAATCCCTCACTGTTCAGCTTGGCATTTACTTTTTCCCAGATCACTGGAGCACTGTCTGCGTTCAACACTTCATACACCCCGAAGTAACGCTGCAGCTCCAGATGAGACCAGGCATATAACGGGTTGCCAATCATCATCGGTACCGTTTTGGCATAAGCCAGGAAGCGATCATAGTCGGTCACTCCTTCGCCGCCGGTAATGTATCGTTCTTCTATTCCGTTCGCTCGCATCAAGCGCCATTTGTAGTGGTCCCCGTATAACCAGGCTTCTGTAATATTGCCAAATGTTTTGTTCTCGTAGATCTCCTGTGGACTGAGATGGCAGTGATAGTCAATAATCGGCATGTCCTTGGCATAATCCTCATATAACTTGACAGCCGTCTCATTGTGCAGCAAAAATTGTTCATCCAAAAAAGACTTCATTCGCTTCGCACGCTCCCTTTAGGTGAGTTTACGTTCATATGGGTACACATCCCAAGCTTTACGCTACACTGTTTCCTCTCAAAGTTCAATAAAAAATGATAGCGTATTCAAAAAAGGTTGATTTAGGCATATGTCCTGCAACAATGTATACTGATTTTAGTGGTATATATGCTGATCTGAAGATGATAGAAGGAGATGAAATCGATGAAAATTACATTTCTGGGTACAGGGGATATGTTCAGTGTGGAGCAGTACCACAACAGCATGCTGGCCGAATTTGGAGGAACCCATTTGGTTATTGATTTTCCGGAATCGAATGCCAAAGCCCTTAAAGAGTATGGGTTTCCTATGACCGATATCCATAATGTATTTATCACCCATTTGCATGAAGATCACATTAATGGAGTACAGATGCTCGGATATTACGCACAAATTGTGGGTGACCGCAAACCACGCCTGTTTATCCACGAACAGCTAGTTGAGCCGTTATGGAGTATTCTTTCCCCAGGCATGCGCTACACAACGGATGGCGAGCGTACGATGAGTGATTATTATGATATCGTACCCTTGCCGGATGGAGGCACATTTGAATTGGGCGGCGTGACGTTTGAGACCTTCCGCACACAGCACGTTCCGGGCATGGTCAGCAATGGCATTCTTGCAAAGCCCTACTTCTACTATAGTGCAGATAGCACGCTGGATCAGGAACGAGTGGAGCAAGCTGCCCCTGATGTGCAGCTGATTTTCCATGAATGTCATATGCATGATCTGGTGATCAAATCACATACCTCATTGAAGGACCTGGAACAGCTGCCTGCGGAAGTAAGGCAAAAGACTGTCTTAATGCATTATCATGACGAATATGCAGATGTGAGTAACCGGGAACGGTTCAACCGCGAGCATGACCTGCGTATGGTCGGCACATTGGAATCCTTTGAGCTGGATATGTAAATATGCACAAAAAACCACCTGTTGGCATACCATCGCCGTCTCAGGTGGTTTTAACCGTTTATATCTTCTTATTTCAAAAATATCTTACTCTGTTGCACTTTCCTCGCCAGGCAAAGCCCATACGGATAAACCTCCGCCACACACATGGAAAGTAGCCCATCCGTCTTTCTCGATGGTGATGCTATCTTCACAACTATGTGTCAGATCCGTCCACACTTCTCCCGCGCGGTGCTCGCCGACAAACATTCGTTTCTCGCCATCATCCCCATTGGAGATTACTACCGCACAACCGGAACCCGGCAAATCCTTCACGCCACGGCGTACCCACCCAATCGTATTGGGATGATCGAAGTAATCCTCCTGCTCCCCATAAGCTATGTTATAGCGGGCAGACAGCAGAATGTCCAAAATCTCCTTCTTGCCCTCAACGGGCTCCGGACCGCCAATTCCATAGTAATCCCCGTAAAAGACAACCGGGTACCCGTCACGACGCAGCAGGGTCAGTGCGTACGCGCTGGGTTTAAACCAGTCATCAATCCACGATTCCAGCGCTTCATGCGGCTGGGAATCATGATTATCGACAAACGTTACGGCATGCGTTGGATGCGTCTGAACCAGCGTGTCATCGAAAATTTTGGACAAATCGAAGTCCCTTCCTGCCAGTGATGCCTCATGCAGCTTGTAGTGAAGAGATACATCGAACAGGTCAATCTGATAGTCCACCGTATCCAGGAATTCACGGCATGCGTCAAGATTGGAATTCCAGAACTCGCCTACGATGTAGAAATCCTGCCCCCGCTTGCGGAGCATCTCTGCTGCGAATTCCTTGATAAATTCGTGGTTGATATGTTTGATCGCATCCAGCCTGAAACCGCTGCACTGCAGCGTATCGATCAGCCATTTTCCCCATTGGAGCATCTCCTTGCGGACCTCGGGGTGATTGTAATCGATGTTAGCGAACATCAGGTAGTCATAGTTGCCGAACTCATCATCGACATTCTGATTCCAGTTCTTGTTCTCACCTGCGATGCGGAATATGCCATTGCGTTCTTTCCTTGCATCAAAGTCCGTACCGTTAAAGTGTTCGGAGCTCCACTTGAAGGAAGAATACTGGTTCCCACGGCCCGGGAACGTGAATTTGGTCCAGCCCTCAATTTCGAATGGTTTGGAAATTTCCTTCAACCGGTCATTGGGATCCACTTCAATCACTTTGATAACTTCTTTCTCGTCCGCACCTGCCTTGTGATTCATCACCAGGTCGACATAAACGGCCACGCCGTTTTTCTGACACTCGGCAATGGCCTCCACCAGTTCCTGTTTGGTTCCGTACTTCGTTCGTACGCTGCCTTTCTGGTCGAACTCACCCAGATCGTACAGATCGTAAACACCATAGCCGGTATCTTCCGGGGTAATGGCCTTGGTCACAGGGGGCACCCATACCGAATCAATGCCGTTGGCTTTCAGCTCCGGAGCCATTTGGGCCAGTCGTTTCCAATGCTTACCGTCTGCAGCCAAATGCCATTCAAAAAACTGCATCATCGTATGATTTCTCTTCATCAAAAACCGACCTCCTTGATTGCTTTCGAAGCGGACGTTGGAACGGATATGTATTCGCCCTTGTTCGTTCGTTTGCTATCCAAGTAATACCCTTTTTGACCCATGCTTCAATCACTTAAACCGAGAAGTTATCCGGACGACGGCGAAATGCGCTTGTAGTCCTGCCACTCCTCCGGCAGAAGGGAACGATATGGTTCCTGGGTGAAACGATCATCCACCAGCACAAGCACACCGGTATCTTCTTCCGTCCGAATTAATCTGCCGCCTGCCTGCAGCACTTTATTCATACCGGGAAAAACATAGGCATAATTGAAGCCATTGCGCCCTGAACGGTCAAAATAATCACGAAGTACGTTGTTTTCGAGCCCAATCTGAGGAAGTCCAGCACCCACGACGACAACGCCGTTTAGACGGTCGCCCGGCAGATCCACCCCTTCCGAAAACACGCCCCCCATCACCGCAAATACCAATCGCGTTCGTTCCGGATGGGGCTGGAATGCATTCAAAAACTGCTCCCGTTCCAGATCATTCATGCCTTGCTCCTGCATAACCGTATCAGCCTCTGCGGGGAACTGCATGTAGGTTTCATAAACTTCACGCATATAAGGATATGATGGGAAAAAGACAAGCAGGTTGCTGCGCGGCCACTCGGCTACCAGCTGGCGCAGCATGTTTGCAATCGGCTGTCTGGAACGTTCACGGTCCTTGTAGCGGATGGATAACGGCAGCAGCCTTACATCCAATTGTTCCCGCTGGAAGGGGGAAGGAATACGCAGGGTATAATCCTCTTCTTCCGCACCAAGCATGTCCCGGTAATAACGCAGCGGCGACAAGGTTGCCGAGAAATGAATGATGGAGCGGAATCCCTTCGCCGTCTGACGCAGAAGCACGGATGGATCGAGACAGAACAGCTTCACCCTCACTTCACTTCGCACACATTCGGCATAGGTGACGAATCGTTCATCATACAGCTTGGCAATACGCAGGAAATTCTGTGCCGTGAAGTAGGCATCCAGCAGCAGCTGATCTGTTTCGGCATTTCCTGAACCGCCTTCAACAAGGTTCTGCTCTGCAACCATGACAAACGGCTCCAGCAATTCGATCAGTTCTTCCGGCGCCTCTTGCTGCAGCAGCTTGCCCTCGTCACCTCCGTTTTTGCGAAGGGTAATCAGGTATTTATCAATGGCCCTGGCATGATCAGTAATGGCCTTCGCGGCTGTCACACCGTTGCCCAGCGCTTGAAACTCCCTTTTGACATCCAGAAAAACAGCCTTCTCCAGCTCTGCCGAGAACATCATTCGGCCGCGATCGACCAGATTGTGTGCCTCGTCGACCAGCAGCACGGTTTTGCGTTTTTGCTCCTCCAGCATGCGTTTCAGAGATATACGCGGATCAAAAATGTAGTTATAGTCGCAGATGACAGCATCGGCAGCGTACGCTGCATCGAGCGAAAATTCGAATGGACATACCCGATGCTTGCGTGCGTACTGTTCAATAACCGGGCGAGTCATTAACGTCTCATGTTCCAGCATATCCAGCACGGCCCCATTAATACGATCATAATACCCTTCACACATGCCACACTGTCCGGCATCACATGCTTCCTCTTCCTTGAAACAGATCTTGTCCTTTGCAGTCAAACTGATGACATGCATGTTCAGCCCTTCTGCCTGCATCCTTGCAAAAGCTTCTTCTGCTGCAACCCGTGTCGTGGTTCTCGCCGTCAGATAGAACAATCGACTGGCTTCACCTTCACCAATGGCCTTGACGGTAGGAAACAATACAGACATCGTTTTGCCAATTCCGGTAGGCGCCTTCGCCATTAATCCTTTGCCTTCACGAATGGTCTGATACACCGCTCCTGCCAGCTTGCGTTGCCCTTCCCGATATTTTCGAAACGGAAACGGAAGTTCTTTTACCGTGATATCACGCTTCTCTTCGTAAGCAGCGATCATCTCGGCATACGGAGCATATCCAGCGATGACGTCTGCGGCAAATTGTTCTAGCTCCTGACGTTCCAGCATGCGGCGGAATCTTCTCTCCTGGTTGGTCACGGTCTGAATATACGTGAGCTGCACTTGCATTCGGGGCTCATCATGCTGAACAGCATACATATATGCATACATGATGGCCTGCGCCCAGTGGACCGGAAGTCCGTCACCCAAATCGTCCAGGCTGCTGGCCGTTGATTTGATCTCATCCACTGTGAGCTGACCCTCCAGACGAATCAGGCCGTCACAACGTCCTTCCACTACATAGATCAAATCCCCATGCTGGATTTCAGCTTCGAGCACGACTTCTTTCAGATCTTCTTCCGTATAATCCTTCTGCACCCGCTGATGAATCCGTGTTCCTTCCTGCATCGATGCATTGGAGCGGAATCCGGGACGAATGCTGCCGCTGCGATATACATATTCAACCAAAGGCCTGACTGATATTCGAATGGTATTTAACATGCGATCACCCGTTCTGTTTTAGTCTTCCTACTTTATCATGAAAAGACCTGACCAAACCAGCCATTCCGCAGATTGGACTCGTCCCTCCCCATATGCTATGTTGAGGGGGAACGTACATTTAAGGAGGCAGCTTCCATGTATATATATTTGGTTCCTTCCCCGATTCCGGACGTGCTCGCTGCATATCCGCATCTGACCCTGCGGAGCGAGGAGCAGGTTCGCCTTGCCATTGAAACGACAGAACGTCTGATGAATATTGAGCCGAATGACAGCGTAGCCGCATATGAGGCATTTGATGCCGCAGGCTCCTGGACAGGCGGAAGCTTTGCTGTTTTGAATAATATCCCTGTTACGGAAGACGGCCGTGTCGACTTCGAGGAACGGTTCAAAAACCGTGCGCGCAAAGTGGAGGACGAGCCTGGCTTTGTCGGTATCCGTGTGCTCCGACCCCTGAAGGATGATACGTATGTTGTACTTACCCTCTGGGAGTCAGAGAATCACTTCAAAGACTGGCAGCAGTCTCAGGCATACAACCACGCTCACCGCAACCGCAGTACGAGCGAAGGGCTGACCGCGCAGAAACCAGCCATGTTCCCTAGAGCTTCTTTTGTTACGACATACACGATAGAATAATTGATAAATTCATGAACCCCAAGTTTCCGAACAGTCTATGTAGTGGATCGTATGGCCTCTTCCTGAATGGGAGGGGCTTTTCTATTTCGTATTTTTGACACAACATACCATGAGGTAGCATAATACTTGTTAAATGAAACTTCGGAAGGGAAGGCGGTTATGTTGTCACGCAGTTCACTCACCCGGTTTCTAAGCGGACCGTTTATATTGTTCACCGTTATTATGATTATCAAAAGCTCCCTGGCCTGGATCGTCATCTTTGATGATATTCCGGTCTGGAAACCATTGCTTACCGAGCTGCCGCTCATCTGGATCTGCTTCTGTCTCATTGAGTGGTTCGCAGGCAAAAGGCGGATGTGGGCCTATCTTGCACTGAATCTGGTGCTGTCAGGCATTTTCTTCGCTGCCATTATGTATTACAAATATTATGGAGTTATCGTCAATTATCACGCCCTCGCGCAGGTTAATCAGGTGACTTCGGTTAAGAGCAGCATGTTCTCCTTGCTGGACCCGTATTACTTGTTTATTTTTGCGGATATCCTCATTATTAGTGGCATATTGATCCGACGTCGGATCAAGCTTGGCGCTGCCGAACGTCCGGAAAAAGCACCTCTGGATCGCAGAAGCAGACGACGGGTTGCCTCTGTAATTCTCATCATGTCCCTGGTAATCTGCATGCTCAATATATATCCGAACCGTGCAAGCATGAGCGAGATTACACAAGCGGAACAAATGGGGATTCTCGGTTACGAAGCGTATACCATTCTGGCGGATCGACCTGACAAGCCTGTGCCCCTGGATACAATCGATCAGGATTACATTGATCAGATTAAACAAACGACCGAGATCGACGCCGTTGTGGATGCGGGAGCAGCCAAGGGCCGGAATGTGATTGTCCTCCAACTCGAATCATTTCAGAATTTCCTGATCGGACTTAAGGTGGATGGACAGGAAGTCACACCAAATATCAACCGTCTTGCAGAGGAGAGTCTCTACTTCCCCAATTTCTATCAACAGGTAGGCCAGGGTAATACATCGGATGCCGAATTCGTTGTGAACACGTCCTTCTATATCCCGCCAAACGGAGCTGCATCTACGGTCTATGCCGATAAGGCTCTGCCAAGTCTGCCCAAACTGATGTCCGCGGACGGTTATCAGACAGCCACTTTTCATACCAATGATGTTCGTTTCTGGAATCGTGATCAGCTTTATCAGGCACTGGGTTTTGACCAATATTATGATATCAATTATTTCGGCACAGAAGATTCCATTGCCTTCTCGGCATCGGATGAGGTGCTGTATACGAAGACACTCGACAAGCTTGAAGAGATGCAGGCAGCAGGTTCTCCATTCTATGCACAGATTATTTCCATGTCTGCGCATCACCCTTACCATTTGCCGGAGAGCAAGGTAAGCCTGACACTGCCAGAGCGGTACAAGGACACATTGCCTGGCGATTATCTGGTATCCCAGCATTATGCCGATCAGGCAGTGGGACAATTAATTGAAGGTTTAAAACAACGCGGACTATGGGATAACAGCCTGCTGGTGGTATACGGAGATCATCTCGGTCTGCCTATCTACTCCCTGGATCGGGATGACAAAGAACTAATGAAGGAAATCTATGGCCGGGAATATACATCCGCGGACATGATTAATATCCCGCTTATCGTTACCGCACCCGGCATTACGCCTGCTAAACAGCTCGAACAGATTGGCGGACAGGTGGACATTCTGCCAACGATAGCCGGGCTGACCGGAGCTTCTCTCCAAAACCAGCTGCATTTTGGGCAGGATCTGCTGCGAGAGTCAGGCAATCTGCTGCCGGAACGCTACTATCTTCCATCCGGTTCAGTGCTTAACGATGCTTCACTGTTCATTCCGGAAACAGGGTATGGCGACGGAACCCATTACTCACTTGCCAAAGCCGGAAGGCAGGATATACAACAGGTGGAGAACAATGGGGATCAGGAAGCTGACCCATCGGAAGAGAACGCTGTTCCAGCAACAACCACTCCCGATGAGGGCTCTTCGTCCTCTGAACGTTATATTACGAAGGATGAGTATGAACGGGCTCTGGATCTCATGCATTTGTCTAACAGTTATTTGATTCAGCTGCCTGATGGAAATACGGAAGAGTAATTCCCAAGCCATCATTCAACATTATAAAACAATCACGAAAAGCCCTTGGAACAGGATTGAATCCTGCTTCATGGGCTTTATTCATTTCACAGCTATAGTAGGCTGAGCGTTATTCTAAGCTTTATAGTATCACAATGGCAGCAGCGGAACCGTAGTTCTAGCACGCAATTGGTCTACCATGGCAAGCCATTCCTGCGGCTTATTCGGCAGGACGGCATAATAGCGATTCAGGAAATCGGCCACCAGGCTGGCTGGCAATTCTCCCTGCTCCTCATGGCTTGGCATGAAGCACAGATCTAGACCCCCAACCGCTTCCCCATCACCTTGCCAGGAAGGATGAACATACGGGAAATCCAGTCGTTGATATCCGAGATGGGACAGCACTTCACGGCGCACATATGGGTCCATTGGTTTGATGCCGCCAAATTCATGATCCTGGCTCAGATATGGATTATAGATTTCGGCAAACATGCCGAACAACTCCTTGCCGTTCGCGGATGCAAGCTGCTGCAGGTCACGTTTACGATGATTGGCAAGGAAACTGCCGATCCCTAGTCCTTCGCGGCCGATGATCGTAAAATCGGTCATGGCTACATTCCAGTCTTCGTAATAGCGGTATTCTGTCGCACCCACCACGTTTCCTTCGTGTACAGCCACAAATACGCGAATGCCCGGGTCTTCCAGCGGTTCCTGCCACAGCGGAAAGTCCAGTACTTCCTCTGGCGGGAAAATCTCCTGCATCAGCTTGTGCATCTGGGCAAACAGGGGATCATTAATCGATGTTATACGAGTAAATTCCATGGATTCATCTACCTCCTTAATATGCGTTCCATTATGACTTGAACGGATTGCGCCATTCCATGAGGGCTGCATAGTTGCAGGACTCCTCGTCATCCAGATAATCGGCCGTCACACCTACGGGCATCCGTCCGCAACGCAGCAGGAACGAGATCACCGGATCACGGATCTCGCCGGATACGACCTGCTCCAGATACGCCTGAGCTGTCATCTCGTCTGCAACCAGATGGTATCCCGGCATTCTTCCGGCACCGAGCAGCCGGTCCATTCCCTCGGCAATCACCAGATGATACATGGCCTGCATCATGAGCTGCGCCAGTCCCCACTTGCGGTACTTCGGACGTACACAGAGATCGACAATATAGAGCGTATTGCCATCCGGCTGATGATTGCGGATGTATCCGTCATCCGTCACTTCTGTCCAGGTATGGCTCATCGGATGTGAAGGGTCCCAATGTATTCGCAGCGAAGTCATTGACCCCGCCAGCTCTCCTTCCACTTCAATGCAGATGGCGCCGTCCGCGTAATTTGCGATGTGACTGGCAAGCTGCTCATGATTCCAGAGCAGCTCTTCCGGATAGGGCGGAGGGAAGCTCTCGGCCTGGATGCGAATCAGTTCATCGAAGTCACCCGTCTGGTATGGACGAATGATAGCCTTAACGGGCTTACCGTTTCGATCCGGACCGGTAATCAACATTTCTTTTTGATACATGCTGTTCCTCTCCTCCTCTCAGCAGATAACGCAATTACTGTTCATACCTCAGTATCGGCGGATCAGCAAACTACTCCCAATCTGTATACAGATCAGTGCGGCGGTCACGCCAGGTCGTTACGGATCCGCGCTCACGCACTTCGTAGAGCAAGTCCAGATCCAGATCGGCCGTTACAATCATATCGTCGTTAATTTCGCCTTCAGCCAGAATACCGCGCGGGGGGAACGGGACATCATTCGGTGTAATGATCGCTGCTTGCCCGTAGTTCGCCCGCATGAAGTCCACTGTCGGCAGGTTGCCTACCGTACCGGTCAATACAACATAAACCTGGTTCTCCACTGCGCGGGCATGACTCGTATAGCGCACCCGGTAGAATCCGTGGCGGTCATCCGTACAGGAAGGACAGAAAATGACGTCAGCCCCTTTGGCTTTTGCCATACGGACGATCTCCGGGAATTCGATATCGTAGCAAGTCAACATCGCAATTCTGCCTTTATCTGTATCAAACACTTCCAATCCATCACCCGGTGCCATGTTCCATTCCTGCACTTCGGTTGGAGTGATATGAATCTTGGCCTGGCGTGCAATACGTCCATCCGGATAGAACATATGGGCAGTATTATACAGCTTGCCTTCGCGTCTGATGACGTGGGTTCCCCCGATCAGATGCATGTTGTATTTGGCAGCCAGCGATGTGAACAGCTGCTCGTACTGCTCCGTAAAGTCTGGCAAATCCTCAATTGTCAGCGCATTGCCCTGACTGTCTCCGATAGACATTAACTGAGTCGTAAAAAATTCGGGAAACAGCACAAATTCGGTTCCGAATTCGTCAGCTGTCCGTATATAATGCTCGGCTTGTGCAGCGAACTGCTCAAAGGAGCTGATGGTTTGCAATTGATACTGTACAGCGGATACCCGCAGTTTCATCTTCCTCCACCTCCACCATTATTCTGCTCTCATTGTAACAACGAAATGAAGTAATTTCTATTTCCTTTGTTCGCTCAACATCGCCTTTGTAAACCCGATCCACTCCCGGGTGGCAAAAGAAAGATATCGGTCCTTGCGCCAGATCATGCCGAGCTGCCAGGGAATCACGGGTTCCACAACGGGCATAATGCGTACACGCATATGATCCACCTCACGGCAGATCGTTTCCGGCAGTAACGCCACACCCAGATTGGCAGCGACCATTGCACTGAGCAGATCCCATTGTGAGCTTTCATAGACGACCCTTGGCTGAAATCCTACATGCTGACAGGCAGCAATAATTCGATCATGCAGGGCAAAATCCTCCCTGAACAGCACGAATGCATCATGCTCCAATTCACGTAAAGCAACCGACTCTTTTCCCGCAAGCGGATGCGAAGGGTGCACGAGCAGATTCAGCTTTTCCTCCACAAAAACAAAATGATCGACGAGCTCATCCACCGTCGGAAGCACAGCAACACCAATATCCAGTGCACCGCTGATGACATCAGCCTCGACCTTCTTGGCACCATCCTCAAACAGTTGAATGCTCACTTGCGGGTAGGCCTTATGAAATTCACCAATGATCATGGGGAAAAAGCTGGAACCCACCATTGGAGGCAGACCGATACGCAGATGGCCTTTCTTCAGGTTCATCAGATCATCGAGTTCGGACGACAAACTTCGGAACGACTTCTCGATCTCCAGTGCCTGCCTGAAGAAGACATGCCCCGCATCGGTCAATTCGACTTTCTTCCCATACCGATCCAGCAGGGTAACGCCAAGCTCATCTTCAAGGCTTTTGACGGTTTTGCTAATCGTCGGTTGGGTGATAAACAGAACTTCAGCCGCCTTGGTAAAGCTCTGCTGCCGGGCGACTTCCAGAAAATATTGCAAATGGCGGATATCCATCGTCTGATTCCAGCCTCTCATAGATAAATGGAATAGAAAACATTCTTAATATGCATTTTACTCATGAAAGAATGCGATGTAAAATTTGTAACAACAAAGTATGTTTCCATTCATTTTCATAAACAATCAAATCATTCACGTTGATGATATAAGGAGGAATTAAAGTGAAAAAATGGGGACTTGGTGTGCTGCAGGTTGCTCTCCTCATGGTCTTTTCACTGCTTATGGACCAGCTGGCCCGTTTTCTCCATTTGCCTGTGCCGGGTTCCATACTCGGTATGGTCGTGCTGTTCATTTTGCTTCAGACACGGGTCGTGAAGCTGCGCTGGATTGAAGTCGGAGCCGCCTGGCTGCTAGGTGAACTGCTGTTGTTCTTCATTCCTTCTGCGGTGGGCATCATGAACTACATGCCTATGCTGGAGCATGACGGATTGCAAATTCTGTTCATTGTCCTGCTAAGTACATTTCTGGTTATGGCCTGCACGGGCCTGGTTGCCACACGAATTGCGAAAAGAAAGGGGCGTCACACCGGATGATTGGATTTCTCTGCCTGTTATTAACCGTCGGTATCTACTTGATCGCCAAACGCATGTATCGTCAACTGCCCAAGGTTTATCTGTCTCCACTGCTGATTACGCCCCTGCTTGTCGTTGGCGTTCTGCTCGCAACCGGGACAGATTATGAGGCTTACAGCAGTGGTGGCAAATGGCTGAGCCTTCTGCTGCAACCGGCTACGGTAGCTTTTGCCGTACCGTTATATACGTTCTTTCATGTACTCAAAAAGCATATATCCGAGATCGTCTTCAGCGTGATGACCGGATCGGTGGTTGCCGTGCTGTCTTCCGCCCTGCTTGCCAAATGGCTGCAGCTGGATTCCGGGCTGATCCATAGCCTGATTCCGCGTTCCATTACCACACCGATTGCCATGAACGTTTCGGCTACCATTGGGGGCATCCCCGCAGTTACAGCGGTTTTTGTCATCATGACAGGTTTGCTGGGTGCAATTATGGGCCCTTCCATCGTAAAAGTGCTCCGCATTGACGGAGAGATTGCCCGCGGAACCCTGCTGGGAACGGGCGCGCATGGAACAGGAACCTCGAAGGCATTTGAGCTCAGTTCCCTGACAGGAACCATCTCCAGTATCTCCATGGTACTTGCTGCATTGTTCACTTTGGCGGTTGCACCCGTTCTTTCCAAACTTATTTTCCCATAATAGATGGAATTATCCCTTTTATTTGAAATATTATTGTTGTATTAAAGCCCTTTCTTCCTTACAATAAGGACAGGTTTTATAAGCGAATATTGCGGGGGAGATGCGATGAAAAGAACCGGAATGAAGAGATCTCTGGACCGCCTTGGACGAATTGTCCTTCCCAAAGAGATGCGGGATACGATGGAAATCCATATCGGCGATCCGCTTGAGTTTTTCATTGAAGGGAAAGAGTTGATTTTGAGAAAGTACAAATCAACATTGTGTGTGTTTTGCGGTGATATGGATACGGATATGTATTTCAAAGAGCAATTCATCTGCCGGACGTGTGCTGTTCAATTAAAACACCCGGATGACTCTCCCGAATGGTTCGTTCCTCAGAACAAACAGGCTCCTGCAGCCGTGGAGCGTCCTGCTTCTGATTCCGCCAAAGTCTCTTCTCCCACTTGGGATGAAGGAACTGTACCTGCCAGCACTGAATACCCTGACCTGCGGCCCAAGACGGCGCGCATGCTGCAACAGATGAAAGAAATTGTTGAACAGAATCCTGGTTTGGCTCAGCAGCAGATTGCGGAAAAGCTTGGTATAAGCCAAGGACGCGTCTCCCAATTAAAGAAATTGCTATAGTACGATTTCAATTCATTATTTATAATCAGGAGATTTTCCTCTATAGGAAGTCCTACTGCAAGAGAACCCTTTGTGATGTGTGGGTTCTTCTTTTTTTTTAATAAGGACAGTCTTTGACTTCTTCAGCACCAGAGAATAAGTACGGACCAGGAAAAGCATAACAAAAGAGGACTGCTGTTTATGACAGCAGTCCTCTTGTACTAATTTAATCTATACTGTTTGATCTGCTGTTACGCCTGAATGACTTCCAGGATCGATTCTTCTTCCTCCAGCTTGCGCATACCGATCACCAGAACGACAATAGTGGCAACCAGCAGTGCTGCCGGAAGAGCTATGGCCCCGTATTGCCCGTAGATCAGATGACTGCCGAGCGCACCAATCAGAATAAACGTCAGCACCCCTGCTGCCAACATGCGGGTACGCGGGATCAGCAGCCCTACTGCGCTGAGCAGCTCTACCGCTCCCAGCAGATACATCGTCCATTTCGGATACGAAAAGCTTTCGAAGGTCTGCACCATCATCTCCGCACCCATCACTTTGTTAAGCCCCGTCATCACAAATACACCCGCTAAAACAACCAGTACAATATATCCAATAACTTTCATTATGTATGTTCCTCCTGTAACGAATCTAATGGTTAGACAAAAAGAAAAGCTTGAGCATCTTGCCTGCTGCGCATTCCGATTCCAGTCCAATCTGCAAGATGCTATCTATGTAAAAGCTGTCTTGCGACAACTCGGTTTTCATGCTGGCATGTGAACCGACAAAACAGTCCGTTTCCATATGATAGGTATTAATGAATACCAACTTACTTTTATGAAGTGAGTATATAATAATAAGATTATTTATTCAAGTAATTTTTTGATAAATAGTGTATAATACATACAAAAGGGTTGCTGCATGGGTTGTTGTCGTGACTTTTTGGATTGAATGTTTTCTTATTTTTCGTCAGAGTGGCATTAAGCCAGACACTTTTATATACAAACATTTAGCATAAATCCAGTGAGCGACTTCCAACCGGCAAGATATGATCGAAATGACCTTTTCGTTTATATCTTGTACCCGGGAGTGATTGGAATCGAATTATGCAAAATGAGATACAAGCATCGTTATGTGAATCGAGGTGAACACGTTGAAGCTGAGAAAAGCAAAATCGCCAAGTCCCTGTTTGATCACTCAGGCCATGGACATCATCGGTAAGAAGTGGGTCCTGTTAATCATGTACCAGCTGTTGTCCGGACCCAAGCGTTTCACGGAACTGGAAGCGGAAATGGCCATTAGCGGTCGTTTGTTATCCGAACGTTTGAAGGAAATGGAGATGGAAGGAATCGTAACCCGCCATATGTATCCTGAAATTCCGCCCCGGGTTGAATACGAGCTGACTCCCAAAGGCAAAGCTATTGAGCCGGTCATCGATCAGATTTATGGCTGGTCATCCGACTGGCTGAAACGATAGTAAGGTAATCGCTTATATGTAACACCAAAAAAGCCTGAACAGGGCTGATCTCCTCAGATCAGTTTCCCATTCAGGCTTTTTAATAATGAAATGAATTAGTGAGAGAGATTCTTGGCAGGCTTAAGCTGCACCGGCAATCCCGAATCGGCAGACACCAACGCAGCCGTTGTAATCTCCTGTGTACGGCAGGCATCTGCATAGTCAGACAGAATCCGTGTACGGTCACCGGTACGAAGGGCATGAATAAACGCCTCATTTTCCCGTTCATACGGGTTATGTCCTGCCGGAATCTCCTGACCTGCCATCGCATGGGCAGCAGCACTCGGCAGCAATAGACGGTCCGGTGTCCAATCCCATACGCCAGCATCGGTATAGAACTGAAGTCCGGCCCCGCCTTCCCCATCCGGCAGCAGGCATGTATTGGCAATGCTCGCGATGGCTCCACTCTCCAGCTTGAGCGTAACATTCGCCACATCCGCCACCGTAACATGGTCATGTTTCTCATGCATCACACGCTGAGCTGCCACGGCGTACACCTCAGTTACTTCTCCCGCACAATACCGAAGCAGATCCACAATATGTGTTGTCTGCTCGACAAACTGTCCGCCAGACCCATCCTGACGCCGCCACCAGGCAACTCCTGGCATACCACCCATCCAACGTCCGAGTGCCATGCCTACCGTCTGATCCTTCATTGCTCCCCGCAGGACTTGAGCCGCTTCCTGATAGCGGAAGTGATAACCTACAGAAGTAAGCAATCCTTTATCCTTCACCTGCTCCAATATCTGGCGCGGGATGTCCATCCCTGTGCTCAGCGGTTTCTCCACGAGGAACGGGATGCCGCGGCGAATCAGTTCCGCTTCAATTGAACCGTGGGACATCGGTGGAACACAGATGTAGACCGCATCCAGCTTTTCTCCATCCAGCATCTGTTCAAGCTCACTGTAACCCACTGCATCATATACGGAAGCCATCGCCTCAGCCTTCTCCAGCGTAGTCCCTAGCACACCTGCCACCCGAACACCTTCCATTCGTGCCAAAATATCTGCATGAACCTTGCTGAACCAGCCTGTTCCAATAATGCCGATCTGTAACGTCATGGATGTAATCCCCTCTCTTTGTTACGCGCTTACATGTTCCATTCGACCCCCGGAATCGAAATCCTGCATTACCTTTTGCCGGATGCCTCCAATATCAGCGGGTCCAGCTCCTGTTCGTACAATTTCTTTTGCTCATCCGTCCAGCATAACCGCTCACCCATGTACTGAATAACGGCCGACTTATACTTGCGTACCTCATGGATTCGAAAAAATAAATCCCCTGTCCGTCGCACCAAGAAGTCAGCCGGAGTTACAGCCATCTCTTCTTCAATAGCATAATCAAGCATGAGCAGCAGTTCCTGTGGCATGCCATGCCGTTCAGCCTTGGCACGCGGATCAGGCATGCGCTCGTATAGTGCTTCCACATTGGAGCCATAGGTACGGGCCAGCCGTTCCGCTGCAGACCGATCCAGCCCCAGAGCAACTCCGTCCTTAATTTTGCGCTCTGAATAGGAAGCAAATCCGGCTGAACCACCGACGTCTCCGCCGGAGATAGGCATCTTCTTCGTGATGCTGGGACCTATGGATCTCCCCGTCTCCTGTTCCAGCTGGCGGGCAGCCAGATCAACAACCATTTCAGCCATTTTGCGATACCCGGTCAACTTGCCTCCTGCAATCGTGATCAGCCCGGACGGCGATACCCAAACTTCGTCCTTGCGTGATATTTCGGAAGGCCCCTTGCCTTCCTCGTGGATCAGCGGACGCACGCCGGCCCACCCCGACTCCACATCTTCGGCACAAATTTGAACTTCTGGAAACATGCCGTTCACCGCATCAATGACATAATCCCGATCTGCTTCGGAAATGAGCGGATGGGCCGGGTCATCTTTGAAGACGGTATCTGTCGTCCCCACGTATGTTTTGCCATCTCGCGGGACCGCGAAGACCATTCTTCCATCCGGGGTATCGAAATAAACAGCCTGTCGAAGCGGAAACCTGGACCCGTCAAACACCAAATGAATCCCCTTCGTCATCTGCAGCGTTTTGCCCTGGCGTGAACCGTCCACCTTGCGCAGCTCATCAACCCACGGACCCGAAGCATTGATGATCTTGCTCGCCCTTAGTTGAACATGCTGGCCTGTTATCTGATCTGTAGCCTGAATGCCGATGATCTTGCCTTGTTCCTTCACGAAACCGTCTGCTTTTACATAGTTCACAGCTTGTGCCCCGCGGCGCACAGCTTCTTTCATCACTTCAAGGGTGAGCCTTGCATCATCCGTCCGATATTCCACATATAGCCCACCGCCCAGCAGTCCCTCTCGGCGCAGCAAAGGTTCACGATCCGAGACGGCTCCGGCGTTCAACATTGCACGACGTTCACTGCGCTTTACGCCAGCGAGCCGGTCATACACCATCAAACCAATGGACGTGCTGAAGCGGCCAAATGTACCTCCCGTATAAATGGGTAACAGCATCGGTTCCGGTGTTGTCACGTGGGGTCCATTTTCATACACTATTGCCCGTTCACGCCCTACCTCAGCCACCATTTTCACTTCAAACTGTTTGAGATATCTTAAGCCGCCATGTACCAGTTTGGTAGAACGGCTGGACGTACCCGCCGCAAAGTCCTGCATCTCAACCAGCCCGGTCTTAAGTCCGCGGGACGCTGCATCAAGTGCAATGCCTGCCCCGGTAATCCCTCCGCCTATCACCAATATGTCAAAATGTGCATTCGCCATCGATTGAAGATACTCACTGCGTAGTCCTGCTGAGAAAGCTGCTGCCATCGGTATGCCTCCCATTCATTGACTTTATTTTCTTTACAAATTCTCCGTAAAAGAACAAAAAAAGACCACGTCATTCGCTACAGCAATTGCTGAGCGGTACGTGGTCTCTCCCGATCTCCAGACATCATTTTTTAACTTGTGCCTTAATCCTATCACACATTTTGAGCGGCGTGAAGGCCTGAAATGACACATTATTCAAAAAAATTTCAAAAAGATGTTCTGCCTAAGGATGTAATTTCAAACTGACCCACTAACCTTTTTAATTTCCTTTTAATGGGCATATACATTTCCCCATCCAGGAAAATAAACCCTGTAAGTTATGCATCATTTTCCACCAATAAATATCAACTATTGAATTTGTTTAATGAAAAAGTACAAATGCCCATATTAAATTAGCACACTCACTTGAAGGCCATCGCAGCTTTTACCGCACGCTGCCAGCCGGCGTACAAGTCGTTCCTTGTTTCCTCCGCCATTACCGGATTGAACACACGCTCCGTGTTCTCATGATCTGCAAGTTCCTCGGTGCTCTCCCAGTATCCTACGGCGAGACCTGCCAAATAGGCCGCCCCCAGAGCGGTTGTCTCGTTTACCAAAGGGCGTTCAACCGCAACCCCCAAAATATCGCTCTGAAATTGCATCAAAAAGTCATTCGCCGCTGCACCGCCATCAACCCGTAAAGAATCGACAGCGATGCCCGAGTCGGATTCCATGGCAGCCAGCACATCTCTGGTCTGATAGGCTAATGCCTCCAGCGCAGCACGGATAAAGTGTTCCTTGGTTGTCCCGCGTGTCAGGCCGAATACAGCCCCCTTAACCTCGCTGTCCCAATACGGACTGCCCAGCCCCACAAAGGCCGGCACCATATACACCCCATCTGTGGATGGCACCCTTGCGGCATAATCCTCACTATCCTTTGAGGTGCGCAGCATTCTTAACCCGTCGCGCAGCCACTGAATTGCGGAGCCCGCAACAAAGATACTGCCTTCCAGTGCATACTCCACCTTACCGTTCACGCCCCAGGCAATCGTTGTAATAAGTCCATGATCGGACTGCACCGGATCTTCCCCGGTATTCATGAGCATGAAGCACCCGGTACCGTATGTGTTTTTCATACTGCCCTTGGTATAACATCCCTGCCCGAACAGGGCGGCTTGCTGATCGCCTGCTGCTCCCGCGATCGGAACCCGGTGACCGAAAAAGTGATAATCCATCGTATGTGCGTACACCTCAGAGGAACCCCGTACTTCTGGGAGCATCGCTTTTGGAATGTCGAGAATGCCCAGCAGTTCATCATCCCACTGCAGATCATAGATGTTATACATTAATGTGCGGGAGGCATTGGATACGTCCGTCACATGTGTACCTCCACTCAGCTTCCAGATGAGCCAGCTGTCGATCGTACCAAACAGCAGCTCCCCTTGCACAGCACGTTCCCGCGCTCCTGGCACATGGTCCAGAATCCACTTGACTTTCGTACCGGAAAAATAGGGATCAATGAGCAGACCCGTTTTCTGACGAAAAAGGTCAGCGAGCCCCTTTGATTTCAGCTCCTCACATATCTCAGCGGTCTGTCTCGATTGCCAAACTACAGCATTATAAATAGGCCGGCCCGTTTCTTTGTCCCACACCACGACCGTCTCACGCTGATTCGTAATCCCGATTCCGGCAATCTGGACGGGCTTGATTCCGCTCTCTGCCAAGCATGAAGCCATCACTGCAAGAATGGAACTCCAGATTTCATTCGCATTCTGCTCGACCCAACCCGGTTTGGGAAAATACTGCGGAAATTCCTGCTGCGCAATATGTATGATCTCCCCATCCCGGTTAAACAAGATGGCCCGGGAACTTGTAGTCCCCTGATCCAGAGCCATAATATACTTTTCCATATAGACAACCTCCTGTGTAAGCATATGGCACCATTCGATTCCAACTGAGCTGCCTGAATTGATGCAATGCGTTGAGTTATGCTACTGCTTCGATCTTGTAAGCGATTCCCCAAAGTGTCGGATCAGGTCAAAATTGGACGTCGTTACTGCTGTTGCTCCAGCCTCCAGCGCCAATTCGACTTCTTGGGCGGATCGGATCAGCCCACCGGCAATAATGGGGATTCCTGTCCGCTCTGCCACCTCCGTAATAATATGCGGAATGACGCCGGGAAGCACCTCAATATAATCCGGCTTTGTTTTCGCCAGCAACTGATAACTTTTCTCCAAGGCATTCGTATCCAGCAGAAACACACGCTGAATGGCGGTAATCCCCTTTTGTTTCGCTTTTTGAATCACGGTCGCCCGCGTTGAAATCAATCCTGCCGGACGAATATGCTGACACAGATATTCTGCCGCGTACTCGTCATTCTTCAGCCCTTGTACCAGATCGGCATGGAGCAGTATCTTCTTGCTGCGGCGCCGAGCCTCATCCAGCAAACTCTCCAACTGAGCAATATGGGTATCCAGCAGAACCCCATACGTATAAGGGCCCTCAATAATCGCTTCGAACTGCTTCATGCTCTTGGCAGCCGGTAACATGCTCTGTCCCTCAAATGGCACAATCGTTCCTCCTGCATCATTCAGATTGCCTATATTGTATAATCCGCATGGTAGATCGGCAAGCAGAGCCAAGCGTAACAACTTAAATCCAATAGAACGCAGTGCTCCGTACTAAACACAAAAAAAGCCGTTGTTGCACACCTCTGAAGAAGTGAACAACAACAGCCAGCCTGTCGGTTATACAACAGGACATGTTCCACCGAAATCATGCTGTGTTTAACGCATACGGACTATACGTTAAGCCTGTGCATGCGGAAGCAGCACTTCATTAGCCCAGCCATCATTCTCTGCCAAGTGACCGGAACGGCTTACTTTGGTCTGTAAATATTTCTCATTGAAAGCCGAGCGATCTCCCCACAAAGGAACACGTCCGCCCACATTCAGTCCCGCTTCCTGCAATGCAGCCAGCTTCCGCGGGTTGTTGGTGATCAATGTAACTGGTGCGGAACGCAGTGCACGCAATACGGCAATGGCATCATCATAGTTACGGGCATCGTCCGTAAATCCGAGTTGAAGGTTGGCATCAACGGTATCCAAACCTTCCTCTTGCAGAATGTAAGCCATTGCTTTGCTGAACAGACCAATACCGCGGCCTTCATGGTTCGCCAGATAGAACAATGCACCCGCTCCATGGGCTGCGATCATTTTCATGGACTGCTCCAGCTGGAAGCCGCAATCACAGCGTTTGCTGCCAAAAATATCGCCGGTATGACAGATGCTGTGCATGCGGATCAGCGCTTCCTGTGCTTCAGCAAAATCCCCGTACACCAGTACGCTCGATTGCTGACGCTCTGCCAGTTCTGCAGTCGCCAGTGATTCAATCAGTTCGCCGCTGTCCATCACCTTATCCGATTTCAGCCAGCTGTACCACTGGAATGTGCGTGTCTCTCCATCCAAATTGACCGGCAGTTTGATCGGTCCAACCAGATATATAAATTCTTTTCCACTCGGAAAAGTCTGGATTTTGGGGGCAAGTAGTTGAATAATATGTGAATTAATCATAATGATAAGTTCCTCCTGTTAAGCCATTTTATATGCTGGTTGAGCCGCATCTAGACCGAAAAAAGATCATCGGACGGATATGGTACGTATCTATATTATTGTCATCATCATTAGTTACTTTATGTAAGCAAGTTTAAAATAAAAATTATATTGTGTCAAGTAACTTTTGTTTTTAAAGTAACTAATAAAATTATGATATGGAACCGTCACAAATTTGTGTTTCATTTTTAGAATATTGGGTATGAGTTTATAAACTGCTCATAGAATGATGTTGTAGTCCAAAGTACTTCATGCCTCGAACTTAACGATGAGGGGGTTGTGCACATGATCCGCGGGAAAAAAACTTGCTGGACAGCCATCATGATGGTCTGCGTCCTGCTTATAAGCGGATGCTCCATCTGGCCAGGACAAAACGATTCTGCGAACAACAAAAAGGTAGCGCTTACACTTTGGTACTGGAACCGTTCCATTGATGATAAGCTGATTGCCAAGGCCAGGGAAAAGTTCCCGAATATTGAGCTGACCGCACAAAAGATCGGCGGTGATTTTAAGGCAAAGCTCAAAACAACGTTGGCAGCCAAATCAGGTGAGCCGGATATTGTGGCCTTAAATGACTGGATCATGGAGCTCTTCCCCAGTGAGGACCGTTTTTATAATCTTTATGATCTCGGTGCAGGGGATATCGAAGACCAATATCTGGATTGGAAATGGAAACAAGGTGTAACACCAAGCGGACAGATGATCGGTTTTCCGATGGATACGGGACCGACAGCACTCTTTTACCGTGCAGACCTGTTTAAGGAAGCTGGACTTCCATCCGAGCCGGAAGATGTTTCCCGTCAGCTGAACAGCTGGGAGGCGTATGCTGCTGCCGGAGAACAGATCAAGGAGAAATTTGGAGGAAAGGTTTATCTGACCGACAACATTGGAAGCGTTTACAACCAAGTGTTATCCCAAGGAGCTGAGCGTTACTTCCGTCCGGATGGTTCGTTTATCGGCATGGACTCTCCTCTCGTACGAACAAGCTGGGATACATCCATTGATTTTAAACAAAAAGGACTGCTTGCCAATGCGGACGGCTGGACTCCAGGCTGGAATGCAGCGATGAACAATGGGGAAATTGCATCCTTCGTAGGTGCTGTCTGGATGAAACAGGTACTGCAGGAAGCTGCGCCGGATACATCCGGTAAGTGGCGGGTAGCCCGCGCTCCTGGAGGAGATGGTAATAATGGCGGTTCGTTCCTGTCCATTCTGAAATCCAGTGAGCATCCTCAGGAAGCATTCGAGCTGGTTCGCTGGCTGCAGAGTCCGGAAAACCAGCTGGAACAATATCAAACATTGAACCTTTTCCCTTCCGCACCAGGCGTGTTTGATTCACCTGCAATGAAAGAAGAAGAGCCCTTCTTCGGCGGACAGGCGACAGGACCAGTGTTTGCCGAATCAGCCCAGCAGGTTCCAGATGCTTTTTTTGGTGAACGATACCCATCGGTGCACAACATTATTACCCGGCGGCTGAATGATGTCGCGAAGCAAAATGCCGATCCCGGACAGGTCTGGACCGATACCGTACACCGCGTCGAGCGGGAACTGCAGCGTTAACCTGAAGAACGTGTGTGTTCGATATCCGCAAAGGAGGAATTCATATGGCTGTCACCGAACCTCGCCTCACACCCGAACCCGGAGCCGTGCGTCCGGACCTGGATCGGAAGAAATCTCTCCTGTCCCAGATTTGGGAGCATCGTGCTCTATACGCAGCAATCTCACCGTTCTATATTCTGTTTGCCGTGTTTGGCCTGTTTCCCATCGGTTTCTCGTTGTATCTGGCGTTCCACAAGTGGGACGGCATCGGAATAATGACCTACAACGGGCTGAACAATTTCAAATACATGCTGACCGATGCCGAGTTCTGGCAGGCTGTGGGCAATACGTTCATGATCTGGATTTACTCCACCATACCCATGCTGTTTTTCGCCCTGATCGTGGCCTTTTTGCTGCATGCGCCATTCGTGAAGTTCCGTACGCTGTTTCGGGTCGGTTACTTCCTGCCGAACGTCACCTCCATCGTGGCCGTGGCGATCATTTTCGGCGCGCTGTTTGCCAACAATTATGGCTTCCTCAACTACCTGCTGCAGTCGGTCGGGCTTCCGGTCGTTGAATGGCTTAATGCGCCTTGGGGTATTAAGGTGGCCATCTCCTCCATGGTGGTCTGGCGCTGGACGGGTTACAACGCGGTCATTTACCTGGCCGGACTTCAGAGCATTCCGCAAACCTTGTATGAAGCAGCCAAAATTGACGGCGCATCCGGGATACAGTCCTTTTTCCGAATTACGATTCCGATGCTGCGACCTGTCATTCTGTTCACGGTAATTACATCAACGATTGGTGGCATGCAGCTGTTTACCGAACCCCAGATTCTCGTAGGCAACGATGGCGGCGCAGGTGCGGCCGGGATGACCATCGTTCTGTACCTTTACCGGGAATCGTTTATCAACAATTACTTCGGCTATGGTGCAGCGGTCGGTTGGGGCATGTTCCTCATTATTGCCCTGTTCTCCATCGTGAACTGGAAGCTCGTTCAAGGCAAATCATCCTGATGTGACAAGGGGGGAGCGCTCATGACGTCCAAACACCTCAAATCGCTGGTGTTGTATACCGGTCTTATCGGGGGCATGCTCATTTCCATGTTCCCGTTCTATTGGCTAATTGTAATGTCCACCCGGACGACGTCCGACATTTACGCCTTTCCACCCCAGCTCTGGTTCGGGGGAGAACTATGGAATAATATCAGCCGGGTGCTGGAGCAAATTGACTTCTGGGGCGCATTTGTCAATACATTGTTTGTATCCGGCATGGTGACGGTGTTGGTGTTGTTCTTTGATTCACTGGCGGGTTTTGCGTTTGCGAAGTTTGAATTCCCGGGCAAAAAGTGGCTCTTCGTCCTGCTGCTCGCCACCATGATGGTGCCTTCCCAGCTGTCGCTGGTACCTTCCTTCGTACTCATGGCGACGTTCGGTTGGGTTGGTTCCTTCAAGGCCCTCATCATTCCGGGCATGGTGAACGCCTTTGGCATCTTCTGGATTCGCCAGTATGCCACCGAGTCCATACCCAATGACCTGCTCGATGCGGGCCGGATTGACGGCTGTAATTTCTTCCGGCTCTACTGGAATGTGGCGCTGCCAATCCTGCGACCTGCGTTTGCGTTTCTCGGAGCGTTTACCTTTATCGGTGTGTGGAATGACTACCTGTGGCCGCTTATTGTCCTGACAGATGAGCGAAAATACACGCTGCAGATTGCCCTCTCGCAATTAAACGGACTGTACAATACGGACTACGCCATGGTCATTGCCGGGACACTGCTCGCGGTTATTCCGCTCATCATCATGTTCCTGTTCATCAGCCGCCAGTTCATTTCAGACATTGCTGCAGGGGCTGTGAAGGACTAAGACATCGGCAATTTTGATCCATCCCTCAAGTCTGATATTCTTATCTATAGATAAATACCAGATGCCATATAAGTTGGATGAATAGCGACACGTAAACGGAGGGGACAGAAAGGACCTGAGGAAGTGCAACGTTCGCGTTTATAACCAAATTTCTTCCTTTGAAGAGGAGAACCAAGAAATTTGGGAATAACAGCGATCAGAAGGCTTTCTGTACCCGGAGTGTTAACGTGCAGCAGCATTCATTTAACTTATATGTTAGAGAAAGAGGGATGACAAAATGGCTTCTTCACCCTATATGATCGGCGTAGATATCGGTACCACCTCCACCAAAGCTGTGCTGTTTGAACAGAACGGCTCCATCGTGGCTCAGGGCGGTGCCGATTATCCGCTGTACACTCCTACTCCTGCGATTGCAGAACAGGATGCGGACGATATTTTCCAAGCTGTCGTGGAATCCGTTAAACAGGCCACGTCCAAGGCGGGTGTCAAACCTGACGAAATCCTGTTTGTATCGTTCAGCTCCGCCATGCACAGCATCCTGCCTGTCGATGAACACGGCAAACCGCTGATGCGGGCCATGACGTGGGCAGACAATCGCAGTGCCGAGTGGACCGAAGCACTCAAAAACGAGATGAACGGCCACGAAATCTACCTGAGAACAGGTACGCCGATCCATCCAATGTCACCTATTACCAAAATCATGTGGCTGACCCGGGAACGGCCGGAACTGTTTAAGCAGACCCATAAATTCATCTCCATGAAAGAATACGTGTTCTTCAAGCTGTTTAATGAATACGTGATCGACCACTCCATGGCATCTGCTACAGGAATGATGAATCTCGAAAAACTGGACTGGGACGAGGAAGCCCTGCATGTGGCAGGGATTACGCCAGACCATTTGTCCCGGCTTGTACCGACCACTCATGTACTCAAGGAGGGGTTGAACCCGGAATACGCGAAGGAAATGGGCATTGCAGACAAAACACCATTTGTCATCGGGGCCAGTGACGGCGTGCTCTCCAATCTCGGCGTGAACGCCATTGATCCTGGCGTTGTGGCCGTGACCATCGGTACCAGCGGCGCGATTCGCACGGTAGTGGACAAACCGGTTACCGATCCAAAAGGCCGCTTCTTCTGTTACGCGCTCACTGAGGATGCGTGGGTAATCGGTGGTCCAGTGAACAACGGCGGGGTCATTTTCCGCTGGATTCGGGACGAGTTTGCGGCTTCCGAGGTAGAGACGGCAAAGCGACTGGGCATCGATCCTTATGAAGTGCTGACTCGTGTCGCGGAAAATGTACCACCAGGATCGGAAGGTCTGCTCTTCCATCCCTATATGACAGGTGAGCGGGCTCCGCTCTGGAATCCGAATGCTCGCGGCTCCTTCTTCGGTCTGACGCTTCATCATAAGAAGGAGCACATGATCCGCGCGGCTTTGGAAGGCGTGCTGTTCAATCTGTATACCGTCATGCTTGCTATTGAGGAGAAGATCGGCCGTCCCACCAAAATTCAAGCAACAGGCGGCTTTGCCCGCTCCGAACTGTGGCGGCAGATGATGGCGGATATATTTGACCAGGATGTGATCATTCCTGAAAGTATTGAGAGCTCCTGCCTGGGCGCAGCAGTGCTGGGTCTCTACGCTCTTGGCCGCATTGATTCCCTGAGTGCCGTCTCCGGCATGATCGGATCAACGCATCGTCATCAGCCTGACCCAGACAGCGTCCGCATCTACCGGGAATTGCTGCCAATCTTCATCCGGATCTCTCGCAAGTTTGAAGAGGAGTATGCGGATATCGCCGCTTTTCAAAATAAAACGATGCATCAGAAGTAAGCTTGCCACGCTAGCGAATCGCAGGCACCTTATGTTGAGGTTAAACCTTGGCATGTTGAAGCTAAAAAACTTCAGCCACGTTATTTCGGCAGGAGTTTGCGCTGGAACCGATAATGTAGCCAAATAAAGTGCCTGGGATTCGTTAGAGCACCGCTTCTGCTAAAATTCACCGAATAGCGTGTCTCCAGTTCATTAGAAGGAATATGAATTGCTGCACGTTCAAGAGGGTCATCCCGTCATGTTTATGACATATGGGATGGCCCTTCTTCATGTACATTTCTTTTGTACAAAAATATTCTGAATGATGAATCCCTACTCCTCCGAACTCGAGGTTCAGACTCAAAACTATCGCACCTTAGAACCTGGAAAGAGATAGTCCAATATGCTACGTTCATAGAGTTGAACTGAACAGCCGATTTCCCGGTCTAGTGGAATGAATATGGAATACGACAGGAGGCTAATTGCATTGTTGGACAAAAAAGCGGCAAAAATACTGCTGAATACATTCTGGGGAGGTGGCGGCTGGAAGACTGCTCCTGCACCCTTCTCTGGTGATGAATTTGAATATGCCAAAAGCAAACATGTGATGTTCGATCCGCTGACCATCACCCATGACGAGATCGTTGATCGTCTGCACCAGCTTCACCAGGACACCACCATGAAGGAAAGAGTTGTTTCGGCTTTTGTGCACAGCCTGTCCACCAAAAAAGTATATTTACGCAGTGCGCTCTCAAGCTGGGCATTAACCTCACAGTTGCCTCTGCACACCTATGGGGAGCGGCCCGCACTGCATGCCAATACCAGTTCATGCGGGGATTGCAATTACCTGCGACTACAGTCGGACAGGGAATATGTAAACGTCGATCTGAACGTTCTGAATTTTGAGCGGATCAAATGGGGCGGTGTTCGTCATAACTGGCTGCTCTACTGCCTGATGGACCTGGAATTGCTGCGTCTCGACAATGAATCAAGCTACGAGGTAACCCCTGAAGATATAACCATACTTGAACACCTTCTCGCAGCCTCTCAGACAGGCGATCCCAGAGATAGTGCCCGCTCGCTTGAGAAGCTATGGAAAGGTCTGTTCCCTTCGAGCAAACAGGAACGGGATGCCCTGCTTGAGATTTGGGCGGCCTCGGGTCTGCTTGTTCCCGGAGATAAGCCCAGAAAAGGCAAGGGTGGCTCCAGTGATTTTATATTTGCCGCTACCTGGCAAGGAGATGACGGTTATAATGCAGAGGCCGCGAACCACTACTTTGGCTCTTATCTTCAACAAACGTTCTAATATGCTAGTGTTCTGTTGCATGTTTAGTCGTGCTGGTTACAATAATGACATCGACAGATTTCCGCTTTAGCTCGTATAATAGGGGGAAAATGGTAGATGGGAGTGAATCAAGCAATTTTATGGTATACATAATGGCATTTTTGCTGTCTTTTATTGTCGTGCTTCTGCTCATTCCTCCGCTTAGCCGATTGGCTCACCGCCTCGATTTTGTGGACAAGCCTCGGGAGGATGTAGAGCGCAAGCTGCACAGGCAGCCGATTCCACTGACGGCGAGTTACGCGATATTTACTGGATTCTTCCTGACATACATTGCATTTACGAAGCAGCTATCCATGGAAACGGCCGCACTGGTTGCAGGTGGCATGCTTCTGTTAACGATTGGTACCATTGACGACTGGTACAAAACAAAAGGCAAAGACTTCCCCGCCTTGCCTAAGATGATCATTCAGATCTCTGCAGCGGTGCTCGTATTTGCCTCCGGAATTGCATTCACCGGGTTTGTTAACCCGCTGACTTCGGAATACGTCATGCTTCCATTCTGGCTGCAATTCCTTCTGACGATCCTGTGGATTTTCGGTGTAACCACTGTTATCAACTTCTCGGACGGCATGGATGGGCTCGCTGGCGGATTATCAGCGATCTCGGCAGTCACGCTGTTTGTCGTCGCCCTGGCTAAAGGCCAAAGCGATTCAGCACTCATGTCCATCGTACTAGTGGGTGTAACGCTTGGTTATCTGAAATACAACAAACCTCCGGCCAAGGTATTCATGGGCGATGCCGGTGCTACATTCCTAGGTTTCATCCTGGCTGTCATTGCCCTTGATGGTGCATTCAAACAAGCAACCATGCTTTCGCTGTTCATCCCGATTTTGGCCCTTGGTGTACCGATCTTCGACAATATCTTTGTCGTGATCAAACGTTTCATTCAGGGAAAAGCCATCTATCAGGCAGATGCAAGCCAAGCCCACTATCGCCTTCTGCGTGCAGGGCTGAACCACAAGCAGGTGGTTGGCGTCTTGTATCTCATCAGTACCTGTCTCTGCCTTTCTTCCATTATTCTAATGCTGGTGGAGATGTAGGGGACTGGCGGCGTACGTTACAACATACAGGTATTAAAAGAGACGAGCCCATGATTTCATGGGCTCGTCTCTTTTGGCTGATGTGCTTCATCAACGATATAATTCCGAGAATAGCAGCACATTTGTCATGCCACCTGCATTATCCTGCCGCCTACGACATGCTTGATCACGCTTACCTGGAAGCTGCGGGTGGCAGAGGCATATCCGTCTTCTGCCAGTCTGCCCAGCCCGGTCGATCGAGTTCAACAAGACGACGGTAGCGCTCTTCCCGAGCCAGCAGCTGTTCGTGTGAACCCTGCATGGCAATTTGTCCATTTTCCATAAAAATAAGCTCATCCATCTGTTCCGCACCAATGAGGTGATGGGTAACCCAGATCATCGTTTTGCCCTGCATGCTGTCCAAAATGGTACGCATAAGTGCGCGTTCCGTCACCGGATCAAGTCCGACTGTTGGTTCATCGAAGATGACAACAGGCGTTTCCCGCAGCAGTACCCGGGCCAGCGCAATCCGCTGCCGTTCTCCACCCGAAAATCGAATGCCCGTCTCCAGCATCGGGGTATTGTACCCCTGTGGCAGAGACTCAATAAGGCTGGCTAGACCCACTTGGGCGGCCACACGCCTAATCTCCTCATCGGTTGCATGAGGACGGCCAATCCGCAGATTGTTTGCTACTGTCGTGTCGAAGAGGTGCGGATTCTGGTTCAGCACGGCAATGACATCAGGTACATTCTCCCCCAGCGTTTGCACAGGCTGATCGTTGATTAACACGGCCCCGGCCGACGACGGTAGCAGCGCACCTTGAATCAGCTTCAGAAGTGTAGATTTCCCGCCGCCACTGCGTCCAAGAATAGCTAACCGCTTGCCCTGGGGAAGATGAAGAGATACATCCTGCACAGCATAGGAATCTTCTGAATCATACCAGTAACTTACGCGGTCGATCCGAATATCCGCTCTCAGCTTCGGAGGGATCCGCAGGCGGATTCGCTGATCTCGTGAATTCCTCGTCATGTCCGCGGACATGGATAAAGCTTCTGGCACCTGCCCAGTGTCAGTCCCGACTGATGGGGCACCATGAATGTTCCCCTCACCCTCCAGATGCTGCAATCGCTCCAGCGATTCTCGGTATTGTGGGAGTCGCTCCACTGCATCTGAAACTGGCAGCAAGGCTTCCGTGAGTGGAAACAGTACCAGTACAAACGCCGCAATCATGACCGCCGGCAGCTGCCCGGCAAAAACCTCACTTCCTGCCCATAATGTCACGGACACTACCATCAATCCAATGACACACTGGGCAATCAGATCACGCCACCGTGTCCAGCTTCGCAGGCTGCACCGAACCGAGTCTGCCTGCGCTTCTCCCTCTTCCTGGAGGCGGACAAATTCCGCCGCTCGTCCACTTGCCATCCAATCCCCCAGGCCAAGCACGCCGTCTGTCAGCCGGGTGTATAGCTGACTGTTCTTCCTTTTCAGCTGCACCCTCCGACTCCACGTCACCTTTAAAGTGATGGCAGGCAAGAGAGCAACAAGAAATAACATGTAGAGACCCACCCATAATGCAAATCCCAGATCCACGGTTCCAAAAGAAATGACCGCTGCACCATACAGAATTAGCGCCGTGACGGCCGGAAAGACGGTACGCAGATAAATGTCCTGCAATCGCTCCACATCCTCCGCGAGTGCTCCGAGTACATCGCCGGTCTGCATGCGGGAGCGCAGAAACAGAGCCTGCGGCTCCAATATCCGGTACAGCTTCACCCGCTGATCTGCGAGCACACGCAGCACGGCATCATGACCCGCCAACCGTTCGACATATCGGAACACAGCCCGGAAAATCCCGAAGGCACGCACGCCTACAATCGGTACGTATACCATCAATATATTTTCAGGACGGAGCGCGGACTTGGAGATCAGAAATCCGGAAGTGAAGAGCAGCAGAACTGCACAACATGCAGCGCATGTTCCGAGTGCAAGGACTCCGGCAAATCTCCAGCGGTACTGTGCGACGTAAGGAGCAATCCAGTTATTCTTTTTACTCCCGTTTCGAGCCGTTTCGGTCTGCTCATATCCGGCTTTCATCTCATACCGCCTCCATTTGGGCCTGAATCATCTGGTAGTATACGCCCTGTTTTGCCAACAGCTTTTCATGCGTTCCTGTCTCCGCTATCGTCCCGCCATCCATAACGATGATGCAATCCATATGCGGCATCCAGTGCAGACGATGCGTAGCCAGAAACACCAGCTTGCCTTCAAATATAGGCAGCATGGTCTGTTTCAGTTCATACTCGGTTTCCACATCCAGATGTGCGGTCGGCTCATCCAGCAGCAGGACAGGTCGTGCACTTAGCAAGGCCCTGGCCAGGGCCACCCGCTGCTCCTGTCCACCGCTGAGCTGCCTGCCGCCAGCTCCAATCGGCTCATAGAGCCCCTTCGGCAAGGAAGTTACCAACTTGTTCAACCCGGCAGCGGCAATCGCACCAGCAACCTCCGCATCCGATGCTTCCGGCATATAGAAGCGAACGTTATCAGCCAGACTTCCACTGAATATATAAGGATGCTGAGGTATGGCTGCCGTTTGCGTTCTCCAGGAGTCCATCATCTCTGGAGATACGGGCTGACTGTTCACTAATACCTGGCCTGAAGTGGGCAGTTGAAAACCCGCCAGCACGTCAATCAAAGTTGATTTCCCTGAACCACTGGCACCAATGATACCCACTTTGGCGAGACCCGAGATTTGGAATGTAACATCCTCCAACGAGCAGGGCCCCTCCTCTTCATGCCGCACTTGCACATCCGTAAGCGCCAGTCGGCTGCCCGCATTCCATAAAAGCTTCGATGAAGGGGCATAGACAGGGTCACGGGTGCTCTCCTCACGCAGTACAACACGTATCGTTGAAGAGAGTAAACTTCTGGTGCCGGAAGAAGGCTGATGCACAACTCCTGCTCCATCCGTCTCTACTTCTGCTTGAAAAACAGTATTGGCGTACGCCTCCCGCTGTCTCTCTTCTGCAGCTTTCCCCCGCTCAATCATCTGTTCAATCGCTGCTCCGGCCTCTTTACCATCCAATGTCGCATGATAATCGGCACCCACCATCCGTACAGGCAGGAAATATTCCGGTGCCAGAATAAGTACCGTGAGTGCTGGACCGAGAAGCATCTGTCCTTCCGTTAGCCGCAGACCCAGACCTACCGCGACAGAGGCAACCGACAGCATCGTGAAGAAATCCAGGGCGAAGGAAGACAAAAAAGCCATGCGCAGCGTAGACAGCGTCGCTTTACGGTAACGCTGACTGACCCGAACAATCGTATTCGCGTGCTTGCCGCTCTGCCCCAGCGTTTTCAGCGTCTCCAATCCGCGAAGCGTATCCACGAAGTGATTCGCCAGTGCCTTGTATGACTTGAATTGCCCATCCATCTTGCGCTGTGCAGCAAGACCAACCAGAATCATGAACACAATCAATATGGGAAGGGTCAGCATCAAAATAATGCCGGACATGACATCCAGCTTGAACACATACAACAGAATCACAATAGGGGTGAACCCCATGCCCAGCATCCGGGGAATAAACAGCTCCAGATACGTTTTGTACTGGGCCGTCCCTTCCCGTGCCAGTGTGACCAGGTGTCCTGTGCCTTCTGTTTTGGCAAAACGCGGGCCCAGCCTGAACCACTGCTCCACCATCTGTCTGCGCAGATCGGTTCCTGTTTTCTCTGCATAACGCAAGGCAACCCGCTGCAACCAGAAGGAAATGGCATACCGGGCGGCAAAAGCAGCCAGGAACAGCAGCAGCACAGGGTACTGCTCTGTTATGGATGACCCTTCAAACAATGCTGTTATGGCCTCGGCGAGCCATTTGGCCTGCATAATAATTGTCATCGCCTGCAGCAGCACCAGCGCTGAAGCCAGCGCCAGTACTGGCCGAATCCCCGGCAGCTTCAGCAATCCCCGTCCCATGTCAGTACTCCAGGTGATGCTGCTCGTTCAGACGTTTGCGGAAAATGTAATAACTCCAGATCTGATAGCCGAGAACAAAAGGCAGCAGCGTGCAGGCTACAATGGTCATCACTTTCAGCGAATATGCACCGGATGCCGCATTGTAGACCGTCAGGTCAAACGCGGAGCCAAAGGAACTCACCATAACTCTTGGGAACAGGCCGATAAATACGGAAGCAAAGGCGATGGCAATGACACCTCCAGTCATGCCAAAAGCCCAACCCTCGCGCTTATGCCGCACGAAGTAAGCGGCAAGACCCAAGGAGACAGCGCCAAGGACCACCATGATCCAGAGCGCCCAGCCGCGCACGGCGAACACGTCCGTCATGAAGTATGTCATTATGGCATACACCGCAAGAATGGCAGCCAGCGGCAGCATCAGTTTTTGGGCAGTTTGCAATGCTCTCTCCCTGAGATCGCCAACCGTACGCAAGGAAGCGAACAGCAGTCCATGAACGAGACACAACAAGGTTACGCTTAAACCGCCAACGACAGTATACGGATTGACGATGTCCAGGAATCCCGCACGCATCTGCATCTGCCCATCGATGGGGAGACCCTTCATGAGCGTGGCAAACACTACGCCGAACAGAAAAGGCAGGAGGCTGCTTGAGACAACAATGATGACGTCCCATGTTTTGCGCCAGCGTTCATGTCTCATTTTACTGCGGAATTCAAAGGCCACCCCGCGACCAATTAAGGCCAATAACACCACTACAAGCGGCAGATAGAAGCCACTGAATAACGTAGCATACCAGTGAGGGAAGGCAGCAAACATTGCTCCCCCTGCCGTAATCAGCCACACCTCGTTGCCATCCCAGAACGGACCAATCGAATTGATCAGGGTACGGCGTTCACGATCCGTTTTGGCAATAATGCCAGTCGACATGCCAACCCCAAAATCAAAACCCTCCAGAAAGAAAAATCCAACAAATAATACGGCAATCAGCAAAAACCACAACTCACTTAGTGACAACTGAATAACCCCCATCCACGCCGAACGGATCGGACGATTCATCGTGGTCCTCCGGCTTTTCTACTGCATATGGTCCTGCCTTGATCTCACGCACGAACAGATAGACCATTACAATACCCAGAACCGTATAAGCTGCCGTAAATGCAATGGTAGAGAACAGAATCTGGCCTGCACTCACGTTAGGCGATACACTGGCTTCGGTCGTCATATATCCGAATACCGTCCAAGGCTGCCGCCCCACCTCCGTCATGATCCAGCCCGACGTATTGGCGATAAACGGCAGGGAGATGGCAAATACCATCAGGCGCATAAACCACTTTCCGGCTACCTCCAGCTTCCTGCGGAAGGCCAGGAACGTACCGTACAAGGCGAGTATAATCATTAAACCACCCGCTGCAATCATGATGCGGAAGCTCCAGAACGTCGTCCGTACTGGCGGGATGTAGTCCCCTGGCCCATAAGTCTGCTGATACTCAGCATTCAGCTCCTTCATGCCTTTAACACTTCCGGAGAACTTGCTGTAGGACAGATAACTGAGCAATCCGGGAATCTTGATCTCACCGGAGTTCTCCTGTTTGTCCGGATCGATAAACGCGACTACCGTCCATGGTGCAGGATCTTCCGTTGTTGTCCATGTCCCTTCACTGGCTGCCATCTTCATGGGCTGCGTTTCCACCAGGTATTGCGCCTGGAAGTGCCCGGAGAACGCTACACCGAATGAGGAAACAAGACCAATGATGATCGCAATGTTGAATGATTTGCGGAAAATCTCCACATCCTGCTTCTTCATCAATTTGTAGGCACTAATTCCCGTTACCACAAAGGCACCCGTCATTAATGCGCCGAAGATGGTATGCGGGAATTCAACCAGCAGCTGACCATTGGTAAGCAGTGCCAAGAAATCATTCATCTCCGCACGGCCGTTGTTAATCTCGAAACCAACTGGATGCTGCATGAATGAATTGGCTGCCAGAATCCACAGCGCGGACAGGAATGTGCCGACAAATACGAGCCAGATACAGGCCAGATGCACTTTTTTGGACAACCGATCCCATCCGAAAATCCAGAGCCCGATAAACGTAGACTCCATAAAGAACGCCAGTAAGGCTTCAACCGCCAGCGGCGCACCAAACACGTCCCCGACGAAGCGGGAATACTCGGACCAGTTCATGCCGAACTGGAACTCCTGCAAAATACCCGTAACGACCCCGACAGCAAAGTTAATCAGGAACAGCTTGCCCCAAAATTTGGCCATCGTTTTGTAGATTTCCTTACCTTTGACTACGTACAACGTCTCCATAATTGCTACCAGCAGCACAAGACCGATGGACAGCGGTACAAAAAAGAAATGGAAGATCGTTGTGAGTGCATATTGGATACGCGATAACATAATCGGATCCATACCGTTACCCCTTCTTTCTGTTACATCGCAGTTAATTCGCATTCGGCATGGAAGCTGCACCTTCGCTGTCTGTCCGCCAAATACGCTTGATGAACGTATTGTGCCAGATTGCCTATTTTCTACATGTGACAATTATCACAATCCTCATCGGAATTTCGAAAAAAATGTGACGATGGTCACACATTAGATAAAATTCAGCCTATCAATATGGCTTGCCAGCTTCGTCTATTCAGGGAAGTTGCTCATGTTTGGCACATAATGCCCATATGCTAGAGTCAGACATATCATGCGAAGTGCCATAAGGGCTTTACATATGATGTGGAAGAACGGATCCCGGAAACGGGGCAGAAACCTTGAACGCAGTCAAAGTGAGGTGATTAACACATGGATAAATCCGAAACCATACCGGAAAAAGCCACAGAACCGGCTTCAAAAGAGGGGAATGCAGAGCTCCCTCCCATCAGGTATATTCTCTTTCCACGCAAAGGCGGATGGTCCACTTTTCCTTACCCGGCCATCGCTGCCTTACTTGCGGCAGAGGGAGAGGTATTCTATGTAAGCAGGCAGGAACGTTCAGAAGATATGCCCCCGGCCATTGCAGTGGTTACCTTGCCGGAAGCAGAATTACTGCTGCAGCAGTCTCGCACCGCAGCTGTAATCACCCACCCCTATTGGCTTATGGCAGCAGCTTCGCTGCATCCGGAGATCTGCATTGTACTGCTTCCCGAACCGGCAGGCGATGAAGCGGAGTCACCGCTGTGGGAAAGCTGTATATCCCGGCTGGTTGGCGTTGCATCCCTGGTCGGCACGTCTTCGGAAGCGCGTTATATGAAGCTGGCCTTTCAGGGTATGCGCGCGGTCTGGTTGGGTGGTGAAAACACGGCTCCTGCCGGCACCATACCAAAGAATGATCTCGAATTTCCACTAAAGGATTGCGAATTGCTGTTCCTGCACGCCCTGAGACAAATCGTTGCAGGTGCACCGGACACCATTACTCCGCTCCAGTGCAGTATGCGTGCGGACTATTATCGCCAGCTCCGTTCAAAAACGGGGCCGCATGAGACGATTTCCTTTTTGCTGGCAGCCTATGAATACTTGCTGGACGATTCGCGAGCAGCTGCATCGCTTAACGAGGCTTTCATCCATGCCATCATGAGCGGACGAAGTGACTGCATCCATTCCCACTACCGGTTCCTCTCGGCCATTCATGCCAAAGCAGGAGAAGTGGAGCATGCGCTGCAGGTCTACGGGATCAGTGCAGGCCATGCACAGGAACGGCATCACTATGAACAGTTATGCCGCTGGCTGGAGGCCGGGGAGAATCAACTTGTTCAGGCGGAGCTGCTGCGAATAAACGATGATTACGGAGCAGCACTCAGCATACTGGACGCACTTGGAGGAGAGACCGCCCGGCATTGGAAATTCCGAATTTATCAGGAGACCGGACGTGTGGAGGACGCCATGGCTCTGGTACACGCGGTGGATATTCAGGATGGCTCCAGCCGCAGGGATTATCAGGTATTATCCGGTACTGCCATGGCACTTCGCGGAGAACGCCACGGGGCAGTACATCAGTTCCTCGAAGCAGCCATGGAGAATGAGGATGCACTCTCCCGGATTGTGGAGTTGGAACTGCTGGATCAGGCTGTACAGCAATTACTGGGGGAGGTGCCGTGATGCTGGACCCGAAGAAGCGCACACAACATATTCGGGGTCTGGGCATGCAGACAGACATCCGGGTTGATGTCCCCTCAGCTTTAACTGAACCAATTGCAGACAGTGTGGTGCATTCGAAGGGCACGGAGGAGCAGCGGGAACGTTCAAACCCGGTATCCTCTTCCATTCGCCGCGTTCGCAAAAGTAAGGGAAATAAACTGACCGCAATGCTGCAGGTCCGCAACGAACGAGGCAGATACCTCGAAGAGGTACTCGGTGATCTGAGTGAGTTCGTGGATGAGATCGTTATTGTAGATGATGCGAGCACAGATGGCACACCCGACCTATGCAGGGCCTATCCGAAGGTTGTCCGTCTTGAGGTGCTGGAGAAGCCCCTGTTCGCCGAGGAATGGCGGCTCCGTAACGCCCTGTGGCAAGCGGCAGTGAGTACCTCTCCGGACTGGATGCTGTCCGTCGATGCGGATGAACTCTACAGCTCGGAGGCCAAGGAAGCCATACGTACTCTGATCAATCAGGAGCATGCGGACTGGGTTGCATTCCGGTTTTACGATATGTGGGGTGGTCGAACTCATTATCGGGATGATGAATTATGGGGACTGCACAGACGACACACGGCCTCCCTTGTACGCTATATGCCGAACTATCCCTACTTTTACCCGCAGCAAAACCATCATGTTCCCCGCCTCCCCTTGTCCTGCACAGTCCTGCCTGGTATTAGCACGGAGCTGAAAGTACAGCACCTTGGATGGGCGGGCAGTCTGGAAGACCGGGTTCGCAAGTATCTGCGTTACAAACGCATTGATCCACACGGCCAGTGGGGCAGTCTGGAACATTACGAATCCATCCTGGACCCGGAACCTCGGCTGGTTCCCTGGAAGGAGGAGCGGTGAGATGGGTGTGGTCAGTATTTTGACACACAGCTTCACAGATGGATACAACCGGGATTTCGGCCGGGTATTCGGAGGTGGGCTTGAACGTTACATTCTCGATCTGTGCAGAGTGATCCGCGAATTGGGGCACATTCCCGAAGTGCATCAGCTGTCCTATTATGAAGCATTTCAGACGCGGACGGAGCAGATTGACGTGTTTGGATACGCCTATGATATGGATGATGTGCCTGAAGCCTTTGCCCGGATGGCCGCAGCAGCGCGCGGTCCCGTAATCTATGCCAGCTGCCTCTGGCAGCCCATCAGCTACAAACCCGGCAGTCTGGGGATCTGCCACGGCATTAACTGGGATCGTCCCGGTCTGCCGCTGGAGACCAAACAGCAGGTCGCCGGGCACATCCAACTGGCACTGGATGGACTGGTACGCATCGTATCGGTGGATTCCCATTTCCAGACCTTTTGCCGGGCTGCTTGTACGTTTGGTGATCCCAATCAGGTCGTCCTCATTCCCAATGCAGTGGATACTTCCTATTTCACTCCAGCTCCGCCCAGACCAAGATTTGGTCAGGAGCAGGAAGCGGAATGGTTGTCGGCGTGGAAGGAAGACCTTGCCAGCCAGGAAGAAGACATCGGAGTAGTCATCTCGGGGTTGAGCACAAAAGAAGCTATGGAGCTCGCTGAGGCTGACTTTTCCGATATGGCAAATGAACACATTGAACCTGTTGCCAGCACCGCTAGCCCTGTTTTACATCCGAACCTTACGCGCCCACTACGGATTTTGTATCCGCGCCGTATCAGTATGGAACGCGGCATAATCCCCATGATGCTTGCCTCAGATCGGCTGCTGGGTGCCTTTCCTGACCTGGAAATTGAATTTGCCGGGGAGCTGGTCGAGGGCAGCACTGTGGGCAGAGCGTTTCGCTATTGGCATCGCACTCACCCCCACAAAGATCGGATAATACAGCGTACGTATGACTTCAGGGATATCCGGGAGGCCTATCACCAAGCCGATATTGCTGTGATCCCTACGGTGTTCTCGGAAGGTACCTCCTATGCCTGTCTGGAAGCCATGAGCTGTGGCATTCCGGTCGTTGCCTCCAACGTTGGCGGATTAAACGATCTCATTCAGGATGGTTTCAACGGGCTGCTTGTACCTCCGGGAGATGATGCACTCACTGCTGCTCTGGTACGTCTCCTCGAGGACAGGGCAGAGCGGGAGCGCTTGGGCATATACGCCCGGGAGACAGCACTGGCCTATGACCTGTCCGGATGGCGGCGCAAATGGAGTACGGTATTGGAAAATTTCCTGGCAGACGCAGGATTGAGAGAGGGGATTCGGGGATGATGGACACACCTGATCAGACAGAACAGCTGGAATCAAGATTTGTTCGGCAAAGTGACCCTAAAACAGATACGCTGATATTTCCGCTGCATCCGGCATGGTGGAGCAGACCTTACGAATACGAGTGGGCCCGTCAGTTTGCCCGTTCGGACGACGTCGTACTGGATGCGGCCTGCGGCATCTCCCACCCGTTCAAATTCTGGTTGGCCGAACACTGCCGGGAAGTTCATGCCTGTGATTGGGATGAACGCATTTTGTCGGAAGAAGCCATCCGGCTGAATATTGCTTCTGACTTTGGCGAAGAGGCTGCACGTGATCTGCCGGAATCCTGCTTGACCAGGCTGCATCGCGCCCGGGCCAATCTGGCCCAGCTGCCGTATGCATCCGGCATGTTTGACCGAATATTCTGCATCTCGGTTCTGGAGCATCTGGATACAGGCACGATGCTGCGTGCCTTTCGCGAATTTGCCCGGGTCATGAAGCCGGATGGACAATTAATTGCGACCTTCGATGTACCGGAGATGCGACCTGATCTACTCGAAACCATCATGGCTGTTACCGGGCTGACGATTGACGGGAAGCTCGTTGTGGATGAGCCGGATGATGCCATCTGGTCAGACATGTATGGTGCACCGATTCGCTGCTTCCGGGCAGTTATTCGGAAAGGATGAAGTATTCTGAGTTCCTTGAGTGGAGCAAAACAGGTTAGAGATGAACGAATAGCATCCTGCAGCGGGCTGCATCGCTCGTGGAAGAGGCTGCGCCAGAAGCTGTCAGGCGCAGCACTCCCGGCATTGTTGCGCCACCGGAAAATAATGCAGGAAGCGTGGGAAGTCTGTTTAATTCAGGTACAACCAATTCCACCACCCTTGGGTTATTGGGAGGAAGCGTAATCGTGACTGTCCAATTGGCCAATCCTGCTGGAAGCGGCAGAACATTGTATGTATCCCGATTTTCTGGTGGAATCACGGTCTCCCTCAATCTCCTGTCTTCCTTCAGTGGATCCATGATCCTCAGTGCCAATGGAACGCTGGCCTCGCCCAGTACACTAACACCTGTGAACAGCAATCTGTCCAGCACCAACATTAGTGTTGCAGCGGTCCGATTCTCCACTTCCGCTCCATCCGGGGCAACCACGTTAATGACGCTGGCTTTGCAAGCGGGACCCTTTTCATCCAATGTTTTTGGCAGTTATGTCGTCCCGCCAGGACAGTCCATTAATCTGACGGTCAGCGGTTCCCTCACCGTCGGTGGCCTGCTTGCTTCCACTGCCTATTTCGCTTGGTGGGAGGTATAATTTATCCCTCTTCAAGAAGAGAAAGCCGCTCTCCGTCGAACCGGAAGCGGCTTTTGATTATTGTTTTTTTGCACCAGAATTACTGATGTTATATGTGTTCCTGCCGGACAGCACCCAGCGCTTCCTGGCCATTCCACAAAACACGCTGCAGCAATATACCTGCAAAACCAATAGCAAGCGTCGCAATACCAATGTATTGAAAGGTAAGACTTGGCCCTGTGGCACGAATTAATGCACCCCCTGCAAGCGGGGCAACGACAAGCACGATACTGGACAGAGAATTTTGGATGCCGAAGACGCGCCCTACATAGGCAGGAGGCGTTTCCTTTTGCAGCAAATAATTGAGCGTCACCATAAAGAGACCATTTCCGAGTCCGATGCACAGCCCCCAGACGATGACCCAAATATCTGGTGTTAGCGGCGCAACTCGTCCTAAGGCAGCAATACCTACCCCAATAACAAGATAACCCCCTCCGAGCCCCCAGCCATAACCGATCCGCGGCAGCCGATTCAACAGTAGAATCATGATGACTGCACCCGCACCAGCTGACGAGCCGAGCCATCCGATCAGGGCTTCATTTTCCGGTTTAATGCTGCGAAACAGCGTCGTGAACTGGTAATCAATCATAAGAATGGCCATTAAGCCAAAACACCCAAATAGGATGGTGCTCAGAATGGGCCGACTGCTGCGGATAAAGCTCCATCCTTTTGCCCATTGCGCAAGCACAGATTCGTTTTCTGCCTTCTCCTGCCCAAGCGTTTCATCCATATCTGAATCTTTTGGCTGTTCCGTTAAACGTCGCAAAGGCCATAATACCAACCCAGATAATAGACGAGTGCAGGCATTGATGACAATGCAGATCTGGGGTGAAAATACGGCCAGGATTACGGCACCCAGCAGCGGCCCAGCCACCTTGGAGCATTGTCCAACAAAGCCGTTCAGGGACGAAGCCTGAAACAAATGCTCCTCTGCCACTACTTGACGTGTCAGCGCCTGTTGGGCCGGAATGTGGAAAACTCCCATCATGGCTCGCAGGGCCAGAAGCGGAAGCAGCCATGCCGCACTAGGGGCGAACAGGATGGCCAATGTCAGTACAACGGTAATCACATCACAGAGCATCATGATCTTTACTTTGTGCAAACGATCCGCCAGCGTACCTGCGACCGAGCCCAGCAGTATGCCCGGGACAGCCATACAAACCGGAATAAGCGCGATGATTAGTGGATCGGCACCCCACCGATATGCAACCATCACCTGGATGGCGAGTGCATCGAACCAGTCCCCAAAGGTCGCGAGCGCGTACGCGATAAACATGCGGACAAACTGAAAATTACGCCATAAACCTTTGGATGACATTTTGGACGGACTGGATGATTCATTGGAAATGCTAGTCATTATGTAGTAACCCTCCTTGATTACAGCCGTAGTGGTCTGTGTTCCATGGCTGTAATCATACGGGAGTTATATCAGAGGAAGATCAGAGGCTGGAGGAAACATGGATAAAAAAGCCCGGATTTCATCCGTAATCTGCTGTCCATATTCAGGAATTCCAAATTCTTTGGCGATTTCTGTGTAAACTTGTCTATATTTATGAAGCAGACGCCCCTGGATCCGGTGATGTGCCATGAACAATAGCACTTGATGCGCAGAATTTATATATAACGGTGCGTTTAAGCTCATTTTCAGCACATCGAGCCCATCATCGATTCTTGGCTCTGCTTCACGGGTCCGTCCTTGCCTCAGCAGCCATAACCCTTCCATCACCTGAAATCGCCCGATTTCACGCAAATAGGGTGCATCCTTCAAGCCTGATCGTAATGTGATCATCTGCTCCTCCACCCTCTCACCACTGCCGCCCCACAGCTCTACATACAATTCCGACAGTGCTACGGGAAGCTTGAAGTTGACCAGGTTGTCTGTCTCAATGACATGATATGTATCTGCCAGCTGCGCTTTGGCCCGTCGATATTGACCCACCTCTGCATAAACCTCAACAATATTCAGGATGCGGAGCTCTCGAAGCTGATCCGCGGACAAAGCCGATGAGCCCAATGCCCGTTCATACAACTGTAGGCTTTCCTCTGGTTCAACCAAGGCGTGTACAAAAATCAACAGCCAGTACACACGCTCCTCGAAAGGTATTTCCTTCGTTGTGATCAGCCATTCCAGATCTCCCTGAATAAAGCGGGTATACAATTGATAGAACGAGTCAATCTGAATGCCGAGGGCGTCCTGCTGATGAATCAGGGTTAGCATCGATCGCCCCTGCCCAAACAGATGATATTTGCGGAACAATCCATGGATCACTTCTCGCATCTCCAGATCTTGGGCGGAGGGATTAGAGGGCAGTGCTGTCCTATTGGCCTGAATGGTGAGCCGGTAACCATAGCCGCGTACGGTATCCAGCGAAATTTCTTCCCAACGTTTCAGTTTCTTGCGCAGCCGATACACATGATCATCCACGGTGCGTTCAACCGGATACTCCAGCGGCCATACCCGGTCCAGCAGCTGGCTGCGTGTAAATGCTTTTTCCTTGTTCTCGTATAAAAAATGAAGAAGCGCAAATTCCTTCGCCAGCAGTCGGATGGAATCGGTACGCCGGGTTACGGTAAATGTGCCTTCATCAAATTGCAATGACATGCTTGGTCCTCCTGTGCAAACTTGCTAATCCTAACGGTGTGGCGTCATTCCAAGATTTGATTTCACTACAATCTCGTATTTATGACATTGAAATCAATGTACCACAAAAAACCTTTTGCGAGCACGCAAAAGGTTTTTGTATGATCCAACCCTATATCCCTGTACCTAACCAAGTACAACACGGTCGTCTGCCATCTTTTTGCCGCTGATGCGCTCGAATTCGACGAGCAGCTCGGGTACGGTCAGTGTACGCTTACGCTCTTCACTGACATCCAGAATGATTCTGCCTTTGTCCATCATGATCAAACGGTTGCCAAGACGAATCGCTTGCTCCATATTGTGGGTAACCATTAAGGTGGTCAATCTCATCTCACGCACCAACGTTTCGGTCAGTTCCGTGATCAGTTCGGCACGCGCAGGGTCAAGCGCTGCGGTGTGCTCATCCAACAGCAGAATCTGCGGTTGGGTAAAGGTCGCCATAAGAAGGCTGAGCGCCTGGCGTTCTCCGCCTGAGAGGAGACCCACTTTGGCATTAGGACGCTTATCGAGTCCAATCCCCAGCTTCTGCAGCTGGGCATTGAAAATCTCCCGTCTTGCCCGGGTAACCCCGAAGCCAAGACCTCGCCCTTTACCACGTTTGTACGCCATGGCCATGTTCTCTTCGATGGACATATGTGGAGCCGTTCCTGCCATCGGATCCTGGAATACCCGGCCGATCCAGCTGCTGCGCTTATGCTCAGGCAGGTTTTTGATGGAACGATCATTAATCAGCACATCGCCCATATCCGGCTTCATTACGCCTGAAATGATATTCATCAACGTGGATTTCCCCGCACCGTTACTGCCGATAACCGTTACGAAATCCCCTGGATTCATCGTTAGATTCACGCCAACCAGAGCTGTCTTCTCGTCTGTCGTTCCCGGATTGAACAGCTTCGTCACATGTGAAATCTCCAGCATGATCACATGCCTCCCTTCGCTTGTTGACCCGTGGACCGCATAAGCTCTTCGGTTCGTTTACGAGCAAGGCTCTTCTGCTTCATGGAGCGCTGCATGGTCGGGAACACAAGGGCAATGATGACGATCACCGCGGTAATCAGCTTCAGATCAGAAGTATCAAACCATTCGACCTGCAGGGCAAGCGCGACAACAATCCGGTAAATAATTGAACCAACCACAGCAGCGAGTGTTGCCCAGAATACCGTTCTTGCACCAAGAATAGCTTCACCGATAATAACAGAAGCGAGTCCGATCACGATCATACCAATTCCCATGGTGATGTCTGCGAAGCCGGATTGCTGTGCAATAAATGCTCCGGACAAGGCCACAAGCCCGTTGGACAAACTAACGCCAACAATGGTGGTCACATCTGTGTTTGCGCCAAAGCTGCGAATCATGCGTTTGTTATCACCTGTCGCGCGGAGTGCAAGTCCAATATCTGTTTTCATGAACAGATCGAGCATGATTTTAAACACCAGCACCACGATAATAATTAGCACCATGACATGTTCACCCGAGAATGGATTATCCATGCCCATAATGGATTTATTCGGTGCGCCAAGGATACGCATATTAATGGAGTAGAGCGCAATCATCATCAAAATACCGGATAACAATCCGTTAATTTTGCCTTTGGTATGAAGCAGACCTGTACATGCCCCAGCCACCATGCCTCCAGCCATTGCCGCCAAACAGGCGAGCCAAGGAGAGAAGTCATTGGAGATCATAACCGCTGCGATTGCGCCTCCTGTTGTGAAACTTCCATCTACGGTAAGATCGGGAAAATCGAGAATACGGAACGTAATATATACACCAAGTGCCATCAGGGCATATAACAGACCGAGCTCTATTGCCCCTTCAATTGAATTCCAACTTATACTCACGCTACTTCCTCCCTGTCTATCGAAAAGAATGAGGCGAACCAACTGCACGTCCGCCTCGCATCCGTACTGCCGGGTTGTCGTCCGGTCAGATTATTGAATAATGTTGTTGTCCTGGTCCTGCACTTCAGCCTTCATCTCGTCGGTAACCGTGATGCCTTGGGCTTCAGCAGCTTTAAGATTCAGGATCAGGTCGAGCTTGTCCGGAACAGTGACTTTCATATCGCCAGGCTTCGTACCATTCTTCAGAATATCTGCGGCCATTTCGCCGACCTGGTATCCGTGGTCATAGTATTTGAAACCTACAGTTGCAAAGGCACCTTTTTCAACGGTATCCCGGTCACTGGAGAAGAACGGAATTTTGTTGCTGTTTGCCGTTTGAATGATGGTATCCACCGCACTGACAACCGAGTTGTCCAGCGTAATGTAGAAGGCATCGACTTTGCCTACCAGAGAATCCGTTGCCTGTTTAACTTCAGACGTATTTGTAACTGGGGCTTTCACCAGCTTGATGCCATGTGTTGCCAGCGCTTTTTCTGCATTGTCTGCCATGACAACGGCATTCGGTTCACCCTCGTTAATGACCAAACCAACGGTTTTGATGTCCGTCATGTATTTGGCAATAAAATCAGCCAATTGCACAATCGCCTCCGGATTCGTATCCGATGCCCCGGTTACGTTGCCACCCGGTTTGTCCATGTCACTCACCAATTTGGCACCAAGCGGGTCAGTGACCGCTGCGAAAAGCAGTGGCTTTTCTTTTACTTGTTGAGCCAGAGCCAGCGCAGATGGGGTTGCAATCCCCAGCACCAGGTCATTTTTGGAATCCCCTGCGATCTTTTGGGCAATGGACAGATTGTTTGTTGAATCACCTTGCGCATTATTGTAGTCAATGGTCAGGTTTTTATTTTCTTCAATTCCCGCTTCCTTCAGTGCCGCAATGAAACCTTCTCGTGTTGCATCCAGCGATGGATGTTCCACAATTTGCGAGATAGCGATACGATACGATTTCTCTGCAGTGCCTTCACCCGCTGTAGTACCAGATCCTTCGGACTCTGTACCTGTACTGCTGTTATTTCCGCAACCTGCTGCTACGATCATTGAGGCAACCATCATCAGTGACATCCAGAACTTCTTTTTCATGTGAGAACCCCTCTCCATCTTCTAAATGTTGTACCCTTTTTCCTCATCCAAGTGACACGATAGGGCGGGACAAAGCGAACGCTTCAGCGCATTGTTGCTTTTATCGACAAAAGCAGACAAACATAGACGTTCGTCATGCGACTGAAGTCCATGACCCATATTGGTCATTTTGTGTTTCTCTAATATTAAGGTGCGGCCTCTTTCCCGTCAATGGTTGAACCGCTTCCAATTTGGTTTGATCTTCTATGTATGATAGAAAACATTACATAAAGCAAAAAGAGATTGCTTCGAGTGATCGAAACAATCTCAAAATGTAAACTAATTTCCCGCAGCTTCGCGGATCTGATATGTGCATTTCTTGCCGCCGTCTGCGTAACATTCGGTGCGCTCCACATCCGCCTTCAACAAGGAACGGAACAGCTCGAGTTCACACCGGCAAGCCTGACGATATACATTCGCTACCTGCACAATCGGACAATTCAGCTCGGTTAACACGTATGAACCGTCCTCTTCTCTCGATGCATCCGCCATATAGCCATTTGCGTTCTGTATGCGTGCCAGCTCCTCCACACGTCCGGCCAGATCCTGGCCTTCCATCTGTGGTAACTTGCTGCGGAGCAACTTGTCCCGTCGGCTCTCGAACAACGTATCCACGATGCCTTCACCAGCCGACTCCGTCAGCTCCTCCAGCAGTTCAAGGGTAAGCGACGGATAGGATTTTGGAAAAAAGCCATCTCCGCGCGCCGTCAGGTGGTACACCGAAGAAGGACGTCCAGCTGTGGCCCGGGCTTCTCTGACTTCAATAAGTCCGTCCTGTTCCAGTGCCGTCAGATGACGGCGAATCGCCATGCCGGTCAGTCCCAATTCGGCAGTCATTTCCCTCGCGGTCATTGTGCCCTGACGCTTCAGCATGAACAATATCCGTTCACGAGTCGTCATTTCGTCTTCACGCTTCACGTGCAGCACCTGCTCTCCTGCTTATGCGTGTACCGGCGCTGCCTCCCGGCAAGCATCCGAACAAAAGCGGTTATGCGTCTCTTCGCAATCCTCACAGCACACGTGCTGCAGGTTGCAGGTTGGACAATTAATATATCGGTCATGTGTCGTTCCACAGTGATAACAGCTGGCAATGACGATATCTTCATCTGTCCGGTTAATCGGCACGGAGATTCGTTCGTCAAACACATAACATTTCCCGTCAAATAAACGTCCTTGTACTTCCGGATCTTTACCATAAGTCACAATACCGCCGTCCAGCTGTGCAACGTCCTGGAATCCTTCATTGATCATGAAGCCGGTCAGCTTCTCACAGCGAATGCCGCCCGTGCAGTAAGTAATGATCTTTTTGTCCTTCATGTCGCCCAGATTCTCCCGAATCCAATCCGGGAACTCGCGGAACGACTCGACGTCCGGACGAATGGCTCCGCGGAAATGACCGATTTCGTATTCGTAGTCATTGCGGCCATCGATAACGATGACGTCTTCCCGTTGCAAATGCTCGTGGAACTCCTTTGGTGAGAGACGTTTGCCGCTAATCACGTTAGGGTCCAGATCTTCGTCCACGCGGAAGGTTACCAGCTCCGCTTTGTGACGAACAAATATTTTCTTGAACGCATGCTCTTCCACATCATCAATCTTGAATACCATATCGCTGAACAGCGGATTGGCATGCATGTCCTTCATGTATTGCTCCGTTTGCTCCGGTGTACCGGACACGGTGCCGTTAATGCCTTCCGCTGCAATCAGAATGCGGCCTTTCACACCCAGGTCTTTGCAGTATTGCAAATGTTCTTGGGTAAACGTCTCGGGGTCTTCAATCTTCACGAACTTATAATATAAAAGCACGCGGTACGCGCTGTTACACATGTGTATCACCTGTTCCTATTCCATGTTGATATTGGCCGGATCATCCGACAAGCCTACAACGTTGCAACCTTGCTCATTAAAAAAAGAAAATAAACAGCCGCCCGAAACATCGTCTCGAACTGCTGCCCAACATTCGACTTTTATTCCTGCATTCTAGTTTATCGGAAGCGGAATGGCTTAGTCAATATAAATGTATAGAAAGGGATGAAAGTTATGGAACATTCCAACCATAAATGATGTACGTCTGGAAAGTTTCAATAATTATTTTAAATTTGAACTGAAATCTTATTCATTTTTGCTTTCGTATCCATTACACTATGCTCATCATTATATGGCTTACCATTGTAAATCAGGAAAGTACAGTGGACGGGAGTAAGCATAACGTGAACATATCTATGAGGAAAATGGGGATGAAATTGTGAGTTTAACACTGTTCAAGAAAGTAAGTGTCATCTGGTTGGTATTCCTGATCGGACTGAGTGGTCTGTGGAATAATTTCAGTGTAGAACGGGCTAATGCGGCAGCAGTAGAGCCTTATCTTGGTGAGATCAGATTATTTCCGTACAATGCAACACCCAGAGGATGGATGCCTGCCAGAGGACAAACCATGTCCATCTCTCAGAATAACGCTCTCTACTCTCTGCTGGGTCTAAATTTTGGGGGTGATGGAGTAAGAACTTTTTCACTACCCAATCTAACAAATGTTGCGCCTGATGGCATGAGCTACTACATAGCGATAAACGGAATTTTCCCTTCGCGTGAAGAGAGCATTTATGGTGAGGGACTATCCGTTCTTGGAGAAGTTCGTCTGTTTCCGTATCAGTTCACCCCACCAGGGTTTTTAGCTGCGAATGGCCAAGAGCTCTCCACATCTGCATACAGCGACTTATACAAGATGATCGGCACGACCTATGGTGGAGACGGGAATACCACATTTAAACTGCCCAATTTACCCAAAATACACAACAATATCAAATATGTCATATCCACTGATCCGACCCAGCTTGCCGAAAACGGTACTGGTAACGAGTATTAGGCGAGATCATTCCCATGCTGGTTAACCTCTCGACTAAACACTGGATTCTTGCTGATGGGTCTGCACTCCTCACTAACCAAAATCAAGCCTTATTCAGCCTATTGGGTACCAGGTTTGGGGGCGATGGTCAGGTAAACTTTAAAGTCCCTAATCTGAACAGCAGTCAATCTGACCTGATCTATTATGTTGCTAACGCAGGAATATTCCCCAGCTTGGACGGTGGGCAACTTCCCGAAGCAATCGAAGACACTTATGCAACCAATCAAAACTCCGCCCTGGTTTTGCCTGCACCAGGTGTACTGTCCAATGATAGAGATGCTTCTGCCGCTATATTGAGAAGTGGGCCGACGAACGGAACACTCGTGATGAATCCCGATGGTTCGTTTACGTATACTCCGAATGCCAACTATGTGGGAAGCGATAGCTTCACTTACAGTGCTTACAATGAATGGGGCACCAGTGTTCCGGTGGCAGTGTCCATAACTATTGAGCAAACTACAGCTCCAATCATTAGCGGCGCAGCTGACGGCGGAATATACAATCAAGCAGTCACACCTCAATTTAATAGTGGTACGGCACTACTTAATGGTGCTCCATTTGCAAATGGCACTGCGATTACGACAGATGGCGATTATACCCTGGCCGTTACCAATAGCCTTGGTACGACAACGATTCACTTTACGGTAGATACCCATCCCCCTGTTGTCACAGGCGTGACCCAGAACGGCGTCTATAACGTTAGTCCCGTAATTACCTTTAATGAAGGAACAGCTACCCTCAATGGTTTCCCATTCAACAATGGGGATACGGTCCAATCTGAAGGAGAATATGTACTGGTTGTTACCGATCGTGCGGGCAATACCACAACCATCCAATTCAGCGTTTATACGCCGCGAACGATCACGTTTAATAGTAATGGCGGTTCTGAAGTTACAGAACAAACGGTGTCTTACGGTGAGAAGGCTATTGTTCCAGCAGTTCCAACCAAAGCCGGACACACTTTCGCTGGATGGTTCACCGATTCAGGCTTGAGTCAGGCCTTTAATTTCAATAATACAACTGTTACTGAAGATATTACGCTGTATGCGAAATGGACGATCAACTCCTACACCGTTAACTTTGAATCCAATGGTGGTACGGCAGTCGACGATCAATCTGTTCAATACAGAGAGTTAGCGACTGCTCCGGTCGATCCAACCAAAGAAGGACACACCTTTGCCGGATGGTTCACCGATTCAGATTTGAGTCAGGCTTTCGAATTTGAGAGTACGACTGTAACTGGCGATATCACCCTGCATGCAAAATGGACGATCAACTCCTACACCGTCAACTTTGAATCCAACGGCGGTACGGCAGTCGATGATCAGTCTGTTCAATACGGAGAGTTGGCGACTGCTCCGGTCGATCCAACCAAAGAAGGACACACTTTCGCTGGATGGTTCACCGATTCAGGTTTGAGTCAGGCCATTGATTTTAACAACACAGCCGTAACTACCGATCTTACGTTATATGCCAAATGGACGATCAACTCCTACACCGTTAACTTTGAGTCCAACGGCGGTACAGCAATCGGTGAACAGTCTGTTCAATATGGTGAGTTAGCGACAGCTCCGGTCGATCCAACCAAAGCTGTCCACATCTTTGCTGGATGGTATACCGATTCAGGTTTGAGCCAGGCTTTTGACTTTGCCAACACAGTAGTAACTGGCGATCTTACCCTGTATGCAAAATGGAATGCAAACCAATACACCGTCTCCTTCAATACTCTCGGAGGATCTGCAGTAGCTGATGTTGCTGTTGAGTATGGGAAGAAACTGTCAGCTCCGGTTTCGCCGAGCCGTTCAGGCTTTACGTTTGCAGGCTGGTATACCGACTCTGAACTGCAAACACAGTTCAACTTCGAACAAACGGAGATTACTGCCAATCTGACCTTATTTGCCAAATGGAATGTTAATGCTTCTCCACCATCAGGCGGCAATGGCGGTAACAGCGGCGGCTCCGGTAACCAAAATAACAACGGATCAAATGGTAATCCATCGCCATCTAACACAACAAATTCGTCAACTAATGGCCGTTTAACCCTTACATCGGGGCAGGCAGGGCAAGTAAGTTTGGGCAATGGCATCACGTTAACGATCCCTGCCGGGGCGATGAATCAGGAACTGACGATCACGATGGATGAGGTTGCAGATTCTTCACACTTGCTGACCAATCAGACACAACTGCTTAGCCCGGTATATGAACTGCTCAAAAATGTCTCACAGAATTTCAATAAACCCGTAACATTGAAGATGGCCTTCGATGGATCAAGCTTGCGAAGCAATCAGCGGGCTGAACTATTCTACTTTAATGAACAAAACAAGACGTGGCTCTCGGCTGGTGAACCTTCTCTTGAAGGGTCACAGATCCAGGTGGACGTAGACCATTTCACCAAATTCGCTGTATTCGCAGTCGATCCATCTACAGCACCAACAGACATTGCGTTAAGCGATGTCGAGGGTCACTGGGCGGAAGAATTCATTCGGCAAGCTGTCCGTGATGGCATTGTGCAAGGGTACGCGGACGGATCATTCAAGCCAAACGCGTCCATTACGCGTGCAGAGTTTACGGTGATGCTGATGAATACACTGCAAACAAAGTACACAGAAGCCACTTTATCTTTTACCGACCGTTCAAAAATAGGAGCATGGGCACAGTCTGCTGTATCACGTGCTGTGCAAGCAGGATTCATTCAGGGAGACGCAGACGGCGCTTTCCGTCCGAATGATGCAGTAACCCGTGCCGAGATGGCCATGATGGTAGCGAATGCCTTGCAATTGAAGACAGAATCGGGCACCAGCTCCACTTTTGCAGATGACGAACAGATTCCTGTGTGGGCCAAAGCAGCGGTCGCTGGAATGCAAAATTCCGGATTGTTGAATGGTAAAGGATTGAATACCTTTGCTCCAAAAGATAACACCACACGTGCAGAAGCAGTGAAGTTACTGCTGAGCATGAAAAATTAAATCCCATAAATAAAAGCCTGTGTTCTGGCAGTATCCTATCTGAACTGTATATAACAGTTGGAGAGGAGCTGCCTCAGAACACAGGCTCTTTTCTTTATTAGGAATACTGAATGGTACTCGCGATCAGCATGAAGATAATGCCCAATGCAATCCACATCACCATCAGGGGCCAGAAAAACTTGACCCATTTCTGATACGGAATGCCGGATACGGCGAGACTGCCCATCAATGCGGAAGACGTTGGCAGAATCATGTTGGTGAAGCCATCACCGAACTGGAATGCCAGTACGGCGGTCTGACGGGTAATGCCGAGCAGATCGGACAGTGGCACCATGATCGGCATCGTTGTTACCGCCATGCCTGTACCGGATGTAATGAACACATTCATGATATTTTGGAAAAAGTACATGCCCAACACCTGAACGGATGATGGCAGTTCACCGACCGCTGTAGACATCCCATACACAACCGAATCGATAACATTCCCCTGATCCAGAACAACCATAATCCCTCTGGCCAAACCGATGATAAAGGCTCCGTACGCGATACTACTTGCTCCCTTGACAAATTCACTCGCAATACGGCTCGGTCCGAATCCGGACACCAGACCGGAAATGACACCCATGCTCAGGAAAAGTGCCGCCAGCTCCTCCATCCACCAGCCTTCCTTCGATACGCCCCAGATCAATAGGGCAAACCCGGCAACAATCGTAACAATCGTAAGGATATGTGTGATGCGAATGGTTGGCAGCTTATTCAGATCAACGGCTGGTGTATCTCCTGCCTGCTCCTGTTCCAGCTCGTGTACCAAACCTCGAGTCGGGTCTGATTTTACCCTTGAAGCGTAGCGCATGATATAGATACTTGTAATGGCAATCAAGCATACCAGGATGATCGCACGCAGCCACATACCGGAGAAGATCGGAACTTCGGCAATGGCTTGAGCGAGCCCCACATTGAACGGATTCAGCAGTCCGGCGGTGAAACCACAGGAGGCGCCAAGTGAAATCATCGCTGTACCCGTTAGAGCGTCATATCCCAGTGCCCTGGCAATAGCGATACCTATGGGTACGAATACCATGACCTCTGTCGACATGCCCATCGTAAACCCGCCGACAGAGAACAGGGTGATAAACACTGGGATGACCCACAATCCCTTATTAGCGAATGAACGCGCCACCCTGCCAGTGAGGGCTTCGATCGTCCCCGTGCTTGTAATGATCTGAAAGGCTCCGCCAATGATGAAAATAAAAAATACGACGTCAGCGGAATCAACCAGCCCGCGGACGATGGATTTGGGGATATCCCACAGGCTTGTTGGATTGGCCTCCACATGATGATATGAACCCGGGACGAGTAGGGATTTGCCTGTAGCTTCATCTTTTACCCGGTCGAATTCACCTGCGGGAATGATGTAGGTCAGTACGGTAGCGACCAGTACCAGAATAAACAAGATGACGAAGGTATGCGGCATCTTGAACCATTTGCGTCGTTGTTGTGGTGGTTTTGTTATGTTTTCCAATTGATCATCCCTCGTCCTTCTGTTGTTTCCAATCTTCAAATTCATTCCGCACCTGCTGCAATGCCGCCTTGTCCGCACACAGGTCATACGTTGTCAGTGCAAGTGCCTTGGCCGCACGGTTCAGCTCAATCATCCCCTCTTCTGCTCCGGCAAGCCGGGCAAACTCAGGGGTATGGGTCGTTGCGTCTCCCAACCGGATATACGGATGAATCGCTGCGGTTACCTGGCTCACATTGCCAATGTCCGATGAACCCACGCCACCCGTTTGCGGCGGATCATGTACTTCAATGCCCATGTCCTCCAGATTCTGCTGAAACAGACTCGCCAGCGCCTTGTTGTTATTGCGTTCGGCATAGATCAGTCCTTCCGAAATATCTACCGTTGCACCTACACCCTCGGCAGCATGGCGTACTACGCGGTAGACTTTCTCCATGACTGTCTTCAATTCCTCAACGGTTTTTGCCCGGATAATATATACCGCCTCTGCCAGTTCAGGCACAACGTTGGGAGCATCTCCGCCCTTGGTGATAATACCGTTCACCCGCACGTCATCCTTCAAATAAGGACGAAGCGAATTAATACCCGCATAAGCATTAACCAGTGCATCCAGCGCACTGATTCCTTTCTCGGGGGAAGAGGCTGCATGCGCTTGTTTGCCATGAAAGGTGAAGGTTGCGTCCACACAGGCCAGCGCTCCTCGGAGTACCATCGTCTTTTGCTGCGGATGACACATCATGACCGCATCAATTTCGTCGAAGACACCCTCATTGGCCATGATGATCTTGCCGCCACCCTCTTCCTCGGCCGGAGTACCCAGAACAATGATCCGTCCAGGCAACTGAGGGCTGGCTTCCTTGAGAGCCAGCGCTGCACCTACTGCAGAAGTTCCGATCAGATTGTGTCCGCAGGCATGTCCAATGCGAGGCAGAGCATCATATTCGGCCAATAGAGCGATGGTAGGACCACCTGTTGCTCCTTCCCATACAGCTCGAAACGAGGTTGGAAGACCGGAAATCCCTTTCTCCACCTGAAATCCTGCTGCTTCAAGCGGTTCGGTCAACCACTGCTGTGCCTGGACCTCCTTAAAACTAAGCTCCGGATTGGCATGAATGCGAAGCGATAACTCCCTTAGTTGTTGGTCAAGCTGATCCACCGTTTCCTTAATTTTTTGCTTCATATGAGCATGATCTTGATTCATAAAGTTTTGCCGCCTTTCTCCGAACCAGTTTTTCTATATTCAATTCAACCGAATAAATATACAATACGAATTTCATATATTGTATGTGTGGCCATGCCATAAGTAAATTCAAAAAAATTAAGGAAAGACCCATAAAAAAATTTATGGGTCTTCGATTACTAACATATGAATATCATGATTTGTAAGCATAGACGGCCATTTGACCTTCACTGCCGAGTTGTCTTTTGAGCCATTCAGCGTATGTACATCCCTCTTTAAACAAGCACTCACATAGAATTCGTATCATACTGTCCCGTAAAAACCCGCCTTTACGGTCCAAACGACACGAATAATTATACATAATGGCATGCAGCTGCCGAGATGGTTACATCTAATTTCCGTTCAATCCAGTCTGAGTCCCTTCCGTTCTCATCAAATCGATAAAACGGTTCACTGCAGCTTGCTGCAGCACACTTTTCTTATAGACAAGCCATGTATTGCGTCTAACGCTCTGCCCGTCCAGTCGAATCAGCTCCTGCTGATGGAGCCTGTCCGCATCTGTTACGAAGATCCCCGGGATAATGGCGTAGCCAAGTCCATACCGCACCATCTCCTTACAGGTCTCATAGCTATCTACCCGCATCGCCACCGCTGGCGAGCGATCATAGCGTTCATACCACCAGGCGGCCACTGCTTCACGAAACGGACTTATAGCCGCTCCCCCTGCTTTGGTCGCGGGTTCCTGAAAGGCGATCTGCGGCAGTTTGGGGAGTTCATTCAGATCGATGGGTTCCCGGGATACGATACAGACCGCTTCATCGTGCAGCAGATGTTTGCACTCAAACCAAGGGTGCTCTCCCCGAATGACGCCCACCTGAATTTCATCCCGCATTAACAGTTCAATCACCTCTACACTCAGTGCGCAGGTGACGGCAAACTCCACCTCAGGATACAATTCCCTGAATTGTTTTAACAGCGGCGGAAGCTTGTACAATGAGTAATGATTGGCGATCCCGAGTCGCAGTGTTCCCTTGACTTCATTGCGAATATTTGAGAGCTGCTCTTTCACCTGATGGAGATCACTCAGCATTTTTCGGGCGTAGATCGCCAGATGTTCACCTTCAGGTGTAAACCTGGCTCCTTTCAGCGATTTGTCGATGAGCGGTACGCCGAACTCCTTCTCCAGCTGCTGCAAACGGTAAGTCAATGCCGGCTGAGTCATAAACATGCGTTCCGCAGCTCGGGTAAGACTGCTCTCTTCGGAAACGCTCAGCAGCAAACGGCAGTCCTTTTCATCCATGACATGCCCCTCCTTCACTTCTCGTCTCTCCAGTATAACTTACTGCAGCCCTGACAACGTGTCTCTCCTTTAATACTTACCAATCAGCATAAGAAAAAGCCTGTGTCCTTCTGGGACCAGGCTCATCCTGATATTTACTCCGAGATCGTGATAACGGATGTGACAAAGTGGTACGATTCATTCTGCAGCACCGCTTGGGACAGCAGGATCTTGTTGCCTTCCGGGCTCCAGGCAAGCGGATCGGAGACATTGTCCATATCGGCCGAGATCTGAAATTGTTCAGCGGACTCCGTATTGGAAACGAACAGACCCTTCTCATCATCGCTCTCCGAGTTAATCGTGTACGTGATCTTGGAATCATCACCGGACCAACTGGTGCCAAAAATCTGTGTGCCTCTGGCAAGTGTCGCCTTCTCATTGCCTTCGAGATCGGTGAGCACCAGCGCCCGTTTCGTATCAGCTGTTTTTTTCACAATGGCCAGCCTGGTCCCATCATTGGACGGAATAACCCACTCGACACTTTTCAGCAACTGCTTCACATCACCCGTGGTTGTATCGTATGCATTCAGCTGCCCGTCTTCTCCGGTAATATAGTAGATCATACTGCCCGAAACCCTAACGCTCCGCACGTTGAAGTTGCCGGTCTCCACCAATACTTTCGTTGTACCATCCACACTGGCAGAGACGAGGTCTCCCTTCATATTCGGAAAGACAACATGCTCATTATCGAGCCATGCTCCTTCCTGGACGAAACCATCTTCCTTGCCCGCGTTCACGGTCTCTCCGTTATGCAAATTCAGAAAGAAACCTTTGCCCGTCGATTCCTCCGGCTCCCGGTAGAACAGGTACTGACCATCCGGTGATACGAGCGGTGAGCCCAGACTGACTTCGCTCTCTTTGAGTGGTGTATCTGTTCCCTTCGTCAGGTCATACATATATAAGTTATGCGGGTATCTCTCCTGGCCTTCAACCGTGACGGGCTTCATTGCTGTGTTTTCTTTGTCCGATACGATCCATTCGTCACTCAGCCAGGCCACACCGCGCATATTGGGCAATTTATCGATTTTCTCCAATTTGAAGCTCTGGTACACCGACGTATTGGGATTGTCTTTTACAGTAATATCGGTGCCCGTTTTCCCGCTATGAGCATTTCCCTCGGGCTCCGTGCTCCCCCCACAAGCCGCTGCAGACAACAGCGCTAACGCTCCCAATGCACTCAATGCTGCCTGTTTCCAATTCATCATGGTCCCCCCTGATTTCTCTGCTATAGACCAAGCATACACATGCCATACTTCCAAAGTTATTCAGACTTGTTTCCAACTTGTAAACTTGAATCAGCGAGCGGGAGAACCAGCTGGAACGTGGTTCCTTCCTCATTCTTCGGATCGTTAGGCAGCAGTGTAATAGTTCCGCCCTGCTTCTCTACAAATTGCTTCACGAGCGACAGACCGAGTCCGGTTCCGCCTGTTTTTCTCGCCCTGTCCTTGTTGACCGTATAAAAAGGCTCAAAGATCTTCTCTCTTGCCTCTACCGGAATCGGCATACCCGAGTTGAAAATGCGAATCACTGCCTCACACGTCTGCAGCCGCTGCTCGCTCTGTACCCGAATGACGCCGCCAGGCACGTTATACTTGATTGCATTATCCAGCAGGTTGATAAAAATATGCATGAGGCTCTCTCGGTCACTGCGAATGACGGCAGGCTGGATGTCCAGCTCCATCCGAAGCGCAAACTTCTCGGCTTTGCCTCGCATGCGTCCGCAGGCATCCTCCAGCAGCGCACCCACCTCTACATCCTCCGCCTGATTCTCGAAATCGTACTTCTCCAATGCTGACAAATGCAGCACCTTCTCAACCATTTCGTACAACCGCTCGGTCTCCTTGCCAATGTTGCTTGAGGCGTCCTCAAGTAACTGAGGGTCATCCCGGTACATATCAAGCAGTTCCACATATGCCTTGATCGAGGTAAGCGGCGTTTTGAATTCATGGCTGATGTTGCCGATATATTGTTTCTGCTGTTGTTCCAATGCCTGCAGTTTCTCAATTGCCAGCTGCAGCTTCCGCTGCTCTGCATGCATGTCTGTAATATTTTGCTGGATGGACGTGCTCATATAATAAATGCCTTGCCCCAGTTCTCCCAGTTCATCTTTGCGTTTTACAGGAGATTCCGTAATGTACTCGCCTTCCCGAATGGAATCGGCCGATTTTTTCAGCCTGGTAATGGCGACGGCGAAGCGATTATAGAATAGGTATCCAAGAATAAAGCTCAATGCAACGACGGCAATACCCGCCCATATGAACAACTGTAAAATCCGGGCATAGAATTCATGGTAGCTCTGAACCGGATACTGCATCCATACCGCACCCATCTGACCATCCGGACCGTCCAGCGGTGCTGCATAGAGCAGCGTGTCGCCTTGTTCATGGTAGGCGATTTTATTTTGCAGAGCATAGTTCAGTGTCTCCTGGATTTCCAGACTCTCACCTGGTGTAATGGACGAGCCCACCTGTGTTCCAGTCATGTCATAGAGGGCAATCGGTAGCCCTGTGGAGTTCGCAAGTTCCTGTGCAAGCCTGCGGCCATTTTGCTTCAGAAAGGCATCCGTCTCCAGCCGAATGGCTTCGGTGTAGTAGGCCTGACGCACATTCAAATTGACCAGACGTGTCTGCTGCGACAGAATACCCTCAATCTGTGACTGCTGGTTGCGTTCGATTCCCCGCAGTACGAGGGAGCTGAGCACCACAACAGTCAAAATGAGCAATGCCGCAAGAAAAACGCTGAATTTCAGCTTGATGCTGACCCTCATGCCGAACCGCCCGGATTGGGAGCAGATGCCTTGTAGCCGATGCCGTAGACGGTCTGAAGCTTTTGCTGATCCGTATCACCAATTTTTTTGCGCAAACGCTGAATATGAATGTCCACCGTCCGCGTGCCTCCCGCATACTCCATGCCCCACACCCGATCCAGCAGATCATCCCGTGTGTACACCCGTTCCGGATTGGACATCAGGATGGTGAGCAGATCGAACTCTTTGGGGGTCAGATCCAGCTTCTCTTCCTTTACCGTCACCGTTCGATGAGCCACATGAATACGCAAGTCACCATTTACAATGGCCTGACTCTTCTGCTCGTCTGCTGGAGGGCTGCTCTTCTCCACCCGCCGCATGAGCGCCTTCACCCGGGCGAGCAGCTCCCGGATCTCAAACGGTTTCGTCATATAATCATCTGCGCCCATTTCCAGGCCAACAATCTTATCCACGATGTCATTTTTTACGGTGAGTAAAATAATCCCGATATCATCGCGGTCCTCCAGTCTGCGGCATACGCCGTATCCATCGAGCCTCGGCATCATCACATCCAGAATCATCACCTGTGGGTGAAATGACGCCACCTTAACCAGCGCTTCCTCGCCATCATTGGCTGTCTCCACTTCATATCCTTCGCGCCGCAGCGCGTAAGCAATGGCACTGACGATACTTGATTCATCATCTACCACAAGCACTTTTTTATTCATCGGATTCATCCTCTATATTGATGTCATAAGTTCCTTATTCCTGGATCTATGTTAACAAGGTCTGGCCGGATAATCCATGAGGACTATACAATCTTGCAAGAAAGCCTGTATCCTCTCAGCTTGGACTTCGCCCCACTTTGTTTATACCCGCACACGACAAAAAGAGCCAATCCGCTATTGGATCGACCCATGACTCGATATTTCATCAAATTCAGGTTATAGCGTGAATACATGATGAGCTATTCCTCAAATGACAAGTTCATCGGCTCATCCGCCATCTCATATTCCGTCGCCATGTGGGTCAGCGGCGTATTTGGATCAACCTCTTCGAAACGGAAGCTGTCCACCCACACTTTGCCTTTGCCGTTCAGAATGACCCCGAATGAAATGACGGCACTGTCCTCCGGCACATCCAGCACGATGCTGTACTGATTCCATGGCTGTGTGCCCGTGATCGGCCGGTCATGCATGTTATCAAACTGAAGCACATCTTGTACATTGTTATCCACGCGCATCCATAACCCACAGAACCCATCCACACGTTCGGTCTTCACGAATCCGGATAATTTCATCCGTTTGCCCACATACTTGTCTGCCTTGAACTGCTGCATCATCGTGGCAAACTCATTACTTTCCATTGGTGTAACGGCCTTCAAGTAGCCGGACGCTTTCCCTTGATGAACTTCGGCGGGATCAATGCCCATCTCATAACTTTGCGGATGACTCCCCGTCAGCATCCAACCTTTAACTGTTGACTTCTGATCCATATGTAATTCTCCTCCTCTGGTTTTTCCGGTGAATACCTTCAGATCGAATAATTTGCGAAAACGTCCCGGTGGCATGCCATATATTTTGCGAAAGGCACGGGTGAACGCTTCCTGACTCTCAAATCCGCATGCCAGAGAAATGTCCAGAATACCTGCATCGGTGGAACGAAGTGCAACGGACGCATAACTCATCCGGCGATTCCGAATATAATCCACCACCGTCATGCCCACCTCATTGCGGAAAACCCGATGGTAGTGGTAGGGCGACAGCAGCGCCTCGGATGCCACTTCTTCAAGCCCGATATCCTCATCCAGGTGTGTCTCTATAAAATACAAACTCTGCTGAATCATTGCGCTGTAGCGGATCAAAATGAAGTAACGCCCCCCTTCCATATCCATACTATACGGGATGGGCCTGAAACCGTTTTGATCAATTTTGCTAAACTTAGAATCGAACTCCCTGGAAACAACAAAGAGCCGGGTTAGGGACATCATCGTCCTTAACCGACTCTTCTCGGGTATTGCGGCTGAAGAAGGTGTAAGACACCTTAGAGCTGCATGCATAACCTTCCAGCAACAGATGCTTCTATTCAAACTAAATTAATCCTTTACCGCAGGCTAACGAGATCAGACGGCCGGAACCGGCTGTGCACTAACCTCATCCTCATCATGCTCCACCAGTTCATGTTTCTCCCATGCCCGGCTCTTCCAGCGGAAGTACATAATGACCGCACGTGTCCATTCGTCCGCCGCTATCGCGAGCCAAACCCCGGCCAACCCCAGATGAAGCTTAAATACTAGAAGATACCCAAGCGGCAGACTCATGCACACCATGGAGATCAGTCCCATATATACCGGGAACTTGGCATCCCCTGCCGCACGCAGGGAACCGATAATGACAATGTTGCAGGTACGTCCGGTTTCGAGCAAAAGACTGAGCAGGAGTACCTGAGCACCCAGCTTGATAATCTCCGGGTTATCCGTAAAAATGCCCATTAATGGCACGCGGAAAATAATAATGATCACGTCAATAATCACGGTGGCCAGCAGAGCCCATTTTACACTGTCGAATACACGTTTGTAAGCATCATCTTTGCGGCGTGCCCCCACAAGACGGCCGACAATAATGGACGTTCCCATCCCAATCGCCATGCTGAACAGATAAATGTAGCTGGAGATATTGCCCGCATATTGCTTGGTTGCCATGGCTTCCGCACCCAGATAGGTCACGTACAACGTAAATACGAGTTGGCAGGAATGATACACCATGGATTCCATCGCAGACGGAATGCCGATTCGCAGAATTTTGCCGATAAAATTTTTGGACAGTTTAATGTAATAACCGAATTCTACCCGAACCTCACTCACACGGTACAAAAGCCAGAAGAAGATCAGCAGGCAGATGAAACGGCTTCCCACCGTCGAGATCGCTGCCCCTTCCACACCCAGCTTCGGCAGGCCGAAATGTCCAAAGATCAGGGCATAGTTACCAATAACGTGAATGACATTCATAAACACGGATACGTACATGGTTTCCTTGGTATACCCGTGTGTACGAATGGTTGCAGCCAGCGCATTAATGAGGGCCTGCAGGAAAATCCCGCCCCCGACAATGCTTATATACGAACGAGCATAATCGTAAATTTCACCTTGTATATTTAAAAGCGACAACAAATGTCCGCCAAACACCAGGAAGATCACACTCAGGATCAACCCAACCACAAGATTAAGCGTGATGGCATTACCTGTAACCTGTGCTGCTTCTGTGAGCTTTTTCGAACCGATATATTGGGCTACAACAATCGCAGCACCATGTCCAATGACTTCTAGAACAAGAATGGCAATCGAGATAATCTGGTTGGCTGCCCCTACCCCGGAGACCGCATTATCAGATACCGAACTAAGCATGAGCGTATCGACGCTCCCCATCAACATAAACAAGAAGAGTTCCAGGAAAATAGGCCAGGTCAGCCGAATGAGCTTCAGATCCTTGGCATCTGAACGGAGGGACTCTTTGGTCGAGGATATTGCTGTCATTTTCTCACCTTTCCAACGTGGGCTTGATTTCATAGGGTATGTTAGCACAGGTGGTTTGAAAATGCAGTAGTTTTGCGAAAATAATTGAAAAAAAATTGAAATCCCATAAAAAGGTATTTTCATCATTTTCATTACATGCGTCTTCCGTGCGCCTCGGAGAGATTATGGACGAGGAAACATAACCAATAAAGACCCTTTCATCGCTCGCCGGAAGGAGAGCTGAAAGGGTCTTCAATCTCAGAGAACGCGTATGATGCAGTGAAGTGAAGCACCGAGTCTGTACAACTTAACCTTTGACCGACCCCGCGGCAATCCCCTCTACAATTCGATTGCTCAGGACCAGAAACGCTATCAGGATTGGCAGAATGCTGATCATCAGCGTTGCACCGATCGCCCCCCAATCGGTTGTGTACTGTCCGATGAAGTTTTGCACCCCAACGGTTAAGGTTTTGTACGCATCCGTACTGATAAACGTATTGACGAAAATAAACTCGTTCCAGTCATAAATCATGTTGATGATTGCTGTCGTAGCAAGTACAGAAGCCGTCATCGGCAGCACAATCTGGAAGAAAATCCGATGCACCGAGCAGCCATCCATGACCGCCGCCTCCTCCACCTCTCTGGGAAGAGTATAATAGAATCCGAGCAGAATCATAATTGTAATCGGCATGTTGAATGCAATGTAGGACAGGATAACCGATAGGGGATGATCCGTGAGATTCAGCTTCAGAAACAGGCTGAACAGCGGGATCAGTGTGGAGTGCACAGGAATCATCAGACCCACCATGAACAGCCCCAGCACCAGTGAACGCCCCTTCCAGTGCATACGTGTGATAGCGAAGGTCACCAAACTGGCAAACAGAACCGTGAACACCACTGAAACCACCGTAATCCATACACTGTTGAAAAAGTATAAGCTGATATTGCCTTCGGTCCATACCTTGACATAGTTCTCCCAGCGCGGCGTAGCCGGGAGCGCAAAAGGCGCCATATCGAATACTTCCTGATTATTTTTGAGCGAGAATAACAGCAGCCAGACTAATGGCAATATTTGAAGCAAAGCCACCAGGGACAGGAGCACATACAGCAGGACATACCCGAATCTTCTCAACCATGCCGAACCTGGGCCTGTCTCCGGATGGACTGGCAGCCGAACAGCCGTGTCTGTCTTCACCGAAATGAACCTCCTTTCATTTTACATCGTGTCAGGAATACTGAATCGGTTCTTTCGAGGCTGTCACCTTGCGGAGCAGCCATGTAACGACCAGGCAGATCAGGAGCAGGAAGAACCCTACAGCACTGCCGTACCCAAAGTCAAAGCTGCGAAACGCCTGACGATACATGTAGGAGGCCATCACTTCGCTGGAGCCGTTCGGGCCGCCATCCGTCATGACGTAGATGAGGTCAAAATACTTGAGTGAGCCCACCACAGCCAGCACAATGGTTACCTTGATCACTTCCGTAATCAGCGGCAGCTTGATACGGAATGCAATCTGCCACGGATTTGCGCCGTCAATTCGGGCGGCTTCGACCAGCGACTCCGGGATATTTTTCAGTGCTGCATAATAGATCAAAATATAGAAGCCCGCGTACTGCCACAGAATTGGTACAAACAGCGCATACAGCACGAGCGATGGCTCCGCCAGCCAGGCTGGCGGATTACTTAATCCAATCGCTTCCAGAAACGTGTTCAGCACACCGTTGCTGGGATGATAGATTTTCAGCCATAACTGGGCGATAGCAACCGAAGACAGCAGCATCGGAATCAGATATATCTTTCGAAACAGATTTGCACCCTTGATCTTGCCCGACAGCACCAAAGCAATCATCAGATAGCCGATGAGGCTCAGCGCGGAGAACAAGGCCAGTAAGAAAGTATGATTCGCACTCTGCCAGAACGTTCCGTCCTGGAGCAGCCTGCTGTAATTATCCAATCCAATAAATGTCATTGCACCAATCCCATCCCACTGCATCAAGCCATAATAACCGGTGAGTACGATCGGAATGTAGATTAAGACCAGCAGCAGAAGCAGTCCAGGCAGCACGTACAACGCAGCAACCAGACGGTTTGACATGACTCTGTTCAAAACATGATCCTCCCTTCAAGCGTTCAAGCATCCGAGTGGTGTAAGTGAGGGGTACATCAGTTGCCTTTATCAATCGCTGCCTGATGATTTTTCACAAAGTCCTCCGGTGTCACGGCTTTGCCAAACAACGCCTGAATCATATCCAGATGAGCCTGAGCTGCTGCCGGTTTCATCTGCACGTCTGCAAAGAGCGTAAGGCTGCTTGCCTGATTCAACTCATTCAGCAGATCGATATAGAGCTGAGGCAGCTGTACTGCAGCCGTATCGACTTTGGTCGCCGGAATGACCCCAGCTTCGGTCACGGAGCTTTCGCCCCATTTTTCCACAAAATACTGGACAAACTTCTGTGCCTCTTCCTTCACTTTGGAGTTCTGGGCTACAAACAAACCTACGCCCGGTCCACCTACCCAGCTGTTGATGTCGCCTTTGCCTCCGTCAATCGTCGGGAATTTGAAAAATCCAACCTTATCCTTGAATTCCTGCGGAATATCCGGGTTCGTTGTAAAGTTTGGCAATTCCCATGTTCCCATAAGGTACATGGCTGCCTTCTCATTCATGAATTCGGATTTGCCTTCGTCGTTGGACAACCCGTTAAAACCCTTGTTGAATGCGTTCATATCGACGAGCTTCTGCACTTCTGCCGCAGCTTGGGTCAGAGCAGGATCTTCAAACTTGCCTGATCCGCTAATTGCCTTTTCCAGCGCATCGCCGCCTAAACGATTCGCCAGATACATGTACCAGAGTGAGCCGGTCCACCGGTCTTTATTCCCGAGTGCAATCGGCACTTCGCCGTTCTCGGTCAGCGTGTTCAGCACATTCAGGAATTCATCGTATGTGGCTGGCGGCTGCAAATTATATTTGGCAAAAATAGCTTTGTTATAATAAATGGGTGAGATGTTCAGTTCGATCGGGAGTGCATACGTTTTACCGTCTACAGCATACGCTTCTGTCGTTCCGGCTATAAACTTCTCGCCCAACGATCCATTCAGCAGATCATCGAGGGGCGCAAACAGATTGCCCTTTACATAAGGCTCCAGGAAGCCTGCGGCCCAGGTTACCCCGACATCAGGAAGTTCATTGGATGCGGACAGGATTTTCAGTTTGTTTTTGTATTGTTCGTTCTCCAGCACTTCCTGCTTGATGGTCACATTTGGATTATCCGTCTGATACTGCTGGATAATATCGTTGACCAGTTTGTTCTGCTGTGCAGAACTGCCGGCTGGCCAGAGGTGCATAAATTTCAGGGTCACCTTTCCGTCAGCGCCGCTGCCACTAGTATTACCACCGGATTCATCGCCTCCACCGGAACCTGCATTGTTGCATCCTGACAAAATGACAGCAAGGACCAGCGTCCATGAGAGAAGTAACGCCATCGTCTTTTTGCTCATAATCCCAACCCCCAATAGTGGTTTATCGGTTAATGTAACCGCTTTATAAAAATTGTAGCATGGGCACATTCACTCCATAAGACCAGAATGATTTGGAAAAACTCCACTATTTTAAGGTGTATTTGTTAGTTCTTTTCATGGACAGAATGACGGTATTTGCTGGGACTAAGCCCCTCCAGACTTTTGAATACCTTGATAAAATATTTATCCGTCTGGTATCCGACTCGCTCGGCTACCTCCGAGATGGGCATGGCTGTCTGTACCAGCAGTTCCTTCGCTCTCTGCACCCGTTTGCGCGTCAGATATTCACTGAAATTCAGCCCGACCTGCTCCTTGAACAGTACGCTGAAATAACTGGAATTCAGGTGCAGGGAATCGGCAATTTCACGCATGGTCATGTTCTCCCCGAGATGCGCTTCAATGTAAGCCAAAGCTTCGCCAATCGGCGTATCCCCGCGCTGTTCCCTTCGCTCCCTGACATCGATCAGCTTGGGATCAACCATCTTCTCCATCGTTTGAATGCGCCGCTGCTGTTCATGGACATGCAGTGCCTTCTGTACCGTCTGGAGCAGCTGCTCTTTATCAATCGGCTTGAGCAAATAATCCACCACACCAAGCTTGATCGCCTGCTGGGCATAATTAAAGTCTGCATACCCCGACATAATGAGGACAGCCGGCTTGCCGGGAAACTGCTGAATGGCCTCCACCAGCGACAAGCCCGATAACTCCGGCATGCGTACATCGGTGATCAGGAGGTCTGCAGGCTGGCTGGCGAGCCATTCCCTGGCTTCAACACCACTCGCAGCAGTCTGAATCCGGTTCTTCCCGGCAGACCATTCCTCAAGGGTTTTACGTATGCCTTCTCTTGTACGCGGCTCGTCGTCCACAATCAGAATCGTTTTCTCATGAATCATGTGCAGCCCCCGTTTCCCTCGGAATTTCAAAACTTACGACTGTTCCTACCCCCTCTTCGCTCTCCACTACAAGTTTGGCTGAGTCACCCAATTGGCTGCCAAAATAAACTTTCAGCCGGCGATGCACATTGATCAGCCCCACTCCCGTTCCCTTGGTGGATGCCGCAGGCCCGCCGTCCAGGGCTTGAATAATGGATAGCAGACGCCCCTCATCCATGCCTGGCCCATTATCGCGAACCTCGACGCGTACCCGACCTTCTGCCGAGGAAGGTTCAACACAGATCTCCACCTTTCCCGGTCTTAACGTACTTTCAATCCCGTGCAGTATCGCATTTTCCACCAATGGCTGGATCAGCAGCTTGGGGATAGGCACGCTGCGCAGTTCCTGGCTAAGCCTGATCTCCCACTGCATTCTCTCACCCAACCGCATCTGCATAATGTTCAAATAACGCTCTGCGTGCTCCAGTTCATCAGCTATCGTGACCCATTCATCCTGATGAGGACTGGAGATGATGTAGCGAAACAGCCGGGACATCGCTACCACCATACGGGACATTTCCTCGTCTCCCTTCTCCTCCAGTGACCAATAAAATGCCTCTAACGTATTAAATAGAAAATGGGGATTGATCTGGGATTGCAGCGCCTTCAGTTCGGCCCGGGACTGCATGACTTCCTTCTCATGCACCTCCCGGGTCAATTCGTTCTGCCTGTAGACCATCTGGTTATAAACGTCATTCAGTTCATTGATCTCCATCGTGGAGCTGACCATCAGATTGGGTCTCATCGCCCCCGGCTGTGCCCCGCGCATGGCCCGCATCAGCCGTATCAGCGGACGTGTGATCATCGTGGACAGAAAAAAGGACATCACGAGAAACAGCACCACACCGATGATTCCCGAAACGAGCAAGGCCGTTCTCAGGATCGATACCCCTTCGGTCGTTTCTCCTAGCGGTGTCAGCACAGCAAGTGTCCATCCCGTCAGCTCGGACTTATGCCGAACAACGATATAGGATTCCTCTCCATTCTGAATGACGGACCCGCTGTCCATGATGGCCTCGGGATCAAGGTTAATCTCCAGATTGGAAGTCACCACTTCACCATCTCCGTCCAGCAGCAGGATGGAGTCCTGTAACTCCCCTGTCTCATTCGAATCATTCAGTTGAAAAAAACTGCGCTGCATCCGCACCACAACATAACCCCCATGTTCAAAGGCATGATCCAGCAGGTTGATTCGACGAATGGCGAGAAGGACACCCGGATCTTCAGGGTCAGAGCCTGCCCACACTAATCTGCCTTTGCCTTCGTCCGCTTGGGTGATCCAGCTGCGCTCCACCCGGAGATCCAGGGATCGGTCATCCATCGGGAAAATACGGTTATAACCAGTTGTGTAGATCTCCATACTTTGTGCCCCGTTAATAAAAGATTGATAGCTGCCTGCAATTTGCAGCAGTGCTTGGCGTTGATTAAAGGTGGCCGGTTTTCCCCGCTTCTCGTCACTGAGCAGACGCTGCACGTACGAATCATCCGCGACCTGAGCCGTCAGGGAGTTCACTTGTGCAATGAGCGCATCCAATCGTCCACTGGCCTGTACTGCGGTCTGATGGATATGTTTCTCGGCATTGCTCTTCAATAACGCAGCCACCCGGTCATAGGCCGTCACACCTGCGAGCAGCAGAACGATGAGCATCACCAAGACGAAACCGACGAAGATCTGATTGCGAAGCGAGTTAAAGCGCCCTGTTTTTCCCTGCAACTTCTCCAATTCTCCTTTCTGCATATAAAAGAAACCACCATCTTACGCCTTGCTCTTGAAGACTGAGTACGACCGATGCTGGATTCTTCCATTTATTTAATTAAAGCGCTTGCAAAAAAAACAGCTTACTTTCTTTGTTTATCGATTAAACTAACGAATAAAAAATAGCACAGTTTCCTGGGTTAATCAATCCGTTCGAATCGTTCAGAACGCTTTCTTAAAATAAAAAAAGAGAGGAGGACTCTTAGGGCCCGCCTCTCTATAGTCATATCCCTTTATTCATTTAACAGAACCTTGGGTCACCCCGTTAATGATCCACTTCTGAGCAAACAGATAGATGATAATCATCGGCAGCAAGGCCAGCAGGTACGACGCAAACGCCAGGTTGAAGTCGGTATTGAACTGACCTTGGAAGACGTATTGCACCAGTGGCAGTGTGTACTGCGCCGGGTCACTGATAATAATGAGCGGCAGCAGGAAGTCGTTGTAAGTAGACAGACATGTCAGAATACCAACCGTAGCACTGATCGGTGCCATGAGCGGGAAAATGATTTTCCAGAACGTTCCCCAGGTTGTGGCTCCATCCACAAAAGCTGCTTCTTCCAGCGCCACCGGAATGGACCGGATATATCCAACATAAACGAATACGTTAAAGGCAAGTCCATACACCGTATGTAATAAGGTAAGGCCAAGCAGATTCGTCATGTCCAGCGAAGACGTCAGTTTGACAATCGGCAGCATGATGATCGGAAACGGAATGAACATCGCACTGACGAAGTAATAGTACAGCCCTTTGAAAAACTTACGTTTCTCCATATTGCGCGCGATCGCATAGGCAACCATGGAGTTACTTAGCAGTGTCAAAATGACGGTAGATGCAGTAACGATGGCACTGTTACGGAACGATTGGAAAAAGTTCGTCATGTCGATGGCGCTTGCGAAGTTCTCCCAATGCAGTGTTGTCGGGAAGGCAAATACCGACTGAGCCATTTGCTCCGGATTTTTCAATGCAATCGTTACCGTCATATAGAGCGGGAACAGGATAAACAGCGTACCCAGAACAACGAGCAGCATAACGAGCCAGTTTGTACGTGTACGGCTTCTCATTACAGATCCATCTCCCTTCTTTGCAGGAACCGGATTTGCAGAATCGAAATCACCGCAATAACGATGAAATAAATAACCGAGTTCGCAGATTGATACGCATATTCGCCGCCTTCAAATCCACCCGTATAGATCAGGTGGGAAATGGATTGCGTCGCCCGGCCAGGTCCCCCGTTGGTCAAGGCTACGATCTGATCGAAGACCATCAGGGAGTTTTTCATGGCCAGCACCATATTAATGGTGAAGAACGGGGCAATCAGCGGGAACGTGATGCTCCAGAATTCACGCCATTTGCCAGCACCATCGAGGTTCGAGGCCTCGTATAGTGTCGTTGGTATCGTTTGCAATCCGGCCAGATACAGGATCGTATTGAGTGCTACCGATTGCCATACGGCTACGATAACGATCCCGATCCATGCCAGACTTTCGCTACCGAGGATGTTGGTCGATAAGGCGCCTATTCCCAGGTTTTGTCCCCAGATTGGAAATACGTTGGAGAACAGATAGTTAAATATGTAACCTACAATCAATACACTCAGGATATTCGGCAGGAAGTAAATGCCCCGGAAAAAGTTGCGGAACTTGATCTTGGCATTCAGCCCAAGTGCGATGAGCAGACTCAGAATATTCGTCAGGATCGTCACCACGATCGCAAACTTGAAAGTAAACCAGTAGGCATTGCCCACATTGTCATCCTGGAACAGATTGAAATAGTTTTTGAAGCCGACAAAATCATAACTTTTCCCGAAACCGTTATAGTTCGTAAAGGAATAATAAATCCCCTGGAGAGCCGGCAGCGTCATAAAAACGAAGAACAATACCACCGCCGGAACCGTCATCCAGTAATAGGGTGCGATACGTTTGTTCATACTCCATCCTCCTTTGGACAAGGCTTAACGCCGGTTTGCTACCTTGTCCCATTCTTTGTCGAGTGTATTCAGATAGTTGTCGATGTTTTTGTTTTGCAAAAAGGACTGTACGATGGAATTCAGCTGCACCGCAGCCGGAATGTAGTGATCGGCAAAATCAATAACTTTGCCCTGCTCGATATAAGGCGTCAGTTCCTGAACTGCAGGGTCGTCCTGCTCCACGCCTTCGACCGCCGCAAACAACGTTTGCTCTTCAATGTATTTCCCGATATTTTCAGGTTCCAGCAGAAATGCGATAAACTCTTCAGCCTGTTCCCGGTTTGGCGTATCCGCCGAGATCGTAAACAGGGAGTCAATGCCGTTTACCAGCTTGATCTGGCTTGGATCATTTCCGGTCGGGAACGGGAAGAAACCGATATCCACATTCGGATTCGCTTTGCGAATCTCGGAGATCGCCCAGGTTCCCTGGATATACATGTATGCTTCGCCGTTGGCAAAAGCCCGGTTACCGTCGGAATAGGCCTTACCGAAGTTATCGCCATGACCGTAATTCATAAGTTCAAGCTGTTTCTCGGCCACTTCGCGGTATTTCTCCTTGAAGGTTACCTTGTTCTCGCGTCGATCCAGATAGAAATCAATACCGACCAAGTTAGGTCCGAGTGCATTGAACGGCAGATTCGTCTGCCAGTCATCCTTGTATGTGAAGTAAAACGGAATCTTGCCTGCGTCCTTAATCTTTTGGGCGGTAGCAATCAGCTCATCCCATGTCTTGGGAACATCCAATCCCATTTCCTTAAACAGCGTTTTGTTATACATGATGCCGTTTGCATTTGTTGCATATGGAATGCCCGTCACTTCCTCCATGCCCGTGACATCCTTCAGCATTTGTATGTAATTCGGATCGATTGTCTTGGTCAGCGAGCTGTCCGTCAGATCGGCAAAAATCTCACTCTGAGCCAGAATTGAATATGTATCGGTTGCACCCATGGCCATAATATCCGGCACATCGTTCTTTACTACACGGGTCTTCAATACAGTTTCTGCATCTGGCGGATTCACCTGAGTGACCTGTATATCGGAATGCTCCGCATTGAATGTTTTGATCAATTCGTCAAAGGTTCCTTTGGCTTCGGGTTTGTTCTGGAAGAATTCGATTTGCACTTTGCCGCTTGCGCTCTCCCCGCTTGTACAAGAAGATAGAAGCACAGCCATTATTCCACATAGCAACATTGTCCCGAGTGCCTTGGTAAGCGATGTTCTCATGTTGTACCTCCCTCAGCGTTATATACGTAAAGATATACCCATTAAATTGGTGGAATAACCATTTGGTTAATTCTTCCACACAGAACATAGCATAGGGGCGGGTTATTCAACCCTTTATTATTTCTAAAACGGTTTCGGCAAAAATGAATCATGGTGTTGTTTTCCAAGGGAACTGTCCGCATAACAAAAAGAAGGACATTGGATAGTCCAATGTCCTTCTTCATTTCAATTCACGTAATTACAAAAAATTGATTTATTTCGCTCTAGGAACGTTCAATTTTGGGCAATGCGCTGCGCAATCGCTTGGCCCGGTGACTCCGGTATGCTCGGATTAACATGCCGATCACCAGGAGTACTACACCGATGTTAATGGCTACATCCGCCAGGTTAAGAATCCCCCGCCCGGACGGAAATACGAGGAAATCCGTGACCTTCGCATAAACAAAACGATCAATGGCATTCCCCAAAGCTCCACCAACCATGAAACCTGCCCCCGCCTGCATCCAGAAACCGCGAATTTCACCTTTTCTCCGGTAATACAGAATACCCGCAATAAACAAAATGGCGACTACGCCGAATAGACGCGCATTCCCCTGAAACATGCTTCCCGCCATCCCGCTGTTCTCGTAATGCTGCAGCTGCATGCCCGAGTCACCGAGCCTCATCATGTCGCCAACTTCCATATACATCCTTACTGCCATCTTGGTTCCCTGATCCACCAGCGTAACCAGTAATGCTATAAAATAAAACAGCATATCGCCTCTCCTCCTGCCTCACTTCGCTTAGTCATATCCTATGTTAACCTGTGGGATCTCCAGTGTATGTTCCCTTCACTTTAACACAGCCGAAGTCGTCTCTCCAAATGGATTGGCACGATACCCAAGCAGGGAAACGATTACATTGCCCAACCGTACCCGGCAGGGACCACACCGATCCGTGTCGAATGTAGACATGAACTATACATGTAAAGGGGCTGCCTGTAAATTGAACCTAACGATGACAGAGAAACTAAAGGAAATGCAGCAGGAAGAAACGGACTTGGTATTTCGTACATTCGACTCTGAACGGGCACTCCAGCTCGGACTCCATTTGATCGAGGAAGCAAAACAACGCTCACAGGCGGTTACGATCGACATCACACTCCAAGGACATCGCCTTTTTTTACATGCCATGGAAGGCACTCATCCAGACAATGAGGATTGGATTCGGCGTAAAAACAACGTGGTGAATCACTTCTCCTCCAGTTCATGGCATACCGCTCTTCGTCTGCGTAGTGAGAATAAAACACTTGAACAGGATTTTGGCCTGCCTTCTTCTGACTATGTACTGGCTGGCGGTGCTTTTCCATTAATTATGGAGGACAAGGGACAAGTCGGCACCATTACGGTATCCGGTCTGCCGGATGAGGAGGATCATGATCTGGTGACCACCGGAATCCGCTCATTTCTGTTGCAGCAAAGCTAATACGCTATACAAAAAAGTACACCTGATCGATATGGATCAGGTGTACTTGCCATGTCACAGCAATCCTTCCGATAGCACAGACAATCGTTGTCCGGATGATCAGGAAGGATTTTTGCATTCCATAAGTTGATATACATTGCTAAAACTGCCGGACCGTATTCCGGTAATCAGGCATATGGTCCAGGTAGTTCCGGTTTATTGAATAGCCGACAAAACGTCGAGCAGCATGGACTTGAATTTGGGCCGATCGATGGCCTCGCATACGCGTACGTTAGGCTCTTTGCCGAAACGTCCATTGATATCCACTACGCTGTATCCACGCGTCAGCTCTCCTGCCGCTTCCACATCCACGTAATACTGTCCCGATTTGGTCATGAGTGATTCGTCTGCGGCAACCGCCATCAGCAATGTATCCGGGTGTGTGGTGCCATTCAGCTTATGTACCGATTTGTTGAACTGCATGACCACTTTGTTGATTGCCGTAAAAAAGTCTGCTCCAGCTGTGCCAAGAGCTGCAATTTCTGCATGATCGTCATCATCCATGACGGAATATTGGGTACACATCTCCCAGCCAACCATCGTTGTTGGAATGCCGGCATGCAGTACAATTTTGGCTGCCTCGGGGTCCACATAGAAGTTGTACTCCGCAGCTGGCGTAATGTTACCCAGTGCATTATTCGTTCCGCCCATAATGTAGAGATGAGCAATCTCCGGAATAATGGTCGGGTCCTTCTGAATCGCCATCGCAATATTGGTCAGAGGTGCAATAGCCAGAAGAGAGATCTCTCCCGGATTGGCATGCACTTTCTCAATGATAAAATCAACGGCATGGCCGCTCTCGGGACGCTGGTCTGCCTTGGGGAAATGCGCGCCGCCCATGCCATCGTCACCATGCACGTCTTCCACTGTACGGTGCTGTGCCTGCCCATAGGCCATCAGTGGACGTTCGCATCCTTTATATACAGGCACCTTGCCGCCATGTCCAGCAACCTGTACGGTGTACAGGGCATTTTCAACCTCTTGGTCAAACTGAACGTTCCCACCCGTAATTGTGATGCCTTCCACCTGAAAGTGGTGCAAAGCCGTCAGGATCGCAATCGTATCGTCTCCTGCTGTATCTGTATCGATGATGACTTTTCTCATGATGCCGCGCTCCTTCTTCCGTTTGATATTCATTCCAAATAAACACTAGGGTTTATTTTACATCAAAAATGTACCGATGACGATGGAAACGCCGATGATAATGGAACGCAGCAGCTGTGCCACCGCCAAATTACCTCGTGCAATTTCATCACACACACGCATTTTTGGAGTCAGGAAATCAAATATAATATAGACCAGACACAAAATAATGATTCCCAGCGCAGACCATAGCAGCATATCCAGCCACGAATGCGTGGAGAAGGACACCATTCCAACAATGATGCACAGTCCCAGCAGCTTGCTGCCCATGTACATGCCCGCCGCTTCATTTCCTTTGGTGATTTCCTCACTATCGTTATACCGGGTCAATTTGCTAAAAGCAAAATACCCACATACCAATACAACCAGCAGAATGCCAATACCTATCACAACATTCAGCAGGTTCAGCCCCAAGTTTTCCATTCCTACTCCTCCTCATTATCCATTACGTTCATTGACTGCAGCTGCACAATAATAAGCCATATCTCCGGTCACTTTCTCCCCGATCCGGGGCAGCACACCGGCAAAACGTCCACCGATGACAAACACACCTGTAAGCAGATAGCCGCTATAATCCCCGTCCTCTGTCTGAATCACCGCCTGCTCCATCGGAACAAGCTGCTGATAGATCTTCGGTTGATTGTTATAATAGGCTGCCATTTCTTCATCTTCATCCGGTCCTGCCGTGTTAATCTCCGTTTCCTCACCTAGCAAAAGGGTGCCTCGACCCTCACGGCCCCAATAACTTTTCTCTACATAAGGAGTAGATTCCAGCTCAAAGGGTCCTGCTTCGAAATAGGTGGGCAGCAGATACCGGGAAATCGAATCCAACTCTGCATCGGTAAACAGCCGAAAACCGCAGTACTCTGGAGTCTGTTCATTGCGTTCATAGAGGGACCAAATTGCAGCCATGAAGCCTTTGCTCTGCATCAGGACATGCTGTACGGGGTTCATCAGGCCAAGGCGACCATCCTGTACCAGTTCTAGCAGCGCCGCACCGATGTCCACACCTGTTGTCTCATCCCGATCATCCACAAGGTACTCCAGCGGATAAAGGCGATACAGCAGCTGAATCTGATGTCCATCATGATACAGCGCATCGCCTGGAAAAATCTCCAATTCCTCCAGGGGAGCGTAGCGCACCTCATACCCGGCTTCCCGGCAGCGTTCCATCAGGTATTCCGTATTGGTCCGATCCTCCACATGCTCACCAAATGAGGTAAACGTCACAGGGCCTTGCAGTCCTTGCCCGGCATATGCCTCCAGCCACTTACGGAAGCAATTCCGGATACATGCATCCATGTCTGCGGATGGCGCAGTTAATGCAGCATCTTCAGCCATGCCTACCAAAATACGCTCCAGAACGGCCGCTTCGGGTATGCCGGTAGGCGTGTCGGTATTATTTTCGATACACTTGAATCCAGCCTCACCGATAATCCAGTCCTGACGCGTAATGCCACCGGTCACAGTCTCCATTCGTGCTGCCGCAATCAGTCCTGGATGAATACCCAGCTGGTGCTCCAGAAAACTGTCCGGCATATACTGCTGGATAAACCGCATGACTTTGCAGTATATTCCGTCGATCAGCTCGACTGCACGCTGCAGCTCATGTATCTCTTGAGGGGTATACATCGTCAGCGCAGGTACACAATATTGCTTGCCATACATCCGGTGATAGGGGACATGCTGCCCGGCTTCGCCCGCAAACACCTCTTCGTGACGATAGGGCAACGAGTGCATTTGCCTCATAACACTTAGCCTCCCGAACTGCGGAAGAAGCTGCCAAAGCCGCTCGATTTGGACTTTGATTTACTATAGGAGCTGTTCTTGCTGCTGCTACTGCCGCCGTATGAGCCACCATAATAATAATGGCCGCTGCTAGAGTCATACTCACATCCGGTATCATATTCCGGGTCACACTCGTCGTTGCTGCCACAACCGGACAACACCGCAGGCACGGCGAGCATCAGGGAAAAGGCAACCAGCTTCGCCCGCGATCCGGGTTTGGCCGTGTTATTCCGCTCTTCTTCTGTCATTACAGGTCTACCTCCTTCATGAAAAACAACACTTTCCTGCGATCCGCATCGAGCACGGAATACACGAATTCATAGGTCGTTCCGCTACGAACCATGTAATGGTCCAAGAGCCGTTCGGCAAGTTCCATCGTGTACGAAGAGGAATCTGCCAGTTCCAGCTCCTGAAATGCCTTTCCATTCCACAGCATATACTCTGCGCTGTACATGGAGGACATTTTGCACATGGCCAGTGCAGCGTCCGCAATCGCTGTACCGTAGTCTGCAGGCACCTGGTTGTTGTACGCAGTCACATAGATGGCATGATCCCGAAGATCCTCGCATTCATTGGACAGGTGGGTCCACAGTTTGTTTTTCATCAGGGTTGCATCCACCAGTTTGCGCATGAACAGTTCATCCCGGGTAACGGATACCTGTTCCAGCTGCCCCGTCTCAACCTGCCGATCATCCGACCAGCTTCGATAAGTCAATGCATAATAGATAACGATAACCTCCCTTTTGTGTAGCTCTAAGATGAGCCGCCTCAATTCATACAAACGTATTTAACGCATGAGAAGGAAAAAAGTTACACTATTCTCCATGACATGAAAATAAGAACATTTGGAAATGAGTGGATCGCTAGACGATCGACCATGCTGCTGGTTGCTACCACCATCCAAAATAAAAAAAGCCGGAGACATTCTCCGGCCTTGCAAACAGATTCGAGGTCCGACTATACTCACATCTCTGCCCATTGGGCCAACATCTCATTATATTCACCGGACAGCTGCTCACGCTCGTTCCATACCTGTTCCAGATCAGGGGAATTTGCCAGTAATTCAAGCTGCTGATCCAGCTCCTGAATCTGCGCCTCAAGACGTGCCAGCTTTTGTTCCAGCTGCTCGGCCGACTGCCTTTTCTCCGTACCGCTCTCCGCTTGACGGGAAGCAGGCTGATCCTTTGATTTGACACTTGCCCGAGATGGAGCTGCAGCAGTAACGGTATGCTCTAGAACTGCTGCTCCTGCACGCGCCTGCAGATCAAGCTTTTTCTCCCGATAGTCTTCATAGTCTCCAAGATAAGTGGTCATCTCCCCGTTCTCCAGTTCCCAGACACGTGAAGCGAGGCGATTGACGAAGTAACGATCATGAGAAATGGCAAGCACAGTACCTTCAAAATCCACCAGCGACTCTTCCAGCGCTTCTCTTGAGGCGATATCCAGATGGTTGGTCGGTTCATCGAGCAGCAGCACATTGGGTTTGCGCTGCACCAGCAGAGCCAGCCGCAGACGGGTCCATTCACCGCCGGATAGCTGACCTACCGAGCGAAATACATCTGCGCCGTAGAATAGATATCTGGCGAGAATTCCACGCGCTTCGCCTTCTTCCACACCTGCCTCCAGGCGGAAATACTCAAGCACACTCAGCTTCGGATTGGAAGGCTCCTCCTGTTGGGCCAGATAGCCCACATCCACTCGTGCTCCCCATTCAAGCTGGCCAGCAGTCGGCTGCTCCTCTCCAAGCAGGAGCTTGAACAATGTTGTCTTGCCTGAGCCGTTGCGGCCAATCAGGGCAATTTTGTCCCCATGCTCAAGTAAACCCGAGACACCGCGCAGGATCGGACGTTCTCCATAGGCCTTCTCCACCTGTTCAATCACCGCCACCCGGCGTCCCGTCCGGTCTGTAGGGCGTACATCGAAATCCGCATTGCGCCGCTCGAGCACAGGCCGCTTCACCTGCTCCATCCGCTCCAGTGCTTTGCGCATCGAAGCGGCCCGCCGGAAGAACTTCTCGTTCCCGCCGATGCGTCCCCATTCCTCCAGCTGGCGGATCGTTTCTTTCATTTTCTTCATGACCTTCTGCTGTTCCTTGAACTCTTCGAATTGCTGCAGCAGCCGTTGTTCCTTCACTTTCATGTATTCCGTGTAGCCGCCAGCAGACGTTTGCGCTTCGCCATCCTCCAGCTCCAACGTTCGGGTCACCACGCGGTCCAGAAAATAACGGTCATGGGAGATCAGGACGATTGTGCCCGTATACTCCCGCAGAAATCCTTCCAGCCATTCCACCCGTTCCAGATCAAGGTGGTTGGTCGGCTCATCCAGCAGGAGCAGATCAGGACGCACGATCAGCTGTGAAGCGAGCACAACCCGGGTCTGCTCTCCCCCGGACAGGGAACCGAACCGCCAGCCGTAGTGCGCTTTGGCGATATCCAGACCGTCCGCCACCTGATCAATCCGAGCGTCCATTTCATAACCGCCCTCACGCTCAAACTGCTCCTGGAGTGCGGCATATCTTTTCAACAGACGGCCCAATTGGTCTGGATCTGCTGCATAGTCCGGGTCAGACATCTGCTGCTCCATTTCCTTCATTCGGCTGCGGCACTCCGCTAGCTCCTTAAATCCGAGCCCCAACACGTCCAGTACCGTATGATCATCCAGTCCTTCCGGAACCTGAGCCACATAGCCGATCCGTGTATCTTTCTTGATCATCAATTGCCCTTCGTCCGGCTGGTTCAGCCGGGCCATCAGGCGCATGAGTGTTGTTTTGCCGCTTCCGTTGCGGCCGATCAGGGCGACCTTGTCACCCTCCATGATTTCAAAAGTAATGCCGTCCAGCACCAGATGTGCTCCGTGATATTGTGTCAGTTGTTGCGCGCTAATGATCATCATAATAAGGTTCCTCCTATGATATGGAAGATCCTGACCGCAACACAAAAAGAGCCGCAGAGGTTAGCTCCGCGGCTCTTCAGAATTCAAGCAAAATTGCTTATCGTCCGAATGAGGTCAAGGCAGGCATCTTCTCGCAATGGTTAACTTCCGTATATTCAAAATTGGACAGACTTCTCCCGTTGTAGAAAAAAGTGTGAACAATGCCAGCCATAGCAATCGGCAGCTGGCTAATACGGTTGTTAAGCATCTCGTGATTCACCTGTCTTCACCTCCCTTGTCATAATTATTGTCAATATATCACAGACGAATGCATTCCTGCAACCATCCCATTTGCCCGATTCATCCTTATCGCGAATTAATCGTCCCGGTTAATTCCTTCCCCGTCGACGCAGTACCAACTCCGCGATCACAACCGTAATCAGTGTCAGCATTCCCGCTGTACCCAGAGAAACGCCGAGCAAGGCATACCCGATGCCATTCCAGCCGCCTATATCAATGCTAATCATGACCACAATGGCTCCCCCAAGCAAGGCTGCACATGGCAGTATATATTGTCCCCAGGTCATTCGCCGTCCCTGCATCCGGTAAATAAGCCAAACGATCAATAACTGAACTACCCACATGCCGAGCGTCCACAGAATGAGTACATCCATCAGGTTCTCCTCCGATCTGCTACATGGTCAAATTCCTTCATAACAGCCTTATCACTTCAACCAATCTGCAAAAAACTTCCGGTACCCCTCCTTCATGATCGTACGCGAGAACGCACCGAACGCATACTCCCGGTTATCTTCCGATACACTTCGCGGTGCCGCCGCAGCCATGTTTACCAGCTCAAACCAGTTATCCTCATTGCCTGCAAAGGCATGTGTGGATCGAATATGACCATAGCACGGATGCTCCGGCTTCACGACCATTTTGCCCATCGCCATCGCTTCTGTCAGAGGCATCGCGAACGTGTCAAATGCTGAACAGCTCCAGTATACCTTGGCCGAGTTCATTAGCATAAATACCTCATCTTGGGTCAACGCAAACTGAAGTTTCACATTGTCCGGAATGCTGTATTTCTTCATGCTCTCCTCGTAACGCCGTCCACCAAATACCATGTAGACTTCCTTGTCCGGGTTCTGCCGTGCATACTCCAGCACCAGGTCGGGACGGCGGTTCTCTTCATCCCGGCCGATCCAGAGCACACGGTTATGCACCACCTGACTTGGATCGTAGTGGCGGTGTGCCAGCTCTTCATTGAACCCGATCGGAATGACATTCACGTCATGTACACCGAAATTGCGGGCCAGCTCTGTTTTTAGAAACTCTGTCTGTACAATGGCTTTATCCACCATCGTATAGAATGGCTTCATCATCTCATACCCTGTAAGTGCCGGATCAGGGAAGCTGTGCGGGAACAATACACTCTTCGGCAAGAACATTTTGAGAAACGTAAAGCCGGATACGGTGTAGATGACTTGCTCTATATGTTGGCTGTAGATCTGGTCGAGTACGATATCGTAGTTCACCAGGTCACCCTTCTCATGTTCATAACCCGGCAGCCAGTCGTATCCACTCACATGACGCTCCGGCGAAATGAACACAATATCCACCCCCAGCTCCAGACCAATCTGCTTCAGGCGATCGGCGAATACGCGCGGCCCCTGTGCTTCGGTGAATTGAATTTTACGCATAACGAGTCCTACCTTACGCATGTTCTGCCCCCTCATTTCTATTCCGTAAATAACTGTTTCATGCACTGTCCCAGCGTTCCCACCGTCTCATTCCACTGATTGCGCAATTGCTCCTCTGGCCATACACAGTCCGGATTCTTCAGATCAGAATCGATCAAACGCAGCATCCAGAGCGAGAATACAATGGCATACGCTTCATACCATCTTTTGAAAGAAACCCTCTTCACCTTTCTAGCGAAGCCCTCCAATCCGTCCAGATATACCTGAACCACTCGATCCCGCAGCTGTGATGTAACATGTCTTGGGAACAGTGGATGAGACAGATCGATTAAATGGTACAAATCCCAGAGCGGTGTATTGAGATGGGCATGTTCCCAATCGATAATGACAAGTCTGCCATTCACATCTGCCATATTGCCGGGATGCAGGTCCCCGTGACACAGAACGAGCGGAAGTTCTGTCTCTGCCGTTTGAATCAGTGTTGTGATCTCATCCCAGCAGGATGCAGACAGCGTCATTCCAAGCTTGGACAGCAAGTCACCCGTTGATTCCTTGGCGCCCAAGAGATCTTCAAGCATGTTCCCAATGGGCGGCTTCTGACCCACACGTGGCAGCTCGTCCCAACGGGGTGCCCAGAGCGTATGCCATTGCGCCATATGCACCGCAGCAGACAGCATCTCAGTTTCCTGCGACTGGTGCACCAGAGGCCCCAGATCCTCGTAAATCAACCAGCTCTGTTCTGGAGCGATTTCTTCGTTAGAAGAGGCGATTAGCTGCGGATAGATGGATGGCAATACGGACAGTACATGCCGGGATATCCACCGTTCACGCCCGTGCTGCCCGAGGTTCGTGAGGGGTTTGAAAATATAACTTTTCCCGGTATGGACCGTGAATCGCTCCACATATTTGCCATTCATCCCCTTGTAGAGCTGCTGCCGGCTGGTTATAAACTGTTCGTTCAATGTCCCTTCAGCCGTAACCCAGTCATGCGCATATTCGTTCATGCCCACCATCATCCATTCGTCCTTCCGTGCCTGCACATTTATATTTTCTATCCATCATACGTTGCTGCTCACAAGCCTGCAAGCTTGGAACAGAGTGCTTTTCGGATTAACCGGCTCACAAAATGAGCATTGAATGAATTCACAAAATTTAAAAAAGCAATCAAAAAAGACGCACATGGAGATAATCCTGAGATCACCTCCATGTACGTCTTTTTCTTCGTGTTTGCTCACACTGCGTATTCATTTATATCTCGCGATTTGTGAATTGCTCCACACCGATAAAAAGTTAAACTTCGACCGCAATACCTTCATAAAAACGACGAATAACTTTCTCTGCTGGTTTACCATAAACGCCGTACCCGTCATCCGTCAGTGCATCCTGCTCCTGATACAGATGCGCGCTCCAGTCCCACAGGCCAAAGCCCCGAACCCACTCCCGCTGGCTGGCATGACGGAACATGGCTTCATAGAACCGCTCCTGTTCCTCTGCATTGACTTCACCTTCTAATCCCCAGTCATTCGGCACCTGCGCCGATCCACTGCGGCTCGGACAGCCCGCTTCTGCAAAGAAAAAAGGTTTGCCATAAGGCGCAATTTCCCGTTCAATGCGATCCAGCTGCGCTTCCCAATCCCCGATAGGATAATATCCGCTCGACGAGATCACATCCACGGCATCCCACCATTTCACATGACCTTCCTGATACTTGTCGGTGTTGTAGGATACAAGGCCGGAATAGACCTCGCGCACTCCCGCGATCACCCCGCGCCACTCCTGATCCCGGCGCTCAGACTGCACCATCTCACAGCCAGCGATGAACATTTCGCACTTCTCTTGCTCTGCAATCGCTGCATAGTGCTTCTGATACGCGGTATAGCTGCGGAACCAGTCTTGCCATTTCGGCTCACATGGTACATCGATATCAAAAAAGTTAATATGTGCACGCCATGTGCCATCGGTGCAGTTGACCGTTGGTTTCAGAATGACACGCAGTCCTAGCGTGCGGGCATAACGCATCATGTCTACCAATTCATCGTCTTCCACCATATGTTTACCCCGGTACTTGACCTCTGTCGCCTGCGGATGATCCTGATGGGCCGCCAATGCAAAAATGACATGTGAACTGCCTGTGCGTTCGGCCATCAGGCGCAGGGATTCCTTCGCTTCCGGCTTGCGGAAGTCCCCCCTGCCGCTCATCCAGCCAAATGTAAATCCTTTAATGTACTCCATTTGCATTGTGCTTTAGAGCCCCTTTCATGTTCAATTAAAGCTTGCCTTCCTCGCGATCTCCGGCAATCACTTCATCGGTCTCAATGACGTAGTTCACAATTTCTTCAACGGTCGTGTAAGCAACGCCAACGTACGTATCGGCAGCACCATAATAGATCGCGATGCGCCCTGTCTCCGCATCATGCAGCGTTGCACATGGGAAAATGACATTATCGACGAACCCTTGCTCCTCATACCATTTCTCTGGTGTCAGCACGAAATTGGAGGAACGATACTTCACTTTGGACGGCTCCTCCAGATCCAGAATGACCGCACCCATGCTGTACACAAAACCGTTGCAGGTACCGGTTACGCCGTGGTAGAACATCAGCCAGCCTTCGGACGTTTCAATCGGAGCAGGACCGCCGCCAATTTTGACCGATTGCCACCAGCCCTCGCCGCCTTTGCTCATGACATGACGGTGTTTGCCCCAATACACAAGATCGGGGCTTTCGCTCAGGAAAATATCCCCGAACGGCGTATGTCCGCTGTCGCTTGGTCTGGACAGCATGACGTAGTTGTCCTTGATTTTGCGCGGGAACAACACGCCATTGCGGTTAAACGGCAGCATCGGATTTTCGAGACGGACAAACGTTTTGAAATCGTCGGTCTTCGCCAGACCCAGTGCTGCGCCGTAGAAATCGGTACACCAGATGATGTAATAGGTGTCCTCCACTTTGACCAGACGCGGGTCATACGCATAGTTTGGCATGAAGGGGTCGCCATTCTCATCCACAAAAGCAATGCGCTCCTCCTCAATCGTCCATGATAATCCGTCTTCACTGGAACCCATATGCAGGTGCGGGCGGCCATTAATCGTTTCGGCGCGGAATACGCCGATAAACTTCCCTTCATAAGGAACGACTGCACTGTTGAAAATACGGGCAACCCCCTTGACCGGGTTACGCGGTACGACCGGATTCGCTGAATGTCTCCATACCGGCCCTTCCGTACCCTCCGGTTTGTCCTCCCAAGGCATATTCGGTAACGCATCCCCAACAATGTGCACGTTCTTCGTTTCAACAACTGTCATCGATTCATTTCTCCCTTCGGTGATAGGTTATATGAGATGAACTTATGACTTGCACGAGACCACTCCAATGGCAGAACAACCTTCCGATCGCTGTTATCCCCAGATTTTTTCGATTCCCTTATAAAAGGGAAAATCCGGTGATAAATGCGAGCACTGCGTTTCTCCAGGTTTTTTCTGCCCTCTCCGTTCCTGCGCATGTTCATATCCATCTCCCATAACCTTCGTTTTTCTATTTCACGGAGCCTTGCGCGAAGCCGTTGTAGATGTACTTTTGTAGCAGCAGGAAGATGATCATCGTTGGAATGATGGCGATCATGATGCCGGCACTGATGACTTCCCACTGGGATCCGAATGGCCCCTTGAATTTGAACAAGGCCGTGGATATGACCTGTAGATCCGTCTTCGGCATGTAGAGGAACGGCGTGTAGAAGTCGTTGTAGATGTTGACCCCCTTCACGATAATGACTGTTACAATCGCCGGTTTCAGGAGTGGCAGAATGATTCTCCAATAAATGGTGAAGTACGAAGCCCCGTCCAACATCGCTGATTCATCCAGCGCATTGGAGATGGAACCCAGAAACTGCAGAAAAATGTACACCGCAATAATATCCGTACCCAGGTACATGACGATCGCGGCCCAACGGGTGTTGAACAGATCGAGTGCGTTAATGATCTGGAACGTGGCGACCTGTGTCGTCACACTCGGAATCAGGGTAGCAAGCAGGAACGCCGCAACCATGATTTTTTTACCTTTGAATTTGAATCGATCCAGTACATACGCAATCATGGAACCTGTTAATGTGGCACCCACGATGGAGATGATCAGGATAATAATTGTATTTTTAAAACCAACTAACATGTTCCCGTCCACAAAAGCCTTCGTGTAGTTCGCAAAATTGAACCAGTTTTCAGGCGGAGCAAGCGGACTGCTTGTCGCGTATTCGGCATTGGTTTTGAGTGACGCAAACAGAACAACAACGATAGGCACAAGCGCAATGAACGCTGCGAGAATGAGTGAAGCATATTTAAATATGCTCGCGAGGGTGTATTTGAATGGTCGCACGTTCATTCCTCCCCTTTCATGGTGACACGTTGAACCAGTGTAACCAGAATAACGATAAACAGCAGGACAACAGCCATGGCTGATGCCAAGCCTAGTTTGCCATACTTAAAGGCCAAGTGAACGGTCTGAATGACAAACGTCTCACTGCCGTTGGAACCATCCGTCATAATATATGGAATATCGAACGCACTGATTGCGCCGCTGATCGCCAAAATCAGATTGAGCTGCAGGATACGTGTAATGCTTGGCAGGATAATGTGGCGGAATTGCTGCCAGCGATTCGCACCATCGATATCCGATGCTTCATAGACATCCTTTTGAATGGAAGAGATCGCACCCAGGAAGATGATGAAGTTGAAGCCCATGTACCTCCATACCGATGCGCCTGCAAGAGAGACGTTGATAATATCGGGATTACCGAGCCAGAGCTGGGTGTACTGTCCAAGCCCGATCGCTTGCATCAGTGTGTCCAGTGTGCCGTCCGGTTTAAAGAAGAACAGGAAGATAAATCCGATCGCTACCCCGTTTAATAAATAAGGGAAAAACAGTATGCCTTTGAAGAAGTTTTTGCCTCGGATTTTAAAACTCAGAATCGTTGCAAAGTATAGAGCCAGGCCCATTTGCACGAAGGTAGCCACAAAATAATACAAACTGACTATAAACACTTTGAAATATTCAGGATCACTGAAAATCCGCGTGTAGTTTTCGAATCCGACATAGTCGAACCTTTTGCTGTAACCATTCCAATCGGTAAAACTGTATTTGAACATGTTAATGACTGGCAAGTAAGCAAACGTGAACAGCAGTGCCAACGGAATGATCGAGAAGGCACAGATGATAAATATGCGCTGCGCTGAGTAACCCCAATTCGAAATTTTTAAGTATTTCATGCTCTCCACACCTCCAAGCGGTTCAACCGCTTTATATCGAAAGACTCCCGCCCAATAAACATTCAGAATTAAAGACAGCCGGAAGAAGGCATTTTGCACCATTCATGCGATACAAAATGCCTGCTGCAAAGGTTAGTTCAGCCATTTTTCCCGGCAGCTTTCATCCTGGCACAATCAGCTCGCACTTCTTGTTATTTCGCGAGTTCTGCCCGTGCTTTCACCCATTTGTCATTCAGATCTTTCATGATGTCATCATACGATTCGCTGCGGTTTCCAATAGCGGCTTCGATAATGCGTTTCTTGAAGTCAGGCTGCCAGAGGCCGATTTCACCCTCGTTATCAATTTTGTCGACCAGCCCTTCCTGCCCTTCCTTCGCAGGTGTAAGCGTGGAGAACTCAACATCTTGGAACTGATCCAGAATCGGCGGCAGTTCAGCACTTTTGTCTGCACTCATGCCTCCGCCTTGTTCTACCGCATAGTTCGACTTCGCCAGGAACCAGTCAATCCAGGCTTTAGCTGCCGGTTTGTTCTCGCTGTTTACATTCATCCCGATGTTGTAGTCTGCAGCGAGTGGAACGACGACATCACTTGCATTTGTAGGGAATGGCAAGAATCCAATATTATCCGGCGTATCTGTCAGACCTTGAATTTGGGTGATGGCCCATGATCCGAGCGCCATCGTTGCAATTTTGCCGTTAGCCAGATCGGCCTTTGAGCTTTCCCAGTCGGTAGTTGTTGGATCCTTCTCGATCAGGCCGTTTTTCGCTGCATCATACAGCACCTTGTACAGCTCATAATGTGGTTTGCCTGGCACAAAGTTCTCATCCGTGTTCGGTTGGTCAATGTTGACGTAATCCACACTGCCTGCAACGGTTGGCAGATCCGATTCCCATTGCGTCAATGCCCAGCCGGAAGCGTAGTTGGTGTAGAGCGGTATGGCATCGGTATTATCTTTGACTAACTGCAGAGCCGCCTGAAATTGTTCCGGCGTTTTTGGTACATCCGCAATACCAGCGTCTTTGAATACCTGTTTGTTATAGATGATGCCGGAGAAGGTGATGACCGTAGGGATACCATATACCTGACCGTCCACCATCCGTTCTTCAATCCCCGTGTACTTGTCTTTCAGCTCGTCATACGTGCCCAGCGGCTCGAAAAAGTCGGGAATGTCCGCAATCGGTACACTCGTTGGGATCATCAGCACATCACCGTAATCCTTGGTACTCATCCGGATTTTCACTTGACCCTCATAGTCGGCGAGTGCCTGGAAGTTCACTTTGACATCAGGGTACTTCTTGTTGAACTCTGCTGCGTAATCTTTGAATACGGTATCAACAATATCCGTCCGCTGCGTCAGAACGGTAATCTCACCCTTAATATCTGCCGGATCTGTGCTAATCTCCTCTCCAGCCTGTGTGGATTCACCTCCTGATGAACAAGCGGCAAGCAGTGAAGTAATGAGCAGCATGGTAAGCAACAACGTCCAACCTTTATTTTTTCTCATGTGTTTCGGCCCCTTTCTTAAGTTAATTTAAGTTATCGATTAAGTTACAAAATGAATTTTATTATGGTAACGCTTACCTGTCAATTGATTTATTTATAACTTAATAAAAAGTTTTGTGACCGGATGCGTTGACAACGCTTTTTCAGATCACTAATATTGTTTAATAAAGTTACCGATAACTTAATCAATTATGATTCTTGTTATGTTGAAGGAGCGCTCACGATGACTCAAATGACTTATGTCAAGACAGAAATAAAGGAACATTGGGAAACACACATCCTTCCCTTCTGGTCCAACCTCAAAGACGCTGTTCACGGCGGATTCTACGGGTGGGTCGGCAACGATCTTCAGGTAGATCGGCTCGCGCCCAAGGGCGGAATTGCCACTGCACGTCAACTATGGTCTTTTGCCGCGGCCTATCGGGTTACGGGAAATGAAGTCTGGCGCGAGCACGCCGAGCACGCCTATCGTTTTCTAGCAGACCATGTGATGGACAAGGAATACGGGGGCATGTACTGGATGGTAGAGGCCACAGGGGAACCACTAGATACGAGTAAACATGTGTACACGCAGTCCTTCGGGGTTTACTCACTCAGTGAGTACTATCGTGCAACCGGGGATGCTTCTGCGCTGGAACTGGCGAAAACGCTTTTTGCTCTAATTGAGGATCGAGGCCTGAATGCAGAATTACCTGCATATAAGGAGCAGTTTGATCGCTTCTGGAATGAACAGCCCAATGAAATGCTGAGCGAAAATGGTGTGATCGCGGATTATACGATGAATACTCATATTCATGTGCTGGAAGCCTACACCACGCTCTATCGCGTGTGGCCGGATCAGCAGGTGAAGACCGCGCTGGAGCGCCTGCTTGGCATTTTGCATGAACGCGTGTATGACAAGGACACCAAGTTTCTCGGCGTATTTTTCAACAAACAGTGGCAGTCCATTATCGATCTGCGCTCATTCGGACATGACATTGAAGCCAGCTGGCTGATCGATGAAACGCTGAAAGTGCTTGGACTGGAGCAGCACCCGGAGTATGCAGCGATGGTGACGGATATTGCCTATAACATTTCCAATGTCGCCGTACAGCCAGATGGCTCCCTGATGAATGAACAAGAGGGAGATCATGTGGATGAGCAACGGATATGGTGGGTTCAGGCAGAGGCGATGGTCGGCTTCTATAATGCCTATCAGCGTACAGGGGATCCGTTGTTTCTGGAGAGAGTGGAACGCTTGTGGACGTATACGAAGGAACATATTATCGATCACCGCGCCGGCGGGGAATGGTACTGGTCGGTGGACGGGAACGGCACACCGGATCAAAGTGAAATCGCCGGACCTTGGAAATGCCCGTATCACAATAGCCGGTTCTGCATTGAACTAATTGAGAGGATGGGATAACGATGATACACCCAAAATACAATGAATTGTTGGAGAAACAGGAGCAGCTGCTTACACGCCAAAACGAGATCGATCCTTCATTTTACAACGGTGTATATGATCGGTACCGTTATCCGGTGATCACACGTCATCATGTACCGCTGCACTGGAGATTTGATCTGGATGAAACAACGAATCCGCATTTTATGGAGCGTCTGGGCATTAACGCCACGTTGAATCCGGGAGCCATCTATTTCAATGGCAAATACGTAATGGTCATCCGCACGGAAGGTTTGGATCGCAAATCCATCTTTGCCCTCGCGGAGAGCGACAATGGCATCGACGGATTCCGCTTCACAGGCAAGCCATTAGTATGGGAAGATATCGATGCTGAAGAAACCAATCAGTATGATATGCGATTGGTTCAGCATGAAGATGGCTGGATCTATGGCATCTACTGCTCGGAGCGCAAAGACCCGGAAGCTCCGGCATTTGATACATCCAGCGCGGTGGCACAAGCAGGACTTGTGCGGACACGAGATCTGGTCAGTTGGGATCGTCTGCCCAACATCACGACCAACTCCCCCCAACAACGAAATGTCGTGCTGCACCCGGAATTTGTTGATGGCAAATACGCGTTCTATACACGTCCACAGGACGGATTCATCTCCACAGGCAGCGGCGGCGGAATCGCTTTTGGTCTGTGCGATGATATCCTGAGTCCGGTTATTCATGAAGAGACCATTATCGACGAACGGAAATATCATACAGTGTATGAAGTCAAAAATGGACAGGGGCCCGCTCCGCTCAAGACGGAACGGGGCTGGATTCACATTGCCCACGGGGTAAGGAACACCGCAGCTGGTCTGCGTTATGTGTTATACACGTTCGCCACAGATCTGAATGATCCGGCACGTATCATTGCCAAGCCTGGCGGACACTTTATTGCTCCTTACGACGATGAGCGTGTAGGCGATGTATCCAATGTCATTTTCTGCAATGGGGTCGTGGTCAATGAAAATGATGAGGTCTTCATTTATTACGCGTCCAGCGATACCCGATGTCATGTAGCCACAACTACCCTTGATAAATTGGTTGACTATACCTTCAACACACCTGCAGATCCATATCGATCCCTGGACTGTGCTGTCCAGCGCGGTGACCTGATCGAACGAAATGAACTGCTTTTGCAGAAGCAATTCGCATGAATTTGTCCGACCAATGACCCCGTCTGCATGATTTGAGCCGGATTTTCTTTATTCCACGTTGGTAACGATGTATACTGATATGGATGGTTATTATGTTTAAGTAAACGCTAAGCATAATGACAACACATTGTACTTAAACCGGCTTGAAGGAGGCGACCAAAGCTGAAGAACAATATCACCATGCGGGATATCGCCGACAGGCTCGGGGTTAGCAGTGTGACGGTCTCGAAAGCATTAAATGACAAAGATGGCGTCAGTGGCGAACTGAAGGAAAAAATCAAAGTGCTTGCCGTTCAGATGGGTTATCGGTATAACGCCGCAGCCCGTTCGATGAAGGAAGGCTTGACTCATAATATCGGCGTTATCATTCCGGAACGTTTTACCGGACCTACACAATCGTTCTATGTACGTGTATTCCAGCGCATCACCAAGCACCTGGAGGATCAGGGATACTACGGTATTCTGCACATTCTGAATGTGGAGGACGAAGAGGAATTAACACTGCCCAAGCTGTACAGCGACTCCAAGGTAGACGGCTTCATCGTGCTCGGACAGATCAGCAAGGAATATATCGAATTGGTACAGTCCATGGATGTCCCCAAAATGTTCCTCGACTTTTATGACGAGCATTCCGAGATCGATTCCGTCGTTACGGATAACTTCTATGCCGCTTATGAGCTGACGAACTATCTCGTACAGCAGGGACACCGGAGCATCGCTTATGTCGGGAATCTGTATTCCACGAGCAGCATTCAGGACCGGTTCCTCGGTTACTACAAATCATTGCTCGAACACCGGCTGCCCATGAATCAGGATTTGGTTCTCAACGACCGTGATGAACGGGGAACCTTCATTGAGATTGATCTGCCGGAGCAGCTGCCGACCGCTTTTGTCTGCAACTGTGATCAGGTTGCTCATCTACTGGTGCAGAAACTCACCTCAATGGGCATTCAGGTACCGCTTCAATGCTCGGTCGTTGGTTTCGATAACGATATCTATGCCACTCTTTCCGATCCCAAGCTGACTACGGTTGAAGTGGATATTGAACAGATGGCGCGCACTGCCGTTCAATCCATGCTCAAAAAGATTGAGAATCCGCATCGCAGCTTCGGCCGTGTACACGTGAAGGGCAACATCATTTATCGGGATTCGGTAAGTGCTGCGCCTGCTCTCTCGGATGCCGCATCTAACTAAAAAGGAACTAAGACTTCTCATTCCACAAAAAGAGTGCTCCCGGCCAATACGGCTGCAGGAGCACTCTTTGCTTATGAAAAAGCGATGAAATGGCCAGAGACCCCTTTTGATCACAGACGCTCGCCACTCGGTTCAGTACCCAATTCTTGCTGCAGCCTAGTAACTCGTCTTCAGCCAGTTGTCTTTCGACCAAGTTAATTTGCCTGCACCTGCTCCGCTTGAACTGGTGAGACGTGCATTCAGCGTCGCTGGATCATCTGTAGTGTAGCTGTAAGGAAGTGAAGAGAATCCATTCCAGGAGAACGCTTTCACCGCAGCTGGAACCGGGCTGAGCGGACTGCCGGACGTATTACTGTTTCCACGGAATGAGCTTCCATCCAGAGAATACATCGTGTCAGTCACCTGGATTTTACCGGTATACGTTGCATCGGCTGGATCTGTCTGGTTATTGCGAACCGGGAACAGTACGTCTTTGATCACCGATTTTTCGACCAGCACTGCACCGCTTTCGGTGGAGATCGCTCCGTTACTGATGATATCAAAATGATATCCTTTGGACGAAATCGCCGTTGCCATCGCCGAAGTGATTCTGGATTTGGCCGCACGTGCCCCTGACGCATCCATCACGATATTGTAGGCGTGTGCATTCCCTCCGCGCAGACGCGGCATGCGATCCTGGATATCCTTGTACAAATTATGGTGCAGGGTCATGGACAGATTGGCGTTAGCTGACTCGAAGCTGGTTGAGCCAACCAGATGGCCTTTTTTCTGCGGTCCCGAAATGGCGATAATGTCCGCTTTGCTGAGGCCTACAGCGCTGCTGCGCAGGTAGTTGTACATTGGATAGGAAGCCTTGTTTGCTTCCAACTCGTTGATCTGCTGGGTAACCCAGCTGTTCGCGCTGCCGTCATCCCCTTTGAAGAGAGACCAGGAAATGGTCACACCACTGGTTCCTTTCTTGGAATCGACAAGTCCGTCATAAGCTTTATTAAAGGTACAGTGATCAATCCATACATTGCTGTTCTCTTCCAGGGTAATGTAATCCCAGTCGTTCTTGTCGTAATCACCTTTGGTTGCTTCATCCCATTCCCATAACTCATCAAATTCGAGATTGCGGATGATGACGTTAGAACTGCGTTTGATGCTGATGGCTGCATGTTTGATCTTGGACCCGTTGGCCGAAAATATGGTCAGGCCATTAAAGCTGTCGATCGTCAGCTTGCTGATGCCCGTTTGTTTCAACACAGGGTGAGTCAGTGCATCATTATGCTTGGCAAAAGGAGATGTCTGAGCTGTGCTCGGTATTTCATTCCATCCCAGGTTGAGGTCGTTCATAATCTCGACGACTTTGACCCCGGAGTTCTTTTTCAGAGCCGCAGCCAGATCAGTTGCATTGTATACCTTTTTATACTTGGACGTATCCGATTCGCTGATGGTACCTCCACCCGTGTTCCCTTGGGAGAAACCTGTAAGATTGTAATCTGCATTGCCCGCTGCCTGTACACTTGCGGGTCCAGACAGTAGGGTAAAACCCAACGTCAGCGCCAGCGCTGCACTGCACCATGTACGAATTTTGCTTTTCATGAAACCATTCCTCCCTGAATTATAATGAGCATGTCCGTCCATCTCTGCCAGCGCATGTCATGAAGGACATGTCCACAATGTACATCTTGGAAGCGATTACAACAATAATCCCTATTTTACATTCGTGATAACCGTTGTCGGAGCTGCATGGAGTGTACTGTATGCAACCTCAAATCGTACGCAATTAACCTGAAAGGAACTCCAGGGACATGGAGAATTCGTAATGAACCGATACACTGCCCACAAAAAAAACAGGCCTGCAACACTGCAAGCCTGCCTTATCCTATTTTTTGATGGAGCGTGTCCAGAACCCACCATGGAACTGCTTCGGCTCAACGGTGATAACAAATGCTTTCGGATCCAGTTCCAGAATGGTCTGGTAGAGCAATTTCTGATTTTTCCGTTTCGCAAGAATCTCCATGACCAAACGATCTCCGTCACGCCCACTGCCTACCCATGCCGTGACACCGTAACCTTTATCCCTTAGTGCATTGGCTACATTGCCACCCATCTGATTACAGATTACTTTAACGGTAACGTAACCAAGCGCAATTTTCTCTTCGATCCAGGCACCGAGCAGTACACCCAGCCCGTAACCTACAGCATAAACGAGCAATGCGGAAGGCTGCTTCAAGTACTGGAGGACCAGATTCAACCCCAGTACATAGATCACGATCTCACCCATACTGATCAGCGCAGCGATGTATTTCTGACCTTTCAGTGTCAGAATCATTCGAAGCGTATAAGCCGATACATACACAATCTGGATCAAAAAGATGAACAACAATATTTTAAACAACAGCAATCCCTCTTTCCTGGCTGCACACCGGTTGGACCCACTTTCCGTGCTCCGGTCCGTTTCCTGTACGTTTTTCTATATCTCCATCATTGGACCTTATACAGTCATTTTAAACGGTCGAATAAAAATCTCTGGGCAATTCCTGTCGAATGACAAGCTGGAACTGCCATTATAGAACCGTTTGTACCGATTATCAACCCGGCCGAAGACCCAGGGGCGAAACCAGGTTTTTATGAATATGATGAAGGGTCAGCAAACGGAGAGCAAACGCTCAGACAACAAGATGGGTACAAGGTGACATAAGGGGGAAGGGCCATGCTGCTATGGCAGGAGATGGAGCGTGAAGGCCTGGAAGAACTCGTATTTTGTCATGATCCATACAGCGGACTGAAAGCTGTCATTGCCATCCACAGCACCGTACTGGGGCCAGCGCTGGGAGGATGCCGCTGTTGGGCGTATGCGTCGGAGGAAGAAGCCGTTCGGGACGCGATTAAGCTGGCCAAGGGCATGACCTACAAAAATGCCGTTTCCAACCTGCCGTATGGCGGTGGAAAAGCCGTGGTCTGGGAGATGCCGGCGGCAGTGCGGGCCAATAACTTGGATAGCGGCAATCAAGACAGCCAAGACAGTAAGCGTGCTACTGATTCCACTGCAGACCCTAAGACAGTGAAACAAGTACCCGGAGTTGATCCGTCGGGCAGTAAGGTCATGAACCCGAATATCTCTCAACGCGCCGACATCTTCCGTGCTTTGGGACGATTTCTGGAACGGCTGAATGGACGCTATGTCACAGGCCTTGACCTGGGCACTACGGCGGCAGACATGGACCAGATCCGGATGGAGACCACATATGTAACAGATACCACCGGATCGCTGGGCGCTCAGAATGACTTCACAGCCGAGATGACCGCTTATGGGGTGTACACGGGCATTGTGACCTCTCTGCGTCACCAGGGTGTCCCTTCTCTTCAGGGCATTCCCGTTGCCGTCCAGGGACTGGGCAAGGTTGGGTATGCCCTGTGCCGTCACCTGCATGCAGCCGGGGCACGGCTCATTGTGGCAGACGTTGTACCGGAACGTGTACAACGTGCCCTTGTGCAGTTCAGCGGCGCCACCCCGGCCGATCCGGCCCATGTTCACGCCGCTGACTGCAAGGTGTTCGCCCCCTGTGCCCTGGGGGGCGTGTTGACCCCGGCAGCGGTAGAGGAGCTGCGCTGCTCCATCGTTGCCGGGGCGGCGAACAACCAGCTCAGCGAGCGGGAGCTGGTTGTTCGCCGCATGCAGGCGCGGGGCATCCTGTACGCGCCTGACTATGTGCTTAACGCAGGCGGCATCATCAGCACCGCCTACGAGCTCGAGGGTGCAGGTCCAGACCAGATCCGCCAGCGAGTGGCGGGAATCGCGGACACACTCACCCAGGTCTACCAAAGAGCTGCCACATCAAGCATCCCAACTGCTGATGCCGCAGACCAGATGGCTGAAGACAGACTCGCACAGCCATAAGTTGAATTTAACTTCCCCTTTGCGCGTGCTGGAAGCTACTTTTCACCTTTGTCCCGTCGTGAAGAAGAACGAACCGTATGAAGAACACGAGCGATAAATAATGTTCACCTATAAAAAGCCAACCTGTTTGAGGTAAACAAGGTTGGCCTTCTATCTTACTCTAGCTTGCTGTGTGTGTTGTTTGTTTTCCTTCTATATTTCTTATTTCCTTCAGACCTGTACTTCTTGTACCCGCTTGACCCGGAATAACATGGTCCAGAGCAAAACATTCGCCACAATCAGAAGCCCCCCGAAGATCCAAACGCCTCCAGGAAGCGTACGGAAGAAAACATGTATCCCCCATAATAAGGCAAGCACCGGGAAGGCGGCAAAAACGAACCATCCATCACTTTGCTGGGCAATGCTAAAGGATAGGGAGAACGGCGGTTTACGCAATAAAAGTTTGCCTGTTATCGGAATCAGGGCAGTAGCCACCAGCAGAATCACGGCCAGATCAGGCAGAATCCGCAGCCCAAATGTCCAGGCAAACACGAGGGCATTCAGCAGAAACACGGGCAAAAACATATTGCATAAAAATGCCTTCAAGGCACCTTTATATAATACATTCTCAATTGCAACTGGCGCCGCCCGGAACGTCCAGAACGCCTTGTATTGGCCAGAATACTTAAGCATAATGACTACCGATACAACCAGGATCAGCATGATATACAGCGTGTAAAAAAACGAGCTTTCTTTCAGCTCCGCCCACGAGGATGACTGCAATTCGGTGAACCAGAACACATAAGGCAAAACAAAGGATAAGCCAATGGATGGATACACCTTAAGCTTGAATTCCCGTTCATTCCGCATCATACTCGCTGACAACCGGAAGCAGGCCTGCTCCTCCCCCGACCTACAGAACACCTTGGCGAGTGTACGATCCCACAACCCTTTTCTTCGTCCTGAAGTGGAGCCTGAATAGGTCATTTTCTCCAAATACAATTCAAAGGACGGCATTAGCTTCACATACACGCCCAGACAGACAATGGGAACTACAACAGCCAGAGCGCTGAAGGTATACAGCCACGCATCTCCGCCACCGCCGAACAGCCATTCATACACAGCCGCATACCACATAGGAGGGAGCAGCAGCTGCCACCAGGCAGGTGTGAAGACCATGTCAAAATTAATGATACTGAACGAGCGTGCAACCAGTTGGTATCCAACAGCAATTCCAACGGATAACAGAATCTGTACCATATTGATCATGTCTTTCAGCTTTTCTCCATCGAGAAATTTCATCATGAACAGGTAGACCAGAGATGTGGTCACCAGAATGAACATATTGATCAGAATGAGTTCTACGATAAAAATAAGAAAAAAAACGATGCCGTATGTAATCAATCCCGCAATTAGCGGTGCAGCCGACAGGGAACCTGTTAACAGCAGCAGATAAACCCCGGCGTGAATGGCACGAGCCATACCAACGGTGCGTCCATTCACCGGTTTGGTCATAATAATATTTCGATCACGGATGTCCAGCAGCACGGACGAAAAGTCCGAAATCATGGACGTCATGATGATAAACATCAGCACTGCGGTGACCAGACTCATCTGGAGCATATAGTGACCGGTATCCCAGACGATAAAAGGTACCAAAATCAAACCCATCAGTCCGTATAACCACAAGGAGCGAAGATACAGGTTTCCTTCTTTTTGCTCCTTGTTACCGCTGCGTGCAGACAATACAGTCGGTACCCTGCGCTGATCCATTTGGAATTTTACCCGCAAAATAAGCCGCAGCACATCATAATCTGCCCCTGTCCTGGCAATGACATGTCGGAAACGATCCAGAATCTTCAGCGTACGGAATTCGGAGGATTCCGCCATATCAGTACACCTCCTGCACAATCGACACAAAGCGTTCAGCAATCGCCTTATGCTCATTAAAACCTGTCAATTGGTTGAACACTTCTTCGAGCGTGCCTTCCATGGACTGCTGCTGCAGCTGCTTAAACGATCCATCAGCCAATACCCTGCCTTCCGCGATCAGGATGATTCGGCTGCTGATCTTCTCGACCACGTCCATGATGTGTGAGGAATAGAAGATGGTTGTACCTTTAGCGGACAGCTGTGACAAAATCTCCTTGACCACCATCACACTGTTGGCATCCAGTCCGCTGAGCGGTTCATCCAGAAACAACAGATCCGGGTCATGCAGCAATGCGGAGACGAGCAATACCTTTTGGCGCATCCCCTTCGAGAAGGTTGCAATTCGGGAGTGATAGGATTTTTCGAGTCCAAAACAATCCATCAGCTGCTTGGCCTTGTAATCGGCATCGTCGTAGGACAGGCCATATAATTCTCCAATGAATGTCAGATATTCTGCAGGCGTTAGTTGTTCATACAGCTCTGCCACTTCCGGCACATAACCGATTCTGCGTTTATATTCCACATCGCCATCTGCAATATCCTTGCCAAAGATGTGAACCTTGCCTACATATCCTTCAACCAGCCCAAGCAGGATCTTGACGGTGGTACTTTTGCCGGCTCCATTCGGACCGATATACCCGATCATCTCTCCCCGATTCACCTCAAGATCGATTCCGTTCAGGACATAGCGTCCGTTATATCGCATACGCAAGCCTTCAATGGACAGTACTTGTTCTTCGCTCACTTCGTTATCCCGCCTCCTGTCACAATCCATTTCTATAATTCTACTAGTTTACCACAGTTTAGGCGGTGCCCGAATATGTAATTTGTGTACCAGACAGCAGAAAAAAAAGCAAAAAGACGCTTCATGGGAAGCGCCTCTACCGTGTGCATGCTCTGATTCTAGATTGTACCCTCTTATGGTATAGGAGCATGCCTACTTATATTGGTTCAAACGTGTGTTTATCCAGCTTTATTACTTAATCCTCATCATCAAAATCTTGGTCAAAGGACAGCACTTTACCTGTATTGGCATCCACGTCCACGTCAGCCTCGCCATCCGCGGTTCTGATCTCGATCTCATACACATACCGGCCGTCATCATGGTCAAGCTCAATTTCGGTTACTTTCCCACCAGTCACTTGTTTCAGGGCAATGGCAGAAGCTTGTGCTTCTGTCAGTTTAACCTGTTTCGCAGCAGATTGGCTGGAAGAAGGGGCCTTGGCAGAGCCATTGTAATTATAATCATCATCGTCATCATAGTCTTCATCATCCACAACCGCCAGGATCTTGCCTGTGTATGCATCCAGACGAACCACGACATCATTGCTTCCTTTTCTGTCGATCTCGACCTCGTAGTAGGTTTGGCCGTTTCTGCGTTCCAGATCGATGTCATCCACTTTACCTTCCGCTGCTTTCAGGGCTGCCGCTTTTGCTTGTGCTCCAGTCAGCAATTTGCCTGTGCTGCTCTGCGTGACCGACTGCGAAGTCGATGTTGACGTAGTTTCCACCGATTGTCCGTTTACACTGCCGCTTGCTGCTACCGCTGATCCTCCAAGAAGCACCGCTGCCGAAAGGCTGCCAATCCATAGTTTGTGTTTGTTCATCATCATTATTCATCTCCTCGTTGTTTTTCTCGTTCTTGTCTACAGGTATAGAATAACCCCTGCGGATGAGAGATCAGCGAGAGTCAGATTAGAATTTGATGAGAAAATGAGTAGAACATTCACATTATTCTATTTATCCGTTTAATCTTCTTCGTCCTCATCCCAGGTCACGGACCGGATTGCGCCCGAGATCGCGTTCACCTGCACGATGGCCTCTCGGCCATCCTCCAGATCAATCTCCACCAGATAATACGGATTTCCACTATTCGTTCCACGAAGTTCGGTGTCATCCACTTCCCCAGGCACCCTGGCAAGCGCCTTTTGCTCAGCTTCCTTTTCGCTTAGAAACCGGGGCGGATCGTCCTCTTTTGCCGGTTCCGAGGCGGGTGTGTCCAACGTTTTGGAAGATTGCTTCTCCCCGTTATATGGATCAACCGTCCATTGCTCACGGCTGTTGTCTTTCATTTTCAGAACAGCCAGATACACCGGGCTCCCCTGCTGCTCCACCAGCTCCAGTGAGACCAGCTGCTCATTTGTTTGCTTGAGCAGCTCTGTCTTGATTTGCTCCCGGCTGAGCAATGTTTTTTCTTCCGCTTGCGGATTGGATTCCAGTCGTTTAATGGCACTGACTGTAGCCGTTTCAGCATCCAGTTGTACATCGTACAGCCCCGTTTCGGAACGGAGCTGCATGATATATGTGCCATCCTTCAATGTGGAATTCACAATTTCTCCGGGGTATTGCTCCAAAACTGCTTGCGCGGCTGCATCTGCACTCAGCATAACATGGCCTGACTGCCATGGTTTCCACCAGCCAACGATGATCACAAGCAGTACAGCCACAAGACCTGCTCCCCACCATAATGGACGCCGTGAACTCCTTTTGGACTTCTGCTGTTCTCGTTTCATTTCCGGTGGCATCTGTGATTTTTCCAATCGGGCTCCTCCTTTCACACGTTCATCTACTCCCGAAATACTCTTGCCATCAGTATATAAGAGAAGAATGAGAATTTCATGAGAATGGAGCGGTATGAACGGATAATGGCAAAATAATCGAAGCCTCGGTTCCGATCCCCTCGGTGCTGGTCAGTTCAACACGTGCCCCTATAGCCCCCGCGATGTCCTTCGCCAGAGACAATCCCAAGCCGGAACCACTTGCTCCTCCGCTGCGTGTCCTAGCCGGATCAACACGGTAGAAACGGTCAAAGACTTTCGACAGCTCTTCCTCCCGCATTCCGATCCCTGAATCCACAATGCGTATCCGGCATTCCTGCCCTATGGATTCTAGTCTGACCTCAATGGCAGCTTCACTATATTTACGGGCATTGTCCAGCAAAATAAACAGCATCTGCTTCAGCTTACTCTCATCGCTGATCGCCCATATACTGCCCGGATCATCACAATAAACCTCACGGTGGTATGCTTCGCGAAACGCACGAGTCGATTCCTGGGCAAGCCGTGTGATATCTACCCGTTCCAGCTGCACATTCCACTGCTCTGGCTGCTTCGCCAGCAGGAGCAGCTGTTCCGTCATCTCCCGCATGCGGACCGATTCGGACAATATTGCTTCTACGGCTTCATCAAACACCTCCGGCCGCTCCTTGCCTCGTCGCTGCAGCAGACTGGCATAACTTTCGATGATGGTCAGCGGTGTTTTAAGCTCGTGTGAGGCATCTGATACAAAACGCTCCTGGCGCTCGAAGTTGGATTCCAGCAAATCCATCATGCGGTTGAACGTCTGACCCATCGTACTCAGCTCATCCTTGGACTGGGCTGCTAGCGGAAGCCGCTTGAACTGACCGCTTGACTGGATATCACTCATCGTACGTGTCATCTGCTGAATGGGCCTTGTCATCCGGTTGGCCAGAATCCAGCTGGAGATAATGGCAGGGATTAGCGCGATGATCGTCACGGCAACAAGGACTGTACGCAGCACCGATAAGCCATTCTCGGTATCTGCAATACTTTCGGTGACTTGCACATTCACCACTTCACCGTCAGGCCAGATCACCGGCACGGATACCCATACATAATCGACCTGTCCAAGCCGGTTATATTCCGATTTCTTCTGACTCTCATACTTGTATGGCAGCTTGCTCAGCGTCACGTTCAACTGAGGTTCTGCTGCGGTCGTTACCGGATCAGAGCTGGTGCCGTCCTCATTGACAATACGGAGCATTCCTTCCACTGGTGCATAGGCACGCAGCAGGTCGTCCGGTGGAATGGATTCGGCAGAATCGCGTACTCCCGTTACAATGGCAGCAGCCTCAGCTTCCACCCGTTTGATCTCGTTATCCAGCGAGATACGTTCGAACACGATGTATACCGAGAGGTTCACAGCAATGAGCAGCACGGCAAACAATACCGAGGAGTATCCGTAGATTTTGCTGCGCAGGCTCATGATTGCTCCTTCAGGACGTATCCCACACCCCGAACCGTATGTATTAAGGGTGGATTGAATCCGTTATCTACTTTTTTGCGCACATAACGGATATACACATCCACCACATTGGTATCTCCATAATAATCGTAACCCCAAACCGCCTGTACAATCTGGTCACGACTTAATACTTGACGCTGATTTTGAAGCAGATAGACCAGCAGATCAAACTCACGCGGAGTAAGCTCAATCGGTGTACCATCTCGTGATACCTCACGAGTACCCTCATTCAATTTTAATCCAGCGGCCGTTAGCCAGCCTGTTTCGTCTTCATTCGCATGGCCTGATGATTCGTGCGTGGCATGCGGTGAAACCCCGGATAAAGAAGCCGCGGCGGCAGCACTCAACCTTAGCGCTGCTCGCACCCTGGCAAGCAGTTCTTCAATTCGGAAGGGCTTGGTAATGTAGTCGTTGGCACCGAGGTCGAGTCCGGATACCTTGTCCTCGACAGAATCCTTCGCTGTCAGCATCAGGATGGGTACCATGGCATCCTTGGCACGAATTCGCCGTAATACCTCAATTCCGCTCAAACCTGGAAGCATAATATCCAACAAAATCAGATCCCACTGGCCATCATTGTACATTTCCAGCCCTTCCGTGCCACTCTCCGCCTTGCCTACCTGATATCCCTCATACTGCAACTCAAGCTCAAGCAGGCGTGCGATTTTGGGCTCATCTTCAATTACCAGCACGGCTTCATTCATACAGCGTTCCCCCTCATTCCATTCTCCCCCGGATATATTACAATAGAGTCTACAATTTGCCCAATGCATCCTCCACGAAGTCATCCCCGGCAATCAAATCAAAAGCCATTCGATACGTCTTCTCTTCCTGCAAGGAGGCAGCGATAACGCGAGCTACATCCTCACGTGAGATGCTGCCTGGTTTCAAATCTGTTCCTACGGCGATTTTGCCTGTTCCCGGTTCGTTTTTCAAGCCGCCTGGACGAATAATCGTATAATTCAGCTCGCTCGCAAACAAAGCACGATCTGCATAATGCTTCGCCACATAATACGGCTTAATGGCATCCGACCATTTCTCCCGCCGATCCGCACCAAACGCACTGACCAGAATGTACCTGGAAATGCCCTGCTGCTGTGCGGCCTCCATTGTTTTTACAGCGCCGTCGAGGTCAATTAGAAGTGTCTTGTCTGCACCTGTAGAGCCACCGGAACCGGCTGTAAATACAATTGCATTATGATCTTTCATTGCCTCGGCCAGCTCGTCCACACTGCCCTCCAGATCGCCGATGACCACATTTGCACCCCGCTCTTTCAATGCATCCGCCTGTTCCGGTTTGCGAATCATCGCCGTCACCTGATGCTTGCCTTCCCGGGCCAGCAGTTCCACTAAAACTTTGCCAATTTGTCCGTTTGCTCCAATAACCAATACTTTCATTGTCATGCTCCTCTCGGTTAAACGGGGCATCCCCGTTTGATTTAAATTCTGTCCTGGACTTGTCTTTAATTTAAACGAAAGCCGACGCTTCTAAGCGCCGGCTGCTGTTGTCCAATCCGTCCAGCGCATCGCCCGCGCAAGAACATTCAATTAATATACTTCTTAATATACCATACATCCTGTACTGTCTATACCTGCCTGTTAACTCCGCCTCCGCTGGCATTCATCTCGGCACCCCTGCCTTGAAGCAGAAGCAAGAAACGCAAAAAGGGCGCCCCAAGGGGCACCCTTATATGGATGGCTACTAAATTAGTAAGCCAGTGCAAACAATCCGTGGATGTGAGACAGGTAACGAATGTTACTTGCTTCTTTCATCATGGTTGCTGGCAGACCTTTCAGACGAGTCTGGTTGCCACCGATCATGCCGACAGCATCCTTACGACCCAGACTTCCCAGTGTACCGGAGAATACTGGTGTGAAGGATTCCATTGCGCCACCTTTGAACATTACGCCCAGGTTGTGACCGATGGTTTCACCCATTTGCCAAGCCAGTTGTGCAGTTGGTGGGTACGGACGAGCGCCTTCGCTAGGGAAGACCACTGCGCTGTCACCAGCAACGAACACATCTTTGTGGGATGTGGATTGCAGAACTTCCGTCACTTTTGCACGGCCGCGATCCACTTCAATTCCACTGTTAGCAACTACCGCATTACCTTGTACGCCACCTGTCCATACGAGTGTGTTCGTAGGGATCGAGCTGCCGTCTTTCAGCAATACTTCGTTTTCTTTCATCTCCGTGATCGCTACGCCAACGATGAAGTTAACGCCACGTTTCTCGAGACTGGATTTTGCACGGTCAACCAGTTCTGGCGGGAATCCTGCCAGGATGGAAGGACCTGCTTCAACTGTGTACAGGGAGATATCTTTGAAATCGATACCTTTTTCTTGGCATACGCCTGGAAGAAGGTCTGCGAATTCGCCGACAAGCTCAATACCTGTCAAACCGCCGCCGCCAATAACAAACGTTGCGTCTGCTTTGTTGCCGGATTGTTTGTATGCATCCAGACGTGCTTCAACGTGTGCACGAATACGGTTAGCATCACTAACGGATTTCAGCGTGAAGCTGTACTCCTGCAATCCCGGAATTCCGAAGAATGCCGTTTCGCTGCCCAGGGCAACGACGAGTGCATCATAAGAGTAAGTGGAGCCGCTGGTCATCAGAACTTTTTTCTCGTCCGGCTTGATTGTGTCCACCGTATCGATTTTTAAGTTCACGTTTTTACCACGCAGCAATTTTTCAAGTGGAAGAGCAACTGCCTTCTCAGCAATGCTTCCTGCTGCAAGACGGTGCAGTTCCGTAATAATTTGGTGCGTAGGGTAACGGTTCACGACTGTAATTGTCGCTTCTTCCGGTGTCAGGTATTGACGCGCAGTCAGCGCAGTCAAAAGACCACCGTAACCTCCGCCCAAGATCAAAATTTGCTTCGACATATCCATCCTCCGTTCTTCTAATCTTAACGTTGCTGTTGTTGACGCTCGTTCAGGATGCTCAGGAAAGATTGAGCAAAACGCAGCGTTTGTTGTACGTTTGGATCTTTAAGCATTTTGAGCATAGCGAACAGGCCAACCGAAGTTTGCTCTGCTTGCGCACGGTCATTGGCTTCAATTGCAGCGGAAGCTACACCTTTAGCTTTGTCTACAACTGGTTTAGCGAATTCACCCATTGCACTCATTGTGTCGCTGATCAGAACTTTGTCTGTAGCAACGCTTTGTGCAAAGTCATATGCTTTGGTCATGGCAGTGACCATTTCAGCCAGTTTAGGCAGGTTTTCCACCAGAACGGTCAGAGATTCCTGTACCTCAGGCTTCATCAGTTGATCGAGCACGTCCAAGGACTGGCGCTCGTTGGCACCTTCTGTAACTGGCACCTCTTGTTGAGTAGGCGATTGTGACATAAGAGAAAGTCCTCCTTTACTTTGGGATAGAAGTCCGCGACTTTCATGATGCCTGTCAAGCAGAGCCGAACCACGAATACAAGCGATACAATGAAATGTACCAAATTTCACACAATAGAAAGAGCGAAGTCCAAAAGGCCGCTCCCGGATCATGTATTGTATTGGGTCTATTGCGGACAACATGTGTTGACGCAAAACGACAAGCAGGCCGAAACCGAACTCTATACCCTTATATTACACCTCTTACACATGAACATGAAAAAGAAATTTTTTACACTTGTGAAGATATTGTGAACATTGTAACAAAATCGATCTTTTTGTCAAGCATCGCAGTCAGGATGTAACCGCTTATCCTTCTGACCAAGATCTTCATTTCTACCACATGTGGTATTAAGACAAGATCACATATGTCCATATGTGCGAAAAAATACATATGGGAGGATTTTTTCAGTCATACATTTAGGGATTGTTTTCCAAAATCATGAGTTTCACGCAACGAATTTGGTCACTGTCGTTATTATGCGGCTAGTGATGCAGGCTTATTCCCTATTCCGCTCATTTCTTCCCGATATGTATGTTCACCTTCATTCAGGCCTATATCCTATCGGTTTTGGCTGCGTTACGTTTAGAATTCCGGGAACCCGGTTAATAACGACTACACCAGAAATGAAGGAGATGTTCGATATGAGTAATTCCACTAGCGATAAGCTCAAAGCAGGCGTGAATAAAGCCAAAGGCGAAGTGAAGGATCAGATCGGTAACGCAACTAATAACAGATCCCTTCAGGCTGAGGGCAAAAAGGACAAAGCCAAAGGTGCTGTTCAAGACAAAATTGCTGATGTGAAAGATCGACACTAGTACCAAGGTTCAAGATGCTTCGCACGTTCAAATCGTGCAATATATAACAGAGCATATCCACCCGTAGACTTACCGCATGAGCTTGCTGTCATACGGGGGCACAAAAAAGCCAAGGAAGGTGTTATTCCAATCACCCTTCCCTGGCTTTTTTTGGCTCGCATCAGACAGTCGGCACCATATACCTCGCCATATCAACAATGAAATCATGGCTTCCTCGTGACGTTTGATAATGCCTGCTGAACTGACGCACCCAATCCGGATGTTCCTGATACCATCGGTATGTTTTTTCCAAACCCTGCTCCAACGTAACCTGCGGTCTCCATCCCAATTCTTCTCTTAATTTGCCCGAATGAATCACTAAACTGGAACCTCTGGATTGTGTCGGCTCCTGATGACGGATCTCTACAGCTCCCGTTGTCGAGCGCTGCAGGGATTGCAGCAGCTGGCCGATCTCCTGCATCGTTGTACCTTGACCTGTGGAGATGTTATAGGTATGTCGATCTTGTCCATGCAGCATGATCTGTTCGATGGCTTTTAGTGCATCATCAATATACAGAAAGTCACGTACAGCCGATCCCTGGATATCCAGACGCAAGCCATCCATCATCCGTCCATAATTGCGTGGAATAATCCGGTCAGGCAGCTGCCATGGACCATAAAGGTTGGTCAGGCGAAAGATTTTAACAGGAAGGTTGTAACATTGGGCATAGGAATGAGCCAGCGTCTCACAGGCTACTTTGGATGCAGAATAGGGCGATACCGGGGCATACACATCTGATTCGGAGTAAACTCTGCCAAACTCCCCTCCGTATACCTCTACCGAGGAGGCCAGTACAACTGGAATACGATGATCGGCAGCATATTGCAAAATGGCCTGCGTGCTCAGTGTGTTGTTACGAAACACTTCTCCTGGATGATGGTAGGAATAATCGACATGCGGCATGGCGGCCAGGTGGATAATATAATCTGTTCCGTGCGGCAAGCTGAATTGATCTGACGCGAGGTTACAACAGGTGAAGGTCATCTCATGCAGTGGAGAGCTGTGAACAAGTCTTTGACAATAGTCATCCCTGTCAATCAGGGTAATGCGATGTCCTTTTTGCGCCAAATAATGAGAAAGATTGAATCCCACAAATCCGGAAGCCCCTGTAATGACAATGTTCACTAAACCATTCCTCCTTGAATTTACTCAGGCGGGCTCATGAGTTGAGCGTATGTACAAAGTATACCCTTAATACGATACGTTTTGTATCATTTTCCAATCATTTTTTTATTCTCTTTCTCCTGAACGGGTAATGTATAGAGAGGTGATTATAATGAATGAACGAAAAGAGAACATAGAGACGTTATTTTTTAAGGATGATGGTGTGATTCCCAATCACCCAAACCTGCCAGTTCTCCTGTATAAGGGGATATGGGCAAAAGACCCGTCCCGAGCAGAGTCACGGCTGAACCGAAATGGTTGGGGAAACAGCTGGCTTAATGGTGTGTTTGATTATCATCATTATCACAGTAATGCACATGAAGCACTTGCTGTGGTAAGCGGTTTCGTGCAGCTTGTTTTGGGTGGGGAGAAAGGACAGCGAGTCTATTTGCAAACGGGAGACGTTGTTGTGCTTCCTGCAGGAACCGGACATAAACGGCTGGAGGCCAGCCCTGATTTCCGAATTGCGGGCGCCTATCCTGGTGGCACGGACTACAATACACGTACAGGTGAACCTGGTGAACGGCCAGAGGTACTTCGGGAAATTCGGGATGTGCCGATTCCTGGTACCGATCCGGTCTATGGGAATGAGGGGCCTTTGTTGGAATTGTGGAACAAGAGAAAATAAGAGGTAAAGTCGTATATGAGTCGTTCAAAAAGAAAAACAGACTGTTAACGAGACCCTCGATGACAGTCTGTTTAGATTATGCGCGTAACCGGATGCCGTAGAACCGCATCGTGTGTTTTGCTGCCCTTCATTTTCAGGAAGAGATGGAGTTTCCCGAAGGCTGATTGGAATCGTTCAGTTCCTCCTGTGCCGATGAACGGGTAAAGTGTCTCTCCAGCTTCCGACTGGCCCACAGGGATACCGCGATAAACAGCAATACGCCTCCCCATCGTACCGGGTGCTCCAGGAATTGTGCCACATTGGAGCCAATATACGTTACACAGAAAATCATGATGGCTTTGCCGAAACCTACTGCCACCAGGAAAGACATCAGTCTCATCCGGGCTATGCCTGCTGCCACATTAATAATGACGAACGGACCAACCGGAAAGATGCTCAGCAAAAATACATAACTGAAGGCATTCCGCCGAATCCATACCATGCTCCGCTGAACACGAGGTTTGCTCGCCCATCGCTCCACAAAGGCTGATTTTCCAATCTCTCGCACCAGCAGGAATGTCAGGGTGCAGCCCAGCACCATTCCAATCCACGAGTATAAAAATCCTGCCCACAGTCCGTACACCGCACCGTTAACTCCCACGATCAGCAGGGTCGGCAGCGGAGGTATGAAGGACTTCATGAACGTAAGCAATATCCCCGGCAGCGGCCCCAGGGAACGAAACTGCTCCAGCCAATATCGAATATTCTCTTCCGTAATATAGGACATTATGTCCAGAGGTACCGGGGTCATGTGCATCCTCCAATCTTTTCAGTCTTAATCCGTATCTATCGTAAATCTATCAGCACTCAGACCATCCGAGTACGGTTCATCTTCTTCTCACAGTATAACGTACGAATCCCCTGCAGACCGTTGTTAATTTGAAGAAATATTCACAGTTGAGATCAAAACACCAAGAGCACATCCTGACCTGTACAGTCGTGATGTGCTCTCTTTATTCAATATCCCCTTCGTTGGAGAAGAGAAATGATATTAACCTATTCCAGCTGAGCTTCCTGCATCTCCTGCTCGTTCAATTCCTCCTGATGAGCCGCATTCCATTCCGGTATGCCAGACCGCATGAACTCATCTGCATCCATTGCGGCTTTGGACTGGTTGCACAGATTGCAGGCACATACACAGTTCAGCGGGGTTGTATGTCCGCCTTTGGCCCGGGGCAGAAGATGATCAATCGTATCCCCATACGATCCACAGAAGTAGCAGGTAAACCGATCCCGGGTCATAATATATCGTTTAAAATCCTTGTTGCTGAATAATCGGCGAATCGTGTACCGATTGACGACAACCGCGGCTTTTTCCTTGACCAGCGTGACCGCAAGTTCCAGGTCAACCTCCTGATGCCAGCGGCGCCCCTTGTCCGTTTTGCCGCGCATCCGTACCATCCCCTGTCTGTTAGTACGAAGTGATGACGGGTCTTCTGGATCAATGGGTACCGGCACTGCCGAAGTCTGGCGGCGCGGCCGGCCATCTGCACCCGCGCTGCGGCTGCGGGCGTGGTGGGAGTTGGGCCGGTGCCCGGATGTCGTGGCCCGGGCAGTGTCTTCACCATCGGCTGAATGCACACGCTCCGTGCGCACAGGCCGCGTCTTGGCCCCCTGCGGACCTTGCGGCCGCTTGGGGGCAGAACCGGCTGTCCCGGCCACAGCATGTGCTGCTTGGCCGGGATCCAGCCCCGGGGCGGCAGGCTGTGCTGCTGCCGCCAAAGGCATGTCGACAGCAGCGGCAGCCCCACGGTCGCCCACCGCTGGCACATCGGACTTGACCGTGATGCGGTCCGGTCCAGTGCCAGCGGTGGGCGGCGCCGAGCGCTTGCGGCGCCGCTTGCGTTTGCGCCCGGCTGCGGTCTGCTGACCCGCATCCGCTGTTCCCGCTGCCGCGTCCTGCGGAGCTTCCGGCAGCAAATCCCCATTAACCGCCGCAGTCGCCTGTGCGTCGGTCTGGTTAGCACGCACACTTGGACTCGTGTGCACAGCCACATCCGGATCACGTCCCGCCTGACGTTCCATTCTTGCCTCCGTGATCTGCTCAGATTGCTCAAGGCCTGGCTGTGCCTCCTGCGGCTTGGCTTTTCGTCTCCTTCTTCTTTTCTTCCGACTCCCTGAAGAAGGTTCCGGGGTATCTGAAGATAACGATTTAGCCTTCATATCCTGTGTAACAACAGCCTCAGTAGTTACCACTTTGCTTGCCGGGGTTACAACTGCTCCGCCCGGCTCTGTTTTCAGTCTCTGTGTCCGAATGGGCTGACTCTGATTCTGCTGCTCTGAGATGTCGTGGCCGTTAACCTGTCCACCTCGCTGACGGCAAAGGCGACAAGCCCCTCGTCTGGATCCGGGACCCGCCCTCTTTCCGGTTCTGCGCCGGAATTCGGACAACGGACGCTTTTGCCCGCAATACATGCATGTCTTGGTCTGTTGCGCTTCATGTTCCGTCATTCCCTGCCGGAAAGGGGCCGAGCCCGTCTCCATGTTGTCACCTCGGTTCCGTATGAATCCGGTTTCTTTCTATTGTATCACATCTGCTCGCGGACGCACTCATACCCCTGTGTCTGCGCCTGATAGCCATCCGTATTGTACTCGGGTGTCTGCCCGCTGCATTCGTGAAGGATGTGTTCCACATATTCCAATATATCTTGCATCGGTTTCCCGCATTGTTCACATGTTGTCATTCTTCTCACCTTGATCCTGTTCTTAAAGTCTCTACCTGTTGAACAAATGAATTTTCACTATACACTACGCTGTCAGAATAACCTTCCGATCGCTGTTATCCCCTGATTTCCTGATCCCCTTTTAAAGGGTGAAATCTGGTGATAAAGGCGAGCGCTTCGCTTCCCCAGGTTTCTTCTGCCCACTTCGTTAAAGTGAAATTTAGTATTCAAACTTATTTTGACTTATTCAATAATTGAATTGTGTTCCGCCTTCTCATTACCCCAGGCACATGATAAAGAAACACTCGTTCCCACCTGATGCTCATAAATCATATAAAAAAAACCGTTCCCCGCTCAACCCTAAGGGTCGACCAAGAAACGGTTTATTATTCCTATATGGTATGCAATTCCTCATTAACGAACGTCGAGTTGGCCCGAATTCTGTTGCGGAACGATACGCGGTTTCGGTTTTGGAAGATTGCCGAAAATAACCCAGGCAAACGGAACGAACCTTGCGGTCAGCCCAACCACGATCCATGAAGCGAACAGTGCTACGGCAAAGCCTCCGGCATACCACAGGTGAACCAGCCAGGACACCCCGGTTTGCGGCGGAAATTCCCGATACAACAGCAAGAAAAATGGATGAATCAGATAAATGCCGAAGGACAGCGCCCCAAGCCGATTAAGCGGCTTTGCAATCAGCGCAGGCCCCTTGCGGTACAACAGATATGCGATCTGGATCAGTACGAGCGCACAAGCAAAAGTATGCAGATTCCAGAAAAATTCATACCATAGCGTGTTGTACGTGGCAATTTTCATACGAAGCAGATAATAAATGTATACATGTCCCAGTCCTGCAGCAATCCAGACAGCCCATAACACAATCCAGGATGCTACGCGGCCTTTGGTCGCATTTTCACGACTGATGACAAACCATTGCTTGATCTTCGGAAAATAGACTCCAATGAATGCTCCCAGCATGAAATAGGAGAAGTACGAGAAGGCCCAGCTTCCCTTGTTCGGTACCTGGAATCCATATTTGTTGCTTACGATAAATGCCCATTGAATGAGCAATCCGATCGGTACCGACCATTTGACCACCGAAGGATACTTCTTCAGCAGCCACAGCACCAGCGGGAATAACAGATAGAATTGCATGTTGATAAATACAAAGTACAGATGCGTATACGCCTTACCCGTGAACAGCTTGGTAATGAAGCTGACGGCAGATTCACCAAATGGACGGCCTTGATAATGTGTCACATGCAAAATGATAAAGTAGAACAGGGAAAACAGGAAATACGGCAGCAGAATATACACGAATCTCTTTTTGTAAAAATTGCTGACCAGTTTCTTGTCCAGAGGACGAGAATAATAGTTATAGAACAACACGAAGCTGCTCATGAAAATAAAAGTTGGCGTACCATATTTCATAAAGATATTAATAAAATTGTACAGCCAGTAATATCCCGAACCTGTCATGTCCACCGTCGCGTAGGAAGTGGAATGCACACACAGCACGCCGATAATCGCCATGGCACGCACCAGATTCAGCTCCGGTATTCGCTCTCTTTTGATTGTCTCACTCATGTTTAGCGTTTCTCCTTAATGTGTTCGTCAATATGTCAGATATGACTTAGTACGATAAGCTCACTATCTATTAAAAGGCATAATGCTTAAGATGGGTAGTCCATTTTCTTAACAATTCCTAAATTTTCAGTAGATTTCACACTATTTTCATGTCTATAAATGTAAAAAAGACCGCTGCAATGCGGTCTTCCGGGGCTGCTGCCTCTACAGCAATTATTTCTGGTTCACTGGGATTAAAATGGTAAACTCAGGCTCCGGATCATATGGGTCCTGATCCATCGGATATACTTCATAGTGTGTAAGCGGACCGTCTGACACGGTATGGCCCTGATCCTTGATCCAGGTATAGATGCGATTATAGGAAGCCTCCACACTCTGTCCTTTGGCATGACTGCACTTGGCATAATCATGTGCCGGGACATCAACCTTCACCATTCCAGATGGAACAGCTGATAATCCACCTTCGCCAACCTCGACTGCAACATAATGAACAAATCCTGTATCTGTCGTATGATATGACAATCCCAGAAGCTCCTGCGGGTAAAGTACATCGCTGATCTCATGCAGACGATGCTTGAACTCCGTTTGCACAACACGTATGCCCCCTGCCCCTGCTTCAGCGAAAGTCCCTTCCCATTTCAAACCGATAACGGTCGCTGCCTCCTTATGCACCAACATGGAAGTATTGACATGTTCCATACCTTCTCACCCTTTCAATCATTTTCTTCTCTTCTTCAAGCTGATCCTGTTGTCGTGATTCCTGACTCTATTTTATACTAAAATAGTGACAAAATCTGTCAGTATAAAACAACTTGTTCAGAGGTGGACTGCGTATGACCAAAACCCAGCGTTTGATTGAACTCATGATGCGAGTGTATGACAAACCAACGTTCACCGTGGATGAGATGGCTGCTGAATTCGGAGTTTCTTATCGCACCATGCTCCGATATTTACATGAGCTTAGTGGAATGGGCGTGCCCTTATACGCAGAGCCCGGGCGACGAGGAGGATATTCCCTGCTGCAATCCGCCAACCGAACAGCCGGCATAACAGGGCAACGAATCGTCAGCTCAGATCCATTCCAACGGATTATACGGCCGCAGACCTATGTAATTGGCCTTGAGTTCCAGGCTCCTTTTACAGCAGTATATATGGCAAAAGTAATGATTCCCAAGCTGTGGGTGGAATTGGGCCGCAGACAACACGAAATCCCCCGCCAAATCAGGACGGGGGTGAAGACGGGCGTATCCCTGAGCCGTACACGCCTCTATCACTATATTGCCGGAGTGGAGGTCTCCCACTTCCACGACGTGCCGGAAGGCATGGTCGGTATTATCCTTCCAACCCGTGAATATGCCGTGTATACACATCAGGGGGATCCGGATCGGGCAGAGATCGATCAAACGCACCTCCTGCTCATGGATAAGCTGCGGCAGCGGGGCTTGGAACCCGACCTCTTGGCCTACGCCTTGGAGATCCGGGAATCCGGTGATTCCTCCAGCATGAACATGCACATTCCATTGTGTGATTCTAATCCTTCTGACGGCTCGCCAGAATTTGTTTATAGACCTCAATAGCCGCCTGTCTGGATGCTTTCAGATCCACAATCGCATCTAGGCGAGGCTGATGAATGTCCTTGCTGTGCTTCTTCAGATCCGGCAGCCATTTGCGAATATAGTCTCCTTGAGGATCATACTTCTCTGACTGTGTTACAGGATTGTTCACCCGGAAATACGGAGCCGCATTCTCGCCGAGTGAAGCGCACCATAACCAGTTCCCCCGATTCTGGATGTTGTCATAATCCAGCAGTTTGCGTCTGAAATAGGCCTCACCCCTTGTAAACGGACACTGCAGGTTTTTGGTGAGAAACATCGCTGTCAGAATACGCAGCCGGTTCGGCATGCGTCCTGTTTCATTTAGTTCAGTCATCGCTGCATCAATAATCGGGATACCTGTTTCCGCCCTGCACCAACGCTCGAAATGATACTCATTTAACGGCGACAGATCGTATACCTTTTCATATGTAAAATAGTGACTCTCGTATACCGCACGATACAGATAGAAGTCGCGAAAGCACAGCTGTCTGATCCATTCACCCGACTGCGCGGTTCGGTAAGCTGCATCATACATCTTGCGAATCGACACTGCACCTACTGCCACATAGGAACTGAGATGACTCGGCTCATACGCTTCGTATTCATCCCGATGTTCCCCATACTCCGCGATGCGTTCCTGCAGAAAACCATCCAGCAGCACATGAGGATCTTCCGCCGGCTCAACCTCCAGCAGCTCTTCGGGTACCCGGTATGCCTCCGGCCACTCCATGGAGTGATTGCTTACCTTCACATCGGCCACCGTTAATGCTGAAGGAGGATTGGGGAATTCATTCATAAACTCCACCCAACGCCTGTGAAATGCAGCAAACACTTTATAAGGCTCCGATTTGCCCGTAAAATCGGCAAACCGCGGAAGATCAATCAGCAGATGATCGGTCAGCTGCGTGAATGCAACCTGGTATCCTTCAGTAACTTTGCGTATGCTGCGGTCCCTGTCGATCGCGTAAGGCGTCATGTCACGATGTACAACGACCTCATCAATACGACCTTCCATTTGCCCCAAAATGTAATCCACAACTTCGGCCGGCTTGCCGTGTGCCAGATGCAGCGTCTTGCCCGCTTCCCGGTATTGTCTGCCAAGCCCGGCTGCATGCCTCAGAAAGTTGATACCGCTGTGCTCCTTCTCGCGGCCCTGCCGCAGCAAAAAGGGATCATAAATGAACAAATGAAAGCTCTCATCATCCTGGTTCCGCAAATAATCAAATGCATTCAGGTCATCCGTACGCAAATCTTTGCGATGTATGAATAGTTTCACTGACATCCTCCCGCCTGGATTCTGCCTACTTCGCCGTCAATTCATGAAAGAGACGACTCGTCTCCGGTTCCGGCTGATGCCCGAGTTCCTCCAAGAGTGTCCTTGCAAACGATGAATATAGTTTGAGTATGGCTTGTCCATCACCCATGGATGCATACACCTTCATCATTAATCGGCATATGTCTTCGGCATAAGGCTCCCGTTCCTGTAATTCCAACAATTGCTCAATCGCATCCTTGCCACGTTCATGCTTCATGTTCCAATCGGCAAGATCCAAGACCAATCTTATATATTTGCGCCTTAACTCACGGGCTTTCGCTTGCGACCATTGGTAATCATGCTCTTCCAGATAATCTCCACGATATAACAGTACAATTTCCCGAAGTTCTTCCACATTATCCGACGTAACCTCGGCATACCCCATACCCAGCTCAAACTGCTCCACATCGCTCACCAGGTTACCCGGCAGCAAACGATAGCGGTTCATGTTGTACTCCAGTTTACCTGTCATGCTCCATTCCTTCAGCAGTTTGCGGATCTGGTACACAGATGTATGCAGATGGGTTAAGCCCTTCTCCAGCGTTACGTCAGCCCATAACTTATCAAGCAGAATCTCTTTGCTTACCCATTCTCCGCGATGGTGAAACAGAAACGCAAACAGCTCCTGTGATTTCGTAGTCCTCCATTTATGTTTGGCTGCTTCGGGTCCCAAGCTTCTATAGATATCCAGATGTTTAAAGGTCAGCAGGCCGGGTAACTCGACGTCGCTCTGGGCAGCCTCCGCACCTGGTTCCTGTACTTCAGATGTCACTGCAATTTCAGGCATGGCAGACATCCAGGAAGCGATCCGGTCAATCGTCTTGCGCAATCTTGCCGAGCTCACCGGCTTCAATACATAATCCAATGCGTGCAGCTCAAATGCCTCGACTGCATGATCTGCGTACGCGGTTACAAATATAATTCGAATGTTGTTATCCAGTTGCTGTATATACTCAGCCGCTTCCAGTCCGTTCATCTCTGGCATGCCAATGTCCAAAAACACGACATCGACGCGTTCCTTTTCCAGAAAATCCAATCCATCACGGGCTGTTAAAAAACATTGCACGGGTGTAATCCGTCCGTCCGACAGTAACAGGCGCTCCAGATGGAGCTGCGCTGGCTTCTCGTCATCGATTACAATGGCTCTCACCGTTCTCCCAGCCTCCTGCTCTTACTTATTTATTTCTTTAAGTTCAATACCAATCGAATTCAATCCACTTATTAAACTGTTAACCATTATGATCTGCCTCGGCACAGTTTGGAGATTATTAACCTCTCGATAAAGGGATATGGAAACGAATTTTCGTTCCTTTGCCCACATGACTCTGAATATTCAACCCTTCCCCATACAGCGCTGCTAAACGTCTGTTTATATTTTGCAGCCCTACACCTCCTGGCCCTTCCGTTCGTCCCGAGTTCACCTGGGCCAGGCGCTCCGGAGGGATGCCCACACCATTATCCTCAACCTCGACGATCACCCGATTGTCCTCTCTGGCTATTCTCAGAGACACTGTTCCACCCGCGGCTCGCTCCATGACACCGTGACGAATGGCATTTTCAACAAGCGGCTGGATACTGAGCGGGGGCACATAGATGCGTACATCAGGGTCTATATCATAATTGACCACCAGCCGCTCCTCAAACCGGGCCTGTTCCAGATGTACGTAGGATTCGACCAGTTCAAGTTCCTTGGACAGCGGCACCAGCTGATCCCGGTTCTGGAAGTCGAAGCTTCCGCGCAGGTAGTGACTTAGTTCAATCAACAGATCCGTAGCTTTGTCAGGATTAACAGCGCAGGTCGCAATAATGACATTAAGTGCGTTATATAAAAAGTGCGGTTTGATCTGTGCCTGCAAAAAAGCCATTTCCGTTCGAATTGCGCCCTGAACAGAGGCTCGCATGTCGATCAAGGTACGTACCCTGGCACGCAGCTCCCCCGCATCCACAGGTTTGCTTAGGAAATCGTTCGCCCCGGCCTGGAAACCCAGCCTGATATCCTCAGGCAATCCGCGTGCAGTCAGCATCAGGATTGGCAGTTCCGAGAGGGAATTGTGCTCACGCAGCTTACGACATAACTCCATTCCGGACATCCGAGGCATCATCCAGTCGGTAATAACCAGATCGATTCCCGGGTATTGTTCTCGCAGCTTCAAGGCTGCTGCCCCGCTGTCGGCAGATATGACCCGATATCGCTCTGTCGATAGCAGATTGAAAAGCACCTGGCGATTCACCGGATCGTCATCCACAATTAAAATGGTATGCTCTGCTTCCAAACTCTCTTCTGACTCGTCCGGTTCTGTAGGGATAACTTCAGAATCATGGGTATGTTGTGCAGCTACATAGCTGGCCGCAGCCGGCTTGTTACCGGTATGGAGAAGAGTTGTCCTGGCAACCGGCAGGGTGAAATGAAAAACCGATCCCTGACCCAGTTCCGATTCAACCCAGATCCTTCCTCCGCCCAGCTCTACGAGTTTGCGTGTAATACTGAGACCGAGCCCCGTACCTCCACTCACCCTTTCACCGGTACCATTTTCCTGCTCGTAGGATTGAAAGATATCCTCGAGCTTCTCGGGAGCAATGCCAACTCCGGTATCCGCCACGGACATCCTGACTTGATCCCCATTGACACTTGCATATAGCCGTATTTCACCTTGCTGCGTGTACTTGTAGGCATTGCCTATCAAATTATAAAGAATCTGCCGCAGCCGGTCTTCATCTGCTTCGACAAGCGGGAGGGAGGAGGGCCACTGCTGGATTAGTACAATGGGCTTGTCTCCGAAGGTGAACCCGGAAACTTCAACCACTGTGCGGGCAACGGATTCCAGATCCACGGCCTCCCGTTTCAATTCAATCTCACTATTCTTGAGCTTGGAGAAATCGAGAATGTCGTTAACCAGCAGAGAAAGCCTTTTCCCTGTTGAAGTAATCATGGACAGGTTTCTCGCCTGTTTCGGCGTCACTGCACCTGCAGCGCCTTCCAGCATGGACTGGGCAATATTAATGATGCCATGCAGCGGGGTTCTCAGCTCATGAGATGTGTTGGCCATGAATTCATCCTTCAGACTGTCGATCACAAGCAAACGCTCGGATAAGGCCTCCACTTCTCGGAAGGACTGCGCGAACCGAATTGTGGTAAGAATCATTTGGGCAAAAACAAACAACAACAGCTCGTACAGCGCGAGAAACGTCGTATCCTGCGTCGTAAATGCTCCAATGGTATACAGAATAACGACCATCAAGATGCTCATCATGCTAATCAGCACGTAATGGCTGTCGTTAGGCCGTTTTTTCAACCAATAGAACATGGCCCTCAGGGTGTAAACGATGACACTAAGCGAAACCATCAGCATGGCCAGCTCCAGATGGGAGAACAGGGCCGGAGACAAAGTAAGCCCAATGATGCTCTGTACAATAACCAGTGTTACCCCAAGACGGACATACCCTTTGTGGATCGCACCCGGAACAAGTGCATGCATATAGCGAAGCAGATAGTAATAGGCAAATGCCGAACTCAGTAATTGAAGCCTTAGGATTTCATCATTCGGCAGAAATGGCACAAAAGTACCCAGCAATTTCTCCCCATGAGTGAGTGCGTACATTCCCCCGGAGAGACTGAACAAGCCCAGGTAACGAAGTTCCTTCTCACTCCGGCGCAGCAGGAACAGAAGCAGGAAAAATGCAGCAGGAAGAATGAACCCGAAGAGGGTCATCAGATCCTTAAGCCAATCCCTCTGCTGGCTGTACAGGATGCTATGTTCATCTCCAAAGAATACGGAAGCGACGATTCCCCCTGAGGAATATGTATAATTGGAAACCTGAATGATAATGTCAGCATGGTCTCCCTCAATAGAGGTGAACCCGGTAAAGGGCAGGTTGTACTGGATATCCGTTTCCCTTGTTTCTCCAGGCAATCCCTTGCCGCCAATTTCTTTGCCATCGATAAAGATACGGTGTGCCATACGGATATTTTGGGTGCGAATGCCATAGTCATTTTTCTCAAAACCGGGCTTGATTCTGACACGCAAGTGGTATGTACCGTATCCATGGGCTTCCCCCATCGTCTTGTTCCACCGAGCCGGAACCTGGATTGCTGAGGCGGGTCCAAGCGGCTTCCGCCCGGATAGATCTGCCTCGAAGTCGACTGGGGTTAGCAATTGATTAGGATAGAAATTCCAAGCCCCATCCAATATCGCTGCACCCTTTTTATTAAAATCCCATTTGGACAAATCTATAACGCCTTGTTTGGCTGCCGGATTCCCATGCTCGGATACAATACCTTGCACGATCCACCCGACGGGAAAGACAACGATACAAATGAAACTAATTGTCAGCATAATCCAGTGTTTTCTCATCTATGTAATCCTTCCGCCTCGTGACGATAGACGTCAGTTTTTGTCGGTTTATCTTCATAATCCATGTTACACGTTTCTGCTGCTGACGGAAATAGAAGGAAATCAAAAGAATCACATTTTTAAACCATTTCACTTATTCCACCTTTTATTCATATACCGCAAGCAGCATAAACAAAAAAAGACTGCCAGCTCATCAACCAGGATATGCTCCTGATCAACGCTGACAATCCTCAATTATTGGCCCACAACCTGAGCCAGCTTCTGTACGATCCCTGTCCAGCCCTGCTCCATCCGTTCACGCACGATGGCATGTGCCTGCCCAAATTCAGTGAGTTTATCGGCATCCCATCCGCTGTGGATCAACGTAAAGGTTGTACCTTCCGGCTGCTCGGCCAGTTCGAAATGAAGTGTCCAATCCTTGCCCCATTGAAACGACAGCTTGTGCGGTGCCTGAACTTCCGTCACCCGGCAGGGTGATTTTCCAAAAGGTCCGGCCTCCAGCACAAATTCATGCCCTTCAACCGGCTCCAGATTGCTGGGCATAAACCAGCTTTCCATGCCTTCTGCTGTCGAGACTGTCTTCCATACTTTCTCCACCGGTGCATGGAGCACTAATTGCTGCCGAATATCCGGCAGTGCGCTTGATGATGATGACATACCTATCGCCTCCTAAAATATATATTACTCATTGTTTGGGATGAGAGGATGTGTGTCAAATGTGTTCATGTAACAACTGAACTTTTACATTGATTCCCCTTTCATGCCCACCCTATAATTGGCACATATTGCATAAAAGGTGTGTGATTCCTATGTTAGTCTGCTCCGAACCATTGCATTCCAACCGTTTGGTTTTGAGGCCGCTCGAAGTGCATAAGTGCATGAATACACTACGCTTTCCGCCATACAAAATCAGGCCACAGCATAAGGTTAACCCTTGCTGTGGCCTGTCTTAGCAACCTGTAAAACTGGTCTGTGAACATTTTTTGCAAAATGCTGCAGTGTACGATTAGTATCCGCGGGAATATTGCTCGGCAATCGCTGCCTTATCCTTGCTGACACCCAGTGCCAATGCCGCATGGTTGGCCCAATACGGGTCACGCAGCATGCCTCTGCCGACTGCAACGAGATCAGCATCCCCGTTGCCAATAACGGCTTGAGCCAGAGCTGAATCATCCAGCAATCCAACCGCAATTACAGGAACGTTCAATTCTTCACGGAAACGGCGGGCAAATGGAACCTGATATCCTGGGTAGTTCCCCGGTTTCCGCTGTCCTGCAGGTCCTTCTCCGCCAGAGCTGATGTGGAATATATCCACGCCTGCTTCTTTATAGGCACGACCAACTTCAATGGTGTGGTCAATATCATAACCACCATCAGCGTACTCTACTGCTGAAATGCGCATAATGAGCGGCATGTCTTCCGGCATTTCCTTTTTCACCGCACGAATGATCTCAACACCAAAACGAGACAGATCCTGTCCGTACACATCTTCACGATGGTTCATCAGCTTGGAATGGAACTGGTGGATGAGGTATCCATGGGCTCCGTGCAGCTCAATAGCGTCCACTCCAGCCTGTACTGCGCGGCGAACACCATCCGCAAATTTCTGCACCATGGCCTCTACTTCTTCCGTAGTTAACGCACGCGGCTCCCTGTAGTTTTCTCCCGGAAAAGTGACCACCGATGGAGCAACCGGTTGTTTCGCATCCTCTGCTTTTCGTCCCGCATGGGCGATCTGAATGGCAACTTTGGAGCCGTGAGCATGCATGCCATCCACCAGTTTGGCAAAAGCGGGAATATGTTCGTCAGACCAGATGCCCAGATCATGATCGGTAATGCGTCCATCCGGTTCAACATCGGTCATCTCGATTACAATCAGTCCTGTACCCCCAACGGCACGACTTACGTAGTGAACCTGATGCCAGTCATTCGGGATACCATCCTTGGCTGTTACGGAATATTGGCACATGGGTGCCATGACTACACGGTTATTCAGTTGAAGCCCCTTGAACTGATAGGGGGAAAATAAAGTCTCGGACATATTGGTTACATCTCCTATTCGATATATTAATATATGTTGAGGCAATCACTTGTTTTCCAGATCGAAAAACAGATGCCCATTCTGGCCAACTATCTCTTTCGCCAATCCTTCCATCATTCCTTATTATGAAGCAGCATCCCCCAAATACAAGTACGTACATTTTTGTGCCATAGTACCCTTTTTGATACCTAAACCTACGTCCGCTGCACTTGTGCCTTGCGCGAAGTACCCCCAAAACATGGTATGATACACTTATCGACACACAAGAGATAGTATACCCCACCTAATATAAGATGTATCTAACCCTTACACGAAAACGGAGAGGGCAGAAACAACCTGTAGAAGCGAAGCCAAAAGCTTTCTGAAAGAAAGCTACTTCGTAAGCATAAACTCGCCTTTATCACTGGATTTTCACCTTTTAAATATAGAATCAAAAAAATCTGGGGATAACAGCGATCAGAAGGTTGTTCTGACCTCGTAGTTATTTGGTGTAAGACTGGTGATCCAACTTATATATCAACCCAAGCCAAAGGAGCGATCAATGGTGAAAGACATTTTAATCGAGCGACTGACCACTTATGCTCAAATGGATACTCAATCCGATGAAAGCAGTGAAACCTGCCCCTCTACACCTGGCCAACTGGCCTTGGGTGAATACCTTGTGGGCGAATGCAAATCCATTGGCTTACAGGATGTAACGATGGATGAGAACGGTTATGTCATGGCTACCCTGCCATCCAACACGGACAAGGACGTTCCCGTGATTGGTTTCCTCGCTCACCTGGATACAGCCACTGACTTCACAGGCAAAAATGTCAAACCTCAGGTTATCGACAACTATGATGGTCAAGATATCGTGTTAAACCAGGAGCTGGATGTGGTACTGTCTACCACCGACTTCCCGGAACTGCGTGAATACAAAGGCCATACCCTCATGACAACGGATGGCACAACATTGCTTGGTGCGGACAATAAGGCAGGCATTGCCGAGATTATGACAGCGATGGCCTACCTGATCGATCACCCCGAGATCAAACACGGAAAAATCCGGGTGGCCTTCACTCCTGATGAAGAGATTGGGCGTGGGCCGCACAAGTTCGATGTGCCTGCTTTTGGAGCCAAATATGCCTACACCGTAGATGGTGGACCACTCGGAGAACTGGAGTACGAGAGCTTCAACGCGGCTGCAGCCAAAATTACGGTCAAAGGAACGAATGTGCACCCCGGAACAGCCAAAAACAAAATGGTGAATTCGGCCAAAATTGCCATGGAGTTTAACCGCCGTCTGCCTGCGGAAGAGGCACCTGAATTTACAGAGGGGTATGAAGGGTTCTACCACCTTCTGTCCATCGAAGGCGATGTGGAGCAGACACAAATGAGCTATATCATTCGCGATTTTGATCGAGAGAAGTTTGAAGAGCGCAAAGCTTATGTATTGAAGGTTGCGGAAGAACTCAAAGCCAAGTACGGGGAGAAAAGCATTACCGTTCAGCTGAATGATCAGTACTACAATATGCGGGAAAAAATTGAGCCTGTGCGCCAAATTGTTGATATTGCACACGAAGCGATGACCCGTCTGGATATTGAACCAATCATTCGTCCCATTCGGGGAGGAACCGATGGATCCCAGCTCTCGTATATGGGCATGCCTACACCGAACATCTTCACTGGCGGCGAAAATTACCATGGCAAATTCGAATATGTATCCGTCGACAACATGGTGAAGGCCACCCGTGTCATTGTGGAAATCGCCCAATTATTCGAAGACCGCGGAGATATCTAACAGAATTGCGCCAGATCTCATAACGCCTTTTTCAACAAACGGAGGCGAGGCACCCTTTTGCTTAAGGCATCAGGGTGCTCTTTGCAATTTATACGAAGAGCTGGGAGCCGCACACAGAGACAACATTTCATTCGTACATATTCCCCCCGGCAATCTGACGCAGCTCCCCCAGATTACAGATGACGATCTTGCGCTGTTCTTTCCGAATGATCTGCCGATCACAGAGATCATGGATCACCCGGTTCAAATGTCTGTAGCTGGTACCCAGCATATCTGCCAACTCAGTCAACTTGGAGGTTTGGATCTCTTCCGTAACCTGTTCACCCTGTTCCATCGTTGACAACAGGTAGCTGGCAAACCGGCTTTCCACGGGGTACAGCAGATTCAAGCTTGACAGGTTCGAGAAGGTGTACAGCTTATGGGTAACATGACTAAGCATAAAATGGAGAAACTTCGGATTTTCCGTATAGGTATTCTGAAGAAAACGATAGCTCACGCCAAGCAGCAGGCTTTTATTGACGGATTCAACCGTATTTTTCGCTTCCTTCCCATTGACCAGCTCCAGATCACCTACGAGTGCAGGGGGTGTACTGAACCGGAGCAGCAATGACTTTCCATTGGGAAGTGTTGTATAGATCTTGAGTTTACCTTCTACGAGAATATAGAATCGTTCCGGCCGTTCTCCCTTGGCACATATCATTTCACCCTTGGAGGCTTCCAACAGTCTTAATTCAGCGAGTGCAGGCTCATCCAACACCTGATCCAGGCCATGTTCACGCGCAAACTGACGCACTCGCTCAAAGTCCATGATTTCTCTCATTCCAGGTAACCTCCACCCAAGTATTTAACGTATAGAAATGGACATATGTCCCATTTTCGATATCAGCCCGAACAAATATCTTGATATAAAAATAGTTACAACTAGTACTTATATCCAATAAATCATTTTACATGGGAAATTTTCAAGACTTCGTCCGTAATTCGTCATTATTTTATTTGAAAATGCAGTTAATGATAGCGCACTCTTATCCGATGATAGATAGAGCATTATGTACGTTTATGAATCCAATCGCAAATTGGAATACAGAAAGGATGGTTCGACGCCATGAATGTTGTAGATGCACTTCTGAAAGTTATGCCTTATATTAGTCTGATTCTTAGAGAACCAGCCGGCTTGACCGTGTATGATCATGAGAAGGTCTTGTACGCAGTCCCCACTGAGAAATTTAATCTCGGTTTCAATGCAGGGGAGCCGCTGCTCGATGGTTATAAAAACTTTACCGCTCTGACCAATGGACGTGAAGCTTCACTCACGCACCTGCCTGCGGAAGTCTATGGGATCGAGCTGGATATTCTGAATATCCCCATCTTTGATGACAATAACGAGGTTGCTGCCATTTTCTGTGTGTCCTACGATCAATCCAACCAGAATCAGCTTGAAGCCATTATCCAGGAAAATCAATCGATTAATAGCAACCTGGTGGAGATGGTACAGCACGTTGCGGCTCATGCCGAAGAATTACAGGCAACCAGTGAACAGATCCTGGAGAACACACGTCTTGCTGTTCAAAACTCTTCCCAAATTAACAAGGTGGCCGGGTTCATTCGTGAAATCTCCGAACAAACCAACCTCCTTGGGCTCAATGCTGCAATCGAAGCTGCCCGCGTTGGCGAGGCCGGTGCAGGCTTTGGCGTTGTCGCTTCTGAGGTACGCAAGCTCTCTGTTGATGCGAAGCAGGCCACTAGTGATATCGATATCAGTCTAAAAGATGTTCAACAGGTTATCAAACAAATGGAAGTGGAAGTTTCGCAGATTGCTGCTTCTTCCCAAGAGCAGGCTACCCTTGTCTCCTCCTTCACGGATGTCATTGAGAAACTGAATGAAACTGGCGATCGTATGAAGATGCTGGCAGACCAGCTAATCAGCTACTCCGTTCAAAACAAGTAAGCTTGTTTCCAAACATTCATATGCAATCTAAGATTCAACCAAATTTAAATAGGACGCCGCGAACCCGATCTGGGCATTTCCGGCGTCCTGTTTTTTAACCTTACTTTATATCATACCAAGCATTCACATGCCAGGTTCCCTAAGCTTGCTTCGCAATCCCCACTTTTGGGTTTCCCTTCACTTCAGCCTCAGATTCCCAACATTCCACCTCGCCCGGAATACGGATACGGTCACGGGTAAAGACGGGGTCATGCCCCTCCGCTTTCTGTTTTTTGTAATCCTTCAGCGCTTCGAATGTCACTTTGGACAACATGAGAATGGCAATCAGATTGACGACTACCATCAGTCCCATGAAGAGATCGGCAAGGTCCCAGACCAACTGCACTTTCGCTACAGCACCAAACAACACCATTGCGATGACGCAGATTCGGTACACCCACAGCCACATCTTATTGGACTTGATAAACTCAATGTTGGTCTCCCCATAATAATAATTCCCGATGAGTGTACTAAAGGCAAACAGGAATACCATCACGGCCAAAAATCCGGAGGCCCAGGAACCGATGTGCATACTTAATGCTGCCTGGGTCAATTCGATGCCTCCCAGATTGGAACCTTTGTATACCCCAGACAGCAAGATAATCATGGCTGTGCTTGTACAAATGACAAGTGTATCGGTCAGTACGCCAAGAGCCTGGATAAGCCCTTGTTTGACCGGATGTGTTGTATCTGCCGTGGCCGCTGCATTAGGCGCACTACCCATTCCCGCCTCATTGGAGAACAAGCCCCGCTTGACACCGTTCATTAGGGCGGCCCCCAATGTACCACCAGCCACCTGTTCAATGCCGAAGGCATTTTTTACGATCAACACAATCATTGCCGGAAGCTGCGTGATATTCGCCAGCACAACAAATGCAGCCACCCCGATATACAGTACAGCGAGGACAACAACGATATATTCAGACGCCTTGGCAATACGTTTCACGCCGCCCATAATAATTCCGGCAAAGATTACCGCCATAACAATACCTACCGTCAACCGATCCAACCCGAACGAGTTTTGGAATGCCACGGTAATGGTATTGGACTGCACAGCATTAAAGACAAGACCGAACGATAGTGTTATGAGGATCGCAAACAATACTCCCATCCAGCGTTTGCCCAATCCCCGTTCCATATAATAGGCCGGACCTCCGCGGAAGCCTCCGTTATCCTTAACTTTATAAATCTGTGCCAGTGTGCTCTCCACGAAACTGGAGGCTGACCCAATGATGGCAATGACCCACATCCAGAACACAGCCCCCGGACCTCCAAGGGCAATAGCCAGTGCAATTCCTGTTATATTTCCCGTACCTACACGGGCAGCCATGCTGATACAGAATGCTTGAAACGGCGAAATCTTGCCTGCTTCCTTGCTCTTGGGTTCAGTCAGCACTTTAATCATATCTCCGATCATGCGGAACTGCATGAAACGGGTCTTGGTGGTGAAGTAAATCCCGCACACAATCAGCAGGATAATTAAGAGCTTGGACCATAAAAAATCGTTGAAAATCACGACAATATCTTGTATTGTTTGCTCCATCAGCATTACCTCTCCAATTCGTATATTGTTAAACAGCATCCCGGCTGCATGTCTGAGCGTAAAATCTCCATACTATTGCATAGGGGATCCATTGCATAATTTTGAAGTGATAACGGCTCGTTCGAATGGCCGTTTGTACCATTTCACATATTCAATGGCCAATCCAGTCGGATGTTACCTATACTACAGTCATATCTACGGAAACCGACATATTCCTACATCCAACTGTGGATTTTTTTTGTGAATGGACCGAATTCAGCGAAACTCTGTTACGTTATCTGACATATTGTTCTTTATTGGATAAGGGCTTCTATGCAGCAAGTGAACTACGAAGTATGATAGGAAGAAAACGAACCACGATCGCGACGGTTACTCCGTCTGCAACATACATGGGCCCAAAGACATCCGGTGAGGAGAAAGGAGGATACTATGCGTTATTTTATCGTGGATGATGATCCTGGCGTTCGTTCAATGCTGATGGACATTATTGAAGACGAGGGATTGGGAGAGATTGCCGGAGAAGCGGAGGATGGCGCTCACATTCATGCGGAGCTGCTAGAACTGCAAAAGGTGGATGTGCTTCTGATTGATCTGCTCATGCCCCATCGGGACGGGATTCAGACCATACGGGCATTGGAAGGAAGGTTTGAAGGCAAGATTGTGATGATCTCGCAGATTGAATCGAAAAGCATGATTGGCGAAGCCTATTCGCTCGGCATTGAATACTACATTACAAAGCCGATTAATCGGCTGGAAATTCTGTCCGTCCTGCGTTTGGTTGACGAACGTCTGCGTATGCAGCAATCCATTCAGGATATCCAGCGAACATTGCAGGGATTAACCGGGCTTCCATCTGCCGGACGCCATGCTGCATCTGTTCCGAGCAAAACGATTGCAACAGCAGGGCATTTCCTTCTGTCCGAGATGGGCATGATCGGAGAAGCGGGCAGTAAGGATCTGCTGGACATGCTGAAATATCTGGAGCAGATCGAAACAGAGGATCAGACACTGTCACCGTATATGTTCCCGTCGCTCAAGGATATCTTTCAGAATATAGCTGTACGCAAGCTGGGAACGGATGCCTCCGCTACGGAGATCACCAAAGAGGTCAAGGCTTCCGAGCAGCGTGTTCGCCGGGCGATATTCCAGACATTAAGTCATGTGGTCTCACTGGGATTGACGGATTATACGCATCCCAAGTTCGAGAATTACGCATCGAAGTTCTTCGACTTCACCGAGATTCGCAAGAAAATGCTGGAGCTGCAAAACAATGTGGAGCCTTCCCTGTCCCAAACCCGAATTAACACCAAAAAGTTTGTCCAAGTGCTGTACATGGAAGCCAAACGGCTTTTACACTGAACAATTCCGCCAAAATACATGCGGGCATGAATGAACAGGAATGCAGCAGTTTAGCAATGGATGCTGTCCTTCCTGTTATGTTCATGCCCGCATCGTCGTATGTACTCATCTATGGTTGTCCCGATATAGGAATCTTTAATTTCTTGTCTGGCTTCGATTCATTCGATTGTATTCGTTAATCAACTCATCCAATGCCATGGACTGCCTTATGACATCCGGATGCCCAAGCCCACCCTCGTGATGTTCTACCAACATATGAAGGTTATGTCTGGCTTTCTCGATTTGATTTTTCAACTCCAAACTCATAACCATGCCCGTGACCTCCTTATTTCTGTGTTATATTTTAGTTTTTACTGTCAATCTATAGTTGGATTAACATTTGGCATAGTCGGCATGGATGTTTTGTATTCTCCCCCAGATTTTGAAAGTCATGAATGTTGATGATTGCATCAAGATGAAAAATCCGTGATACTATGCCTTTTATGCAGGTTATGTGCTATTTTGCATCCATGTTTTCATTCGATCGCCTGCTCTTCACAAGATTGTGTCTTTATTGTGTATTTTGGAAAATGAACGATAAAAAACACCCCTCTTGTATGCAAGCTAACCAGTAGAAGTTAGCCTCTGTGCCATAGAGAGGTGTCCAATCGATCAGATTATCGGATTATTGAGTAACCTTTATTTTGATCACTTCGCTTGTTGCTGGGCCACTTTCATTGATCCATTCCACATGGTACTCTTATTCGTCTGGAAGAGCGATCAGCAATTACAGTTGTGGCGGTCTGTGCATTAGGCGATGCCGCAGTTAGCTGCCATTGATTTCTAACATAGTCTTAACAGCAGATCTTTCCCTCTCTTCAAGGTGAACAAATTCCTTTTCATAACCGGGCCATTCAGGTACAATAGGGCGATGTGTGTGTCCGGACCCGGCGGATACGAAAGTTTATAGAGGATCGTATCCCGTATACCATCCTGATTTGATATCATTGGAGGCTCATCAACACCATGCAAACCGATTCACGGACTCAAGTTAAAATCATAAACGCCGATCCCAGCGCGATGGGATTATTTGGGCTGGCTATCGTGACCCTGGTCGCTTCCTCCCAGAAACTCGGAATTACGGACGGACTCAGCTACGCGATCCCATGGGCGATTTTCCTGGGAGCATTTGCACAGCTGTTCGCCTGTATCCAAGACTCCAAACGCAACAATACATTTGGGACAACCGCTTTTGGTGCATACGCATTCTTCTGGTTTGCGATGGGTGCCAATTGGCTGATTAAAATGGGCGTGTTTGGTTCCACTCTGGCAGAACAGGCCGATGGCAAGCAGCTCGGATTTGCCTTTGCCGGATACCTTGTGTTCACTTTATTCATGACGCTGGGCGCTGTGGAAGCCAACAAAGTACTGCTCATCATCTTCATTCTGATTGACTTCCTGTTCCTTGGCCTGACGTTTGATGCTTTCGGCGTGGCTCCTCATATCTTCCATACCATTGCAGCGTATGCAGAAATGGGTATTGGAATCGTGTCACTCTACGGCACCGGAGCTTCGGTATTGAACGCTCACTTCGGCTATACGTTTCTGCCTATCGGCAAACCGTCCGGCATTTTCAAAGCCAAGGCTTAATATACTGCAGTACCAAACCGCCCGCGCGCCGGTTGCCGGGCACCTATACTAGGAATAACACTAATAGACGATAGACCTGGCACAGATCTGCAAAGATGCAGCAGCCATGGGGTCAGGAGGAAGAGAAAATGAGAGAGACACCCAAACCTACGGAGTCTGAACAGGTGGAGAAGAAATATGTGCGCGAAACACGCTGTTTCAAGACCGCACGGGTATTCCCGACGGATGTTAACAACCATAATACTTTATTTGGCGGCAAGCTGATGTCCTACATTGATGACATTGCATCCATCGCTGCTTCCAAACTATGCCGGGTAAATACAGTAACGGCTTCAACCGATTCAGTCGATTTTCTATATCCCATTAATCCAACGGATTCCGTCACGCTGGAATCATTCGCAACCTGGACGGGACGCAGCTCCATGGAGATTTTTGTAAAGGTTATTCGCGAGGACTTGAAGACAGGGGAGAAAAAAATTGCCGCAACGGCATTTCTGACCTTTGTGGCCTTGGATGAAAATAATCGCAAACTCATCGTTCCCCGAATCATTCCGGAGACGGAAGAGGAGAAGAAACTATACGAGACCGCTCCCGATCGGGCGGCCATGCGGAAGCAGCGGCGGGAAGAGAGCAAAAAATTCGCTGACTTCCTTACCGTTACCTATCCTTGGGAGTAATTGAAACATTATCTGGATGTAGCCGGATACGTGGACAATGCTCTGCTATCCGGCAATTCTCCGCCCATGGAGACAGTCCATTGCTGATACTTCCGATACGCCGCTCCGCTCTCAAGCAGACTCTGGCAGGTGTATACACCCTCTTCAATCGAACCAACGCGGCCTGTCACATACAGACGAAAGCCAGCGTTCAGCAGGACCTGGTTCACAAAGGCGATATGCCCCTCTCCGCTCAACACCGATTCTGCCACTTCCAGCTGCTTGGCAGCCGTCCATGCCACCTCGGGTACAGGTATATCCAACTCGTAAGCTGCAGGGTCCACCAATTCCAGTTTCGTATCCCCGTTTTCCACAGCATATACACGTGTAGGTCGGTCAATATACAGGTCTTCCGAACCTTCCATCCCCTGTACCACGTAAGCCCGGCGGTATTCAAAGCGGGTAAGCAGCTTCGCAATCCGATCCAGAAACGTATTATGAAATACACCGAAAACAAGATAAGGCGAATGGTTAAAATCGATCAGCTTCTCAGCCGTATTAAAAACCGTACGGAAGCCAAGTTCCTCACGCAAAGGTCTTAGCTGCCGAAGCGGAGCACACCATTCTTCAGAAGACACATACATGACACCTGTCCTCTGCGCAGCAATCCTGGCATCCTCCCGATCCATTTTCGTTGTATCAATACCTGATTCCCTCAGCAGCATAGACAAGGTTACCCCCCATTTGGGTGGTAACGGCTCACTTCCATGCAATGTCACCGGAACCCCGGCTGCTGCCAATACAAAGGCAACCGGAAAAGTAGCCATAAACGATTTGGTTCGTCCGTCATAAGGGCCTGCGCAATCGAGTCCATCCTGAAATACGGACAGGCGATCCGCACTGTTCCGGCATGCATGGACGAAGGCTTCCAGCTCCTCGACATTTTCCATCTTCATCCGTTCCGCCATCAGAAAAGCAGCTGTCTGAGCAGGCGATACCTCCTGTCTCAAAATATGCTCGGCAACAGACAGTGCCTCGGCATAATTCAGATCACGCGAACCGCGTTTTCCACGTCCAACCTCCCTGAGAATCTCAGACATGTCCATGATGCGTCCTCCTTTCGATTAAGACTGGAGCAGCTGATGCGCCTTAACAATTGCTGTCGCTACATCCACCATTCGTTTGCGTTCATCCATCGCTCTCTTGCGTAACAGATCGTAAGCTTCCGATTCGGAGATCTGCTTCAAATCACATAAAATAGCCTTCGCCATGTCAATCCATTTCCGATCCTCAAGCCGGGACTGCAGCTGTTTTCGCTCCTGCTCCCACTGCTTGCGTTCCATGTACCGCTTGGCTGCAAAATGCAGTGTCCAGTGAATTTCAGGTCCAATCATGGATGGAGTCAATATTCCGTCCAATGAAGCTTCCACCTCGCAGGATTCCACCGAGGAAGAGGCTGTATCCGGTGCGCACCACCATAACAATGGGGTGTTCGTTTTCCCCTTTCCCAGGCAGCGTACCCAATATTCCACATCGACCAGTGACAGATGCAGGATAGATGCCTCTGCTTCAGCAGACAGTTTCAGTGCTTCTGTTTCGCTGGCTGTCACCTGCACATGGTACCCGTTTGCCCCAAGCAGTCTCTCAGGTGTAAGAGGGATTGCATCGGATGAGGCAGCTATCGTTGGTTCTACACGGATGACCAATAAAGATCGCATGATGGATCAATCCCTCCCTTAATGCATAGACAGAATTAGTTAACTTAAGCATCTAAACATAACAGCATGATTAGATGTCATATAACCTAACAATATCTTAAGGTGAAAATATACAAATTTGAACTTGATTATGCATTTCGGTAACACATATGCCGGATCACTATAATGTTTAGAGGGCTCTCTTCCTAAGTTCCGTACTGTTTACTTGCCTCTTAAGTATGCTTCTTATCTCTATAACCTTCGTATTATAAGTTTGTGCGCTAAGGTTCGATCCATCCGTTCGTTGTTCGGCCCTTATTTCCATTACACACATGTAAACATAATTAACTTCAAATTTCAAATACTTTTTTATGTTAACTATATTGACATGGAGAGAAGGATCTTTTATAGTTAGGCCATAACAACTCCATATTTGAATCGATCACAGTTACAACGGCGTAGCTGGTTGAAACGGCAATGAAGCCTGTTTTGCAATCTCGGATCAAGGGAAGCGTATGCATATACGCAGTCCTCCGAGGCATGACAGGCTTTTTCTATTTTTCTGGAACGAGGCAAGGGCATTTCGCAGAATGGAACCAAGGGGGCTAATCACAATGAGTACAACGAAAAAACTGGTGCTGGTCGGCAATGGTATGGCAGGTATTCGTACAATTGAACATATTCTAAAACTTGCTCCGCATGCTTATGAAATTACGGTTTTTGGTGCTGAGCCGCACCCCAACTATAATCGCATCATGCTCTCCTCTGTGCTGGCAGGCGGCACGAGCATTGAAGATATCGTAATCAACGAATGGAGCTGGTACGAAGATAACGGCATTAAGGTATACCCAGGTGATCCTGTCATTCGGATCGATGCCGAGCGCAAGGAAGTGGTCTCCCAGGCAGGTATCCGTGCGTCTTACGATGAGCTGATTCTGGCAACGGGATCACAGGCATTCATTCTGCCTTTACCTGGAGCAGACAAGGAAGGTGTCATTGGTTTCCGTGATATCAAAGATTGTGAGACGATGATGGCTGCATCGCAAAAGTATCGAAAAGCGGCCGTGATTGGTGGTGGATTGCTTGGCCTGGAAGCCGCGCGCGGTCTGCTCAATCTGGGGATGGATGTCACGGTTATTCATATTAACGGCCATCTGATGGACCGGAATCTGGATCTGCCTGCAGGCCTGATGCTTCAGCGGGAGCTTGAAGAGCAGGGTATGAAGTTTCTTTTGAACAAACATACCGAAGAAATTACAGGCAAACATCGCGTAAAGTCCCTGCGTTTCACCGATCAGACAGTGCTCGAAACCGATCTGGTTGTTATGGCCGTCGGCATTCGTCCTCAGGTTGAGCTGGCCCGTCAGGCTGGGCTGAACGTGAGCCGCGGTATCATCGTTGATGATTACATGAATACCAGTATCCCTGGCATTTCGGCGGTCGGTGAATGTGCGGAGCACCGCGGCATTGCGTATGGATTGGTGGCCCCATTGTATGAACAGGGGATGGTCCTGGCCAAACGTCTGGTGGGTGCAGCGACGGAAGGATATGAAGGGTCTGTGACTTCGACCAAGCTGAAGGTTTCCGGTGTAGATGTGTTCTCCGCAGGACAATTCAAGGATGCGGCGGATACCCGCAGCATTCGTATACAGGACGACGTGGACGGAGTCTACAAAAAGATGGTCATGAAGGACGGCCAGCTGATTGGAGCTGTACTGTTCGGAGATACAACAGATGGCGCCTCCCTCTTCTCCCTCATTAAAAGCGGTGAAAACATTAGTGGACGCGAAAAGGAAATTTTGCTTGGAGTATCGGCCGGAGGTTCAGGATCTGGTCCATCGGCAGCTGAGCGCATGGCAGCCATGCCAGATGATGAAATTGTCTGCGGTTGTAATGGTGTCACCAAGGCTGCCATCGGTGATGCGGTACTGAACAAGGGATGTAACACGCTCGGTGCCATCAAGTCCTGTACCAAAGCTTCTGCGTCCTGTGGAGGATGTAAACCGATTGTGGAATCCCTGCTCGTCCATTATGCAGGTGATGCAGTTGGTGAACAGGTGAAGGAAGGCATCTGCGGCTGTACCTCCTATGATCGCGACGAAATCGTTGCCCAGATCAAGGAGATGGGATTGAAGACGGTCAAGGAAGTCATGAATGTACTCGGCTGGAATGAACCTGAAGGCTGCTCCAAGTGCCGTCCGTCCCTCAACTATTACCTCGGCATGATCTGGCCGGCCGAATACGAAGATGAACGGGTATCCAAGTTCACGAACGAACGCTACCACGCCAATATTCAAAAAGACGGAACGTACTCGGTCATTCCCCGGATTTACGGAGGTGTTACTTCTCCAGCCGAGTTGATCAAGATCGCCACCGTTGCCGAGAAATATGATGTGCCGATGGTGAAATTCACAGGCGGACAACGGCTCGATTTGCTCGGTGTACAAAAAGAGAATCTGCCGAAGATCTGGGAAGAACTCGATATGCCGTCCGGATTCGGTTATGGCAAGGCACTTCGAACGGTGAAAACATGTGTCGGCAACACCTTCTGCCGATTCGGAACACAGGATTCCATTGAGATGGGCATTCGTCTGGAGAAAAAACTCGACAAAATGGTTGCTCCTGCCAAAGTGAAGCTTGCTGTCTCCGGCTGTCCGCGGAACTGTGCAGAAGCCACCATTAAGGATCTGGGTGTCGTTGCGATTGATGGGGCATGGGAACTGCATGTTGGCGGTAACGGCGGGGTCAAGGTCCGCGCAGCGGAATTGCTGTGTACGGTCAAAACGGATGCTGAAGTGGAAGAGTGGACCTATGCATACCTGCAATACTATAGAGAGAACGCACGCTGGAATGAGAGAACAGCAGCCTGGATTGAACGTGTCGGTCTGGACCATGTGAAGAAGGCACTCGAGGACCGCGAAGAGCGGCTCGCTCTGGTCGAACGGCTTGAACTGACACTTGGCCGCACGGTTGATCCTTGGAAGGAAATCATTGAAGACGAGAAACTGCGCAAAAACTTCACCCCACTCGCTGGCACACAGCCGGCAGCCCACTAGAAGAGGAGGATCAGCGATGAACCGATTGCGAATTGGACACCTTGCGGATATTGATGAAAAGGGAGCTCGGACGTTTATGGTATTGGATACCGAAATTGCCGTCTTCAAACTGAGTGACGGGAGTCTGCACGCCGTCGAAAATCGCTGCCCTCACAAGGGCGGCAGGCTTTCGGAAGGCATGGTATGCGGAACGGCAGTCCATTGCCCGCTGCATGACTGGAAGATCGATCTCCGGAGTGGCAAGGTATATGAACCGGATGACGGCTGTCTAAACACTTATAAAACCGAAGTGGATGACAACAGCGGAGAAATCTATATCACCATTGCAGGTTAAGTCTTCATATTGGAGAGTGCCTGACACATCATGAATCAAGGAGGCGTACGCTATGGATTTTGTTAAACCTGCAGAAGTGCTGCAATCAATGGTCGACGCAGGCGAGAATAAAGCCAGAATGAATCGGGTCCAGATGTTAATCCGTGGTTTCCTGGCTGGAGCGATTCTCGCATTTGCCACAACGCTAGCGTATACCGCTGTAGCTCAAACTTCCGTTGGTTTGGCTGGTGCGCTGATATTCCCGGCAGGATTCGTGATTATTGTCCTGCTCGGGCTTGAGCTGGTGACAGGCAGCTTCGCCATGATTCCACTCGCTGTGATGAAACGCAGAATCACCTTCATGGATATGCTGCGCAATTATACATGGGTCATTGCAGGCCATCTGCTTGGATGCCTGTTCTACGCTCTGTTATATGAACTTACGCTGACGAAGATGGGAACAGATATGAGCAGTCCGCTCATCCAAACTCTGATCCAGACCAGTGAGGCCAAGACGCTCGGGTATCAACACCTGGGCGGCGCAGGCATTGTTCTTGTCATCATTAAAGCCATCTTGTGCAACTGGATGGTCACGCTCGGTGCAGTCATGGCGATGACATCGACCTCCACGCTCGGTAAAATTGCGGCCATGTGGCTGCCCATCATGATATTTTTCGCTCAGGGATTCGAACACGCTGTGGTGAACATGTTTGTTATACCTGCAGGGATGATGCTTGGTGCTGATGTCAGTATCGCTGACTGGTGGTTATGGAATCAGATTCCGGTGCTGCTTGGCAATTTCATCGGCGGTGCCATATTCACTGGGTTAGGATTATATGCTGCACACCGCTGGGGAAGCTCAGTTCCAATGACCTCCAAGCTGGCAACCATCCATGGCGGTCGTTCAGGAATGGCGAATGCAGAGTCCTCGTCCAAACTGGGGACACGGTCATGAGCCGGGGCCTGGTAAGTATCATTGGCGCCGGTCCTGGAGATCCGGAACTCATTACCGTGAAAGCTCTGAAACGCATCCAAACGGCAGATATCCTCTTGTATGACCGACTTGTGAATGATGATTTGCTTGCGGAAGCTCCTGAAGCAGCACTCCGGATCTATTGCGGGAAAGCCCCCGGACTTCATTCCATGAGTCAGGAGATGATTGGACGGCTGCTGGTTGCTCACGCTGCGGAAGGCAAACGGGTTGTCCGGCTCAAGGGCGGTGATCCGTTCATCTTCGGACGCGGAGGTGAAGAAGCACTCGTGCTGGCACAGGCAGGGATCCCCTTCGAGGTTATCCCCGGTATTACTTCAGCTGTGGGTACATCTGCTTCATCCCTGATTCCATTAACCCACCGGGGAGTGGCTTCGACCTTTGCATGTGTGACTGGCACGGGGAGTGATGGCCGTGTATCATCCGTTCGCTGGGATCTGCTCGCCCACAGTGTGGATACTTTGGTGATCTATATGGGGATCAGCCAGCTGCCCCTCATTCAACACGAACTGCTGCAATCCGGCAAAAGCAGCTGCACACCAGCAGCCCTGATTGAACGCGGAACCACCTCAGAGGAGCGAATCATTACTGGCACGCTGGGCCAGCTTCATGCCCTCTCCCTTTCGGAAAAGGTGAACAATCCCGCGCTGATCATTGTCGGCGAGGCTGTTCTCGTACGCGAACAATTGCTTCAGCTCCAGCAAGCAGCCGATGCTTCCATGACGGGATAGCTGCCCGTATACATCTTTCTAATCCAACAGCATACGCTCGTGAATGGTCCGACCCTTCTGCCCTGGTTCAATCAGCAGACGGGTCGGTTTGATGTTGATCAATGCCGTCAACTGTTCCCCCATATAATGTGCAGAATACTTGAACCCAATTTCCGCCCAGTGCATGATGACACCGACCGTAGCCGATATCAGATAACTCAGCATAATATCGTAATTAATGGTGTACTCGCTATCTTCAGTTACCAGCACAAAATCCTCGGTTAAATACGCGCGGAACATATTGCAGAGTCTTAAACCCATATCACTATGCATCGTGATTAAGGCACGGAAGACGTCCTGGTGCGCTTCGATATATTCGAATACCGGCATCGTAGAAGGCAGCAGTCCGGTCATATCCACTTCCTTTAATTCAGCGTACGGTTTGGCGTAGGCTTGGCCCACTCCCTGCATGAAATCCTCCAAAATGAATTCAAGCAGCTCCGGTTTGCCAGGAAAATGCAAATAAAACGTGCCCCGATTGTAGTCTGCCCGCTCGGTGATGTCACGGATTGTGACGGCATCAGCTCCCTTTTCCAGTATTAAAGAAACCGTCGCAGCGATGATCGCATCCTGTGTTCTTCGTGCTCTCCGGTCCTGAGGGTGTTCGATAATCAACATTTCCGCCTCCTTTGTCCATTATTGTAACCTAAATAAACACCGCTTACATCTGTGTCCGATAGCAGACATATACGCTGTCAATGATTATTGTCACATGACTATGTATATCTTAACATTGAGACAGGAACGATAGACGACAGGTTGCATCTTTTTTTTGATGAACACCTGCCAATACAAATAAGGGAGCGGATTTTATCATGAGTACATCCTATACACATACAGCGGTTATTACAGGGGCTGCCGGAGGCATCGGTAAAGAATTGGCACGCCGACTTGCTGAACGCAAAATCAATCTGGTTTTGGTGGACCTGAACGAAGAAGCGATCCAGCAGACGATTACAGACCTCAACCTCGACAAAGAGCACGTGATTGCTGTAAAAGCAAATGTATCCCAGGAAGCAGACGTGAAAAACTATGTACAAAAAGCACTTGATGCCTTTGGCAGAATCGACTACTTTGCCAACAACGCCGGTATCGAAGGTCCAACGGGTCTGATTGAAGATCTGAGCGTTGAAGCACTGGATATGGTATATAACGTTAACGTTCGTGGCGTATTCTTGGGTCTGCAAAACGTCATTCCGGTCATGAAAAAACAAAAATCCGGTGCGATCCTGAACACGTCTTCCCTCGCAGGTCTGATGGGTGCACCTGCTGTATCTCCATATATTATGTCCAAACATGCGGTGGTTGGTCTCACTCGCACAGCAGCGAATGAACTTGCCCCATACAACATCCGGGTAAACGCTGTATTGCCCGGAACCATTAACACTCGCATGATGCGCCAAATCGAAGCAAACTCCGGCAACGTAGAAAATTATCAGGATGCTACCGTAGCCAGCATTCCGATGGGCCGCTATGGCGAACCAGAAGAAGTAGCTGCCGTGATGAACTTCCTGTTGTCCGAAGAGGCTTCCTATGTAACAGCTTCCCTCTACACGGTAGATGGCGGTATGATGGGTCAATAATATTCGCGGTTACCACGCGGAAAAAGGAATCCTAAAGGGTACCTGCTGATCTTCAAATATAAGATAACATAAGATCTAAAACAAAAGGAGCCTGTTACCAGGCTCCTTTTTGATATCCCACAAAATCCAAACTACCGATTAAGTCGTTTTAATCCACGTATCCTGCATGGCCCTTTTCCATTAAATAGTCCATTTCAGCATCCAGAATGCTTTCCACGGTCAACTCATCCAGCTTCACATCTTTACGACCAAGAATGTAGTCAGCCAAGTCATCACCGTCAATATCAACGTCTTTACCTTTGGCATTTTCATGCGCCTTGTTGATGTACGCCTGCTCATGCTTCAGCACAAGAGCAATATTCGCTTGGCTTGCCTTAGTCTTCTCCGCAATATATTGCATCATTTCCTGCTCATTAATGGAATTCGTTTCAGTCACGTTCAGTTCAGCTCCTCGGTTCATACATACTGTTGCCATTGTAGCATAGGTTAACCCATATCAGACATGCCTTATTCGGATCTAGGTTAAACGAACGTAGAACGTTGCCCCTTCGCCCACCACACTCCGGGCATAGATCTGACCTTTATGCTGGTCCACAATGGAACGGGCGATGGCCAGACCGAGGCCGTGCCCCCCATGCTTTCGGGCTCTGGAGGCATCCGTGCGATAGAAGCGATCGAAGATACGATCAAGATGCTCCGGTGCAATGCCTTCCCCTGTATTGGAGACCGCAAGCACCACCTCATGATTTTGTTTCTTCAACGATACATTGACCGCGCCTTTGGCTCTGGAATATTTCACGGCATTATCCAGCAGAATCAGAATGACCTGCTTGATCTGTTCGCTGTTGCCATGGACCATGAGCTGCGGCTCAATGCTGTAGTCCAGGGATATATTTTTCTCAAAAATAACAGCTTCCATCGTCAAAATAATGGTTTCTACCGCATCACTCATATCAAACTTGGAATGGATCATCGTGGAACGTGAATCGTCAATCTCGGTCAGATATAACAGATCGCTCGTTAACCGGGACATACGCTCTGTCTCCGACTTGATGTAATGCAGCCATTTGGCCTGGCTATCAATCGTATCCTCGCGATTGGCGAGCAGTACATCGGTGTTCGTATTAATGATGGCCAGCGGTGTTTTCAGCTCATGGGAAGCATCGGCAATGAACTGCTTTTGTTTCTCAAAAGCTTCCTTGACCGGCTTAATGGAACGATTGGCAAAATATCGGCTCAGGAAGTAGATCACAATCAGCATGACCAGTCCTACAATGGCAAATGTATAGATCAGATTCGTCAGAATGCCCTGTTGGGCCGTCACATCAATGAACACAATCATATGCCCATCGCTGCTCGGGTCGATTACATAGGCCCAGTTTGTGCCATCCAGCGCAAATTGTCCAGTCTTACGCTCCGTATGACCAGCCTGATCTACCTTCTCCAGTGCTTCTGTGTAAAACGTATCTTCCATACTAAATCTGGAGTGGGTATCTGTAATATTCCATGCATTATCGGTCTTGATCATAAATGATACGGAACGTCCCGGTGGTGAATTGGGATCTCCTCCAGGTCCGTTTCCTTGAACTTCCGATCGAGGTTCACCGGATTTCGTCTCATCTGTGCGCGGCATGTTGGATGAGTTATATGGACCATGATAGAAATCTGATACCTTGAACAGCTCCATGTTGGTTTCCCGCTGTACATTCTGATACGTAATAATGTAGATTGTCGCAAACGCAACCAGCATCATGATGGAGATGGACACCAGGTTGACGACCAAAAACCGATTTCGGAGTTTCTTAAACATCAGGACGTCACCTCAAGTACATAACCCACACCCCGAATCGTATTAATGCGGACGGAGGAGTTGAGGAAGGTCAGTTTCTTGCGCAAAAAGGAGATGTACACCTCCACGTTGTTATATTCCACCTCTGAGTCGAAGCCCCACAGCTTCTCGATAATCTGCTCTTTGGAAGTGATGGCCTGTTTGCGGGTAATCAGCAGTTCCAGCAGCTCATTTTCTTTTAGATTGAGTTTGATCTCCTTGCCCTGCACGGTCAGCTTTAGCTGTGTCGTATTGAGTTCGATGTCACCAAACTTCAGCCCATCCTCTGGCACAACCTCGCCCTTTCTTCTAAGTGCTGCCCGAATCCGGGCAAGCAATTCCTCTGTCGCAAAAGGCTTCGCAATATAGTCGTCCGCACCCGTATCCAGTCCGGCCACCTTGTCCGAGAGCTCTCCCTTGGCCGTCAGCAGAATGACAGGTGTATGGTTTCCCTCACTGCGCAGCTTCCGCAGCACACTGATTCCATCCATCTCCGGCATCATGATGTCGAGCAGAAGAAGATCGTATATACCGCTTAGCGCATAATCCAGTGCTGATCTGCCGTCATGGACCATGTCCACGGAATAATTGTTTTTCTTCAATATCTGGGATACGGCCTCTGCCAAATGAACCTCATCTTCCGCAATTAATATTCTCATGATTAACTCATTCCTCTGCCTTGAATTGTTCGTCGCAATTTTATTTTATTATATCAATCATTCTACCTGTGGAACCTTGAATCAATCTTAATTCATTAATTCCACGAGAACTATTATAGGAAGGTAAAAAAAGATCAACGGAATGTAAAATCATTTAAGATTCATTCAAGGTTGGCCCTCTAAGATACAGACATGGAAGCAATACACGATGAAATGAAACACAACATAAACCACTAACGAAAGGAATGATTCTTAAATGGCGATTGAAGTATTCAACCGATATGAGAGCAAGTACCTTCTGACCGATCAACAGTATGAACATTTCTACAACGATCTGCTGAAGTATATGGAACTGGATGCGTACAACAAGAAACACGAGTTCTACTCCATCAGCAACCTGTACTTCGACACTCCGCAGGATTCCCTGATCCGCGCCAGTCTCTCCAAACCGAAGTACAAGGAGAAGCTGAGACTGCGGGCTTACGGTGTACCTGAAGAGAATGCCAAAGTGTATCTGGAGATCAAAAAGAAAGTGTTCGGCCTGGTGAACAAAAGAAGAACGGCCCTGATGCTGGACGAAGCATATGAATTCGTTCGCACGGGACAGGCACCTGAGCTGCAGGATTACATGAACAAGCAGGTTGTCGAGGAAATCAAATATTTCCTCCGCCTATACGACCTGGAACCAAAGGTGTATCTGGCCTATGAACGCAAGGCCCTGTTCGATAAGAACAGCCGCGATCTCCGCATTACCTTTGACACCAATATCCGCAGCCGCAGATATGATCTGAAGCTGGAGCAAGGGGATTACGGCGAGCCTCTGGTGGAAGACGGTCGCTGGCTGATGGAAGTAAAGGCGGAAAAAACCGTTCCGTTCTGGCTATCCCAGCTGCTGTCGGAGCACGGCTTGTACCGTGTCGGCTTTTCCAAATACGGCAACGAATTCAAACGCCTCGTTAGAACGACGAACCTGAACTACCAAGGCGAACGGACTCTCGTTCCGGGTACTGACTTCGATCCAGCCATAAAACCAAACAAAACGATCATAGAAAGAGAGAGTGTAGTATATGCTTGATTCCATTTTCAGTTCTGCATTAACCGACACGACGCTGACATTCAGCAGTGCCGTGATTACGATTGGCCTAGCCATCCTTATGGGTGCGATTATCAGTCTCACTTACATGAAAACCAATGCAAACACATACTCCCAGAGTTTCACGTTAACCATGGTTGTCCTGCCCGTTATCGTTGCGATCATCATTCTGCTGATCGGCAGCAACGTGGCCCGTGCCTTCAGCTTGGCTGGTGCCTTCTCGATCATCCGGTTCCGAAGCGCGCCCGGTGATCCAAAAGATATCTCCTATGTCCTGTTCACCATGGCTTCCGGTCTTGCCTGCGGCGTCGGTGCCTTCGGATACGCGATATTGTTCACCATCATCTTGTGCGTACTGATGTTTGTTCTGAGCTATTTCAAATTCGGAGCCAAAAAGAGTCAGCAAAAATTGCTTAAAGTCACCATTCCTGAAAACCTGAGCTATGAAGAAGCTTTTGATGAAGTATTCAAAAAATTCAATGTGGATTACCAGTTGAACAAAGTTAGAACAACCGAACTCGGCAGCCTATACGAACTGGTCTATCTGGTTCATCTTGGCCAACACGTCAATCAGAAGGAATTCCTTGATGCCGTCCGTACACGCAACGGTAATCTGGACATCTCCTTAAATATGGCACCAACACCGGAATATTAATTCGAAGATATTTTACAAATAGAGAGGAACGATCATGATGAATAAAAAATGGATTGCAGGCAGCAAATTATGGTCCGTAGCAATGATTACCGCAATGGTTACCGCATGCAGTGCTCCTGCAGCGACCAACTCCACCGCTAATGCCGCAACATCAACGACGGGTACAACCAAAACGGTATCCGTCAGTGAGCAGACCTCTGTTAAATATGCAGACTTGGTTTCCATGGATGCAGACGATACCAATGTAAGTTGGAGTGAAGCCGACTCTACAACCATTAAGCTAAGCGGAAAGACAGCGACCGTTACTGGTTCCGGAGCCAAAGCGGCGAACGGCTCGGTAACGATCTCCGAAGCAGGTACTTATGTACTTAGCGGCGAACTGACGGACGGCCAGATCATAGTTAATGTAACCGACAAAGGAACGGTTCACCTCGTCTTATATGGAGCAACCATCCACGATAATGACAGTGCAGCCATCTATATTCAGGAAGCAGGCAAAGCGGTTATTACCCTGCAAGAAGGAACCGAGAACGCCGTTTCCGATGGCAAAACCTATGTATACGCTGATGACACAACGGATGAGCCTGATGCAGCCATCTTCAGCAAAGCGGACCTGACCTTTAACGGCACAGGCAAACTCACCGTTACAGGTAACTACAATGAAGGGATCACAAGTAAGGATGATCTCAAAATTGTAAGTGGCACCATCAACGTCAAAGCAGCCGACGACGGTATCAAAGGTAAAGATATGCTCGCGATTCAGGAAGGCACCATTACGGTTGATGCAGAAGGTGACGGTATTAAATCAACCAATGATACAGATGCTGAAAAAGGCTTCGTCGCCATTGCTGGCGGTACATTCAATATTCAAAGCGGAAACGACGGCATTCAGGCCGAGACTGCGCTCGTTACGGATGGTGGCACATTCAACATCGTAACTGGCGGCGGCAGCGCCAATGCACCAGCGAAAGCAGAAGAAGGTCCATTTGGCGGCGGCTGGGGTGGTGGAACACCTCCAACCGACATGGGTACTCCACCAGATGGTGAACCGCCTGCTGATATGCCGGCAGCGGATGGAACGAATGCCACAGGTGCAGCACCGGCAAGTTCTGCTGATAAGGCATCGACTACTGCTTCGGATGCAGATGCTGCGGCAACAACTACAACAGAAACAGAATCGACAAGTGCCAAAGCACTTAAAGCAGGGGCAGATCTTACCGTTAACGGCGGTACGTATACCATTGATTCCATGGATGATTCCCTGCACAGCAATAGCAATGTAACGATCAACGATGGCAAGATTACCCTTGAATCCGGCGATGACGGCATTCATGCTGACTTGGCGCTGACCATTAACGGTGGAACAGTTGTTATTGCGAAGAGCTATGAAGGGCTTGAAGGAGCATCCATTACACTGAATGATGGTGATGTGGACGTAACTTCTTCAGATGATGGTGTCAATGCTTCAGGTGACATCACTGCAACAACTGAGGATGCTGCCGCAACGACAGGAGAAGACAGCACTCAAGCAGCAGACACAACTGCAGCTTCCAACATCTCTGTAACAGAGACGACAGGCACAACATCAACTACGGATCAAGCAGCTCAAAGTACGGACGCAAATGGCAATACTCGTCCACAAGGTAGCGCCCCAGGAGGTATGCCAGGTGAATCCGCTGGAAACAGTGAACTTCATATTAACGGTGGATCCCTTACCGTCAATGCAGACGGTGATGGACTTGACTCCAATGGTTCCATCTACATGACTGGCGGAACCGTAATTGTGAACGGTCCAACCAATGATGGCAATGGCCCGCTCGACTATGATGGCACATTTGAATTGAGTGGTGGTTACCTGATCGCAGCCGGCAGCTCCGGTATGGCTCAAGGTACATCGGACAGTTCAACTCAAAATACGATCGTCATGACATTCCCTGAAACGCAAAACGCAGGAACTCTGGTTCATGTACAAGACAGCGATGGCAACAGCATCCTGACCTTTGCTCCGGCAAAAGATTATCAATCGGTTGTCATCAGCTCTCCTGATCTGAAAGAAGACGGCTCTTATGAAATCTACTCCGGTGGAACATCAACCGGCTCAGCTGCAGATGGCCTGTACACAGACGGTACGTACAGCGGCGGCACCAAAGTAGTTGCTTTCCAATCCACAAGCAACGTCACTTGGGTGAATGAATCCGGTGTAACGACTGCCAATACCGGTATGGGTGGTCCGGGTGGAGGCCGCGGCCAAGGTGGATTCGGCGGCGGAAGAAACAGAACGCAATCCGGAACATCAACAGAAGGCACAACTACAGATGGAACAACTACAAGTACAAGCACGACGGATTCCACAAAATAATAGACATAACAAAGAAGAAGCTGGTGCTAACGCATCAGCTTCTTCTTTGATTCACTAAAATACATAGACGTATACCTTCGTACGCAAAGTATCCCTACACGTAATCGTTCGGAGAGGCACCTTCCCCGGCAGTGCGAAACAGACACTAATAACCCGTGCTCCGGGCGGAAGCTCCCGGGTAAACTTGTCGACGAGCCTGGCCATGGCTCCGGGATACAAATAACAAACCACACCATCTGCATGTTCATAGGAACTATGATAGATATCCCCGCGTACGAAACGCAGTCGACCTTTCATTGAATTGCGGACGCCATTGGCTCTCCTGAATCCAATCATCATGCTGGACATGGCTTGCGAAAACCAAAGTGGAATAAGCGAATTCTCAATCCCGGTTATCCGCTTGCCCGGACAATGACGGACGATGTCCATTCCCAGCGTGCCCCAACCGGAGCCGGCCTCAATGATATCACCATAACCAGGGATGCGGCCTATCTCCTGGATGACCACCTGCCTGACCATTCGGGACGTGGGCATGGGTGATATTCCATTTTTCCAGCTGACCAGCACAATGGCTACTACGGCGATCAGTGTTACCACGGCAATCAGCCATGGAATGATTTGAACGATCAACATGGCCTCATCCCTTTGTTCATACAGACTGTTTACATCATGCCACCCATTACGTTAGGCACATGAGACTTCATGTATACACCCTTTTTGTAGACGGATTTAATCGTAAAATGAACACCCAACTTGCGATTGGTCCGATAGATCAATGAATTAATCTCATCGATCCCTACCGAATCACTCTCCAGCATGCTTCGTTCAGGCCATACTTGGCCGACAATCTGCTCTCTCGTCACAAAATGATCCAATTGACTATACAGCAGCTTGAACAGCTGGAACTCCTTCTTCGACAGCGGGATTTCCACCTCGCCAATCTGTACGGTCTGCAGATGATCATGTACCCGGACGCCCTCGCCGAGCAGGTCGGATATACGGTATTCACGCGTTTCTTCGAGATCACCTTCCATGCGAAGCTGGATCAAGCCATTGACCATGGTCAGGCTGTCTCCTTCGCCAAACGGGTATTTCTCATAGGGAACGAGCCGCTGCCCGTTTAATTCGGTTCCATTTTTGCTATCCAGATCCTCAATCCACAGCTGATGCTGTGCATCATAATGAATGCGGCAGTGCCGCTTCGATATCAGCTGATTATACACGGACAAGTCCGATTCACCGCCACCCGTGTAACGTCCCACCGTTATGGAACGACCCAGGCTTACATAAGCAAATGAACCATCGCTTTCCTGCCCAGGTGTACGAATGACGATTTTTGCCGTCTCCCGCATGTTAATCTCCCACCTTCGAATTTCGCTCGATCTCTATGACTTGTTCATGAATAATGATAATTTCATCAGATTTGTTCCATTGTTTGCATTCCTGACGATTTATATAGTGTATACAGGTATCGTTGTATGCTTTTCTCTACTATACCAGACGTTGTGCCTTTTTTCTCATAACGGTCTTCCATCCAGCTTAATCAACAAGAGAGGTATCTTACATGAACAAAAAGAACATTTTCATATATGTGCTGCTCGCCTTTGCCCTGTCCATTACATTAACCGTACTGTCACGAATGACGGATGAACCCGGAGAATCGCTAAACAGCACACCCGCTACCGAAACATCATGGCTGCATCTGAACACCCAGCCATAGGCTTATTCTATTATAACGCGGTCTATGTAAAAAACGTTTCACCAATGTCATAATCATCATGATTATAAAATAAGAGTCTCTGCTCGCCTATCGCGCAGACCTACATGAAGAAGCCCCTTGAACGCTGACAGCACAGCGGCAAGAGGCCTGTTTGGTTTCAATAGGAAAAAAGGGATTATTGCCTGGCATTTGTTTATATTCAGTACTTTTCTTCCTCTTCCTCAGACCGATCCGGCTCTTCCGCCCGCGATGTCTCTCTGGCCTGAACCTCCTCCATTCTGCTGGATACCTTCTGATACAGATAGGAAATGCCCAGCAACAACACACCGAAGCTAAAATAGGCGATAATTTTGCTGCCCGTTGTCAGCAAACTGACATCGTAGAACACCATTTTCCCCGTGGAGAACAACGTCAGGCCCAGTCCGAGACGACGAATCATGACGTACCTTCTTCGGAATCCATATGCGATGTACAGGATGGCGAGCAGCAGGTATACCAAACTGAACATCAGACCAATATCTCCCCACTGGAACTGTACTGTCAGAAAGACGGTGATGACACCCAGCAGATAAACGCCTGCAATGACGGGATACCACTCGACACTTTTGAACTGCCCGCGTATGCCTGCAATCAACAGATCTCTTCCCGCGAAGAATACACCGACATTAAAAATAATCAGAACCAGCAGTCCCACAATCTCTGCTGCCGAATGCTGCTGAACTCCCGGCTCAAGTGCCGGCATGGATAACGTTACTGCCAGTGCAATACAGCAGCCTGCTGCATGCAGAAAGGTTGTGTAATACTGCACAATCCGGTCATGGAGTACTTTTGCTTTACTTAACCCATACGCCAGTGCGATAGTCAGTGCAGCGAACATCAGCCATTTGTAGAACAAGTAAAGCAAGAACGTCCCTTCGACCGCACGGGTATACAGCTCATTCGATTCGTACAGAACGTACAACCACAGATTGCCGAGGGTAGCGTATTTGAATATATTCAGAGTGCCAAGTTCCAGCACACTGTGTTGAATCTTGGCTTTGGACAATAACCCCCTGCCAACCATGGCATAATACAGGGTAATGAATAGGGCACCCAGCGTAATGCAGGAGTATTTTAGCATAAAATAAGACTGCTCTCCCACCATGTACAACACCAGCACATCATAATATACGAAGGTGAACACGCACAGAAGCACAACGCCCCATCCCGCACGTTCAACCGACCTGAACCGCTTCAAATGACCCAACATAACCAGCAGAATACCCTCGATGAGCCAGCCCATGGACAGCCACTTCGCCCCAAACTGGAACGGGATCATCAGAATGGCAAAGGTCAGGGATGTGATGTAGAACAAAAGCAGCGTTTGCTTCTCCTGAACCATATTGCGCTGTACCCATCGGGCAAGCCCAAAATAAACCAGGCAGAATATAAGCGCCAGCAAGCCTTGCGCGTCATCCCAGCCTTCGGCGTCAAAGAGCACATACAGCATCAGGCAGCTGATGCTTGTATTCATGGCCAGCAGGGCAAAGTCCCACCAGGTCAATTTCACCCGATGCTTGAATGGATACGCGAGGGTAATGCCCAGATACAGCGCAAACGTAACAACAGCATATCCCATGCCCACAACGTGGCTTGGCGAAAGCCACAAAAGGATTAACATGGACGGTGTATTGAACAGAAAACTGATGTAATGCACGATCGGCCAGCGTTTGCCGAAGGATATGAGTACAATAATGCCGTTAAGCAGCAGCAAATAAATCATGGCCACGTACACAGAATTTCCGCTGAGACCGAAGTAGGCCATATACGAGAACAGGGGCAGATAACCACCCACCAGACCCAGCGAGCAGATCGTCCTGGACTGATATCTTAGTGACAGCAGGACAGACACCGCCGAAACGAGCACAGAAAGTCCAAGACCCGTATATAAACCGATAATATGGAGCAGAAAATAACTGTAGAAAATGGAGCCGAACAGAACGGAGATTCCGCCGCCAAGCAATCCCATTGCAAATGTCCGATGCTTGCGCCGAAACAGCCACTCTCCCCCGGCAAGCATCAGCACACCAAGCAGAAAGAAGGCGCCGCCTTTCATCTCATCATTGAACCAGGTAGAGTACGAATACTGGAATGCTGCGCCAACGCCGAGAATAATAAGCAGAATGGCAACCTTATTGATCCAGCTTAGTCCAATCTTCATCTCCATTCGGTTCTGGCGAATCCGGCGCTGAATGGTCTCTTCACTCAAGCCTTCCTCCGCCATATGTTCGTAGCCATGCTTCATCTGCTGACGTACCGCTTCTTCCCGTTCCCATAGCGTTTGTCGGTGTAATTCGATTCGTTCCTTTACCTCTGCAGCCAGATAAGCAATTCTCTCCTTAAACTCATCGGCATCTCCCTGAAGCTCTTCTGAAGCTTTGTTGAATAAGGCATTCATGTTTATTTTGGTACGATGTTCATGAGCTTCCAGCCGGTCATTATGTACACCCGTCTTTCCGCGAAAGTACGTCTCCATCTTCTCCTGTGATACCCTAATGAGGTTCAGTTTCTCATCCAGCATCTGTTCGGATAGAGCCATTCGAAGACGGGCATTCTCCTCCTCCATCTTGCGTGCACGCGTCTCCAGCTGATGCAGCTTCTGCTTATGAGCTTCAACCTGCTCATGAAGCTGTTCATTCTGCACGATCAGGTCATCGGACTGATAGTCCTGAAGCAGGGAGTTGTATTCTTTCACCAGCTGCCTCTGCTGTTCCTGAACCTGGCGAAGTCGATCTTTGAAGTCCTTCATAAGCTTCCTCCGTTGGTCGATGTTGATTTGTTTCCCTATATTTTACTATAGATATGCGATAAAATGAGCCAAAAGTTCGTTATATCCATTTATCCGCCTATATTTCATTACTACACAGCAAAAACCCCGGAAGCCATTCGCCTCTCGGGGTTTACATCAGAACTATTTTACAATCCGGACAGCTCTAAGCCGCTTCGTTCTCATTCGCTGACTCTGGCTCCATAATATCGGTAGCATCCGGATCCAGCCAATTGCTCAGCATGGTCCGCACATGCTGCAGATCGTCCTCCGACAGATCATAATACCATGTGCCACTGCGGGTTGCGCCTTCACCCTTCAGCATGTAGTTGCTGATCGTTGGCGCGCTGTCTTTCATATATAAGGACTCGGCAAAGTTCACGATGAAATCCGAGCTCATATTCGTTGTAAAATTCGATCCGGCAATCTTGATGACGTCCGGGATCTTGGTCAGATTTTTGACCTCTAACGCACGATTCATGAATGCACTTAAGAAAATCCGGTGACGCATCGTCCGGTTAAAGTCGGAGTCCTCCCGGTATCTTACATAACCCAGCGCTTCTTCGCCGCTATAGATGGGTTTGTTCGCTTCCACAAACAGCTTCTCATGACTTTTGAGTTTGTTCTCAATATTTTTCTTAATCGGCAGTTCAACGCCGCCAACCGCATCAACAATATCCTTAAGTCCGTTAAAATTAATCGCGGCATAGAAGTCCACTTTGTTTCCCAGCAAATTCTCCACCGTATCCATTGCCATCTTGGCTTCGCCATGGGCATAGGCTGAATTAATCTTCGACTTCACATCCCGCCCGACAATCTCGGTATAGGAGTCTCGCGGAATGGACAGCAGCAGCACTTTATTGTCGTCCGGACGCACGACGGAATAGATCATTGTATCCGAACGGCTTGGTTCATTATCCCGTTGATCAATCCCCAGCAGCAGCAGCGAGAACGGATCGGTATGTTGCACTACAGGGGCTTCCGCATCCTGGTCTCCAACCGGCTTGTAGGAATCGTCCAGCGCTTCCTTCACCGTACCTGAGGCAAATAGTTCAAATGCCAGCAGGACAAGCTGTTTTTGGTAGACATATCCGAGTCCTCCCAGCACGATCAGTACACTAAGGGTAATGATTAGGGGTTTCTTCCATCTCTTCTTCGGTTTCTTCGGCTTCCGGCGGGTTAAATGTGCAGCACTGTTATCCATCATGTCTCCTTTAATAACGGGTTCTTAGAATCATTTAACTATATTAATAACACGTTTTCAATAGATTACGTTATAATCTGCTATACAAGAACTGACACAGAGGGAGCGATGAAAAATGGAATATCGACGTTTGGGCAATAGTGGTTTGCGTGTATCTGCACTTGGACTCGGTACGAATGCCTTTGGCAAACGCGCGGATGACGAGGCTTCGACACGTATTATTCATGCAGCGCTGGATCAGGGAATCAACTTTATCGATACCGCCAACATCTACGCCGGAACCGAATCCGAACGCATTATTGGACAGGCCCTGCAGGGTCGGCGGGAAAACGCAGTGCTTGCCACCAAAGCCGGACTTCCCCGGCATGATGGTCCTCATGGGCGGGGTTCCTCCCGCTATCATTTGCAGCAAGAATTGGAACAGAGCCTCCGGCGTCTGCAGACGGATTACGTGGATCTGTATCAAATTCACACATTTGATCCGCATACTCCGCTGGAGGAAACCTTGCGAACACTGGATGACATGGTCTCCTCTGGTAAAGTTCGCTATATCGGCGCCTCCAACTATGCAGCCTGGGAACTCATGAAAGCTCTCGGCACCAGTGAATTGAAAGGGCATGTGCGCTATATTTCCACTCAAACCAGCTACTCCCTGGCAGATCGTACCCCTGAGCTTGAACTTGTACCAATGTGCTTGGATCAGGGCGTCGGCATCATCCCGTATTTCCCGCTCGCAGGTGGCATTCTGACAGGAAAATATAAGGGACAAGCAGGCATTCCTTCCGGCTCCCGTGCGGATACCGATCCATCCTTCAACCGGTTCCTGCTGGAGCATAATATCAGATTAGGAGAGCAGGTAAGCGAGAAAGCATCTGAATTCGGTTGCTCTCCAAGTGTTCTGTCGCTCGCCTGGCTGCTGGCTCGTCCAGCCGTTTCAACGGTTATTGTTGGCGCCACGCGTACCGAGCAGCTTGAGCATAACCTGGCTAGTTTGAACCTGGAGCTCACGCATGACATGATCGCAGAGTTGGATCAACTTAGCGACTCGTTCCGTCATGGTGAGCCTTTTGCCTCGTATCGACTGAATTAAAAAAATCAATAAAAAACCTCCCGGCTCATGGTCTTGGAGGTTTTCAATGTTGGTATGTAGCAGGTGTCAATTCATCTCACCTTGCTTCGCTAGGTATATCATTTTTATAAGCATGACAGCATCACTCAATTTATTATTCCGATTTATTTTTGATAAACTCTCGCATGATGTCCATATACTCTTCCTTACGATCACTTACCAGGTCAAAGAATTGTCTGTCGGCCTCTTCAACAAGCTGAATTCCCTGATTGGCCAGTTCCGTGCCTTCCGGCGTTGTGGTAATAATGTTCGCACGGGTATCGGTTCGGTGCCTACTGCGATGGATCAATCCCCGCTTTTCAAGCGCTCTAAGAACCTGGGAGGTCACATTCACATCCACGTTGGCAAAATGCGCAAGCTGAACCTGGGTAACGCCTTTCCCTTCTGTGTCCCTTTCATTCAGCCATAAGCAGCCATGCAAAAGTACAAATTGCGGCGGAGTTAGTCCCAATGGATCAAGCGCCCTGCGCACTTCTTTCTGCCACATCGTTGTGACCTGCCACAGCAGGTGTCCTGGACTTTCGTGTGCATTTTTATACTGTGAACTCATCTCGTTAATTCCTCCATCACTGTTGCCTTGAGACTTCTTTTATGCTTTGCACTCCAGAGAAAACAGAATGCTGTCTAATCGTTAACGTGAAGGGATGAATTGCTTCACCCATTGTCCGAACCCCTGCGGATTGCGGCTCTGGATCAGGACCGTGCCCTCACCTCTGAATCGGCATACCAGCCCTTCACCACTGGTTACACTGGATAACCACCCCTGCGATGCTTTTTCGATATGATACTCCATATATTGGGGCCAGGCAACCAAGTGCGCGTTATCTACAATTACTTCTTCTCCTGCTGCCAGATGAATGGCATGAATGGCACCGTAGGAAGACAGAAATACCGTGCCTTTCCCGCTGATCTCAATGATGAAGAAACCCTCTCCCGAAAAGAGTCCCTTTTTCAAATTCTGCATTTTGCTGTTCACCTGGATACCTTCTGTCCCGGCCAGAAATCCATCCTTTTGTACATAAAGCGAATAGGAACCATCCAATTCAACAGCTTCCACATCCCCCATGCTGGTAGGTGACAGCAAAATCTCTGCAGGCCCTCCTGCAGCGGTTAACTCCTGAAAAAAGAACTTCTCACCACTGATCATTCGTCCGAATCCGGCAAACATGCCGCCTTCTGCGGATCCTTTCAGCTGAACCGTTGGTGTCATGGATACCATGGCACCACTCTCTGCCTTGAATCGTTCTCCACGCTGCAAGCGAACCTTGAGCATGGCAAAAGCACCCTCATGCAATATCTCATAATTCATTGCTTGATCAGCTCCTTGTTCTCATCCGAATCAAAATGGTTTAATCCATTGTCCTCCAGCACGGCTGCTTTGTCCCCATACTCCTTCACGATATGCTGCTCTCCCCAATTGCATAGTGCATTAAGAATAGGTTCCAAACTTTGTCCATACTCACTCAGTTCATACTCTACCTTAGGTGGGACCTGGTTATAGACGATCCGATTCACGATACCGTCATCTTCAAGCTCACGCAGCTGCTGCGTCAACATCTTTTGGGTAATGGCGGGCATAATACGCTTAAGATCGCTGGTGCGTTTTTTGCCGTGCGTAAGATGACAGAGAATGACACACTTCCACTTGCCACCGATAACCTCAAGCGTAGCCTCGACCGAGATATTGTATTTTTTTCTGATCATAATATGCTTCCTCCCCTAATGGATTTGAATTGTAATCAAGCAAAGCTATATAGGCACCAAAAAGTACGTATGGTACTAAAAAGTACGTATGGTACTAAAAAGTACGTACTATTCATTTTATACCGAATAATTCATAATAGCATTTGCCGGTACGTAAATCTACATTCTGGGGAGTTGAGCAAGACATGTTACAAGATTCCAAACTCAGCACGTGGGCGCTGCTGGCGCTCGCCATCAGTGCGTTCGCCATCGGCACCACAGAATTCATCAGTGTTGGGCTGCTGCCCCTTATTGCGGGTGACCTGGGCATTTCCGTCACTACAGCGGGATTGACCGTTACTTTATATGCTTTGGGTGTGACATTCGGAGCGCCCATCCTGACCTCATTAACTTCAACCGTGTCACGCAAGACACTGTTGATGGCCATCATGGTGGTTTTCATTGCAGGTAACACGATGGCCGCACTATCCAGCGGCATTACATTGCTGCTGATAGCCCGAATCATTTCGGCACTGTCACACGGGGTATTTATGTCGATTGGTTCCACCATTGCGGCTGATCTTGTGCCTGCAAACCGCCGCGCCAGCGCGATTGCCATTATGTTCTCGGGACTGACCATCGCCACCGTCACCGGGGTACCCCTCGGTACACTAATTGGTCAACACTTAGGCTGGCGCGCTGCCTTTATTCTCATCGTTGTCGTGGGCATCATTGCATTGATCGGGAATATGATACTCGTTCCTTCCACCCTGCAGCGTGGAACACGCACGGCATTCCGCGACCAGCTGAAGCTTGTAACGGGTGGACGACTGCTGCTTGCCTTTGCCATTACAGCTGTCGGATATGGAGGTACATTTGTTGTCTTTACCTACCTGTCCCCGCTTCTGCATGACATTAGCGGATATTCCGAGAAAACCGTAGCAGCCATTCTGCTGTTATACGGGATCGCCATTGCCATTGGTAACATTATCGGCGGCAAAGCGGCCAACCGTAATCCGCTGAAGGCACTATTCTATATGTTTATCGTTCAGACCATCATTCTGGGCATACTGTACTTTACCGTCCCATTCAAGCTCGCAGCATTACTCACCATTATCGGAATGGGTCTGCTGGCCTTCATGAATGTACCTGGTCTACAAATGTATGTCGTGACACTTGCCGAACGGTATGCTCCTCAGGCTAAAGATGTGGCATCTGCCTTCAATATCGCTGCCTTTAACGCAGGTATCGCCATAGGTGCATATTTGGGCGGGGTCATCACCGATTCCATTGGTTTGGTGCACACGACATGGGTCGGTGCAATCATGGTTCTTGCTGCTGTACTCCTTACGGGATGGGCAAGAGCATTAGAGCGCAGGTCGCCTGCTGCATAATGGTCTGAATAAAAACAGGAAAGTTCGAAACACTGCGTTTTCAGACTGCTCAGGTTCGTGGGTTCATAACCCTGGTTTAAGGGAACCGGTTTCACATGGTATTGTATTATACTATAATACGTTGAGCCCTATTTAATCTACCCTGATTTAATTTTGCAGGATCAGATTAATGTTATTCGAGAATCACTAAACAAATTATGATATACACTAGGAGGACATCTCATGACAGCACAACATTTACAATCCACAGTCGCTCTGCATAACGGCGTTCAAATGCCTTGGTTTGGACTTGGCGTATTTAAGGTAGAAGAAGGTTCAGAATTAATAGAGGCAGTCAAAAAAGCGATCCAGCACGGCTACCGCAGCATTGATACTGCCGCAATATATGGCAATGAATCCGGTGTCGGACAAGCGATTGCCGAAGCATTGAAAGAGAACAACCTGAAACGTGAAGAATTGTTTGTGACATCCAAAGTATGGAACGCAGATCTTGGATATGAAGAGACACTCGCGGCTTTTGATACGACACTGAACAAACTGGGACTGGAATACCTGGATCTGTATCTGATTCACTGGCCAAAAGCAGGCAAATACAAAGGTGCATGGAAAGCGATGGAGAAGCTGTACGAAGCAGGCCGAATCAAAGCCATTGGCGTAAGCAACTTCCAGATTCATCATCTTGAAGATCTAATGCAGGATGCAAAAGTGAAACCGATGGTTAACCAGGTGGAATATCACCCTCGTCTTACTCAGGTGGAGCTCAAAGCCTTCTGTGAAAAGCATGGCATTCAGCTTGAAGCATGGTCACCGCTGATGCAGGGTCAGCTGCTGGACAACCCGGTAATCACTGAGATTGCTTCGGCCAAAGGCAAATCCGTGGCACAGGTCATCCTGCGTTGGGATCTGCAGAACGGTGTCATTACCATTCCGAAATCCACCAAGGAACATCGGATTGTGGAGAACTCTTCCATCTTCGACTTTGAATTGTCCAACGATGAGATGAATCGGATCAGCGCTCTCAATGAAGATGTTCGTGTGGGACCAGACCCGGATAACTTCGAATTCTAAAATGAAACACATATAAGCCTCCATACTCCTCGCCATATTGCGGGAGTGCGGAGGCTTTTTCTGATATGGACATATCATACTACTCTTATAGAGAAGCATAACCACAAAGAGGCCACTCCTGTGGCCGGGAGTGGCCTCTGCAATCACCTATTTAACTATTGAAGCTGCCACAACGCGGCAACATTGGAAGGTTCCCACCCCGGTAAGGAGGTATGGGACTGCAAACATTTATACGTCTTGCCGTTATACGTCACCAGCTGCCCTACCGTGTAGGCCGTATTAGCCTGCCAGGCGGAAACGCCGGGATTCGTCGTACTGGCAGCAGTTTTCACGGTCAGAGCACTGCTTGCAGCAGACACATTACCCGCAGCATCCTTTGCTTTCACCGTAAATGTATACGAGGTATCGGCCGCGAGCCCGCTAATTGCTGCCGTCGTTCCGTTGACAGTTGTCGCGAGCACCGATCCGTTGTACACCTCATACACCGTTACACCAACATTGTCAGTGGATGCCGTCCAGCTAAGCGTTATGCTGGAGGAGGTTTGCCCCGTCGAGACAAGGTTCGTTGGCGCAGTTGGTGCCTGCGTATCTCCTCCTGGCTGAGCTGTAGTGCTTACGGTTACGCTATTACTGGCTGCAGACAGATTACCTGCCGCATCCTTTGCTTTTACGGTAAAGGTATAGGAAGTGCCCACTGCAAGTCCATTGATGGTTGCGGTCGTTCCGGTAACGGAAGTCGCAAGATTAGCGCCATTGTAGATGTTATAACCGGTAACGCCAACGTTATCCGTCGAAGCGTTCCAGGCCAAGGTTACCGAGCTTGCCGTCACTCCTGTAGAGCGGGCATTGCCCGGTATGCTCGGTGCTGTCTTATCTGCGGGTGGAGTTGTGCCCCCGGTAGACAGATCCGATTTCAGCTTGTTTTGCAGTGTCTTGTTGCGGTCACCGCTTAGCTCCCAGAACATCGCCCCGCCAAGTCCCTTGCTCTTGATATAAGCAGTCTTATGCCCGATGGACTCCGCATCATCATAGCTGATAAAACGCTTGTTGGAGGCATTATAGAGATATGGCACTTTGGCTGTATCGTTCCAGTAACGCGTATACCCGTTTTTGTTAATGTAATTGGCCTCCAAGTCATAGAAGTCAAAGGAACCTGCTTCCCAAGTCCCTATGGAAGAACCACCCGAGCACGTCTGGTACTGGCCGTTATTGGCCTGTGCGCATCCATCCCAGCCGCGGCCGTAAAATGGAACCCCCAGCACCAGCTTGGCGGCCGGTACGCCTGCATTCAGATGACCTTGTGCTCCGGCAGTCACGTTAAAGGTATCCACGTCCGGTATTCCGGCGTTTGCAGCTGCAGGGTCGGCATTCAAAGGTGCATTGTGTGCGCTGATTTTCTGCCAAGCCCCGTTAAAATCATATGTCATGATGTTAATCCAATCGACAATGGAGGCGATGTTCGCAAGCTCCGTATTGGCAGCATAGGTTGGAGATGCTCCACTGGCAATCGTAAGCAGGTACTCTTTGCCGTCAACGGCTTCTGCCGCATCCAGCTTTTCGCGGATTTTGCTTAGGAGCAGGGTATAGTTCTGCTTATCTTCAGGACGTTTACTGTTACCGTCGAGCCCGCCTGATACCGGGTATTCCCAGTCGAGATCCACCCCGTCAAAGTTGTATTTCCGCAGGAAATCGACGGCAGAGTTCGCAAAGACCTCACGGGTTGCTGCTGTCGCGGCTACATCGGAGAAGCGGTTGGACCACGTCCATCCTCCAACGGAGATGATCGTTTTCAAATTTGGATTGATCTGTTTCAGCTTGTTAAGCTGATTGATATTCCCTGCATAGGGCTGATCCCATGTGTCGCCTGCAAATTGTTTGCCTGTATCAATCCATGGATCGCCAAGCACAATCGTTCCGTTCGGCACATTGATCGGCTGGCTTTTCTCATCCTGGCAGCTCCAGGTCACGGGATTGGGTCCTGAGGGATCCGGATTCCCATGAATCCCGTTCCAGCAAATATCGGCAAAGGCATAGTTGATATGCGTCACTTTGCTGGGATCAATATCGGTTACATTGTAGCTTCTTCCGTACGCAGCCCAGGCAGGATAGTAACCGACAATTTTATAACCATCTGCGGCTTCAGCCGTTCGTGATTGGAGCGTAAATGAAGGGATTATGACAGATAAGAGCAGGGACAGACCGAGGAAAAACTTTGCAGTTTTCTTAAAAACAGCGTGTGCAGTTATATTTGGCATTTAGTACACAGCCTCCTTTGTCATTTGCGTGCTAAAACCATTCAGGAAGGAACGATGGGCGTTCGAGAACTGATTGTTTGTATACGCATCCCAGTTAATGGACCAGGTCATAATGCCCTTAAGGTCCGGATAACCTGCTGGCTGGCGCAGGGTATAGGAGCCGCCGTATGATACACCTTGGATCAGATAATTTAAAGCCTTCTGAAGCTCGGCTGGTGTTGCATATCCTCCTCCTGCCGCCTGCTGGGATGCCGGTACACCAATCGCAATCTGATCTGGACGCAAAGGGCCAAAGAATGAATTGGCATTTCCGCCTACATTAAAGCCTTGAAGCAGCATCTCGGCCATGGCAACATGGAAATCTGCTGTTCCTTGAGCATAGGAGCGTCCATCAAGCCCTACCATGGAACCACTGTTATAGTGCTGTACGTGGAGTAAAGTCAGATCATTACGCAAGGCATGAATAACGGGAAGGTATGCTCCCCAAGGACCGCCATAAGACAAATAACCACCCTGAACATAAGCCGTCTCCGGTGCAGCCGTAAGTATAAAATCACCACCGAAATGCGACTTGACCGCCTTCACACCCTGAATAAGATTAACGATCTTGGGTGTTGTCGGATTACGGAAGTCGGTATCCCCTGCATTCAGAGACAGGGAGCTTCCTTCAAGGTCGATATCCAGGCCGTTGAAGCCGTAAGTCGAAAGGATGGATTTCAATGACTCCTCGAACTGCTGCTTCTTGCCTGCATCCGTGAGCTCAATCGTGCCGTTTGCTCCTCCCATGGAAAGCAGCACTTTTTTTCCCTGGCTCTGAAGGTAGGCAATATCTGATTTAAATTCAGCTACGGTGGCGTTATAGGGAGTAAATGCAAGGGTGCCGCTTCCGGGTGAAACCGGTTCGGCAAAGGAGACATTAATAATGTCGTACGCTGTGGACACGTTGCGAAGTCTAAGATTGGTAGAGCCATTGTCGAAGTTGTGCCAGTAGCCAATTAGCCATTTGCTGCCGATTGGCCCCGGATTAGGAGCTCCGGTGGAAGTCGTTACGCTGAGGGTATTGCTTACAGCGGACACATTGCCTGCAGCATCTTTTGCTTTTACTGTAAAAGCATACGTAGTGCCGCTCGTCAGCCCGCTTATTGTAGTCGTTGTAACTGTGGTACTCGCCACGAGAGCACCGTTTCGGTACACATCGTATCCGGTTACCCCCACATTATCCGTGGATGCATTCCAGGTAAGCCGGACCGAGGTCTCGGTAACAGAGGATGAGGTTAAGCCTGCAGGGGCCGAAGGTGGGGTTGTATCCGGACCTGGCGTCTCTCCTCCTTCGCCGGGGCCATCCCCTACATATGTCCACAGTGCAAGGACTTGAGGAGGCTCCCATCCGGTCAAAGCCGTATGGGACTGAATGCATTCATACGTTTTGTTTTGATATGTTACTAGGTCTCCCTTCTTGTATGCGGTACCTGCCTGCCACTCGGCGGCGGCGTCTGCTCTCGGTGCAAACCACGAAATGATCAGAAGAAATGCCAAAGCGATTATGATAACCGGGCGGAATCGAACAGCTTGATTCAAGCAAAATCCCTCCTGTATTCAGCTTGTTTTCACCTTCCTAAAGCTTCACGGATGCACTTACATGTGATCTGCGACGATAAGAGCCTGAACCAATAATCTATATATACGTTTTTGCTCACCCCTCTCTCTTGGCATCGGACCTTCCCTTGGCTCGTGTTTTTAGAATATGACATCCAGATTTTACAGGGAATTTACAGATCCTCATCTGTATTTAATCAGTAAAATGCAAATGAGATAAGGGATAAATTATTCTTTTGGGGGGCGAAAAATTTAACATGACGCAAAAAAAAGGCCGTCTGCCAAGTCCATGAAGGACTTGAAAGACGGCCTTGCAGCAGGTTCCTGCCATAAAGATCAAAGGCATGAACCCCAGAATCCGAATCAATAAGGTTAGCTAAAGGGAAGCCAGCCATCTGTGCCGGAGAGGATGTGAGACACCGTATACTCGGATGCCTGCTGTTCATTCAGAATGGTTGCCCACGGCACTCGCCCTGTTCTACTCCCTGCTCCCGGACCGGTACTGTTATATTCAGCGTACACCGCGCTGGCTTCCGCATCGGGCTTGTTCCAGTTATGCCAGCCCTCCTCCTTCACATGAGCACCAATCCAGCAGTTCAGGAAACACACCTTGGCATGATTTCGCCACGGCCTGCCGAGATATACCGATTGCGGAGGTGCATTGCTGGTAAGAGCACAATCGATGAAGACATAACCGTAACGGACGTCTTCTGGTGTAGAGGCCGCAGTAATCCAGCCATTCACCTTCTCCTCTGCTGCAGCATGATCAGATAAACGATTCTTGGCAAAGATTTCACAATCCTTGAATACGGCTGTAGCGGAGCCAAAAATAAAATCAATGTCACCTTCGATGTAACAATCCTCATAATACTGACGCAGTCTCCGGCGCTCCGCACCATCGCGCGGCCCTCCGAAAGAGGCCCGATCCATCGGCTGTTCCGGCAGCGGCCCGGTGAAGATGGTATCCTGATGACCGATAAAGCGGCAACGGCGGAAAGCTGCCCGGTCCCCATCCACATACACGGCAAGGGCCTGCCCAACATCCTTGCCGGGACCGGCGGAATTGACGAAGGAAAGCCCCTCTGCCGTAAAATCATCCGCGCCGATAAAAGCCGTATAGGAATGAAAGGTATAATAGAACTCCCCGTCAGGGAACTTCTTCAGCGCGTAATCATCATACGAAATAACCGTTTGGTCCGCTCCCTCACCGATCAGATGAACCATCGGCTTCTCAATGTGCAGCTTTTCATAATAGATCCCTTGCTTGATACGAACAATGGTCTTCTCGGCACATGGGTCTGGTATGGCCTCAATCGCAGCCTGAATCGAAGTGAAATCACCGCTTCCATCCGCTGAAACCGTATAATATCGGGTACCCTTAACTCTGGATATAGGCTCTCTCATGACAATTGGCCTCCTTATTTTAAAGGTCTGCACACGGCATGATGAATACGTTTACACAAAATTTCCCCCATCTTAGCAAAGTCCAAGTGGCTTGACAACATTAAAATACCTGTGACTACAATACAATCAGGATATACCACGGATAACGCGGAAGGAAGGAATACGCCATGATTATTGATGTACAACATGTGACTTGGAAAAGAGGACCGATCACCCTGCTGAATGATGTCAGCTGGCGTTTCAACGATGGAGAACACTGGGCGCTGCTCGGCCTGAATGGATCCGGCAAGACCACGCTGCTCAACATGATCACCGGTTACCTCTGGCCAACCGATGGTACGATATCGGTACTTGGACATCAGTATGGGGATGTGGACCTGCGCGAGCTGCGTAAATCCATTGGCTGGGTCAGCTCTTCTCTCCAAGAAAAGCTGCATGGCACAGACCGTACCCAATATGTCGTAATTAGCGGCAAACATGCCACGATCGGATTGTACGATAAACTTTCGGATGAGGATCTGGATCAGGCCCGGGAACTGATGCGTACGCTCGGCTGTCAGCATCTGTGGGATCGCGAATATCGTACCTGTTCTCAGGGTGAGAAGCAGAAACTTCTTATTGCCAGAGCTCTCATGGCGAATCCGCGCGTTCTCATTTTGGACGAGCCCTGCAATGGGCTTGACCTGTTCTCCAGAGAACGGCTTCTGGAGAGTATCAGCGAATTATCGCAGCGACCGGACTCTCCTTCCCTAATCTACGTGACCCACCATACCGAAGAGATCCTGCCTGTGTTCAGTCACAGCCTCCTGCTGCGGCGGGGTGAGGTCGTGAATAGCGGGTTAACCCCCGAGGTGATGAACGCTGAAGTGTTGAGTGACTTTTTTGAAGCACCTGTGGATGTGGAGCGACATGGAGAACGCGTCTATGTGAGGGCTGCGGAAAAATAACAGCTCCTTCTGTACATATACACAGTTAAGCACAGAAACAGCCCAAAAAAACTTATCCACATGTGGACAGTTTATTGGGCTGATTTGTGTTATTAGATCTATCCACAGCCTGCTGTGTGTTATTTACGTGCAGATAGGAATAAAAACAGCGGAATTCGCTGTCTGCGCAGATAGGTTTCCTCATTCACGAAATATTGGCGCTGTGGTGTAGACTCTCGCAAATGCTCCACGTGGAACCCTGCCTTTTGTAAGGCCATATAATATGATTCAATGGAGCGGTGCATCTTTTTCACGGAACCCCCGAGCCATTGCTGCTCACGATATCCCTCCACAAAATACTGATCAACAATCCAATTGGTTCGCGTCCCGGAGGGCTGCAAAGTGGATGTAATGACCGGATGTTCCACTGAAAACACGAATCTTCCATTGTCTTTCAATGCGCTGTATATGCTGCGGAACAAAGTATCCGTATCCTCTATGTAATGGATAGCCAATCTGGATATAGCCAGATCATATTGATTCGCTGGATACGTCCAATCTTCCATAAATGCATGCTCAATCTGCGCATTCATGCCCTTGACTGTTTCCTGAGCTGTACGGAGCATATTTTTCGAACCCTCAATACCAGTGTACTTCGCACCTCGATGATCTGAATCAAGCAATTCAGCCCCAAATCTCGCATCTCCGCAGCCCAGATCAAGAATGCTTTTGCCTGCTACGTCTCCGATCAGCTCCAGCATGACGGGCTTTTCCAATGTATCGTTGGCATTCTCCTGCCACTGGGGCGTTCCATATACTTCTCGAAGTTAGCCTCTTGATCATAAAAATCCGATCCCCGTTCACTCATTGCACAACCCTCCGTTTCTATTCTCCGAAAGAGATTATACCTATTGTCCAAGTGTTCTACCATAACCAAAAAGGCTGCTTCTGGACAGATCAGAAAACAGCCTCTTGCATATAGGAGTGAACTCAGCCGAATCGCTGCGTTTTGTACCATTTGGTTTCTCTACGGAACAGTTTATCCCCAATGAGAGAAACAAACGCCTTAACGGAGATGACCAGAAACAGCTGGGCATATGTGAAATAGGAAAGACAAGCCACAATAAAGTTTTGAGTATTGCTCTGTCCAATATCCGCTGAAAGTGCAAGGTTAATTTGCAGAACATAAATGTAATACATAAGTGCCCAAGCAATAACAAGGTACACATATACGTCTCCTGAAAACTGGAATGGAGAAATGACATTGGGATTAAACAATGCGATGACCTGATATACAAGGTTAGAGACAAAGATGATATCCGAAACAATAATGGCGATCATAAACCAGAAATAACTCGCAGCATAGTACAGGACATGCAGTTTAATTCTCCAACTCGTACGGTCGAACAGATGCTTAATATTATCAATAACAACCTGATAATTCCCCTTGGACCAGCGTTCGCGTTGTTTCATATAAACCTTCAGCTGCTCTGGCTCCTGTTGATAGGCCTCTGCTTGGGGCGCTAGCGCAATAAGCTGACCACGGGTAAGGATATCGAACGATACCGCGGTATCCTCTGTAATGGCATCCGGATCCCATCCACCAATTTCACGGATTAGATTTGCCTTGATGATATAGTTGGTGCCTGGAATGGTTCCTAGTTTAAATAACTCCCATAACCCCGTGTGATGGACACGTTGAACTGTTACAAGCTCCAGATTGATACATCTGGAGAGGAAATTCTGCCCCCGGTTGCGAGCCTTGTTGCGTCCAAATACAGCGCCTTGCTTCTCCGGATTCTCCAGAGCTTTCTGTGTCAGAAACATTAATGCATTCCGTTCAGGAGCGGCGTCTGCATCATAAATGCAGATCCATTCCCCCCAGGCCAGTTCGAGACCATCATTCAGAGCTCCGGATTTCCCCCCTATACCTTTACGCTCCAGGATCGTAAAATCCCGGTCAGCATAACTACTCTTCGCTTTAAGAGCCTTAAGCCGTTCTGCTGTATCGTCCGTACAATTATCTGCAATAACAATGACTTGAACTTTATGTTCCGGATAATTCAAGCGTAAGATATGCTCAACGGTAGAAACAATAACGAGTCCCTCATTATGTGCAGGCACCATAACCGTTACTGTCGGGTAATGATCCATATTCTCAGGAATTTGGATCCCCTTTTTCTCTTGTTTGTTAATGAACCGAATAGCCCCGGCCATGATAACGATAGATTCAGTAACGGATATCCATATACTAAGAATGGACATCAACAGCAGGAAATCAGCCATTCAACTTCCTCCGATCGTATTTCCTGTTGATTTTGCCTCGAAAACGCAGCGTTGCAACGGTTAAGATAAGTATAGTAATCGTAAAGAAACTGCTGACGATAATGCAGAGCGGAACAAACCATGTTAAATAATTCACTGGACTACGCCTCCTCCTGCATCTAGATGTATTCTCCAATGAGATCTGTCTCTGTGTTCCGTTCAAGGGCAGCAATAACGGCATCAATATCCTCATATTTGCTGAACTGTTCCTTCTGAAAAACAAGAGCGCCTGATCGAATGACCGTCTGCAGCTCATTTCCCTTTTTATCTATAAATTGCAGGTCCATCATGGCTTTTTTGATCCGCTCTGTAAGCACAGGCAAATACTCCACATTGGTCATCGGACAGAGAATGACGAATCGTCCACGATCTACAAAAAATTTATAATCCTCGAACCGAATTTGCTTCTGGATGGTATTCGACAACTCGAGCAGAAACTGCGCATACCGAACAGATCCAAGTGATTCCAGAACCAGTGGCAAAAATTCAATCTTGAACATGGCCATGCTGAATGCATACTGCTCGGAGTACCTTCTTGCCAGGTTACTTTGCTTAATAACGGTATCTGCAAGGGCCTCTTTATTGCCAAGGGTGGTATCCAGATCGAGCTCCGGATTGCGGTCCTGCAGCTCCTGAAGCCGCTCCATGACACGGGCACTGCGGACCAAGCTTGCTTTAATAAAAGCAGCAACTGCCACATTGGCTGGTATGAGCAGCCACCACGAAAACGTGAGCACACTCACATCGGCATAGGTCACAAGCCATACAAAGTAAGAAACCAGGTATACGAACCCGGCGACGACAGACACCCCGACAGGGATCACAAAGCCAAGGACCAGCGCGCCAAGTGACACAATGCTAAATATGACGTCCAGTGTGGTGAAGCTCTGATTCATGTAAATTTTAAGATAGATGACGAGCTGCTGAATTACTGCTAATCCGATCAAACTGGCATAACCCCATGCGATCCGACGAATAGGTGCTTTGTTCCTCATAGTTTCCTTCTCTCCGATGTTTTAAGTTAAGTTATGTCCCCACGTATTTCCGCCAAATTATGACATAGATAGACATTTGTATCCTACCATATCTATACCCATATAAAATGACAGAATGATTACTTTTTCAGGAACTTTCGTAATTCTGTCTCTCCAAGCAGGGGGAACAGATTATCGAACATATGGGTATTCCCTTCGAATACATATCCACCTGGATAATTCGGATCCTGACCGCGCATGGCGATCATATGGTTATACAGCTGTTTGGCCCATTTGGGATCACCTGTCCGTACAGCAAGCAATATGGCAAGTCCATAAACGGAGGGCGATTCATAGGCTACACCAGGTGTACGATTGATACGTTCATACTGTCCAGGCAACTGATGACGGGTTTCGAATTCCTTTTTCAGAAAAGCAATAAGCTTGTCCGGTTTCCGATTTGTCGAGGTTAAATGATTCGCCACGATGAGCTGATCGATCAGGTTTACCTTGTCGTCATATGTATACGCTTTGGTTACAACGTTGAACGTTTTGGGATAAAATATTCCGTCGTCCGGCATGCTTCTAAGCAGATACTCGTATTTCGCGTACGTCCCGGACTGCAGCATTTCATGTTGTTCCATCTGTTGGAGTGCCGGCAAATCTACATATACCAAACTTAATGTATCCGGAGAATACCCGCCTTTGAAATAATGGAAATCAACAAAATACCCTTCATTCTGAACCGATTGATTCAAGGTACGGGATATTTCGGCGGCGGTGGCCACTTTCGCTTCTCTGCCCTGCTCCCATTGGTCTGCAGCCTTCAATAAGGCGTCTACAATTCGAAAATCATCACCCAACGCATTGGTGGTCACATGAGCTTTCCCCTCCGTATCCAGCTTCCAGGCAATATATTTCTGAGGCATCAGGAAATAGGTCGTCAGCAGTTCATAACTCTGTTCAAATAATGTCTGATCATTCTTGGCAACCGCGTATTGCATCCACAACCCAAGTGATTCCGACAAGGCCTCTCTGCCGGCAACAATATCAGCTTGCTCGGAAGCAGCATCCTGCAAATAGGAAGCCAGTGTACCGTTCGGATTGGTCATATGATTCTGGACAAATGAAACCGTAGGGGATATTTCGTTCATCACGAGCCTCTCCTTCAGGAACAGGAAAGACAAGGCTCCAATGCTTGCTGCAGCAACGAGTATCACGACTAGCCATGTCCATCTTCTTCGCTTGATGCTCTTCATGATTTCCTCCTGTGCTATTAAATCTGTGGAGAAACCATTCTTCTCCTTGAAATGAGATCGGCTAAGGTCTGGGATGTAGGGATCAAGGATGTGGGGTCTGCTCATTCGAACTCATTCATGTAGGCCCGGCGGCCGCCCTTTTTGACAAACTTCCAGTCAACTTCAATATTGTGACGCATCCGGCGCAGAAGATTAACGGCCAGCTGAATCTCTTCTTCTGTCAGTCCCTCCAGTGCAACCTGATCGGAGTGCACACCTTCTCTTCGAATGAAGGCCCATGCGTCGAGCCCAGCCTCCGTTGGATATAATTGCTTGTTCTTCTTATTACCCAATGCCGCCTTCTTGACGATAAAGCCATCCGATTCCAGCTTGCTGATCGCTCTGGCTGCTGTGGTCCGGTCCACTTTGATCAATTCAGCCAGCTGGTTGGGAATGATGCCAGGGTTTTCGCATATGCGATACAGATACAGATACTGTCCACGGGAGAGGTTCAGATGTTGAAATTCGACATTGCTGATGGAATCCAAACAGCGCGCTATCATGCCAATCTCGCGCAGCACTTCTTTTTTCTCAGTCATTGTACGCACGCCCTCTTATCATTTTTGTTGCATTCGCAACATAATTAGTGATATAACTACATTTAATTCATCTTAAAAATGAACTATAATGACCTTATCATTTTGGAGTATCCTATTTTGCTTTTGTACCAGTTTATCATGCCTGAAGACATTACTATCGGCCAAAGGAGAACATTCATGAATACCACCGTTGTTGAAGTTGATAACCAGGAATTGCTCGACGCTTGCTTCGCAATCCGCACCGCCATCTTTGTGGAAGAACAGGGGGTTCCTGCAGAAGATGAATTTGATGCGTATGATGCGCTGGGCACGGAAGCCCGCCATATTCTAGTTTACGTGGACGGTGTACCCGCCGCATCCTCCAGGCTGCGTGTGGTCGAGAATGTTGCCAAGCTGGAACGAATCTGCGTAATGCTGGATTACCGCAAACACGGCCTCGGCCGGGTGCTGATCGACAAACTGGAACAAATGGCACTGGGTCAGGGGCTTGAGAAGGCCAAGCTGCACGCCCAGGTACAAGCCTCCGGGTTCTACGAGCGTCTTGGTTATGCGGCAGCCTCAGACGTGTTTATGGAAGATGGCATTCCTCATCTGTTGATGACCAAAATGCTGAAATAGATATCAAAAAACGCCTCTGCACTCACTTCTCAGTGAGATACGGAGGCGTTTTTGTCTGCTTATGCTTTACCGTGCCGTAAACTCATTTCAAGAATCGGTTATCCCAGTGCCAGACGGCCCGGCTGGGATTCAGCGGCATTATTTTTCATCTGTTTGCTGCGCAATTGCCCGCAGGCGGCATCGATATCGGTACCATGTTCCATGCGTACAGTTGCGTTGATGTTATTTTTCTTGAGTGTATCATAGAAGCCCAAAATGGATTCTTCCGTACTCCGCTGATATTGACTGTGCTCATCGACCGGATTGTATGGGATCAGATTCACGCTAACCATACTTTTACGGCTGGACAGCAGTTCAGCCAGCTCAGCCGCATGCTCTCGCTGATCATTAACATCACGAAGCAGAATATATTCGAACATGATGCGTTTGTTTGTGGTAGCCAGATAATAATCAACTGCGTCCATCAGCTGTTCAATCGGGAAGGCCCGGTTGATCTTCATGATGTGGGTGCGCAGTTCGTTATTCGGTGCGTGTAAGGAGATCGCCAGGTTGACCTGCAAACTGCTGTCTGCAAATTCCTTGATCTTGTCAGGCAGACCACTCGTGGAGACGGTAATCCGTTTGGCGGCAAGCGCCAGTCCTTTGCGATCCTTGATGACTTCGATGAAGTCACTCATGTTCTGGAAATTGTCAAACGGTTCGCCAATGCCCATCACGACAACGTTCGTCACCCGTTCGCCTTGACCAGCTGCATCGAGATATCGCTGCACATGCATGATCTGTTCCACAATTTCGCCAGCGGACAAGTCACGGCTTTTCTTGATCAACCCGCTCGCACAGAAGCTGCAGCCGATATTACAGCCCACTTGGGTGGTTACACATACGGTAAGTCCGTATTTCTGCCGCATCAATACGGTCTCAATCAGGTTGCCGTCCTGCATCCGCAGCAGAAATTTCACTGTACCGTCTGCCGACTCCTGCTTCACATGTTCACTCAGCGAGTTCATGGTGAAGTGCTCCGAGAGAACATCCAAACATTCCTGACGGACATCGGACATCGCGGGGAAATCATGTACTCGCTCCTGATACAGCCATTCCCAGATGCGGGAAGCACGGGATTTCTTCTGCCCGTGCTCCGGCAGCCAGGAACGCAGTTGCTCTAATGTTAATCCATATATGGATGATTTGTTCATTGTATAGTCCTCTTTTCGCAAAAAAGCATATGGCTTATCGGTCTTATCAAAAAACCTCTACTCTGTATTGTCCCAAAATTAACGAGGGAACACAAGGGCTTTTGCATTTCTTCCAAGAGGTTTTATCTATGGCAAATCTGCACAATGGACAACGTTCATCCCTACCCGATCTTCATGCTTAGAAGTGGATGATTCCCGATGTGTGCAGCAGAACGAGAACGACGAGGATGGGTGCCACGTAACGCAGCATGAACAGCCAGATCCGGAACCAGCCTGCATTCAGACCGGAAGCCTCCGCTGCCGTTTTCCAGAAGTATCCGGCAAAAATGGTAACCAGCAAGCCACCTACCGGAAGCATGATATTGGATGCCATGAAGTCCATCCAGTCAAACACACTCTTCGAGCCAATCGTCCATTCAGGCAGCAGACCAAGGGATAGAACGGAAGGAAGACCTACGATAAAGACAGCTAGTGAGATAATCCATACCGCACGGCTTCTGCTCCAGGACAGACGTTCCATGAAATATTTAACCGGGACTTCCAGCAAGGATACCGCCGATGTCATGGCCGCGATAGCCAGCAGGATGAAGAATAGTCCGCCGAACAGGAACCCAAGCGGCATCGCCGAGAAAGCAGCCGGAAGAGCTACAAAGATGAGCGATGGCCCCTGGTCCGGTGCAATGCCAAACGAAAAGGTCGTTGGGAAAATAATCAGACCGGCGATGAATGCATAGATCAGGTCACCCACACCGACAGCGACAGTTGCCGCACCGAGTGATTGATTTTTATCCACATACGAACCATATGTTATGAGAATACCCATCCCCAGTGACAGGGAGAAAAAGGCATGCCCAAGGGCAACAAGCGCCGATTCAGTCGTCAGCTGCGAGAAGTCAGGATTCAGGAAAAAGGAAACTCCTGCACCAGCTCCCGGCAGGGTTACCGCACGGATCATCAGGATAATGAGCAGGACGAGCATCGCCGGAATCAGTACCTTATTGAACTTCTCAATACCGTTGGATACCCCTTTGGCAACAATCCAGCCCGTAATCAGAACGGCAACCAGCTGCCACACAATCGGCATATAGCCGCCTACAAAGTCACCGAACTGTCCCGCATAATCCGAATTGTTATAAAGGGTGCCGCTGAAAGACGTAATTGCATATTGCAGCGTCCAGCCCGCAATGATGACGTAAAAGGAAAGGATGATAAACGGCGTCAGTACTTGCAATAAGCCTGCCGCAAGCCAGCCCTTATGTCCACCAGCCTTAATAAAGGCCGTAGCCGCACTCCCTCTGCCACTTCGTCCAATGGCAAGTTCCGCAAGGAGAACAGGCAGACCAATAAGCAGCAGACACACGATGAAGAGCAGGAAAAACGCAGCCCCCCCGTTTTCTCCCGTAATATACGGGAATTTCCACATGTTCCCCAGACCGACCGAACTACCGATGGCGGCTAGAATAAACCCGGCGCGCGAGAAGCGCTCACCTTTGCCAGTATTGTTTTGCTCCAGGTTTGGCTTACTAAAATTCATCGTATCTACTCCATCTGTTCTAAAGTTTTCCCGTTATTATATAACAGTCCTCGTGTCAGGTCATTCGAAAATCGAAATTTATCGAAATGTTATTTATTTACATCTAGTATCAGATAGATTCTTATTCTGCATTCCACCTCCATTACAGTATGGGACAAATGTGAACCCTCCAACCCTAACGCCAATCCTGTAAGTCATGAAGACTTCATCTAACTCTCCAGATTACCATTTACAGGCACAAAAAAAGGATTACGCTTGCCATACCCATGGCGGCAACGTAACCCTTCTCCAATCTTCATTTAGAGCGATTTAATCTCAAGCAACTCATATTTGATGACGCCCATCGGCGCATTTACATGAATGACGCTGCCCACTTCTTTGCCCATAATTTCCTTGCCGAGCGGGCTTTCGTAGGAAATCTTGTTGTTCGCAACATCGGCTTCGGCTGGGCCGACCACTTGGTATTCAATCTTTTCTGCAAATTCAATATCATTAAGCAGCACTGTTGAGCCAATGCTTACTTTGTTGGAATCCACATTATCCGAAGTAATGACTCTTGCCTTGGTCAGCATCTTCTCCAGAATCAAAATGCGGGTTTCCATAAATGCCTGATCATCTTTGGCTGAATGATACTCACTATTTTCCTTCAGGTCCCCGTAACTGATCGCAAGCTTCAGACGCTCGGCCAACTCTTTACGCTTCACCGTCTTCAATTCCCTCAGTTCGTCCTCCAGCTTTTCCAAGCCTTCCTGTGTCAAAATCACTTCATCATTAGCCATTTTTCCATCTCCTAATCCTGCTTTCTATCTATATTCTAACCTATATCCACTCCAAACGGTTAACATACCCGAGAAAAAGAAATTCATCCCTCGTTCATTTACGTTCTTCGCCATATAACTGTACCGGTACAATCAAGGCAATTTTACGTATCCTTTTGATCCTTCCGCTCCTACAATAAACTCATGGCCAGCTGCTTGCCTTTTATAGTGGCCAATGAATTGATGGGGGTGATTCTGCTTGAACACATTGGCACATTCGGATCTGATGTCCTATCTGAAAAGGATCGGCATTAATCATATTAAGCCACCAACACTGGAATTTTTGTCCGAACTCCATCGTGCACACGTACAGTATCTCTCTTGGCAAACGATAGATATTTTTGCTGGACGTCCGGAGGGTATTCATCCTGCGGATTCAGTCCAACTTATTCTGCAAGGACGCAGCGGATATTGTTTTCATCTGAACGGTGCATTCAGCATCCTTCTTCGTTCACTTGGCTATGCCGTACAGTGGCATCGGGCCGGAGTCCAGCCCCATGGCGAGCAGCCGCGAGTGAACTCGTTCCATCTTGGGCTGTCTGTACTTCTGCCGGAGACTGAATCGGAGGCTACGCACTGGATTGTGGATGTTGGTCTGGGCGGCATGCCATTCGAACCTCTGCCACTTCGTTTTGGAGCCTACGGTGCAGCACCCTTTACCTACAACCTAACATCTTCTGCTGTTGCTTCTGGGGGATGGCGTCTCGAATATGAACCGAATGGACCCAGTGAGGGCGTCGACTATGCCCCAGAAGTGGTTAACACCCTGGATGAGTTCATCCCAAAACATGAATTCTATAGTCGATCTGCCGAGTCGCCCTGGCACAACGTTTTCCTTCTTCGTCAAAGAGACGCTGTAGTTAGCAGCGAACTGCGCGGATGTATGCTGCGAACCCATAGTACAGAAGGTATTAAAAAGACCGAGATCCAGAGCTATACGGAGTGGAGAGACTTATTGGAGGCGACCTTCCATGAACCGCTTGTACGATACAGTGAACTGGAACGCAGAGAGATGTGGGAGCGCATTCGAACTGTACATGAGGTGTGGAAGAGAACGCAATCGGTTTAAGGAGAACAGAGGGTGGATGAGGATACAGATGGATAAAAAGGGAAGTTCACAATACGTGCCGAATATATCGTCAGGTGATAAATGATGATAACTATTCAAATTCTGCGTATTCCCGCAGAAATATCAAAGCAATATTGGGATACCTTCCTGTCACTCGTTTCGGATGAGCGGCGGCAGCAGGCTTCGCGTTTTATACATCAGGCAGATGGCTATCGTTCTGTATTGGGTGAGGTTTTAGCTCGTGTGACTCTGGGGAAGTTGACGGGAAGAAGGCCTGACGAACTTTCTTTTACTCGTAATGCCTACGGCAAACCATCCCTCACCAGCTATCCTGACCTGCCCTTCAATCTATCACATTCTGGTGATTGGGTCGCAATGATCTCGGGAGGCAGCAATTCACTGGGCGTGGATGTGGAGAAAATAGCGCCTATCGACATGAAAATTGCAGAACGCTTCTTCTCGCCAAGGGAGAGCCGCCATCTGGCAGCAGAGCCCGCAGAACAACAGATGGAAACCTTTTATCGACTGTGGACGCTGAAAGAAAGCTATATCAAAGCTGTTGGCATGGGATTATCCATGCCGCTGGACTCCTTTTCCATGGTGCGCAGCAGCGAAGGAATCTGGCATTGTCCCGAAGCCACAGCCTATCGTTTTCTCAGCCAGCGTCTGGATGAGGGTCATATGCTGGCAGCTGCCTGTTCCACAGAAATGGAACTCCCCACTCAACCTGATGTAATTACCATCGAAGAGCTATATCAAACTTTCCTGTGAAGGAGGGAAATCAATCCCTTCCTTCTTTTTTAATTTTCATTAAATAATACATTTCCCCTTTTAAAACAAAATTTTCAAAAAAAGATTAACACCTTGTCCATTTAATGGTACTATAGAACCACTTGGACGAGACATAGGTCAAACAGATCAGGCTTTTATAACTAGATTCTAACTTACATACTTTGTTGATCCTCGATTCTCTCTCCGATTCATTATTTTAGAAGGAAGTGGACAAATGCATATCTTTTTGCAAAACAGTGCCGGTGTGACCAAAAACGTCAAAGTTGGTTTTAGCTGGACAACATTATTTTTCGGGTTTCTCCCTGCTCTGTTCCGTGGTGATTTAAAATGGGCTGTTATTATGTTTTTAATCGCAGCTGCTCTCGGAGCCTTCACTTTCGGTATCGGGGCCTGGGTTAGCGGGATTGTATTCTCATTCGTTTACAACAAAATTTATATCAAAGAATTGCTTGAAAAAGGCTACCGGCCTGCAAATGGTGAGTCTCAAGCGGTCTTGGAAAGAAGCCAAATCATTGCTCAAGCAGTATAATTCAATGAATGTTTTTAAAGTAACTAGCAATAACGATATTTTAGAAATTATCTTGTAGATATTAAATAGCAATAATCTAGAAATGACAAAACCCCTGGCAAATTAGCCAGGGGTTTTTGGTATGCATTTACTAGATCTGCTGCCAGTGCCAGATAACCAACCTTCGTTTGCACCGACGAGTCTGGTGATAAAAGCGTCTTTCAGCACCGTCCCCATCCATGGCGACCATAAACATCGATCGGACGTAGACGATACTGACAATCGCCTTGGGGTGGAGTCTAAGCCTCATCCGCCAGCCTCTTGAACCACCCCTGGCATACCCGTTTCATCACAGAGACTTAAAGGCTTCAGGTCGGTCCACTGCTCGGCAATGTAATCGAGACATACCCGGCGTTTCGCCTTGCCCAGCATCTGAGTCCAGCCTGCGGGGACCTGAATGGATGCGGGCCACAGCGAGTATTGCCCCTCCTCATTGATTAATACCAGATAATTGCTGTCTTCTTGTTCAAAAGGGTTGCTCATCGGCTTATCCTCCTATTTAAGATGAACTTGGGGCTGGTTCAGCATTTCCAGCTTGGCTGTAAGCGTCTGGCATATTTCCGCCAGTGGTCCAGGCTGGCATAGATCCTTGTGACGGCAGGCAATATCATGCCGTTCCATGCGGCCTCCAATATAGGCATCCCACATCTCTGGATCAATGGGGTCAAACCAGTCTGGAATAATGGTTGAACGGAAGAAGATCAGATCTCCTTCGAATCGGGAAGGCGTGTAAGCCCCCAGAATCCGTACGGAATTTTCATAGGTTTTCCGCAGCTTCATAATCGTTTCTTCATCCAGACTGGCCAGTGCACTGCCTTCACTGCGCAGAATGCGCATGGCTGTTGCCATATCCAGCGGACCATCTCCAATACTGTCAGGATCATATCCACCCAATGCGAGCAAAGCGGTAAGAGCCTCCTCTTCATCCGGTTCCCCGCGAATCGGGAGATAATGACTTGGATAGGCGTCCAACATGGCCAGGAACTCCACCTCTTCTCCTTCGGACTGAAGCTGCACAGCCATGGCCTGAGCAACGTTGCCTCCAAGAGACCAACCCAGCAGGCGGTAAGGTCCCTCAGGCTGCACCGACCGAATATGGCGGATGTAATCTGCAGTCATGTCCTCCAGCGTAGCCGGAAGGGTCTCGTACTCGGCAATCCCGCGAGCCTGCAATCCGTAGATCGGGTATTCCATACCCAGATGTTTCATCAATCCGGCATAACACCAGCTTAACCCTCCTGCAGGATGGACACAGAACAGGGGAAGATGCGCTCCGTGTGTGCGAAGAGGCAGCAGCACCTGAAGTGAGCCTGTTCCCATCTCCGAATCCATTTCGAGTCGCTCGGCCAGTCCGGCAACAGTCGCCGTTTCAAACAAAATGCCAATCCCCGGCTCCTTGCCCATGGCCTCGCGAATACGGCTCATCAGACGAACAGCAAGCAGGGAGTGTCCGCCCAGTTCGAAGAAACCATCATCAATACTGACACTGCGCAATCCCAACACTTCGGCGAACAGATCACACAAAATCTGCTCTTGCGGGTTACGCGGTGCACGGCCACCGGAAGTCAACTGCATTTCCGGTACAGGCAATGCTTTGCGATCCAGCTTGCCGTTGGCGGTGAGCGGTATGCCCTCCATCGTCACAAACGCAGACGGAACCATGTAATCAGGGAGACTTGCTGACGCATGACGACGAAGTGCAGCAGATTCGGGTCCTGAACCGGTCTTCGAGGCTGGAACAATATACGCCACAAGACGTTTATCTCCCGGCTGGTCTTCGCGGACAATGACAGCAGCCTGAGCAACATCGGAATGTCGAACGAGTACAGCTTCAATTTCGCCAAGCTCAATGCGAAAACCACGGATTTTCACCTGTTGATCGGCCCGGCCCAAATAATCCAGCGAACCATCATGGAGTCTTTTCGCCAAATCTCCCGTCCGGTACATGCGGGTTCCTGCCGGACCATAGGGATCTGCAACGAATCGTTCTGCCGTAAGATCCGGTCTGCCCCAATAACCTCGGGCAAGGCCTGCCCCGGCCACGTACATCTCACCTATTACTCCTGCAGGCACTGGCTGCAGATGATCATCCAGTACATATACCCGAAGATCCGGAATGGCGCAGCCGATCCAGCTGCTGGCTCCTTCCGCGACGCTGCCTGCATGCAGCTCCTGATAACTGACATGAACCGTGGTCTCCGTGATGCCATACATATTAATCAGTTTTGGTGCAGCGTCTGAGTGGCGCTCATACCAATCTTCCAAACGACCAAGCTCAAGAGCCTCGCCTCCAAAGATCACATAACGAAGTCCAAGTTTCTGTCCCCATTCCGGATGTTCCCGATCTGCCTGCATCAGCTGGTAGAACGCCGACGGCGTCTGATTCAATACCGTTACCTTTTGCTCGGCAAGAAGCTGCAGAAATGCCCCTGGAGAGCGACTAATGTCATGCGGTACAACGACAAGCCGGCCGCCATGGAGCAGTGGGCCCCAAATTTCCCAGACCGAGAAGTCAAAAGCATAAGAATGAAATAACGTCCATACATCACTGGCTTCAAACTGGAACCAATGCTGTGTTGCCTCAAATAACCGGATTACATTGGCATGAGGGATAACCACTCCCTTGGGTTTGCCGGTCGAACCCGAGGTGTAGATCATATAAGCCGGATTTAGATGAGACACACGTCCATTGCGTTCACCATCTGCCGGATTTCGTTCATCCTGAACAGCCAGCCTCTGCATCGTTTGTAAATCATCCAAGTTCATAGATTGTACAGCTTCCATCAGAGGAAGCAGGGACTCCACTTCCGAATTCGTAATCATCACGCTCGGAGCTGCGTCTGTCAGCATATGCGTCAATCGATCCGATGGATAATTCGGATCAATTGGCAGATAGGCAGCGCCAGCTTTTAACACGGCCAGAATACCGACGACCATATCAATGGAACGGGGCAATGCCAGAGCAACCATCTGTTCGGGAGCTACACCTTCTGAGATCAGCAATCTTGCCAGCCTGTTCGCTCTTGCATTGAGCTCTTTATAGCTAATGACCGTTTCCCCTAAGCTCACTGCTGGTGCATCCGGGTTGACCGCTGCCTGAATTTCAAACCGTTCGGCAATGGTCAGCCTGGATTCAGATGCTTCATTCGCTGTAAACGTGCATTCCTGCTCCAAATATGTACGCTCTGTGGGTGTTATCACATTAAAGCGGCTAATTCGCTCATCCGTCTGCTGTACGGCCTCCTCCAGCACCTGGATCAATCGAACCACAAGTTCAGCCGCAGTAGACTCCCGGAAGAGGTCCGTGCTGTATTCCAGCACCCCTTCGATCCCTGCTGGGGAACCGTTATGCTCACGTTGTTCAGTGAACTCCAGGGTCAGATCGAATTTGGATGAGCCTACGCCGTGCATACTCGTTTGCGATGCAGCACCAGGCAGATCCAGCTGAATGTCTGGCGTATTTTGCAGAACCAGCATTACCTGGAAGAGCGGGTGCTTGGAGCGGGATCTGGACGGATTCAACACCTCAACCAAGCGCTCAAAAGGCAGATCCTGATGTTCGTAAGCCGCCAAGTCCACCTCACGCACACGCGCCAGCAGCTCCTGGAACGTGGGATCCCCTGAGGTATCTGCACGCAGCACAAGTGTGTTGATAAACATACCTACCACTTCGTCAAGTGCATCATCGCTTCGTCCGGCAATTGGCGTCCCAATCGCAATATCCGTACCCGCTCCCATACGTGTAAGCAGGACCGACAATGCCGTATGCAGCACCATGAAGAGACTGACCTTGGTTTCCCTAGCTATGGACATAAGCTGCTCATGCAGTTGCTGATGAATGGTAAAAGGGATCGTCCCGCCTCGGTAGGTGGAGACAACCGGACGCGGATAATCGGCAGGAAACGTCACTTGCTCCGGCAAACCATCCAGATGACGTGTCCAGAATTCAAGCTGCCTGGCAATCAGACTGTCCGGTTGACCTTCATCGCCAAGCAGTCTCTCCTGCCACACCGCGTAATCGGCATATTGAATGCGCAGAGGTTCCCAGGAAGGTGCTGATCCCTGAGCACGTGCCTTATATGCTCGAGACAAGTCTCGCATCAACGGCGACAGGGACCAGCCATCTCCGGCAATATGATGAAGCAGTAACAACAGCACATGCTCGTCCTCGCTTGATGAGAACAGCTCGGCACGAATGCCTGGTTCACTCGAGAGTTTGAAGCTGTAACGGGAAGCCTCCGTCAAAAGTTCATCCAGATCCTCCACAGCTTCTCTTATATGGAGATCCACGCGAACGTCTGTTGCATCCAGAATGGTTTGACTTGCTGAACCAAGCTCTGGCGGATATAGCGTTCTCAACGTCTCATGACGATCAACAATATCCTGGACCGCGGCTTGAAGCGCATGTACATCGAGTTTCCCTGATAACCTAGCCACGAGCGGAATATTATACGTAGGATTTGGGCCTTCCAGACAATACAGGAACCATAGACGCCGCTGAGCGAAGGAGAGAGGAATGTCACCTTGGCGTGGAACAGGCTGTATCAGGGGTCTGACTGACTTCGCCTGATCCAGCCTCTTGGCGAGGCCTGCTGCAGTCGGTGACTCAAATCCACTGCCAATATTCAGCTCCGCGCCAAATACATCCCGAATCCGAGCCGTTATTCGACCCGCAAGCAGGGAATGACCACCCATTTCGAAGAAATCATCGTCAATACCTACCCGAGCAACACCCAGAATCTCAGCGAACAGACTGCATAGGATCTCCTCCTGAGGCGTCCGCGCCTCTCGCCCATTCGCATGAGACAGCACGGAAGGAGCAGGAAGCTGCTTGCGATCAATCTTTTTATTGGGAGTCAGCGGCATTTCGGAAAGGTTCATGAATGCAGACGGCACCATGTAATCCGGCAGTTCATCTGCCACATATGCCCGAAGTGAGGACAGATCCACCCCCGGCAAATATGCGGATTCCGAAACAACATATGCTGCCAGCCGCTGATTTCCCGGTTGATCCTCACGTGCCATCACGGTAACCTGGGCTACGCCCGGATATCTGGAAATCACGGATTCAATCTCTCCCAATTCGATACGGAAACCCCTGATCTTGATCTGGTGATCTGCCCGGCCCAGATAGTCGATTGAACCATCCGGCAGCCACTTCGCCAAGTCTCCTGTTCGATACATGCGGCTGCCTGCTTGCCCGAACGGATTGGCTACAAACCGCTCGGCAGTCAGATCAGGTCTTCCCAAATAACCGCGAGCCAGCCCATGCCCTGCGATATACAGTTCCCCGGCAACTCCCGGAGGGACAGGATTCAGACCCTGATCCAGCACATACAGCTGTGTATTTCGAACCGGTCCGCCAATGGACGGTTTACCCGTTGATTCAAGCGCCATGGCGGCAGCTGTGGAATAAATCGTGGTCTCCGTCGGACCGTACTGGTTATTAACCCGGCAGCCCATTTCCTGCAAAGAAAGCTTCAGTTCCTCCGAGAGAGCCTCTCCACCGGTAATGACCGTCAGACCATCGAACGAGCCAGGCTTGCTGGTCACCAGAGATTGCCACAATGTTGGCGTGGCTTGCATGATGGTTGTTCCTTGCCCTCTCATCTGGGCAGCTAGCGCCACCGGATCAAGAATGGTTTCTTTGTGAGCCAGATCAAGCCTTGCTCCTGTCGTAAGGGGCAGAAACACTTCCAGAACAGAAATGTCAAAAGCAATCGTAGTGACTGATAACCAGTGATCCTGCGGACCAACCTTCAGTCTTGGCTTCATATCCTCCAGCAGATTCGTCAGCCCCAGATGGGTCACCGTCACACCCTTGGGTTTACCCGTTGAGCCTGAAGTATAGATAACATAGGAGGGATTCAGCGGCGACGCCGCTTTTGTCAGATCCTCTGGTTCTGGATTGCTCCCGGACTGGCGACTGACTTCTAGCACAACTTCCGGATCATCCATGACCAACAGGGGAACGTCAGTCATTTTCGGCAGACCGGACAGATTGTGATTAACCGTGACCAGACATGCCGGACTAGAATCCTCAAGCATGTAAGTCAGTCTCTCTTCCGGGTAATCAGGATCAAGTGGCAGATATGCTGCTCCCGTCTTATGAACAGCCAGAATGGCAACCACAACCTCCAGAGAACGCGGCAGAGCAATGGCTACAATCTGCTCAGGTCCCACCTGATAATGCTGGATCAGCTCATGGGCCAGATGGTTTGAACGCTCATTCAGCTCGGCATAGGTCAGAGATTCGCCTTCAAACGTTACTGCCGTGGCAGAAGGCGTTCGCCGAACCTGCTGTTCGAACATCGCTGCCGAATTCCGTTCAGGCACGGCGTGCTCCGTCTGATTCCATTCTTTCAGTACCTGATTACGTTCTGTCGGAAGCAGCACTTCCATTTGACCGACATACTGCTCTTCTATCCCTTCCTGCATCATCAAATCGAGCAGCTGCAAATAACGGAGCTGATGACTCAGCAATTCCGATTCACTGTAGACCGAAGGATTAGCGTCAAAATCAATACGAAGTCCATGACCATGCCCTTGGTCAACGACATGAATGGACAGGTCATCCACCGGACCCGTAGACAAGTTATGAATCATCCCGCGCTGCCCAGCGAAATTCAGCTCATGATGAAATGGCATGACATTGATCATCGGTCCAAACAATCGGCGGTTCTCTCCGAGCAGCTTCAGATCACGCCGCAGATCCTGATGCCGATAACGTTGGTGCTTACGCACAGCCCGAATCTCCTGCACAATCTGTTCAGCCAAGGAAGACAAACGCATGTCAGGTTCGACATTTAGCCGGAGCGGAAGCACGTTCATAACCATCCCTGGAACACGCAAGGATGCAGAGCCGAGCCTGCACATCACTGGCAAGGCCAGAACCACGTCTGTCGTACCGGTGATTCGATGCACATATATGGCTGCTGCCGCAATAAACAGGTCAGGCCAGGTCACCCCGTACCGGGCTGCTGCTGCCTGAAGACGATCGCGATCGGGCTGCGTGAGCTCAGTACTTTGCCGCAGGAAGTAGTCGGCTGTGCGTGATGCCTTCTCACCCAGGCTTACGACGTCCGGTTCATCCTTGTACCGCTCCATCCAAAACTTGTGATCCCGCTCTCTATCTAAAGATTCAAGGTAGGCTTCGTCTTCCTGAATGACGGAAAATAGCGGGCCGAACGCCCCTGTGCCCAGCGTCTTCACAGCGGTTCCACCTTGTATCCTTGCCGTATACAAACTTGCTACCCTTCGGGTAATTAGCGAAACGCCATATCCATCTATGGCAATGTGATGCACACGCTGGTACCAGTAAAAGCATCTCTCATCTACCTCGAACAACGCTTCGGTAAATACTGGTCCTGTTGCAAGATCGACGGGACAAGCCAGATCCCGCTGCATCCACGCCATGGCCGCCGCATGTGGGTCCTGTTCCCCACGAACATCCAGTACATGAAACGGCCAATCATCATGATTCTGGTTCAGCGACTGCCATGGGAAATGTTCGTTCTCACCGTAAATCATATTTAACGATTCCGCTTCCGAAACGGTTTGACGAACACTCTGCTCGAACTGTTTTATATCCACACTGCCGTGAATCACCACGTATTCACCTGTGTTGTACATGGGGTTGTCCGGATGCAGCTGCTGGGCAAACCAGATCCCGGACTGGGCGGCCGACATGGGCCACGTGCCATTCCGACGCTGCGACAAGTTCACCGCCCCGCTCAAAAGTAATCTCCGTTTGGCAGCGCCCTATGTGGCTGCGCATCCAGCAGTACTGTCCATGAAGCTAACGTTGGCTGCTCGGCCAGATCAACAAAAGTCACTTCTGCTCCTTCCATACGGAAACGCTCAGCAAGACTCATGATACGAATGGAATCGAGTCCCCAGATCTCAATCAGGTCATCATGCTCGCCGATCAGGGATGGTTGCTCCTGCAGCAGTTCGGCGACCTGTACTCTCAATGATTCAAGCCTCGCCGCAACCCCGCTGTCTGTACTTGTCCCTGACGTTTCCAATGCTGCTGCAGCATATAACCTTCCCTCCGAAATGGCTGCCTCGATTGGCTCCGCGTCTTGGACAGAGGAATCAAGCGATTCAAGCAATCGCTCGGTTGTCAACGTTACTGCGCAGCGTTCGGATGCATAGGTCAGCGCCATGCGGTGTTTTTCGGCTGAAAAATCAGCTACCGCATCTGCAACCAGGAATGCCTGAATATCCTGCATAAATGCCTCACAGGAGGTCATCAGACAACCGATATGTGCATAAATGCCGCATACCATCAGCTGGTCTCGTCCCTGTTCCTGCATCAGCCTAAGCAGCTCTGTCTTCTGGAAGGCGCTATAGCGCCATTTGGTCATAAACGTATCTTGAGGAGCGGGCGTCAGCGGTTCAATGATCTGTTTTTGCGTGGGTCCCCCGTCAATGCCTGCTCCCCAGAAGTCCAGCTGCAGGCCGCGCTGCTCCGGTGTCTGTCCACCCGGCTGGGCAGAATACACGACAGGAATGCCAAGTTCATGGCACTTCGAACGAAGCTGCCCAATATGATCGATCAGCTCCACTACAGGCGATTCCCCTGCTGTAAATGCATTCATGAAATATTGCTGCATATCGTGAATTAGAAGTACTGCACGTTTCAAATCCGGCATCCACGTTACCTTATTGACCGGAAGCTCCGACTCTACAGGCATTGCATATGGCTTAATCACTGGAAGTGCCATGAATATCCCTCTTTTCAGGTCATTTAGTTCAAGGAGTTTCATTGTTGCCATGCGTCATGATCGTTGTTATATGGATTGCTTCACAGTCAGCATCTCGCGTAAGGCTTTTTTGCTCACCTTGCCTACACCGGTCTTGGGAAAAGATTGCACAAATTCAATCCGGTCCGGGACTTTATAGCTTGCCAGGCCGCGATTGCGCAGAAAAGACTTGATCTCCGCTGCAGCAGGAATCTCACCGCTGGGCACGATAAATGCACAGGAGCGCTCGCCCAAATATTCATCCGGCATGGACACCAGCGCTGCATCATGCACACCGGGATGAGCAAGCAGATGGTTTTCGACTTCCTCGGCTGCCACCTTGTCGCCGCCGCGGTTAATTTGGTCTTTTGCCCGCCCCTCCACAATGAGGTATCCCTCTGGTGTAAGGCTTGCAATATCTCCAGTCCGATAGAACCCGTCTGTGGTGAAGGACCTCGCATTATGCTCTTCAGCCTGGTAATATCCGCGAATGGTATAGGGCCCACGGGTCAGCAGATGTCCGGATTGCCCCTGTTCCACTTCCATGTCCTCGTCATCCACGATCCGTACCTCATCATATGGGGACATGGGTTTGCCCTGTGTGTGTATAATGATGTGCTCAGGATCATCCAAACGGGTGTAGTTCACCAAACCCTCGGCCATGCCAAATACCTGCTGCAGGGTACAGCCCAGGACAGGTTTAACACGCCCAGCCGCCTCAGCGCTGAATTTGGCTCCACCAACCTGAAGCACCTGGAGAGAAGGCAGCTTGGTCCCTCGGGCAGCAGCCGCATTCAACCAGATCAGAGCAAGCGGTGGCACCAGTGCCGTGATGGTCACCTGGTGTTTTCTAATGAGCGGGAAGGCTTCATCCGGGCTCGACTCCCGTGACAGCACAACCGTACCTCCCGCGTAGAGCGTGCCCAGTATACCCGGTGAACTCAAAGGATAATTATGCGCTGCAGGCAGAACAGCCAGATACACGCTCTCCGGACTGAGTCCACAGACTTCCACGCTTCTCCGCAGACTGTAGATATAGTCATCATGGGTGCGAGGGATCATCTTGGACAGCCCGGTGCTTCCACCGGATAACTGAAGAAAGGCCACATCCGAAGAGTCAGGTCCATCCTGCAGCTTATCGGGATCGGGATCCATATACACATCCTCAAGCGAAGTGAACGGACCCGCCTCTCCCGCCACGATGATATGTCTGAGGCTGGGTACCTCTGCCTGTACTTCTTCTGCAAGTTTACGGTAATCAAATCCTCCATCCCGATCCGGGATCAGGTACGCCACAGCTTCAGAGAACCGGGCAAAGTACTCAATTTCACTCTTGCGATGCAAAGGCAGTGCGAACACCGGCAGGGCTCCCAGACGAAACAGAGCAAAAACGGCCTCCACAAAAGCCGCCATGTTCGGCAATTGGATAATGACACGGTCATACTGCCGTATTCCTGTGGCATACAACCCGGCAGCCAACCGATCGACGCGTGCGTTCAGCTCTGCATAGGTTAAGTGCTCTTCACCGCTGATCATGGCAGTACGATTGCCATATAACTTCGCACGCTGCCGAAGCATTTCTCCAAATGTAATGCCCTCCCAGCAACCTTCCTGACGATAAAGCTCTGCAAATTCCTCAGGCCAAGCCTGGTATCCTGACAGCATCCTTTATTCCTCCTTCGAACGGGATACGGGGGATTCCAGACCCATGGCAAGCAGCATGGTTCTGAATTTGGCAGAGGTCTCCGCCAGTTCCGCTTCCGCTGTAGAACCTGCTACAATGCCTGCCCCAGCGAACAATTTGAGGGCATTGCCATCCACTTCCGCACAGCGAATGGTCACGGCCCACTCCCCGTCGCCCTCACAATCACACCAGCCAACCATCCCGGTAAACAGCTCCCGATCAAACGGTTCCTGTGCTCCAATGGCCTCTCTAGCCGATTGTACAGGCGTTCCGCAGATCGCCGGGGTTGGATGAAGCGCAAAAGCCACCTCCAGTGATGATGTGCCTTCATCCAGCAGCTCACCATGAATCTCGGTAGACAGATGCCACATCGTGCTTGTCTGAATCAGGGAAGGCTCTGCCGGAACAGACAGCTGTTTGCACAGCGGACGCATCGCAGCTGCAACGGCATCAATGACAACGGCATGCTCATACCGATCCTTGGGAGAGGCCAGCAGCGCCTCTGCACGGCGGCGATCCTCCGCAGGATCATCACTTCGGGCAGCAGAGCCTGCCAGCGGATTTGCTTTTACCATGGTGCCTTTCCGAGTAACCAACAGCTCCGGGCTTGCTCCAATGAATGTACGATTGCCCTCTTTATTCACTTCAATTAAATCGCGTTTATTCGTTGTTATGATACTTCTCATCTCGGTCAGTTTACTCATTGGAACGGCAAATGTGTATCCGTGAGCGTTATCCCTGAACAAATTACGCAGCAGTTGATGCGTATTCACCATATGTTCTGAAGTCACATGCAGTTGGCGGGATAACACAACCTTATCGAGTTCACCCTGCTCCATCTGCTTCAGTACATGACCGACACTACGTTGATAAACCTCAGCAGCGGGCACTTCATCGATTACACAACCCGTAGCTGCCGGGTGTTTCTCATATGATCCGTTCGCTGCCGGGCTTGGAGGGTCTGCCCATTGTACCGTTTCCGGGATAAAAAGCTCGGGAGCAGATTGATTCGGATCAAAAGGTATCGCTCCTACCACGATGGGTTTCCGCACACCAGACTGCTGTGCTTCCTGAATCATTTTTTGAACCTGATCGATAACATAGGATACTCCTGCAACGTGTGCACCATCGGTATAATCCAGAGTTTCTGAATATCCTGATGAGTCGGAGATCACCTGCTGTTGAACTGCTGATACAGGAAATCTCATCCGTTCACCCTGAGCGAGCAAGGTATGCTGCGGTGAAGACCAGAAAAAGGACGTCCCCTCCCGGTATTGTTCCAGAAGGTGTAAGGCGGAGGTTGCAGTGACTGCATCCGCTTTTGACATATTTATCAACTCCTTATCTTGATTCAGGCACCGAGCGTGGCGCCCCCATCCACACACAAATCATGCATGGTAATATGTCTGGCTTGATCCGATGCCAAAAAGAGCACCGCATCCGCGATATCGGCAGGCAGTGCCAGCCTGTTCAAAGGTATCCCCAGACGATATGCCTGCGGTGAGCCTGCAATGACGGCCTGTGCACCCTGTTCATCCTGCCACAACGCCCGCTGCATGGGGGTGTCTGTCGATCCTGGAGATACAATATTGCACCGGATGTGCTGTTCCGCGTATTCGAGTGCGAGACATTTGGTGAACATGGTTGAAGCTGCCTTGGAAGCCGCATAGGCTGACATGTACATCCGGGGTACGCCGGATGCGTTCGAGCCAACGGTAATCACTGCTCCGGTATGGCGTTTCGCCATATTCCGTACGACAGCGCGGGACATATAAAATACACCGTGGGTATTTACGTCGAACGTTTTTGTCCATTCCTCATCACTCAAGGCTTCCACTGTACCTGTATGCAGTACTCCTGCGGCATTCACCAAAATGCCAATCGGTCCAAGTGCTGCTTCAATCCGCTGAACGGTATCGTCCACGGACTCGCGACTTGTGATGTCAGCAGGATAAGCAGCCGCTTGATGGCCCTGATTGTTCAGATCCACTACCAGCTGATACAGCTGCTCTTCCCGGATGTCTACTGCCGCCACAATCGCACCCTGCTCAGCCAGAGCCCTGGCTACCGCTTCGCCAATTCCCTGTGCCGCACCGGTAACCAGAGCCACTTTTCCATGAATCCCTGTATAACTCACGATGTGTACCTCCCCTGACTCACTGTACTGCTAAAAGTTGATGAACCCATTGAACCCCGTTCAGTCATCCGCTGACATCTCATCCAATCCAAAAGCGACCCAGTCTTTCAAACTGCCTGGTTCGAAAACTAGCCTTCTTCTGTCCTATGATTCCGGACTGCAGGCAAAACGGATCGTACGACTAATCAGAAACGGCAGCACCGAGACATGATTCTCTTCCTCAAATTCGGTATATTTAATATCCAGCCCCGGCTGTTTCAATGCAGATAAACGTTCCGTTAAGCTTGATGCCTTGTCATTGTTGCGTGCAGGATGTGTCTTCTCCTGTTCACCCATGCCAATCCAAACCTTGACGTTGACTGGCTTCTGCTCCAGACCTGTGATGAACTCCTGTTCCTCCGCCTGCATCACCTTCTGATTCCAATGAAGCGAAGGGCTGCCAGCAATGTAATAATGAAAAGCATCGGGCTTCGTGAACAGTGTGTGCAGAACGAACAATCCACCAAGAGAATGACCAAAAATGGCCTGTCTGCTGCGATCGATGTTGAACTGCTGCTCCATGTCCGGCTTCAGTTCTTCTTCAATAAATTGCAGGAATGCATCAGCTCCACCCTGCTTCGGCAGAGGTGTTCCATCCGACTTATGGGTATATTCCGTCGTGGCCTGCGGAGTATAATCGTAATACCGATGTGGCGAGAACGGACCTGCTGTCGGGTATCCGATCCCAACCACGATAGCCGGGACGGCTCCGGTTTTCTCGGGCCTGCGACCTTGTATACGAACCGCTTCCACCATCGTACCGAATACGGAATTGGCATCGAGCAGGTAGATCACCGGATATCCGGATGGCGGGGGTGCCTCTGCCGGTTGAAATACCATGATCTGATAGGCATGACTTCCTGCTCGTGATTTCATGGTCCATTGCTCGGCACGTGGAATCTGAACCGTACTCCGTGCCATCTGATCAAGGGTCCCAGAGGCTGATTGATTGGGCTGAAACGTCATTACGGATGGATCCTCCTCGTTGTTCAACTTACATCGTTATGTGTAAATAGATCGTATCGATTTGTTATGAGATTGATTCTCATTACCAATTATAGAAGAGTGCTTTCAGCTGTCCCATGGACGATATCCAGAATTCATTTTGATTATCTCCATATTTGCATATTCTTCTTAATGAATTGATGTCTTGCCAAAAACAAAAGCTCCCTCCTGTTGTACCTTGGAAAACGGGGAATAATATCCGATTCCAGGCACCCCAAGAGGGAGCTGCTTCATTTCTGATTATTGTGTCAACGCCTTCAGTGTATCGTCAATGACATGACCATAAGCAATCAATCCGCCGCCCAGCCATGGAGCCGGCTCAACTGCATACACTTGCCCTGCCTTGACTGCAGGCATGCTCTGCCACACTTTGGTATCCGTCATTTCTTTCATGCTGCCAGGACCCTGTTCCACGGTGAAAATATAATCTGCATCAATCTCGGGCAGCACTTCCGTGGATACGATTGCGCTGTTCTCCGACTCGACAAGTTTAGGCTTGCCGAGTCCCAACTGTTCATATACAACGTAGCCGCTGAAGTAGTTTCCACCCATCATGCTGATTCCACGTGGTGCAAAACGGATAATGGCCGCTTTCTTGCCTTCCGCTACCTTGGCAATTTCCGCCTTAGCTGCGTCTACCTTCGCGTGATATGTCTCGATGGCTTGTTTGGCCTCAGCCGTTTTACCGAGCAGATCGCCAATGACCTCCAGAGACTTCTCTACATCCCCGGATGCATTGTTAAACACATACGTTGGTGCAATCTTCGAATAACTCTCATAGACCCCGTTCTCGGCATAATTCGCTGTGTGCAGAATAATAAAGTCCGGATTGTATGCCATCAGCGCTTCAGGCGAAGGAAGCCCGCCCGAGAAATCGAGAGTAGGAACGCCGCTAAGCTGATCCTGTAAGTAAACATGTCCTTGGGTACCACTGGCCCATTGGGCAACCGGTGTAACTCCGAGCGTAAGCAGTGAATCTTCCAGATAAGGTGCAAATACACGCTCCACTTTGGCTGGAACAACAACATCATGTCCCAATTCATCTTTTACGGTCCGTTCACTCGCTGCATTTTCTGCGGCATCCTCTTCTTGTACAGCAGTTTCTGACGATGCTGTTGTTGAAGCTTCAGCTGTCTTCTGCTCCTGCTGTCCCGCTCCTGCATGTTCTGACTTGGAGCCACAGGCTGATAATAACCCCACCAATAATACCAGCACAATCAAGGCTGACAGCCGATTGTACACGAATTTGCTAACAACGGAACGTTGTCCGCTCTCTTTTTTCTGCTGATGCATGATATATCCCCCTTGATAAACATTCTCATTTAGATAGAAGGATTATATGTCAGGTGGCTCGTGAATCACCATGGACGTTATCCAGATATACATTTGGACAATATCCCGTGAAAATGAGCAGCGCTTCATCCAGCATGCGCATAACGCCTACTGCGGAGTAATCAAACCAGGGATCACCGGTGATCAGGTGAGTCTGATATTGACGTACAGCCTTGAGGTGCCTCCATACAGGCGAGTGCTGCAGGCTGAGCCAGTAAGCTCGCGAAACGGCCTCGGGACATACCATGATCAGAATCCGGTCCGGGTTCATTGAAGTCAGTTGTTCCAGCGTCAACGGCGTGTTGGTGCTGGCATCCGGAAAGGTCTCCAGCTGCAAGGCGCCATAGAGCACTTCCTCAATTCCGGAATTACTATAGAGATAGAGACGCTGGCCGTATACCCGGATAACGGCTACTTTCTCGCGCCCCACTTCCTTCTGTATGGAATCCCGTGCTTTTTCCACCCTTTTTTTGTATAGTCCGATCCACTGTTCTGCCTGTTCCTCCCGTTCCAGAAAGGCAGCAATCATGCGCAGTTGTGCACGCCAATCGGTTTGATGCTTGGGCACAAAACAGCAGGGTGCAATCTCGGCGAGTCCCGCCTGGTCCTCTTCACTGATCTGATCGGTACCAATAATGGCATCCGGCCGGATATGGACAAGTCGCTCTACATTCGCTTCGAATCTCCAGCTCGTATACGGGTCTGTCAGTTTAAGATGTGACTGGATGTCAGTACGGTGTGCGTTATAATAATACGCCGTCCATTTGGGATCGATAGGCGCAGCAATGGGCATGACATTGAGGGCCAGCAGCTGTCCGATGACGCTGGAGGAGCAGGTGGCAATGCGTTTTCTGGCGTTTTTGGCATAATCCGAAGGAGAAACACCAACTTCCTTTTTGAATTTGCGACTGAAATAGTACTCGTCACTGTATCCAACTCGGAGCGCGATATCACGCAATTTATATCCGGATTCCTTCAGATATCGTTTGGCACGATTGATGCGGAGATCCGTCAGATACTCCATCGCACTGTGACCGTAGGTTTTTTTGAAAAGATCCACAAAATACTTCGGACTGATATTCGCTCTCTGAGCAAGATCTGCGATAGACAATGCTTTGTCGTAATGCTCGTCCATATATGCTTTTACCTCTGCAAGATCCGTCTTGGGGCTGCGACTCATAACGGGTGTTCGCACAGCGCTGTGCGATTCATTCTCCAGTAACATGAGGCCACTCCTTTCGATCTGTTTGATCAGTTTGATATGAAGTGTACAGCGTACGTTGAAGGTAAGATATACTGATTCATCATTTATCGACAATGATAATCATTATCAATTAAGGTATCACATTCTTTTCATAACAGTCAATCCATATATGGAAAAATGTGCACCACTCCGGCTGTAACATCATCGTCATCCATTTATCCAAAAAAAGCTAACGACGTGTCTGGACACGCGTTAGCTTATCGTTCTAAAAGTTATCTATTGGTTTAACTTGCTTCCTAATCCCGGCTCCGCAGCTTGCTGAGCAAACGGATGATTTCGATATACAGCCATACCAGAGTAACCATTAACCCAAATGCACCATACCACTCCATAAATTTCGGAGCACCCTGTTCAGCACCATTTTCAATAAAGTCAAAATCGAGCACCAAATTCAATGCAGCCACAATAACGATCACGACCGAAATCCCAATTCCGATCAGACTATTGTCATGCAGATAGGGAACGGTAATTCCGAACAATCCCAGTACGAAACTGAGCAAATACATGATCATAATGCCACCGGTTGCGGCCACAACACCCAGCTTGAAGTTCTCTGTAGCTTTGATCAGTCTTGTTTTGTAAGCTACCAGCAGGGCAATAAATACAGCCATTGTGAGCAAAGCAGCCTGCAATGTAATTCCGTTGTACAATGACTCATAGGTGGCGGAGAGTGCACCCAGGAACATGCCTTCCGCAATAGCATAGATGGGAACCAGATAAGGTGCAGCTACAGGCTTAAACGAAATAATCAGTGCCAGAATAAATCCGACAATTGCACCCCCGATCGCCAGAGGCAGCACTTCCTGTCCGTTAAAGAACATCATCCACGTCGCAAATGCACTGCCCAGCAGGATCACCAGTGTTATAAACGCCTTGTTCACCGTGCCGTTAATCGTCATGTAACTCTGGTAACGATCATCTCCGTATCCACCGGAATTTTCAAATGTACTGTCCTTGAGTGTAGGGTTGCCACTACGACCGATCAAAACAATCACCTCTTCTATGTATTGGGTCAATCCTTGAAACCAATCTCTACGTTCTCTCATTGCTGTGACTAATGCTAATAAATCTTTTTATGTTCAAATGCAGACATCGGATGCAATCGGTCGATCACATCCTTGTCTATGGTTACAGCTTGTAGGACATATGTCCCGAACTGTATAATGCATTCTCAAGCTTGGTACAGGCTTTTTCTTTATTCTACTTCGTGCTGTGTGATTGGGTTAAATACTTATTTGTACAACACTTTGTCTACATTATATTTCGCCCGCATCGAGTTAATGATATAGGTCTCGTAAATTTCGCGGTCTACCGGATCTTCCACCAGGCAAACTTCAATGGTCGCCACTTCTTCCCGATGGTTCTTCATTGGAGAAACAGTGTCCTCAAAGTGTTTCTTGATCCGTGGTCTCAATTTCCTTGCTTTTCCGACAAATAACAACTCTCCATCGGCATTGTAAAACATGAAGATGCCACCCTTTTCGCGCGTGATCAGGTGGAAATCGGTAAATCCGTAAATATGGCTAAGCTGCGGGTTAACCTGCTTCGTGATGGTTACATCGGGTGTTGGTACGGTAATCTCAATCATTGGGCTCACTTCCTCATTATCTATAGGCTTACATCCTATCATACATTCTGAAAGGAAACCATTTCATCCTATAAGATGCACAATTCACGCTTTTTTCAACTATTACGACAATAATTTCAAAAAAAAGGTTAACTTCCCTGATTCAAAGTGGTACTATAGGGGTATGAGGAAGAAATTGGGCACTAAGACATATGTCTTTATATCTACTTCCCGTCTATTGTACCCTATGAAACGTGTTCTTTTTCATACTGAATTCTGTAATGTGCGCACGACAAGAGGACAGTTAGCAAGTAAGCAAGACTATAGCTTTTGGATTCATCATCAATACGACCCTTGCAGCAAGCAAATGTAGAAAGACATTAATTGTAGAATGTAACGTAGAAAAGAAGTAGATGTAGTCGTAGTTTTGAATTAGAAAGCCTGCACTTATAGTCAGTAATCAAGCAAAATAGACACACGTAGAAGAACCGATAGCTATCGATCCTAGAAAAGAATGGTCATGCCATGCAATCTTAGTAAGACATAACTTTATAACCGCAGATCTATATAGAATTGGATCAAGCTACACCCCCAGCCCGGCACGATGCCAGGGCTTTTTTACGTTGCGCACCCATATCCAACCACTTCTTCCCGGAAACAGAGGTATCGTGGTTCTTTCTGCGGGGTTTATAATATGGCAAGATAGCAAAAGAGGGAGTGATGGGATGTATTCCGATCTGCAACTGACGGAGGACCGCCCTGTATATATACAAGTCAAAGATTATATGAAGCGACTGATGCTCAAAGGCGGCCTGCAAGCGAAGCAAAAGCTTCCTTCCACCCGTGAACTCAGTACACTGATGAAGGTGAGCCGCAGCACCGTCCTGCTCGCTTATGCCGAGCTTGAAGAAGAGGGTCTCATTTATGCAGTCAAAGGCAAAGGCAACTACGTCAGTTCCACAATTGAAGCACCTGAGCCAACTACAGGTTGGCAGCTGAATTGGAACAACCGCATAAGTGACTATGCGATCCAGGCGGAACAATATGATCTGATGAAACATGGTTCCGGTGCGGAACGTGGCGAGATCTCATTTACAAGTATTGCCCCGGATGAGAAACTGTTCGATCTGCACAACGTGAAACGGGCCTTTCTCGATCGCATGTCGCTTGAAGGCGAGGTGCTGCTGAACTACGGATATGCGCAAGGATACCGACCTTTGATGAACTATTTGCTTCGGTACATGGAGAACAAGGGTGTAGATCTGAGCGGCAAGGATATTCTCATTACCAATGGATTTACGGAAGCCTTCGATCTGGTGCTCGGTGCGTTGCGCAAACAAAGTGGGAAAGCCCTGTGTGAGAACCCTACGCACCATACGGCCATCAAAAATCTGAAACTTCACGAGTTCCAGCTTACCGGTGTGGACATGGAGCCGGACGGACTGAATCTGCAGCAGTTGGAACGCGAACTTGCCGCAAGTCCGTACGATCTGGCATATCTGGTGCCTTCTTATCACAATCCAACCGGTACCGTGACTTCTCCTGCCAAACGGGCAGAGATTATCCGGTTAATGAATCAATACGAGGTTCCCATTATCGAGGACGGATTCAACGAGGAACTGCGTTATTCCGGGTCCCACGTTTCCCCCCTCATCGCTAGCGCGGGCAAGGGGAATGGATTGGTGTACCTAGGCAGCTTCTCCAAGGTACTGTTTCCAGGGCTCCGCGTGGGCTGGGTCATTGCGGATGCAGCCTTGATCGATTATTTGGAAAGCATGAAACGGGCTCGCAGCATTCATACCTCAACGCTGGATCAATCGCTGCTCTATCAGTATCTGAGCAACGGGAATTTTGAGAAGTATCTGAAGCGGGCCCGCACTGAATATAAGCGAAAATATGAACTGGTCGTGCGCTGCTTGCGCAAGCATCTGCCAATGTGCCAAATCTCCGGCGAAGGCGGTCTGCATTTGTTCGTACAATTCCCTCCGGAATACCGGACCAGGGAATTGCTGGCTGCCTGCAAAGTGAAGGGTGTGACCTTCACGCCTGGGGATACCTTTTATCTGGAACAAGGTCAGGGATTAAATACGATGCGACTGGGCTTCTCCAGGGTCAGCGACGAGAATATCCGCAAAGGCATTCGCATCATTGGTGAGACAGCTGCCCAGATGAACTGAAGCGCTGAACGACAGAATGGGAGGATTATACATGAAGGTTGGCGTGATTATGGGGGGTACATCTTCGGAGCGGGATATTTCCCTGCTCACAGGACAGGAGATGATCGCCCATCTGGACAGGGATAAATATGAGGTCGTTCCCATTGAGCTGAACAGCAAACGGGATCTGATCGACAAGTCAGCGGGCATTGATGTGGCCCTACTCGCTCTGCATGGCAAATACGGCGAAGATGGCACGGTTCAGGGCACACTGGAGTCGCTCGGTATTCCGTACACCGGATGCGGCGTCTTATCCAGCAGCGTGTGTATGGATAAGGACATGTCCAAACAGCTTATGCACCATGCAGGCATCCCTACCGGAGAATGGGTGCAGGTGAGCCATTTGGAAGAACTGACATCCACAGCGGTGCAGCAACTGACGTATCCGGTTGTGGTTAAGCCCAACTCGGGGGGTTCCAGTATCGGTACCCAAATTGTCCAGGAGCCGTCGGCTCTTTACGCTGCGGTCGAAGCGGCACTGCGCTGGGATGATACCGCCATGATTGAGCAATATATCGAAGGCGAAGAAATTACCTGCGCCATTGTGGATGGCAAAGTGCTCCCTATCATTTCGATTCGTTCGAACGCCGCGTTCTTCGACTATCGTTCCAAATATGATGACGGCGGTGCTGAAGAGCAGGTCACCCAACTCCCTGCCAACATCCACAAACGTGTGGAAGATGCCTCGCTCGCCTGTTACCGTGTGCTGAAATGCAGCGTCTACGCTCGGGTGGACATGATCATTCGGGACGGCATGCCATATGTGCTCGAAGTGAACACGCTGCCTGGTCTTACCCGTAACAGCCTGCTGCCCAAAAGTGCAGCCGCTGCGGGAATCTCTTTTTCGGGATTACTGGATACCATCATCGATCTGTCGTTAAAGGAACGGAATAAGGAGGCGAAGCTGTCATGAGCCTGGATGTAACGATACGCCATAGTTCAATGGAAGATCTGCAGGATATGGTCATTCTCATGGATCAGCTCGGTTACCCCACAACGTACGCCGAGATGAAGGAGCGTTATGCCCACATTGCGGCTGATGCAAATTTTAATACACTGGTTGCCGAGGTCCGTGGACGCGTGGTCGGATTGATTGGAATGCAGACATCCTACATGTATGAGAAAAATGGGAAGCACTGCCGCATCATGGCACTCATTGTGCATGACCAGTTCAGAGGGACCGGCATAGGCCGGCAGCTGATTCTGGCAGCAGAGCAATGGACCGTTGCCCAAGGCGTAGACTCACTCTCCCTGAACAGCGGAAACCGGTCCGATCGTGAAGCGGCACATGAATTCTATCGCCAGCTGGGCTTTACCGCCGGGAGTACCGGATTTAGCAAAAAACCGCAGGCTCTGCAGCATGCCTAAAGGTCGATAGCCATGATAATAAAACGCCTGTCCCCAACAATATTGCTGGGAACAGGCGTTTTTAGCAAATGTTATTGCTTATGGTCGATCGATAAAAATCCAACCCGTTTCTTTTTCCTTATCCACGGTTGCTCCAAGAGACTCGGCCATGAAGCGCAGTGGAACATAGGTCTTGCCGTTCTTGCCCACATAAGCGGATTCAACCATGGTCACTTCCTTGCCAGCGACTGTTGCGTTCTTGGAACCGACGGTCAGGACGATCTCATTCCCGGTAATATCGTCAATGACAACGATTGTATCCGAGCCTTTGGTCCACTTCACTTCTGCATCCAGTTCCTCAGACAGATAACGCAGAGGAACAAATGTTGTGTTTTTCACAGTAACGGCTCCGAAGCTTTCGTCTTCCGGATACAGCATAACGCTTTTCCGAGTGATACCAGCTTCATCTTTCAATAACTGATATATCACGGAATTGGAATCAAAGTTGCGCAGCATCTGTCCAGGCGTGATATCTTCCTTCATCAGATCGATTACACCACCTGCTGTATCAACAGCATCTACTGTTACAGGTCCACCGATATTCCACTGTTCACTATCCGAATACACGGTAACAGATTGAAGCGGCAGATCCTCTGATGCAGGCAGTGCCACTTTCAACTCGGCATTTTGCTTGCGAATATTCAGCTCACTGTCGAGATAGAAATCCAGCTTAAACGTTGTATTTGTGCCAAATACCGTCTTCAGCTCCGGCACTTCATTCAACAATTCGTTCAACCCTTGATCATAGTTAACCAGAAGCTCGTCGAGTCCGGTCTTGATCGTGGTGTACATTAATGCAACGGTTGCCTCTTTCGATTCTGGCATCAAAGAAGAAATTCCCGATGCGTCCACTTCGTCCATCTGGGACATTGCGTTCATTAACGGATAGAATACATCGTACAGATCTCCGATCAGATCCTTGAGTCCTTGCTCATCCTGGGCAACACTCGTCAGGAATGGTTTTACCATGGCAAGAATCTCTTCCCCAGTGATCTCCATGTGAAGCTTGGAGAGGCTGAGCGACTCACCGTTAACCGATTCCTGTACAGGCGTAACGGAGATGTTTTTCGGATTGGACAGATGCTTCAGGACAAAAGAAAGCAACTTCGGAGACAGCTCCTCAATCTGCTTTTCCAGAGCCTTGGTGTCCATCATCGGAAGCGTTTCTGTTCCTTCCAGCGCCTCCAAAGATATGTACAGCGGCTTTTGCGCTCCGTCCAGGTCGATCACCATTTGGGTCTCATCCATGGAAAGGTGGAAAGGCAGCTTGGTTCCTTGGAAACTTACCGAGCCTTCAATTGACGCCGTTTGGGCATCCTTCACTTTGGCATGATCAATATCCAGGGAAAGGGAATTAATAAGTTCAATGATTTCGTTGTCTTTCTCCGTAGCGAATTCTTTGGCCGGCTCTATGTTAACGTGCATGGACTGTCTCGATTCACCGGATTTTACCGTTGTACTGTTGGCCATGGCTTTACTAATATCCACCCCACCTACAGCCTGACATCCCGTAAGCGCAACCATCATTAAAACGAGTGGTACGGCGATCCACTTCACTAACCTGCGATTTTTGATACGATCTCCTCCTTAGGAAAAATGTGGTTCATTCCTATTATGAGGCCTTCAGGTAATTGTTGTAAACTGATGGATTGTAAAAATACCAAAAAAAGGCCGGAAATGTGTCCGACCTTTGGATAGAACTATATTTGAATGACCTGGTCAATCACTCTTCTGTTTCCTCGTCATTTTCTTCAGTCGGTTCATTGTCCTCTGGCGTTACAGGGGTTTCAAATTGATCCGGCTCATCCTCTTGAACGGCTTTGTTCTCTTCATTCTGATTCTGTGTCATATTGCATTCCCTCTCTTCTACCGGATTTTCATCAAGGCACCAGCCTGTTTCTATCAATAACCCGAATCAGAGCGGATCAAACATGATGCAACGTTAACATAAATTTATCTAGAAAATATAAAAGACGATTCCGTTCCCGGCTGCTGCGGCTGCCTGATATAAAGCCTGAACCTCGTTCAATGTCTGAACGATTTCCTGGAATGTCCCCTCCTTGTCCCAACCTTCCATGACCGGATAGACGCCCTCCGATATCATTTTATCCAGGTCAAAACGCGCCTTCAATTCATCCGGATCCAATTGCTCCAGGGCCATGTACGCTTCCAGCACCTGTTCACTCGAGAGCAAAAACAGATCCATATCCGAGTAGTTCCCCAAATATTGCTCACCTGACATTGGCACTACATATCCCAGGGGCGGCTCTCCATCCGCCAGATTGCCGGTTAACGTGAACTGAAGCATCTGCCACATTTTATCGATATCCAGGTCGACTGAACAATCATGCACACTGATCTCACCCGACTGGATTGATTCAATCAAATCCTGGGTGACCACCAGGTATCTGCCGGACATTCCCATATCATGATCCCTCCTATGTATTTACTTCTCTTGTTCCCCATTAACCTTGCTTGATGTAAAAGAATCGGGGTAAAAGGTGGAAAGGAACAATAATCTTCAATGAAGTTACATGTTCAATTATAGCAATCACATGTCATTTCAAGGAGGAACCAGACGGATGAAAAAATTCGATTACAGCTTAAATTATGAAGAGCTAGATCTGCGCAAGCATCCTGAACTGTACACTGTTGGACGGGGAGAGCAGGGTGTACTGATGGTTGAACCCTACAAGAGCGAGATTCTGCCCTATTGGCGTTTCAAGACACCCGAGATTGCGACAAAATCATCAGAGAAGATCTACGAGCTATTTTTGGAATACAAAAAAAAGGATGATTTCGTTGGTATGGATATGGCGCGAAAGTTCCTGCAGATGGGGTACACACGGGCCAGACGCTATACGAACCACAAAGGCGGACGCAAATATTCGAAGGAGGACGGTTTAATCCTGCCGTATCAGAATGACAAGGTCAAAGCGGAAGCTGCCGCCATTTTCAAGGCACAGTGGGAAATCGCCAAGACTGACCCGGATTACATTGAGATGAAGAAGCAGCATCGGGAAAAGTACGAATCAGAGAAGGAATAGGATTACGGGTGAAAATACATGATTCATACAGATGCTCCATTTGATATAATTCATTACGTCCAACTCACGATGAAAATAGGATGATACCCCTCAAAGGAGTCTCCATGAAACGACCGCCTTCGGCCCCTGCAAAAGGTTGGAGACCAGATGGATTAAAATCATAAGGCTATTGAAGAAGGTGATGACATGTTGTGGATGCTCGGAACCATCAGTATTATACTGAATACGCTGTGCACGGCAGGTGCCGGTGTTGGAATGGTGGTAGGATTTGTTTTTTTCCTGATCGGTTTCGGGGGAATGAAGAACAGGTCTCATACCCTCGGCAGTTTACTAATGAGCAAGGATACCCTGATGATTATGGGAACGATGGGTGTTGTGCTTGTGTACTTCCTCCTCTCCTCCTGGAATTTGAGAATGATGGGTGATACGACCTTTCCTGGCATGCTAGGTTCTGCGATCAGGGACGTCTCCGGGAGACAGCTGCTAAATGCTGGAATTCTGAACGCGCTCTGGACAACGATGAGCCTGTACTGGCTGCTTCCAAAAGTGTTCAACTTTGGCAGATTAGGCCTGAAAGTACAGCTGATTGCGCTCAGCGCGGCCGGGATCAACGTTCTTTATGGAATATTAAATGTTGTTACTACATAAACGCTGACAGCGGGGAATTTGCTGTCAGCGTTTTTTCATGAAGATTAGGCTCGGGCTCTTTGCGCTTTGTCATTCTTGGAACGCGGACTCAGCATCCCTCCAACAACACGCAATATCTGTCTTCGGGGTAAAATACGAGATAATTGAGCTGTCCAATAATTCGAGGCGCCTGGCACAGCGTAGGGCTTGCCTGATTCCAATGCCTTCATCGCCACTTCCACCACATGCTCAGGCGTATCCCGTTTCCCTACGGAGGCCTCTTCGGCATTCACGACATCAAAGAAGGAGGTCTCCGTCGCACCGGGACATAGTGCCAAGAACTGAACACCACGCTTTCTGTTCTCTTCATACAACGCTTCTGTAAAAGAAAGAACGAATGATTTGGTGGCACCATATACAGCCATGTACGGATCTGGTTGAAAAGCAGCGGTTGAAGAGACATTAATAATGGTACCGTTACGTTTTCTCAGCATACCTGGCAGGAAAAGATGGGTCATGTTCATGACCGCCAGAACATTCAACATAATCTCTTCCTGTTGCCGTGCACCCTCCACCTGCTCAAACCGCCCGTGTGTGGCAAAGCCCGCATTGTTGATTAAGGTATCTACCTGTATGCCCCGATTCTTACATTCGTCATAAATCTGCTGTGGCGAATGCGCTTCTGACAGATCCGATACGATAACCTCTGCTTTCACTTTATAGGTTCGTTCAATGCGTTCCGCCAGCTGTTTCAGTTTGGATTCCGACCTGGCCACAAGTACCACATGATTTCCCTTTGATGCCATCTCTAATGCAAAAGCCTGCCCAATTCCAGAGGAGGCCCCTGTAATCAGCGCCCACTGATGTTGATTATTTTTCATTGCTCATCCACCTTTTCGAACATTCGTTTTTTATTGGAAACATTGTTTCCTAATGAAAACATAGTATTATTATTTCTTGATTCTGTCAATTCACATTTGGAAAATTGACGATATCAGAAATAAAACAGTAAAATACTCATAAGAAACGTGGTTTCTGTTAGAAAACAAATATGATGCTACGAGGATGAACATAGATGAACGATCACCTGTCAAATTCCAAGGAGTCGATTCACACCGTGACAACTTTTCAGGAGGCGAGACTCCAGCACTCCGAAAATCTGCGGCAAAATATTGTGCATGCTGCTGCAGCGCTATTGCAAGAGCATGGACCCGAAGCTGTCACGGTACGACGTGTGGCAGAACGCATGGAGTGCTCCACCAAAATTATATATAACCTTTTTGGCAAGAAAGAGGGATTAGCCAAGTACCTGTATCTGGAGGGGTGCACCCTCCTGTCTCAATCCTTTGAAGCCGTGCCACAGCAAGCTTCTTACCAACAGCATTTCCGTGCTCTCGCTCAGGCCTACTGGAATTTCGGTATGACGCAATCCAGCTTTTATCAGCTGATGTTTGGTGGTTCATTCGCCGAATTCAAACCGGATGCAGAAAGTTTGGAGGGAACTGCAACAGCATTGAAGCAACTCACCAATCTGGTGGAAGCTGCGAAGGGACAAGGGTTGCTTCGTAAAGATAATTCGCTGCTTGCGATTCAAATGATCTGGGCTCCCTTGCACGGTGTTATTCATCTATACCTGGGAGGCCATATTGAGAGTGAGGAGGCTGCCAGAAGGCTATATGACCATACCCTGTCCATGATTGTTCAGTCACTTTTTAAAACGGACATGTGAGGATAGCCTGTAGCCCCGAAACACAAAAAGGAGTGAGAGTTCAGCTATTACGCTGGAACCTCGCTCCTTTTTTGCGTGTATAAATACACGATGTACTATATTCTCTGTTCAGCAAACTGAATTAACGCGCTTCTCCATTCTCGGCTTCCCAACGTGCAATTTCTTTACGTACGATTGGAGCAACCTCTTTACCGAGCAGCTCGATCGCTCTCATAACCTCATTGTGCGGCATCGTACCAAGAGGGGTGTGCAGCATGAAACGAGTGATGCCGACTTCTTTGCGCAGATAGATAATTTTTTGAGCTACCGTCTCCACGTCACCTACGTACAGCGCCCCTTCAAGGCTGCGTGCAGCATCAAACGTTGCACGGCTGTAGTGACCCCAGCCACGTTCGCGGCCCAGTATATTCATGACCGCTTGTGCAGGCGGGAAGAATTTCTCAACAGCTTCATCTGTCGTATCGGCGATAAAACCGTGAGAGTGTGATGCCACCGTCAGTTTGGAAGCATCATGTCCTGCATGTGCTGCTGCTTTTTTGTACAACTCCACCAGTGGGGCAAACTGAACCGGGCGACCGCCGATAATGGCGAGCACCAGCGGCAGACCGAGCAGCCCTGCGCGCACAACCGACTCCTGGTTACCGCCACTGCCGATCCATACCGGAAGCTTCTCCTGTACCGGACGCGGGTAGATGCCCAGGTTATTGAAGGAAGGACGATGCTTGCCTTCCCAGGTTACTTTTTCCGAATCACGCAGCTTGAGCAGCAGATCCAATTTCTCGTCGAATAACTCATCATAGTCGTTCAGATCATAGCCAAACAACGGAAATGATTCAATAAATGAACCCCGGCCCGCCATGATTTCTGCACGTCCATTCGAAATGCCGTCCAACGTCGCAAAATCCTGAAATACCCGGACCGGGTCTGCCGAAGACAGAACGGTTACGGCGCTGGTCAGCCGAATGCGTTTGGTCTGTGAAGCTGCTGCTGCCAAAATGACTGCTGGCGATGAAGCTGCATAGTCAGCACGGTGATGCTCACCCACTCCATATACATCCAGACCAACCTCGTCAGCCAGGACAATCTCCTCCACAACATCACGAATACGCTGCGCGTGACTGATGAGTTCTCCGGTGTTTACATCCGGATTTGTTTCTACAAAGGTACTAATTCCGATCTCCATGTTCTGTTCCTCCCTGTTTATGAAGCGATCCGTCGTTCATCTAACCTATTGTAAGTAGATCACCTTTTGTTATATATCTTAATATTGAACTATTTTGAAGAAAAACACAAGAGCCCTCTTCTTTCAGAGGGCATGATTATGACATATTATTCTCAATTCCCTATGAAATTGATGATTATTTCTTTTTCCCGATATACAGCAGGTGTGACGATATTCCCAGAATTGACGGATCTTGAGCCATCTCAATCATAAATTGGATCAGCTCATCATACTCGCCACGCTCCTTCCAATACTGCTGCTGCTCTTCAGTGAGCATGGCCCCAAGGCTGGATGATCCAATCAGATTTATCGTTTCAAATCCCTGTTCCTCCATAAACGGCTTAATATCCGGAATGTTGAAATAGTACGCTCCTGTAAATCGACCCTGATCCTGATGGTCGAATGTCCCCTTTTCAACAAAAGAACGAATAGCACTCATATGATCATTGGGCTTCCATTGCTGGGGAGACTGCAGCGAGGTAATGCCCATTCTCATTCGGCTCTGCATCGCGATAAAGACCACGCCATCCGGCTTCGTCACCCGGTGCAGTTCCTTCATAGCCGCTACCCGCTCCTGCTCCGCTTGCAGGTGATACAGCGGTCCCAGCATCAGCGATGCATCATACGTTTCGTCAGGAATTCCTTCCATACGGGTCGCATCCAACACGTGAAATCCTTCGAATTGACTCATCAGGTTGGACTCCTGAGCCTTCTCCCTAGCAATATCCACGGAAGCAGGTGTCAGGTCTGACAGTGTCACATGGTATCCAAGTTTCGCAAGTTCCATGGCATATTTCCCTGGCCCTGCCCCATTATCCAGAACAAGTCCTGCTGCGGGAAGATGTGCTCGGATGTAATGCATGTTAATGATGAATTCCAGCGGCTCCCGCTCCAGTCTTCCCCATTCGTCAAATCCGGAATAATAGTTAATGATTCGATCTCTTGTCATCCGTCCGACACCTGCCTTCTTCTCATATTGAGGCCATAAAACACAAATAACCTGCCACCTCAATTAAGAGGCGACAGGTTTGACCTTCGCGGTACCACTCTTCTTCATCCATGGACAGTGACATGGCAGATCACCAAAACCTGCTGTCCAAGGAACTCAGGACCGGATGACGGGGGTTAGCCGTCAGGACCTCCCCCACAGTCAGCGTGTGTGACTGATGGTTAATCCTGCCGCTCACAGGCGAGTTGGGGACAGGGATGGACTGCCTTGCACCATATCGGCAGTTCTCTGGGCCAGCCTTTATCCTTAATGCTCCTGATCATTGCGTTTTGCTGTTAAATTTCAGACAGTATATATCACCCATATATTTCCTGTCAACTCATTCAGATCAACTGCGCAGATAATCTCTTCAACTATGTAACACACGATGATGAACTAGATCTTTTTCACAAATTCAGACTTCAGCTTCATTGCGCCCAGACTGTCGATTTTGCAGTCAATATCATGGTCACCGTCAATCAGACGAATGTTTTTCACTTTAGTTCCCTGTTTAACTACCAGTGAGCTGCCTTTAACCTTCAGATCCTTAATGACCGTCACGGTATCTCCATCATTTAGCACATTGCCATTGGAGTCACGTACGACTTTGGTATCTTCGGCACTTTCGGTTTCGGATTCCAACGTCCACTCATGTGCGCACTCCGGGCAGATCAACAGATTACCATCCTCATACGTGTATTCAGAATTGCATTTCGGGCAGTTAGGCAAATTAGACATATGGTTTAAACGCTCCATTCATTTTTTGTGGCTTCTCGCAAGTATAAGGGATTCCTCATGTTCCTTCCAGCCTATAGGACACGTTAAAGCCATGATAGTCCTACTCCACGTTCGGTTAATGGATTTTAAACCAAATTTAAGGTTCACCTCTCCGTACTTTAAAACTAATCTTATACGATATACCTATCCGGAAGAGATTCCCGAACATATTTAAATTCAGATTCATGCTAAATTGCATAATTAGAGCCGGGTTGCAGCCCGTCCACGACATATTTCTAATCAAAGGAGTTCCTTTTCATGTCCATGTCCATGTCATCCTATGTTTTCCCTGTTCAAACCGCTTTTTTTATCTTTGTGATCATCTCCATGTTTCTGCTTGTTCCGTGGCTGATCTATGGTTATCGCAAAGACGGATTTTTTAGCTGGTCCCGGTTTGGCATCAGCTTTTCCTTTATCTTTTATATTCTGGCTGCGTATTGTCTTGTCATTCTGCCATTCCCGACGACACGAAACACATGCGCGCAGCAAGCAGCCGACACGGTATATTACAATCTCGTTCCTTTCGCTTTTGTAAAAGATATTATGAAAGAAACGCCGATTGTATGGTCTCAGCCAGCCACCTATGTCGGGATGATTCAGGGCAGAGCCTTCCTGCAAATATTGTTTAATGTCCTGCTCCTCATGCCGCTGGGTGTATATATCCGGTATTTCTTTCAAAAGAGATCCTACTGGAAGTATGCCTTAATTGGCGGATTTGGCCTTTCCCTGTTCTTTGAAATTACGCAAATCACCGGATTCTACGGTTATTACAACTGTCCCTACCGCCTGTTCGATGTTGATGATCTGCTGTCAAATACATCAGGGGCCGTGCTTGGATTTTTTGCAGCTCCTATACTGCTTGCGTTGTTCCCATCGCGTGCAAGCATTCAGGCGAAGAGTGAGCAGATTGTGGAGGAAAACAAGGTATATCCTATACCTCAGCTGCTCGCACTGATCATTGATGGTGTGGTCGTTGTTTTCATATCGAACCTGCTCTCCATCTTCAGTTTATCGAATACCAATCTCATCACCAGTGCAGCAAATACGACCATTGCGCTGCTCATTGTATTATTCTTCATTCCAACCGTTCGAGATGGTAAAACGCCAGGCTCCGCCCTCATGCGTTTCCGGTATGTCCGCAGGCAGACGGATAAGCCGTCCATGCGAGCCCTGTTTAAACGCTGGCTTGCACTCTACGTTCCATGGCTCATTTTCACCATGATCCGGCTCATTAACGACTATGCATTTTTAAATAATGATTCAGTGCTTGAGCCATACAAAGTATGGATTTCGGTCGGTATTATCGGCCTCTATATGCTTATGTTTGCAGCAATCTTCATCCATGTTGTGCTGGTGCTCTTCTCCAGAGGCGGCCGGGCATTCTATTGTGATCATGTATCCGGTATTAGAGCTTCCCGCAAGTAAATTTAGCAGTCCGTATTACAGTTTGGTGAGCAATCGTTTAGAAATTGGCAAAAGAAAGGCGTCTCCCGTCAGGAATGACGGAAGGCGCCTTTGATGTGTGTACCGTGACGTCACGAACCGTTCGTTTACACGCCAAGCAGTTCCCGCTTGGATGCTTCTGGATCATGCACCAACTCAATATCATGATTAAATATTAACGTAGCACGATCTTCCTTATAAGCAGGCCAGTTCACACCATCCGTCTCCGGACGGCCATGCTTGGCAAAGGAAAGCCAGGCATCCTGCACCTTGCCTGCCAGCTCTGCAGCCGCGGCATCCGGTTCGGCATTCATAAATTTCAACACAGGCAATGTATTAAAGGCGAAGAAGATATCAATGCTGTGGATCGACTTTTTCAGCAGCGGATGCTCCGGCATGACCCAATCGAAGCGGTACATCCATACAGGGGCGTATTTCTGTTGTGCAGCGGCATATTGCAGTGCTGACCGCCAGAAGAACAGATCGGTCATGACCTGGGCCTGTCCGTCTGCCGTTTTGGGATAGCTGTCCGCGATCGCTGCACGATTCTCCAGATCCGGCGTCATAAAGTCAACTGCTTTTACCATATTGATCTCTTCCGAATAGGGTACATGCGGCTGAATGAACAGTGAACCTTCATGCAGGGTAGTACCGATCAGAACAGGGATGCCCTGGGCAGCGCCCTCACGAACAGCTTCTAATGGAGATTTCGGCAAGGTTACGCCATCCAGCACGGGCTGGAATAACAAAGCCATGGCAGCACCGCTGTGTTTTTTGACCGCTTCGCCAGCTGCAATGATCTGCTCAGCCGGAATGGTTTTCAGCTTATGTAGATCATGCGGTTCCACGCCCAGTACCTTCAGCATCGCGCTGCGGATCTCCGCGGCTTGCTCTGCCGGCATGAATTGGGACGCACCACTCTGCATAATGGCCCGGTGGAACAATCCCTTGGCCGCCGGCATCGCCATTAGGGCCGCAATGCTCATGCTGCCTGCAGATTCACCGAACACCGTAACGTTGCCCGGGTCACCTCCAAAGGCTCCGATGTTGTCCTTCACCCACTGCAGGGCAGCAACCTGATCCAGCAGACCCACATTGGTTGCAAAACCATCGCCCAGCGGTGCCATATGCATGAATCCGAGCGGCCCCAGACGGTAGTTCATTGTCACAACGATAACGTTCCCCCGGAGGACCAGTTGTGTACCATCATACAGGGGCTGGCTTCCCGCGCCCGAGGTGAATGATCCACCATGAATCCATACCATGACCGGGAGTGGATCGCTGCTTTCTTTTTCAGGTGCCCAGATGTTCAGGTAAAGACTGTCTTCCGATTCAACGGGAGGCTCTCCGGCCATCCCCTCCGCTTGGTGATTTCTTGGCTGTATATTTTCAGGACCGAATTTCCTGGCCTCTCGGATCCCGTCCCAGGACTCGGGCTGAACCGGGGCTTGGAAACGCAATTCACCCACGGGTGGTTTGGCATAAGGGATGCCTTTCCATACCCTTGTTCCATGCAGATGCTCACCCTGAACTATACCGTATCTCATGTTAACTTGAAGTTCTTCCATGTGGCGTATACATCCTCTCTATTTTCAATTTTCTACTACTATTGAGTATAGAACTCCGCAAGACCAATTTACAAGTTTACCCAAAACAGCCCGGAGGATACGTTTCACGTGGAACTTTTACTTACACAGCGAAGACTCCGCTGCGAGTTTCGGCGAAGTCTTCTATGCCCAGCTAACATTTGAACATCGTATCCACTGCATACATCCATCTCAGATTGTTCACATGATTGGATGCTGTCTTACGAATCATTACCCTACATGTCGACCTTCACTTTCACTGGATACGGTATTGTATACTCTGCACCCTCGATCCAAGTCCCCGTCACATAATTCCGTCCCTTGACGACAACCCGATCAGCGTACACATCCACCTGCAGCCCTTGACTTCCCTCCAGACGCTCATCCTCATCCGTCCACAAGTATGCTACGGAAGCGGCATTAAACATCGTTGGCAGCTGACCGCCGGCTTCAACCATGGTGCGGGGTGCCTCCAGTTGCCAATGGGTATGACCTGAGAACAGAATCACCTGAGGATAGCGACTCAGAACAGACTTTACTTCGGCATCCTGGTTCACGCCATACCAGCCCTGATCTTTCATCGAACCGGCAACGGTATCCATCAGCGGCTGATGCAAAAAGACAAAAATCGGTCGGTCAGGAGAAGCCTGCTCGGACAATGTTGTTTCCAACCACGCTAGTTGTTCGGCAGACATATCACAATCCTTCGGATGGGGCTGCTCCGAACCCAGAAAGATATAATGATAACCATGGATCCAGTGGTCGTGATACGAACCCTTCATGCCTGTGGTGGCTGTGAAATCATTCAATCGTTTCTGCCAGATTCCCTCCGTTGTAATAGGAGCGTCACCAGTTGTATTATTCCCTTCACTCATACGCTCTGGATGACCCAGCACTTCACCAACCTCATACGGTGTCATCGTCGTGAGATTTAATGGAGGGTCCTGCCACAGAATGGCTCCGATATCATGATTGCCTACGGTATAACGTATCTCGGGCAGTGCATCCCGTTGAGTATCCAGGATACGCTGCAGCTCTTGGTATTCTTCCGGCAGACCGCGATCGGTCACATCGCCCACATGCATAATCCCACTGCTATCCTTCGCATACGATGTGATGTCAGCGAGCGCCTTCTCCAGATGACGATTGTAAATATGGTCAGCTTGATCTCTCACATGGGTGTCGGTGATAACCTGAAAGCTGACTAGTGGTTGTTCAAGATGATGTCCATTTCCCATTAGGAATCACTCCATTTCAGTCCGATAATACCAATCAGGATGAAGCCCATCCAGACCATTGACATTGCCTTCAGTCGTTCTCCCAGAAAGTAATGTCCCACAACCCCAATTAGCGTTATGCCTACCCCTGACCAGATCGCATAAGCAACACCAAGAGGCATATATTTCACTGCAAAATTCAATAGGGTAAAGCTTGCCCCATAACAGACAAACATAAAAATGGAAGGCCACAGGCGGGTAAAACCATCGGATACTCTCATCAGAATTGTGCCACTCAATTCCAGCCCTATGGCCAGTGCGAGCAATACCCATCCTGTGTAGGCATGGCTCGTCATCCAGTCACCCCAACTTCCAGCAGTTCATGAAATGAACGTACCGTACGGTCAGATAGTTGGATCTGTGCAGGGTCGCCTACAGCAATCTTCCATGCAGCTCTTGCAGCGCGTGCCATTTCCATATCACCATCGGTATCACCAATGACCACAGACCCGCTAACCGAGACACCCATACGCTCACAGGCCAACATGAGCATGTCAGGAAACGGCTTGCCCCGTCCAACCTGATCTGTCCCCACGACCACGGTGAAAAAGGAGTCGATTCCCATCCACTGCAGATGGCGCAGAGCGCTCTCCGTCTCATCTGCAGTAACTACGCCCATCTTCAACCCCTTATCGCGACACTGCTCCAAAAATGCACGTACGCCGGGAAGCGGCTGAATGGGACGTGCCTTGTTCATGGCATATTCCGCCTGCAAAAGACACTCCCTCACGATGATTTTGGCTTCTGCCCAACTCAGCCCTGCACGGTACCCATGCCACGTCAGCACGGCATACACTTCCTCCATCGTACCCATGGCGAGGGGCCCCCGCACATCATATCCATTCATTCGGCCCTGCTCATCATGGAAGGTCCCCCAGATCTGGGGGACCTCTTCCTCAGCAAACAGAAGACCGCGGGCGGCAAGCTCTTCTCTGAAGTTTTCCATTATGCAATCTGTCCAGAAGCCCCACATGACCGTAAAATCCAGCAGGGTTCCATCCTTGTCAAACAGAATCGCCTCAATCGGGGTAGACGAAATCCCCAAATTCAATTCAGACATCGTTTAAGCTCCTTATTTCACCCGATCCAGTTCCTTCTGAGCCTTCTCTTTGGCTTCCTTGAGGGCCTGTTCAGCAGGCATATTGTTAATCTGCACCTGGTCTGCCGCATCCTTCAACGCTTCGTTGATCTTGCCGCCAGTCGGATCCTGGAATGGAGCGGAAGCATGCGCTGCTTGTTGAAGAGGGACCTTGATTTGTGGATTTTCTTCACTGAACGCTTTGAAATCCGGATCTTCCTGCGCAGACTGACGGACGGCAATGTATCCTGTGTTCATGGACCAAGCCGCTGTGTTGGCAGTCTCCGAGAAATACGTCAGCCATTGGTATGCCGCTTGCTGCTGTTCAGGACTTGCTTCAGCCGGGATGCCGGCCATGATTGCACTCGCTATCGGTTTGCCTTGTCCTACACCTTCCCAGCCTGGTTGCTCCATGGCTGCCACGATACTGAAGTCCAGGTCGCCCTGATCACCGCTGGAGCCGGTGTAGCCTGCTGCTTTATTTTTCATGACATCATCAATCGTTTTGTACCAATATTCCCAGCCCTGTCCGCCAAAGTGAATGCCCATAATCTTGTCCTCGTGAATCCATTTGCGGAACAGTTCCCACGTCTCTACCCACTCCGGTGAATCGATCATCACCGTCTTGCCGTCATCACTCAGAATCTGTCCGCCCTTCCCAAGCACGGCGTCGATCATGTTATCACTGCCCCACATCGGCTCCCAGCCGTAGAAGGTGGTTTTGCCATTCTCCTGCTTGGTCATCTTCGCGGCAGCATCCGCCAGCGCTTCCCATGTCGTCAGACTTGCAGGATCGATCCCATTCTCCTTCAGGGTATCCATACGGTAATACATCACTTGGGTGGTTCCGTACATCGGCAGGAAGTACTGCTTGCCATCCACTTTTCCCTGGTCCAGGAACGTTTGGACATAGTCCTCTTTATTGAAGTCCTGATCCGCAGCAATCATCTCATCCCTGGATGCATAATATCCTTTGCGGGCCCAGTCCATATTGGCACTAAGTACGGCTGCGGGTACCTTTTTGGAAGCAATCGCTGCCTGCAGCTTCTGTTCGGTTTCTGTATAATCTGCTTGCACAATACCTTTGACGACCACTTCGTTCTGGGAGGTATTGAAGGCGTCAATCGTTTTCTTCATGTTATCCCCCAGGTTACCCCCCAGGCCGTACCAGAACTCAATCTCTACCGGACCGCTGGACGCCGAATCCGCCCCGCTCGCCGCTGCATCTGATCCTGTGCCTGAGCCGCTGTCCGCTGTGGAACCACATGCTGTGATCAGAGCAAAGCTCGCCGCCAGAACCAGTGACATGCCTCCTTTCCACCTGAGTTTCCATTTTTTCTTCCACGCTGTACTCGCCAGATTCCAATTCATTTTGATTCCTCCTATATAGATATGTTGTGAAAATCAGTTTTTGTTCACGCCAGCTGTCATGTTTACACTTTGCATGATCGTTTTCTGGGTAAACAGGAAGAGAATGAGCAATGGTGCGATGGTAAACGCACTGGCTGCCATAATCTGCGGCCAAGCCAGTCCATAGGCTCCGCCCTCCACGAAAAAGCTGCGCAGCCCCGCTGAAACCAGCTGCAGATTCGGATCTTTTGTAATGAGCATCGGCCAGAAATAGTTGTTGTACTGGTCGATAAATGTAATCAATACCATCACGGCAAATGTTGAGCGAACCAGTGGGGCTATGATGGTCCACAAAATGCGGAAGTGAGACGCCCCATCCAGCTGCCCGGCTTCCACCAGCTCATGAGACACCTGCATGAACGCCTGACGAATCAGGAAAATGGAGAACACACTGACACAGTTGGATACAATCAAGCCTGTATAGGAATCCAGCAATCGAAGCTCGCTGAGTACCAGATAACTGGGCAGATAAACTGCCGTACTCGGAATCATATACCCGACCAGAATAAGTCCTGTGAGTACGCCCTTTATTCGAAAACGCATATGGGTCAAGGCGTAAGCCATCATGCTGGAGTTGATGATTTGGAACAGACAGATTGCAGCAGCTACACCTGTGCTGTTCAACATGTAACGGGCAAACGGTGCCGACTGCCATGCATCCACATAATTGTTCCAGCGGAACGTCTCCGGCCAGAAGGTCGGCGGGAACTGCCAGATCTCATCATTGGTCTTGAAGCCGCTGATCACCATCCAGTAAAAAGGGAAGGCCATGCCCAGGCTGATTAACGCGAGCAGCAGATAACGGATTGCGGTACCCCATAATTTCCCCGCACGGGGAACCTTCTTCTTTTGCGTCTTCTCACGACTCGAACCTCTACTTGTTTGTTGTTTACTTATTGCGGTCATGTCCATTAGTAGTGCACCAGGCGTCTGCTGAGCAGGAACGATATGCCCGACAGCAGTACGCAGATCAGAATAATGACAACAGCAATCGCCGATGCCTCGCCTACGTTGAAAGATTCAAACGCAGACTGATAATACATATAGAGCAGTGTTCTTGTTGATCCGGCGGGTCCCCCCTGCGTCATTACATTGATCTGATCATAGGCCTGAAGGGACTGGATTGTCAGAATGATAGACAGGAAAAACGTGGTTGGCGAGATCAATGGCAGTGTAATACTTCGAAACTTGTCCCAGCTCCCTGCCCCATCTATGGAAGCGGCTTCTAGCAGATCGGATGGCAGGTTGCGCAGGGCAACCAGATAGAACACCATGGACCAGCCAATGGACTTCCAAAGGGTGACGATGAGAACAGCCACAAGTGCCCAGTCCGCATCCCGAAGCCAGCCAATGGGGGATACGCCAACCCAACCCAGCATGAGGTTGGCAAGTCCAACCTCCGGTTCAAATATCCATGACCATGCAATGGATACGGCTACCGTTGGTGTCACCCAAGGGGAAAACAGCAGCGTCCTGAACACTCCGGATGATTTGATCCGGCTGTTCATGAGCAGTGCCAGCGCCAGTCCACCAACAATGGTTGGCACAACACTCCCTAATCCGAACAATAAGGTCACCTTCAGCGATTGGTAGAATTCGGAGTTGGTTAGCAGATAGCTGTAGTTCTCCAAACCAACGAACAGTTTGTCCGGACTCATGAAATCCCAATCCGTAAAACTCAGATAAACAATGTATCCCAGAGGCCCGAGCCAGAAAACGAGCAGCGGGACCAGAGCGGGAAGGGTGAACAGAATTGCCTCTGTTTCCCTCCATAATTTCACACGCAATTCACACACTCCTCATCGTTCAATTTTTATTTAACATTAAGGATAAACTCGTTTAAAATTGCTCTATATTCTCTTCCGTACAAAAATGATTGTATAATACATTTGAAAAAACAAATTCCGGGTTATGTTAAAATCTCGGGAAGTCATGTAAAATATGAAAACGTAAAAGGAAATCCCATCCATATACCAGAGGTGAGATTGTGGGAAAAGATGCAGCCGGGGACCAGGATCATGTTGCGATGTCCTATCGGCGTGAGCTGAGGGAGAAAGTCATCAACGCGATTGCCCATACCATGGATTTATACGGAGTGAATCATTCCTTTGGCCAATTGTATGGCATTATGTATTTCGAGGATCGACCCATGACACTGGAAGAAATGAAGAATTCCATGAACATGAGCAAGAGCAATATGAGCTATGCCGTACGTTCTCTTACAGAGTCACAGATGATTTACAAACTGGAGGAAAAGCGAGAGCGGCAGGATCTTTATTTGGCGGAAACAGACTTTTTCCGAACGTTCCAAAACTTCTTTGGAGCCAAACTCCAGCGGGAAATCGACGTCATGCAGGAAAGCCTTCAGGAGGTTATTCCGGAGTTATCCGAAATTATTCTCGCCAGAACGACGCTGCCTGAGGAGCGGGAGGAAGCTCTGAGGGATTTACACAAGCTTCAGCACGCGGAGCAGTATTATCAGTGGCTGCAGGGGTTTGTAAACCAGCTGCGGGATGGCGGTTTTTTTTGAAAATGCTCCACAAGAAAGCGGACAAAGCAGTTGAAATTGCAGAAACGTGCAAAAGTATACACAATGTGATGAATAAAGCACCTACAGTTCGTTGCAATGACGCACATGTAAAATTACCTCTATTCGTATGTGATAGTTCGTTAAAACCAAAAAAGGTCACCCCTTCGGGTGGCCCTTTTAGTGTTCACTTCTACTGACGCTTATTTGTGTGCTGCGGCTTCAATATCTGCATAAGCCCAGTGTGTTGCGGGTACATCGGTAAATGTAACACTGGACATTCCAGGTGCCGGTGTACGCTTGAACAGCACATTTAACACTTTTACTGCTTCAGCTCGAGTCAATTTGTTGTCCGGTTTGAACGTACCATCCGTGTATCCGGTCATCAAACCAGCAGATTGCACATACGCGATTGCTTCAGCAGCCCAGAAGTCTGTAGATACATCTGCAAAGGATGCGCCAGGTTCACTAGCTGCTGCAGCATTGGATTGCTGCTGCATCCAGCGGTAAGCAATGGCTGCCATTTGCGCACGAGTGATTGAACCTTCTGGCGCAAATAGAGTCGAACTCATACCATTCATGATGCCTGCAGCCTGGGTCTGTTCAATGTTGCTGGCAGCCCAGTGAGTTGCAGCTACATCCGTAAAGGTAACGGAGTTCGCTGTCTCTGTTCCCTCCGACAGGTTCCGCGCCAGCATGGCTGCCATTTGTGCACGGGTCACGAATGCATCTGGACGGAACTCATCCCCAAAGCCATTAATATATGGTTTGTGTGTATCTTGCGATGCTTTCAGACCATCCACAACAACCAGCGTGAACGTGCTGAATTTGCTTACTGTAAATTCAATGCCTTCGCTGCCATCATTCAGCTTGACCAGCTTGCCTTGAATCAGCTCTTTGGTACCGTCACTGTGCTCAATGTACACAGCCAGGTTGTCCAACGCCTGCTGACGTGCAGCTGCATCTGTCGGCAGACTATCGCGCAGCGGCAACGTCAGTGTGACTTCACGACTTTGCATATTCGTTTCAATCTCTACCGGACGAGCCAATACGTTTACGTCTGCATTAGGTTTAATTTGCTGAATCAGCTGCTCTTTCTTCGCGCGTTCTTCCACTTCTTGGCGCTGGGATTCCTGCTTCATCGGAACGATGCGGAAATACAAATCTTGGTCGAAGCCTGCGGTAGAACTCGTTGGAATCGAAATGATTGCATTCTCTGTTGAGATCTCCAGCTTAAGTCCGCCGTCATTCAGCAGTTTTACCGCTGCTTTTGGCAGTTCAATGCGAGTCTCGGATACGGAATCTTTGGCGTCCGGAATAACGATGCGCGCTGTATCCATGCCAAGCTGTTTCGCTTTTTCTACGGACTCTCTTGCAGTCGCTTCAGACATCGTTACAAGATCCTTCACCTTACCGTCTGTATTGGTTGTACGTGTAATCGTTGTTTTCACCAAATTGGTCCCATTGGTACCATTCACATCAACCGTAAGTGTTTCCTGGTTTGTTGCTGGCGCCGATGTTACAGGAGTGGATGAAGATCCGCCACCGGTGCTTCCACCACTGCTTGGCGGATTGGTAACCGGAGTTTTGGGTTCAAAAAACTCGTCAAATGCGGATTGAACCTCCGTATAGCTTACATAACCATTAGCCGGTCTCTTGTCCAGCATCCATTGTGCAAGCTTTTCGATCTTAGACTCATCGCTCGACAACTCTGTCAATCTCGAAAAGTTCAATGGGAAATCCTCAAATTTCCCCTCTCCTGCCTGGTTGTTGAATTCTTCAATCTCTTGTTGAATCATCAGAAGTGTAACCAAAGTCTGACTCATCTCGCCCGTAGTGTCTACATTAAAGGAAGGAGAAATGGTCAAGATCATAACCATGCCGAGCACAGCCTGATCCACTGACAACTCCTCTTGTTCCATCACAAGGCGGGCCAAATAAGCAATCATTTTCTGATCTACAACAGATCCATCCACATACTTTTTGCTGAGCATACGGAATTCTTCAAACTCTTCAATGGAGAAATAATCATCTACTTGAGAAAGCTTCAAATAGAAATTATCCAAGTGATTTTGCATCTCAGACTGACTGGTTGCCTTGTAGGCAAGCACGGCTTCATATGCAAGCTCAACTGTATACCTCACTTGTCCTTCAACATCATAATCATACTCATCTGGAAGCAAATCAATCACAGCTTGGGCTACAGCTAATTGCTCTTCAAGGGTAAGATCATTGAATCCCGCAGGAAGTGTTACAAGCTCAGGGCTGTTGCGGATAATAGATAGAACATCATCTACATTTTCTGCATCCACCGCTTGGTTCAGTTGTTCCATTGGTGTCCGCAGCACATTTTCTGTAAAAGTTAACGTCGCCGATTCACCAGCAGGGACATTACCGTTAGCTTTAACCCGAACCAAGACGGTGTACGCCCCATCAATGCGCGGATTTTCTTCCGGCACGTAAGAGAACCACTGCGCACCACCATTCAATGAATATTCCATTGTAGAATCCGCACCGATTATGGTGTTATTGATATCATCCGCTTGAACATTAGGTGCAGGCGGTGAAACTGGCGGGGCAAAAAATGCATTAAAAGTTTCCTGGATTTCACTGTATCCGGTATATCCGCTTACGGGCCTTTTATCAATCATCCATTGGGCCAGTTCTTTGTATCTTGCAAATGTAATGCCATCTACTTTATCAAGATTGAGCGAGAATACTTCCATCAATTCTACCGTAGATGCATCCAGGTTATACTGCGTTGATTCCTTCTGTAATAAACGTAGACGTACCAATGCATTGTACATTTTGGTTTGGTTCGTCAGAGTGTTGATTGGTCCATACGTCGATAATTCGGTAGATAGCTGCTCACTATACTGATATACAGGTATAGAACTGCGCATTATATCAAATTTAATGTTGTATGCTAAAATTTGCTTATCTACTGCTGACAAATCACGATACTTTTTCCCGATACTGTAGAAGCTCTGGATGCTGGAATCCATATTCGCACTAAATACCTCAGGCAGACCCATCAGCATGCCAAAATACGTTGTAACCTTCTGCTCTACGCTCAGTAAATCACGGGTTTGAAGAATACCGCGTGGGTAATTAACCAGATCAATCACATATTGTACTTGATCTTTACTTACATATTCCTTGCTTCCGTTCATATAAATTAAAAACTCAGCCATAGATTCTTTTTCGTTATTAGTCCAGCTGCTAAAATCGGCGGGGAGGTTAACTCCCAATTGGGGATTTTGAACTGCTGTGAGTACCCCAGCCACATTCTGAGCCGTTTTTGCCAGATTTATTGGCTCAAGTGGGTCTGTTCCACTGTTTTCTGTAAAATTCAAGGTTGCAGCAAGACCTGCCGGGGTATTCCCGTTCGTTTTCACACGTACTTTAACAGTTACATTACCATTGAATACGGGCGGATTTGAGGAAATATATTCACTCCAGTTCCCGTCATCATTCTGACTATACTCCATCGTACCGTCTGCACCCAAGATTACATTGGCTTCATCATCCGCAGTAACTAGTGGTGCGGCTGGTGCGAAGAATGTATCCAATGCAGTTTGTACTTCTGCTACAGTGTTATATCCACCAATTGGTCTTTGATCAATCATCCACTGTGCCAGCTCAGCTCTCTTTTGCGCATTATCTATCATGGCAGACATCATGCCCAGATGTACTGGGAGGGGCAGAGCGCCACTGTCTGGACTTGTTTCAATGAACTGATTAAACATAATCTCTGTGAGGTAGAGGTTAAATAGAACACTTTCCATCTCTGCGGCATTAAAAGCTGCATTTATTCCATGATAATTTGACAGCTCACTTATCATGTAGTCAATCTGGGTTTCATAATTGATTGAATCCGCAGAACCTACCGTTGCATTTGAAAACTGCATCCAGCTTGCAAAGATCTGTTTATCGGCCCCCAATAACATGTCGTGCTTTACACCAGCATCATGCATCCGAATGGATAATTCACTTTGAAAGTTTTCTGTTGCTTGTCCAAATAAATGATACATATCGTTCAGCATTTGCTGCACAATGTTGTTATCTGTCTGTTTGGGATAAAGCACCAAGGAATACAGTACGTTGAAGAAATATTGGGCCTGGCTAATACTATCGTAGCTATAATCTTGCGGAAGCAAGTAAACCATCCCTCTTGCGATTTCCCCTTTTTGATTCTCGTCCATGGATGTATATCCATCTGGTATCGTTAAAAAACCATTTTGATCAATAATGCGTTGGACCTCAGCAATGTCTGCGTTCCTCTTAGCTTCATTGAGATCCCCTAGTGGTGAAGCCGCATTCGCTACTCCTCCTACACTAAAAACCTGTAAAAACAGAACCGCAATTAATAAACAACTTACCAGCTTTCTATAAAGCATAAACCTGTATCCTCCCCTTCTCTATTCCATTCTAATGTCCTATAGTTTAGGCCTATTGTAGTACACAACTCTGAACGGATTCTGAACAATCAATCCAGTAAATGGAAAAAGATCCTTTCTGGAGGTAAAAATCAGGTCGAATCTTAAATATTTTTCGTCATTATTCATCATTTTTCGATTTATATGTAATGATAGAGACCTACATTGCCCTTCTTCCTTTGCATCCAATCAGCATCTTTCCACCTTGCAAAATCCACGTGCTGACAGATAAAAATAATGGTCAGTAATTACGTATAACGCAACCATTTGTGTAAGCCTTATCAATCATCTATAATTTCGTTCAGATGCACAATATTGAATAATTTTGGAACAGGTATTGGAAATTAGATGATTAGCGCAGACTGAACGATGGAAAAGGAGGAACTGCATTGCTGCAGCTTACCGAGAAACAGGCACAGGAAATCGTCGACAAAATGATGCAGGATATCCCCTACAACATCAATATCATGAACGAGGAAGGCATTATTATAGGGAGCGGTCAGAAGGAGCGGGTAGGCACGGTTCATCAGGGGGCTGTTCGGGCACTAACTACAGGAAGTCGAATTGAGGTCTGGCAGGATGGTAGATTGGAGAAAATGGGCACCAATGAGCCGATTGGTATCAACAATCAGCATGTCGGTGTGATCGGAATTTCCGGCCATCCGGACGAAGTCCGTCCGTTCTGCAACATTGTGCGGACAACTGTTTCTCTCCTCATTGAACAACGGAATCAACTGGAGAACCTGGCCCATGAGGCCTCCCGCAAAAAGGCTTTCCTGGAACGTCTGTTGAATCATTCCGGTTCCTACTCCATGAAGTTCAGGAAAGAAGCATGGCAATATAATCTCGATCTGCAATTGCCAACGGTTCTTCTATATATGAGGGCCCTCGTGAATTCACCTGAATTTAATGAAGAGTTCGGCAAAGTTTTGCTGAAATTCCCCTCCTTCTCTATTGAGGACGAAGGCAATGCACACATCGTCATGATTCAGAGCGAATCAGACCTTGATCCCCTGGTTCAGCAATTACAACTGGAACAACCTCACTGCTTTATTTCTGTTAGCCGGAGAGAACCCAACATTGCCGTATGTTATGAACAGGCAAGGTCCGCCATGAATATTTTGTTGGCACTTCAGCCGGCTGCAACTCTTATCCGTTACGATGAGGTGCAATTTCTGGTGCAGTTCAGCAAAGCCCGCCTAACTTCTCAGGCCAATATCGTCAGCAGGCTGGAAGATCATGCGGATCTGCTGGACACTCTCCGCAGCTTTATCCATCATAATGGCAGCATGACTACAACAGCCACCGATCTTAATATTCATCGAAACACCCTGCAATATCGCCTCAAACGTATACAGAGCGTTACGGGCAGGGATCCACGAAACTTGCTCGAACTGATTGAACTTACCCATGGACTGCTCGCGTTCTATCAGTAGCACCAGCTCTAAACAGCAAAGAGACGGGCACACGATATCTGCATTCCTGCAGGAACCATCCCCCGTCTCAATCATTTTTTTCTTCAATTACTACGTTTAGATCTGGGATCACAAGCCCAATTTCAGTACCCTCGCAATATTCTCCATGGTGCGCTCCACATTCTCCGGCCCTTCACGAAGCAGCTTACCCAGATCGGCTGTTCCCGGGACAATACCGAACACGGCATCGATCCCCTCACTGTACAGTGTATCGATTCCTTCACCAACACATCCTGCGATGGCAATAACCGGTTTGCCTGCTTCCTTGGCTGCCTTTGCAACGCCGTATGGTGTTTTGCCGAATTTTGTTTGAAAATCGATTCCACCCTCGCCTGTAAACACCACATCTGCATGGTTCAGCTTACCCTGCAAACCTGTATATTCGATGACAATCTCAATGCCCTTACGCAGAACAGCCTTGGTGAAAATCAGCAATCCTGCACCCAGTCCACCCGCTGCCCCTGCGCCTGGAACATCCCGAATATCCTTGCCCAGCTGCTGCTTCACCACCTCCGCATAGTGGGAGAGGTTGGCATCCAGCAGCTGTACCATTTCCGGTGTAGCCCCCTTCTGCGGTCCAAACACCCTTGAAGCACCATGCTCCCCGTACAGCGGATTGGTCACATCACAAGCGACAATGAGCTCCACTTCCTGCAGACGTGGGTCCAAGCCGGATACATCGATATGGGCTAACTGGTTCAGAGCACCGCCACCACGGGCAAGCGGCTGACCTTGAGCATCCAGAAACTTCGCCCCCAGAGCCTCGGCCATGCCAGTACCGCCATCGTTGGTGGCACTGCCGCCGATTCCGATAATAATTTTGCGAATTCCGAGGTTCAGACATTCCCGAATGAGCTCTCCTGTTCCATATGTCGTCGTGCGGAGCGGATCTCGGGTGTCCTTGGTTACCAGATGAATCCCGCTGGCCGAAGCCATCTCGATGGCTGCCGTTTTACCGTCACCCAGAATGCCGTATTGTGCCATGATCGGCTGACCAAGCGGCCCACTCACCTCTTTACGGTGAATGGCACCACTGGAGGCATCTACCAGCGATTGCACCGTCCCTTCGCCGCCATCTGCCATAGGCACATGGACGTAACTCGCTGCCGGATAGATTTTACGCAATCCTTTTTCCATCGCGATACAGACTTCCTTCGCCGTCATACTCTCCTTGAATGAATCCGGTGCCAGTACAAATGTCTTCTCTCCCATTCTTCTCACCCCATCCTTGTTATTAGAGAATAAATCCGTATAATAATGTGGCTACAATCGCCATCGTTCCAACTACAATTGCTTCATATGGAATGACGCCCATCCGCTGCCGAATGGTAATCTTCATGCTGTCTGCCGAAACATGGAAGTAGTTACCCTCCCATGCACTTGTTGAATACGCTCTCATTATAGACGCTGGAACATTTAATAAATATTGATTAAAGGACGAAATTCATTATGCAAACGCACAACACCGGAGATATAGGGCAATATCGAGGCTGATTTTGACCAGTCGGCGAAAACCTTCCCGTGAAATACAGAAACAGCCTGTTGCCCAATATCAGCGGCAGCAGGCTGTTCAGCATTTATGCACCCGGCTTATAGTCACTTAATTTTCCTTCATAAACCAGCTTCAATCGATCACTCTGCCGGAAATCATCCGGGGTTACGAGCGCGGGCAGCTTGTTCCACAGCTTGATGCCAGAACGCTGGAGAATTTCAGCCACGAACTGGGAGCAGAAGTAGGAGTTGCTGAATTCCACGGGTTCCTTCAAGGTAATGCCGATCACACCCAGCAGATTGTACATGTATTTCTGCCGGCTGCGAATAAAGATCTGCAGCACCCGCTTCATCTTTTCCACTTCACGATCCGTAACCTGAAGCTCGTAAATGACACATGTCGTATTCGGATATTTGCTATATGTACCTGTCTGTATGTCTTCCTTCACGAAACCACCATTCAGTGGATTGTTTGGGTGCTTGCGGCCGAAGCTGTACAGCTCGGATAATTCCCGGTTAAAGGAAATCGAGGCATGATTATATGGTGCTCTCGTGTAGCTTTGAATGACTTTGGTAAACAATGTCCCTGTATTCGTAAGCAGGATATAGATCGAGTGTTCAGCTGTCATGACGAAATTTCCCCTTATCAAGTTGGCACTATTCCTTCATAATAACATAGGTACCCTATTATGGGATCTTACTTCTGGAATAAGCAGGTGATCGGTACGTGAGCAGTTCGCTCTTCACATTAACTCTCATTTTCACAGCACTACTCGTCATACATATCGTGTACAAAATCATTGCAAAGCTTCAGCCAGACAAGGATTATTCGGGCATTGGCAACAAAATCAAAACCTGGTGGGGCATGCTCGTCATTTTCTGTCTCGCCACCCTCTTCAATCCGATTGTCTCCCTAATCTCGCTGATGGTGCTCGCGTTCTTTGCGCTCAAGGAGTATTTCTCCATGATCCGCACCACACGCAAGGCGGATCGCAGACTTTTCCTGTGGGCGTATCTCGCCATACCGGTTCAGTTCTACTGGATCTATATTGGATGGTATGGAATGTTTATCGTCTTTATTCCACTGTACGTCTTCCTCGTATTGCCGCTGCCACGCCTGATTAACAAGGGAACGGTCGGCTTTCTGCGAAGCGTGAGTTCTACGCAGTGGGGGTTGATGCTGATGGTATTCGGGCTCAGCCATCTGGCCTACTTCCCGTTCGCAGCGCCGGAGTATGGTTCGAAGCTGGTGCTGTTCCTGGTTGTGTTAACACAGCTTAACGATGTGGTGCACTATCTGGTTTCTCTTTACTTGGGCAAACGAAAAGTGGTGCCAACAGCCAATCCCTTTTTGACGTGGGAAGGGTTCGCCTGTGCATTCATTGTAACCACCGCTGCCTCTTACTTCATTCACCCTTATCTGACTCCGTTTGATTGGCAATTCGGAATCTTCATCGGTGTGTTGATCAGCCTCGCCGGTTTCTTCGGAAGTCTGACGGTGTCTGTACTGAAGCGGGATTTGTTAATCGGGGACGACAACAAATTTGATGCACTCAAAAAAAGCTATTTGAGCCGGGTCGACAGCCTGACTTACACCTCTCCGGTCATGTTTCATGTGGTGCGTTATTTCTTTGACTTTATGTAGAACGACAAGGCTTATGATGTTAGGCACCTGTTTTGATATAACAAGAAAGCAGCCGTCTCCCGGCTGCTTGGACTTATTTTTTCAATTCAACTTCCTTCTCTGCCATGATCTCCTGACCGGCTTCGTTTTCGTATACAAGAGTGATTTTGCCCCGTTCACCCTTCATCTCATCCGTGTACTTAAATCCGGAGAATTGTCCGTTACCACTGATATAGAAGCCTTCTTTTCCATCTCCCCCGTGCTGAATGGCTTCTGCTGGCGTGTTCACAATGGTGATCTGGTTGGATGTCCACCGTAATTCAGATAGGGTGTACCCCTCAGGTACCTGATTCACGGAAAAATCAAAGCTCTTGTTGTTCTCCTTCGGCTTGTCCGACTGGTCAATGCTAATTGTAATGGGTTCGTCTGCGTTCGCAGATGAATCGGATTGAGCTGACAGTTTACCTTCATTCCCGTCAGCCGTATTCGCCGGGTCCTCTTTGCCCTGTTTGGCGTCCGAATTGGGAACCGAACTGTTCCCCGCTTCCTCAATAGGCTCCTTCGATTGCGGATAGGCGTGTTCCTGAACCGATTCATTGTTATTTTTCGCGCCACAGGCGCTGATCAGCAGCAGGATACACAGCATCGACACCAATAGAGCAGATTTATTTATATTCTTTTTCATCACTGGAACTCCTTCCACCTTGGTCTAATAGATCGAAACAACACATGCCTTAATAATCACTACACCATATCGTCCCTCATGAAGCTCCATTATATGTAAATCATTAATAAATTCTTTACCGCACCTGCCTCGGCGAACCTAGAAATGGACATGTGTTACCTTAGTAAGGTCGATCAAGAAATTCAATTCCATGTATGTTCTTCAAATAAAAATATTAATGCCTGAATTTCGGCGATGCCTCATTCGTCGTTTTTTTATAATATCAAGGAAAGGTAGCCCTCTGAAGGAGTTACCTTCTGCCAACTGGAACAAAAATAGTAAGGACGTGCGATCAATGATCAATGCTGAACTGAAAGAACAATACTATCAGGCTCTGGTGGCCAAAGATTCGGAATACGAAGGTTTATTTTATGTCGGCGTCAAAACGACGGGGGTGTTCTGTCGCCCAACCTGCCCTGCACGGAAGCCCAAATTCGAGAACTGTGAATTTTACGAAACCGCACAGCAAGCACTTCTTGCTTCATTTCGTCCTTGTCAGCGCTGTCGTCCCCTATCCCATCCCAATCAGGTGTCTGATGTAGTACGTATATTGGTCGAAGCGGTCGAAAACAATCCGGAAAAGCGGTGGAAGGGCCAGGATTTCAGAAACCTGTCCATTGACGAGTCTACGGCCCGCCGGCAGTTCAAAAAGCGTTTCGGAATGACCTTTGTGGAATATGCCCGCGCACGTCGCATGGGGCTCGCCCTGAAGAACATCCGCTCTGGTCGCACGATCATTGATACTCAATTATCCACTGGCTACGAATCCAGCAGCGGTTTCCGGGATGCCTTTTCCCGAATCATGGGTGCCGCTCCTACCCAAGTGGACGATGGACAGGTGCTGAAGGCCTCCTGGATCGATACACGTCTTGGACCCATGATGGCCGTCGCAGATGATAATGCCCTATATCTGCTTGAATTTGTGGATCGAAGAGGCCTGGAACGGGAAGTCGAGCGGCTGCGAAAGCGAACCAAGTCAGCGATTGTGCCTGGTGTAACCGAACCCATTCGCTCCATAGAACGGGAACTGGAGCAGTATTTCGAAGGGACTCTAACTGAATTCCATACCCCGTTGTTCTGTTTAGGAACACCATTTCAAAAGAGCGTTTGGGAACAGCTTGTTGCGATTCCACCGGGCGAGACAAGGTCGTATCAGGATATCGCCGTAGCACTGGGCAAACCGTCCGCATGCCGTGCGGTAGCGCAGGCGAATGGAGCCAATCAACTGGCCATTGTGATTCCGTGCCACAGGGTCATTAATGCAAGTGGTGATCTGGGTGGATACGGTGGTGGTCTAACTCGTAAGAACTGGCTGTTGATGCATGAGAAGTCTGGTTGTGACAGCAATCATTGAAACATGATCGGCAAAAGTAATTCAATTTGTAGAGATATAACGGAGGAGAGTCAACCTATGCAAACCCTTAAAGAGAAAGCAGAGCTGTTTCACCAGCTTCATGTAAAAGGTAATCCCCTTGTGTTGGTCAATGTTTGGGATGCCGGAAGCACACAAGCGATTGAGTCGACTGGAGCCAAAGCGATCGCTACCGGAAGCTGGTCCGTTGCCGCTGCCCACGGTGAACAGGATGGGGAAGAAATGCCCTTCTCATGGGTGCTTGCCAATCTGGCTCGCATCACATCAAGGACAAAACTGCCTGTTACAGTAGATATTGAGGGAGGACATGGAAGGTTTGCGTCAGAAGTGAAGGAAAATGTCCTTCGGGTAATCGAGCATGGAGCCATAGGCATCAACATTGAAGATCAATTTCCAGGGGGAACAGGTCTCTACTCGGTGGAAGAGCATGGTCAGCGTCTCAAAGCAGCTCGGGAAGCTGCAGAACTGGCAGACATTCCTTTGTTTATTAATGCCCGCACGGATATTTTTCTGCAAACTGCACCAGATCAGCATGCTCAATCCCACCTCGAAGAAGCAATCGTACGATCACTGGCTTATGCAGAAGCAGGAGCGAGCGGTCTATTCGTTCCAGGTCTGCAAAATCAACAACTGATTCAGGAGCTATGTGAGCGCTCCACGCTTCCAGTGAACGTGATGGTAACATCCGATGAGCCAACACCGAAACAACTCGCCAAACTGGGAGTATCCCGCGTAAGCTATGGACCTTATCCATATCAGCAAGCGATGGAATATTTGAAAGAACTGGGACGAAGCATCCTGCTTGAAACGAGCTGATAAGTTTCAGTGTCCTTAATGGTTTAAACGCGCAGAAAAACACGAGGCACGGGTGCACTCGTGTTTGTTCGTATCCATATTACCCATAGAGTCTTCCTTACGAAAACCTGATAACCCTCAATCTTTTCTGCCTTTCATCGTAAGGGGAGCATTCTTCATCATGGGATAGGTGCTTAAAATTAGTGCCCAACCAATCACTCCTGTGACAGTAAACAAAGCTAACCAGTTGACACTCGTGAACCACTGCACCCACACGCTGAGGTCAGATAGAACAATGGCCAATGTAAGGATCAAAGTCAACCCAAAGAACAAAATTAGAAAATTGCGCATTCCCAGCCTAATCCAGCAGACAGTTGAAAAGATGGACAATCCCAGCACGAGAAAGCCAGTCATCAGGTCAATCCACAGATAAGAGATAAAATGATACTCTTTGGAGTACAACGTGCCTAGTTGATAAAAGGTTACGCCGAGTGATCCATATGCCTGGAGAAGATGCATGATGAGATAGATCACATTCAGAATGACCATTGCCCCCACAACCATCCAGGCCGAGATAACATAAAAAGACTTCAGGAACTGAATTCGTGTACTGCCCAAACCGATCGCGACGGGATACAATGTGATGATTCCCGCTACGGCAAAAGCACAGATCCCTCCATACATGGGACCAAGCAATTGTGTGCTGTACGCAACATCAAATATGAATCCAATGGCCAGATATACTACAGTAAGCATAAGGGTGATGAATGAAAATATTTTTAAATACCAACCCATATCATCCAGAATCAGTCGATTTGTTCCTTTTACGGAGTTCATCCTTTAACCTCCTCGTGTTTCCGGGTCAAATTGACCAGATAATCCTGCAGTGTTGCTTTCTCGATGGAAAGACCATGTGCCTGCGCAATATCCTTCCATTCCCTGGAGTACGAAGCATCAATCATCACTTTCTTGGTTGACCCAAGTTGTGCAGATTCAATGATTTTCTCACCTTTGGTAACTAGATCAACGTCACTAATTAACCCTGTTAGAAGAACTCCTCTCTCGCGTATCTCTTCCATCTGCTGATGATACATGACATCACCCCGGTGGAGCACAATAAGTGACTCACATAAGGGCTGAATCTCCTCAATATGATGCGTAGAAATCAGAAACAAACGGGGATGATCTTCATAACTTTCCAATAAAGCATTGTAGAAATATTTGCGCTTCTCGGCATCAAGTCCGTTGGTCGGCTCATCCAGAATGGTAATATCAGCGTAACTTGCAAGGCCAAGAATCATCTGGGCGGCCGTTTTCATGCCTTTGGAAAATTTGACGATCTTTTTTTTGGACGGCAATTCAAACTGATCGATCAATCGCTCCGCGAATTCCTGATTCCACTGGGGATGGAAGTACTGCCCGAATCGTACCAAGTCATTCATGGTCCAGTTCCTGCCTAGAGGATGATTCTCCTGAATGTAGCAGAGATGTTTCTGAGCAGCCAGATTATTATACGGGTCTTCCCCCATCACTTGAATACGGCCGTCATCAGGACGGTTGTGCCCTGCAAGCAAGCTCATAAGTGTTGTTTTTCCGGCGCCATTCCTCCCCCAGATTGCACTAATAACCGGCTCATTTTCATGTAATGTAATGTTGTTCAAAACGGGCGTCTGATGATAACTATAGCTTACCTGATCAAAACGAATCATGAGTCACTCTCCTTATCTCTCTTGCCCTTAATCAGATCAATAATCATGTCTTCATTCATGTGAATCCGTCTGGCTTCCTCGAGCAATGGCTTAATATATTCTTCGTAAAAATGCTGTTTTCGCTCGATAAGCAGTGCATCTCTTGCCCCTTTGGCGACAAACATTCCAACACCTCGCTGTTTGTATATCATTCCTCTGTCCACAAGCTCCTGCAGCCCTTTGCGTGCTGTTGCAGGATTGATATTGTAGAACCGCGACAGCTCATTGGTCGATGGAACCTGCTCCTCCGCTTGTAATCTGCCTTCCACAATATCATCCATAATCATCATGGCAATCTGATGGAATATGGGCTGAGATTCATCCAAAGTCGATTTCATGCCAATCCAACTTTCATTATTTAGGTTAATTGGTTAGTTACTTGTGTAACTAACTATAGTACACAGAAATCCAAATGTAAATAGCCGAATAGCCTATAAATGCATTTTTTCTGGTTTGGTTTTCAAACACATGCAAAAAAACGCCTCTGAATGATTATTCAGAAGCGTTCTGATTTCTTATTGAACTAAGTACCAAATCCATGGTCAGCGGTTCTCATAATTGCGGGGTTTGGAGCGTCCGTACTTAAGTCAGGCTCACTTGCAGGAGTCAGTATGCTTACCACAATACTACATGTAGCTATCAGCAAAGCCAACGTTCTCTTCATTGAGTTTCTGCACCTCACTAATTATAATTTTGTACTGCTGCTTGGCAGCATCGGTCGCATAATCCCTATACTGTTCAAATAGTCCGATACCTCTAAGCATACCCCTGCCACTGCTAATTTCAATAGAAAACCTTAAACTATCGAGGACAAACCCCAACCCTTTATAATACTCGTCTTTCTTTAGATAATACGCTCCAAGATCAGCTAAAAGACGTAAATACCGATCATCTGTAACCTGCTTGCTTACCTTCCCGATCCGATTACTCTGCTCCTGATATGCGAAGTACGATTCATACTGTTCCAGCACATAATCAATATCTTCATCATAGCTATTAGCTGCAGTAACGATATCACAGAGCGCGGGAAATATTTCGTTTTCTTTGGTGGATATATAATTTAAATATGAGGGCAGCACTTCAAACTGCCCAGCCATCAATTGATAGATATAACGATTCCCTTCAGCCCATTCCTGGAACTGATTAATCACTAGTATTTCATCCGGATTGGGATCTTTCACCCAACTGTTATCTGCATATAATGATACATATTTCAATGCATTATCATAGTCCTTAAGGTGATAACATGCACTTCCCGCAGCCAAATCTGAATAGAGAATATAGAAGACGATTGGCCGTTTCGTTTCTTCCTGTTTCCTTCTGCCATTCAATTCATAATGGATGGTTGCCTTCACCTTTAACTTTTCTGAAAGCTCTTGAACCTTGTTCCATCGGTGTAATGCGCCAAAAGCATTAATTAGCTCATTCAGAGCGTCCAGCTGATAACGCTCGTCCAGACGATCTACATAATATTCGAACTTGGCGGCGATGATTAGGTTTCTTTGCTGGTCATTGGTGAGCCCCAATTTGAAGAGACGATACTGACATAGAGCGAGACGCTCCGAATGCTGCATTTTCTCACTCTCAGCAATGGTTTCATATAAAAGAATGGCCGGTTTAAATCTACCTTCGTGATAGAACTCCTCAGCCAAATCAAATAACAAGGGAATATAAGATAGATTATCCATCATTAATTGGATAACCTCTTCAATACAGTTTAACTTATCTAGCTCAGCACAACGATGAAGGAAGGGGCCCAGTCTTCGCCAGTCAGGGGTAGCGTGGACGAAACACTCATCTATATACAATTCATAGAAGTAACCCTCTTCAAGTTTCATAGCTGAAGTGATTCGATCCAACTGCTGCATCGCGATCGGGCGGTTCTTGTTCAATATATTACTAAGCGTACCCGAATTAATTCCTGACGTTTCCGAAAAAAGACTAATGGACATCTGCTCGCGCTTCAAATAATTCTCTAAATGATCGCGTATCGTGGTTGTCGGCTCCAAACGAACACCACCCTCCAAAATAAAAGCCATATACAGGATTAACGGTATGCAAAAGTAATTATATGTAATCGGAAAGAATGGGTCAATATAATAAATTCAACTAATTTGTATTAATTACAATTTAATCCTTTTAAAAAATAAACCCCGTGTCCTTATTTTATACCGGGATTGAACGGGCAGCAAATCAGGAAAAAAACAAAAAACACGAGCCATATGGATGCTCGTGTTTTCATATATTACAGCAGATTCTGCTGCTCTACTTTGAAACTTAATTAAGGCAGGATGTTGCCAGCAGCACGATAGATTTCGTACCATTCCTGACGTGTAAGGTGAACATCACCGGCTTTGACACAATCTCTAAGACGCTCTATATTCATTGTGCCTGTCACAGGCTGCATATGGGCCGGGTGACGCAGCAGCCAGGCAATTGCGATGGTGGTGTTGCTCACTTCATATTTGGCTGCGATCTCATCGATCTTGGCATTCAGTTCAGGGAACTTGTCGCTGCCCAGGAATACGCCTTCGAAGAATCCATATTGGAACGGGGACCATGGCTGAATGGTGATATCGTGCAAACGGCAATAATCCAGAATACTGCCATCACGGTTCACGGCTGCATCGTTCTCCATGTTCACGTTGATTCCGCTGGAGATCATCGTTGTATTCGTAATACTCAGCTGCAGCTGGTTGGCTACCAGCGGCTGTTTTACGTATTTTTTCAACAGCTCAATCTGATTCGGATTCTGGTTGGATACCCCGAAGTGACGCACTTTACCTTCGCGCTCCAACTGATCAAACGCCTCAGCTACTTCTTCCGGTTCTACCAGTGCATCCGGACGGTGCAGCAGCAGAACATCAAGGTACTCGGTTTTCAGACGCTGCAGGATACCATCCACGGAGTTCAGAATATGCTCTTTGGAGAAATCAAACATGCCCTTGCGGATACCACATTTGGATTGAAGAATCATATTTTCACGAACCTGGGGATTCATCTGTACCGCCTCAGCAAAAATCTCTTCGCATGCCCCGTTTCCATAAATATCGGCATGGTCGAAGAAGTTTGCACCTACCTCCATAGCGGAACGAACAAATTGTTCTGCCTCTTTGCTGCTGAGTGAGTTGATGCGCATGCAGCCTACGGCTACAACTGGAACTTCGAGTGAGCTGCTGCCAAGTTTTATTGTTCTCAAGGTGATTTCCCTCCATATTCGAATAATTGGTATATACTTGTCTTCCAGCTTTGATTGTGACACAGATCTGCAATCGGTTTCAATGGATTTTTAGACATCTTATATGGAAAAATGGTCGTTTTTTTCAATCCTTCAATAGTCTTACCGTTCTTCAGGCACAATGACTTCAATATGTTGAGGCAGGACACTGATCCGAATAGGCAATGCCGGGCCCTCTTCCCCATCCACATTGGTGCGAACGGATCCGCTGGAGCTTACACGAACTTCTTTTGCCGTAAAATAGTCGACGTCTTTATGGTCCTTCAGATGCCCGAACAACAAGGAGGTTCCCAGTGTCAGGCTGTTGAACACACTGATGTTGCGGATCACAAAACAATGAATCAGTCCATCATCCACCACTGCATCCGGAGACAGCTTCTCAAATCCTCCAACCGAGTTGGTCAGTGCCGCGAGAAACAAAGGGGAATCACCTTCCCACTTCAGCCCGTCATGTTCAATCTTCAGGGGATTGGCGGGTGAGTTCACAAGATCCTTCAAACCTTCCTTCAGATAGGCTAGTGAGCCCAGCTTCGACTTCTCTTCCGATGACACGGATGATAACGCTTCGGCCAAAGAGCCTGCTGCTACGACATTGGCGAAGAGACGATCATTGATTCTACCCAGATCCACCCGGCGTATCTGGTCTGAACCGAGCTGCTGTATGGCTTCTTGGGGATCGAGAGAAAGATGGAGCGCACGTGCAAAATCATTCACTGTGCCCAGGGGCACGATACCAAGCCTGGGACGATGATCCTGATCCATCATGCCATTAATGGTCTCATGCAGTGTGCCATCTCCGCCAATGGATATGACCAGATCACAGCCGCCTTGGCAGGCATCCAAACAATAGCTGGTTGCATCCCCTACCCCAGCTGTTTCATTAACTGTCACTTCAAACTGCTGTGATTCCAAAATGGCTTGAACTTGGGAAACGTACTGCTGTGCCTCTTCTTTTCCCGATGACGGATTGCTAATGATCATGGCTTGACGCATAACCGCCTCTCCCTCCACCTGCATATTTACTTCATTTATACCCCTTTCGGGGGGAAGTTGAATAAGGCACCAAGTAGACTCCGCATTTTTTTGGAAAAGATCGCCTGAGGGAGTACAGATAGAGGCTTGTTTCATATAGAATAGATGTAGGGTTGTCAGCTTCCCCTTAATTTCTTGTTCCTTTTATCGGCTGACGGGTTAATAACTAGAGAAATGTTGATGAATCATTCCTGATCGTAACTGACCTTTACTATTCATTGATCTACATAGAAGCGAGAAGAATTTTGATTATCGGAGGGAATTCATGCAATGAGAAGAGTGACGCTATTATTACTAATATTCATTCTGAGTATCGGCGCGTCAGGCCAAGCCTTGGCCTACGCAACAGTGGACTCAGGCAAAGGCATCATTGAAGACCCTGCACTGGAGAACGGATTGAAACTGATCTTGAACAAACCGGTAGATCTACCCCTGACCTCCGCCGATCTGGAGCAGCTTACCGTTGTTGACCTGAGTAATGCAGGCATACAAAGTCTAGCGGGACTGGAATATGCAACCAACCTGACCCACCTCCGCCTATACGGCAATGAGATTAGCGATCTGACACCGCTGCAGCACCTAAGCCAGCTTCGGGAAATCGACGTACGCAACAATTACATTACTTCCATCGATGCACTCGCTGAATTGAAAGAACTTGGACGGCTGTACATCAGCAACAACTCCATATCTTCCATAGAAGTGGTTCGTGGATTCACCCGTTTACATACGTTTCATGCTAGCGGCAATCAGATTAGCAGTCTCTCCGCTTTGTCTGATCTCGATGATCTGAAGTGGCTGGAGATCTCCAACAACGAGATTAGAGACCTGACTCCTGTAGCGAACCTATCCGGGCTGCAGAAGCTTAATGTAGCAAACAACCGGATTCAATCACTCGATGCGTTGACCGATCTGCCGAACACACTGTTGGAATTAAACGTGGCAGGCAACGGGATTTCCGACCTGACCCCACTGGAGCATATGACGCGTCTTCGGGCACTTGACATCTCGGGTAACCAGATCCAGAACATTAAGTCGATTGAAGGACTGGTGAAGTTAGCCGAGCTCAATGCCGAATCCAATCAGATCTACGATCTGGAGCCACTACGTCAATTAAACAGGCTGGAAGTGCTGAAGCTCGCGAACAACCGGGTATGGGATCTGACACCGATTGCCGATATTACTTTCACGCAGGCTAATGCGATGAATACCGTACAGGACATCGGAGCTTCCACTTCTGTAGCTCCGAACGTGCAGACTCCAGTAACGGAGCCGGAATCTCCAGGATTGACTGTACAAAACAATTACCTCGACGTATCGGGTGGGAGCAGTACCATGGGTCTGCTTAACCAGATGAATGTGCGGGAGCAGAAGCGTACTCCGCAGGGCCGTTTCCAACGCCTGATTGAAGGGTCCACTACTGCTTATGTCGGTGATCGCACATATGCACTGGAAGCCGCTCCTTTTATCCATGAAGGACGTACCTATGTACCCTTGCGGTTTGTGTCCGAGCAACTGAATGCCCGTGTAAACTGGGATCAGAGCAAAGAGGAAGCCGTGATCACACAAGGCGATAAAACCATCCGCTGGACCGTCCGCAACAAACAGGTGATTGTGGATGATGCACTCATGATGAATGATGCACCCTTGCTGATGGTAAACGGTACAGCATTCGTGCCTGTGCGCTTCGTTTCGGAGCAGCTTAACAGCACTGTCGGTTATATCGGAAGAAGCAAAACGATTCTGATTTTCGAAAATAGACAGATCGATAATAATGTACAGTCCTAGAAGGTCAAAAAAGCCTCCCTCATGTATTTCTCGTACGAGATACATAAGGAAGGCTTTTTCTGTTTTGCTTTACATTGCGTTATATTAATATCCTTGATGCCTTAAAACAAGTTAATATAGTCGTTCGGCTCAATCAAAAACTCAACAAGAAACCCTGAAATGGCTATCAGAACACCTATAAAAACATTAGTTTTTCGTTCACTTAATCCTGATTTCCCGCATAATAAAACAAACAATATTAGAAATAGTAAATACCATAAATTTTGCCTACCTACATTGCCTCCTAATATCTCCGAAAACCAGGTTGATAAGCTAAGTGCCAATAATATCAAAGGTTCCTAATTTTATTTTTTTCAATGTTAACACTTCCTTTTTTTAAGCAATTACTTGGCTGTGTTAACGACCGGATTTACGAAGATTGAAGCAGTTTTACACGTGAACTTAAGTCCTCTTTCCTGCTCCTTAATCCCGACTCACATTCCAGTTTGCCAGCATACCTCTCGCCATTTCCATCGTCGATTCTTCCCCTGTGGTTAAAGCAAATTTGGCAACCAGTGCCGGGTAAGCAGCCCACTGTTCCCGAATATGCTCAAACATCTGAGGCCATGTCCTTCCCCCTGCCTTCTCGTATCGCTTCAGCAGATCCCGCAGCCCATCATCTTGGAAAAGTCCATATAGGATTACAAAATCCTTACCCGGATCAGCGATCTCCGCTTCCGTCCAGTCGATAAGTCCGGTTACCCGCTGTGTATCATTGACGATGATATGCGGTGGGTGCAGATCGCCATGATTAAACGTCGAGTGCTTCGGCCAATAGCTGCCTACAGACAGCCACACCGTCCAGCGTTCCGCTAGTTGGTCCGGTACCGTAAAATTCTTTTTAATCTCCTCTATATTTGCCGCAAATTCTTTGCGGGTCTCCATAGGGGTCTTGATCCGAACTCCGCCCTTGGCCGCCTCCTCAGGATCAATGTTGTGCAATGCGGCAAGTGCAGCAGCCAGTGAATCCATGAACTCGTCAGACAAGGTCTCCTGCGGGAAGCGCCATGCATATCCTGCACCAGCAGGATCTACCACGGCAATCGGGTCACCATCCAGTAGTGGATAAGCGATCAGTTCGGGCGTGCAGATTCGCCAGTCCGGTACCTGTGCCGGAATACTCCCCCGGACCACGTCCAGCACTTTACGCTCATTCTGGGCTCGCTCCCATACGTCGTCACGCCGCGGCTGACGCAAAACCCACTTTTGTCCATCCTCATCTGTAGCGAAGGCAACCCTGAAATCCATCCCGGACTCGTTGATTTCCATCGATTCCTTACGGATTCGAAGCCCATTTTGTTCAGCCAGCAACCATATATTCTGTATAAAATCCACCTGTTCATATGACTTTGTCATATCCAAACCTCCCCTATTCCTTGGAAAAATAAAAAAATAAAAAACACAGACATTCCTGCCTGTGCCTTGATCTCGGATTAGGGGTATACCTAAATGTGTGCAGTCTCAGTAGTAGTACATCAAAGAACCACTCTCACGCAAGAGTGTCCACTACCATTAACGGCATACGTGTAAATAGGCAAACTTCTCCCGATGATCTGCACACAGGCAGTACAACAGCAAGCGCAAACAAGCGTTTCGCTACTATCTCAATCGGAAAAAATTTGCCACACGTATCCCTCCGTTCAGTAAGTTACCCCCATGGTAACACATTCCAATTCCTGGTTCCAGCATATATTGGATTATTTTCGTTACATGAATTACAAGGAGCCTAATTGGGATGGTTCTAAGAAACTCCCCTCTTCCGAAGAATCCTATAAATATCAATTGCTCCGTTAGCCTCCGTGCATATAGAGTATAATGAATAGGGTATACGATATATGTACGGTGCAATGCTTGTATATAAGCGTTTGTTTTCAATCCATTTCCCACTGATTGGGATACAATTCCGGGATTGATGCATTATGCTCCTGTATTCAAAACTAACGCAAAAGAGGTTAACGATGAGCAAGCAACAATTTAAAGATTATAAACTTAGTGAAGAAATTGTCAGAGCACTGGATAGTCTGGGCTATGAAACACCTACCGAGGTTCAGACTGAAGTTATTCCGGTAGCTCTGGAGAATAAGGACCTTGTAGTCAAATCCCAGACAGGTAGCGGTAAAACGGCCGCCTATGGCATTCCGATCTGTGAGCTGGTCGAATGGAATGAAAACAAACCCCAGGCTTTGATTCTCACACCAACCCGGGAACTAGCCTTGCAGGTAAACGAAGACATCACCAATATTGGGCGCTATAAGCGGATCAAATCCACTGCACTATACGGACAGTCTCCTTTCCATATCCAGAAGGCAGAGTTAAAACAAAGAACACATGTCGCCGTAGGAACACCGGGACGTGTGCTGGACCATATCGAACGCGGCACATTGCCGCTTGAACGCATTGCCTATCTCGTGATCGACGAGGCCGATGAAATGCTGAATATGGGCTTTATCGAGACAGTACAGGCCATTATTCAGGCCTTGCCTCGCGAGCGTGTGACGATGTTATTTTCCGCTACATTCCCTGAGGATGTTGCCCGTCTCTCACGCAAATACATGAATGATCCGGCAGAGATTGAGATCAAAGCAAGTGGTCTCACAACAGCAACAATAGAACATGAGGTTATTCGTGTGTCTGAAGTCAACAAAACCGCTGTACTGCAGGACCTGTTTATTGTGGGGAATCCGGACAGCTGCATTGTGTTCTGTCGTACGCAAGAGAACGTGGATAAACTGTTCCGGGTCATGGCTGACCTGGACTATCCAGCAGATCGGATCCATGGGGGCATGGAGCAGGATGAACGAATCGAAGTGATGAATGCGTTCCGAAGAGGACAGTTCCGTTATTTGGTCGCAACCGATGTAGCTGCGCGAGGGATTGATATCACGAATATCACCCATGTCATCAACTATGATATTCCGCTGGAAAAAGAGAGCTATGTGCATCGCACAGGCCGTACGGGACGTGCTGGCAAGACGGGTAAAGCCATTACGCTCGTTACCCCGAAGGATGGCAGACGCCTGGCTGAGATTGAATCCTATATCGGATTCGAAATTCCGGTTGTTCCAGCGCCTTCCGAGGAGGCTGTCGATCGTTCCAGGGAAGAATTCGAGAAGCGCCTGAAAATTGTACCTGAACGCAAAAAGGACAAGCGCGAGCAGCTGAACCAGCAGATCATGAAGCTGAATTTCAATGGCGGCAAGAAGAAGAAGCTGCGTGCCGTGGACTTTGTAGGTACCATTGCCAAACTGGAAGGCGTCACCGCAGATGATATCGGGATTATTACGATTCTCGATAATGTAACCGATGTGGAGATTCTGAACGGCAAAGGCCCGCTTGTGCTGCAAATGATGCAAAATACAACGGTCAAGGGTAAACAGCTGAAGGTTCGTAAAGGTAAGCACGCGTAAGCTCGGCAAATATATCGACCGGAGTTTAAGAGGGAGTGCCATGTGGCACTCCCTCTTACTGATTTTTACTGTCCGGGATTGGTGACATTCGCCTGTACAAACGCTGCAATGTCATTTGAGTATTCATCCCACTGGCAGCCTATATTTCTGATCCACGGATATCGCTTCAATCGTACAGCCAACCCGGGTAACTACATCCGGCTTCGCATCGTACATCGTATCATGCTACTCTTTTACCTCATAAGCGATATTTTGCAGTTCTTTGATATTATAGGTGTCATCCTGAATGCGCCATTCGCCTTGGTCCTGTAAAAAGGTGATATCACCTGATAACGGTATGTTTTTCAACTGTTTGCCTTCACGATCTGCAAAGACCAGATTTAGTTTGTATTCTACGAGGATCCAATCGTTCTTGCTCTCTTTAATCTCAACCAGTATATTTTCCGGATGCAGTAGAGCCTTTTCCTTGTCTGCCACCAGTAAAGGTAACGTTGCATACCGATTAGCCATATAGGACTCATAGTTCTTCTCCGTCAAAAACGGCTTCATCGTCTCCCCTTTGGCCAAGAGCCCCTCCACAGTAAGTGTATCTTCATAATCCGCGTAATCCACAGTCAATTCCGTTTTTTTATACTCCAATGACATGTCCAGAGCCTTCTGTTCATCCTGGGCTGTAGCTTTCTGGTTCGTCTCCATACTCGGCTGATTAGTTGGAGGTGTAGTTTCTTGAGCATGATCGATCGTCTCGGATTCCGTACAACCCATGATCATTGCCGATGAGAGCAGCACCGCACTCATAACACAGACTAACTTACGCATAGTTGATCAAACCCTTTCGCGTCTTCATTAATTCAATTATCACCTTTATTTGGTTAAAATGTCCAGTGCTTTGGCACTTTCGAATGAATTACGCATCCGGTTGCATAAAGCTGGTTCTCCATATTAGGGTGTGTTATAGTCGACGTGAAGTGATTTGGAGGGGATAACTATGCTAAACACAATCATGACGTCTGGACCCATTTTTGAAGGATAGCGCCTGCTGGTCCAATAACTGCGTATTTCCTTCACCCGTGAAGGTGTGAATGCCATGTCAGCATATCAAATCGTTCCCATGGTATATGATTCCAAGGAACAGATTCATTCAATTATTTTACTTGAACAACAATGTAAACAGCTCGATTCCATTCATCTGAAGGCAGACCTTGATCATATCAGCAAAAAAGATGGAGACCACGCTCTCCTATGTTATCGGGAAGGCAAACTGGTTGGACTCCTAAGTTGGTATCCCTCTGACGGTGTAACCGGAAATATTAATGCCATTGTGCATCCGCATAATCGCCGCAAAGGTGTGTTTCGCAGATTACTGATGCGTGCCATCGAAGATATGAAGCCACAGGGAATTAACCAGCTCAGCTATCGCGTACCTCAGAGCTTACCCTCTGGGTTTCGTACTGCTCAGTCGCTTGGGGCTGTTCATGATCGTTCGGAGTATTCGATGCAGCTTGTGAACATATCCTTTCCGGGTGTCGGACGCGTTGAGCTCACCTTGTCTGCTGCCGAAGCACAGGATTTTGAATTTATGGTCACCTGCTCAGCTCAGGCCTTTGGAGATTCGGAGGAATGGACACGTGACTATTTCACACAAACGGCAGAACCCAGCCGGGTAACCTATGTGGCCTGGAAAGATGGTTTGCCTGTTGGATTGATCCGAATCAATTCCATTAATGAGACAACCGCATTCATTCATAACTTCTGTATCCTGCCTGCATACCAAGGCCAGAAGCTGGGGCGTCAGGTTTTGACTCTGCTGGTGGAACTGCTTCTGAAGCAGAACTATATGGATATTCGCTTGTCCGTTGTAACTGAAAATGAACGTGCTCTGAATTTGTATCGTAGTGTTGGCTTCGAGGTGAATACCGAGTATCAATATTTCATCGGCAGCTTCTAACGAGTGATGCAGCGAGACGGTTTTCCCACCAAGGAAAACGGTCTTTTTGCGCTGCTGTTCCTCAGCGATTTGTAAATTTGAAGATCAACTTATATCCATCAAACGTTTCTCCGTATAACTCTTCATGAATATATAAGGAACATTAATAATTGTTCTTTCCACAAAAAAAACCACATTAGACTTCTCTAATGTGGCTTGTCTTCCTTACCTTTTGGAATACACAATTTTCTTGATACTGTCGATGGATAAAAAGAACTTTTCGGTTAGTTCATCCATGGACACACCTGCAGCAAAAAGGCGGCGAATGTGCTCATTCCGCTTGTTTACAACGATTCTGCTGCCCGAGTTTTCGCCCCACTTTTTGTGCGCATCCTTGGGCTTCGGAATGTAGACCAATCCCCCTGGGATGTGTCGTTGTATTTCCTTCAATAATTCTTCTGGCAAAATGGCATCTGCATTTATATATTTCATGTTGCTCCGCTCCTTAAATTTGGTCTTTAAGGCAGCAGAGTCACACGATGCACTTATATACATTTTTTGCTGGCGGAAGAAGGATCAAGGCTCTATGCAAACAACCGCCGTTGTCCATCGCATGAACTCTGCATAGAGCGGATCGTGAAACCTCTTATGAATCGAATCATGGTAGCCCCCCATTCCGGCATTCCTGCATAGGTGCTGCTTCATCTGCACTCTTAACCATTCGATAAATGCAATTGAATATCCTTTTAACGAAACTACCACCCTATAGGCATCATGAATACTGGTTTAAACTCTTCTCCAGCATCTCTCGGACAGCTTGCTGCAATGCCGGTGGCGAGATTACCTTCACTTCGGGACCATAGGCAAGGAGCTTACGGGCTGTAAACGGGAATTCCTCTGGTGGAACCAGCCCTCGCCATTCATTGCCTTGAATCGACTGGAACAGCACGTCTGAATGCGCAAGCCTCGTCCCAAACTCAGTGAAGTGCAGCACCACTTCTACAGCCTTCCTGTCATCTGAGGTCTTCAACCACGCTTGAAGACTAGGAATTGACTCATCTATGGAGTCCAGCAATTTCAGCTGCTGCATACGGTCCACGCGATACAACAACACGCGCTCCCTATGACGAGCGGGCATGTACCAATATCCATCATCATAATAAATGCCGATGGGATAAGCCTCTATTTTTTTATAACCGTTCCGGGAATGATACGTAAATTCAATTTCTCTTTTATCTATGGCTGCATTCAAAATCTCAGTCGTTAACGTCTCTGTGTGCTTACCCGGATGCTGTACAAACGTCACATGTTCCCTCATTCGCACAATCAGATCCTGTACATCCTGCGGCAGCGTGGAGAAATATTGTTCTGCCAAATGCTCGCGCATCGACCCATACGGGAAATCCGGCACCTGCTGCAAATATTCGATCATCATGAACAGACCCAGTGCCTCGTTCTGTGTAAGTTGAAGTGGTGGCAAAATTCGATTGGGCAGAACCTGGTAACCGCCATTCACACCCACCTCTGTATACAAAGGAAAACCCAGCGTCTGCAGCGCATCCAGGTCACGCTGAATGGTACGGATCGATACATCAAATCGCTCTGCCAGTTCACGGGCCGTAAATTTTTTTCTTGAATCCATCAATCTCATAATGGCGAGTTTCCGACTATTCATTATTTCAGCACCTAACTACGTCAATATTTGTCATAGTTCAAGTGTATCATATGAAACAGAAGGGAGCGATGAATAATGTCCAATAAAGTAGTGCTGTACATTGCGATGAGTCTGGATGGTTACATTGCAAGACGGGATGGTTCAGTAGATTGGCTGTTTGATGTGGAAGGCGATGGCGGAGATAACGGGTACGCTGCATTTTATCAAACGATCGGGACGGTAGTCATGGGGCGGACCACTTATGAAGAAGTGCTTACGCTGTCAGAGGATTTCCCTTATGCAGACCGGCCAACATATGTACTCTCCCGTTCGGAACAACCTCCCGCACCACATGTACAGTTTACGACCGAGTCCGTAGAAACCCTTATTCCCCGTTTAAAACAGGCGTCCGATGACGATCTATGGATTGTTGGCGGCGGCCTACTGGTTCAGGCTGTTCTGGAAAAGCAGCTGCTGGACGAGATTGAGGTTGCCATCATTCCCAAAATTCTTGGTGAAGGCATCCCCTTATTTCCAACGGGAACCGTACCGAGTCATCTGAAGATGATCGGGACTCAGACGTTGGGTCAGATCATATCCATCCGTTATCAAGTTCTGGTATAACAGAGATCCCGATAAGAAAAAGACCACGCTTTGCCGAAGGGCTTAAGGGTGGTCTTTGACTTATTGGAGCAATTTAGCATTCAGACTTCAACCAGAATTCCTTGCAGGTACCCCACTAACGTCTCCGCCGCCCGTCGGTGGGACAATTCACCCGGATGCGTTCGAGCCCCTATGGTCTCTTCCGTTGTATCAGGAAGCTGTATAACAGAAACCGTCCGGTCACCTGTCCGCTTCGTATAGCAATCAACCGCACGATAGATGGCAGGCATCATGGGAAATCCAAGCATGCCATAGGCCCAGACAAGATGTGCCTTTGGATTGCTCTTTCGAAGTTTGACCAAAAAGGAGTCCACCGCATACTCAAAAGCTGTCAAATCCTCCTCATGATAGCCCCCGTCTTCATTCAAACGCTGCTTGTATACCTCACCCGTGACCGGATCTTTCCATTCAGGTGTATGGAAAGCCCCCCCATCGTTACTGCCGAGATTAATCACAACGACATCCGGCTGCCAGGACTCAAAATCATGCCTGTCTCCGGCACCGAGCGCCTGATTCTTCTCACCAGTGAGCAGACCACAGACTTGCTCATAATAAGCGGGAATATTTCCATTCGGGTTGTTATCCCAGCTCGTGAGTACGCCCCAACCACTCTGGGAGATCACCCTGTAGTCTGCGTCCAATGCCTCTGCTGTCTTAAATGTATAGTTATGTATGGCGCTGAACCACATCGGAATCCAGTCTTCTTCCGCTTTGGCGCCTATTGCGCCTTCTCCAGATGTAATACTGTCACCAATAAACTCAATCTTATATGGCTTCTCTGCCACTGGCAGGAATGCTCCATCCGATTTCACGGCATACATCTGCAACGAGCAGCCTGGGTCGGCACTCATCGCCTGCACATCTTTAACGATACGCACATTTTTCACTGTTCCTTCGCTCATGCCCCGGAATACACAGACCCAGTATCGTCCTTCCGTGAGCATCTGCCTGCTTACAGGGACACCATTGATCAGGATGCTGATCCAAGGTTCGTATATGTCGTACTCCGACTGCACCTCCACCCATAGCTCGGAGCCTGTGACCTGGAGTTCAATTGCACTGCCTGTCCAAAATAACGTTAAAGGCGCCCGTTGCCCTGTCGTTCTGCCATGCACTTTCAGATTCTCAATCTCTGCCAGGGCATGCACCTGCAGCTTGTTATTTTCCTTCACCATGCATTCCTCCCTTATTCAGATTAATTCAGGCCATGCAAGATTTGAAGCGCTTCCTCTTTGGTTTTCACAAAGAAAACATGTTTGCCGTTATTGCACTCATAGATGAAATCCTTCAGGCTTTTGCTGTTGTATCCGTCAAAATCCCCAATGATGGCAAGCTTCACCTGATAGTTAACGTACTTTTGCAGAATATCGCCCGCGAGCTTGGTCTTCAGATCGAAAAAAGCTTCCACAATGTTCGATTTGTCGATAATGAGCTTGTAAGCTTCATTCGAATAATTCACGGAGGCCATCAAATCCAGTGCATCTTGCACATTATTGATGACCATGTCATCGCTCTCGATTATTGCAACCTTGGAGGTACCCTGTTGATCCACCGTAATTTTCACTTCACACGCTCCTTCGTATCTGATTTCTCTATAATATCTCGCAATTCCCTCATGAAAAGCAATTCATTTTTAAGCGAGATTTATTCTTTTTGTGCCCAGCTTCCTTGGATTTTGTCCCTTATTTGTAATTATTCACTGGAATTCCTCTGCTATAATGGATTTATTTCCTATGCAGCTACCTATAGAAAGAGGGATCATAACATGGACATGAAGTGGTTGGAATGGGCGAAACAGATTCAGGCTATTGCACAGACCGGTTTAACCTATGGCAAAGATGTATACGATATCGAACGTTACGAGGAACTGAGACGGATCAGTGTCGATATCCTGGCTAACTATACTTCTGTAAACAAGGAAAAGATATCACTCACCTTTGCAAGCGATTCCGGTTACGCCACACCCAAAGTAGATATTCGAGGTGTTGTTTTCAAGGAAAATAAAATCCTTTTGGTTCGGGAGAAAATCGATGGAGCGTGGGCTTTACCAGGGGGATGGAGCGACATAGGCCTGTCACCTTCAGAAGTAGCTGTAAAAGAAATCAAGGAAGAATCCGGATTTGATGTTGCGCCCGTACGGCTTTTGGCTGTACTGGACAAAAAATTTCATGATCATCCGCCCGAACCTTATCATATATACAAGATGTTTATTCAATGCGAAATTACAGGAGGAAAAGCGGAAACGGGCGTGGAAACCAGCGCAGTCCAATTCTTCGAAAGGCATGATTTGCCTGAACTTTCGTTGGAAAGGAATACCCCTGAACAGGTAAAGACCATGTTTGAGTTTCTGGATCATCCGGCCAAAGAAGTCATACTAGACTGAACATGTCAATGCTAAAATAGCGATTCTTCCGTTGCAAGGAAAAGTCGCTATCTTAGCTTGCCTCATTCATCTCGGTGGAAAGAATCCTCCACTTCCGCACCTTTAACCAGATTTCGTTTGGGAATAGAAACAACAAAGGTCGTCCCTTTTCCGCCTTGCTCCACAGATTCAATGGTAATATGACCTTCCAGAGATTGAACAATATCCCGCACATGGGATAAGCCGATGCCCGTCGCCGCAATGCCTACTTCATTAAATTTGGTGGTATAGCCAGGTTCAAAAATAATATTTCGTTTGGCTTCAGATACACCTTGGCCGGAGTCCGTAACGACAAATTGCACATCCTCCTCCTGTTCCAGTACCTGTATCCGAATGGTCCCTTCGGACCCGATCGCCTCCACTGCATTAGCGATCAGGTTGTTCATCACGGTTAAAAGCGGAATGTAAAAAGGGGAATCGCAATCATACTGTTGCTCCAACTCGATCTCAATTCTTTTGTTCAGCATCTCGCTATATTTCCGGTTGCCTTTGGTTGCGAAGTTCAGGACCTCCGACAGGCTCATGTTGACCGCCTTTTCACTATCGTATAACTTCAGCAGTCCTGCCAAAATGCGCTGCGAGTCCTTCTTCACCTCATGGATCTGCTGGGCGATCCCCAGTGTCCGGTGGCTGTATTGATTCATGTCCTGTTCCCTGAGATCCCGATACAGGTCATAGCTGTCAGCCGTAATGCCTTCAATCGTCTTCATCGATTTCTTCAGATAAAAGACTTCGCCGTACAGGCCGGAGTTAACATTCAGCATCTGCTCCATCCGCTTCTCCTGCTCTGCATGCAGCACTCGCATCTGCCTTACCGCAAGGCTGTTATACAGGCCGCTGACAAAGTAGCTGCGAAGCCCGCCCACAACGAACAGATACAGCCATTCTTTCATATCAAGGATGCTTGTTCCATTCAACACGCCACGAATGAAAAGCTCAGCGAGATTGGAGGAAAAATCAACACACGTGATTAAGCCACCCAGAAGAAGCGGTTGTATCTCATGAAACCTGTCCTTAAACTTGCTAAGACCATAGGAGAACACGATATAATAAATACCCGCTCCAACATTGTCATGCAAACTTTCCAGAACCGACATGGAGTTCACATCGTACAGCAAATCTGCAGATTGAACGATAAAGCTTGTAAAACCCGTCAGAATCCCCGTTTTAACATAAGACAGATGCGGCATGATCATGAGCAGAAACAATAGGATGCTTACGCCCAAGCCAATTCGAAAATAATCTTCCTGGAAGGGATTAATCTTAAATTGTGCTCCTATGGCCGTAGCCAAAGCGATCGCTGTCATTTGCACATTTTCATTTTTAAACCAATTACGCATATCTTTCTCCTACCATGATCCCGATTAGCGCTGCTTCCACTCACCCTGCGCTTCTGATGCTCATTATACTAGCATTTACATTTTTTATTAATTCATAAGGAATGATCCACTTTGCAGTTGAGTTATAGGCCGTGATGCATCATCATCAGCCCATAAAAAAAGCAGCCCTTGGGGGCCGCTGGACATTCTTCATTTCAAAGTCTGCAGAATGTTTTTCATTTTGTTGTAATGTCCGCTTACCCGGTCAACCATGTAGTTATACATAAGCTGGTTCTCCGCAAGGTTCGCCATTTCAATATCAATGTCCACATTATTGCCATTGTTGTTCATCGTTGTCTCATTGTTTTCCACAATCCGGTATGGAACGATAGAAGAATTGAGATCCTTGGCAGGCAGATGCTTCGGATGTGTCCGGTGCATGTCCAGCTCCCTGGTTGTACCGTTTTCAACGATACGCCTCAGCGCTTCCTCAAACTCCACCGATTTCTTTTTGTAATTGGGTGTGTCTGCATTGGCAATATTGTCAGTGGTGACCTTGTGCTGCACGTTCAGCACTTGCAAAAGAGATTCATTGCGTCTTGACGTGTTGGTTTCAATCACGGCTCAGTCTCCTTCAGAGCATAATGATGCAGTCCCAATTATCATAAGAAAAAAAGTTGCCCTCTGTCAACATTCACTCAATTCTTACATATAAAACTCAACACAACATTAGCGATTCAGCTTCTCAAAAATCTCCGCTAACTTCTCCCGGTCCTGTGCTGTTAACTTTTCAAATAACGCTCTGCGCAGCTTTTGTCCCTCCATGGATGCTCTGCCAAGAACTTCGGAGCCATCCTCGGTGATATCCAGGTAATTATTGCGGCGATCGGATTCATCAACGACCCTGACAGCCAGTTTCTTCCCGACGAGCTTATCGGATAAATAACTGAGAGTCGGCGGGGTAAGCCCCAGTACTTTCGCAATATCCGATGGTCGACTTCTTCCGTTTTGCTTCAAATGGGAAAGCACAAGAACATGAGATACGCCGAGGTCCTCATTGAATGATTTGTTCCACTGTATAATCAACTTGTTGGTGAAGGTATCCATATTGTGTATGATTTCAAAAATCGTTTTCTCTTCCATAACTGCCTCCTCATAAAAAAGACAGCCCCTAATGAAAATTAAAGGCTGTCATTATTCTACACACTATTGTGCGGAGTATCCACCATCAATAACCAACTCGGAGCCGGTAATATAGGAGGAATCATCCGAAGCCAGGAACAGCGCCGCATTGGCAATATCAATAGCTTGTCCCAAACGCTGCAAAGGCGTTGCCTGGATCAGCCGACCCAGCAGTTCTTTGGACGTGTTCAAAGATTGGGTCATTGGTGTTTCTATAATCCCTGGGAACAGGGCATTCACACGAATTCCCTGACGACCAAAGGTCGTAGCAGCCGCTTTGGACAGCGCACGCACTGCACCCTTCGATGCAGAGTAGTGATTGAAGCCTTGTCCGATCATTGCAGTGTACGAAGAAATGTTGACAATCGAGCCTTTCTTTTGGGCTGCCATGTAAGGAGTGACATGTTTGATACCTGCAAATGGACCAAAACCAATAATGGAGAGCATTTTCTCCCAATCTTGCGGATTGATATCCTCAAATGGTTTTTCGGATGAAATACCGGCATTGTTGACCAGAATATCTATTTTGCCAAAGCGCTCGTTGACGGCCTTCGCCAGTGCCTGCCAATTCTCATCCGAAGCCACGTTCAACTTCATCCCGTACACATTCTGCTTCTGACTGGCTGTCTCCAGCGCTGCATCATTAATATCCGCGGCAATAACGATAGCGCCTTCCTGTGCAAAAAGATCCACCATACTTTCGCCTATTCCTGATGCTCCGCCTGTAATAATGGCTACTTTATTTTCTAATCTTCCCATGTCATTTGCTCCTCACTTTAATTGAATGAATTGGTGTTTAATAAGAAGCCTGCAGCGCACTTCAAATACTATTTAGATATAAAACTATTAGATGTCTAAATAATAGCACTGGATTACTCCTTATGCAACGTCCATGTCCCAATATACTTATATTGGAAGAGGCCGAAACTAAAAAATACCCACCCAACTCTCATTTCCATGAAAGGATTGGATGGGTATTGGAATTAATTTTATATTGGACCATCGATGTTGGGACGGTGATTGTCCTCAGCGACCAAACTACGGACAAAGGTGTCAAAGTCGGGAGCAAGCCAGGTGATTTTATAATTATCTTCCTTATCCACATGAACAACCTCGGGCTCACCCGCATTATCGGATGCACGGTAATCCAGCATGATGATTTCAGAATCCGATGGGCACTTGCATAGTACAACACCAATCTCCGGATATCCTCCCTGCTCAATGATGAACCTGCTGCCCTCTTCACCGCACAGAGAATGCTTCTTCTCCTGGCCGATGCCGAGCATCCCCGAGATTTCAATGAGCTTCTTCTCTGCGGCTCCCGCTTCGCTAACAGGGATATACCGATAATGGGGAACCCCGCCGTTATGTACCTTCATCATATCGACATAGGCTCTTGGCAATTTGAAGACCAGCCGCTCCTCTACCGACTCGATCTGTTCTTCCGTAGGGGAAGGCAGTACCCATTTCTCCAGTGCTTCATTGCTATCATCCCAAAAATCGGTGGATTCCGTGTCTGTAATACTTAAGTGTAAGTGTTCAACTGGGGATTCGGGAGCAGACGGAACTTCCTCCTCAGCAGGCTTCTCAGCCGTTTTACTCTGGATCCAGCCAAGGAATTCCTGTGTATCTTCATCTCCCGGCTCCAGGCGGTCTGCCGTTTCAAAAGCTGTACGGGCATCCTCATATTGCTCCAAATAGTAGTAAGCCAGTCCGATGCGGTAATGCCACAGCGGGTCATCCTTCCCTTCTTCCTCTACCGTCAAGAACTGCTCAACAGCCTCTTCATAACGTTCCAGATTGTTCAGCGCTCTCCCCAAATGATTGATCAGCACATAATCCCTGCTATCTGCAGGAATGTCTTGAACCGCATTCACGATCTCCAGGAATTCGTCCTCTTCATGCCACTCCTCCAGCTGTTCCAATAGCTCTTCTCTCATTCGGCTGCCTCCCGTTCATTCACTCTACATTACTTGTTGAAAATTATACCACTTATCCGATCACCTTCTCCAGCAATGTGCTGTCTACATATGCAGATGAAATAGGTGCCATTCAAGTCTTCTCAGTCAACTTGGATGGCACCTGTTTTTCCAGATAAATCATAGGAAGGATGGAACAACCGTTTATTGCTTCCGAATCGGTATCCACATCTCGCTTCTGTATTGCGGAGAAGTGGTATCCTTGTGCTCATTCCAAAGGATTTCCGGTCCCTCGCTCAGCTCATAGTCCGAGGAAGGAAACCACTCGGAATAGATTCGTCCCCACACATCCTGGAGCGTCTCCGGAAAAGGACCAACGGAAGTAAACACGGCCCACGTCGAGGCAGGCACTTCCAGGCATGCCAGACCCTCGGGAGCCACCTGAGTGGTCGCTGCACCGATATAATGATCCAGTTCCCCTCTCTCCTCCATCCGTCCTTCGCTAAAATGGGCCGAAGCACTAATGAGCCCGAGCGGCTGGACATTGGATAGCCCTTTAATCGTCTCGATCAACTCCGGCGTAAGCAGCTGATACATCGCAGCGATGTCCGGGTTTACCCCGTTAAACACGATCGGCACCCTTTTGCTAATCCCTACAATCCGAAAGGCCTCTTTGTCTTCAATACGGTAATTCATTTCGCTTCCTCCTTGAATGGTCAATTGAAATGTCATCCGGGGGAAGGCCTTGAGCGATGGCCCATGATTCCGTGCTTCGGAAGGTGTGATACCATGCATGCCTTGAAACGCCCTGGCGAAGGAATCCGGAGAGGTATATCCATATTTAAGGGCAACATCAATGACCTTGCTGTCATTCCGGCTTAATTCGAGTGCCGCCAGCGTCAAGCGCCGACGACGGATATATTCGGACAAGGTAATACCGCTAAGAAAGGAAAACATGCGTGTAAAATGATATTCCGAGCAGCAAGCGATTCGTGCTACCTCTTTCATATCGAGTGTTTCTGTCAGATTAGCCTCAATGTAGCTCAATCCCTCATTCAGTCGTGCCAGTGTATTCATGTCATTCCCTCCCCCGTTGATCCAAGCATAACAAAACCTTACTTCTCACATCCGACATTCCCTGCACCATTCTGCATGCCTCGCTATTCATTGGCAGGCGTCCAAACAGGCGGCGAATTCTCCATTTTACAGTTATGCCGTTCCTCTTACTTGCCCTTCACATATTTTATAGAAAGATAGTTTTGAACATCACGGATAAGGAGAGAGATCGAATGGGAGCCAGCCCGAAAAGCCTGATTAACAAGCAGGGCGTATCTATTATTGCCTGCACCAAACGCCAGAGCTATATCAAAAACCTGTTTCATAACTTCAGCCGACAGAAGCATCCCAAGAAAGAAATGATCATTATCGTTAACAACGATAACATCCCTCTTGCTCCCTATCAAAGCTTAGCCAAAAAAACTCGAAACGTACATGTTTCTCGTCTTCCGGAACGGACCTCTCTTGGTGCTTGCCTAAACTACGCGATTAAGAAAACAAAATATAACTATATCGCCAAGTTCGATGATGACGATTATTATGCTCCCTATTATTTGACTGAAAGCCTGCAGACCTTTCAGCGAACCGATGCCGATGTCATTGGCAAGCGGTCACACTATCTGTATTTACGCGGCTCCAAGAATCTAATCCTTCGTTTTCCTCAGGATGAACATCGCCCTGTTACCCTGATCCCTGGCGCAACTCTTGTCTTCAAACGGGATGTACTCAGCCAGGTGCAGTTTCCGAATCGAAACGTCGGTGAAGATGATCTGTTTTGCATAAGAAGTAAACGGAAGGGCTACAAAGTCTATTCGGCGGGGAGACATAACTTTGTTGCGATCCGCAGGAAAAACTCATCCGATCATACGTGGGTCATCAGCGATAAGGAGCTGCTCTCGCATAGCAAAAAAATTCGGACGGTTAAGCACTACAAGAAATTTGTACAGAAGAAACCAAAGGGCGTATTCTAATGGCTACTTCAGTTCGATCACATCGTCAGAATGCCGTTTCCATCTTGGTCTGTACCAAGCGGCGACAATGCATGCACAACCTTTTTCATAACTACAGCCGGCAAAATTACAAGAATAAGGAGCTTATCGTCATTTTAAATAATGACAAGCTGAAGGTGAGCGAGTATATAAAGGCTGCCAATCAACATAAGAACGTAAGAGTACTCTCCTTGCCAGAAAATGTATCGCTGGGTCATTGCCTCAATCATGGGGCTGCACTGGCTAGACATGGCCTCATTGCCAAATTCGATGATGACGATTATTATGCGCCAGGCTATTTAACGGATAGTGTGCAGACCTTACTAAAGACCAACGCAGATATTGTAGGGAAACGGGCCCATTATATGTACCTAAACAGCAGGAAACTCCTTCTGCTTCGTTACCCTGCCAAGGCGAAACAATATGTCCCCCTAATTCAAGGTGCAACCCTTCTCGCCAAACGAAATGTAATCACCGAAGTTGGTTTTCGTGATAAAAATCGAGGAGAATGCGTAACGTTTTGTTCCGACAGCCTTACAAAAGGCTACAAGATTTACGCGGGAAGTCCATCCAACTTCCTTGCGATCCGGAGGAGAAACTCCGCTGATCACACGTGGATTGTGAGTGATAAAGACCTTCTGACGAAAAATGTGAAGGTGCTGAAAGTGAAAAATCCGAGAAAGTTTGTATGTGAACACTAGCTTGCATGAGCGGATAACAGGTTGGTTGCGGATCAAATAAAGAATAGAATGAAATCGCAAAAGAAGAGCAGCTAAGTGCTGCTCTTCTTCAACTTCTAATTTAATAAGCTATCTCTATTTTATTCACACCAGATACTCCGCCATAATCTGCTCCATATCAAAGGGTGTAACCCCTTGCCCTACGGAATAGACCGTATCAGCTTGATCCAGCGTATCCACCAATTCACCTCTTGCCTTGGCATGGAGCATGAACAGGTCGTACAGATCCGGCTTGCGCAGTCCAGTCATGGCTTTGCCCATCAAGACCATTCCTTTTTCATTGCCTTCCACATTGTTGTAGTAATCCGGGTGTCTGGTTAGCGCCAGATCAGTCCAGATGACTGTACGGTCCACCAGATCAAGGATAACAGGAATCGCAATCTGTGTATCCGCAGTAATGTCGATTTTGTTAGCCACTGTAGAAGGCTCGAAAATCTCGCCCGATCCCGGCTTCTTGCGCATCATCCAGCCCACGAAGCACTCCGGAAGGTCACAATACGGATGACTGGTGAACGACAGCAACGAAGCAACTACATACCGGCCACCATAGTTAACGATCGACGGAATATGCAGATCAATGAACTCACATGCCCCCTTCGGTGCGGATACGATATCTCCGCTGTGGACCGCTTGGTACATGGCTGAACGCAGATTCGTATAGGATATGTGCTCGACGTAGTTCCAGTTCTCATCATACATCACTGCAGACAGGTCGATATCGACACGTCCCGTGTCCTGGCTGTTAACCTTGCCCTCTTTCCACCAGTTGAAGAAACGGATCGTATCTCCCTCTCCCATCGGTACCCGGCTCCCCCGAACAATAGTATGAAGAGCTTTGCTTGCTGATCTCTGGGAAAAGGGCACAAGGTAGTTGTGGAGCTGCGGATCGATATACGTTTTCCCCAAGGAAGGAAGGTCGGCAAAACGCTGAACCAGTGCCTGCTCACACAATAGCACAACCTCGCGACAGGTGGTCTCATCAATTACCTGAAGTTCATTCCGGATGGCGAAAGCTTTGGCGACATTTCCCTTCGGGAAGAACACTCGCATATCCTGCGGCTCATTACGCCGGGCAAAGTGATGTTTGACCTGTAACAAAACAGGGGTCGAGATGTTCTCCAGAACTTCAGCAAATGCCAGCAATACATATTCCTGCTCTTCCGTGGACCGCAACAAGTGATCCAGTCTTCTGGCGAACTCACCAGGGCGCTGGGACAACAGATCCATCAGACTCCAGATATTCTGATATTGAAAGGCAAGCTCCACACTCCCGTTAAAGGTCGAAAACGGCTTGTCATTGCGCAAAATATCAAAAGCTTCTTCACAGCGCGAATACCGGAGTTTATATTCGGAAGGGTGAAGAATCTCGCCCAAACGAATCCATCGGTCCTTATATCGCAGCATATCCTCGGTGATCTGTCCGCACTGCTCCAGCAGCCCAAGCAGCAGGCGTCTCTCACGCCGTTTGAACTTCCGGAAGGCAGTGGCTGCAGCCAGGCTGACATCACCATCCGACCAGGCGACAGCCAGACGGAGCACGTCCGTTGCCGTTTTGAAATAGGGGCCGATTCGTTCTATTCCCGCCTTTTCATGCTTCAACAGAGCAGCCACCACAAATCCCACATTCTCCTTGAATGGAATTTCGGAAGGCAATATGGCATCCACTTCATCCGGGTCCGCTTGTTCCAGCACGGTATCAATATCTTCCTTGTCAGTTGGCGAAATGGAGCCCTTCGCTTCGATCAGTTGGCGGATCAAGGTTTGAAACTCCTCTTGGTTTCCCAGGCGGATTACTTTCAAGTCTTTCTTCTCGATGAAAGGCAATCGTTCCACAGGTTCACGATCGGGATAGACCAAGGTCAGATAGTGAACGATTGCGTTGAGATACAGATCCGCTTCATCCTCTTGCATCACCTGCATGGGGAATCCGGAATACATCGGTTTGTACTCCACATGTGCTCCGACCATAATTCTCAGATCAGCCACCAACTGCATATATAACGTTTCAAATTGTTCCTTGGATAGGCTTCGTACTGCTCGCATTAACTCATCCGAGAAGGTATATCCGAGTGCTTCCATATTTTTAAGGGCAGTGGCCAGATAAGCCTTCGGCAGCTGTTTCTCCCCTTCTTGTTGTCCGATAATAAGTTTGTTCGCTCTTCGCAAATAAATGGTATTGTTCATGATAAAAGAGTCCAGGAAAGCCATACCCCTATTAAACATAATGGTTTTGGCTGAGAAGGAAGGAATATGATAGCCTGGACGCCTCCTCTCTGAAATGAAATCCTTCAGGGAAGCTGCGACCCTATTTCATCCAATTGAGTTAGAAGGAAGGATCGCAATAGCCTGAAGGCCAGAGGTCCGAAGTTCGTGACCCGAACCTTTGGTGAACCCATCATCTCTGATTCCACGATCTCCCAACAGGGTGAAAGTATTACGACTCCATAAATCCTTAGGCAATATAGCTTGTGAAGAGTACAGATCGCTTGATGAACTGCCGAATGTAGGAAAAGTCCGGTAGGCGTCGAATACCATTATTTAAGACTTAACGACATAAGCGCACGAAGCGAGGTTATGACAGATGGAACTTCAAATCCTGTACAACGAGTATATGAATATCAAATTCAAACTTGGATTGCCGCCTGTAAGGACGGAGACCTTTGAATACGGCTTATATGAAGACAATAGTGCAGCACTATTCTTGGCGGGACATCCGGAGGAGACCTTTACTAGTTGGTTGTACGACTTACAACCGAGAGATCCCCATTATGTCCCTGAGCCAGATTGGGAGCCAGTTCTCGCAGATGTTTTTCACCAGATGGATGTATACGATGAATTGACCCTGTATTATCTGCTGTTTACCATGAATACCACGCTGTCCATCAACTCATACAACGCATACAGTGCGATGAATGATTTTATGAAAAGCTATAGCTACTTTCAGCTGTCTCAATTAAATGGGGTATCCAGCTTAAATGAGGGAGAGAAGCGCCAGTTAAGAGACTTTTTCTTCTTTTCCTACCTCTACGCGCATCCGGTTAATGAGAAGACCCTCCACGCATGCTCATTCAGCGGGCAGGACTTGGTGCATACAAAAACCAATATTCAATTGGAGCCTTACTTCTCGGCGTTTCATGACCACTATAGTGAAAACTATGATAAATACAGCGGCCAGATCGTCATAGCGCCACATGAAATACAAGCCTGCAAGCGCCTTACAGTGGAGCTCCTACGATCCATTGAAGGTAAAACAGCCAAGTTGAGCATGCCTTCTGAGGAACGGTTAGAGGCTGTCGTACAATTGATTAATGACGTAGATCAGATGATACGGATGTATACTGAAAATAACACTGCTCTGTTCGACATCATGAGGGACTTTCTGGCTGAAGATCATTCCACGGCATATCGCGACCATTGCTTCACTATGCTGCTTCAGAATTATGGTTTGTATATTCTGTACTTTCGGTTTGAAGAGATCCATGCACTGGTGAATTATTTCAAAAGCACCCCGCAGTGGTGCGGGATCATCATCAATAAAATTTTCACGGACACCATTTTCATTCAGAGGATGATGAGACAGAAACAGATTGAGATCACGGCGTACCCGGATGTCATTTCATTCTTTGATGAGGAAGCAAAAAAAATCTACATATAGCCTCTTAATCATTGTACCTGATCCAAAATGAAACACAGAAAAGCCTTTGCCGACTCGCAATGTCAGCAAAGGCTTTTTCAATCGTATTACATATTGATCATATGGTTACTATCTGCATTTTTGCGATCCACGTTTCATTCGTTTACACAGAAGCAAATTTCTTCTCATCCGTTAGTCCAAGCGCCTTAGCGGTGGTCTTGTGAACCTTGCGAAGAAGCTCCGGATTCTCCACCAGTGACTCGCCGTACGAAGGAATCATTTCCTTGATCTTCGGCTCCCACGAGTCCATGTGCTGCGGGAAGCATCGTTGCAGAATCTCAAGCATGACCTGCACAGCAGTCGAAGCCCCTGGCGATGCGCCGAGCAATGCCGCAATTGAGCCATCGGCAGCAGTAACGACTTCTGTACCGAATTGAAGCGTCCCTTTGCCGCCTTGAACCGTATCCTTAATGACTTGCACGCGCTGGCCTGCCAGGACCATATCCCAATCCTCGCTTTTGGCATCTGGAACAAAATCACGCAGTTCCTCCATACGCTGCTCTTTGGACAACATCAACTGTTGAATCAGATATTTGGTCAGTGAAATCTCTTTGACACCTGCCGCAAGCATGGTTAAGAGGTTATGTGTTTTGACCGACGTGATGAGGTCGGCATTGGAACCCGTCTTCAGGAATTTGGGCGAGAAGCCGGCAAATGGGCCAAACAGCAATGATTTCTGGTTGTCGATAAATCGGGTGTCCAGATGTGGAACAGACATCGGCGGAGCTCCCACCGAAGCTTTACCGTATACCTTGGCATGATGCTGCTCGACAACCTCCGGATTCTTGCATACCATGAAGAGCCCGCTAACCGGGAACCCGCCAATATGTTTGCCTTCCGGAATGCCGGATTTTTGCAGCAAATGCAGGCTTCCTCCACCCGCACCGATAAAGACAAACTTGGCCGTATGGCGCTCAACTGCGCCACTGCGCAGATTTTTCACCGTTAACTCCCAGGCTCCATCGCTCTTGCGTTTTATATTTTTCACACTATGTTGGTAGTGGATATCCACGTTATGATCTTTCAGGTGATCCAGCAGCATGCGCGTTAAAGCACCAAAGTTAACATCCGTACCGGAGTCGATTTTGGTTACCGCGATCGGCTCTTTTCCCTTACGACCTTTCATCATGAGAGGAATCCATTTCCGCAGTTTCGCTGGGTCATCCGAGAATTCCATACCCTCAAATAGAGGATGGTTTGATAAAGCCTCAAAACGTCTTTTCAAAAACAGGACATTGCTCTCTCCGTGTACATAACTCAAATGGGGGAGCGGCATAATGAAGTCCCGCGGATTACGAATCAGATTGCTATTGACGAGATAGGACCAAAATTGTCTTGAGACTTGAAAATGCTCATTCACCTTAATGGCTTTGCTAATATCTACGGTTCCGTCCGGTCGTTCAACGGTATAGTTCAATTCGCATAGTGCAGAATGGCCGGTTCCGGCATTATTCCATTCATTGGAGCTTTCCTCTCCTGCACTGGCGAGTTTCTCATAAACCTTAATATTCCAATCTGGTGCCAATTCTTTCAGCAAGGTCCCCAAAGTTGCACTCATAATTCCGGCACCAATCAAGATAACATCTGTACTCGTTTGTCCCTGGCTCATGTCTACCGTCCTTATATCCTATATTTGCCAAAAGGATGTAAGCGTTATCGATTTGGCATTTGCAGCGAGCCCGTTCTTGAACTGGCCCAAACCTCTCTGAACGAAATTAACCTTGGTCATAGTGTATCAATATTACGGTTAGATTGAAATATGCAATTTTAAGTGACTTGATCTACATGTTAGTATACTTTAGTTTCATTCTTACCGCTAACCCGCTTATAGGGGTGAAAGATTTATTTTTTCAAGATAATAGAAAACATGGCAGAGCGTAACGCGTTCTCTGATGAAAGACTTTAATTCAAGCTACACCTTTTACCTGCTTTAATTATATAAAAAGCTTATTTCGCATGATGATATCATGGAAATAAGCTATTTAAATCCGTTGTTCTCCCTCGCATCACGTCATTTCTTCCATTTTCCTTGGTCATTCGGGAAGCTACCTTTGAATCAAAGTTGCCTATTCAGAAGATCGAAATGAGTTCCTTGGTATATGGATGGCGCTCTTCTGCAAGTAGCATGTCCGCACCAAAGCGGTCAACGATCTGTCCTTCTCGCATTACGATGATGCGCTGGCTCATGCGGTGTACGGCAGCCAGATCATGAGAGATGAACAAATATGACAGCCCCAGTGATGTCCGTAGGTCAGTCAGTAATTGCAGCACAGCGCCCTGCGAGATCACATCCAGGCTGGCTGTCGGTTCATCGAGGACGACTACTTCCGGCTCAATACCAATGGCACGCGCAATGGTGACACGCTGACGTTGTCCACCGCTCAGCTCATGCGGATAACGTTCAGCCAACTCACTTGGAAGCTCGACAGCATCAAGCAGCTGCCGCACATAAGCGTCCTTTGAGGTATAGGCAAAGTGAGATAACTTGATATCCCTCCCGAGCTGCTCATAAGGATCGATCAGTGAATCCGCAATCTTGAGTTTGGGGTTCAGCGCTGCAGCAGGGTTCTGGAATACGATCTGGATCTTCCGACGATGAGGGCGCAACCGGCGGCCATTTAGCCGCGCAATGTCTTGTCCACCGAGCACAATCGAGCCGGTATCCGAATCCTCTATCCTCAGCAGACAGCGTGCCAGCGTACTCTTGCCACATCCGCTCTCACCAACGAGACCGAGGCACTCGCCTCGATTCAGGGCAAAGGAGATGTCGTTCACGGCTGGATGATCTGCGCCAGCATAGGTTCGGCTGAGACGTCCCACTTCCAGTACTGGCGTTGTAGACGACTTGCAATGGTCCTGATCTTTCACAAAGGATCCTCCATCCTGAATTAATCCGGTATGTTCTTCATGTTCAGGCGTATTCATTGCGTTTCCGCCTCCTTCAGTCCAGACTTCAATGAGCGGCTCAAAACAGGAGCCGCCTCGATCAGCTGGCGGGTATATTCATGCTGCGGATGATCGAGAATCCGGTGCTTCCCGCCGGATTCAACGATCTTCCCTTCCTTCATGACCGCCAATCGGCTGGCATATCTGCGCACATGGCGCCAGTCATGCGTTATGAATAGGATGGCGCAGCCGGTCTCCGCCTGCTTGCGCGCAAGAAGTTCCAATACACGGTGACCCGAGACGCTGTCGAGCGCTGTCGTCGCCTCATCCGCAATCAGCAGACGGGGGGACAGCAGTAGCGATGTCGCAATTGAAGCGCGCTGAAGCTGCCCACCACTTAGCTGAAACGGATAACGGCGGAGCAGCTCTGCGCCGAGGCCAACTGATTCCAACGCTTCGACAGCGCGGTCACGGCGGACGGCAGAAGATTTTTCTCCGTGGACTTTCTGGTATTCGTCAAAATGTCCGCCAATGCTGCGGAACGGCGTAAACGCCCCCTGGTAGTCCTGAAAAATATACGAGATGCGGCTTCCCCGCAGGGCGCGCATCTCCTTCGGCTTCCGTTCAAGTAGATTGCTACCTTCAAACATGATCCGTCCCGATGCATGCAGGTTTGGCGGAAGCAGTCGACCGATTGCCTGTGAGAGTAGACTTTTGCCGCTGCCGCTCTGCCCGACCAGTGCCATGAATTCGCCTTCGCGAACGGCTAGCGAGACGTTATTTACAATCGTACGGTCACGGCTGGCAATGCTCAGTTCCTCAATGGAGAGAATCACGGCTGCACCTCCTTTTTCACATCGAATCGGTCTCTAAAATAGTCACCCAGCATGTTGGCGAGCAGTACCACCGAGACAATCGCAAGACCCGGATAAACCATCAGCTCCGGTCTGGACTGAAAGTACGGCCTGGAGTCATTCAGCATCGCCCCCCACTCCGGTGTTGGTGGCTGAGCCCCCAATCCAATGTAGGACAGCGAGGAGATTAGCAGAATGATCTTGCCTAAATCGAGGCTTGCCAGCACGAGAACATGCCCCGCAATATGTGGAAGAAGGTGCTTGGTCATAATTCTTGCGTCTGACAGCCCGTTCGTCCGGGCAATACGGATGTAATCCTTTTGTGACTCGGACAGGACGGTACTGCGAACAAGGCGTGCATAGCTGACCCATTTGACGATAACGATTGCCAGCACCAGATTTCCGATCCCCGCGCCAAGCAGACCGCTCAGCACGATCGCAACGATGGTGTCGGGAAAAGCGAGGAAGCCGTCAGCGATCCGCATGAAAAGCTTGTCGATCCACCCTCGCTTGTATCCTGCTATCAGACCAAATGGAATCCCGATGAGCAGTGCCGCGGCGAGCGCCAGCAAACTGTAGCCGAGTGTCTGCCCACCGCCAAGCAGCAAGCGTGTCAGGACGTCGCGGCCCAAATGATCGGTGCCGAGCGGGTGCAGTGCACTTGCTGCCTGCAATCTTCCTCGCAGATCGGTCAGTGTAGGGTCATGTTTCAGATATACGAAGGTATACAAGGAGGCCCCGATGACGAGCAGCGCGAAGAGCAGGGCGATTATTGCCTGCCAATTATGTTTTTTTGATTTAGCGGCCAAAGGACGCAAGAGTATCGTTTTCATCGGTGAGCCTCCTTTTCCTTGAGCTTCATTTCTGGATTCAAATATCGATAAGATAGATCTACTGCTGTATTCACGAGGAATACGATGATTGCCATAATCAAAATGTAACCTTGAATCAGCGGATAATCGCGCTGACGAATGGCGTCGACAACGAGTTTGCCGATACCCGGATAGGCGAACAGCACCTCGATAACGACGACTCCGCCAATCAGGCTGCCGAGGCTGACGCCGAATACGGTAATGACCGGCGGCAGACTATGCCGGAAAGCATGCAGCAGGAAGATGCGGCCTTCGGACAATCCCCTCGCCCGGGCCGACCGCACGAACTCTTGGCTCAGTGAATCGAGCAGACTGGAGCGCAGAAGACGCACATAAACGCTGGAGATGGCAAGTCCCAGCGTCAGAGATGGCAAAATAAGTGAACCGAACCCATCCCGACCCATCGTTGGCAGATTACCAAAGCGCACACCGAACAGATCGATTAGAATCAGACCCAGCCAGAAGCTTGGCACGGCCGCACCGACAATGGAGAGCATACGACTGCCCCGGTCGATCCAGCTGCCACGATGGAGCGCAGACAGTGATCCGAGCGGAATCGCTACAGCCAGCATGACCAGCAGCGCGCCGATCGTCAGTTCCGCCGTAGCCGGCAGTGCACGCATCAAAGTCTGCATAACAGGCTGCCCCGTTGAATACGATACACCGAAATCCAGCCGGACGAAGTCAAGCAACCAGTTCCCGAACTGGACCGGCAGTGAATCATTGAAGCCCATTTCCTCCCGCACGGCCTCAACCTGCTCCTGACTGACGGACAGTTCGTCCACATTGAGAATGGTCAGCACCGGATCGCCGGGAGCGAGACGAATGAACAGGAAGCTCACAAACATAATGAAGAGCAGAAATATAAACACTTCAAGAAACTTGCGAAGCAAAATGCGAAACATTACATCACATCCAGCTTATTGGTAATCATGTAATACTCACTGCGAGTTGTCACCCAGTTCTTAATCTTCTTGCCGTTGTAGGCAACGATTGTTCCCGGATGCAGGACGAATGAGTTCAGTATGTTGTCATGTACGTAGTTGGCTGCCTTTTCGGCAAGCTCCGCGCGCTTCTCCGGATCAACCGTAAGGTTCAGCTCATCAATAATTGCAGTCAGTTCCGGATCTTCGGATCCGCTGAAATTGAGTGCGCCATTTGGATGATACGTCGCGTTCAGATAGTAACCAGCGTCACCGCGTGGTGCTGTCAGGTTACTGTAGGTCGCCAGATCCCAATCACGGTTGGACGCCATGTAATCTTCTGGTGTGTCGATCTGGCGAATTTGCATATCGATACCAATCTTCTTGGCGTCAGACTGGAAGACCTGAGCAATCAGCGGCAGATCGGCACGAGCCGAATATGTAAGCAGCGTCAGCTGCAGTGGCTTGCCGTCCTTGGTCATAACCCCGTTCTCCAGTGTGTAGCCTGCTTCCTTGAGATAGTTTACCGCAACGTCAGCACCTGATTGTGATGCTGTCTTATCATAGGTGGGTGCGAACGGCAGAGACGGCAGGAACGGTCCGATAGCCGCCTCACCATAACCGAGCAAGATCGTATCGACAATACCCTGACGATCAATCAGTGCATCCAGCGCACGGCGGACATTCAAATCCTTGATGCTCTCACGCTCCATGTTCATCGTCATTTGGTGGACACGAAACGTGGATGTGGATTCAACAGTCATGCCGTCGATTGCTTTCAGAGAATCCAGACTTTCAACTTCCGGGCGATAAACGATATCGACCTGTCCGGATTTAAGCGCAAGCGTACGGGCATTGGCATCTTCGTTGAACGAGAACGTTACCGAGTCGAGTGGTGAAGCACCGTCCCAATATTCATCGTAGCGGTCCAGTTCAAGCTTGCTGCCCGGGGTAAATGAAGTCAGCTTGAACGGCCCGGTGCCGATCGGCTTATTTACGATGTCCGGCTCGCTTACATCGATAATCGCCGTATTCGGATTAACCAGCTCGGACGCAAATTCCGGGAATGGCTGGGTCGTTGTGATCTCCAGTTTGTCACCTTCAGCTTCAATGGTGTCGATCTTGAGTGCATTCTGAATTGCAGGGCTTTCCTGCAGTGCACGTTCCAGTGATGCCTTGACGGAGTCTCCAGTCATTGGCTTACCGTTCTGGAACGTCACATCATCACGCAGGTCAATCGTCCAATGCTGGCCGTCTTCACTCTCCCAGCTCTTGGCGAGCCATGGGGCGACGGTCAGATTCTCTTCGTCGAGACGAACCAACGTTTCCGTGATGCCCGCACGAAGTGGAACATAGCTGGAATCAACATGCGGGTCCAGTGAGCTGGTGGAGAAGTTATATAGGAAGTGAACGTTTTTGTCGGTGGAAGGCTGCGCAGCGGGACTCGTTTCGGAAGATCCACAGGCACTCAGCAGTCCGGCGCCTAGGACCAGGGAGGTCAGCGCCAGCAGCGGCGTCTTTTTATTCAAGGTAATGCCCCTCTCTATGTATCATTTTCTTAATCGTAATTATTATTATTTAAACAATGAGTTTTATCATATCGTAATGATTACGTTTTGACAAGAGTTATATTGGTGTTATAACGAGAAAAAATCCGACTCTCGGATGAGAGCGGATTCTTCATGTTTTTTGTTACATAAGAGAGACTTTATTAGCAGGCATTTCCTTTACGATCCGGAATTGTTTACAGGTAGAACCATGCAAGATTACTCGAAGAGTTACAACCCAGTTTCGTAGTCTTCCAGCAAATGTGACCAGTAGACTTCGACATTCTTCATTGCTATTGGATCAATCTTCTCAAAATAACCACGAAGTGCTCTAGCATACTCATCTGAGGTATATGTACCTTCCAGTCTCATTTTAGTTGCCAATTCACTTCTAATTAGATGAAACAAAAAGAAGGTTCCTAAATTCTTGTTGAGCATATATACGTTGGACTTATCCAATGATGATGTCGTGAAAAACATATCGCTCCCTTGTTTTAAATAGAGACCATACGAGTCACGCATACCATAACTTGCAAAGTAGCCAATCTGAATATATTCCTCTCCTTCAATAGCTTTCACTTGGAAAGCTTCAGATTCATAAAAGGAAAAATCATCATATTGTTCTGGGACTCCTATGTCGATTAAAAAATGAGCATTCTCTTCACTTATGCCCCAATCTTTTAGATTAGTAAAGTCATAATTAATTATTTCCGTGTCATAGTAGTCCTTTATCTCTACGATATCAAAATCCATGCGCTCACTCCTCTAACTTTTAAAATGCTTGAGCTAGAGCCATACGATTGATCTAAAAAATCACTGCTTCACCCAGGCTTCCAGTCCCTGATCACTTATATCAATTGGTGCCTTCTTAGACATGTATTCGGCATGCGCTAGAGGAAAAGCATAGCCACCTGTAATAATCTCACCATGCTGTCTTCTAATGGTTCCTCCTCTTTCGATTAAAAGAATCAAAGGTTCATACAAATCATGAAACTCCGACGCAATTTCATTTCCGGAATCAAATAATAACAACCATTCCAAATATGCTTCACACGTTCCTTTTAGGAAACTGTTTTTCAAATCCTTTAAATGAGGACATTTTTCAGTTATATCCAGATCAACGTCATATCCAAGCGCACGAGAAGCGTTGAAGAAAGGATACGATGTTTTCAAACGGTATGTAGTGGTCAATATTGCTGCTCTTCTAATATACTCCTGTAATAAGGCCATGTTTGATGGCTCATCTGTTCTAGCGGAAGTACCCCAATTAATGCTGTTTATTCTTTCTATACCTTTACATAATTGATTCATTAATACCTCCTCCTCTAGAGTCAACTATTCAATCTAATAACTTCCCACATAAAGCTACCAACCTCAGAATATATATAGAATTGTACTGAATCAAGGTCCTGTATTTCCCATGGACTTTCCTCATACCAACCTTCATGGGCATAGTGTTCTTGTAGAATACCATTGTCAGTAGACTCATAATGGCACATAAGATCCAATAATGTCTCAAGATATCCTTCGTATCCAACATAGTAAGTATCATTAACTTTTTCTTCTCTCATAGCTTAACTCTCCAACGCTTGTAAAGGACCTTATTTCTGCTCTAACAGAGTGAACTTAGGCACTCCCTTTTTATGCTAATCTCCCTCTCTAAATGAGATCATACCTACACGTTCAGGGATCTTACTCCGGGATTTATATCGATTTTTTTCAAAACGGCATTTTCTGTCTGAACATCTTGATCTGCGGAGTATATTAATTTACCCAAAATTACCCGGTCATGAATGCATCAATGGAGCTCCAAATCTCAAATCAACCCTGCCATATCCTTCTCAATAAAGTCTCCATCCAGTAAATCATAAGGCCAATTATAGATATCAGGGTTCTCTCTGCAATGCGAGTTAATGACAAGTTGACCGTCAGACCGCAGAAAGATCACTCCAGATTCACTATCTGTCAATGCAATATCCTCATCCAACCTGTCTGTTAGAGTATTAATCGCTTGAAATATGACTTGTAATCCCTCTTCGGGTGAACGTGAAAAAACAGAAATATTGATACAGTAATTAATATTTAAATTTAACTCCTCTCTCGTAAAATTCACTAATTCATCATCGTCTTGTACAATAATCGAGAAATTTGGATTGGTGATTGAGTAATAATCCTCTTTAGATTTCATATGAGTCTCCTGTGAAAAATCTTTTAGAGAACTCAACAATAATTCTGCTAATTGTTTCGTGTCTTTTTTATAAAATAGGTACAATGCTAAATCCATACTATTCCCTCCAGAAGAGCAGATCTATTTTCCCGTCTCTAATAATAAATAATTCCTGTAGCCGTCTTAAGTCTCCGTTTGGGTTAGTTTTCCCCAAGATTTTTTGACTCACTTCTGCTACTCTTGCATCTGTGAAACCATCTAAATTTAAGATAACCCTGTCTGCCTGATCTTTAGTCTTACGCTTAATCTCTTCAGCTATTCCATTGGCGCTTTTAGTATTAATAGGTGCATAATGGTCAAATACTTTCCCTTCAATTAAGAAGTCAGGATTACTTCCTTCCTTAATGCCGTACCCATTTCCTCCATCAATTTCATCGAGCATTTTAATATGGTAGCCCTCTTTAGCGAAGGTATTTGCTGACTCATTCTGTTTAGTCCAGCCTCTATCTTTCCCCACAGCATAATTACCTTCAGGTGAAGCACCTTTTGCTAAAGATGGTTCAGTCCGAATATTCCCCTCATTGATTCTAGGTTTATTATTTTCACCTAGAACTCCAACTTCTGTATTATCTTTCTTAGCCTTAGAAGCCTCAATGTTCTTCTTAATTTTGGCCACAGCTGGGCGGGATGATGGCAACCGGAATGGCCCTTTCCCACCCGGCATGCTCCCTTTAACCATCGAAACAGCCATAAACACCTGACTGAGTTTAAGCGAAGTAACCATCGTTTGAGCATATTTATCTGAGACAGGCTCACCTGTAAACGGATGTATTCCATTCTCGAAAGCCTTGATCTGGAGTGCAAAGATATCTTCCCCTGGCCGCTCCATGTTCATAGGGCCTTGCATTCCTTTTACATCCAAATTCCCTTTATCCTTCTCATAAGCCTGTAAAGCAGCCTGATCCGTTACACCTTTCTCATTCACAGGAAGCCATACCCCAAAAGCTGAGTTATATGCCATCCGATAACCCTTATCACCTGAATCTGCATTACCCGTCAATCTTGTCGTCATAGCCATCGCACCAACGGCTCCAGTTGCACCTGCCAGACTTACCTGCCCAGCATCTACTTCCTGGAAGCGGGTAGCGATATCCTTCAAATCCTTGGATGTGTTAACCATACTCTCTAGTGCTTTCTCTAGTATAGGCTTGGATCGCTCAAACTCATAGTAAAAATGCTCCTGCGTTGCACCCATCCACATCGCCTGGATGAACATAATCTGCCTGGTCAGATCGCCCCGGATATTCTCTAACTGTTGTCTGGCCTGATCAACCTGACTGGATACGTGATGAAGCTGCTCAGGTGTAACTTTGATTGTACTCATATGTTTCTCCGCTCGTTTATAATAGGATTAACCTATGTTAGCAGAAGTTTAGCACATAATATATCCGGCTAACATCCTGATTTTACCTAATTAATAACAGTGGTTGTTCTGAGCATCGGTGCTATGGTCCTATAATGCATATACCCACTTTAAATCACTTACCATCCAACTGGCATACGTAATGCAATAGATTCCTGAATGGTTTAGAGAAAAATTAAATGGCACCAATCAGCTTGGCGCCATTTGAAAGCTATACTACAGAGGTGATTCTCAACTCATCAAGAAACTCCCCGCTCCAGCTCCGCAAACTCAATCCGATTACGCCCATTCTGCTTCGCCTGGTACAGAGCCTTATCTACCGTAGCGAACAGCTGAGTCAAATACCCCTCGGGATTATCCGGTACATGCTCAACTTCAAAATCCTCAATGGAGAGTATCCCAATACTGATCGTAATGGCCACCTGCCCAATCTCATGATTCACCATCATGTGGTTGGACTCTACAGATAACCTCACGCGTTCCGCTATTTTCTGAGCTAACTGGCGTTCGGTGTGCGGCAGATAGATCATGAATTCCTCTCCACCATAGCGGGTTAGAATATCGGTACCCCGAATGGATTGTTTAATTGCCTGAGCCGTACGGTACAGCACTTCATCCCCAATGACATGACCATAGCGGTCATTAATCGCTTTGAAGTAATCGATATCCAGGAGCAGGAGTGAAAACGGGGTCTTATAATGAACATTCGTAATCACCTCGTGCGTCAACTGCTGTGTCAGATAACGGCGATTGTAACAGTCGGTCAAACTGTCCGTAAGGGCCAGCTCCTCCAGTTTACGATTGGCCTCGGATAACTCCTGCCGAATGCGATCCAGGGCATGGTTGCGTTCCTGAAGCATTTCATTCTGCCGGTTCATTTCCTTTACATAGTAGCGCTCTTGCGAGACATCCTGAAGCGTAAGGATATAACCAATAGGCAGCTGGAACGTATCAACGATTGGAGACGTTTGGAGTATGAAATGACGCTCGATGTCACGCTCCACGATAACTTCTATCTGAGACAACTTATTTTCTTTTTTCTTATACTGATCCAGAAACGGCTGGCTGCTGCCGCCCTCTACGCGAACAGACCCCAGAAACGCCTCCATATCAAAACAATCCCCGACATGCAAATCCATAACGGATTTTGAGGCCTTGTTAGCTTCAATAATGGTATCATTCTCATCCAATACAAGGATGCCATATGGAATCGTATTAATTACATCCTCATGGGCGATAGAAACCAGATCGAAGACATTGTACCGCTTAATGACATAGACAAAAAATAAATCCGACAGAAAAATCCCCAGCGAAGTCAGTCCGGGAATAATGAATGGTATCCATGCTCTCAAAACCACATTTAAAAGGGCATCGATTGCCGCGAAAATAGCCAGCACGAATATGCCCCACAGCGTAATTTTCACCTGTTTTTTAATCGTTGGAGATTTATCGGAGGCACGAAGTGCCCCGAACAAAATAAAGAGGGAAGCCACAAAATAGCTTACGAGAACAATCATTACAAACCAGAACCATGGTCCATATGCCCGTTCGACATAACCTCCCTCCAAAGGAGTTACAAACCAATTGAGCGGGTTTATCATCACTCCTACGGCTGCAACAATTGCTGGAGTAAACAGCAGGAAGGATCTTTTTTTACCTAATAGATCAGCATATCCTGTGATAAAGATGGTCAACAGAAGCCAACCACTCCCAAGCAGTGAGACGGCGACGAAAGATAGGGTCACATAAAATAACTGCCAACCTGGATTATCCGACAACACGATGGCAAATTGACAGAAGGGCCAGAGCATCATCAAACCATGAAATAAAAAGTAAACCTTATGTAAATTCGTAATTCTAGCAGTAGCAAAAACATAAACGTATACACCAAACAACAGGACGAATAAAAAAAGATCATACCATACCAATGGGCTCACAAATCTTCTCCTTCTTGGTTGCGACTACTACGATATCAATGAGCTAGGCCGTTGCGTAACCCCTAGGTGATGCTTCATTAAACTATAACTGCTATTCCTCTACAAAAACTTCTGGTTAAATTAACCATATCTTATCACACAGCTAAAAGGGTGAGTAGGCCATACACTGGAAATACAGCCAAGCACTGATTTATTTCTGCAACTATTTTTGCTGAATTGTGAATGGTTTTGAAAGTTTAGCATAGAAAAACACAAGGCAATCTCCCCGCCCGTTACCGAGCGGCATTGAGTTGTGCCTAAGCTTGCGCCAGCGGCAGGTTATCCGAGAATAAATCCGGATTCTCCTTAAGCATCTCTGTGATAATCTCTGCCACCTTGGCCGCGTCACACACTCTTACGACTGCATCACCAAGCTTTCCTTGGCGCATCGCCCCCTTACGCTCCAGCACTTCATCTACTTTCCAAAAATGTTCTGACCACGATAACCCACAATGCCTGCGGGAAGGCACCGAAATCTCTGTTCCATCAGGCAGTATGGTAACTAACTGCTCATGCTCATCCGTTAAACGTCCCGGAATATCCATCCATTCCTCAACGCCATGGATAAACGTGTTTCGTTTCAGGTCAACGCCGACCAGGAGAATGGTCGCTTTACGATCGAGCAGCTTCCCCCAGGCGGATCCTCTCGCACAGGGTGTGTCATATAGGTGATCGTCCTTCGTGAAGTTCTCTGCATCAGAGCCCTTTGCTGCTACTGAATGTGTAGGGTGCCATGAACGTACCACACCTGGCCGTTTACGGAAAAGCTCGGGTAAGATCCCAACACAGCACGGCGAGGATTCCACGTGGAACATCGGATTACTCGCATTGATGGTGGACCATGTATGCGTTGGCAGCACCAGCAGTCCATCCTTCATATAGTCAGTAAAGGCATCCAACACGGTGTCTGCTCCACCTTCGACCTCACCCAAACTTTTCATCGAAGAGTGCACGAGCAGCGTGCCTTGTCCGTCAATGCCAAGCTCGTGCAGTTGATCAAGCAAGCTTTCTTGAGTATGCATGGTTAATGGATAACCTCCTTTGGGCTATTATAGCAAAATGAAGCGAGCTCTCCGGTACGGAGTGTCCCCCTCCTGAGATTGACACTAACACGGATTGCAGTTTGCCACACCTTCTGCCTCACTGCATGACAAAGGGCCGAGGGAAATCCCCCGGCCGCTATGAAATAATGGATATGAGTCCAATTATAATAATTCATTTCACGCTTATTTAATAATAACGTACTCCAGATTCACCAGCTTCGCATACGTCACGATCTGATCTGTCGTCAGGTTCAAGGATACAACCGTATGGTGACCGCCACCATTTTCGATCCATGCTTTTACCCCGTCCTGGAAGTTCGGCTTCACGCTCCACAATACACGCGCTACCGGCAGGTTAGGCGCTGGAACGGTTGGCTCAAATGCAGATACTTCGTTGATCAGCAGTTTGTAGTGTGTACCGAAGTCTGCCATGGATACCACGACACCTTCGCCTGCTTTACCATCGAATACGAGACGTGCCGGATCTTCACGATCGCCAATACCCAGTGGGGACACGATGATTCTTGGTTTGGTGCTGGCAAGTGTCGGATCTACTTCAAGCATGTGAGATTGCAGGATAGCTTCCTGTCCAGCGGCCATCTCGTATGTGTAGTCTTCCATGAAGCCTGTGTTCTCGTTATGGGCCATGATTTTCAGCAAGCGATCCAGCGCAGCTGTTTTCCAGTCACCCTCACCGGCAAATCCGTACCCTTGAGCCATCAGGCGTTGCACAGCCAGACCCGGAAGTTGTTTCATGCCATGCAGATCTTCGAAGTTTGTAGTGAAGGCACTGTATCCACCTTCGTCCAGGAAACGTTTGATCGCAATTTCATAACTCGCTTGTACACGTACGCTGGCTTCCCAAGCTTCCTTGCTGTTCGTGCCATAATCGAATTCGTAGAGGTCTCCATACTGAGCGATCAAATCATCGATTTCCTGCTCTGTTACAGCGTTCACGTATTGAACGAGGTCGCCAATGCCGAAGTAATCAACGGTCCATCCGAATTGGATCTGTGCTTCCACTTTATCACCTTCGGTTACGCCCACGTTGCGCATGTTATCACCGAAGCGAGCTACTTTGATGTTAAAGCTTTCATTATAAGCTACCGCTACGTCCATCCAGTCTGCAACCTGCTGTTGCACTTCTGGGCGCTCCCAGTAGCCAACAACGATTTTATTTTGTTTTCTCAGACGGGCATTAATGAAACCATATTCGCGGTCACCATGTGCCGCTTGGTTCAAGTTCATGAAGTCCATATCGATGGTTGCCCAAGGAATGCTTTCGTTGAATTGGGTTGCCAAGTGCAGCAAAGGTTTTTGCAGCAATTTCGTACCACGAATCCACATTTTCGCCGGGGAGAATGTATGCATCCATGTGATGACACCTGCTACTTCATCGCGATAGTTGACTTCTTTCATGATACTCGTGATTTTATCTGCGCTTACGGCCAGATCCTGCAATACGAGTGGGTATGGAAGAACGCCGCTTGCATTCAGAGCATCCGTGATTTTCTGTGCGTTGGCTTTTACTTCACCCAGTGCTTCTTCTCCGTACAAGTGCTGTGAACCGACCACAAACCAGAATTCTTTTGCTGCTGACATATAATCATCCTCATTTCATTATTTTATAGTTGAACATTTGGGTTTACACTAGAACACTGCGATTGCAGTACCATCTTCCGATCGCTGGTTATCCCCGGATTTTTTTGATTCCCTTTTTTAAAGGGAAAATCCTGTGATAAACGCGAACGCTTCGCTTCTCCAGACTGGTTCTGCACTCTCCGTTATCGTGTAAATCTTAAATCCTAATATAGATCACTCAGTAACCAGAACAATCTTCAAATCGCTGTTTTCTGCTCGTATTATTTCTGTCCGTAATACGCATCTTTTCCGTGTTTTCGCAGATAGTGTTTATCCAAAATGCCTTGTGGCAGTTCTTTTGCAAAGTTATTCAATTGCCGCGCGTACAGGTTCATTTTGCACACTTCCTCCAGCACGACACTGTTCACCACCGCAGACTTGGCATCTTTCCCCCACGTAAACGGTGCATGACCATGGAGTAATACTGCTGGAACTGCCATAACATCAATCCCACGCTGCTCAAACGTTTCAATAATGACGCGTCCTGTCTCCGCTTCGTATCCGCGATCCACCTCGTCCTGGTTCAGGAAACGTGCACAAGGCACCGCCCCATAGAACGTGTCCGCATGTGTTGTTCCCATCACAGGTACATCCAGTCCGGCTTGCGCCCAGATGGTCGCCCATGTGGAGTGTGTGTGCACAATGCCGCCAATCTCCGAGTAATGCTTATATAGTACGGCATGTGTTGCGGTATCCGAGGAAGGTCTCATCTCACCCTCCACCACGTTACCGTCCAGATCGACCACAACCATGTCGCTTGCTTTCATCGTATCGTAGCTGACGCCACTTGGTTTGATTACGAACAGACCGCTTTCCCGATCGATTGCACTGACGTTACCCCACGTGAATTTTACAAGTCCATGCTTTGGCAGTTCCAGATTTGCCTGGAATACCTCTTCTTTCAATTGTTCTAACATGTTATTCCCTCCCGTTCTCTACCAAATGGTCGACAGCCGCCTGCTCAATGGCCAAGCCCCTCCGGTAGCGTTCGATAAATGCTTCAAACCCTTTGACATCTGATGGATCGGGGGCAACCTCTTCCCCAGCAACTTCGCTAAAGACTTTCTGCTCCAGGAATACATCCAGACTCTCCTGCTCATCCTTGTTGATCATGTACGAAGCGAGAAGCGCCATGCCCCAGGCTCCGCCTTCACCAGCGGTAGACATTACCGACACGGGTACGTTCATCGCAGCGGCTACGATTCGCTGTCCGACGACTGGCGTTTTGAACAATCCACCATGGGCCAAAATGCTGTCGATGGCAACATGCTCGTTCTTCGTCAAAATATCCATCCCGATCTTCAGCGCGCCGAATGCAGTAAATAGATGCGTGCGCATAAAGTTCGCCAGGTTGAAGCGGCTTTCCGGTGAGCGGACGAACAATGGACGGCCTTTGTCGATCCCCGTAATGTTCTCGCCGGAGTAATATCCGTAGCTCAGAAGGCCACCACCATCCGGGTCTGCTTCAAGCGCTTTGTTAAACAGGACACTGAACAGCTTGCCGTTGTCAGCTTCGTATCCCATTGCTTCAGAGAATTCACGGAACAATCCGATCCAGGCGTTGATGTCGCTGGAGCAGTTGTTGGCATGCACCATGCCCACCGGACTGCCATCTGGCGTCGTGACCATGTCGATCTCGGGATATACTTTGGACAGCTCATTCTCCAGCACAATCATGGCAAAAACTGACGTGCCAACTGATATATTGCCTGTGCGTTTTCTGACGCTGTTCGTTGCGACCATACCTGTCCCGGCATCGCCTTCCGGCGGACATAGCGGAATGCCTGCTTGCAGGTCTCCTGCAGGGTCGAGCAGCTTCGCTCCTGCCTCCGTTAATGCACCTGCTTGCACGCCAGCGAGATGTACCTTCGGAAGAAGGTCCTCTACTTTCCATGGATAACCTTTATTTGCGATCAACTCATCGAACTGCCCAATCATGGATGGGTGATAGTTATGTGTAGATTCGTCAATTGGGAAAATGCCCGAAGCGTCACCAATCCCGATCGCTTTATTGCCGGTCAACAACCAGTGAATATATCCTGCCAGAGTGGTCAGGTGATCGATGTGAGGCACATGCTCCTCTTCGTTTAAAATCGCTTGGTACAAGTGCGCAATACTCCAGCGTTCCGGAATGTTGAATTGAAGGAGATCCGTTAGTTCCCTGGCAGCAACCCCCGTGGTTGCGTTACGCCACGTCCGGAACGGTACCAGCAGTTCACCCTTGCGATCCAATGCAACATATCCGTGCATCATGGCTGAAAATCCGATTGAACCGATAGTTTGCAGCGTGATGCCGTATTTCTGTTCCACATCCTGCTTCATCTCGCGATATGCCGTTTGCATGCCTGCAATAATATCCTCTTGGTTGTATGTCCAATATCCGTCTTTCAGGAGATTCTCCCACTCATAACTCCCGGATGCGATCGTGTCGAATCGTTCGTTAATCAATACCGCTTTGATCCGTGTCGATCCGAATTCGATGCCAAGTGAAGTGGTTCCCTTCGCAATCGCCTCTTTTGTCTCCTCATGACTCATAACCATGGTTGTCCCCTCTCTGATCGCAGTTTTATGTCCGAAGGCTGATCGTTATGTTGAAGCTCCAAAACTGCAGTGACTTTATGATGAATTCATGAATTCGTATAAAAATGTTTCCTGCTGTTACGTCCCTCATGTGAGAGAAAAGTAACAATCCTATTTAAGAAGGCGCTTTCCTCTTCTGACAGCCTTAGTATATTTTTTGTACGTACATTTGTCAATAATATATAATAGTTATACTTACAATAAACACGATATTGCTATTACTGTGCTAATCATCACTTGATTATAGGTATGCTGTAGGGTACATTTTCATGTAATCAGTCCGGAATTGTACGGTTCTTTTCGAAAAATATGCAGTTTCATTTTCATTGGAACAGAATCATGATAAAATATGTACGTACAACTATTTGAACAATACCGTTTCTATAGATGAGTAATGATGAAAGAAGTGGATTACGTGAAGCCAAAATACCAGGTCATTATTGACGATATAAAGAGCCATATCCTTTCGGGGACATATAATGTAGGCGAACAGATTCCGACGGAGTCCGCTCTACAGGAGAGTTACAACGTGAGCCGCCAGACGGTTCGGAAGGCCATTTTGGAGCTATCGAACGAAGGTTTTTTGAGAAGTGAAAAGGGTTCGGGCACCTATGTCAGCAATCAATACCGATCCAGATCCGGCGGAAGTACGATGAAAAAAACGATCGGTGTTATCACAACGTACATCTCCGATTACATCTTCCCCTCGATCATTCGCGGCATTGAGAGCCGATTGAATGAAGATAATTATTCGTTGCTGTTGGCCAGCACCAATAATGATGTGGCACAAGAAAAAAAGGCGCTGGAAATGATGCTCTCCTATGGCGTCGATGGCCTGATTGTGGAGCCGACCAAGAGCAATCTGTACAACCCCAACATTGCGTACTATCTGTCGTTTAAGGAGCAGGATGTCCCGTTCACCATGATCAATGCCTTTTACGAAGAGCTGGAGGTTCCCTTCTTCTGTCTGGATGACGTGCAGTCCAGTTATCTTGCCACCCGGGAACTCATTGCCAAAGGACACACCCAGATTGGGCTTATTGCAAAAATGGATGATTTACAAGGAAAGTACCGGATGAAGGGGTACATCAAAGCGTTAGGCGAAGCCAAACTACGGTTTCATCCCGAGCAGGTGCTTTCGTTCGATACAGCGTCGAAGCCGGATCTGTCCACCAATGTGGAAACGTTTCTGAACGAAAACAGGGAGGCGCTAACTGCCATTGTGTGCTATAACGACGAGGTTGGGCTGGAAGTCGTTCATGCTTGCCGGAGACTAAGCATATCCATTCCGGATGAGTTATCCATTATTGGACAGGACAATTCATACATCGCCAAGAATGCCAACATTCAACTCACGACACTAACCCATCCCCAGGAGCAAATGGGCCGCGACGCCGCCGACTGGGTCATCAAGAAGCTGCAAGGCAAAAAGGATCTGCCCACCAATACCTATTACCAGCCTGTCCTGATTGAGGGCGAAACGGTGAAGGAGGTTGAGGTGGAATAACAGAGTCGTAGATGCGCGGTATTAACGTAAATTTATTTCGCCATGCACAAAGAAGGCCGTTGATTTTATCTACGGCCTTCTTTGTCCTTTATAAAGAGCGAGGTAATTAAATAATTAAACCTTTTTCTAAATTTGTCTTCTCAAACTATATTTATTCCGACTGATCCACTTCATCATTTTCCAAACTTACAATCACACCGTTCCTCTCCAAGTTTTCCACAACCTGCTCAGCATTCTCATTCAGTGGGTTGTTGGCCAAATATACCTCAGTTAGATGAGGAATGGTTTCGAGCACTGCAATATCCTGGATAAGGTTATTTTCCAGATAAAGATGTTCTAATGTTGGATGGTTCTTTAACGGTGTCAAATCCTGAATTTTATTATGGTCCATAATAATCCATTCAAGATTTGTCTTCTGGAGAGGTCTTAGGTCCGATACTTGATTGCCGCTTGCAAGCAAACTTGTAAGATTGCGTAAATTTTTTAACGGCTCCAGACTTTTGATATGGTTATCGCTAATCAATAAACTCTCCAGTTTACTTAATCCTGAGAGTGGAGATAAATCTGTAATTTGATTCCCATCTAAAGCCAAGAAATTTATTTTTTTCAGCTTGGTGAGTGGTTTTATATTTTTGATGTTATGACCGGGCAGAACTAACTCCGCTATGTTAACCGCATATTCAAGCCCTTGGAGATTAGAAATCTTACTTTTTGCATCCATAGCGTACAAGGATTTTAATTTTTTCAAATCGCTTGCCTTTAGTTCTTTTTTAGCCGACAGCTTCAGATCTGCTCGAATGATTTTTGCCAAAACTGGATCTTTGATAACCGATGCTGCCAAAATTGTTGTTGTCGGTAATAATAAAAGAACCAAACAAAATACGATGATACTTTTTGCGAATTGATTAGGCATAGGAATCTCCTTAAAATTAGTTTCTCAAACTTCATATCTTTCGCTGATACTTGCAGATCTTCATTGCTTTGTTCATCACTAAGGTCATTACTTACTTCACTTTTTCTTAGTCCGTTTGTTTTTGGTGAACCTAATTATGTACGATTCATCGCTATCTCCTTACATGATTTAATAATAAAAATATACCATGATCTGGAATGTAATACATTAAATAAATTGCTTTTCATAATTGAAGAAATCCCTGTCTCCTTTCGATACAGCATTTCGGTATAACCAAAACTCTACTTGTTTAAGGTATTTGATCATATAACGTACCCAAAATGTAATATAGCCGTACGGTCTACTATCCCGTACGGCTATAACTCGATGTATTCTACTTTCGTAATTCAGATAGACTAGTTCCAGATCTCTTCGGCAATTTCCTTAATGAACGCCAGCTTGCGCCATTGCTGTTCCTCTGTCAGATGGTTGCCTTCCTCCGTGGAAGCAAAGCCGCATTGTGGACTCAGGCAGATTCGGTTCAGATCAACGTATTGCTTCGCTTCCTCAATCCGCTTCAGAATGTCTTCCTTGTTTTCCAGCTCACCGAATTTGGAAGAGAACAGACCCAGAACGACCTGCTGATTATCCTTCAGGAAACGAAGCGGTTTGAAATCACCTGCCCGTTCGGTATCAAACTCCAGATAAAAGCCGGAGTAGTTATCAATACTTAGAAGGGTTTGTGCAATTGGCTCGTAACCTCCACCTACACCGGCAAATGTCGAAACATAATTACCACGGCAGACATGTGTCGTTACCACGAGGTCTTCCGGCAGGCCGGATACAACGGCTTCATTCAGCTTCGCAAGCTCGTTGGCGTACTCAGCTACATTCACACCAATCTGCTCCATGAGCGCCATGAACTGCTCATCGCATAGCGCTCCCCACGTGCAGTCGTCAATTTGAATACTGCGGCAGCCCGCTTCATAGAAAGCAAGAATAGCTGCTTGGTACGCTTGGGCAATGTCTGAGAGAAGCTCTTCCCGATTTGGATAAATGGCTTGTGTGCTTTCCTTGTTTTCCGCCCGGTCCAACTCAAACAGGAACTGCGCAGCCGCAGGGATCGATTGCCGTGCAACCACATCCTCACCTGCAATACCTTTCAGGAATGCAAAATGGGATACAAAAGGATGATTACTATAACTAATTTTGCCGGTCAAACGGGCTGTTTCCGGTCTGGACTCTGCGCCGTTGAATTGATAACCTTGGTCGATAATTGCCCGCTCTACTCCATCAAGTCCCCAGAAAAAGTCGAGATGCCACCAGGAACGGCGGAATTCTCCATCAGTTACCGCTTGAAGGCCAACCTCTTTTTGTTTCTGTACGAGCTTCACAATTTCCGCATTCTCCACTTCCTTCAACTGCTCAGCGGTGATTTCACCGTTATGAAATTGTAATCTAGCCTCTTTCAATGTGCTGGGGCGAAGAAAGCTGCCAACGACATCATATCGAAATGGGGTAACCGTACGCTGCTTAGGTTCAGTTTGAATGCTCATAGGTTAATCTCCTCGTCGTAAAAGAATTGTAGGATTAATATAGCACATCCCTCCTCTTATACTGTTCTACGAATGAGTTATAGCCGGTTATAGCTATTAACTATAGCCCATTAAGTAATGAGCCAACGGAACGCTAGCTTTTCGCATTAAGAGGCTGTATCCAAACTGACCTAATTTTATATAGAGTTGACTTAAACTATGGTTTAAGTCGTATGATGTTCCTGTCGACAAAGTAAGTAACAATTTGGAGGTCTCCAGATGAAGTATTGTTCCATTAGCGAAGCTTCTGCCCGATTCAGTATTCCAGAGTCCACGCTGCGCTATTATGAAAAAAGAGGACTTCTCCCATTAATCGAGCGCGATGAAGCTGGAAGGCGATTATTCTCAGAAAACCAGATGGCACTTCTTGAAACGGTTATCTGTTTAAAAAACACACATATGTCCATTAGCAATATCAAACAATATATGGATTGGATAATTGAAGGAAGCAGCACCCTCGAAACAAGGCTCAACATGATGAGAGAACACAAGCAGGCTGTACTCGATGAAATTGCAATCATGACAAATTCCCTAGAGGGAATTGATTTTAAAATTACACGCTATACTAATCAAATTCAGGAAAACACTAAAGGTGAACAGGAGAGAACATAGAATGAAACTTACAGGCAATACTATACTCATTACAGGTGGAAGTTCTGGAATCGGATTGGCTTTTGCAGAGCGATTTATCAAAGCTGGAAATACAGTCATTGTTACGGGACGACGAGAGCAGGTACTTCAGCAGGCCCAAGAAAAACTCCCTGCACTTATCACGCGCGTAAATGATGTGAATATGGAATCCGACCGGATCGCATTGTTCGATTGGGTAACAGCTAACTATCCAGAGGTCAATGTGTTAGTGAATAATGCCGGTATTCAACAACGCTTTAATGTACTCAAAACGGATGCGAAGCATCAATGGGACTACTTCAGCAAAGAAATTACGACGAACATTGAAGCTCCTTTCCATTTATCCATGTTGTTTGCTCCCTACTTGGCAAAAAAAGATGAAGCAACGATCATTAACGTTACTTCCGGGCTCGCTTTTACACCGTTTGCAATTGCTCCAATTTATTCGGCAACCAAAGCAGCCCTCCATTCGTTTACAATCAGCCTGAGGCACCAGCTTTCAGATACATCTGTAGAGGTAATTGAAGTTGCTCCTCCAGCAGTAAGTACCGATTTAGGCGGAGCAGGACTGCATACACATGGAGAACCATTGGATGCTTTTGCAGATGGAATTTTCAAGGGATTGGAAGAGGGTAAACAGGAGATCGGATATGGCACTTCTGTCGCTCGGTTCCGCATGTCACGAGATGAAGTGGACCAGTACGTAGAAAATATGTATAACGCAACGAAAGACTCTATCGAATAACTTGCTTCTGGAGTAAAGCACTGCGTTTAATAGTGAAAACTCGCCAGTGTAATAGGCGAGTTTTCTTTCCTTTTAATAATGGTTTCCTTACATTAATTTGTTTTTGTTCCTCAGCAGTATATTTCAAAATTCGCCCTTGTCGAAATAATCATCTGGCAAATGCAATTCTCGCAAACAATGGATGAACTTCTCTCTGAAATTCGGATTGTTTTTATACTCCGGCCATATGGCCTTATAGTAAGGCAGCAACTTCTCATGCGGAATAAGACCCCAGTATAGAATTAAATTATTCAAAACCTGTTGGTCGCCTCCCAACATCATCTGTTCAATGATCTGCCAGCTTCCGATCTTGTTCTTGCAACTGCGTGCGGCATAGATGGCAGTAGTTTGCATACTCGAGTCGGCGTGACACAAGAAGGGTGCAAAGTTGTGGAGAGTAACCTCATCGCAATCTTCCAAGAGATATCCTGCATAACGAAGGGTTTCCCTGTCACTAATCCTGTCAATCCTTTGCAAAATCGCTGGATAAAACTCTTTTAAATCTGCCGTTTTACGGTGAGCGTTCAGAATCTTTAAAGCATCCGAAAAATCCTCATGCCCTTCCGATTGCAATACTCCCAAAAGATATTCCGCACCCGTATCAAAAGAAGTTTTGCAAATGAGCTGAATTGCTGTATTGCGATGTTTTACGCTTTGCTCCGCCACATTTTTCAAGAAACCAAGGGTTTCTTCAGAGACTTTTTTAAATTTAAACATTCCATCCAGTGCTTTGGTTTGAATCTCTTCGTTCGGAGCACTCTGATACATCTGGATTAAAACGTCCTCATTCCCCGGCATTAAAATGCCAAACCACGAGCCCTCATAATCCAAAATAATCTCATCCAGCCAGCGCTCATACCAGTCCAGAAAGCTGTCTTCATAAACAAAGAAAAAAGGATGATCTGGATGGAAATCAGAGGTGTACACAATCCTCCCCCTGTATTTCCCCTCAAGCACGAGATACATATCGTATTCGCAGCCTTGGGTACCTATGCACAACATGCCGCCTAGCACTTTATTACGGGCTTCATCATATTCTTCATCGGAAATATCCTCATCCTTGGTCAGAGGCTCAATCAGATGGTTCCACTCCTCTTTGGCCATCCCGGGATGCAGAATAGATTTCGCAAGGAGCACCTCTCGCTCGGTATAGGTAGTGGCCTTTTCAAGCGAATAAACTCCATAATAAGGTCCAGCGCCGCCATTGCCAACTTCCATCAAAAACTGCGCAAAAGAATCAGGTAGCGTTACCTGATTAAGACTTTCCCAGTCCGCCAGCTCTTTTGCTTTGAGCTTCTCTCTAACCCTATATTGATGGGAGGATGCTCCAAACAAGGAGAAATCCGCGTCTTTATGCATAGCTTGATTTAGCTTGCTTTTTATTCGATCCAGTTGTGTTTCCATTACCTCAGACCCCATATTTGGACTCTCCTTCAATTGTAGCCTAGTTTCCATTTTTTGCTTCTCTAGTCATTTTAGCAGATGCGGGAAGCTGTCACTAAAAATCTTGGGGTACCGTTTGATACAATTTCTGTAACAGCAAGTTTACGAATAAGGACCATCCCGCTAAAAAGACGACTCTTGAAACTCTTGAACGTCGTTCTACTCGGCGAGAGATGCAGGGCATTGTAAGGACAAGCATGTAAAGCCACAGCGTTTTGGGCAAAAAAAATCACGTCCTCCTAGGGGAGAACGCGATATGAAGCTGACTGCTTTCGTGTTTCAGCATCGTCATTAACGCTTTCGGGCGACCACCGCAAGCCTGCCGTTTTCGGTCGAGTACTCGCACGTGGACAGTACAATAAGCTTGTCGCCATACTGGGCTGTTACACCCGTGTCATAAAGAGCGAGTTTCTTGATGTTCTGAACATACGAATCGAACTCGGCGGCTGTACTTACATTCCCAATTTGATAATATTTAAAAACGTCGTCCGATTTGCGATAAACTTGTGATTGAATAACAGCAACAATCTCATACTCTTCCTTTTCGTAAAGCGTGCTGAATTGGAACGTAGCATGCTCTTTATAAAAGCTTTCGTTTTTGTACTTCATTAAATCTTTAAACATCCAGCCGCTTTTCATGTGATGTCCATGAATCAGCAAAATGTCCGAACTGTTGGCCCGGCTATGCTCGTCCAAAAAAGGGAGGCCGCCTTTGTTTTCATTTTTATCAAAGTCATGATTGAGATAGTACTCCGCATCCTGTGGGTTCTGCATGACCGGGTACTCAATGCGGGTGCCGTCAACCTTCAGCCAGCCGACGATGTCCGAATTCCTCTCGTAAAGATCCCGGAATTCGGGTAGCATGACCTGCTCATTCGCCTTATTGGACAAAAAGGAGGGGAATGCATCCCCTCCTCCTTTGTCTGACCCTTCCTCCCAAACTTTTGTCAGTTCTTCGATCTTCTGCTGCTCAGCATAATCCCGCAGGAGAGTTCTCCCAACACTGAAGAGAGAAAATACCAAAACAAGGGAGGAAACGGCGATAAGAATTTTTCTGGTTTTGCTCATTTTCTTACCGCCTTTCCGGTCATTGGATGTGCTTTTTCTTCTTGTTGCCGAGTAGACAGAATCCGATTGTCACCAAGGACATCAGTGCCAAAACCATATAGAAGAGTGGCGATACGCTGTTGTCTCCGGTTTGCGGAACATCGTCGAGCTCATTATCTCCATTACCCGCACCCTTATCGGCTAAGTCGCTGACATTACCAATTCCGTTGTCATTGTTATCAATCACGTTGTCGGTGTTGTTAGTCTCATTGTTGACGTTGCCAGGCTCGGAATTGTCAGGTTGGTCAGGTACAGGGCTGACAGGTCCTGGATTTACCGGCTCCGGTGCAGGACTGACAGGACCCGGATTCACCGGCTCTGGTGCAGGACTGACAGGACCCGGATTCACCGGCTCTGGTGCAGGACTGACAGGACCCGGATTCACCGGCTCCGGTGCAGGGCTGACAGGTCCTGGATTCACCGGCTCTGGTGCAGGATTGACAGGACCCGGTACGCCACCGGTGTTTATAGGCTTCATTGGCACATCGTATTTTACAATGTCAAAATCGACAGAAATCGTATCGCTCCTGTGCGTTTCGTATCCATCCTTCGTTACGATTAAATAGTAATCCGCTTCAGGAAATACCATGTATGCATAGAGGCCATTTGCATCGCTATCCTGCTCAGGGCTCTCGTTGTCATGCGGTGGGAAATTCGGAACTGAAGGAAGTGTTACTTTCGTATCCGGAATGCGGCCGTTATCTCTGTTCCGCTGCGTATCCGCATAATACAGTGTAACTTTGGCTCCATCAATTTTCTTCCCAGTGCTGGCATCTCCAGTCGTTTCATCATAAACCGTACCGTAAGGGTCAACCAATGCCTCGGAGATATTCAGCTCCCCGTCAGCTTTCACGTTCAGTTCTGTTACTTTGAAGAGCAATTCCTCACCGGTCTCAGCTTTATAGCGAACTTCCATTGTGTACTTCTGCTCGCTTAGCCCCTCCACGGAGAAAGTGCCGTTCGAAGCCATCGGGAACGCCTTGGGATGGCCGTTCTCCTCAACATACTTGCCGTCCTTATCCTTCAAGTAGATGTGCATCTGGCTGGTGAATGACTCGTTGAACAGTTCTGTTGTTCCATCCAGCTGCTTGAACAGAACGATCCCTACCGCTGTAATGTCCGCCGGAACCGTCTCGTCTTTCACGCTGCTATCCACATTTGCTTTTTGCGTGAACTCGACAGGGACATCCTTCCCGCCTACCTGATACCACTTTGTATATGTGATTGTGTAGTCCGTATCCGCTGTGGCTGGGATTGCATATTCACCCTTCTCATTTGTTTCCGTTTGAAGCTCCTTGCCGGTCTTCAGGTCGGTTATCGTAATGGGTGCATTTGGAATAACTTCTCCTGTGTTGTTGTTACGCAGAACACCTTCCAGATATGGGCGAGTATTGACGAAATGCGCTTCGGCCGCTTTTTTCTCTGGAATGGTGCCTGTGTGGACGAAACTTTCAGGATCGGTCATATAGCCGTCTTCCGAATAATCATCCTGGATCACCGTGTACTCGAGATACGTTGGGAGTCCTTGCACAACCAGCGTCTGGCCGTCTGTAAGCTCAAAGGTCTCTCCGTTTTGGATTGTGCCGTTGCTTCCGTCTGACTTCTCATAGACGTAAGATTCGCTTGCGCCCTCTCCTGTGAAGTTGAGGGTGTACTTGAACGATTTCTTTTTATCGTCGTCTTTGCCTTTAACTGTATTGCTGATGAACAGGCCGCCCTTCAAAACCCGAATGTTCGTGAAAGGGGCAATTTCATCCTTGCTCTCCATGATTCCGGTATAATACCGTTCCTCAGGGTTGGTCATGTAGTCATCGGCTGTGTACTCCTTCTGGGTAACCGTGTATTTCAGATCCTTAGGCAGACCCAAAATATCCAGTGTCTCTCCATCCTTGAGTGTGAAGGATTCGCCAGACTTGATCGTACCTTTGCTGCCGTCCGACTTCTCGTAAGAGTAGCTTCCATCCTTGCCTGTATCCTCAAAGATGACAGTATACTCGAATTCCTTCGTCTTGTCGCCACCGTTACCCATAACCCTATTGCTGACGGTCAGCTTGTTTACGTTACGCTCATTGACGAAGTCCGCCTTGTGATCGCCTTTATTCACGATTGTGTCAGTCAGCTCTCTCGTCTCCGGCGTGGTCGTGTAACCGTCAACGGTCGTATAATCGGCCTCAGTCACGGTATAGACCAGATCCGCAGGCAATGCAGGCAGCGTCACTGATTCGCCGTCCTTGAGGGTAATCTTGCCACCGCTTTTGATTGTGCCAAACGTATCATCCGACTTCTTATAGGTATACTCTCCGTCCTTACCTTCGCCGGTGAAAGTCACGGTGTATTCAAAATCCTTGGAAGAATCGCTGCCGTTTCCTTCCACCTTATTGGTAATGGTCAGCTTTCCTTGCGCCGGCGTAGGTACGACCAGCGGATTTTCAGAGGTTACTTTCACGCCATCTACCCAGATGGGCTTTCCAGGCGTATTGCCTACATAAACCTGATAAATTCTTGTAGTCGGCAACCATGTCGTTGTGTCGATATACGTTTCCTTCAACTCATAATACCCTGGATCGGGGAATAACAGATTGAGTTTCCCTTCGCTGTCGGTTGTTCCTTTCGCAACTTGAGTCCCGCCGTCTTTTTTATAGAGTGTAAACTCCACACCTTTTAGCGGATTGTTGTCGGGATCCACCTTCCTCAGAGGCAGAAGGGCATTGGAGCTTGAACTTCCGGCAACGTCTGAATTGTCCAGCGTGCTTTCACTTCTGGCACTGACTGTTTTCAGCTTGTCATCGCCCATCAGCTTTACTTCGTTGCCCATTTTGTCGCCAGCTTTTGCTTTGGAAGGGTCAACCTCCGTTTGGTAGACAAACTGGTAAAACTGATTAGGGTCATCCATTTTAAATGTTAGCACCGTCGTGCCGTCCGCACCTGGGACAGCTTCTACCTGAACTTCACTATTCGGGTTGCTGAGATCCAGCGCTTCTCCCTCTCGTTCCAGTGCTCCGCTGGCAGATAGCTTAGCCCGATAGACGGCCATACTTGGTGCTGTTAGCACAAGCTGCCCATTTTCTTCATAGCGCAGATCCATACCTGCACCTATGGTATCCTGCAAATATACACCCTGTGTCATGTTGAATGGAGGGGTATAGTTTACTGTCCATTCGAGTACTCCTGGAACTGGCTTCGTTACTGACTTGCTAAGGGTTTGAACTGGTACAATAACTTTGCGCTGTTCAGTGAGAACCTTTTCCACACCACCCCATGTCATATGGAGATCGGCTTTGTTATACAGTACCTGCTTGTCTATGCCGCTTGTGGTGTATTCATCCAAATACTTCTGCAGGGCAGCGTTGGAAGGTCTCGCCTTCACCAGAATGATGTATGGACTCTCCAACTTCGAGAAAGTGAACGTCCCCTCGTTTCCTTGATGTGAAAAACTGACTACATGAGCACTGGTACCTGGTTCAATACGTGTTCTGGCATCATTTCGGACACCATACTCTGTACCTGATCCATTGTCCGAAAGTCCTTTCCAAAGCTCAAAGTCCTCATCTTCAGAAAACGGAACGAATTCCCAGCCTTCGGGCAGTGTGTCCACCAGCTTGATATTGCTAATGACTCGATTACCGCCATCTTTGGCCATTACTTCCGTGTTATATCCGGGCATGTTTACCCCTAAACGGAATGTGACCGTCTTGGTTGTCCTGTCATAGGCGGAAATGGTCCATGCTTCATTGTTATCGTTTCTAATGTAGTTGCTAACATTATTTGGGCTCACATTTTCAAGTGTACCATCTGCCTTCAATGGCTTCGAGGCAAAGAGCATATCCTTGTTCAGCATGCGCAGGTGAAGATTAACAGCGTTTTCCGCCATTTTTACGGTATCACCATCTAACAGCAGAGCCCGATTCCGAATCGTTTTTCCGGAATCGATATTTTGCCTGAAGAGGATATCCGGGTTGGTCTCCAGTGTACGGAAGCTGAAAGATGCAGCCTTATCCGTATACCCAGTCACCTTGATTAAATCTGCCACCACTTTACCGTCTACGGTTAAAGGAATAGCTTTTGTCGTAAGTCCGGTTGCTGTGGTCTTCAAAGTCCCCTCATGATACTGCTTCCACAGCTGGTACGAGTTAACATTGGCCTTGATTTTTGCAATGGTTTCCTTGCTCACTTCGCCGGTTGCATCCACCGCGTTGTCCAAGACGTTTAAATCTCCGCCATGTACCAGCACATCGTATACGGCTGCATCAGGCAGGTTATACTGCGGTGTCAGATTCACGGTCCAGGTAACGCCACCCAGGCTGTAATCCTCGGTTGAAACGGCGCCTGTTTTGGTAAAAGTGTGCGCGCCGATGCTGACAATGGCCTCATCAGTCACTGCATTAGGCCTTGTACCGGTTATGACATCGTTGTTTTGTATGCCATTAAGTGTATCCAGACTCCAGTTGGCACGAGGATCTATTCTGAAGCTTGAACCGCTTGTTACCTTGCTCTTAATCACTAATTCTACTTTACCGTTGATATCCCCAAAGGAATACATACTGTTTGCATCTGGTATAATCGTCTGTACCTCAGATGCAGTGTTATCCTCCCACGCCTGCCATTCAGCTGATATAAAGTCCAGCCCAGCAGGTAATACATTTGTAATAGTAAAGTCCTTTAACCCTTTTTTGTTATATTGGTTAACTGTGACCCTCCATGTAATGGTTTCATTCGGATGGTCATATGAGGCACTGGCTTGAATCCAGTCGGGAGCAAAAGAAATCTCCTGACTTGCCTGGACCAACATATTATTGTCCTGTCTCAGTTCCACTTTGCCATTCATATCCCGGTGACCGCGACCAAGATTGCCTGGCGGATTCTTATACTCGTAATAATAAGCTTCCTTGGGAATCCATGTTTTATATTCAACCTTTGGATCCAGACCTGTCCCCTCTGGGAATAGGTAAGTCAGCGATCCGTCGGCCCCAATAACTGGAGTTGCGTCCTGCCCATTGACTTTGAACGAACCCTCCATATAGATGCCGCGGACGTTACCAAAACCCGTATTATATGTGGAGGGATTGGTATAAAATATCTTCCCGTCCAGCGGCAATTGTACTGTTTTATCAAACTGATCGAATGCAGATACGGTTGACTCCCAGGTTATTGCACCCTCTACCAATTGAGCTGGTTGAATTCCGCGGTAACCATACTGATCCCATCTAATCATTCCAGGCGAGCTTACAGTTATGCTATACGCTGCTGTAACATCCGGGTTTACTAATTCATACGCTCCCCCGAAAATTGTGATAGGCTTCGTATCACCGTAATTCATGCCTGTTATATCCGAATTGGCAGTGGTTTCGAAGCCAAAGGTAACCCCTCGTCCGACACCGTTAAAAAACCAATCATCACCATTAAACACAATTTTGATGCTATCCGGGGTGAAGTAGGCAGTACCGAGCTGCTTCACACCCGTATCGGTTGTTGCCATTAACGGCTTGGTAGCTGTCGGCAGCACCACTTCGTTGAAGTAGGCATCCCGTTTTAACTCGATTGAGTCGCCCTTCTGAATGTACTTGGTCGTGTCATTCTCATCTGGCGTGTTTGCATAATCCCCTTTTACCGGCACCTTGAGGCCCTCTGATTTGAGGGTAAATGCCTGTCTGCCTTGGATTGTACCGCCTGGAGCAATGTCAGTTCCCTGCGTCACCTTCAGCGGAAAGGTTGAATTAGCATCCATGAACACTGCCGTTTTTTCCGTCGGAACTGCCGCCATCACTATGGAATCGTTCGGCACATCGTACACTGCGTCAGTCACTGGTACCGGTTCATCTGTGCCCGGCAAATCAGTTTCGCTAATGACCGCTGCCCCAGCATCGCTTGGCTCGCTATCCGCATATGCAGTGACAGAGAACGCCACCGTCTGTAAAACGAGCATCATTGCCAGGAAGCAAGAGAGTATTGCCTTACCCATGTTGCGTTTTCGTTTCAAAATACCTTTCTCCTCCATTTCCAAAACTACCAAAATTCATTACCAGCAGCCTGATCGTCCCGATCACACTAACCGAATGAATTTCTTCTATTTCCTTGATCCCAGTAGCCCTTTGCCTCATCGAAATCTTGCGGAGTCCCCTCCTTGTTCACCTCCTCCATAGATCGTTGGCTCGTAAAAAAAATACACTTCGGTCCGAGTTTCCACTCTTTCTTGTTTAGTTTAAAAAACGAGTCTCTACAAAATCTCAACAAACATGACTTGAATAATGACATCGAACTATCCGAGGATCTGTTTTAATAGAAAAGTGATTTTTCCTTAATATATTAGGGGGGGATGATTGATGAAGAAAATTTATGGAGTGATGGTATCCAGTGAAGTACAACCAGCCGTAGATTAGTTTTTAATCAATAAAGGAAATAAAAGCATAAAAAAACACACCCTCGTTTGGGATATAGCTACTCTCCTAGATAAACCCCTTCATAAATTGGAGGTTTATCAGTAGAAGAAAGCTATTTTCCAAAAAGGATGTGCTCTCCTGTTTTAATATATGGTCTGAATAAGTTCTATACTATGAAGCTTTTGCTGCAACAGCTTTTTGAATTAGAGCTTTTGCATCGTTAGTGGACAGGCCTTGTTTAGGCTCGAGCAAATTGCCCTCTGCTGCTCCAAGAATTCCTTTGTCAATCAGGTTAGCCAACGATTTAACCGCATAGGCAGACACGGTTTTGCCATCTTCGAAACCTGCAATGATTGCAGCAGCTTCTTTATCTGAGGCTGGATTGTTCAACAATTTAGCAAGGATGGTAGCCGCTTCTTCACGAGTGATATCACGATCAGGATTGAAGTTGCCACTGTATCCTTGAATGAATCCAGCGTGAGTCGCTTCAGCGATTGCATCCGCATATGCAGCATCAGCAGCAACATCCTTGAATGTAGGTGCTGTAGCAACTTCGTTTAGTTTCAACATGTCTACCAGAGCACTTACAAAGTCAGCACGGGAGATGAATTCTGTTGTTACCGGCGTCTCTGGTTGTTCTGTAGGCGCAGCTACATTCGTAATACGTGCTTCTGTTTCAGCTTGAATAGCGCCGCCTTTATACGTATCTACAATGTACTCATAGAAAACATCCAAATCGATAGGACCTGCCAAGGATGATTTGGCATCCACCAGCACTTTATAGTTGTCTCCACCTGCAGCCATAAAGTTGTTAACTACAGCCGTGTATGTTTTTGCAGGATCAATAGGTGTGCCATCTTCAAGACTAAGACTCGTCACACGTTCTGCAACTGGCTTATTGAAATCTGCCGTATATTTCAGGCCAGAGATTTGTAGTGTTTTGGTGTTTGGTGTACCGTCCGCATTGGTTCCCCATTGCTGCTCCAACAAGGTTTGAATTTGTTCACCAGTCAGCTCAAGTTTCACTAACGTATTTCCAAAAGGTTGGATTTTGGCAAGATCAGCAAAGGTCACATCACCTTCTGGCAGATCGGCACGAATACCACCTGGGTTCATAAATGCAAAGTCAGCATCGCTTGCGTTATCACCAAAGTCTGCTTGACGCATTGCATCTGCAATGAGGTTTCCTAGAGCTGCTTCGTTATTGTAAGCATCTGTGCGAGTGACAGAACCATCTGTTGTACCTACTGGCTTGGTTAGCTCAGGATGCTTGTCCAATGATTTTTTAATAATAGCCAAAGATTCAGGGTCTTCTTTTACACCCTCTTGGAAAGTCGTTGTAACTGTAGCTGATTTTTCGGTTACATCCCCAGTCGTAGGGTCAATCATCAACTTGATATCTTCAAATGCCGTACCATAAGAATACGCTTGAACGACCAATTTTCCATTCACTTCACCGTTAGCCAAAGCGTGATTGTCACCTGCAACGATAACATCAACAGGGGAATCTGCTGGCAAAGCCTTTGCCAAATCAGCTGCTTCTCCAGTGGTTACGCCTTCTTTGGTCGTTGCTGGATCATGCGCCAGGACGATGATCGTCTCCACACCTTGATCTTGCAATTCTTTTGAATATTTATTAACGGCTTCAACTTCTTCTTCTGCGCTTAGGAAGCGCACGCCTGCTGTACCCGATGGGGAAACTTTAGCCGGTGTAGATTTCGTCACCAATCCGATAAATCCAATTTTGACGCCGCCCACTTCTTTGATCACGTATGGCTTAATCAATGTTTTGCCCGTGGCAGTTTCGATCACATTTGCATTCACATAATCAAATTTTGCACCAGCATGAGTGACCTTGCCTTCTTTTGGATCAAGGCCGCCAAAAATCTGTGCTTTTAATGCAGCAATCCCTTGGTCAAATTCATGATTGCCCAGAGAACCTACATCGAAGCCCATCATATTCATCCACTCCATGGTAGGCTCATCCCGATCGAGAGACGAAACTGGAGCAGATGCACCAACAGAGTCTCCATTATGGAAGAGTAGGGAGTGTTCATATTTGGCCTGAGCTTCTTTTAGATATGTAGCGAGAATTGGAGCCGTTCCTGCCTTTTTATCACTAACCATTGATGTGGTATCGAGCTGACCGTGCAGGTCATTGATTCCGATCAAGTGTACTTCTACATCTGTGCCTGCAGCAGAGACAGGACCTACCGCACCGAATAGTTGAGAAAGTAACAGTGCAGTAGTAGCCACACGAATGGTGCTTTTACCCAGAACTTTTTTCCATGACATGAGTTATAAAACCCCTCTCCAATTTCTGATCCTGAGATATTTTACCATAGATCAAGTCAGGAAAATCGCGAAATATATCAAATGGATGTAAAAAATTTTAGGATTGATAGAGAAGGGACATACCTGTGGCAATATAGGTACTACTCTAGTTTACTCCCTACTTATGATACGGTTCTCCGTATCATTCTACAGGCGAAAGTCTTTAAAAAGTCTTCGGTGTTATCGGGCGGTGTTTGTGCAGTCCATCTCAATCGTGCTTTGGTAATACCAGAAGGCTCGCCTTTGAAGAGCGGAAGGGCTATTTTCCCATGACCCCATCAACCTGTCCTCTGTCGGCGTGGCGAAGGAGATTGCTGCCCTCGATTTTCCCGCTCTCCTTGTACGAGCGATTCGGTGAACATAGCTTTCGTTTTCTTGGGGAAAATCATAGACTGATAGGACTGTATATTCTCCCATATCGATCCTTCTCGCAGTAAGATAAGCTTATTTTCATATATTGACAATTAAATGTGTTAGACTACAAAAGGAAGAATTGCCGATCTATAATAAAGAACGCCACACAACTGGATGCAGGCAGTTATTACGATAAACGTAGGTTAGAAAGGAAACACCATGAATAGTTCCCTCAAGCAACTAATGAAATCATTATTAGCACCAGCGTTCCCAGGTGGAATCATAACCATTCTTATATTTTATCTTGATTACCTCCAATTCGAGCTTGTTGAAAAATTTCTACTGTTTGCGGCTTTCGTCATTGTTCCTCTTGTGATTTTACTTTTGAACCATGACGCAAAGAATACACATCAACGAATGATTTATGGTGCTATTAAATGGCTTCAATATCCCGCTGCGCTTCTTACCCTGGCCTCGGTAATGAGTAGTAAGATGTGGGGGTTAGAAAGTACGGCAATCCCAGGGATACTGTCCCTTGGGTGGCTATTGTTCACACTGCTGCTTGGCATCTATGGCTTGACCACTATTGTGATCTCTAAAGGAAAAGCAGCGGAGATAGCGATTGGCGCCGGGCTCGTTTATTTTTTTATAGGGGGCATTTGGTTTACCTTATATCAATATCAATTTGACCTCTTTGAAGCTAATGTGGCAACACACGCGTTAAGCTCTGTCCATTTTCATTTTTCATCTGCAATCGTTCCGATTTTTATTGGCGCACTGGGACGGATCATGACGAAAAAAAGCTGGTATCCCTGGGTTGTTGCCATCGATATCATCGGACCCATATTGATTGCTTTCGGTATGATTTTCTCCAAGCCGATCGAGTACATTGGTGTCACTTTGTTCGCCTGCAATATTGTGGTTTACACCGCTTATCTCCTTGCGTACTTGAAGAAAAACGCACTGGATATTAAGGCAGCCTTCTTGTTAGGCCTTTCTTGCCTGGCCTTTTACACGGTTGTTGTCATTTCCATCTTCTATCCGTTACTGAAAAATATGTACTCCTTGACCATACTCGATTTTATTCCCATTTATGGATCTCTGCATGCGTTTGGTTTTGTCTTATGTGGACTGATTGGTTGGGTGTATATGGTAGACTTCATTAAGAAAAAAAAGATCGTCAAGTGGTGAATGTGATTTTCAGGCAAACCAATCGGCTTTAATGAAGTAGTTTAACCAGGTTCGTGCTATAATGGTGTTTACCTGATTAACATTCATCATTCTGCCGAGATGGCGATGATTAAGGAGATTGAACTTTGACGAACAACCATGATATTGGAGCAGTGAACGAACTACCGGAAAACTTTGAAGAGCTCAAACGAGCGGCTAATCGGTCGGCAAGCTGGAGAGACAGACTGAATGCGGTGAACGAATTGGGAAACTGGGATACCGTCCCTACCATACAGTTGCTACATTATGTTTTGAAAAATGATCAAGTGTTTCAAGTGCGCGAAGCCGCATATCTCAAGCTCAAGCAGTTGGATGAAGATGTACAAATGCCTGCCAAAAACAAAGGCGATCTGTTTAAAGGTCTTAACAAAATTTTGCTACGGATTAAAAAAAGCCTTCCTGAAGGTCACACATTTGAGCAATTTAAGGAAAAACTGCAAAAGACACGTCTGGATATCTATGATACTTACGAGGGCGACAAAGCTGCTGAGTTTGACTCCTGGCTCCATGGAGTTTGGGAGACATTAGGTAGAAAATAGCCGCCGTTCACCGTATAATAGCTGAGTACAAAGCCACTCCAAAAAAATGGAGTGGCTTCTTTATTTCTTCTTCAGGGTCACCTTATTAACCGGACCTACCGTCATATTCGAATCAGCGATTCGCCGCTTCTATATATTTTTCCACAAATTCATCATAAATAGAACGGTGTACATACATACGTTTGGCGATCATATAGATCTGGCCTGACGGTTCCTCGTAATGTATCTAAGCACAAAGTACAGTTTGACCACAAGATATACATATCAGTATAAACACAACCCACTCCTTTGGCGGAGTGGGCTTGTATTTATAACTTTTCTTTTATGGAACTATCGTTCCGCTAAATCGAGGGAAAGTAGTATTTCTATCATATTTCATTCCAACTCTGAAACTGATTCGCCACTAATTATCGTACCGTTATTCTTACCTTCACAAATTTCTTTCATCGAGCCTGGTTTATCGAAGTTAAATACATGCATTGGCAGACTATAGTCTCTTGCTAAAATGAAAGCTGATTGGTCCATTACCTTTAAGTTGTGTTTTAAAACGTCGTTGTAATGAAGCGAACGAAATTTCCTCGCATCTTTATCAAACTTAGGGTCTGCATTAAGAACACCATCAACACCTTGCTTTGCAACTAATAAAGCGTCACAATTAACCTCGATGGCTCTTTGTACTGAAGGATAGTCTGTTGTAACGTAAGGTTGACCGTTCCCCCCTGCAAAAATTACAATATAGCCTTTTTCTAGATGGTGGATTGCTCTTAGACGGATGTATGGTTCTGCAACTGAAGTAATAGGTATTGCCGTCATTACTCGTACTTCCTTTTTGGTCTTGGCTTTAAGAACTCCACGAAGCATTAAACTATTTACTACAGTCGCAAGCGTCCCAATGTTATCGGCTTCTGCCCTTTCTATCCCCCAGCTTTCCGCCATATTACCTCTGAAAATGTTACCCCCACCTATAACTAACGATACTTCAACGCCTAAATTTACTACTGACATAATTTCATCCGCAATATGGTCTAACATTTCTGGCTCAAAACCAAATTCAGATGTTCCTGCTACTGCTCCACCACTTAGCTTAACGAGAACTCTTTTGTACCTTGACAATTATTACACCCCCATAAAATAAAAACACTAAAGCAATAAATGCTTTAGTGTCCTAATGGAATGGAAATATGAAATTACGCAAGTCGACTGAATGTAAGTCTTCCGCTTCCACCTCATGCTCCCACCCCTTCATGTTTTTTCCATCAAGTAATTTTACATTACGTGAAGGTAAATTTCAATTACCATAACCTACATATTTTACTTGTTATCGTATCGCTTTAAATTATATTCAAAGTCGGTCGATGGATGTGCTAACGCCATTTCTGAAAGTGCCAAGCACAAATGATGTAAACTCCCCCCCACCCTTCGACACCCCACCAGACCGCTCCAGACTCCAGAAGCCATGATGGGTATGAACGAACGCGCAAAACAAGGTAAATGGAATGGTGGTATTGTACTAGGCTACAAATCAGTAAACAAACAACTTGTTACTGACGAAAAAGAAGCCTCACTTGTACGGTATATCTCTGACCTCTACATTAATGGTAAAGGCTATAAAGCAATTGCTAACCAATTAAACAAAGAGGGGTACAAAAGCCTTCTTTGCAATTCCAACAGTACGGACAATTATTACTAATCCTTTGTATGCGGGCTTCATACGGTACAATCAAGTTGAAAATTGAAGCGAAAAGAGAAGGGGGGAGGGGGAAAAATGAAAACTTTACTCTTGTCCAAGGTGAGCATGAACCTGGTAGGAGGGGTTAACCACAGTATATCTATTCTATAAACGGGAGTAACAGTATCGGTACTCGTTATGGTTCTCTTTTGTGGCAACCGACAATTAACAGAGATTATAATGAATGTGTAGGAAGTGCTTTTGGTCCATTTGGTACTAGTAATCTGCATCTTCCCTATGAGTAAATAGATAAGTAAATAGAGGTGACCCACTTGAAAAAGAATCATTCTCCATCCGCATTGGGTGACTTCCTTAAATCGCGCAGGGAACGGTTGCAGCCTTCAGAGGCAGGGATCCAGCCGCTGCCCGGACGAAGACGCACTCCGGGACTTCGAAGAGAAGAAGTCTCTTATCTTGCCAATATAAGCGTGACTTACTATGCCTGGCTGGAGCAAGGCAAGGAGGTTAATCCTTCGCCGGAAGTGCTGCTCAGTATCGGTAAAGCACTTCAGCTTGACGATGATGAGCAGAAGCATCTGTTCGATCTGGCCAATGTAGACAAGACAAGCGTTGTCACAGTGCCAAATAGCGAAGGGCCGGATATGAGAGTTTTGCAGCAAATCATAGATCAGCTGCATTATCCTTCTTTTATCACGGATGAAGGTACGGACGTTATCGTCTGGAATCGAGCGGCAGAACTGATCGTAGCCGATTTCGGCAGTCTGCCGGACAACGAACGGAATATGATGGACATTATGTTTTTAAAGCCGGATTACCGCAACAGACTGGTGAATTGGGAAGGCGCTGCCCGTTACTCTGTAGCCGTTCTGCGGGCAGGCTTCGATCTTTACAAGAACAACCCGTTATATATGGAACGGTTTGAACGCTTGACGCGGGAAAGCGTGGAGTTCGTACATTTCTGGGAGCTATATGAAATCAAACAAAAACACGTAGCCACCGCTTTATTCCGTGTTCCTGACGCACAGGAGATGGAGTTCGAGCTCCACTCCGCGGCTGTAATCGATAATGACCCGGGACTGCACTGGTGTTTCTTTGTTCCGGTGCCCGGTTCAGGTACGGAGGAGAATTTATTACGTTTACTTGAGCAGGACAGGCAGCTACCGTAGACTGTTACTCCCGTTAATAGAATAGACATGCTGTGGCTAGCTCCCTCCAGTTGCTTGTATGATTCAGTGGAAGACAACGATTGGAGGGTGTTTAGCATGCAAACATGGTTCATTACAGGAGCATCAGGAGGCTTGGCTTCACGTATAACTCACCGGTTGCTTGATAGGGGGGACCGTGTAGCCGCAACGATACGCAAGCCGGGTGTGCTGGATGATCTGCAGGCACAGTATGGCTCCCAACTATGGCAGGCTAATTTAGATCTGACAAACTCTCAGCAAATTGCTGAAGTGGTGGAACGTGCATTTTCAGAGTTGGGTACGATCGATGTGTTTGTCAATAACGCAGCCTATGGATTGTATGGCGCAGTGGAAGAAGCAAGCGACAGGCAAATTGAGCATCAGTTTATGACCAATGTGCTTGGCTCCCTACGTGTAGCGCGTGCAGTCCTACCCTTTTTCCGTAAGCAGGGCGGCGGTCACATGGTACAGATTTCGAGTATGGCGGGTCATTATTCTATTCCGGGTATGGGACTGTATTGCTCTTCGAAATGGGCGGTCGAAGGAGCCTTTGAAGCGCTGGCTAAGGAAGTGGCTCCGTTCAATATTAAGACCACTATGGTGGAGCCCGGCGGAATCCGAACGAATTTCATTACAAGCAACGCCGTATTCGGTGAGCGGATGGACGAATACCGGGATACGGAGGCGAGCCAATTCGTTAGCCTGATGAAGGGAGAACTGCCGGGTATAGATATGAGCATGTTCAATCAAATGGTTGTCGGCGATCCGGATAAAATGGCGCAGCAGATTATCCGTCGTGTCGACCAGGGAGAGGGTCCGATACGTATGGCGTTGGGCAGTGACGCCTATGAGCAAATCCGAGCAGCCCTGCTGGACAGACTGGCCGCTCTGGAAGCACAGAAAGAGCTGGCTTACTCCACTGATTCAGATGATGTGGTAAAACCATTTTAAAGGATACCCAAGCATTCGACATTCACGACAACTGATATGCTCCTCTGAAGTAGCCGGTTTATTTATTAATCCTGCCTACTTAAAGGGGAGCTTGTTTAGGGCTTTTCGTTATTTGTGATACGGTTCACCGTATCACTTTAAAGCGAAATAGAATACGCACATACTTCCCTAAAATAAAAGTCGTTTACATTTAAATATTATTTTGAGATTTTACATAAAACCTTCGGAGAAATTCTCAACTGATTCAAAATACAAAGCCACCTTATCTCAAAGGATAAGGTGGCTAGGGACTTTTAGCAAGCTACGCAAGCTTGACACGCCGTCTTGGCTATTCGTTATTATATGTATTAATTTTAACCTATATTCGCGCTGAAGTCAATCCATTCTAGATCCATTCATTTATTTTTGAATTTCCCATCCTCTCAAACAATGCCAGAGTAATATCATCATTACCATACTTAGTTTCATTAATCCAAAAATCGTGTAAAAATAACTTTATTTCTGATAAATCAATATACATTTTTAATACTTTTAATACATCGAATAATTTAATTACATATTGTGATCTCATAGGTGATAGGTGCAAGTCAGAGATCAGATGGTTATTTACTTTTAAACTTTGGGACGTTCTGAACCGATTAACCAGTTCAAAATGCGCACAGGAGTTTCGTAGCTCTCTAATTATCTCTAAAGAGTTTAAGAACTTCTCCTTCTCGTAGGGCTTCAAATGAAAGTCTCTTAAGACCGCATCAAGTGTACGTTTTTTTAATCCATACATTAAGACAATCAAATCGTTTAACATTAAAGTTTTAATAACAACCCAGAACGGTGGATTATTATATTCATTAATATATGAAAATTTCAACTTACAATCGTCAATATAGTTTAAACCTTGTATTGTTTCTTCTCTTTGTATATTTAAATTGAGGGATACAGTTGACCCAGAGGTTGTACTTACTGTATGCAGTGCAGCTAAAAGTGTTCTTTGGTTTGAATTATAGAACATACAGTTGCCCGCTTTTACTTCTCTTATCGAAGAAGATCCAAAGCGACCAGTAAAGACTCCTTTTAATATAGTCTTCGAAGGTAGATACGTTACAATTCCATTAAATGTACCTCTAAATTTCCCTCTATACTTATAATTACTTCTAAATAATTTATGAGTTTTATCTTGGTTATTGGAATCGTAAAAATAATTCACATATTGTTTTGGTCCATCAGTTGATCCCGGTATATTATAATAATTTATATCTATATAATTATTATTTTCTGCTAAAGTTGAGCAATGATTCTTACAAAAGTGATATGAGATTGTTGTTTTTAATTTTGTTTCAAACTCTGATATTTTCTTTAATATTAAACTTGAGAATTGTTTGTCAAAATCATATAATCTTAAAAAATTATCAAATGACTTTTTAGTATATTTCTTAGGCAAATGTTTCGAGTCATCAAGTAATAATGTCTCATGACCATTTATAAGATCAAAATAATTCTTTTCTTTAAGATGTTCTTTAGCAGAACCAAAATTATTAATCTGCAAACCTCTATTTTTTAATAATCGAATCTGATCAAAGATAGTATTAAATGCTTTGTCACTTGGCACCAAATCCCCCCCTTCTACCTATTTTACAAAACTTTATTGTCTATTAATAGACAATATAAGTTTAACAATAATTTTCGCCCTACTTATGGTACGGTTCATTCCGATTTATCTTCACCGCACGATAAATCTGCTCCACCAGCACCAGCCGCATCAACTGGTGCGGCAGGGTCATGCGCCCGAAGCTCAAGCGCTGCTTCGCGCGGCGCAGTACCTCATCGGAGAGCCCATGGCTTCCTCCGATGACAAACACGACATGGCTCGTCCCATACGTGCCGAGCTTGTCGATCTCTGCTGCCAGCTCCTCGGAACTCCAGAGCTGGCCGTCCAATGCGAGCGCAACGACATGCGCCTCGCTTTTCACATGCGCGAGGATGCGTTCACCCTCGCGCTCCTTCACCGCCCGCACCTCAGCTTCGCTCAGGGTGTCGGGCGCCTTCTCATCTGCGACCTCGATCATCTGAAACTTGATGTACGGGGCAAGTCGCTTGGCATATTCCTGAATGCCGAGCGTCAGATATTTTTCCTTCAATTTGCCTACGCCAATAATCTGAATGAACATAAAACCATTTCCTCCTCATGATCCAATCCTGTATGTATCTATTTATGAACGGTGCTTCCCCGCACCTATGATCTCAATGATGAAACCCGCATCCACTACCGAACCTCTCACACCTTATACAGCCTCATGTACATGTTTTGTCCAGCTAGCAAACCTCACGCACCTTAATACGAGGAAGTAAGGGCTCTATACAGTTCATTTCTGGCAAATAGCGTGTATACGGTTCGTTAACCCCGCATATTGGCCCAAATCAACCCATTTAAAATGTCTCAGGTTCCTTACATTACGCTTCAAAGAATGACTCTCCCTACCCGACTTCACCCACAGACAGCAGATACCGCCATCTCCTCATTCTCCGACAAACACAAAAAGAGCGCTCCGACACGCTCTCCCTGCTTCTTGCCTTTGATGTTCATACCGGATGGCAGGCGAGCGAGTGCGTCCATAAGGGACGCCTCTGCTGCGGATGCCTACACAGTACGCTAGACGACGAGATACTCGGCCTTTTGTTCGCACTCGGCGCACTTCGCAGGCGGGTCCCAATCGGCAAATTCCGTCTCCTTCAGATCAACAATATCCGGAGCGTCCTCATACTCATCGACAAACATGTCGATGGCAATGTCCACGTGTTCTTTGCATACAACGTACATCCGTTCAAGCATCCTTTCTGTAACCAGCTATGCTCCCGATTCACAACCGCTTATCCTTACAGGATAGCCACTTCTCTGTTCTATCACACCTGCGGTGGAAAAGAAACCCCTAACCCTCATTTATCGAGTTTAACCCCCAATAATCTTCCCCAACCGACAGAAATAAAACCAAAAAGCGTTTCTTAATGCCACCGATCCGGTGCACCCAAGAAACGCTCCTATACTTTCAAACAAGGAACCCCATTAAGGTTTCATTGCGTTCGTTCTCCAGTCCAAGTTCCTTACTTCAATCCCGATTGTGCCTTGGTCAGCAGCTTGCCGCTATGGAACGCCAGAACTGCGTTGGCGCCCAAATCACCAGAACCCTTATAATTATAAACCACTGAATTTTCCGCCTCACTCAGGGCCTCACCTTCACCGCCAACGATCTCTTTCACTTCATCATACGACATACCCACCTCAATCTTTTCGTATTGGGCAAACGTAATAAGCACGCCATCTCCCTTCCCTGCAGATCCGTTGTCTCCTGCAAGAGCAGACTCAGTTCCACCCGCATCATTTACCGCTGTCACCGTGCTGTTCAGCTCGTCCAGCTTCTTCTCCAGCTCTGCAATCTTCTCATCCTGTTCTACGCTCTTCTCACCTTGTGAGGCAAGCTGCTTCTCCAGACCTGCAACTCGTCCCTCCAAACCGCTGTTATCCGCAGATCCGGATGAAGACACCTCAGACCCACACGCAGACAGTACGGACAATGACAGCAGTAATGCCGCTCCTCCGAGCGATTTTTTCACCAAATGTTTCATCGAAATAAGCTCCCCTCTTCCAAACTGGTCATTCCAATCCAGCCACGACAAATGCATGTTACTCGCATAATCGAACAACTTGGCACGTATTGAAATAGTCTATCATAGCCTTCACCTGCTGTAACTGAGACTTTGGCTCTGGTTCAATCCGCTTATGGATAGGAAAATAAAAAAAATCCCCGATTCATGTCAGAAGGTTCTACCATTCCAATGAATGATGTGCCGCTTCTTCCACAAGCAGAGGACTTCTTAGCAAATCTATTTCCGATTACCTTTACTCCGGTTTATCCGTCAGCTTCACCGACACCTTCTCGGCATTGCCGTCCCGGTAAAAGGTCACTTCAATGGTATCGCCGATCTTCTTCTCATCGTACAGATATTTCCGCAGATCGAGCGTAGAGGTAATTTTTTGCCCGTCAAATTCCGTAATGACGTCATTGAGCTTCAAGCCCGCTTCAGATGCCGGACCAGATGCTTCAAGCACCACCACACCGCTGTCGACGTGAGATGGCAGCTTCAGATCTTTGCGCTGCTCGTCATCCAGTGGAGCATATGGATTGCTGAGATCGACGGTGTACACGCCCAGGTATGGACGGGATACTTTGCCGTTCAGCAGCAGCGAATCCACGGTTTTCATCACTTCGTTCATCGGAATCGCGAAGCCCAGGCCCTCAACACCTGTGTCCGAGATTTTCATCGTGTTGATGCCGACCACTTTCCCGTTCAGATCGACCAGCGCACCTCCGCTGTTTCCTTCGTTGATCGCTGCATCGGTCTGGATCACATTCTGCTCCCAGTCATATACACCATCCTGATTAATGGATACCGGCAGAATGCGGTCGGTATAACTGACAATACCGGATGTCAGCGTGCCGCCCAGACCAAGCGGATTCCCGATCGCGAGTACTGTCTGACCACGCTGAAGCTTGCTGGAATCACCAATCTCCGCTACTGGTCCAATGCCTTTGGCGTCTTCTACCGACATAACTGCAATGTCACTTACGCGGTCTTTGCCGACCAGTTTCGCCTTGTGCGTTTCGCCTTCGACGGTCACGATCTCCAAATCACTTGCCCCTTCGACTACGTGATGGTTGGTCATAATATAGGCCTTGCCATCTTCCTTCTTGAAAATGACACCTGACCCGAGCGCCGAGTCTTCCATGGACAGGCTGCCACCTGTCTTATGGTTCACAATGCTCACCACCGAAGGACGTACCTCAGCTGCCGCCTGAATAATCCGGTCATATGGGTCAGCGGTCTGCGCCGCCTGCACATTACTCCCGTTTCCACCATTGCCTGTCGCGTTAGCAAGAGGGATGGATGCAGGCTGCATAATGAAGCTGAACAGCGTAACGGTCACGATGGAACTGATTACCGAACTAATCACTGCTACCTTCACGGTGGAGCTGATGCCTGAGCGCGATCTGCGCGGATTTTGCCAGCGGTCCCGCCCACCGGGACGGATAATCTGAAGTTTGCCTTTCTGTACAGGCTCGGCGCGTCTTGATACTTTGGTTGAATAAAAATCGTCTCCGAACAATCCCATCGTGATCCTCTCCCCTTCGTTGTCACGCATCCAGATCCTGACTGCCGCCTGAACATTCTGGCATGGCCAACGATGGTGTTCTCACATAGCCTACTCCGCCGACAGATGAACCTTTCGAGCGCTGTTACTCAAATTTCCTTATTCCAAGTTGAAAATTTGTTCACAGCCGTATGCTCCCGAACCAGCTTTCTTTCAGAAAACTTTCAGGCGAACACTTCGTTTCTCCAGGTTCCTTCTGTCGTCTCCGTTACGTGAAGACCCCAACGGTTTTCCATGCTTTCTAGCATTTTTCAAGGTTGTTTTGCATATCGCTGCATCCCCGCTATCCCGAAATGAAGCGTCTATGTACAACAGAACGGGCACTCCCATCCTGTCCGTGACTCTATCAGCAACGTTCTCGTATTCTACGACATGCCAACTTCCCGAACAAACAAGCCTATTTCCAAGGCTCCATATATACTAAACACGCCAAATTCAAAAAAGTTGCATATTTACGAAGATTGACGCAAATTTCTGCTAAAACGGACTTACCAATAACGGACCTACAATAAAACGTCCATAGTAACTATCACCACAAAATCCGGTTCGCTAAGCGCACTTTTACCAATTTCCTAAGAACTTTTTCAGTTCATGAAGCTACAGATTTCAGCATACACGCCTAGCAATTCAAATTATAGCGGCAAAAAGAGGAATGTTTTCCATCCAGCCTGACTACAATAATAGTAAAAGACCAATTCGAAGGTTCATAGAAGGAGGTTTTACTTATGGAACGCACACGTACCCTCACAGCCATGGATGAGGTTCATATGGCGGCCAAGCTGGCCGATCTCAAAGAAGAACATTACCGTAACACTCTAGCGCTAAGCACCATCATCGAGCTGTTGATTGACAAAGGCATTCTGACCCGCGAGGAAGTGGAACGCAAAGCCGCCGAGCTCGACAGCTTTATGGCTCACCCACCCTATCCCATGGCGTAGGACGGTCATAATACGTATCACAGAGTTTGAATTCATGATCCTTATAAAAACAACCCCGGCTCTCCATGGCTTCACGCACGGTCATTTTCGCCAAATCCATCATATTGTGATCCCGGCTGAGATGTGCCAGATACGTGCGCTTGATGCGTCCGTTCATCAGCTCACTGAGCGCTGCCCCTGCCGCTTCGTTCGACAAATGCCCGATGTCGCTCAGAATGCGGCGCTTGGTGTTCCATGGATACCGCCCCATGCGCAGCAATTCGACATCATGATTCGCCTCCAGCACCAGCACATCGGAATCTGCGATCGCATCGCGAACCTTGTCGCTCATATATCCGAGGTCTGTTGCAACGGATAGCTTTTCACTCCCATCATCGAACGTGTACCCCACCGGTTCCGCTGCATCATGGGAGATGCCGAAAGACTCCACGCGCAGAGAGCCAAAATCATGCTGCTCCCCCGTCTCAAACACCCTCCGGTTTTCCTCTGGAATCGCCCCAACCGACTTCTCCAGCGCCGCCCACGTATTCGTATTCGCATAGATTGGTAAATTATATTTCCGAGACATCGCGCCTAGTCCTTTAATGTGATCGGAATGTTCATGTGTAACCAGAATCCCGTCCAACTCCGTTCCTGAAATCTCCCGTTCCAGAAACAATGCCTCTAGCCGCTTCGCACTAAGGCCCGCGTCAATCATGAGTGATGTTCCCCCATGCTGTATGACCGTGGCGTTCCCTGTCGAACCGCTGGATAACACCGTAAAATATATCCCCATAACGCATTACTCCCCTGATTTGTCTGTCTTGGGACTGAATACATCCCCACTGATGCCCTGCACGTACAACACTTCGCCACTTTCCAGCACGAACCGCCATGCCGGCATCGCTACCTGCATATCTGAATTAAACAACTGGCCGTAATAGCCCAGCTGAATGTCTTTGACAATCGCATCGTTTGGCAAAAAGTTCTCGATCAGCGTTCCCAGCGCCTTGGGCGCCGGAAGCACCTGCTGATCGCTCTCCTCCGCGGTTGTAATCCGCACCGGAGTCTGACGGTAACCCGTAATTTTCTGATCGCTGTAGAACAGCTCCAGACTGACATTGAAGAGCGGCCATTTTCCATCGACAAGCGGATGAAGCACAAAGGCCCCATCCTCTGTCATCAGCTGATCCAGCCGATATGTGCCGATCTGCGGAATTTCGCTCGCCAGCACGTCCTCCAGCTCCCTCTGCGAGAAGATCAGCTTACTGTCCACCGGCTGCTCAAGCTCGACCTGAATCCCTGTCTTGTCCTCTTCTACAAACTCATAGGACAGCTTCGGCAGCTTCGGCGTTTCGTTCGGAATGGGAGCCAGCACCTGGATGCCCTTCTCTTCCATCGCCTGCTGCGTATTATCTGCCAGCGAGGTGAAGTCCAGATTGGCTCCGGCCGTCTCCCGCGCATCCATCCAGATCTGATAACCCAATACCAGATTCAGCAGCAGGAAGGCATAGATCAACACATTTTTCGCCCGTCCCCAATCCAAAACGTTCACCTCCCTAAGTCAGATATCTGAAATACTTTTTAAATTGGCCTACACTTTCACCGGATTTGGCCCGTTCATAGCCTTTGCACTTTGAAGTTACAGGATCTAGCGAATCTAGCGCATGCTATTAGATCCCATTTTCACAGATCTGTGGTTTAACGAATTACAGAGGTGTTATTTCGTATATCTGCAGATTTTAACGCTGTTTTCTACCGTATAACGCCACTAAGATTCGTTAAACTTTGCATTCCGTAATAATCGGCCTTTTAAGGTGCTGTCGATTCGTTAACGCTTGATCCGAGGAAATGTTACTTCCAAAGCAGCCTTGTAACAGCGATCGGAAGGTTGTTCTGACCGCGTAGTCGCCCAGTGTAGCAAACTTGATGTTTAATGGCTATAACCTATCAAGATACGGTGGTCTCCTCTCCATTGCTGAAGCGGATAACCCATACCGGGATCAGCTTCAGCCCACCCTCAATGGTGGATGGGCGATACGCCGGGTACACATCTACTACCTGGCGGCTCTCACCAGCTACCTTCTGGATCAGTGCCTTCAGCTTGTCTCCACCAGGCAGCTTCACGGACTTCTTCGTCTCGGCGCCTTCATTCAGGTATTCCAGCGAGCGTTCATAGCTGGACACTGTTTCTTGCTGCATCTCCATACTGATCGTGCCGAAGCGGAACTGCACCGAATCCATGATCGGGAAGCTGCCGTAATATTGCTGGAACTGAAGCTGCGTCTTGTTGTCCGCAGTGTCCAGCATCATGCGCGAACGGCCCTTCCAGCCGCCATGCTGATTTACAAAATCCACGGCAGACAATGCGTCCTTCGCCGCATCAATCTGTCCTGCAGGCGGAGCCGCCGGATCAGTATAGCTGATCCAGCGCTGATCCTGCTTCACTTGCAGACTTCGTTTACTGTCCGTATAAATCTCCGATCCATCCTTTTCCCGAATATTCCGGGTCATGCTGGGATCGAAGAACAGGCTGCGCTGCATCTGCTCCACGGTGAACTGTCCTGTCGGCACATCTGCCTCAACCGCATCCAGCGCTTCCGCCGGAATGTAATATCCACCGTCCATCAACGTATATGGCGTCCAGTTCGTACCGAAGTCGACATGCTGCTGTACGTCCTGTACCGTCAGGTCGGCCTGAGTTGCTTCGTAGACTACATCACCTTTGGCGCTGAAGAACAGCGCATGGGCTTTCGTTTCATTTTTAGCCGTATAGATCGAGATCCGATTAATCGTTTCCCCTTGGAACAGGGAGTCCGTACCAAGCCGCATCACGCGCTGCAACAGGGCAACCGGAATGCCTTCCTTGAACGACAGCTCAATGCCGGGGTTGTCCTTGCGGATTTGATCCCAGTTTACAGACTGTACGGTACGCCGCTGAAAATCATCGAACGTCCGACCTTGCAGACGTGAATAGATCAGCTGATAGAAGGTATTCCCTGGGTAAAACACGGTATGTTTGTCCTCTCCGAGATGAATCATCATCTGATCGGGGAAGATCAGCTCTTCAATATCGCGTTCCTGACCCATGTTCTCGGTCTTCACATAGTTCGTCTCTGACGTCACAATTGAATCCCCGCCACCAGGCAAACGATAGATCAGGAAGTAACTCTGCACCAGACTGGCAGCAACGAGAGAAGCGAGCACCAGGGATTTAATCCGTTCCTTCAAGGTGCTCACCTCCTTCTTCACGCATTGGCAGTGTGAATGTTACGGTTGTACCCACATCCACCTCAGACTCCAGAGAAATGGTCCCATCATGAGCCCTGACAATTTCCCGGGCAATGGATAGCCCTAATCCTGTACCACCCATACTGCGGGAGCGAGCCTTGTCCACCCGATAAAACCGTTCAAAAATACGATCCAAATCCCGCTGCGGGATTCCCATTCCCGTATCCGATACCGAGATGGCAAGTGTATGTGCATCGCTGCGTCTGGCAGCAATCGTAATCGTTCCGCCCTCCAGCGTATACTTCAGCGCATTGGACACGACATTATCCAGAACCTGATCAATCTGGTCCCGATCGAGCGGCACTTCAGGAATGCCATTCTCCACCGATAACACGGGTTGAATATCCTTCTGATGCATCTGGAACGAGAATCGGTCTGTTACCTCCTCCAGCATGTCCATAATGTCTGTTGGCTGTTTGCGCAGCAGGGCTTCCTTGGAGTCCAGCCGGGACAGATGCAGCAGATCGGTAACCAGCCGTATCATACGCTCCGTCTCATTCTGAATCACACCAACGAATCTCCCCGCCAGCTGCGGATCTTCAAGTGCTCCATCATCGAGCGCTTCTGCATAACTCTTAATCGTCGTCAGCGGGGTACGCAATTCATGCGATACATTCGCAACAAACTCGCGCCGGGATGCCTCCAGCTCTTCCTGCTCGGTGACATCCTGAAGCACGGCAATCGTTCCGGTAATGCCCAGCTCACGACGATGAACCGGCGTAAACGTCATGCGAATGACGACAGGATCCTCCTGTCCGGCTGGTGCGATTTGCAGCAGCGTTGAACCCGTAAAACCACTCGCAAGTGCTTCCGCGTCTTCCGGATCTATGCCGAGCAGGACAGCAAAATGCCTTCCTTCAATATCCGCAGGGCGCATACCCAGAATGCTGCTGGCGCGGCGGTTGACCAGAATGACTTTGCCATACTCGTCGGTTGCAACCACACCATCGCTCATGTTCGTCAAAATGGACGTCAGCTTCTCCTTCTCCTCTTCATTCTGAGAGAGAGCGTCCCGCAAGCGACTGGTCATGTAGTTGAACGCCCGACTCAGCTGACCAATCTCATCCGTGCCGAATACAGGTGTCTGTTGATCGAAGTTGCCTTCTGCAACCGCTGTTGCCCTGCGGGTGACTTCCTTGATGGGCTGCGTGATCGTATGCGACAAAATTACGCCGAGCACCGCGGTTAACACCAGGGCGATCAGAATGCCGGAGATAAAAATTTTATTGATTCCCTCCATGGTGGAATACAGTTCATTCATGGAGGCGGCAATGTAGACCGCACCGATGATCTTGCCGCCGGACATGACCGGCTTGGCAACGACCTTTTTGCGGACATTGTCCTCATCTACAATGTATTCCTCGTTATCCCGGATGCCTTGCAGCGCACGGCTGACAACGGTCTGGGTATTTTTGCGACCCACATAATCGGAATGTGAACTCAGGGAAGTGGTTAACACTTTGCCACTGGCATCAAGCACCTGAATCTCGGCACCGTTAATGTTGAACAGATTGTTCACCAGTACGCGCAGATTTTCCGTTTTGTCCTCACCAGCCTCTGCTTCTCCGCCGGCCATGGTCTCACCCACGAGAACAGACAGCATCTCCGCTCGTGCCTGTAAATCCTCAGTGAAGTTGCTCGTCAGTGAGTTCTTCATCGCACTTACAAAATAAACGCCGATCAATTGCATCGCAATCAGAATCAGCAGTACATAGATAATAATCAGTTTCGCCTGAATCGTTCGGAAGAACGAGAATCGCGAGAATCGCCCCATTATATCCCCACGCTTTTGGGACTGCGCACGAGATAACCCAGCCCGCGGCGAGTCAGAATCGTTTCCGGTTTGCTCGGATTCTCCTCAATCTTCTCGCGCAGACGACGGATCGTGACATCCACGGTACGTACATCCCCGAAATATTCATACCCCCATACTGCCTGCAGCAGGTGCTCCCGTGTCATGACTTTGCCGGAGTTCTTCGCCATATAATAAAGAAGCTCATACTCACGGTGAGTCAGATCGAGCGGTTCTCCGCCTTTGTAAGCTGTATACATGTCCATATCAAATGCCAGATCAAACAGCCGCATGACCTGCTTCTCATCGTCCTCCGGTGCTTCGGCGGTCATCGCAGGCTTTTGCCGTCTGCGCATCTGTGCCTTTACCCGTGCGAGCAGCTCGCGCGTACTGAAAGGCTTGGTCACATAATCGTCCGCACCCAGTTCCAGCCCGAGCACTTTGTCAATCTCTCCGTCCTTTGCCGTCAGCATAATAATCGGCATCTCCAGATGAGTTCGTACCTCGCGGCACACATCCATGCCGTCTTTACCTGGCAGCATCAAGTCCAGCAGCATCAGATCCGGTTTCTCGGATAACGCCAGTTCAACTGCACGAATGCCATCAAAAGCGCAGATGACCTCGTACCCCTCTTTTTCCAAATTAAACTTCAGAATGTCCGCAATGGGCTGTTCATCGTCCACCACCAAAATCTTCCCCTGCATCGGCTGTATTCACCCCTATATCCTGCTTGATCCGCCCTGGCGGTCTTTATCTCTTTTTGAACTTATCTTATATAGAATATGACTCTAACTATTTTATCTGTAATGATACCTTTACTGTATAGTTTAACATACCTGAAGGACACTCACATCCCGATCCGTCGATCCAAATGCTACAAATTGAAAATATTTTACAGCATGAAAAAACAAGGCCGGCATCTCAGCCAACCTTGCTTCTGATTACTTGTATTTAATTGAGGTAAGTCATCGGATTCTCTGGCGTTCCGTTCTTGATGATCTCGAAATGCAGATGCGTTCCGGTCGAACGACCCGTGTTGCCCATAACGCCGATGCTCTCCCCTTTTTCAACCACTTGTCCAACCTTCACGCCAATGCTGTCGAGGTGGCCATACAGTGTTTCATATCCGTTACGATGGTTAATGATAATGACATTGCCATACCCGCTCTTCTGTCCTGCAAAAGTAACCACGCCTTCATCGGCCGATTTTACATCCCGGTTACCTACCAGATCGACACCTTTGTGCTGACGACCCCAGCGTTGTCCGAAGCTGCTGCTCATGGTTGCGTTCGATACCGGCCAGGCAAATTCGCCTGTACCCTCACCGACCACTTTGGTTCCGCTCAGCACCACTTCCGTAACAGCTGCCTTGATCACTTCCTGGCCCAGCCATTCTTCCTTGATGACTTCACCATTTTCCTTGGTTACACGATATTGCATGCTTTTTAATCCGCTTTGTCCAGGACGTACCACTTTCGTTGTGCCCGCTTTTAACTCAGCGCTCTTCCGCACTTCGACCTGTGGTTTAATCTCGATTTGCTCCACAACCTGCTCTACCGATTTAACCGTAACTGCAGGTTTAGGCACGGTCAGCGTAAGCTCGTCCCCGATTTGCAGCGACGTTTCCTTGATGCCCGGATTGTTTGCGCGAATCTCGCTTTGTGTAATCTCATACTTTGCCGCGATGGAAGAGATCGTATCTCCTTCACGCACGACATAAGTTACGGGCGCATCTTTACCAACGGTTAAAGCTTTAACCGCCTCGGATACATCCCATATTTTGTTTGGATCCGCTTTGACTGCCTCTGTCGCCACATCTTCCTTGATGTCCACCGACTTCAGCGTAGTGCTTGGCCCTTCCGCTTTGCTGGATGAGTTTGCCGATACCGACTTCGTCTTGAGCGAACTGCGCACAGCCGATGCCGATATGTATTTGTTCTGCACCTGTTCAAGAATAGCATCTGCTGTTGCCTGGTCTTTCACAATGCCAATAACTTCGCCATCCACCTTGAGTTCCACACCTTTTGCATATGCAGTCAGCATGTCATCCAGTTTGTCCAGCGTCTCTTCGCTGTTCACTTCAGGTTTGTACGCTTTTACCGTTTCGGTCGTGATGCCATCTGTGTTCAGCACCATTTCCGCTTCAGGATATTTATTTTGGTATTCCTCGGTTTTGTCTGCAAATAGTTTCTGGAGCTGCGCTTCATCCGTAATGCTGCCAATCTCGTTCCCTTTGACCATTACCTTATAATAGGGAACCGTGTTTGCAGCAACGTACTGCTTACCTGCGAATCCGATCGATGCAGCGATGATCACACCGCATGCCGCTGTTATGATCCATTTACGCGAGGCCAGAACGCGCTTTTTATTCACACTGAAGTTGGACATGCTCATGTTGTTTTTGTCTTCGGCCGTCCGGTGTTCTCCGGATTGTTCGTGTACCCGGTTTTTGCCCGGTTGGCGTATGCCTCTGAAACCTTTCATGATTCTCTCCTTTTCAGCACTTCTCAGTTCGCATTTCTGTCAAGACACACCCATCCGTGTCTGTCTCATGTCTGTCGATATTTGTACTTGGGTGTCCGCAAATCAGGACTTTAGCTGCGCTCATAAAAGTGTCAAAATTTTAACCTTTTATCACACCCGTATACTTTAACACAGGTTTTACATTCATTTCAACTCTACCCGTCACACCTTAAAACCAAGCCCCGCTTGGTTTTCCTGTATTACCCATAACATGGCAGCAAAATATTCTTACCCATTATGCCTCCGATTCAGGTATACTATGTAGTTTCGATCTAGTTTTAAGACTAGGTTCTAAGACCCACAATAAGGTGAAATTATTTTCATAAAAACACAATCAAAAATCCCTCACCAGATGTTCTCCAGTAGGGATTTTGTAAACTTGAAATAGGTAGATGAACTTGATTGCTCTCTTAGTCTCTTAGCGTGAGAATGGTGGAACTATATAAACTCACTTTAATGAGTATTAGTGACGATCACTTATTCAGCTTGGAGTACTTCCATCAGGTTATCGTATTCCTCACTGGTCAGATACTTCGAAATTACTTGTTCAATGTCACGTAATTCCTGCTCGGTCAGGCCATCTTCCATGGCTCCCGAGATTTGCTGCATTTCATTTTGGGGCAGCTTGGCCATAAGCAGACTGAAGATCTTCTCCTTTTCCTCCAGTGGCAGCTTGTCTTTTGTTCCCGTAATATCATCTGGTGATACCACTATCGTATCATTGCCTGAAGAAGCAGAATCGCTGGAGCTTTCGCTTGTACCATTGCCAGCAGCTGTACTACTTCCACTATCGGTAACACCTTCTGAAGGCTTATTGGTTTTTGCATCTACGCTGTCTGTCCCCGTGCTATTGCTCTCGTTTCCCCCCGCAGAGGCAGATCCCTCTGCTTCATTTGAAGCGTCATCTGTATTAGATGCACCATTTCCGGTACCTGTACCACTACTGTCTGTTCCATTCCCCATCACCGAAATGGCGTCCTCTGGAACCTGTTCTTCTTCCGCTCCGGCCGGCTGATCGGTTGTTCCTGAGCCAGGTTTGTTCTCCTCGCTCGCTTTGCCACCCAAGGCACCCTGGAACATGGCTGTTAACCCCAGCGGCTGACCTTCCCACTCAATATTGAAACTCGCCAGCAGCGATTTTACATATGACTGTACAATTAATCCGGTCGTCAGTAAGGTCAATGAGCTAACCAGCATGACGGTAAGTACAATTTTGACAAACCATTGAAGCAACTTCATCCCTGTTCTCCTCCTCCGATTTTCCAACCTGCCTGCAGTGAGCATGCCAGGTCGTGACTATACTGTTAATCAGTATTGACGGAAATCTCGGGATTATATCAGGAAATATGCGAAAAACCCCAGTCATCGCTATTCAGTCGACAACTGGGGTTCTATGAATTCACTCTACATTACACGTAAATTGGAAGAACTTGATTCGTTTGCTCACGGTTACGACCTACGGAGAAGATGGCGATGGGAATGCCTGTCAGCTCGGAAACACGTTTCACATAGTTCTGTGTGTTCACAGGCAGATCTTCGAGTTTCTTCGCTCCAGTGATATCTTCGCTCCAGCCAGGCATCTCTTCGTATACCGCTTCACATTCAGCCAGCATTTTCAGACTAGCCGGGTAGTGTGTGATAATCTCTCCGCGGTATTTGTATCCTGTGCAAATTTTCACCGTTTCAAGACCCGTCATAACGTCCAGCGAGTTCAGGGACAATCCCGTAATTCCGCTGACACGACGAGCATGACGAACAACAACACTGTCAAACCAACCAACACGACGCGGACGTCCGGTTACCGTACCGTACTCATGTCCTGTCTCACGGATTTGGTCACCTACTGCATCATGCAGCTCGGTTGGGAATGGGCCGTCTCCTACACGTGTTGTGTAAGCTTTCGCTACCCCGATGACTTGCTGAATACGAGCAGGGCCTACGCCGGAGCCGATACATACACCACCTGCAGATGGGTTCGATGAAGTAACATATGGATACGTTCCTTGGTCCAGGTCCAACATCACACCTTGTGCACCCTCAAACAATACCTTTTTGTCCTCATCAATGTAATCGTTGAGTACAACCGAAGTATCACGTACGTAAGGACGCAGAATTTCCGCATATCCCAGGTAATCTTTCAGAATTTCCTCTACATCTACAGGCTCACCGCCATAAACTTGCTCGATGATGCGGTTCTTTTCTTTTACCAGATGACGCAGTTTCAGTTCGAACTCATCCGCATCAAGAAGGTCAACCATCCGGATGCCTGTCCGAGCCGATTTGTCCATGTAAGCCGGGCCAATGCCTTTGCCGGTTGTACCGATTTTGTTCGGACCTTTGCTCTCTTCTTCCAGTGCATCCAAAACCATGTGGTATGGCAGGATAATATGCGCACGTTCACTGATGGATAGGTTTTTCGTTGTAAAGTCATTATCATGAATATAGTTAATTTCTTCAATAAGTGCCTTCGGGTTGATAACCATACCGTTACCGATTACACAAGCTTTATCCGTGTAGAAGATACCCGATGGAATCATCGTCAGTTTGTATTTTTTGTTGTCGATCAGAATCGTGTGTCCTGCGTTATTACCACCTTGGTAACGAGCGACCACGTCGGCGCTTTCAGCCAAATAATCCGTAATCTTACCTTTACCTTCGTCTCCCCATTGCGTTCCCACTACAACTACCGTTGACATCGTACATACCTCCGTGGGTGCCTTGCGCACCTTTGTATTGGTCTGTCCGTCCTCTATCTCGGCAGGAATTTGAAGTGAAAATACCGGCGGAGAAGCGTGCTAACGGACAGTGAAAATCTCCCCCCGTGTTACATTGAAAGGAAGGTTTTCGCTGCTTTAACGCAGCAGTTCTAGTGTACCAGTCCCCTTTTTCAAAGTCAAATGAAATGGCGAACAATTGGTAATAGCCATACTCTAATGTTCGGAATTGACCCCATATTTCGGCGCAAAAAACCGGCGCAGCCATCAAATCTTGCTTGACGGCTAACCCCGGTTTGATTGCACGATTGGAGCTCAGGCTCCATATATCGTATTTCCAACCTATTTATAAGTCTATATCAACTAGTTATTGATGATAGCAAATTCTTCTCTACGATCTAACAAAAGATATTGAATCTATCTTTTACATAGCAAAGGCATCATTATGCGCCCTCTCATAGTTAACGAACTTATTGAAGTTTTTGAGGAACACCAGCTCAACCGTGCCTACCGGACCATTACGCTGTTTGGCGATAATAATCTCGATAATATTTTTCTTCTCGGTTTCCTGGTTATAGTAGTCATCCCGGTACAGGAACGCTACGATATCGGCATCTTGCTCGATCGAACCCGATTCCCGCAAGTCACTCATCATCGGACGTTTATCCTGACGCTGCTCTACACCCCGGCTCAGCTGTGACAGGGCAATAACCGGAACTTCCAGTTCCCGGCCAATCTGTTTCAGTGTACGCGAGATTTCCGATACTTCCTGCTGACGGTTCTCGCCCGCTTTGCCACGACCACTGATCAGTTGGAGGTAATCAATCAGTATCATGCCAAGGCCTTTTTCTTTCTTGAGACGACGGCATTTGGCACGGATATCCGCTACCGTAATCCCTGGCGTATCATCGATGAAAATGTTCGCTTCGTTCAGGGCCGCAATGCCCATCGTCAGCTTCTGCCAATCTTCATCCCCTTTGAAATCACCCATCCGCATGACACCCGCATCCAGATTGGCCTCTGCACAGATCATACGCTGAACAAGCTGCGCGGCTGACATCTCCAGACTGAATATCGCAACAGTCTCCTGTGCCCGAATGGCTACGTTCTGGGCGATATTCAGGGCGAAGGCAGTCTTCCCTACAGACGGACGTGCAGCTACAATGATCAAGTCACTCCGCTGGAATCCGGCCGTCATCTTGTCCAGATCGATAAACCCGGACGGAATACCCGTTGTAGTGCCCCTGTTCTGATGCAGTGTCTCCACACGATCGAATACTTCCATCAGTACATCCTGAATGGCAATAAAACCGCTACTGGAACGTCGGTTGGAGATCTCCAGAATACGACGCTCAGCTTCACCAAGCATGGCTGCAACATCTTCGCCGCCTGTATATCCTTCGCTGACGATCTGTGTAGCTGTACGGATCAAACGCCGCAGCATTGATTTCTCTTCAATAATCTGTGCGTAATAATCCACGTTGGCAGCTGTCGGTACACCATGAGCCAGCTTCGCCAAATAACTGACGCCGCCGATGTCCTCCAGCTCGCCTTTATCCTTCAGACGCGAAGTCAGCGTGACGAGGTCAATCGGCTGATTTTCCTCTCCAAGCTGAATCATCGCTTCAAAGATTAATTGATGGGGCTTATCATAGAAATCCTCGGTTTGCACCCGTTCCATCGCTGTAATCAGGGCCTCGCCCTGCAACAGGATTGCACCCAGCACTGCCTGTTCGGCTTCCAGGTTCTGTGGGGGAATCCGGTCGAATAACATTTCGCCGCCCATCTTACTCCTCCGTTACCTGTACCTTCAAGGTAGCCTTCACTTCAGGGTGAACCTTGACGGTTACTTGTGTTACGCCGAGTGTACGAATAGGCTCGTCCAGCTCAATTTTGCGTTTGTCCACTTTCAGCCCTTTTGCTGCCAGAGCCTCCGCAATTTGTTTGCTTGTGATTGCACCGAACAGTCGGCCGCCTTCGCCGGATTTTGCTTTCAGTTCAGTCACTTCTGCTTCCAGCTTTTTGCCGAGGGCTTCCGCTTCTGCTTTCTCTTCCTGCTTGCGTCTCTCTTCAGCCGCATTCTGGTTGTCCAGCGTCTTCATGTTGCCATCCGTAGCCGGACGTGCCATTCCCCGTGGCAGAAGGAAATTCTGTGCGTATCCCTCGGATACTTCCTTCACTTGTCCTTTTTTACCTTGACCTTTTACATCTTTTATAAAAATGACTTTCATTCGAACAGCCCCTCTTCCTTTTCGATTTCAGCCAGTACGTTCATCAGCCGTTTTTCTGCCTCTCCAAGCGTTCCTTCCAACTGTACGGCAGCATTGGTTAAATGTCCGCCGCCACCCAGTCGTTCCATGACGACCTGAACATTCATGCGCCCCAGCGATCTCGCGCTGATGCCAATCAGTCCATCCAGTCTCTCGCTAATGACAAACGAAGCGACAACATCCGTCATGTTCAGCAATGTGTCCGCCACCTGGGCGATCATCATCTGTGAAATCTTGCTGCCAGGGTCCGTGACCGCCAGCGCAATGTTCCCGTATACCATTTTAGCATGCTTTATGATTTCTGCCTTAGCAATATATTCTGACAAATCTTCTTTCATGAGACGCTGGATCATTATGGTGTCTGCACCACTGCGACGCAGGAATCCTGCAGCCTCAAATGTCCTCGATCCGGTATGCAGTGCAAAATGCTTCGTATCCACGGTAATCCCGGCAAGCAAAGCCGTTGCTTCAAGCGGAGTAAATTGTACCTTGTCATGAATATACTGCAGGAGCTCAGTCACAAGCTCTGCCGCAGAAGAAGCGTACGGCTCCAAATAAATCAATACTGCATCGTTAATAAATTCTTCCCCGCGGCGATGGTGATCCACCACCACAACGCGAGTCGCCGATTGCACAAGCTTTGGCTCCATGGTCATCGAGGCCTTATGGGTATCCACGACAACAAGCAACGTATGCTCGGTCATCATCTGGGTCGCCTGCTCGGGTGACACAAAGGCTTTGGATAATTTCTCATCCTTGTTCACCTGTTCCATCATTCGTTCAATGGACGGGTTGGGTCCATCAAGCACAATGCGTGCCTCTACATTGTATAAGCTGGCAGCCTTCCATACCCCGATGGAGGCTCCGATCGCGTCCATATCAGGCATCTTATGTCCCATGATAAGCACTCGATCGCTCTCCTGCATCAAATCACGCAAAGCGTGGGCGATAACCCGTGCTCTAACCCGTGTGCGTTTCTCCACGGCATTGGATTTCCCACCATAGAAGGACAGGCGCTGCCCCGACTTCACAGCAGCCTGATCGCCACCGCGTCCAAGCGCCATATCCAAACTCGACTGTGCCAGCTCTCCCATCTCACTGATGGTATCCGAGCCAAATGCGAGTCCTATACTTAGGGTCATTGGAACTTTGAGATCTGCCGTCATTTCCCGCACTTCATCCAGAATGACAAAACGGCTCTGTTCCAGCTCCTGCAGCGACTTATGATTCAGCATCATCAGATAGCGGTCCGAAGACAGACGGCGTAAATATACTTCATATCTTTTCGCCCAGGAGGTAATCTCGCTCGTTACACGCGCGATAAGCGCAGTCCGCTGCTGATCATCCATCCCTTGTGCTGCCTCGTCCAGGTTATCCAGCACAAGAATACCCAGTGCAATGCGTTCATTTTCATATTTGTCGCGCAAAATTGCGAGCTCCGTGATCTCGTAAACATATACATACCGCTCCTGCGGATTATGGATAACGCCATAGAACCGGTCATCCAACTGGAACTCGTCATGAAGCTCCTTGGCCGGTTCCTTGGTTCCATCTTTTTTTTCTTTGGGCTGAGGAAGTTTTGGGAAAAGATTCTGCAGCGGATTGCCCACCATTGTCTTTTCCTGAAACATTTCCCCGACGAAGCGGTTATGCCACTCTACCGTACGATCCTCGCTGTACAGCACAATCCCGAACGGGAGCATGCTGATCGCTTCCCCCTCCATTCGCTTGATCCGAATGGACAGGCCGTTAATGTAGTCGTTAAGCTCACGGCGGAACGCCAGCTCCGCCTTTATCATGACGATTCCCAGCGCCGAAGCCAGTATCAGACTAATCAAACCAAGCGCCCAGTTATAGATGGTTACGAACATAACAAGCAGAAGCAGCAGTATGAACGCCCATACGGTATAGTAGCCGTGCCAGCGTTTCTTCAGAAATTTAGGCATGACTGATCCACCCTATCGTTTTGGTCTCGATATTGCCTCGCGAAGCGGGAACGCCAGATCGATAATCCCGATAATCCGAAGCGGCCCAATGAAGAAGACCGCAACCGCCAGCAAATACGGTATAACCGGATTCCACTTCTTCGCATGTGCCAAAAAGAAGAAGAAGCCGATGGCTTGAATCATGAAGCCCAGATTGATCAGGGGCGACAAATTCATCGCAATCATGGTCCAGTACGTTCCGTCACTCTGTCTGGAGATGACCTCGAAGAGCAGTGCCAGGAAATAATACCAGATCAGGGCACGGGGCATACGCCATTCGCGTGCAGGCGGCAGCTTCGATACGGTTACACCCATCACATTCAGAATAGGACGAGCAATAACATGTGTAATAAGCGACATCACCATCGATGTCACAACCAAAGCAAACGGAATCATGAGCTGTGTCTGCCTAGCGACATCCTGAGTCATTTCAGGCGTCCAAACAAACCCATTGACCATTTGGTTGGACGTGTTGGAAAGTGGTTCAATTGTAAGCCTAACCACATCATCAATGTAACTCGACAGATCGAATTGGAAGATGACACTTCCGATCAGTAAGAGCAGCAGGTACTCTGCCAGCATGGCCCCGGTACCCGACAATAATGCGAACAAGGCTGATTTCCTTTTCTTATACGCATTACCCATAATGATTGCAGGCAGGGTAAACAGCAGTAACAGTAATAGATAAATCGGATGAAACACAACTAATATGACCGCTACCGGAACAAGATGCCATATAAACGATTTCACAGATAAGGAAGCATACAAAATAACGCCGGGTACCATCATGAAAAATATGGCGAGAACCGATAAAGGAGTTAACAGCGAAAGCAGCAAGAGCAGATAAACCGCGCTCCAAACGGCTGACTTAAAGCTAAATTTCAACAAATTCACCTCTTACGCATATGATCTTCTAGCGCGGATATATCCTGGTACCAGTCTTCAAGCTGGTGACCTTCCGATTTGTGCTTTTTCAACTTCTCAATTAACAATGCATCCAGATCCTTGAAGGGAATACCGAGCCTGCGGCCCAATATGTAACTACTCATCATCAGACTTGCGAGACTGTCCCCGATTCGGGAGGTACTGCCTTCCCACAATGCTTTGAACAATCGGGATACCTGGTCAAGTACTTCGGTTTTCAGCCATTCAATCACTTTAGCGCGTTTGGCTACATCCAGTTCTTTAGGCATATTGGCGAAAGTCACTCTCCCCGAAAAAGCTTTATTCTCCATTATAGCATAAAAAGGGGGTCCACAAAATCATCCCCCATGGCAGGACCTGCCCGCTCTTCTTATGCATTTCCTCATGCTTAACATGATACTGAGAGGCTCTGATTATCCGCGTTCACTCCACCTTAATTTCATTTCAAAAGGGCTTACTTGGCTTTCATGGATTCTTTGGACACAATACCTTCACAATACTCGATGATCTGACTACGCCGCACAATCCCGATAAATCGTTCCATATCATCAACTACAGGTACAAAGTTCTGAACCTTGGCCAGATTGATTAAGTCTTCCATGTTGGCATCAATGGAAACCGGTTTAATGTCGAGGCGAAGGGGTACATCTTTAAGTAAAAATTTTGAAGCGTTTTCAAATGTAATCTTTCCCTCAGCATTCTTCATATACCACAGCAGATCACCTTCGGTTACCGTTCCTATATACTTGCCTTCCTTATTCAAAATGGGTACCGCCGTAAATCGGTGATATTCCATGCGTTCCAACGTTTGCCGCAGAGTAGAATCCGACGTTACACATGTAACCTCTTGCTTAGGCAGCAAAAAAAATGCGATGTTCATACCCTTACGTATCCTCCTTGTGTATTTCTCGTTCAAGTCATGCCTCAACTTATATTATACGGATCAAAACGCAAGATGTTCCAAAAGGTTGAAATCGCCTTTCCAATGAAAAAAAACAGCAGCCCGCTCATAAACGTACTGCTGATTGCTGTCATGTACACAGTGCCTGTATGGAATTAATTATTCGATCGCTTGCCGGTCGGGAATCATGACTTCACCGGCTGGGGTCGATTGATCCATCCAGTTGTTAATCAGCTCTTTGGCATAATGGACATCTTTCTCATCCGCTTGACCGTAATAGATGCCGTCTTTCCGCATTCCCTCGCCGAGAATGGTGAAGCTCGAAATTTGTGGCTTATCCTGAGTCATGACCTGTTTGGCCAAATCGGTAATAAAAGATGGCTGCATATCCGTCTGGAAATTCTCTCCCATGATCTGAATCAATTCCGGGATCTTCGTGATCTGATTCAAACTAAGCATTTCATTCGCCATGGCGTTCAGGAAAATCTGCTGCCGTTTAGTACGGTTAAAATCACTGTCTTCGCGGTATCTTACATAATACAGGGCTTCCTGGCCGTCATAGATCGGCTTTCCGCCTTCAATCGTGAACTGCACATGATTGGGATCCTTGTTCACGATGTCCTCTTCAATCGGCAGCTTGATACCACCAAGTGCATCAACAACCTTTTTAATTCCGTCAAAATTAATCGTTGCATAGTAACCTACATCCGCATCGAGGAACTTCTCCACCGTGTTGATGGACATATTCTCCCCTCCGAAAGCGTAGGCATGCGCGAGCTTGTCATAATCATCTACGCCATCCTTGTCGGCATCACGTCCAACAATCTGTACGTAAGTGTCACGGGGAATGGATACGAGCAATACCCGCGATTCCTTTGGTCTGACGACGGCATAAATCACCGTATCCGAGCGGCCACGTGTTTTCTCGTAAGCACGTTTGTCTGAACCGAGCAGCAGTACAGAAAACGGCTCTTTACGATAAACAGTCGGATCAGGCGTTTTATTACCTTCCTGCGGAACATATGACTTCGACAACTGACCCTCTACGGAGCCTGCCAGGAACAGATCAAATGCAGCTACAGCCAGCTGCTGGCGAAACAAATACCCTCCAATCAACAAAACAACGAGAGACACGAGAGTTATATATATGCCTTTTCTTCTTTTCTTCTTCTTTTCTTTAGTTCTGCTTTTCATTCATCGATTCCTTCTTCACTGTCAAAATGAAATTCGATACTACATACCATTAAACGTCTGAAACTGCTTATGACACGGTGCTCTCTGAACTTTTCTCTATCTCGGACAGGAGCAACGCTACGCTCGTTCTATTTTAAACATTGCTGCAGGACGAAAAGTTACAATACGGTTAAATTGAAAAGAACAGCACTTCCTTTTTGGCTCGATCAAAGGCAGGCTGTTCTCTTCAGATTATACGTATATCTATTTTATCAGGTCAATTGGTGGATACTGTATTTAAATCTTTGTTTCTCTCTCTTTTACGCAAACGCCCAGTGATCAAGGCAGCTGCCAGTGTCAGCACGCTGAAAATAACGGCAGACCAGAATAGGCCGTTGTAGCCTTGCCCCGTCGTTTGATGAACGGCCTCGAGAAGCACATCCCGGATACCCGAGTCGGGAATTTGAGACACTCCTTCCGTCAGACTCGTGACATCACTTCCCGAAGCCCCGCCTGCTCCAGACGCATACTGCTGAAGCGCTTCTGGCGGTACCTGAATCCCCTGATCAGCAAGCCCTGTCTGAATATTGGAACCCAAATTGGAGAACGAGCGGGCGAGAAATCCTGCGAAGATGGTAGGCGCAATTGCCATGGCCATTTGGCGAAATAGGGAACTGGTGGCTACCGCTATTCCTTTGTTGTTCTCACCCGCCTGTTCCGTGACAAGCACGTTTACTGGTGCCCCCAGCATCATGCCAAAACCGATTCCCACAAGTATACTCGCAATGACGAACTGCCAAATATGCTCTACCCATAGCGGAAACAGCAGGAATCCGATAGCAGAAAGAATACCAGCGACGGATAACGTCCAGATGGGCCCTTTGCGATCAACCAGGTAACCACCACCACCTGCACCAATTCCTGAAGCCAGAGCAAGCGGTGTGAACCAATATCCTGAGGCTGTACTTGATACACCGAGATATTGCTCCACGAAGCCTGGAATGAAGATCACCGAGGCCAGAATGGCTCCGGAGAAAAAGGCAATCAGCAGCGTCCATCGAAAGGACGCAATGCCAAGAAGTTGAGTGGAAACGACAGGTTCACGCTGTGACCCTTCCAATCTTTTTTCCAGAAAGTAAAAGATGACCAGGATGATCACACCTGCCAGAAAGAAACCATAGAACATCGGTGAAGCGAGACTTTGCAGCATATCTACACCATCCAGATTACTGAAGCTGTACATCAGACTGAGTACACCCAGGGTGAGAACGGTAATACCGCTCCAGTCCACAGCTGCACGGTTCAACTCCTGTTCTTCATGGATGAATCGAATGCCTGCGATAAATAACAGGATGGCAATTGGCACATTTATGAGGAATAGCCAGTGCCAGTTTCCCGTAAGATCTAAAATAAAAGCGCCGATGTTCGGACCCAGAATGGCAGCAATCCCATTCATGCCTCCGAGCAGACCCAAGGCTGTGCCCTGACGTTCGGCAGGGAACTTGCTTAGCACATACGAACTGGCAATGATAAAGATCCCGCCACCGCCCAGCGCCTGAATGACACGCGCAATCAGGAAAAAGCTAAACGATGGACTCAGTGCGACAAGCAGGGAGCCTATTCCGAATAACGCAACTTCAATTAAAAATAGCTTCTTGCGTCCATAACGGTCGGACAGTTTACCTGCAATCGGTACACTCACCGCAAGGCCCAACGTATAGAGGGTGATTGTCCATGCTCCCCACGTTGGTGACACCCCAAATGAAGCATTCAGGGTCGTCAGTGATGACGTGATAATGCCATTATCGAGCGCAGCCATAAATACTCCAATTGCAAATAAAATGAGCGGCCATTTCATTTGTTTCTGCATCTCTGTTACCTCCCCGGTCCGTTCACAATTGCCCAGCTTACAGTTGGGATAATACATGTATATAAACAACTTTGAACTATAATGACTCACTGGTCATTTTAAAGCAAATGCATTCCATATGTCAATTCATTAATATGATATAACATTCCCTTTTAGCCTAAACAATTGATAAAAGGCCGTCCCCCAGTCTGTTCGAACCGGAGGACAGCCGAGCATTACAAACATAACCTAAGCTGCTTAGATAACATTGGTCTTGCCTAGTCTTACTGCATCAAATGACGATTCAGGAATTTCTCAATCGCCCGATACAAGTCAAGCTGATTCTCGACATTGGCAAAGCCATGGCCTTCGTTCGCTTTTAACATATAAGGCACATCCACACCACGTTCGCGCAGTGCTTCCACGATCTGATCGGACTCTGCCTGCTTCACCCGTGGGTCATTTGCACCCTGTACGACGAACAACGGGGCTTTCATCTGATCGATGTGGAATAGTGGTGAGGCAGCCGTCAGCAGCTCCTTGTCTTTCACTGGATCACCCATACGTTCATAGAACATGTTGCGCTCGGATTCCCAATATGGCGGAAGTGAATCCAGCAAGGTGAACAGATTGGAAGGCCCCACATAGCTGATTCCAGCAGCATACACATCTGGTGTGAACGCCAGCCCGGCCAATGCGGCATAACCACCATAAGATCCACCATAAATGGCAACACGTTCGGGATCGACTGTTCCTTCTTTAACCAACCAGTTTACGCCGTCAGTGAGATCATCCTGCATCGCTTTACCCCACTCTTTATTGCCTGCATTCAGAAACTCTTTGCCGTACCCTGTGGAGCCGCGGAAATTCACCTGCAGTACAGCATAGCCGCGGCTGGCAAGAAATTGGATTTCCGGACTAAAACCCCATGAATCCCGAGCCCATGGGCCGCCGTGTGGAACAACAACGAGTGGTAACCCGGAAGCTTCCGCCCCGTTAGGCAGTGTCAGGTAACCATGAAGCGTTAAACCGTCACGTGACGTATAGGTCACAGGTTTCATGTCAGACATCTTACTCTCATCAATCCACGGTGCAGCATCAGCCAGTTTATCGAGTTTACCTGTTTTCGAATCATAGAAATAATAGGTGCCCATCGATTTGTCACTATAGGCAGCAAACAGTACCTGGCCTTCTTCATTCATGTTGGAAATGCTAACTTCCTTGCCGGGGACTTTGGCTTGAAGATCCTGCATTAACGTTTTGAACTCATCGTCAAAGAATTCGTAGTTTACTTTGTCTGTCTCATAAACAGCAGCAAGAATCGTCCCCTTCTCTTTGGAAGGCACAAAGCTGCTTACGTCCACATCTTTGTTTTCGTATATAGTTTTGGTTACTTTCTTCGTACTAGGACTGAATTCTACGATAGCTATTTTATCCCGATCCAGGTTGGACGCCGCATAGATATTTTTGTTGTCATAGGTGAACATCAGCGGAGTAAACGTATCTCCAAGCTCTGTCGTCAGCAGCGGCTCGAACGGTTTATCCTCCGAATCCCGGTACATTAACGAAGACACGTTACCATCAGTGGACACAGCCACACGAATTTTACCTTCGTGATCTGTCAGCCAGCCCGAAATATTTCCTGGATTCTCCGCTGCAAGCACAGCTTCACCTGTCTTGATGTTTATGCGGTATACATCGAAAATCCGAGGATCACGTTTGTTCATACCTACGAGAATCTCATCTGGAATACTCTCCAAAGGATCTACCATCATTGCTCTTGTATTGGGATATGGCGTAAGGTCCTTACTATTCTTGCCATCCATATCGGTAACAAAAATATGATAATTCTCGTCTCCCGCCTCATCCTTCACATAGAGCAATTTATCATCGGTCGCCCACACAAAGGCAGCAATGCTTCGTTCCGTCTCATTGGTGATCCGTATAGGCTTACCCGACCCGCCACTTTCCTTGACGACAACGTTCATACGGTTGTTCCATGGCTCCAGGTAGGCCATATGTTTACCGTCCGGTGACATCTGGAATCCAGCCTGAGCAGGCTGTTTGAAGAAGTCCTCCAGCGGTGTGAGCCCCTCTGCTGCTACATCGAGTCCAAGTGCCAGATACAGTGCTTCGGCAAATTCACCATGAGTTACGGTAGCTTTGGCATTAAATGCGCTGCCTTCAATAATAAAATGCTGCTTGAGACGGACCGCGTCCTCGGCATGTACCGCGGGAATCTGTTTCATATCGCTATATACAACCTGAATTCCGTTATCCTTCAATTCAAATGCACGGGTAAACAATGATGCCAGCTGTGCACGGGTGAGCGGTGCATCGGGAGCATAGCCCTTAGCTTGTCCCTGAATGAGGCCACTCTGCTTTAATGCATAGATTGCTGGTGCGGCTTCATCTTGGGCTAGAACATCGGCAAAGCCTGTAAGAGAGGCAGGTGCGTCAAGTTTAAGTACACGTTGTAAGATGATGGCAGCTTGAGCACGCGTTATTGGTGTCTGTGATTCCTTCATTCCATCGGTTATACCATCTATGTATCCCAGTTGCTGTAGTGTCTGTGTTGCTTTCGAAGTTATCGCTTCAGCAACAGCCGCTGTAGGCTTGCTTGCTTCTGCTGCCTGGACTGCAGGCTGAATCAGAGCGATCGACATCGCCATGGTCAGCGTTAAAGCGTATACCTTTTTATGGATTGCGTTCAAAATCAATTCCCCCTTTTAAGTGAATTACAGAATAATATGGTATTATTCGTAAATCATTTTACCATGATGATCCATAAGTTAACAGTAAAGGGAATATTGCAGCATTTATTGATTTGAACCAGAGAAACCATAATTGAGCAATTTGCGTGTTTCATTAAAACGGCTTTCGCGACTTTCCGTCCCGAATACGACCGAAATTAGCCTTTTGCCATCGCGTTCTGCTGTTCCTACGAAGTGATATCCTGTGTTTTGATCATAACCCGTCTTCAACCCATCATTGCCATCGTAAGCGTATGGTCCACCAATCGAGGATAGCATCCAGTTCGTGTTACTCATATAGATCCCTTTTTGATGCATGGACACCTGTGTTTGGCTGGAAACGTTCAGTATATCGGGGTGGTTCTCGATCAGATATTGTGCAAGCTTGCACGCATCGGTGGCTGTCATAGTCGTCTGTCCCTGAATTACCTCAGGACGATTGGGACCCAGCTGATTCTCGCTTAATCCCGTTGAATTGGTAAAGATCGTATCTGGTGACATTCCAATCTCGGATGATTTCTCATTCATCTTCTGTACAAATGACTGTTCCGTCCCGCCAATATGCTCTGCAAGCGCAACTGCTGCGTCATTTGCGGAATATACCGCCATCGTCTGGAATAGCTCCTGGACAGTAAACTTTTCGCCTTCCTTCAACGCAAGTTGAGTTCCTCCCACTGAACTGGCGTACAGGCTGACATTGACAGGGTCATCCCAGCGTACCTCGCCATTCATGACGGCTTCCATAACAAGCAGCTCTGTCATCAATTTACTGATACCTGCAGGGGCTAACTCCTCAGATCCATTAAAATCGAGCAGAATTTTCCCTGTACTTAAATCCATTAGCACCGCAGATTCTGCCTTGATCCCGGGCTTGCCTATCAGCATGTCCGGTTTTACACCCACATATATAATGACCAGCAGAGCCAGCAGGATTCCTGCCCGTTTCCACCATATTCTCATCAACAAATCACCTCTTATAGATATAGACGAATCAAAGAGGCGTTTGGTCTGCACTTTTTTGCAAAAAAGTTAAATTTTTTTTATTTTTTTGTCATCAAAAAAACATGGATTCTATTCACCCCATGCCAGAGTGTTTAGAATCCATGTTAGAAAGACATTTTTATCATATTCCTAGTAGGATTACTCAAGCTGATCTAGCAACCGCATTCGCAAAGGACCCCAATCCTTATGATTGCTAAATCGAGTTGAAAGTAACCTTTTCTTGAGAACAAGGCACTTAAAGATAGAATCAGAATTTTATGATTACTCAGCCACTACTGGTTTATCTGCGTTAACAGCCAGATCGTTCAGGTAGATACCCGTTCCATCCCCAATAGCGTAGTTCATTACACGTTTGTTCACTGGTGCTACAACCGCACGATACAGTGTTGGGAATACAGGAACTTCATCAACCATGTACTGCTGCCATTCATTGTAGATCTCTTTACGTTTCTCTACATCAAATGCTTCAGCAGATACACCTTTTGCCAGCAATTCATCATTTTTCTCGCTTGAGAATCTGGAGAAGTTATACAGTGCATCGCGACCATACAGGCCTGCTGGGTCTACGTCAATACCAACGCCCCATGCTGCTTGATACACATCGATGTTAGGGTCATCTTTACCCGTGTTACCTACGCGGTCATAGAAGCTGTTGAACTCAACCATTTCCAGGTTAACCTTCAGACCGATCGCTGCCCAGGATTGAACATAATACCGTGCCAGTGGTTCAGCTGTATCGCCACCTGTCATGGAAACGAAATTGATTTCCAGTGGTGATCCATCCGGATTGGTACGGAATTCTCCGTCCAATTTGTAGCCAGCTTCATCAAGCAATGCTTTTGCTGCTTCAGGATCGTATGCTACACCCGGATTGTTGGAATCATGGAATTCAGGGTGAGACGGTGGAATCAGTGTTGTTGCGTTCCAGCGCAGACCGTTGTAGAAACGTTTACCGACTTGGTCGTTATCTACAGCCATCCACATGGCTTTACGCAGGTTTTTGTCAGCCATTTTTGCATCAGGATTGGTTACAACTTTTCCATTTGCTTCATCCCATGTTCCCAGTTTGAAACCAATGTACGTGTATGCACGGTCAATTGCACCCAGGAATTCTACGTTGGACATATCCGCATTGTCTTTATATTGATCTGTAGGGAATGCATCTACGAGGTCTACCCCGCCAGATTTCAATTCTTGAACAACCGTTGTTGGGTTGATAACTTTCAAAGTCACTTTATCCAGTTTTGGAGCTCCACGCCAGTAGTCTTCATTTTTAACAAATGTCACAGACTCACCTGGAGTGATGGTTTCCACTTTAAATGGACCAAAACCGATTGGAGTTTCACGCACTTCTTTGGAAGAGGACATTTTCGCTACATCCATATCACCGAAGATATGTTTAGCTAACGGGTACGTCCATACGCCACCTGTCAACAGGGACGGTGTAGATTCTTTATACGTAATGCTGATTTGTTTCTCGCTCAGTACTTTAATACCGGAGATCGTTTTTGCTTTACCAGCGTGGTATTCATCCATACCTACTACACTTGTGAAGTTGGAGTCGTAACGAGGACCATCATAAGCCTTGTTACCAATTACTTCATAAGCAAACTGCAAATCTTCAGCCGTTACCGGCTTGCCATCGTGCCAATTTACATTATCACGAATGGTCAGCGTGAACGTTTTGCCATCTTCCGATGTTTCATACGTAGCTGCACCATCATTGGTATATACATAGTCTTTATCCCAAGTCAGCAAACCTTCGTCAAACCAGCCCAGAACTTGCACGTCCGGATCGCCCGAGTAAAAATTGTAATTCAGTGTGCCTTCAAAAGCAGTATCTGATACAAGTCCGAATGTAATGGATCCACCTTCAATGGCAGTCCCTTCATTGGTTTTAACATTGTTGAAGTCGTCGATGGAATATACGCCCTCTTCATTAGCGGGTTTTTCCTCTGTCTTAGTGTCCCCTGTGTTCGTAGAAGGCGTTGGTGTTGCTGCCTCTTTCTCCGAGCACGCCGCAAGCGCCAGTACGAAGACCAACATCATCGTGAAAAATAGTCCCCGTGAAAAAAATCTCTTTTTCATGAACCTTTCCTCCCTTTTCTAACCTCTTCTTTGTCTTGCATCAGTCGCACGCTTCAGGGCTTGACCGACATTATTTATACTCAACATCAATACCAGAATAAGTACTGACGCAGGTAGCCATATCCACCATCTGGATTCCAGGGTTTGCGGATTACGTGCATAGCTTACGAGTGTTCCAAGACTTGGTGTGCTTTCGGGGAAACCAAATCCCAAGAAAGACAACCCGGATTCAAGGCCAATATTGGCAGCAAGGTTCAATGTCATCGTTACGATGATGATGGAACTAAGATTAGGAAGAACCTGTGAAAGCATGATTTTGAGATGGGAAGAACCCAACGTTTTTGAAGCTTTTACATATTCTAGTTCGCGCTCCTGTAATGCCTTAGACCTAATCAACCTGGCAATTCCCATCCATAGGAAAGCAGTCATGATTAGCGAGAACGAAGTAATATTATATTTGGGTACTGCTGTAACAAACGCAATAACGATCATCATGAACGGAAGAACCATGAAGAAATCCACAATACGCATGAATATATTATCAATCACTCCTCCGAAGTAACCGGACAGTACACCAATCAAGATTCCCAAGAAACCTGTCATTAGCGTAACAAGAAAGGCAATGGATAACGAGTTCCGAGTACCTATGACTAGTTGTCCGAACACATCTCGTCCCCCGTAGTCTGTTCCTAACCAATATTGTGCGGAAGGCGGCTCATACAAGGCGAATAGATCCACTTTAACAATTTCGTCCTGGTCTAGGACCAAAGCAGTTCCGTAGACTAGTACTAAAACTAATCCCAAAAATATGAGGGAAATTAGCGCCACTTTATCTCGGACTAGCTCCCTCCATAAGATACTCAAGCTAGAGGGGCTCTTATCAATCTTCTGTGAAGTTATAACGACATCATTGGCCTTGCTCATCTTTATTCACCCCGAAGTCTTCAAGTTCTTACTTGATCCGTATACGCGGATCTACCAATCCAAGAATAATGTCAGATAACAGCGAGCCCAGAATTGTAGCTATACCAAATATCAGGACAAGCGCGGTCACAACACTGAAATCCCGCAGAGAGATTGAGTTAAGAAACAGCTGCCCCATGCCCGGATAACTGAATATACTCTCAATAATAATGGTACCTCCGATAAGTCCCGTAATCTCATAACCGAAGAATGCGGCGATCGGAAGTAGGGAGTTTCTTAAAATATGCTTATTGTAAACTCGTGATTCCGAGGCACCCTTGGCTCGCGCAGTGAGAACAAATTCTTTGTGTTTAATATCGATGATTTCGCTACGCAAGTATTGAACAGTTGATACTGTAGCAATCAACGCCATGGATAAGGCCGGCAATAACAAATGATAGAACTTGCTTGCAACGTAACTAAATGTTCCTGGTGTAAGTCCAGGTGCTACGCTACCTCCAGTCGGGAATAATCCGAAGTGGAACCCAAAAATCCATAACATAACGAGTGCAAAAATAAATAAAGGAGCTGCAAAACCTAGATAGGTGTACCCCGTGATTAAACGGTCAGACCATGTATCATTGTAACGACCACTGATAATGCCTAGTGGAATCGCGATCAAGTATGTGAACACAAGTGTTGCAAAAGCCAGCCAGAATGTATTTGAGATTCGTTGACCAATCAAGTCCATAACCGGCATTTTAAATCGGAAAGATTGCCCGAAGTCGCCTTGTGCTGCATTTCTGATCCAGTCCCAATACTGTACATACCATGGATTGTTAAGTCCAAGTCGTTCTCTCTGTTCGTCCAGAGCTTTAGGATCAATGCTTGGGTCAAGCAAGCCAGTTAGCGCGTCACCTGGCATCGCCTTGGCCATCAGGAATACCAAAAGACTTAACAAAAAGATCTGAGGGATCATAATCATGATTCTTCGTAGTATTATATTCCACATTTTCTTCAACCTTTCTGAGGTAGAGCTACTCGGTGAGTATCGGAAATGGATTTGAGCGAGTAAGCAAGCCCTTCCTCATCAAAGAAGTTTCGGTATGAATTCTCGTACTCGGATTTGACCATCTGACGAAAAGCATTCATTTCGTCACGTTTGGTTGGATCCATATCCGGAATAGCTGCTATGAGACGCTTGGTATAGATATGTTGTGGATTCTCAAAAATATCATCGGTCGTTCCTTGCTCTACGTAGCGACCTTTATACATGATTCCGATCTGATCACACATATGCCTGATTATTCCTAGATCGTGGCTGATGAACAGATAGGTGAGGTTTAATTCCTTTTGAATCTCCTGCATGAAATTAAGTACCTGCGCCTGTACGGATACATCCAGAGCGGATACCGGCTCATCTGCAATAATCAGTTTCGGCTTCAATGCAATGGCACGGGCTATTCCGATCCGCTGCCGTTGTCCGCCAGAAAATTCATGCGGATATTTATAGATCGACTCGGGACTCAGCCCTACCTTTTCAAGCAGATCCCTGACTTGTCTCTTCTCTTCCGCAGCTGTCAGCCGCTCATAGTTGCGGAGAGGTTCGGCAATAATGTCGATAACCCTTTTCTTGGGATTGAGGGAAGAGTAAGGGTCCTGGAAGATCATTTGTACATCGCGCTGGAGCTGTCTGTCTTTACGCCGCTCTTTGGCAAGATCCTTGCCGTTGAAAAGAATTCTTCCAGCTGTCACATGGTTCAGACCAATGACGGCTCTCCCTGTCGTCGTTTTGCCTGAACCTGACTCACCAACAAGACCGTAGGTCTGCCCCTGCTCAATGGAAAAACTCACATCATCGACTGCCTTGATATTGCCAATTTCACGCTTGATCAATCCACCGCGAATTGGAAAGTGTATTTTAAGTCCTTCAACTTCGAGTAGTGCCATTATGTTATTCCTCCTCAGCTTGATCAGGGAAATGAAAGTGCTGGTAACAGGTACAACGTACAAAGTGACCTGGAGCAATTTCATGCATCTGTGGGTTCTCTTCATGGGCCGAATCATTGATCCATGGAATTCGGGCCTTGAATCGGCACCCTTTGCGAGGAAGATTTTTTAATGAAGGGACGATGCCTTGAATGACATGCAGCTTCGATTTTTCTTCAGTAATGGTAGGAATAGAGTTTAATAGAGATCTTGTGTATGGATGCTTCGCGTTGGTCATTAGAGTGTAGATATCAGCAATTTCAACAATTTCACCTGCATACATGACGGCCACGCGATCTGCCATCTCGGCGACCACTCCCAGATCATGCGTAATCAGGATGATTCCGGCATTAATCTCATTCTTCAAATCCCGGATAAGTTCGAGAATCTGAAGTTGAATGGTCACATCAAGTGCTGTTGTTGGTTCATCAGCGATCAGTAACTCCGGTTTATTAGCGATCGCGATTGCGATTACCACCCGCTGTCTCATACCACCAGATAGTTCGTGAGGGTACTGCTTATAGATTTGTTCAGGACGTGGAATCCCTACTTGATTAAGCAGGTTTATTACTTTGTCCTTCTTCTCTCTTGAAGATAGCTTGGGTTGATGGAGTGTGAGAATCTCATCGATCTGTTCACCAATCACCATCAGAGGATTTAATGCGGAAAGGGGGTCCTGGAAAATCATTCCCATTTCTTTACCGCGGAGCTTGTTTAATTTGGTAGGAGATATATTGGCTATATCCTGTCCTTTATATAGAATCTGTCCGTCGATTTTGGCTTTGTTGTGCAGGCCCATAATTGAAAATGCAAATGCACTTTTGCCCGATCCCGATTCTCCAACAATCGCTAATACTTCATTCTTCTTAACCGTAAGGTTAACGTGATCAACGGCTGCATAATAGTCATCTTCAATTCTGAATGATGTAGTTAGATTTCTGACTTCCAATAGCTCTGTGTTCAAATCAATCACCCTAACCCCATAATTTCCGCAGACTGTATTCATATATAAGAATGCATCCACTGCATATTTCCATGTTCTTGAAGATAACGAACAAAAGTTTATACAAAATACCAATTCATTAGGAGAAACGAGCTTCGACATTGTTATTTAGACCATTGGTCAATTAATGTTGATAATTCCTAGCGGGATTATACTGCAAAATAATTAATGTAATCATACGTGTAAATTTAGGTGACGTCAATGATTATTTTGAGATTTTTGGTATAAATGTTTTTTATAACACAGTTTTGGATATTAGTTATGTTTTAAGGGTAGATATCAAAGGAATTTCGAGCTTATTTAGATGTGATCTACGTGAGGTTTTGGATTGGAAGATAACTGGGTTTAATTAATATGACATTAATATTACATCACCTGGTTATTGATATGTTAGATAATTGTTTTTTTATAAATTCTGATGTTAAGTTTGTGATAAAAACGACGGTTTCATTGTCTCATTTATGTCAGGTGTCATTTAAGCAAATTTATGTCTATCCGATTAGATTTATGCTATTCATTAAGTCCGTGTTAAAATTCTAGTTATTATAGTATAGATTTATTTATTTGCTGCTGTAAAGGACTAATTGTAATCTTTTATCATTTTTTTTACATAAGAATGAAAAAAGCCCTGCAAAATGCAGGACTTAACCAATATTTATACATTTTATTGTATTTTAATTATAATTACTAAGGCGATTCAGGTGGGCGCTTCCCACGCTTCAGTTCATTTATGCTTAAACCAAAATCCATTTGCAAATGAGGATAATCCGGAAAGTTAGCCCAATCTCCTCCCCACGTAAAACCCAGCTCCTTGGCCATATCGACGACTTCTCTCCAGTCTGCTTGACTATTCCCGTTATCATCACGTTCCATATCCCATACGACATCACCATCTGGCGTACGAAGTGCAAAATCAATTGCCAATCCATAGTTGTGATAGGACTCTCCGCCTCGAGCATTGGTAACTATATTTCCAGCGTTAGAACGACCTTGGTTGAATAACTCATCCTGCTCTTCTATACTCCGATAACCATGGGTAATGACGACTTCTATACCACGTCGGGCTGCTTTACGTACCAATAGCTCCTCGCTCTCTGCTACTACCGGGTGGAGACCTGTAATTGGTGTAACATCTTGAATATGTTCTGGCCAGATCTCGTACGTGCTTTCTTTTTGTTGCAGCCACACATATAAAATCGAAAGCAGCAGAGTAGCTATAAGCCACAAACGCAAACTCTTCTTTCGCTTCTGCTGCTCTTTTCTTTTGGTTTTGTTCATATGCCACTCCTGGTGTTTGACTATTATAAATAGAAAAAATGATTCACATCATACTTTGCTCAAGTCTATAATATAATCTATTATAAATCATTTGCATCCCAATTGCTTATCTCCCACCAGTTTGAACTTGCCATGAATATAAGCATAAGCAACCTGTTCACTAATTCTTTATTTATCTATACACAAAAAAGCAGCCGGCGATAAGCCGGCTGCTTCGTATGCAAGCTGAGTAAGACTACTCAGTTGTGTATGGCAGCAATGCGATTTGACGGGAGCGTTTGATCGCAATCGTCAGCATGCGTTGATATTTAGCGCTAGTACCTGTTACACGGCGTGGCAAAATTTTTCCACGTTCGCTGATAAATTTACGAAGCAAGTCCGTATCTTTATAATCGATGTGAGTAATTTTGTTAGCTGTGAAGAAGCACACTTTACGACGTTTGTTACGGCCGCCACGGCGAGCCGGTCTTTTATCGTTGTCTCCGCCTTCTCTTTGCTTGAAGCTCATGCTTTTCAGTCCTTTCCTATCGTTAAACCAATCACTCCTAAGAGCCTTGATTCACGTTAAAATGGCAGTATTGAAGAACGCATACTGTGTAATTCCCCAATACTCCTTGTTCTAATTGAGTTTTTATTGGTTACACACCGTCCCTGTGTAAACCGTGAATTCACTTTTCTAAAATTACCACAAATACGTCTAGAAATCAAATGTTTAAA
>NZ_JABMCB010000191.1 GCF_013359935.1 Paenibacillus xylanilyticus
ACCAATACCGTAAATTGAGTAACTTGGGAATGATCGATTAAACTATTATCAAGATGGAACGCCGTGTGCGGTGAAAGTCGCATGCACGGTGTGGAGGTGGGGAAAAGGTAGCGACGTAGTCAAAGCCTTACCTATACCTATTTGGCAAGCAGGATGGTGTACGGATTACGCCGACTTTTCATTTTGTGAGTGAAGACGGTACCTCCCGCCAGGAAGTGGACCTGTATTACCACAGGGGACAGGAAAGGTTTATTCGTATCGGATCTGCGCAGGATCTGGAGAAACGATTTGTTGTTCTGAACGCCCGTTTACGAAACGTCCCTGGTACAGAGCTGGGTGATACTGCCCGTTATCAATACACCTATGAATTGACAGAAGAGGAGCAGAGCCAGAGCACACTGGCAGAGTACATGGTTCGTCTCGTCGATCAGACCTCTCACCAGAAAACGTGGGTGGGTCGCTATGATTGGATGATCCTGCCCTCCTCCATTCGTACATTGATCGGACCCAAAACCGACATTCCTCAGGGCGTAAATATGGACCGGGCCAATGCAGCCATCCAGCGTTGGTATGGGGAATACAGCCTGCCTGCCGATGTATATGCGGTGCCGAAGGGCACGGATCTGGAGCCAGTCGCAAGACAAAACCAGTTGGACGAAAAGTCCCCCGTGTTCCTGAGAAATGGTTATATCGTGGTCAACTTCAATATCGAAAGTCTGCGGAATGGCGATACAGACGCGCCCCACCTGCAATACATTCACGCTCCTCTGATGAATCAATGGCAGATGGAGGGTTTTCAGCGCAGTCCGGTTGATCATGAAGGCAGCACCTGGCCCATTCAAGACGGAGATGTCGTGTTCTATCACGCCAATCGGTCGAGTCGAAACGATTTCCAATCCCAAGTACCGCATTAAACTCATCGCATGGGCAGCAACACCTTAATATTGGATCTGGATGCACCTACATGCGTAAGATGCCGTGTGATTCGCGGCAACCATTGAATCATCCATTCTTATAACGTCTTTATACAGCAAAAGGATTACTCCGAGCGTCACTACCATGACCCGGAATAATCCTTTTTGTTCGCTTGCCTCTTTAAAACACCTCAATATGCCAACGTCGAGTCAGCCAGTGATCCCCTGAAGCGCATACTCCCGCATCTTATCCTTGATCTCCCTCACCGACAACACCGAAGCCATCAGGTTACGTGTGTACGGATGATTGGCTGCATGGGCCAGCTGAGCACTTTCCAGCACCTCAACCACTTTGCCCTTATACATGACGGCAGTCCGATCACTAACCTGCTGTACCACGGCCAGATCATGCGATATGAAAATAATTGAGATGCCTGTCTCCTGGCGCAACTGCACCAACAGGTTCAGAATTTGCTGCTGAATGGAAACGTCAAGTGCAGAGGTGGCTTCATCAAATAGGATGATATCCGGCTGAACCCCAATCGCACGAGCAATAACCACTCTCTGCTGCTCTCCGCCACTGAGTTCATGTGGGAGCTTGTCCGCAGCAGCAGCAGGCAGCCCCACCAGCTCCAGCAAGCGGTGAACCTCCTGCTCAGCGTGCCTGCGTTTGATCAGCTTATAATTCAATAACGGTTCGAGGATAAATGCTCCAATCTTCATGCGGGGATTGAAGATCGCCGAAGGTTCCTGAAAAACCATTTGGATCTGTTTGCGCTGCAGTCTTAAAGTCTCTCCCTTAATTGAGGTAATATCCTGCTGACGATAGATGATTTGTCCGGAGGTTGCTCTTTCCAGATGGGTCACGCATTTGGCCAGTGTGCTCTTGCCACTACCACTCTCGCCTACAATTCCAAGACATTCTCCCGGATACAGCTTCAAATGGACGGATTGCAGTGCAGTATTGACCGTCTGCCCCTTTGATTCATAGGTTTTACACAAATCCCTCAATTCCAGAATGGGCATCCTCTCATTTCCCATTAGCATTCCCCTCCAATTCGGGCACGGCATCGAGCAGTCTTCGGGTATACTCATGACGAGGATCGGTAATGATTTTTGACGTTTGTCCAAACTCGACCAATGCCCCGTGCTGCATCACACCAATGTGGTCTGCCATATGAGCTGCAACAGCAATATTGTGCGTCACGATGATCATTCCTGTTCCTTGACGGGCCCGAAGATCGGTCAGACGTTTCATCACTTCAACCTGTGTGGTTACATCCAGTGCACTTGTCGGTTCATCAGCGAGCAGCAATTCTGGTTCCATCGTTACCGCCATGGCAATCGCCGTTCGCTGCTTCATCCCCCCACTAAGCTGGCCGGGATACATGTTCATCATCCGATCGGGTTCATCCAGTCCCATCTGTGAGAGCATGTCCACCGCCATCGCATGGGCAGCCTTCTTCGATATATTAAAGTGTGTACGGATCGCCTCAATATACTGACTCCCTACTTTGCGGATTGGATTCAGATAAGCACCGCTATCCTGAAAAACCATCGCCATCCGCTTGCCACGTATATGGCTCCAGTCTCCTTGTGAATGGCTAAATATGGACTTCCCCTGAAAAACAATGTCTCCCCCCGCATATTGGCCACCGTCTGACAGCATGCCGAGCAGAGCTCGAAGCAGCGTCGATTTGCCGCTTCCGCTTTCGCCAACAATTCCGACAATCTCCCCGGCATTCATGGCAAACGATACATTTTGCAGCGCGGGTGTGCCGCTCTTATACGTGACTGAAAGGCGATCTACACCCAGTAAGACGCTCATTATTGCCCAACCTGGATATTTCGATCCAGGAGATAGAAGTCGATCGGATACATCGTCGCACCCTGCACCGCACTTTTGCTTACAATGTTAATCGGGGTATAGGTAATAAACATATATGCTGCATCATCCAAGATCATCTGCTGCGCTTCTGCAGCCAGTTCGTATCTTTTTTCCACATCAAATTCGGAATGCAGCTTTTGAATCAACGCGTCGAGATTCGCATTGCTGTAGCCACCAATGTTCCACTCTGACCCTGTTTTGAAATAAAAGTCGAGAATATACTGGGGATCTCCGGTAATCCCCGTATTGATGCTGGTCAAGGCCAGATCGTAGTGTCCGCTTTTTTGATGATCGGTCAGATCCTCATAGGAGGTCATCTCCAGGTTGACACCAATCTCCTTGAGCTGGGACTGCATCGCGGCAGCCACGATGGAATCCGATTCGTAAGCCGAGTTGAGGATCAACTGGAGCGTCATCTGTTGTCCATCTTTTTCCCGAATACCGTCTCCGTCTGTATCCTTGAAACCCGCCTCATCCAACAGCTGTTTGGCTGTCTCGGGTTCATAGTCATATCCTTTGATCTGATTATAGCCGAAAGGCAGTGCGGAGGTGAACGGTCCTTTTGCCGCCTGACCACCTACCAGTGTATTTGCATACATCTCGCGGTCAATGCCATAGGAAATTGCACGGCGTACTTCCGGCTCACTCAGCAGCGGGTTTTTCGTGTTGAACCATACAAACTGGGTACGCAGGCTTGGAATCTCATCAATGGTGTACTGACTCTTGTCCTGGAACAATGCCAAACTGCTTCGTCCCACGTTGCTGGCTACGTCGATCTCGCCCGATTGCAGAGCGAGTGCACGTGTGCTGTCATCCTTGATATATTTTAACGTAATGGTATCCACATCGGCTGCGCCGTCCCAGTATCCGTCATACTTTTTCACCTGAATCTCCTGATCCGGGGTATAGCCCGTTACCATGAATGGCCCGGTGGCGATAGGCTCACTCTTGAATTTGGACGTATCTGCACTCGTATCTACAATTACAAACAAGGGCTCAGCAATATTGCCGAGCAGGGATGCGTAAGGCTCTGTTGTTGAAATGGTCAGATCCTGACCTTTAGCCGACATGGAAGCTATCGGCAAGGTCGACTGTCCTCTCTCGTTTAACTCGATGGAACGTTCAATGGACTTTTTGACCGCATCTGCGGTGACCTTGTTGCCATTATGGAACGTTACACCGTCCCGGATATGAAAGTGCCATGTCGTATCATCGATACGATCCCAGGTATCCGCAATTTTCGGTACCAGCTTCATATTCTCATCGAACTGAATCAGCGTCTCTCCAATGGCTGCCCGTGTAAGGGTCCAGCCATTCCACTCTTCTGCCGGATCCAGATTGCTGCCGAGCCAGAACAGGGCTACATTTAGATGAGTCGGTGTAACCGCACTGCCTTTGTCCGCCTCAGCCGCCTTTTCGCCAGAAGATGATGAGGTGGAAGTACTTGTTGTAGTTTGGCCACAAGCTGCGATAATACATAGAACCAATAATGACAGTACGGTAAGCGATAGCGTTTTTCCATATCTCGAATTCATTTCCGTTCCTCCTGTTAAGCTGCCTTTTTCTTGGGATCCATCACATCTCTCAGACTGTCTCCCAACAAATTAAAAATGATAACTGTCCAGAATATCGCCAGTCCCGGATAAATCAACAGCCATGGGGCCGTCTGCAGATATCTTCTGCCTTCATTCAGCATCGCCCCCCACTCCGGTTCAGGTGGCTGGGCACCCAATCCCAGAAACGACAGGCCCGAGATGGACAGCATCATGCCGCCCACATCCATCATTGCCATGACAATGAGGGGAGACAGCATGTTGGGCAGGATTGTTTTTGTGATGATCTGAATCTGTCTCGCACCACTAAATGCCGCAGCAGCGACATATTCCTTTTGCCGAAGTGAGATCACCAGACTTCTTGCCAGTCGTGCATACTTCGCCCACCAGACAACCGCAAGAGCGATAACCGTATTAAATAATCCTGGTCCCAGCATCCCTACCACCGCAATGGCGAAGATTAATCCCGGAAAGGCCATCAGCGTATCGGACAGCCGCATCAGAATCGTGTCGATCAGACCACGAGCGAAACCCGCAATCACACCAATCGCCACGCCGAGTACAAATACAATACCGATCATCATGAATGTAAGCAGAAGCGAAGTGCGCGCCCCGTATAGGAGACGGGATAACACGCAGCGTCCAAGCTGATCGGTTCCAAGCGGGTATTCGGCGCTGGCTGGCTGCAGCACCTTGGCAAAGTTCGTTGCCAGTGGATCATGCGGGGCAAGCAGCGGCGCAACCATCGCGAGAATAACCCAGAGGATGGTCAATGAGAACAGGAACCCAAACCAGCGGTGCTGTGTCCAAACAAGCCTGAATTTTCTCATCTATATATCCACGTCCAGTCGAATCCTTGGGTCATGCAGGTGTGTCCACAGATCAACGATCAGATTCAGCAATACGTAGATCGTCGCCATCCAGATGACGTAACCCTGAATCAGGGGATAGTCCCTTGTAAATATGGCATCGACCGCCATCTGCCCTACCCCGGGCCACACAAATAAACTTTCGACAATGGCTGCCCCTCCGAGCAGTGCGCCTGTGGACATACCCATGAGCGTAACGATGGGCAGCAATATATTAGGTAAAATATGATGTATCATGATCACTCTCTCCTTCACACCCCTGGCTCTTGCCCCCGTTACATAGCTCTGGGACATCTCTTCCAGAATCACCGTACGGATCTGCCTGACATACTGGGCGATCAGAGGCAAAGCCAGTGTGCATGCCGGCAGAATCAAGCTGTTCCATCCCGAACTTCCCATGACGGGCAGCAGCTTCAACTGTACGCCAAACACCAACATGAGCAGCATCCCCAGCCAGAAGCTGGGCATGGACAATCCGGCAAATGAAAACAGGCGAATGACGTAATCCAGCACTTTGTTTCTGTAGACTGCAGACATGATACCCAGCGGAAATGAAATGAGAATGACCAGAAGCAGGGCACTTCCTGTTAGCCGAAGTGTAGCCGGAAGCCTGGACAACAGGATGTCGAGAACGGGTCTGTCGTATTTGTAGGACATTCCGAAATCCCCGGTAAACACATGTCCTAACCAGGTTCCATAGCGGATCAAAAACGGCTGGTCCAACCCAAGCTGAACGCGTACCTGCTGAACCAATTCGTCAGACGGAGTGACCCCCGTGGACATGAGCATGAGCCTTGCCGGGTCCCCCGGAGACAGGTAGGTCAGCAGAAACGTCAAAAACGTAATGCCGAATAACACGGCTGCCAGTTGAATGAATCTTTTAACAATGTATCTACTCACATGTCTGACGCCCTCTCCCCAATCTCCATCAATACACAGTGACTTGTCCTTGCATATCAAAAAAGACGTCTCTCTCCGTATTACCGGATAAGGACGTCTTAAATAAACAGATTTTCAGAAAAATCATGCTCTCTAAACACCTTCCTATCTCCCGTAGGGTACTACTGTGTTGTTAAACTAGGCAGGTCTCCTGGCTCCAGAATCCTCGTCCTTGCAGCACCTTCCCGGCCTAAACCAGTGGCATATCGCTGCTTGACTCCTCTGTTACAGTGGCGGGACCGCGCCGGTATTACACCGGTCTTCCCTATTAAGCTTCTACCCGAGGGCAAAGCACCTAGTTCCACATATTCAATTGAATTGCATTCTGTACCAGTATAGCTGGCTCACAGATAATGATCAAAACTTTTATTATTCAAATATGAAACAACCCTGCCTTCTAACCTCGTTCTCTTGACCCTTTGGGGGATACTCCTGTCACTCGTTTGAACATCTTGGAAAATAACAGCGGATCCGTGTAGCCCACCGAATGGGCAACCTCGCTTACGGATAACGTTGAACTTTGCAGCAGCTCTGCCGCACGATTCATCCGGTATTCGAGAAAGAATGCCTGCAGCGACTTCCCGTACTTCTCCTTAAAAAGACCGGACAGATATGTACGATCCAAACGCACGGACTGCGCAATATCAAGGATCGAAGTCTTTTGGCTGTACCTGTTCTCCATGAACTGGACGGCTTGCCTGATGTATTCATCCTTGGTGGACAGGGGACGCCGCGTCTTCTCTTCTTCAGGTGAGGAGGATATCAGTTCGGCAATTAACCGGTATAACAGACTCTGGCTAAATACATCTCCGCCATTGCGTGATGAGGCCTGAGTCATGTCTGCATACAAACCATCTATTACCTCAGGATCTCTGGCATCAAATACAGGATGTGCCGGACTCAGTTTTGCCCGCTGCATGAATGTCTTGGCATGGACGCCCTTAAACCCGAACCAGGAGTACGTCCATGGCTCCTTCGCATCGGCCTCATAATGGATAATGGTATCCGGGAGAATGACGAAGCCCTGACCCTGGGTCAGCCGGTATTCCTTATCCTCCATATGAACCGTTCCCCATCCCTCATGAATGTAATGAACCACATAGGAATCTCGCACCCCTGGACCCCAATAATGAGAAGGATCGCAGGCTTGCCAGCCGAAAAACAACAGCACCAGCTCCATCTGCGTCCAGTCCATGGGCAGCACATTAAACTCAATCGGTGTCATCCTTCCACTCCTTCCCTTCACCCGTATCCTTTTTTCTCATTTTAAATTATAACAGGTGAACCAGGGAAATATCAGCTGAAAGCGATACTAAAAATGGGATTATGCCATGTTTGAGAGAGGTTGAACCATAGTTATACATACCGAATCGGCCTATAGTTGGGGTACACCATTATTCAGGGAGGCTGGACTTGAGATGAACAAAATTACGTTTCTCGGTGCGGGCAGCACCGTTTTTGTCAAAAATGTATTGGGTGATGTCATGATGACCGAAGCACTGCAGGATTTTGAATTGGCCTTGTATGATATCGATGCCGAGCGGTTGAATGATTCGGAGCGACTGCTGACCAGTATGGGTCGTTCTCTCGGAAGCCGTTGTGCTGTAAAAAAATATACGGACCGCAAAGAAGCGCTGCGCGGTGCCAAATATGTCATTAACGCGATTCAAGTGGGCGGATATAATCCGTGCACGATCACGGACTTTGAAATTCCGAAAAAATACGGTCTGCGTCAGACGATTGCCGATACACTCGGCATTGGCGGAATCTTCCGCAATTTGCGTACCATTCCAGTCATGCTCGATTTTGCCCGGGACATGCAGGAAGTGTGCCCTGACGCCTGGTTCCTGAACTACACCAATCCCATGGCCGTACTGACCAATGTCATGAACGTGCATGGAGGAATTAAAACGGTAGGTCTGTGCCATAGCGTGCAGGTATGTGTGCCCCATCTGTTCGAGGCGTTGGGGATGGATCAGACAGGCGTAGTCGCAAAAGTTGCAGGAATCAACCATATGGCTTGGCTGCTGGAAGTGACTAAGGATGGCCAGGACCTGTATCCGGAGATTAAACGCCTCGCGAGAGAGAAGCAGAAGGAACAGCATCATGATATGGTGCGTTTCGAGCTGATGAATCGTTTTGGATACTACGTAACGGAGTCTTCCGAGCATAATGCCGAGTACCACCCTTATTTTATCAAACGTAATTATCCGGAATTGATCGAACGCTTCAACATCCCGCTGGATGAGTATCCGCGCCGCTGCGTGAACCAGATTGAAGGATGGAAGGAAATGCGCGAGAAGCTGTTTGCCAGTGAAAATATTGAACATACCCGCAGCCGTGAGTACGCTTCGCACATCATGGAAGCGATGGAAACGGACCGTCCGTACAAAATCGGCGGAAATGTAATGAATACCGGACTGATCACCAACCTGCCTCGTGAGGCCTGTGTTGAGGTTCCATGTCTCGTCGACGGATCCGGGATTAGCCCAACCTATATCGGCGACCTGCCTCCGCAGCTGGCGGCATTGAACCGTACCAATATTAACACCCAACTGCTGACCATTGAAGCAGCCATGACAGGCAAAAAGGAACATATCTATCATGCAGCCATGCTGGATCCACATACCGCCGCCGAACTATCCATCGATGATATCGTCGCCATGTGTGATGAACTGATCGAGGCCCATGGCGACTGGTTACCGAAATACACATCCTAGTGCCTAAGAAGTCTTGATGATCAGGAAAGCGCCGAAGTCCTCTGTAATCCCAGGAGGCTCCGGCGCTTTTATTGAATGCACCTTATTACTTTTTTGTCTAATCCTGAAGCAAAAAGCGATAGCCAATCCCTGGCTCGGTCTGGATAAACCGCGGCTGCGTAGGATCCTCCTTTAATTTTTTGCGCAGATGACCCACATAGACCCGCAGATAATGACTATCCGATTCGTGATGATGCCCGCCCCACACCTGCTGCAGCAGCTGGCGTTGGGTAATGATTTTTCCGGCGTTGGAAGCAAGAACCTTGAGCATGTCGTATTCCGTTGGTGTTAATTTGATCGGCAAACCGTCCAGCTCCACCTGCCTTTGTGCCAGATCCATGGTGAGGGACCCGAAACGCAGTACAGGTTCATCCGTTGTTCTGGCCACGTGGCGGAGTGCAACCCGAATTCGGGCAACCAGTTCTCCCATGCCAAACGGCTTGGTTACATAATCATCGGCTCCGCCGTCAAGCGCAGCAATTTTGTCTTCCTCGCGTTCCTTCGCGGTCAGTACAATAATGGGCACCTGGGACCATTCGCGGACACGATGCAGCACATCCATTCCCGACATTCCAGGCAGACCCAGATCAAGAACGATCAGATCCGGATGAACGATACTGGCCTGAATGACAGCCTCTTCCCCATCTCCACATTCGTGAATTTCGAATTGATGTGCCTGCAGAGTCACCTTCAACAGTTTGCGGATCTGTGGTTCATCATCTATAACCAGTATGCGTGCGCCTTGCGGTGACGTCATGTTACTCAACCTCTCCTTGTTCCATATAGGGAAATAATGCATCTGGCACTTCCATCGGTAAACAGATGCTTACTCTTGTTCCGCCTCCTGGATTGGGCTCTGTTCCAATCGTTCCTCCGTGGACTTCGACAATTCCTTTGCATATGGCCAGTCCCAGCCCTGTGCCCGTAACATGCCGGGAGGATTCCGACCGGTAAAACTTTTCAAATATCCGCTCCCTGTCTATATCAGGGATACCAATACCTGCATCGGCCACCACGATGGTCAGCTTGGCATTGTTCTCATCTACCGTAACGGTAATTACAATCTCGCTATAATCAGGAGAGTATTTAATGGCATTGCTGACGACATTGACCAGTACTTGTTCCAGTAAAATTTCATCACCACATATAAATGACGGTTGTTCAGGCAAATCCACACGAATGGTGCGGTGCTTGCTGAATTCCCGAACCTGCACCAATACCACACTGATCATGTCTCCCACGTCACACCATTTCCTTCGCAGCTGCAGCATGCCGCTCTCCAGTTTCACCATGCCCAGCAGATTGGTCACCAGCCGGTTCATGCGCATGGCACCATCCCGGATGTTGCCCGTCAACTCTTTCCGATCCTCGGGGGTAAAAATGGCGTCATTTTCGATCAATCCTGTAGCGGACCCGATTATTGCAGTTAAGGGTGTTCGCAGTTCGTGAGACACGGAGTCCAGCAAGGCTGTGCGAATCCGCTCTGATTCAGCCGTTAGCTGTGCAAGCCTCGCTTCCTCCGCGAGTTTTACACGAGCAATCGCACTGGCAGCCAGTCCTCCACAAGCCTCCAGCAATTGCAGTTGTTCCCGCTGTTCCTGGACATCACCGGTTTCCATACGGACTGCAAGCACGCCGTGAATCTGGTTTTCCGTACGCAAGGGTACGTATAGACCGGACGATTCCCGCAGGCTGGAAGATCCTCTTCCGGCGGTTTCACCAGTTCTATACACCCATTTGGCAATCGCGATTTCCGACTCCTCTTCACCCCAGCTAGCGGTAACATGATCCTCAGCGGATGTCGTTATTGTCAGTTCACCATGAGCGTCCGGCAAATATACCGCAGCCTCGGTACCAAGTGTGTGCGATACCTGGTTTGCAATATGGTTCAGCAGGGTGTCCAGATCGGTAACGGCCGTCATCTGGCGGCTTAGCGCATACAATGAATTCGTTGTGGCTTCGCGCTGCCTTACCATCTCCAGCTGCTGCCGCAAACGGCTGGAAAGTGTCGCGGTTAACACGGCTACTGCCAAATACACCCCAAAAGAAAAAATATATCGCAGATCCGCAACGGTAAAACTGAGATTCGGAGGCACAAAAAAGAAGTCAAACATCAGAACACTCAGACTTGCTGCGTAGATTGCCGGTCCCAGCCCCCAGAAGACCGCACTCACCAAAATGGGAAACAGGTAAATAAGCGATACGTTAACCAGATCATTACTCATGCCAATGACATGAAGCAGAGGGGTTAACAAGGTAATTCCAATCGTGACCCATATATATTTGGGAACCCGGTGCACACGGGTTAATCCTTCTTCCACCTTGGTTCGTTCAGACACCGTACTTTTCACATCCCGCTAGGATCATAATTATAATCTGCAACTATCAATACATCCATATGTCTGGACAATTGGACAAGCCTGTGGACCACCGACCCGGCACCCCTATAGCCATTCAGCCACCAGAGCCTTTTCGCTTGACCAACCACCAGCTGCGTTGCCTTCGCTTCCGCTGCCTTGCTTGTCAAAATGACCGGCACTTCGCTCAGTCTCCGACTGTGATGAATATGAAATTGGCCGCCCAGCCTCTCAGTTAACTGTTTCAGTACTTCCAGCTGACACTTTGCTTCATCACTCATGGCCCTGCCTACATGGACATGATGTACATGCCAAACGGCCTTCAACCGATAGGCGGTGCGGAATCCGCGACGAATTAGCCGCTCCGCTTGTTTGTCACTGCTTACACAGACAAAAACTACTTCTTGTCTCCGCCAAGGACCCCGGAGTGCACTTTTGCGTTCCTGCGCTTCCAACCGCTCATCCACATCGTCGGCCAGTTCACGTAGGGCAAGCTCCCGCAATGCAATCAGATTACCGATGCGAAAGAAGTTCGCAAGGGCCTGCTCCACCTTGGCTGCTGCATAGATTTTACCCTCCCGCATGCGCTGCCGCAAGGCCCGTGGAGCGACATCGATCAACTGTACCTCATCCGCCATCTGCAGAATCTGATCCGGCACCGTTTCCCGGACCCGAATGCCCGTAATATGCTCCACTGCATCATTCAGGCTTTCGAGATGCTGCACGTTGACCGTCGTAATTACCGAGATGCCTGCATCTAGCAGCTGCAGCACATCTTCGTAGCGCTTTTGGTGTATACTTCCGGGCACATTGGTATGTGCCAGTTCATCCACCAGCACCACTTCCGGACATAGATGAAGAATAGCCTGCGTATCCATCTCCTCCAGAGCTACTCCCTGATAGATCCGACTCATGCGTGGTATAACGGAAAGCTGCCCAATCTGTTCCATCGTCCCGGCCCGATTGTGCGTCTCCAGCAAGCCGATCCGGACATCAATGCCTTTGCGGAGCAGATCATTCCCTTCCCGCAGCATCATATAGGTTTTGCCTACACCGGGGGCTGCGCCGATGTACACCTTGAATTGGCCGCGCCGAATTTGGCCGATCTGTTTTTTCATTTCCTGTTCGCTTAATCTGCGATAGGTTGTGCTCCGGGTATACGGCAATTTTGCCGGGAGCACCCGTTCACCATCCAGCTCGGTCCGATCTGCCAGCAGGAACAGGTCGACTCCCTGCAATCTGTGCAGGAGCGAATTGATGACTGAACCTTGCCATAGCTCCTGCCAGCGGGTATGCCGCGAGTGCCCCATTACAATACGGGTAATCTGGTGCTGAGCTGCATAACGTGCCAGGGTCGATGGAATCGTGCGGCGGTGTGTCATAGACAATTCCTCGAATGCTCCTCCGAACTTCTCCACCAGCTTGATCATGTTACGGCGAAAAACAGCAGCCTCCTTGGTTAGCACCTGCTTCCTGTCGCGAAAAGTCACCACGCATAAATCCCCATTCAGTCTCTTGGCAATCTGTTGTCCCCGCCGAATGTAGATGGATCCGTTCCAGTGATATTGGGTCGATACCAGAACCCGTTCCATGATGCCTATTGTCATGGTGATCCCCATCTCTTCCCGGTGTTCACGCAGCGATTCATTGACCCCTTCGGCAACCAGTTTTAGTGCCAGTTCCCGCAAAATGCCCAGATTACCTTGCCTAAACACTGCTTCTCCCTCGTGACCTTTCAGATGTCCTTCAGCAAGCCGGGCCAACACCGTTTCCGGTGTGACATCGATCAGCTTCACTTCATCGGCCAATTCAAGGGTACCCGCAGGAACCGTATGCTCAGCTGCAACGCCTGTGAGTTTCCGGGCCAGTTGGGTATAACCCTCCAGCTCGTAGACATTGACCGTGGTGATCACGCTGATATTGTGCTGCAGCAAATACTGAATATCCTCCAGCCTGGTCGCGTGAAAAGCCCCTTCCCGGTTTCTATGCGCCAGTCCGTCGACGAGCACCACTTCCGGGTTGCGCTCCAGCAGAGCCTCCAGATTCAAATCCTTCATCTCCATGCCATCTCTCTGCCGGTGCCAATGGATACTCGGAATTCGCTCCAGCTCACCAAGCTGTTCCACAGTCTCGGGTCTCTGCATGGTCGACACAGCGCAGATGACCACATCGATGCCTTGCTGGCGCAGCGTGTTTCCTTCTCTTAACATATGATATGTCTTACCAGAGCCGCTGACCGGACCGATGTAGATGGTGAGCGTACCCTGCTGCAGCTTCGTAATCATCTTCAGAATGTCCTCCGGCGATTTGCGCTTGAAGCCGTCACCCATCCGCTTATTCCCCCTTCCCACGCCTTGGATCAAAAATGGAGAAAGCCCCCTCCGAAACCTGGAAGAAGGCCAAGTATAGCTGAACGACAGTGATTCACATATACATCTCTGCATTTTGATTAGGGATAGGGCTCTGACCCTGTGGCTATGCTCCACTATAAATTCATCGTTTATCGCCTTAAGGTCAGGGCCGTTCCCGCAATTATTTCAGCTCTGCTGCCAGCGCCAGATTCAGCGCAGTCACGTTCACACGCGGCTCACCGAATATGCCGAGTTGGCGTCCCTGAATATGAGCTTCCACGAGTTTTGAGAGCTGCTGCTCACTAAGGCCAGTCGCCTGACTAATCCGCGGAATCTGCGCCTTGGCTGCTTCTGGCGAAAGGTCCGGATCAAGACCTGATCCTGATCCGGTCACCAGGTCCGCAGGAATTTGCTGCAATGCCGGATTTTCCTGTCTGAGCTGGGCTGCCTTCTCTGTTATCTCGCCAATATACTCCTCCGAAGCGACGGCCCGATTGGAGCCTGCCGATGTCGTTGGATCATAACCTGCGCTCGATGCCCGGGGCTGGAACATGGCCGGCGATTTCACTTCCTGTGCCAGCAGCGATGAACCGATGACTTTCCCATTTTGCGTAATCAGGCTGCCTCCAGCCTCGGTGGGAAAGAGCAGCTGTGCCGCAGCAGTCGTCACCAGCGGATACACCACGCCGCAGATCAGCATAAGGAGGATGGATAAGCGGATGGCAGGCAGTATTGTTTTCATATCAGTCACATCCTGAATTTGTTATTGGTAAATTTGAATCAATTTCTTACACTAGCGCACTGCGCGGTCAGAACAACCTTCCGATCGCTGTTACCCCCAGATTTTTTGATCACAATTCCCAAGGTGAAAATATGGGGATAAAGGCGAACGCTTCGCTTCTCCAGGTTTTTTCTGCCCTCTCCGTTATCGTGTAAAAGGGAATTCCAATTTGTATGGGTTAGTATCACACCAGATGAAGCCCCGAAAGGATCAGGTCAATCAGCTTGATCCCGATAAACGGCACAATCACGCCACCCACGCCATAGATCAACACATTACGTCCGAGCAGCCGCTCGGCTGACATGGCTCGGTACTTCACACCCTTCATGGCAATTGGAATCAGCAGCGGAATAATGATTGCGTTAAAAATAAGTGCCGACAGAATGGCCGATTGCGGTGACGCCAGATTCATAATATTCAACGCCTGGAGCTGCGGCATGGCCACAATAAACATGGCCGGGATAATGGCAAAGTATTTTGCAATATCGTTCGATATCGAAAAGGTTGTCAGCGCGCCGCGTGTAATCAGCAGCTGCTTCCCAATGGAGACAACCGACAGCAGCTTGGTCGGGTCGGAGTCCAGGTCAATCATGTTGGCCGCTTCCTTGGCCGCCATGGTACCCGAATTCATCGCAAGGCCCACATCGGCCTGCGCCAGGGCAGGCGCATCATTGGTACCGTCGCCGGTCATGGCGACGAGCTTGCCCGCCTGCTGCTCTTTTTTGATCGCAGTAATCTTGTCTTCCGGCTTCGCTTCAGCAATAAAGTCATCCACGCCCGCTTCCAGGGCAATCGTAGCCGCCGTAAGTGGGTTGTCACCTGTACACATGATCGTTTTGATGCCCATGGATCGCATCTCAGCGAATTTTTCCTTCAGTCCGGGCTTCACCGTATCCTTCAGATAGATTACACCGTAAATCCGGTCATCGATCGCAACGGCAAGCGGTGTGCCCCCAGCCTTGGCAATGCGATTAGCGATGTCATCCAGATCGGCGGGAATTCGCCCACTACGTGAGACAATATGGCGCTTGATGGCATCCACTGCACCCTTCCGAATCTGCGTTCCGCTGCCGAGGTTGAGACCGGACATCCGAGTCTCGGCTGTAAACTCCACATTTTCCGCACCTGCATACTCCTGCTCCATCCAGCTCTCACCCTGCTTGCCAGCAAGCTCCACCACGGAGCGCCCTTCCGGTGTCTCGTCTCGTACCGAAGCCTGCAGCGCCGCCCGGGTCATCTCCTGCACAGTTACACCCTGAACGGGGACAAACTCGGATGCCATGCGGTTCCCGTACGTAATCGTTCCGGTTTTGTCGAGAATTAATGTATCAATATCCCCTGCTGCTTCCACCGCTTTCCCTGACATGGCGAGTACGTTGAACTGGGTGACTCGGTCCATCCCCGCAATCCCAATGGCAGACAGCAATCCGCCAATCGTTGTCGGAATCAGGCAAACCAGCAGCGCAATCAGTGTAGCCAGATCAAGCTGTATTCCGAGGTAATTTGCCATCGGCACCATCGTCAGGATGACGATCAGGAAGATCAGGGTCAACACGGCCAGCAGGGTGGTCAGCGCAATTTCATTCGGTGTTTTCTGGCGCTGTGCACCCTCGACCAGAGAAATCATTCGGTCCAGAAACGATTCTCCCGGATCGGTCTGCACACGGATGACGATGTAATCGGAAGTTACCCGCGTGCCTCCCGTAACGGAAGAGAAATCACCGCCAGCTTCCTTAATGACGGGAGCAGACTCACCTGTGATGGCCGATTCATCGATGGAGGCCAACCCTTCGATAATCTCACCGTCCGTGGGAATCAGTTCTCCCGCTTCCACACGGACGATATCTCCTTTTTTCAATTGGGCCCCGGATACTTGCTTGGTTGTTCCATCCTTCTGCACCAATTTTGCAGTCGTATCTGATTTCGTCTTGCGCAGCGTATCTGCCTGGGCTCTGCCTCGTCCTTCAGCCAGCGCCTCGGCAAAATTCGCAAATAGCAAGGTAAACAACAAAATGAGAAACACCGCAATGTTGTATCCCCGACCGGCTTCCGATGCAACAAAAAGATCTGGATTGATACATAACAGCAATGTGATGAACGTACCGATTTCCACGATAAACATGACGGGATTTTTGATCATGACGACCGGATTAAGCTTCTTGAAGGCGTCCAGAGACGCCTGACGCACGATATCCCCGCTTATTGTCCTCTTGGGTTGACGATGATGTTGGGGACCACTGTCCTTCCCCACACCCTTGCCAGTTGGTTTAAACGTTTCTTGATCTATTCCTTCCACCCTATGTTCCTTCTTTCGCTCTATCGCTGCCATTATCTTCGTGCACCTCCATGCTTGACGTCCTTTCTATACTCTCCGTAACCTCTCCATACGCCGTCCATTACCGGATCATCGCGAAATGTTCAGCGATCGGTCCAAGCGCCAGTGATGGAAAAAAGGTAAGCGCTCCGACTACAACAATCATCATCACCAGTATTCCAGCAAAAAGGGGTGTGTGCGTACGAAGTGTACCCGTTGTTACAGGAACTATTCGTTTGGTCGCCAGTGAGCCTGCAATCGCGAGCATGGCAATCATGGAAATGTACCTTCCCAGGAGCATCACCACACCAATGGCGATATTGTAAAAGTCCGTATTGGCATTCAGTCCGGCAAAGGCAGACCCGTTATTGGCAGCCCCCGATGCAAAAGCATAGAGCACCTCGGTCAGGCCATGCATGCCTGAATTCGAGATCGAGGCCACAGCTTCCGGTCGCATGAGCGCCAGCGCAGTGGGGGCCAGAATAATCAGGGGATGGATCAGCAGCGCAATCGATGCAAGCTTCACTTCTTTCCCCTCGATTTTTTTGCCCAAAAACTCAGGTGTCCGTCCGACCATCAGTCCAGAAATAAACACAGCCAGAATGACGTAGAGCAATCCGTTGAGCAAACCTACCCCTTTGCCGCCAAAGACGTTGTTGAGCATCATTTCAGCCAGTGCCACCATTCCGCCGAGCGGAGTGAGCGACTCATGCATATTGTTGACCGATCCCGTTGTCGCAGCTGTGGTCACTGCCGTGAATAACGCCGATTCGGATATCCCGAACCTGACCTCTTTTCCCTCCATGTTGCCTTGAACACCGACAGCATCCAGTGCGGGCACCCCGCGATATTCCGAAATAAAAACGGTTGTAAGCATCACCAGAAACAGAAAGCTCATCGCCGCAAACAGCGCCCATCCCTGCTTCCGGTTGTTCACCATCAGTCCGAAGGCATACACCAGCGCAGTGGGCAGCAGCATCATGCAGACAATGTGAACCAGATTCGCCAGCGCGGTTGGGTTTTCAAAAGGATGTGCCGCATTGGTTCCGAACCAGCCGCCGCCATTCGTGCCGATGTGTTTGATCGACTCCAGCGAAGCAACAAGTCCGCGGCTGATCGTCTGCTCTGCACCTTCCAGCGTGGTTGCATTCACTGCCCCTGCCAGGGTCTGCGGTACACCCTGAAAGACCAGAAATAACGCCACAATAAAGCTTAGCGGCAAAAAGATTCTCGTTATCGACCGTACCAGATCGACATAAAAGTTTCCCAGTTCATCTCTACGACCTATCAATCCGCGTATGAACGCAATAGCCACTGCAAATCCCGTTGCAGCCGATGTAAACATCGGGAACGTCACAGCCAGCATCTGTGACAGATACGAGAGGGCACTCTCGCCCGTATACGACTGCCAGTTGGTGTTGGTCATAAAGGATACAGCCGTGTTAAACGCCTGCGCCGCAGGCATGTTGCTGATGCCATCCGGGTTGAGCGGCAAAAATTGCTGCAGCCGCAGCACCAGAAACATTAAAATCAGCATCACGAAGTTGGATATGAGCACGGCCGACAGGTACTTTTTCCAGCCCATCGACTCATTCTCCCGTACCCCCATCAATCGATACAGCACTCGCTCAGGTCCGCCAAAAATCCGGTCTAATCCGGTTCGCTGACCGCCGAATACGTTCACCAGATAACTCCCCACCGGTTTTACCAGCAGTATAATAATCAGCAGTGTGACTGCCACTTGTAATAAACCGCTACCCATATCCATAGTTCCTCCCTAATCACGATCCGAATGAATCAGAATTTCTCCGGTTTCACCAGCACGTAGCCCAGATAGATCACGAGTGCCAGCACAATCACTCCAATGACGGTCACATGCATCTTCCCCTCTCCGGCCCCAGGCCCTAGGCTCTCTCACAGAATTTAACGAAACCCCAGAACACCACGAACAGCAACACAACCAATCCGATCATCGCAGCATCGTTCACCGTTACCATTCCTCCCTCTCTCTACCGTTCTCCCAACCTGCTACGTGTAAAATCTTATACCGGAACGCTGTAAAAAGGGGGTAAAGAAATCCCTGCCAGGGTGTAAAAAAAGCGTAAAAATAGACCCGCTCCTTCGCCATGGGCTGAAGAAAACGGGTCTATCGGGTGGTATGATCTTTAACCAAAGGGATGCTGCGTCCATTGCAGCAATCTCTTTTTCGTGATTTTGCCATGAGATGTATGTTTCATCACCTGCCCCTGGTCCAGAAGCAATACCTGGGGTGACTCGTGGTGAACCTCTGTCTCCTCCGCAATGCGTCGGGAAAGCGGACGATTTTCAATGACTTTGACAATATGATAGTCCATCTGCTGTTTGGGGTCTGACGCATTCGAGCCCACAAACGCCATAAACTCTCTGTATGCCCTTGCACTGATTGGGCAAGTCGTGCTGTGCTTCAGGATTAGCACCGGATGATCTTCCGAACGTTGAAGCGCCTCTTCCCAGTCGTCTGGTTTGCGGAGTTCGCTGACATGTTCGCTTAGCAGATCTTCCATACCAGCATTTGTCCGTTTGCTAACCACCGAACCGATCACAACTCCGAGAGCCACGCCAAAAGCAATGCCAAGTGCAATCTGATTCGTAGCCGTACCAATGCTGACCCCAAGCGCAACGCCCACTCCAAGCCAAAGGGCCTGGTGATTCACTTTTTTCTCCATTCAGATCATCCTTTCTGGACAGAAGGCTGCGCCGCGACTCCCACCCGTTATCTTTAACAAATTATATCACAGGCGCCCGCGAGGGCGCTTTTATAATATGCATCCTCGGGTATATATTTGTGATACACTGATTGTAATTTGGAAACGATGAATGGAGAACCGATTGGAAAGGCGGAAATTTCGATATGACATACGCTTTTATGATTGAACCGCAGCATTACACCCCCTTCGAGAACGATGAAGAGCTCATTGAAAAATGCCAGGAGTGGGGCCTGCTTTCAGGAAAAGCAACCAAGCTCAAAACCTTCTACTATAAAGGAAACGGACTCAACGTACCCTGCACCATCATTGGCTTTGTCGATCACATGGCAGCAGTCATTCAACTGGATAATGAACAGAAACACTGCATTCACCCCTCTTATCTGAAAGAGATGCAGGCATCAAGCTATAACATAAGATCCGTGACGGGAGCAGGAGCTGAGAAGGGAAATGAACCTTCTGCCGCATCCAAAACAGAAGTGACGCCTCGCCCTGAAGCTGTTTCGGTCGCAGATCCAGTGTCTGAATCAAACGATATTCCATCCGATCTGAATGACATGGATATTGATGAAGAAGGAAGCCATACCGGCCTGAAGGGAGATCCGGATGGGCTGGTGGAAGAATATGTAGGACCTCAAGGCGGGACAAGCAGTGAAGCCAAACCGAAGGCGAAGACGGCCAGCAAAGCCAAATCCGTCAAGATTGACCTTCCTGAAGGTAAAGTAAAAATGACTGCGGTCGTGAAGGAATTTACAACGGTTCCCAACCACTTCTCTGATAATGACGATGAAGTTATCATCTATGAAGAAGTAGCGATTACCGAGCCTGAGCGCGTTGAGATTGGCGAAGCCTGGTCCAGTCACAGTGCCACGATGAAAAAGCAGGAGCTTGAAGTTGGCGATGTACTTACATTTGAAGCAAAAATGATTAAAAAGAAGCTGACTCGAAATCCTGTTCCCTATAAAATCAACAACCCGTCCAAGATTCAGAAACAAGTCTAACCCAAAAAGACCTCCAGCTTGCATGATATCAGGCACTGAAGGTCTTTTGCTTTTTCAAGGGTAAATCGAAGGCGAATGGCTACGCTTGGCTGGGAGTACAGCTAATTTGGAACTGAACACCGTACTTGTCCGTAACCATGCCGTAGGCTGGGCTCCAGAACGTCTCCTGGATCGGCATTTTCACCTCTCCGCCTTCTTGCAGTTTATTGAAGATTTGTTTGGCTTCATCTGCAGTATCCGTATTCACGGTAACACTAATGTTGTTACCAATGACATGGGGCATGCCCGGGAACGTATCCGACAGCATGAGCACAGAGCCTCCAATTTGCAGGGAAGCATGCATGATGCGATCTTTGGCTTCTGGCGGAATCGGATGGTCCGGATTGGATGGACCTTCACCAAACGTCTGAACTGCCAACACTTCTGCGTTAAATACCTCTTTATAGAACGCTACTGCTTCTTGTCCATTTCCATCCGTTACAAGATACACATTCAAACTAATCGCCATGCGTTTTTCATCTCCCTATGCTCATGTTTTTAAACCATTCATGCCGCTTGCGACATGAGTATATATGACAGGTTGTCCTTTGACAAGCAGGTATTTCCTTTTTTAAGCAATACCCATTCCTCTCACATCTTATCCCCTGTTCTAGACCAGGCTGCCTGCATCAAATTACAAAAAAACAACCACTCTCCCGATACACATGTCGGTAAAATGGCTGATATCAGGATCATATGGATTTATTCGTTTTGACGATGTCGTCAACCTCGCTTTTCAGCAACAGATACCTGTGTACGCTTCGCATAATTGGCACCTTGGTTAACTTGTTCTTATCCACGTACAGTTTCATTTGATCCTTGGATAAACCGAGCAAACTGCCTGCCTCCGAAACCGTCAGTACAACCGCCGGGTTTGTCGCATTAAATGTTTTCTTCACCTTCTGATTCCAGTCCTCGAATACCTGCATAGATCAGCGATCTCTCCCATCCATAGCCAGTACTTTCCCAGGCTGAATAGATTAAGTATACCATACTTGTGATGATCGTAACTTCATCCTTACATAGAACCAATTTATGTTAGCTTTGCGAGAGTATGCCCGGCAATGAGGACTGCATCAATATTGTCAAAAAAAACGCGCCAAAAGAGCCACTTCCATATAAAGTGGCCCTGATACTGAAATAGAATAATTGCTTATGCTTCTTCCCAAAACCGGCGCAGGTTGTCCATGGCGATTTTGGATGCGGATTTGCATTCTTCCATGCCTTCAAATTCCACCGTGATGTTTCCGTCATAACCGGAATCCTTAATCAGTTTTACAATTTTGCGAATCGGAATATCCCCATGTCCAACAATGGCTCCACGCAGGAAATTACCATTGGACGTGGTAAACCACTCTCCTGCCCCCGGATGTTCGTCATACGGGCGGAAGTAGAAGTCCTTAAAATGCACCAGAGAGGCATAAGGCAGGTTCTTCATGACTCCAATTATCGGATTCTCATCCACACACATGAAGTTGCCGATATCCAGTGTGGTTTTGAAATTGGGCCGGTCCACAGCCTGCAGCACCCGCTGCACACGATCGCTCGCCTGAACACTGAAGCCGTGATTCTCAATCGTCGTTGTGATGCCAAACTGCGCGGCATAATCGGCAATAATCTGGCTTCCTCGAACCATGAGCGGCAGATGCTGCTCAAACCAGGCAATGGTCATGTTTTCCTTTGGCAAAGTAAATGCCGTGACGTCATGACGCATATGTTTGACACCCATTCGGTGTACCACATCGATATGCCTTTTGACCCGAGCCATCTCTTCTTCAAACGCCTCCTCGGTCTCCTGTACAAAGTTGGCTGGCATCGAGTAGTTGGACAGCTCAATGCCTGCGGAAGCCGCTCGCTCCCGGATCGCATCGGCAAGCTCATGGTTATCCTCCACCGTGTAGCCGTACGGGACCATTTCCATATGCTCGCCACCATTTGCCGCAATCCAGTCGATCACATCCAGAACCGTCATTTCTCCCGACTTCAAATCGTTCAACAAGCTATACGTACTCAGGCCCACTTTCATCTTCTCAGCTCCCTAGCGGTATTGTTTGATGAATTCAACTGCCTTGCGGATGTCCTGTTCAGGCTGGTCGCCCACTTCACGTTCAATCGTCAGGTACCCTGTGTAACCAATCTCCTGAAGGGCTGCAAAGTAACGGTCAAAATCCACACTGCCCTCTCCAAGCGGCACCTCGCGGAAAAAAGTCCCCGACGATACCATGTCGGCAATCTTCTCATGGTCCATAGGCGCGTAGCCCACCGCACCGTATACGTCCCTTGGATCCACTTCCCTCAGGCGCACGCCATCCTTCACATGGGTATGCACGATGTAGTCCTTCAGCAAACGAGCCCCTTGGACCGGATCATCGCCGGTCACCATCACCATGTTCGCCGGGTCAAAATTGACCGAAACCCCATTCGTCGAGAGGGTATCCAGAAATCTCTTCAAGTCGGCTGCCGTCTCCGGTCCTGTCTCAATCGCAAAGTATGCACCAGCACTTTTGGCATACTGGCCCAGCTCTTCACAAGCTGCATGCAGTGTTGCATACACTTCTGATGCAGGATCATGTGGAACAATTCCAATGTGGGTCGTAACGATATTGGTGCCAAGATCAAGAGCCAGATCAACGATTCGTTTGGACTTCTCCACTTTCCACAGATTATCTTCCTTCACCTGAAATCCATGGCCACCCAGATCGCCAACCAATGCTGAAATTTCCAGACCCAGAGAATCAATATAACTTCTTAGCTCCTTGCGTGCCGCAGGCGACAAGTTTTCAGGATCCATCTCTCCCTTGACGGCGTAGATCTGCACCCCTTCTGCACCCACATCCTTGGCTTTATTCAGCCCTTCACGTACACCTACTCCGAAGCTGTCCACGATTACACCGATCTTGTTCGTTAATGTCATGTCATGCCCTCCCGCTGAACTCGAATTTTTCAAAACAGGATACTGCAAGCCCTTCTTCAAGACATGCTCGCAAATGGTAGAGAAGCGACTCTACCTCATCATAACTAAAGTACGAATCGCCGTCACATCGAAAGGCAATTTTGTTACAGTATTCTACTTACGTGTATGTCCGACGTTGTCATCGCTATACCCGTCTAATCCTCAATTTACCGATACAAGCTTCACCGATTTAATCTCATATGGTTTAAACGTCAGTTCGAATGCTCCATCCTGAGAGGCCAGTTGTTCGATTTCGTCCTCCAGCAGATTGATCATGGATGCCTTCACATGCTGATCTCTCCACTGAACCCGAACCGTCTCCCGACCTCCTGACGATTCATAGAAACGAAGTACCGTTCCCGAACCATCTTCTGAAGCCTTAACCGTATCCAAAATGACATGCTCACTCTGGTAATCAATCCAGGCATGTTCAGCAGGTAATACGCCCGCATGTCTTCCTGCTGCAACAGTCTGTACCGGATGATTCAGCTCTATCGCCCGACGAACGACCCCGGCGGTCCGCCAATCTCCCTCATGTGGCAATAATGAATACGTAAATTCATGCTCACCCTGATCAGCATGTTCGTCCGGCCACCTCGGAGCACGCAGCAAGGACAGCCGGATCGTCTGACCCTTGATGTCGTATCCATACTTGCAATCATTCAGCAGGCTTACGCCGCTATTCCCTTCGGAGACATCTGCCCATCGATGCCCGCAGACCTCAAACTGTGCCTGTTCCCAGCTGGTGTTGTTATGTGTCGGCCGCTCCAGCGAACCAAACGGGATTTCATACGTTGCTTTGGCAGACACCAGATCCACCGGAAAGGCTACTTTCAGCAGCTTATGACTTTCCTTCCAATTGACCTTCGTCTGGAAATCGACCCGTCGCTGGTGACGGTAAAACACGATATCCTGGCTGATGTCCGAATCGTTCAGCTTCCAGTGAAACCGCAGTACATCCTTGGTCGCTCCTCGCTGTACGATCTCTCTCGAGATCAGCTGCACCTTGCCTGCAAGCTGAGATTCGAACCGGGGATCAATATCCCAGGCATCCCAGTACGTTGGTTTGTCATGGAAAAATTGCAGCTCATTCGCCTTATCCCCCGGCTTCAGCCAATCCCGCTGCACCGATTTGTCATACCACCTTGTGATCTCTCCCAGTTCATTAAATTCAACCCTGTAGAATTCCGTTTCCCATACGGAAGGGAAAGTCTCATCCATTAACACAGCCGGAACAGCATTCGTGTCTGAACGAAGCCATATCGTGGTGTAACCAAAAGCCGGAATGGATGGAATAACGACAGACAGAGTCCATACGTCTTCCTTTTGCACCAGATCACAATCCAGACGCTTCCCCTGCTGATCAAACGCCGCCAAACCACTTAGCTCAGCTCCACCGCTAATGGTCACCACTTCTTCGCGCTCCCAGCCCAGACTGTTGAAAAGGATATACGGCATACCGTCTGATCCTTCTGTTGCAATGCGCTCCGCAAGGTGGCCGAGGGTATTGTCCAAAGCCGATGTCCCCAGTTCAAATACCTTCGTGTACTCTTCCGTGGACGTGACATATGCTTCCGGGATGGACGTACCAGGGATAATATCATGAAACTGGTTAAGCATAATCAGCTTCCAACCCTCATCCAGGGTGCTCTTCACCCAATCTGCCTGAGCCCCGGCAAACTGCCCCCAAATCTCAGCGTCCCGATACAATACCTCTGCCTTGCGATTGCTTCGTTTATTTCGGGCATGAGTCGTATACGTTCCACGATGCAGCTCCAGATACAAGTCGCCATGCCATTTCGGCAGTGTCGGATTGTTGGTTGAAATTCCTTCGAAAAAGGCCTGCGCTGTACTGAATGTACTGATCGGCTGTCCAACCATGAACTGGGCCCGCTCCGCGAACTCGACCATCTCATGCGTAACCCCGCCCCCACCATCTCCATGTCCATAGAGCAGCATTTGCTCCGGATGAAGATCCTTCTGTTTATAGGATTGCCAGTGTTCATCCACATCCTTGGGCCGCGTATGTTCATTCACCCCATGGTTGAGATACGCCAGCACCGAGGTGCCATCAATGCCTACCCAGTCGAACAGGTCGTACGGAAACGCGTTCGTGTCGTTCCAATTGAGCTTGGTGGTCATGAAATACGGAATATTGGCGAGCTGCAGCATCTGTGGCAGGGAAGCACAGTAGCCGAACGTATCCGGCAGCCACTCGATGCTTGAGCGTTTGCCAAACTCCTCCTGATAGAAATTCTGTCCATACAAAATTTGCCTCACCAGAGACTCACCACTCGGAATGTTCAGATCAGGCTCTACCCACATGCCACCGACGAGCTCCCATCGACCTTCGGCAATACGAGCCTTGATCCGTTCATAGAGATCCGGATAATGCTCCTTTACGAAGGCATATAGCTGCGGCTGGCTCTGTGAATACACAAACCCCGGGTATTCGTCCATCAAGGTACACATCGTGGAGAAGGTACGGCTGGACTTGCGCACCGTTTCGCGTACAGGCCACAGCCAGGCAATATCAATATGTGACTGTCCGACCAGATGCATGAAACCATCCCGCTGTTCTTCCGTATCCTGTTCCTGTACGGTATGTGCAAGCGACTGCTCGAAGCGCTTTACCCACGCTCCCTCAACCCAACGCTTAGGCTCGTTGTACATCTCATCCATAACCTGATGGATGGCACGAACCAGCCGATTACGCTTCAAGTCTTTCTCCGGCAGTGCCTTTAGCGATTCCGCAAGCACCGTCACGCTGTACATCAGGCTTTGCAAGGGACGATTAATATGTACCAGGGCTGCACGTATCCCACGGATCGGCGGCTGAATGACTGCTTGGCGATTCAGTGGGTCATGTGGTTCCGGAATGGGGTCATACAGTTCAATCTCCAGCAGCGGTGATGCTCCGACCCGGCTCTTGGGGAGTGGCACCAGCCAATGATTGCGATCCAGTCCGTGATACGGCTTGCCGTTCACCTTTAGCAGTCCTTCACCACCAGCTTCAAAGGTCAACCCAATCGCATGATCCTCCCAATCGCTCGGGATTTGAAGAAGCTTACTCATAAAATAAGTCGTTCCGTGTGTGCTGTGAAGGGGATCTACAGATTGGGCAGAGGCTTCTTCCTGCTCCATCCGGTATTCTCCAGGCCGTATATATTTGGCCTTCTGCATCTGCCATTCTGGCAGCTCCACCTTCTCTAACCATTGCTGCTCAGCCATATCCTTTATAAAACGCCCAATGCGAATCATGCTTGCCCCACCTCACTCTGCACTTGTAAACTGCATACACTCCATTCCCGGGAGTTGCGACCAACCATCAAACGAAACTTGCCTGGCTCCACCACCCACTGATGACGGGAGTTCATGAGTTGCAAATGTTCCGAATTCACGGGAAATGTGACGGTTTGGGTCTCTCCAGGCTCCAGGTGAATCTTGCGAAAACCCTTAAGTGATATTTCAGGTCGGGTGACTGAAGCTGCCTCATCCGTTATATAGAATTGCACAACTTCAGCTCCGGCGACCGTTCCGGTATTTGTGACCTCCACCTGGACTACAGCCTCTCCCTCCGGCTGGATGACTTCTGGCACAACCCTTACATGATCATATTCGAATTCGGTATAGCTAAGCCCAAAGCCAAACGGATACTGCGGCTCCAGATCCGTCTCCAGATATCTCTTGCCTCGGGTACGTCTGGCATTGTAAACCACAGGGAGCTGGCCCACATGCTTGGGAATGGAGATCGTCAGACGTCCGGATGGATTTACATCCCCAAACAAAATATCTGCGACCGCATTGCCGCCTTCTTGTCCCGGGTACCAAGCCTCCAAAATGGCATGGACATGCTCATCGATCCATGGCTCTGCAATCGGCCGGCCGTTAATGTACACAACAACCACGGGTTTGCCCAGCTTATGTACCTCCTGGACCAGTTCCAGCTGGACACCCATGAGATCTAGCGATGAACGATCGATGCCCTCTCCGCATTCCATATCATTCCACGGATCATCCGTAACAACCGATGCACCTGTCCGCAGGTCAATCGTGCCTTCTCCAAAGTCGCGTGCGCTCGATCCGCCCATGACCATGACAATCACGTCGGCCTGTTCAGCACAAGCGAGGGCTTGAGCAAAGCCCTCCCTGGAATCGCCTTTGATCCGGCAGCCAGGCGCATATAATACGTGGTCCGCATCTGCACCAAACTTTCGGCGTATGCCGTCAAGCACCGTAACGATCTGTCCACTCGGCTGTGGAGAGGTGTAGTCTCCCAGCTGGTTATACGTATGATTTGCATTCGGGCCAAGTACAGCGATCTTCATATTCGTCTTGCTTAGCGGAAGGATGTCCTTCTCATTTTTGAGCAAAACAATCCCTTCCTGGGCCGCCTTTCTGGCCAGCTCCACATGCTCTTTACAACCAATCACCCGCTCTGCGAAGTCCGGATCAACAAAAGGCTGCTCGAACAGGCCCAATCTAAACTTCATCTCCAGAATCCGCCATACCGCCGTGTCCAGGTCCTGATTACGAATCAATCCTTGCTCCAGTGCCTGCGCCAGATGTTTACGGTACATGAATCCGGACATCTCCATGTCCACACCTGCCTGAAGGGATTGAGCTACAGCCTGCTCCCCGTTCTCGGCTGTGTTGTGTCCGTTGACCAGCATCTGAATGGCACCAAAGTCGGTAATAACAAAACCTTCGAAGCCCCATTGTTCTCGCAAGAGATCATTCAACAGATACGTACTGGACGTGCAGGGCACGCCATCAATTTCGTTGTACGCCGTCATGACAGAGCAGGCCCCAGCTTCCACCGCTTTTTTGAAAGGTAGCAGATCCACTTCATGCAGCTCCCGCAGGCCCATGTGTACCGGAGCCGCATTGCGTCCACCTTCGGAACTTCCATAAGCCGCAAAATGCTTCAGCGTTGCGATAATTGTCCGGTCAGAATCAAGCCGCTCTCCCTGTAATCCCCTGATTGCTTCCACGGCCAGTTCGCCAATCAGATATGGATCTTCCGCAAAACATTCTTCGGTCCGTCCCCATCTCGGGTCACGCACTACATCCAGCACGGGTGAATAGGTTGCTGCCCCGCCCTGGCTTCGGGTCTCCACAGCAATTGCTTCACACATCTTGCGGTACAATTCCGTGTTCCATGTGCTCCCTACGGTCAGCGGAACCGGAAATACCGTTGCCCCAATCGCCATATGGCCATGCGAGCACTCCTCCCCAAACAAAATCGGGATGCCCAGACGCGAATTTTCAATTGCATAGCGCTGAATTTCATTGGTGGCAGCGGCCCCTTGTCTCGGGGTTAACCCCGTCTCCAGCGTAACTTCGGTCCACGGATCAGCACGAAGGACACCGTAGAGAGAACCAACACCACCCTGCGCGATATTTTCTTTGAATTCCTCCGTAACCTGTACGGTGCCATCTGACTCTTTCCGGTACGTTTTCCAGCCCATCGGCTGAATCAGTTGACCGATTTTCTCCTCGGTAGTCATCTGCTCAAGTAAATTCTGTACCCGTTCGGGGACAGGTAACGAAGCATCTCTATAATCCATGTGCACATTCTCCTTATGCATTTGGCTTGGTTTGCAGTTACATTGAAATCAAATGGCTTTTCGGTAATCACTCGGCGCTACACCCACCACGTTCTTGAAGGCTCGGTTGAATGAATTGTAATTCGTGTATCCCACTTCTTCACTTATCTCCTGAATGGCCTTGTCCGTCTCCTGCATCAATTGCTTGGCCTTCTCAATTCGCTGGCTAATCAGCAGGTCCACAAACTTCTCACCAATCTCATCCTTGAAAAGCTTGCTTAAATATTTCGGGTTAATATCGAACAGATCACTTAGATAATTCAGCGACAGATCGGGATTGTTATAATTCTCCTCGATATACTTGCGAATCTCCAGAATATGTGTCCGGTGTTTCTTGGTACAACGCAGCGTCTGCAGCTGCTCGGCAAGTTTTCGGAACCCATCTCGGCACAATTCCCGCAGATCTTCAGCTGTCTCCCAATCTTCAAGATTGCGAAGCAGATGACCCATGACCTCGGCCCACAGCTCGTGGTACTCACGCGGCAGCTCTGCAAATTCACGGTTCACATGTTGGAACAGCAGCTGGATCGTGTTCAAGATTTCCTGACGGGATAACACCGAAGCATGGATCTGTTCAAACAGCTTGTCAAAATGCTTTTCCCAATCGTCATCAGACAGCCGCATCGCCTGCACTAACAGGGATATCGTCCTCAGGAACTCATACACGTCATTGGTTGAACTTGGTACATCCCCACACGGAATGATTCGGTTCAAACCCAATACCGCTTTGTAATCCAGCGCACGGATTGCTTCCTTGAAGGAAGCCCTGAGGCCGCGCAGATCGACGGCTACCCGCCCAATTCCAATGGTCACCGTGAAGTTCAAATACTGCTCAACCTGCTCCAGGTAACCGGACAACAGTCTGCGCTCGCTCTCCTCCGGCTGCGGCGTCTCCGGCAACCATAGGATGGCATACAGGCGATGGTCCGAGATCCACTCGGCCCAGACCTCGGTATTCTCCTTGCGGGCGCTCTCCTGCAGGATGCTGGATAATACAAATTTCAGAAGAGACTGGTCCTGCACATGGTATTCTTCGATAAAGCGGGAATAGCGATCAATCTCCACGACCATTACAGTCCATCTGTCATCCAAACGTGGAAGGTTGAATTTGTTCATCTCGGCTGCGAGCTCATCACCAGTGAATTCCTTCGTCCCTTCCAGCAGCTCCTGAAAGAAGTATTTTTTCTTCAGAATCAGATTCTCTTCGTACTCCTCCTGATACTGCTTCGTCTGGTCAATCATCTGTTCCAGCGTCGTCTGAATAAAACGGAACTCGTTCTCCTTGGCATAAGTTATGCCTGGCTGTTTCTGTGAGGCAACGGTTTCGATTAACGTGACAATCTGCTGAATCGGCTTATAATTTCTGCGAGTTACATAGATCACCCATGCCACACCAATCAAAACAACAGCCACAGCGAATACAAACCAGATATTGTAGAACTTCAGTGCAAATTTGACGACTTTGCCGTTGTTCAGCCCCGTCTGCACCTTCCACCCGCTGTAACTGGATGTAAATTCAGAGAAGACTTCACCGGAAGAGGCTTTTGCTGCGGGCTCTTCCGCCATGCCACCGTCCCACAGATTGCCACCCGAGCGATTGAATATGTTGACGAAAGTGAATTCGGGATCATACATCTGCATGATGGACTTCTGCAGCGTTTGCAGATCAACATTCACCACGATCAGGCCTTTTCCATTGCCAACCCCGCGGATCAGTGTAATCACCTGTTTCCCTTCCTCTGTGGGAAAGGCTTTGAAGGATCTTCCCCCCACCCATTTTTGCGTCTCTGCAGCCCGGCTGTCTTCGATAAATGCTGCATCCGGGAATTCTTCAATAGGCACGGGCTTGCCGTTGCTGAACACCTTGTCATCCTTGTACCGGACCATATAAATGGAATCGATCAGCGGATATTCTATTTTCAATTCGTCAATAACCTGGATGGCCTGGATTCCGGCATATACATCATCGCTTCCGGTTACCGCGTAATAATTTTTCAGATTGGAATTGGTTAAAATCTCGCGCAGCACCTTGAAGTCAATGGAGCGCAGTGAGTTATCCAAATACTGCGTCACCTGTGAAGCCAGGAATTCATTGGCCTTTAGCGCCTCTTTGCGGTTTTGTTCGTTGAAGATCTGGAAGAAGATAATGAATAAAATTGTAGTTACGATAAAAAAAACAGGCAGATACGAAAGCAGCAAACGTCTAAACCAATTGTTATTCATCCCCGAGGTCCCCCCACCACTGTTTATCAACATGCTGCAAGACGACAACCACTCGCTCTGGTCGCTATTTTTCTAAAAATAATCCGTATGATATCGGATGAAGTGGGGTTGTCAAAGGATAAGACTGTCCCGGTCACGGGTGACTTCGGGACAGTCTCGATCATACATCCATCAACTATTATTGATCCTTCTCAATTGCACGCTGGTAGATCTCAAGATAATTGCTGAGCCCCAGACCATCGAAGCCTTTGACATATGAATCCCATTCCTTATCAATGCTCTTGCTGCCGATAATGAACTGCGCCATATTGGTCTGCACATAATCCTTAATCGCGGTGGTGAGTTGTGCAGCCGATTCCGTATCCTCCGGACGGATAAATACGTTTGCCGGATACACTTCTTTTGGAGCATAAGGTTCATACACATTGGTCGCTTGAGCCAGACGAGTACCGTAACCCTCTGCCTCTAGCGGGTTCTGACCTTCTGCGAACAGATTGCGGAACGTATTGGACAAGTCATGCGCTCCGATTTGGGACCAGCTTTCGTTAACGATAACATTCGGGTCACGCTCAGGCAGGTTGTAGTAGCTGTATTTGGCAGGCTCACCATTGATGTTTTTCTCATCTGCATCAGCCTTTTTCCACCCCTTGCCCTCTGTTGGACCGTACTCCGCGTACAGTGCACCCTCTTCACTAAACATGTAATCCACAATTTTGATGGCAGCAATCTGCTGTGCCTCTGTCGCTTTGTTGGTGATTGCAAACTCAAACTCGCCTACGCTTTGTGTAGCGCCTGTTGTCTGCACACCGTCCGGCCCTTTCAATGGAGGAACGATCTCCCAGTGTTGGTGACGGGTAATCTCTTTGTCATAAGTGTTCACAAGATAGCTGACCAGCGCCGTTGTAATGGAGCCAACCACTTCGTCGCCTTCCTTATTCCCCAGCTGTCCAATCGCCTGATCGTTCTGCGTGAAGGAAGCCGGATCAATCAGACCTTCCGCATACAGCTTGTGCATGTACTCCAGTCCTTTCTTCCACTCCTCCTTGTTCGCTGCAAAATCAACCTTGCTATCGTTCACGATCAGATATTTGTCATTGTCATTGTATATAAAGCTGTTCATCAGGTAAGCATCAATGTTGCCATTCCATACGTACTTGTTCGGTGCACCCGTGAGTGGAATCTCATCGGCTTTGCCGTTGCCGTTGGGGTCCTGCTCTTTGAACGCCTTCAGAACGGTGTAGAGTTCATCCGTCGTCGTTGGCATTTTCAGCCCCAGATTATCGAGCCATTCCGTGTTGATCCAGTATTTCTGTGCATACGTACAGTGGTAACATTCATTGAAGATCGGCAGGGCATAGATGTTGCCGTCCGGAGCTGTAATGGCTTCTTTGAAGTATGGCTTCTCTTCCATGACCTTGGTCAGATTTGGGCCATATTCCTTAATCAGATCCTGCAGCGGAAGGAACACGCCTTGTTTTCCATAGTTCTGAAGATCTGAGGTGGTGAACTTGCCGTGAAGGAACACTTCGGGATAATCACCACTGGCCAGCAGCAATTGTCTGCGGTCCTGTAATGCGTCCGTTGGGGCCAGATCCCATTTTAGGGTAACATCGAACTTGTCCTCGATAAATTTGGTGAACTCATTTTCTTCCATGGGCGCTTTGCCTTGCGGGGCAAAGAAGGTCATCGTTACAGGGCCACCGCTCTCGCCGCCACCATCGCTACCTGCGCCCGATTCTTCGGATGAACCGCATGCGGACAACAAAGCCATCGAAGCAAAGACCAGAAACAACATCGAAATCCAAGATTTTCTCAATCTGACTCCTCCTTTTTGTTCAAAACGGCTGGCATACAACTCATTTACTGCACTCGTTTAAAATCGATCCCGGAAGCCGGCGTGTTCCTTCCACCTCCTTTCAAGAGGCTAGCCGGGCATCATCCTATGGATTATCCTTTGAGGGAACCAACCATGACCCCTTTGACAAAATGCTTCTGTACAAACGGGTACATGATCAGAATCGGAATACTTGCGACAACGATCAATGCATATTTCAGTACCTGCTCAAACCCTTGATCCCGCATTTGTTGGCTCGTATTGGCAAGCATCGCCGGGTCAGCCGCGTTCAAGATGAGCAGATTGCGAAGTACATATTGCAGGGGGAACAACTTCTCGGAACGCAGATAGATCAGTGCGTCAAAGTATGCATTCCAGTGCCCTACGGCATACATAAGCGTCATGACCGCCAAAATGGGCTTCGATAACGGAAGAACCACGCTGATCAGATACCGGATATCCCGGCATCCATCCATTTCTGCAGCCTCTCCGAGCTCTTCCGGGATGGAAGACTGGAAGAAGGTTCTCGCTACGATGACCTGGAACACCGCGAGCGCTCCTGGCAGCCACATGGCCCAGCGTGTATCCAGCAGGTGGAGGTCCTTCATCAAGAGGTAAGTTGGTATTAGTCCTCCATCAAAGAACATCGTAATCATCATGAAAATGATAATGGCTCCTCTTCCGTAGAACGACTTGCGTGACAGCGGGTAGGCGAGCATGACGGTAAGCGCCACATTGATGAATGTCCCTACAACGGTATAGATGATTGTGTTATAAAAACCGAGCATGAGCTGCTGGCTTTTGAAAATGGAGATGTACGCCTTGATATTAAAATCTACCGGAAACAGCCACACCTGACCGGATGTAACGGCTCGTGAAGAGCTGAACGACGAACTGATGATATACAAGAGGGGGTAAAACACCGTTAGCAGTATGGCGAACAAAAAGATATAGTTGAATGTCATGAAGATGCGGTCACCGAGCGGATCCTTGATCCGGTTACGATTAAACAGATTGAACATGGATGAGCTCCTCCTTTACCACAAGCTGTTCTGGGATACTTTGCGGGAAATGCCGTTGACGATGACCAGCAGAATCAGGTTGATAATCGAGTTGAACAATCCGACTGCCGAGGAGAAGCTGAAATTCGCTCCGATCAGACCCACCTTGTACACATACGTGGAGATCACCTCCGAAGCGCTTGTGTTAAGCGGATTCTGCATCAGGTATATCTTTTCAAAGCCGACGCCCATAATGCTGCCCAAACTCAGAATCAGCATGATGACGGTGACCGGGACGAGCGTTGGAAGGTCGATGTGCCAAATTTTCCGAAGCCTTGAAGCACCGTCCATCTTTGCCGCTTCGTAAAGCGATGGATCCACGCCTGCAAGGGCCGCGATATATATGATGGATGAATACCCCATGCCCTGCCACACACCCGACCAGACATAGATCGATTTGAAGTATTCCGGAATGCCCATGAAGTTGGTCATCGGGAAGCCGAGCAGTGTAAACAGCTTGTCTACCACACCCACATGCGGGGAGAGCATCAAAATGATAATGGATACCATCACGACCGTGGAAATAAAATGCGGAGCGTAGGTGACCATCTGCACGGTCTTCTTAAAGTAACCTGTTCGGATCTCATTCAGCGCCAGCGCAAGCAGGATCGGGATAGGGAACCCGGCGATTAAGGAGTAGAAGCTGATGCCTATCGTGTTTTTGATCAGGAGCCAGAAGTTGGGGGATTCGAAGAACGCCTCAAAGTGTTTGAATCCAACCCACGGGCTTCCCCAGATTCCTTTGACCACACTGAAATCCTTGAAGGCAATCTGTACGCCAACCATCGGGATGTACTTGAAGATCAATAAATACAATACGGGGGGCAGCACGAGCAGATACAGCTCCCAATGCTTCTTGAGGCTTTTGATGAATGGATGCTGCCTTTTGGGCTCCACATGATTCCTTTGCTGGAGTTCCAGCTTGGCGGGTATGCTTTCCGTAGCTCGACTCATTTGCGTCACTCCTTCTACACCTCAAGTGTAATAATACATTACATTTACATCTCTTAAACATCCTTTTTTTCGCTATATTCTACGTTCTGGCATTACCTGTGTTAGTAATAGTGTCAGGTAACGCTTTCTTATTTCGATAGTACATTGAACCGTGTTTTTTTATCAATTCGTAATTTTCTCCCACCTCTCCATATTCTATAAACCCTTGCGGCACAAGCGTTTACGTGCCCTTATTATCAGGAATTCCACCCCCATTTGATTGAATTAAAAAATCCCGGAGGCCACTATTTCTCCCCCGGAATTCACATGACGTTCTATTTGCCTGTTACCAATCTGAACGTATGCGTGATGGGTGTTTCTCCAGAAACAGTAGACTGTGGCAGATCCACGACAAGTCCGTTTTCTGTCTGCTGATACGAAATTACGTCGTTGGTGCCAACGAGTTCGACTCGCTCTACCTTTTCCAAATAGGGAATGATGATTTGTGGTTGTACTGCCTCATTCTCGTTTCTGTATAAACGGAAGGCATACACCGTGTTGATATCTTCCTTCTGCGTAAAGGCCCAATCCTTCGTAAAGTACGGTCCGCATATCCGGGTTCCATAGATCCCCTCTCCGTGGGTAGCGAGCCATTCACCGAGTGTCTTGATACCTCGAATTGCCCCTTTCGGAAGACGTCCATCGGGTTGTGGTCCTACATTCAGCGCCAAGTTACCGCCCTTGGACACGACCTCAAGTAGAATATGTGCCAGCTGTCTTCCCGATTTATACTGATCATCGAATCCGAAAGCAAAGGAATTGCCCACTGTGATACAGCTCTCCCAAGGGATGTTCATCGGATGTTCCGGGATGGTCTGCTCAGGAGTGACGATATTCTCATATGGTCCACCTACCGTGCGATCTGCTGACAGGAGCCATGGCTGTGTGGTCTGACGCGCCCGCTCCACGACTTCTCCCAGCCGAATATCCTGGCCGTGGCGACCCTCACGCACCCAACCGGCATCCAGCCACAGACACTCGATCCGTCCGTAATTCGTCAGCAGCTCCATGATCTGTTCATGCGTGAACTCCACGAATTTCTCCCACAACCACGGGTATTTATGGGGATCATACGATGGCCCGCGCCACATATGACGTCCACGTTCCATGCCCGGGGCCCAGTAATACGGGGTATGCCAGTCCGCTTTGGAGAAGTACGCTGAGATACCGAGTCCTTTGGCCCGAAAAGCATCAAATAACGCTCGACAGATGTCCGCATACTTATGGGTATGAAAAGGCGTGTCCTTACCCGTGATCCGGTAATCCGTCGTCTTGGTGTCCCACATGCAGAAACCGTCATGGTGCTTGGTCGTGAACAGGAAATATTTGAACCCGTTATCTGCCGCCATCTGTGCCCATTCCTCAGGCTGGAAGCGAATCGGATTGAAAGTTTTGTTCAAATCAAAATACTCTCGTTTGAAGTCTTCCATGTCATCCGTCCAGTCGATGTCATCGCGCGACCAATCGCCATCCTCATCACTTAGTGCCCAGGACTCCACGAGGCCAAGCTGGGAATAAGGACCCCAGTGCATCATCAGCCCCAGCTTCTGGTCCTTGAACCACTCCAGCCGCTCTAGGAGCAGCGGATCTTCCGGCTTGACCCATTCATCCTCTTTGCTAAAATTGTGTACCCCGGCTTCGACGATCTGTTCTTCCTGTTCCAGCACCACGTCTTTGGTTTCGCTCATCCCGTTCATCTCCTTTGGATTAAATGTCATAAGCTGAATAAATAGCTGTACACTGGACCACTGCGCGGTCAGAACCATCTTCCGATCGCTGTTATCCCCGGATTTTTTTGACTCCCTTTTTCCAAAGGGAAAATCCGGGGATAAAGGCGAGCGCTTCGCTTCTCAGATTGGTTCTGCCCTCTCCGTTATCGTGTAACGGTTTAGTTCAACATATAAGGACATGTTAAGTCTCGTCACTTCGTTCCCGTTTCTTCAGATCGGTTCTGCACTCTCGGTTTGCATAAACGTTAGTTCGACAAGTACAGGCATGATGAACCCTGGCTACTTAGAGTGTGATCCCTTCTTCCGATCACGGAGCCACTTTCACAGTGAAATTTCGCGTCCCTCGCGTGCTGACTCGTAGATGGCGCAGAGCATTCTCATCACTTCGACGCCGTCCTCTACCGGGCTAAGCGTTTCCTTACGGCCCTGCGTACTGTCGATAAAATGGTTAATTTCATTGCGGAACGAACCCATGAAATGGAATGATTTGAAATCCACCTGCGGGGTCATGTTCAAAATAGTATTGAATTTCTCGCCAATGATCGAGATTTCCGGCTCCAATTCGGCACCGCCTTTGTCACCATATAGTTTGACCGAGGTTTCATCCGCTTTGGCATGAAGCGTGAAGCTGACATCCACAAGCAGACTTGCACCATTCTCGAAACGAATCAGGGCATTTGCCATATCCTCGACGGTGTTCTGTTCAGCGTCATAGTCTGCAGCCTTGTAGAATGACAGATTCTTGATATTGGCACGATTTCCAAGGCGATTGGACACGTTGGCAGAGACGGATTTCACCTTCGGTCTGCCCATCAGATACCAACAAATATCGATGACATGTACACCAATATCGATCAGCGGGCCGCCGCCAGAACGATTGATATCCGAGAACCAGCCGCCCGGGTTACCGAGGCGACGCAGGCTGGACGCTTTGGCGTAATAGATCTCACCCAGCTCACCCGCGTCAATAAACTTCTTCAGAATCTGCGCATTGTTGCTATAGCGGCGCACAAAACCAACCTGCAGCAGCTTGCCGCTGCGATGAACGGCCTTCTCCACTTCGAGTGCATCCTCCACCGTTTGGCAAAGCGGCTTCTCACACAGCACATTTTTACCCGCATCCAGTGCGGCAATGCTAATCTCCGCATGGGAGTCATTCCATGTGCAGATGCTGACGGAATGGATCTCGGGCAGTGCGAGCAGTTCCTTGTAGTCGGTAAATACGTGAGGTGCATCATATTGCTTCGCCACTTCTGTGGCACGTGCTTCATTCAGGTCGCATATGGCGTATATTTCAACTTCAGGATTGCTGGCATAGGCTTGCAAATGGCAATCGGATATTGATCCGGCACCGATGACGGCGACTTTCAATTTGGACATTGTGCTGATCCCTCCATAAATAAATGATTATTGACACGCTACCACTACGCTGGCAGAACAACCTTCCGATCGCTGTTATCCCCGGATTCCTCAATCCACTTTCTTAAAGGTGGGAATCCTGGGATAAAGGCGAACGCTTCGCTTCTTCAGGTTTTTTCCGCCCTCTCCGTTGCTCTGTGTAATTCATACTTTCATTTAAAACAAGTACTCAGCACTATGCCTCTTCCCATAGGCGGCGGACGTTATCCATTGCAATACGCGAGGCGGTTTTGCAATTTTCCATGCCTTCAAATTCAACGGAGATATATCCGTCATACCCGGATTGTTTCAGCACACGGAACACCTCAGGCATGTCGATATCACCATGGCCCACAATCGCACCGCGCAGGTAATTGCCGTGCGAGGTTTGGAACCAGCCTTCGCCGGGATTGCGGTAGGAAGATCTCCAGTAGAAATCCTTGGCATGCACGATTGACGCGTAGGGGATGTTATTTTTCACCGCACTTACCGGATCTTCATCCACACAGAGGAAGTTGCCGACATCCAGCGTGGTTTTGAAGTTTTCCCGTGCCGTTTCATGCAGCAAACGTTGAATTCGCTCGCTGGACTGCACATAGTACCCATGGTTCTCCACACTCGTTGTGATTCCAAAGCCTGCAGCATAATCGGCAATCCGCTGACAGGCCTTCACCAGAACCGGCAGATCCGTTTCAAACTGTGCTAAGGTCCCTTCTTCTGCAGGGCGGAACGCCACATCATGACGCATCAGCTTAACTCCTAACGCAGCAGCCACATCCACATGTCGCATCACATTCTGAATCTCTTGTTCCAGCGCTTCGGCGTTTTCCTGAACAGCAAAGTTTGCGCCGATGGCGTAATTGGAAATGTCGATTCCGACTTCTTCTGCCGTATTTTTAATTTCATCAATCAACTCCGGATTGTCGACCAGACTGAATCCCATCGGTACTATCTCCACATGTTCCCCGCCCTGATCGGCAATAAATCGAATGGCATCCGGCACGGTCAGCTCTTTGCGATCCAGTGCTTGTTGCAGACTGTAGGTGCTGAGTCCAACTTTCATTTTTCCTCATCCTCTCCTGTAGTCGATGTCCATACCCAACGTATACCTTTTTCCTGCAGACACGACAATTCTCAATAATCGTTTGCTATACTATTTTCCTTTTCCTAGCCCAAATCCGGTGTATCCACAAATGTTACTGCCTGATCGGTCGTCTTATGAAGCTCGAATAAAATAATTTCATTTTCACCTTGGCGAAGGAGCGGTGCGGGTACATACAACGTTTTTTGCGGTCCTTTATCCCAGTAGCGCCCCAGATTGAACCCGTTTACATAAACAACGCCCTTGGTCCAGCTGTCCAGTCGCAGAAAGGTATCCTGCGTTTCATCGACTCGAAAGCTCCCCCGATAAAAGGCTGGCCCCTGTGCTTCAGAAGTTGCGCTGCTGAATTGCAGGCCTGACAGATCCGTCAGCGGCAGACAATGAATCGTCCAATCGAACAAAAATTGAAAGCCATGCCGCACCCCCTCCGTAATCCCCTTCGGATCCCTCAGGTACGGCCCATAATTGATTCGCCCCATATTTTCCACAAGGATCATTATTTCCGCACCCTCTGCAGGCACTTCGAATGATACCGACAATGCTGTATTTCCGCGTTCCAGCACGCCCTGAAATTGCCCATCAACAAACACCAGTGCACGGTCACGCACCTCCTGAACCACCAGCTCCTGTCGCTCCCTCGGGCCGGATATCCGGGTTTGATAACAAATAAAGCCATAATCCTGACCGAACTTCTCCATCGGTTCCGGATTGGTCCGTTGAACCGGAACGGATAACCGGCCCAACTGTCTCAGCAGTCCGGCCTGTTCCGTCAACTCCACTCGCCCATAGGCGATGGTGCCCTTCGGTTCAGGCAGTACAAGCTCTCCCATACTACTGTCGCTATACCGAGCAATGAGCTCACGCACGGCATGGAATTTTGCTGTCGGCTCCCCAGACTCACTGAGCAGCGAGTCGTAGTCGTAACTTGTAATCGTAGGTTCATATTGATCCTTTTGCTGACAGTTCGCCCCGTTATAAAATCCGAAGTTCGTTCCGCCATGAAACATATAAAAGTTGACCGAAGCTCCTTCTCGAAGCATCTCTTCAAACACACTAGCTGCATCTGCAGCTTCCCTGGTATGATGCGACTCTCCCCAGTGGTCGAACCAGCCGTTCCAGTATTCCATGCACATCAAAGGTTCATCTGGCTGATATTCACGCAGCTTGGCGAAGGCACCCTTTGTCCCTGATCCAAAATTGACTGTAGCCAGATGCCCCGGTACCGATCCGGCCTGCAGCATAGGGTCTGTCGGTCCGTCGGAGGTGAACAGCAGCACATCCATGCCGCGTCGCATCATGCCATCACGCAAATATTTCAAATAATTAGCATCGTTTCCGAAGCTGCCGTACTCGTTTTCAATCTGCATCGCAATAATTGGCCCGCCATTGGTGCTAAGGAGCGGTTTCAATTTGGGCAAAAGCACATCATAATAACGATCCACATTCGCCAGAAACTTCGCATCATGACATCGGAGGCGAATTTCATCATCCGCGAGCAGCCAGGAAGGCAATCCTCCGAACTCCCACTCGGCACATATGTAAGGACTCGGGCGAACAATCACGTATAGACCCACATCTCCTGCAATTTGAATAAAACGTTCCAGATCGGCCATACCCTCAAAACGATACTGCCCCGGCTGTGGTTCATGGAAATTCCACGGTACATACGTTTCCACCGTATTCAAACCACAGGCTTTCAACTTCAGCAGTCGATCTTCCCAATATTCAGGGACCACCCTGAAGTAATGAATGGCTCCTGAATAAATTTGAATGGGCTCGTTATCATAAATGAATTGTGACCCTCTATACGTCAGAACCGCCATATTGCGTCCCTCCCCGCTCGCTCAGATATATGCCGAGTCCAGACAACGTAGGATACCATCGTGATTCATGAATGGTCAGCCGAATTTTTCTTGATGTGACCTTCGCAAAACAACAGATTCTCTTATATCCCACTACCGTTCCCGTGTAGACCTTATTCCAGGCGCCATCGTCGCTACAAACTTCCAGTGCAAAACGCTCAATCCGTTGGCCTGTCTGGATATGCTCCATCAGCACCACCCGGTCGAACGTCTTTTCCGCCTGTAAATCAATCTCAATCCACGCCTGTTCTGTTCCTTCATGTGGACACCAGTAGGTATCTCGTTGTTCGGTCAGCATTTCCGATACTGCATGTTGTTCGTCCATCGTCTCTGATGCTTCAGCCAACGCCTGCAACGCCAGGTTATCCTCAAATGTGGTGCGCAGGACATCTCCCAACTCCTGCAGCCGTTTCACATCATGTTCGTGAATGAGACCACGCGTGTCTGGCGGCAGGTTGAGCAGAAAGCTGGCATTTCCCCCCACTGCGCCGTAATAGATGGTGAGCAGCTCTTCCAGCGTTTTGACTTGCTTATCTTCACTCGCATGATAGAACCATCCCGGACGGATTGATGTATTGACCTCGGCAGGATACCAGATCAACGGGTCGTCTTGGTCACGAATGACCTCTCTGCTTCCCAAATCACTGTCCTGCGTATTGATCCTTCGGGCAAATTCTCCATCATCCACCTGCTGAGATTGCTCCTGGATCTTCTCATTATCCTGCATATGTACCGGCACAACACTCCATTCCGAGTCTCGCGTATGCCCCGCCTCATTACCACACCAGCGGACATCGGGGCCACATACCGAAATCACAGCTTCCGGCTGGAGCTCACGAATGAGAGCATAGTAAGCTTCCCAGTCATAGACCTGCCTTTTGCCATTCGGACCTTCGCCGCATGCCCCGTCAAACCATACACAGAAGATGTCGCCATAATTCGTGAGCAGCTCTCGGAGCTGATGGAGGAAAAATTCGTTATACCTCTCCGAATCCCCATAGGACACTTCATGGCGATCCCAAGGAGACAGATATATTCCGAACTTCAAGCCGCTCTCACGGCAGGCTTCGGCAACTTCTTTTACCAGATCACCTGTGCCATTTCTCCACGGGCTGGCTGCGACGGTATGCTTCGTGGCCTTGCTTGGCCATAAACAAAACCCGTCATGATGCTTGCAAGTTAAGATTAGTCCTTTCATTCCAGCGGATTTGCATGCCTGCACCCATTGCTCCGCGCTCAGCTCCGAAGGATTGAAGATGGCCGGATCTTCTTCGCCGGTCCCCCACTCACGATCCGTGAATGTATTCACCGTAAAATGAATAAATGCATAAAACTCCATCTCCTGCCACTTCAGCTGGCGCTCGGATGGCGTGACCTGCGCTGCGGACTTGATCCAATCAGCTGTTTGCAGTCCATGATTCATGGCGTAACACTCCCGTCATTCGTTGGATTGAATTGCAATTAACAACTGCCGCTTGGCTTCTGCGACCAATCGGGGATTAATGGAGTACTGGAAGCTTCCCTCATATCGCAAGCCTGATCCCATATGTATTTCCGCGATACCTGTTTGCCTTACCAAGGTTGGAATCTGGTCTATGGTTACCCCTGAGCCAGCCATAACCGTTACTTTCAGCTCTTGCCCCAGTTCCTGAAGCTGCTTTAATTCGGGCATGGCTTCAGGCGCTGACTTTTTCCCTCCGGATGTAAGTACGCGCTCAACGGAGCCCACTGTGCTGATGGACTTAAGCGCCCGTGTCAGGCTTGCGCTCGCATCGATGGCTCGATGAAATGTAACACCCAGCCCCTGGGCTTCGACTGTACAAGCTTGCAGGGATAGCAGATCGACTTCCCCCTCTTCCGTCAGGGCACCGATCACGATGCCAGAGGCTCCAAGTTCTCTCGCTACACGCACATCCCGGGCCATGGCGCCAATGTCTTCAGCGCTATAGCGGAACGAGCGGCTATGAGGACGGATCATGACATACACCGGAATGGAGACTTGAGATACCACTTGCTCAATGACACCTAAGCTGGGGGTAAGTCCTCCTTCAGACATGGCAGAGACCAGCTCAATCCGATCTGCTCCACCCTGCTCAGCTGCCCTGGCATCGGCCGCATCCATAGCAATCACTTCCAATATGGGCTGTCTTTTCATATGGCAGCTCCCTTCGTTTCTTCCAATATATAAGTCCTCAAGACATCTCACCATTCACAAAACGTCCGGCTTTTTGACCTTTTGTGCACACTGACCGGATGGTATAATCTGTGACAACAATAATGAGGCGGTGATCCCATGGATACGGATGTGATTTTTCCAAATATGACGAGTACACTGCAGATTACGGGATGTCATTTTGGCAGGAAATCACCCGGTTGGGTCTATCCGAAGCACCATCACCATTTATATGAAGTCTTGTATTGCCAATCCGGAGAGGGCAGAATGCAGATCGGGACGGATGAAATTCTGCTGGGTTCAGGAGATTGGTTATTCATCCGGGCAGGCGCCAGACACCAGATGGAGAATGCTTGTGCTTGTACCAACGAATCTACAGGCGAAATTGAACCTATGGATCATTCGTGTTTCTCCTTTTTCAATATTCACTTCGATATCGATGATTCTGGGATGCGAAAAACGCTGAGCCAGCGTGAATATCGGCTTATTCCCCACAACCAGGCAGCTTCCACTGAACTGCCTGCTTATGTGACAAGAATTGAACTCGAGATGCAGCACAGTTTGTCTTCGAATTCTGCCGTGATCCAGAAAGACTCTGCAATCAGACTAACCTTGACCTCGGTCCAAAAGATGGCTCTGCAAGCCTACATTCTCCTGATTATTCAGGAAATAATCCTGCTGCAATCTGAGGAAGCAGAACATATTCCGGATGTCATACCGGAAGCTACCATGCATAAGGCGGATACCGCACACCGAATCGAAGAGCAGCTGCAGACCATGATCTCCAGCGAAGGTTCCATCACGCAAATGGCTGAAAAACTGAATCTGAGCCGCAGCCAGTGCACCAAAATATTTAAAGAAATATACGGCATTTCCCCTCGGCAGTATGTCACGGAAAAGAAGCTTAAACATGCGAAACAACTGCTTGTCAGTACCAATAAAACGATTGAGGACATCGCGGATGAGCTCGGTTATCATTCCGTCAGCCACTTTTCCAGACAATTTCGGCGTGGTACCGGTCTCTCACCGAATCAGTTCCGTCCACGCCCCATGACATAAAGGACCGACAAAGCGCATCATTAGTGCCTTCGCGGTCCTTATTCATCTTATGGGTTAACGGTCAGTTTCCAGAACGCAATCCGTTCTCTCTTCCACGTATAGGTGACATACAGTTCCTTCCCTTGGGCCACGATCGCCGGATACGAGTATTCCCCCGGTTTATTTTCCAGCACAAACTCATCGCCCCAAGTCTGACCATTATCCACTGAAAAGGCGATCACCAGCGGGGTTCGAGGACTCTCCGTTGCATACCCGCTGACTGGATTGAAGACAAGCGCAAGCAAGCCATTTCCCATCAAAGTGGCATCAATTCCGCTATTATTGTTGGGCAACTCTGTCCGGTAAGCTTCACACCATGTCCATCCACCATCATCCGAATCACTGCGAAAAACAGCCCCCTCGGTACTGCGCAGAAACATATGCACACACTTCCCGCCGGAAGACCACAAGGTGGGCTGAATCAGCCCCTTGGCAAACCAGTGCTCCGCTCCAACATAGGTGGACAGGTCCATCGGCACATGAGCACTCTTCGTCCATGTCTCCCCACGATCGGTTGAGATATCGACAAAAGACTCCCATATCTGTTTGCCGGAGCCCTCTGGTTCCAATCGTTCAATGGATGCCGGAGCCAGAATCATTCCATCCTCCAGTTGAATAGGCTTGTTGCGAACCGGCCCACGACCACCGATATCTCCAGGCACCAGTTCCTTGGGAGCGGACCACGTATGCCCGCCGTCGCCGGAGCGAATGATGCGGGTATGCCAATCCGTTATTTCGTGCCCTACCTTGTAAAACAGCATTAGTGAACCACCCTGCGCATACAGTACCGGGTTCCAATGAGCGATGCCCTCTTCATCTGCGACTTTACGCGGAGCAGACCATGATCCTTGTTCCTGCCTTGCCATCCATATCGCAACATCACTTGCCTTCTCATGCCGGCCTGCAAACCAAGCAGCCAGCACAGCTCCATCCGGTAAAACAGCAACCGTGGAAGCATGGCTGCTCTGAAAAGGCTGACCTTCCTGAAAGATATATTGTTTGTCGGCAATGATCTTCATCAATGGAGTCCTCCTTTGGAATGGCAGGTTATTTCTGTCCCCTACGTTCTCATGTAAATGTGAAATTTAACTTATATCCCGTTGAGTCCGATTCCTTACTGTTATTTTTGTTATTGTATTAATGTTATTATTATTTAGGTTTAGTCTAAAACGTTAGGTTCAGAACGTCAATACAAAAAAAAGACACCCGGGAGGGTGTCTTCTTGCCTCGGATGTCCTAACGGGGCATCCAAGCTTTTTTTATTTTTTGCGACGAGCCTTCGTCATTCGATTAAACATAATAAGTGCGGCAATCACCATGGCAATCATGGCGATGTTACTCGCTGCTTCCTGCGACATGCCGAACAGCATGCCCAGGTTGGTTACCAGGCTTCTTACGATCAGCGCCACCGCAATCAGCAGGATTGGACTCCAAAAATTATACCTTCTCATCCTTCGCAACACTCCTGACCAGATTGTTCAGAATTCCAGGATATCCTAACAACATCATAACAGTCAGCCTGTCCAGTGACAACATTCACCTCACTGAATGTCTGTCTGCCCGTCCTAGACCTGTTTGAATTCAATCCAGTCAATCTGCAGACCCGGCTTGGTGAAGTCGAGCTTCAACTCATACAGTCCTGCTTCCAGCTCTACTTTTACAAGCTTCTGTCTGATCCATTTGCCCTCTGTACCATTCGTTTGAATGGTCGTCATCAACTGGTCGTTCAGGAGCACATTACATGCGCTTTGAGCCAGTTCCGGCTCAGGGGACATGATCTGTACGATAATCCGATATTGGCCTGCCTCGTCTACTTTCATGTAAACCGGCTCACCTACAATAGGCTTCACTTGTGCATTCTCAGCCAGAACTTGGGCCTTTTCTGCAGAAAGGGATGCATTTGCCTGGAATGAAGCGACGTTCTCCACAATTTCATGCTTTCTGGAGGAAACTGGTGCATTCATGATGAATTTGCAAATATTGATCGCCGAGCGCTGCAGCTCTCCGCGTGTCAGTGTTCCATTGGCGAGAGATTCAATCGTATTGTCATCCCAGCCGTTGATCTCTGCGCCATAGTTTGGCACGACCATGTACAGGTCGTTCTGGGCACGGATCATCCAGTTTGTATATTTGCGGTCAGCCTCTCCGCCTTCGACCACATCGTTCATAATGGCCCACCAGTCTGTCATAACGATCCCGTCGAAGCCCCACTCTCCGCGTAGAATGGTCGTGTTCAGATCGTAGTTGGATGCAGCCCAGTGCCCGTTAACTGGGTTGTAGGAGGTCATGATGGAATTCGCGCCGCCTTGTTTTACCGCAATTTCGAACCCTTTCAGGTAAATTTCGCGCAGTGCACGTTCCGAGACTACAGCATCGACTTTGCTGCGGTGTTTCTCCTGATTGTTGCAGGCAAAGTGCTTCAGGGTCGCATTGGATCCACCCTTCATAATGCCTTTGGTGCATGCTGCAGCAAACACACCCGAGATCAGCGGATCTTCAGAGAAGTACTCGAAGTTACGACCATTCAGCGGGCTCCGGCGGATATTGAGTCCAGGTCCGAGCAGGGTATCTACCTGATTTCTCAGCAATTCCTGTCCTTCCATAACGTACAGCTCTTCAACCAGGTCCGTATTCCATGTCGCCGCCAGCAGAGTTCCGATTGATACTTGCGTGGCTTTCTCTCCGCTATCCATACGAATACCGGACGGGCCATCTGCTGTGCAGGCCACAGGAATACCATAGTTAAACAGGCTATCGCTGACACCACCGAATGCAGAAGCTGTACCGGAAGTAACGAGCGGACTGCTCATACCTTCGCCTCGCACAATCGCAGCCAGATCCTGATCGCTCAATTGGGCAATGAAGGCTTCCAGACTGACTTTGCCGTTTTTGACATCACTCAGTTTGTAGCCTTGGTTGCCCGTTTGCTCCAGCGTTTGTGGCAGGTTTTGCTCAATCCGATCAGCCATGGAGACCTGACGCTTCGGCACTTCCACGTAAGTCAGCTCGTATGATCCATCTGCCTTGCGAACACCCGGTTTCATCCGCGTGAAATCTTCGGTTGGTGCCATCGCCTCTTGCAGCTGCTCTACGACCTGAAGGGCGTCGATCACGTACCCGTCCTGGCCATCAACGCGGAGGTGCTGCGCTTGCTTGACGCTGGTTCCAACATGCAGACGATAGGTGCCCTCTTCGAGAACATAAGCGGAAGCATGACCTGTTACACCTGCATCATCGTAGGAAGCCATGGCCTGTACTGGGAAGCTTACAGTGAGGCGTTCTGATTCTCCAGGCTGAAGCAGTCCCGTTTTGCCGAAAGCCACCAGCGCTTTCACAGGTTGTCCCAGTTTGCCTTGCGGAGCTTCATAATACACCTGCACAACCTCTTTGCCCGCATATGTTGTGCCCGAGTTGGTCACATTTACACGAACTTCAATCACGGTTTCGCCATCTCGGGACACCGATTTCGCTTCTTCCGGTTGAATGGCAAACGTCGTATAAGACAGGCCGTAACCGAATTCAAACTGCACCTTTTCAGGTCGAAACGTTTCGAAATAACGATAACCCACATAAATATCTTCCTGATACAGGTTCTTGAACTCATTGCCATAGTTGCTTGTCGAAGGATAATCTTCGATGGAATATGCAATCGTATCCGTCAGCTTACCGCTAGGTGTAACGTCACCCGCCAGTACATCGGCAATCGCATTACCACCTTCCATACCACCGTGCCAGGAGTAAATGACGCCTTGAATCGGATGTACATACGTTTCGTTCAGCCAGCTCATATCGATGATATTCGATACATTCAGCACTACGATGGTGTGTTCAAAATGCGCCGTAACCTGCTTCAGCATGGCTTTCTCATCTTCTGTCAGCTGGTAGCTGCCTGGTGCATCGGCATTGTCCTGATCTTCCCCTGCTGTACGTCCAATCACGACAATAGCCTTGCTGGAGTTGCTTCTGGCTTGTGCAACCAGTTCATCTGTCAGAGGCATTTCCTTTTGGTTCCACGGTTCAGCAGCCCATACTTTACCGCCATCATCAAATGGATTTTCCTCAATCCACTTTTCATAGACAGCTGCCAGCTCTTCATTAACGGTGATATTCTTCTTGCTGCGCAGTCCATCCAGCAGATTGGTTGTATACGCTACATGTACGCTTCCGCCTGAACCTGTGCCGCTACGATAGTAGTTGACTTGAATACGGCCAAAAACTGAAACGTTTTCGTTTTCACGAAGCGGAAGAACCTGACCTTCGTTTTTCAAAAGCACCGCGCCTTCTGCGGCAACCGTGCGGCTAAATTCTGCAAACCCTTCCAATGGAACTCCGATTTGATGTGTGCTCAATGATTTCCCTCCTGATTGTCATCCCCATATCCACGAATCGCTATGTATAAAATGAACCTAAAACAACCTACATTAGGCCACTTCGATTGCAGAACAACCTTCCGATCACTCTTATCCCCAGATTTCCTGACTCCCTTTTCTAAGGGAGAAATCCGGTGATAAAGGCGAAGTGTATGCTTCCGATGCAGCTTTCCTCCAGAAAGCTTTTAGCTTCGCTTCTCCAGGTTATTTCTGCCCTCTCCGTTCTCATGTATTTGTTACATCAAGCCCATCTTATAAATTAGATATTCAGTGATTTGGTAAATTCACTTGTACCTAGTCCCATATTAACAGATTCTATAGAAGAAAATAACTCACGAAACCGCTTTTTCACATTGTCGACATGCATTTTAGAAAAATGGTTAATCAAAAAAGCCACGAACGTAATTCGTCCGTGACTTTTAATGTATTTTCAATCCGCTACTTAAGTCGTCAGCTTCGCATACAGAAGGAAAAATAACATATCTTCCCCTACGATGACGTAGTTCGGAACCTGGTAGATCAGATCCACTATAACAAATGCAACCAATACCCCCACCATAGCTACCAGATGACGTGGACGCAGCCTTTGATGTGCATGCCGATAACGATGGAACACGAGCGAGGTCGAGAGGAAGTATAATAGCACAGATCCAAAACCAAACCCCAGCATGAACACATAGTTGAGCTCATTCAGATAGAGCAGCTGAATCGAAGCTGCAATCATACTCATCGAAATGTAGATGAACAGATGCCCATAGATGATCGCTTGCCCGGCGGTCTGAATTTCTTTGCTAACCTTTTTCTCGACATTATCGAAATACTGCCACCACATCGCAATGACAAATATGGAAGTAAAGGCGGCAAACAGGATGGATCTCAGATCCCAATGATCCGCTTGAAGCACAGCGATAATACTGATCACCGACTCACCCAGCAGGATGAGTGTAAAGAGCGCAAAGCGTTCGAGCAGATGATGTGTGTGGATCGGTACCTTCACCAGATTTTTGCGACCAATCAGCGGAAGCACGATATCTACTGCGATCCCCGCATACAGCACGACATAACGCAGCCAGGAATCAAAGAACAGAGAACCCGTGGAGATCAGGATACCGATAATAAAGCAGATACCCAGATACCGGGCAGCCTGTTGTTGATGTGCACTTTTGGACTTATGTACTGTAAGATACTGAATTGCCGTAAAAGCCCTCGATCCGATATACCCCACGAAGAATGACAGGTAATATTGGTCAAAATGAGTCGAGAGGCTTGCTGTCATGACGAGAACCGACAGAAGCTGAAGGATGAGGAAGACGCGGTGGCTGAGGATATCCTGACCGTATCGGTTAATGAATAAGGTCTGCCCAACCCATGCCCACCAAACAGGGATGAAGATTAATACAAATTTCAACAGATATTCAAACGTAATGACGCCATGCTCGGCATGCAGCAGGACATGACCTGCTTTGGACACGGCTGCTACGAAGAGCAGATCGTAGAACAGCTCCAGCCAGGTAACCTTTTTCTCCATCATCCTTCGATGCTCCTTTGGGTTCAAGTCGTAATGTGCTTTATGTTACATTGAATCCATTCGCGGCCAGAACATCGTTCTGACCGCTAGGGTCTATATTATTTAGCAGCTGTCGCAGGTTCCAACGTTCTTACCACAATCGGCTGCAGGTTGCTCTCAATTTGATCACGATATTGCTCGAACCATTCTGGCAGCATCAGTTTTTGTCCGAGTGCATCCGCAGGTTCGTCTTTCGCAAATCCCGGTGGATCTGTCGCAATTTCAAACAGGATTCCACCCGCTTCTCTGAAGTAGATGGCGTTAAAGTATTGACGATCCCGGACCGGAGTTGGTTGATATCCGTATTGATATACGGCACCTCTCCATGCTTCATGCTCTTCAAAATCTTTGGCACGCCACGCAATGTGGTGTACTGTGCCTGAGCCGCCTACTCCCAGAGGGATCCGGGTGACCGGAACATCCACGACATTACCGATATCGCCGCTGGAGCGGAAGCGAGCATATTCCTCATTTTCATCCACTCTGACGAATCCCAAAATATTCTCCAGCGCATCCATCGTTCTTTGTGGATTCACACTGAACAATACTGCACCACCAAAGCCTTTGATGGCTTTGTCTGCCGGAATTCCTTCATGCTCCCATGTGCTGGCAGCTCCTTCTTCCCGTTCAACAAGCTCAAGCCGCAGACCTTCACTGTCTTCGAATTGGAGAAGTTCTTCGTTAAAGCGACTTGTTTTGGTTACTTCAATGTTATACCGTTCCAACCGATCCTGCCAGAAGCCAATAGTCCCAGGAGGAATGACATACGAGGTGATGCCTACTTGACCGCCGCCAATTTTACCCCGAGGTGATCCGGCAGATGGGAAGAAGGTAATAATGGTTCCCGGGCTGCCTTTCTCATCTCCAAAGTACAGATGGTACACGTCTGGTGCATCGAAGTTGATTGTTTTTTTCACGAGACGAAGTCCCAGAACCCCGGCGTAAAAGTCGACATTGGCCTGTGGATCTCCCGCAAAAGCCGTAATATGGTGAATACCTGCAGTTTGAAATGTCATAAAAAATTCCTCCTTGGATTTTCGAATGGGATATGGTGGTTTAAGCCAGTTAATATTTATCGTAATTTGTATTATCTTTAAATTAAGATATATGACCGGTTGAATTTAGCTGTTATTTTGGCTCGCTTGTTCCTGTTTCAATTTATCCGGAGTAACGTCATCGCCGTTCGGATCATAGATGGTGACATTCAGCAGAATATCATTGATCGAACCGCGAAAGACTTGCAGATATTCCTGACGCAGACGAATTTGTTCCGCTTTCTCCATCTCTGTCAATTCTGCCTCTTTTGCTTTTCTGGAAAGTTCGTTTATTCTGGTCAATGTTGGAATCATCATCTTGATCTCGCTCCTTGTAATTTGGATTCAGATATTTTTTCTTTGGTGTCGTTTACTTTTGAATTAAATGTCTTAAATTAAAGATAAATGATTTCGGAAATATTGTCAAGACTTTTATCAAACTTAAATTGAAATTGAAAAAGGGCCTGCTAACGATTACTCACTCTCATGCAGGCCCTTCTTATATTGGGTTACATTAGCCAAGCTTTTGCCCGCAGTTTGGACAGAAGTTGGCTCCTTCATTTTTAGCACCACAGTTCGGACAGAAGTTCGGCTTCTTCGCACCTTCTGAAGAAGATCCTCCCGTGGAAGCGGATGGTTGATCCTGGTTTTGACCTGAGTTGCTGCTGCTGTTATTGTTTTGGCTCTGGCCTTGATTCTGGTTATTGGAATTCATGTTCTTCATCATTTCATTCGCCATGTTCATGCCCATCATCATGCCTGCCATATCGGAAGCAGCACCACCGCCCTTGACCTTACCGGATGCAATGCCATCCGTCATGCTGACCTGCTGGTATTTCTGCAGATTACCGATCATCTCGTGCGAAGCAGTCTTCGTAATCATATCCTGAATTTCCTGCGGATAATTGAAACTCATCACCTGGAAGCCGGTAATGCCGATCCCGATGTCCATCATCTGCATATCCAGGTCTTCCTGAATACCTTTTGCAATATCCGATGCGTTTGCCTGCAGGTTGAACATGTCCTTGCCCTCACGGCTGATCCACTTCATCAGCAGCTGGTCCAGAACGGAAGTCATGCGGATTTTGACATCCTCGACCAGATAGCTCTGCTTGATGCCCGCAATTTTATCAATCAGCGTGACGTAGTCACTTACCTTGAAGTTGAACGTACCATTAGCCCGAATCGGCATTCCGCCTGGAAGCTGCGGTGTCGGGATCAATACCGGACTCTGCGTGCCCCACCGAACGGTAAATTCCTTTGTATTCACAAACAGCACCTCGACTCGCATGCCGCTGTTGAATCCGAATTTGAATCCTTTTAATGTAGATAGAAACGGGATGATCTCGGAATCGATATTAAATGAGCCCTCCTCCTCAAAAATCCCTTCCACTTTGCCGTTATTCAAGAAGATCGCGTCCTGGCCCGACCGGATAATCAGCTTACTGCCCTTCTTGATCTCCCGGTTGCTCCACTTCCAGAAGATCATGTCATCCCTGAATTCTTCCCATTCCACCACATTCGAGAATTGATTTTTGAAAAATCCCATAATCGTTCCCATCCCTTCTATTTGGACCTGCCCCGAAAGCTCAGATACTAAAACGAACCTCTGCTTCCGCTATGTGAATGGCCGCCTCGGGTGGTACCTCCACCACCGCCGCCTCCGCCGTTGTTATTGTTTCGTTCAATTTTTTGTTTGGTGACCGTTGTACGGATATATCGGTCCTGACGATCAAGTACACTGGAATTACTGGAATCCTCATATGTCGCCCGATTGACGGTGACCCGTCCTCCAGATCGGTAGGCCATCACACCAACTACGATTCCGCCGATTGCGACTGATACAGCAAGTTGAAACCAACCGTTGAATAAAATATTATTAGGATTCACACCCGGTTTGTACCCCATGTACTCGTAAGAGAGCCTGATATATTTTTCGAAAGCTAGCTTATAGTCACCATTGGATAAATCAGGGGTAATTCTGCTGCGGATAGCTTGCAGCCGCCCATTATCCAAATAATCCTCTGCTTTATAAAATCCAGCCAGGTACACTTCCCGAAAATTCATATCCATTGTCAAAATGACGGCATTACCGTGGGCTTTATCATACCCTAGTGCCTGTTCATCATAGAAATCCTCGGTCAGCAGCTCTACATCCTGATTTTCCGTATTGTTCGTTGTCAGGATAATAAAATCCGTCTGCCTCTCGTCACCATATTCATTCGCCAGTGCGTTCAATTCGCTTTCTTCCTGCTCGCTCAGCAGATTGGCCTCATCATAGATGAGATTTTTGTCCTCTGCTGCCGATGCTGTCTGAACGGTAAACACGGGAAATGCCAGACCGATCACCAACATTACCAGTGTAGCTACCATCGCCAGATATTTGGCCTTTCTCACAGGAACCCACCTCCCATCATCCAGGAGACCAGTTTCAAGGACAACAAGGAAACGGCGGAAACGCCGGCGAACCATCCGGCCACTTTGGCTTTACTAATGGGAGGTTTGCCGACCACTTTTCCCGTTTGACCATTCATGGCAAAGGTATACTGGGAACGATTAAAGTCATAATAGACCATCCACACTGGAAGCAGCACATAGTCTGCATTTTTTAAGGTTGTATCGATTTGTTTGTCCGTGTAGCTCACACTGTTATAGCCGGATACCGTTGAAGCAATGTAAGAATCAATATAAGATCGGGTTTTCTCCTTGGCCCGCGGATATAATTCTTCATCCGTATAACTGTATTTTTCGGCAATGTATCCCGCAAGATACGGAGTCTTGAACTCTTTCAGCTGGTTATAGGGAAACGGCTCCAGCTTATCCATCAGCTCATCCTTCATTTTCTCCGAAGCATCAATCGGCAGATTCACATAGTTGAGCCGGATTTTGCGGTAAATATCAAAATGCTGTGTTTCCGTATAATGGTAGTCACCTTGAGTGTAGGTTCTCACCTTGGTACCACGGCCATGAACTTCAATTTTGTTATGTAATTCATATAACCAGAAAGGCACATACATCCCGGTGATATTCTGAATCCGATCTGCACTCATGAATCCGCTTGGCGTCAGCAGACCGTTTCGGCACCACTTTTTGAATGCCTGCATCGCCTGTTCCTTACTGATGGAAAAGGGAATCACCCTAACCGGTGCCAGATCACCTGTCAGTCGATTACTCAGTACAACCGCCGCTCCGCAAAAGCTGCACGTGGTCGCACTCGTCTCCGGTTCCGTGACGATATCCGCGCCGCAGCTGTTGCAGTGGTACTGCTTCACTTCATTTTCCGTGAACACCTGTTTCTTGAGCGGGTCTGGGAGTTGCTCAATGTTGTCCTGCCGCCCACAGCTCGGGCAGGATAATGCTCCTGTCGTACTGTCAAAAACCATGCCACTGCCGCAGTTGGGACATTTGTATTCAATAACTGGCATCTGCTCACCTCAATGTCTAACGAAATATAATCGTATACATCCTATTTATTCTTCAGCTTCTCCTGGATTGCTGCGAGTTCCTCCTCCGCACTTGGCGTCGCATTTTCATTATTACCCGCATCAGCGTTCATTTCTTTCTCGAGCTGGGCAATAAGTTCATCCAGATCATCCTCCTGCTTCCCTGCCCGGAGTTCAGCAAGTGCTTCCGCTTCATTCAATGCCTGATTGGTCTTGTCTTCCATCGCCTGAAATGCTGCATTCGCACTTCCGGCAGAGGCATTTCGTTCATTAGCAAGCTGCTGGGCTCTCGCATCTGCCATTTTGCCCTTGAGCTCTGTATGCCGAGCTTCCAATTGCCCCATATCCACCACCAATTTCTCGTGCATATGCTTCATCATTTTGGCTTTTGCGGAGGCCCGGTCGTAGGCTGCCTGTAACTCGTTCAATTTCTCCGCTTGCTTCACTTTCTTCTCCAGAAAACTTCGCGCCTTATCTTCATCACCTGACTCTGCCGACTTCTCTGCATACCGCTGCAGCTTCTTGATCTCGGCACTGCATTCCTCCAAAGCCCTCTTCGCCCTGCTCTCCTCTGACAGCACCGCTGCCGTCTCCGCCTTTACCTGACCCAGATCGCTGCTCAGACTCCGCATGTATTCGTTCACGGTCTTCTCCGGATCTTCCGCCCGAGCCAGCAAGCTGTTCATATTGGCCTTCATCACGTCCCTAAACCTCGATAAGATTCCCATATCACGTTCCTCCTCCGAAAAGTTTACATATACCCTATAATACATGAATTCCGGGAACGGGGTTTCATTTCCCTGGATTGGACAGGCATTTCCCATTCAAAAATCCTTTACCTTATCATGACCCTAATCATCTTCCTGCAACAAATATCGAACCAAAAGAAAAACCACCAGACATCGCTGATGGTTTCTCTCACGCTATTTTCATTTTCTGACGCTAGCCGCTATCCGGATCAGGCGGGAAGACTCTCTACTGCAGTAAAGAATACATCCAGCAAATCAACACCAAAGTTTACCTCAACGTACGCTGTGATTACCTTCAGATCCTCTTCCCGCTGATACTCCAGGCATGGACGCCCCTCACTCCACAATACCCTGCACGGAAACTCACTGACAACGCATTGGATAATGTGATCCGGTTCTACCGTTTCACGAATTGCTGCCATCGCATGACGCTCCTTTCTTTCCTTTCCATCGTTGATGCTTATGTATTCATTTTGAAAAAGTGGAATTCTGACTTCCGTGATAATTGTCACACTCTCTTGAATGCAGATCAGTCGTTCGGCCATCTTTTCTCTCTACTTATATTCAAGCTGCCCGGAGCCAAAGATGCCAATCCCACGTAAGTTGGCTATAATAAGGGAACCATCCGAATGAGATTTCTATAAAAGGCAGGAAAATTATGCGTACACGAGTTCATATTATCGCTCCTTACGAATCCATGACTACCATTATACAAGAATGCGTTCCACGATTTCCCCAACTCACCATCCAGTACGAGGTAGGTGACCTGATGAAGGGCGCCGAACTGGCCTCCCAAGCTGAAAAAAACGGGGCGGATATTATCATTAGCCGCGGGGGTACTGCTCAGCTGATCAAGGAAGCTGTCACCATTCCCGTTATTGATGTGCAGCTGTCGGGATATGACATGATTCGATCCCTGACATTGGCAAGCCAGTTTAACGGCAAAACGGCCATCGTAGGCTTTTCCAATATTACATCGGGTGCACAATCGATTATTGATCTGATGGATTTGCCTCTCAAGGTATATACCATACGCAGTTCCGAAGATGTGGCCAGACTGCTGCTGGAGCTAAAAGCGTCCGGATACCGTCAAATTGTCGGGGATGTTATCACCGTAAATACTGCCAGAACCTATGGACTCGAGGGATTGCTGATCCAATCCGGCAAGGAAGCCATTCTGCGAGCGTTGGAAGATGCCCAGTTGGTATATCGGTATTTGAGCAAAAATCGTGCAATATCCGTTATTCTCAACAATTTGGTCACGCAGGAGCATCCGAATTTGCTTATTTTAGATGAACGAAACGAGATTGTATTCGAAAATCTGACGGATTTCGAGCAGAACCCACTGACCGATAATCACATTCATCTAATTAACACCAATCTGGAATTTCATCAGTCCCAAGTCCAGAATATGTTTATGGTTGACGACTACCAGCTGACAGTGACAGCCTATGAAACGACGCTCAATACTAAGGGTTATAAAGTATACACACTCGAAAAGGGACAACCTTACCAGTTTGCACAATTTGGCATAACCGCTTACACCGATATTTCCATAGAACCTATCGTCGCAGAATCACCTGCCATGCAGGTGACGCTGAAGAATATCCGGGCACTATATGAAAATCACGAACCCATTTATCTGCTTGGCCATGCCGATTCAGGCAAATCATTTCTCGTAAAACATATTCATCAAATGTACTCGGGTGGTGGACTATTGCTGCAAATGGATCTGTCCCAGGTACCTGCTGGCCATTTGCATAAAATACCGCTCTCCAAGGTACGCAACGTGGAAATGAATCATATCGATAGCCGCCTAAATGACGAAGAGCTAATCTCATTCATTCAGACCTGTCTCGATAGGCAGATTGGTGTATTCATCCTGGGTGAAGAGCCATTGAATCCGCATTGGAAGCTTGATATCGAGCTCAATACCATCATGATGCCAAGTCTTGCAGACAGGCTAGAGGATTTGGCTCCACTCATCCAGCATTTTCTAAGCGGTTACTATCAGAAGTATGGGACGGCTGCAGTGAAAATAAAAGACGATGCGCTGCAGTTGATCCGAGATCAAGTTCCGCAGATGACAGTCAACCAGCTGAAACATCTTATCAAACAGGCTGCCCTGAATGAGCAGGATTATGTGATCTCGACGGATACGTTATCCCGCTTGCTTAATCAGCATTCTGCTTCGAACACGATGAGGCTGAACGGTACGTTGAAAGAGATTGAGAAGGAAATCATTCAGCACGTCCTGCAGGAGGAAAACAACAATCAATCCAAGGCAGCGGAACGCCTGGGGATTAACCGTGCCACGTTATGGCGTAAACTTAAAGAATAATCTTTAAGTTTACGCTTTTTTTTACGCCTCAATGTGTTGCATATTTAAACACCTAATGAATTATTTTAAATTTACAATAAATTATTGTTGCTAAAATAAACAATATGCGATAACATAAGTCCTGCAAGCGCTTCATGAAAACGATTACTCACATAAAGGAGCTACTACTATGAACATTAAAGCGACATTGGATCGCATTCCTGGCGGTATGATGGTTGTCCCGCTGTTACTTGGTGCAAGTATTAACACATTCTTCCCCAATGCCTTGCGGATTGGTGGTTTTACTGAAGCCCTGTTCGTGAACAGTTCAAGCACACTGATCGCCCTGTTCCTCCTGATTGCCGGGACGCAAATTACGTTCAAGACAGCCGGTTCGTCTGTAGGTAAAGGCGTTACGCTGCTTGTGTTCAAGTGGGCCGTTGGTGCAATATTAGGTTTGATCGCCATTTTCTTCGCAGATTCCAATGGATTATTCCTTGGCCTGGCACCGCTTGCCATTATTGCCGCGATGACGAATTCCAACGGCGGACTGTACATCGCATTGGCTGGACAATACGGCAAAGAAGATGATAAGGCGGCTTATCCATTCCTCGCACTCAGCGACGGACCTTTTCTTACCATGGTTGCACTCTCTATTTTCGGTGCGATGGGCTTCGCCAATGGCATGTTCTCCCCGATGGCTTTTGTAGCCGTACTGCTTCCACTGATCGTCGGTGTTGTTATCGGTAACCTGGATCGCAACCTGGCTGAATGGCTGCACAAAGGCAGCGACAAGCTCGTTCCATTCTTCGCCTTTTCACTGGGTATGGGAATCAACTTCTCGTCCATTATTCAAGGCGGACTAGGCGGCATCATGCTGGGTGTAATTACTGTATTGATCACTGGCGGCGTTGGCTACCTGCTCTTCAAAGCCATTGGCTGGAATCCCATTGTCGGAGCTTCGGAAGGTTCCACAGCCGGTAACGCTGTAGGTACACCTGCTGCCATCGTGGCTGCCAATGCTTCATTTGCCCCAATTGCTGAAATCGCTACCGTACAGATTGCGGCGAGTGTTGTGACAACAGCCATTCTGCTGCCGATTTTCATCGGATTCCTCTCCAAACGGCTGGAGAAATCAGGCGGCGTCGAGAAATACAATCAAAGACCGACCACATAAAGCAGCAACCTTATACGACCGGACATGAATTCATTTTTTTCTCAAGGAGGCGATAACAGCATGAAATTAGCCATTATTGCAGATGATCTGACTGGTGCCAATGACAGCGGGGTTCAGCTTGCCCGTCATGGTTTGAAAACCAGTGTACTATTTAATATGGACGAGAATAACATTCGTCATTACGATGCTGTTGTTTTCGACACGGACAGCCGCTCCATTGCCTCGGATGAAGCTTATCAGCGCGTTAGCAACGCAGCCGAGTTTCTGACGAGAAACGGATTTGATACCATTTTCAAAAAAATGGATTCTACTATGCGTGGTAACATCGGAATTGAGATTGATGCTTTGTACGACGTGATTAAACCGGATTTCATGATGATTGCCCCAGGGTATCCGAAAAATAATCGCACGATTCGAAATGGCACACACTACCTGAACGGCATTGCACTGGCAGACACCGAGATCGCAAACGATCCGAAAACACCGGTGACCGTTTCGTATCTTCCGGAACTACTGAAGCTTCAAACGAAGTATGAAGTAGGCGAGATCAGCGTATCTGATCTGGAAGCAGGCAAGGATCATATTCAGAAGAAGTTAAACCAGTTTAAAGAAAACGGGATCCCATACGTGCTTGTGGATTCGACGGAAGAACTGCATCTGGAGCAAATTTTGCAGATGACCAGCGAGCTGGAGTATACCTTTGCATGGGCAGGTTCAGCGGGTATCGCCAATTATCTTCCCGGACATTACCGTCTGGAGAATAAATCAATCGAACTGACCATACCGGAAAACCCCGGACCCATCCTGACTGTCGTAGGCAGTGTAAACAAAAACTCTCGGGAGCAGCTGAAGCAGCTGCTGCAGCAAACAAGTGTCTCATCTATCCCGTTCCATTCCTTCAAAGCCGTATCCGCTGCAGCAGATCGGACAGAGGAAATGGAGCGTGTATACGAAGAAGTAAAGGCCAAGGCACTGGAAGGCAACGACGTTGTCTTGTACTCCACGGCAGAGCAGGTCGATGTCGAATTGGCACGTGCCACGGGAGAAGCCCGCGGCCTGGATCACACCGAGGTCAGCAACGAAATTGTACGGGCGATGGGCGAGATTTGTGCCAGACTGCTCGAAGAAGGGTATTTCAAAGGTGTATCCATGACAGGCGGAGATACCGCCAAGCAAATTTGCATGAAGTGGAATATTAGCGGCTTCGAGCTGCTCGATGAACTTGAGATCGGTGTTCCGGTATCCAAATTTATTGGAATTGAAGATCTGCACGTCATTACGAAAGCAGGCGGATTCGGTACACCTGACGTCTTTATCCATGCGATTCAAAAATTAAAAGGAGGGATTCCAGTATGAAACCGACAGTTGGAATTACAATGGGCGATGCAGCAGGTATCGGACCCGAGATTATTATGAAAGCATTGGGCCATCAAGAGGTCTACGACAACTGCAACCCGCTCGTTATTGGTGATGCGAAAATATTGGAGCGCGTTCTGCCCGTGATCGGATCAAGCTTGAACGTAAATGCCATTCAAGAGCCTTCCGAAGCCAAGTACGAGTTCGGCACGGTGGATGTTATTGATCTGGATCTGGTTCCTGCCGATCTGGAGTACGGAAAAGTATCTGCCATAGCGGGAGACGCAGCCTTTCAATTCCTGGCCAAAGCCATTGATCTAGCCAAAAAACAGCAGATCCATTCCATCTGCACCGCACCTTTGAACAAGGAAGCCTTGCATCAAGGTGGGCACCTGTATCCGGGACATACCGAAATTCTGGCTGACCTGACCGATACACAGGATTTCTCGATGATGCTGACTACACCTAACCTGCGGGTCATTCACCTTACAACACACATGGGCTTGATCGATGCCATTGCCAGCATCAACCCGGAAAGAACCTACACGGTGGTTAAGCTTGCGCACGATACACTCAAAAAAGCAGGCTTCGATAATCCACGTGTAGCTGTATGCGGCATTAACCCGCACGCAGGCGAGAACGGATTGTTTGGTAATGGAGAAGAAGAAGAGAAGCTGCAGCCAGGTATTGAGCGCGCGCAGCAGGAAGGCATTAATGTGGTTGGTCCTCTCCCTGCGGATACACTGTTCTTCCGTGCAGGCCGCGGTGACTTCGATATCGTTGTGGCTTGCTACCATGATCAGGGACATGCTCCGATCAAGGTTATGGGCATTGAGGAAGGCGTGAACATCACCGTTGGCTTAAAAGGCGGCATCATCCGCACTTCCGTTGACCACGGTACAGCCTTCGATATCGCAGGCAAAAACATTGCCGATGACAAAAGCATGCTGGCAGCCATTCGCTCTGCCATTGAACTTGCTCCAAAAACGCAGATGTAACAGCACGTGTATCCAACTATAGAAGCAAAACAAAGCAGCGACCTTTCCTTGATGGGAAGTGTCGCTGCTTTTGTGTTTCATGTACCCTGCTTGATCATATTTGTTTCATCTTATTGCCTACCGTTCTAATTTCGGTCATACCAATATCCAGGGATGCCTCGCTCCAACCGCATGAGTGCCTCAAGATAAAAATAGTCGCCCCAGATGACGTAGTCATCCGGTGAATCCCCACCTCTTACGGAATAGGAACCGTGCTTGAGCAGCCCTTCCTCCGTATGGGACCCATGAGTGGAGTAATTCTGAACCAGAGATGCCACCGACTTCTGCACCGCATCCAGGAAAAAAGCCCGTTCGGGATCGGATTGATCCAATCTCTCGGCTATCTCCAGAATTCCGCACGCAGCGATAGCGGATGCAGAGCTGTCCCGTTTCGTTTCGGAGGTTTGGGGTGCATCGAAATCCCAATACGCCACATGATCCTCAGGCACATGAGCAATAAAATAACGGGCGAGACGCTTCGCTGTTTCGAACATCTCTGCACTTTGCAGATAACGACTGCATAATGCAAAGCCGTATATCCCCCATGCCTGTCCACGAGTCCATGTGGAGCCGTCATTATACCCCTGATGTGTTCCGCCGCGGATAGCTTCACCAGTACCCTGATCAAAATAAAAGGTATGATAACTGGAATCATCTCCCCGGACCAGAAAACGACGGCTTTTCTCGGCATGGAGCTTCGCCACGCGGTGATACTCTTCGTTATTCGTCTGTTCATACGCCCAGAACAATAGCGGCAGATTGAGCAGGCAATCAATAATGATTCGCCCTCCGTTGTTCACATCGCCTTTACGTCCCCAAGCCTGGATCAGTCCGGCTTCCTCCCGCCAGCGTTTCATCAGCATATCTGCCGCTTCCAGCGTAAGTTCCCGTGCTGAGTCATCGTGTTCCACAATCCACTGCGCCTTGGAGGATAACGAATAGAGAAAACCAATATCATGGTGGTCAAAGATGCTTTTCCGCTCCATGCGCGTCCGAAAGTTAGCGACGGTATCTACAGCTGCCTCACGATACAGCGGATCCTGGGTATATTCCGTGCATAACCAGAGCATGCCTGCCAGAAGCCTGCCGTCCACTCCGTGTTGTCGTTCAGCATATAATGCTCATCGCCGTTACTTACATGGGGAAATCGTCCCCCGAATCGGTCAATATTGTGCCGGGTGACTTGGAGTGCATCTTCAATCGCCTTTTTCCACATGAAACCAATTCCTCCTCTATGGATCTATTGTTTTCAAACCTCATGCTGGATGAGCCTGCTGTTTTGCTTGTATTGGCCGGGCGTGATACCCTCATATTTTTTGAAGACACGAATGAACGAATTGCTGTTCAGGAAGCCTACACGCTCGGATACGTCCTGAATTGTCAGTTCCTCGGCCTGTAATATTTTCTTGGATTGTTCAATGCGGTATTGGTTGATGTAATCGATCACGTTGACTCCGGTCTGTTCCTTGAAGTACTTGGAGACATAGGTTGGATGAAAACGAAAGCGCTCCGACAAATGGGTCAGACCCAGATTGACATCTGCATAGTTTTCCACAATGAATTCAATCAGCTGGTCCTTCAGCTCTGCATTGCGGGAGCGCTTGCGTTCATGCACCATCTGACAGATGCTCTCCAGAATCCGCAGTAACTCGGCTTCCATCTCCTCAAAAGTCTCACATGCACACAGCTGCCGGATCAGATCATTACGATGGGTCAGCTCGTTCTGGTCATCTGTCTTGATCTGTTCGGTGGCCTTCAAAAAGGTACCGATTAACTCAAACATGAGACAGCGTGCCAGTTCAACAGACAAGGGCTCTCCCGTAAAATTGGTCATGAGAATTTCGTTCATCACTTCGGTTGAGCGGGCATAATTGCCTGTCGCAATATAATTAATGAGCTGTCTTTCCAGATCGAGAGGGTAGTACAGTTCCTCTTTTGGCCTGCGAATCCGGTTCTGGTCAATAATTTGCCCGATCCCCAGAATCAGTCGATATTCCAGTGCCTCTTCCGATTCACGAAAACCGTCTGCGATCTCTGCTACCCCTTGATGAACATCGCTTACCCCAACAGAAAAGTACACACAAAACCGTGACCCGATAAAACGCTGGGCTTCCTCGACTGCACGGACTAGCTGGGACCCGGCATTTTCCCCATACTCCCGAATGTTGACGAGAAATGCGATCCTTCCGTCAATGTCTGCCGAATATACATGGCCCACGGAACCCATCATTTCCTCCAGCACATTGGTCAGGATCAGGTGCACAAATTGATATTTTTCCTCCTGATCCTGCTCCCGTACTTTTGTACGGAACAATCCTTCAACGTTCTCAATATGCAAGAGCAAGACGGCAAACGAATTGGATTCGAACCGAATACTCAGCCGTTCCAACGTTGAAGCAAACTCTTCGCCTGTCTGAACCCTTCCCTTCATCAGCTTGGAAAATAGACTGTTCCGTACCACGTTTTGTTGATCCTTGAGCCTGCTTGCGAATTGATCCTGCTCTTCCCAGGCACGAACCAGTACCGATTGCAGGATGCCATATTCATCGTCTGGCTGCTCCAGCTTCCATTTGACCTTGTCGGAGATAATGTTCATGATCCGTCCAAGCGGACGGTAATTTCTCCGTGTAAACCACCAGGCTGCCACACCGCCAATCATAAGCCCAGCCGCAACCCCGCCAATCGTAATATTGCGGATGACCGTTAGCTTCTTGGCATAGATCCGGGTAGGTATGATGGATACATACTTCCAGTCCTGGACCTTGGAAGAGATCTGGGACATGGTGACAGATTCACCGTTCCAGTCGATCGTCTCTGTTTTCCCTCCTGTATCCTGCTGGAGATTCAGATCTCCGCCTGCTTTGTAAGGGGTTTCAAATGATCCTGTAGAAAACAAAGTATTACCTTCACGATCCAGGATGAATACCGTGCTTTCTTTTTCCAAACGCACATTATCAATCGCTTGCTGGAACCGATTCGGGTCCAGATTGACCACGAAGGTAGCGGGGCTGTCGGCAGCGCTCTGGATGGGAAACGGCTGCAGGTAGACAAGCGTCTCTTCAATACGCCGGTCTTCACTCCGAACCGCCATTTTCCGGAACATGCTCTTACCGGTATCATGCATCAGTCCAGTCCACGCTTCCTCAGTTACATCGGTGCCTTTATAGAACATGTCATACAGATATGTTTTCTGAATAAGTGAAGAAGATGACAGGGCAACATCGGAGTTTTTGATATAGATATATAATTCACTAATTAGGCCGTTTCCGACGCGTGTGGATTTGAGGTTTTTGATAAGCTCCAGTCCCATCAACCTCCACCGGGCATCCTGTTCTGACGCATGGTTAATGAAGCTCGTCAGCTGGGAATCGGCCATCAATTGATTGCTAATGCTGCCAATATCGCCAATCTGATTATCGATCGTCTCCTGCACCTGGGATAACAGCACCATGTTGGAACGATTAACCTCTTCCTCAAGTAAGATGCGGGACTCGGCAAAGACAGCTGCACCGATCACAATCGGGATGAGCAGAATGACCATGTAAGAAATGCTCCAGGACAGCAGGATGCTTTTCTTCTTCATGAGTCTCCTCCTCACATTCCTGGTTTGGCATGGCCTACGACTGATTTATTCCTTGATTGCTCCGATCATAACACCTTTGACAAAGTATTTCTGCAGAAATGGATAGATAAACAAAATAGGGAGTGTGGCCACCATGACGGTTGCATATTTTACACTTTCCCCGATCGCCTCTTTGTCCACGGCTGAAGCTCCTGTCGTCATGGAGTCCGTACTGTTCTGGATCAGAATTTCGCGCAGGACCAGCTGAAGCGGAAACAGATTTCGATCCCGAATGTACAGGATAGCACTGAACCATGAATTCCAGTGGCTGACCCCATAAAAGAGAATCATCACTGCAATAACCGGCATGGACAATGGCACCACAATCCGCCAGAGAATCAGCATCTCTCCTGCCCCGTCCATCCGGGCTGACTCCAGCAGACTTTCCGAGATTTCCTGAAACGATGTACGCATAATAATCAGATTATAGCTGCTGATCAAACCGGGTACAATCAGGGCCCACAGGCTGTTCCCCATATGAAGCGTATTGTTGATCAACAGGTAGGACGGTATGATTCCGCCGTTGAAAAACATCGTAAATACGATCGCCAGCATAATCGGATTGCGGAGCATAAAGCTTTTGCGAGACAAGGTATATGCCCCCAGAATGGTAAACAGCAGATTCAGCGCAGTACCCACAACAACAATGAATATCGTGTTTCGGTACCCGGACAGAATGTTCGGATTGCTGAGAACGAGCTTGTAACTCTCGAGTGTCAGACCCTTGGGAAAGAGCAGCAGTCCTCTGTGGGCCATGAGCTGACCGGAATCGCTGAACGATGCATTCAGCACATGCAGCAGCGGATACAAGGTTACAACAATCAGGCCAGTCATCAGGATGGCGTTGGCACCACCAAACAGCCGCTCACCGATTGATCGTTTTATTTTCATTGAATTCCCTCCCCCACCTCATTCCTGACTAGAATAGCTTGGTATTGGATATCGCTTTGGACAGGCGGTTGGCACCGATTAGCAGCGTAAAGTTAATGACGGATTGGAACAAACCTACCGCAGTCGTATAGCTGAACTCAGCACTTTCACTAATCCCTTTGCGATAGACAAACGTGGAGATGACATCGGCCGTATCATACACATTCGGATTATAGAGCAAAATAATTTTCTCAAAGCCGATCTCCATCAGTCCGCCAATACGGAGAATAAGAAGAATCAAAATCATTGGAATGATGCCGGGCAGCGTAATATGCCAGACCTGACGAAGGCGGCTCGCCCCATCCACATTCGCTGCGTCATAGAGCTCGGGATTGATTCCGCTAAGAGCAGCCAAATATATGATGCTGGAAAAGCCGAGTTCCTGCCATATGGATGAAGCCGTATAAATGGTACGGAAATTGGCCGGATCGCTGAGAAGTGCACTGCTCTGACCGCCAAAATAACCAATAATGGTGTTAAACAGCCCATCGCGGGACGAGAAATCCACAATCATGCCGCAGATGACAACGATCGAGATAAAATGCGGAATGTACGAGACGGTTTGCACCGTGCGCTTGAATATTTCATTTCGGATCTCATTTAGAAGCAGTGCAAGCAGAATCGGTGCAGGAAAGCCAAATAACAGTTGATAAAAGCTCAACACAAGGGTGTTTTTCAGAATTCGCCAGAAATAATAACTCTGAAAGAAATCCCGGAAGTGCTGCAGCCCTACCCAGTCACTGCCCCATATTCCTTTGCCTACTGAGTAATCCTTGAACGCAATGATCGCTCCGTACATGGGCAGATATTTGAAGATGAGAAAATATAAAACGACGGGAAGAGCCATCCAATAGATCGCTTTATTCTTTTTGTAATTGAGCCATAACAAGGAAAGCTTGTGCGACACCTTCTCCATCCCCTTCCTTTTTCATTCAAAGAGGGCAGCCGTGAGGTTGAAGTGATTCAACCCCACGATCGTCTCTTCCTTATCTGGCGTTATAGCGGTCCAGTGCGTCCTGCTGGATTTCAAGGGCTCGTGTAACGTTGAACTTGTTGATCTGCTCGACAAACTTGTCAAAGTTCTCAATCGGCTCGACCCCAATGACAAACTTGACGAACATTTCGTCCCGATACGTTCCAATATCGCTCATGATTTTGCTGTATTCCGTGGATTCTTCTGTTGTCAGGCTGGTAGGAGGAAGTCCTACCTTCAGTGTATTCTCGCTGTATTTGGAAAACAGGACCGCAGCATCCTTCTGCTGCTGGAGCTGATAATACTGCTCATTGTACCGGTCGTCATCTTCACCCACGAAGGGGTAGTTGGCAATAAAATGTTTGGCCATCGCTTGGGCAACTGACAATCCATCCGGATTTTTTAAAATCTCATCGGTATAGGTCGGATAACCGTCCTTCATCGTATAGGTGAGGCCCTCCACACCGAAATTTTTCAGCATATGTCCTTCTTCACTGAAGAAATAATCGAGTGCTTTGACCGTTTCCTCCGGATGTTTGTTGCTATTGGTGATTACGACGCCGCTGCTGCTCCACTCCCAGGAACGTCCCGTAAACATTGGCTCATCACCCTTGTTCCGCACCGGATATTGGACGGCTGTCAGATTGGCATTCGGATCAGTTTCCTGCAGAGCGGGCAGGTAGCGGCCTACACCTCCACCGATGAAGGTGAAAAAGGCACCCGCCTGACCACTCAACACTTTGGCGTCAAATGTCTTCTGATCGTTGGTGGCAAAGTCAGGATCGATCAGTCCCTCCTGGTACCAGCGATGAAACATCGTCAGAAATTCCTTGTATTCGGGCTCGATTGGCCCATAGACTACCTTGCCATCCTTCAAGAACGTGTTGTTAGTTATACCGTAAGCCTCCAAATAGGTAGGCGCTGCAGGTCCCATCGTTGTCATTTTAGGTGGTGCACCGAACAACAGCGGCGCGGACACGCCTTTTTTCTCTTTGAACGCTTTAAGTACGGTTTCCCATTCCTCCAGCGTTTCCGGTTTCTCCAGCTTCAGCTCATCGAGCCAATCCTGACGGATGAATGTACCGCCGAAGGTTTTGTATTCCCCCAGACGCAGATGCGGAATGGCATAGATATCTCCATTGTCCGCTTTCAACTGTTTGGCGACCTCGGGGTTCTCCTCAAGGATCTTTTTCAAATTGGGAGCGTATTCATCAATGAGTTCGTTAAGCCGGATGATGATGCCATCATTGAACAGCTTGGCGTAATCTCCATTTACAAACATCGCATCAGGCAGCTGATTCGAGGCAATCATGACATTGAACTGTTCGGTCTCGGTACCCACCGCAGGATGCTGGAATTCGATCTTGGTGTTGGTCTTCTTCTCCCATTCCTTAATCGCCGTGATTTCATTCATGCTCTTGAGCGTAATGGAAGCATTCGTGTTCATCGACATCCAGATTGAAATTGGTGTAGGACCGTCTCCTTCCGCCTCACTCGCCTTTCCACTTTCTCCTGAGCAGCCTGCAAGAGCAGTCAATCCCATCATCAGGCAGATTCCAATTGTCAGCCGTTTTCTCCATGACCGTTTCATCACTTCACGTCCCCCCATGTGTTCGTGTAAGATGCCGGACCCCTTTGTGCTGAGCCCTCTTCATAAAGTTACTGCCTGGCTGCCATTATGGCTATCCTCCATTCTTGCTGAGATATCCAAAATTTGATATTTCCTTATCCGGCGCAGGATTTGCACATGCAGGCAAAAGATCGAGATCATATTCCCGGGATAACAGCGAACGAAAAAAGTACCCGGCATCCCTTCCTGTAGACCGTCTGGTAAATCATTTAAAAGGAAGAATGCGATCGACCAAGCCTGTTTCCAAAACCTTAGGGTGTTTGACCAGTCACCCCCAACCATATGGAATAAACTAATATCACTTCTTTCTTGAACGTGTTCGGTTTTCCATAAGGAGCATCAACAAACCTAAGGGAGGAATATAGCATGGCGATCCGCTACAGTATCATTATCCCAACGTATAATCGGGCCCATCAGTTATCACTTACACTGGCCGCTTTTGAAGCGCAGACCTACCCGAAGCATCTATTTGAGGTCATCGTTGCTGATGACGGTTCCACGGATGGATCGAAAGAGCAGGTAGAGGCCTTTCAAGCTTCATATCCATTGATCTATGTATCCCAAACAGAACAACGCGGCAGATCTGCTATTCGGAATTTGGGGCTGAAGCATGCCAAGGGGTTATACGTCATCTTCTGTGATGCTGACTTTCTTGCACTACCCGAATTCATCCGAACCGTACGGCAGTATCATCGTAAAAACCCCAGAGCCGTGGTTTCGGGCTTTCCCCATTCCTTCGATGGTTCTTATACCCACTACTATCCGGATTTTTCTCCAGAGGAGAAAGAACATTGCCATGCAGTCCTCGCAGCATCAAACTCATGGCGTCCAGAATTGGAAGCCGCAAATGAAATTGTCCCACTGGTCACACCAGCAGATATTATTCATCATACTGATACGCTGTCCAAAGTCATTTTTCCATCCAAAATGCCGCCAGGTGTGATCAAGCAATTTGCCAGAACAGATGTAGCTCCCTGGATGATATTTGTTACTCGGTGTGTAGCCGTTAGGCGTAGTCTGTTAAATCGGGTTGGGGGGTTCAACGAAAGGTATGTACTTTATGGGCTAGAAGACTGGGATTTGGGCTACAGGTTGCACCGTTTGAAAGTTCCCTTCTATTGCATGAAAGAGGTCGTGGGCTATCATCAGGAACACCCAACCCACTTCCGGGGAGATGTGCTCAATACGGAAAATCTGAGAATCATGTTGGACACCTATGGCTTCAATGATTCTGCACTCAATTTATTTTGCGTTGTACCTCCGTCCGCTGACCTCGAAACCTACAAAAATACACTACGGATCCTGCGCAAAGGGTTCCGGTCCAGAACGACACGTTCTTCCGCACGATTGTTAAAAAGGACACTACGAATTGCAGCCAAACAGTTCTTACTCCAATCTGATGCAGAGGCATACAAAAAATCATTAGCTAAAATACAGCGAAGAGCAGTAGGCAGGAAAAGCAGAGTGGCTCGTGTTTTACGTGATATGGTGCAAAGGTCTGAAAAATTGGTGGAGTAGGTTAGGACTCACGTTAGAAACTGATAAAATACAGATGGGTTGAAATTCAATTCTTCTTTTCAAATATAAAAACACAACAAAAAGCCTCCTATCTGCATCTCTGCAGAATAGGAGGCAATATTCCTACATACACGTTCCCTTCACCTTACAGGTAGAGGCGCGTCTTCATAAAACCTTTTAAAACTCTTCGTATTCGCTCGGGTCCTGTCCCCATAACCGTCCATCTTGACGATTGAACGACGAGATCACTTCCATCTCCTGCTGGCTCAGCTCAAAATCGAAGATATCGATATTTTCCTTCTGGTGTTGAAGGGAGCCTGCTTTCGGAATTGGAATGGAACCCAGCTGGGTATGCCAGCGCAAAATGACCTGTGTTCCCGTTTTGCCATGAGCTTCTGCTATGCGGAGGATCTTCTCATCCTTCACCACATCCTGCACGGCGTCATTACCGCGGCCAATAGGACTCCAGGATTCATTGACAATACCATGCTCCGAATCCTTCTTCCGCTGCTCTGCTTGGTCAAAAAACGGATGCAGCTCGATCTGATTCAGACTTGGGGCTACCCCAGTCTCCTTAATCAGACGCTCATTATGTTCAGGCAGGAAGTTGCTAACTCCGATGGAGCGAATATATCCACGTTTCTTCGCCTCAATGAGTGCCTGCCAGGCTTCTACATATTTATCCTGCTTCGGATTAGGCCAGTGAATCAGGTATAGGTCATAATAATCGAGATCTGCTCTGTATAGGGACTCCTCAATTGCTACGAGAGCCTTCTTATAATCGTGGTAACGCCCCGGCAGCTTGGAGGAAATCAGCAGCTCTTCTCTGGAAACCGAACTCTGCTTGATTGCCTTTCCGACAGTTGCCTCATTCTCATAGTTATAGGCGGTATCAATCAAACGGTAACCTGTATCCAGAGCGGATACTATGGATTTAACGCCTTCTGCTCCTTTTAAGCTATAGGTACCAAACCCAATGGCAGGTACTTTCAAGCCATCATTCAACGTATATTCCGGAATTTGATGATTCATCTGGAGACTCTCCTTTACGAAAGGTATACGAAACGATATGGAAAAAGATATATGGCCCTCTCGTTTATTCTACCCCTCTATACACGCTTGAATCAAATGGATGTCCGAAAGTGCAGAGCTACGCAAAGCATGATAATACTTCGATATATACTTTTAAAACATATCTTAATATCCCCGCGAAAATTGCGGACTCTCTTTGAGTTGAACGATATCATGGCCCGTTGGATTTTGGAAAGCACGAAGGCCAAATGTCGGGGCCACGGCAAAGATGTGATCAAAGATATCTGCTTGAACCGATTCATACACTGCCCAGGTGATGTCGTTGCTGAAGGCATAGATTTCAAGTGGCAGTCCGTTATCTCCGGGCGCTAACTGTCTCACAATCAGCGTCATATCCTTATGGATTTTTGGATGATTCCTCAGATATTGATGGATGTATTCCCGGAATACCCCGACATTGGTCAGTTGTCTGCCGTTCACTTTGCTTGCTGTATTAATCTGGTGCTCCATGTTGTACTCATTAATTTCACTTAGTTTTGTATCAATATAATCCGTAAGGTAGTGGATCTTCTGGAACTCCTTAATCATTTCTTCGGTACAAAAGGTAATGCTGCTCGTGTCGATATAGACGCTTCGCTTAATCCTTCTGCCCCCGGATACCTGCATGCCTCTCCAGTTCCTGAACGAATCCGAGATGAGGGCATAGCTTGGAATCATCGTGATCGTTTTATCAAAATTCATTACCTTTACCGTATTTAGTGTAATGTCGATCACGTCGCCGTCTGCATTATATTTCGGCATCTCAATCCAGTCGCCTACACGCACCATATCATTTGAGGATAATTGGACGCCTGCGACCAAGCCCAGGATGGAGTCCTTGAAGACCAGCATCAGCACCGCTGATAACGCACCAAGTCCACTGAGAATGATTAATGGATTCTGACCGATGAGGCTCGAGATGACGATAATGCCACCGATGATGAATAGAATAATCTTCGCTACCTGGATGTATCCCTTGATCGGCCTGATCTTGGATACTTCATAGGAACGATATACATCATCAAACACATTGAGCAGCGCATTGAATACAGTGATCGTTACCACAATCATGTAGGTCATTGCAGCCTTCTCAATCAAGGCCTGATAGGATGGAAAGATATAAGCAGAATAATAGATAATAATGGCCGGTACGAGGTGCGACAGCTTGTGAAATAATTTTTTCTCCACAATGATGTGGCCCCATTTGTACCGATTGTTATTGACGATATGATGAATCGTCTTCAGCACGACCTTTTTGGCTATATAATTCGCCAGAATGGAGACCACCGCTATAAAAATAACCATGATCAAGTTTGAAAGAATGCCAATGGTTTGTTCACTCATGCCTGTTCCGTCTAGTTGATTTTTGATAAAATCCATTGTTTCCTCCTAACGCAGTCTAGTCTAGCTTCTCATTATAAATGACTCTCTGGTACGAAGCAAAATTCAAGATAAGAGATACTATGTAAAAGGTATGCTAGTTTGTTGGAGTTAAGTATTCAGAGTAGATATGGAGACCAAGCACATTTATAAATAGAAATACCCAATTATGTTAAACTATACTTATTTATATTTTCTAGCAGGGAGGATGATGATTGACTTGAGAAAATATATTGGTTTGGTTTTCTTATTGGGCCTAATTCTAAGCATAACTGCTGCCTGCTCTTCGAGTGAGAGTCCGCCTGCGATTACTCTTGATCATATTGCTACTAAGTTTCAAGAAGCTGGACTTGAGATTGAAACTCCAACGGGGTCTATCCGTGAAGAACACGGATTGGCTAACTTAGGCTTTAAAGATGTGCGGCACATTTTGGTGCCAGCTTTGGGTGAAGGTGAGGGTGGGTATCTATTCTTATTTGAGGATAAAACGGATCTTGAAATACTGAAGGATTTTTACGAGGAACCCGGAAAATCAACGCTAATGCCTAATTCACATGCCTATGCTCAAGATAATATCCTTTTGCAGATGAGTGATCAAATGAGTCAAACGGAGTTTGATCGATATGTAAAGGTTATCAAGGATTTATGAGGAATTAGATGGCTCATCAATAGTCAGATCATCAGCTTACGCTTCATATAAACCGAAAAGCCACCAACCAGAATTTCTGGCTGATGGCTCTCTTGTTGTTTCACTCTAACTTTCATTTGTACCTAACAAGAACAGGCTTACACCAAACAGGTATTGAGTCAATGCAATAGACCAATTTATCCTGAGTGATTTCTGCAATAATTAGAGGCTCATATGTATTATCAATGATGATGACCTGGTTTGCGATGGCCAGAGCGGGTGTAAGATTCTGTAATGACTGACCGTATCGATAACGAATGTCTTCTTCTGCAATCCAATGTCCACCTTGTTCAACGCGAGAGGCAACACGATCTATATGCATTTGAACGTCCTCGAGGCCGATATAGTAAACAACAATTTCATAATTGTTTTCTTTTGCAATTTGCATGTGTTTCAAAACAAACGATCCAGACAATGTCGTTTCAATAGCGAAGTTTGTACCACTTTTAATGAGAGATCGGATTCTTTTTACAGCTTCCCTGCCAGCAGACAGGTCAGCACTACGCGGATTCTCTGGCTTCAACTCTCTTGCAATTTGATCTGGATCAACCAGTTCACCAAGCCACTCTCTCATTTGCATGCTAAGTGTACTTTTCCCTGCTCCGTTGGTTCCAGCGAACACAGTCATAACTGGTTTGCTTTCACTCATGATACTCGAATTCCTGACGTTTACCAGCAGAATCAAAAGTAATTTCAAATTTATTACCTTCAGCATCTTCACGAACACGTTTATTATTTTTTATATAATAAATAGAAGCACCCGATTCTTTGGCTTGCTTCCGTGCATGTTGATTCGCTTTTTTTAAAATTTCTTGGAGCTGTTCTCGATTATTAAACATCTTGAGTCCCCCAATCTAAATTTATCAACATTATATCACAAATAAAAAACCACCAACCAGAACAACTGGTTGATGGCTTTTACTCGCTCTAATGGAGGCGAGGGGCATCGACCCCCATTTGGTACTTAATATTTTTGTATAATAAAAAAGTAAAAAGGACCGATCATTTGATCGGTCTCTTCCTATTATATATGTGTACGTTCACAGGCCAGAAAGCCAGGTATTATTTTAAA
>NZ_JABMCB010000192.1 GCF_013359935.1 Paenibacillus xylanilyticus
TAAGGCCCGTTGGTCAAGGGGTTAAGACACCTCCCTTTCACGGAGGTAACAGGGGTTCGAATCCCCTACGGGTCATATATATGGAGGCTTAGCTCAGCTGGGAGAGCATCTGCCTTACAAGCAGAGGGTCGGGGGTTCGAGCCCCTCAGCCTCCACCATATATGTTTTTTAATAACGACGCGGGGTGGAGCAGCCCGGTAGCTCGTCGGGCTCATAACCCGAAGGCCGCAGGTTCAAATCCTGCCCCCGCAATTAATCTTTCTATTAAGAAAGTGACTTGGAACCGTGGTGTAGTTGGCCTAACATGCCTGCCTGTCACGCAGGAGATCGCGGGTTCGAATCCCGTCGGTTCCGCCATTTATGTTTTAATACCGCATGCGGACGTGGCTCAGCGGTAGAGCATCGCCTTGCCAAGGCGAGGGTCGCGGGTTCGATTCCCGTCGTCCGCTCCAATAATATATGCGCCCTTAGCTCAGCTGGATAGAGCGTTTGACTACGAATCAAAAGGCCGGGAGTTCGAATCTCTCAGGGCGCGCCATTTAAATAAATTCATTTGCCGGCGTGGCGGAATGGCAGACGCGCTCGACTCAAAATCGAGTGGGAAACCGTGGAGGTTCGAGTCCTCTCGCCGGTATAATATAACGGGATGTAGCTCAGCTTGGTAGAGCACCTGGTTTGGGACCAGGGGGTCGCATGTTCAAATCGTGTCATCCCGATCCAAAGAAATGGACTATCTCTAAGAGGTAGTCCGTTTTTGTTTTTTCTTAACGTAATACTAAGGTACCTGGGTTCCACACACTGGGTTTATTTTGCATAAAGCATAATCCTTTCGGTCACACTAGGTTTAAAAAAGTGATAGAAGGGGTTCATGTGAACACGTTTAAATTCAGGAAACAATTCAAAAGACGCTGGCGGCGCTGGAAACGAACTGCATGGATGACTGCTTCATTGGTGGTCATAACGATACTGGCCTACAGCGGATTGTCGATTTCCTCTCACATTCAACGATTGTTAACCACCAACTTCGGTGAAGCAGCTGCGGTAATGGGGCCTGTGTCCGTCGAAGAACGATCCGAGGAAGAGGTACAAACCATATTGGCAAAGCTCTCTTCTGAACCTGATCGTTTAACTTCGGTTGTTTTGGAGACGCATTATATATGCGGGGTAGAAACGGAACGATTGGGGAAAATGGCTTTACCGCAATTAAAGATATTGTTGCAACAGCATCCGGAATGGGACGCTGAAGTGGTCGCCTCGGATACATTGCAAATCAAGGAACATGTAGATGATCTTTCCCCGTTATGCAAGGAACAGGCTTATATCAGCGTGGATGGGGTGGGGAATCTCAAACTTTATGAAGGTCGACCGGCAGAAGAGAAGGTCATACGTACTTTTTTTCAGATGGACGTCGGATCGTTGGAAAGTTCTCTGCCTGAAGGAGTACTGGAGCAATTACAGCAGGGTATCCGTGTACAAGACAAAGATGAATATAACAGCGTGATTTCTACGTTTAGCGATTATGCCATTGATGGGCCGCATAAAGAAGAGCTTCAAAATGGCGGATAAATGAAGCGAATCCCATATTAGACTAGGGAATCAGTCTTAGGGCATCGAAAGATGTCCTTTTTGTCGTAGGAAAAACGACTAGTCGCAAGAGGAACACGACTATGCAGAAAATGCCCTTTTTATGCCGAACCAAACGCTACCAGAGATTAGACAAAGTTTTTCCTGTCGGAGGGTCTATCTTTTGTTATAATGAAATGAACGATACATATGTTCGCTTTATTGTAAGGGAGAGATGGTTTTGCGTTTTTTGGGAATTGACCCGGGGATTGCGATTGTCGGTTTTGGATTTGTGGATAAGATCGGTAGTAAAGTGGTACCCGTACAATATGGCTGCATTCAGACGGAAGCTCACACACCTGAAGAAGAACGGTTGCTTCACGTTTATGAGGGCATGGTGCAGTTAATCGATAAATACAAGCCAGATGCAGTAGCACTGGAAAAACTTTTTTTTAACCGGAACGTGACTACAGCGATGTCTGTCAGCCAGGCGAGAGGTGTTATGGTGCTTGCTGCTGCACAGAAGGGCTTGCCCATAGCAGAATATACCCCAATGCAGATCAAACAGGCGATCGTGGGATATGGTAAGGCAGAGAAGCGGCAGGTGCAGGAAATGGTCAAAATGTTTTTGCGTTTGCAGGCTATTCCGAAACCGGATGACGTAGCAGATGCTTTGGCTGTAGCTGTGTGTCATGCGCACTCATATACATTAAATTCCAAGTTGAATGAGGTATTGCGAAAATGATTGATTTTCTAAGAGGACAGTTCGTACATGTAGAGAATGAATATATTGTGCTTGATGTTCATGGTGTCGGGTACCGGGTCTTCTGTCCCAATCCGTTTGCTTTTGCGAAGCAGGAAGGCGAAATTACGGTGTATACCCATCACCATGTGCGTGAAGACGCGATGCTGCTGTTTGGTTTTGTTACACGGGAAGAACAGCGTTTGTTCCGTAAACTGATTGAAGTTTCCGGTATTGGACCAAAGGTTGCGCTTGGTATATTAGCAGGTGGTACACCGGACCACGTTGTTACAGCGATCTATCAGGAGAATTTGACGTTCCTGACAAAATTGCCGGGCATCGGCAAGAAGACGGCACAACGCATGATTTTGGACCTCAAAGACAAGCTGGACGGTTTTGGTGCAGCGGCGTATGCTACAGGTTTGTTTGCACCACCTTCTGAGGAAGCAGGAAGTGGTTCTGCATGGGATGAGGCACGTGACGGTTTGAAGGCTCTCGGTTATACAGACAGTGAGCTTGATAAAGTGTGGCTTAAGTTGAAGAAGGATGTCACTTCGGCGGATTCTGTTGATGTGTTGATGAAACGTGCGCTGCAAATGCTGTTTACGGGTTAGTTAAATTTGCATATAACATATAGCAGTAGCCCGCACAAAAAAAGGTAGGGATGAACATGGATGACCGGATTATTTCCGCCAACCTGATGATGGAGGATCAGAATGTTGAACTGAGTCTCCGTCCCCGGTATCTGAATGAATATATCGGACAAAACAAGGTCAAGGAAAATTTGAAAGTATATATTGAAGCTGCCAAATTGCGCAATGAAGCATTGGATCATGTGCTGCTCTATGGTCCACCCGGACTTGGTAAAACGACTCTTGCCAATATCGTTGCTAACGAGTTGGGCGTGAACCTGCGCACCACCTCGGGACCGGCGATTGAACGCCCGGGCGATCTGGCTGCGCTGCTGACGAATTTACAGGAAGGCGATGTCCTGTTTATTGATGAAATTCATCGTCTGCACCGTACCGTTGAAGAAGTGATGTATCCCGCCATGGAAGACTCTGCGTTGGATATTATGATCGGGAAAGGGCCAAGTGCTCGTTCCGTTCGGCTGGATCTTCCGCCGTTCACCCTGATCGGGGCTACAACACGTGCAGGCTTGCTGTCTGCACCACTTCGAGACCGGTTTGGTGTCATTAGCCGTCTGGAGTTTTATACAGTGGATGAGCTGGCGTACATCGTCTCACGATCTACTGAAATTCTGGGCGTCGAGATTGTTGGTGATGCTGCAGAAGAGATTGCACTGCGTTCCCGTGGGACACCGCGGATTGCCAATCGATTGCTGAAAAGGGTACGCGACTTCGCTCAGGTGCGTGGCGATGGAATAATTACTCAGGCACTGGCTGAAGAGGCTTTGAAACGACTTCAGATTGACCCACGTGGATTGGACGAAATCGATCACAAGATGCTTACATCCATGATTACCAGTTTCCGCGGAGGTCCTGTTGGCCTGGATACGATAGCAGCTACAATTGGTGAAGAAAGTCAGACCATTGAGGATGTCTATGAGCCATATCTGCTGCAGATCGGCATGATTCAGCGTACACCAAGAGGCCGGATCGTTACGGATCTCGCTTATCATCATCTGGGTCTGCCTATACCACCAAGAGACGGAAAGTAACCTGTGTTAACGGAATCTCTTAATAAAGAAAGTTGAAGTTTTCAAGAAATCTACCCGATATAAATTGTAGAAACTGCATGGAGAGGAGTTTGAACGTGGGGAAAGCATTACCAACGAAGAAGTGGAGCCGGCGGTTAAAGGTTTTGGCTGCCGCTCTCTTGACGGTAGGATGTCTGCAAGTGCCTGCCTTTGCTGCAGAGAGTAATGGACAGATGATCCGGGTAGCGATGTTTGCGAACCTGGGAAGTACGTATAAGTCGACAACACCACTCATCACACTTGAGACAACTGGTAAGTGGAGTATTGGATCAGAGAGTGGGGCGGGTGTATCCCTTCCTGCTGGTCAAATTCGTTTCAGTGCGGATGGCTTACGGGTAAAGGTGCTCGAAACTGGGGACTTCAAGACTGCAGCCGCAGCTGCAAAATTATTACAGGCAACCAGCGATAAACCATCGCTGTTCACCACGACGTTGAGCGGTAAGGCAACCTACCAGCTGTATACGGGGAATTATGCAACAGAAGCTTTGGCTTCACAAGCAGTAGCACGAGTGCAAAAAGTGGCTGCAGCTCAAATGGGTGGTCAAAAGGCAGCGGTAACCGGAAGCAAGCGTTTGTCGGCAGGGAGCTACAGTTCACTCCAGGAAGCTGAGGCTGCACAGGCATCGCTCTTATCAGCAGGAATCAGTGCCTACACAGTACTGCAATTGACTGGCGGAGCTCAAGGATATTCGGTATGGGTTGGAGAAGCGGTTACGGATGCGGAACTGGCAGCAGTGCAAAAGAATGTGGAAGCCAAAGCACCCGGAGTGAGCTTAACCCCTGTAACTAACAGTGCTGCGCTCATGATCCGTCAGGATGCCGGATTAAGTGCGGATACACTGAAAACTGTTCCACATTACACCATCGCAGGCAGTGAAGCCAAAGCTTTTGTGCAAGGTGATGGAAGCGGGATTAAAGTATTGGAACGCTCTGAGCGGACATACCGGGGAGACATGGAAATTAGCATCGTAGGCGGCGATCTTGCTTTGGTCAATGTCGTCCCACTTGAACAATATCTATACTCGGTTGTTGGGGCTGAAGTATATTCATCCTGGCCAGCGGAGGCCCTAAAAGTTCAGGCAGTCGCAGCTCGCTCTTACGCGCTTCAACAGGGCGATCGTTTTAAAATCGCCAATGTGGTGGATACGACACTCAGCCAAGCGTATAACGGAATTGGTTCGGAGAACGATAAAGTATCGAGTGCCGTAGACGCAACTGCAGGGGAAGTCATCAAAAGCGGCGGTAAAATCGTTGAGGCTGTGTTCTCTTCCAATGCAGGTGGACAAACAGCTCACCCATCCGAAGTATGGAATGGTGGGGCAGGAGTGTTCAGTAATGTGGACAGCCCTGGGGATGCATCGGCCCAAGCTGGGTTACATACGTGGTACCATGTGCTGCTAAGTTCAGGGATCAGTGGATACATCCGTGAGGACAATGTCAAAGAACTGACAACGAAAACAGATGCAGGGCTGTCCAAAGTGACGGTTACCGCCCAAAATACCAATGTACGTCCCATACCACTCATCCAATCTACGGTTGAACCGGTGGCCAAAATGAACCCGGGCACCGAGGCTGTGGTTTTGGCGAAAGTAGCACAGTCCAATGATTACGCGTGGGTAAGAGGACCTTTTACCTCAGCTGCTTTGGTAAAAGCGCTGCAAGGAAAAACAACGACGACCGTTCCCGCGTCCATCTCAACATTGGAAGTCACGAAGCGCGGACCTTCAGGAAGAGCTCTTGAAGTCAGTGCGAACGGACAACCATTGACGGTCAAATATGCGGATACGTATCGTTCCGCACTTGGGGGATTGCCGAGCACCTTATTTGATATTGCAGGAACCGGAAGTTATACTGTATTAGGCGCTGACGGGCAAACATCAAGTAAAACCGGTTCTAAAGGAGCAGCTGTTTTATCAGCTTCTGGAACGGGCACTTCATCCGGTAATGCTCTTGTCGTTATGAGCGGGGATGGTCAAGCCAGAGCAGTGACCCAGGGTCAGACCTTCATGTTCATTGGTCAGGGTAACGGTCACGGATTGGGCTTGTCTCAATGGGGGGCCAAAGGTATGGCAGATGAAGGGTATGATTACCAGGAAATATTGAAACACTATTATCAAAATGCGACTATTGTTAAGGAATGAATCGAAGATGAATGTGAACTTATATGATTTTGAACTACCGGAGCAGCTGATCGCACAGACGCCATTGCTTGATCGTACGGCGTCCCGGCTGCTGACCTTAAACAAGGAGAGCGGTGAGGTTAATCATCACTCGTTCCCTGATATTATCAACTTTCTGGAGCCTGGTGACACATTGGTCTTGAATGATACTCGTGTTTTGCCGGCTCGCTTATTCGGCACGAAAGAGGACACCGGGGCTAAGGCTGAGGTACTTCTGCTGAAAAACGTGGAGGGCGATCGTTGGGAAGCCCTTGTCAAACCAGGGAAGAGGCTGAAAGCCGGTTCTGTTATCGTATTCGGTGATGAGCTTAAGGCCGTCATCGATGAAGAGGGCGAAATGGGCGCACGCATGCTGACGTTCTCCTATAATGGAATCTTTCAGGAGATTCTGGATCGCTTGGGTGAAATGCCTTTGCCTCCTTATATCAAAGAGACACTGGATGACCGCGAAAGATACCAAACGGTATATGCCAAGCACGAAGGATCAGCGGCAGCGCCAACGGCTGGATTGCATTTTACGGATAAGCTGCTGGACGAAATCCGTGCCAAAGGAGTCAATGTTACCTTCATCACGCTTCATGTTGGACTCGGAACGTTCCGCCCCATGTCTGTTGATGTTGTGGAAGACCATGAGATGCACGAGGAGTATTACTCCCTGTCTCAGGAAACTGCGGACTTAATTAATGCAACGAAGAGACGTGGTAACCGTATATTTGCAGTAGGTACGACGAGCTGTCGAACGCTTGAAACCGTAGGCAGCAAGTTCGAAGATGGCGTGCTTCGGGAAAGCAGCGGCTGGACCAAAATCTTTATCTATCCAGGTTACACCTTTAAGGTTATTGATGGCATGCTTACGAACTTCCATTTGCCGAAATCGACACTGGTTATGCTGGTAAGTGCTCTTGCAGGCAGAGAGCATATCATGCATGCTTATGAGCAGGCGATCCAAGAGCAATACCGCTTTTTCAGTTTTGGCGATGCCATGTTGATCTATTGATTTACACGATAATCTTGGCATAACGATTAATTTTAGAGGATGATTAAAACCAATGGCAGCAATTACGTATGAACATATCAAAACATGTAAACAATCCGGTGCGCGTCTGGGACGCGTACATACACCGCATGGTATTATCGAGACACCAACCTTTATGCCTGTAGGAACACAGGCGACTGTAAAAACGATGAGTCCAGAAGAGTTGAAGGAGATGGATGCACAGATTATTCTGAGTAACACCTATCATCTTTTCCTCAGACCTGGTCATGAGATTATTCGTCAGGCTGGCGGCCTTCACAAGTTCATGAACTGGGATCGCCCGATTTTGACGGACAGTGGTGGATTTCAAGTGTTTTCCCTCAGCGAGATGCGTAAAATTACGGAAGAAGGGGTTCACTTCCGTTCCCACCTGAATGGCGACAAGAAGTTCCTTTCCCCTGAGGTGGCCATGGAAATTCAGAATGCACTCGGTTCCGATATTATGATGGCATTTGATGAATGTCCGCCGTATCCGGCTGAATACGAATATGTGAAAAAATCACTTGAAAGAACGAGCCGCTGGGCAGAGCGCTGCCTGGAAAGTCATGCTCGTCCGCATGATCAAGGTCTGTTTGCCATCGTACAGGGAGGCATGCATGAAGATTTGCGTCGCCAGAGCGCTGCAGATTTGACTTCCATGGATTTCCCGGGGTATGCTATTGGTGGACTGAGTGTTGGAGAACCGAAACATTTGATGTATGGCGTATTGGACTACACAGTGCCACTGTTGCCTTCCAATAAACCACGTTATTTGATGGGAGTAGGTTCGCCCGATGCATTGATTGAGGGGTCGATTCGCGGAGTGGACATGTTCGACTGTGTTCTGCCTACCCGGATTGCCCGTAACGGAACAACAATGACCAGCCAGGGGCGTCTTGTAGTTCGTAATGCCAAGTTCGCAACCGATTTTGGTCCACTGGACCCTGAATGCGATTGCTACACTTGCCGTAACTACTCCAGAGCTTACCTGCGTCATTTAATCAAAGCGGATGAAACATTTGGCTTGCGTTTGACGACGATTCATAACCTTCATTTCTTGCAGAATTTGATGCGCAATGTGCGCAAAGCCATAATGGAAGATCGTTTGCTTGATTTCCGTGATGAATTTTTCGATCAATATGGTCTTCACGACAATGACAAAGGTTTCTGATCAGGTTTTGCAGAACCGAAGAAACACGCAGTATCTGTAAGTATAGTCGATAAGGGGGAGTTTTGAATGTTTCAGGGAATGCCTTTAGCAGGAGCTCAAGCAGGCGGTGGAATTGTATCTTTGATTGTACCTTTGGTACTCATGGTTGCGATTTTCTACTTCTTGATGATCCGTCCACAGAACAAAAAACAAAAGCAGCGCAATGCGATGCTGAATCAGTTGAAAAAAGGCGATAAAATTGTAACCATCGGTGGCCTTCACGGTACCATTGCTGAAATTACGGATGATGTTGTTGTCCTTCGTGTAAACGATGTGACCAAGCTTACATTCGACCGTAATGCCATCAGCAGTGCAGTGAGTCGTGAAACCGCTGTTGAATAGCATGATTCTAGTTTGTATCAGAGAATCGGATCTCTACGGAGACCCGGTTCTCTTTTTCTTTTTTTTTATAATCGAATGCTTAAAAATTCTAGGATCTGTGTGTGTTAACTCCGAAAATTCCCCCGAGTGCAGAAATCAGGAATGCGCTTGCGAGCTGCAGGGTGTCCTTCCAATTGAACGAAGCGTCCAAAGCCAGAAATCCAATAAGCAGTACGATCAGCCCGTAGACAATCCCGGTTAAACCTCCATGGTACCAGCCTTTTTCGCCAGACCGTTTTCCCGCTACAAATCCCCCAACCAGGAGGGACAAACCATGAACCACATACGTGTAGAGCGAAAGCTCTTGTTCCCGCATGTTGGTCATCCAGAGAAAGAGGGAGAGAATCAGTGCTCCCAGTAACATCCATACAAATGCATGGCAGAGTCCCGACAAAATCGGGTTGGACATTCGAAACGAAATCACTCGGCGAATCAGCTGCATGAAGCAACCCCCTTGTACAAGTTTGAAATTATTACAGTGTATGGTCAAGCCTCTGGAGTTATGAACTGAATTTTCCATTAAATGAACAATTAAGATTCGCATGAGCACATCAGCTTCAGGTCAAAATAGGGATTACGCTTCAGGTATCTGTCTTAACTCAGATGTGAAGGAGGAACCATATTGTGAACTTTTCAGATATCGGTGCTCATATCTTTCGAACGATTCTCATGTACTTTATTGTCTATGGTGCGATTCGGATTATGGGTAAAAGGGAAATAGGGAAGCTGTCCATGTTTGATTTGGTCGTGTCCATCATGCTTGCCGAAATTGCAGCATTTGTCATTGAGGATACAGATAAACCGTTATTTCACGGCATCGTACCGATGCTGACAGTACTTGTTGTTCAGATTGGCATGGCTTTTCTAAGTCTCAAAAGCCGCCGGTTACGATTGATGATTGATGGCAAACCAACCGTACTGATCTCCAAGGGCACATTGCATCGCGATGAAATGCGCAAACAGCGATACAATCTGGATGACCTGCTGCTTCAATTGCGTGAACAGAATATCGACAGCATTGACGAAGTTCAATTTGCGATCTTGGAGACGACGGGCAAGCTAACGGTCATCCCGATGGACAACTCTTATTCCGCCAACAGCTCATCACAACCAACAAATAACAAGCAAAGACCCAGAAAAGACAAAGTTGATGGCTTCCAAAATATTAAATACGAAGGTCTGCCTTTGCCGCTGATTATGGATGGAAAAGTTCAGGATCAAAACCTTGAGCTCATCAAGAAAACACGCTTTTGGCTTAAAAATGAGATCCAGAAGAAAGGTGTTCTCGATTTTAAGGATGTGTTTATATGTTCCATTGATCATAACGGAAAAGTATTTGTGAGCTTGAAGGATGATCAAAAATAGGAAGTAATGCCCTACTTACGTGAACGTCGCTGGAACCATGAGCCGATGATCGGCATCCGGGAGAGATCATGGAAGTCAATCATTCGGGTTAAGCCCATCACGATAAAGTAAACGATTAAACCGGTTAGTAGAGCCAGGAGCATTCTCAGCCAAAAAGGCAGCAAGATGACTGTATGTTCATACACAAGTAGAGTTGCTGCTCCCATGATGACCATACCTGCTGCTGTTTTGACCCAGTCCATTCGTTTAAACCGGAACTGAAGCAGATTGCGGACACTTCTGGCGTGTAAAAGGGTAACGACGGTTGAGTTCACACAAATGGCAATGACTGCCCCAAAAATGCCGTATTCCGGCCTGGATGCAAGCAGTAATATCAAAGTAATTTTGATCACTGCACCGATAAAGGTATTGAGGAGTGCTTTTCCTGGACGATCGAGTGCCTGCAAAGCGGCTTGAAGAGGTGCCTGGATGTAGATAAACAAAGCAAAAGGAGCCATCAGTTTAAGCATGCTTCCAATCGATGCATCATTATATAGTACCAAACACATCGGTTCGGCAAGCACATACATAAAAACAGAAAAAGGTGCACCTGTGACGAGTGCAAGCCGCAAAGCCTGGTGCATGCGTTTGTGAATAAGGGCTCCGTCTCCCTGTGCTGACGCTTCAGACAGCGAGGGTACAAGTGACGTTGCAAGGGAGGAAGTCAGCGCTCCCGGCAGCAGCAACAGCGGAATAATCATGCCTTGTAAAGCACCGTACTGGGCTGTAGCCAGTCCACGGGATATGCCTGCAAGTGCCAGACTCTGAGCGGTAACGATCGTTTCAGCAAGGTAGGAGAGGGAGCCTACAAGTCGACCTGCTGTTACCGGCACCGAGATGGCCAACAAGCGACGAATCAACCCCGTTTGTGAAGCTTCTGAATCCACGGGTACAGTTGGAACCGGAGCATTTGCATCCTTAGGGGGAAGAAGCCGATTCGCTCGCTCCGAGTCCTTTTTGTATCTGCTGTAATTCCACAGCAATACAAGCATGCCCACAAATTCTCCAACGAGCGCTCCGAGCATGGCCCCTGCGGCCGCCTGAGCAATACCCTGAGGAAGTAAAAGCCAGGAAAACCAGATCACGCATATGATACGGACGACAGTTTCAGTTATAGAGGAAGCGGCATTTGGAATCATATTTTGCTTGCCCTGAAAATACCCTCGAAACACTGCAGATACGGCAATGATGGCAATCATCGGACTCATGCTGACAAACGTATGGTATACCCTCTCATCTGTCAGAACATAGCGTGTAACCCAAGGCGCAAAGACAATGCACAAAAACATGAATACAACACCCAGCGTTAAGGTGAAGCTTAGACTGATCTGCAATATGCGTTGGGGGGAATAACGGTTAGCCCCCGTGTCTGCTTCAGCAACGAGTTTGGCAACGGCGAGTGGTATGCCTCCGGTAATTAATGTCACGAGTACAATAAAAAACGGATAGCTCAGCTGATACAAACCAACCCCTTCAGCTCCGATCACGCGTGGCAGCGCAATGCGGGGGATAAAACCGAGAATGCGATTAATAATGCCTGCAGCAAGCAGGATCATGGCTCCCTGGATGAATGTCTGTTTCTTCAAAACTACCCCTCTTTCCCGGTTGAAAGTAACAGGTCTCGTAAACGGGACAAAGCCGTTGTTCTTCATCCTATGCCAGTCCATTGTCTTCTCATGACAACTTGGACTCTATTAACAAAAAGAACCAGATGGAGCAAGAAGGAATATGAATGGCTGGAGTCGAATTATGTAATATTGATGCCGCATAAAGGCTTGTGCGTATGGAAGGGAGGCGCTCCCCGCTTGGAGGAAATGAACGATATGGAGTTAGAAGAGTCCATTGAGATGTTATGTCGCAGCAAGGCGGAGGAATTAAGGCTTGTCGGATACGAATATGTGACCAGCAAAGATGTCTGGAATTGCGTTAGTCATAAATATGAAAAACAGGGCATTCCACCGCTTCACCAGCTGGTGAACGACATTTTGTCACTGAAAGCAACAAGCTTTATGAACTTTATGACCGTTTCTGCATACCGGGGGTCCTCTTTCTAACGAAAGGGATCTTTTTGTGTTGGAAATTGACTGCTTTTTACGGCATCGCTATAATAGGAATATTGAGAATGAAAGGGGATCTAGGAACGGCATGAAAAGAATTGTCAGTTTCATTCTGGTCGTGCTTGTGACCGCAGGAGTCATGTTGGGCACAAGTCCGGGGCTGCTCAAAAATATACGCTTGGGCCTTGATTTAAAAGGAGGCTACGAGATCTTATATGAAGCAGAGCCGCTGGAACAAGGGCAGGAAGTCACCAAAGCTTCATTGGTACAAACTGCAAAAAGTCTGGAAAGCCGTGCCAATGCGCTCGGAACAAGCGAGCCGGAAGTAACAACAGAAGGAACAAACCGGATTCGTTTGAAGTTGGCTGGCGTTACCGACGAGGCTGAAGTAAGAGCCAAAATGAAAGAACCTGCTGTTCTGACTTTCCGTAGTAAAGGGGAGAACGACAAGGAAGGCGAGTACACAAAAATTGAGCTTCGAGGAAATGAATTTGTTGAGAATGGGGCAAAAGTGACATTCAATCAGCTCAATGAGCCTATGATTGATATTCAAGTGAAAGACAAGGCCAAGTTCTCTGAAATTACGAAGCGTCTCATTGGACAACCTCTGGCCATCTATCTGGATGATCAGTTACTCTCTGCCCCAACCGTACAACAGCAATTGACTGACGGTTCGGCACAAATTACAGGAAGTTACACACGTGAGGAAGCGAATCAGCTTCGTGATACCATTAACCTGGGTGCACTCCCTCTGAAACTCACAGAGAAATACTCACAAAGTGTTGGAGCAACACTCGGTAAATTGTCTCTCGACCAAACCATTAAAGCGGGATTGATTGGTTCCGTTATTATTTTAGTGTTCATGATTGGTTTGTATCGCATACCGGGGATTATCGCAAGTTTCTCCTTGATCACACATACATGGCTGGTACTGGCAATCTTCTATATGGGAGAATTTGTGCTGACCCTTCCGGGTATTGCCGCATTTATCCTGGGTATAGGGATGGCGGTCGATGCCAACATCATTACGTACGAACGGATTAAGGAAGAAATGCGGAGTGGTAAATCGATTCTGTCTTCGGTCAAAGCGGGTGGAAAGAGTTCCTTCCGTACCATTATTGACTCGAACATTACAACAATTATCGCTGCAGCGGTTATGTTTTTCCTGGGTACAGGTGCAGTCAAAGGTTTTGCACTCGTGCTGATTTTTGACATCGTCACCAGCATTATCACGAATATTTTCTTCTCCCGCTTCCTGTTGACCCTGCTTGTGCGGGCTAACGTGTTGAAGAAGCCTAAGTACTTCGGAGTGAAGGAGAGTGAAATTCGTGCGCTTTAATTGGAACTTTGATTATATTAAAGGCAGTAAAATTGCCTATACCTTTTCAATTATCTTAACTGTTGCAGGGATTATCAGTTTGTTATCCTTAGGACTGAATTATGCTGTTGATTTTCGATCCGGTTCAAATGTGGACATCACGGTATCCAAAGCTATTACAGCAGAACAAATTAAGCCCATAATTAATGATATTGGCATCAATGATGGGGATGCTCATATTACAACTGGTGCGGATCGAGTGAATGTCCGCTTCTCTAATGTACTGGATGAGAAACAGGAGAGCCAGTTCAAGGAAGAATTCACCAAGCTGGATTCAGCGGCTTCCTATGAAGTTAATACCGTGGATCCAGAGATGGCCAAAGAATTAGAGCGTAATGCCATTTATGCTGTGCTTATCGCAAGTATCGGAATTATGATCTACGTCGCTATCCGATTTGAATGGCGATTTGCAGTTGCAGCAGTCATTTCCTTGTTCCATGATGCATTTGTGGTAATTAGTGTATTCTCTCTTTTCCGACTTGAAGTAAACTTGACATTTATAACAGCTGTATTGACAATTGTCGGTTTCTCGATTAATGACACGATTGTTATCTTTGACCGGATTCGGGAGAATTTGCGTTTTGCCAAGAAAACAACCAAAGCCGATTTGCGCGAAGTGGTTAACCGCAGTTTGGCACAAACCATGACACGTTCATTGAATACGACATTTACGGTGTTCATTGCATCACTTTGCTTGTTTATCTTCGGTGGAGAATCCATCCGCATGTTCTCGCTTGCGATGGTGATCGGAACATTGTTTGGTGCATACTCTTCCATCTTTATCGCAGCACCGTTGTGGTTGACACTCAAAGGTAAACAGCCAACAAAACCCAAAGCAACTGCGAAAGCATCCAACTAAACATCTGATTGTCAAGCCGCGTCTGTCAGGCGCGGTTTTGCAACTTTTGGTACAGTATTAAGGGGGAATTTCCATGACCAGAGAACGTATTCCAGCTGCTCAAGCGGCAACGTGGAGTGGTATTGCTGGGAATATGACACTTGCAGTGATCAAGGCTGGAGTCGGTTATATGGCGAACAGCAAATCGCTGCTTGCAGATGGCCTGTATTCTGCCTCGGAAGCTGCTTCCTCCCTGGCAGGTCTCTTCCCCTCGAAGTCTGTACAGAATAGGAACAAGGCCCACCGAGAACGGTCCAGGGAGCATTCACGTATGGCTAGGCCTGGGATTACGGTGTTGCTGTCTGTCCTTATTCTTATGGGCGGGTTGCAGATCGCCATTTCGGCTCTGACCGGATTGACTGGAGATGATCCTGGCCAATCGGCGAAATATGACCATGCACTTATCGCAGCTTTTGCTGCACTTGCCGTGAGAGAAGCCATTTTTCAATTTCAATATCGATATTTTCGCAGACGTAACCAATCACAGGCACTGGCGTATGCTCAGGAACACCGACGTGCGCTTTATTGTTCACTTACCGTGTTGGTAGGCATCGCAGGTTCTATGGCTGGAGAAACGATGGGTATAGGATTTCTGCTGTATATGGACCCAGCAGCTGCACTAATCGCTTCCTGTTTCGTTCTTCACAAAGGTTACCGCATGATCGTGGATACCGTCTATGGCTCACTGGTTCAGGAGCTGGAGCAGGAAGAGGCATTAGATTTTAAGGAAACGGTACAGCGTGTGTATGGTGTCATTACGATTGAGCATCTGGTTGCACGAGAACAGGAACACGATGTGACCATTGAGCTGGTCATTAGTGTGAATCCGAGAATATCCGTGCTGGAGGCTCAGGAAATTGCCAATCGGGCCAAGACATTGCTGTTAACTCGTTTTAGTCATGTAAAAGAAGTGCAAATCCAGGCTATCCCTTATGATCCGGGATATCCTTATAAATCCAATCATGAACTGCCCGATCATGAAGCGACATTAATTCAGTAATGGAGCGCGGGTCCCGTAGATCAGGAAAGGAGCGTTATCATTGCTTTATTCGCAATACCGGTGGAACACACCGAATATCGATCTGGAGGCGGCTGCGGGACTCTCGCAGGCGCTTTCCGTTTCAGGACTTGTTGGACGTTTGCTGGTTAGCCGGGGAGTCCATAATGAAACAGAGGCAGAACGGTTTCTTCATCCCGATCTAGGGCAGATGCATGATCCCTATCTGCTCCTCGGCATGAAGGAAGCTGTCCCCCGTATCCGGCTGGCGCTGGAGCGCGGAGAACATATTTTAATTTATGGGGATTACGATGCGGATGGGGTATCCAGTACTTCTCTGATGATCCATTTAATGCGGCATCTTGGGGCATCCTATGATATCTACATCCCTCATCGTTCCAATGAAGGTTATGGGCTGCACAACCATGCGCTGGATTGGGCCCATCAACAGGGTGTTTCACTAATCATCACGGTTGATACAGGAATCAGTGCAGTCGATCAGATTGCTTATGCAGGAACACTTGGAATGGAAGTTATAGTCACAGACCATCATGAACCACCCGAAGTATTGCCTGAAGCTTATACGTTGATTAATCCGAAACTTCCGGATTGTCCATATCCCTTCAAAGGGTTAGCCGGCGCTGGTGTGGCCTTAAAACTGGCCCAAGCCCTGATCGGTGAGGTGCCTGGCGAATGGATGGAGATTGCAGCCATCGGGACTGTTGCCGATCTGATGCCGCTTGAAGGAGAGAACCGGGTTATTGTCAGTTATGGCGTCGAGTCCATGCGGGGATCACGTCTTCCCGGCGTTAGTGCACTGCTTGAAATTAGCGGTGTGGATCAGAGCCAGGTTACCTCAATCAATATCGCTTTTGCGATGGCTCCACGAATTAATGCCAGTGGACGTCTGGATCATGCCGGAAGAGCAGTGTCGCTGCTTACAACCGAGGATCTGGATGAGGCTCATATGCTTGCAGGGCAACTTGATCTGCTCAATCGGGAACGACAGCAGGTTGTTGAGGGCATACTTCAGGAAGCCAGCGCGCAGTTGGAGCAGAAAATTCAGCTCCGTTCCGGAAAAGTTCCGGATGTGATCGTTCTTGCGGGAGAAGGCTGGAATGTTGGAGTGGTTGGCATTGTGGCATCCAAATTGCTGGAACGTTATTACCGACCAACACTCATTCTCGGGATCGACCCAGAGAGTGGTGTCTGCAAAGGCTCTGCTCGCTCTATTGAAGGCTTGGATATTTATGAGGCTCTCACAGCCTATAAACACACCATGGACCATTATGGGGGACATCCGGCAGCCGCAGGCATGACCCTCCATCGGGATCAGTTGGAAGAGCTGGAGTCGGGACTGAATGAGTTTGCCGCGGCCGTATTAACGGAAGAGGATTTTATGCCTCAGCGCCTGGCAGATGACGAATGCAGAATCAGTGATGTGCCGTTGAAAGTGATCCAGGAGATTGACAGGCTTCAACCGTTTGGTATGAGCAACCCTTCTCCCCGTTTCGTTTTGCGGAATGTAACGGTAAAAGAAACTCGAACCATGGGCCGGGAGAAACGCCATTTGAAACTGGTTCTCGAACAGGATGGGCAACAGCTTGAAACCGTTGCTTTTGGAAAGGGAGCTTTGGCTGAATTTTTACCTGCGGGTACTCTTATTGATGTTATGGGTGAACTGTCCATTAATGAATGGAATGGGATGCGGAAACCGCAATTGATGCTTCAGGACATTCATGTTCCTCATGCTCAAGTGTTTGACTTGCGCGGAAACGCTGATCCGCTGAACGCCATGAAACAGTTCCTAAGTTCACTTGAAGTACATTTAAAATATACATCTGGTTCGATCGGTGCAATTGTCCGGAAGGAAACAAATGTTTCTGAGGGAAATTCATTGTATGAACCGTGCCTTTGGGTATATGATAGAAAGGTCGGTTTGTTGCCGTTTAATGCTGCTGCGCAGCATTATGGACAGGAGCAGGTCCGGACGTTATTTGTGTTTGATACGCCAGAAACCCCGGAACAACTTGATGCCATGCTGGCCATGTTCAGCGGAGCCGAGAATATCATCCTTCTGCACGGATCAGGCAACCGCCGAGATCGCCTTCAGATGCCTTCTAGAGAACTCTTCAAGCGAATTTATATGCTGGTGTCGAAATGGAGAGCCGAACCGGTAGAGGAACAAGAGATTACTCCTGTGCTCAGTCGTCAGTGTGGATGTTCGCCACGCATGATCACGATGATGCTGGATGTATTTGAAGAATTATCGTTCATCACCCGAAATGATGGCAAGATATCGTTTGTGGATAACCCGCCCAAACGTGAATTAACCTCGTCCCGTCATTATCAGGCCTTGGAAAGCATGGCCGAAACAGAACAGGTATTGCTGGATGCATCTACACCGCAGCTGACACAATGGATGATATCCCGGATGAAGGGCGTATCTTAAATGGAAGTTGTGCTATTTATTTTAGGAGGAGATTATTTTGGATTTTAAAGAGTATATTCGTGTCATTCCTGACTTTCCACAACCGGGAATCAGCTTCAAGGACATTACGACATTGTTGAAGGATGGAGAAATGTACCGCAAGGCGATCAATGAGCTGAAAGTAATGGTTTCTGATCTCAAAATTGATGTCATTGCTGGACCTGAAGCACGTGGTTTCGTTGTGGGCGCTCCTCTGGCTTACGCTCTTGGTGTCGGATTTGCTCCGATTCGCAAAAGCGGCAAATTGCCTGGAGAGACGATCGAAGTAGGTTATGATCTCGAATATGGCAAGGATACGCTTGCGATGCATACCGATGCGATTGAAAAAGGACAAAATGTTCTGATTGCTGACGATTTGCTGGCAACGGGCGGAACGATTGCAACTTCCGTTAACCTGATTGAACAATTGGGAGGCAAAGTTGTTGGAGCCGCATTCCTAATTGAGCTGTCTGACCTGAATGGACGAGCTAAATTGCCGGAGATTGAAGTATTCACGTTGATGAACTACTAAGATCCCTGCATTCGTGTTTTACACAATTTAAAGTGTATCTCCCTTTTCCCGGGAAATAATATACAGCATTAATGATTATAAAAAGCCTGCTTCTCATTTCGCTCTGGACTGAGAAAGCAGGCTTTTTGTGTTTTCGTATTTTCGTGCGCAATTCATAATGTACATAAGTATGCGCCGAGTGTGTCAATCAGGTGTTTTTTCTGTCAGTGGTTGTTTCTCCGATTGATCGTTGGACCAGCCGAGTACGTCAAACAATTTGAACAATAGGCTCAGCAAAATACCGACAATGGTAGCGAGTGCCATACCTTTCAATTGGACACCATAGATCGATACCTGAGTTCCGCTTAATCCGATGACAAGCACAAGCGTAGTCAGCAAAAGGTTCGTTGGTTTGGCGAAGTCTACTTTTTGTTCAACCAGAATACGCAGGCCGGATGCGGCAATGACACCAAACAGAAGCAGGGATACACCACCCATAACCGGTACCGGAATGTTGGCTACAAGTGCCGAGAATGTGCCAGAGAACGATAGCACGATCGCAATAATAGCTGCGCCACCAATAACGTACGTGGAGTAGACTCTTGTAAGTGCCATAACTCCGATATTTTCGCCATAGGTTGTATTCGGTGTGGATCCTACAAAGCCGGACAGAATAGTGGAAACGCCGTTTCCGAGCAGGGAACGGTGGAGACCAGGGTCTTTGGAAAGATCCTTGCCAACAATGCTGCTCGTTACGAGCAAGTGTCCGATGTGCTCTACAATAACAACAAGCGCTACAGGCAATATGGTGAAGACAACAGACCAGTCAAATGTAGGTGTTGTTACGGTTGGGAGCGAGATGATTTCAGCACTGGTAATTTTTTCGGTTTCGACTGCATTCATAAAGTATCCAAGTACATAACCGGATACAATCCCGATCAGAATGTGAATGATTTTAGGGAAACCGCGGAATGTCACGGCTCCGATTACAGTGATGCCTAGAGTGACCATGGATAAAATAATGGGTTTGGCCTGAGGAACCCAGTTAGGGTTATTCACAGGGTCAGAATTGATTAGCCCTGCCATTCCAGCCGCAACAGGCACAAGTTCAAGACCAATCAGGGCAACGATGGCGCCCATCACTGCTGGAGGGAACACAACATCAATCCAGCCCGTCCCGGCATATTTAATGATTAGAGCCACAACGCAGAATACAATGCCTGTTACGATAAATGCACCGAGCGCCATGGAGTAGCCATTACCCGGATGTGAAGCTAAAACGGACGATACAGGTGCGATAAAAGCAAAACTGGAGCCCAGATATGCAGGTATTTTGCCTTTGCACATCAATATGTAAAGCAATGTTCCGATACCGTTCATTAACAGGATCATGCTTGGATCAACCCCGAACAGATTCGGTACAAGCACCGTGCTGCCAAACATGGCAAACAAATGCTGCAGACTGAGCAGGGAGCCAGATCCCAGTGGCATCTTCTGATTAACCTGAATTTCGCGTTGCAATGAATATTCATCTCCTTTTCCGAAACACAAATCTTCAATAGATTACAGAGTTTCTCTTAATTAATCAATAACATTTTTTGCGTTTTGGCTTTGAATGTACGTTTTTTAGCAAATGTTGATTCTATTTCGTATATAAATGGCCATAATAATTAAGATAATTCCACGGTTCAATCCCGGTGAAGGGGACTATAAACAAATTGATGGGACAGTCATAAATTCTTTTAAAAAATTGGATATATGCTCTTATTCGTCAGCAGTTGACGGGAAACGGGTGAAGCGTCATAATTATAGGAAATTACTTTTACGGGGAACCTGTGTTGATACATTTGTCACGGGTTCCATTTTGTATAGAAAGGACACGGAACAGATCAGAATGGGCATAGAGCAATTACTCGAGAAGGCCGGAGCTTATATCAAAGAACCCGATCTGGTGCGCATACGTGAAGCTTACGAATTTGCTGATCAGGCCCACCATGGACAGACGCGAAAATCGGGAGAACCGTATATTCTGCATCCGCTTGCGGTTGCCGACATTGTTGTGAACATGCAGATGGACACCATCTCCATAATAGCAGCGCTTCTTCATGATGTTGTAGAAGATACTACGGTATCGCTTGAAGAAATCCGCAATCACTTCGGCAATACGTGTGCCATGCTTGTTGATGGCTTGACGAAGCTGGAACGTATTCAGTTCCGCTCCAAGGAAGAGCAGCAGAACGAAAACTATCGTAAAATGTTCATCGCCATGGCGCAGGACATCCGTGTCATCGTTATCAAATTGGCTGACCGTCTGCACAATATGCGGACACTCAAATTCCAATCGGAAGAAAGCCAGCGCAGAATCTCTTATGAGACACTGGAGATTTTTTGTCCAATTGCAAACCGTCTGGGTATCTCTGCAATCAAATGGGAAATGGAGGACATCGCTCTCCGTTATTTGAATCCGCAGCAATACTACCGCATTGCGAACCTGATGCACAAAAAGCGTGCAGAACGTGAGCAGTACATTGATACGGTCATGGACGGCATTACGACCAAGCTTGATGAAATGGGAATTCAGGCAGATCTGTCTGGTCGTCCGAAACATATTTACAGTGTGTTCAAGAAAATGACAACGAAAAACAAGCAGTTTAACGAAATCTACGATTTGCTTGCGATTCGTATTATTGTGGATAATATCAAGGATTGTTATGCTACGCTCGGCATTATACACACACTATGGAAACCGATGCCTGGACGATTTAAGGATTACATTGCCATGCCGAAGGCCAACATGTACCAATCGCTCCACACAACGGTAGTTGGCCCCAATGGCGAACCGACCGAAGTTCAGATCCGGACATGGGATATGCACCGTACTGCCGAATTCGGGATTGCGGCCCACTGGGCATACAAGGAAGGTGCGGCCACCGGAAATAATTTTGAAGATAAAATTACATTCTTCCGGGAAATTCTTGAGCTTCAAAATGAAGCGCAGGATGCATCTGAATTTGTCGAATCCCTTAAAATGGACTTCTTCTCTGATCTCGTATTTGTGTTTACGCCAAAAGGCGAAGTCATTGAGCTGCCTACAGGCTCCGTGCCGCTGGATTTTGCGTATAGGATTCATACCGAAGTCGGCAACCGTACGATTGGTGCCAAAGTGAACGGTCGCATCGTTCCGCTTGATTACCATCTGAAGACCGGAGATATCATCGAGATTTTGACGTCCAAACATTCTTATGGTCCAAGTCAGGATTGGCTCAAAATTGCGAAATCATCTCATGCACGAGCCAAGATCAAGCAATGGTTTAAAAAGGAACGCCGCGAAGAAAACGTTGAAAAAGGCCGCGAAAGCTGTGAGCGTGAACTGAAACGCATGGGGCTTGATCCTTCTGCGTGGATGACAGATGACAAGTTGCAGGAAGCAGCCAAAAAATATGCGTTTAACGATATTGAGGATATGCTCGCGGCTGTCGGATTCGGTGGCATTACCGCTGCTCAGATCGTAACCAAAACAACAGAGAAGCTGCGCAAGGAACAGGAAGAATCGAACTTGCTCGAACTGAATTCCGAAATGCGCGAGCTGAAGCCTGCACCTGAACGCAAAAATCGTCCAACCAATGGCATTCGTGTCAAAGGAATCGATAACTTGCTTGTTCGCTTTGCACGCTGTTGTAATCCTGTACCCGGGGACGACATTATTGGTTACGTTACACGTGGACGGGGTGTATCCGTGCATCGCAGCGACTGTCCAAACATCCCATCAAGCGGAGATGGAGAAGAAGCAGCGCGCGTCATTGAGGTAGAGTGGGAAGAAAATATCGAGGCCAATTACAGTGTCGACATTGAGATTACCGGCCATGATCGCAATGGTTTGCTCAATGAGGTGCTTCAGGCCGTTTCCGAAAGTAAAACCAATATATCTGCTGTCACCGGACGGACAGACAAAAATAAATTAGCATTGGTGCACGTTACGATTCTGATTCGCAATACAGAGCATCTGCATTCTGTTGTTGAACGGATCAAACGGGTAAAAGATGTCTACTCAGTGCATCGGATCATGCAGTAAGGAGCCTGTAAGATGAGAGTTCTTGTACAACGTTGCAAAGAGGCTCAGGTAACGGTTGGAGACGAAATAACGGGACGGATTGAATCCGGCGTAATGCTGCTCGTGGGTATAACCCATGAAGATACGGAGAAGGATGCAGTATACCTGGCAGACAAGGTTGCCGGACTTCGGATTTTCGAGGATCATCAGGAAAAGATGAACCTTAGCCTGGTAGATGTAGGTGGCGCAGTCCTTTCCGTCTCCCAGTTTACGCTATACGGTGATTGTCGCAAGGGGAAACGACCAAGCTTTGCAGCGGCAGCCAGACCTGAGGCAGCTGAGGTATTATATGAGACCTTTAATCAGCTATTGAGGGATAAAGGCATTCAGGTGGAAACAGGGAGATTCGGAGCCATGATGGATGTGTCCTTTACGAACTGGGGACCTGTGACGCTTATGCTGGAAAGCCCCATTCGTCAGGAAGCGCGTGCATAATTCGCCGGGGATCAGGCGATAATGAAGGAAGATTCAAGAATTAGCATAAGCTGATCAAAGGAGTAACTCTCATTATGCGTCAGTCTGCCAAGATAACACGTTCCCGCACAGAACCACTGCTTATTCCCGGAAATCTGTATGAGTCGCTGAAACTGGCTCGTGCAGCTTCTGAATGTGTGGCTGCGATCTGGTCTACCCAGGATTCTGATAAGGGAGAGCAGAGTCGTCTTCCTCGTGCCTAAGTTATGCTGAAAGAACAATTTGCAAGCAGGTAGTCATTATATATGTTGAAGCTTACTCGCATAGTAGCGAACCAAAAAGCCCTGATTCGATGTTTCGAATTAGGGCTTTTTGGGTTTCAGTCGTATTTTGTATGTCGGAAAGAATATTGAAGGCATCAACTGTTATAAACAGCTGCAGTTAGGGTAATAACAACACGAGGCACATGATTGTGCCAAAGTTCAGGGTTTGTACAACGGATTACTGCATTTGTAGATCATAAAGTGCTGCAAAACCCGAATACGAAAAGATTTTTCGAACACGGAAAGGAGAACGTACTTATGAGTAAAGTTGCTTTTTTATTGGCGAATGATTTTGAAGATTCGGAAATGCAGGTCCCATATGACGAGGTGAAAAAGGCCGGACACGATGTAGAAATCATCGGTTTAAAGGCTGGTGAAACCCTCAAGGGTAAAGGCGGCAAAGCCTCCTATACTTCAGATAAGGCGATTTCAGAAGTTTCAGCTTCAGATTATGACGCTGTTGTAATTCCGGGGGGATCTTCTCCTGAAAACCTGCGTACGGATGCAAATATTCTGAAATTTGTAACCGAGATTAACAGTGCGAAAAAACCGATCGCTGCAATCTGCCATGGACCACAAATTCTGGCTAGTGCCGATCTGCTGAAAGGAAGAACCATTACATCCTATCCTCCACTTAAAGATGATATGGTCAATGCCGGAGCTGAATTTAAGGATCATGAAGCTGTAGTGGATGGTAATTACATTACATCAAGAACGCCAGCCGATGAGCCTGCATTTGTTCGAGAACTGCTAAAAGTCATATAATCGGTCACGGGTAATCGATTAGCTTGTTTAACAAGTTAATCTGCACCATAAATGATGATTCAATTTATTCCGATAAAGGAGGGTTTGACATGGCAAAGCATATTCAGGCATATTTTCGAACCGAAGATGAGGCAGAGGGTGCAAGAACTTCACTTCAGACATTTCGGACGGAGCATTTGGAGGTAGGACAGCTGGACAGTGCGATTGGCAGAGACAGACGCATCATGGTACCCCTGGTGCCTTATAACACCGCGGGTGGTGCAGGTACCAATGGATCCATGGGTGTGGGTACGGCACCCGGAGTTCCAGCCAGCGAAAACGTCGTTCCTGTCGTTAGCAACGTGGATCGTAACGCTGATCGTGGCCCCCGTGACAATGCAAATGAGGATGGAGACCTGCTGGATGCTGCAGACGTGTCCTCGGACGATTATGATGATCTGCATTATGTTTTGTCTGCCAAAGTCCAGGATGCGGATTATGATGAAATCGTTCATAAACTCCGTTCCAACAATGCCTATGTGGAAGAATTGAATTAACGTGTAGATCCCTTAAGGGCCCTTGCGACGCCTGACTTTAGAGTTGGTGCTGCTCGCACGGGTCTTTTTGATGAAACTAAGTCACTCTGATTATAAAGCGCTATCATTTTTGTAATATTACTGTAATATTAGTTACATAAGGCTTTAACATAGGGCGTTTATAATAACAAGCATGACCCCCTTTTTTTATATATCCTTTGAGCCTGCACACCGTGTGCAGGTTTTTTTTTGCTGTCTTATCATGTTAGCCCTTGACTTTAGTACTGCGGTTCATTACAATCAGAAAATAAATTAACTTTAAAGGTTATACTATAACTTAAAACGATATCATGATGATTTGATGACGGGACCAAGTACTCCGTGCCCACATGACCAGAGAGGAATCCCCAGGCTGTAAGGATTCTCTTGATGAGCGGACGAATGACTTCCCCGAGAACAGACGGCGAACACATCAGACTGATAATCTGATAGCCATTAGCCGGCCTGCGCAGGACGTGCGTTACACGTAGAGCGGAATGATTTTTTGATCGGAATGTGTAAGGCAGTCCCTTTGATCAGATGATCACCTGAACGGCGAAAGTGTCAGGAGTTCCGGAATGTGGGTGGTACCACGGGTGAATGTATAAACACAATCTCTCGTCCCTTGTTTGCTGTATACAGCGACAGGGCGAGGGATTTTTTTGTTATCTAGAGAAAAATAGTGCTGGAGGGATGGAAGATGGCTTTTCAGAAACCAACGGGAACTCAGGATTTGCTGCCTGGGGTAGTGGAGAAGTGGCAGTTTGTAGAGGAGAAAGTAAGGGATCTGTGTCGCCGGTTTAATTATCGGGAGATTCGCACACCAATCTTCGAACAGACATCACTGTTTGAGCGGGGTGTAGGAGAGACAACAGACATCGTTGAGAAAGAGATGTACACGTTCAAGGACAAGGGAGATCGCAGCATGACCCTCCGTCCGGAAGGAACCGCTGGCGTTGTACGTGCTTTTGTAGAGAATAAGCTCTATGGGGAGCCGGATGTAACGAAACTTTATTATGTGGGCCCTATGTTTCGTTATGAACGTCCGCAAGCAGGACGTCAACGTCAGTTCCACCAGTTCGGCGTGGAGGCATTCGGAGCAGTGGATCCGTCGATCGATGCAGAAGTTATCGCACTCGGTTATCAGTTCTGCGTCGAGCTTGGATTGAAAGATGTCAAAGTCGAAGTAAACTCGGTTGGTAATGCAGCAAGTCGTGCGGCTTATCGTGAAGAACTGCTTGGTTTCCTGAGACCGATGAAAGACACCCTGTGCAAGGATTGTCAAAACCGCATGGAACGTAATCCGCTTCGCGTTCTGGATTGCAAGGTGGATCAGGACAAGTTTGTCGGTGCACCATCCATTCTGGATAGCCTGGACGAGGAAGCAACGAATCACTTTGCGAAAGTTCAAAGTCTTCTGGGGGATTTTGGCGTAGATTACACAGTGAATACAAGATTGGTACGTGGACTCGATTATTACACCATGACGGCATTTGAACTGAAAGCTCAGGGCATTGGTGCCATTGATACGGTGGGTGGCGGCGGCAGATATAACGGCCTCGTTGGGGACATTGGTGGGCCGGATCAACCGGGCATTGGTTTCGGTATCGGTCTGGAACGTATTCAACTGATTCTGGAACACCAAAATATTGATGTAAGTGCCCTCGCACCGCTTGATGTGTACTTTGTTGCCCTCGGCGAAGCAGCGGACCGTGAAGTCAACCGTCTGTTGTTTAAACTTCGTCAGTCTGGTCTTTCGGGTGAACGTGACTATCTGGGTCGCAAGATGAAAGCTCAAATGAAATCGGCGGATCGATATAAAGCGCGCTACACGGCGATTCTTGGCGACGATGAGCTGGAACGTGGAGAGATTGCACTTAAATCGATGGACACGGGTGAACAGCAAACCGTGAAACTGGAAGAGCTGATTGCAACCATTCAGGGAGCCAAATAGGAGCGTAACAGAAACAGCCAGCTGTTAAACAAGTTGATTCAACAATGGAATGATTCGGCAGCTTGCAGGGGTCTACAAGCAATTTACCAGTTCATTCGGGAATGTTGGAGACCCCGGTAAGCACTCTGCCTTTTCGATAAACGCATCTTCACGCAACCGTGCTGTTGGAGTATTGGCCTTGGCCTGCTTGCACAGAACGGAAATTCACATAATGAGGAGTTTGGTTATGAAAAGAAGTCATCATTGCGGCGCATTAACAACCGCACACATCGGCGAAACGGTAACATTGAACGGCTGGGTACAGACCCGCCGTGACCTGGGAGGCGTACTGTTTATCGATCTGCGTGACCGCAGCGGAATTGTACAGGTTGTTTTCAACCCGGCTTACTCTGGCGAAGCATTGCAAATCGCAGACAGAGTACGTAGTGAGTATGTTATCGCGGTAACGGGTAAAGTCGTTAAACGTGACGAAGAGACCGTAAACAAAAACCTGCCTACAGGCGAAATTGAAGTTCAGATTACGGAAATCGAAGTGCTGAACGCAGCAAAAACACCTCCATTCTTCATCGAAGATGGTGTTGAAGTCGACGAGTCGCTTCGTTTGAAATATCGTTACCTGGACCTGCGTCGTCCGGAAATGTACGAAACGTTGAAACTGCGTTCCAAAGCATCCAAAGTGTTCCGTGATTACCTGGATGGAGAAGAATTCGTTGAAGTGGAAACACCGATTCTGACCAAGAGCTCCCCGGAAGGTGCGCGTGACTATCTCGTACCAAGCCGTGTGCATGAAGGTGAATTCTTCGCCCTGCCGCAATCACCGCAAATTTACAAACAATTGCTGATGGTCGGCGGACTTGAGCGTTACTATCAGATCGCACGTTGTTTCCGTGATGAAGATTTGCGTGCAGACCGTCAACCGGAATTCACCCAAGTCGACATCGAGACTTCCTTCCTGCAGCAGGATGACCTGCTGCCAATGATGGAAGAGCTGATGGCGAAATTGCTGCGTGAAACCAAAGGCATTGAGCTGGAACTGCCTTTCCAACGTATTACGTATGCAGATGCAATGGGTAAATACGGTTCAGACAAACCGGATTTGCGTTTTGGCATGGAACTGGTGGAAATGAACGATATCGTAGCGAACAGTGGTGTAAAAGTATTTGCTTCTGTCATTGAAAAAGGTGGAGAAGTAAAAGTGCTGAACGCCAAAGGCTGTGGAACATGGAGCCGTAAAGAGATTGATGATCTCGGACCATTCGCAGCACGTTACGGTGCAAAAGGATTGGCATGGATTCAAGTGAAAGACGGCGAGTTCAAAGGTCCAATCGTGAAATTCTTTACACCGGAAGAGATCGAAGCCGTGAAAGAACGCACAGGTGCTGAAGAAGGCGACTTGCTGCTCTTCTCCGCTGACAACAAAAAAGTAGTTGCTGACGTTCTGGGCGCATTGCGTCTGAAAATCGGCCGTCAACTCGGACTGATTGATGACAGCAAATTCAAATTTGCCTGGGTTGTGGACTTCCCACTCCTCGGATATGATGAAGATGCCAAACGTTATGTAGCAGAACATCACCCATTCACGCGTCCAAAAGACGAAGATGTGGCTCTGTTCGATACAGATCCGGGTGCAATTCGTGCTCAAGCCTATGACCTTGTTCTGAATGGTTATGAAGTGGGTGGCGGTTCGATGCGTATCTACAAACGTGATGTTCAGGAGAAAATGTTCGCTGCCTTGGGACTCTCTCCAGAAGTAGCTAATGAGAAATTCGGATACCTGCTCGAAGCCTTCGAATATGGAACGCCGCCACACGGCGGAATTGCCTTTGGTCTCGATCGTCTGGTGATGCTGCTGGCAGGCCGTACGAACCTGCGTGAAACGATTGCCTTCCCTAAAACGGCAAGTGCAACGGATCTGCTCATGAATGCACCATCTGAAGTGGATAATTCCCAATTGGAACAACTTCATATCCGTGTAGCCCGTAAACCGGTGGCGGAAAAGAAATAAAGGAGGCATCGATTCTCAATGCTCCATCAATTTTCGAGAACAGAACTGGCGATCGGACCGGAAGGTCTGAATGCCTTGAAAAATAGTACAGTCGCTGTGCTTGGTATCGGCGGCGTGGGCGGTATAGCCGTTGAAGCCCTCGCTCGCAGCGGGGTTGGACGCATCATCCTCATTGATAAGGATGTGGTGGACATCACCAATGTTAACCGTCAGATTCACGCTTTGACAACGACCGTGGGTCAGAAAAAAGCGGATCTGATGGTAGAACGGGTGAAGCTGATCAACCCCGAGTGTGACGCCATTGCGTTAAACATGTTTTACACGGAAGAAACGTATGAGGAACTGTTCAAATATGAACTGGATTACGTACTGGATGCATCCGACACGATCATCTACAAAATCCATCTCATTAAGGAATGCCTCAAACGTAACATTCCGGTGATCTCCAGCATGGGGGCAGCGAACAAAATGGACCCGACGAAATTCCAGGTTGCGGATATTTCCAAAACGTCCATGGACCCGATTGCTCGTGTGGTTCGCACCAAATTACGCAAAGAAGGCATCAAAAAAGGGGTCAAGGTGGTTTTCTCCACGGAGGAGCCATTAAAGCCGCGTGAGGATGTCACTCAGAAAATTGTTCCTGAGAACGCCCCTGAAATTCGCAAGGCCAAACAGCCGCCAGCGAGCAATGCTTTTGTTCCGCCGGTAGCTGGATTGATTATGGTCAGTGTGGCAGTCAAGGAATTGATTGAAAATGCAGAGAAAAAGAAGCAGTAACCTGTTGTGAAAGGAAAAGCGTAGGTACCGACAAGGTACCTGCGCTTTTTTTTGCATGGTCATCACATGTGAATACGGGCAAAAGAGCCAATCGAAGCCGCTATAAAAAAAGGCTCAAAACCTTAACAAATGTCAGGGTTACGTGATGTACTTCAACCCCAAAACCGTGTATGATATGTGGTGCTGCGCGAAATGATGATAAATACATAGAGAAACGGCAGCATGAGAGAGGGGAACGGAACGAATGAAACAAGGATGGATGACCAGACGTCTTGGCCTAGAGCCGGGAGATCAGTGGAAGAAGGAAATTGTGGCGGGAGCCATTTCCTATTTTGCCGTGGTGTATATCGTGATGGTCAATGCAACAATTCTGGCTGATGCCGGAATGCCGCTGCAGGCGGCTATGGTGGGTACACTACTGACATCTATTGCCGGTTGTTTGCTGATGGCCTTTGGAGGTAAATCGCCGATTATCGTTGTACCTGGAATGGGTATTAATGCGTTTTTCACCTACACACTCGTACATTCAATGAAACTGAGCTGGCAGGAAGCCTTGGCGGTTGTATCCGTCACAGGTGTGCTGTTTGCAGTTGTTGCATTTACGTCACTATATAAAATGATTAGCGAGGCTATTCCGAAGAACCTGCAGCATGGGATCACCGTGGGAATTGGTCTGTTCCTGACATTCATCGGTCTGCAAAAAAGCGGAATTGTTATCGCACACCAGACCACATTTGTGGCTATCGGACATTTTAATGATCCTGGAGTGATCACCGCCTGTGTTACTCTCGTAATCGCCCTGGTTCTATTTATACGCAATGTACAGGGCGGACTCCTGATCAGCATTCTTGCAGGGACAGGCCTTGCCTACGTACTCGGTGCTGTTAATCCTGGCGAATCTGTGTCAGCTATGGAAGCCTTGCGTCAATATGGTGGTTTGTTTGGGGAGCTGTCTCTGGTGAAACTGGCCGATGTGGCGTTCTGGATCGCAGTATTCCTGCTGCTGCTGATTGTTGTATTTGAAAATATCGGACTGATTACGGCTCAGACTCATCTGATTGGTCGTCCCCAACGGTTCAAGGGGAGTTTGCGTGCACTATCGATTAGTACCGTACTCGCCGGTGTATTCGGAAGCAGCCCTCCTGTGGCTGCGGCAGAGACAACTGCCGGGATTGCTGCAGGCGGACGCTCAGGGCTGACTCCTCTGGTTACAGCTGTACTTTTTGGAGCCACGTTTTTCTTTATTCCGCTGCTTGGTTACATACCAGACAGCGCGATTGCTCCCATTTTGATCATTATTGGCGGCTTGATGGTACAAAGTGTCAAGGATATGGATTTCAGTGATTTCACGGAGGCTTTTCCGGCTTTTCTGATTATGGTCATGATTCCATTTACATATAGCATCGTGGACGGCATGGCATTTGGATTCATTGCGTATCCGGCAGCGAAGCTGGCGGCGGGCAAGGGTAAGCTGGTGCCGAAGGTCATGTACGGTATTGCCATTCTGTTTCTGGCCAACTTTGTATTGCATGGGGTATTGTGAAAAATTAGAACGCACGACATGTCATACGTATGAATCGGGTAAGCATGTGGAGAACGGGAGGAACAGGGATGGAAGAGCAAGAACAAACTGAAGTAGTTGAACCGAAGGTAGGGAAAAAGGGATTCAAAGATTTCGTGAAGCTGATCGCCTCAACGCAGCCTCCCAAACTCATTTTGACTGTCGCGTTGATTCTGACACTCATTCAGACAACTGCCGGATTAATCGTTCCGCTGATGACCAAAGGTCTGATTGATGGACTGACGATGTCTGCACTCAATAAATCAGTCATTTTTCTGCTGCTCGGGGCATTTGTCATTCAGGCGATTGCTTCAGGCATCAGCATTTATATGTTGAACTATGCAGGACAAAGGGTGGTTGCAACGCTGCGAACCAAGCTGTGGAACAAAGTGCTCTCCCTGCCGATGCCATATTTTGACCGAAACCGCACAGGTGACACGATGAGCCGGATCACGAATGATACAAGCCAGATTATGACGCTGATTGCGGATTATCTCGTTTCGTTTGTATCCAATATCGTGGCGGTCGTCGGCGGGGTAGCTCTGCTATTCTACCTGGATTGGGTCATGTCGCTCATTATTCTGAGCCTGGTGCCACTGACGCTGCTGATTTTGCTGCCGGTTGGACGGAAAATGTATAAAATATCCAAAAAGCAGCAGGATGAGATGGCTGGTCTTACCTCGGTGCTGAGCCAAGTTATTAGCGAGATTCGATTGGTAAAAGCGTATGGCACCGAACAGCAGGAAGCGGAAGCGGGACATTCACGGATTGGCAAGATGTTTGCTTTTGGTTTGCAGGAAGCGAAAATTTTGGCGTTAATCGGGCCGCTATTTACCTTTGTCATGACCGCTGTCTTGGTTGTCATTCTGGGCGTTGGCGGGATGAGGGTAGCATCAGGAATGCTGTCTCCAGGCGAACTGGTGGCATTTATCCTGCTACTGTTCCAGGTCATTATGCCGATGGGGCAATTCACGACGCTATATTCCCGTTTGCAAAAAGTTGTCGGTGCAACCGAACGCATTCAGGCTATCCTTGCACATGAGGAAGAACCACGTCACAGTACAACGTCTGCTCCAAAGGGCAATGAGACAATTGCATTCAACAACCTGCATTTTTCCTATGTCACAGGGGAAGAAGTGCTGCACGGTATTAATCTGACCGTTCCGGCACGAAAAGTGACGGCGATTGTCGGTCCGAGTGGCAGCGGGAAATCAACACTTTTCTCGCTGCTCGAGCAGTTCTACCTTCCCGGTTCCGGTACCATTACGTATGGAGGCCAAGCGATAACGGATTATTCACTCGCTTCCTGGCGCAGCAAGATCGGATATGTGTCACAGGAGAGTCCGTTAATGGCAGGCACAATCAAGGACAACATTACGTATGGTCTGGGCCGAGAGGCAAGTATGGACGAGATCCGGCATGCGGCTGACATGGCGTATTCTTCTGCATTTATTGATAAGCTGCCACAGGGTTATGAGACCGAGGTAGGGGAACGCGGAATCAAGCTATCTGGTGGTCAGCGCCAGCGTATCGCCATTGCCCGTGCACTGCTGCGCAGCCCGGATATTTTGATGCTGGATGAAGCTACCTCGAGTCTGGACAGTACTTCGGAGCATGAAGTTCAACAGGCTCTGTCCAATCTGATGGAAGGACGAACAACCGTTGTGATTGCACACCGTTTGTCCACGGTCGTGGATTCGGATCAGATTGTGGTATTGGAGCAGGGCCACGTAACTGGAACAGGAACACATGCGGAGCTGATCAGCACGCATCCGGTATACCGTGAACTGGCTCAAAAGCAGTTTGTTGCACAGGATGGGAAGCCCTGATCCGGGCTGGATTGATTAGAAAGCATGACCGTTGTTCATTCGTCTTCAAGGGACGGGAACAGCGGTTTCTTTCGTTTTCTCATCCTGTTAGCTGTAGCTTTTTGCACTTCAATATGATATAGTGGGTATCCTTTTGTGTCGTCAGATTGGCTATACAAAAAAAACATATTCTTAGGAGGTAACTGAAACATGTCAGACAGCTTTCAAAGTGCCTATCAAGAAGAAGAGTACAGGTTAGAGCGAACGATGGAGGAAGTGGATCGTCAGCTGGAACGGCTGCAGAGCATTCCGGTGTATACCGGCCACGATTTCACAGAACAAGTGCTGGAAGCCGGACGCGAAGAGCGCCGTACCGCCTTGTCCAAGAGCGCGCAGCAACCCTATTTCGGACGCTTGGATTTCGAAGAACAGGGCAGCGGGGCACGGAAGCCGCTGTACATTGGCAAAGTCGGCGTAGACCGCGAAGAGGTGGGAGAGCATCCGCTCGTCATCGACTGGCGCGCTCCTGTCGCGAGCCTGTTTTACTCATTTACAGGAGGGGAAGCCTCCGCAACCTATGAAGCACCGGAAGGGCTGATTGAAGGCCTGGTCTATCTGAAACGCAATGTTGTCATCCGGCAGCGCATTTTGGAGCGTGTTGCAGATACATATAACCGGGATAGTGATCAGCCGGCGGTATCGGATGAGTTTCTCGTCTATCGGCTGGGAGAGAACAAGGATAACAAGCTTCGTGACATCGTATCCACCATTCAGGCAGAACAGGATCAGATCATTCGTGCGGCGAGAAACACTGCATTGATCATTCAGGGTGTGGCAGGTTCGGGAAAAACAACGGTTGCCCTGCATCGGCTCGCATTTTTGCTGTATCAGTACAAGGAGCAGGTGTCGGCGGAAAAAATGGTTATCTTCGCCCCCAACCACATGTTCCTCGATTACATCTCAGATGTGCTTCCCGAACTGGGGGTAGGGGATATTCAGCAGCGGACATTCCCGGATTGGGCCATGAACCTGCTGGGGCTGGATATGCCTCTGGCGGACACGTCGGAGACACTGAATACCTGGTTTGAAACGCCGGAAGCCCGTCCTGAGTTGAACGATGATGTGCCTGGACGCTATAAGGGTTCAATCCGCTTTATGGAACTCATTCGGGAATGGCTGTCAGGCATGGAAGAGGAATCGGTGCCCGATCTGGACTTCAGTCCGTGGGACGGGGCCGTGCTCAGCAAGGCAGAGATCGAAAGCTGGTTCAGCGAAGAATATAAGCACTATCCGCTGGCAAAACGTAAAGAGCGGGTGATGGCGCGGATCCATCGCTGGATTGAGATGGAGCTCAAGAAGCCTTCTCCCGAAGCCGTTCGCAAGGAACGCAAAAAGAAAGCGGCAACCCGTGAAAAAGCCTATGCGAAAAAATGGCCGCAATATGAACCGCTTATGCTGTACAAACAGCTGTTCAAAGCCATTAAGGGTGGTTCAGTGCCGGCATCGCTAAGCAGTCTTATTCCCAAAGGCGTCATGAAGCAGACGGCAGCAGATCTGAAGCAGGATCTCATTCGTGAAGAGGATCTACCTGCTCTGGTGTATATTCATACGCTTATTCATGATATCGAAGGTTCGGAGCGATTTGATCATGTCGTGATTGATGAAGCGCAGGATTTCTCACCTTTTCACGTTGCTTTGCTGGATCTGTTCGTCAAAGGGCACTCCTTCACCATCCTGGGTGACTTGTCCCAAGGCATTCATGAGTATCGTGGTGTCCATGCGTGGGAAGAAATGAGTTCCTTGTTTCCGGAAGAGCAGAATGCCTACTTCGCCTTAACCCGGAGTTATCGTTCCACAATGGAAATTATTGATTACGCAAATACGATTCTGGAACGGGGTGTCAAAAGCGGAATTACGGCCATTCCTGTTTTCCGGAGCGGTGATCCGGTTCGAACGTTAGCCTATGAGGGTGAAGGGAAAACAAAGAGCCTTGAGCGTGCGCTGAAGCTGCTAACGGTCAAAGATTACCGCACGGTGTCCATTTTGACGCGTACCCTGCGTGAAGCGGTTGAACTTCACCGTGAACTTCTGGCTGCGGGCTGGGATCTGAACCTGATCGATGGCGGCAAAAAGCAGTACACTGGCGGCCATTCCGTTTTGCCTGTCTACCTGTCCAAAGGTTTGGAGTTTGATGCTGTTATTGTGGCAGATGCGGATGAGCAGCATTATCTGTCTAATGCGGGTGATGCCAAGCTGCTGTACGTTGGCTGTACACGGGCACTGCACGAATTGTGGTTGTTCCATGAAGGTGAACTGCCGTTCTATGCGGCAGCAACACACAATCCGGAAGGCGAGCCTGTAACGATTCAGGGTTGGCCAGACAGTGACACCAAGTGAACGTAAGCGAAGCTTGAAATATAACAATAAAAGGCATGACGTTTATGGGCAATTCCCATGAGCGTATGCCTTTTTTGTTTCAGCATTTTGCATCATTCGATTTCACTCGCTCCGGGGCACAATATATAGACGAATAGGACCATTTCGATCTATATATTAAAGATTGGAAGTCGCTTATGGGATTTATGCAAAATGCCCGTTTGTATAAGTTTGTGTAAAACAGGCGCAGTTTTGCGAATAAGTGAAGTGAGCCTATGAAAAAACATAGATGGGGAATAGCTGTTTAACTTGCCGGCGAAGAACGCCGGGAGAGTTTTGATTGACGGTCTTCTTTTGTCATTCTGGATGCACGACGGTTGACGAGGAAAATGCCGACACCAATAAGTAAACCACCTGCCCCAACGACCCACTGTATCTGCTCTCCCAGCAGAATCCAGCTCGACAATACACCGAAGAAAGGTGCGAGGAATAAATAGGAACTGGTTTGGGCCGGATTACTGTGCTGCAGTAAATAAAACCAGAGTGAAAACTGGATGATGGAGCAAAAAAGCGTTAACCAGAGCAGCACCACAACCGAGGTGGTGTTCATCATAAAGTGAGGCTCTTCAGTCCATGCGCTCAGCAGAAGCAGCGCCGTACCTCCGGCCAGCATCTGGTAGGCAGTAAGCACAAAAGTATCGTAACGATCACCCCAGCGTTTAATGAGCAGCGTGGATACCGCGAAAGAGACTGCACCGCCAAATCCAATCCAGGTTCCGGGGCTAAAGCTCATATGCCAACCAAAGGTTAACATGATTCCTGCAAAACCGAGGATGACACCCATCCATTGACTGAAACGATAGGTTAACCCATACAGGAGAGCGCTGATGATAATGACTAACAACGGATTGGTAAACGTTATAATGGCAGATTCCCCGGATGTAATCCAGTTCATGCTGTAGTAGGCGCAGCCCATCACTCCTGCGGATTGGAACAGCCCGATTACGATTATTTTCAACCATGCGTGCCATCCGGTGGGTAAAGGGCGTTTACGTAGAATCAAGGCCATCAAGCCACCTGCCAGTACATAACGTAATCCCATAAGAAGGAAAGGTGGAGCATACAAAATGCCTATCTTGCCAACCGGAAAAGAAGTCCCCATGATCAATGTCGTCAAAATGATCCCTAGTGTGTATTTTAATGGTTTCATAGTTGTGGATGTATCTTTATCATGACTGGAGTTCATAGGGTCTGGCCGCCATCTACGGTAATAAGTTGTCCGGTCATGGATGGCTGTTCAAGCGAAGCACATATCATGTGGGCAATATCCTCAGGCGAGGAAATTCTCTGCAATAACAACGAACCACCGAGACGATTCATTCGCTCCTCGTTTCCGGCCCACCAACGTGTTGCAACGGCGCCAGGAACGATGGCATTTACCCGAATGAGCGGTGAGAGTGCGTGGGCAAGAGATAAGGTCAGTCCATGAACTGCGGCTTTGGAGACTGCGTAAGGGAGGGAGGAGCCGGAACCTGTTCTGCCCGCAATACTGCCCAGGTTCACAATGGAGCCACCGCCTGCCTGCTGCATTCCTTCCTTCACTGCACGAGCGCAATAAAATATGCCTTTCACATTCACATCATACAATTCATTCCAGACATCATCCGTAACGGCTTCCAGATCGTGCAAGGGGATATGACGAGTAATTCCGGCATTGTTAACAAGGGCCGTTATGGGGCCATAGGTTTCGGTTACTGTAGTGACCATTCGCCGGACGTCCAATTCATCGGCAACATTGGCCTGAACGGCGAATGCCTGCCCTCCTTCATCCAAAATGTGTTGAACCGTCTCTTCTGCTGCATCCTGCGAGCGGGAGTAATTGACAGCAACCAATGCTCCACGCCCGGCCAACAATAGGCTGACAGCACGGCCTATGCCTGTTCCACCACCTGTGATCAAAGCTACTCTGTTTTTCCAGTATGTCATGCTGAACACTCCTTATCATCATCCAGTCAGATGACTGGTTTGGGATCTACATGAATTGTAGTCCGGTTTACACATGAAGTATAATGATTGTTAATGAACTGGATATCATTTTAAATGATGTCAGAGTGGGGGGACCATGGAGAGCGGGGATCTTAGAATATTTCAATGTGTTGCACAGGAAGGGAATCTGACCAAAGCTGCTTCCAAGCTCGGGTATGTTCAATCCAACGTAACGGCACGAATCAGGCATCTGGAAGCCGAAGTGGGTACAACGTTGTTCATCCGTCACAACCGAGGGATGACATTATCTCCAGCCGGAGAGATGCTGCTGGCCTATGCGGATAAAATTATTGGTTTGCTGAATGAGGCATCCAAGGCGCTTCGGGCAACGAGCACGCCATCCGGGCCATTGCGTATAGGATCTACACAGACGGCGGCTGCGGTACGCCTGCCTGAACTTTTCTCCAGATATTATAAACAGTATCCGGACGTGTCTTTGTCACTGGCTACTGGCAATTCGCAAATGCTTATTGATCAAGTTATCGGGTATGAATTGGAAGGGGCGTTTATTGGTTGTTCATGTGATCATCCCGAAATCGAGTCCATTGATGTATTCGATGAAGAACTGTTTGTGGTCTCGTCGGGTGTGGGGCAGGCGGAAGAACTTACACGCAAGCCAATCCTTGTCTACAGCATGGGGTGTTCCTACCGCCAAACGTTAGAGGAATGGCTGCTCTCCTGTGGGGTGAACCGTCCGGTGATTATGGAATTTGGTACTTTGGAAGCGATCATTAGCGGTGTGGCATCGGGGATGGGAATCTCGCTGTTACCAGAGATTGTGATTCGGCAGCAGATCGAAAGTGGCATCCTGCGCAAGCATTCGCTTCCCACCGGCATGAGCCGCATGATGACTCGTTTTATTACACGCAAGGATGCGTTTGTCAGCAGTGCGCTTGGCGCATTTATGGCTATGCTGCCGCAGGAATATGATATGATAGAGAGTGCAGATTATTCAGACGTTTAGTTAAGCAGGATTTTAGTATAGGTAATCCGTTAAGGAAGTGATGAGCATTGGATTTATTTTCGTTTCAACAGGATTCAAAGCCCCAGGCAAGACTGCTTGCTGATCGTATGCGACCAGAGCATCTTGATGAATATATTGGACAAGAACATATTATTGGACCCGGGAAGCTGCTGCGGCGTGCGATTGAAGCAGACCAGATTTCGTCCATTCTGCTCTACGGTCCTCCCGGCTGTGGCAAAACAACGCTTGCCCATATCATCTCCCAGCATACACAGGGACAGTTTGTTCGTCTAAACGCGGTGGATGCCTCTGTGAAGGATGTGCGTGAGGTCATTGAGCAGGCGCAGACCAACAAGCAGCTGTACGGAACCAAAACCATATTGTTCCTTGATGAGGTACATCGCTTCAACAGCTCCCGCCAGGATGCATTGCTGCCGGCTGTGGAGAAGGGCACCATTATATTTATTGGTGCTACGACAGAGAATCCGTTTCACTATGTGAATGGGGCCTTGATGAGCCGCTCCACCCTCTTTCAGCTCGAATCACTGAACAAGGAGCATTCACTTATTGCCATGCGTCGTGCGCTGGCTGATTCGGATAAAGGGCTCGGATTCATGGAATTGCAGGCAGACGATGAAGCCCTGGGTCACATTGCCACGATGGCTAATGGCGATATTCGGCGTGCCCTGAATGCTCTGGAACTCGCTGCATTAACCACACCGCCCGAGAAGGATGGCTCCATTCATATTACACTCGCCGTTGCGGAGGAGTCGATCCGACGTCCGATTGTGAAAGCAGATGAGTCCACCCAATATGATGTGCTGTCTGCTTTTCACAAGAGCATTCGCGGTTCCAGTGATGCTGCATTGTTCTGGTTTTTGTATGCAGTTGAGAAGCTGGGCATGGATCCGATGACGTTTATTCGTCGTCTGATTGCTGCGAGCAGTGAGGACATCGGACTGGCGAACCCCCAAGCGATGACTCAGGCTATTGGTGCACTGGACGCATACCGTAACAACGGATGGCCGGAAGCGAAGCTGAATATTGCGCAGGCAATTTTGTTCGCAGTAGAGAGTCCGAAGTCGAATGCAGTATACACTGCCATATCGAAGGCGATGAATGCGATCGATGAGGTTAAGTCGGCTGAGGTCCCGCTCCATTTAAGGGACACGCATTATTCAGGTGCTGTGAAGCTGGGACATGAAGGTTATCAATATCCGCATAACTACCCTGGCCACTACGTGAAGCAGGAGTACCTGCCCAAGCAGCTCTCACGGAGAGTATTCTATGAAGCAACGGAACAGGGCAACGAGTCGAAAATCAGGCTGAACCAACAGCGGCGAAGAGAGTTGTAATGTTGATGACCCGGGAGATGTGTACAACGTGAAAGAGGTTCTATATGTAGGTGCCGGCGGATTTTTGGGCACATGGACTCGATATGTCATACAGTTAGGGATACCCGCTGGCAATGCAGGCTTTCCTTGGGCAGTGCTGCTGATTAATGCCCTCGGCAGCCTGTTTTTGGGTTGGTTCTTTACCGTTGCCGTTCCAGACAAAATAACCCCACAACTTCGCCTTGCAATTGGCACTGGATTTACAGGCGCGTTCACCACATTTTCCACGTTTACGCTGGATATCGTCCGTTTATCTGATGGCAGCATGTGGATGAAGGCCTTCATGTATATGATGGCAAGTTTGCTCGCAGGCTTGCTGCTCTGTGCTTTGGGAATCAGGCTGGGGCAGCTTATGCGGGGTAAATCGGCGCAGGATGGCGCTGCAACATGATCATATGGGTCGGACTGGCAGGCATGTTAGGAGCCATACTTCGTTACAGTCTGGGGCGGTGGATTTCAGAGAACCTCGGGACGGCTTTTCCATGGGGGACATGGATCATTAACATCAGCGGTTCTCTGCTGCTCGGCTTGTTATATGGATGGCATCAATCGGAGATGATCTCGGACGGAATCTGGGTTGTGTGGGGCACCGGATTTTGCGGAGCATTTACGACCTTTTCGACCTTTGGGTATGAAACGGTTAACCTGGTGACCAAGAAACGTTATTCATCGGCTGTACTTTATGTTATCAGTTCAGTTTTACTGGGTGTTGCTGCCTCATACGCAGGCATGTGGTTAACTGCATAACCAAAAAAATATTCTTTTTACAGGAAAAAGCAGGAAATAAGCCATCCTTCATGGTATACATGAAAGATGGCTTTTATGATGGGAATACAGGGTATTCCGAATTCTATACATAATGGGGTCTTCCCCGATTATTGCATCGCCGGGACAGGTACTTTTTGAACCTGATCAATGGTTCCGCCGCCCAGGCAAACATCGCCATCATAGAATACAACCGCTTGTCCTGGTGTAATGGCTTTTTGTTGTTGATCGAACTGTACATCCACGCTTCCGTCTTTCTGCCAAGTCAGTGTGACGCCTTGGTCCGGCTGACGGTAACGGAATTTGGCGGTACAGCGGAAGGATTCGTTAGGCACATGATCAGCGCCAGCGATCCAGTTTACGCCAGTAGCCGTCAAACCTGTCGAGTACAAGCTCGCGTGTGCATCGCCTTGAACAACAAGCAGTTGATTTTTCTCCAGATCCTTGTCTGCCACGAACCATGGTTCACCATTGCCGGACCCGCCAATACCGAGACCTTGGCGCTGTCCGAGGGTGTAGTACATCAGTCCGTCATGACGGCCTTTTACTTCACCCGTTACAATATCAACCATGTCTCCACCTTTGGCAGGCAGATAGTTGCTCAGGAACTCTTTGAAATTACGCTCACCGATAAAGCAGACACCTGTGCTGTCTTTTTTCTTGGCTGTGTACAAGCCTGCCGCTTCAGCAATTTTCCGCACCTCAGGTTTGGGAAGATGACCGATGGGGAACATGGCTTTGGACAACTGGTTCTGATTGAGTGCATTAAGGAAGTAGGTCTGGTCCTTGTTGCTGTCTACCCCTCGCAGCAGTTTGAATGTGCCGTCTTCTTCGACAAGGCGAGCATAGTGGCCTGTGGCAACATAGTCAGCACCCAGATCAAGTGCCTTGTTCAGGAATTCACCGAATTTGATCTCGCGGTTGCACATGACATCCGGATTCGGTGTCCGACCTGACTTATATTCATCAAGGAAATAGGTAAATACTTTATCAAAGTACTCTTTCTCGAAGTTGACAGTGTAGTAAGGAATGCCGATCTGTTCACAAACCCGGCGAACGTCCTCTGAATCTTCTTCAGCGGTACAGTGGCCGAACTCGTCCGTGTCATCCCAGTTTTTCATGAAAATGCCGATGACATCGTATCCCTGCTCCTTCAGCAGCAATGCGGTAACGGAAGAATCGACACCTCCGGACATGCCAACGACGACCCGAGTATTCTCAATTGTTTTGGACATCGTTATCACCATTTTCTATTATAAATGTGTTTCGTTTCTATTCTAGCATAACCGGACTCAAGTTACGATACACCCGGCCTTTTTTGGATAGTGTCCACTCCAGGCGTACAATTTTGAATATCGTCAATCTTTCTTTTCCATAAAGCCTGCAGATATGTTAACATTAGCTGAGGGTTATGATCGGAATACGGAGGATTAGAAGCCTTGAGATCTGTATTTTTCGTATCCTGCAGTGGGATCATGAAAAAGACGGTCTTGAACCACACCAATATAATATTGTAATTGTTTTTCTGAAAATTGAAAGAGGTGACTCCTTTGAAAATATCGACAAAAGGCCGTTACGGGCTAACCATTATGATGGAGCTGGCTGCAAGAACAGGCGAAGGCCCCACATCACTTAAAAGCATTGCTGAGCGCAACCAGCTCTCAGAACATTATCTGGAGCAGCTGATCGCACCATTGCGCAATGCCGGACTTGTTAAGAGCATCCGGGGCGCCTACGGCGGTTACATTTTGGCAGGAGATCCTGCGACAGTGACTGCAGGTGACGTGATTCGTGTCCTGGAGGGACCGATCTCCCCAGTGGACTTCACCGAAGAAGATGATCCGGCCAAACGTGATCTGTGGCTGCGCATTCGTGACAGCATTGCAGAGGTACTGGATTCCACCACGCTAAAAGACCTGATTACATTCCAGGATCAGGAACAAAAAGACAGTTACATGTTTTATATCTAGTAAGGTTGATATTAACCATCACAGCTGACACACTAAAGCCCCCATTTTGGGGGCTTTAGCCATGCAAGAGCTGCATTTTACACCAAATGAACGCGATAGAATTCAACATATAACGGGGTGAATAACATGAACAGAATTTATTTGGACCACGCTGCATCAACACCCATGCATCCACAAGTGGCGGAAGCGATGATGAAAGTCATGACAGGTCAGTATGGCAACGCTTCAAGCATTCATGCTTTTGGTCGGGAAGCCAAACGGACGGTTAGCGGAGCAAGGGACAGCATTGCGGCTTATTTGGGTTGTTTTCCGGATGAGCTCGTATTTACGGGTGGGGGCACGGAAAGTGATAACCTGGCGATTTTTGGTGCAATATCGGCGAGAAAAGAACAGGGAAGACATATTATTACAACGGCAATCGAACATCATGCCGTTCTGCACAGCTGTCAGGAGCTTGAGCGTCAAGGTTGTGAAGTAACCTATCTGCCTGTAGATAAGCACGGGAGAGTAAGCATGGATGAACTGCGAGAGGCTATTCGTCCGGATACGGTACTCATTACGATGATGTTTGCCAATAATGAGGTAGGAACGATTCAGCCGATCCGCGAAATAGGCGAACTGGCGCGGCAGCATCAAATTTTATTCCATACCGATGCGGTACAGGCGCTGGGCACCCAAAACATCTCCTGTAAAGATCTACCGGTTGACCTGATCAGTTTCTCTGCGCATAAAATTAATGGGCCGCAAGGTGTAGGTGCACTTTATGTACGTCGGGGAATTGTTCTGGAAGCGAGATCCCATGGAGGACTGCAAGAGCGTCAGCGGCGTGCAGGTACGGAAAATATAGCGGGGATTGCCGGATTTGCAGAGGCACTCAAAATCGCAACAGAGCAGGCCGAAACGCATCGTCAGCATGATCTGGAATTACGGCACCTTTTGTTGGAACAGCTGAAAATCCACGTGGGTATAGAGCATTTTCATGTGAACGGCCACCCGGAATATACATTGCCCAACATCCTGAATATCAGTTTTCCCGAAGTGTCCACAGAAACGATGTTAATGAACCTGGACATGGAAGGCATCGCGGTTGCGAGTGGTTCTGCATGTACTTCAGGCTCCCTTGAAGTCTCTCATGTACTTAAAGCGATGAACCTGCCGGAGGCATTTTTGCATTCTGCGATTCGATTTAGCTGGGGATTGGGTAATACTACGGAAGAAATCATGAAAACCGCCGAAAAAATTGGAACCATTCTTGAACGCTTGCGTAATAGACCCTAAGGGGCTCTTTTGCACATGGAACATAAGGAGGGGAGAAGTTCCATTTCATCGGTTAGATAGAAGCGGTTTTGATGATCGGCGTCTGATTGCCACTCATCAACTTTGGGCATACCTAGCAATAGCGCCGCGCCTATTTAATGATAAGAAGATGAGGAGGACCCTGCGATGAAGCTTCAGGAAATGATCGGACTAGCCGTTTTTGATGTCGAGGACGGAAAACAGGTCGGTAAAATCCAGGATTTCATTGTAAGTGACGATTGGAAAATTGAAGGCATTGAACTTGAGAATAAAGGCCTGTTTACCAGTCATGTCAAAATCGTGCAGTGGCAAGACATTGTTGCCTACGGCGAAGATGCCGTCATGATCCGTAATCAACAGGCTGTCCGCAAGACGGGAGCCGACGACATAAAACACACGTATCTTCTTGGGCAGTCTAAATTGAAAGAGATGTCCGTGCTGACCGAAGAAGGTTTGCTGCTTGGACGAGTCTCTGATGTTTATTTTGACCAAGAGTTGGGAAATACAATAATAGGGATTGAAATTACGGACGGTTTCGTGTCCGATCTGATTGAGGGCCGTAAATGGCTGCCATGTACAAGCGATATGTCTATCGGGGAAAGTGCCATTATGGTGCCTCCACTGAGTGAACAGCGCTTGGAAAATGCCATTCATTCTGTTAATGGATAGGTGAATGTATATGAAATGTCCAAATTGTAGTTCCAAAGATATCGGGAAAATTGGTTCCCACCAGTTTTATTGCTGGGGTTGCTTTATCGAATTGAACGTAAATGGTGAGAAAATGTCTGTGTACCAGGTTGAAGAAGACGGAACGCTCAGTTCTCTTGACGATCTGTTCTTCGGGGAAGAGCTGCCGCAAGACTTCCCGCACCTTCACGCATCTTCTTAAAAACGGGAAAAACTTCCTCTATATGCGGTTTTGTGACAATCGATATCATGAGCCCTGTCGTCACTTGGCGACAGATGTGTATAGATGACAGTTACATAGCGGTCTGTCCAGCATGCATTAATGTATGCTCTCGCGGTTAGCAACATGCGTCTCTTTCCATAGTGAAGGAGGCGTTTTTGTTTTCTTCTGTTCCACTTTTGTACGGGGTTAATAAATTTTCCCTTTCCTACATATACTGACTTTCAGAGCCAGTCCAAAGGGGAGAGATGCAAGTGGAGCAATTAACCAAAAACAAGCTGTTCCGTTATGCCATCTGGCTGCTGCTCGGCTTGATCATTCTGTATTTTATATGGCTGCTGAGGCCTTTGCTGCTTCATATATATGGATTCCTGAAAACTGTACTGGCACCTTTTATCGTGGCTCTCATCATATCCTATGTTCTCAATCCGATCGTAAGCATGTTGGGCGGGCGCAAGGTGCCGCGCTCCATCGCCGTTTTGCTTATCTATGCTTTTTTTCTCACCTGTATCGGGGTCATACTAATGAATGTCATTCCGGTGCTGATTGAGCAGCTTGAAGAACTGAACGAGCATATGCCCGAACTATCGATGAGAGTCCAGAGTCTAATGAACAGCATGGATCACAAATTGATGCCACCGAGTGTACGAACAGGCATGAACAGCTGGTTCTTCCAGATGGAGGACCGTCTTACCCAAGGCATCACAATGCTGATGGACAATATCGGGGCAACGATCAATATGCTGTTTAACGTGTTTATCGTGCCGTTTCTCATTTTCTATATGTTAAAAGACTTCGAAGTGTTTGAACGCACGGTCGTTGCTTATCTCCCGCGTTCCCGCCGCAAAGCCATCGTTTCCGTCATGAAAGAGATCGATACAGCACTCGGTAACTATATCCGCGGGCAATTTATCGTCTGTGTGATTGTCGGTATTCTCGCCTATATCGGTTACGTGGTCATTGATATGCCTTACGCGCTGCTCTTGGCAAGCATTGTGGCGGTATTTAATATCGTGCCGTACCTGGGGCCCTTCCTGGGTGCAGCGCCAGCCGTCATCATGGCTTCAACCGTATCTGTTAAAATGGTCCTGCTGGTAGTTATCGTAAACACACTATGCCAGGTGCTGGAGAGCAATGTTATTTCTCCACAGGTGGTGGGGCGTTCGCTCCATCTGCATCCGTTGTCCATTATTTTTGCGCTCCTTGTTGGTGGACAATTGGCAGGTATTGTAGGTCTTATTCTGGCAGTGCCCGTTTTTGCCGTTCTGAAGGTCATTGTGCAGCACTTTTTTGCCTATTACATCAAGCGGAGAACAGACTGACTATCCCTTAACGGACTGTCACTTGGGGGCACATTGACACTCGCTTGGCGTACCGATATAATAAAGTGACATGTTTAGAAAATGAAATCGATGATGAAATGAAGTACGCCGAGGGTTCCTTTCCTCAGAGAATAGACTTCTTCGGATTAGATCCAGATCTGATATCCGATGGCTGGAAGAGTCTTGAAAGTTGAAGCGGCGGAAAGCTGATTTCGGAGTGCAGGACAACCCTGCCGGGCGCGACCGTTATTCGCATGAACGAGGAGATTGCTGATCTGTCCGGGAATGAAGGACTAGCAGCAATAACCAGGGTGGTACCGCGATAACATCGTCCCTGATATTTCAGGGGCGTTTTTTGTGTTTATTTTTACAAAAAGTAATGTTAACCAACCGGAGCGAACAGCACCGGACCATAATAATTAATTGGGGGCAGCCAGTATGAAAGCCAGTGAAATCCGTTCCAAATGGATAGAGTTTTTTGCAAGTAAAGGTCACAAAATCGAGCCTAGTGCATCGCTCGTACCGCACAACGATCCATCCCTTTTGTGGATCAATGCAGGTATGGCCCCGCTTAAGCCTTATTTTGACGGTCGTGAGAAACCGGAGAACCCGCGTCTTGCGAACTCCCAAAAATGTATTCGTACCAACGATATTGAAAATGTCGGCAAAACACGTCGTCACCATACGTTCTTCGAAATGCTCGGTAACTTCTCCATTGGAGACTACTTCAAGGAAGAGACGATTACCTGGGCATGGGAATTCCTGACGAGCAAGGAATGGATCGGTTTCGATCCGGAGCGCTTGTCCGTAACGGTATATCCCGAAGATGAAGAAGCCTTCAAACTGTGGAACGAAAAAGTAGGATTGCCAGCTGAACGCATCATCAAGCTGGACGAGAACTTCTGGGATATCGGCGAAGGTCCATGCGGACCTTGTACTGAGATTTTCTATGATCGCGGTGAAGCCTACGGCAATGACATGAATGATCCGGAAATGTACCCAGGCGGAGAAAATGAACGTTACCTGGAAGTATGGAACCTGGTATTCTCCCAATTCAATCACAACAAGGATGGCAGCTACACGCCGCTTCCAAACAAAAACATTGATACAGGTGCAGGTCTGGAGCGTTTTGCTTCCATTCTGCAAAATGTTGATTCCAACTTTGACACAGACTTGTTCCAACCGATGATTCAAAGAACAGCAGCACTTGCTGGTGTGAAATATAATGACAGCGTTGAGATTGATATTGCACTCAAAGTCATTGCTGACCATATTCGTACCGTTGCTTTTGCAGTCGGTGACGGTGTGCTGCCAAGTAACGAAGGACGCGGATATGTTATCCGCCGCCTGCTGCGTCGTGCAGTACGCTACGGAAAAGTACTCGGACTGGATCGTCCATTCCTCTATGAACTGACAACAACGGTCGGTGAAGTGATGGGAGTTTACTATCCAGAGGTAGTAGAGAAGCAAGAATTCATCGCCAAAGTCATCAAAACTGAAGAAGAGCGGTTCCATGAAACACTTAGCGACGGACTGGCTATCCTGGCAGACATCAGTGCTGCAGCCAAAGCCGAAGGCCGCACGGTGATCAGTGGACCGGAAGCATTCAAACTGTATGACACATACGGTTTCCCGTTTGACCTTACCGAAGATTATGCCGCAGAGCATGGTTTGACTGTCGATCGTGAAGGATTCGATGCTTCCATGCAAGAGCAGCGTGATCGTGCGCGTGCAGGTCGTCAGGAAAGCGAAAGCATGAAAGTCCAAGGTGGACCACTTGCCGATCTGGAGGTTAAAAGCGAGTTTGTTGGTTATACTGACCTGTTGACGGAAGCAAAAGTGGTTGCCATCGTTGCTGGCGACGCCCTTGTAGATTCTGTGAGCGAAGGACAAACCTGTCAGGTTATCCTGGACAAAACTCCGTTTTATGCGGAGAGCGGCGGACAAGTGAGCGATCAGGGCTTGCTGCGCGGAGCAGGCGTCACTGCAAAAGTACAAGGTTTGTTCAAAGCTCCACAAGGACAGCACGTACACATGGTAAGCGTGGAATCAGGTGAACTGCGTGTGGGCGAAGTCATTCAAGCGGAAGTGAATGCGTCCAAGCGTGGAGATATTATTAAAAACCATACAGCTACCCATTTGCTGCACAAAGCACTTAAGGATGTACTGGGTACGCATGTCAATCAGGCAGGATCACTCGTGGAACCACAGCGTCTGCGGTTTGACTTCTCCCACTTCGGCAGCATTACGCCGGAAGAATTGACAGAGATTGAGCGCCAGGTGAATGAGCAGATCTGGAATCGCCTGAATGTAAACATTGAATTGAAAGGCATCGATGAAGCCAAAGAAATGGGCGCAATGGCGTTGTTTGGTGAAAAATACGGAGATATTGTGCGTGTCGTACAAATCGGTGACTACAGTTTGGAACTTTGTGGCGGCTGTCACGTAAACAATACATCGGAGATCGGCATGTTCAAACTCGTGAGCGAGAGCGGAATTGGTTCCGGTGTACGCCGGATCGAGGCTGTAACCGGTCGCGGTGCGTATCTCTTCGTTGAGAGCCAACTGGAGCTGCTCAAGCAATCGGCTGCCTTGCTCAAATCCAATGTTGCCGATGTGCCTAAGCGGATTGAAGGTTTGAATCATCAGCTGAAAGAAGCGGCGAGAGAAACGGAATCGCTGCAAAGCAAGCTGAGTGCCATGGAAGCAGGCGCGCTGACAGATCAAGTGGTACAGGCAGGAGATACACAAGTGCTCGCTGCCCGAGTGGATGCACCGAACATGGATGCACTGCGTACCGTTGCCGACGAGTTGAAAGTAAAACTGCCTGATGCCGTACTCGTTCTGGGTGCTCCAGCAGATGGCAAGGTGAACTTCGTGGTTGCTGTTCCTGCTGAAAAAGTGAAACAAGGTCTTCACGCCGGTAAAATTGTCAAGGAAGTCGCGGCAGTATGTGGCGGCGGTGGCGGTGGCCGTCCAGACATGGCACAAGCCGGAGGCAAGGATGCGTCCAAGCTGGATGAAGCGCTGAAACTGGCGGTATCACTCATTGCACAATAACGGACAAGCAAAAAACACAATTGCATTCTCCTTTGTTTACTCGTGGCAGTCAGAATATGTTATTATATAAGCAGAAATCAATTCGGCAGGACATGGTCCCCATGTTCATGCAGGAGCGAGGTGTCATCAATGGACTCCATGGATAAGACGGTTAAATTTAATGTGAAAGCTGACGAGCAGGAAGCATCCTCCAAAGAGATTCTTCTTACGGTGTATGATGCACTGGTGGATAAGGAGTATAATCCGATCAACCAGATTGTCGGGTACCTGATTTCGGGAGACCCGGCATACATTCCTCGTCATAACAACGCACGCAGTCTGGTCCGGAAAAAGGAGCGCGATGAGCTGATTGAAGAGCTTGTACGTTCCTATCTGGCCAATCACCGGTAATGTATACCGCTTCCGCTGTGATGCAGCCATGCATGCAGCGGGAAATGAACCGACAGAAGACAGCCTGAAGCTTAAGAAGGGGAGTATGTAATCCTCCTACGCGGGCTTGAGGATGGGAGAGCATGGATGAAAATATTAGGTTTGGATTATGGGGACCGAAGAATCGGAGTTGCCGTTAGTGACGCCTTCGGTTGGACTGCCCAGGGATTAGAAGTGCTTGAACGCCGCCGGGATGAAGGCGAGTTCGGTCGAATTGCTGAGCTTGTGCGTGAGCACGAAATCAGCGAGATCGTTGTCGGGCTCCCCAAAAACATGAACGGCACCGTAGGGCCGCGTGGCGAGATCTGTATTGCTTTTGCCGAACGACTGCGGGGCGAACTGAATTTACCTGTTCACCTTTGGGATGAACGGCTGACAACCATGGCAGCAGAACGAACGTTGATTGAAGCGGATGTCAGTCGGAAAAAACGCAAGCAGGTTGTGGACAAAATGGCCGCAAGCTTGATTTTGCAAAATTATTTAGATGCGAACAGTAAAAGGTGAGGGGGATCAACAATGGCTGAAGATCAACTGGGTATGGAAGAAGAATCGGAGATTATTTACATCGCGGATGACGAGGGCAATGAAGAAGAATTTGAAGTCATCATGAAGTTTGAAGTGGATGGGTCGGAGGCCAAGTACATGATGGTTGCTCCGGTTGAACCTGAAGATGGAGAAACGGATGTATATGCATTCCGTTATGAAGAAGATGGCGACGATATTAAACTTTTCGTCATCCAAGATGATGCCGAATGGGATATTGTCGAGGAGACGTTTAATACATTTTTGGCAGAAGATGAAGAGGAAGCGAACTAAATGACCGAATACAGCCGCAAAGACCTGAAATGGACAGATTCGCTGCGTCTGGCTTTTGGTGCTCATGTTGAGCTGGAAGAAGAGAACGGTAAGTCCCATCCGTATGACTTGCTGGCTGAGTTTGAAGTGAAGGGTCAGCAGTATGCGGTACTCCGCAGTTCATTACGTCCTTACGACGAAGTTGAACTTCTGCGGGTCTTGCCTGGAACTGAAGGCCAGGTTATGCCGGAGTTAGTTACGATTGACGATGATGATGAGTGGGAGAACATCTCGGAACTGTACGATGAATGTACTCTCCCCATTGATGAAGATTGATCAGCTTCAAATTGAAGAAACCGGAAGGGCGGAGAAGTCCGCTCTTTTTGGTTGTGTAAAGGAGTTGTGTCTTTTTTGAAAGGAAAAGCCATAATAATCGTTCTGCTTATCATTGTAATTGTTGCTGGAGGCGGCGGTGCTGCTGTCTGGAGCATGATGCGTCCTGTTGCGACCTCGGCAGATCCGGTCGTATTCGAGATCAAGAGCGGATCGGGAACATCCCAAATTGCGGATCAGCTTGAACAAGAAGGGCTAATTCGAAGCGGTTTAGCGTTCAAAGGATATTTGAAATGGAAGAAGCAAGGATCGAATTTTATGGCAGGTACATATTCCATGAATCCTGGCGTGTCATACGATGAGATTATTACCAAGCTGAGTAGTGGTGAAGTTGTACCGGAAGAAATGGTGAAGTTTACGATCCCTGAAGGATACACGGTGCTGCAAATGGCGGATAAGTTGTCGGCAGAGGGTGTCGTTGACCGTGAGGAATTCATCAAGCTGGCGAACGACCCTTCTTCCTTTGATGTTGACATCATTAAGGACATCCCGGTGGATGAGGAGCTTCGCTATGTCTTGGAGGGGTATTTGTTCCCAGAGACCTATGAGCTCAAAAAGGGCAGCACCACACATGACGTCATGCAGCGAATGCTTGAGGAATTCCAGAGCAAGATCAGCTCCATTCCGGATTTGGAAACGAAACTGCAGGAGCGAAATCTTTCTTTGCATGAGCTGCTTACGATTGCCTCTCTTGTAGAGAGAGAAGTTGTGGTTGATCAGGAACGCGCTCTGGTAGCAGGTGTGATTGATAACCGGCTTAAGCAGGATATGAAGCTGGAGATCGATGCTACTGTTCAATATTTGCTGGATAAGCCCAAGGCACGATTGTTGTTCAAAGACTTGAAGGTGCAAAGTCCATACAACTCGTATCTGAACAAAGGACTGCCACCAGGGCCGATTGCAAGCCCGAGTTTGGCTTCCATTGAGGCTGCTCTCGAACCGGAAGCTTCGGAGTATCTGTTCTATGTCACCAAAAAGGATGGTTCATCCGGGCATCTGTTTGCCAAAACATATAAGGAACATCAGCAAAATATAGCCAAAAGTAAGGCTGCGCAATAAGCGGAGGGGATGTATATGAGTAAGAAGCATGAACTGCTCGTTACGGCAGCAAATGTAAATGAAGCAGAAGTGCTGCTCCAGGCCGGAGCAGATGCTTTGTTAATTGGGGATGATCGCTTCGGCATGCGTTTACCCCGAAGTTTCACTGTGGAAGAGACAGCAGAGGTGGTAGCCATTGCTGCCAAACATCAGGCGCGTGTCTATGTATCGATGAATAACCTGATGTCCAACGAGCTCTTGAAGGAACTCCCTGAATATGTCCAGGCTCTAGGCAAAATTGGCGTCCATGCGGTGGAATTTAATGATCCGTCCGTACTGGCTGCGATCAAGGAATATGCTCCACATATTCAACTGCACTGGAACGCGGAGATGACTTCGACGAACTACGCGACAGCCAACTACTGGGGAAACAAGGGTGCCAGTCGTGTCGTGCTTGCTCGGGAGTTGAATATGGATGAACTGACGGAGATGGTCCCTTTTCTGAGGGTGGAAGCTCAGGTTCAGGTTCATGGCATGACGAATATTTATCATTCCAAGCGCAGTCTGGTCCAAAGTTATATGGCGCATCAGGGCCGTCCGGTAGAAGGGAATCTCGGTAAAGAACGCGGGTTATTCCTGATTGAGGCTGAGCGTCGGGATGAGAAATTTCCGATCTATGAAGATATTAACGGTACACACATCATGAGTTCAGAGGATATATGCATTCTGGAGGATCTCCATTTGATGATGGAGGCAGGCGTGCATAGTTTTAAAATAGAAGGCATTCTCAAACCCCTGGTTTATAATGAAGCTGTTGTACGGGCATACCGGAAAGCGATTGACAGCTATGTAGCTGATGCCGATGCATATGCTTTCTCTGATGAGTGGCTGGATGAGGTTCGCCAATTGCAGGATCCTGAACGGGAGCTGTCATTTGGCTTTTTCTACAAAGAACAGGTGTATTAATAGACGAGGTGAACGAAATGGAAACAGTGGCGGTACAGCGAAAATTTTCGGGTAAACGTAACCGTCTGGACAAACCGGAGCTGCTTGCTCCGGCGGGAAATCTGGAAAAACTCAAGTTTGCGATCCATTATGGCGCAGATGCCGTGTATATTGGTGGACAGGCATATGGACTCCGTTCCAACGCGGATAACTTCAGCTTTGAAGAAATGCGTGAAGGTGTGGAATTTGCCAATAAATACGGTGCCAAAGTATTTGTGGCTACGAACATCTATGCACACAATGAAGATATCGAGGGCATTGAAGCGTATTTGCAAAATCTGTACAATGCGGGTATCTCAGCTGTAATCGTAGCTGATCCGGCGATTATTGAAGTGGCCCAGCGTGCTGTTCCTGGTCTTGAGGTGCACCTTAGTACTCAGCAGTCAACGCTGAACTGGCAAGCCGTGAAGTTCTGGAAAGAGGAAGGCCTCCCACGTGTGGTTCTGGGGCGTGAGACCAGCTTTGAGGAGATTGAAGAGATCAAGGCTAACGTGGATATCGAAATTGAAGCCTTCATCCATGGCGCGATGTGTTCCTCTTATTCCGGGCGCTGTGTACTCTCCAATCATTTTACGGATCGGGATTCTAATCGGGGTGGCTGCTGCCAATCATGCCGCTGGAAATATGATTTGTTTGAAGATGCCAGAGAAGATACGGTGTGGGTCAGTGAAGAAGAGATGCAGATGAAAGCTCCTGCGCCTTTCAAACTGGGAGAAAATCAGCTGCCCCTGTTCGAGGAGCAGGACAATTCGTTTTCCATGGGATCGAAGGATCTGTGCATGATTGGCCATATTCCCGAGTTGATTGATGTGGGTGTGGATAGTTTCAAAATAGAAGGACGCATGAAGTCGATCCACTATGTGGCAACCGTTGTAAACGTATATCGTCAAGCGATTGATGCTTACATGGCCGACCCGGAAAACTACGTATTGAAGCCGGAATGGGTTGAAGAAATGAATAAGGCTGCCAACCGTCCATTAAACACGGGCTTTTTCTATGATACACCGGATCATGAGGATCATATTTATGAGCCCGAAGAAAAAGCAGTACCTTATGATTTCGCAGGATTGGTTATGGATTATGATGCGGCCACAGGAATGGCGACAATCCAGCAGCGGAATCATTTCAAACCTGGACAGGAGATCGAATTTTTCGGTCCGAATGGAACCTTTTTCAAGCAAGTTGTAGGTGAAATTCAGGATGAAGAAGGCAATGTGCTCGATGCAGCACGCCACCCGTTACAATTAATCAAAATGAAGGTGGATCAGCCTGTATCCTACTTTGATATGATGAGAAAAAAGAAATAGGTTGAATGACCTACTTATAACAAGATTGTGTTACCTATTAACAAGATTATGTTATAAATCAAAAATATAGTCCTCCGTATATCGGTATACGGGGGGCTTTTTTTTATAGGAAAATAGGAAAAAAGTTGCAAAATATTTTTGGAAAACGAAAGGGGAAAGGGGAAAACTGTCGAATATTACATGTTTATAGGGGAGAGAAAGAAAAATATAACTAGCAAACTGGCAGGTGAATGGGATTGGTTCAAAAGAAGCAGAAGGACAGTGGGGAAAAGGTGAAAAAACCAGTGAAGGAAAAGAAGCCGAAAGATCAAAAGTTTAAGAAATTAAGCTTCCTGAAAGGTAAGACAGAAAAACCATCGAACAAGAAACCGTTTAAGCTGGATTGGAAAAAGATTCAGTGGAATAAGATGGGGGGAACAACGTTAACTCAGGTCCGGAAGGCAAATCCGGTCAAATCGGTAGGGGTTAAACTGTTTTTAATCTTTTTTGCGGGCATTATGATTTTTGTGATTAGTTTGGGTCTATTATCCTACTCGAAAGCCAAAAACACAATTGAGGAAAATGCCTCCAGGGCAAATCAGGAAACGATTGATCAAACCAAAGAAAAAATGGACATCATTCTGGAACGATTTGTGGATACGTCTACCCAGATCTTCTTTGATCCGGAAATGCAATCCTTGTTGCAAAACATGTCTAATGCGAATTTGACGGCATATGATACGTTTATCAATTCAAGCTCCATCAATAAACAGCTATCCAATGTAGCATTTACAAATAAATCTATGGAAGCGATTTATCTGGTACCAACGGACGAAACCAAGTCCACGATGGGAACGGGTAGCAGCAGCTCTTCCATGGGTAATATTCGAAGCGAGGCTTGGTATGACGAGTTAGTAAAGTCTGGCGGATATCGCTGGCTTCCTACAGAAACCAAAGAAGATGGAAGTGCTCCAACGTTCCGAATCGCTCGGTCTATGAAAAATCTGCAAGGGACAAATCAGTCCTATGTCCTGGTCATTGAATTGAAACTCGAAGTTTTGGAGGAACAGTTGAAATCGCTTAATCTGGGAGAGGGAGCTGTGCTTCAGCTCATTGCCCCGGACAAAAAAGTAGTAGCCTCAACGATTCCTGACCGTACAGGGAAGGAGACGGAGCTTGCCTTTTACGGAGATTTGACGGAGCAAATGGGCAGTACCAATGCAGAATATACGGTTGATGGGAAATCTACGGATATGCTTGTAGTTTACAGTACGATGGAATCATCGGATTGGAAACTAATTGGAATGGTACCTACTTCCATGTTGGTTCAGGATGCCAAAGGCATTTTGACGCTGACATTATGGATGGCATTGATTGATGCAGCGATTGCAGTACTGATTGGTGTATGGATGGTCCGCATGATTGCCCGTCCGCTGGGAAGATTGAAAGACCTGATGCAGGAGGGTGCGAAAGGGAATCTGAAGGTGCGTACACCATTTACCTCCAAAGATGAAATTGGCCAGTTATCTGCTGCCTTCAATCTGATGATGGAACAGATTACGAAGCTGGTTGAGCAAACGAATCGTTCCGCGCAGGAGGTGCTGGATACAGCCTCAGAGCTTAGCAATGCGTCCAAGAAAACAGCGGTTTCAGCATCGGAGATTGCAGTAGCCACTGAAGAGATTGCAGGTGGGGCAAGCAGCTTGGCATCGGAAGCCGAGCGCGGTAATGAGTTGACCGACAACATCTCCCGTCAGATGGAGAGTGTGGTTGCCGCAAACGAGCAAATGGGACAATCTGCCCGACATGTGGAAAGAGCCAGTGAAACAGGAACACAGCACTTGAATCAATTAATGACGAAGACACAGAAGACGGAAGAAATGATTGGTGCACTGGTGAACAAGGTAGACTCTCTGAAAGAGAGTACATCTTCCGTTCTGAAAGTCCTTGATGTGCTTCAGAACATTACGAAGCAGACCAATATTTTGTCACTGAACGCCACCATTGAAGCGGCACGTGCCGGTGCAGCAGGACGCGGATTCATGGTCGTTGCTGGTGAGGTTCGACAACTGGCTGAGCAGTCCAGACAGTCCATCGACATGGTAGGTGACATTACAGATAAAATTATGCTTGAGATGAACGAGACTGTCACCGCCTTGTCCAATGTCAACCCGTTATTCCGGGAACAGATGGATGCAGTAAAAGATACCAATGTGATTTTTGCTTCGGTACAGCAGCAGATGGGTGCATTTGTAGAGAAACTGGACATGGTCACGGAGTCCATCGGAGATCTGAACAAGTCTCAAGGTACGTTGTCTGAGGCGATGAGTAATGTTAGCGCAGTAGCTGAGGAATCGTCCGCGACATCGGAGGAAGTGGCGTCTTTGAGCAGTGAGCAGCAAAATATTAGCAACCAGTTGGTGAACCTGTCTGACAAGCTGGAGAATGTATCCACTGAACTTAAAAATACGTTGTCCCGCTTTACAGTTTAGACCAATGTAGAATCTCATGGATATCTTCAATAAACCTGTTCCGTTCATGGAACAGGTTTATTGCTGTTTGCCGGATAATTCCAAATGTAATGAAACATACTATGTGAAAAAAGAGAAAGGGCGTGATCAGGAAGTATGCATGTACAACTGAAAAGAAGAATTTATGTTGGATGTGTCTTCCTGACCGTCATTTTTGCAGTGTTAATCCTCCGCCTCGGTTGGATTCAGATGGTTCAGGTGAATCGAATGATGCCAGGATCTCAGCGAACAGTCCGCGAGATGTCTGTATTGCAGCGTGAACGCGGGGTTATGCTTGATCCCGGCCGGGGACAGTTCACAGATCGAAAGGGAAGAGCATTAACGGGTAACCTGCAGTGGGGACTTGTGCTTTTTCCGCATCCTGGACAAAAGGACTTCCGATCTGCATCAAATACGGCAGACTACAGATTGAAACAGATGGCAGCCATATTACATACGGATACAGCACGGCTAATTAAAGAATGGGAACAGGGATATGCTCCCCATTTCTGGACGGCAGGCAAGCATCAACCGATTGTACTGGATGAATCACAAGCAGCGAGCCTTCGTGAGATTGTGGGGGAGGGTGCGGGAGTATATCCCATGATGTCACGTTATGGCCAGAATCGTACAGGCATGCAATGGCTGGGCTATTTGGCTGAACAACCTGGAGTTCTCAACGGACGTGACCATCATACAGATGAAGTAAAACAACCATTTGCTCTGAAGTCGGGAGCTGCCGGGCTGGAACGAACGCTAGATCCAATATTGATGGGAATGGGTCCTACCCTGCTGACACGTATGGTTACAGGCTCAGGTGAGATGATTCCGGAAATAGAACCAAGGGTAATTGCCCCAATGAATCGTCATTATCCCTTAAAAGTGGAGACTACAATTGATGCAGACATACAGCAGGGGGTGGAGCGGATTGTGGAGGTATCGGGCATAAAAGAAGGGGCGATCGTTGTGCTCGATACAGCAAATGCGGATGTACGCGCAATGGTCTCCGTACCGTTCTACAATCCGCAGCATGTGAATCCGGGAGATTCCTCATGGGCGAACCGTGCTGTGCAGAGCGCTGTACCCGGTTCCATTTTTAAAATCGTTACGGCGGCGGCGGCATTGGAATCTCAGGCTGTGTCTACCAAGGAAACCTTTCATTGTAGTGGAGAATGGGGGAGGTACGGATTATCCTGCTGGAAAGAGCATGGACATGGTGATCTGAAGCTGGAGCAAGGATTCGCTGAGTCCTGCAATATTGTATTTGCCGAAACGGCTCGTCGTCTCAGTATGGAGCAGCTGGAACGAACGGCAGATGCGCTGGGGCTGGCACGGCCAGTTGGCTGGGAGGGAAAAAATATAGCCGGAATGTCAGTACTGCGTCAATTTGATCACGAGGATGCAGGGAGGGTACGTACAGCAGCCGTCTCCCAGCAGGATGAAGGGGCACGGGTACAGACCGCCATTGGTCAGCGAGACACCCGGGTTACTCCGCTGCAGGCTGCGAATCTGATGGTTAGTCTGCTTCATGACGGCAGGGTTCATGCGCCTCGGCTTGTCCAGCAGATCCGGTACGCTGATGGAGATGTCATGCTGGAAATGCCCTCGCATCATTCACCTTCACAAGTCGGTCAGATCTCCCCCGCAACCGCTCATCAACTGCTGAGATGGATGCGTACGGTGGTTACGGATGGAACCGGAAAAACCCTGCAACAGGCACACTGGCATGTCGCAGGGAAGTCGGGTACTGCTCAAGTGCAGCAGAAAGGACGGAATCTTAATCATCAATGGTTTGTCGGGTATGGGCCAGTAGAGCAGCCACGTTATGCGGTGGCTGTTCTGGTGAAGAACGTAGCACCCGGTGGGCACCATCAGGCTACGGATATCTTTCGCAGCGTGATGGATTATTTGGCAGAATCCTCGTGACGGTTAGACTGGATTGGAGCGTCAACAGGAGCGTCCGCGTTGGCGTCACTTGCGCTGCCTGCAGGCGGATCCATCACTAATGGAGAAGAGTCAAATTCATCTTTGGGCAGGTGGATCCATCGCTGAAGGTACCCCTGCTGCAACAATTCTTTTAGCAGAATCAGCAGCACTGGGGATAGTACAACTCCGGCAATGCCGAATATGGAGAGTGAGATCAGCATAAAGGATAGCATCAGGTATGCAGAAGATACTCCAATCGAGTTGCCCGATATTTTCGGTTCAAGCAACTGGCGAGTCAGCATCGTAATCACAAGCACAACGATCAGGCCGATGGCCAAGCTGCTGTTGCCTACGATGAACAGGTAGACAATCCATGGGATAAATATGACGGGAACCCCCAGCAGAGGTACCAAGTCAAATACCGCACAAATGGCAGCGATCGTGAAGGCATTGTTGGTTCCAAGAATGAGCAATCCAACATAGATCAATACAAAGGTAATCAGCATCATGATCATCTGTGCCTTCAGATACGAACGAATGGTTTTGAAGACATGGTTTCGCATAAAAGCCAGAGCCAGCTTCAATGTTTTTGGTGTTTTTGCACGTGCAAACTTGCGCCAGGATTCAATCTCGATACTGAGAAAGAAGGCAAGAATGATCGCAATCCCGAAGTTCGTGATAAATGATGAAAAAGAACTCAGAAATCCGATGATGAGTTGTGCACCACTGGTCACCCACGTGGACAAAAAACCGGTCAGTGTTGCAAAATAATCGTTTACCTTCTCAATAATTCCTGGAGGAAGTGCGTTCCACTTGTCCTGAAGAAAGTATACGAGACTGGTAAACTCGCTTTGGAGCAGCTGCACATAACGAGGGAAGTTATCCTGGAGATTGGAGATTTGAGAAACGATAATCAAACCCACGCCGAAAAAAGCAGCAACAATCAGTGCGAGAAAAAGTAAAACCGATATCGCGGCTCCCAAGGTTTTGGGCAATCCCCGGCGATGCAAAAAGCGGGCCAGTGGTTCGATCATCCAGTACACGATAAATGAAAGAAAAACGGGCGCAGCCAATTGATATAATCGGCTAAAACCATACATGATAAAATATACAGTTAACACAAGTAAAGCGATGTCAAAAACAGTACGTCCATATTTTTTATAAAGCGGTAGCATGGGCAGGGCTCCTTCGTCCGTCATTCATCCATTTATTGTACACGATTGACTTGTTTTTTGGAAAACAGGATTCAAGAAAAGTTAAAATTATGATAAAATTAAAGGCGATTTATTTTCCATAGTACATGGATGGGAGCAGTCATTCAGCAAGAGAAGCGGGGAATCAGAGCATGACAAATTTACTTCAGAGCCTATTTTTATGGGCATTGTACATTTCATCTTTTTACGCCTTTATTCCAAGTTTGATCAGCAGACTTTTTGGGTTGCGCGTGTTCAGACGTGGAAGAAGTGATACACAGTTTGCATTAACATTCGATGACGGTCCTGATCCGATATACACGCCAAGGTTACTGAAATTGCTGAAGCAATACGATGCCAAGGCGACTTTTTTTGTGGTCGGGGAGCATGCTGCCAGTCACCCGGAACTCATCCAGCATATTCATGAGCACGGGCACCTCATTGGAATTCATAATTATATTCACAAAACCAATTGGTTAATGCGACCGCGTACGGTTAAAAATCAGATTCAGCGAACCGGACAGATTATAGAGGAAGTGACAGGGGTAAGAACCTGTTATTATCGTCCACCTTGGGGGATTATGAATCTGTTCGATTTTTTCAGCAAAAAGGATCGTCAGATTGTCCTGTGGTCTTCCATGTTTGAAGACTGGAGAAGCCGTGTTGGGGCTGAAAAATTGACAGAACGTATGTTGAAAGAGCTAAGAGGCGGAGAAGTCATGCTGCTGCATGACCGGGGGACAACGCTGGGAGCTGACGCACATGCACCCGAGCAGATGCTTCAGGCATTGGAAGTGGTTTTGCAGGAGGCCGAGCGGCAGGGATTACAAAGTGTACGCATCGATACCTTGATGGGAGGAGGCATTACATTGAGCGAATCTCAGAAATCAAATCAACCTCAGACACAGCTGTCACCAGGAAAACGGGGCGTGGTTGCTTTGTGGCTTGGCTGGGAGAAGTTGTTCCATTGGGTATACCATTTGCGAACCGCTTCACCGGAAGACCCCATGCTTCATTACCGGTCCCGAGTATATCACGGTGCATTGGTTGAAATGAACGAGGGGCAAGTCATCCGGAACGGCGACCCGGTGATTGAACTTCATTTTGATAACAAAAAATTATTTGAGCTCGGGATGACCTCGCGTTCCAGCATGCATCTGGCTATTCGAATGATCCGGGCCATGGAACAGCAGCTTCCCGATTTGGCGCGGCAGATTGCAATGGAACCAGAACTGCGTTCTGCCAAAGCGGTCTATGGCGTGAGCATGATCAATAGGGGACCGGAGAAATTCGGATTCACCGTGAAGGAACTTCCACCCGGACCCTTCAGTTCGGCTTCCAAGGTGTATCTCAAACTGCTGCTAAGCGTGATCCATCCTTCAGGAACAAAACGTCTGAAGCAGCGATCCGAGCAACTGGTTCCCAAAATGATTGCCATGCCGCTCGACACATTAATGGAGCGCTATGGTCAGCATGCACTTGTAGCTGCAACAACGGAACAGATTCAGACGGACAGGATTAACGCCGAGACGGATGTGCTGTCCGGCCCCGAATTGAAGAACACACCAACGGGCTAAATGGAAATAGAACTGATTGATATTCTTATTCGATATACTTGGACCCATGGAAAACGATAAAGGGTTGCTCCCTTGCCAATACTGGCAGAGGAGCAACCCTTTTATGTTGCCTCCGATAAGCAAAAATCTATCGGAAAAACGAATGAAATTAAATGCTCAGCACGCCACCGTTACTTGCGTTGGTAACAAGTTTGGAATAACGAGCCAGGTAACCTGTTTTTACTTTTGGTTCGAAACCTTTCCAATTCGCACGGCGACGTTCAAACTCTTCGTCACTGATATGCAGCTCGATGATCCGATTGTTCAGGTCAAGTTCGATGATATCGCCTTCTTCAACAAAAGCAATTGGACCACCTTCAGCTGCTTCCGGAGAGATGTGGCCGATACTGATACCACGGGATGCGCCGGAGAAACGTCCATCGGTGATCAGACCGACTTTGGCACCAAGACCCATACCCACGATCTGGGAAGTTGGGGCAAGCATCTCAGGCATACCTGGGCCGCCTTTTGGTCCTTCATAACGGATAACGACAACATGTCCTTCTTTTACCTTGCCGTTCGCGATGCCTTCCAAAGCTTCTTCCTGTGAATCGAAGCAGATGGCAGGCCCTTTGTGGTAACCGCCAACTGAAGCATCGACAGCACCAACCTTGATGATCGAGCCTTGTGGTGCAAGGTTACCGAACAATACAGCAAGTCCGCCTTTTTCCGAATGCGGGTTATCCAGCTTGTGAATAACGTTGGTATCCTGAATTTCCTTGCCTTCAACGTTTTCACGGATGGTTTTGCCTGTTACAGTGATACAGTCAGCGTGAATCGCGCCTGGTTTCTTCAGCAATTCGTTCAGAACTGCGCTTACTCCGCCCGCATTGTGAACGTCTTCGATGTGAAGGTCGGAAGCAGGTGCAAGTTTCGCCAGGTGAGGCACGCGGTTGGCAACTTCATTGATGCGTTCGATTGGATAATCGATGCCTGCTTCGTGAGCCAGAGCCAACGTGTGCAGTACGGTGTTGGTTGAACCACCCATGGCCATATCGAGTGCAAATGCGTTGTCGATGGCTTCTACCGTAACGATGTCGCGTGGTTTCAGATCCATTTTGATCAGTTCCATCAATTGTTTCGCAGATTGTTTAACAAACTCACGACGCTCTGGAGCTACTGCCAGAATGGTACCGTTACCTGGCATAGCCAGTCCCATTGCTTCAGCCAGGCAGTTCATGGAGTTTGCTGTGAACATACCGGAGCAGGAGCCGCAAGTTGGGCAACCGAACTGTTCGAGCTCAAGCAAGCTCTTATCGTCGATTTTACCTGCCTGGAATGCACCAACACCTTCAAATACGGATGTCAGGGACAGGGCTTTACCGTTGCTGTCACGACCGGCTTTCATCGGTCCACCGCTAACAAACACGGTAGGGATATTGCAGCGGAGTGCACCCATCATCATGCCTGGTGTAATTTTGTCACAGTTCGGGATACATACCATGCCGTCGAACCAGTGCGCGGATACAACCGTTTCAACAGAATCGGCAATGATATCACGGCTTGGCAGCGAGTAACGCATACCGATATGTCCCATGGCAATTCCATCGTCTACGCCGATTGTGTTGAATTCGAACGGAACGCCACCGGCTTCACGAATTGCATCCTTTACAATTTTACCGAATTCCTGCAGGTGCACATGACCTGGCACGATATCGATGTATGAGTTACATACGGCAATAAACGGTTTGCCAAAGTCCTCTTCTTTAACGCCTGCTGCGCGGAGCAGACTGCGGTGCGGTGCACGGTCAAAACCTTTTTTGATCATATCGGAACGCATCTTCTTGGCTGACATGGTGTATTTCCCCCCAAATATAAAATGTATTCGAGCAACATGAATGGAAATAAAATGGCAGTGCATCTGTCGTTTAATTTCATCCGTACTCTAAAAAAATAGACCGACTTGGCCGGCTTCGAGCTTCCGTAGTTTGTGAAACTCTTTGCTGCTTTAAACCCGTGAATAACCCGGTTTTTCTATAGAGTCTATCACAATCGCCGTCATATTTCTACAATTCAATAGAAAGAAGCCGACTTCCATTTAAATGGCTTCGGCTTCCTCAACAGTAATTTCACGTTTCGTTATGAATCGGAGAAAATACGTTTAACAAGGCTAGTTACTTCCGCCTTTGCGTCCAATCTCGCGATAGAATTCTTTGGTATGCGTTTCGGAGGTGGCTTCGCCGCCTTTGCGGCCAATCTCTTTGTAAAAATCGGAATCATGAGCATCCGAGGTGGCTTCTCCACCTTTTCTGCCTATCATTTGATAAAAGCTGCGGTCATGATTTTTGGAGGTAGCTCTGCCACCTAATCGGCCTGCCTCCTCACGGCTCATCTTCTGTCCAGTTGCTTGCGAACGTGCCATTACAAATCACTCCTTACGGGATAAGTTGTTTTTTGTAGCGCGTATCCCTACTTACCACGTTATTTCCAGCCTGAAACAAGCCGGTTGCCATGGAAAGCAATGCATAATCTACATCTAAACGATCACACGGAGCGTTTAAATAATTCCCGGCGATGAAGAGTAAACCGTGAGGTATCCGGTTCGATTAGTGGCCGAAAGGCATGGCGTATGGCCGGATGGGCCAATAATACAGCGAACATTACGGCAATGACGACAATCACCGGAATGTATAATCCGCTTTCTATATGATTGTAGACCCCCGACCAGATCGTAAGACGAACAAGAAATCCGTGCAGAAGAAAAACATAAAGCGTACGTCGTCCCAGATCGGTCAGTTTGGATGTGAGTGAAGGCACCCAGGCGAGAAAAAGTGCACCTGACACTATTTCCAGCGCATAGATCCCGAGGCGATATATGCCGGCATACCATTCATGGTGGCCCAGTTCAGCGTAAGTCATGCTGCCCATCAACCAGCCTGTGGATATCTCAAGTCCACCCAATCCAATCCATATCAAAAGGCCAGCCGATAATGCTGCTGCGGCGTTACGGCCCCAGCCTGATCTCAAATAAGACCGAATAGTTGCTCCGTAGTCGTAACCGATCATAAAGAAAGGAAGGAATACAAATGTTCGGCTAAAGCTCAGCCAGAATCCGTCCACGGGCAAATAGCCGGCGATAATTCCCAGCACAATGGAGGCAATCAGCCGATGGACCGGCTTCCATGACATAGTAAGCCTAAGCAGAAGTCTCCAGCAAAAATGGCTGGCCAGAAACCAAAGCAACAAATAAGGCGCAAAAAAGGACAGCTTCATATGAGGGGTGTGAAACACCGTGAAATCCATTAGAGCATATAGGGATTGGAAAAGAACGTACTGCAGCACAAGTTGTTTAAGCACTCTGCGTCCGGCTTCTCCCTGCGGGGAATGTCTGGCAAAGTACCCGGTAACCCATACAAATAGCGGCATATGAAACGTATATATCCACAGGAACAGAGCCTCAGCTCCCGCAAAGCGTGTAATCAGCGGTTCAAGGGCGTTGCCAACGAGTACGCAGACAATAAGCATAAAGCGCAAGTTGTAAAAAAATGATTCCTGGTCATCACGGATTCCAGTCCGGTTGTTCATGTTGTAACCCTCCTGTTGACCTCACTAATTAAGGTCATCTGTATCTGTAATAAGGGTAATACGGATATGGATCAGTCATTGTGATATAATTCACAATAGAAAGCGCTATCCTTTCTTGGAGCTGTGACAACAAAATGAACGCTCGGGATTGACAACGGTTGCATAGAGGATGACAATGGGGAAAGAAGATGAGGAAATGTAAATATAAGGAGGCGAGGAAGATGTCAATGAATACCCGCCAGAGTCCTGAAATTGTTACATTCGGCGAAAGTATGGGTTTGCTGACAGCAAAGGATACAAGGGGTTTAGAATACGCGGCTTCATTGGACAAGTCATTTGGCGGTGCAGAGAGCAATCTGGCCATCGGTGTGTCCCGACTGGGTCATACAAGCGGCTGGTTTGGTCGCTTGGGTCAGGATCCCATCGGCACCATGATTCTAAAAGCGATTCGTGGTGAAGGTGTAGACGTATCCCGGGCACGGATGAGTGCCACCGAGCCGACTGGTTTAATGATTCGTGAGAACGCTTCCGGGAAGTCCTCGGTACACTATTATAGGAAGCTATCCGCTGCAAGTGCCATGACACCCGATGATCTGGATCCGGACTATATTGCAGGAGCTCAAATTTTGCACGTTACAGGCATAACTGCAGCGATCAGCCCTTCGGGTTTATCTACAGTGGAAGCCGCTATACATATCGCCAAGCAGGCTGGTGTAAAAGTAAGTTTTGATCCGAATCTGCGTCTCAAGCTCTGGTCCGCAGAGGAGGCACGCCCGGTTTTACTCCGTCTGGCGGAGCAGGCTGACTACTTTTTGCCGGGTCTGGATGAATTGAAGCTTCTATATGACGAACAGGATGATCAAAAAATATTCGAGCGTTTATCCGCACTGGGTACAATCTCGATCGTGAAGGGCGGTCCTGATTTGACCTATGTATTGGTGAATGGTACCCTAACGGAAGTTCCGTACTTCAAGGCGGATCATGTGCTGGATACGGTCGGGGCAGGAGATGGATTCTGCGCAGGCTTCCTGTCAGGGCTCCTTAAGGGCTATTCACCGCAGGAAGCTACCCGGCTCGGTAATTTGACCGGTTCCATGGTAATACAGGCTGTGGGCGATTGGGAGGCACTCCCGACGTGGGAGCAAGTCGAGGCCAAGCTGAACAACGTAGCCCATGTTGAGCGCTAGTCGCTGCTGAAATCATATAAGTCTCATCTTCGTTCTTCAAATGTAAGGCTTGTAATAACAACCACATTGACAAGGGAGAGAATGAAATGAAGAAGCTTCAGCTGCTGCAAAAAATTACGGATAACGGGGTTGTTGCCGTACTTCGGGCCGACTCTGCTGACCAGGTCATTGCTATGGCCGAACAAGCCATTGCTGGCGGAATCAAAGTGATTGAGATCACCATGACCGTTCCCAGTGCGCTCAAAGCCATTGAGAAACTGAGCCGTGTCTACCACTGGAACACACAGGATCCTGAGAAGTTTGCCATTATAGGAGCAGGAACAGTACTTGAGCCCCAGACAGCAAGAGCTGCAATCATGTCAGGTGCCGAGTTTGTCGTTGGGCCTTCCTTGAATCCGGATACCGTTAAGATTTGCAATCTCTATCGGATTCCGATCCTGCCTGGCGTAATGACCATTGCTGATGTTCAACGTGCGTTGGAACTCGGCGTGGATATTGTGAAATTGTTCCCAGGCAATCTGTATGATCCATCCATTATCAAAACGATAAAAGGGCCTATGCCACAGGCGAATTTTATGCCAACCGGCGGGGTATCCTTGTCCAATCTTGGCGACTGGATCAAGGGAGGAGCAGTAGCCGTGGGAATCGGCTCAGACCTGACCAACGAAGCCATGAAAACAGGGGATTTAAGTCATGTTCGCCGCAAGGCGGAACAATATATGGATGCTTACCGCAAGGCCAAGGCTGAATAAAAGCATGGCGTGGAATGAGCGCCGGGTCAATTGGGCTCTCATTCCACGCGAGCCGCAGCACCTGCGGTAAGTGAAGAAAGGTGATTGAAGTTGAGAAACCGGTATAATACAGGGCGCAAGAAGAGGGGCATCGGGAAATTTCTGCTCGTTCTTCTGGCGCTCATTGTCATTGGCTGCGGGTTTGTTGCCTGGAAGCTGTTCACTCCCTATGGACCGCAGGAAGTGGCCCAAACGGCCATGGAAACAGCGGATCAGGTTACGGTGAGCGAACAGGAGAGCTGGATTGATTTTGTACCAGACAAATCTGAAGGGATTAGTGTAATTTTCTATCCGGGTGGTTTGGTGAAACCGGAAAGCTATGCTCCTCTTGCCCACGAGCTGGCGGAAGCCGGACATCATACCATTATTGCCAAAATGCCGGTCAATCTGGCAGTACTGAAACAAAATTTGGCGGATGATATTCGCAATGCGTATCCAGACGAACCATTTGTCATGGGTGGACACTCATTGGGCGGATCCATGGCCGCACGTTATGCCGCATCCCATCCGGACGCACTCCAAGGCATCTTTTTCCTGGCATCCTATCCGGATCAAAAGGGCAGTGTGAAGTCACTTGGAATTCCGGCTCTCTCCATTTTGGGCACCAATGATGAAGTCGTCAACGCGACCAAGTATCAGAATGGCCGTGCTTATCTGCCAGAAGACACCGTGTATTACACGATCGAAGGAGGAAACCACTCGCAATTCGGAGATTACGGACATCAGAGTGGTGACGGAGAACCAGGAATTACAGGTGAAGAGCAGCTGTCTCAAACGGTAAATACAATCTCGGGATGGCTTGAAGGTATCAAATAGATGTTGCTGCCAGGAGGGACGGCTCGGTTATGGCCATACTTCAAATAAAAGATTTACAGATTCCCTGTCAGGGCATTTTGTTCGATAAGGACGGGACGCTGCTTGAGTTTTTACAATTATGGGGACCATGGGCGCAATCCTTGCTGAATCAACTGGAAACAGTGTTAGCCGACCTTGGAGCCGGGTTTACGGTGGAAAGAGAAAAGGTTCTCGGTACGATTCATGACAGCGAAGGACGCATTGTCGGTTATGACAGGCAGGGTCCACTGGCAATCGCTACTGTAGATGAGAGTACCGGGCTCCTGGCCGGGCAGTTGTATGCGGCTGGTATGCCATGGAATGACGCAATTACTACGATACGCAAGCTGTCCAGCACTGCCATACAGGAAATCCGGTTAAGGCGTCAGGCCCAGCCCATGCCGGGCTTGGTTACCTTTTTACAGACCTGCCAAGCTGCTTCAATCCCGTTGGCTGTAGTAACCTCGGACACTACTTCGGCTGCGATAGAACATTTGGAATGGATGGGACTGCGCTCCTTTTTTACATCCATCGTCGGCTGTGACCGCGTTACTTTGGGGAAGCCGGATGGCGAGTCCGTCATACTGGCATGTGGTGAGCTACATATTCTTCCTCACCAGGCCATAGTCATAGGGGATAGCAACGGAGACATGCAGATGGGACGGAACGCAGGGGTCGCTCATGTCATTGGTTTTTGTCCTCAAGGAGAGCAAGCAGCTTTTTTGCAAGATGCAGATGTCATTATTGGGGATTATCTCGAAATAAGGGTGAATCCGAATGGTGGCTGAACGGGATCATTCCGCTAAAGGAGGAGAGAGGATGAACGGGGCAGAACAACTGGTTTCCTGGATTCAGGAAAGTTCAAACATTGTTTTTTTCGGAGGGGCAGGAACGTCGACGGAAAGCGGGATTCCCGACTTCCGCTCTGCCGCTGGCCTATATCAGACGGAGCAGCATTCACCTTATCCACCGGAGGAACTGCTGAGTCGTCATTTTTTTGATCAGCATCCCGATATTTTTTATGATTTCTATCGCGGTAAAATGCTTCATCCCGATGCGGTACCTAATGGTTGCCACAGACTCCTTGCACGACTGGAGCAGGAAGGCCGCCTTAAGGCAGTCATCACCCAGAATATCGACGGATTGCATCAAAAAGCAGGGAGCATGAATGTGCTGGAATTGCATGGTTCCGTTCATCGAAATGCCTGCATGGATTGCGGACGTTTTTACTCCTTGGATGACATCATTCACTCGAAGGAGGGGGTTCCCCGGTGTGCAGGTTGTGAGGGAGTAATCAAGCCTGACGTTGTGCTATATGAAGAGGAACTAGACCAGAACACCTTATACCAGTCCGTCGATGCCATCTCTTCTGCTGATTTGCTGCTGGTCGGCGGCACATCGCTCACCGTACATCCTGCTGCACAGTTAATTACTTATTTTCGCGGAAAACATACCGTATTGCTGAATGCCACGCCAACGGCTTATGACCGACAGGCAGATTTGCTGATTACCGAACCGATCGGTGAGGTAATGAATAAGGTGGACCAGCTTCTTGGTTAGAACGTTTGTCTGAATAACCGCATTCTCCCGCACTCTAACTGGGCGCAGGAAGCGGAACCTGGGGAAAGAAGGGATTCATGATGGTCTACGTAGCCAGTGATACACGCTATGAAACAATGAAATATAACCGTGTTGGACGTTCTGGACTGAAACTTCCGGCAATTTCACTTGGACTTTGGCATAACTTTGGCGGCATCAATAATGCGGAGAATGGTCGAAACATGATCACCCGCTCCTTTGATCTGGGCATTACGCATTTCGATCTCGCCAACAATTATGGTCCGCCCGCAGGTTCTGCAGAGCAGCTGTTTGGTCAGGTGCTGGCACAGGATCTGAAGCCTTATCGGGATGAGCTGGTGATATCCACCAAGGCGGGTTATTATATGTGGCCCGGACCGTATGGCGAATGGGGTTCCCGCAAAAATCTGGTGTCCAGTCTGAATCAGAGTCTGAAGCGCATGGGGCTGGACTATGTCGATATTTTCTACTCGCATCGTTATGATCCGGAAACACCGCTGGAAGAAACGATGATGGCTCTGGACCATATTGTTCGTTCGGGTAAAGCGTTGTATGTAGGCATCTCCAACTACCCTGCAGAACAGACGAAACAGGCTGCTGAAATTCTGAAAGGTTTGGGTACACCTCTATTGATCCACCAGCCGAAATACTCAATGCTGGATCGCTGGATTGAAGATGGGCTGCAGGATGTGCTCGATGAGTATGGTGCAGGCAGCATTGCGTTCTGTCCTCTGGCACAGGGGCTGCTGACCAACAAGTATCTGAACGGCATTCCAGAGGATTCTCGTGCAAAGGGGCCTTCCGTCTTCTTGAACGAGAACAATATCTCGCCAGAGACACTGCGCAAAGTTCGTGCTCTCAATCAGATTGCAGCAGCACGTGGACAGAGTCTGGCCCAGTTTGCGCTGGCCTGGGTTCTGCGGAGCGGCAGGGTAACGTCTGCCTTGATTGGCGCAAGCCGGACATCGCAGATCGAGGAGAATGTGGCTGCGCTCAGTCAACTTGACTTCTCCTCGGAAGAACTGGAGCGAATCGAGTCCATTCTTCGTCCCGAACATCATGACAAATAAGCATATGGACTAAACATTTTAAAATGAAATGAAAAAAGAAGGTGCATCTTAGCCATGATGGCGAGTGCATCTTCTTTTTCTATGTACACGTGGATAACCGGGGGGAGGTGATCTCACCCAGGTCTAAGGGAGTCATCTCTGGTTTGGTTGTGTCATGCTCGTCTTTGGAGTTTGGGGCCTGGAGAGGATATTTTCGCGATACAGACTCGGCGCCTCTCCATGGAATCGCTTGAATTGTTTGGAGAAATAAAGTGCATCAGGCAGGCCTACCGAGGCGGATACTTGCTCAATAGATAAATCCGGACGCTCACGCAGCAGTTGACGCGATTTGTCGATCCGAAGCTTGAGCAGATACGTTACCGGAGAAAGTCCGGTTTCCTGTTTGAAAATCCGGGACAGGTAAGCGCGGTTATATCCGAGACTGGCTGACATCTGTTCAATGGAGACGGGATAAGCATATTGGGTAGACATATATTGAATCATCTGTTTGACGGTCCTTCGGATTGAAGACTCACCGGGGATCAGGGTTTGTCCCTGAGAAAGGTGATTTTGTGCTTCGGCTAGAATCATATATAACGTACCCAGTGATGTGAAATGAGAGCTTTCTTTTCGCTCGGCAAATGCATTCTGCATGACGGACAGCCAATCTGCAATTCCGCAGGATGGACCGGCATGAAAAACGGATTTCTCCGGGCGGAATCCCGCTTCCTCCGTATGCTTCCCGGCCTGACTGCCCGTATAGGCCATCCAACGATACTGCCAGGGGCGGCGGGCATCCGATTGGTAGCTTACAAGCTGTCCGGGATGAATGAGGAAACAATCCCCTGCGGATAATTCGTAGGTATGAAGTTCGGTGCGGAATGTGCCGGCTCCCTTTTCTACATAATGAAGCAAATAGTAATCGTACAGTTTTGGTCCAAGGGCATGACCGGGAAGGGTCTGGCTGGCGCCTGCAAAGAGGACATGCAACGCTCCCTTTTCATAATAGACAGGATTGGAGGCAACCGAGTATGTTTTTGCTCCACTTTTCCCGGAGGATTCCTGTGTGTTTTTGATCAGATGTTCTGCTGAATGTTCCTTGTGTGGATCGGTCATGGGGCGTTCCTTCTTTCGGTGATGTTATTCCCATTATATGTTGTAAGGTCACATTTATCCATATGAATCACACATGGCTGCATTTCAAGAGGCACCGCTTTCTTGTATAATAACCTTAAGAAAACAACAACAATGAGATGAGGTGCAGCAGCAATGAACATACATGAATTGAAACAAAAGTTTATTGAGAAGTACGGAGAGAGTGAAGCGGATATCCGTGTATTCCATGCTCCTGGACGTGTGAATCTAATCGGCGAACATATCGACTACAATGGTGGCTACGTGCTTCCGGCCGCACTTGAATTCGGTACGACACTTGGTATTCGGGAACGCAAAGACGACAAGCTGCAGCTCGCTTCCACCAATATGTCCTATGAAGGCGTGCTCGACACATCCTCCATCGGCAAGGAGAAAACAGGGGAGTGGACAGATTATCCAGTTGGTGTCATGGTTGAACTGCAAGGCAAAGGCGTGAAAGTAACGAAAGGATACGACTTCCTGTACCACGGTGAAATTCCGAATGGTGCCGGACTATCCTCTTCCGCTTCGCTGGAGGTACTCACAGGATACGCCATACAGTCGATGGAAGGTGTGTCTGATATCGATACGGTACAGCTTTCGCTTCTGTCCCAAAAGGCGGAGAACGAGTTCGTCGGCGTCAACTGCGGAATTATGGATCAGTTCGCTGTGGCTAACGGAGCAGAGGATCATGCCATCCTGTTGATGTGTGACACCCTTGAATATGAAAAGGTGCCTTTCCGTACCGGCTCATACAAGCTGGTCATCGGCAATACGAACAAACGGCGTGGTCTGGTGGACTCGGCTTATAACGAACGACGCTCCCAGTGCGAGCAGGCACTTGCCATCTTGAAGGAACAGCTGCCTGCACTCAACTATCTGGCGCAACTGACACCGGAGCAATTTGTAACGCTGCAGGATCACATCAAGGATGAGAAGGTAAGACAGCGTGCCGAGCACGTTGTGGAAGAGAATGCACGTGTACTCGCATCAGTGGAAGCGCTGCGTGATAACGATCTGGAAACCTTCGGCAAGCTGATGAATGCGTCCCATGAATCGCTTCGCTATCTGTATGAAGTAAGCTGCGAAGAGCTGGACGTGATGGTGGAGGAAGCACAGCGCATTCCAGGCACACTGGGTGCACGTATGACAGGTGCCGGATTTGGCGGATGCACAGTATCCCTGGTACATGAGGATGATGTAGAGCGTTTTGTTAGCGAAGTGGGTGCGGCGTACGAAGCACGTACCGGTCTCAAGGGAGACTTCTATGTGTGCGGAGTGGGCGACGGCGTCAAAGAATTGAAGGAGGCGAAGTAAGATGGCAATTTTGGTGACAGGTGGAGCAGGGTATATTGGTTCGCACACGGTAGCGGCTTTGCTGGAGCGTGGCGAGGAAGTTGTTGTACTGGACAATTTGCAGACAGGACATCGGGAGGCATTGCTGGGTGGCAAGCTGTATGAAGGAGATCTGCGTGACAAGGAGCTTTTGGCAAAGCTGTTTGCTGAGAATTCCATTGATGCTGTCATTCACTTTGCAGCCAACTCGCTGGTTGGCGAGAGCATGAAGGATCCGGTTAAATATTACGACAATAACGTGTTCGGCACATTGTGCCTGCTGGAAGCGATGAACGCAGCCAATGTACGCCGCATCGTATTCTCCTCTACGGCTGCCACATATGGCGAGCCTGAGAAAGTGCCGATCGAAGAGAGTGACCGCACCGAGCCTACAAACGTCTATGGCGAGACCAAGCTGATGATGGAGCGCATGATGTCCTGGTTCGATAAAGTACAGGAGATTAAATACGTGTCCCTGCGTTACTTCAATGCAGCTGGAGCACATGAAAGCGGCAAAATTGGTGAAGACCATCAGCCGGAGAGCCATCTAATCCCGCTCGTTCTGCAGACCGCATTGAAACAACGCGAGCATATTGCCGTGTTTGGAGATGACTACGCGACAGAAGATGGAACCTGTGTCCGCGATTATATCCACGTCAGTGACTTGGCTGATGCGCATCTGCGCGCTGTCGATTATCTGCGCAAAGGGGAGAGCAGCAACGTGTTTAACCTGGGGAATGGTCAAGGTTTCTCGGTTAAACAGGTTATCGAAACCGCGAAAAAAGTGACCGGACTCGATATCCCGGTTGTACAGGAGCCGCGTCGTGCAGGTGATCCGGCCGTACTGGTTGCATCGTCTGCCAAAGCAAGATCGGTACTGGGATGGAATCCGAAATGGACTAACCTGGAAGATGTCATTCAAAGTGCCTGGAGCTGGCACCAATCCCATCCTAACGGCTACGGAAAAAACTAGGAGGCGAACATCCATATGTCACAGACCCATAATGCTGCAGACAACACAGACCGGACACCGGAGCAGCAGGAAGCACTGCATGCCATTGAACGTCTGGTTGCATTTGCCTTACAGAACAAGCTGATTGAAGAAGCGGATCGGGATTACAGCCGCAACCTTCTGCTGGAACAGTTCGGATTTTCCGAGCCTTATGCCGGAACATTGAACGAGAGTGTACCGGATGGCCCCCAGTCTTTGCTGGATACGTTAATTGACTATGGTTTTGAAATTGGACTCATTCCGGAAAATACCGATACGTACCGCGATTTGCTGGATGCGAAAATCATGGGTCAATTGATGGCCCGTCCGTCCGAGGTGGTGCGTGCCTTCCGCCATACGGAGCAAACGGAAGGCATCGAAGCAGCTACATCCCAATTCTATGAGCTGTCGATTCATTCCAACTATATCCGCATGGACCGGATCTCGAAGAATGTGTATTGGACACAGGAAACGCCGTATGGCGATATGGAAATTACGATTAACTTGTCCAAACCGGAGAAAAGTCCGAAGGAAATCGCCATGGCGAAGCTGCTTCCGCCTCCAGTGTATCCGAAATGCCAATTGTGTCGGGAAAATGTGGGCTATGCTGGCCGGGTAAATCACCCGGCGCGTCAAAACCTGCGTGTTATTCCGCTGGAATTAAACGGTGAACCATGGTTCTTCCAATATTCGCCGTATGTGTACTACAACGAGCATTGCATCATTTTCCACCATGATCATGTGCCAATGAAGCTAACGAAAGATACCCTGCGCCGGCTGCTTGCCTTCGTAGGCGAGTATCCGCATTATTTCATCGGCTCGAATGCGGATCTTCCGATCGTGGGAGGTTCGATCCTGACACATGACCATTTCCAAGGTGGACGTCATACGTTCGCGATCCAAAATGCCAAACCTGAAGCGGTATTCCGTCATGCCAAGGCGCCTGGGCTTACACTTAGTCTGGTGAAATGGCCGATGTCGGTTCTGCGTCTCGCTTCACATGATCCGGCGGAACTGCTTGAAGCGGGCAACGCTGTGTATGAAGCTTGGAAAGTATACAGTGATCCTTCCGTGGAGATTGAAGCCTTCAGTGATGTGAATGGAGAGCAAGTACCTCATAATACGGTAACACCTATTGTTCGTCGCAGTGCGGACGGTGGATATGAGATGGATCTGGTTCTGCGCAACAATCGCACGAATGATGAACATCCGGAAGGCATATTCCACCCACATCGCGAAATGCACCATCTGAAAAAAGAGAACATTGGTCTTATTGAAGTTATGGGGCTTGCGATTCTCCCAGGCCGGTTGAAAGAAGAACTGGATGGAATTGCTGATATTCTTGCCGGGGACACCCAACTTTCTGAATCTGCTCAGGCTTCGGATCATGCCTTGAATCAGCATCTGCGCTGGACAGAAGAATTGAGAGAACGTTTTGGTTCCAACTTGAATAAGGAACAAGCCGTCGCTCTGGTTCAGCAGGAAGTAGGCCTGAAATTTGCCGAGATTCTGGAACATGCAGGGGTATACAAATACGATGAAGCAGGACGTCAGGCTTTCCGTCGATTTGTGGAAAGCATGGGATATACAGAGTAGCAGTAGGCAAGCAGCATTGTCAGGTAATGGAGAATAAATTTAAAAGGGATAGATGAGCAGCATATAATTTGCTCACCTATCCCTTTTTTGGGTGCAGTCAGAAAAAGATAATGATATATCAATAACTTCAATGATTCGAAAGTAATTGCCGCCATTTAGCGCCACTTTTAACCATGCACATTGAATATAGGATCATGGCAGAAGCTGGGTGTTCATTGTATAATGTGAGAAAGGTTATCACAGGATGATAAAATAACATGAATCTAGGGAAATGGGGATAATTAATGGAAAAGCAGCCACTAAACATACCGCTGATCACCGATGCAGATGAACTGCAAACCATGGTGGGTGAGCCGCATGAGCACGTGAGAAACAAGGCGATATCGTTTGTAGACTCCCATGTTCAACACTTTCTATCCATGTCACCATTATTTTTCCTATCCACTTCCGATGATGAAGGTAAAAGTGACGCATCTCCTAGGGGGGACGGAGCAGGTTTTGTCAAAGTTCTGGATCAATATCGGCTGGTCTACCCGGAACGTCCCGGCAATCGCCGAATTGACTCCCTGTTAAACATCTTGTCCAACCCTGGCGTAGGCATGATCTTCCTGATCCCAGGCATGAATGAAGTGTTAAGGATTAATGGAAAGGCCTCTATAACCAAGGATGAGGATTTTATCAACAGCATGGGCTGGACTGGCAAAACGATCGGAGCAGCGGTCATTGTAGACGTAGAAGAATGTTTCATCCATTGCCCCAGAGCATTCAAGCAGGCAGGATTATGGTCCTCGGAGACTTGGGTGGATCAGGAGAATCTGCCATCGACCAGTGACATGTTCCGGGCCCACCTGCAAATCAACGGCTTGTTATAAAGTGAGTGACTATGGATTTGTTTTTATAAAATCGGGGTACTATAATTGGAGTTGCACAAACATTCTAACTCCATTGGAGGCGGCATAGATTATGAGATCTTTTCAATTTTATAACCCTACCCGGCTGATTTTCGGTAAAGGACAACTGGAAGCGTTGAAAACGGAAGTGCCGAAATACGGCAAACGGGTATTGCTTGTATATGGCGGCGGAAGTATTAAGCGCAGTGGTTTGTACGATCAGGTGATCGGATTGCTCAAGGAAATAGGAGCAGAAGTAACGGAACTGGCGGGCGTTGAACCTAACCCGCGTCTTTCCACTGTTCATAAAGGGGTAGACCTCTGCAAAACAAATGATATTGAATTGATTCTTGCTGTAGGCGGCGGTAGTGTTCTGGACTGTGCCAAAGCAATTGCTGTAGGTGCGAAATACGATGGCGACATGTGGGATTTTGCTCAGCGCAAAGCTGTTGCTCAGGATGCTCTTCCACTTGGTACCGTGCTGACTATGGCGGCAACTGGTTCTGAAATGAACTCCGGTTCTGTGATTACCAACCAGGATACACAGGAAAAACTGGGCTGGGGCAGCGCGTATTCCTTTCCTGCGTTCTCCATCCTTGATCCGGTGAATACATATACCGTGCCTTTGGATCAGACGGTGTATGGCATGGTTGACATGATGTCCCACGTATTGGAGCACTACTTCCACCTGGATGACAATACGCCGGTACAGCTTGGCTTCTGTGAGACCATTCTGCGTACAGTCATGGATGCAGCACCTCGTTTGGTGGAAGATCTGGAGAACTACGAGCTTCGCGAAACTATTCTGTACTGCGGAACGATGGCGTTGAACGGTGTACTGAACATGGGACTTGCCGGTGACTGGGCAACCCACAATATTGAGCACGCAGTATCTGCTGTATACGATATCCCCCATGGCGGCGGACTGGCTATTCTGTTCCCGAACTGGATGAAGCACAATCTCGACGTGAATGTAGATCGTTTCAAACGTCTGGCCATCAATGTATTTGAGGTTAATCCCGAAGGCAAATCAGACAAGCAGATTGCGGAAGAAGGAATTGAAGCCCTGCGCAAATTCTGGACGTCCATCGGTGCGCCTAGTCGTCTCGCAGACTATGACATTGACGACAGTCAGATCGATGTCATGGCCGACAAGGCCATGCTCTTTGGCCCATTCGGCAACTTCAAGAAGCTGCAGCGTGAAGATGTTGTATCCATTTATAAGGCATCTCTGTAACACAAAGGCAAGCAATCCATTTATTAATAAAGACCGCAAATCTCCACATTTTGGAGATTTGCGGTCTTTTTATGTGAAATATCATGTAGAATAACCAATATCGGGTCTAGGTTACATATGAGGAAAGATTTTGAAACATTATGCCATTTGCTACGTATTTATTTACATGAGGAATGCCCAGTTAGTTTGGATTTGCGGCAGAAGAGAGGAGGAACGGGGAATGGAGACAATCTATTGGGGGTGTCTAATCGGAGGAGCCATTTTCGCGATCGTCAGCCTTGTGCTGGGTGACTTGATTGATGGTTTGCTGGATGGGGCCTTTGAACTGCCAGGCATTGATTTTCTCAAACCTGTCGTGCTTGCCGGTTCCATTACGGCCTTTGGCGGAGCTGGAATTATGTTGACACGTTATAGCTCGGTGAGTGCGATTGCGGGACTCATATTATCCCTGCTTATAGGCATTGCTGCTGCCATGCTGGTATTCTTTGCATATATCAAACCGATGCGCAACAGTGAGGTCTCTATCGCTTTTTCAATGAAAGAGCTTTCAGGGAAAATAGGGGAAATTACGATTCCAGTACCTGAAAAAGGCTTCGGTGAAGTCATGATCCGTTTTGCTTCCGGTAATACGATTCATACGGCGTCCAGCTTTGAACATCGCCCTATTGCGGCGGGAGCGCGTGTTGTTGTAGTAGACGTTACTGAAGGTGTACTCCGTGTGGCTGAATGGGATGAAGATGTACTTAAAGACGTCTAAATCGAACTCGTGGTGAAATGAATCTACTCATCAAGAATTAAGGGGAGAGATGTGAATGAATTGGGATATGGATATGGATATGTTATTGGTTCCTGCAGTTGTGGTAGGTGTAATTCTGATTCTTGGATTAGCCTTCTGGGCGAGATACAAAACGGTAGGTCCTGATGAGGCGATGATCGTCACAGGTTCCTTCCTGGGCAACAAGAATATTTCGGAAGATGAATCCGGTCGCAAAATCAAAATCGTACGAGGCGGCGGTGCTTTCATCTGGCCTGTGTTCCAACAGTCCGAATTTATTTCACTGTTATCCCACAAGCTGGACGTATCCACGCCTGAAGTGTACACAGAGCAGGGTGTGCCTGTTATAGCAGATGGGGTTGCAATTATCAAAGTTGGCAGTGCTGTGGAGGATGTAGCTACAGCAGCTGAACAATTCATCGGCAAACCCGTTGAAGCATTAAGGGGCGAAGCACAGGAGGTTCTGGAAGGGCATTTGCGGGCCATTCTCGGAACCATGACTGTGGAAGAAGTGTACCGAAACCGGGATCGATTCGCACAAGAGGTTCAGGGTGTGGCTGCAAGAGACCTGAAAAAGATGGGTCTGCAGATTGTCTCTTTTACCATTAAGGATGTTCGTGACAAACAAGGGTATCTGGATGCGCTCGGTAAGCCGAGAATTGCAGCGGTGAAGCGGGATGCCGAAATTGCTGAAGCTGAAGCGATGAGGGATGCACGAATTCAGAAAGCCAATGCGGAAGAGCAAGGGCAGAAGGCGGAGTTGCTGCGTGATACCAATATCGCGGAAGCTGCTAAAGAGAAGGAATTGAAGGTCGCCGCGTTTAAGCGGGACCAGGATACAGCTAAAGCCGAAGCGGACCAGGCTTATCATATCCAAGAAGCACGTGCGAAACAGACTGTAGTGGAAGAACAGATGAAGGTTGAACTCGTGCGTAAAGAACGTGAGATCGACCTGAAGGAAAAAGAAATTACCGTACGCGAGAAGCAGTATGACGCCGAAGTGAAGAAAAAAGCGGAAGCTGACCGTTATGCTGTTGAGCAGGCTGCAGAAGCCGATAGAACAAAAAGAATGCGTGAAGCAGAGGCGGTTCAATACTCGATTGAAACGCAAGCCAGAGCAACAGCAGAACAAAAACGGCTTGAAGGTCAGGCGGTTGCGGATGCAGAACGAGCCAAAGGTACAGCCGATGCAGAAGTCATTCGTCTGCGTGGTCTGGCAGAAGCCGAAGCGAAGGAAAAGCTTGCCGAGGCGTTCCAGAAGTTTGGCGAAGCGGCTGTACTCGATATCATCGTCAAAATGCTGCCTGAGCTTGCAGGTAAAATTGCAGAGCCGATCTCATCCATTGATAAACTGACTGTGGTAGATACAGGTAAGGGTGAAGGGGCAGCGCGTGTAAGCAACTATGTCACCGAGTTGATGTCTACGGCTCCGGAGATGCTTAAGAGTGTATCCGGTATTGATGTAGAGCAATTGATTAAAGGGCTGACCAAGTCCAAAACACCTGCACCGGTTGCTGTCCAGCAGAGTGAACCTGCAACCACTCCATCTGTAATTGATAAGATTGTGGAGAGAGCTGGAGCTGAGGATTAAGACTACATGAATGATACATGAAGCTCTATTGACCTTAACGCGATTTTTTGTTACTTTTTAAGCGAGACGTTCGGCGCGGTATGCCCGCGCCAGACGTCTTTTCGTTGTTAACGAGGATGTGACTGAATCGCATTCAAGATGGTGTGAAAAAAGAGGTGCAAACATTGAGCAGCCTGCATGTAAACAAAGCGCTAAATAATAATGTAATTATTGCACAGCATCCTGAACATGGAGAAGTCGTCGTCATCGGTAAAGGCATTGGCTTCAACCGGAAAACGAATGACATCATTCCCTTGATGGCTGTGGAGAAGATGTTCATTTTGAAGAATCAGCAGGAGCAAGAGCAGTACAAACAGCTTCTTCCACAGGTGGATGAAGCTTTGATCGAGATTATTAATGAAGTCATTACGTATATCGCAGAGCGTACGGATGTTCCGCTCAACGAGCATATTCACATCGCATTGACTGATCATATTTCTTTTGCACTAAAGCGCAAAGAACAGGGCATTGTCATACAGAATCCGTTTCTATATGAAACACGTGAGATATACCCAGAAGAATATCGCATGGGAGATTACGCTGTTCGTCTCATCAAGGAGAAACTGGGTGTCGATCTGGGTATGGATGAGATTGGATTTATTGCGCTTCATATCTATAGTGCCATGACGAACCAGAATATATCTCAAGTACGTGAGCATTCGCAACTCATTACCGATCTGGTGGGCATCGTTTCGGATCATTTGGATTATTCATTTGAGACGGAGTCCCTGGACTATTCCCGGTTGCTGACTCATTTGCGATTTGCATTGGAACGTGTTCGGCGGGGAGACAAGGTGGAAGAACTGCACAAGCTGGATTCCCTGTTGAAGTTGGAGTACCCTGAAATGTACTCGCTTGCATGGAAACTGACCAAAGTAATGGAACGAAGATTAAATCTACCGGTTTATCCGGCAGAGGTTGGTTATCTGACTATCCATCTCCAACGGCTGAATCAGAGGAAAGAAGAAGAGAAGAAGTGAATTATTACCATCCATGGAATTCGCTCCTGAGAATTTTTGTGTAAAGGCTTGCACTGTTTTTGAAGTGATGCTACAATGGTGTCCGTAATCAAGCAACTGAATAAACATAAGCGACGTGTTACTGACTCGATCAGGCATGAGTTTCTAGAGTGTGATTGTTCTTACCTTATACAGGGTATGCTATACCCGAAGGTTGGTACGATTCACTTTATTAGCTCATGCCTTTTTTGTTTTCCCTTGCTTGCATCACGACATATAGACTTAGACGAAAGGGTGAATACGACGCGATGTTTAAAAAGCTTTTTGGCGTCTTGCAAAGAGTAGGTAAAGCTCTTATGCTGCCTGTGGCGATTTTGCCAGCGGCGGGCTTGTTGCTCGGAATAGGCAACATGCTTGTTAACCCAGACTTTCTGCAATATGTAACGGCACTGGATACCCCTTGGGTAAATTCAATTGCCACGATCATGATGAACGCAGGTCAGATCGTATTTGATAATCTGGCATTGCTGTTTGCCGTCGGTGTTGCAGTAGGCCTGGCCGGAGGCGAAGGTGTAGCAGGTCTTGCGGCCATCATCGGTTACCTGGTTATGAATGTTACATTGGGATCTGCGGTAGGTGTTACTCCTGCCATGATCGGCAATGTGCCTGGTTATGCCAGCATACTGGGTATTCCTACATTGAGTACAGGCGTGTTCGGAGGTATTATCATAGGTATTGCCGCCGCGCTATGTTACAATCGATTTTTCAAAATCGAACTGCCGTCTTACCTCGGTTTCTTTGCCGGTAAACGCTTTGTCCCGATTATCACTTCAGTCGTTTCCCTCTTAATCGGGTTACTACTGGTGATCATCTGGCCTCCGATTCAAAATGGACTGAATGCTATATCTCACTTCATGGTAGATACAAGTCCGACGTTATCGGCGTTCATTTTCGGAGTTGTGGAACGGTCATTGATTCCGTTCGGTTTGCATCACATTTTCTACTCCCCATTCTGGTTTGAGTTTGGTGAGTATGTGAATAAGGCCGGAGATGTTATTCGCGGGGACCAGAAGATCTTCTTCAGCCAGCTGCGTGATGGCGTTGCTCTCACAGCGGGAACATTCCAAGTCGGTAAATTCCCGTTCATGATGTTCGGTTTGCCAGCTGCGGCACTTGCGATGTACCATGAAGCAAGACCGGAGCACAAAAAGTATGTTGCAGGGATCATGGGTTCAGCTGCGCTGACCTCGTTCCTTACAGGGATTACAGAACCGCTTGAATTCTCGTTCCTGTTTGTGGCGCCAGTACTGTTTGCAGTACACTGTATCTTTGCAGGTTTGTCTTTCATGACCATGCAAATTCTCGGCGTCAAAATCGGGATGACGTTCTCCGGTGGATTTATTGACTTCCTGATTTTCGGTATTATCCCGAACCGTACACCTTGGTGGGATGTCATTATTGTTGGCTTGATTCTTGCCGTGATCTACTACTTCGGATTCCGAATGATCATTCGCAAATTCAACCTCAAAACACCGGGGCGTGAAGAAGCAACTCCTGAAACAGCTTCGGGTGGAGGTTCAGGTTCAACAGACGATCTGCCACACAACATTCTTGCAGCCTTTGGTGGACAGCAGAATATCAAACATCTGGATGCATGTATTACTCGTTTGCGGATTGAAGTGAATGAGAAATCCAATGTAAATAAAGATCGTTTGAAACAATTAGGTGCATCTGGCGTGCTTGAAGTGGGTAATAATGTACAGGCCATTTTCGGTACACGTTCAGATACGATTAAATCCCAAATGCAGGATATCATTGCAGGACGCACCCCGGCACCGACACCAGCTGCGGATGTCACACCAACTCCTGAAGAGGAGAAGGCACAGGGAGCAGAAGGTGAGCGCATTATTGCCGAAGATATCGTCATGCCGGTAAATGGTGAATTGATGGATATCACTAACGTACCTGATCCGGTCTTTGCCGAAAAAATGACAGGTGACGGTTTCGCTGTTCTGCCACATGATGGCAAGATTACATCGCCTGTGTATGGTAAAGTGTTTAACGTATTCCCTAGCAAACATGCTGTCGGCATCATGTCCGACGGAGGCAAGGAAGTACTGGTTCATATAGGTGTCAACACGGTGAAGCTGAAAGGTCAAGGTTTCAACGTGCTCGTGCAGGAAGGCGACCTGGTATCAGCAGGTCAACCGATTATGGAAGTGGATCTGGAGTATGTAAAAGCTAACGCTCCATCCATTATCTCACCAGTCATCTTCACCAACCTGCCAGAAGGTTCCACAGTGACCCTGAAGAAGAGTGGAGTACTGAAAATTGGCGATCAGCCAATCATTGAGATAAAATAAGAAGTGTTCCGACAATGGCAAGCAAGTGTAAATATACGCAATGCCTAAATTAAACTATTTGAAAGTGAGATGATTGTAATGCAACAAACATTCAGAATTACAGACGAAGATGGTATCCACGCACGTCCGGCGACAGCCCTGGTTAATACAGCTAACAAATTCAAAGGTGCAGAATCCTTTGCAGAAGCTAACGGTAAAAAAGTAACATTGAAATCTATCCTGGGTGTTCTTTCCCTCGGTCTGGAACAAGGTGACACCATCAGCATCATCGTTGAAGGCGAAGGCGAAGCTGAAGCTCTTCAAGCGCTGACTGACGTTATGGTTAACGAAGGGCTGGGCGAAATTAATGCTTAATGTTTCCGGGATCGCGGCTTCGGCGGGTATTGCTATCGCCAAGGCGTTTATCTTGGAGCATCCCGATTACTCTGTAGAAAAACGCCAAATCACCGACGTTGACGCAGAGATCGCTAAACTCGACTCAGCACTGGGCAAGTCCCAGTCTGAGCTTGAGGCGATCAAAGAGCGTACTTTACAAGAGCTTGGCGAGAAAAAAGCTGAAATCTTTGCTTCCCATTTGCTCATTCTGAATGACCCGGAACTGATTGATCCGGTTAAAGCGAAAATTGCTGACGAAAAAGTGAATGCAGAATTTGCACTCGACGAAACAGCATCGCAATTTATCTCCATGTTCGAGAACATGAAGAGTGCTTACCTGCAGGAACGTGCAGCGGACATGCGTGACGTTACCAAACGTGTGCTGAATCACTTGCTTGGTATCGACTTCATGAGTCCGGCTGAGATCGCTGAAGAAGTGATTGTGCTTGCGGAGGATCTGACGCCTTCCGATACAGCTCAATTGAACCGTCAATATGTTAAAGGTTTTGCAACGAACATCGGTGGTCGTACTTCTCACTCCGCCATCATGGCTCGTTCCCTTGAAATCCCGGCTGTTGTTGGAACCAAAGACATCCTGGCTCAAGCGAAACAAGGCGATTTGATTATCGTTGACGGCCTGGATGGTCAAGTTTTGGTTAATCCGACGGATGAGGTTGTTGCAGAATATCGTTCCAAACAGGAGCAGTATGATGCACAACGTGCCGAGTGGAGAAAACTGCGTGACGAACCAACCGTAACGGTGGATAACGTTCATGTGGAATTGGCAGCCAACATTGGTACGCCGAATGACGTTACAGGTGTTCTGGAGAACGGTGGAGAGGCTGTAGGCCTGTACCGTACCGAATTCTTGTACATGGGCAGAGACAAGCTTCCTTCCGAGGATATTCAGTACAATGCTTACAAAGCGGTATTGGAGAAAATGGAAGGCAAACCTGTTGTCGTTCGTACACTCGATATCGGTGGAGACAAAGAGCTTCCATATCTGGATCTGCCAAAAGAAATGAATCCATTCCTCGGTTTCCGCGCAGTTCGTCTGTGTCTGGACCGTCTGGATATTTTCCGTACTCAATTGCGTGCATTGCTGCGTGCAAGTGTACATGGTAACCTGCGTGTCATGTTCCCGATGATCGCAACACTGGGTGAATTCCGTGAAGCAAAAGCTGTCCTGCTCGAAGAGAAGGAGAAGCTGGTAGCCGAAGGTATTGCTGTTTCCGACAGCATTCAACTGGGCATCATGGTCGAGATTCCTTCGACTGCGGTTTTGGCGGATCAATTTGCCAAAGAGGTTGATTTCTTCAGTATCGGAACAAACGATCTGATTCAATACACCATGGCTGCTGACCGCATGAACGAGCGTGTCTCTTATCTGTACCAACCTTATAATCCTTCCATTTTGCGTTTGGTTAAAATGGTCATCGATGCAGCGCATCGTGAAGGAAAATGGGTTGGCATGTGCGGAGAGATGGCGGGAGACGAAACAGCAATTCCATTGCTGCTCGGTCTCGGACTGGATGAGTTCAGCATGAGCGCAACATCCATTCTGCCAGCTCGTAGTCAGATCACCAAGCTGTCCCGTGCGGACATGCAGGAACTGGCTGCCAAAGCTCTCGATATGCAAACGGCTGAACAAGTGGTTGAATTGGTTCAAAGCATCAAAGCGTAATTTTGCCGGGGGTTCCTCCGGGTGTGAAGGTCTTTTCTTTTTCCGATTAATGGGCTGCAGAAATGCAGCGATATTGCCGGTATCTGCGATAATCGCGGATGCCGGCTTTTTTTGTGTGCCATAATTGTTGAAAGGTAATAAACGATGAGAGAGTGGATTTCATCAGGAATGAGGGATACGAAAAATGAAAGTAAAGTGAAACAAGCTCTTGCTGATGTGTATACGTCAGCAAGAGCTTGTTTCTTAAATTCCTATAGTGTTTAGCTGCAAGCACAGTTCAGAACAGGTTTACGAGCCGCAGTTGTCTCATCCAAGCGGGTAACCGGTGTGCCATAAGGAGCATTCAGTACCAGTTCAGGTGTCTCTTCTGCTTCCTTGGCAATCCGTATCATCGTATCAATAAAGCCATCAAGCGTCTCCTTGCTCTCCGTTTCCGTTGGCTCAATCATGATACATTCCTCAACGTTGAGCGGGAAGTATACGGTTGGCGGATGATACCCAAAATCAAGCAGTCGTTTGGCCACATCCAGTGTCCGTACACCATATTGCTTCAGTCCCCGACCAGACATGACAAATTCATGTTTACACACGCCTGGATACGGAATCTCGTAGTAAGGAGCAAGACGTGCCATCATATAGTTTGCATTCAGTACGGCACATTCAGAAACCCGGCGCAAACCTTCCGGTCCATAAGTACGAATGTAAGCATAGGCGCGTACCAAAATACCGAAGTTGCCGTAATACGCTTTGACCCGGCCGATCGATTGATCGCCTTCACGATCCAGTGCGTATTGTCCCTGATCATTCTTGATGACCATCGGTTTTGGCAGGAACGGAATCAGTCGGCTTTTAACGCCAACTGGTCCCGCACCAGGACCGCCTCCGCCGTGAGGGGTACTCATCGTTTTATGCAAGTTCAGATGCACCACGTCGAAGCCCATATCGCCAGGCCGGGTGATGCCCATAATGGCATTGGAGTTGGCTCCATCGTAGTACAGCAAACCTCCAGCTTGATGCACGATTGAGGCAATCTCCTGGATGTCCTTTTCAAACAATCCAAGTGTGTTCGGGTTGGTCAGCATGAGCGCTACGGTATCCGAACCAACTGCTGCGCGAAGTGCGTCCAGATCTACCAGACCGTCTGCACGGGAAGGAATCGTAACCGTTTCGAAACCTGCTACGGTTGCACTTGCCGGGTTGGTACCATGGGATGAATCCGGCACGATGACTTTGGTGCGCTGTTCACCCCGACCTTCGTGATAGGCACGAATCATCATGAGTCCGGTCCATTCACCATGTGCACCAGCGGCTGGTTGCAGGGTTACAGCATCCATACCTGTCAGACCTGCAAGGTCGTTTTGCAACGTGTACAGCAGTTCAAGCGCACCCTGAATGCTGGATTCAGGTTGATAAGGATGGATTTTGGCAAATCCGCTGTAACGGGCGACATCCTCATTGATTTTTGGATTGTACTTCATCGTGCAGGAGCCGAGAGGGTAGAATCCGTTATCTACCCCGAAGTTACGGCGGGAGAGGGCAGTATAGTGACGGATGACATCGACTTCAAATACCTCGGGCAGTGCAGCTGCTTCCGAACGCAGCATTTCCCGGGGAATCAACGATTCCGGATCTTGACGCGGAACATCACATTCAGGCAGAGAGTAAGCGACTCGACCCGGGCTGCTAAGTTCAAAGATCAGAGATTGCTCCGGAGCGGGCGATGCAGTCTGCGCAGTTTGATTCGAGTTGGTTTCGGTTTGGACAGGAGCTGCCGGTTCCGGCTGTCCTTGAGTTGTTGTCATTTCCTGAGTCACAGCGATCCCTCCAATACACGTGCGAATTCGTCAATCTCTTCCTTGCTGCGTCGTTCTGTAACGGCTACCAGCATATGTCCGGCAAGTTCAGGATAATCACGTCCAAGTTCATAACCACCGATAAATCCGGCATCCAGCAGCTTCAGCTGAAGTGCACTGGCGTCTGTTCCTTCAGGCAGTTGGATGACAAACTCATTGAATGTTGGTGCAGTAAACGTCAGGCTGACCCCGGGAATAGCGGTTAACGTATTCAGGGCATAGTGACTTTTTTGCAGATTCAAGTCAGCTACATCGATCATTCCCTGTCTCCCCATGGTGGACATATATACAGATGCGCTCAGTGCAAGCAAAGCCTGATTAGAGCAAATGTTGGATGTCGCATTTTCGCGGCGGATGTGCTGTTCCCGCGCTTGCAGCGTCAATACAAAACCGCGTTTGCCGTTACGATCGGTTGTCTGGCCTACGATTCGGCCAGGAATCCGGCGCATATGAGCCTGGGATACGGCGAAATATCCGCACGTTGGGCCGCCGAGGGAAGCGGCGATGCCAAGGGGCTGCGCGTCGCCAACTACGATGTCGGCACCCAGCTTGCCTGGGGCTTCAAGCAGACCAAGCGCCAGCGGGTTTGCGCTGACTACGAGCAGTCCCTTGTGCGCATGTGCGAGGTCTGCAGCCTGTTTTACATTTTCCACGGCTCCGAAGAAGTTCGGACTCTGGATCATGACGGCTGCAGTATCGTCGGATATGGCAGTTTGCAGGGCATCCCAGTCAGTGACCCCATTCTGATAACCAATCTCGACAATCTCCAAATTCAAACCGTGAGCGTAAGCCTTCAATACTTGACGAGCTTCCGGATGAACCGTACGGGATACGATCAGCTGTTTACGGCGGGTTGCCGCAGCAGCCAGGTTTCCTGCTTCCGCAAATGCGGTTGCGCCATCATACATGCTGGCATTGGCTACGGCCATGCCGGTCAGTTCACAGATATACGATTGAAATTCGAAGATGGCTTGGAGCTCACCCTGACTAATTTCGGGCTGGTACGGCGTATAGGCTGTATAGAATTCGGAACGGGAAATGACGTGGTTAATCACGGAAGGAATGTGGTGATCATAAATGCCTGCACCCAGAAAACTGGCGTGTGTCTCAAAATTGGCATTGGCACCGGCTTGCTTGGACATATGGCGCGTCAGCGCGTATTCATCCAGCTTGGAGGAAACGGGCAGCTCGCCCTGATAACGAATTTCCTGTGGAATGTCATGAAACAGATCCTCAATCGTGTCCACACCGATGGTCGCGAGCATGGCGCTCTGATCCTGCTCAGTCATGGGAATGTAACGGTGCTTGCTCATGCTTGATCAGCTCCTTGGGTAGGTGTCTTTTGCGTGCGTGTCCGTTTATGAAAAGGGGTCTTCACGACCTCGGCTTTCAGTTTCTTGCCGCGGATCTCAATCTCCAGCGGGGTACCCAACGCAGCATACTTGCTGTCGATCAGTGCAAGTCCCAGATTGCGTTTCAGCGTAGGGGACTGTGTGCCTGTCGTCACTTCACCGATCTGCACGCCTTCGGCGTAGATTGGATAGTGAGGGCGGGGAATACCGCGCTCCAGCACTTCGATGCCGACCAGTTTGCGGGCAGGCCCCTCATTTTTTTGCAGCAACAAGGCTTCGTGTCCGATAAAAGGTCCGGCATTCAGCTTCACAAACATGCCAACCCCTGCCTCCAGCGGAGAGATGGTTGGCGACAATTCCTGTCCATACAGGGGCAGCTTCGCTTCAAAGCGCAGTGTATCCCGTGCACCGAGTCCAGCAGGAACCAGTCCGTGTACTTCGCCAGCCTGCATTAATCCGTTCCAGACTGCAGAAGCCTTTTCTGCTGGTACGTAAAGTTCAAAGCCGTCTTCACCGGTATAACCAGTGCGGGACAGCAACAATTTTACACCGCACACCTCAGCATTCTGTACAAAGCGGAAAGGCTCAATCGTGAAAACATCGGTACCTGTAACTTTTCCAATAATGTCCACAGCAAGCGGGCCTTGCAGAGCCAGAAGAGCTGTCTCCTCGGAATCATTCTTCATGCTCACCCCAGGGACCATATGCTCTTGCAGCCATGCCCAATCCTTGTCGATATTGGAGGCGTTAACGACCAGCATATAATGCTGATCTTCCAGCTTATACACAAGCAGATCGTCGACCACGCCACCATCCGGATAACACATCAATGTATACTGCGCCTGACCGGGAACCAGTGTGGTCACGTCATTGGTCGTCATTTTCTGCAAAAATGCTTCTGCCTGTTCACCCCGCACGGTAAATTCGCCCATGTGAGATACATCAAACAGACCGGCCCGTTCCCGTACGGCTTCATGTTCCTTTTGAATTCCGCTGAACTGCACCGGAAGCTCCCAGCCTCCAAAATCGATGCACCGTACACCTTCGTATTGCTGATAAAGTGGAAAGAATGGAGTTCTAAGCAAATCGGACATCAAATCACCTCGTTGTGGCCGCTGCGGGCCGAGTGTGTAACATGAATGAAGCAGTAATTTTCCGTATAAGTATAATTAAGGCTGCTATAGACAGCGCCGGCTGATCCTGGTTTTTCGTTTTTTTGGGAAAAAGGAAAAGGACAGGCCAAAGAACCGGCATGCCAGAAGCACGCTGTATTCTAAGGCTCTGTCCTTGGTACCTGAGAGTTACCCCGCCAATCAGTTGCAGCAGGTTTCCCCTTGGGTGATCATTACGCCCTGACCGGGCGATTAGATGCTCTCCAGAGTTGCGTCCCGTAAAAGTCCTTTTGCCTGAGAGATTCACCTCCCGCTTGTCGGGTGGTTTACTCCTTCGGCGTTACCGCATGCACATCCAAGACTCGGGTGTCACGGGTAATCTCTCCCTTTACATTCATCCGCGGGTAATGCACACAACAATAAACATTTACTCTCTCATTAAAACGTGAATCCACTATCGATGTCAAGAACGATATCATAGAAAATGATAAAAAAAACGAATAATTCTTAGATTGTTAACGGTATTGTTCGTATATATAAAAAGATTACGCTTACTCTTCTATTATCCACCATTATATGTAGAGAGAGGGTATTTGAGTTACAGGCCTTTAATGTAGAAATCTAAATATTTTGTGAGGTATCTTGACATTTGAATCCGAAATATCATACGCTAAGTTCTGGGGAAAAGGGTAAGGCCAAAGAAACGCATGCACTCATTAATGAAAAGCGAGGCGGATATCGATGAGCGAATTGAAAAGTGATTTCCTGTACAGTGAAGAGCACGAGTGGGTGCAAACCGTAGGGGAGGATACTGTACGGATCGGCATTACCGAGTTCGCGCAGCATCAGCTGGGTGACATTGTGTTTGTGGAATTGCCTGACCTTGAATCGGCTGTAAAAGCGGAAGACAGCATTGGCACGATCGAATCCGTCAAGACGGTTTCCGATTTGTTTTCTCCGGTAAGTGGTTCCATTATTGCCGTGAATGAAGCACTGCAGGATGCACCTGAACTGGTTAACAGTTCGCCTTATGAAGAAGGCTGGATGATTGAGATTCGTGTTGAAGGTGATCTGACAGAAGCCTTGTCGAAATTGATGAGTGCCGATGCATATCGTAAGCATACAGAGGAGTAGAATGGTTTTGTACTAATTAGCCTATCATTTCATTACAAATAAATGTTCTTGCACGTTTTCATAGCCTGTGTGAGCCTTGGTGCTTATGCAGGCTTTTTGTGTTCTTCAAGGCAGGGTTGGTCGCCAGAAAAAGGTGCTGGAGAGGATGAAATAAGCGTCGATTGTACAACCTATTCCCATAAAACCAACACAGTAAATGATATAAGTCACACACGGAAAAAGCCTTGAATATCAACGCTTACAGCCTTCCAATCACGATAAAAACGATTACATAACCGTAATGTTGTCATCAATGATCATGACGAAAGTACGCTTTCCTTTCGTTGAACCGGAGACCAATCTGGCTTAGGATAACAGCAGGGGAGAAATGATACCCCTTTCATAAATTTTAATCACTTGATCCGAGGAGGATAATACAATGAGTAACTTGGACCAAACGTCCAATTCCAAAGGCGGTCTCCGGGTAGGCGTTCAACGTTTTGGCCGATTCCTGAGCGGTATGGTTATGCCGAATATGGGGGCATTTATTGCCTGGGGACTGATTACTGCGCTGTTCATTGAAAAGGGTTGGTTCCCTAATGCAACTCTTGCAGAGCTAGTGGATCCGATGATCAAATATTTGCTGCCGCTGCTTATTGGTTACACCGGGGGTACCATGGTGCATGGCCAGCGTGGTGGTGTCGTGGGTGCCATCATGACCATCGGGGTTATTGTCGGTAGTGATATTCCGATGTTCTTGGGTGCCATGATTGCCGGACCTCTGGCAGCATGGGTCATCAAAAAGTTTGATAAATCAGTTGAAGGTAAAATCAAAGCAGGATTCGAAATGTTGGTCAACAACTTCTCTGCCGGGATTATTGGCGGGATCTTGGGGATTATTGCACTGCTGGGGATCGGGCCTGCTGTAGAAGCAATTAGCACAGTATTGTCTGCTGGCGTACAGGGTCTGATGAATCTGGGCTTGCTTCCGCTGGTCAATCTGATTATTGAGCCGGGGAAAGTATTGTTCCTGAACAATGCAATTAACCACGGAATTCTAACTCCGATTGCAACAGACCAAGCAAGAGAATTGGGCCAATCCGTATTATACATGCTTGAATCCAACCCGGGTCCCGGACTTGGAATCTTGCTGGCCTACTGCTTCTTCGGTCGTGGTACTGCAAGATCTTCTGCACCGGGTGCCGTTATCATCCATTTCTTCGGGGGAATTCACGAAATTTATTTCCCTTACATTCTGATGAGACCGATTCTGATTCTTGCTGCAATCGCAGGTGGTGTAGCAGGTACAGCAACGTTTATGCTTACCGGAGCCGGACTGGTTTCAGCACCTTCGCCGGGTAGTATCATCGCTTATTTCCTGTTAACACCAAAAGGCGGATATCTTCCGATGCTCGCAGGGGTGGCTGTAGCCGCCATTGTTTCCTTCCTGATTGCAGCACTGCTGCTGAAAACAGGCAAACAAAAGGAAGAAGACCTGGAGTCTGCATCCAATCGGATGAAAGACATGAAGAGTCAAGGAACTACGCCGAATGCTGCCATTAATGCGGATAACCGTGAAGCAGACAGAGCAGCGGATATTGCTTCTTCTGCCGTAAAAACTGATGTGAAGAAAATCGTCTTCTCCTGTGATGCCGGTATGGGTTCCAGTGCCATGGGGGCTTCCATTCTTCGCAAGAAGATGAAAGCAGAAGGGATTGATGTTGCGGTAACCAATACAGCAATCAGTGATATCCCTCAGGACGCAGACGTTGTCATTACGCAGAAGACATTAACGGACCGTGCCCGCAGCGTGGCACCGAACGCAGAACATATTTCCATCGACAACTTCCTAAAAAGCCCGGAATACGATGCGCTCGTTGAACGCCTGAAATAACAGGTTGCTATCGTTTTCCCTGAGCCGGAGGCTTGAGATATGAGTATTACGAAAAGACAGCGTGAAATTGTGGAGTTCCTGCTGGAACATCCGCATGAAGTAACCGCCGGCGAAATTGCAATCGCGGTAAAAGTCAGTACCCGAACCGTTCATCGGGAGCTGCAGATGATTGAGAAGTGGCTGGAGCCACTGGGCATGAAATTAGAAAAAAAATCGGGAACCGGGGTACGTATTGACCCTGGTTCCAACGATTTGGCTGCACTGCATCAGCAATTGGAGCTTAACGAATACGTAGAGTTTACGCCGGAAGAGCGTAAACTCTTCATGCTTTGCATTTTGCTGGATGAAGCGGAGCCCGTAAAACTGCTTGCGTTGTCATCAGATTTGAAAGTGACGGTCTCCACGGTGAGCAATGACCTCGATGAACTGGAGCCCCGAATTCGGCAGGCTGGACTGAAGCTGGTTCGCAGACGAGGATACGGGGTGAAGATCAATGGCAGCGAAACAGCTTATCGGGCAGCGATTGCCGGGCTTGCGCTAGAATTTCTGGATGAGTCGGATCTGTTTGGAAGACAACCTGAGCAGGGCGTTTCCAAGGTGAATCAGAAGCTGCTGAGCATGATTGGCCACCGTGACGTACTGACGGTCGAGAATGCCCTGTGGCAGCCTGATATTGATTGGCTCGAAAATATTCCTGAGCGACAGTATACGAAATTGCTTATTCAATTATCCGTTGCACTGGCGCGCATACGCAAAGGGTTTACGGTAGGGCGAGGCACTGCACAAAAGACGATACACTCGTCTACTTTGGACATGAATGTACCTGAATATATGGCCTCCCGGTTATGCGGTGTGCTGTCCAGTCAGCTTGGAATATCGTTTGCCAAAGAAGAACAGAGCTATCTACACAAATTATTAATCGAAACAGAGCAGCTTATTCACTCCACACGTTTACTGCCTGTTGACGATCTGGTGCTGCTGGATATGGTTCGTTCCCTGATGGATCAGATGCAGGAGAGAACCGGTTATGCATTCCAGGAGGATCGTCTCCTGCGAGAAGGGCTGATTGCCCATATGCAGCCGGTGATGGAACGCATCGGGGGACAGCAGAGCATACGTAACCCGTTGCTCCAACAGATCCGCAAGGATTATGATTCGCTGTTCGCGGATGTGAAGAAAGCCGTGCATATCGCATGGCCGGATACGGACGTACCGGATGAGGAAATTGGGTTTTTGGTCATGCATTTCGGAGCTTCCATCGAGCGATTGCGTGTACTGAAGCGTGAGATTCGGGCGATTATTGTTTGCACCAGCGGAATCGGATCCTCACGCATGCTTTCCAGCCGTTTGTCCAAGGAGATCCCGGAAATTCGCATTATCGACAGTGCATCATGGTATGAAGCCGCGCGGATCCCCGAAGAGGATTATGATCTCATTTTGTCGACCGTCGATCTGCCGATGGAGCCGCATCAGTATTACAAGGTGAGTCCCTTGTTGACGGCAGATGAAAGTGAACGTTTGAGGCAGTACATTCAAAATACGACGCTGCAGCGGGAACAAGGCAAGTATGGGGACAGTAAAGGAAGCCGAAAGGCAACTGATCGTAATCCGGACCCGGCGGGGCTTGATGCCACGCTCATTGAGATTGTACGTATCATAGGCAAGTTTCAGGTGTTTCCTCTGGATAACGGCAGGATGGGATTTTACGAAACAGCATTTGCCATGTGCAAGGTACTGCAGGAATCCGGTGTATTGAAGGACCCGGAAGAGATAGCCAGGCTGCTTGAAGCCCGCGAATCAGTAGGCAGTCAGAAAATCCCCGATACTTCACTGGCTCTGTTCCATACACGCAGTGATGGCATCTATAGGCCGTCCATCAGCCTGTTTCAACTGTCAGAACCGCTGCTGGTGACGCCGGATGACCCGGTGGGCGTGACCCATATCCTTCTCATGGTAGGGCCGGGGGAGTTATCCCGGGAGAGCCTGGAGGTTCTCAGCGAGATCAGTGCATTGTTGCTGCAGGACGAAATGATTATGCTGCTGGAGAAGGGAATACGGGATGATCTTATTCATTACCTTTCCCGGGAGCTGGTTGGATTTTATCGAAGTAAAACTGAAATTGGAGGTTAACAAACATGAGTATACTTACAACAGATAAAGTGGTTATGAACGCGACGGCACAGGACAAATATGAGGCTATTCGCATGGCAGGACAAATTTTGAAAGACGCAGGACATATTACCGCAGATTATATCGACAAGATGCTTGAGCGTGAGGAAATTGTATCCACCTATGTGGGCAACGGACTTGCGATTCCGCACGGAACCAAAGAATCCAAATCGTTCATTCTGTCCACGGGTATTTCTGTCATCCAGTTCCCGCAAGGTGTAGATTTTGGGGAAGAAAAAGCTTACATGGTCATCGGCATTGCCGCTCAGGGCGGTGAGCACATGGAGATCCTGACGAGCATTGCGGTGATCTGTGCCGAGGATGAGAACATGGAAGCACTCCGTTATGCCAAAACGGCAGAAGAAATCATTACCATTCTCGAAAGTGAAATGGAACTATGAAGGCCCTTCATTTTGGAGCAGGGAATATCGGACGTGGGTTTATCGGACTAATCCTGTCTCGCGCAGGATATAACGTTATGTTCTCGGATGTGAATCAGGAGCTCGTTAAGGCACTCCAGCAGCGCGGACAGTACACGGTGGAACTGGCGAACGAGTCGAAGGATACGGAGACGGTAACAGGTGTGAGTGCGATTGATGGAACACAGCTGGAGACGGTTGCCCAAAACGTTGCGGAAGCAGATCTCGTTACAACCGCAGTCGGTGTGGGGATTCTGAAACATATCGCACCAGGCATTGCCAAGGGTCTTGAGGCGAGATTGAATACAGGTTTGGTACAGAAACCTCTTCATATTATCGCATGTGAAAATGCCATCGGTGCCAGCACGCAGCTCAAAGAACATGTGTATGCTCTGCTGGAAGAACCCGTTAGGGCTCTTGCCGATCAGTATGTATATTTTCCTGATTCCGCAGTAGACCGAATCGTACCGATACAGCATCATGAAGACTCGCTTCATGTGCAGGTTGAACCTTTTTATGAGTGGGTTGTGGATCGTTCACAGTTGGCACCTGCGTTCCTTCCGATCGAAGGAGTACTCTATGTTGATGATCTGGAGCCCTATATCGAACGCAAATTGTTTACCGTGAACACGGGACACTGCTGTGCCGCGTATATCGGTTATGTGAACGGATATGATACGATTCAAAAGGCGATTGCTGATGAAAAGGTGAAATCTCTCGTCTATGGTGCATTGCAGGAAACAGGTGAGGTTCTTGTGAAACGATTTGGTTTCAACCCGGAAGATCACCAGCAGTATATATCGAAAATACTTGGACGCTTCGTGAATCCACATCTCACGGATGAAGTTACCCGGGTAGGCCGCTCCCCGCTGCGGAAGCTGTCCCCCAATGACCGTTTGGTCCGTCCGGCACTTCAGGCATATGAGTATGGGATGGAAACGACTAATCTGGCAAGAGGCATGGCAGCAGCCTGCAAATTTGATGTATCGGATGATCCCGAGGCAGCAGAACTGCAGGATCTGATCAAACAAAAGGGTATCGCTGCTGCACTCAGTCACTACACATCCATGGATGAGCAGCACCCTGTGCTCAAGCAGGCTGTGGAACATTATCATCAAATGTAAATTGAAATTTAGAACCTATATATCGATTGAGGTCTAGAATAACAATTCAATAGCAACCCAATCGCAAAACAAGAGCCTCACAGTGGTTAACTGTGAGGCTCTTGTTCATGTTCAGCCTGATTCTTATATGTCTCCAGGCATCGCTGACAGATGCATGATTTGCGCCGCTGCTCCGGCGGAATGCAATCAAACACGCCTTCGGGAAATTCAGCGTGATTACACCAGCATTCGGAGTGGGGGCGGCCAGCCGCATACGAGCAGCCATTGGCTTCGCCACACAATGGGCATATGAGCACATTGGGTTTGGAGGCAGTTGTATCTGTCGTTTTGGCCTGTGAATTCGAACTTCCGCTCATGGATGGTACGCCTACTTTCTCCATATCGTCATACCTCATAGTATAACAGGGCCGGACTTATTCTTCAGGTGGTAATTCAATCATCAGCCCTTCGACATGTTTGCGCCCCATCAGTTTTCGCTTTTTTCGATTTTCCTTCGTCTCCAGCACAATATCGAGGTCATAGTCGTCACCTGGATAAAGTTCATCTGCGGATATATGAAGTGTCAGACGTTTCTTGTGGATTTTGACTTTACGCCCGCGCAGCATCACCCCGATATTTCCGCGGCTGTCTTCCACGTCACAGACAATTCCTGCTTGATTCAGATAGGCTGCGTAAACACGATCCCCTTTTCGGAATTTTTTTGTTGGGAGAGCAGGCTGCGTCCCTTCTGACAGACGGGATGAACTGCTTGCTTCAATCTTCACTGGCATTTCTGCTCTCTTCACCGTTTTCTGTACAGCTGTGGAGTTCGGAGGCAGCTCCTGGGCAGGACGTTCTGTGAATGTTGGCTTGGTTGCAGGTTCAGTTGGACTAAGGCTGCTGGACTGACTTGGTGAAACACCTTGATTCGAGATGGACTTGGAGCGATCAATAATGCGCTGTGGCATTCCCAATTTTAATGCGATGGAATAAGCGTAGCTCTCTCCAGCTTCCCCGATCCGCAAACGGTAAAGGGGCTGCAGCGTAGCCGTATCGAATTCCATCCGTGCATTTTCAAATCCTGGCGTGGCAGCGGCAAAATGCTTGATTTCCCCGAAATGGGTCGTGGCCACCACGGTTGCTCCGCGGCTGTGAAGTTCCTCTAGCATGGCGATAGAGAGGCCCACACCTTCACCTGGATCTGTCCCGGAGGCCATCTCATCAATGAGCACAAGCGTGGATGCGTCAGCCTGCTCCAGGATGCCGATCATGTTGCGGATATGTGCCGAGAAGGTGCTGAGTGCCTGCTCCAAACTCTGTCCGTCACCAATATCGACAGCCACTTCGTGATAAACGGCCATTTCGCCGCCTTCACCCACAGGAACAAGCAGACCGGACTGCATCATCAGGGTGAGCAGCCCCAGTGTCTTGAGTGCAACTGTTTTGCCGCCCGTATTTGGTCCTGTAATAATGAGCGAGGAATAGTCCCTGCCAATAGCAAAATCCAGTGGAACCATGGAGGAACCCATTAAAGGATGACGTGCCTGCTGAAGCGTAACCAGGCCCGACGTATTCACTTGTACAGAACGTCCGTCCATGGTTGCAGCATATTTCGCTTTGGCAAACAGGAAATCCAGTACCCCTACCGTTTCGGTATTCAGTGCAATCTCCCGGTTGTACGACTCTGCCAGGGAAGTTAAGTCACCCAGGATTTTCATTTCTTCCCTGGACTCTTCGGCTTGCAGTGAAGTGAGCTCCATCTGCAGACCTACCAGCTCTGCCGGTTCAATATATACGGTTTGCCCGCTTCCGGATTCATCCAGCACACTGCCTTTGACCTGTTTGCGGAATTCTTTCTTGATGGGCAATACGGTTCTGCCGCCGCGCTGACTGATCACGTTCTCCTGCATGATGGACCGGTGCTTGCTAACGAGTGAATCCAGCTTGCGCTTCATTCGTTCCTCGTGCACGGTCATCTTTTTCCGGATACGTGTCAATTCCTTGCTCGCCTGATCCTGGATGCGCCCGCTGTGGATGCAGCGTTCAATCTCGCTTAAAAGGGATTCCATGCGCATCATGGACGAAGCATAACGACTCACTGTCGGAGCTGCTTCGGATTTGCCCTCCATGTATTTCATGAGTTGTGCACAGCTCCGCAGAAATTGCGCAAGTTGACTGAAGTCGCGTTCACTGAACAGGTAACCGGTACCGAGCAGGTCCATAATGGTCTCCATGCCGTCTAGCGAAGGGATGGGAACACTGGCGCCAGAGCGGATCAATGCCGCTGCCTCTTCTGTTTCGGCGAGGCGCATCTGGATCAGTTGGGCGTCTACCATGGGTTTCAACTCTCGCGCGTACCGTTTGCCCAGATAGGAAAGGGCGCAGGATGCGACGTTGTTTTGAATGTGGTGATAGCCCAAAGTGTTCAATGTGTTTTCATTCATGCTTGATCTCTCCTTGGATATAAAATGTAATTTCGATCGGTTCTAACTCAGAATCTATTCCTGAAAAACGCAAAAAGGGCGGAGAATGAACAAACGTCATTCTCCGCCCTAAATGTAGGGGAAAGCAGAGTCCATGATAGGTCTATACAAAAAAATCCACGCTGAACACAGCGCGGAAATAGACCCGGACAAGTACAATCCCGGAGGCGATTTATGATATCCGCTGTTCTTAACTAAGTACAGGGTTACGGCGCATCATGAAATACACGTATGCCATAAGGCACAAGCGACATGAAAAGCCAAACTCCTGAATATGAAACTTGATTAGTTAAGAACGCTCACCGACATCAAAATCTCTCCTTTGATTGAGGAATATGCTTCCACTATAAACTGGAAATTGCCCGAAAGTCAACCTTAAGAATAAATAGTGGACTTGAATAAGATTGGGTTTTAAAATAACAATAGTAAATTAATCCAATGAAAGCGATATTATACAGATGGCTTTACATACGAACAGGCATTAAAACATGCATATTCTATACAAAGGAGGATGCTCTCATTGCCTAAATATTTGCTGCGTTTGCTCTGCTTTACCATGATTCTTGGAGCCCTTCCGGTCATCGTGATTGGTTCAGTCTCTTATTCGATCGCTTCGCGTGACATTGAACAGAAAGTGCGTGAGAGCAATCTGCAGATTCTGCATCAAACCCAAATGCGAGTAGAGCAAGTTCTGCGCAGTCTGCAATTGTCATCCATCCAGTATGTGAATTCTCCATTGGTATTACAAGCGATGAAAAAACCGCTGGACAGCTCTGAATTTCAGGAAATACGTGATCTTACGTCCGGTTTTAACAATCTGCAAGCGGTTACAAACATAGATCAGGCGTATCTGGTTAACCTGGATCAAGACTGGGTGGTTTCCATGAGATCATTTGGGAAATTGGAGGATTTCAGTATTCGGGACCGAATTGGCTCCTACCTCAGTTATACGAACAGTTTGTTCTGGGTGACTCAGAATGAAAATTCGTCAATAGAAAGCGTGCCGGCTTCAGCCGGGCTGGGAGAAAGTTCACAAGAACAGATGCCCACACTTATTTCATCGAACAATGTGGTTAGCATGGTCTTCAAAATCCCGATGGTTCCAACCAATGTGAGGCCTAAGGGATTTCTCGTTATTGATATCGCCGATGCAGAGCTTAGTACCTTTTTGAGCCGGAATCCGAATTCCGGAGAAATGTATGTGCTGGACCGGGAGCAGAAGTTTTTTCTGAATGATACGGAACATGAGGGAAAATATGCTGCCCTGAATGAGCAAATCCATGAAAAGGTGGAATTGACCAGCCAGACAGAGGGTTTCTTTAATGCTGAAGTGGAAGGAAACCCGGTGGCCGTCAGTTACAGGAAATCTCCACTCAATGGGTGGTTATATGTATCGGTCGTATCCCTTGGACAGATTACTGCCCAGTCGCAGAAAATTGCACTGGTTACCGGAGTTGCTACGCTGGTCATGTTATGCGTGACCGGATTGTTCGCCATATATGGCAGCCGCCGGATGTATTCTCCCATTTCCAGACTGCTGCAGTTTACCAAGGGGCTGGATTCGCCTGCCCAGCAGACAGGCCGGCGACAGGATGAATTTATTTATATTGAAGAGCGTTTATCCACATTGTTCAGCTCGGAAAAAACGCTGCGGGAAAAGATGAAAGGGCAGCATATTCATCTGGAGGAATTTTTTATGACCAAACTGCTAACCGGCAAAATCTCCGAAGAGGATTTCAGATATCAGGGAGAACGTTATGACTTCCCGACAGGCTGGTCGAGTCTGGGTGTACTTACGCTTCAGATGGATACCCTGGAAGGAACAAGGTACGAAGAACAGGACAGGGACCTGCTGCTGTTTGCCGTGAACAATATGGTTGGAGAGCTTCTGCCAGCGGAGCTGCGCTTCACGCCGGTTATGATTGATGATGCCCAGGTGACAGTGCTGGCATCCGAACTGAATGATGAGCAGCAGCTTAAGGAGTGGATGCACACACAGGCGGAATGGATTAGGGAACGGGTCGTAACCTATCTGAACCTGCCCGTAAGTATCGGCATAAGCCGATCCTATTCTGCCATAGGAGACACACCGAGAGCGTATCAGGAGAGCCGGGAGGCACTTCAGGGCCGGGTGAGTCTGGGAAGCCGCATCATTTTGCATTATGAAGATATTCAGCCGCGCGGTCAGACAGAGGCGGCCTTATATACACAGCTCAGAATGATAGAGGATCAGCTCGCTTCGGCCTTGAAACAAGGGGATGAAGAGAAAACGGATGCGTATTTTACCCAGTATCTGGGGCTGCTTGCTGATAAGAAACTGCATTTCAGTGAATATCCGGTCATTATGGTTCAGCTTTTGTCCCGGGTATACCAGCTTGTGCAGGAACAGGGCGGAGATGTGGCGGAAGTGCTGGGTGAGAAGGCATCCATGGCCCATTTGCTGAAGCTGTCCACCCTCGATGAAATGACGAACTGGTTCCGCAAGCGTTTGTTTGTGCCCGTGATTCGTTTCTGGCGTGAGCAGGAAGAATCCCAGTACATGAATATTGCCCGGCGAATGATCCGGTTGATTGAGGAGCGGTATGACCGTGAGCTATCCCTGGAAGCTTGTGCGGAAGAACTGAATTTTCATCCCGTCTATTTAAGCCGGGTATTCAAGAAGGAAGCCGGGGTGAATTTTACCGAATATCTGGCAGAGTACCGTATGGAAAAAGCCAAGACCTGGCTGCAGACAACCAACCTCAAAATATCGGAAATTGCCGAGAAACTAAACTACACCAATCCAACCGCATTTATCCGAACGTTTCGCAAAATCACGGGAACGACCCCCGGCAAGTACCGGGAACAGCAGCGGTAAAACAAGCCTGCTCTGCCTGCCATGGCGGGCAGGCTTTTTCATGTCTGTAAGCCCATGTAACCAAGCTCTTTTGTTTCGGGTTAAGACAGGAACATCGAGGTTAAAACGGGTGCATCCACACCTGAAATTCAAACGGGGGAATTGTCTCAAACCCTTGCAGGGCAAGGAAAAACAAGAAGCTAAAACCGGACGATAGCCAGTGATCCGTTTATCCTCCACAATGAAGGCATGAATTCAGGAAGTGATCATTTGTAATCGTTTCCAATGTGGGGAGGAAGACACTATGAAAGCCGAAACGGCGGCTCGGACACGGCCCGCTACCCGCAGTGACAAAAACCTGCTGTGGAGGGACGTCATTAAAAACCGGTGGCTCTATATCATGTTGATACCGGGTGTGCTTTACTTTGTTATTTTCAAATATATACCTATGTATGGCATTACGATGGCTTTTCAGGATTACACACCTTACAAAGGCATTCTGGGCAGTGACTGGGTGGGATTTAAGCATTTCCAGCGTTTCTTCGGGGAACCGCAGTTCTGGACATTGTTCCGGAATACGTTTTTGCTGGCGATCTATAATCTGGTCTTTTTCTTCCCGCTGCCTATTGTACTGGCATTGATGTTGAATGAAGTGCGCCGTGAGCGATTCAAGCGTTTTGTACAGACTTTGGTCTATGTTCCACACTTTGTTTCATGGGTGGTCGTTGTTGGGGTATTCTACATGCTGTTTACGACAGAAGGTGGCGCCATCAACGAATTGCTGTACAGTCTCACGGGACAAAAGATTGCGTTCCTGCTGGAACCAGGCTGGTTCCGCTCCATGATTGTAGGACAATCCATCTGGAAAGAGGTCGGCTGGGGCACGATTATTTTCCTTGCGGCACTCTCCGGTGTAGACACACAGCTCTATGAAGCTGCACGGATTGATGGTGCCAATCGCTGGCGCCAGACATGGCATATTACACTGCCTGCGATCCGCAGTACGATTGTTATTTTGCTCATTCTTCGTCTGGGCAACTTCCTGGATACAGGATTTGAACAGATCTTCCTGATGCTGACGCCAACCAACCGGGATGTCGGCGAGGTATTTGATACCTACGTATACACCAAAGGTTTGACACAAGCACAGTACAGCTATAGTGCCGCTGTCGGTTTGTTCAAGTCGGTTGTTGGGCTGGCGCTTGTACTGGGTGCCAATAAACTGGCCAAAAAATTCGGGGAGGAAGGCGTCTACTGACATGAGGAAGCAGGCGTTTTCACCAGACAGGAGTGAACATTAAGATGCAACAGGATAAAACGTGGGGCAACCGCATCTTCGATATCGTCAATCATGGCTTGCTGCTGCTGATCGGAATTGTAACCGTCATTCCGTTTATCTACATTTTGGCTGTCTCGTTTACCAGCCCGCATGAAGTGGCGAAGGGGGGATTCATCCTTTTTCCAAAAGAATTCTCCCTGGCTGCCTATCGCTACATTTTCTCGACGGATACACTGATTCGCAGTCTCGGTGTTTCAATCTACATTACGGTGGTCGGCACATTGATTAATCTGCTGTTCACGTCACTTATGGCGTATCCACTATCCAGAAGATATTTGCGCGGACGGCAGCCGATTCTGCTCGGGGTATTGTTCACTATGCTGTTCAGCGGAGGCATGATCCCAACCTATTTCGTGGTCAAATCGCTGCATCTGACCGATACATTATGGTCCCTGATGCTGCCTACCGCGATCAGTGCCTTTAACCTGATCGTACTCAAAAACTTCTTCCAGGCTATTCCGGATGAACTGGAGGATGCCGCCAAAATCGATGGTTGTAACGATGTGGGTGTTCTGTTCCGAATTGTATTGCCTTTGTCAATGCCGGCGATGGCCACCTTCTCCCTGTTCTATGCAGTCGCTCACTGGAACAGCTTCTTCAACGCTGTCATCTACATCAACGACAGTGAGAAGTGGCCGGTTCAGGTCTGGCTTCGTGAAATTGTCATTCTGGCACAGAGCCGAATTGGAGACACGAGTATTGAAGAGACGGAGATTCAGCCGCTGACCATACGCATGGCTGTCATTGTTTTCTCCACGATTCCAATTATGCTCGTATATCCGTTCCTGCAAAAGCACTTTGCCAAAGGAGTGATGCTGGGGTCGGTAAAAGGTTGAGATTGGGCAGTTGAATTGAATGATGCAAAACGCTGAATCAGCAATGTACAAAAAGGGGAGGTTTTCATTTGATGAAGGCAACAAAAAAGAAAGCACTGGCTGTCCTGAGCACACTTGCGCTGGTCACGGGACTGCTGGCTGGATGCGGATCAGACGAGGGTCAGGCTGCCGAAGGCGGCGTACAGAACATATCCATCGCGATTGCACAGGTGGGGGATGTACCGAGCAAGGGCAATGAGGTTCAGCAGAAAATTGAAGCCTTTACCAACACCAAACTGGATATCCAGTGGATTCCCGCTTCGGCGTACAATGACAAAATTAACGTCATGATCGCTTCCAGCGATATGCCGAAGATCGTCAAGGTGCAGTACAACCCGACGGTCACAAGCGCAATGCGTAACGATGTATTTTGGGAAATTGGTCCCCTGCTCAAGGATTACAAAAATCTGTCTGCACAGAACGAACGTTTCTTCAACAATATCAAGGTGGATGGCAAAATCTATGGTGTGCCGGTATTCTCCGATATTGCCCGGGCAACGGTCATTTACCGCAAAGACTGGTTTGACAAGCTGAATCTCAAGGTGCCAACCACACCGGATGAATGGTATGAAACAATCAAAACACTGGCGACTTCCGATCCGGATGGAGATGGTCAGGATAATACGTTCGGTCTGATGCTGTTCAAGAAATATAACGAAGATCAATATTCCTTCACGACGCGTCTTGGTGTAAGTTTTGGTGCACCGAACAAGTGGAAGGTAGAGGATGACGGCAGCTTCACACCGGAATTCATGACGCCGGAATACATGCAGGTACTGGATCTGCTGAAACGGCTCTATTCGGAGAAACTGCTGAATCAGGATTTTGCCGTATTTGATTCGACTGAAGCAGAGAAAAAGTATGACTCCGGTGTCGTTGGCATACGAGTGGGCGTAGCTCAGAACGGTAAGAGTCAGCAGGAGCGCTTGTCCAAAAATGTTCCGGATGGCGAGGTAGATATCGCAGGTTTGCTTGGAGCAAATGGAGATCGTGTTGCAGGGCAAACAGGCAACTCCGGTATTCTGGCTTTTCCAAAAGCAACAGTGAAATCTGAAGAGGAGCTGAAAAGCCTGCTGACCTTTTTGGATAAGCTGATGGAACCAGAGATGGCAACGCTGCTGATGCGCGGGATTGAAGACAAACATTTCAAAAAAGCTGGAGAAGATCTGGTGGAAATGAGCGACTTCGATGCGTTCCAGCGTGAAGTGAAGCCATATCGTGATAATTTGCCATACGTCGAAGGATACAATGTACCGAAATTGAAGGATACGGATCTTGGGGTCAAAGGCACTGAGCTCGCGAAAGAGCTGGCTGAACATGCCGTTCCGAATCCTGCGCTTACCCTTTACTCACCGACCTATGGTGATCGTGGAGCTGACCTGGATCAGATGATTGCAGATGCACAAACCAAATATATTATGGGCAAGATCGATGAAAATGGATGGAAACAGGAAATAGAGAACTGGGCCAATGCAGGCGGAACCAAAATTCGCGAGGAGTATGCTGAAGACTATAAGAAACAGGCTCAATAAGCGGGCGGAAGCGGAGGTTATCGATGAAGGAAACATTGCAGTTCACACCGGTACGAATGGCGGAACAATTCATGGAAAGTTACCGGAAGCACGAATTGTATCCCAGATGGCATTATGAAAATGGTTGTCTGCTGAAAGCGCTGGAAGAGCTGTACAGTCATACGAGCGAACCAAAGTATTTCGATTACATCCGGGAGCTAATGGATAAGTTCATTCAGGAAGATGGCACGATCCGCACGTACAACGTTGAAGAGTACAATTTGGACCAGATTAATCAGGGGAAATCCCTGTTTCTCCTGCTGGACAAAACAGGAGAGACGAAGTACCGCAAGGCAGCGGATCTGCTCATGGTACAGCTCAAGGGGCAGCCACGTACGAGTGAAGGCGGATTTTGGCACAAGAAAATCTATCCTTTTCAGATGTGGCTGGATGGATTGTATATGGCGACCCCCTTTCTGACGCAATATGGTGCAGTAACGGGGGAAGAGAAGTGGTTTGACCGAGCGGCTCTGCAGCTGCTGCTGGTGGAGCGGCGTACACGTGATCCGCGCAGCGGTTTGCTGTACCATGCTTGGGATGAGAGCAAGGAGCAGCGCTGGAGTTCGGGTGAGACCGGATGTTCTCCCCATGTCTGGAGCCGGGCAATGGGTTGGTATGTGATGGCTGTGGTGGATACACTGGATCATCTGCCGATAGATCATGAACAGCGCGGACAGATCGTGGGTATCTTCGAACGAGTGGCGAATGCACTTGTACATGTGCAGGATCAACAGACGGGGTTATGGCCGCATTTGCTCGATCAGCCGGGACGGGAGCGCAATTATCTGGAAGCATCGGGTACGTCGATGTTTGTATATGCGTTAGCCAAGGGTGTACGTAAGGGGTACTTGAGCGGCAAATTCCAAGAGGTTGCGGAAAAAGGGTACCAGGGTCTGCTGCAGCATTTGCTGCAAACGGACCGTGAAGGCGTATTGTCCCTGACACAGTGTAACGGCGGGGCAGGTCTTGGGGGAAGTCCGTATCGTGACGGGTCGTACGAATATTATGTAACCGAATCCATTCGCATCAATGATCCGAAATCGGTTGCTCCATTTATTTTGGCAGGGGTAGAGATGGAACTGGCTTGACGCTGGTTCTTTTCTTCAAACCATTCATGATAGCGCATACATGGGTGTTAAATTCCAATGAGGAAAACTGCTGGAAAATTTCGTTATATAAAAGGAGAGATGGTTCATGAGTCCAAAAGGTCGGATATCCCGTTTAGGCGGAATCGTTGTTGTTGGTGCAATGTCCGCTGGACTGCTTGCAGGCTGCGGGGGAGAAAAGGCTCCAGCTGCCGGGGAAGGCAAGTTTCCCATTTCCATCTCTTTGATGCAGGTAGGCGATGTGCCCGCCAAGGAGAATGGGGTGGAGCAAAAGATTGAGGAATATACCAATACGGATGTCAACGTTCAGTGGATTCCACAGTCTGCTTTTGATGATAAGGTGAACGTCATGGTTGCCTCCGGAGAGATGCCTACGATTATGCACGTGAATTACGTACCGACCACGTTCAATGCAGCCAAAACGGGGCTGTTCTGGGAACTGGGCCCTTACCTGAAGGACTATAAAAACCTGTCTGCCCAATCCGAGGCCTATTTTAACAATATCAAGATTGAAGGCAAAATCTATGGCATTCCGAACTTCCGCGATATCGGACGAACGGCCATCGTTTACCGCAAGGATTGGTTTGACAAGTTGAAGCTGGATGTACCCAAGACGCTGGATGACTGGTATGAAGTAATGCGCTCCATGCGCAAGGATGATCCCGACGGGAATGGCAAGGAGGATACGTATGGTGCATTGCTTTTCAAGAAATACAATGAGGGTGTGTCTTCCCCGCTGACACGGATTGCCGTGAGTATTGGGGGTGTGAACAAGTGGGGTGTGGATGACGCAGGCAAACTGACTCCGGAGTTCCTGACCACAGAATATGTGGACACCATGAAGCTGTTCAAGCGGCTGTTCAGCGAAGGGCTGATCAACAGCGATTTCCCTGCTCTCGATCCTTCGGATGCGGATAAAAAAATGGATTCCGGTCTGGTTGGCATGAAGCTGAATGGTGTGGCTCAGAACGGAAAGTCCTCTCAGCAGCGGCTTACGCCTAACGCTCCCGATGGGGAAATCGATGTAGCTCCGTTCCAGGGAACGGACGGCATACGCATCGCCGGGGAGCCAGGAAATTACGGAATGCTGGTGATCCCGAAAGCTGCAGTAACGGACGAGGAGCAATTGAAAAAAGTACTCACTTTCCTCGATCAGCTGATGGATGAGGAGCTGAGTACGCTGCAGCTGCGCGGGCTGCTTGATGTACACTACACCAAGACGGCCGATGGCAAAACCGAACTAAAGGACTTCGACGCTTATCAGCGCGAAGTGAAGCCGTACCGCGACAATTTGCTGAGTGTTGAAGGGTACAACGTGGCTGAATTGATTGATGTTCCGATTGGCATGAAGGGCACAAAGATGGCGCGTGAGAATGAGCAGTACGCCATTCCGAACCCTGCGCTGACGCTGTCGTCAGCCATTTACACTGAACGGGGTCAGGAGCTGGATCAGATGATCTGGGATGCACAGACCAAGTACATCATGGGCAAGATCGACGACGCAGGCTGGGAGCAGGAAGTGGCTAACTGGCGAAAAGCCGGGGGTGATCAGCTCATCTCTGAACTGGAGGCATCGTACGCCGAATTGAACGGAAAGTAACGAAAATAATGTATTTGCATGTCTCTGAGAAGCTGTCTTTGCGTGAATGGACGTGAAGCACGGCTTCTTTTTCTTGTTCAGGATTATGGTTGGGCAGCAGAAAGGGTATAAAAAAGAAAGGAGTATTCTTTCCATAACTAATTAAACTCACCGAGAGGGGCATGAACATCATGATTGAAGAACATGACAAGCAAGAGATCTTATATGCAAAAGATACATACCAAGGAAGCGATCTTGGCGTTACGATTGAACCCGGATCCTGCCAATTCAAAGTATGGAGCCCTGATGCCGTTCAGATGGACGTGCTTCTCTATGATCCATCAACTACCGAAGTTCCTGGGGGGGAAGAAGGGCAGCGGGCTGTGTCCAAAGAAATACCGATGCAAAGAGAGGAGCAGGGCATCTGGTTTTTGAAGCTGGATGGAGAGTGGGATGGCTATCGCTATATGTACCGGGCTGCCTTTGAGGGGGGGCGACGGGAGATCGCAGTAGATCCGTATGCAAGGGCGGTTACCATGAATGGTGAAATGGGCGTGATCATCAGGCTGGAACAGACCAACCCGGAAGGGTGGAGTGAGGATATTCGTCCAGAACTGAAGAGTCCGGTGGATGCCGTATTGTATGAGCTGCATGTGCGCGATTTTTCAATTCACCCTTCATCCGGCATGATGAACAAAGGCAAGTATTTGGCTTTTACAGAAACAGGGCTGCGCGATTCCGAAGGCAATACGCTGGGCATTGATCATTTGGCCGAACTGGGCATTACCCATGTGCACCTGCTGCCCGTGTTTGATTTTGCCACCGTGGACGAATCGAAGGCAGGCGACAGTGAATTCGGTGGTTCGAAGGATGCCAGTTACAATTGGGGTTATGATCCGCTCCATTACAACGTTCCCGAGGGCTCTTATGCTACACGGGCAGATGAGCCCGGGACACGCATTCGCGAGTTCAAGGCCATGGTGATGGCACTTCATCAGAAAGGCATCGGGGTCATTATGGATGTGGTGTACAACCATACGTTTAATACGGCAGACAGTTCGTTTGAGAAGCTGGTACCGGGATATTACTACCGCCAGAATGCGGATGGTACGTACAGCAACGGCTCGGGAACCGGCAATGAAGTGGCTACAGAACGTCCCATGGTTCGCAAATTTATTAAAGACTCGGTACGTTATTGGGCAGAGGAATACCATATCGATGGGTTTCGGTTTGACCTGATGGGATTGATTGACACAACCACTATGAGAGAACTTGCTGCAGAGCTGCATGAACATGTGTCTCCTTCCATCCTCCTGTACGGTGAGCCGTGGGCGGCAATGGAATCACCTCTAGGGGAGCGAATGACTCTTAAGGGAGATCAAAATAGGGCAGGACTTGCTGTATTCAACGATAATTTTCGCGGAGCGATCAAAGGGGACAGTGATGGAGCTGAGAAAGGATTCGCTACAGGAGCGGAGGGCAAGGAAGAGGATATCTGGACGGGGGTGAGGGGAGCCATTACCGATTTTACGGCAGGTCCGTCCGAGACAGTGAATTATGTAACGGTTCACGATAATCTTAACCTGTGGGACAAGGTTGCTCATACGCAAGGGCTAGAAGAGCAGCTGGGGTTTATCTCCTATGATGATGAGGGACATGTTCGGGGATATGACAGTGTAGAGCGGGCTGTACAGGATGCGAATCCATATGGGCAGATTGATCCGAATCGCATGTTGGAGAACGAAATGGTTCGGCGCTGTTTACTTGCGAATGGCATTGTACTGACTTCTCAGGGAATTCCCCTTCTTGCGGCCGGGGACGAGTTTTTGCGGAGTAAATACGGCGATGCCAACAGTCATGAGAGTGGAGATGCGGTCAATGCGATTCGTTGGGAGCAAAAGCAGCAGTTCAAGCCTGTGTTCGATTATTATTGTGGACTGATCCGCCTTCGTCGTGATCATCCGGCTTTCAGATTCCGCACCCGGGACGAGATTAATAAGCATGTACATTTACTTGAGCAAGACAAAAGTCTGCTTGCCTATGAGCTGTCAGGCAGGGCTGTCGGAGATTCATGGAGTCGTATTATCGTGATTTATAACGCGGCAAATGAAAGCCGTACCATCCCGATCCCATCCGGGGTGTGGAACGTGGTTGCAGAGCAGGGACACGCAGGACTCGATACGCTGCGTACCATCAAGGACGGGGAGGTCAGTGTACCGGCTGTATCCCTGATGGTCATATATTCCAAGGGTTGAGTTCTGTATTGGGGTTAAGCACTTTTTCTCTCGATTACGGAGGGAGAGGGTGCTTTTTTGTCTTTTTTTCATCAGGACAGGTACAAATGCTGTCAATCTCCGCCGCTTGTTTACATATGCTGTATTTTGTAAGCGATTGCTGCAGGTGTTTGACAATTATCCAGCGAGCGACTTCATGAAAGCCTCTGTTCAACCGATATGTTGAGTACAGACAACCCCAGGTTGACAAATGACGTCCCGCTCCGTAACATCGGGACAACACGAAATCAATGGATATAAAGGCGGTGGGAACGATGCCGGAATGGACATCTTTTCGTTATGAAGGCAACGATCTTGGCTTAACATATACTCGTGCGGCTAGTACATTCAAGCTGTGGGCCCCTACGGCCCGGCAGGTTTCTATATTGGTTTTTGAACATGAGGGCAGCTACAATGCCTCTGGGTGGGTAACCGAACATGATGATGGGCAGGTAAGCGACATGACCCGTGATGAAGACGGGATATGGAATGTGAGGCTGGCAGGTGATTGGGCAGGACACTATTACATGTACCGTATTACGCACGACGATCAACGTGTAGAAACAGCCGTTGATCCATATGCCCGCGCTGTGTCGGCGAATGGGCAGCGGACAGCCATTATTGATCTCGATACAACACATCCACTGGATTGGGAGCTGGATGTAAAGCCCGTTTTTCAGCGTCCGGCAGATGCCGTTATTTATGAATTGCATGTCCGGGACTTCTCTTCTGACCCTCATGCCGACATTCCGTACAAAGGCAAATTCCTGGCGTTTACGGCTTCGGGGCTGACCGACAGGGAAGGCCACCGTATCGGTGTAGATCATCTGGCCGAACTTGGCATTACTCATGTGCATCTTCTGCCTGTGGCGGACTATCAAACGGTAAATGAGCTGGAAGCCGCTGAAGACGGCTCGACGTTCAGAGCACCCTATAACTGGGGGTATGATCCGCAGCACTATAATGTTCCGGAAGGCTCCTATGCGACGGACCCGCGGGATCCGGCAGCGCGAATTCGTGAGTTCAAGGCCTTGGTGCAGTCCCTGCATCGCCAAGGCATACGTGTTGTGCTTGATGTGGTCTACAATCATACGTATGGTGTGGATGAAGGCCCTTTTGACCGGATCGTCCCCGGGTACTTTTATCGCTATCGTGCAGACGGCACACTGAGTAATGGATCGGGTGTAGGCAATGAATTGGCTACGGAACGTCCAATGGTTCGGAAATATATTATAGACTCCCTTCTGTATTGGGCTGAGGAATATCATGTGGACGGTTTTCGCTTCGATCTCATGGGTCTGATTGACACGGATACGATGAATGAATTGACCCGTGAGCTGAGGGAGCAGATTGATCCGGCAATTCTGATCTATGGAGAACCGTGGACTGGGGGAGAATCGCCACTGGATCGGAAAACCTTGAAAGGAACCCAACGTGGTCAGGGTTTTGCCGTATTTAACGATCATTTCCGCAGTGCCATTAAAGGAGACAGTGATGGCAGCGGGAAAGGATTTGTTACCGGAGCGGATGGCAAGGAGTATGAGATGGTTACGGGATTAGCCGGAGCAATTGATGACTTTACATCCTCCCCCGTAGAGACCGTCAATTACGTGACCGCCCATGACAACCTGAATCTGTGGGACAAAATCGCAACAACGATGAATCTCAGACATGAACTGGGGTTTCCGACGTGGAGAGACGGGCTGCCTATGGAAGGTGGAAGTGCGGAATCGGCGGTAAAAGCAGCGGATCCCTATCGTTATGTGGATGCTGATGACGTGCTTCATCATGAGATGGTTCGCCGTTCTTTGCTGTCGTCCGGGATATTGCTTACTTCCCAGGGCATCCCGTTTCTGCATGCAGGGGATGAGATGCTGCGATCCAAAGCGGGGGATCAGAACAGCTATCGCAGTGGGGATGCCGTCAATGCCATCACTTGGGTTAACAAGTCCCGTTTCAGACCTGTCTTTGACTACTATCGCGGTTTGATTCATCTGCGCCGCACACATCCTGCCTTTCGCATGATCAGTGCAGACCAGATCCGCAATCATCTTCGTATTATTCGTGCAGACAGAAATGTCATTATATTCATGCTTCAGGATGGAGCAAATGGGGATACCTGGAATCGGATTATGGTCGTATATAACGCGACAGCATACCAGCAGCAGATTCAGCTTCCGGAAGGCGACTGGCATGTTGTAGTTAATGACCGCCAGGCAGGTACGGATTCTATTGGGACGGTTAACGGCATGGTACCTGTAGAACGCTGGTCGTTAATGGTTCTCTATGATATCGAACATGCAGGCGGTACGGAACCGGCTACTGTCGAGATTAATTCTCCGCGTCAGGTATATAGTCCGGGTGAAACCGCCGAGCTGCGGGCCATTGTACGTGATCATCTTGGTAATGTTGTAGAGAATAGAGAGGTCATCTGGAGTTCCTCGGAACCGCAGTTGATCCAGATTGATCCGGATGGAACGATTCATGCGAAGGAGACGGGGGATGCAGCAATATCGGTTCATTGCGGTCATATCCATGCAACATGCATACTGCAGGTGGAGCATCGACATGCCGAACGAATTGAGATTGTAGGTGAAACGGTTCTGTATACGACACGAATCAGCCGCTTCCGTGCATTGGTGCTGGATCAATTTGGTCAGCCAATCCAAGGGACCACGATACGCTGGAAGGCCTCCAATTCGGATGTTGCAACAGTCAGTGCAGCCGGAATCGTCCGTGCCTTGTCACCAGGGACGACACAAATTACGGCCATGGCTGGCAGTATTCAGTCAACCATGACGATCAAAGTGCACAAACACATCTCTCGGATCGTTACGCTGCGTTATGAACGGGAGGATCAACAGTACGAGGGTTGGGACGTTTGGGTGTGGGGCACAGGAATGGCCGATGGAGCGGTACCACTTGAGCGGGTAGGCAATGCTGCAGAAGCTCGATTCCGTGTAGCTCCAGGTTTGCATCATCTCGGCTTGATCATTCGGCTGAATGAGTGGGAGGCCAAGGATACGTGTGGAGACCGGTACGTGGATATTGTGCCGGAAGATGGGGATGTGCAGATTATCGTGCATAGCGGTACAGATCAGATGCAGATTATACGGGAAAGTGACGAGGAGGATAATCTTAACAGCGCTTAGGCTGCTATTTTTATGTACCCATGTAAAGTTGAAAAAGCCATGAGCAGCAGGCAGCCGGAAGAGATTCCGGCTGTCTTTTTTGGTCTGCTGGGTTTGGATTTTGATGTAATAACATAAAAAAATGTACAAGTCAGTGTTTGAGATGCACATTCATTGGGGTAAATATAGATATGGCCCCAGATTTGGCCACAGAAAAAAAGACCCATTTGGTCTATGAGAGAAGTCTAATGCTTCCCAAACCAATATGAAGTAGGGATCCCTTGAAGGAGGATGTTCAATCATGAAATCCAACGGAAAAATGGCTCAACTTACTGCTACCCCACGAACTGAAAAGAAAGGTGCGGCACTGCGCCAGTTAAGACAGGGCGGACGTGTTCCGGCGGTCGTTTACGGCCCGGGACTAGAAGGTGCTTCCATACATGTAGATGAGAAAGAAATGCTGAAAGTAGCACGCACAGGCCGCTCCGAGATGTTCAACCTCAATGTGGAGGGTGGCAAAACGGTTCCGGTGCTGATCAAAGATCAGCAGGAACGTAATGGACGTCTGCTGCATGTGGACTTTTTGCAAATCTCCAAAAACAAGCCGATCAGTGTAAGTGTATCGATCGACTTCCAGGGCACTGCGGCCGGTTCCAAAGCAGGCGGTGTATTCCAGACGCAGGAGACCCAGCTGGAGGTCGAAGGTTTGCCGGCAGATCTGCCTACTTCCATTGAGGTGGATGTGAGCGGATTGGAAATTGGTGATCGTCTGACTGCTGCCGATATCAAACTGGACAAAGGTTTGACACTGGTCACATCACCGGAGTCGATCGTCGCTTCCGTTATGCCACCACAAGCGGCTGAGGAAGAACCAACGGCTTCTGCTGATGAGGCAGAACCGGCAGCTGTGCAAGAAGAGAAGGCTGCTGAGGAATAAAAGGGACAGGGGAGTTCGCTTCCGATCCAGGAGAGCCCGGTCATCATGACCGGGCTTTTTTGCGATCGCAGAGATTGTTATAATGAGCACTCTGCATAAATCCGATAAGCGACTCCAATCTCTAATATATAGAGCGAAATGGTTCTGTTCGTCTATTTATTGTACCCGGGAGATCGTAGAATCGAATTATGCATAATGCTGATAATACATAACAAGTGGAGGCAAGGAGCCGGAACGCAGATTCCTAATTGCACCGATGTCAGTTTAAGTTAATGTGAAAGTGGGTAAATTTATGTTTGATCCAACGGTGTATGACAATCTCAAAGTGGGCTTCGAGAATCATCTGTATGATCTTGATAATCTGGATGAGATTATTCACATTTCGAATCGGAAAGATAACTTGGAGATGGCGAGTATGTCCAGAGAATTTATACTGGAGTTCTGCCTCAGGCAGCATACTGAAGTTAAGGGAGAGGTAGTGCTGCGAAGTTCACTTGAGGCGATTGCAGCCGAGATTTTGGAGACTCCGGGCGGACAGCCGGGATGTCACCTTGAACTTCGTTTTAGCGTGATGACGCTGGAGCCAGAGGTGCTATGTCCGGCAATTCGCTCCATCGTTCAGTTGAGCTGGCCTGCACAGCGTTTGGTGCAGAACATTCATTACGTGTATGGGGAGAGCTCCACTTTGTACAACGTTTCAACTAATGTCTACTTTGATCGTAGTGTGAATGAAGACCAGATGGGAGATATCCCGGAGTTGTGTGAACATTTGGTCAATGTACTGACACAATTAGTGCAGTTGCACAATTGATATCCCTAAAGCCTGATCTCTTCTGGAGAGATCGGGCTTTTTTTTATAATTTTTTAGAAAATTTTATAGGTTTTCAGGCTTAGGTATAAGGGCTTGTATCTAATATTTTATGCAAGGAAATCAAGGAGAGTATAAGAAAAAAGGAGAAAAAGTGCAATTGGACTATACATAATTGGTGAAAATGCGAAATAATGAATGGGACTAAAGATTTATATCTGCACTAAAGGAACTAGTTTTCCTTGCCGATAAAATATCGAAGGGGAGAAACTACATGACAGAGAAATTAGTTCGTCTGCTGCGTATACTTCAAGCTATACAAGCGAATCCCGGAATCACCGCCAAGGAATTGGCTGTGAAATGTGATACCACAGTGCGCACGATCTATCGTGATCTCCGGATTTTGGACAGGGTTGCCCCTATTATGAACGAAGGCTACGGCAAGGGTTATCGATTTATTGGTAATTTCGCCTTGTATCCGCTCGATTTCACGGAACAGGAAGCCATGGTCTTTTCCATGCTTCCTTCTGTCGTGGATACTTCCCAGCTGCCGGCTGAATTCGATTCAGCTTTTGACAAGGTGATGTCGGTCCATACCAAACTAAAATCGAGAAACAGCGATATCGTCGAAAATATTGCAGGTATCATTCGCATGGGCACACCTGCATACCGGGAAGAAGGCAAAGACCCTAATCTGCTCATCCCGATTATTGAAGCAATTCTTAATCAGGAAACCCTACGTACCCGGTACCACACACTTACCGACAATGAAATAACGGTCCGTGAAATTGATCCCTATTATCTTATTCCACGTGATCAGCGCTTTTATCTCGTTGGATACTGCCATTTGCTGCGGAAGGTTCGGTTGTTTCGCATTAGTCGTTTTCTCGACGTGACTCGGACAGATGCCCACTTTGATAAAGCGGATTTCAACATTGCGCAGTATATGAAAAATACGTGGTCTGTTGACCGAGGGGACGAACTTATTCATTTCAAGGTAAAATTTACGGAAAAAATGGCACCCTACATAAAAGAAGAAGAGATGTTTGTTCGCCCGCGAATGACGGATTTGCCGGATGGTAGTTTGTTATTCGAAGTCACTTTAAACAGCAGTCGCGAGTTCCTCATGTGGTTATATCAATTTGGCCCTCAAGCGGAGGTGCTTGAGCCCCGTGAATTTCGTACAGAGATCCGCAAACAACTGATTCAATGGTTGCAGCGCTATGAGGGTGATGAATAATTCGTTTTATTATATCGACAAAAGGAAAAGGAGAAGTTGTTATGAGCAGTAAATTATTTGCAGCGATGGATCGAATGGAGCACTATCATGGTGTTCAGGCATTGAATGTAGGAGATACGGTATTTTTGGTCAAGGATCCAAATAATCGTACAGATCATCATGCGATCAAGGTTGTTATTCCTCCAATAGGAACTGTGGGATATATCGTAAACGATCCAGTAGTTGTCCCGCATGGGTGCTGGGCAGGTAATGGTTTCTATGATGTATTTCATCAGCAGACCTGTGCGAGGGTTCGGTTTGCCATGAAGGATATGATTATCGTGGAACTGATTGAAATGGTACATGTGCCCGTTCCTCAAATGGAGTCATGGATTACAAGCTGGCAGTCACGGGAAAAAGCATAACCAGTTCCTCAATAGCACAGATTGGGGCAGTTAGTTATGCTCTTGATCTCTTGATTATTCACATGTACCATACAGCTCATTGGCGGATCAGTCTTGTATATGCTGCCTCCAGATGCATGGCGGTTCGTGACCAGCCAAACTGGTTCACTGCACTTGCCCGGCCTGCTTTTCCCAGAGACTGGGCAAGCGCAGGGTCTCTGGCAAGCTTATGAATGCAGATAGCGAAGGGCAGAGGCTTGTCATAAGGAGAGACAAGGCAGCCGCTGATTCCTGATTCGATAATTTCGCGAATGCCTCCATTGTCTGAAGCAATAACGGGCAATCCGGAAGCCATGGCCTCAACATTTACCAATCCGAACGCTTCATGCATTTGAGAGGGGCAAACCAGACAATCAGCTGCCCGGTACAAGTGGTGTATCTGTTCATGGGCAATCTGTCCAAGAAAAGATGAACGTACCCGCAATTTTCTGGCAAGCAGACGCAGCTTGCGGACATATACCTGCGGTCCCTTCCCAGCAATGATTAATTGTACATCCATCTTCTGCTGCACAAGTGCTACTGCGCGAATCAGAATGTCCACTCCTTTGCCCGGAATCAGCCTGCCTGCATACAGCACGGAGAAGGGCTGTGACGGCTCTGACAGTTGGGGATGCTTTCCCTCGTTAATCGCAGGAGTAAAACGGGTCAGATCAGCACCCAGAGGGATCACATGCATCCGATGTTTCACGGAAGGGAATCGGCGTCCCAATCTCTTCTGGAGCGACAAACTGTTGACGGCGATGCAGTCGGCTTGTCGTAACAACGCTAATCTTGCTGGTCCAGGCTGAGCAAAGGTCAAGGAGTGAAGAAACAGAATAGCGGGAATGTCAGGCAGGCTTCGCTTGATTCGAGCCAGGCAGCGGGGCCTGTTATCCACCTGAATGATATCGAATGAACTGTCCTTTAGGAGACGGATGACGGCTTGGATGTATTGATCGGGACTGCCGGATGGAACGCGGCGGATTGTAATTCCTTCAAGCTGCTCTTTTGCCGCAAGACCAGGCATTTCCCGGCTAACAATCGTGACTTCATGACGAAGTGCAAGTTCGCGAGCGATACCCAAGATGCTTATTTCGACTGAACCGTTACCAGGCACAGGTAATTTTTCGGGTGCAACCATCGCTATTCTCATTAAGCGGCTCCTCCTTGTCCCATACTCGTAACGAATCTTCGTCATATCTTATGCTCTCAAAGGGCATTTGGCGCCTCTAGAATATAGGGGTGAATAGCAGCATGCCTTTGACGGGAATTGGTATGGAAAGTGGATAGGTGCAAGTACCGATGAGGTATGTATTTGTGATATACTGTACAGGTTGCATATCAATTCGTTACGTGTATAGAAACAGGAGGAAGATGATGTTACATTCAACGCTGGGCCGCTTCCGGTTGCTGTTGTGGCTGCAGGGACTTTCATATGTGTTACTGCTGTTTGTTGCTTTTCCCTTGAAAAATGCAGGGATCTTGCCGCAATCAGTCACATGGTTTGGCAATATATACGGATTTCTTTTCCTGATGTATATGTTGTTTATGGTCAGTATGTACACCACGCAAAAGTGGCGTTTGCGTCGACCGATCGCTTTATTTTTTATTTCGTTTATCCCCCTGGGCAACTTCATATACGACTTTTTCGTATTTCGAAAAATGGATCAGAGTCAAAGCGTCACCAAATAAAGCTTGACTTTGAGAAGCGTTGTGAATATGATGAGAACAGGTTATTTGAACCGTATGAATGTACGAACTTAAAATTGAATATTCCTGATGTTAAAGGGGAGTAGCTTTCACAGTAAAGTCGTCAATTCGGGATTACATCCCCGGCTTTATTGGCAGCAATTTGTTGTTAGCGAGACCTTTACCAAGTTATTATGCTGGGTAAAGGTCTCTTTTTATGGATAAAAAGGATCTTTGCCAGCAATGGTAAAGGTCCTTTTTTTGTACATCATAAGGATACTAAGGAGGAGTCAAATTTGGATTTGTCATTATTATTGGAGTATGGCTGGGTGCTAATCGTCCTGGTGGTCCTGGAAGGATTACTGGCAGCAGATAATGCTTTGGTGCTTGCGATTATGGTTAAGCATTTACCGGATGAGAAACGCAAAAAGGCGTTGTTCTACGGTTTGCTCGGAGCCTTTATTTTCCGGTTGGGTTCCTTGTTCCTGATCTCGTTCCTGGTCGATGTGTGGCAGGTTCAGGCAATCGGAGCGCTGTATCTTCTCTACATCTCGATTAACCACATCACCAAGAAAATCATGGGCAGTCGGAACAAGACAGACGAAGCAGCAGATGATGCACCGAAGAAAACCAAAAAACAATCCGGTTTCTGGATGACGGTTTTCAAAGTCGAAGTAGCGGATATCGCATTTGCAGTCGATTCGATTCTGGCAGCTGTAGCGCTGGCTGTAGCGCTGCCACCAAGTGGATTGCCTCCAATTGGCGGCTTGGATGGTGGACAGTTTATCGTCATCTTCCTGGGAGGATTTATTGGTCTCGTCATTATGCGTTTTGCAGCTTCGTTCTTCGTCAAACTGCTTCATTCCCGTCCGGGACTTGAAGTGGCTGCCTTCGTCATCGTAGGGTGGGTAGGGGTTAAGCTGGCAGTTATTACGTTGGCGCATCCTTCGCTGGGTGTACTGGATGAACATTTCCCGGAAAATAAAATTTGGAAATTCGGATTCTATATCGTATTGATTACCATTGCGGTATGCGGTTGGTTCCTGTCTTCCAAAGTTCCTGCCAAAGAGGACGAAAATCCGGTTGAAGAGTTGGAAAAGCAAGCAGGACACTAAATTATATGCTGATATAAAAACATATGTTTCCGTGAAAAGCAGGGGCTGTAGACATACAGAACCCTGCTTTTTTATTCAGCATTTTGCATAATTCGATTCTACTCGCTCCGGGGTACAATATATAGACGAATAGAACCATTTCGAATCTATATATTGAAGATTTAGGAGTCGCTTATTGATTTATGCGAAAATGCTTATTATATGCATAACAATGCAGAAGAGTTAATTTCCAAGAAAAGGGTTGACATTTCGAAACGAGTCCCATTAATATAAGACTTAACATTTATGAAGGGAGGCCGAAAGACATGATGGTTGGTTATGATTTGAAAGGGATACAGACACCAAGTCGCATAATTACAACTGCATATTCAGCTCATCGTCTCATCGGCCTCATACGGGCGACATAGGAGAAGGGGCATATCTATGACTTGTGAACGAAGCAGGAATGGATATGCCAACCTCGGCTTATACAGCCATAGGGGACAGTGGTGTGGTATTTTCATGCCCTCCTGTTCTCTGTTATTGTCATGAAGAAGTCATGGGCGATCGGTCCCATGGCTTCTTTTTGTTGTACGTACAGATCCGGATATGAAGATGCATGATCTCAAAATTTATTATTTTTAAAAACAACTAAAGGATAAGAACAGGAAGGAATCATTACATTTATGAATACAGAATCCAATTTATTTACGAGCCAAAAGGAATTTCCTGGCGGCTACCGGCATGAAGTGAAATTGCCTGCAGGAGATTTGACGGTATATGCTGCACAACAGTTGTTTTCCTCACTGGATTACAAAGTGTTTGAAATGGCCAACAACAATCTGCAAATTCCCGGCATTTCGTATATGAGTTATACCCCTGACGTTCATGTGGGCGTGGGAACCTGCATCGGTACGACGGCGGTATGGGACGCAAAGACAGGTTATGTGTCCCCATCCATTGTGGGCAGTGATATCGGTTGTGGCATGCGTGTGCACATGACCAACCTGCACAGGGATGATCTGAAAGATGTAAAACTGCGCCGCAAACTGGTCAAAGCCATTGAGAAAGTGCTGCCGATGGAAGCAAGCCAACGCGGCCATTTCTCGGACATCAGGTTGGAGCATATTGTTCGCAAAGGCTTGCATGGTTTGCCCAAAAAATATATTCCGGACAGCTATACCCCGAAGAAATCAACTTCCATCACCCATGTGGAAAGCAGCAAATTTGCTTATGATGAAGAAGTGCTGAATCTTGTTCCGGATATGACATGGCATCGTGCCCATCGTCAGCTTGGCACCTTGGGTGGGGGTAATCATTTTGCCGAGATCCAGGCCATTGAAATTGCAGAAGAGAACCGATCGATCGCCGAAGCCTGGGGCTTGTACGATGGTCAGATTGTAGTCATGATCCATTCCGGTTCCCGCGCATGGGGCGGACATGTGAGTCAGACCAGTTCCTCTGCCATTGCCAAAGTGATGCAGCGAAACGGACTCGGCACATCCGATCCGAGACTGGTTTTTGCTCCGCTGGAGCATCCCGAAGGGCGTCATTATGTGAACATGATGTATTCCGCATTGAATTATGCTGTGGTGAACAGACATCTGATTGCCTACGCCATCCGGGAGGCATTCCGGGAAGTGTTTGGTCCTAAATGTGAATTCCGTACACTGTATGATCTGATGCACAATTACGCCTGGGAGGAATCTCATGCAAAAAAAGGATCTGTATTTGTCCATCGCAAAGGGGCCACGCGTGCGCTGCCAGCAGGCCACCCGGATAATCCGAAACCTTACCTGGCCACAGGTCATCCGGCACTGATTCCGGGTTCCATGGGAACGGCCTCATATATCATGGTAGGTCAGCCACAGGGCGCGGATAACTATTATTCGATTTGCCATGGAGCGGGACGCATCCGGTCACGTACCGCGACCAAACGCCTGGTTACGGTAGAGGATTTTGCATCGGCACTGGGTGTGGGTACAGAAGATGAAATTGTGGTGAACCAGCGTTCACTTGAATCGATCATTGATGAATCGCCACAAGCGTATAAGAACGTGGATGAAATTATTGATAGTGTTACCGGGGCAGGCCTGGCTCATGTTGTAGCCAAATGTAAACCGCTTGCAGCCGTGAAGGGAGCCAAGTAATGACAGTACAGAAGGAAAAAGCCATTCATACCCAAGCCATTTACATTTATGACAATCAACAGGATGACCAGATTCGAATTCAGGGCTATGCCACCTATGCTCGCCTGATTCGAGGCATTATTGAAGCACTAAACAGTCGTTACGGAGTTCATTATGAGCTGTTTGCCAGTGACGATCCGAACAACGAATACTGGGAGCTGCTGAAGGAAGATCTATTGAGCGACAGTACCGAAGTGGAACTGGTTGCCCGTATTTTCGAGGATCTTGAGCTGCGTACGCTGCATTATGAGGATGATGGTGATGTCCCTACATACGGTGTTCATTATTCCATTCGCAACAACGTATTTGCCTATCCCAAATGGGGGGTAGCTCTCGTACGTATTCCATTTTTCAGGGATAACGGCATCTACAACGAGGACTTTGTTTTTGCTGTAGGCGAGGAGGAGCTGAAGCAGTTTCTGGGCAGTGTACGCGAACGGGAACGGCAGCAGAATATGAAAAAGGTTACGGTATATACGGATGCCCGCAATGGCAGTGAACGTCATGTCGAATCCATCACCCGCTCGGTAGGAAGAGACGATGTGGTTCTGTCGGCTCAGATCAAACAGGATATCTTCCGCTCACTTGATCAGTTTTTCGAGGCGGATCGCTCCTTTTACCGGGAGTATGACATTCCGTATAAACGGGGAATCTTGCTGTATGGTCATCCGGGCAACGGGAAAACCACCCTGGTCAAATCCATTGCGGGCAGTATCCCGGGCCCGGCTGCATATTGGCAGATTACCGAATATACCAACAGTGAATCGGTTCGGGAAGTGTTTGAGGCAGCCAAACGCCTGGCGCCCATGGTGCTGATCATCGAAGATATTGATTCAATGCCGGATGAAGTGCGGTCCTTTTTCCTGAATACACTGGATGGAGCGACATCCAAAGAAGGCATTTTTCTAATCGGAACAACGAATTATCCGGAGAAAATAGATCCGGGCCTTATGAATCGTGCCGGAAGGTTCGATCGGGCCTATGAGATCCCGCTGCCGGATGAAGCACTGCGCCTGCAATATTTGCAGCAGCGGGGATTTCACGTCTTTGCCGGCGAAGAAGGCACGCATGAAGCAGCTCGGCTGACGGATACATTCTCACTTGCACAGCTTGGTGAACTGTATGTCAGTGCTGCATTGGAATGGCATCAGAATGGCCAGACGGATATCGTGCAAGTGATTCAGTCCATGCGGGGAGAACTGGATAAAAGCCATAAACACAACTGGCTGACCCAGCCTGGAAAAGGACGAGCGGGTTTTTATTAATTCCATGTGCCGCCAAATATTATAAATCTCAATTGGGTATACTACGGTTGTCTGCCTCAACATACAATGACTTTCGGGAGGTACATCACACCGTTTAAAGCAGTTCAGGCTGAACGGAAAGCAATATGCGTTGTTTCCTTGCTGGGAAGGGCTTGTCGTGCGGAGATGAAGCATATGAACAAAAGGTAATATACAACAATTTTTAATCCAGTTGTTTAAATGCTTCTGTAGCGGTTAATAGTAGACAGACAACAACAAAAACTTTTAATTAGAGGTGAATGATATGAGTTGGTTATGGGCATTAATTGTTGGTGGTATCATTGGATGGTTGGCAGGTCTGATCGTGGGTCGTGACATTCCGGGTGGTGTGATCGGTAACATCATTGCCGGTTTCATCGGTGGATGGTTAGGCGGCGTGATCTTCGGAGAGATGGGTCCAGAGATGGGCGGGTTCTACATCGTACCGGCATTGATTGGTGCCATCGTACTTGTAGCAATCGTAAGCTTGATCTTCCGCTCAATGGGTCGTAGTCGCGGGTAACCATTTCACTGTGCTGCGAACGTATGGGAAATCATGATGTTTCCCACCTGAGAATGAAGAGGTTGATGAGAAGCCATTCGAATGGCTTTCCATCAACCTCTTTTTGTTTTAAGATATATAAGGAAAGACCAGTAACGAATCAGGTTACACCAACGTTTCATGATAATAGCAGGGTGTGTGAAGGGAAGCGAGACAATGGAAAAAGCGACATTTGCCGGCGGGTGCTTTTGGTGTATGGTTACACCTTTTGAAGAGCAGCCAGGCATTCACGGAATCGTATCCGGGTATACAGGAGGCCACGTTGAGCATCCAACATATGAACAGGTCAAAACGGGAGAGACCGGTCACGTCGAAGTTGTGGAAATTACGTTCGATCCGGACCTGTTCCCGTATGAACGGCTGCTGGAGCTTTACTGGCCACAGATTGACCCAACCGATGACGGTGGGCAGTTCCAGGACCGTGGTACACAATATCGTACAGCGATCTTTGTGCACAATGAACGTCAGCGTGAACTGGCTGAGCAGTCCAAGCAGGAGCTGGCAGCAAGCGGACGATTCAATCAACCCATTGTGACTGAAATCCGCGATGCGGCAGTGTTCTACCCGGCCGAGGATTACCATCAGGATTATCATAAGAAAAATGAAAAGCATTACAAGGAAGACCGTGCCCTGTCCGGGCGGGATGAATTTATTGAAGAGAATTGGAAATAAGGTAATAGTCTTATGACGAACTAAAAAGCCGTGCAGATTCCATAAGGAACCTGCACGGCTTTTGGGTCATTCTATTGTCTAGTGGATCGTGCGGGTCGTCGACATTCCAAAATGATTATAAGCTTGTCCCCACTAATATCTCTACATCAATAGTGATCTCCGACAGGGAATCCTTCATTCGTGCCAAGTCCGATTCCGTTGCATGCCAGGAAAGAGGGGTCATGTGAATGAGAGAATCCAATAGATGCTCTGGGACAGGCTGTGTATATGTGAGCGGGATGGTGGCGAGAACATGGTTATATTTTGCAAAACGATTGAAGGTATGATCGTAGCTGTTCTTGTGTTCAAAACGATCAGGAAACAACAGCTCTCTCAATTCGATTAAATATTGCTCCCGAGGGATGACTTTGATCGTCCAGCCTCCAGCCTTCCGTATTCTGCGGAATTCCTCATAGTTGGAAGGTGAAAGGATATTCAGAATCAAGTCCATCTGTCCTGCTACAAATGGATTGCAAGCGAGATCACCAACAAACCAGATCTGTTGCGGGTAAGCAGAGGCAGCCAAGGCGATCCCTTCTTTGGCGATATCGAGTCCCCAGCCCACGACTGAAGTGTCTTTCGTAATTTGATTCAGAAAAGTTCCTTCTCCTGCGCCGGCATCCAGAATGTGCACAGGATGACTGGCTTCCGTGGAATAGTCATCAACCCATGCACGAAGCTTTTCTCCAAGCGGAGCATAGACGTCAGTTTCCGACAAAATTCTCCGTTTGGCTGTAAATAACTGTTTGCCATAGTTCCCCTTAAAATTGCGTGTCATGACATTGATATAACCTTGCTTTGCAAAGTCAAACGCATGGCGAGACGCGCACTGGATATGGTTCCGGTCCACCTTGGCTATTGAGCCATGGCAGATCGGACAACTCAACATGTGGATATAAGAGTTCATAAGCGCAGCGCTGTTTTCTCTGCGATGAATTGACATGGATAAACACCCCATTCATTCAGAATTAGATAACTGAAGAAAAGGGCATAGCAAATAAACCTCTAAAATGTTAAAAAAAAGAGGTTTATTTCTATGCCCAAGTTATCTGTATCGAATAAATTGAATGATCATGGGGGAAATTATGCTCCTTTGCCAATTCTAAATAAAAAGTGAGATTACGATTTTATTATAACAAAAGGATTGATGATGACAAGCAAGAAAGGAAAAGGGAAATAAAAAAGCACCCTGTCAACCGTGAGCCGGTCTTCCAGGGCACTTCCCTTATTTTTCTGTTGAAGCTTTGAGCACATATTTGGATAATGTGTCATTTTGAATAGCATAAAAGACATGGTTGATATACGTTGAAGGACCTTCCATGGAAGGAACCGATGCACTTGTGGTGTATACATGTACGTCTTTCAGCGTTTCCGGGTCCACAATATAACCTGTTTTGGCGAAATCGAGTTGGTACAGTCCATCCTGTGTCCGTTCAACCTGCATCAGGACAGGCTGCTGGTCCTTGAACGTACGCTCGGTTACTTTGCCTTTCATGGTGTACAGCTCCAGCTTGGAACCTGTAAACAGGGTATAACCGCTGCCTGCCGTCTGAATGAAGGCATTGCCAGCAATGGTGCGTCCCCAGGCGAGTTTGCCGTCTGTGCCGAAGCCCATCAGTTTGTTGCCCGTGTTTTCAAAGTTGGCGCGCATAATGATGGATCCATCGTCCAGTATAGCAAGGGATTCACCGCCACCGTCTCCTTGGGTGTTGGCATTGCTCGGGAACTGATAGAAGGACAGGCGGGTCAGCGAACGATCGTAAATCTCCACTTTAGGATTCGCTGCTGGCTGCCAATAGCTGCCGACTTTGGTTCGTTTGCTGGCATCGACCACAATGCGGTCATTGCCTGCTTGAAGCACAGCACCGTTAATTGTTTTCTCGGTAATGAGTTTGCCTTTCTTGTCATAGAGCGAGAGAGCGGTTCGAACCGAACCATTGGACTGAGCGCCCTGACTTGAAGCGATTAACAAAGTCTCGTCATCGAGAAGATACAGGTCAGATGGAGCGGTTACCGTTCTAACCCAGTTTGTCTTGCCAGATGTATTAAACGAGTATACCTTCTTGGTTCCGTCGGAATATTCCATATATACATAGGCTGTGCCGTAACTGGTGTATAGCGAATCGGAGTAGGTTGTATACGGCCCGCTCTTATCGTGGAAAATATAATTCCATTTCACTTTGCCTGTTGTCGCATCCAGTGCCTGAAGTGTATCGAGCTGCCAGTCCAGCGTCGTAGCGCTGCTTGTCTTGGTTACAGGCTGGGAGGAATGCACGTATACCAAATTTTTGGCAGGTACTGCGTTGATCTCCTTGATTATGACGTCTTTTTCCGTGTTAACTTGGGATTGCATCAGGGAAGATGAAGTCCAAGCAGGTTTGGGAAGCGGCTCACTCTGTACCGCAGCGTAACCTGTTGTATTCATGCTGAAGAGGAGCACGCCGCTGAGTAGCAGGGCTGCCCATGTTTTGGTGTTGCGTTTGTTTGATATAAGCAAGTTATAAACCACCTTTCTTCAGTTCAAAATAGAACCGATTGTTGAATTCTACCATTTAATACAATTGGAATTCAACCCGATAGACTGTAACCTTTTATCAATAAGGTATGGTATTATCTTTGTTTTGTGAAGTTTAACGGTTACAGGGAATTCATCTTCTTCCGATCAGGGTGGAAGTTTGCTATATTTAGTGCGGTAAACATGATTGAATGTGTACAAGTATGATTTAGGTAGAGGGATGAACAAGGAGAAAAGATATGAACTGGAATGACAACTTCACCCCCTGGGTGATCGGATCGATTGTTGTATTATTGCTGCTGGCTTGGGTGATTCGGCGAATCATCAGACGGGGAAAGCGCATACGAAGTGAAGCGAATCCCCGCAAGATTTCGATTAAGGATATCGATAAAATGGAAGATGGGTCTGAATTTGAGCTGTATCTCTTTCATTTATTTCAACAGCTTGGCTATAATGAGGTTCATAAGACGACCAGCAGCCGGGATTTTGGAGCGGATCTTGTTTTTATGGACCGGTTGGGCAGACGTAATGTCATTCAGGCGAAGCGCTACGGAGCGAATCATCCCGTTGGACTAAGCGCGGTACAGGAAATCTATACATCAATGCGTTATTATGAAGCAGACCGCTCGATCGTCTTGACTTCGGCAAGATACACGGAAGCCTGCCGGACGCTGGCTGCGGTAAATGGTGTAAAGCTGCTGGACCGCGAAGATCTGATGGAATTGATCGTTCTGTTCAAATCGAGAAGAGTGGAAGAAGCCATGGAACGGATTGAAGAAGATGATCAGGAGCCTGTGGAAACTTGGCAATCCAAGCGGAAGCGGGTTACACGCTAAGCTTAAAATGGTAAATGCAATTTCAGAGGTCCCCAGTGGGGCCTTTTTTTGATGAAAGTAGGCATGATTCACTTCCACTTGTTTGCCTGCACATGATATATTGAGTGTATATCAATCAAAGGAGTGTGTGAATACGTTATGGCACGTACCCAAACCCAAAAAGCATTACGCAGAGCAGAACGGTCAGGACAGTATTGCCCGGAACAGAGCCGGAGAATGAACGGGGATTATGGTGCATTATCCCAGCATGTGCGTCTCATGCCAACCAAACAGGAGAAATTGCAAAAGGTCAAACACAAGAAGCGGATCATCCAGGATGGTGGTGCTTCTTTTTATTTTGTCCAACGGGTATGCATGAGCGCATAAAAAATTCTTCCTTGTACACATCCTGGTTGGAATGCTTCATTAAAGACTGATAAAATGGATATATCTGGCGAATGCCTGCATGACCATGAATCCTGTTAGAAGGGACGAATAATACATATGACCACCCCCATGCGCACGACAAAGACAGCTGTTCGGCGTTTTTTGCTGCACACCCAATTATTGCTGGAACGCTGGCCGGCAGCAGGGAGACCGTCCGGTCCGGATCAGGTCATGAATTTGATTCGTACGTTAGGCTGCGTGCAGATCGATCCGGTTGCCGCAGTAGCCGGAAACCAGCATTTGGTGCTGGGTGCCCGTGATCCGGGGTACACTCCGGGATATTTACATACATTGCTCAGTGATCACAAAGTATTCGAGTATTTTGCCAATGCCGCATGTGTCATCCCAATAGAGGACTACGCACTTTTCGAACCTGTACGTGCAAGATTGAGGGAACGGCTGGCTCCATCCCTGCAAGGTTTGGAAGGAACGGTACAGCATGTGCTGCAGCGCCTTGCGGAGGAAGGACCATTACCCTCCAAAGCGTTTCGTGCGGTTGATCGAGTCAGTGGATATTGGGATCGTCCAGATGCACCAAAGACCAAGGATACAAGCCTTGCTTTGAACCTGCTTCTGGATACCGCAGCCATCCGGGTGGTTGCACGACAAGGGAATGAACGATACTTCCAGATCACTGAATCATATCTGCATCAGCAGGTACCTCACATAAGTGAAGAACGGGATGCTCATACACAACACCAAGCGCTTTTGGACAAATACATTTATGCCTATCGGGTGGTGGATACCCGTGATCCCAGACTCGGATGGCTGAAATGGAGCGCGGCTGAACGGCGTGCTCAGATCGCTGCACGAGTGGCGGATGGACGATTGATTCCGCTGGAAATCGAGGGAGTAGGGACGCCTTACTATATTCGAGCAGAAGATGAAGAGATGCTTTTGAAGATGGAACAGGAAGAACCACATTATGAGCCATCAGGTCCGGTTCGCTTCTTACCTCCATTGGACAACTTGTTGTGGAGAAGGGAACGGATCGTAGATTTGTTTGATTTCCATTATAAGTGGGAGATTTATACCCCCGAATCCAAACGAACCTATGGCTATTATGCCATGCCCATTCTTCATGGAGATCGACTGATCGGTCGGATGGACCCCAGGCTGGACCGTAAAACGGGCGTACTCACGATACGTTTGTTAGCAATGGAAGAGGGTGCCCCCCCGGTGGAGGAATGGATATCGGATTTTCGGGAGGGACTTGCCTTCTTCGCCAGCATGCATGGGGCGCAATCCATCACGGTGGAAACGACCGCGCCACAAACGCTAAAGAAACAGCTTAAGTCACTCTGATGCTGAGATGGATTCAAGGATAAGACGATTCACTCCACAAGTCTGAGCATAACAAAAGGAGAGCCCCGGGCTCTCCTTTTGTTATGCCTTAATTCATTAGGTTTAGCGTACCCTGTTACCTTTGATTAGCGCAGATGCGGTACTTCAACATTGGGATCCACGTCTGCTTCATAGTCCACGCCATCCGTTTCAAAACCAAACAGCTGGAAGAACTCGCGGCGGTACCCTTCAAGGTCAGACAGATCGTAGATGTTTTCCGTGGTCAACTCATTCCAAAGTTTCGCCACTTCTTCCTGTACATCTTCTCTCATCTCCCAATCATCAATGCGGATGCGTCCTTGTTCGTCCGTTGGAACGTCTCCTCCAGCGTACAGACGGTCTGCGAACAGACGCTGCAATTGCTGGGTGCAGCCTTCGTGCAGCCCTTTTTCCTTCATGACTTTGTACAAAGCAGAGATGTACAGCGGCACGACAGGGATCGCGGAGCTGGATTGAGTCACAAGTGCTTTTGCTACGGTCACATAGGCACGCCCACCTGTAGCACTCATGCGGTCATTCAGCTTGTGTGCCGTCGCCTCCAGATGATCCTTGGCCTGGCCGATAGAGCCTTCACGGTAGATGGCCTGCGTCAGTTCAGGACCGATATAGGAGAAAGCGATCGTGGTTGCGTCTTCAGCCAACACGCCGCCTTGCTGCAGTGCATCCATCCACAGTTCCCAATCTTCGCCGCCCATTACCGTTACAGTTTGGCGAATCTCTTCTTCGGTTGCAGGCTCAAGGGTAACGGAAGTGATTTCGCCCGTATGGAAGTTGACTGTTTTGTTGGTGTACGATTGTCCAATCGGCTTCAGCACCGAGTTGGAAACTTCTCCAGTGTTCGGATCGGTACGCCGTGCGGACGCCACGCTGTAGACCACAAGGTCAACTTGGCCGAATTCGCTGCGGATCAGCTCAACCGCTCTTTCTCTCGTTTCGTTTGCAAAAGCGTCTCCAGTGATGCTGTACGATTTCAGGCCTGCTTCTTCTGCGGCCTTCTCAAATGCAGCAGAGTTATACCAGCCTGCGGAAGCGGTACGTTTGTCCGTGGAGCTGCTTGGGCGGTAAATACCGATCGTATTTGCTCCTGCGCCAAACGCGGAAACAATACGTGACGCGAGTCCGTATCCGGTAGAAGCGCCGATAACGAGCACGTTACGTGGCCCCTTCAGCGCCGGTTGGGATTTCACGTATTCAATCTGTTCCTGCACCTGTGCGGCACAACCTACAGGATGGGAAGTTGTACAAATAAAACCACGCGTTCTTGGTTTAATAATCATTCATTTGCATCCTTTCATAATCAACTCTAGTGTCAGCATCCAGGCCAGATGCTCGTGTACATACTTCCTTATTGTAAAACAATTGTCTCCGAAACGGAAACCGTTTCATTTGTTCTCTCTTCAGAGGAACCGTCTTTTGGGATCTCTATTGAAGTTATCTCTACTCTATTGAAGTTATGAATGATGGCTGGACGCAAACGGAATGAGCATATCCCGAAATGAAGGAAAAAGGGGTTTGGCCCAACCCTCCAGCTGTTCACGGCTTGGTGATTCATCATTCACCAGAAACTCATGATCAAACCAAACGACAGCGTAATCCTCGTCCCCGTGGGGGTTACGGATATCCCAGCATACTGGTCCGGCATCATCTTCATATGTAGCGAATGGAACGTAGCCTTTTGAAATTAGTGGTTTCCAGGCTGACCATAGTCCATGCAAATCCTCTAATGGACGATCGGAGGGCAGATTCGGCAGCCCAATGACGAAATCGTCGTAACGGAGATAGACATTCAGTACATACCGGGTGCTAAGAAAGGCACGGTATAGCGGCGGGATGGGAACATGTAATTCAAAGGATTGCTCAAGCTCACGAATCTGGTCTTCCGTTACCGTCGAAGGAATCATTTTCCAACGAACCCAGCCTTCTTCATCCACCGCTCCATCCTGCATTTCCACGGGCACGCCGTAGTCCTCCTCCTCCGTTTTGGCCGGATGAGACATCAGAATGTCGCGGTGAGGGGAGTCGAAGTACGCATCCAAACATTGTAAAATGAAGGCTCGATTTTGCTGCAGGACATTCGAATCATTCAAAGCGGTTCACTGCCTTTCTTCTCGGGTGGAGTCTGGATAGTGGGTGATGAGAATATCAGATGATACCCAGGCGCATGCGGTAAGAAAATAGTACGGTTCTCGATTGTCCGTCAAATATCCGTGCTGCCAGCGCTCTGAACTCTTCTGCAGCGGTTAACAGTTCATCTGCTCCCAGCTTGAGAGCGGTTTGCAAGCCGCCCTGGCTTAGTGCCAGATTGACGTAACGATCCGCATCAAACGTCTCATGGTGATGAAACACAATCTCACGGACATAGCGGAACAGGCCAGATTGATTAATCTGCTGCAAATGCTCGTCCTTGCTCCATTTATGCGCCTGATTTTCCTGAGCTTCAAGACGGGAAGCCTGCTCATCGGCTTCGGCGATCAACTGCTGATAAGCTTGCTCCAGCTGCCAATCCAGGACAGGTGGCCAGTCACAGTCATAAGCTGCAAAAATGCCTCCAGGCCGCAGTACACGTGCGAATTCGCGGAGTGTCGATTGCGGCTCCATCCAGTGGAACGATTGGGAGCATGTCACGATATCAACACTGCCGTCCGGCAGCCCCAGTTCATGGGACAACCCCGATACAAATCGCAGATGGTCAGGCTTGCCCGCCGCCTCCCATTTAGCCTCCGCCACAGCTCTCATGTCATCGCTGGGTTCTATACCGATAATTCGTTCAGCTTCATTAAGCCAGATCCATGAGGATAATCCGGTACCGCAACCCACATCTGCAACCAATCTCGGTTTGGTGCCGAGGTAGGTGTTCAGAATTTCCACGACCTCTGTCGGTGCAGACGGGCGATTCTGGTCATATAACGTACCGAAGCCTTTGAAACGTTCCACATTGTTGCGTCTGATGTCTTGCATGGACAAACCTCCTCTACAAAATGGATGAATTGAAGTTCATATAGCCCTTGGATGCTCAGGATTTCATTATATCACTCATTCTGCTTCATGCTGTCTTGAATGACTTTTTGCAAGTGTTGAACGGCTTTCATATGTCGGTGGAGCAGCTCCTGTCTGACATGTGGAGGTTTAAGCACAGTCAGTTCTGCGCCAAATGACATCAGAAACGAATACAGCCGCTCTCCTTCATGAATGTCCAGCGTCACGCGAAGCTGACCATCCGGCTGCTTGTCGATTAGGGAAGGTTCAAAAAAATCATGTGCCCGATAAGCAATGGTGCTTGAAAATAACAATTCCAGGGATACAGGAGCGTTCGCAGTAGTCTTTTCCACATCGGCTGCAGCGGAGACTGAACGATGCTCCTGCAGCCTTGGCAGCAAACGGAGCTCGGAAATCCGTTTCATCTTGAATGTCTGTCTTTCGGTATGAGGGGGTTTGCTTTCGTCCTGTCCTTCGATATACCATGTACTATTTTTGAAAATGAGTTTGATCGGTGCAATCGTCTCCACACTTGGTTCTCCGTCAGAGTCGATATAGTTGAATGTCATCCCTTGCTTGGTCAGTATGGCCTGCTTCACCAGGTTGAACATTTCTCTTTCCTGCACAGGGATACTACCCCACGGGGAAAAATCGAATTCGATCCAGTCCAGCTTGTGATCAAACATGGATGTCAGTCGTTTAAGCATATGGACACTGTTCAGGTGGGGAATGGCACTGATGCTGTACAGCCCAAGCAAAATTTCATTCTGATCTTCTTCAGACAGCAGGGACTTGTCCATGACATAGTTATCCATCAGATGGATGCCACCGTGTTTGCCCGTAGTGGTATAAACGGGAATTCCCGCCGCGCTCAGCCTGTCAATATCACGGTAAACCGTGCGTACCGAGATTTCAAACAAACTCGCGAGTTCAGGCGCGGTAGCCTTCTTTTTTTCAAGTAACAGCAGCAGCATTCGAAATAATCGGTTATTTTCCATGCCTTGATTATACCATGACAACAGGTGTCAGGGTATGAATGCTACACTGGTGTAAAAGTCATATCAATTTAACAGGATTTAAAATGAGATCAGTATTTCACTAAATGTGAAAGTAGTGGAGGGACGAAATCGATTCTGGAGAAACAAAGTGTTCGCTTTTATCATCGGATTTATTCCTTGGAAAGGATAATAAAAGAAAATACGAGGATAACAGCGATCGGAAGAACGATTCGTAGCCGAAACGGCTACTTCACATGCATACCAAAAGAACTGATATTTGAAAGTAAGTAAAATTAAAGGAGGAGTTATCATGAAAATGAAAGACGGATTTTACTGGGGCGGCGCTACGGCTGCCAATCAATTCGAAGGCGGATGGAACAAGGGCGGCAAAGGCCCGAGTACATCTGATATGATGACGGGTGGAACCCACACGACTCCGCGGCGGATTACCCCAGTCCTTGAAGAGGGGACGTATTATCCGAGCCATGAAGCCGTAGACTTTTACGGACATTACAAAGAGGATATTGCCATGATGGCAGAGATGGGCTTCAAAATGTTCCGCATGTCCATCAACTGGTCCCGGATTTATCCAAACGGTTACGATCTGGAGCCAAACGAAGAGGGACTGCAGTTCTATGACAATGTTTTTGCCGAGCTGAAAAAATACAACATCGAACCACTGGTGACCATCTCTCACTATGAGACACCATTTGGTCTGACTCAGAAGTATAATGGCTGGGCTTCTCGTGAAGTGATCGATTGTTACCTCCGCTATTGTACAACCCTGTTCAACCGATATAAGGATCAGGTGAAATATTGGCTGACGTTCAATGAAATCAACTGTCTGACCATGCCGATGGGAGCATATATGGCGGCGGGCATTCTGTTTGAGGGCAAGGAAACGTTGACGGACGGCATTGACGATCCGCAGACTCGCTTCCAGGCCTTGCACCATCAATTCGTGGCGAGTGCGAAGGCAGTCAAGCTTGGACACGAGATTAACCCCGATTTTCAGATCGGCTGTATGGTCGCATTTATGACAACCTATCCGAACACCTGTAATCCAGACGATATATTGCTCGCACAGAAGAAGGATCAGCTTTCCAACATGATCTGTGGGGACGTGCAGGTGAGAGGGGCATATCCTGGTTTCGCCAAACGTTTCTTCGCAGAACAGGGCATTGAAATCGAAATGCAGCCGGAAGACGAGCAAACCCTGCGTGAGGGCTGCGTAGACTTTTATTCCTTCAGCTATTATATGTCCCTGGTTGAAAGTGCGGATGAGTCTCTGGAGAGAGCAGAAGGCAACCTGCTGGGCGGGATCAAAAATCCGTACCTTGAAGCTTCCGACTGGGGCTGGCAGATCGATCCGAAAGGATTGCGTTACACACTGAATCATCTGTATGATCGCTATCAGGTTCCGTTGATGGTGGTTGAGAACGGTCTGGGTGCAGTCGATGTGGTGGAGGAAGACGGTTCCATTCAGGATGATTATCGCATTGATTATCTGAGAGGTCACATTGAGCAAATGAAAGAGGCCGTAGCTGATGGGGTGGATCTGATCGCCTACACGATGTGGGGATGTATTGACCTGGTCAGCGCATCGACCGGAGAGATGAAGAAGCGTTATGGCTTCATTCATGTCAACAAGGATAATGATGGAAACGGTGACCTTAGCAGAACGCCGAAGAAGAGCTTCCATTGGTACAAAAAAGTCATTGAATCCAATGGCGAAGAGCTGTAGATTAATGTAGTAAAAAAGAGATATCGCACCCGCTTGTTCCTTCGAAGGGAATAAGCGGGTGTTTGCTATTGAATAAAAAGTTGAATTATTTACATACTTAACTCAAGCAACTGAACATAAGTGCAGTGAACGCAAGACGTGATCATTTCAGCAGATGCATATGATTCGTTCAGAAAAGGGGAGAACTCTGTGAACACTTCCGGGAACCGCTACAGCATGTCACCCATTCATCTGTTTTTTGTGCTCTATGTAAGTTTGGTTGGTGTCGGTTTGATGAATTTTCAGTATAAAATGCTGCGAGGGGCAGAAAAAGATGGATGGATCAGCATTTTGGCCGCGGCTGTCATCATCTCCATCATTATGAAAATGATGTTTGTTCTGCTGTCTCGCCAATCCCCCGATCAATCCTCTCTGGTTCATATCAATCAACGCTATTGGGGCCGATTTGCAGGTTCGATCCTGAATTGGATCTTTATTGTATATTTTATGCTGGGCTCCTTTGTAGCTTTTCGCTCCTATATTCATGTTATCCAGCTATGGATTCTCCCAACGCAAAATAACTGGCTGCTTGGCATGGTGGTCCTGGTACTTATCTATTACTGTGTTTCGGGCGGAATTCAGTCGGTAAGTGGGATGTGTCTATGGGGAACCCTCTTCATTCTTGTATTTGTATTTCCCCAGACGTTTCTGGTTTCTTCCTATCTTCATCCCCGAAATCTTCTTCCTGTATTGGATCATAATGTCGCATCCTTGTGGCTGTCCACACAGGACATGCTCCATGAATTTATTGGCTGCGGCATTCTGCTGGTAGTCTACCCGTTCATCAAGACTCCGGGACGTTCAGTCAAATGGGCTTATGGCGCGGTGGTCACTGCAACTATAGTGTATCTGATTTTCTTCATCTATTCTTTTATGTACTTCAGTCATGGACAGATGAAAGAACATTTGTGGCCAACCCTGAGCCTCATCAGCATCATTGAGATGCCCTTGATCCAGCGAATGGAGTATCTGGTGTTATCGTTTTGGCTGCTGAAAATCCTGTCCATCATCACATTAGGCCTGTGGGCAGCATGTCATTGTTTGAAGCTGGATAGATCGATTAAGCCCAGTCTCGGACTGAAATTCGCCATGGTTATTTTTGCAGTACTGTTGTTTGTTATTCGTGACACTGTGGATATTGATAGGGTTACCGAGCTGTACACCAGAATGGGTGAAATATTGATTTTAATATATGTCCCACTTGTATTCCTGTTCTCCTTGGTCCGGAAAGATCTAGGGGATCACACCGGTAATCAGGACATGTCAGATCCGCATAAAGGAGAGGGAGCATGAATTCACCTGTCAATGATGAGAAGCATAGGTCCAGGTCACCGCAAGACCCGCTGGACTCATGCCGCCGTTCCGATGATTTTATGATAAGTGCCATGACGGTATCCGGGATGTCAGTTGAAATCTGTTACTATAAAACGCTCGTGGACAGCCATCTATTGGAAGTGGTCATCCATTCGCTGCAGGAACGTATCCCTTCAAGCGAAGAATTGAATCTGCATGACGTGCTCTCACATATTCCCATAGAGGAAACCAATGTTACCGATCAAAACGAGGAAATGGTCAAAGCCCTTCTTCAAGGCGACCTGCTAATTCGTCAGTGCGATCAAATCCAGGAGGCGCTCCTTGTTCCCATGCCCGGCAAGGAAGGGGTCAGAAGTGATAATGATACGGAAAATGAATTCAGTGTCATCGGCCCAAAGGTCGGATTTGTCGAGGCATTGCCGGTTAACCTGCATTTGATCCGCATGCAGCTGCGGACGCCCAATCTGATCGTCAAGGAGATGACACTGGGCTCATTATCCCAATCCAGAGTGGCCATTCTGTATGTGGATGGCATAGCGCACCCTGAGAACGTGAGCAGGATGGAGGAGAGGCTGAAAGGAATTGATTTTGACGCTGTACTGGATACCTCGCAGCTGGACCAGCTTATAGCCGATAATTCACTCACGCCCTTTCCATTGTTTACGACGACAGAACGAAGGGACAGAGTGATCTTTGCCCTGATTACAGGGCAGGTTGCGGTCATTAGCGAGGGCTCGCCAAGCTCTATTACGGGTCCATCAACGTTATTTGATTTTTTTGTTTCGCCGGAAGATTATTATTTGCCTTGGGCGCTCGGTTCCTTTTTTCGCTTAATCCGCATTTTTGGTGTCATTTTCTCGCTGTTTGCCTCCGCCCTTTATGTGGCATTGATGACTTTTCACTACGAAGTGATACCCAAAGAGCTGCTTGGCAAATTGATTTCGTCCAGACAAAATGTACCGTTCCCTCCTTTGGTGGAGGTTATATTTCTGGAAACCACCATTGAATTTTTGCGTGAAGCCGGGGCCAGGCTGCCGAACCGTATTGGACAGACGCTGGGTATTGTCGGCGGGATTATTCTTGGACAGGCAGCGGTGGAGGCCGCACTTACCAGCAATGTGCTGATCATTATTGTATCCCTGTCAGCGCTGGCTTCCTTTGTGACACCGATCTATAAAATGTCCAACGCCATTCGTTTTCTGCGATTTCCGATTATTATACTGGCTGCCATCTGGGGGGCTTTCGGCATCGCGATCGGACTCTGCTTCCTCCTGGTCCATCTGTCGCGATTAAAATCGCTGGGATCGCCTTATATGGCTCCTTTTTATCCCATGCAGTTCCGTGATTTGAAAGACAGCCTGATTCGTGCTTCCTATGAGCAGACGGATACGAGGCCCCGCTATTTAAGGCCCCTTTCCATCATCCGTTACAAACCAGGCAAGATCCACCAAGCGAATCAGCTGGATGAGGAGTGAGAGAGGATGATGAGACTACCCAAAATAATACTGGCCGGAATGGCGATGCTGCTGCTCAGCTCCTGTCAGGATACGAGCATTGTGAACGAAATCAGTCTTGTCCTTACTTCCGCGTATGACCGGAAAGATAATCAGATTCACAACAGTGTGCTCATCGGGGAGTATACCGACAAAGACAAAAGTGATGTCGAGCTGCTGGAGATCGATTCAACGAACAGCTTTGATGTCATGCCAAGAATGAATATGCAGGCAAAAGAGCCGATTGAATATGGTCAATTAAGAATGATGGTGCTGGGGGAGGCCTATGCAAACCACGGCATTGGCGATATTCTGCGCGTACTGTCCCACAATACCCGTGTGTCCAGGCGTATGCAGTTTGCTGTGGCAGAAGGAAAAGCGCTGGATATTATTAAGGCATCCATTCCGGCTCATGATCCCTTGTATCTGATGAAATTGATCGAGCAGAACTCCAATTTTGCCAACCTGCCTCATTTCAATCTGCATCAAACGTTATTCCAATATTTTAGCAAAGGGCAGGATATCTACCTCCCGCGACTACGATTGAACGATCAGGGAAAAGTGGCTCTGGATGGCCTGGTGGTATTTAAAGGGGAAAAGGCTGAACTTCAGCTGAGCGAGGAAGAGGGGCTTTGTTTAAAACTGCTCACAGAGGACGCCAAGAATGGCAAGTTTCTGGCACCGATCCATCCGGTGGAGGGAGCGCAGAAGCAATCGTCTGAAACGACAGAGAACGATGCGCTGATTAAAATTTTGTCTTCCTCGGTAAAGCATGGGATGGCTTCAGAACCACCGGCAACGACCCTAAATACGACCATTCACATTAATGCTTCCGTAATCAAGGCTTCGCGGAATGATTTCCTGTTATCCGGTAAACAGATGAAGGAATTGGAAACCGAAATGCAAACTCATTTGGCATCCAAAATCAATCAATTGATACGGAAGTGTCAGAAGAAAAATGTAGATCCGGTCGCATATGGAGAGTATGTAAGAAGCCGTACGCACCACTGGAGTAATGAAACGTTTTATAAGGACTACGGCACGATGGACATCTGTGCTCAAGTGAAGCTGAATCTTGTTCAGGATGGTATTCAGGAATAGAAAGAATGAACAAAGACCCGCTCTCACCTCGATATGAGGATGGCGGGTCTTAGATATATTCCAATTGCAGCGTCCTATGTCAGAGGTTTGGAATGAAGCAGGGACATTCGCTCCAAATAACGCTGATAAAACCAAATACATATGCCCAGCCAGCTGCCGCTCAGAAAGTAACCTCCGGCAATATCACTGGGATAATGCACACCCAAATAAATCCGGCTCATGCCGATGGTCAAAATAAAGGCTGCACTTACGATTATCATCAACACACGGCCTGTCGCTGTAGGGATATGCTTCCAGATCAGAAAAGCCAGGCCGCCATACAGGCTGAACGCCGCCATGGAGTGTCCGCTCGGGAAGCTGTATCCACTCGCTTCTATAATGCGGTGAATGGTTGGTCTTGCACGTTGAAACGCCAGTTTCAACAGGGTGTTCAGCAATGTTGAACCTGCGATGACCGCTGCCAAAAACAGAAGTTCCCGTCTGTGTCCCAAAAAAAGATACAATACAATCATGGAAATGATCGTAATGATGATGACAGGCAGTCCGCTCCCAATCCAGGTGAACACCTGCATCCACTTGGTCATGCCGGGTGCTTCCATCCCCTGAATCCATCCGATCAGGTTATCATCAAACTGGTGGATCTGGTTATCGCTGATGGACAGGGCTATCAGTGCAAATATGGTGAGGCTTAATGCTGCTATAAGCAGTGGGATGGAGAAGTTCTTTTTTTCTTGCTGTATCAAATGTCGCGATCCTCCAAGATGTCTGAATTTCATATGTAAATCAGTCATACGATATTCGTATTATGCTATAATCTTACAATAAATATTTAAGTGGTTAAAAATGTTAGATAATACAAAGTTGGGGCAAAGATGGAGAACGGAGGTGGAAGATGAAGGGCATCTCATTCGTTATGATCATCCTGTTTATGGTTGCCATTGGGCTAACGGTATTCCCTGGAGAGAAGGCATATGCATGCAGCTGTGCTTACATTGAGATTCCGAAAAGGCTGGAAGGTGCCACAACGGCATTTACGGGGAAAGTAGTCAAAAGAGGAGTTACTCCAATATTCAGCCAAAATGGATTCAGAGAATACACCTTCGAGGTAGACAAGGCCTGGAAGGGCGTTCATGCCAAGAAAATGAGGATCATGGTAGATGATAGCGGCTCCAGTTCATGCGGAGTTCAGTTTGAACACAATCAGTCCTATTTAATATTCGCATATCAGAAAGAAAAAGACGGCAGGCTGCACACCGATCTATGTAGTGGTAATTTGACTCTCTCTGAAGCCGGAGAGACGTTGAAGCTTCTGGGTCCCGGCAAGTCCGTAACCGAGGATGACTTTCAAAAGAGTGGCGGAGGTTTGAGTGTGAATCTCTTTCGATATGCCGGAGGTCTTCTCTTAGCGGGAATAGTGTTAGCGTGGGTCTGGAAAAGAAAGAAAAGATCCGGATTCAGGCGGTGATCCCAGGCCCGAATGGAGTAATTCGAGATCATAAAATTCCCCACACTGTGCAAATCTCGTGTGGGGAATTTCAGTTCATGCAGGCCTTGCGGCTCAGTTAAGTTGAAGCATATATTCATACGCAGTAACGCCAAAGACACGCTTAAAGTGTCTGTTTAGATGCGTCAGATCCACGAATCCGCAATCCGCTACAGCGGAGTAAACGTCCTTATGCTTTTCTATAGCTTGCCGGGCACGTTCAACCTTGCAATTCAGGAAAAACTGGTAGGGGGATATACCTGCCTGTGACTTGAATTCACGAATAAACTGGAACTTGGACATGTTAAATTCAGAGCAGAGGTCATCCAGCTTCAGCACATCATCAAATCTGCAGAACATCATTTCTTTTGCTTTTCTCACAAGGCCGTCACGCGGTCCGGAAGTGTTGGTGTCGATCTCCGATCGGGACAGCAGATGTACCAGGCCGAAGAGCAGTTCACTGCATTTGGCTTCATCTTGTCCATTCTGAACGGCATTGTTCAGCATAAGAATGCTTCGTGCCAGCCCGGGATCGTAAACGATGGGGGTGGAGAAACGCAATTCTTTTCTCCCGAGAATCTCTTCTACCACGTCGGGCTTCAGATACAACATGACGTAGTCGATTCCGGCCTTGTCGTAAGAGCTGCCATCATGGGACTGCTCCCGATTAAATAGCATGACACCGTTTTGGTGGGAAGCCTGATAGTGACCGTCCAGGTGATATTGCTGGATACCGCGCAGTGTCACGCCAACCGCGTATTCCTCGTGGCAATGCTTCTTATACGTAAAATCGGTAAAACTGGCCGAGAGGGCCAGAATATCTGACGATTTTTTATAGTTGAACAGCTCCACTTCTTACACCCCTCCGATCTAAATGATTCCCGATACCATAATGGCTGAGTATACCAAAAAGAGCGCCATCGCGATACTAAAAGCTTTTTGATGATCTTGCAGGAATTTCCTGAAGACCGAGCCGAAAACGACCCAGCTGGAAAAGGCCAGAAATCCAATCACTGTAATAAGCAAGACGAACAGAAGCGACGACAGCGAGGAGTCATAATAGGGCAGTACATAGCTGGGAATAACAGTGAACGTGAACAGAATCACCTTTGGATTCACAAATTGCATGAGTAATCCGCTCCGAAATCCGGTGGCCTGTTTGGGTGCTTCCTCGGAAGAACCCATCTTGTAGATCTGGTAGGCCAGATACAGCATATACAGGCTGCCTACGATCTGCATCACATGCAGGATGCCAGGCAAAACACCGGCCAGGAGATGGTTGAGAAAGGCGGATGCGGCAAGCAGGATACCAAACGCCACTGTGGCTCCCCATACATAACGCATGGTTTGGCGCGCACCCACGTGCTGCACGGAAGATAAAATGACAATATTGCTGGGTCCTGGTGTGAAGGTAACCACAATGCAATAGATTAAAAAGGATGTAAGATTCATAGTGCCTCCCCGAGTTGTAGTTCCATGATCATACTGCGGGGATGAATGGACTGATAGTACATTATTGCAGCGGATGATCTTTGTACAAAAGGAAAGGAAACCGTAATGAGTCGGAAAGCGGTTTCTTTTTTTCGTGATTGCGTTTACAATTTATTCGAAAAGAAAGTGGACAGATTTCTCAAGGAAGTGAAACCGATATGAAAAAAACGTTGCTGGTCTATATTTTGCTAATCTCGGCTTTTGCTCTGTATGTGCTCAGGTACGAATACTCCAGCGAGGCAAATGGCTCATGGGAAGACAGGGGACTCCGCGGAGATATCGGTGAAACATACATCATGATCACATTCCAGTCCGGGCTGGAATATTGGAAAAGCGTACTCAAAGGCTTCGAGGATGCCGGGGATACGCTTGGGGTCACCGTCGAGTACCGGGGAGCTACCCGGTATGATCCGAAGGAACAGACGACGATCATTGAGCAGGCGATTGCACGGAAGCCGGCCGGTATCGCCATTTCCGCCATCGACCCGCAATCGCTTATTCCCGTTATTAACAAAGCACTGGATGCGGATATCCCGGTGGTCTTGTTTGATGCCGATGCGCCGGGCAGTAGGGCATATTCTTTTCTCGGTACGGACAATTATCAGGCAGGGGTGACTGCTGCGGACAAAATGGCCGAGCTCATGGGCCGGGAGGGAGAAGTCGCCGTTCTGACCATGCCGGGCCAGCAGAATCATGAGGAACGAACTCAGGGATTCCGCGATACGATTAAACAGCAGTACCCTTCCATGAAAGTTGTTGAAGTCGCAGATGGACACGGAGATGTCATGAGATCAAGAGACGAAGCGATGAGGTTGATGAAGGCTTATCCGAAGCTCGGCGGTATTTTTGTCACCGAAGCGACGGGAGCAGCTGGTGTCGGTGAAGCCGTGCAGAATGCAAAAGCAGGTGAGCCGTTCCAGATTATATCCTTTGATACAAATAAGGATACGCTCGATATGATCAAGAGCGGTACGATCTCTGCAACGATTGCACAGGGAACGTGGAATATGGGGTATTGGTCCCTTCAGTATTTGTTCCATTTGCATCACCAATTGACTGTACCTGCTCCGTCCTCTTCCGATGAGAATGCACCGCTGCCGGTTAAGGTGGACACCGGAATATCTGTCGTGACACGCTCGAATGTAGATGATTACTATGCCAAATAAAAATAATCGGTCAAGGATGTCCCTGAGCTTGAAAAGAATCCGTTTCGGCATGAAGGGTGGACTGCAGCGTTTGCGCTTGCGCAATATGCCACTGCGATATCAGCTGATGCTGCTCTTTTTGTTTTTTGCCATTGTTCCTTCGGTGGGACTCGGGCTGCTGGTCAACTGGACGGTGGAACGGATTGTTGAAAGACAGGTTGAGGGACATACGATGCAGTTGATCGGCAAAGTCAATGAAGCACTCGACAGCAAGATGGAGAATTTGCAAAACATGACCTATCTGATCGGGTTCGATCCGGATATCCGTGCTTTTATGGAAGGGAAAACGGATAGCGATGGTCATACGGGCATAGTTGAACCGGATAACGATCTGAACCAGGTCAGAGCTCAGGATCAACTCTATGGGATCAAGCAATATTTGCAGGGATTCACGACATTGTATCCGGAAATTGCAGGTATTGTTCTCGTTAACGGAAACGGAAACTACATCAGCAATGAGATGTATCCGAGAACAAATCAAAGCCTAATCCAGGAGGAATGGTATAAAAGTGCTGCCGGGAAGGCTGGCATTTTTACCGTTCTAGGACAGCCCAGCCAGCGGAACATTACGACGCATGTACGTTATAAGGATAGTGAAATTGTGTCCGTGGCACGTTCCATCACGGATGAAACATCGGGACGCGTACTCGGTGTCATTATGATTGATCTCAAGCTGCGTACCGTCTCTCAGGCCGCCAGGGATGTAACACTGGGGAAATCCGGATATGTCATGGTGACCGATGCAGAAGGGCGAAGTGTCTATATGCCGGACAACCCGCTCGTTGAGCAGATTCCCTCGGCGTGGTTCCAATCCGGGGATAGCGGAACTTTTAACGGAGAAGTGCAGGGGAAGGAATTGTTGTTCATGTACCAGTCTTCCGCGTTTACGGGATGGAGAACCGTAGGGGTATTCCCTGCACGAGAAACGATCGCAGAGGTCCGTCAGATTCAGTTTTACGTTGTCAGCTTCGTCTTCGTGGTATGTCTCTTCGGCCTGAGCGCCTCCCTGCGATTTTCCAGTTCCATCGCTCAGCCCATTTTCCGGCTGATGTCCTATATGCGCAGAGCAGAGACGGGAAACCTCAGATCCGGCCGCTGGAGCGACCGGGCTGATGAAATCGGCATGCTGGGCAGAAGTTTCAACCGAATGCTGGCACAGATCCGGCAGCTCATGTCCCTTAACGAACTGCGGGAGCGTCAGAAACGGGAGGCTGAAATGCGAAGTCTGCAGGAGCATATCAAACCTCATTTTCTATATAACACTCTTGATACGATTCATTGGATGGCGCGCAAGAAAGGCGTGGATGATGTATCCGAGATGGTTGGTGCCCTTTCGAGACTGTTTCGTATCGGGCTCAGTAAGGGGAATGATTATATCCCTTTGCATTCGGAGATTGAACATATATCCAGTTATCTGCAAATTCAACAGACCCGCTATCGGGACCGGCTTCAATGTGAATTGATCATTCCCGAGGAACTGAGGGAGCTGTTTGTGCTTAAGCTGCTGCTGCAGCCCATCGTGGAAAATGCCATTTACCACGGGATCAAAGCAAGACGGGGGCCCGGAACCATTCGGATCGAAGCGAAAATAGCAGATGGGAAGCTGTCTCTGACGGTACAGGATAATGGGGCTGGGATGTCCAGTGAGCGGCTGCGAGAGATGATTGGTCTTCTTCATGCACCTTTGGAAAGCATGGAAACACAGGAAGCCGGTCAGGGGGGCAAAAGCTACGGCATGCTGAATGTTCAGGCCCGCCTGCAGCTTTCTTTTGGTGAAGAATACGGGATTAGGCTGGATAGTAAAGAAGGCGAAGGTACTTGTGTGACCATCATTCAGCCTTTGATGAAGGAACTTCCACAAACGTTACCATTCGATAATGAAGGAAGGCGGGAGAGTCAATGAAGAGAGCGGCTATATCAGGAGCCTGGACTAATCCGGAGGATGCGGCAGCATCGGTGGCGGCAGCCCAGACATTGCAAACGGCCGAGCGCTACCAAGTGCTGATTGCAGATGATGAACCGATTATTCGCGAAGGCATACGGGATGCCATTGACTGGGATGGGCTGGGCATGAAGGTTGTCGGTGAAGCAGAGGACGGTGAAGAGGCGTTGGAATTGGCTGTCCGGCTGGGTGTCGATATCATCCTGGTAGACATGAACATGCCATTCCTGAACGGGATCGATCTGATCCGCCGCCTTCAGGACGAGTGCCCGGGCTGCCGCTGTCTGATCATTTCCGGACACGATGAATTTGCTTATGCCCAGGAGGCGGTGCGGCTTGGCGTGGAGGACTATATATTAAAGCCGGTAGATGCGGGTCGACTGCATGCTGCACTCGAGCGTCTGCATCAGCGGATGGACGAAGAGCGTAAGCGGACTGCTTACGTCAAGCAGGCTGCCGATCAGATCGAACGCAATATTCCGCTGCTGCGTCAGCGTTTTTGCCTGGAGTGGCTGGAAGGGCTGGCTGAAGGGAAAGATCTGACAGAGCAGCTGGCGTTCCTGCGTCTGCCACCCGAGCCGCCTGTGCAGATAGGGATCGTCCGCTGGCCTGCAGCTGAAGCGCGACAGACCGTTATGAGGGAGAACGATCGCCAGTTGTTTCTTTTTGCTGTGGAGAATATTATCAGTGAATTGCTTGGAGACCTGCCGCATGTTCTGTTCCGGGACCCGAATGGGTTAATTGGCATGTGCCTGTGGCAGACGGCCCCGGAAGAGCTGGATTGTACCATTGAACAGCAAATCAGTTCCTGTCTGAATATCGCCGTTCATGCTCATGTGGAGCAATATGCCGGTGAGTTGGAGGGAGCACCGAATACGTACCGGCTGTGCCGTGAACTCGTTTATGGCGAAGCCCGGCTGTCACCGCTGGTGCGAAGAGCCCGGCAGCTTATTCAAGAGGGGTACGCGGATCGGGACCTGACCCTGGAATCGCTAGCTTCCCGTTTGCAAGTTTCTGCCGTATATCTCAGCCGGGTGCTCAAGAAAGAGCTGAACGATTCTTTCGTAACTCTGGTCACGCATACCCGTATCCGCAAAGCGGTACAGCTGCTGGATTCCACCGCACTGCCCATCCATAGCATTGCAGAACGGGTTGGTTACGATACCCAGCATTATTTCAGCACGGCGTTCAAAAAAACGATGGGAATTTCGCCTGCGCAGTATCGAAAGGACGGGGGCACAGGGCGTAATGTCTCAGCGGACCGGGTATAGTGTTAACAGACGTTGATCAAGACAACGGAGTTGTTCTACTTCTGTGAAGTGGAGCAGCTCTTTTTTTTGTCCAGTTCAATAACGGTATCCAAAGATAGAGAGCTTCTGCCAGCTGTACAAAAGTTAAAATTTTATAAAAAAAGTTCAAAAGCAGCAAAGACCACTCTAATGTCACAATGCTACGATGGGGTCATGCAGAAACAACAGCAGTTTGATTCACACCATACGTTGTAAGCGTTATCTTATGATTCAATCAGATCCGCATGATTTGAGGAAAGGGGAACTTGATATGAAAAAAGGAGCAGTATTTATTTGGCTTCTGGTGATGGCCTTGATGCTATCGGCTTGCAATTTGGCTGAGAGTGGGGCAGGCAGCAAGGAAAAAGGATATGTTGGCATCTCCATGCCAACCAAATCCTCCGAGCGCTGGGTTGGCGACGGAGAGAACATGGTCCGTTTATTTCAGGAACAAGGGTATAAAACGGATCTGCAATACGCTGAGGACGTGGTCGAAAATCAGATTTCACAGATTGAAAACATGATCACCAAGGGAGTCGATGTGATGGTGATTGCGTCCGTGGACGGCAATACGCTGACGGATGTGATCAAGAAGGCCCATGATGAGGGCATCCAGGTCATTTCGTACGATCGCCTGATTCGCAATACACCCTACTTAACGTACTACGCAACGTTCGATAACTTTAAGGTGGGTGTTCTCCAGGCTTCCTATATTGAGCAGAAGCTTGGCCTCAAAGAAGGAAAAGGGCCTTACAACATCGAGCTGTTTGGCGGCTCACCTGATGACAATAACGCCTATTTCTTCTTCGATGGTGCGATGTCTGTACTGCAGCCGTACATCGATTCAGGCAAGCTTGTGGTACGAAGCAAACAAACAACGATGGCACAGATTGCGACCTTGCGCTGGGATGGCGCGTTGGCCCAGTCGCGGATGGATAACCTGCTCAGTGCCTATTATTCAGGAGAGAACCTGGACGCGGTGTTGTCCCCGTATGACGGAATCAGCATTGGTATCATCTCATCACTAAAAGGCGTCGGTTACGGATCAGAGAACAAACCTCTGCCCGTCATTACCGGTCAGGACGCGGAGCTGGCCTCGATCAAATCCATTGTCGCCGGGGAGCAGACGCAGACGGTATTTAAGGATACCCGCAAGCTGGCGGAGCAGACGGTAGAGATGGCCAATAGCATTTTACAAGGGAAACAAGCGGAAGTGAATGACAAAAAGTCATATAACAACGGAATTAAGATCATACCAGCCTACTTGCTGGATCCAATTTCAGTGGACCGGACAAATGTGGAGAAGGATATTGTGGGCACCAAGTATTACACCAAAGAAGAAATTGGACTGAAATAACAATGGAAAGGAGCACATCCCATGTCCGACATCATATTGGAGATGAAAGGTATCACCAAAACCTTTCCTGGCGTCAAAGCGCTGGAAAATGTCAATCTCAAAGTGCGAGAAGGGGAAATTCATTCGCTGTGCGGTGAAAACGGTGCAGGAAAATCCACGCTGATGAAAGTGCTTAGCGGTGTATATCCACACGGATCGTACGAAGGGGATATTTTATTTCAAGGCAAAACATGTGAGTTCAAAAGCATCAAGCAGAGCGAGGATCTGGGAATCGTCATTATCCACCAGGAGCTGGCACTGATCCCCTACCTTTCCATCGCGGAGAATATCTATTTGGGCAATGAACGTGCGAGCAAAGGTATCATTAATTGGAGAGAGACGTTGGTTGGTACACGTGAATTGCTCTCCAAGGTGGGATTAAGCGAAAATCCGAATACGCTTGTATCCAACATCGGTGTGGGCAAGCAGCAGCTGGTTGAAATTGCGAAAGCGCTCTCCAAGAAGGTCCGTCTGCTCATTCTGGACGAGCCAACGGCGGCGCTTAATGAGGATGACAGTGAAAACCTGCTTCAATTAATGCTGGAATTCAAGAAACAGGGCATTGCGTGTATTCTGATTTCCCACAAGCTGAATGAGGTATCCAAGGTGTCGGACTCCGTTACGATTTTGCGGGATGGCAAGACGATTGAGACACTGGACATGAGAAAGGATCATGTCACCGAAGATCGGATTATCAGCGGGATGGTAGGCCGTGATCTGACAAGCCGCTATCCGGAACGCCATGCGAATATCGGAGAAGTCGTATTGGAAGTGAAGGACTGGACCGTCTATCACGAACATCATGCCGATCGCAAGGTGCTGGATCAGATCAACATGAACATCCGGCGCGGAGAGATTGTGGGCATTGCCGGACTGATGGGTGCGGGACGAACGGAACTGGCCATGAGCATATTCGGCAAATCCTATGGACGCAGCATATCAGGCCAGTTGATCAAGGATGGCAAACCGATTCAGAACAACAGCGTAACGGAGGCAATTCAAAATGGTTTCGCTTATGTAACGGAGGATCGGAAGGAATACGGCCTTATTCTTATGGATGATATCAAACGCAATATCTCACTGACGGGTCTAGGCAAGCTGGCCAAAGGTGCAGTTGTGAACGAACGTGAAGAAGTGCTGGTTGCCGAAGAGATGAAAAAAAGCATGAATATCAAGGCACCGAGCATTTTGCAGAAAACCGGCAACCTGAGCGGAGGGAATCAGCAAAAAGTGGTACTGAGCAAATGGATTTTTGCCGGACCGGATATTCTCATTCTGGATGAACCGACCCGTGGAATTGATGTAGGCGCCAAATTCGAAATTTATACAATTATTCATCGGCTTGCTGCTGAGGGCAAGGGCGTGCTGGTCATTTCATCCGAGCTTCCAGAGGTTCTGGGACTGTGTGACCGGATTTATGTCATGAATGCCGGACGAATCACGGGAGAAGTCAGCCGCGAGGATGCAACACAGGAAACGTTGATGAGATATATGACGAAGTCTGGAGGCGAGAAGCATGGAAATGCTAACTAAACTGTTCAAAAACAATATACGTCAATACGGCATGATCATCGCGCTGGTCGTGATTATGATTTTGTTCGAGGTGCTGACTGGCGGGTTGCTTCTAAAACCAATTAATATTACGAATCTGATCCTGCAGAACAGCTATATCCTTGTACTGGCCATCGGGATGGTACTTGTCATTATTACCGGACATATCGATCTGTCGGTGGGATCCGTTGCAGCCTTTGTCGGTGCGGTGGCGGCGATCATGATGGTCGATTGGGAGCTTCCGGCCTGGCTGGCTGTCATTGCCTCTTTGCTGGTCGGGGCGTTAATCGGAGCCTGGCAGGGCTTCTGGATCGCATATGTGCGGATTCCTGCTTTTATCGTAACACTGGCGGGCATGCTGCTGTTCCGCGGATTAACGATGATCGTGCTGGAGGGGCAATCCATCTCTCCTTTTCCGGGAGGATTCCAAAAGATTAGCTCCGGCTTCCTGCCTGATATCCAATTCTCGGGTTTCGGTCTGGTCTCAATCCTTGTAGGTGTTGGACTTACGGTCTGGTACATCGTGAATGAACTTCGGGAACGTCGCTCCCAGCGAAAATACGGATTCCAGGTAGCGCCTCAGGGACTTTTCCTGCTCAAGCTGATTGTAGTGGCTGCCGTTACGAACCTGTTTACCTTCGTGTTGGCAAGTTACGCCGGAATTCCAAATATTTTGATTCTGCTGTTTGTATTAATCATCGTTTACTCCTTCGTCATGAATCGTACAGTTATGGGACGTCACGTATATGCGCTCGGAGGGAATGAAAAGGCCGCAGGACTGTCCGGTGTTAAAACCAAAAAAGTGACGTTTTGGGTATTTGTAAACATGGGCGTGCTTGCCGCCGTTTCCGGTCTGATCTTCGCCGCTCGTCTGAATGCAGCTACTCCAAGAGCGGGTACCAACTTTGAACTGGATGCCATTGCGGCCTGCTTTATCGGTGGTGCTTCAGCTTCCGGGGGGATTGGAACCGTGTTTGGTGCAATCATCGGTGGTCTGGTCATGGGGGTACTGAATAACGGGATGTCCCTCATTGGTCTGGGTATTGACTGGCAGCAGGGAATCAAAGGTTTGGTGCTTTTGCTTGCCGTAGCCTTCGATATCTACAATAAAAACAAAAGATCGGCATAATGCTGTAGAAGAACACAATCTTGTACAGGAAATGCAGAAACAGACCGCTATCCTTTATAGCTGGTCTGTTTTTCTGTGTGTACGGCGTGAGAAATTCACATCAAAGCATCCAGGAAGCGGGTTGCGATGCCGAAGTAGATGAAGAGGGACAAGATATCGTTCAGGGTCGTGATCAAGGGTCCGGAAGCGACGGCGGGATCAACCTTGAAGCGACTCAGCAACAGCGGGATACAGGTACCTGTCAGCGTGCCAATGACCAGGGTGAAGAAGAGGGACACACCGATAATCGCGCCGAGCAGCCAGTCTCCCTGCCAGAAATAAGCGATAACCGTAATCATCACTCCACATACGAGTCCAATCATTGTACCTACCTTGATCTCCCGGCCAATTAACGCCAGCACGGTTGATTTATCAAGTTTGCGTCCAATAAGACCCCGTACCACGACAGCCAGCGACTGTGTTCCCGTGTTACCGGTCATGCCGGCGATCATGGGCATAAAGAATGCGAGTGCGACAACCTGGTTAAGTGTATCTTCAAAAAAATCCACAATACTTCCTGAAATCAGTCCAATCAGCAATAATAAAATGAGCCAGGGAAGCCTGCGTCTGACCGCAACGAGCGGTTTGGTATCAAAATCGATATCCTTGCCACCACCACCCATTTTCGCAAGGTCTTCGCTTGCTTCATGCATGATGATATCGATGACATCATCCATCTGGATCACACCACATAGTCTGTAATTCTCATCCACGACGGGTAATGCGATAAATTCATAGCGCTGCAAAAGCTGTGCGGCTTCTTCCTGATCCATGTCTACTGTTGCGTAAATCACACGCCTGGTCATCAGTTCTTCAACCCTGGTACTGTCGTTGGCCTGCAGCAGGGATTGGTGACTTACGACACCAACGAGTTTGCCTTCTTCATCGGTAACATACAGATAGCGGGTTAACGGAATAGGCGGAGTACCCTGTGATTCCCGGATAGCCTCCTTTGCTGTCTCATGGGCCAGGAGGGTGCGGTAACGGTCGGTCATGATCCGGCCAGCCGTCTCAGGCGGGTAATTCAGTACCGAACGGATAATTGCAGAATGGTCGAGATGCATGTTGGATAGCAGCTGCTCCCTGCGTTTGGCAGGCAAATCATGCATAAACCGAATGAGGTCACTCTTGTTCATTTGCTGCATGACCTCAAGCGTACGTTCCGGGCCGAGCTGTTCGAACAGCCTAATCTGCTCGTGAAGCTTGAGTGACTCAGCCATATTCGCGAGAACATCGGGCTTAAACAGGAGCAGAAAACGCTTCGTTTCCTGTTCAGGAAACTTTTTATATACGAGAGTAAGATCGTAGGGATGTAAATCTTTTACCGTTCTATAAAACTCAGGCAGATCTTGGGCTTGCACATATTGAACCAGCAGTTCGGTTATTTCTTCGATGGAGACGTCTTTAGGGGTTTGAGGTCCGTTTTTGTTCATGTCAAGACTCCTTTCTAGAGGCAGGGCTCCGTATTTTTAAACGCAATGTTAGCGAGGTAAACAATGAATTGGATGGGCGAAGGAAGTACATGCATATATTGAAATCTTGCTCAACCATTCGAACCGGGCTTACAAATGGGCGCTGGGGAGATATACTGGTTGTACAGAAAACTGATGAGGAGGACTTGCGCTAGTGGAAATAGATATCAGGACACAACTGCTCAGTCTGGCCGAACCGGAGTACCAGAAATTCTCGGCTGCATTGATTCCCAATATTACAAATCTGATGGGTGTTCGATTGCCTGCCATACGGAAGATGGCGAAACAGATCGCTGCGGGGGATTGGCGTGCATATCTGGAAACGGCAGACGATGAATATTTTGAGGAAGTGATGCTGCAAGCGATGGTTATTGGCCATGTCCAGACTGAGCTGGATGAGTGGCTGAAGCATATCGCCGCATTTGTCCCCAAGATTGATAACTGGTCGATCTGTGACAGCTTCTGCGCCGGGTTGAAATATACGAAAATTCATGTGGAATCCGTGTGGAATTTCCTGCAGCCTTATCTGAAATCCGATCAGGAATATGAGATACGTTTTGGTGTGGTGATGTTATTGAACTTTTATCTCGATGAGACGTATATCGATCGGGTTCTGGCCTCATTGGATCAGATCAAACACGAAGCCTATTATGTGAAAATGGCAGTAGCCTGGGCAATTTCAATGGCCTATGTGAAGCAGCCGGAAGTGACCATGCGTTATCTCAAGGACAATACCCTGGATGATTTTACGTATAATAAAGCTCTTCAGAAAATAACGGAATCCTATCGTGTCGATCCGGAGACCAAGCAGATGATTCGCGGCATGAAACGGAAAACAAAGAGAGCTGTTCGTATTGAGATAGAAACGAAATGAGATATTATGGGGGAGGAGGATAGACGTATGCGAAAAAGGATCATGTGGGCTACCATGGAGCTGGACGGCCGCCCGTGGGTGTTGATCGCAACGGAACTGGGCATCTGCCGTATTGTCATGCCGAATGAAACAATGGAAGGCTGGAGCAGCTGGATGACCCGAATCGCGCCAGGGGTGGAGCTGGAAGAGAATGAGGCTGCATTGAAGCGGACAGGCATGATGGATTGGCTGCAATCCTACTTCGCCGGAGACCAGATTGCGTATACGGACGAGATTCCACTCGATCTGATCGGAACAACCTTCCAACAGCAAGTCTGGAGAGAGCTGGGGCGCGTTCCTTACGGGGAAACTCGCACCTACGGCGACATTGCGACTGCGGTGGGAAGACCTTCAGCTGTGCGTGCTGTTGGAGCGGCTAATGGCGCCAATCCCATTCCGCTTCTGCTGCCATGTCATCGCATCATCGGTGCCAACCGCAAGCTGACCGGGTTCCGTGGAGGCCTGGAGTTGAAGCGCAGATTGCTGGATATCGAACGGATTGAAGGCGTGACCGATGGTGGGCATGCGAGGTTTAACTTTTAAAGAGATGAATAGGTTATGTTCATTGTGCAGGCACTTACTCGTGCCTGTTTTTGCGTTCTCTCCTGATCGTTCCCATCGTCTGCGGAATAACAAGAATGAGCAGCAGGATGACCGTGTACGAACCCCAATTCACTTCCGAAAGAGACGTACCCGTTACCGTATAGTACAGCATCATGAATAGTGTGATTGCCATTGCACTTACAAGGATATGGAGCCATTTCGTCATGTTCGAAGACACATCTTTCCTCTATTGTCATCCAAACGATCATCGTATGGAACACCAACGTTTTACATATTTTTGCCCGGTTCACCCTTATGGTACCATAAAGCACAGATGATTATATCATGCACGGTAGACCTAGTGGAAAGAGGGATGTCATGTTGAAGCAGGCGTATTGGTTGACCAACGTAGCGTTGGAGCGAGGATTTGTTGCTGAAGAGGGACAGGTAACGGGAACACAGACGAAAAAGGCTCATCTCCGTGTGGAGGACGGAATCATTGCCGAAATCAAGGATGATGGAACTGAGCTACAGACTAACCTGCCTCAATATGATGCCAGAGGGTTGTTGCTGCTGCCTTCGTTTGAAGAAGCACACATTCATCTGGATAAAACGTATTATGATGGTCCATGGAAGGCCGTGAGACGCATATCCAGCATTTTTGAGCGCATTGAAGAAGAAAAGGTGCTGCTGCCCAAGCTGCTGCCTGATGCGAAGCGTCAAGCAGAGAGTATTCTGAGCCTGATTCAGGGCTATGGATCAACCCATGTGCGCAGCCATTGCAACATTGAACCCGTCAGCGGGTTGAAACGACTTGAGGCCACGAGGCAGGCACTGGAATCCTTTTCGGGTAAAATTTCCTCTGAAATTGTGGCATTTCCACAGCATGGGCTGCTTCGTTCCAACTCCGTGGAGCTGATGCTTCAAGCGATGGAAGAAGGTGCTACGATTGTAGGGGGACTTGATCCTCATACGCTGGACGAGCAGATCGAGAAATCGCTGCATGTCATGGTAGATCTGGCTGTTCAGCATCAGGCGGGAATCGATATCCATCTGCATGATCGCAACGAGCCGGGTAAGCAAACGCTCCAGCAACTCGCTGACCTGACGGAAGAGGCAGGACTTCAGGGGAAGATCACCGTGAGTCATGCATTCTGGTTCGCTCAAGCAGATCCGCAGGAGGCTCAAGATCTGGCGCAGCGCATGGCCTCACTCGGCATGAGCATTGCTTCAACTGTGCCCATCGGCAAAATGATCATGCCCCTCCCGATGCTGCATCGCATGGGGGTAAACGTGAAGCTGGCAACAGACAGCCTGACGGATCATTGGTCACCTTTTGGCAGTGGGGATCAACTGGAGAAAGCGGGGCGTTTTGCAGAATTGTACGGATACAATGATGAACTCTCCTTATCCCAGTCTCTTGGATTCATCACCGGTGGAGTTACACCGCTGGATTCGGAGGGGAATCAGGTTTGGCCTAAGGCAGGCGATACGGCGAGCTTTGTACTGGTACAGGCGAGTTGTTCAGCGGAAGCTGTTGCCAGAAGATCTGCCCGGCAGGCAGTATGGTACAAGGGGCAATTGGTAAGTGGGACAGTATAGGAAGAGACGAGAGGTAGCTTGAAGCCACGGGAAACCGTGGTTTTTTTGTGCTGTTAAAAGAAAGTGCAGGTCTAAGCAGAGAGGAATATTTTATTCGCATTTACCATCATTTGGGTTATGATGGATTTAGTTTTCCAAGTAGGAGATAAGGAGTGTGACCGTCATGATCAGACAGGCAGAAACAAGAGATGCTGAGGCTATTGAATCGTTGTATAGAGAACTACTGCCGAACAATTTGGATACAAAAGTGTTGGGAGAACGTATTGAGGAGATCCAAAATAATCCCAACAGTTTCTTGCTCGTCTATGAAATGAATCAAAAGGTTATTGGTACAGCGCACGTACATATTTGTCTGGATGCCTTGGTGGAGAATAGACCGTTTGGAGTGGTCGAACGTGTCATTGTTACAGAGCATGTGCAGAGCAAGGGATATGGTTCAGAACTGATGAAGTATATCGAAGATTTATGTATACAGAAAAATTGTGTGAAAGTGTTTCTAACCAGTGGAGCCACCAGAATCGAGGCACATCATTTTTATAAGAAATTAGGATACGATGGAGAGTCAAGCAAAGCATTCAAGAAGTATCTGTAAATGAAAGATACGTATAAGTGAGCAAGCAAGTCGAATAGAACGAAATGAGGTTATGGTGAGATGAACCAACCCCATCAAGATGTTGAACTGGAAATCGTATATGAAGACCATGATGAAGACTACAAAGCAGTTTGTAACCATTTATACAACTACAATTTGAGAGAAACGAAAGGGCTGTTAAAGAAACCTGGAAAGAGCATTAATCTATTTTTGCGGAATAAGACGGGCAAAGCCATCGGTGGGATCTTCTGTGCGACATACTGCGATACGTTATATATTGATAACTTTTGGATCGACGAGGAATATAGAAATCACGGGAACGGGAAGACTCTCATTCTGCAAGCCGAAAGCATAGCCTCCGATATGGGCTGCAAACTTGCACACACCAGTACGTTTTCTTATCAAGCTCCAGAATTCTATCAGAAGATGGGGTATGAAGTTTTTGGAATACTAGATGAGTATCCGGAAGGAATTGTTCAGTACTTTTTGAAGAAAAAACTATAAATCATTGGAAATAAATAACCATTACGATTGGATAAGCGTTATTAATAATAAGTTATCAGCAGGATAATCAACAAGGAGAATCTAAATGACCACCATAAATGTTCTAGAAACCAAACCTTCCAGTCGATACGATGATTTAGATCCAGATCAGGATGGAAATAAAAACACAACATTCGCGGATCTCATTATTGATGGAAGATCACTGTATCAGATGCTTAAGAACCACGACTTGGTACCATCCTTGGGTTGGGGAAGCAATGAAAATCAAAAACAAATGATTCAATACTTTCTGTTAAAAGAACCCCCACAAGTATCTGTATTATAGATATCCTATTCTTGTATGCCCTTGGTGTGGAGATGAAGAGTGCTGGTATATCTCTGTGAAAGTGGACAGGGAAGAAGATGTTGTCATATGGAAGGACTTTAAGCTGGAGCATAAGAATCAAGCATTAAACATCGGCCCTTTTTATTTTGAATGGGAAAACTATGAAAAAGTTATTCAGGATACTTTTGGCATGATAGTTGAGCAATAATGTATATGGAGTGAGGCAGCTTGAAAAATGTAACTTTAATTTTGGTGGCATGGAAAAATAAAATGGAATTATTTCTGTTAACAAGAATGCAGAGGACGTATATTTTGTTGGCTATATAACAGGTAACGGGGCAAACCCCCAAGCAGATTCTAGGGTGTTTCCGCATAGAATGGAACGGCCAAACCGAGGAATTCGAGCTTAAAGTAAGGTGAACTAAATCATTTTTGGGGAGTGATGTGACTATGGCTAAAACTACGTATGAAATGATTGAGGAATTCAAGTCGTTTACTTCTTATGTGATGGAGTTAGACAATCTATCTGAGCAGGTTTGGAATACGCCAATAACTGAAGGCAAATGGACTTTGAAAGACATCATTGCGCATATGATGTTGTGGGATCAATATTTTTATGAGGAAGCGATCTATAAAATCAAACATGATGAACCGTTAACCGTAAGGCATCTGAACTTTGATGAATTTAACGCAAATGCGATGGAATACTCGAGGACCAGATCGAAGAAAACTATTGTCGAAGAATTTGTAGAAAAGCGAATGAACATTATTCATGACATTACCGGACTGCAAGAAGAAGAATATACACGGGAGTACAAGGATGGAGACAAGAAAAAATTTAGTATTAAAAAGTATGTAAGGGCATTCATCTCGCATGATAAACATCATAAGAAACAGATTGAAAGCTTTAAGAAACTTAACTCACAGCTGAAATAAAGGGGTAACACCGAAATGAATTACGAATTAATTCAAGCTTCTAAGGCATATAAGGATGTCATACAAAGTCTGATGCAGTTTTATATTTATGATTTCTCTGAATTTGTCCATTGTGATGTGGAGGATAATGGTCTATTCAAGCCCTATCCTTATTTAGAAGACTATTGGATCGAAGTGGATCAACGATTTCCATATGTTATTAAACAAGCGGATAACTATATCGGTTTTGTGTTAGTCAGATTCATCGAATCAGAGGAGCGAAATTACTTCTCCATTGCGGAGTTTTTTATTATGAAGAGATACAGAAAAGAAGGCATAGGTAAGACGGTAGCTAAACAAATTTTTGATACGCATAAGGGGCATTGGGAAGTTTGTCAGCTCGAAAGCAACAAGCCTGCTCAGCAATTTTGGAACAAGGTTATACACGAATATACGCAAGGAAACTTTACAGATCGAGTTGAGGGCGGAAGAAGGATACAAGATTTTAAAACCATGGGATGATTAAGGAGGAATGACGTGTGCAGGTAGCCGATTGGTCTGAAAACATAGAAACGTATGATTTATCCAGCGAATATTCGATTCGTAAAGCTGACCCGGAAGAGTGGGGAGTATATTGCTCAGTCTATTACAACATGCGCTTTGTTGGATTTTTTAGAGAAGAACGTTTCAATGCTAAGCGAAATAATGCTTATTGGATCTGCCAAGGAGAATCGAAAATTGGTGGGGTAAGGATGGCACCCAATAGGATATATCATTTGTTTTTCATTCCACCATTTAATCATTTATTTGAGGTAATGAAGCTTCTTAAAAAGATACTCGTCAGCTGGTCTGATCGAACCCAGCACATTAAAGCCTTTGAAATTCTTCCGGACCAGGTTCATTTATTTGCAAAAGCCGGATTTTGGCCGGTAGAGTTCAGATGCCGATGGATGCAGCGTCCCACTGAACATTTTGACGTGACTTGGGACCCCGATCTGATCATCAAGAGTCCTCAAATTGCCGAAGATGAAACAGGTACCAAGCGATATACGAATGAAGATGAAATCGCTCATTGCGACTTTGCAAGCTTTGTGGGAGGTTTTGAAGCGTTAAGAAGAAATCAGTCTTCGTTTGAACAGTTCATACCTTCTGAAGATCCCGGTCTAACCAATGAGATACTCACGGAAGCGTCTACACTTGTGTATGACAAAAATACCGGGAAGCTTGTCGCCAATTGCCGGCTTTGTTTACAGGATACTGAGGCAGCAGTATATAGTATTGGTGTCATCCCATCGCACAGGGGAAGAGGGATTGCTACACGCATGCTGCAGAGAGCCTTGACGATCCTTAAGGGGAAATATCCAATCTTACGGTTGTACGTCATGGAAGGCAACGATGCAGAATCCGTCTACTACAACCTCGGGTTTATCCCAGGAGTACAAGAAGTACAACAAATGATTATCCCTGCGGAATCAAATTAAACGAAAGGTCTGGAGAAGATGACCCCACCTAAACATATTGTTTCGGCAGCTGCAATTGTGATCAATGATCAGAATGAGATATTACTTATTAAAGGTCCCAGAAGAGGCTGGGAAATGCCAGGCGGACAGGTGGAAGTCGGAGAATCTTTACAACGTGCAGCCATTAGGGAAACCAAGGAAGAGTCAGGTATTGATATCGAGATTACCCGGTTTTGCGGCGTATTTCAGAATGTGGAGGACTCCATTGTAAACACGTTATTTCTGGCAAAGCCCATCGGAGGACAATTAACCGTATCAAACGAAAGTCTAGACACCAGATATTTCCCAGTGGAAGAAGCTTTAAGCTTAGTCACCTGGAAGAATTTTAAACAACGAATTGAATACTGTTTAAGACCGGAGATGCAGCCCTTTTATATCGAATTTTAGAAATGAAGAGGTTGTAGAAAAAGGAGAATGCTTTGAAAAAGTTCAGAGAGATTGGATATGGAAACCGCTGGTTCATCAGAACGGAGTTTGAACATGAAGACGGGACGGAAAGTGAAGTAAAAGGATTTACAAAACCATTCAGTCTTAGATCAGTGTACGTTAGAGCATGGATTGGAAAAAAGGTAATGATCATAGATTCAAAAGAGGGAATTAAACTCATGAACAAAAATGAGAAGAAGGTAAAAATCATTTTAGGCTTTTTTGGATATTGAATGAAGTCAGGATAGGAACTACAGGAACCATAGAAACCACAGTCTAACACAAATTACATAGGGAGGTTAGCCATGCCGTCCAATATATTTCAAGCCGTTTTTATTGATCGTGATGGAACGATAGGCGGTTCAGATGAAGTCATTTACCCAGGTGAATTTAAGTTGTTCTCATTTACGTTAGCTTCATTGGAGAAACTTAAAAATCACGAAACTCCGATCTATGGATTTACAAACCAACCGGGTATCTCCAGAGGAGAAGCAACTGTGGAAGCCTTTGAAAAAGAAATGATGGCCTTTGGATTTGACGGGGTGTATATCTGTCCTCATCAACACAATGAAGAGTGTGAATGCAGGAAGCCCAAACCGGAAATGTTGCTGAGAGCAGCAAAAGAGAATCAATTCGATCTGAGCAAATGTGTGGTCATCGGAGATCGATGGTCAGACATGTTAGCTGCACATTACGCCGGCTGCAAGAAGATATTGGTCCGAACAGGAGCAGGTAATGAAGCGTTAGATAAATACAGGGATAAGTGGACCATAACAGAACCGGATTATGTTGCAGAGCATCTCGAAGATGCTGTGAACTTTATAATGGACCAGGTAGTACATATTGAAGCGGAGGGGAATAGATCATGAACATGGAGAACATATATCTAATAAGTGATATTCCGAGTTATTCTCCTCAGATTAGCCGGCTCATCTCGATGATGAACTATGCCAGATTCACAACCATTGAGGAAGTCAAAAATCTATCCATAGATCAATTGGATTTCTTGCTGGACTCCGAAAGTAACTCTATCGGGGCATTATTGCTTCACTTTGCAGCAGTCGAATATGCCTACCAGGTGGCGACTTTTGAGAATCGGGAGCTGAACGAAGAAGAATTATCGGAGTGGGGCCCGGCGTTAAACTTAGGCAAGGAAGGTCAGGAAAAGATCAAAGGTAATGATATCACATTTTATTTTGCGAAAATGGACCAGGTAAGAATGAAATCACTTCAGTTCTTTCAGACAGTGAATGACGACTGGTTGAACACGGAAGAAGAATTCTGGTATAACAAACCGGCAAACTATTATTTTATGTGGTTTCATGTTTTCGAAGATGAGATTAATCACAGGGGCCAAATCAGAATGATCCGAAAGAGAACTTCGTGACTCAAGGTGGCGAAGTTTTTTACTTGAGAGGAGACTAAATGAAGACCAAAAATATCATGATTGTTATTTCAATATTATTTAATGTAGTGTTGTTCACATATATTTATTGGAGGGAAAGTCACCTGAAGGAAATGTATTCAAATTTATCCTTTGGACTTCAGGGTGATTTAGTGCAATTGGAGAGTACAATTGAGTACCAGAACAATAATAAGTGGAACGACGAAAATGTAGTTCTTGAAAAAATTGAGGATGTTAGAGAAGGCATTCACCAACTGATGGTTACAGGTATTAATGTTGGAATGATTACGAAATCACAAGAAAATGACTTGTGGACACTGTATAGGTATTTTGCTAACTTTCCCACATATACAGGGTTTCCAAATACCAAATTAGAGAACAACGATATTAACAAGCTAATCCGATTAAGAGATGATCTAAGGTCAGCTGGTTGGGGAACGAATTTGGGGTATAGTAGTGATTGGGCAAGTTTTTCAATGAAAATAGAAGACTTAACGAATTGATTATTTGCTGCATTCATTAACAGTCCGTTATTGATGATACATTTTGGAGGGATTCAATATGCTCTATCTCATTATAGTCATTGTTATTGGTTTTGCAGGCATAATTAGTAATCAGTACGCTGGGTTGAAAAGAATGGATTCATTGCAAAAATCAATAGATGAACTAAATCGAAATTTGCGAGAAATCGGGCAAAGACAGTCTGACAATCAGGTTGAAAAGGAGTAATTTTAAGATGTACAAGCAAAAAACTAAAGAAACCGACAATAGTGTTATTGAGTTTATTGAAAACGTCGAGAGTCCCCAAAAACGTGAGGATGCATATAAGTTATTGGATATTTTTGCTGAAACGACAGGCTATGAAGCCAAGATGTGGGGACCGAGCATTATTGGATTTGGTGCATATCATTATAAATATGAATCTGGTCACGAAGGCGATGCACCGTTGGTGGGTTTCTCACCCCGAAAAGCAAAAATCAGTTTATATTTTGCAACGGGGGATACAGAACGGGAATCACTATTAGAGGATCTGGGGAAACATACGACCGGAAAAGCGTGTGTGTATATCAATAAAGCAGCAGACATTAATGTGGATACTTTAAAAGCATTGATAAACCAATCGGTTAAGTTTCTACAAGAAACCTATCCCAATCAGTAATTTTATTTAATCAAAGTTACTACTATGTTGATATGAATTAAGGCAAGGAGGGGGAGATAGAATGCTGTATGATCTGAAAGGTCAAGCCAATATGTCGCCTGTGGTCGGAATGTTATATTCAGCTGTAAGAGAGAATAGCCAGCGACTTCAGACCATAACAGAAGGAATGTCTCAAGAGGAAGTTGATTACAGGGGACCTGAAAACAACCGTAATAGTACTGCTCAGTTAATAAAACATATTCTGTTTGTTGATCTAAACTGGGTTTACAGAATAAAGGGAACACCACTGCCTCAGTCATTGATAGAACAATATGGCCCGATGATCGATGAAAACAACAAACTCCCCATGGTTAGCGGAGTGCCGAGGAACACACTTATCTCTCAATATGAGGGAGTAATAACAACCCTGAAAGAGGCGTGTACGCAATTAACAGATGCTGATTTGGACCATGTTGTCACTTTTGGGCATGACAATGAAAAGCAAGCAACCATCCGCTGGGGCATATGGCACATGGCAGATCATAACCGTTATCACCAAGCTCATATTAATCAACTTAGAAGTTGGTTTAAGGAGGAGAAACTCAAAAGCCAAAGGAGTATTTCATCCAAGTGAGCCGAATCTTTATCATATCGAAGTGAGGTGGAGACTCTGCATGGAAGAACAATGGAGAATTGCAACGTATGATTCGGCATGGGGACCATTGTTTTACGAAACAGGACTTAAATTAAGAGAGGCATTGAGAGAAAATGCCCTTCGAATCGACCATGTCGGATCAACTTCAATCGTTGGCATGGATGCCAAACCCATTATTGATATTCAAATCTCTGTTCTGAATTTTGAAAATTTGCCTAGCTACCAACATGAAATTGAAAATGTCGGTTTTGTTTTTAGGGTAGAAAATCCGGATCAAAGCAAACGGTATTTCCGCGAAGCACCTGGGAACAGAAGGACGCATGTACATGTCAGACAAGCAGGAAGTTTCTCCGAACAGATGACACTGCTATTCAGGGATTATTTGCGAGAACATCCACTTGATTGTGTGAAGTATGCTGAGGAGAAGCATAGGCTTATGAGTGTATACAGAGATCAACGTTCAAAGTATGTGGAGGGCAAAGGGCCTGTAGTTTGGGAGATATTGCAGAAGGCCCATCTGTGGTCTCAGGAAGTAGGGTGGAAACCGGCAGATTCGGACGTATAAGTACATTGGATTAATGATGGATGCTCGTATTGGAGTGGTGAAAATGAACCTGGGTAGAAAGTTGTTAACCTCACTTTTAACCATTATCAGTTTTAGTTTAGCTGCTAGCCTGGTATCCATGAATGACACCTACAACTTTGGTTTTTATATTGCTGTGTACCCTATATATGCAACTCCCTTGATTTTTTTGATAGGTTTACCTTTGTCGGTGTTAGTTGATTTCTTGTTGAGCAAAATGAGAGTGACTAATCATGCACTTTATCTAATCGTAAAATTTCTGGGTTACGCGTGCGCTGGGTTCGTCGGTATGAACATATTTGTTCTGGTCATGGGCGCTGGGAAAGATATTTTTAATTTTAGAGAAAATTCCCCTCTCACCTTACATGGCGTGTTTGCAGCACTGATATTTGTACTGATCGATCTTGGGTTGGAAGCTCTCTTCAAGGCTCGCAAAAAGAAAAGTTAGTGGGAACTGTGATGGTAAGGAGGGTTATCGAAAGTTGGACAGATCGATTCATAGCGAGCATATTGGAACATTTAGTTATGAAGAAATGAGTAAAGCATACACGTATCAAGAAGGTCCAGTTCACTGGGCACTGGATATATCTGATGAAAAGGCTAGTGTCCATGAGATGATGCATCGGGCAGAGCAGATATATAGAGTTTTGCAGGAATTCGATATGCAGGCTAAGATAGCCATTGCAAATGAGTTAACGGCTTATAAAAATGATTTCTGGCCTGAATATGATGAGGACGATGAACATTTGGATTGGGATGAAGTCGATGCAGGAAAATATGATGTCACACCAGAGAGATTCGCAGCATCCATCAGGCTCCTCGACATCGTGATCAAGTATGAACATATATATTGCGAATATGATGATGGAGAATTGTTCGGTGGCCATAGAATACATGCCTGTTTCGAGAATGACTACCGTCTTAGAAGTGCTGAGATCTAGAAGCAGCTCTCGTCAACGCGATATTTTCAAGAGTGCTCAATTTTTTTAAAAAAGGGATGATGAATCTGATATCTTACAGACGCTTAGAAGCTCAGGATACGGAGTCTGTTAAGCAATTAATGGAGCAATATGCGCTGCAATTTCCTACTTTTATTGTTAACCTTTATCCAGAACGTTGGGCAAGTTTTTTGAATCATTCGAGTGATTCGGAATATTGGGTTGCGGTTGAGGTGGACAAGATTGTAGGACATGCGGGGTTTGTTTTTAATAAGGATGAGGGTTTGTACGAAATTGTAGGTGTCGTTGTATCGCCTAAGCATCAGAGGAAGGGGATCGGGAAGACTCTTCTGGACCATCTATGTGAAGCAATTAAAAATAGAGGCAAAACAGAAGTTGTATTACACACTCTTGGTCATCCTGATAATGAAGACACGGTAGTATTTTATAAATCCATTGGTTACTCGGTATCCCAATATGAGAAGGACCACTTTCAAGCCGGGTACTCGCGTGTTACGTTTAGGAAAAACTTAAGTCATTGATCTCGTCAGGAGGGATGAAAGGTGACAACTTATTGTGCACTTCTTGTCATTGACGTACAGGCAGCCATGTTTGATGAATCAGATCCCGTATATCAGGGGGAACAGCTGCTTCAGAACATCCAAAAGGTAATTGCCAAGGCTCGTGAAGCGGGTCATGCTGTCATCTATATTCAGCACAGCGAAGGGTCAGGAAGTCCACTGGAACGCGGAACACCGGGGTGGGAGGTTCATCCGTGCATTGCACCGATTGCAGGTGACTTAGTTATTGAAAAAGAAACACCTGACTCGTTTCACGAAACGGATCTGCATCTGAAGTTGAAAGACAACGAAGTGACTGAGCTGATTCTCGTTGGGATGCAGACAGAAGTATGTGTAGACACCACTTGTCGCAGGGCATTCAGCCTTGGTTACAAGGTCAACCTGGTTCGAGATGCCCACAGCACCTGGAATTCCAGCCATCTCACAGCGGACCAAATTATAGAACACCACAATACCGTGCTGAGGTTGTTTGCCAATGTGGTGGACTCCGAAAGTGTGATCAATTGAAAGAGGAGATACATTGACGATTAATTATAGAATACTCAATGCCTCAGCTTGGCTTGCTGTGTTAGCAGTCATGCTTATTCCGGGAACAGCATATACGGAAGGTCCATTGCGAACAGAGTATGGTTTCCCGATTAGATTTTACACAGATTATCATTATGAGAAGCCTGACGATACAATCTGGTTCCTTTCGGGTGTCAATATCCAAGTGCTTTCTTATTTGTTTAATGTCCTATTTATTTATGCTGCAATTCATGTTGTTCTGTATATAAAAAAGAGATTAACTCATCCAAAAGAGTAGAGAGTCGCAGTTCAGCGGTTCTTTTATTTTTTCCATATCATGGGTTATGATAGAAGGCAGTAATAGGCGAAAACCTAACTTTAACGATGGAACATATAAACGTAATAATTATTATTGAAGACTAAGTTTAGCCTAGAGAGGGGAAGAGGGATGCTAGAAGTTACTGCGATAGATTATGAGGATAAGCATGTATTACATAACCTCATTCAACTATATCGATATGATTCAAGTGAATTTGATGGACATGGATTGACCAAGCATGGACTATACCTCTACAAATATCTAGATCATCAATGGACAGACACATTCAGATACCCTTTAATGATCAGAGTAAATGGAGAGCTGGCAGGCTTCGCCTTATTAATGCTCGCTGTTCCGAGAGAGTTCGTGCATGTCAGTGTGGCATCTGAGACCAATGTAATTAGTGACTTTTTTATTTTGCGAAAGTTTAGGAACAAAGGATATGGAAAGCAGGCAGCTTTCCAAATTTTTGATCTATTCTTGGGTGCGTGGGAAATTCGGCAAACACTAGCCAACAAGCCAGCCAATCAATTCTGGAATCGAGTTATTCATGATTATACAGAAGGCATGTATAGAGAGAAGGTGCTGAATGAAGAGCATTGGACAGGACCAATCCAGGTATTTGGAGATGAACAACGCACATAAGAGAATTTCTTAAATCTTCAATAAAATAATGATATAGGGAGTTATTAATATGAAACAGCTTCCAGCAGAATGGAAGTCAGATAGACTTGTTATATCGAATGTGCAAGAGTTCGAAATTCCCGAGCTTCAGTCCATTTGTGATTCTAGCCGCTACTTGCAACAATGGGACGGACGGGAACATGATCCGGATTATGTGAAGAAATGTTTTGAAGAAGGCAATCTTCCTCCGGGAGGAATGCTGGAGAATTACCGGATTCAATCCATCCGTACGGCCAAGGATCATCGGAAAATTGGCTTGCTGAGTTTATACCATGGTTATCCCTCAGCGGATTCCGTATATCTTGAGTTTATATACATACAAAGTGAGATTCAGAAGCAAGGGTATGGGCAAGAAATGATTCATGCACTGACCCATAACCTTTCCGAACTCGGGTACAAGGAGATTAGAATTAACGTAGCACTCAAAAATTGGCCTGCATTACGATTCTGGATCAAATCCGGTTTTGATCAGATTAGCGGGATCTACGGGGATCTTGAACATTCGGATACCACGTTTGCCAACACAGAATTGATCAAAACGCTTTAAGCAACACAACCGAAAAGGGGGAGTTCGAATGGAAACTTTTTTCCGTTATAACTGGATTGTACGTGAGCAATGGTATGCGTGGTGTGAGGATATACCCCTTGAAGAATTGCTTCGGCCCCGTACTGGTGGTGTGGGCAGCATCTTACAGACGTTTTTCCACGTCATTGATGTGGAGTGGAGCTGGCTTCAGTTACTGCAGGGTAAACCGGATGATCCGGAAGACTTCGAGGATTACAAAACGTTGGAGGCTGTCCGACAGTATGATCGCAAGCTGCGTCCCGATGTGGAGGCATTTGTAGTAGCGTGGGATCCGAGCATGGAAAAGAAAGCGTACATTCATCCTGAGTCCAAGGACAAGGTTGCTCAAGAATCATGGGGAGAAGTGATGCGTCATGTGATTGCTCATGAAATCCACCACATGGGACAAATGTCGGTATGGGCCAGAGAAGTGGGCAAGAAACCCGTATCTGCCAATGTCATTGGCAAAGGTCTTATTATCCCTGACTAACCATTCGGGTGCGCTAAACCGCTATAAAACGTATCTTGGGTCTCCGCAGCTCAAATATGGAGGGGAAGAAGAACGATGACTATTAACCTTAGTCGTATGGATTGGGTTCAATTGGATGAACGTGTCAGACGTTTGATGGAACAGACATATGAGGTTATCCCTTTGTCACCTGGACTGGAAGCGGATGTGATGAGAATTGTATTTAGTGATCAGCAGTATGTATTGAAGGTGTGGAACAAGGATTCGAGACCGAATATCGGCAGCCAATATCGGCTGTTGTCCAAGCTTTATCAGAATGGAATCCGCGTTTCCAGACCTTACGGCTGGGGCATGGATGAGCAGCGAAATCAGGTTTTGCTAACGAGCTATGATGGTACGCCTGTTGCTCAATTAACACCAATCAAGCTGACTCATTTGGCTCAAATATTAATGGAGGTTCATCGCTATCCGGTGAATGAAGCGGGTGCAGAAAAAGATGGAGAATACATATCCAGGTACGATTTTGTTCATTATTTCTTTCCTTCCATTGCGTTGCATGAGGACTTGAACCGCATTGTTACAAACCTCCTTCAGCGCGTCCAGCTTAGGCAGGACTGCTTAATCCATGGCGATTATAATCTGGGCAACATTCTTGAAATGGATGACAACTACACCATTATCGATTGGACAAATGGACAGCTTGGTGATCCGAGGTACGACATGGCATGGTCTTTTTTTCTTATCACGATTTACAGTGGGGAAAGCCATGGGAAGACGTATCAAACCGAATTTAAGCGTTCAGTGAATTATACGCTGGAAGAGGAGCAGATTTTTGGAGCATTGGCTTGTCTTCGTTGGATTCTGTTAAGACGCGTTGCCGATGTGCCGATGGGACCTAATGTAATGCAAAGGGTTCGCAGGATTGCGCTCCATAATCCCTATTTGAGTGAGGATCTACTGCAATCATGACATGATGTTCAAGGAGGTTGATCAAGTGGATTCACACATGCAAGTAGATGGGGATATCCTGAAATCGCATGAAAAAGATATTCAGATGATGGTTTATGAGTTCCCAATGAATAGCCTGTCCTAAACGAACGTTTCCTGCATACCTATGGTATAGAGGAGCGTGATAGGTCATGGAACAGAAAGTACAAACCTATTTTCAACTAAAACAGCAGCAAAAAGAGATTGAGCAGCAATTGTCTGTACTCAGAGATGAAATTGTTGCGTACTGTGCGGAACAAGGGGTCTACGAGACGCAGGTTGGTGGTTACACGGTGAAAACGGTGCTTCAGCACCGCAAGGAATATGATGATCAGAAGCTGTATGCTTCTCTTCCCGATCCGGATATCTGGAGGCTTTTGTCCAAGGTTGACAGCCATAAGCTGAAAAGCCTGATTAAGCTTAATGTTCTATCCGAGGAGCAGATCAGTCCTGCCTGTACGTTGAAACAGGTTACGCTGCTGCAGGTGGACAAACTTTAGCCGTTTTAAATGTCGGCATGCATACCCTCGAATGTGATAGCTATTCTTTGGTTCGATTGAACCGGATAAGTTAAACAAAACAGGCATGCATTTACCTTGAGGATTTCGTTCTCCTCGGGTAAATGACATGCCTGATCTTTATTTATGCTGCAAATCCCTTGTGATTTTGCGTCCCGTCGGTGTCTGGGCGAGGCCGCCGCCAGCCGTTTCGCGTAGTGATTCAGGCATGGCCGATCCGACCTCCAGCATGACCTGTACCACCTCATCGGAAGGAATGACGCTGCGGACTCCGGCAAGTGCCATATCCGCTGCTCCGAGAGCTGTAATCGCCCCGAATCCGTTGCGAACAATACAAGGGATCTCGACCAATCCGGCTACCGGATCACAGATCAGACCAAGGGTGTTCTTCAGCGCAAGTCCAACGGCGTGAATAGCCTGGGAAGGGGACCCGCCCCGGATATCCACGAGCGCCCCGGCTGCCATCCCGATGGCAGAACCCACTTCCGCCTGACAGCCGCCTTCCGCACCAGAGATGAACGAATTGTTGGCTATGACGTAACCGATTGCCCCGGAAGCGAACAGCCCATAGACCATCTGTTCATCGGTCCATCCAAACCGCTCCTGGCTGCTGATAAATACCCCCGGAATAATGCCGCAGGAACCCGCCGTCGGTGTAGCAATAATCCGGCCCATTGAGGCGTTGACCTCGGATACCGCAAGTGCGTAACTCATCGACAGACTGGCATGGTCGCCGAGCAGGGATTGTCCATCTGCACGGTAACCCATCAGTTTACGGGCATCTCCTCCAGTCAGGCCGCTTTTGGAAGTTGTATCCGTGTGAAGGCCTTGGTGCACCGCTTTTTTCATAATCTCGTAGTATTCGAGCATTTGACTAAACACGGTATCCTTGTCCTCGCCTGATTCATGACATTGCTCTTCCAGCATGAGCTGGCCAAGGGACAACTTGCGGGTCTCCGCCAGTTCAGCAAGTTGTTTTAACGTTCGGAAATTCATTGGCGTAGGCTCCTTTATCTATAAAACTGAAGTGAGTCCAAATATTCAAATTAAAGACGGAGCAGAGTGACTTCATGGACTTCCGGAAGCACCTCAATCTGCCTGACTACGGCAGGGTCAATCTTGCCGTCACATTCGAGCACCATCATGGCTTCGCCGCGCCGGTTCTTTCGATCCACAGACATGTGTCCAATGTTAATGTGATTATCCACGAGCAGCCGAGTTACGACTGCAATGACACCCGGCTCATCGCTGTGACGAATGATGAGTGTTGGATAGAGCGCCGTCAGCTTCAGGTTGTAGCCGTTGATCCGGACGATTTCAATATTTCCCCCACCGATCGACGTACCTACCATATTCAATGTCCGATTTCCCGCAGCGTTTGTTAATACAATCTTGGCCGTGTTCGGATGCGGGTACAGGCCTGTCCCTGGACGGATGAGGGTTTCCATACCTACAGTGTCTGCATGTTCAAATGCTTCAGGCAGTCCAGGGTCATCGGTGTCCATGTCCAGCAGGCCGCCCACAATGGCGGTGTCGGTTCCATGCCCTTTATACGTTGCGGCAAAAGAACCAAACATGATGATCTCCGCATGCGAGGGACATTCCCCGAACAGCTGTCTGGCCGTGCGCCCAATCCGTGCTGCTCCAGCAGTGTGAGAGCTAGAAGGTCCAACCATGGCTGGACCGATAATGGAAAATACGTCTTTGAACCTCACCGTCTTATTCTCCCCGCTTCGGAGGCTGCACATCTGCCGGAACGAGACAGTCGTAGACTTCCCCGCCGAGTCTGTCCAGCAATTCCTGTTGTGCTTCCTTGACGATCTCCGGATGTAAAATGGATTCAATAGCCGTAGCCGCCATCGCTTTGGCTGCGAGCAGCATGCCCTTGTGAGCGAAGCTGCTCTTGCCCTGAGCAACGGTTTGCCAAGCATGAAGCGGCGTACCAAAGGCCATCGTAGTCGTGATGCACTGCGCCGTCGGCACGTTCCAGCTGACATCTGCTACATCCGTGGATCCACCCATAAACGTTTCCTTCTCATCCGAATACGGAGCAATAAAGTTAGGCAGTGGTCGTTCAGCCAAAAGAGGCGCAAGCTCAGGGCCGACTAACGCGCCGGCTTCCTGCTGGTTCTGGATTGGGAGTGTATCATAGATCGCTTTGGCATAAGCATATTCTTCCTCATCATACTCAGGTGCGCCGAAGGCAACGAGATGCTGATGCATCACTTTCTCAAGCGTACTGTTCGGAATCAGGTTGGCGCAGGCGCCTTCATATTTAAAGTCCATCGTTGTTTCTGTCATCAGGGCGGCCCCTTCTGCTACTTTCACCAGACGTTCAAACAGACTGCGTACCTGTGCACTCTTGGGAGCTCGAACGAGATAAGTGACCTCGGCTTCCGCTTGTACTACATTGGGGGCCAAACCGCCCGAGTTCGTAATCGCATAATGAATTCTGGCCTGATCAATCATGTGTTCCCGCATATAGTTCGAGCCGATATTCATCAGCTCAACCGCATCGAGAGCACTACGGCCCAGATGAGGAGCCGCAGCAGCATGAGCACTAATGCCTTTGAAGGTAAATGTACCGTGAATGACAGCATTGGAGCTTCCGTGCATCACGGCATTCAAGGAATGAGGGTGCCATGAGAGGGCGGCATCTACGTCTTTAAAATAACCTTCACGAGCCAGATATGTTTTACCATATCCACTTTCCTCGGCAGGACATCCGTAAAAGCGTACCGTTCCTTGAGTCTCCGGATGCTCCTGAAGATAGTCCTTGACCGCCACTGCAGCAGCCAATGCGCCTATGCCGAGCAGATTATGCCCGCATCCGTGGCCGTTTCCACGCGGCAGAACAGAATGATACGTGCTGATTCCAGCTTCCTGGCTGAGATCGGCCAGCGCATCGTACTCCCCCAGTAAGGCGATGACGGGCAGCCCCTTACCATAAGAAGCAATAAATCCCGTTTCCAAACCTGCTACCCCACGCTCTATAGTGAAGCCTTCGGATTCCAGTAACTCCATAAGCAGTTCTGCTGATTGAAATTCATCGAAACGGGTTTCTGCAAACCCCCAGATTCGGTCACTCGCATGGGTGAACAAATCGCGTTTTCCTTCAATGGCCTCTGATATATATTGGGTCAAATCTACAGTTGTGGTCATAAATATCCGCACCTCGTATTCGTTAAAATGGTTTTGTTGTTCTATACGCCATGGACTGTTATCGGAGTAACCTCATGGAGGTAATCCTCTGTGTCTAGACCGCTTTTGCCTGCACTTCAGTCGTCGTATTATCCTGATCCGGATTGGAACGACGGGAGAACATCAGGGTAATGGAGCAGATCAGGGCGAAAGCGATAAGCATGATGAAGGCTGTGGCATAAGATCCCCCGGAGGCTTGAACCAGAAATCCGATCAGCATCGGAGTCAGGAAACCTGCAAGCTGAGCACCTGTGTTAATGAATCCATTGGCTGTCGCGACGACAGATTCGGGCATCGTTTTAAGGGACTTCGAAATGATCAGTGTCGAGATAAATCCGGCCATTGCCGTAACGATCGTCATGTACGTAATGAATGTGGTAATGCTGCCCGCGGAGCCCATCAGATACAGGAACAAGGCCACAAGCACTCCGAACACGGAAGCGATAATTCGATCTTTGCCAGCCGGGATGCGGTCAAGCACGTAGCCGCTGAGAATCATGGTGAAAATGCTGACCATGGCCGGAATGGCGGCGAGCAGTCCCATTTGGGTCATATCCAGTCCCCGGACATTGACCATGTACGTCGGCATCCAGGATTGAAGCCCCCAGTTTACTGCATAAATGCTGAAGTAGCTGATGAACAAATTCCAGATCATAGGCGTCTTCAGGACGGCTTTAAGTGACGTTTTAGGCTGTTGGCCCGAGCCGGAGGTCGCAAGTGCAGGTTTGGCGGGTTCTTTTAACAAAAAGAACATCAAGGCTGTGATGAGGATGCCCACCGCACCAATGATATAGAACAGGTTGCGCCAGCCAATGGTCACAAGGGCCTGTCCGGTAAGAATCGGAGTGACAACCCCCATAATAGCTGCGGATGCCAGCATAATGGACATGGCACCGCTGCGCTGATTAATGGGAAAGTTGGTGGCGATGGCCTTGGAACCGGAAGGGAAGAAGCTGCCCTCTCCAATACCAAACAGGAAACGAACAAAGATCAGAGAGAACAACGACCAGGCGGAGCCGGTCAGAATGGTGAATATGGACCAGGAGAACAGGGAAACGAGTATGACCTTCCGATAACCGAAGCGATCGGCGAGTGCTCCGCCTGGGATTTGCATAATGGCATATCCGAGAAAAAAACTGCTGAGGATGATTCCTTGTGCGGAAGCACTCAGACCCAGATCTTGTGTAATGCCTACAATGGCATAGTTGATGACGAAGCGATCCAGGTTGCCAAGGCACCAGCCGAGAAACAAGAGAGTGAGAACAATGTACTTGAAGTGTTTGCTTTGCACGATATTGGACATTGTGTTACCTTCTTTCTCATCGATTGTTAACTAAATTTCTGTGTTGCTTTAAAGTTACATGATGAAAGGGTTTCAACACAATGTATATCTCTGTATAATTGTCCGTATTATGATGTGAAAACCTACATTGACAGGGGGGCGGCTCCGTTGAATGGAATCTTACATGAAATCTTGCGGGAACGCTTGGGAGATTGCGATTACGAGGTGTGGCTCAGCAGCAACTGGGCGGATTGGGTACTGATTGAAGCGACAGGCAGGAGAGAAAGTATACCGCCTTGTTTTATGGAACGTCTTCCTCTTCAACATCCCAAAGTGGAACAGGAATCGGAAGGTGTTATGTTAGTTTTTCTACCATATAACAATAATGTATGTGTGGCTATTCGTGTCTTTAAGAGCTGGCAGCTTTCTGCGGAAGATGTAGTTACACTTTCCTCGCTGCTCTACCCTTACTATACGGAGGCTGTGGCGAGCAAGCATGAACGTGCCTTGAATGAAATTATGAACAGTATCCGGGATGTGACTCAATTGCTGGATCTGAATGAATTGTTGGGACGGATACTGGTAAGTGCACTATCGGTTATCCCTTATGAATGCATCGGTGTGTTATGGAGATACGATCCTGCGATCGACGCGTTAACGGTCAAGGCAAGAGCAGGGGAGATGGGCGAGGGCATGCTGAGAATGAAGCTGAAGCCGGGTGAAGGGATCATTGGGAACACCTTTAAGCGAGGCACACCCAAGCTCTATAACAGTTTTTCCACAGTGGAAGATGATTTTGGCAACATGACGTCGGACAACAAACATCATCTGAATTCGGCATACGATTTTCAAAATATAGGATCAATCATTTCGGTGCCCATCAAGGTGGAAGGTCAACCGGATTGCGTGTTAATCGTTTATCAAAAAGGGAAGGTACCCATATTTACGGAGTCGGATGTGCGGCTGCTGCAAAGCTTTGCCGATCAGGTTTCGATTGCGATTACGAATGCCAAATTGTACGAAAATCTGAGCAAACAGAACGCAACGCTGATTAAGCGGGACGAGATTCACTCTTCTCTCATGCGGCTTTCGCTGCAAAATAAGGGCGCGGTATCCATCGTTAACGAACTGACACGTGTTATTGGTGTACCGATGACTTTTGTGGATTTTATCGACAACGAATGGATTCCGAAGCGGGGCAAAGTCATGCATGGCTGGAATATGGAAAAGCTTCTCACTCTGTACGAATCCTTGCACCATCCGGATTATTTGACATGTATTGAGGGAGATGACAACCCGTCGTATCAATATTTATATCCGATCGCTTCAGCCAATCAGTGCCTTGGCTATCTCATCATCCAGATGAACACGCGGCTGGAACCATTACAGTTGATTGCGCTGGAGCAGGGAAGTTCCATTCTGGCCCTGGAATTGATGCGCAAGCAGTCCCTTGCCGAATTTTATTTCAAAAAAACACAGCAATACTTCAACGACCTGAGGCTCAGTCAGGATTCGGAGGATTATTGGCAGAAATCCGGGGAGATCGGAATCGGTCCATCAACCTCAATCGTAGTGGGACTGCTGGAGTTCGCGGAACGGGTCAATCCGTCGACGCTTAGCGCGTTGTCTGTTCAATTGGTAGCGTATCTGAGAGAGAAAATGCCAACAGGAACCCTGCCCATTGCGTTCGGCAATGAAAGGCGAATAACGGTACTGCTTATGCTGAACGAATCATACAAGCCTGGCAAACTGGAACAACAGTTCAGCGCATTGCTGCCCGAGTGGGAAAGTCGTAATCATGTGAAATTACTGGGGGGATTAAGCTCAGTACGCTCTGGAGTCGATGCCATTAATACGGGGTACCAGGAAGCGGACAAGGCGCTTGCATACCAGAAGACAAGGGGCGAACAGGGAACGATCCGCTATACGGACATTGGAGTAAACCGTTTGTTCATCCGGCAGCCGGCCGAGGATCTGAATGCGTTTATGGCAGAGGTATTTGAGCCGCTGAAGCCTGCCAAAGGACAGACCGGAGGACTCGAGGAAACACTAATGACGTATATGGCTTGCGGAGGTTCTGCGGTCCAGGCTGCGGCAGCACTTCATATTCATATCAACACATTGTATCAGCGCATCCGTAAAATTGAAGAGATTCTGGGTATGTCCCTGAGTAATCAGGAGCACCTGCTCCATCTGCAGTTGGCCTGTTATCTACGGCAGACGTATCGTTCATCGTAGAGTGTTATCCAAGATCTTCGATTTCCTCCCGCCCTCTTTAACCACCAGCGTTTGATGAGTACTGATTAATAGCGTTTACATTAAAATTCGAAGTGAAACACCGAAATAAAATGGATTATCATCCTAAAACGATCGATTTGCCGTTGATTAAGTATGCCAAATGTGGACCTGATTTTATAAGCTTATTGTTGTAGCCCAAAGGCTTTTGGACTACATAAATAAAGGATAAAGGAGAGTCTTCGTGAACGCGAACACAATGGCAAAAGAACGTCTTCCCTGGTCGGGTCTGCTGGCTTTGGCTATGGCTGGATTTATATGCATTCTTACCGAAAGCCTACCGGCGGGGCTGCTGCCGCAAATAGCAAAAGATCTGGAGATCAGGGAAGGTTTGGCTGGACAACTCGTCACATTATATGCAGTGGGATCTCTTCTGGCAGCGATCCCCTTGACGACAGCTACACGTGGATGGAGACGCAGGCCACTGCTGTTATTATGCATCTTCGGCTTTCTGATTTTTAACACAATTACGGCCGTATCTTCGGTATATGTACTGACCCTCATTGCCCGCTTCATGGCCGGGGTATCTGCTGGAGTGTTGTGGGGAATGACCGCAGGTTACGCACGCCGGATGGTTTCAAGCTCGTTAAAGGGAAAAGCGATGGCTGTCGCCATGGTGGGCACACCTTTGGCGCTTTCACTAGGCGTTCCCTTGGGTACCTTTTTGGGCAATTACGCAGGGTGGCGCCTTATCTTTGGGACAGTCTCATTATTAACGGTTGCACTTGTATTTTGGGTGCTATGGAAAGTACCTGATTATAAGGGGGAGCCTGCTCGCCATCAGCTTGGGCTTCATCGAATTTTTGTTATGCCGGGGATCCGTTCCATATTGTTTGTTGTTCTCGCCTGGGTACTCGCTCATAACATTCTGTACACGTATATTTCACCTTATCTGGGCGAGACCGTACTGTCCGAACGGGTGGATCTGGTTCTTCTGATCTTCGGACTGACCTCAGTGATCGGTATATGGATTATTGGGCTGCTGATTGATCGTTACATGAGGTTATTGATTCTGATCAGTCTAGTTATATTCGCATTGGCCTCAATGGCAATGGGGGTCTTTATCCATCAACCGACTGTAATCATTATGGGGGTAGTCGCCTGGGGGCTTACATTTGGAGGGGCGGCTACGTTACTGCAGACTGCAATTGCGCAAGCTGGGGGCAAGAGTGCCGATATCGCCCAATCCATGCTGGTGACAGCATGGAATCTGGGAATCGGGGGAGGAGGGGTCGTTGGAGCCGTCCTTTTGGACCGGGTAGGAGCTCGTTCTCTGCCGATTTCCTTGATCCTGTTGATCGTTATGGCCTTGATTGTTGCCTGGTCTGCCAGAAAACATGGTTTTCCCAAGACGGGCTAAGAACGGAACCTGCTATTTATACCACATTCGTTCCTTCAATGAGATTTTTGGTTGCGATAGGTGATGATATGGCGATGAGGGTGGTGTAGGTACCGAATTGATCGCATCGGTCTCCAAACGCTTCGAGATCAGCAATCGAATCCGTCATGATCTTTAACAGGTAGTTATGCTCTCCGCTCACGCGATGACATTCAACTACTTCCGGTGACGAGCGGCAGAAATCTAGAAAGGCATGACAATCCCGTGTGCGAAAAAGAAGATAGGACGTGCTCGCCTTCCCTATTTTCTGTGGAGAAATGATGGTGCGGTACTCCTCAATTACACCGCATTCTTCCAATCGCTTCACGCGTTCCGTTACGGCGGGTTGAGATAAACCTACCAGCTTGCCGAGTTCCGTCATGGATAATCTTGCCTGGTTTTGCAGATGAAAGAGGATATTGTTATCGATTTGGTCCATGAGATGGCCCCCTTTTAAATTTTAGGAATTTCTGTATAAACACCTATATATTCATTGTGTATTAATATTGATAACTTAATTGTCTTATGTAATACGGGTGAGATCATTTATATAATAAACGCACTTACTTTAAATAATCAAGCGGTAGCATATGGAGAGGAAGAGTGAAATGGGAGACAGAGGTATGAAGTTTAATGCTGTATCTGTGGATGAAGTGATTCACCGTACGTTGGCAGAAAAAAGAATCGTGGGTTCTGTTGTTCAGATTGCCTGGAAAGGGGAGCTGGTCTATAACAGTGCTGCTGGCCTTGCTGATCGCGAGCAGAACATACGAATGCAAGAAAACGCACTGTTCAGGTATGCTTCTGTAACGAAGCCGATTGTATCTACCGCTGCCATGATATTGATATCCCAAGGGAAATTAAAGCTTGATGATCTGGTATCCAAATGGCTGCCTGAATTTCTTCCCAAACAGCCGAATGGGGAAGTGGCCTCGATGACGGTTCATCATCTGATGACACACACGGCAGGTTTGACGTATCGTTTTTTCCAGGAAAAAGGGGGGACGTACGAACTTGCCGGAGTATCGGATGGGATGGATATCGCTGGCATTACGCTGGAGGAAAATCTGTTGAGGATTGCTTCTGCTCCACTGTTGTATGAGCCCGGGAAGATGTGGAGATATTCGATTGCAACCGATGTGCTCGGTGCGGTCATTGAGAAAGTGACCGGGATGACACTGCGAGAGGCAGTACTACGGCTCGTAACTCATCCACTGGGCATGAAGGACACTGATTTTGTTGCTGTGGATCCGGAGAGAATGACTGCTGCCTATGCGGACAATTCCAACAATTCTGGGCAACCTCGCCGCTTGGGTGAAGAGGAACATGTTCCTTTTATTGAAGGAACGGCGGGCTTCCGTCTTGCGCCTGAAAGAGTTTTCGATCCATCGGCCTATTTCTCAGGTGGCGCGGGGATGATTGGAAGTGCAGGAGACTTTCTTCTTTTGCTTGAAACGCTGCGTCAAGGTGGAGGCTCCCTTCTTCCCGAAGCGCTGGTCACCGATATGACGACCAATCAGATTGGCGATCTTGCCATGCCTTATTGGCCGGGCAGAGGATTTGGCCTGGGATTCACGTTGCTGAAAGATCCGGTAGAGGCGGGTACTTCGGAATCTGCTGGAACGTGGCGTATGGGAGGAACTTATGGTCACTCGTGGTTTGTTGATCCGGCAGAAGAGCTGAGCGTTGTTGCGTTAACGAATACGGCTCTGGAGGGCATGTCGGGCAGGTTTACAACTGAACTGTGCGAGGCTGTCTATGAGGGGATTGGGCGAAAGAGATAACTTACATTATGGATTAAAATGGGAAAATATGATAGGGTGGAGCTGTAGGATAAGTGAGTCTGAATTTGATCCCGAAATGAGTTGAGAAGATGGACCGCATACGGAATTACCTGTTTGTTTTTGCAGGCAATTTTGCAGCTGCCTATATGATCTTTCCTGAAAGAACTACTGGCAAATCCGTGCTGTTTGCTATACTGATGCTGTTGCTAATCGTCGGGATGGATTTCCTAAAAGGTAAAAAGGGCCATTCGTTGGAGCGGCAGTGAGGCAGCTTGCCATTACATGTTGGTGTGAGATACCTTGTCCGTTTTCAATGAATGAAACCGATTCTCGTCAGAGGATCGGTTTTTTGTGTTAATGTTGAAGCATGGCGATGTGGATGTACAGCTCGTTCCTGATCCTTCCATCGGATTCGTTCATGAATCTGAGTACGCTTATGGAAGTATGTTGAAAAGGTTGACGATGATGAGAACCTCGGTTTTGACGGGCTTTTGCAACCATATTTCCGGGTGTTACAATCTGGGCTTAAACCTTAACCGGATCGAGCGGAGGCTGTCCAGATGAGCTGTATTTCCAGCTTCCATTTACATCATGTCTATTGTTCATTACACTTGAGATATAGTCATTTTATACCCATTACAGAATTATCAGGAGGAACCATTTATGCAGCAATCCGAACATATTCAGGAAGCCAGAGATTACATATTAAGCCGAATCAACACCAAACCTGCCGTAGGCATGATCCTGGGATCAGGGCTGGGAGCACTCGCGGACGAGATTGAAAATGCTACCGTTATTCCTTATACGGACATTCCGTATTTCGCTCAATCCGAGGCCATTGGTCATGCAAACGAGCTGGTTATTGGAGAACTGATGGGCAAAACGGTTGTAGCCATGAAGGGACGTCTTCATTATTATGAAGGTTTTACACTGGATGAGGTGACTTTCCCGGTTCGGATCATGAAGGCGCTTGGTGTCGAACAATTAATCATCACGAATGCCTGCGGGGCGATCAACACAAGCTTTGAACCAGGTCAGCTGATGCTTATTACCGATCATATTAATCTGGTAGGCAACAATCCGCTGATGGGACCGAATAACGCTGAACTCGGTGTTCGTTTCCCGGACGTGTCACAGGTATACAACCGCGAATTGCGCAGCATTGCCCTAAAGGTTGCAGAAGAGCAGAGTGTTATCCTGCAGCAAGGTGTGTATGCATGGTGGAGTGGTCCGGCGTATGAAACCCCGGCGGAGATTCGCATGATTCGTACCATGGGTGCGGATGCTGTGGGCATGTCCACAGTACCTGAAGCGATTGTAGCGATTCATGGCGGCATGAAGGTACTGGGCATTTCCTGTCTGACGAACATGGCTTGTGGCATTTTGGATCAGCCGCTTAGTCATGATGAAGTGATTGAAGTAGCTGCCAAAGTGAAAACAACCTTCATCGGGCTGGTCAAAGGCATTCTGCAAGAGATGTAGTGGTGGGGCTTCTCCTTTTCAAATAGCACTAACGGAACAAGCATTGTCCATGACGGAATATATCCGGGGGACAGTGCTTTTTTTGGAGTGTAATCATGTGTAGAATTATTCCTAAATGGGTAGAAACGACCTATAATAAGAGAGATTCAAGTGCATGAAATCACCAATAGATAGGCTGAAAAGGAGATGACAGCGATGGAAGAGCTGGGTCCAACAGAATACGTCATTTTTGAACGGATTAATGCGAACTGGTTAAGGGGATTTGAAGGCGTAGGAGGAAAGCTGTTCCTTACCAATGAACGATTGATTTTTATTCCACATGGTCTGAATATTCAGACAGACTGGCTTCAACTTGAGATCTGGGGAATGACCAAGATTGAGAAACGAATGACGTGGGGGTTAATACCAAACGGCATTACAATTACGATGGAGGATGGACTTGTCTTCAAATTTGTCGTTTGGAACCGTTCAAAGATTATCCGGGAGATTATACGTGCCAAGAGAATGGATAATGAAATGATGTAGCCAAGGTTGAGCAGGAATACATACATGAAGAAATAAGTATTTGATTCATTTAAACGGAGGTAGTGCCCCGATGAACCGACTAACGATGCGTCAAGCTGTGCAGGCAGATCAGGAGCGATTGGCGGATTTGCGTGCCCTGGTTCTGTATGATGATCTAACCAGATTGGGAAGGTATGACGAGGTGAGGGTTCGGGAGCGTTTCCGGAATACATTTGACCCGGTCTATACGTGGATTATTGAGCTGGAGGGTTCGTCAGTCGGATGTGTGGCACTGAAGCCTAGGTCAGAGGGTGTTTTGCTGGAACATTTCTACATCCATCCGGATGTTCAGGGCAGGAAGCTCGGGACCGAAGTATTACAGATGCTGCTCGAGCAGGAGGAAGTCAGAGGCAAACGTGTAACTTTAAATGTACTGCAGGGAAGCCGGGCGCAGCGTTTATATGAACGTTTCGGGTTTGTTGTAGATCGTGAAGATGAGGTAGATGTGTTCATGTCTGTCCAGGTGCCGCAATAATCAGATGCTCCGGTTTCGACTTCTCACTTAATTGACTGGCCCATTCATTTAATTCTTGAATGGGTCTATTGAACATTTCTATTATACTTTCCTGCAGCAGTATCCTAATATGAATAATAACCTACTTATTTTATAGGAATTATATACTATGGAGAATGCCGAGATGCCGCATTGGAAGCGTAATCTGTATATTCTGTGGTTGGGGCTATTTTTCAATCATATGGCGTACACCTTGTCCGTGCCGTTCTTTCCTCTGTTTCTGCAAAATAATCTCGGAATCCAAAGCGGACTGGAGGTCTGGTCCGGTGTCTCGATCTCGATCAGCTTTCTGATCAGCGGATTATGCGCACCCTTCTGGGGATCGCTGGCTGACCAATACGGCAGCAAACTGATGCTGATCCGATCAGGTGTGGGGCTGGCCATCGCCCATGCCGCCAACTATTTTGTTCATGATCCTTACACGTTTATTGCGGTACGGGTCTTCCAGGGACTCATGGCTGGATTCAACCCCGCATCCATCACATTGGTGGGCACGAACACGCCGGAGAAGCATGTCGGTTATGCGCTCGGCGTCATCTCCACATCGACTGCTGCAGGTGGTATCCTCGGACCTCTTGCTGGAGGAGTACTGAGCCATTGGATCGGGCTGCGTGGATGTTTCATAGCTTCCGGAATTATTACGCTGCTCTCGGCCCTGCTGGTCCTTGGAGTAAAAGAATCGCGCAAATCCCGTACGGTGGCTTCCACCAGCATCTTGGGTGATTTGAAGAGAGCGGCTTCCACCCCCGGATTAATGCGGATCTATGGTTTGATTCTACTCGTCTCGACGTCCGTGCTCATTATCGAACCTGTGCTGACGCTATATGTCGTTCAGATCGGCGGAGATGTAAGCCATGCAGCACTTAGTGCAGGTATCGTATTCTCGGCCATCGGGGTAGCAACGGTCATTATGGGACCGAGATGGGGGAAGATTGGCGGCAGGATCGGGTACGAGAAAACGTTGTTTATCGGGCTGATCGGTGGCGGGATTGGCAGTCTTTTGCAGCTGACCGCGTATAATCTCGTTTATTTTGGAAGTCTGCGATTTGTCTATGGTCTGTTCTTTGCCGCAGTCTACCCGGCGCTCAATGCATTAATTATCAAATATGCCGACCATGAGTTTCGGGGAAGGGCAGTTAGTCTGAGTCAGACTGCGAGTCAATTCGGCATTGTACTCGGTCCTTTGATCGGGGGTTTTCTTGGCGGATGGACCGGAATTCCTTTTATTTTTCTACTGACAGGGGTTGTACTTCTTGGGGCTGCCTGGGTGGTAAGGGCTAGTGATATGAAGCAAACGAATAAAAGTGATCGGATTACCCACGAAAATATAGGGAGGACATGAACATGACGAAACGTCGATTGAAGTTGGGAGCCAATCTGAACGGAGTTGGGAACAGCATCTCCTTCTGGCGTCACCCGGACATTCCGATTAATGCCAGCGTGAACCTTGATTTTTACAAAAAACAGGCGCGTATAGCGGAGGAAGGCAAGTTCGATCTGCTGTTTATCGCCGACGGCCTCTTTATTAACGAGAAATCCAATCCTCATTTTCTGAATCGTTTCGAGCCTCTAACCCTTCTGTCTGCACTCGCGGGTGCAACATCAAACATCGGGCTGGTCGCAACGCTGTCGACTTCGTACAGCGAACCGTTCACGGTGGCGAGGCAATTTGCTTCATTGGACCATATCAGCGGAGGACGGACGGGATGGAATGTAGTCACTTCACCTCTGGAAGGATCGGCACTTAACTTTGGCAAAGGAGAGCACCCGAACCACGCGCTGCGCTACGAAATTGCTGAAGAACATCTGAATGTGGTCAGAGGCCTGTGGGATTCCTGGGAGGATGATGCCTTTGTCGGAGACAAGGAGAACGGCGTCTTCTTCGATCCTTCTAAGCTGCATACGCTGAATCATAAGGGTGATCATTTCTCGGTACAGGGACCGCTCAATGTAGCTCGCTCGAAGCAGGGATATCCGGTCATTTTCCAGGCAGGTTCGTCCGAATCCGGCAAGGACTTGGCAGCGAGGTCGGCAGATGCCGTATACACGGGGCATGAGACGTTGGAGGAAGCAAGGGAGTTTTACCGGGATGTCAAGGCAAGAGCGGTCGCATACGGGCGTCAGGCAAAAGAACTTCTGATCTTCCCGGGCATCGGTCCCATCGTGGGCAGAACGCAGGAGGAGGCTGAGCAAAAGTATCAGGAAATTGCCGAACTGGTCAGCATAGACCAAGCACTGAATTATTTGGGACGTTATTTCGACCATTTTGATTTCTCCCCATTCCCGCTGGATGAGCCTTTCCCTGAGATTGGTGATCTGGGCAGCAACAGCTTCCGCAGTACAACGGACAAGATCAAGCTGCAGGCACGGGAAGAGGGGCTTAGCCTCCGTCAAGTTGCGCTAAGAGCGTCAACGCCACGAACATCGTTCATCGGTACACCGGAACAGATTGCGGACCAGATTCAGGAGTGGTTCGAAAAAGAAGCCGCAGACGGATTCAACATCCGCACGGTTGTGCCGAATGGACTGGCAGATTTCGTGGATTTGGTTGTCCCGGTTCTGCAAGAACGAGGGCTGTTCCGGACCGAATATGAACATGAGACGCTTCGGGAGAATCTGGGGCTTGAAATCCCGCGCAATCGGTATACGTTGGAAAGTGTGAAATAATCTACACTGACAGGGATTTAGGGTTAATGCTTAACGTGAGTGACCTGTTAAGTCAGGATAAAAAAAGCGGTAATGACGTTAACTTCAACGTTGTTACCGCTTTTTTTTATGCCACTATGTATGGTTCAGAATGCTTTAAAGGCGACCCCGATCGCTCCGACCATGACTACAATCCCGCCAATCTTGGTCATAAGGTAATAAAAGTCACTAGGTTCGGGATCGTTTACCCAAATCCAACGAAGGGAGAGTAGAAAGAGGATATCCTGAAATTTCCGATAGTAGAAGCTGCACCATCCAAATATCAAACCGGCCAACGCGAGAAAAAGGTAGACAGGCTCACCTTGGGTGTAATGATATAACGGGTATGCAGCTGTTACGATTGTATCGGGTGAATATCGTTCTTCGCCCTCACTAATCACTCGTTGGTTATTAACGTAAAAGGAGACTGAGTTCACGATATTGCCCTGTTCATCGAAACTCAGTAACAGTCCCGACTGATCCTGAACTTCATATTTGCGTTCGTTTGGATATGAGACGCTATACGTTGGAATTGGTGTCGAACTGAGTTCTGTAATGATGTATTTCTGATCACTGATGAATACAGTGCGCTTTTGCTGCTCCACTTGCACCTGAATCGAATCAGCCGTTCCACTCCGGTATATCATCTGGTTTCCTTGCTTGTGATCGAATGAGTACTTATTATTGTCTGCATAGAATATGTGTTCTGTAAAATAAGGCTTGGATAGAAAGCCAATGATCACAGAAACTACCAAAAGGCATGAAAAGAAAATAAGGGTGGGGGACTGAATTTTTTTGAGCCATGTCGTCATGGTATCAACCTCCTTTCCACTTTTTTCTATTACGCTAATTCCGGGAAAGGGTTGCGGTTAAGGGTTTGTGCCATAAAAGAATGGAACTTACTGGTTTCTTTTTTTGAATCGGCTGTTATTATGAATTTATACCCTGAAATTGAGTTTGAGAGGGCGCAGCAGTGGTTGCAATATGCATTATTAGACGAGTCACAGGAGGAGATTGGGATGATTAGAGGATTAACGAAGGCAGGTTTGGGGAAGATCGAGTCTGATGAACAATATATTACGGATGCGGCCAAGTATGGATTCCAGTCTGTAGATTTGAATCCGCTCTCATTGGTTCAACAATACGGCAAGGAGCAAGCCGCACACCTATTGGAAAGCAATGATATCATCATCGGTTCAGCGGATTTCACGGTGGACTGGCGGAACTCAGAAGAGCAATTTCGTGAAGGACTCAAATCCCTGGTGGAAATGGCAGAAGCCTCTGCTTCGCTGAATTGTTTCAACTGCTGCACCTATGTTTTACCCTCGACGGATCAACCAGCAGCACCATTCATGGCAGCGGCTACCAGACGATTGAGACTCTGCGCAGATATCTTGGGTGCTTACGGTATGCGGCTCGGACTGGAGTTTGTTGGCTGCCATCATTTGCGGACTCAGTGGAAAAATCCGTTTATTTGGAGTGTGGAGGATACCTTGGACTGGATTGAGACCATTCATGCCCCCAATGTAGGCTTGTTGGTGGATTCCTATCATTGGCATACGCTCGGTTTACGGACCGAAGAGGTGCTGCAGTTGAAAAAGGAACAGATTGTTCACGTTCATATCAATGATGCATATAATCTGCCGATTGAAGAATTGCTTGATAATGAGCGTTTATATCCTGGCGAGGGAGTCATCGATCTGAGTGGTTTCCTGAAAAACCTGAAGGCCATTGGTTACACAGGTGTTGTAGCTCAGGAAGTCCTGGCGCCTGCACCGACCCTTAATTCAAGTGAGCTATTCGCCAAGTCAAAAGAGGGCTTTGATAGCGTGTTTGCGGCGATATAACAGATAATAAAGAGTGGAAATATGAAAGAAGCTGGCGGGTGCACATTATGCTGTGTCAATGAACTCGCCGGCCCTTTTATTCTAGCTTTCAGTCCATAGAAATTAGAAATTAAAGTGAGTTATACAAGTATCCACAACAGACAAGGAGTACATAAAATGAAGTTTTTGTTTGAGTTGATGTTATCTATGTTAATGCTCACGAATGGTTCAAGTGGTGATCCTCTTACCAGAGAGGATATCCAGAGCTATCTCAAAACTCATCATCTGCAATATGCTGATGCAAAAATCGTAAATGACCGTTCTGCGCTCTTGGTTGATGTAAAGGGTGAACATGCCAAAGCATCGGTACTTACCAAATCAGCGGATAATAAGCTTGTAATGCAACCCAACGAGTATGTATGGGAAGAAGACATGGAAGGCATATCCGTAGAAAGGGTCGGTCGATATTTATGTGTTGTCATTCACGACAAAGCACGGAGTCATGATATGGATTTCGTTAACATTGTCTATGTAGATGATAATGGGGATGAGCGAAAGGATCGTTATTATTTTAATGGAAAGCAAGCCATTATTATTCCAATGCCAACCCGAAAAGAATCCGTTGTCGTTGCTATTTACGGGAATGATGGCTTTATCCATGACATGGTTAAACGCTTCCCTGAGATCGTGTTACAGCAAAATCATCTATAGTGTTAATTCCAAAAATAACGGATAGGTAATTAACAAGGTAGAGAAAGGAAGGGGCTGATCAGCCCCTTTCCATTAGCAGTAGTCACTTTTAATCAAGTAAGCCCCGTTCTTTCATCAATTGCTGAGTCACCTTCCACAGCTTGTTTTGCATTCCGGCATCTCCGCCTGGATATACAGGAGTGATCGCCGCTCCGCTGCCCACATTGAAATAGCCTCCCGAAACCTCACCAAATGTCGGTTCCACTGCCAAACGAGTCATGATGTCCGCTCCCCGGCGTGGGTCGCCAATGTGCAGAAACGTTAAAATGCGCTCAAGCACACTCGCAAACCATAGCTCCCGTCCGAGACCTGTAACATTGAAGCCTGGGTTTAAGGCATTTACACAAATTCCGGTTCCTTCCCATTGTCTGGCTAGTTCAGCAGTAAACATAATATTAAGCAGTTTGGTTTTGCCATAGATTGGAGAGGAACCGCGTGCAGTAAAGGGAGTGGTATCCGTCAAGTCATTTGGCAGCACAAGTTTGCCATGATTTCGCGAAGCTTCAGATGCAACATTAACGACACGGGCATGACCTGCCTGGATGAGAGAAGATTTTAATGTTTGCGTTAGCAGCCAAGGGGCCAGATAGTTCACGGCGATCATCTCGGCAAACCCTTCGGAAGTGACTCTCTGTTCAAAAGCATGAAGTCCCGCATTATTCAAAAGTACATCGATACGCGGATAAGCGGATGCAAGCTCAAGCCCGATACGTTTTACATCGCTCAGTAAGGACAAGTCTCCGAAGAAAAAGTTGACCTTGGCGGAAGGAACGATTTCCTTAATTTTCTTTCGGGTGGCTTCGGCACGTTCTTCGCTTCGGGCTGTGAGTACAAGGTGAGCCCCGCGCTTCGCAAGTTCCATGGCAGCAAGCTGCCCCAATCCGCTTGTTGCTCCGGTGATCACAATTATAGGATGTGTTGTTTTCATAGTTAAGCTCCTTTTGACACGATCTGGGTCGGTAGATATAATTGATATAAATCAACTATATAGATTAATTGATATTTGTCAACTATATATCCGGAAGCCTGCTTTGATGTATTGAGGAGAGGGGAACGACAATAATGACCGAAAATTCATTTCGAACCCAAGACAGAGAAACGCTGGAGCTGGCACTTGGTGAGCAGATTCATGCCCTGATTAGTGCTTCGCATGCGCTCAATGTCCGATCTGCCGAGCGTTTTGATGCGACCCTGCAGCCTGCTGCTTTTCATCTGGTACGGTGGCTGTACTCTTATGGCCCTACAAGCGCCGCAGCTTTGGCAGAAGCAACTGCGATGGACCGCAGCTCGGTAAGCCGTTTAATTAAACAACTTGAAAAGTCGGGATATGTGAGCAAGGAGCCGGATCCCAATGATCGGCGCGGCGTTTTGCTGTCTCTGACGGAGCTCGGTCAGCAATCGACGGTGAGTGCACTGAAGGAAAAGGAGTCTGTTTTTTATGACCGTATATCCAGATGGGATGATAAGGAGCTGGAGCGTTTCACCAGTATGCTTCGGCAGTTTAACGGGTTAGAAGGATAATGATAGGTTCTGTGGTGGGATTACTTTTCTATATCATTGATTATTCTTGATTTCACATTCCGTTCACTATCGCTTCACAAAAGTAAACATGTAAAGGCAAGGTCAAAATGACGACCGAGCTCATTGTACCCGCGGAGTCTAGGCGCAGAGCGCTAATGAATTCGGGGGTGCTCTTTTTCATGACCCGGTCAAGGCTAGCCTGATATGTTTACAAACACCTTCAATTTCTCCCCTTCAACACATCTATTTCGCTGTATTCTTTTCCTGCCATCCACAGCAGTGGTGGAACTTTCCTGAATGGTGAACAATCTCTGAATTTTGCATCACCCACTAACGGGTGCTTCAACCTAGATTTTTCACCCCGTTAACTGAGCAATGTAGAGCATGACCCTGGTAGAGAAAGGAAGAGAAACGATCAACGGAATATGAAGAAATGTAGGGATATGTAAAATTTTCTATAGGCGCTTTCAACGCGTTGACCCTGCTCTCAAAGTCTCTTATATTTACTCCCGGCACAACAACACAGAACGGGTGGAGGGATCAGGTTGTTCAACAAAAAAGGAAAGAAAATGCTAGCTATGCTTACGCTGATACCGCTGGCTACAGGGATGGTCATGGGAGCTTTTCCTGCGGCTGTTACCTATGCAGATCCGGGAGATAACTCGCCGATCAACAGCACGGCAAGGGGTTCATGGCAAACGGGGGATTTGCATGTACATACTTTTGAGTCGGATGACGCACAGAATTCGCTGGAGACCGTCCTCGATGCGGGCCTAACGCAATATGGGCTGGACTGGATCGCGCTCACGGATCATTTGCGCTTATCCAAGCGGGATCACAACGGAAACGAAATTCAGGGCGGGCCCATTCCGATGTCCTTGGGGATGAATGAATATCAGGTACCACAGATCAAGGCGCTTCAGGAGCAAGGCAAATATGCAGGCAAGACGATCTTCTCCGGCTTTGAATGGGACATGCCGACACATGAACACGTTGGGGTGGGGATTCTCACAGATGAACCGAACTCAACCGAAGCATTGGAAGCTGCCAAAGAATTCGAATATCGTTTTACCAATCGTGATGCGAATCTGTTTGATCCAGCGGACGTCGCAGCCTGGAATGAGACTGGCGGACGTGCCTACACGACGCATCAGGATGCGCTCACTGCCATTGAATGGCTGAAAACCAACTATCCCACGACGAGTTATGCGATGATCAACCATCCTTCGCGTGGCAAAAACAAATATACGATTGCGGACTTCCGCGAGTTCAACGATCTGGCCCCACAAGTGGTATTTGGTATTGAAGGCATGCTGGGTAACCAGATGGAACCGGATCGCGGGGGATATAACACAAGCTACAACGTGTCTAATCCGACTGCAGATGATGGATACAAGTACCGTACATACGGCGGTGTGGACTACATGGTTGCCAAAGTGGGCGGACTGTGGGACGCACTGCTGGGAGAAGGACGCCACTTCTGGAACTATGGTAACTCGGATTACCATTTCAAGACGATTGGCACGAATTCCAGTGGTTACTTCCCGGGCGAATATGCCAAGACCTACTCCTGGGTTGAGGGCAGCGGAATGCAGGCGGTGCTGGATGGCCTTCGTTCCGGAAAATCATTTTCCGTGTTCGGCGATCTGATTAACGCACTGGATTTCACTGCAACCGGAGCGGGTGCTCAGGCTGAAATGGGTGGAGATCTCAATGTGACGCAAGGCGACGAAGTGGAGCTGAAAATCCGGTTCAAGAGCCCAGCGGGCAATAACTATGAAACACCAATCAACAGCGGTACTTCTGCTGGACAGGTGCCCGTGGTAGATCACGTCGACCTGATCGCAGGGGATGTGACAGGCAAGGCCGAGAAGGGAACAGCCGCCTATAACAAGGATACCAACGACTCCACCAGAGTGCTGGCTACCTTCACATCTGATGATTGGACGACAGATGCCGAAGGCTACAATGTCATCACGTACAAGATCAAAGCGACGGATCAAGATCAGTATTTCCGCCTGCGCGGGACGAACCTCGGTATGAATGTTCCGGGCGAGACGGTGAATGGTGAACCACAGCTTGATCCAAAGAACATGACAGCTGACGCAGAAACGCGTTTCAACGAAATTAATGACAGCAACTACCGGGATCTATGGTTCTACTCCAATCCGATCTTCGTGAGTGCGACACCTTACAGTGATGTACAGGCGGTAACCGATACGCTCCAAGCGATTGATCTGGGGGACCTGAACGCGGTCACTTCCGACCTCACCCTTCCTGTTGAAGGGAAACATGGTGCGACGATCAGCTGGTCCAGCTCCAAACCGGAACTGATCAATAATCAAGGCAAACTGCTGGCACAGCCGGATAACAATGAACGATTGGAACTGACGGCAACGGTACAACGCGGCAGCGAAATTCAAACGAAAATGTTCACCGTCATCGTAGAGGGCAGCAATAATCAGGTTCTGGTGCTGAAAAGCAATATGACCACCACGGACGGCCAGCCGTATCATACGGATACATGGACGAATCAGTCCGTAAATGTTAGTGTAACCAGCGCGGTATATGCACCGGCCACTTCGGCGACCATTGAGCTGTCCCGTGATGGAGGTCAGACGTATGAACCCTATACAGAGAATACGCCTTTGGAGGTTATTGAGCCTGGAGAACACAGCCTGTTATTCCGAGCTACGGACGATCTGAGCGGGGAGTACACTCTATCCGTGGTTGTAAAGATAGATCGTGAAATTCCTGTCATTACGCTGCAAGGCAGCAGCCAGATGACACTGAATGTGGGAGACAACTACAACGAGCCTGGAGCACAGGCATCCGACAATGTAGGCATCAGTGGTTCCGTGCAGATCGATGGCACAGTGAATACACAAGCGGCGGGAATCTATACCCTTCGTTATAACGTAAAAGATATCGCTGGCAATGCAGCAGAGGAAGTTACACGTACCATTACGGTACAAGCCAGTTCGAGCAATGGCGGAGGTGGATCAGGTGGCGGCAATGGGGGCAGCTCCGGTGGAAATACAGGCGGAAGTACGCCAAGCGTACCGACAACCCCTACCGTTCCAACAACACCAACCACTCCAGAAACAGGATCGGACTCATCCACTGAAGTGAAGGTAGAGGTGGAAGCGAATCAGCCTGTACAAACGGGTATTACAAACGTGGTGGAATTCAGCGCACCGGCTGGAGCCATTGGGGTAAAAGATACCTTGCAGTTGTCCGTGGTTACTCAGGACAAACTGCAAAATGCAGCTTCGCTGAAGATACTGGGCCAAGCGGTACAAATTAGCCGCACAGGTGGACGGACACTGAACAATCCGGCTGAGTTGAGCCTGAATTATGATCCGGCAGATCTGACAAGTGGAACGAAGCCGGCCATATACTATTACAATGAAGCTCGTCAGAGCTGGGTATTTGTCGGTGGAGAGACGAATGCCGCAGGAACCATAACGGCGAATGTGAATCACCTGGGTACCTTTGTAGTGTCCAGCTACACACCAGCGAACCTGACGGATCTGAATGGACACTGGGCATCCGATTATGCGGATCGTCTGATTGGCATGAATGTCATCCAAGGTTATGCCGATGGAACATTCCAACCGTCCAAGGAGATTACAAGAGCAGAGTTTGTTACATTGCTTAGCAAAGCATTGGCACTTAAAACGGAAGCGTCCAATACTTCGTTTGCCGATGAGGAAACTGTACCCGCATGGGCGAAGTCCGAGATTGCAGCAGCTGTGCAAGCCGGAATCGTGACCGGTTACGGGGACCATACATTCAAGCCGGATCGCACCATTACCCGTGCCGAGATGGCCGTGATGATGGCGAAGGCGCTGAAGTTGAGCGATGTGCAAGCAGGAACGAATGGAGAGGCTGTCAAACCAAGCTTCACCGATGCTGCACAAACTCCGGTTTGGGCGCAGGATGCCATGAATACAGCAGTTCAAGCCAATATTGTGAGCGGATATACGGACAATACGGTTCGTGCAGGGAATATGACGACCCGTGCGGAAGCAGCGGCGATGATTTACAAATTGCTGCTCGCGATGTACGTGTAAAGAATGCCAAATTAAAATGAAGGAGTACCACTTTCGTGGTACTCCTTCATTTTTTCTGTATTTTTAAAAGTAAAATCAAAATATAAACAAGCAGGGTGAGTATCAGGGCGGAACCCAAATACAGACCAACAGTACCTATGGCAATGAATATGTAAGTCACAATTAAACAAGCCAAATACAATAAAAAAATCTTTAGTATCTTTATTCAGATCTCCTCCTATATCCAGTAAAAGACTTATCCGAATAGGATAAGCCTCTTAGCTGCTTCTGTCTACCAAATTTTACAAGTATAATTGTTTACTTCAGATCGTTGATCAACACTTGTTTTCCTTCTTACTCTATAACACAAATAGGGGGATAAATAAGCCCGGAAGTAAATTCAAGGAGGAAGCCAGAATCAATGCCGTAATGCCCGAGAAAATGGTGTTGATTTGCAAGAACGTGTTATCTCCCTGCAGCGCACTTTGCAGCGGTCCCAGAATCGGTATCGACCCCAAGCATAACAAAGAGAACGCGACGGTTAATCCTTCATTCAGGCCGTTGGATGAGAAGCGGGTCATGATCTTGGACAGCATCTGATCGAAATTAATCAGTTGACCGATAATTCCGCCTACCGTAAGAAAGATAACAAACATGACCTGATACTGGCTGGTGGAGATGCTGTCCATGGTTGTACTGATGCCGATGATGACTGCACTTATCCCGATGATCTGATACAGGATGGCCTTATATCCGTCATTCACAAACTTTTTGGAAATAGCTCCAATGGTACTTCCGAATATAATGGAAAAGCAATTGACTAATATTCCTAACATGATTTCACTCCTGAATTCACCAAACCGAGTTTAGAACATCGTCTACTTCTTGTATTCTCGTCACAGATGGTGTTTGAATTAGATTTCCTTTGACCATGACCATGCGTACATCGGATAGTGCTTCAATGTTTTCCAATGGACTCTGGTCCAGCACGATCAGATCTGCCTGTTTTCCGATATCGACCGTACCTGTAACGTCCTCAATGCCCAGGATCTTCGCGTTGGTCCGGGTCACCATATCAATCAGCTGCTTGTTGTTAAGGCTGGTCTGTTTGATGTAGTAGTCCATCTCTCTCCACATGTCATAGTGAGTCACGTACGACATGGCGGCATCGGTACCAAGACCGATGGTAATGTCGTTTTCGATGGCTTGTTTGGCACCTTTTAACATGGATGTATACACGAGTCTGGAGTTTTCTTTCACAGTTGGGCTCACCTTCGTTACGCTGGTATCGAGTAAAGCAGAGGGATAAGCAGCTAGAAAGGTAGGAATAAGTGCAGTATAGCCATTCAGGGCATTGGGATTGTTTTTGAACAGGCTGATAATCTCGTCGTCCATCTCGGAGCCGTGCTCAATCGTATCGACGCCACCTTTTAACGCGACTCTGACACCTTCCGTACTTTCCACGTGAGCTGCCACGCGCAATCCGATCTTGTGGGCTTCATCGCAGATCGCTGCAACTTCCTCCACTGTCATCTGTAAACGACCTGCTTCGCCGACCATTTTCGCATCCGTAACACCGCCAGTCACGCAGATTTTGATGAGATCCACGCCGTTCTTCACATTGATGCGTACATTTTTTCGTGCTTCCCAAGGGGAGTCTCCGACCAGAGCCAAAAAAGGAGCGCCATGTCCTCCCGTTACGCTTAGGAAAAATCCAGAGACAAGCAGATTGGGACCAACGAATTCACCGTTATTAATCTCATCCCGCAACTTGACATCGGTATAGAAGAATTCGCCGACACTGCGCATCGTGGTTACGCCCGCGTGGAGTGCGGTCAGTGCATTGCGTTTCATTCGTTTTTTCAGAACGTTCTTACCGAATTTGGTATTCAGGATCCGATCATATGCGAACTGCAGCATGCCTTCGCTGACGGACAGGCTGAATGGCTTACCATCCGCAAAGAGATGAACGTGGGCGTTGATCAGTCCTGGCATCACGTATTTGCCCGAGAGATCAATGACCTCATAGTGGTTCGGGATGGTCAGTTCGCTCGATTTTCCAATAGCCTGAATCTTTCCTTGTTCATTCACGAGTATGGTCATGTTTTTCTCCATATTTCGTTGCTGGTCTCCATTAATGATGTGGCCGTTTACTAATGCGTAACCTGTTTTCATATCGTTTTTCCTCCTTAGGTATGTAACAAACTTTAATAATGAATAATAAATTCGTTTTTGGGTCAAAAAAATAGGATTCGTATCTTAGACTTTTTTTGGCGTGCGGACCAAGTTTGTTTTGACCTGATCTGCACGCTTACCAGCTTGGATATATCCATTATTCGCTCAAACTCTTCATGCCGTACAATCGGTATACATACAATGCTTCGAATATCTGCTTGCGGCTGTCCTCACTCATGTCCCGTTTCAATAAATCGAGGTTCATATCGATCACATTGTGAGCAAGGATATCGAGCAAGATCAGGTTTTCTTCCATTCCAATCTCATAATGTTTGTACTGCTTTTTGAGATAGGCTTTCTTGGTTTCGATCATGGTCTCGACGAGCTCGTTCTTGGCGTTGGTGTAGATTGTTCCTTTGTTCTTTTCGAAAATGATGATGATCTGGTTCCGGTATTTGCGTAATACATCAACCTGTTCCTGTAGCAGTGCGGATTTTCTATCACTATCCGTTTCCGCATCGAACAAGTTCTGATTATCGAAATGGATCGTATCGACCAGTACTTTCTTCAGGTAATCCACCAGATCAGGCGGCACAACCGCGTAGAACAGATCCTTTTTGTTTTTAAAATACGTATAGATATTGCCTACGGAAATATTGATTTCGTTCGCGATGTCGCTCATCTTGGCATCCACAAATCCCTTTTCATAGAACACCTTCAGCGCTGCGTATTCAATTTCTTTCCTGACTTCGTCTTTCTTGGCTTGCACCATTGAGAACGACTCCTTAATAGTGAATGAGTGATTCGGTATTAGGTTATTCCTATTTGAAGGGTTTGTCAACAGGGAGGAGAAGAATTTTAAGTGTAAGTTAGTTTTGGCAGTTGGTTTGAAAAGTCACATACGCCAAGGAATCTGCGGAATTTTGTATCGAAAAAAAGTGTTTCCATCTTTTTCAACATAAATCCATGGTGGCTGTACTGGTGTACCCGTTGCTTTGTACAGAACTTCACCATCATCACTTGATGCATATTTCTCAAGATGTTGATTATCTTCAAAACTCACTGTTCCTTGGTAAGATAATCTCTTGCCTTGTATTTCTATATCAGGTGCATTTGATATAATCCTACTCGTTGTATTAATCAATCCAATTCTCCCTGAGGACCATATGACTAATTCACTGAGCAATAATAAGCCAACCAAGATGACAATGCTTACAATAAGTAGCCGCTTTTTTCTCATAATCCATAATCTCCTTCGACAATCTAACAATATAATATGATGCAATAACCCTTGTAGCAATATTAATGTCCCCTGCTTCCAATTTAGCATTGACTTTCCCCGCGAATCCCCCTAAACTTCAATTATTAAAATACTTTTAAAAACATTTAGCGAATTGTTCTAAACCAACGAAAGGAGGCGTACATCTCAAAATGCAGCCTACATCACACAACACCCAACAGGTGAAGAGAATCAATGTGGAGCTGGTGAAGAATACACTCAGATCTACGGGCGTCGGTACGAAGTCCTCCATTGCAAATTTGACGAAACTTAGTGTTGCAACATGCGGCACGATCCTGAACGAGCTGCTCCAGACGGGAGAGATCATTGATCTGGGACCGGATGAATCAAGCGGGGGAAGACCTGCAAGTCGATATCAATTCAATGCGGACTATGCCAGCGTGCTTTGTCTGATTATCCGAACAGAGGGCGGCGTTCACTCGATCACGCATCTTCAGGCCAATCTCAATGGCGAGATGAAGGACGAACAGACGCTCATTTTGGATGAGATTACCGTAGCGACTGTGGAGGGTTTGGTTGCAGCCTTGATTGAGCAGTACAACAATGTTCAGGCGATTGGGATCGGGATACCGGGTGTGGCACACAACGGAGTTATTGGCATTTGCGATGTGCCGGGACTGGCAGGTCAGCCGCTGGGACCGAAGCTCAAGGAGCGATTCGATGATGAGGAAATCATCATTGATAACGACATGAATCTGACGGTGTACGGATTGTACAACGAGCAGCATTTTGAGGAAGAGAAGAACTTTGCGGTGGTCACTTTTCCGAAAAATCATTTTCCCGGGGCGGGTTTCATCATTGACGGCCACCCTTTGAAAGGGAATACACATTTTAGCGGTGAAGTGTCTTACCTGCCTTTTGGTGTGTCATCGGAAGAACAGCTTCGGATGCTTCAAACTCCAGAGGGACTGCATCAGCTTGTAGTCAAAACGCTGGTATCCATCATTGTCATTATTAACCCGGCAGCAATCGTCATCACAGGGGATACGATGGACTCTGGTATGCAAAATGATCTGATGCAGGGCTGCCTGAAAACCATACCACAGGAGCACATGCCGCAGCTCATCATTCAGAATGACACACGGCGCGAATATGTTACCGGCTTGGTTGCTGTCACGTTGGAGAGCTTGACCTACCGTATCCAGTTAATCGAGAAAAAGTGGTAAAGACAGAAGTAAAGCTAGTCCATTTACACGTAAGAGTAATCGGAAGATCGTACTGCAATCGTAGTAGTAAAGTGTAATATTCCTTTCTGAAATCATTGGAGGTACTTATTTTGGATCAGCAAGCAAGTAAGAAAAAGTTCAGTAAGATGTATGCCATGCAGCTGGCGACGATCTTTATTGGTTTTATCGTGTTTGGCATATCGGAAAACATTAAAGGGCCGGCGATTCCGCGCATTCAATTCGACTTCAATCTGGACGAGAAGCAGCTCGGGACGTTGTTGTCCCTGAATGCATTGGGGTACCTGATCGCCTGTTCGTTCACCGCTATCCTTGTCCGCAAATGGGGCATCAAGGCGGTTAGCGTTATCTCTTTTGCCTCGATGATTCTCTCAGGTGTGTTCATCTATTTATCCCATACATATCCACTCTTTGCTTCATCGTACTTCTTCATGTACATCGGCAACGGCATGTTGGAGATCGCGCTGGCGATTCTGGGAGCACGGATTTTTGTGAAAAATACAGGCATGATGATGAATCTGTCGCATTTCTTCTATGGTCTGAGTTCCACGGTAGCTCCGCTGCTGGGAACGGGCGTCATGTCACTGACGGTGTTTGGGCATGAACTGAACTGGCGCGGCATGTATCTGGTCATGTTGTCCCTCTGCCTGCTGCCGATCATTGCGGCGCTGCGCAGCACGTTTCCGGGGGATGATCTTCCCCATGAAGACCGGGTTTCCCTGAAGATGCTGACACGTGATCCGGCCATCTGGTTGATGGTGCTTATTCTTTCTTTTGGCGTTGTATCGGAAATAGCGGTAGGGGGCTGGCTCGTAAACTTTTTGGAGAAAGCTTATACATGGGACACCGTTAAGGCATCGGGAATGCTGTCTGCATTCTTCCTCAGTTTCTCGCTGGGACGTCTGCTGCTCGGTCCACTTACGGACCGGATCGGTTTCGTGCTTTCATTGATTGTGTTTTCGGCGTTCTCTGGTGTATGTACGTTCGCGGCAATCGCAGGTGGTGAGGGGCTGGCTTACCTTTTTGCCGTGTCGGGTGCGGGTATTGCAATGATCTATCCAACGGTGATGGCGTTTATTGCAAAAAGGTATCCAAATGGCAGTGACACGGCCATTACGTTTGCCGTTACTCTGATGGGGATTGGCAGCGTCATCGGCAACTATGCCATTGGCTGGGTCATTGAAGTGTTCAAGAATGCATATGGTGCGACAACTCAGCTGGGGCTGCTGCGCGGGCTGCAGGCGGGGTATGGATTTATCGGCTTATGCGCAGTGATCTGTGCGGCGTCGGGCGTGGTGTTGTTTGTATATTTGAAGCGGAAGCAGGAACTGATTTAGGCATTGATTGAATAGGGTGTTGGATTGATTGGGAATCCTCGTTTGTATAGGAGGAGGACACTTTTCTCTGATTCTTGTAAACATGTTAAAAATCAATCCGTCTCAAAAAGGTTTATAATCGGAAGATATGTTGAGCCATGTTGGTGTTAATAGTATAATTCGGATAATTGGTAAGGAATGAATTCCGTGAGTGTAACTTAGGGATAAATGGATGGGGGGAACTAATAGATGAATGACAAGACGGAAAACCCCAGTGATGGCTTGAAAACTCGTGACCACACAGATCGACCTGTGCGCGCCGACGCACAGCGTAACATTAATGCTTTACTCCAGTCCGCGATGACCGTGTTCGCGGCCTCGGGAGTGGACGCTCCAGTGCGGGAGATTGCAGAGAAAGCCGGTGTCGGAGTTGGCACCGTATATCGTCATTTTCCACAGCGCTCGGATCTGATCGAGGCCGTATTCCGGCAGGAAGTCGATGCCTGTGCAGATGCGGCGGCTGAGCTGTCAACGCAGTATGAACCCGGTGAGGCCCTAGCGCGATGGATGCAGCGATACGTGGACTTCATCGCAGCCAAGCGTGGACTTGCGGCGGCGCTGCATTCGGGCAATCCGGCATATGAGACCCTGCCGGCTTACTTTGATAAGCGGCTGAATCCTGCACTTCGAACCTTGCTTGAAACTGCTGCCGCTGCTGGTGAGGTACGTGCGGATGTTGAACCGGATGACTTGCTCCGAGCAGTAGCAAGTCTATCTGCTGCGGGACATAAAGGTAATCCCATGCAGGCTCGGCAGATGGTTGCTCTGCTCGTAGACGGACTGCGCTATCGTGCGACTCTGTAAACGAGTGCCTACTGCTGATATTTAAGGCTTCATGGCTATCAGCCATCTGCCAAGTAAAGATAAAGCTTGCGCATTGTGCCCATGGATCGAGCTTCTTTCCAGGCTCGTGGTCATTGTACGGATTGCACAGAAAGCAGAAAAATGGCAGCAGGAACGGGTCAAGTTCCTGCTGCCATAATATACGATTGAACAGGGGAGCCATTGAGATGGCTCCTTTTTCTTTTTTTCGGAGGAATATGTTGAGCATGAGTGATATCCCCGCGGCAAGTTGATGCGATCCTTCAGTCAATCAGTCAGTTTCTTATTTGGTTTCGATACGACCCAGTGGGTTATCTTCTCTTGCCAAAGCCATACATGCTGAATCCCATGCGGAATCTTCCGGATAGAGTTCAGTACGGAGATAAGCCCAGGTGAGTTTCTGAATCGCAGCTACCCGTTCAGGATTCTCATCCGTCGTCTCGGCGACATCGTAGCCGGACACTCCACCGAGTCCATGCTCTGCACCAAACAGTGTGAGCAGAGATTTGGGTCCCGGGGAAAGGAAATACGGATCAGTGTGCCAATCTGCGCCCATAACCGTCAGATGACGGGAGTTGTCCTTGTCCCCAGCAACAACTAGTGCAGGTGTTTTCATTTTAGAAAAATCGGTAGTGGAGAAGAAGGAATAATTCTCGATCGTAAATGCACTGAGTGCATCGCCGCCTCTGCCGGGTGCTGCAAGTAGTACGCCCGCCTTGATCCGGGGCTCGGCCAAGTTCACTTCTGTTCCGTCATAAGGATCGGTGAGCCGCGCTCCCAGCAGCAGGCTTATGGTATGCCCGCCCATGGAGTGGCCAGCTGCGGCGACTCTGCTCCGGTCGAGGCGCCCGAGAAGCTGCGGAACAGCGGACTCGATTATGTCTAGATGATCAAGGATATGCGTCATATCCTGAGCCCGGGATCGCCAATATAGCGGCGCCTCGGGGTGACCCGAACCGAGGTTCAGCGTTCTCGAACTCAGATGGGTCGGCTGGATGACGACGAATCCATGTGCTGCCCAGAAATTGGCGAGTGGTGCATATCCGTTCAGTGAGGAGAGATGATTGGATGGACCATGCCCATGCGAGAGAAGAATGATCGGAAGTTCGCTTCCGGTCGCCGGTGCGGTTACCCGCATTTGCAGGTCTACAGCACGACCGGGAACTGAAAGGACTACCGGACTGAACGAAAGGGTTGGAGCAGGCGAGCTAATGTTAATTTCCATACGCGTGGTATCTCCTTTTATACAATTATTTGTGTTCAAGACTGCTATCACATACTTCAAGCTATACTCGTAAGCATTCCGAAATGAGTATCGTCCCGGTTTGAACTATTTCGTCCGATCTACAAAATAATCGTCAATAAGTTGTTAAAGGATGCTTGATTGAGCTTTGTTATTTTTTCAAATTGATGCGATCACCAATTCCTTATTTGGACTCGATACGTCCGAGCGGACTGTCGCTCTTTGCCAGAGCTGAACATGCTGCTACCCAGCTGGAATCATCAATACCAAATGCATTGCATAGGTAAGCCAGTGTAAGCTGCTGGATTAAGGCAACTCGTTCAGGACTCTCGTCTGTTGTCTCCGCAACGCTGTAGCCGGAAATGCCGCCGAGCGAGTGCTCTGCCCCGAAGAGGGTGAGCAGGCTCTTGCTACCTGGACTCAGGAAGTACGGGTCGGTGAACCAGTCTGGCCCCCGAGTAGTCAGTGGGGATTGGTCATGGTCTCCCGCGATCACTAGGGTTGGTGTGCTCATGTCCGCGAAGCTTGGGTTCATGAAGGGAAAGTGCTCAGCCGCGAACGGACTAAGGTCAGCTCCGCCCTTTCCAGTCGTAGCAAGCAACACGCCCGCCTTGATCCGCGAGTCGGACATGTTCTCTCCCGGTTCACCATGGGCATCGAGGACTCGTGCGCCGAGCAGCATCCCTACCGTCTGGCCGCCGAAGGAGTGTCCGGCTGCAGCGATACGGCTTCGATCAAGGCGTCCACTGAGCCCGGGAACGGACGCTTCAATGAGATCCAGTTGGTCGAGGATGCGCTTCAAGTCCTCGACTCGAAAACGCCAGATCAGTGGTGTACGGGGGTCGTCAGGAGGAAGGTTCAACGTCCTAGAGTCGAGATGGGTAGGTTGAATGACCACGAAGCCTTGAGCAGCCCAGAAGTCGACCAACGGACCGTAGCCATCCAATGACCAGCCAAAGCCGTGGGAAAATATAATAATAGGCAAGTCGCGACCAATTACCGGTGCAGACACTCTCACTTGCAAATCCTCACCACGGCCCGGGGCTGATAGCACTACCGGTTTCACCGAGAAGACGGGGGTGGGTGTATTAATCTTGATTTCCATCATTATAATAATCTCCTTTTTTGCATCAATTTGTGACCTGCGCCGCCTTGTTATGTTAAAGGACGGAGTTAAACGGAACCACGTTCCGATTATATACGGAACGTTGTTCCGTTTGCAACAACTATTTCAATTAAACATCCGTTTAGATTGAAATGTCAGGCCAAATCTATATCCAGATGACTATAATCAGTCGTGTTTTTTTGGATTTAAGTGAAACATTCGGGAGAAAACAATCATTTAGTATATATATGGTTTTAAAGGGAGGTCGGAGAGGATGTACAACAAACCATTTTTGTTCGTTGTGTTGATCATTGCCCTCATAGCGGGGGGAGTTACATCATTGCAGATCAAACGATTGAAAATACGATTACGATTGATGCGGATCATCAAATTTTTAATAGCTATCAGGAACTATCCGAGGATGCTGATCTTATTGTGGAGGTTACGGCGACAGATGAGTCTGTCCATATCAATAAAGAAGAGAGTGAATCCGAAACGAGATATACGGTTACCCGTGTAGAAATCAATCAAGTTTTTGGGAATAAAGGTCACCAGGAATTAAAGGACTACATTCATGTTTTGGAGCCAACATATATTGTCAGAAACAAAGGAATTTACACAGGAGTAACCAGGTATACATATGGGGATTACACGCCAATGCAGGCAGGATACCGATATGTTTTATTCCTGTCCTGGGATGAAAAACACAACGGTTATTGGATTACGTCTTTGGAGCAGGGCAAGTTCAATGTGGATCAGAAGGATTCAGCAGAGCGGGCTCTAGCGGAAAAAAATTTACAGGTGAAAGCGTTGAAGGAGGATGTGTTTGAACATTTAGGTTATTCAGACTAGGAAGGGTGGAGACGTGAGAATCCTCAGAAACATTTTAATTCTATGTGCCATATTGATTATCGCTTGCATTGCATGGTACGGCAATGATCGAAAGGATATGAGTGCGTTGGAAAAGGGCTTACGAACCCACCTGATCACGAATGCCCAATACCCAGGTCGTCCAATTCAAAGACACGCCGCAGAAAAAAGAAATATTTTTGATTATCTGAAAATGTTTCCATTTATAGTATGATAAGACTATCGATAGCTTCAGCAAACGGGGACTCTATCATCTTTGCGCTGTCGAACAAGCCCATTTCGTATGAGCAAGAAGACAATTCTATACATAAAGCAAAGGGGATAGAGACATGACAGTAACCTCAAATCTAGAACAAATCCGCATTATCGAATATGACCACTCCTATGCTGCCGCACTCGCTGATATGTGGAACCGCAGCAATGAAAGCTGGGGAGGCGGCACGAACCAGAGAACGGAAGATACCGTGCGCCGGGAGATGGAGAGTTCGTCCAATCTTCATGTGTTTCTTGCCGTTCATGAGAATGAGGTAATCGGCTTCTGCAGTTTCGCCCACTACCGCCATGACGAGAATGCCCTGTATGTACCGTTGTTGAATGTGCGCCCTGATTATCATGGTTACAAAGTCGGACGCAATCTGATCCTGAACGCCGTTCGCAAAACCGTGGAAGCGGGGTGGCCCCGTCTGGATCTGTTCACCTGGGCAGGCAACACGAAGGCTGTGCCGATGTACAAGAAATGCGGATTCTTCTGGGAGAAAAAAGATGACACTGTGCACCTGATGAATTTCATCCCGACCATCTTGCAGACCGAAGCGCTTGCTCCTTATTTTGCGGAGCTGGATTGGTACGCAGACAGCACGCGTGAACTCGCCATTGAGCCGGATGGCCGGCGGGAGCGTGGCTTCGATTTTTTTGACTACACTTGGAAAAAGGGAGATATCTCCTTGCGCGCCGAGTTCGAGAAGTCGGGTCGCGGGCTCAGCGCTCTCGAAACACCGGATTACGAAATCTTCACAGAGATCGACGATCATGACCTGGTCTTCGGCTCCACATACAAGGTACGCTATCGGATTAAGAACCGTTCAGCGTCCGAGCTGAAGTTCGAGATCAAGGGACGGAATAACAAAAATATTCGTTTTGCTCTGAACGCTGCTGAAGCAGTTGCACCGGGAGAGACGATCATCGTGGAGGGCGAGTTCCAACTTGATCCCGTTACAGAGGAACAGAACCAGATGAAAACCCATCCTGTTGTCGCCAGCACATGGCTAATCGGTGGCAGGAAAGCCGAGTTCCGTATGGGTGTCGCCCCGAAATTCCCGGCCAAGATCAACGCGGCATTGCCCGTGAAGGAGCTCTATACAGGCATTCCGGCCGAGCTGTATCTGAACGTGGAAAATAATTATGATTCCGAAGCGGAGTTCAGTTTTGACCTGCCGGAGGATGAATTCCTGGAGTGGGCAGAACGTTCGGTACGCTTCACCGTTCCTGCCAAAGGCAAAACATCTGTACCGGTGTCCTTCACCTTGCGTTCGTATGGTCTCTATTCGCAAGAAGTAAAGGTAACAGCGGTTCCGGCAGGCCAAGAGGCAGTATCATTCACAACCAAGTTGTCTGTTCTGATGAAGGGAACTCATGGAAGATATGGTGGAGAAAATGGAGAGCAGTGGGTGGCCGTGAACGGCGCATTCTCCCTCCATATGAGCAGGCAAGATAATACGATGTGGATCGAATATCCTGGATCACGTCACACGTTCTGGTGGACCTACCCGAAGCTGGGAAAGCCTTTTGCAGAAGAGTTATCCAAGAAAAAGGCGAAAGATGTGAACATCTATCCCGAAGGGGAACGTCAGGTTCTCGAAGCACTGTACGATTCGGAGGACTTCCCTGGTTTGCAGATCAAGTCCGTCGTCAAGCTGTCTGCAAACGGGATCGCAGAATTCTACCACGAAATTGGCAATACTCGCAGTACAGAGCTGGAAGAGAACATGTTTTTGATGACCAACTTCGGTTTCTATGGGAGCAGGCTTATTCTTCCGTACCAAGGCCGCTATGTGGACATGGGAGATGATTACGCCGGTGACCCGAACCATTGGGATAGCGCACAGATCACGGAGAACTGGTTGTTCTGCAAGGAAGCGTATGGTGCATGCGGTATCTGCTGGGACCCTTCCCTGAAGCTGCTTCGTCCGGAATACACGCTGGGGTTGGAACATGATCTAGGCCGAATTCCGGCAGGAGCCGTCGTACGGACGAAGGCTACTGTATTTGCGTTGAACACCTTTGCCAAGTGGCAGGATTTCCGCTCTTTTGCCCGTAAACAGCGCGATCCGGTTGTGCCTGTTCTGGATGACCATCTTGAGCTGGTACTGGGCGGCGGTAATCCGTTTGTCTCGGGCACACTGCAAGCGGAACTGAACGAACGGAAGATGGTCCCACTCGCCGGAAACCTGGAACTGTATGTGCAGAATGGTGGTGAGCCGGAGTATTTAGCTGCTGATATGGAATTAAACCGGGAGCAGGATCTTCGCTCCGCACAGTTGGAATTCTCCCCTGAGGAAAAGATTGCGACAGAAATATGTGAATTCGGCTGGAAGGTTCGGGCCGTTTATCGCGGAGAGGATCGCGTTCAGGAACGGACCGCCCTCTGGTTTCCACAAACGGGATCAGCCGTCGATCGGGTGATTGAAGAAGGACCAGCAGGCCCGGTATACACGGTGAGTAATGGGGTTCTCTCGATGGCAGCTGCACCTGGCTTCGGAAGTATCGTGCATTCCCTGAAGTACCAGGGCGAGGAATGGCTGGATAGTTCATATCCGGAAGCTGCTCCGCGTTCCTGGTGGAATCCATGGTACGGTGGACTTGGTGTGGGTATCCCTGGTATGAACGGTTTCAGCCGTCAGCTGGAGCAGAGAAGTGCGGCTTGGACGGAGCGGAGGGATCAGTACGGTAACATTTGGAGAGGAATTCGGATCACGACGTCCATTGAGAAGCATGAAGCGAATCGGGGAATCACCGTTCATCAGCATTACCTCATGCTGCCCGGCGTTCCTGTTCTCTGTTCGCTGCACTCAGTGACCAACAAGAGCGGCTTGGCGCTAACGGATTATTCGCTAACAGAGGAGAAGTTCTTAAAGACTTCGCTTGTTTTTGAAGAGGGCTGGCTGGATCACCCCGAGCAAGGGCATTTTCCACTCGGGAAAGTGGATGCGGGTCTTCATTTGAAGGGGCTCTTGCGGGTGGGAGCGGCTTCGCGCAAGAACATGCTGCATGCTGTAGATGGTTATCCCAATCAGAGCGCTTGGACATTTGCGAACAACCAGGTGCTCGGCCTAAATGTGAGTGAGCATCTGTCCATTCCCAATGGGGAAACAGTCTGGACGAAGCCGACCTATCTGATCTTGGGGCAGCTCACTCTGCATCCAGAGGATATGCGCGGCCTTCTACGGCTAACCTTTGCAGCCTCTAACGACAATAAGGAGGCTTCCTATGCCAATCATTGATATTCACATTCATCTGTCGGACATCGACAGTTTCCATCGAACGGCGATCGATCTGTCGAAAGTGGACTACACTGCCGCTGGCCTCAAGGCGGAGTTTAATAAGAACGATGTCATTCTTGGTATTGGAATGGGGGTTACGGAGCAGACGAAGGGCGCGTTCCCGGATTCCAGTTCTCCCAATCCGATGGGCCTCAATTTGGAAGCAGCGGTGCCGCCATTCCTTATGGAATGTGTTGGTATCAACCCGAATCAGCTTGGCGGTGAACACGCTCAGGACGAACTTGACCGAATTGAAGCACGATTGCAAGCTCCCGAGGTAGCCGGCATCAAGCTGTACGCAGGATACTACCATTACTACGTCCATGATAAGATTTATACTCCAATCTATGAGCTGGCAGCCAAGTACAATGTGCCCGTCGTCATTCATACAGGGGATACGTACTCAATGAATGGATTGCTGAAGTATGCACATCCGCTAACCGTGGATGAATTAGCCTTTCAACAGCGTGGGGTGAACTTCATGATCTGTCATTTGGGTGATCCCTGGGTGATGGATGCCGCCGAAGTGGTGGCAAAGAATCCTAATGTATACGCGGATTTGTCCGGCCTTGTGGTCGGTGATCGGCCGCATTTTGAACGTTTCATGAATGAGCCACTGTTCATGGATCATTTCCGCCGGGCCTTGGTGTATTCCGATCACTACGAGAAAATGCTGTTCGGAACAGACTGGCCGCTCGCGCCGATTGATCTGTATGCAGAATTTATCCGCCGACTCGTGCCGGAGCAGCATCATGAGAAGGTGTTCTATGAGAATGCCTTTGAATTGTTCCCGCGCATAGGGCAGCGGATTGCAGAGCTGGGTTAAGGAAAAGCTGACCGCCATGATGGTGGTACCCACTCCAATGACCTGTCCGGTAAGCTTCTGCCACTTGTGTTGGCAGGAGCTTTTTTTATCCTGGAAACAGTGAATTTAGCTAGTAACGATAGGCTGTACACTTCTCATTTACAGATGAATACCATGTATCCTTCCATCATCTTATGTATATCATATGGATATACAATTACGGAAGGGTGAGATATAATTGGAGCATCTATCAAATGAAAGGCGTGGGATTGCGATGACAACAGCCACACTGAGTAAATGGGGAAATAGCAGTGCAATTCGTATTCCGAACCAATTGCTTAAACGCCTTAATCTGGAGGAAGGTACGGAAATCGAAATTTTGGTGACAGAAGATAATGAATTATTGTTGCGTCCAAAAACAAAGCCTACAGAATCCAACGAGGAGCTGCGTACCCATCTAAAGACGCTGCTCTCTAAAGTGAAACAGGATACGAGACATGAAGAGATCGACTTTGGCACAGAAGGGAAAGAGTTGCTGTGATCATTCCCAAGCGAGGAGATTTGATATGGCTTGATTTTGATCCCCAAGCGGGTCATGAACAGGCCGGGAGGCGACCAGCGGTTGTTTTATCCGAACATGAGTTTAATGAAGTAACGGGGTTTGCCGTTGTATGCCCCATAACTAGCCAGGCCAAGGACTATCCTTTTGAAGTAGCTCTACCAGAAGAACAGCCATTTACGGGTGTTGTTTTGACGGATCAGTTAAAGAGTCTGGATGTACGGCAGCGGCGTATCCACATTGCAGGGCATGTCGAACCGGACTCCGAATTCATGAAATCCGTTCTACGCAATGTTCGTTCAATCCTGGCATAATAGAAACTCATAAACAGAACACCCCTAAATCCACGTCGAACTGAGACATGGATTTTTTTGCTTACAATTTGTATACTCCTGCTGAGCTAGCTTTTGATAATCTTGTTTAATATCAACTTTCCCCCTTGCTTAGCAACAATCGATTAATATATTGAAGAAGAGCCTGACGATTAGGTCAGGCTCTTCTTGGCAACATACTTCGGCGCTGTAACATTTGAATCCTGTCGTTTCAAGAATTTTTTGCTTGGGCGATGCAGTAACACAACTAATAAAGCATAAAGTTGAATAAGTGCGGCTATTAGTCCCTCATTTAATACACCCATAAATAAAGCAATACTCAGGAACGTAACAGTGGATTTGAACTTTCGTTGGGTGATGGAAAAGACAGCAAGTAAACTGGGAATCACCCAAAACATTATTCTGGCGGTTAGTTCGGCAGAGACGTCACCAAGATCGCTTCCTGTAATCGGAGGATCAAGATAGGCTTCTGGATTTCGACTGAAAATAGAAACAAATACGATAAAGGTGATTATGTAGAAAATGATTTTGCAGCTCAACAAGATTCGAACTCCATTCAGCAATGCGGGTAACTTTGGTTTTAACATTCTATTCACAGACTCCATTCTACAACTAAATCTATACTTGCAGATCCCGCTTCGAGTACTGCCGCACATGAGCTTCCTGCTTGAGATACATCTTGCTCGGTTTGTGGAGCAGAAGGACCAGCAGCATAAACAGATGCAGCAGCACCAGGAAATTTTGGAGGAACGCAGCAGTAAACAAGAAGGTAAGGCTCATAAAGGTGATCGTCAGTTTATATCTCCGTTTAGCAATGAATACCATGGTCAGGATCGGTGGTCCCAGAATCAGCAGGGTACGGATGCCAGCATTCGTGAAATATGCGGCCTGATCGGATAGTGGAAACGCGGCGTAATCATCGCCATGCAGCAGGATATCGTAGATTAAAAAGCCCATGGCAATCCCGATATAGATCGTCTGCACCCCCAATAAGGCTCGGATGACGTTTAATAATGTGGGCATTTTTGTATTCAATTCCTGTTCTCTCCCTAATAAATATGTATTTCCTTGATTATACGTAAGTGATGTCATAATTTGTATTAAACCAAAGTCTATATTTATCAATCGGTTGTCGCCCCCTTTGTCCTAGAAAGCATCTGGGAAAAAGCTACAGAGGAACTGCACGAATATGAAAGGAAGCAGGCACCATCCCCCCTGCCTGGGGAGGTTTTAATGGTATACGTGTGCCCAGGCTCAAAATATTCTAAGCCAATGCTGTGTCCACTGAACAATTCAGAGATAAATTCCGATATAAAGAAAATACATAAAATTGGACTACATCATGATGAGAATGGAAGGTGTAATGGTTTGAAGTTATTCGGTAAGGTGAAGGGGAACATGGCGAACATGTCTTTCAGGGTCAGATTGCCGCTGATGATCAGTTTGCTGGTATGTGTGGTGCTGGTGGCAACGGCAGTCCTGTGTTACAGAGTGGCAGAGAGTATCACGCTGGATAAAAGCAAGGACGAAATTAAGGCGACTTCCGACCGGATCGGTGCGGGATTGTTCACCTCGCTAACGTTGGAAGAACAGTCCACATTCCTGATTACAACACATCGTACATTCCAGGACCTGTTGGAGATTCGAAATAGCGAAGGACGGAGTGATGATGAGTTTTTCTCGGAAAATAGTGAGCTGATCGACAAAGCCAATGGCATATTGGCAGATAGTCTCGCAGGGATGGAAGGTAACAGCAATATTATTTTGCTGGACAAGGAAGGGACAATTGTTTCCGCGAACGATCCGTCGGCTCTCAAAGGGGAACGTGCAGATCGTGATTATTTCAAAAAGGCCATTCAAGGCCAAAATGTAATTAGCGATGGGATTATTTCGAAAACGCTCGGGACGTTGGGTACGGCGTTCGCCATGCCAATTTACAATGATAATAACCAAGTGGAAGGTGTGCTGGTGTCTACCGCAACTACGTCGTTCTTCGTTAACCAGCTGCAAGACATTGAGATTAATGAAGAGGGTAACGTCATCATTTTGGATCGTATAGGTACGGTCATGTTTAATTCATCCGATGAGAAGATGGCAGGCCAAAAGATGGAGTCCGGGGAATATCAGACATTGATCGATTTGCCTCCAAGCGAACAGCTGCAGCAGGGGGAAATCAGCTCGGAAGAAAAAGTGGTGTTCTATTCGAAAATTCCACGCTCTGATTGGACCATAATTGTGGAGGATACATACGAGGATGTGCGCAAGCCGCTCGTATCCATGGCAACGAAAATGTATATCGTGCTGTTCAGTGCCATAGCGATTTCCATTGCAGCCGGAATTCTGATCTCACTTCTGGTAACGAGACCGATTACCAGACTGACCGGACTGTTCAGACAGCTCGCAGGCGGAGACCTGACTGTTCGGGCAGAAGGCAAATACAGCGGGGAGTTCAAGGAACTGGCTGACAGCTTCAACACGATGGCGGGAGCCAACAGACAGCTGATCTCCAGCATGAACAGCTCCATTCATACGTTGAATACAAGCACAACCGAGCTGGATCAATCCACGCAGCAGACTTCCGCAACCATTGCAGATACAACATCGACGGCAATGGAAATTTCGCGGGCGATGGAATCACAGGCAAGCGATACGGAATCCATCGTGGATAAATTCATGAATGTGGGAAGCAAAATTGCCAGCGTGAACGAGAAGTCGCAGGCGGTGAAACGTAAGGCGGATGAGATTACCGATGCATTCGAAAACAATCATGAGGTTGTCGATAAGCTCATAGCCGTGAACAATCAGAACGAGATCGAAGTCGGCAATATTTCAAAAATTACAGTGCAGCTTGCCGAGAGTTCCTCCGGCATTCATCAGATTACGGGTACGATTGCCGAAATTGCGAACCAGACGAAGCTGCTTGCACTCAATGCGTCCATTGAGGCTGCACGAGCGGGCGATCAGGGACGCGGCTTCGCCGTCGTTGCCTCGGAGATCCGCAAACTGGCAGAACAGACAACGGCGCAATCGGAGGACATCAAGCGGATTGTGATGCAGACGATCGAACATGTCGAACAGAACAACCGCAGCGTACAGGCCATAGAGGCCATTGCGGTTCAGCATAAGAGCAGTGTAAACCAAACCAAGGAAACCTTCACTTTTGTTACGCAAAATATGCATGAGATCATGGACCAGATACAGGCCATTGCCTCCGAGATCGAATCCATTGAGCGGGACAAGGATGATGTCCTTGGGTCTGCACAGAACTTGTCTGCTTCCGGTGAGGAAGTCTCAGCTTCGGTTGAGGAAGTGACTGCAACGATGCAGGAGCAAGCGGGCATGACAGAACATTTGGCAGAGATGGTGCAAACGATTGATGCTTTGACCAAACGGCTTGCTGAGGAAGCATCAAGGTTTAAAACGAATTAACAAATGATGTAAGCAAATGATGTAACCATCTGGCGCATTAAGTAGGCATCATAATGGTCATTTGCTTTAACTAAACGGTGTAAATGAAGAAGACGTGCAAGGGACCCCAATCGGTAATGATTGATGATGTCCCTGCACGTCTTTTAAATTTAGGGTGTTGAGGAGATGCCCGTCTTGGCGAATCGGGACAGGGCAAACCTCGAGATATCCTGGTCCGTATGTCCTGTCTGTACCAGATCGGACAGTATTTTGCCAATCGCACTAGCAAATTTGAAGCCGTGACCCGAAAATCCGCCTGCCAGCCAAACATGCTCATGCAGCGGGTGACGATCAATAATAAAGTCCTCATCAGGCGTCATTTCGTATTTGCATACGCTGCCACGTTTTAGCTTGCCGGCCGCCAGCGGCATCCGTTGCTCAAGCAATCTTCGAATATCACCCTCGTCTGTTTCTTCCGTACCGAATGGAGCCAGTGCGTTACTTGGTGTCCATTCTTGTCCAGTATCATGACGGCCAATCTTCACTCCGGCCCCACCAATGCTGGGAAATCCGTAATAAACACCTTCTGGTCCGGACAGCGTGAAACCAGGAAATTGTTCCTCGGCGAACAATGCTTCCGGTGCTTCAAACCACCCTACTGTTTTGCGTACGGCACGGATCGGGAGGTCCACGAACGGTTTCAACGTCTGAAACCAGGCACCTGGGCTGAGTATCAGCTGATTTGCGTGATATGTATCACCAGCAGACGTTTTTACCGCTACGGAATGTGGGCCACATTCGACATGCTCCACAAGAGTATGCGTTAACAGGGTGGCACCCTGTTGTTCTGCGGCTTGCCGATAAGCCAGAATGCAGCGTTCACTGAACAGATAACCAGCGTCCGGTTCATACATGCCCTCGTAATGTTCGGGTATGGTAATCCCTGGCCAGCGCTTCATAACTTCTCTTGCACGCATGACTTCATATGGCACACCCGCTGCATCTGCATGAGTCAACCGGTCGCGAAACGAATGGAAGTCTGGATCAACCATGTTGATGACCCCTGAACGAACAAGCAGATTACTTCCAGTGATATCCTCCAGCTCCTGCCATAAATTCTGGGCAAGAAGCGCCATGGTTATGTAATCAGGTCCCCCACTGTATACATGGCGAATCAATCGGGACTCTCCATGATGGCTGCCTTCGGTATGTGGGGGATCAAAGGCATCGATTAGCAGTGTTTTTAACCCGCTCCGTGCGAGATAATAACCTGCACTCATCCCCATGGAGCCCGCTCCAACGATAATAACGTCATAAGATTGTGTGATAAGAGCTCCTCCTCTTGTGAATCTATCAGGCTTGAATAGCTTACATGATAATGTAGACTTGAAAACCAGTTTGGTCAAGATGCAGCTTATAAAGAATAACAATACGGTAATAGAAAATGTTGATTGAGAAAGGGGTTGTATGCTGCCATGGATCGTGATAGAGTTTTGAACCATACAATCCGACCGGATTAATTGGTTTTAGAGATTGAATTAACCCGGACTCTGATGAAGGAGAGTGAAGTCAACGTCAATCGATAGCCAGGAAGCATCATCATTTCCCAGAGCCCGACCTATGCCGAAATCGTACTTGAACCCGCCTATAACCAGGCCAGACAGCATCTGCTGAACCCCATGATGGCCGTAAACAAAGCACATCTGATTATGCTTCGCGAACAACGCATTATACCGGAGCAGGAAGCGATTCGCATCGCCTCAGCCATTCAAAGCCTTCCTGTGAACAAACTTCGGACCAGCGAATATTCCTCCAGCGTGGAAGACTTGTTTTTTCAGGTTGAATATGAGCTGGAGAAGCTTGGCGGGGAATGCACCGGAAATCTGCATGTGGCCAGAAGCCGCAACGATATGGGTATAGCCATGTATCGTATGGTGCTGAGAGAGAAGCTGAGCACAGCCATTGCTTCAGGTCTGTCCCTGCACCGAAGTCTACGGAATTTTGCATCAAGGCACATTCATACCCTCATAATTGCACATACCCACACACAACAAGCCCAACCCACAACACTTGCCCATTACATCTGTGCCGTTGGGGATTCGCTGGAACGCGACCTCCAACGATTGAAAACAGCCTATGCTGGCTGTAACCGCAGCAGCCTGGGTGCTGCAGCGCTCACCACTTCCGGTTTTCCGATCTCCCGGGAACGAACCGCTGAGCTGCTCGCCTTCGAAGGTATTATTGAGAATGCCTATGATGCTGTCAGCGGTGCGGATTATGCAGGCGAAGCGGCTTCTGCTGCGCAGCTTGCGGCAGTCCATTTGGGACGACATGTCCAGGACCTGCTCTTATGGTGCACGCAGGAATATGGCGGATTATTGGTTGCAGCATCCTACGTCCAGATTAGTTCAATCATGCCGCAAAAACGAAATCCGGTCTCTCTCGAACACGCCCGTTCACTTCTCTCCAGCGCGAAGGGGGATGCAGCCACCGTTCTAGGCATGATGCATAACACTCCTTTTGGCGACATTGTGGATACGGAAGACGATATGCAGCCTTATCTATGGAGAAGCCTGAATACGTTGGAATCCGTATACCGTTTGCTGTCCGAAATCTTTCAATCACTCCGGGTGAATGAAGCGTTGCTTCGTGAGCGGGCAGAAAACAGTTTCGCTACAGTGACTGAACTTGCGGATACGCTGGTTCGCACGGAAGGCCTGTCATTTCGTCAATCCCATTCCATTGTGAGCCGTTTGGTTACCCAATTAACTGAATTCGGCACGCCCATATCCGGTCTTACCTTGGAGATGGTCCAGGCTGCCGTGCAGAACATGACGAACATACCTCTTGCCCTAACCCGGGAAAAATTGCGGGAATCGATATCTCCACGACATTTTGTAAACATCCGACATGTTCGGGGTGGGCCCAATCCGGATGAAGTTCATAGGGCATTGTCGAGTCAGGCCATAAGACTTGGCGAACTGGAAGAATGGAGCCGTGATGTTGTCTGCCGACTCCGTTCCGTAGAAGGGAACCTGGACCATATTTTGAACGACTGGCTTAACAGAACCTAAACGGAAGGAGCAAAACGATGTTCTCCAATCCTGATTTTCAAGTTTTTGATATCCATGCCCATCTACCTTACAAACTCCTGCTGTCCCAGCATAAAACTCATGAATTGGTATCACGTTATGGGCGGGAACGGAGTGAGCGCATGCGACTTTCCTGGGATTTCCCCTCGGGTGAGGTAACTCCAGAGGATGCGGCAAGGCCCCTGATTGACCGGTGGGTGGATGAATTGGACAAATACCATACTGGCGGACTTAACTTCCTGACAGCTCTGGATAATGCCAGGCTCGCCGAGCAGATATCCAAGTACCCGGACCGGTTTACCGGCTTCGCCTTTCACCCAATTGAGGATGAGGATGCTGCATTTGAGCTGAGACGTGCGGTTGATGAATTGGGTCTGCGGGGGTACAAACTTTTTGGCCCGCTGACCCAGATTCCCTTTGACACCCCTTCTCTTGATCCGGTATGGGAGTTTCTTGCGGAGCGGCGCCTGCCTGTATTGATTCATTTTGGCCTGCTCGGCCATGCCGGAGGGATCGTTCATCATCCGAACATCAACCCGCTTGCCATTTTTAACACGGCCCGTGCCTATCCGGATATTCCTTTCATCATCCCTCATTTTGGAGCGGGTTATTTCCAAGAGTTGCTTCATCTAAGTTGGAGCTGCCCCAACGTTTATGTCGATACCTCCGGTTCCAACCAGTGGGTACGCTGGATGCCGTATGAGCTGAACCTGGAGACGTTGTTTCGCAAAACCTATGAATTGCTGGGTCCGGAGCGAATCATTTTTGGGACAGATGCGAGTGGATTTCCACGCGGTTACCCGTATCGCTATTTGCAGGATCAGGTCCGGGTCTGCCGGGAACTTCGTTTCCACGAAGCGGATATTGAGCTGATCTTTGGTAATAACGCAAGGCGGCTGCTGAAGCTGCCCATCGTGAACAGAGTGGGAACCAAGGCGGATTAAGTCAGTCAAGGTAAACACATTTTTGCCATCCATTTGAAGGAGAAGGGGAGTGGTTCTATTTTGACCATATCACGTATGAATCCAATGAAGCAGCGCAGGGGCCTTCGATTTTTAGTTATCGGCGTTCTGTTATTAAGTATTACGGCTTGTTCAGCGAAGTCATCCGGTGAGTCACTGGAATCCGGTACAGCTTCGAGTGGCGAGTCTGAGCCTGTTACGATTGAATATTGGCAGTATGAGTTCCCGGCCAAGGTGGAGCTGATTGATACCTTGATCAAGGAATTTGAGAGTGAACATCCCGATATCAAAGTGAAACAAACCAATTTCCCTTACGATCAATACAATCAAAAGGTAGCTACACTTGTGCCTGCCGGCAAAGGGCCGGACGTCATTAATCTGTATTACGGATGGTTGCCCAAATACGTGCAATCCGGTTATTTGCAGCCCTTGCCGGAAAGTAAATTTCCCGGTATAGCCGATAATTTTTTCCCTTTTGTCGAGACAGCCAAGCTGGGCGGAAATTATTACGCTCTGCCTACGGGTGTGAGAACACTCGGGTTGTTCTATAACAAGGATCTGTTTGCCAAGGCAGGACTGGACCCCGAAAAACCTCCCGCCACTTGGGAAGAGCTTGTCACTGATGCCAAAGCCTTAACGGAGACGGATAAGAATGGACAGTTCGTAATCGAAGGCTTTGCCTGGGAACCGGGTTCCCAGCTTCATCACTGGTTCCGCGATGGACTGCTGTATCAGGCGGGAGGCAAGGATACCAGCGAGGATCGACGTCAGATTCTGTGGAATGAGTCACCTGCGGGGCTGGAAGCATTCGAGTATCTGGTCGATTTTGCGACCGTGCACAAGGTCGGGATTAACGGTTTTTATACCGATGATGCTAACGCGTTCAAAACCGGGCATGCCGCAATCAACGTGGATGGTTCATACCGGCTGGGTTCCATCAAAAAGGACGCACCTGATTTGAATTTTGCTGTGGCACCTCTGCCCACGTACAAAGGAAAATCGACCCAGGCATCATTCTGGGCCAATGCCATTCCTGCCAATGTTACGGGGAAGAAATTGGAGGCAGCAACAGCATTCCTGCAGTTCCTGATCAGCAAGGGCGTTCAGGAGCAATGGGTGGAGAAAGTGGGTGAACTGCCTGCCCAGAAAGAAGTGGCCCTTCAGGACAAGTATGTTAACGATCCGCTGCTGGGACCGTTTATCTCCCAGCTGAACGATGCCAACGCCCACTTCTTCATTGACGAAACGCAGGAGCGCACATTATTTGTCAATGCAGTGGATGAAGTACTGCTGAATGGTGTTTCCGAGGAAGAGGCCTTTAATGATCTGGTAACCAAAACCCAAAAGCTGTATGACGATTATTGGGCGAAGCAGGATAAGCAAAAATAAGGCCTGATCAGGGAGGCTGGCAAAACATATGAGAACTACCGGCGTAATCCCTTCACGGCCGAAACGGCGTTCGTTTTCCGAACGGGGATTAAGAAAGTTCAATTATAGGCAGAAGAGATTGTTATTTATTTATGGCGGATTGCTGCTCCCGCTGCTCTACTTTGTTGTCGTCCGCATTCTCCCCATCCTCTATTCCTTTAATGTAAGCTTTCGCGAATGGGGCATGCTGTCACCGGATAAGCCTTTTGTAGGTCTGGACAATTACACGACGCTTCTAAGTGACTCGCTATTCCTTAAGGCACTACTGAATACGGGGATTTATGTTGTAGTAGGTGTACCTGCGCAGTTGATTGCGGGGTTGGTCGTCGCGCTGCTTCTGCAGCAGGTGGTGAAGCTCCGGGGACTGTTCAGGACGGCCTATTTTATCCCCTACGTGACCAGTGTGGTGGCGGTCAGCTGGGTGTTCCGATGGCTGCTGATGAAAAACGGGATCGTGAATTCCCTGTTTATCGAGGCGGGTCTTGGCCCGCAGTCGTTTCTGTATTCGCCTTCCCAAGCGATCTTCTGGATCGTTGCGGTGATGGTCTGGCAGAATATCGGATTTCAAATGCTTATCTTTCTCGCAGGACTTGAGAATATTCCGAAAATGTACTATGAGGCAGCGTCCATTGACGGAGCGGCAGCTTGGCAGCGTTTTGTACATATCACCTTGCCGCTGATAAATCCGGTGATGCTGCTGTCCGTTGTGATGGCAAGCATCGGGTTTCTGCAATCCTTCACCCAGGTGCTGAATATGACGGGGGGTGGCCCGCTGGATTCAACCATATCTGTTGTGCTGCACATCTACAATCTCGCTTTCAAGAGTTTTGATATGGGCATGGCTTCCGCAGCAACCGTCATTTTGTTTGCCATTATACTCATGCTGACCTTGATTCAACTGAAAATACTGGGCAGCCGTTATCAACAGGAGTAATACGAAAGGAGGCTGCGTTGCAGGATGAGCAGATCTGCCGCATGGCCCGCATCCCGAGCTGCTGTTCATTGGAAAAGCTCCGCGTCCTGGATCAGTTATATTTTGCTTACACTCGGGCTCGGCGTGATGGTGTTTCCGTTTCTGTGGATGATCTCCACGTCATTCAAGACATTGGATGAGATTTATTCGTTGAGCCTGTTTCCTTCCCGTTTCACCTGGGAGAACTATGCTACGATGTTTCGTGAAACCCCGTTTCCCGCATGGATGCTGAACAGCCTGTATATTGCTGTCATCGCAACTGCAAGTGTGGTTGTATTTGATTCCATTACCGGATACATATTGGCCAAATTTTCGTTTTGGGGGAAACAGGTCATTTTTGTACTGATTCTTAGCACATTGATGGTACCAACTGAAATGCTGATCATTCCGTGGTATCTGGTATCGAGCAGTTTGAACGGCATGGATACGTACTGGGGCATTCTCTTTCCCGGATTGATTTCGGGGTTTGGCATTTTTCTGATGAAGCAGTTCATGGAATCCCTGCCCTCAGAGTTACTGGATGCGGCGCGGATTGACGGTATGGGAGAATGGGGCATCTTTCTTCGCATTGCTGTCCCGCTGGTGAAGCCGGCGCTGGCAACCCTGTGCATTTTAACGTTCCTGGGAAGCTGGAATTCATTCATCTGGCCGCTGATTATTACGCAGAGCGAGGAGATGTTTACGATACCGGTTGGAATGGCCTTCTTTTCAAGTGAAGCCAAAGACAGCAGCAACTGGGTGCAAATTATGACAGGTGCGACACTTTCCGTTCTTCCGCTCGTCATCCTCTTTCTGTGCTTCCAGAAACAGATTATTCGTGGCATCGCTACAACCGGTCTCAAATAGGCCAAAATCCTGCCGAATATAGCCTTCATAACAAAAGCCGGTCACTCCACCCTGGAGTACCGGCTTTTGCATATGTGTTTAGGCGGAGTAAAATAAATCAGCGGACGAACCAACTGAGCGGCTCTGGTGAAGCGTTTGCCGTATCCCGAAGATCATGGACCTTGACATTGCTGCCGTAGATCATGGAATCACTGCTCAGACGATAGGAAGGGAAGCTGTTTTCCGATTGCAGTCGCAGGTTGGATTCGAAGTAAATCTGCTGCTGTTTGTTGATGAGAAAAGGAAGCGTACCGGATTCAATCGGAATGTCATCACTATCCGGTTCGTTAACGATCAGGAGGACCGCAGTGCCGTCGCATCCGCATCCATCGGTGTCATAAAACAGCTTTAAATAGCCTGGCCGATCTCCCAGCATCGCGTTAAGTCTTGATTCTGCCAGCGGGCTGACCTGAATGATCATAACGTCGTTCACACTCCTCTAATCACCTTATGAATTCGCTTACAATCTAATATATGGGCGAGTGGTGTAAAATAGAAGGGGAATCGACGCTAAAATAAAGGAAAATATCCGCTGATCCGGCAGGCCCTGGAGGCCGGGCCGGGGACGGTTGTCTTTTGTGGACATACGCACTGGGATACGCCCCTTGTGCAGCTGAAGAACGGCACAAAGATCGTAAATGCCGACAGCAAGCTGTTTATTTTGACACGCTATATAAGTTGAACTAAACAATTACACAATAACGGAGAGGACAGAACCAATCTGTAGAAGCGGAGCGTTCGCCTTTATCCCCGGATTTTCCCCTTATATATAGGGAATCAGAAAAATCTGGGGATAACAGCGATCGGAAGATGGTTCTGACCGCACAGTGGTTCAGTGTAAAATGATTCGCTCACCTGAATGAAACCCATTTCATCGCCCATCCTTATCTGGTATGATAAGCAGGAAAATTAGAGATAAAGGAAGGTTCCATTTATGACACCGATCACCATTTATGACATCGCCAAAGAAGCGAACGTATCTGTAGCGACCGTCTCCCGGGTGCTCAACGATACGGCACCCGTACGGGCAAGCACGAGAGAGAAGATCATGTCGATTATTGAAAAGCATCAATTCCAGCCCAATGCGCAGGCGCGCAGTCTAATCAAGAAAGAGACGGGCACGATTGCCATCATCCTTCCCGACATTACCAATCCGTTCTTCCCGGAAGTGTTCTGGGGTGCCGAGAATGAGGCACGCGGATTGGGGTACACGTTCTTTCTGTGCAATACGGCGGGAGACTACAACCGGGAGTCCGAGTACCTGTCCATTTTGCGAGAAAAACGGGTGGACGGCATTATATTTCTCGGGGGAAGAATCAACATGCAGCACTGTCCGGATGACATGGCCCAGGAATTGATCGATATGGGCAAACGCATGCCGATTGTACTGGTCAATGGCAATATTCCCAAAGGAGGTTTCCACCGGGTCTACACGGATGAAGCGGCAGGGGCTGTACTCGCTGCGGAGCATCTGCTGGAACTGGGACATCGGGATATCGCTTTTGTGGGCGGATTGAGAGAACTGTCCACAACGATGGTCAAGGTCAAGGCTGTGCAGAAAAAACTGCGGGAGCATGGGCTTGAAATTCCGAAGGACCGCCAGCTGCTCGGCAGTTTCTCCATCGATGACGGCAAACGGGAGATGACCAAGCTGCTGGAGCAGGACAATCCTCCGACAGGAGTGATCTGCGTGAACGATTATACGGCCATTGGTGCCATTAAGGCGACGATTGAGCATGGCTTGTCGATTCCGGAGGATATTTCCATCGTTGGATTCGATGATACGCCGCTGGCCAGTGCCGTTATTCCGGAACTGACGACTGTGTCCCAGAACACGTATCAGCTCGGCAAGCTGGCGGTGGATAAGCTGCATGAGCTGATTAATCAGGGACAGGTGAAGAAGCAGACCGTATTGCAACCGGAGCTGATCATCCGTCAGAGCACAGGGCCAGCGAAGCAATAAAGGGACGGACATCTAGAAAAGAAAGCGTTGACATTCCCTCGGAAGGTGAAATATAATGAGTCCGTAAATGAAACCCCTTTCATGAAGTGGAACGGGTTTTAGTTTTAAGCTTTATGAAACCCATTTCATGAAACGGGTTTCAGTGTGGTCATCCATTCATTATTTCGAGGGGGCGTACCGTATGAGAAGAAGTTTAAAGGTCATTTCGTTAGTGATGTTGGTTATGGTCGTGGTTCTGACAGCTTGCAGCAGCGGAGACAGCGGTGATTCCGCCGGCGGTGCCGGAGGCAAGGTTGATCTGAGCATGACGATCTGGGGCTCTGAGGATGAGAAGAAGATTTACCAGGAGAGACTCGACATTGTGAAACAAACCTATCCCGATATTAACGTGAAGCTCAACGTGGTTGCCGGAGATTATGACCAGAAGGTACAAACCATGATCGCGGGCGGAACTGCACCCGACATCATGATGATTGCCGAGAACTATCAGGCGTACGCCTCCAAAAATCAGATCATTCCGCTGGATGAAATGATCCAGGCGAACAATGTAAATATGTCAGAGCGTTACTCCGATGACATCGCGAACCTCATGAAGTACGACGGCAAGCAGTTCGGTATGCCGGACCGCGCAGGTGCGATGGTACTCTTTTATAACAAGGATCTGTTCGACAAGGCTGGTGTGGAATACCCAACCAAGGATTGGACCCAAGAAGACCTGCTCGAAGCAGCCAAGAAGCTGACGGTGAAGGAGAACGGCAAGACGGTTCAATGGGGGTACTACCCGGGAAGCTGGTGGCCGCAATGGATGCAGCTGATCTACCAGAATGGCGGCTCGCTGTTTGACGAGAGTGGCAAGCCAACCTTCAATACTGAACCGGTACGCAATGCACTGCAGTTCATGAATGACCTGATCTTCACGCACGGTGCAGGTCCTACGCCAACAGAGATTGCCGACATGGGCAATATCGGTGCAGACCCACTGTTCGCTCAAGGCAAAATCGCGATGGAGACCACAGGGTTCTGGAACATCGGCTCACTTGCCAAGGTGGAAGGCATCAACTGGGATATCTCTCCGGTATGGGGTGAGACGAACGCGTTCTTTAACGGCTTCACCATTACGAATGCGTCCAAACACAAGGAGGAAGCGTTTAAGATCATTGAAGCACTGACGACGCCTGAGGCACAGATGCCGATGATCAAGGCGGGACAGGATGCACCGGCTACGAAGGCGGGACTGTCCAGCGATGAATTCCTGAATGCGGAATACGGTGGCAAGAAGATCAACATGGCTGCTTTCAGCGAATCGACCATTTATGCCGAACCGTTCAACCCGCAATGGAACGAAATGATGAAACTGATCAACGACAAGCTGGGTGTCTACTTCAACAACAAGGCTTCACTGGATGATACGGTAACCGAAATTCAGAGTGGACTGGAACGACTCTACAAATAGCATGGACAGCGGGACAGATGGAGCGCAGCACATAAACCTGTGCGAATCTCCATCTGCTCTCTACGTCATGGGGAGGGCTTAACGTGAGAAAAAAAGACGGGAAATGGTTTTATCTCTTCATCTCGCCTTGGCTGATTGGTTTCCTGGGACTTACCCTGGGTCCGATCCTGTTTTCCATCTATATGAGCTTCACCAATTGGGATCTGTTCCAGACCCCGGAATTTATCGGGTTCGACAACTACAAAACGCTGCTCACCGATGATCCGCTGTTCTGGAAGTCCGTGGGCAATACGTTCTTCTACGCATTAATATCCATTCCGCTGGGAATGTCGATTTCCCTCTGGATTGCCTATTATCTGAACAAAAAAATCAAAGGGATTACCTTTTTTCGCATCTTGTTCTATCTGCCGTCGGTTGTGCCCGTCGTAGCAAGCTCGCTGCTTTTTATTCATTTGCTCGCACCGACCGAAGGGTTGATTAACAAGGCTCTGTCGATCTTCGGCATTCCGGGTCCTGCCTGGCTGCTCGATCCCAACTGGGTCAAACCTGCATTGATTCTTATGTCCCTCTGGGGCGTTGGGGGTGGCGTGGTACTGCTGCTGGCTGGTATGAAAGGCATTCCCCAGGAGCTGTACGAGGCTGCTGCCATTGACGGGGCGAAGAGCACGCAGTCATTCTTCCATATTACTTTCCCGATGCTCACGCCCGTCATTTTCTTCAACCTGGTCACCGGGATGATCGGAGCGCTGCAGACGTTTGCGCAGGTGTTCATTGTTACAGCAGGCGGACCTGACAATGCGAGCCAGATGGTCGTTCCCTACCTGTTCCAGAATGCTTTCCAGTTCTACAAAATGGGCTACGCCTCAGCCATAGCCTGGGTGCTGTTCATTATCATCATGGCGCTCACCCTGGTCGTGTTTCGTTCATCGGCACTATGGGTGCACTACGAGGAGGGAAAAGCCAATGAGTAATCCATCCACTGCGGAAAAAACGATATCCTACATTTTTCTGATTCTGGTCGGGGTGCTGCTTGCTTCGCCCTTCCTGTACATGATCTCGATCGCGCTGGCGAGTGACGCTACCACTGTGAAGTCAGCCTTTACTTTCGTGCCCATGGAGTTTCAATGGTCGAACTTCTACACGATCTTCACCAACAACAATCTGGGTACTTATCTGAAAAATTCAATCATTATTACCGTGTTCACCATCGTGGGATCGGTATTGTCGGCTTCCATCGTTTCTTACGGCTTCGCACGTATTAAGGCCAAAGGCAGCCGGTTTCTATTTATCGTCCTGCTGAGCACGATGATGATTCCAGGTGAGGTAACGATGGTGCCGCAGTTCATCATCTTCCGTCATCTGGACTGGATCAACACATTTTATCCACTTATCGTACCGAGCTTCTTTGCGGGAGCGTTCAACGTATTCCTGATCCGTCAGTTCGTGATGAGTATCCCGAAATCACTGGATGAAGCAGCGATGATCGACGGCATGGGACATCCGGGAATCTACTGGAAGATCATCATGCCGCTGACGTATCCCATTTTGGCGGCCATCGCTATATTCTCGTTTTCCTATAACTGGGGGAACTTCATGGGACCACTCATTTACATCAATGATCCGGAGAAAATGCCGCTTGCGCTCGGTGTTCAGCTCCTGACCACGGTAGGTGGTGGACAGATGCCGCCATGGAACCTGGTCATGATTGCCTCCCTGTTCCTGACCATCCCGATGGTTCTGGTCTATCTGTTTGGACAGCGTTATGTCTATGAAGCCAACATTAGCGGAGGCAGCAGCGGAATCAAGTAACGAGTGGTGGTCGTACAGTGATTGAACCGATCGTGAATCAGGGTGGATGTCATCAACGTGCATGGAGAAAGGGTTGAATCAGCCATGGCGGATAACAAACGACGCAGCAGCCGCAAACGGAGCTATATCCTGATGGGTGTGGCCCTGATTGCGCTGCTTGCGGGAGGAGGAATGATCATGAATCATTTTGCTAATGAACAGTCCAGGCCGCTTGCATTTGAGGGTGAGCCGGTACGTTTGCAGCTGGAACAGTCCTATGACCATTTTGAAGGATGGGGCACGTCGCTTGCGTGGTGGGCCAATGATTTGGGTGGTTGGAAGGATCAGGCGAAGGTTGATGAAGTCATGGACCTGGTCTTTGATGCGGAAAAAGGGCTGGGACTGAATATCGTTCGCTACAATATCGGCGGAGAGGAAAACCCGGAGATGAAGGCACTTCGCCCCGGCGGAGATGTTCCCGGCTTCCAGCCTGAACCCGGCGAGTGGGACTGGGAGGCGGACGCAGGGCAGCGGGCTGTACTGCAGGGATCGCTGGAACGCGGAGTGAACATTGCTGAAGCGTTCTCCAACTCTCCACCCTATTGGATGACGATCAGCGGATCGGTCACGGGTGCCGTAGATGGGGGGAATAATCTGCGTGAGGATCAGTATGATGCCTTTGCCGATTATTTGACCGAAGTGGTAAAGCATTACCGGGATGAGTGGGGCATTACGTTCCGGACGCTTGATCCGCTCAATGAACCTTCCTCGGACTGGTGGAAGAAAGGAAACATGCAGGAAGGCAGCCACTTCACTAATGACAAGCAGGCCGAGATCATTAAGAAGGTGGCTGCATCGCTGAAGAGCAAGGGATTGGATGGCACGGTCATTAGTGCTGCGGACGACAACAGCATTGACGAGACGGTGCACAATTTCAGCATCTATGATCAGGATACGCTGGATGTGATCGCCCAGATCAATACGCACTCTTATAATGGAAGCAAAATGGAGGAGCTGCGCACACTGGCTGAGCGGCATGGCAAGAAACTGTGGATGTCCGAGTATGGTACAGGAGGCAGTGAGCCGCACAATCATGAGGACATGACATCGGTACAGGAGCTGGCCGAGCGCATCATGTTTGATCTGAAAATCATGCAGCCTTCGGCCTGGGTCTACTGGCAGGCGGTTGAAGATGAAGGCGCGAATAACAACTGGGGCTTCATTCACGCCAATTTTAACGGGGAAGAAAAGTATGAGATGACCAAACAGTATTACGGCATGGCCCAGTTCACCAAGTTCATTCGTCCAGGCGCGAAGATGATTCCGACCGATGATGGCCGCACGCTGGCCGCCTATGACGCAGAGCGTCAGAGACTGGTGCTTGTCATCCGCAATGAGCTGTCTGCCGGGAAAAAGGCGTTTGAGCTGCAGTCTTTTGATTACGCGAATTCATCCACGGCCCAGGTCTACCAAACCTCACCGGACCGAAATATGGAGCAGCTTGATGACGTTCCGGTGTATGCCAATGGATTGGAAGTGTCTGTAGCAGACAATTCCGTAACAACGGTTGTTCTGGAAGGCGTAACGCTGAAAGCCGGAAAATAGATGGAACAGGCGCATATGGACTCACTTGGCTAAGAATAAACGAATGGCATATGAACTCAAACACAAAAGAAGGAGGGGAAACGCTTTGACAGAGAAACCATCCCTTTTGCTTCATGAGCAGGAGAAGAATATAGAACCTGGGGCTGAAAACAAGATTTATTCAGAGCTGAGCTACGATGAGCACAGCTTCATGTGGAATGGACAGCGTGTATTTCTGAACAGTGCAACGATTCATTACTTCCGGATGCCGAGGGAAGAGTGGCGGAAGGTACTGATTAAGGCCAAGCTGGCCGGCATGAACTGTATCGATACCTACTTTGCCTGGAACGTGCATGAACCTGAGGAAGGACAATGGGTACTTGATGGAGATCGCGATAGCGGAGCCTTCCTGGATCTGTGTGCAGAACTGGGCATGTGGGTCATCGCACGTCCCGGCCCGTTCATCTGTGCGGAATGGGATTTTGGCGGATTCCCTTACTGGCTGGAAACAAAGCCGAATATAAAATTCCGTGAAAACAACGAAACCTATCTGCACTATGTGGATCTGTATTTTGACCGGATCGTACCGATCATTCGCGAGCGCCAGATTTCCGCCGGAGGCAGCGTTATTCTCGTCCAGGTCGAGAACGAATACGGGTATCTAATGGATGACGCCGCAGCAAGCGATCATATGAATGTGCTTAGGGATGGGCTTCTGAGCCGCGGGATCGACGTTCCGCTTATCACCTGTGTAGGTGGGGCAGAGGGCACGATTGAAGGGGCCAACTTCTGGTCAGGCGCTGACGGTCATTATGCGAAGCTTCGTGCGAAACAGCCGGATACACCGAAGATGGTTACGGAATTCTGGACCGGATGGTTTGAGAACTGGGGCGGGCCATCTGCCATTCAGAAAACAGCGCCATTGCTGGAAAAACGGCTGATGGAGATTATCCGTGCCGGGTATACCGGAATCAGCCATTACATGTTTTATGGCGGTACCAATTTTGGTGGATATGGCGGAAGAACCGTGGGCAGCAGTGATATATTCATGGTCACTTCCTATGACTATGATGCGCCGCTGAACGAATATGGGCGTGTAACACCCAAGTATGCCGTAACCAAGAAGTGGTCTTATTTCGTGAATACTTTCGGAGCGTTTCTAATGGAGAGCGAAGAGGTTCCCGAAGCAGGGATTAACGTACACCTTCCGCAAGGTGTTTCCTTAAGAGGCAGGCGTGCTGGTAACCAGAATATCTGGTTCTTGGAGAGTTTTCGAGAGGAACGTGAGACGCTGCCCATTACGCTGGAAGAAGGACGGACGCTTCCTGTTGTCTTGAACCCGGGTCAGATTGTCCCGGTTTTCCACCGGGTCCGGATCGCGGACGATGTCTTTTTGACCAGTGGTGCACTGGTTACAGGCAATGAGATCGTGAATGGAGAACGGACGTTGTTCATTGTAGGAGACACGGGCCAGCGTTCGGTTGTTGAACTGGAGGCACCCTCACTTCGAGTCATAAGCAGCAGCATGCAGCTGCTTCTTGATCATGATCCGGTAAGCGATGTTCGGCGTCTTGATCTGTTCCATTTCCGGGAACCAGGAACGGTTCGTCTGGAGGCGGGCGGCGTTCCTCTCCGCATCATGGTGCTGGACAGTAAAGCGATGGATCGCACCTGGAGAATCGAAGGTACGAAACCGGAGCAGCTGCGTTATGCCATTGGGTTTGATGAGGTTGATCTTTTGCCATCCGGTCAGGTCAAGGGCATGATCTCCGATCCGGATCGCACGATTCTGCTGCTAGGTGGCTGGACCGATGGTGAACAGTCGCTGACTGGACGTGATCTTATTGATCGGGATGCAGTGGCTGAGTTCAGCCGTGCGGAGGATACTGCTCACAAGTCGGTGACAGGAACTCACCAGCTTCAGCTGACCATGCCCCCAATGCCTCCGAAGTTATCCGATTCCCCGGACGTATCGCGTGTGACGTTGGAAGCGGAAGGGCGATCGCCAAGCGGACAGCCGGAACACTTTGCGCAATATGGACAGGGTTACGGATATCTGCTCTATGAATGCGACTTCCACAGTGATGCGGGCGGTTCGAGCCATCTCATTCTGCCAGCTCTTCAGGATACGGCCAGAATATATGTAAATGGTGTGGAACAGGCACTGGTGAGGCAGGTTGGTGCAGCTGGCGTCAATGCGAGGACCGCCGAAGGAACGAACAGACTGCAGATCCTGGTCCAGCATATGGGCCGACTGAATTTCTCACCTTTTCTGGGAGAGAGCAAAGGATTAGCTGGACCGGTGTACCTTGGCGGTTCGGTTCAGGATATCCGGCGAGACTGGCAAGCAGCTGCTGGGATGGTTCATCTGGATGAGGTGAATGATCTCGAAGGAAACCCGTTACTGAGCAGGAGCTTTACACTGGATGGCATGGACCGTGCCATTCTGGTTGGAGCAGTGAGCAAAGGACTGCGAATTAATGGCATCGATGTACCCATGGGAGGATACCAGGACTGGTTTTCGTTCCATACGGTGGATTTATCACCTTATGTGAAATCGGGCGAGGTCAATACACTGGAGATGACTTATAGCCAAGCCCCATTGAATCGTCTTGAGCTTATCTTGTATCGAAATGAAGATGAACTGACCAATTGGCGCGTGGCAGGCAGCGAAGCTATACTTCCACAGCAGTGGGGAACACTGACACCCGATCCATCGAACAAATCAGGTAATCCCGAGGCCAATTCGCTTTTTGCCCGTCATGGTGGCAATGGTACTGCCAATCCTATGGTTGATCATTCATACGGTCAGCCCGTGTGGTACCGCTGGCGTTTCTCCCGTCCCATTGTTTCGGAATTTTACGAAGTGAACCTCATGCTTCGCCTTACCGGAATGAGCAAGGGAACCCTTCATTTGAATGGGCATCACCTGGGACGCTATTGGCAGATCGGCCCGCAGGAGGATTACAAAATTCCCGTACCTTGGCTGCAGGAGGAAAATGAACTGCTCATATTTGATGAGGAAGGTTGTGCACCTGATCGAATCCGGCTTCTGTATGATGATCCATCCCGTTATCCATGGTTTGTGATCGGATAGAATGGCCAGCAATTATAGATAGGACAGTTAAACGTGTTCAGCAAGACTCCTTTCGGATTAGTACGGTGATTGCTTTTTATCATCTGCTAGGCAAGAAAGGAGTCTTTTTATAGAATATTTTGGTACAATGACATGGAAGACACCTGCCTATACGCTTGAAGATAAGTTTCATGACAGTCCAGCATAAAGGAGACGATCCATGAGTACCCCGTTTGCATTTGACGAATTCCCTATACTTAAGACCGAGCGTTTTAACCTACGAGAAGCGGCAGAACAGGATGCTCCCGATATTTTGGCATTGTACTCCGATAAAACGGTTGTTGAGTTTATGCCATTTACGCCTTTTGAGACTGTAGATGATGCGATGGATGAGATGCGTTGGTATGCGAAGATTTTCAGAGAGCAGTCCGGTTTGCGATGGATGATTGAAGATGTGGGGTCCGGTAAGGTTGTTGGTACCTGTGGGTTCCTCAATAGAGAAGATATACATAACCGAGCAGAGATTGGATACGACCTGCATCCTGATTACTGGGGTAAGGGGGTCATGACCGAGGTCGCCCATGCCGTGCTGCATTTTGGCTTCGTGAACATGCAATTGAACAAAATCGAAGCGAAAGTGGAACCGCTGAATGAGGCTTCGATCCGTTTGCTGCACAAGCTGGGTTTTCAACAGGAAGGGCTGCTGCGGCAGCATGAGTTTGAAAAAGGAAGATACATCGATCTTGCTCTGTTCTCCAAGTTAAAAAGCGATCTATAGGATACTGTCCCCTTAAGGATTCCAAAGGCGATAGGCCGCGGTTCTTGCGGCCGAATGAAGACCGGACCCTGTTCCGGTCTGCCGATATTGATGAGCAGGGCAATCAGGTTTGCCTCAAGGGGATAAATCGTGCGATTCTGTGAAAATTTGATTTACTAGACAAAGTAAATGAGAATGGTTATCAAATGAAGGCAGGAGAATCGATGATTTCCCAAAACTTTAACAAGGAGCGCCTGGTTGGTTCCGAACATCCGCTTGATCGTCTGACCTTAAAATTACGGGATATTGAGAAGATCAAATCCACTACCGGATGGGTTCTTCCCCAGCAGCATACTTTCTCTTATATATTGGTCATTCAGGCTCATATGCTGGACCATATACGTGCAGCGTGCAGAATGATCCTGGCAAAGGGGGATCCCGTTGATCGTTTGACCTACGTGGAAGAAGAGGGCGGAACACATGACATGCTGTTCTTTGCCAAACATTTTCCCGAAGCGCTACAGTGGCTGTTTACCTAGTTGGCCACTTGTTCTGAACGCATTTAAGCATCATTTCCAGGCCATCCGCCTTGTCCTCCTGAATTGGCCCATGCTATATTGGTGAGATGTGAGGAGATGAGGATATGAAGCTGGTGTCCTGGAATGTGAATGGGTTAAGGGCATGTGTGACCAAAGGATTCATGGATTATTATCAGGAAAGTCAGGCCGATATTTTCTGTGTGCAGGAGACCAAACTGCAGGCAGGCCAGATTGAGATGGATCTCGGGGAAGATGTGTATCAATACTGGAACTATGCCATCAAAAAAGGATATTCCGGCACAGCCGTATTTACCCGGATCAAGCCGTTATCCGCCCGTTACGGGATGGAGGAAGACAGCGAACCGGAAGGCCGGATGATTACGCTCGAATTTGACCGCTTTTATCTGGTGAATGTATATACGCCCAATGCGAAGCGGGATCTGACTCGTCTTCCGTATCGACTGGAGTGGGAAGACCGCTTCCTGAAGTATATATTGCAGCTTGAGCAGACCAAGCCGGTCATCGTTTGTGGTGACCTGAACGTGGCCCATCAGGAGATTGATCTGAAGAATCCGAAGCCTAATATGGGCAACTCGGGATTTACGCTGGAAGAGCGCGGAAAGATGACCGAGCTGCTGGCTGCAGGATATGTGGACAGTTTCCGGCATCTGTACCCGGATCGCACAGACATATACAGCTGGTGGTCTTATATGCCCAAGGTACGAGAGCGGAATGTGGGCTGGCGCATTGATTATTTTCTCGTGTCCAACCAGCTGGCACCGCAAGTCGAAGATGCGCATATCGACTGCCATGTGATGGGCAGTGATCACTGCCCAGTCGGCCTGACGCTGCAACTGTAACTGGGGCAGAATAGCCTGAATCTAGATGAAGAGGAGAACCGCAAGTTTCCGGTATCGGAGATTGGCGGTTTTTTTTGTATGCTTGGGGCTGTCTGTCTCCTCTAAAAGGTGCAGACAGCCCCTTCTCCGTCGCGGGGTAGGGGGAGTGAACTGGACTTTGGTTGGGGGAAGAACTGGACTCTGGATTGTTCCGGTTACTACAGAACTTGGGTAGGATTGAAGAATACATATAGGATCGTTTAGCGCGACATAGAAGGTGAGATTAGCGTGTAAGGGGTAGAGAAGCGATGAATAAGGGTTTACGGAGAGGACTGAAAGTATTGGGCGGGCTGATGCTGGCGGCGGGCCTGCTGCTGCTTACAGGTACGGCTTATGAGGCATATCAGTCTACGCAGGATATGAAGTCATATACGCCACCTGGCAAGCTGTATGAGGTGAGTGGGCGCAATATGCATCTCTACACGGCAGGAAAGGGAACATCGACGGTTGTATTGGCATCAGGATGGGGAACGCCAAATCCCTATGTGGATTTCAGTCCACTGTATGACAAGCTGAAATCCGACGTAAAGATTGCAGTGTATGACCGATTCGGTTATGGATACAGCGACTATACGGAGCGTCCGCGGGATATCGATACGATTGTGGAAGAAGTTCATGAATTGCTGCGCAAATCCGGTCAGCGCCCGCCTTACATTATGGTGGGTCACTCTCTGGGATCGCTGGAGACGGTTCGGTTTGCACAAATGTATCCGGATGAAGTGGCAGGCATGGTCATGATCGATGGAGGCAGTCCTGAATATTACAGTACGGTGGAGATGGATACGCCGGAATGGTATTTTGATTCAGCAAGGTTCCTGGTGAAAACAGGTATTGCGCGTACTTTGCTGCATTCGGATCGAATGATGGCAACGCTGGTCATTGACCCGGAGCTGGTTGCTGAACCGATGAAAAAAGCCGCCACCATCTCCACGCTGAAGCATGCGTACAATGACAACGTGATGGATGAGATTCGTCGTTCCAAGATCAACGCAGCCCGCGTGCTGGCGAACAAACAGGAGTTTTCTTTCCCGCTGACCATCCTGACGGCCGGTTCCGATCAACCCAGTGAGGGAAGCCGGGCATGGGAGGCAGACCAAGCAGATTTTGCCTCATGGTCCAAACAGGGAAACCAGCAAATTGTCCCTCATGCCCAGCATTATATTCATAACAGCCAACCGGATGTCGTAGCGGGTGCCATTCTGAAGATGGCTATGGCACCTGGCAGCCAATTAAAAACAGGACACCGGAAACATACGGCGAACAGGAGGCAGGATGGATGAGAAAATTGGGAATCGTAACGAAGTTCACTTCCTTGCTCCTGGCGAGCTGTCTACTCTCTTTCTTGATTTTAACCCTATCCTTCTTGTGCTTCACGTCCAGGGTGGATGCAGCACCTGTTACGCTTTTTGCTGAACAGTCGGATTATATAAAACATGCGCTCCATACATTTTTCTAGATTGGAAATAGGGATGAATGGCTCTTGCCTTGCATGAAAGCAGCCGATAGCTGCTATTCTTGCGAGGTATTTTTAGTTTCGACTGGAAACCTAACAGGTTACATGGTATGTTATATCTTTATACTAGAGTAGTAGGCAACTATAGAAGAAGACAGGAGAGGATCGAACATGGTTAAAGTTGGTATCGTAGGTTACGGAAATCTGGGTAAAGGCGTGGAGAAAGCCATTGTGCAAAACCCGGATATGGAGCTTGTTGCTGTATTTACACGGCGTAATCCGGAGCAGATGGTTGCAGAAGGTACAGAAGCTCGTTTTGAGCACATCTCTGCTGCCGAGCAATACATAGGCAAGATTGATGTCATGATTCTGTGCGGTGGTTCGGCAACGGATCTTCCGGAGCAGACACCTGCCATTGCCAAATTGTTCAATACGGTGGACAGCTTCGATACACATGCGAAAATTCCTGAATTCTACGCGGAAGTGAATGCTGCAGCAGAGCAAGGCGGTCATGTAAGTGTGATCTCCACAGGCTGGGACCCAGGCTTGTTCTCCATGAACCGGCTGCTCGCCCAATCCATCCTGCCAGAGGGTAAAGAGTACACATTCTGGGGTAAAGGGGTCAGCCAAGGCCACTCCGACGCGATCCGCCGCGTTCCGGGCGTGAAAGCAGGTGTTCAGTACACCGTACCTGTAGAAGAAGTCATCAACCGAATTCGTGCAGGAGAGACACCGGAATTGTCCACACGCGAGAAGCATTTGCGTCAATGTTTTGTGGTGGCTGAAGAAGGTGCCAATCAGGATGAAATTCGTGAAACGATTGTATCCATGCCGAACTATTTTGCAGATTACGATACAACAGTAACATTCATTACCGAAGAGCAGCTCAAGTCGGAACATGAAGGTATGCCGCACGGTGGATTTGTTATTCGCAGCGGTGTTACGGGTACAGGGCAAAAGCAAATCGTGGAGTTTGGTCTGAAGCTCGACAGTAACCCTGAATTTACAGCAAGCGTACTGGTAGCATATGCGCGAGCTGCACAGCGTTTGAGCCTGGAAGGACATAAGGGTGCCAAGACGGTATTTGATATCCCACTCGGTCACCTGTCCCCGAAATCCGCTGAGGAACTTCGCCGCGATCTTCTGTAATATCTGAACGATAATCATTCTTTCATCGTAATAAAAAATAAGCAGCCCGTCCTTCGTTAACGAGGGACGGGCTGCTTGCTGTGCATTGCATGAATGCAGCTTGATTTTTTCTTACGACCAGTGCTCAGGGACATTAAGATGAGCGGGCAGTTTCGTACGCGCATTGCCCTTGGCTGCATTAAGCTGGGATTGCGTCAGAAAAATACTTCCGGTCAGATCTGCTCCGCCCAGATCCGCATCACGCAAGTCGGCACCGATCATATCGGCAAATCTTAAGTCGGCATTGCGCAGGTCACAAGCAATCATTAACGCGCCTCGAAAGCTGGCTCCCCGAAGGTCGGCTCCTCTCAGATTCGCTCCCAGGAAGTCTCTTCCTTTCAGTTTCTTGGTCTTGGACTTTCCTTGTTCATGATTCTTGGATGGCGCATGCGCACGAACCATTTCACTGGCCTGTAAGAGCAGTTCGTTCACGACCGCCCGATGAGCGGGAATATCCAGACACAAGATGGCGGAAGGCTCCAGATCAGTAAGGCGCTCCGTCTCCTGATATAAGCCACGGAGAGCCTCGTGAAGAGAAGTGGCCTCCGGACGCATGAGCATTTCGTTCATATAACTGAGCAGCTCATGAAGTTGTCTCATGACAGGCAGACAATCGAACATTTCGGATGCAGTTTCCGGATGATCCCGCCAATCTCTGCCTGCATAGGTCACTTGGGACAATTTCTGCCCTGCACCAAAGCAATCATAAACGGTGCAGCCTTTGAAGCCCTTTTGCCGGAGCTGTGTATGAATGCCGCAGCGATTGTCTGGACGCAGGTTGGGACAGGGGGTGCCACTGGATTTGTCAAAAGCGAAGTCGGATGATTTGCCATAGGGCAAGGCAACACAGCACAGGCCAAAACATTGCTCACAGTCTGTGTATAGATGTGGGCTCATCGTGCTGCTCAAGGGGTGGTTAGACAATGTGTACACTTCCTTTAATAAATGAAAAAACTGGCTATAGAATGTTAGTATCACTTTACCATTACACAAGAATTTGATCAATTCCTATAAAGAGTCATAAGGAGGGCTAAATAGGCAGCATAAATAGGAACTGGCATTGATAAGATAGATAGAGATAAAAAAATATATGCAAACTTTATGTAAGTTACTTGACTAAATAAATTAAATCACTTATCATCAATACTAAGCTAATCAACTAAACGGATGCAGGATGGTGTGAATATGGGATTTATGGATAAGTTATTTGGAAAAACTAGCAACAACACACAAGAGGAGGAAACAATCATGTCGAAATTGAACATTGGGATTATTCTTGGGAGCACACGTGAAGGGCGGTTAAGTCCGCAGGTCGGAGAATGGGTGAAACAGATTGCAGATGCGCGTGGAGATGCCAACTACGAAATCGTGGATATCGCTGATTACAAGCTGCCGTTATTGGGCGAAGCCGATGCAGCAGAACAGGCTGCTGCCTGGAACACGAAGCTGGCAAGCCTGGACGGGTTCGTGTTTATCGTGCAGGAATATAATCACAGCATCTCGGCATCGCTGAAGAATGCATTGGACTATGCCCGGGAGGCATGGAACGATAAAGCTGCAGGGATTGTCAGCTATGGCTCGGTAGGCGGTGCACGTGCTGCAGAACATCTGCGCGGCATTCTCGGAGAACTGTCGGTTGCGGACGTGCGTGTCCATCCGGCATTGTCGTTGTTTACGGATTTTGATAACGGAACGTTCAAACCGGCTGATCTGCATTTGACCAATCTGAACGGCATGTTGGATCAAGTGTTGTCCTGGAGCGGAGCGCTCAAAACTGTTCGTTCATAAGCCATATTGTCTTTAGATAGCCGCCGCCATTTAGGCGGCTTTTTTGCATTAGTAAGAACAAGATCACATTGTATCCACATGTCCTGTTGAACTTTAATACGTCTCTCTTCAGTTAAAAGAAAAATGAACAAAGGACAGCTCTCCTCATGGAGAACTGCCCTTCATCAATAAAGTTAAGATTCATTATGATGTACACATTCTTCGAGTAGAATGGCCCAATTTCTTGAACTTAGACTACGCCTTGAGCGAGCATGGCATCGGCAACTTTCAGGAAACCTGCAATGTTGGCTCCCGCCACGAGATTGCCTGTACAGCCGTATTGATCCGCTGCCTCTACACAGCTTGTGTAGATGTTCCGCATGATCTCATGCAGCTTCGTGTCCACTTCTTCAAATGACCAGGACAGCCGCATGCTGTTCTGGGACATTTCAAGGGCGGATACCGCTACTCCACCTGCGTTGGCCGCTTTTGCCGGACCGAACAGAACGCCTTCTTTTAAGAAAAGCTCAATTGCAGCCAGTGTGGAAGGCATGTTGGCTCCTTCACCGATGGCTTTGACTCCGTTTTGCACGAGCAGCGCTGCAGACTGTTCATCAATCTCATTTTGCGTTGCACAAGGCAACGCGATATCACATGGGATGGACCAAATGCCGGCACAGCCCTCCGTATACACCGCATGCGGGTGTTCTTTGACATACTCGCTGATCCGCAGACGATCCACTTCTTTTAATCGTTTTACGGTTTCCAGGTTGATTCCTTCCGCGTCATATATGTATCCTCCCGAGTCACTGCAAGCGACGACCTTGGCTCCAAGCTCCTGAGCTTTTTGAATGGCGTAGATCGATACATTGCCTGAACCGGAGACAACAACCGTGCTGTCCTGGAAGCTCAAGCCTTTGGATTTCAGCATCTCGTTCACGAAGTACACACAGCCGAATCCGGTGGCTTCCTTGCGTGCCAGACTTCCGCCGTACAGCAGGCCTTTACCGGTCAATACAGCTGCATCATGTCCGCTGCTAATGCGTTTATACTGTCCGAACATGTAACCGATTTCCCTCGCGCCTACACCAATATCGCCTGCAGGTACATCGGTATCTGAACCGATGTATTTATACAGCTCAGTCATGAAGCTCTGCGTGAAACGCATCACTTCGAGATCGGATTTCCCTTTGGGATCGAAGTCGGAACCGCCTTTACCGCCGCCGATCGGCAGTCCGGTCAACGCATTTTTAAAAATTTGCTCGAAGCCCAGGAACTTCACGATCCCCGAATAAACAGAAGGATGGAAGCGAAGTCCGCCCTTGTAAGGGCCGATGGCACTGTTGAATTGTACGCGGAATCCACGGTTCACCTGAACCTTGCCTTGGTCATCCACCCAAGGTACACGGAACGTAATGACACGTTCTGGCTCAACCAGCTGTTCGAGCAAGCTGTTGTTCATATATTTTGGATGAGCTTCAATGACAGGAATGAGTGAGTCCAGAATCTCTTTTACAGCCTGATGGAATTCATGTTCTTGCGGATTTCTGGCGATAACCGATTCATAAACGGAATGAACATATTCTGCAGCAGTGACTTGAGTTGATTCTTGAGTTATAGTGGACACTTTTTCGATGCACTCCTTTATTGTGTTAAAGTCTGTCGATGGGTATTTGCATAAATTGCATAAAAGTTTGTAGTTAAATATACAGGAAAGAAAATAAAAATACGAGATGAAAACCCATAAAATGTTTTTTATGACGTTATTAAAATGTTCTATAGACCTACCATACAGTGTAAAGATTTATTTTAATAATTGGATAATATAACTAATATGGAATTTAAAACGGGAAGTTAGATGAATACACTGGATTAAAAAATTAGTTTTGGTAAGATGGTATGAAGGCCCCGTTTTTCGGGGTTTTTATCTAATGAAGGAGGAAAATAGGATGATGAACAGAAACATGCGAATCAACGTGGAGAACAAAGCATGTATAGGAGGTGAGATCTATTATGAACCATAGGTCATCCCTTCACAATTGCAGAGAAATGTTGGTGAAACAGCTGATTACATTGGGTGAAGAGAAAAGGACATTTCTCGACGCCTATTTCGACGTGCGTGAACCCGAACGAATGCAGATGGACAAATTATTGTCCGTATACACCGAGTATCTTCAAAAGCTGCTACTTGGACCCGATGAACTTCTCCATTCGGTCGTCCTGATCGGGAGCGAGATTCGCTTCGATTATATTGATTTTCATACGTCCGATACATTTATGATTGTCATGCCTGACGACGCAGATCCGGATACCGGGCGAATCTCCTTTCTCTCACCTGTAGGACGCCAATTATTGCTCGCCAGCAAGGGGGAAGTGAGGTCGGTTACGATACCGGCGGGTTCCATGAGGGTACGCATAACGGAAATTGAATGGAAAAGTACGTCCTTAAACGGGATGTCTTCAGGCGGTGTGGATCATGCACTTTAAAGAGACGGATTTACCGGGAATTGGACGCAAGTATTGGCTGCATACCCGCAGCGGCGAGCATTTGGTCATTGTGATTCATAATGATGAACGGCGTGACCTGTTTCATATGGAATCCGGAGATGTACCCGATGAACTGGGAGATATGGTGTCTCTTGTGACCCTTGATGATGAAGAGGCTCGGGCGGTAGCTGCCATCGTGGGTGGCATGACATACAAACCCAAGTTCCAGGATGAACGGGAAGTCATGCTTGAAGGCCTGCTTATCGAATGGCTGCGAATAGAACCTCATTCCAAGAGCATTGGAAAGACAATTGGGGATTTGGATATCCGTCGAGCGACAGGGGCTGTCATTCTGGCGGTGGTGGAGAAGAACAGGGAAAAGCAGTTTAATCCTGGCCCGAATTATGCTTTTGCCGTAGGGTCTACCATTGTTGTTGCAGGTGAGCGTGACCAGATTAGACAATTAAAACGGTTGTTGTCCGATGGACGGCTCTAGCCTATGGATATGCTCATATTCGAAGTGGGAATTGCTGTTGCGCTAATTACACTTACGGGACTAATATCTGCACGATTACGATTCTCGGTCATTCCCTTCTATATTCTGATCGGAATGGCTGTTGGACCGCATGCACCACAGATCGGCATTGTGGATTTGCGTTTTATCGAAAGCTCGGCATTTATTGAATTTATGGGCAGGCTCGGCATTTTATTTCTTCTATTCTATCTGGGACTTGAATTTTCGGTCTCCCGGTTGCTGAAGTCCGGCAAAGCCATTCTGACCGGAGGCATATTCTATGTTGGACTCAATTTTGCATCCGGTCTGCTGCTTGGCTGGTTTATGGAACTGCCGTTAAAAGAGACGCTGGTGGTGTGCGGCATCATGACCAGTTCTTCTACAGCAATTGTGGCCAAAGTACTCGTTGACCTGAAGCGCACGGCGAATCCCGAAACAGAGATTATTATGGGCATGATCATGTTTGACGACCTGTTCATTGCCATTCATATTTCGATCCTGACGGGGCTCGTTCTTAGCGGGGCGACTTCATTCCTCAGCGTACTGCTGGTATCCTTGTCTGCCATGCTGTTTATTGTGCTGTTTCTGATCATAGGACGGAAAAGCATCAAGTATATTGACAAGGCATTGAACATCAAATCATCCGAACTGTTTCTGCTTACGGTGATGACGCTGCTCTTTTTGGTAGCTGGTTTTTCGGAAACGCTGCATGTTGCCGAGGCCATCGGTGCATTAATGATGGGACTGGTACTGGGGGAATCGAGACACGCGAGCCGAATTGAGCATCAGGTGATGCCGTTCAAGGATTTTTTTGGTGCCATTTTCTTTTTCAGCTTTGGGCTGACCATTGAGCCCTCTACCCTTGGGGGTGCAGTGGGTATGACGATCATAGCGGTCATCCTAACCATCGCCAGCAATTATGGCGCGGGCATGATTGCTGGCAGAATGTCCGGAATGACGCCCAAGGCTTCACTCAAGGTGGGATTTACTTTGGTTTCGCGAGGGGAGTTCTCCATCATAATGGCGAACATTGGCAAGGCAGGGGGACTGATGGTTTCCATCCAGTCATTTGCCGTGCTCTACGTGTTGATTCTGGCGGTGCTGGGTCCCATTCTGACGAAGGAAGCGCCGTGGATATATGGGCAATATGAGCGTCTGAGGAATCGATTACGAAGGAAAGAGACGGGTTAGATCAGAATTTAATAGCAGCGTCACACCACGTAGAGAAATTCATCTCTCAGGTGTGGCGCTTTTTTGTTTCTTTTGCTCTAGGAAAGATGAATTTGAATATTCTCTATATGCACGGCCACACCGCCGATCTGAACCTGGGTGATCTCGTTGGAATTGCCGAGCGATATTCTGCCCTGTATTTTAGAAGGTCGGTTCATCGTGTACCCTTGTTTGATCGTAAACGTCTGATCATGTGGAGCTGGAAGCTGTTCATACTTATGCAGGTAACACAGCAATGCCCCATTGGATGTACCCGTTGCGCTCTCTTCCGGGATGTCGTACAGAGGGGCAAAGTTCCGACATTCTGCCAAAGCTGCATTGTCCTGCGCTCCAATCGCAAACACGTGGTAGCCTACCACTTGATGAGCTTTACTGATGTCGGCAATAGCCCGAAGGTCAGGGTTAATGACTGCCAAAACATCAGGATGCCTAACCGGAATTAATATATCGCGCAGCCCGGTAGACACGATCTGAACAGGCAGTTCAGGGTGTAGATCCTGCAACAGAATCTGCAGGGAGTCTGCGATGTCCTGCCGGTTAACCAGCTCTCCGAACTGGGGAAGCGTCTGGGACAGATAGACCTCACCGCTTTTCTCAACGGTTACTTCAAGAATTCCTGCCAGTGTATCAAGCGTATATATACCCACGTCGACCATCTGCTCCGCCTTCATCAGATAGAATAGCGCCACCGTCGCATGTCCACATAAGTCAACTTCATGGTTTGGGGTAAAGAAACGTACTTTGTAATCGGCAAAATCCGAGGGCATAACGAATGCTGTTTCGGAAAATCCGACTTGTCTGGCAATCTCCTGCATCTGCACTGCGGACAAATGCTCTGCTTGTAGAACGACCCCAGCGGGGTTACCTCCCTCTGCTATATCAGAAAATGCATGTAAGGTAATGACCTCAATTTCCATTTTGTTTTCCCTCGCTTGTCAGTTAGTTCATGAAGAATGAGAATGTTCCTAATTATACCATGCTTAATAGCCAAATTGATGGAACGACGAAGACGGTAAGCAATTGTTGATCCGAGGTCAAGTGAACGTCTGCACAGGGTAATAGAGAAGAAGAGCACAACGATAAACCAATGGAAAGGCTGGGATTTTGAATGAAAGCTATTGTTATTGAACAGTTTGGTGGAGCGGAACAATTGAAGGAAAAGGAAGTGCCCAAGCCGGCATGTGGAACGAATCAGGTGATCATCCACATTCATGCTACATCGGTGAACCCGGTTGACTTCAAAGTCAGACAAGGGCATATGGAAAAGGCAGCTAACTCCTTTCCCTTGATATTGGGCGGAGATGCTGCGGGTATTGTGGCAGAGGTCGGTTCCAATGTCACGCAGTTCAGGGAGGGAGACCGCGTATTTGCCCGTCCCCGCAGCTTCGGAACATATGCGGAATATGTGGCAGTAGATGCTGACATTGTATCCCGCATTCCGGACAATCTGAGCTATGAGGAGGCAGCAGCCATACCACTTGCGGGCATGACAGCCTGGCAGGCACTTATTGATCATGCGCATCTTGCCAAGGGGCAAAAGGTATTGATTCACGCTGGAGCCGGTGGGGTGGGGACTTACGCGGTGCAGATTGCCAAATACATTGGTGCTGAAGTGGCAGCCACGGCGAGCGAGTCGAATGAAGAACTGCTTCGCTCCCTGGGCGTGGATCATTTTATCAATTATAAAAAGGAAGACTTCAAGGAAGTGCTCTCCGGGTATGATGTGGTGCTGGACACAATGGGCGGCGATATTCAGCGCAGCAGCTTCAAGGTATTGAAGCCTGGCGGGCATCTGGTATCCCTGGTGGAACAGCCGGATGAGAATCTCGCGAAGGAAGCAGGGGTAACCGCCAACGTATTCATGATGGAACCGAAAGGGGAGCAGTTGGACCAACTTGCGAAGCTCGCCTCAGAGGGGAAACTCAAACCTGTAATTGATGAGACTTATGATTTAAGCGAACAAGGACTCCGGGAAGCGCATGAAAAGAGCGAAACGCATCATACACGCGGGAAGCTCGTCATCCGTGCACAATAAGGTGTTAACACGCAAATAACAGTTATATTATAGTAAAATTCGGAGTCTGAAATGATGGCCATCTTCCGTTCGGGAAGGTGGCTGTTTCATTGTTGGTGGCGAGGACAGTACTGCATTCCCATATGTAGGGGATTAAGATATAATAGTAGAAATTTATTCCATTCTGCGTATGAGGTGATCCAGTTGTCCAATGAACTCATTCAAGCCATTCAACTGTTAAAAGAGAAAAAATGGGTTGACCTGACCCATACCTTTGGGCCGGAGTCTCCGCACTTCTCTGCTTTTGATGCAGCCCAGTTTGATACGTTGTTTAATCATGATCAAGGTTTCTTTGCTCAGAGCTTCAAATTCCCCGGTCAATATGGCACGCATCTGGATGCGCCGATTCACTTTGTCCGTGACACGCGTTACTTGGATGAACTGGGGCTGAAGGAACTTGTGCTGCCGCTTGTGGTCATTGACCAGTCTGCTGCTGTGGCGAGCAATCCGGATTTTACGCTGGATGTCGAACATATTCTGGCATTTGAGAAGGAACATGGGGTTATTGAAGAAGGCAGCTTCGTGGCACTTCGTACAGATTGGAGCAAACGCTGGCCCAGTCATGAAAAATTCGACAACAAGGATGCGGAAGGCAACAGCCATGCACCCGGATGGTCGGTTAGTGCACTGATGTTTTTGTTTGAGGAGCGCAAAATCAAGGCCATTGGCCATGAAACCTTCGATACCGATTCGGCGGTTGACTATCAAAAAAATGGCGCACTTCTGGCAGAATATTATGTTCTTGCTCAGGATACATATCAGGTAGAACTGTTGACCAATCTGGACCAGGTGCCAGCAAAAGGGGCTATTATTTTCAATATTGTACCCAAGGTTGAAAAGGCTTCCGGATTTCCGGTAAGGTCCTTTGCCATCTTGCCCTGAATCGGTAGATTCCAGGTGAGTTAAGTCAAGCTCTATGAAAGTAAATGACTATTAAACATCAGACACTATTGTTCAAGAGTAGTTTTCTCGTATGTAAACGCAAGGGAGGCATGTTCTGCCTCCTTTTTTATATCTTACTTTTGATCCGGGTGGGGATCCTGATTGAATCTTTGTGAGATTTTCTTCTCTGCTTTCTTGCGCCGAATCCAGCGCTTAAGTATGTTCTGTTGCTTTCTTTCTTCTAGTGTTTCTTTCATGCCTTGAATCATGAATTCGGATCTTCGTCTGTCATCCCGACTAATCTCGCGTAATTCCTTGATAAATTTGTCGTCCATATCTGCCTCTCGCTCATTCAGGATAACTCCATTATACCGAACGTACGTTCCATTATCAAGTTTTACCAGGATCCATTTTACCCGGGGCGGATTTTGTGAAAAAGAGCACAGGCTCAGTCTCCTTCATATGTGAAAATGGAATAGAAAAATTCAGTGATATCGGTACACTTGTCTGGAGGGTGAGGTATGGAAGCAGGTGAAGAGCGAATCAGGCGTGAACTGGGTCTGGGCAGGTTATCATGGGTACTCATTATATTGCAAGGATTTTTAGGCATTGGTGCGATCGTTGGAGGGGGAGCCCTTATTATCGATCCATCAGGAAGTCTCCTCAATATGCCAAATTCGTTGTTGGAGCATTCCCCGTTTGGCAATTTTTTGCTCCCGGGAATCATACTATTGTTAGTTCTTGGTGTAATGCCGATCGTGATTGCTATTTCGCTTATTGTTCCCTTTCATTGGGGAATTGGGGGAAAACTTAACCTCTATCCGGATCGATATTGGGCATGGACGTTCTCTTTGTATACGGGGTTCGCACTTCATATCTGGATTATGGTTCAGGTGTACTGGATACAGAATGTGACAGTCATTCATCTGATCTATTTTGCATGGGGCGTCGTAATTCAGGTCGTTACTCTGCTGCCTGGAGTGCAGCGAAGATATTCCAAGTAGACCATCCAACACTATTATATAATCTTCATCATATGAAACGAACGGCTGCTGACAGGACTATGGAGTGATCCTGTCAGCAGCCGTTTTGGGTTTCATTTTACTTGGATGCGTTGTAATTGCTTAAGAACTCTTTTACTTTCGCCGGATCAGACTTCAATTCATTGCCGGTCTGAACGAGCGGACTTACCGTTGAGTAGGCTTTGAGTTTGTTGTTCTTATAGAACTGCAAAATTTCATCCTGATTGATGGAGTACAGCACCGCTTTTCTCAGGTCACTGCTCTTCGCCACATCCCTATTCTTGGTGTTAAATAGCAGATAGGAAACGGCGTTGCTCGGAATACTTTGCAGCTTCAGCTTGTTGTCACTTTCAATGATGTCATATTTCGTTTCAGGTACCCCGTAATACAAATGAATTTCACTGCTGCGAAGGGCAGACAGGGCACTGTCGGCATCCGCGATAAAGCGCACGTTTACCTGTGAAATTTTCGGTGCATATTCGGAGCCTTTGCGGTATCCGGGATTTTGATAGAATACGCCCTCGTAGTCATTTTTGTAAGCCAGAATGTACGGACCGCTTGCATACAGTGTGTTGTTGTACGAAGCACCTTCTGTTACCGTGTTTTGGTCACCGTATGGAATATCCTTGTTTACATCAAAAGATGCCACGTCATAGGTGTTGATGCTCTCCACCTGCTTTTTGGACACAATCCCCGCAGACTGGTGAGCCAGATAGTTCAGAACCTGAGGGAAAGGTTCCGTTGTGGACAGTTTTACGACCTGATATTTCCCTGCACTGTTGTCCGCTTTGGTTTTATCGGAGACCAGTTCGGTAATTTTGGAATCGAGTCCTTGCTCCAGTGCATCTTTGATGGTTCCGTTACCGCCGGATGTCTGGATGGATTCCAGAGCACTCAGGTCGGTTACCAGCTCGGCCTCTTTGATATGCTCGTGCAGGCTGTATGTCCGGTGATCCGGTACGGAGTCTTTATTTTTGGCACGATCCAGAGAGAAGATGACATCATCAGCACCAACGCGCTCACCGGTATCTACTGCTTTTTTGTTTTCGATTTTCGCGAAATTGATGTCGTCTCTAAGAATGAAATAATAATCCGAATTTCCTTCGGCAATGCCGAAATTATGGGAAAGTGATCCTTCGGCTGTCAGCTGATCATCATCAGTGAGGTTCACCAGACGAACATACATGTTGGTGTTCAACTGGTTGATCGAACCGTCGTTTCCTTTGATCGGGTCAAGGGAAGTCAGTACAGACGCGCTTTGAGTCAAAATCAGCGGATCTTTTGTATTTTTGGACTTGTCCTTGAATTCAATCGGTTCCCAAGCCATGGCGCGGGATTTGGACAGGCGTACCGTATCCGGGTTCAGAATGTCCTGATTTACCGCCTGACTCTTCAGGGAAATGTACAATGGAGCAATGTAGGCTTGATCCGTTACCAGGCGATCCTCCAATTGTTTGTACGTATCCTTGTATTCTTCGGGCGTTTGGGTAGCTGCCTGGTCAATGAGTTTGTCGATTTCCTCATCCGCCAGAATGCTGTAGTCACCACCCGTTTTGAAAAGGGAACGAACGGCATAGTCCGGGTTACCGGTGACTGTTGTCCAGCTGGAGAGAGCAATATCATAGTTGCCCGCATCCTGCTGGGATTTGTAGCTGCCGTAATCCGGCTGCAAATTCAGCTTCACATTGAATCCGTTTTTGGTGAGCTGATCGCGGATAATGTTAACGTCATTTTCGGAAGAGCTCTGGGCGAGCAATTCAATGTCAACTGGAGCTTGATTCTGAGCGTTCTCTGCTGGTGAAGTCGGGGCCGTATCCGATTGGGATTCGGACTTGGTCTTCACGCTGCAACCGGAGATCACGATGACGAGAATGAGCAGCAATGAGATCAATGAACGTTTTTTCATGGTATTACCTCCTGATAAGTTTAAGTCGAATGAATGAGTGGAATCTGTACAAATTAAGCCTTTTCCAGTTTCGGATCGAGTGCGTCGCGCAGACCGTCACCGAGAAAGTTGAATGACAGAACAAGCAGGATAATTGCCAGACCTGGATAAATGGCCAGATAAGAGTGCGTTTCCAGATACGTGCTGCCCAGTTTGAGAATGTTGCCCCATTCCGGGATATGTGGTTCAACACCGAGTCCCAGGTAGCTCAGGCTGCTGGTGGCAATGACCGCCCCACCGATGGTAAGCGTGGATTTGATGATCATTGGAGCAAGCGAATTGGGAATGATGTGTTTGAAGATGATGGAACGGTTGTTATAACCCAGTGCGCGCGCAGCCTCCACGAATTCAAAAGTAGAGACATACAGGACGCTGGCTCTCATGGTCCGTGCATAGGTCGGAATGGAGCCCAGACTTAGTGCCAGAATCAGATTGACCGTATTGGCACCAAACGCAGCAATAATCGCAATGGCCAGCAAAATGCCTGGAATGGCATAGAGGACATCGAGCAGCCGCATGATGATATTATCCGTGTGTCTTCCATAGAATCCGGAGAAGGCCCCAAGAACCCCACCGATGATCACGGGAATAATGGTCGACAGGCAGCCTACGATCAGCGAGATGCGGGCACCAAATACGATTCTGGAGAACAGGCATCGCCCGAAATCATCCGTTCCCAAGGGATAAGCCAGAGATGGCGGCTGAAGCAGGGCGGAATAGTTGTTTTCAACCGCCATGCTGTAATCAAAGGTGAAGAAGCTGCAGATCGAGATGGAAAACAGGAAGATGATAAAAAACATACCGGACATCGCTGTTACGTTGGGAGCCAATCGGTCCCACAGGTCGTTCCAGAAGTTTGATTTTTGCTTCCCTTGTCTCCGGTAGCGTCCGATGATGGAAATGCCGAGCAGCAGTGCAAATACGTTTCCTGTGACCGAAGTCAGGATCAGTAGGATGCTGACACCCATCATCCAGCGCGGAATGATCGAAGCTGCAGTATATTGTGCAACAATGATCAATACGACCAGGTCAATGACCAGAATCAATAGCAGTGCTGCCATGGCTGGAAAAAAAGTATCGGAAACGTAAGGTTTAAACATATTGAGTGCCGAAACGCCAATAACGAACAGCTGCGTCAGCAGCATATACACCGCAAAGGTATACTCCACCTGTTTTGCTTTCTTGATCAGGTGGAACGCTGCTGTGACGATAAATATGTTCCCCGAGCAGATGGCCAGCAATTGAATCCAGGCCACTCTGCGGGTTGATGCTGAAACATGTCCGTGCCTGATCAAGTCTTTACGGATGAGCAGCATCAGGACGCTCTGAATAATGGTGAAAAATAGGTAGATGAACAGTGCAGTCAGCAGAAAGGGTCTGAACTCCTGACGGCCCAGATCATAGCTGTTGAACAGCAGCAATACCGTCAATAAGAGAGAGGTGACCCAAGCGAAACTGGCTTGGCTGTATTCTGATGAAGACTTAAGCCGGAAACGCGCTTCTTGTGTTAAGGAACCCGATTTTGTCATAATGCACCTGCTTTAATATTGTTTCATCTTGGAACGTACTCTCGGATCGATAAAGGCATACAACAGATCAACAATGACGTTAATGATGGAAATGGTAATCGCTGTATACACTACTCCGCCCATGATACTCGGAATATCAGGAATAAACTGCTTATCTACAATGTAACTGCCGAGTCCACTAATATTGAACACTTTCTCCGTTACGGCCGCTCCGCCGAGCATACCCCCGAATTGCAGTCCAACTACCGTTACGATGGGAATCAAGGCATTGCGTACCGCGTGTTTCAGCAGAACTTTTCGTTCGCTCAATCCTTTGGCGCGAGCCGTCATCACGTAATCCTCATGAATGACCTCCAATGTGGAAGAACGGGTCATCCGTGCCACGGCTGCTGTTAATCCCGTTCCCAGAACAATGGTTGGCATGATGATGGACAGCCAGTTCTGAGGATTAAATGTCGCGGGAAGCCACTGCATTTTGATCGAAAAGTTCAGGATGAAAATCAGTCCCTGCCAGAAGTTCGGAATCGACAATCCGATCAGGGCGATGAACATGAACGTGTAATCAAACAGCGAATTGGGCTTGATCGCCGAGATGATCCCGATCGGAAGTGCGATGACAAGGGCGAGCAGCAGGGAGATGACAGCCAGCGTTAATGTAATCGGAAACTTTCTGGCAATGGTCGCTGTCACATCTTCATTTCCCGAAAAAGACTTACCCAGGTCAAACAGTGCAATTCCCTTAATATTGTTCCATAGCTGAACGAGATAGGGCTGATCCAGGCCGTATACATGATTAAAGGCTGCAATCTGCTCCTGTGTTGCCGTCTCTCCGAGAATGTTCGCTGCCGGGTTGAACGGGGACAGGTATAAGATGGTGAATACCAGTGTAGCTACGCCGAGAATGACGAAAACTGTCATCAGTATTCTTTCGAATATGTACTTTAAATATGGATTGCCATAGACCAGCAGAATGATATACATCAGACAGCCCGGAATAATAGACAGGGTGAAAAACCAGGGTTTGTCTAATAGTGAATGGAACGTATCGGCCATGGTCAGGCGCTGTTCTCCTTGTTCCTGCAGCCTTCGTGACGTCCGTTCATTCAATTCTTTCCGGTAGGTCTCTTCCAGCCATTCCTCTGCCTGACGCTTGAATTCAATTTCACTGACCTGCTGCTGAAAGAAGCGATGTTTACGCCTCAGCTGTTCTTCTACTATTGCTCGAAGCTTATCCCGGTAAGAAGAGGCAAGCATCTCCTGTTCTACCGCTCGCTCAGCGGATTGCCAGCCATCCTTTTGCCGTCTGGATTGCCACACGAGAAGCACAACCAGGTTGATCGGCAGACCCAGAATAAACAGAACATATCGATAGGAGGGATGAAGCAGCATTTTGCCATAAATAAAACTTACATACTGTACAAACCGTGACGTTTTGCTGCCTACTGCAAGATTCAAACCAAGCAAACCTCCTTTCATTCAGGTTTAAATTGCATTATTCCGATGGATATAGTATATATTATTTAGGGTCTAGTTAATTGTCAAGGTATGGAATTGTATACATATACAGATGCGCCGTAAATATGGATGAAAGCAGGTGTTTACATGCAGCCTTTGCTAAAAGTAAGTGATTTGTCCGTTTCTTTTCATTCCGGAGAGAGTGAATTTCAGGCGGTGCGGGACGTTAGTTTTGAAGTTCGAAAAGGGGAGACGCTGGGTATTGTTGGAGAGTCAGGGAGCGGCAAAAGCGTAACTGCCCGTTCCATAATGAGGCTGCTTGCTTCCCCTCCATCTCAAATGAAGAAGGGCGAAATCCTGTTTCGTGGGGTCAATCTGGCGAATAAAACGCAAAAAGAGATGGAAAGCATTCGCGGCCGTGACATCGGCATGATCTTTCAGGATCCCATGAGCTCTCTTAATCCGACCATTAAAGTTGGAAAACAAATCTCGGAAAGCCTGATCAAGCATCAAAAGCTGTCCCGCAGGGAAGCGAAGAAGCAGGCCATTGCCATGCTCGAACTGGTCGGCATATCGCAGAGCGAGGCACGTTATAATCAGTATCCGCACGAGTTCTCGGGAGGCATGCGTCAAAGGGTCATGATTGCCATTGCGCTCGCTTGTCGTCCTGAGCTTCTTATTGCGGATGAACCAACGACTGCTCTGGACGTGACCATTCAGGCCCAGATTCTGAATCTGATGAAAGATATGCAGGAACAGCTGGGGACTTCCATCATCCTGATTACACATGACCTGGGGGTCGTTGCCGGGATGTGTGACCGTGTTGTTGTCATGAAAGAAGGACAGATTGTGGAATACGGGACAACAGCCGAGATCTTTGCGAATCCGAAACACGAATATACATCCAGACTATTGAACGCCTTGCCGCGATTGGATGAGAAGAAGAAACCCAAGCCGGTTTCATTGGTCCCTAGGGATCTGCAGGACGATCAGCCCCTGCTTGAGGTGAAATCCTTGCGGCAGCATTTTAATCTCGGTAAAGGCAATACACTGAAGGCAGTGAATGATATCAGTTTTTATATCCGTCAAGGCGAGACACTGGGAGTCGTAGGAGAGTCTGGAAGCGGAAAATCCACGACAGGGCGTGCCATTTTGAGACTGCATGAGCCTACAGGTGGGGATGTTTTATTCAAAGGTGTACCGCTGAATCGTCTGTCTGCCTCGGAAATGAAAACGATGAGACGGCATATGCAGATCATCTTCCAGGACCCCTATGCTTCGTTGAATCCGAAATTGAGAATTATGGACATTATCGGTGAAGCTCTTGATATTCACCAGCTGACCAAGAGTGCAGCGGAAAGAGAGAAGCGTGTGGAAGAACTGCTGGAGATGGTGGGTCTAGATCCATCACATGCCTTACGATACCCTCATGAGTTCTCCGGTGGTCAGAGACAAAGGATCGGCATTGCCCGGGCACTGGCTGTGGAACCTGAGTTCATTGTGTGCGATGAGCCGCTGTCTGCACTCGATGTGTCCATTCAGGCACAGATTGTACAGCTGCTTGAGGAATTGCAGCAGCGCCTTGGTCTGACCTATCTGTTTATTGCACACGACTTGTCCATGGTCAAACATATCAGTGATCGTGTCGCTGTGATGTACAACGGCAAAATTGTGGAGCTCGCTGAAAGTGAAGAGCTGTATTCCAATCCTCAGCATGCCTATACGAAGTCGCTTCTCTCGGCAATTCCGGTTCCTGATCCGGCTGTGGAAGCGAAGAAAAAACGGATTGTTTCAGAAGAAAGCGGCAGGGAGCAGCTTGCGGATCGTTACAATCTGGAGCAGTCCAAGTGGGTCGAGGTTACGGAAGGGCACTGGGTGGCTGTTTCGGGTTAGAGTCGAATAACAGTACTGAATCATACTGGTATAAAAAAGAACCCCGGCAATGATCTCTGCAAGATCAACTGCTCGGGGTTCAATCATGTGAAGTGCTCATTTACTTAAACGAACTGCTTATTTAAATTGTACGGATTTCTTGATGTTGTCGATTTCGGCTTTGCTTGCATCATCCAAATAAGTGAAGATGAAGTTGAATGCATAACCGTCAATAATGGTGCTGTAGTAATCTTGCGTGATGGTTGTTCCGTCACCAGCATCCATCGTGATTTGCATAACATCCATCTCTTTTCCGCCGATGGTTTCGGTTGTGATTTCTTTATAATCATAAGGGAACTGGCTGTCGACCATGAATTTCTTGGTTGCTTCCAGATAGTCTTTACCTGTACGAATACCTTGCAGCAGGCTGACTTTTTCAGCAATGGCCATAGCGGAAGGACCAACTTCCTGACCACCCAGCGGCAATTCGGAAGCCATCAACAGGTTCAATGTTTTGGCTTGGGACAGTTCAAGCTGTTTTTTCTTCGTATCGTCGTCGCCGGCAATGGCATCAGAAGAAGCACTTGTCAGCTCGTTCATTCCTTCTGCATCCTGGAACTCCCATTCTTCAGGGAATTTCAAGGATACGCCGAAGTAGTCATTCGTGTAGGAACCTTTTTCGGTTGTACCCAGTTCAACATTTTGGGAATTATCTTCTTCATCCGCTGCTGGTTCTGTAGACGCTTCCGTGTTTTCTTTATCCTCAGTCTTCGTTGCATCCGTGTCCGCAGCGGCAGCCGTTTCTGTCTTGGTGGTGTCTTCCGTTTGTGCGTTGTTATCTGCCTTGTCACCGCAAGCGGCTGCAACCAGCATAACCATGATTAACATTGCAAATAGTGATGTTCTTTTTGTGATAGACATAAAACCCTCCTGAAATAAATGTGTGTGTGTTCTCTCTCTGTAATGTTGCGTACAATAAAATTGTAGCACAAGCGTTCTTCTTTACCACCTATAGGAAACTATAGGGGTTCCTCTATAAATAAGACAATCGGCTCGCAATTGAAACAGCTTCTGTACTTGATTGCACACCTAATTTGTTGAAGATCACTTTTTTGTGATGATTTACAGTACATTCTTTGATTTTTAGCTTCAAAGCAATGGCCTTGACGGTTAACCCTTTTGAGATCATCTCAAGGATGGTTAACTGGCGCTCGGTGAACTCCACGGATGGTTTCTGAGAAGGAGCTGCGCACATCAGGCTCTGGTAGCTGTTCTGCATATGGGCAGGAATAAGCTTGGCGATGGCAATCAATTCGCTCTGCATGTCTGCGTTAATAGTGGACACATCCAGATAGCCTGAATGGTGAAGTCCAACAGACAAGGGCGTGGCGTAACAGTGCCATTGTTGAAAAAGCGGGCTCTCATGCTGCTCTGGCGGCAGCAATACCGGTTCATTCTTTTCCATCGTTGCCGATATGGCATTGACTCCGCAGCTCTGCGCAGTGAAAACCATGCCTGGACGGATCGGTGACAGCTTCACTTCATCCTCCAGATCAAGGCTGTAATCCATGGCAAGCAGCACGCCATCCGCGTCCGTGAGCAGAAACAGATAGGTGCTGGATAGATTCTCCCGGATGTCCGAGAGACTCCGCTGGAAGGCGCTGATTAGAAAATGATTGATTTTGCGCAATCTTTCCAGGCTGGTTCTGGAGATGTATTTAATATGTGCGATGCTGGGTTTAGGTGTCCTGATGTCGGACCAATGTTCCAGCAAGGCAGATGTACTGACAGACATGGTTTACCTCCTTACGATTAACCTATCGTTTCTACGACTTGACCTTCCTGGTCAGTAATTTCGGTTCGGACAATCCGGAAAAGCATGCCGCGAAGTGATGGAATCTCGAACGTCATTTCCGAAGGTTTCAGATTTGCTGCAAGTTCGTTGACCGCCTCCGCATTCACTGTTACGGTAACTTGATTTTCTTCCTCATGAAAAGAGGGGGTTTCCCCGGCCTCGAAGGTGACGTTTACACCTGAACCGATGAGTGATAACGGAGCACCTTTTGCAATACGGCTGCGCAGTATTTTTCCGATCAGAACAGCCTGCTTGGCTCCAAACTGAAGTTCGGCTGGAACGTTTTTTTGCAGCATTCTTTTGCGAGAGGGCGTCCAAGCCAGTTGTTGTATGAATAAAAAGGCCGTGCTGGACCCTTCAAGCTCAATTCCACGCTGTACCGCCTGTGCCACCGAAGGAATATCCACATAGGAATTACGCATGAGATCCGTAACATATTTGGGCATAAATGCTTCGCATGCACGAAGGAATCCACGTGTGTTCCACGTCTGCATCATTTCCATTTCCCGACCGGTAATACCAACCATTTGAATGAAATCCACTGTGCCATTAGGAGTGGACAGCTGTTCCAGGTCCGGATCTTCCATGAAGGAAAGGGCAGTTAGCAGCGTATCTGAGCCCAGACAGATCGGTCCATTGGCATCCAAGTAGTCACCTGCGCGAAATACGTTTCCACTATTAAAGACATAACGCCCCATATTCTGTAACAAGTTAAGGGCCCATGCGGGCGGTTCGGTTTCATCTTCTGTTCGGGTCAGACGAAATGTCAGTTCGAATCCATATCCGCTGTGCGCCGGATCATTGGTTTCTTTGTCATACAGCTCGGAAAAACCGTACGTAACAAAGTGCCAGTGAGGCGTTGGGTGTTCCACTTTATAGGCACTGATTCCATCCAGAGGGTCAGGTCCTCCGAGTGCATAAGGGATGGCCGTGCCATAATGTTTAGGTTCCTGTTCCCCGTAAAGTTCACTAAATGCTGTATCAATTGCATCCCAGCCGGCTGTGCTTGCTTCATCAGTCATAATGGGTTCCTCCTTCACTATCCAATCTCCCAAAAAACATTTAAAATTAAGTTTACCTTTCTCAGGTATCGTTTCAAGCGGCTTTAGGCTGAATTATGTCAGATAGGACTTCGGGGTATTAAACCGCATTTCAGGGAGGTAATTTACATGAGTATGAAAGATATCTTTCTTGCCGAATTCAAGCAGGAGAGTTGGGACTCATCTGTTGTGAGCTTTGCAGATCGCTTGCTGCAGAATGATCCGAAACTGGTGGAAAGTGCGAGGCAGCAGGGAATTCCGGCAGACATAAGCCACGTGCTTCTATGCGAAATGGGGGAGTGTGCACTGGACTGGATGAGCAAAGATGTGCCAGCTTTAGGCGACCAAAGTCCTGCAAGCTTTCTGGGTCTCGCAGGTGGTGGAAATGCATTAAGGGCAGCCATTATGCGTATGCCGCGTTGAAGTTCTTCTATATATAATAAGCCTGTTGCATACTAAAGTTGATTTTGAAAAACAGATATGTTACGCTTACATCACTGAGGAAAACAACAGAATAATCAATACATCGTTTGATGGATTGTTACTGCGAAGACAGGCAAAACCTAAACTGATGGTGAAATGAAAGCTCCTTTTTTGGGCGCTATTTTACCTTGAGTTTAGGTTTTTCTTGTTTTCTGGCCTGTTTTGGGTCAATGGATCAGGAACAACCTCAACGAGATTTACTGATTATCGTGTGGGTTTGCTCGAAACAGGACATTCTATCTTTCTGACTTGTCATTACCAAATAAATTGTTGAAAAGAGGTTGTTGTTCATGACCACAGCAAAAAAAGGATTCCCCGAAAACTTCCTGTGGGGTGGCGCTACAGCGGCCAACCAATTGGAAGGTGCATTCGATAAGGACGGCAAAGGACTCTCCACAGCAGATATGATTGCGCATGTTCCAAAAGAGAAGCGTACAGGCGGGCATGCCATGGAAATTTCCTCATCCCGAATCGAAGAAATTCTGTCAGGCAAAATCGAAGAGCGTTTCCCTAAACGTTTCGGTATTGATTTCTACCATCGTTTCAAGGAAGATATCGCCTTGTTTGCCGAAATGGGCTTCAAAGTATTCCGTTTGTCCATTCACTGGGCTCGTATTTTCCCGAACGGTTACGATCAGGAGCCGAACGAAGCAGGTCTGAAATTCTATGACGAAGTCTTCGACGAACTGTTGAAATACGGCATTGAGCCGCTGGTTACCTTGTCTCACTACGAGACTCCGCTCGGTCTGACACAGAAATACAATGGCTGGGCTGGCCGTGAAGTCATTCAACACTATGTGAGATATGCAGAGACGGTATTCAACCGTTATAAAAACAAAGTGAAATACTGGCTGACTTTCAATGAAATCAACGTAATGCTATTCAGCCCGTACACTGGCGGCGGCATTCTGATCGATAAAGTGGACAACCAACTGCAAACGACCTATCAAGCATTGCATCACCAATTTGTAGCAAGTGCCATGGTAACGAAGCTTGCGCATGAGATTATTCCTGGTTCCCAAGTGGGCTGTATGCTCGCCCGCATGGAGACGTATCCGGCGACTTGTAACCCGGTAGATGTTCGTCTGGCTCAACACGAGAATCAGATTAACCTCTTCTTCACAGACATGCATGCTCGTGGTAAATACCCGAACTACATGGGCCGTTATTTCGAAGAGAATAACGTTGTAATTCACAAGGAGCCAGGTGATGACGAAATCCTGCTCAACAACACCGTGGATTTCATCTCCTTCAGTTACTACATGTCTGTGACCAAATCAGCTTCTGCTGACCTGGAAGAAACAACAGGGAACCTGACTGGCGGCGTGAAAAACCCTTATCTCGAAGCCTCCGACTGGGGTTGGGAGATCGACCCAATCGGATTGCGCATAACGCTGAACAACTTCTGGGATCGTTATCAAAAACCACTTTTCATCGTTGAAAATGGACTTGGAGCCTATGACAAGGTAGAGGAAGATGGTTCGATCCATGACTCCTACCGTGTGGATTACCTGAAAAAACACATTGAGCAAATGAAGGAAGCCATAAAGGATGGTGTGGATCTGATCGGATTCACGGCTTGGGGTCCAATTGACCTCGTGAGCATGTCCACTTCCGAAATGTCCAAACGTTATGGCTTCATCTATGTGGATCTAGATGACGAAGGTAACGGAACGCTTGAACGTTCGAAGAAAGATTCATTTGACTGGTACAAAAACGTAATTGCAAGCAATGGTGAGCAGCTGTAATTCGGGCCTGATTCGGATAGCACGATCGCTTTTGACAAAGAATGAAAAGATGACGATAAGAGAGGAATGATTGAGATGACAACACCATTTCCGAAGGACTTTCTGTGGGGCGGCGCTGTAGCTGCCAACCAGCTTGAAGGAGCTTATAATACAGATGGTAAGGGCTTGTCTGTTCAAGATGTAATGCCGCACGGGATTACAACGCCGAGAACGGAAGGACCGACTGAAGATAATCTGAAACTGATTGGTATCGATTTCTACAACCGTTACAAAGAGGACGTTAAACTGTTTGCCGAAATGGGCTTTAAAGTGTTCCGTACTTCTATTGCCTGGTCACGGATCTTCCCTAAAGGGGACGAGCTTGAGCCGAACGAGAAAGGTCTGCAATTCTATGATGATCTGTTCGATGAGTGCCACAAATACGGGATTGAACCACTTGTAACGATCTCTCACTATGAGACACCGCTGCATCTGTCCAAAACGTATGACGGCTGGGTTAACCGTAAAATGATCGAGTTCTACGAGCGTTATGTAACGGTCCTGTTTAATCGCTTCAAAGGTAAAGTGAAATACTGGTTGACCTTTAATGAAATCAACTCCATTTTGGAGGAGCCATTCATGAGCGGCGGGATCTACACGCCGAAAGACCAGTTGTCCAAGCAGGATCTGTATCAGGCAATTCACCATGAGTTGGTAGCAAGTGCACTCGCTGTCAAACTGGGTCATGAAATTATGCCGGAAGCCAAAATCGGCTGTATGGTACTGAGCATGCCTACGTATCCGCTGACTCCTAATCCGGATGATGTGGTTGCAGCGATGCATGCAGAACAGCGCAATGATATTTTTGCCGATATTCACGCACGTGGTTATTATCCAAAATACATTAATCGTTAGTTCAAAGCGAACAATATCAATATCAAGTTTGAAGACGGCGATGCAGAAATTCTGAAGCATACGGTAGACTTTATCTCGTTCAGTTACTATGTAAGTCTCTGTGAGACAGCTGATCCGGAGAAACGCGTTGAAGGCAAAGGGAACCTGTTTGCAGGGGTACAAAACCCTTACCTGAAAGCGAGCGAATGGGGCTGGCAGATTGACCCGCAAGGTCTTCGTGTAACGCTGAATAAATACTGGGATCGATATCAAAAACCGTTGTTTATCGTCGAGAACGGACTGGGTGCTGTGGATGAATTGATCACAGATGAGAACGGCAACAAAACGGTGAACGACGATTACCGTATTCAATATCTGAATGATCACCTGGTGCAGGTTGGTGAAGCGCTTGAAGATGGTGTCGAAGTTATGGGATACACTTCATGGGGCTGTATCGATCTGGTCAGCGCATCAACTGCAGAGATGAAGAAACGCTACGGGTTTATCTACGTGGATCGCAACAACGACGGAACTGGTTCTCTGGAACGATATAAGAAAAAATCATTCCATTGGTACAAAGAAGTCATTAGTACAAATGGTGCGAGTTTGAAGGGTGTTAACGAATAATAGTGGTTCAAAAGGCATGGTTGACAAGCATATTCTCGTGTCGTAATTAGTCACATTAACCGCTTTCACAAAAACATTGTCATATGGATGATTATATGGTAAGATGGGCCTAAGGCTAATGAATAACTGGATTGTTACTGTTCAATCAGGCAAAACCAGAAGCAGGGCATATTTCGTGACCTGCTTTGGTTTTGCCTTTTACTACTTTGACGGTGCAAGGTGATGTGAAGAAATGAAAATTGAGAAGGTGCTGAACAACAACGTAGTTACCGTGATTGATCCGGGTGGGAACGAACTGGTCGTCATGGGACGAGGAATTGCCTTCAAAAAGCATGCTGGTGAATCGATAGACGAAAGTCTCATCGAAAAAATATTCTCATTGGAAAGTAAGGAAGTATCGCAGAAACTGAAAACGCTTCTGTCCGATATTCCAGTTGAATATGTTGAATGCTCGGATGAAATTATCCGTTATGCGGAGACGGTGTTAGGTGAGAAGTTGCATGAGAGCATCTATATTTCCCTAACGGATCATATTCATTTTGCCATTGATCGACATCGTCAAGGATTGCAAATCCGTAACGCATTGTTTTGGGAAATCAAGCGCATGTACCGTAAGGAATATGCTATTGGGCTCAAAGCACTTCAGATTATTGAAGAAACTCTGGGAGTACTGCTGCCCGAAGACGAATGCGCATTCATTGCGATGCACCTGGTTAACGCTCAGATGAACGGTGAGATGCGAGAAACCATCAGCATTACGAATATTGTTAAGGATATACTCAACATTGTAAGGCGTAGTTTTGTTATTGAGCTGGATGAGGATTCGCTGAGCTATTATCGATTCTTAACCCATCTGAAGTTCTTTGCTCAACGTGTGCTGCAAGGTACAGCCATTGAAGACAAGGAAGAAGATAATCCGCTTCATGACCTGGTGAGTAAGCAATACCCTGAAGCGTATGCTTGTGCAGTCAAAATTAATGATTACACTCGGAAGATTTATAATCGGGTTTTATCCAAGGAAGAAATACTGTATCTAACGATTCACATTGAACGTGTTGTCAGAAATGAACAACCAATTGAATAAATTTGGGATTGTTACTGCTAAAAAAGGCAAAACCTAAACGTTGAATAATGATAAGCTGAAACTGCTTTGTCATTATTCAGTGTTTAGGTTTTTTTTAACTTTCATTACACTTTAAAGGAGCAAAACACAATGGATAAACAACAATTGTCCAAAGATATTTTGAAGCTGGTCGGTGGGGAAGAGAACATTAATCAAGTCACACACTGTATGACAAGACTCCGATTCAACCTTAATGACAACGGAAAAGCGGACAAAGCAACATTGAAAAATACACCGGGCGTTATGGGTGTCATGGAGAATGGTGGTCAATTCCAGGTCATTATCGGAAACGATGTGCCTGTTGTGTATAACGCGCTTGTGGGCAACATGTCCAAAGCTCCTACATCTGAGTCGGCAGGAGCTTCTACTGGAGAGAAGAAAAAGAGAAATCCGATAAGTGCCCTGTTTGACTTTATCTCGGGTATATTCACCCCAATTCTGCCTGCGATTACTGGCGCGGGGATGATTAAAGGAATTATCGCTATTCTGGTTGCTGTGGGATGGATGTCCGATACCAGCTCCACGTATATTATTTTGTCCGCTATTGGTGACGGCGCATTTTACTTCCTGCCAATCATTTTGGCGATTAGTGCTTCCCGCAAGCTGGGCAGCAACATGTATATTGGCGCAGCATTAGCTGCTGGTATCATGCATCCAACGATTACAGCACTGCTGGAACCAGGCAACAGCTCGTTTGCTGGTATTCCAGTCGTAGCAGCAACATATTCTTCTACGGTTATTCCAATCGTAATTGCAATATGGATTTCATCGTATGTAGAGAAAGCAGTTGACCGTGTAACACATGCTTCTTTGAAGCTGTTGGTGGTACCAACCGTAACATTGTTGATTATGGTTCCGTTGACGCTGATTGCAATCGGACCTCTGGGTTCCATTATTGGTAACGGATTGTCAGGTGGTATTTCATGGTTGTTTGACAATGTATCTATTCTGGCAAGTATCTTGATTGGTGGTACAATGTCACTGTTGATCATTACAGGTATGCACTATGCATTGCTGCCAATTATTGTTGCATCGATGACATCGCTTGGATATGACTTTATTATTCCATTAATGTTTGCGGCTAACTGGGCACAAGCGGGTAGCGCATTCGGTGTAGCATTGAGAGCAAAAAACGGACAAACGAAGTCCCTTGGATACTCTACCGGTTTAACAGCAGTTATGGGGATTACTGAACCTGCCATGTACGGGATTAACATGAAATTCAAAAAGCCGTTTATCGCAGCCCTCCTAGGGGGAGCTATCGGCGGTGCGTTTATGGGAATCTTCCAGGTTAAAGCCTTTGTAATGACAGGTCTGGTGGGTCTGCCAAGCATTGCAGCCTATATCAGTCCATCTATCAGTACATTGATCTATGCGATTGTCGGTGGTGCGCTTGCGCTCGTGGCAGCAGCAGTGATTACGTATATCCTTGGATTCCAGGAAGAAGCAGCACCAAAAGCAGCTGAAGCTCCGGCTCAACCGGCTGCTGAAGTAAACAACACTGCACCTGCAGCAATTGAAAGAGAAGAGGCAAAAGCACAAGATCAAGAAGTGTTCAGCCCGATTACAGGCGAAGTAAGACCACTGAGCGAAGTACCGGACCCAGCATTTGCAGAAGAAATTATGGGTAAAGGATTTGCGATTCAGCCGACCGAGGGTCGTGTCGTTTCTCCGATCAACGGAACCGTATTCTCCTTGTCCAAGAGTGGACATGCCATTGGTCTGGTTAGTGACAACGGCGCAGAGATGCTGATTCATATCGGTATTGATACCGTGAAGCTGAAAGGCCAATTCTTCTCACCTAAAGTTCAGGCAGGAGCGAAAGTTGCTGTTGGTGATGTGCTGATGGAATTCGACCGCTTGGAAATTGAAAAGGCCGGTTACACAACCATTACGCCAGTCATTATCACAAACATGCATCAGTATGAGTCAATCGTATCTGCAGGTCGTACTTCGATTAAAGAGCAAGAGCTGCTCTACACGGCAAAAGTCTAAACATATGAAAAGCAGCAGTGTTTCCGGAAGCACCGGAAACACTGCTGCTTTTTTGTTGTACACCACTGCAATGTCCCCGGTTACTTTTCTGTAGTTCAAGTCGGGGTTCTGTTGGTGCTCCTATGGAAGCATCTCCCTTACCAATTGCACGAATTGCTGGGCAGGCTTGGACAGGTACCGATGATGAAGCCAGACAAGTGCTGAACCGACGGTGGAGTTGGGGTCCAGGATCCGATATACATGGAATGATTGTTCGTGATGAAGCTGCAGTACCGTGCGCGGCACGATGGAACTCGCGAATCCGAGCCGGACCAGCTCAAGCAGCATGGCAACATCCGAGCATTCACCCATAATCGAAGGTTTCACCTGATGTTCACGGAACTTTTCGAGAATCAGTTCAAACATCCCGAGCCCTTCTGTACTGGGGAGCAAGAGAGGAATGTCTGCCAGCTGATTAAAATAAGTGCCGGTATCGACCGCAGTATTCAGCGGCACGGGAGAAATGTAGAAGAGCGGCTCTTGCGGCAGATGCAGCACTTCATAGTGTTCAGTCTTCACGGGCATGCGAACGCAGGCCAGTTCAATGAGTCCGTCATCCAGCAGACGGCATAATTGAGAGGATTCATTCTGCTGAATCTTATAGGTTACCTGCGGATGGCTTGTCCGAAACTGCTGGAGTGCTTGCGGGATCAGACTGTCGGATATGGTATTTATGCCTAGAGACAGCTTTCCCCGGATACCGTAACGGAAGCTTTGCATTTCCATGATGGCTTCTTCCATATATTTGGTCAAAGTGACAGCATAGTCGTAGAAGTTTCGACCCGCTTGGGTCAGTTCCATCATGCGCACTTTGCGTTCAAATAGCGCTACGCCAAGCTCTTCTTCCATCAGTTTCAACTGCTGACTGAGTGGAGGCTGGGCCATATGCAGCCTTCGGGCAGCAGCTGTAATTTGTTTTTCCTCGGCAATGGCAATAAAATAGCGACATTGTTTGATATCCACTTGTTTTCACCCTCGTTGCAAAGTATATGTATTTCGTATAGTAAGCCAACAAAACATGTATTTTTAATATACTATCATCCTATGTTAACATACATTAGATTTGCACACCTAGTTAACAAGATTCGATCTCTAAAATGAACTGTGCTCATGAGAAAGACGATGAATTGGAGGATGAAGCACGTTGGCGTTGGCTAAAAGGATACATGCCGCTGCTGAAGCTGGGCATACAGATGAAGTTATTCGGTTTATTACACAAGGAGCCGGATTGAATGAACGGGATGAGCTTGGGCGGACACCACTGATGGCTGCGGTGCATGGCAATAAGGTGCAGACCGTACGCATGTTGATCGATGCAGGAGCCGATATTAACCTTCAGGATGGGCGGTTGGATAATCCGTTGTTGTACGCGAGTGCCGAGGGCCTCAGAGAGATTGTTGAGTTAGCCATTGCAGCGGGGGCAGATACAAAATTAACGAATCGTTTTGGCGGAACAGCACTTATTCCTGCCGCAGATCGGGGTCATGTAGACATTGTGGAGCTCCTGCTGACAAGAACCGATGTGGACGTAAATCATATCAACAATCTGGGCTGGACAGCGCTGCTGGAGGCCGTCATTTTGGGGGACGGCGGTGCCAGGCATCAGCAGATCGTGGCATTGCTGTTGCAGTATGGTGCTGATGCCGAGATTCCCGATCGGGACGGAATTACACCGCTTACGCATGCCAGACGAAATCGATATATCGAAATGGAACGGCTGCTATCGAAGGATTGAATGAAGGTGGTCCATTCCATATGAAAGCGCGAAAGGAAATAAACTATTCATGAACAGACAGCAAGAGCATTTTATATCAAAATATATGAGCCAAACATCCTCGCTTGTTTTGGCAGGTATTCAGTGGTTCTTCTTCCTGTTTACCAATACTGTAGTGGTGCCCTTATCCATCGGACATAATTTTCAGCTGTCTCCGGATGCTATCGCAGCATCGATGCAGCACGCATTTCTACTTACCGGAGCCGTGTGCATTCTGCAGGCTGTCTTTGGACACCGCTATGCAGTTATGGACGGTCCTTCGGGTCTGTGGTGGGGATTAACCCTCAGCCTAACCGTTTCGGCATCTTCTGCCGGTATGAGTTTGGAGCGAATCGGGGGAGGGCTTGCTACCGGTTTCCTGTTAGCCGGTTTCACCATGATGGTCCTTGGCAGATTAGGTGCAGCCCATGTATTGCAGAAGCTGTTTACACCCATGGTCAAGAGTGCGATGCTGTTTCTCATGACGATCCAGCTGACCATGAATTTCTTCAAGGGTATGGTGGGCTATACCGAATTTGGTACATTCAACCTGCCTGTAGCCGCCTTATCGGTTGCAATTGCGTTTCTGGTCGCCTTGATCCAGCTGAAGGGCAGGGGCAGACTGGGCAATTACTCCATTCTCATTGGCATAGTGTCAGGATGGATTGCCTACAGTTTTGTGTTTCCAGGTCAACACGCAGGGCTATCGAGTGATTCTGGGAGGAGTTTGTTTTCTCTGTTTCCATGGGGGGCACCGACGTGGGAGCCGGGGATTGTCATTACGGCGTTCTTTGTCGGATTGGTCAATATGACGAATTCAATCACAACATTAAGCACGGTGGAAAAAATATACGGAACACAGACGACAGACCAACAATATAAACGCTCCTATATGCTGACAGGATTGTTTAGCATGCTCTCTGCATGTGTGGGCGTGCTGCCATTTGGTCTATTTGCATCGTCAATCGGTTTTCTGGAAAGTACACGTATTTTGAAACGTGCTGCTTTTATTATTGGGGCAAGCATGTTATGTATTTTGGGGCTAACCTCTTCAGTCACTGCCTTTTTTGCGCAAATACCGCCAAGTGTAGGCAGTGCCGTATTGTTTGTAGCCTACTTGCAAATGTTCGGAACAGCACTCAGAACCATTGAAGGGACAACGTTTAATTCCAAAACGATATACCGCGTAGCTCTGCCTGTTCTAACCGGGGTTGCCGTAATGAACATCCCTGCCGAAGCTTTTCAGGCATTGCCCATTTACCTCATTCCCATAATTAGCAATGGACTCGTGATCGGTGTTCTTGTCTCACTGATTCTGGAAAGAAGCGTGAACTGGTCCAAAATGGAGAATGCCTCCACCGCGAATAAAGCTGCTACTTCACCATGATCTTTCCCTGTCCGGCAAGCATGCGCATCTCTCTGGACAGGCGATCGTGATTGCCATCCGGAATCTCAAGCTGCACGCCGTAATGCCATGTTTCGTTCTCCTCTATGCCCCAGCGCAGTGTTCCTTCCAGATATAAGGGATCTTCAAAAAGAAGCAGATTCATTCCGATCCGGATTTCATTGGACTCGACATGCAGGCTTAGCGGAAACGAAAGCTGGCAGCCAGAGCGGCTGATATCAATCAATTCGGCCTGAATGGGTTTGTGTGGTGCAGATACACCGTTAATGCTGATGATGTAAATTTCAAACGTGATGGGTTCCTTCAATGTATAACGAAAGGGTTCTCTTCTAAGGTTGATTGACATAGTTTCCTCCACAAAGTTCAAAAAATTCATGTTATGGTTATATCGTCAATTTGCACCCGAAAATGAAGAGATACAGCCTGTTTACGTGGAGGAAACCGTCATAACCTCAGGTAAATGTGAACCCAATGCTTGCACTGGCAGACCGGGGATCATAGCTGGAATAGATCGCTCCCCATGGAAAGCTGTATTCCATGTAGGGATAGGGTTTGGAGCGTACAATTTGCGGTGTACCAGAAATCTGCTGCTTCAGCCATTCATCATGGGCCGCTTTGCGCTTCATCTCACCTGCCTCGGTCCAGTCATCCCATGAAGACGGAAATTCGCTGCCGTCCAGTGCCAGACTGGCATGAACTAGCCTGGACTGATAGAAACACAAGGCGAGGTAATATGTTTTTCCACCCGAAGAAGCGACTGATTTGAATCTGTACCACGTATATCCCGTAGTGAGCGTTTGAACTTCTGTGCTTTTCTCCTTATAAAAAAGACTTGCCTTCAATTCCTCCTCCGTGAGACCGGAATACAATTTTAGACTATCGTCAACCTGAATGACGCCGCTTTCCCATCCATCCATATTACAATCCCTCATTCATTGCATTTTTTCACAAGTATAGCATAAACAGATATAGCCCCTGGGTTCCTTTAACCCCGGTTCCCGGCTTGATATAATGGTTGGATATGGTTCTGATTCCTTACCTGGATCAGATGGGAAGGAGCGGGTGAACGTGCGTCAATTGTCTTCTGAGTTAAAGGAAGAACTCAATCAGCTGGGAACAGGAACTGTTCAGGAAACGGTGCAGCAACTTCGTCAGATTGGCCAGTCTGGAGTCTATGCCGCGATTCCGGTCATGTTACGAATGATGGATCATGAGTGTGCCGACATTCGTCGGGCAGCAGAGCAGGCGGTTACCCGTTTGCTTGCGGTATGTCCCGTATCCGAATTGGTTTGGCTGAACGAACATGTAAGGGAATGGCGTCCCTCTCCTGTGGATGGGAAGCGGGTAGTGGAACGTGAGATGCATACGCTGGATCAGGCCAGTCCCACACGTTTATCCATGCTGACGATGCACTGGAGTGGATACATAAGAGAGGCAGCAGTTAAAAGGATGATCCGGGATGATGAGGCAGATAGCTTTGCTTATTTGCTGCTTCGTTTGAATGATTGGGTGCCCGAAATTCGCAATCTGGCCAGAGCGGCACTTGAACTTAAACTGATGCCCGAGTATGCCAAGCTGTGGATGGAACATATCATGCTTGTGGAGCGACTTCGGATCTGTGGCCGGGATTCATTCGAGTCTTTCATTGAATCCGTGCATCACCTGCTGCGACAGAAGGAATGCCGATATGTCCTTCATACGGCACGGGTATCACCGGAGCCCGGCATCCGCCGATTGGCTTTTTAATATTTCGATGGAAGCAGAAGGAACGGATACGGAGATGCTTATGGAGCAAGCACTGCGTGATGAGGATCCTTCCATACGGCGCTGGGCAGCACAGAGAGTGGATCGCATGTTGTCCGGTCAGAAGCTGAGAGAGGTCCTTCTTCGCATGCAGCTGGATAGTGTGCCTTCAATCCGCCGGAAAAGTCTGGATGTGCTTGCCACCGTGTATCCCGCTGATGCGAGGGAGATTATAATCGATCGGCTCCTGGAATCGAACTTGCCTGTACGGGACACGGCGCGCAGGCACGGTAAGCTGTGGATGAAGATGAGTTATGCGGAGTGGTATCTTGACGCGATCTGGAGCGAAGGGCAAGACCATCTTGCTGCTGCCCTTGCCGGTCTTGGCGAGACGGGGGAAAAGGCAGACGCTGAGGTCCTGTTTGAATATGCGCAGCATCCATCCATTGCAGTACGGAAAGTAGTTATACGCGGGTTAATGCGGCTGGACGCTATATCCTATGGAAACTATTTTGTATGTTCGCTAAGGAGCCCGCAACCAGGCATCTCGCGGGAAGCCTGCCGGGCACTCATGCGCCATCCATATCTCATTAAACCTGATGAAGCCGCTGTTCTATTGTCGGGAGCCGATGTCTTGCCTCATGTTATTCGAAATGTGCTGCGCATCATCTCTGCCATGGGCAGATGGACTCAACTCGGATTGCTGCTGCAACAGCTCCCAACAGCCAAGCAGGAATGGGTGAAACGCACAATCCAGCGCCAATTGCACAACTGGGCCCAATTCCCGAATCGCAGCTACGGGGGCAGAATGTCCACGGCTGAACGGGAACGTCTTCATACGCAGCTGTCGTTATGCAGGCAGGAATTGGACAGCGATCTGCTGCAGCGCTTGGAGTGGCTGATACAATAAATGATTACAATCAGAGAGGAAGATGAAGGATGCGTGGGACATTTCAATTTGATACGGATACGGCAACGCTGTGTCTGTATGATCTGGCTTCGTTAAAACACCGTGTGGAAGAACCGTCGGACTGGTGGTCCCTTCCGGAAGATGAACTGGCTGAGGTGAACGCAGGTCATTGTCTCTTTTTCAATCTGGGAGCGGATGGATTGTATGAGGTAACGTGGAGTGTGGATATCTCGGACACAGCTAACGAAGTGCAAGAAACACAAGGAGTGCAAGTGTTTTATCTGCAAGTTCCCTCCGGCAATGTATTTCTGGGAGCGGCCGAGGACGTCAGTGGCGGAGATCTGGAGCCGGATGAGTCATGCGATGGGATAACCTTGCCGCTGCAGCCCGGAAACTATGCGTGCTTGGTCTCTAGAGAAGGCAATCACATTTCGATGTCTATAAAACCAAGTGCCCAGGGCCATAACATACTGGATAGTCTGATCCGTGTTTAGAATGTTTTTATGAATGGTACAGGAATGGGTAAGTCCTAAAGAACAGTAGACAGTATATCGGGAGGGTTTCACATGCTGAATTGGAATTTCACGTCGATAACGAATTCAGATACACTGCATCAACACATGCGCATACTTGCAGCGTTGGATATCATCATGTCAGAGGAAGAATGGCTCCGCGTACACCGTTATGAAGCCGAGCTGCAGCCTGGTGTGGCATGGGGGAGCATCGATAATGGTGCAGGTGATCACCTGCATGTGTTGTTTACCAGCTACGGTACGTTAATCAAGGGATTCGACCATGAATCACCCTTAAGTCCACATGCCCGAGAAGATGGAGAAGTCTACCCAGGCATGTATGACGAAGTGCCAGAAGCATTATTGACTATTTTGCGTGATCATGGGGAAGCGTTGGAATTGGAGGATGTTACCTTTTGTGTTTGGCAGGAAGGAAACGATCCACAATGGAAAGCTGGAAGCTGGATTCAGCAAGCGTTAAACGAGGAAAGCGAAGACGACGCCACAGGCGGTGCCGATTTTTTGCTGGGCTATATTGAGGAAACGCCAGAGGCATTTGCTGATTGGGCAGAAGGATATTATGACACACAGGAATTGTCCTTGTCTGCGTTAACTGAAGTATATGAGGGGAAACCAGTGACAGCCAGTCTAATCAGGGAGCTATGCCCCGCGCGCGATACAGAAGCAGCGCTGGATGAGTTGCTTCAACGTGGATACGTTGTGGAACGGAGTAGTTAGCAGAGCAGCGAAGGAGACGAGCGGATATGCATGAACAGCAGCTGAAACGCATACGCGAGAAGTTGAAAATTCTTCAAAGCCTGGACCCGGAGATGGACTTATTTGGCGCAGAGAACCATGAATATGAGATGGATCCCGTATGGACAACGGAAAGGATCGCAGTGTTCGAACAGAATTGGAAGATTAGGCTGCCTGAGGATTATCGCGCTTTCCTGCTGCATATTGGATCGGGTGGCGCAGGTCCATATTACGGGTTGGAGAGGCCGGACGACGGGGTGTATGCCGTGATTGGATATGATGATGAGCTGAATGCCATCTCGGATGCTTTTCAATTTGCCGAAGCTTGGAACTGGGACTATGACTGGTACGATGAGAGCAAGGAAGAAGAGGAGTGGGATGCGCTGGACCATGAATATCTCGATCCGAAATGGTCGGCAGGCCTGCTGCGTATTAGTGATTTTGGCTGCGGCATTTCCATGAATCTGGTCTTGAACGGACCATGCAGTGGAGAAATTTGGACCGATGATCGGGCGAATCGAAATGGGATTTATCCGGATCACTACTGGGGGAATACGGACCGGCTGCGTTTTCTGGAGTGGTATGAACTGTGGCTGGATCATTCCATCGGTGAATTGCATGAAGAATAGGGGATTCTTGATGGTGAAAAAAATGAGCTGGATTGCATTGTTGTTCGTGCTCATTTTATACTTCATTTCGTTTTACTCTTTATATTCCCATATGAATAATCAATGGTTAATCGTTCCGCCTACCTATGTGATGCTCGTTTGTTCTATTTTAGTGCTAGCTCTAGCTATACTTGGTTTTAAAGATCAGTCGGACAAGTTTGCGAAGCTAAGGAGCTGGATCTCGACGATTCTCTCTTCAGTCCTGATTTTCTTGCTTATTGTCGTTGTATCATTTACCACCATGTTTTCCGGATCAAAAGAATTACTTACGATTACTCATTCGCCAGATCAGCACTATACATTAAAATTTTATAAAACGGATGCTGGTGCAATGGGGACATTTGGTGTTGTAGGTGAATTACAGGGGCCGCTTTGGTTTAAAAAAGTTGTTTACTCGGAGCGAAAGGTAGATCAAGTCGACTTGGAATGGAGTAATAACCACACCATTTTAATTAATGATCACAGAGTGAATTTACAGCAAGGGGAAATCTGGAGCTTACAGTAATTTTTAATTGGGATAATAGAGAGGCTTATATGGATTGATGAAGATGATCTCTGTATTGAACAGGGGTCATTCTTTTTATACTTAGACTCAAAATATTTCCAGAGAGCCTTGAGTCTTCTTCAGAGTGTTTACTTTGTTTCGCAATTGGAGCTTTTTGATATGCAAGAAAATAATAAAAACCGTTTGGTGCATTCACCCGTCTTAAACCACAGAAAGAGAGAGAAGGAGGGATGCGGGGTGGAGACCAAAGCAGAGATGAAGAAGATCATGTTCGTGCAAACCGAAGACGAGACGGTGTTTGTTCAGTCCATCATGGAGCATCAGGATACCCTGATTTCCATTGCCTACAGTTATCTGCGTAACCGTCATGATGCTCTGGAAGCCGTGCAGGAAATGACATGCCGGGCCTGGACGAAGCGTCGGACGTTGAAAAATGAGAAGGCGTTTAAGTCATGGATCATTCGGATTCTGATCTATGTCTGTATTGACGAACAGAGACGCCGCAAGCGAACCGCGCCGCTGTCTAATGATGGTTGGGAGGAAGCTTTTGCGGATGCTGCGGTTGCTGGCCTGGATGATAACCGAATTGCCATGTGGTCGCTTTTGAAGAAAATAAAACCGAAGTATCGTCATGTATTACTGCTGAAGTATTATAACGACATGACGCTGAGCGACATAGCCTCGATCCTCGGAAAACCCGAAGGAACCATTAAAACCTGGCAGCACAAGGGGCTGGAGCAGTTACGGAAATTGATGAAGAACAGGGGGGATTGGCATGGAAACTAGTCCGGAGGAAAAGGCACTTCTTGCAGACGCATATCAGGTCGAACTGGAGAAAAAGCAACTGAATCCGGCAGATACGGCATTTGCCATCCAGCGAGGGCTTGCGATTGCAAGAGCGAGGCGAACGACAAGTGGTGTCCAGATCAAATGGCTTACTGCTGTGCTTATAACGGCAATGGCTGCAGGATGGTTTCTGCTCGGGCCATACCGAGGGGGCTTTGCCCCACAGACAACAGCCGTTGAACCCATTCAGGATTGGGGAGTTCTGGAGCCATTCCGGGACTTAGCTGCAAAGGACGTTGATGGGGAAACTCTTGTTTCTGCTATCAATAATGGCTATTTTCAACTCGTGGACCGTACGGTGAAATCCGGAATATATCAATTTACTGTCAATGCAGTGATGGCAGATGAAAACAGATTAATCGTTTTGTATACGGCAAAAACAGATGACTCTCAGGAGATCTATTCGGTCGTTAATACGAAAATGACAAATGCGCTGACCGGTAAGTTAATAGATAATGGAAATTCAGGGGGCTTGCATACCTCGAATGATAACCACACCATTTATGGTCGAAGCACCATAGAGCTTACACAAAAGCAACCCTTGCCTGAACAAGTCATGATTAATCTACAGATTTCATCCGTTGTTCCGAACCAGGGGACTGATTCAGATGCAGTCAAAAAGGAACGCAAGTATCAATTTTCAAAAAAAATGAACATCACTTTCAATCTGGACCCAAAATTCTCGGTTCCCAAAACGGAAGTCTTAGAACTGAATAAGCTATTCACAGTTGGTGGATATGAAGTGATGTTATCTGAAGTAGAAATATCACCTCTTGTGACTCGTGTCAGATTCATTTATGAACCTAGCGAAAAGATTGATTATGAAACCAAACTTTCCATCTACGATGCAGTTAGCCCTATTAAAATTGTATCTACAACCAAGGATGGAAGGCAGACAGAGCTATCCTTGGTAGGAGGGAATGGAACGGAAGACGGCATGATCTACTCCTTCAGCAGCAATCTGCTGGACGATCCGCAATCGCTTGTAATGAAGCTGCGTGGTGAACCTGGCAAAGTGTACGATGACCTTCAAGAAGCAGAGCGCAATATGATCAAGTTGAAAATTAAATAGGATTGGTTAGTAGACACCCTGATTCACTTGAATTAACCTGGCCTGCATGTACGTGAAAGCGTATAAGCAGGCTTTTTCCCGTTTGTCAATATGATATGGAAGCATATTATTTTATCGTTGCATATAAATTTTAAATTTAGAATACCGATATACATAATGTGGCGATTATTTCATGTTTATGAAGTTAATTTGTACTATGCTACGGCGCGAGGTATTTGCGGATTGCGTATATGCAGGACCATAGACCAATGGAATGTAGTACAGAGTTGCCCTACAAAAACCACATTTACCTAGATAAAGGACGGGGAACGGATGAGTCGGTACGATGAGATTATTTGGAAAAGGAACAAGCTGATCAATATTATTTTGTGGATTATAGTTGTTATTGGTCTGAGCATGCTCTTTCTGCTTCCTAAGCTGCTTGTTTCCAATGGACTAGCCATTTTGTTTGCGGGTTGGGTTACATATGCTAATGTGAAACGAAAACACATTCATTTAATTCCTTGGCTGGTCACACTGATCATTACAATATGTGGGGTCTACGTTGGTTGGGGGGCTGTCAATTTCTCGCTAAGTTTGGTCTTAACTGCAATATTGCTGCTGTATCCGAACAAGAAGTTTTTTATGATTGGATTTTTCATATCACTCGCAAATAGTGTCCTTCAATTATTTGTCATAAATACAGAAAATACGATTGATTTTATTGGAAACATTGTTAACGTGGGCATGTTTGCCCTTACCGGAGCGATCCTGATGATGGTCTCCCATTTGAATCAAAGACTCTTCCGTGAAAGCGAAGTACGCTGGCAAGAGGTGGAGAGCTCCAAAGAGAGAGTGGAAACCATGCTGGAACGGGTCAAAGAATCTGTGGAGGGCTTGTCCCGTTACACGGATCAACTGAAGCAAAAAGTGGAGGCAACTGGTTCCATTACTCATGAGGTGACGCTCGGATTCAGTGAAGTGGCCAAAGGCGTTGAGTTCCAGGCAACCAGTGTAGCCGAAATCTCGGAGTCTCTCTCCTTGTCGGATCATCATATCCGCGATGTTGCTTCCTATTCGTCTCAAATGAAAGAGCTGTCTGCCAGTATGGCGACCAGTACGGAAACGGGGAGTGCCCAGATGGACCATCTGAATATACAGATGCGGGAGCTCTATGAGACGATCAATACAACAGCTGCTGATATGAGAAAGTTCAACGAGGAAAGTGAGTCCATGTCCCTGATGCTGAACAGTATTTCGGACATTGCCAACCAGACCAACCTGCTTGCACTCAATGCTGCGATCGAGGCCGCTCGTGCAGGAGAACATGGTCGTGGGTTTGCAGTGGTATCGGAGGAAGTTCGCAAGCTGGCCGAGCATTCAGGTCAATCGGCAAGTGACATAGCTACCATTTTGACCCGGTTAAAAGGACAGACACAGGCGCTGACGGATCGCTTCGAGCGTATTCGCCTCGCTCTTCAAGAAGGAAGAGACAGCGTGCAGACGGCAGAAGTCGTGTTCCGTACCATTAATAACAATTCCCAGGAAGTGCTGAATCAGGCAACGGATATTGAAAGCAGTTCAGCAACGATGAAGGAATCCTCTACAAGAGTGGTGAATGAGGTTTCCGAGATTTCAAGTGTGACCCAGCAATCCAGTGCAGCTGCTGAAGAGATTCTTGCCAGTATGGAGGAGCAGCGCAGCCTGACTCAGAAGATGGTGGACAGCTTCGGCGAGCTGGAGCAGTTGATCTTGAACCTGAATGAGCTGGTGTCAGATCATCAGGCTTCCTCTGTTACCAGCGAAGAAAAGGTAGCTGATCGTCCTTCACCAGGTAGCGTGCCGATGGATACACTCTCGGCTTAGTGTCCAGGAGACCTTTAAAGGAAATGCTAAAAGCCCGTCCGTGCATGTTCATCGTGCTGGCCGGGCTTTTTTTGATCGCCTGCGCTATAACTTGAACACTAGGTATATCTCCTTTACAGTGTATTGTAGTGTATGAAGTACTTGGAGGAGGAGAATCAATGAACTGGCTGGAGATAAGCAAGTCCAAAGCCTGAAACAAGGCCTGTGCAGCAGTGAACATTCCGAGCATGTTCTGGACGCAACTAGAGATTTTTTTATATAGGCTAAAAAATGGCGATTCTAGACATGCACCTAGTCTGTCTCAATATTTATCGGTCCATGTTGGGACTGGAAAAAACGCATAGAGGACTGAATTGTCTCGTCTTCAATGGAGGAAACTTGAGTAAGATTGAATTCCAACAGCCTGAATAAATAACCATTGCTGTCTTCTGCGTAATAGGCGACACCTTCCTGATGGAATCCGTCCTTTGATGTCGTCACAAACAATGCTGTTCGGTGGTCATCCCCCTCCGATCCGACATCATTCCATTCGTCAAAAGCGATAGGCTTATAGACTGAGAAACCCTGTTCATCTGCCCAGTTGGCCTGATCGGGGAAATAGGTTCCAATGTTGTTTATAGCACAGCCCAGGCAGGCCCAGGCATTATCTGAATAATGCAGGGTCTCTTCTGTATCATCTGGATTCGTCAGCGTGAGCCCATATGAACCGTTCGCACCCACGGTTCCGGAAGCTTTCCAGCCAGCTGGTGCTAATAACAGGTAACCGCCTGGTATGTCTGGTCGATACACCAGTACTGCTTGCAGCTTGTCTTTCAGATCCGGTGAGAGTTCGTAACTTATCTCCGGGATTCGAGGAGGAGCAGATCTGATATAGCTTCTATCGCTGTCAATGCTGAGCTGTACTTCCGACAATTGCAGAGGCAATTTAATCTTACTGCCATCCATTCCTGGGAAAACGATGGTTTCCCCCGTCGATTGAACAGGTGCTGAATCCTGTGGAATACCTCCTTGCGCAGGTGCAGGAGCATAACTATTTCCCCAGGTGTTAAACCCCACATAAATTCCACATGTAAAAAGGGACGCGGCAGCGATTGCAGCGAACCATACTACTCTGCGACGGGGCTTGGCAGATAGGCGATGTTTCACATTTTTTTTCATTTCTTCCGCCGGATCATCCATGCTCGGCGAGCTGTATCTCGAAGCCGTCCGGGTCGGCAATGTAAATGAAGCGCAGGTGAGGATTGGACTGGATGGGGCCGCGTACAATAGGAATATCCAGCGCCGCCAGCCGTTCCATGGCTTCCTCCAGCGAGCTTACCTCATAGCCGATGGACACGCCAGCTTCTTTTTTAAGAATGGATTCGTTGCCCTCAATTAATTCCAGCATGGTTTCTTTTTCAGTGCCTAGCATGGCGATCTGCCGTCCACGGCTTTCGAATTGACGCTGAATTGGAAGCCCGAGCATACCGTGGTAGAACCCGAGTGAGGCTTTCAAATCGCGTACCCGAAGCGTGATCCAATTTAGTTTGATCAACATGGGTGAATCTCTCCTTTATTTATCTCCTATTATCAATGTCACGTTCATTATACGATAAGCGGGGACTGGAACCCACTCCTTGTAAAAAAACAACAAAATAGCTGCCGAAACATTCGGCAGCCAAATGGTTAAACCCTTGGTAAAGTTCTGTAAAAGTTCCTGCGCTCTCGTATTATGGCGCTTTTGGTTACAGGCGGACTGTCGAATTACTGGATCAAATCCACTGCACCTTGTGGTACAAAGGCTTCGACGCCGTTATATACGATTACGCCTTCCAGCTCAGTCTTTTTTCCGTTAACCAATGCGATATTTTTATAGATATGCAGTTCGAGCTTCGTGCTGCCTTTCGTTACTAGAATCTTCGGATTTTTGTTGTCTTTCAGATCCAGCTTGTAAGTTGCTCCTTTGGCTGTAAATGCTTGTTTGGCAGGAACAAATAATTGTTTGCTCACGCTGTCCAGATCCAGGTCCAGTACGCGTGCCATGTATTTAGCCACATCCGTGTTGTCGATCACGCCGAATGGACGGTCATTGTTCGGAGCATACGTATACAGCACCACATCTCCGCCTGTATGACCACCCGTCGTCCAGCCGATGCCCGCACGTTTGCTGATCATTGGCCCGATCGCGTAGTTAAGGCTGCCTGGCTCGGCTGCTTTGATTGTAGCGATCTCTTCGGAAGTCAGATCAGAAATGCCATAGTATTGTTTCATGACTGCTTTGATGTTGGTGCGTTTGGCATTCAGCTTCGCTTCCACGCCTTCACCTGTCAGCTTGGCCTTTTTCAACGGTCCGATAAATGTGGATAACGGTTCTTTGTCATAGGTTCCAGTTGTTGCATTATTACCAATGGTAAGTCCGCCGTTACCATGGTCAGTCACAGCCACAACAGCGGTCTCTCCATCTGCTTTGGCGAAATCCATCGCTGCTTTTACAGCATCATCAAATGCCAGTACGTCACTGATAATTCCAATCGGATCGTTGGCATGAGCCGCCCAGTCCACTTTGCTGCCTTCTACCATCAGGAAGAAGCCGTCTTCATCTTTGGACAGGACTTCAATGGCTTTGGATGTCATTTCAGCAAGGCTTGGCTGTTTCGCGGGATCGCGATCCATGTCATAGGACATGCCCGCAGGTGCGAACATTCCCCAGAGCTTGCCGGAGTCCGAAGCTTTCATTGCAGCCGGTGTTGTTACGTAATCGTAACCCAGTGCCTTGATGGAAGAGACCAGATTCTCGCCGTCTTGGCGGCCCGCTGGCTCCAGGTAACGGCTTCCCCCGCCCAAAACAACGTCCATACCGTTATATACTTGCTGTTTGCTGAGTGCATCGTAATTTTTGCGGTCCGGATAGTGAGCGGAGAAGTCGGCCGGTGTAGCGTGCATGATTTCGGAGGTAGCGATAATGCCGGTTGCCTTACCTGCCAGTTTGGATGCTTCCAGAACGGAAGCGATCGGTTTTTTTTCATCTCCAGGAGCGATGGCCTTTTGTCCAGGCATGGTTGCCTTATCCGGCAGTACGCCAACATATCCTGTATGTGATTTATAACCTGTAGCAAAAGCCGTTCCGGCAGGAGCCGAGTCCGCAATCGGCGCATCCGCGGAGTGTGTGCGAACCATACCGCTGGCCATGGAATCCAAAGTCAGGGAAGACCCTTTGTACCAGCGAGCAAGTGCAGTCGCATCGTTAGCCATGCCGTCCGGGATCAGGATAATGACATTTTTGATCGGTGATGCTGATGCAGATGTGGCGGTGTCTTCCACAGCCCACGCAGCACTGCTTCCTCCCAGCGTAGCTGTAACAACTGTCGTAACCGCAAGCATCATTTTGGCTGCACGGGCATTGAACCGGTTTAACATGAATGCATCCTCCTAGAAAATATGTATAGTTTGGTATCCAAGATCCAGTGTATACAACAATTGCTAAACGAGCGTAAGGAATGGATTAACTAAATGTAAAATTTACGATTAAATTGTATAATCAAAAATGAGAGGATGTTAGCCCTTTTGGACGAAGGATTCTGAATTCCATAAAGACCCCCAGTGGCTGTGGGAAACTGAAAGAGTTGAGGGAGGAGTAAAGGATATGATCGACATTATTGCGCTTCGCAGAGAGCTGCATCAATATCCCGAACTGGGATTCACTGAATTTCGCACCGCCACCAAAGTTGTACTGATGTTAACGGCGTTAGGTTACCGTGTCACGTATGGAAAAGATGCCATTGATGACATGTCCCGGCGGGGGCTGCCCCAACCGGAAGTGCTGGAGGATGCCTACCAGCGAGCGATCCGCGAGGGGGCAGATCCGGCCATAGTGGAGCACATGCGTGGTGGATTCACGGCTGTTGTAGCCGAGCTGGAAGGAATTCAGGAAGGACCGACAACTGCATTTCGCTTCGATATGGATGCCCTGCCGATTCGTGAAAGTGAGATGAACAAGCATACACCACAAGCCGGGGATTTCCGCTCAACCCATGAAGGAATCATGCATGCGTGTGCACATGATGGGCATACCAGTATCGGTCTTGCGCTAGCAGAACGGTTAAGCGACCGACAGTTTGCGGGGAAAGTGCGGCTGCTGTTCCAGCCTGCCGAAGAGGGAGTGCGCGGTGCATATGCCATGGTGGAAAAAGGCATGCTTGAACAGGTAGACCGCCTGTTCTGTATGCATCTGGGTACCGATGTGCCGTCCGGTCATGTCAAAGGGGCATCCGCCGGTTTCCTGGCAACGACCAAGCTGGAAGCACACTTTACGGGAGTATCCTCGCATGCGGGAGCTTCCCCTGAGGAAGGCCGAAATGCGCTGCTTGGTGCTGCAACAGCCATGCTCAATATTCATGCGCTGCCTCGGTTCAGTACAGCCGATACTCGGATTAATGTTGGAATCCTGGAAGGCGGGACCGGCGCGAACATCATCGCTGAACACGCTCGAATGGTGATCGAGACGCGTTCCACCAAGGAAGAAACGAATCTTGAACTGGAGCGACGGGTACGTCAGATCCTCGAACACAGTGCAGCCATGCATGAATTAAGTGTTACGATTGAGATTGTAGGTGGAGCCATTCCCATCCGTTGTGATATGGAACTTGCCGCACTTGCCGTGAAGCAGGCAGAGGGAATTTCCGGAATTCGGCATGCAGAAGCAATTTCGGACGGGGCTGCCCTGGGCAGCGAAGATGCCAGCTATATGATCAAACGTGTACAGGAGCAGGGCGGTCTCGCTACGTACATGATTGTTGGCAGCGATCTGCCCGCACCCCATCACCATCCGGAATTCGATATTGATGAAGCAGTCCTCGCTCCGGCGGTAGAATGGCTGGAGCGATTGGCTCGTAACGTTCAATGACGAATAACATGTGGGGGGGCATGATGATTCCTCATATAAACGCAGATAGCAAGAAAAGGACAAGAGAGCATCGATGCTCTCTTGTCCTTTTTAAGTTCATGTTATTCCAGTTCCATGTGCAGTTGCCTGCAGAGAACCTGAATTACTTTTTCTCAAAAAAGCTAAGTGTTCCCGTGCTCTCATCCGCACTTACAAATACGCTGCGTCCGTTAACACGGTGAATGCCTTCCGGTGACTCACCAGCTGTTGGAATCAAGCCCAGATAGGCCGGATTTACCGGGTCAGCAAGATCGAAGAACAAAATGGCATCGGCCCGTTCGGAAGCCACGGCAGCATAGGTTGTACCATCCACGGTGGATACCGTCAGATTCTCGACTTCACTGCCTTTGTTGGGACTGCGATCATCCGGGTACAAACCTGCCTTGGCGGTCGCTTCGTCAATGAGGTTTTGGCTGTCATACACACGCTTGCCCTGCAGATCCCAGACTGCGATATTGCGTCCGCCTGCTTTAATACCATTGTCGAATTCATCTTTGCCCAAGTCGCCTTCATTGGCAGTCAGCAGGTACTTGCCATCCGCAGAGAAAGCAATACCATCTGGTTCATAGCGAGCTGCCAGGCTTTCGGTGAACTGAACGATCCCGTCATCTTTCAGATCGGCTTGATGTGAAGTCGTACCAAGGGAGAACATGGAGCTGATCTGCTTTGTTTCCAGATCGATGATGGCAATGACGTTGTTCTCCTGTAATGTAACAGCCGCTGTTTTGCTGTCCGGGCTAATAGCGACATACTCCGGCTGCGGATCATGCGGATAGCTTGCTCCGTTCACATCTTCCAGGGATACAGGGAGGCTGGTTACCTCTCCTTCAAGTACGTTTCCGCCAGCAAAAGAGACAATCATGATGCTGCCTGGACGTTTTGCATTGGGGTAATCAATCTCATCCGCAGCTTTGTTAAGCTCCTCATCCTCAATGGCAATCACAGCGTGTAATCCATCCGGGGATAATGCGATGGAGTCTGGTCCAATGCCAAGTTCGTAGGTCTTCACTGTTTTATAGGTGGTAAGGTCAACAATCGCCAGCAATCCCTTGTTCGCTTCCGTATCTGTATCACCTGTACGAATAACGGCCAGGCCGTATTTGCCATCCTTGGATACGGTTACGCTGGTAACCTCCGCTTTGGCAGAGAGGTCATGGAAGCTAACGGTTTTCAGAACGTTTACGTTATTCAGATCAGCAATATCCAGAACGGAAATGCTGCCATTGTCGGCCTCGGTTACGAGCAAACGCTGGCCATCCGGAGTGGAAGCAGCAATTTCAGCTTTGCCACTTGGCATCTGGAAAGCCGCTGTCTGTTCAAAACCGGTTTTATTTTGGGTCAGAATCACTTGATCCGTAATCAACTTCAATGTTTGTGGAGATACATAAGTTGTTCCTTTGGTCACATAACTTTTGCTGTCCAGTGGAGTTTGCACACCGTTAATGGTAGCTGTGGCTGTTCCGACCGGAAGCTGCACCCGGATCTCTCCCAACTGGATGTCCGCACTTCGGGTGCTGCTGTCCCATGTAATGGTTCCCTGCATATTTTGGATGGCTGTTCGCAGTACGATATGATCATTCGCAGATTCCGTAGTGCTGGCCGCATTGACCATCGATGTATAGCTGGTTGCCCCTGCGCCAAGTATGGCAGTCATGGACAAAACGGCGAGCCATTGATTTCTCTTTTTCACAGTTCCAGATCCCCTTTACCGTTTCATGGTTGATGGTATGTACAATTGTTTCAGTATAGGGCCGAATTGTTAAGCTGAAGTAAGCGAAGTAGAGCGTTTGTGTAAAACATGTGGGTCATCCAAGCTCCAATGCAAAAAAAAAAGCCTATGGCAGAGATATGCTCTGTCAATAGGCTATGCTGTGTAATGGTTCCGTAGCAATACGGAACGTTACTCTGGATTAGAACCAACGGCTCAGGTCCGGATAACCGGTGGTTGCCCAAGCCCCATCCACGATCAGGCTGGAACCGGACACATATCCTGCATCCTCACTTGCGAGGAACAGGGCAGGTCCCGTCATTTCTTCCGGCTGTGCCGCGCGCTTCATTGGAATCCGCTCCATATAGGCTTCTTTGATATCTGCATTGGAGAGCAGTTCGGCAGTTAGCGGGGTATCGATGAGGCCGGGAAGAATGGCATTCACGCGGATACCGTTACGAGCCATTTCAAGTGCTCCGTTCTTGGTGAGCATTTCGACGCCAGCTTTGGCAGAGGCATAGGCCGATCCGGCATACATGGGTACCTGAGAGTTGAGGGAAGCCACGTTTACAATGGCTCCGCCACCATGTTTAGCTATCTCAATGGCTTCATGTTTCATGCTCAGGAAGACACCTTTCATACACAAATCCACGGTAAAGTCCCAATCTTTCTCGGAGAGTTCAGTGATTACGCCTGCACGTGAGGCTCCTGCCACATTAATGGCCAGATCGAGTTTTCCGAATTGTTTGACTGCCGCACCGACCATTTCTTCCACATCATTTTCAACGGTCACATTGGCTTTAACGCCGATAAAACGTTCCCCGAGTTCGCCCTGGATGATTTCCAGACGCTCCATATTCAAATCAGCGGCAAGTACAGAAGCCCCTTCTTGGACAAGTCGTCTCGCAATGGCATAACCGATACCGGATGCTGCACCTGTAACAATCGCCACTTTACCTGCAAATCGATTTTCAAATGTATTCATATGTAACACTCCTTCGTCTTATAAGAATAATGGTTTCGCTTACATTCATCTTCAATTCAAAGTATACTTAATTTTATGGTTCATGTATATTTAAGAAAAATACACTTGGCTTAAATTAAATTAATGTAAGAGGGTAGAGGTTTTCTATGAATCTGGAACAAATGATGTATGTGCTTGAAGTTGAAAAGACAAAATCAATCACAATCGCTGCTTTGGCCTTGTCGGTTACGCAATCCACCATCAGTCAGGCGATAACTCGTCTGGAGCATGAGCTGGGCATGCAGTTATTCAGCCGTTCCCGTAATGGTGCATATCTTCTGGAACACGCCAAGCCCATTTTGGACAAAATGAGATCTGTCGTGGATACGGTGCAAACCATCAAGGAGGATGCCCAGTATATCGGGGAATCGATCCATGGAGAGCTGCGATTGTCTGCCATACCTGGAGGAGTCCCGGGCATTATACCTACCATCGCGAGTATGAAAAAACGGTATCCGGATCTGAAATTTGAGCTATCCGAAAGTGCTGCGCGCAATATTATCAAAGATGTACGTCACAAACAAGTTGATCTCGGTCTAATCGCCTTGTACAGAGATGATATGGAGCAGCATCTGGAAGGACTCCGCTTTGTTCCGATTGATGAAGGGGTTATGCGTGCATGTGTAAATCATACCAATCGCTTGGCAGGCAGGAAATCGATCACGATGCGTGAGTTGAAAAATGAGACACTTGTGTTATTTAATGATGAACTTGTGGACCTGTTTGTGGGAGAACTCTCACAGGCGGTGGGAGAGGTGGATGTATTGTTTCGAACGAATAATTCCGAAGTTGTTTATGCGGCTCTGGCCCAATTAGATGCTGTGACGATTGGTCATGAATACTCGTTCACACACGACAGAAGTGTTCTGCACCATGACTTCTCCATCCTTGAGATTGAAGGTGTGCAGCGTGTCATTTCCATTGGTTGGGTTATGAGGGAGAGTAAATCTTCCAATCTCATTATCAGGCGTTTTTTGGATCGTTTTCAATATGAAGGGTAACATACACAACAATAGTCAGTAAAAGTCAGAAGGTCAAAAAAGGTCGAAATAAAAGAAAATAGGATCTATTTTGGAACAACAAGTTCTCGTGAGAAAAAATCGTCTGTTTTCAGCTTTTACGCATTTTGAGCATTTTCAACAAGGGGAATATAATAATTCATGTAAGGCAGCAACAAACCAATCACATATAAGGAGATGATGTTTATGTTTGATCTGATCCCGTTTCGTAAACGAAATGAAGACTTGTTCGGACACATGCTGAAATCCTTCAATGATATGGTTGACAGTTCATGGGTTTCTCCCTTTGGAACCGGCAGCCAGCCATTCCGGACGGATATCCGTGAGGAGGACGACAAGTACTTGATCGAGGCCGAGCTTCCAGGCATCGCCAAGCAAGATATCGATATTCAGGTTCAGGGCAATGAATTGATCATCCGTGCCAAACGCAATGAATTCCATGAACAGAAGGATGATTCCAATCGAATCATTCGGCAGGAGCGCCGATCAGGTGCATTCCTTCGACGTTTCTATGTGGAACAGATTGATGAGGAGCACATCAAGGCCAGATTGGAAGACGGCGTGCTGAAGCTTGAAATTCCAAAACGCCCAGGGGATGATCATACCCGCAGACGTATTCAGATTGACTAATCATTGCAAGTACAGTCTTAAATAGCTTTCCCTCACGGCAGCCAGCATGGAGCAGACATCCGGCCGATGTTTCCTCCATGCCATCCCATGGGGGATTTATTACATATTGGATTCTTTTATGATCTCTCTGCCGCAGCCTGCATGAGTTTATAGATCTGACGGGTCGTATTGACGTTTCTAACCGTCATATATTTGTAGATGGAGGAGCCCACGAGTTTGTTCATTCCGCTTTTGGTGGCATCTTCTCTGCTGACCGAATATAAAATGGCTCCTGTAACGTAAATCAATGTACCGACTTCGGGTTTGAGGGGCAGCTTGTCCAGAACCGAGACGTCGTTCACCTCATCCCAGAGAAACATGACATCACTCTTTGCCTGCTCATCATTGGTCCATTCCTCTGGCAGGGCCTGAAGCACGGTCTGCATTTCATCCATATTGCGCACCACAACCCGGATCTGCAATCCGAAGTCTGCGGCAATGGCTTGTTCGAGCATCTGGGATATCTCAACATTGGCATTGGGACGTTCCTGATGGTCGGCAAATATGATGTTGCCCGAATTAATGTAAGTCACAACATCCAGCATGCCAGCTTGTTCGAACGTTTCTTTTAACTGCTTCATATTAATTTTATTGTTCCCGCCTACATTAATGCCCCGAAGCAAAGCAACATAAATCATGATCGTCCCCCGTTTACAAAAAGTAAATTATATTTAGAATGTTACACATCGATCCAATTCCATACCGATCTTCCGATCATTAATATTCTATATTTCAGCAGTTTAACGAAGGGATAAATACTCGAATAAATGTTTCATATGCACCTCGCCCAGCAGATTATTCAATAAAGGTTCGACATGCTCCACATATTCGGGCTTGGTTTCATAGGTTTCCTCATCCTTTACTTCTCCGCCATAAGTGCGAGCTGCTTCAATCAGGATGGCGAGTGCAGTGAACAAGTCGGACAACGAATCCGCGATACACTTGGGTTCTCCACCTTCAAAGGCAGCATAGACGGGTGAGTTCGGTGCGCTCGTATCCACGATCAATGGATCATCATTGAAATTCGCAATAACAACATGACTTGTTATCCAGGAGGGAGATTCCTCATATGGCTCATGCATGCCGATCCAGCGGTAGCCCTGCTGCTGGCGGTGCAGGTGTTCAGGTGCAACAAAGGATAACAGGGCAGCATCACCAATTTCCACAGCCGCATTTTTCATTTTGAGTGTTCCTTCAGCATTTGCATCTCTCATCTCATAATGGGTGTACAAATACAGAAGCTCAGGTGAGAGTGGTATCCGCTTGTCCACTTCGGGTGGGTAAGGTTGTTGGCGAGGGCGCAGATCATGTTGTTTGAAAAGTCCGTAAGCTTCATTGTACAAATCCTGCTGTTCAACAAACCGCTCTAAGGCAGCGTTCAGTTTATGCATGGGTTTAATTCCTCCAGAAGGTGTGAATGTCATGCCTATGTATGTGATCCAGTTATCCTAAGAATTATAATATATCAAAATGGGAAAAGCTTACACCCTGTTGTTGACTTACTTCAGGCATACCGGAAAAAATAAAATTTAATGTGTTTACATCCTTTCATGAACATGCTAAATGCGACTTTATCTCCGAGGGGGATTCCCCGTCCTTCTTCTACCTGATTGATAACTGCGGAGTATGGAAGACCCTTCCTTCGGCGGCTGGGGTGGTCGATTCGGTGCCGTGAATGACAAGCTGTTTAGAAATAATGTGCTGGATTACGATCCTTATACGAAACGATATGAGGCCGAGTATTCCTTAAGGTATTGCTCATAGAAAGTTAAATAGCCTGTGCAGTTAAGCACAGACTCTTATTTTCTAGGATGTAAGGTTGGTTGTCTCATATGGACTCTTTAATGTTATCGGGGTGCAAGGTGGCCATATCCTTCTGCGGGCGATCCGGGCTGGAGGTTGAAGTCTTCGCCGGGCTCATCCATAAAGGCCGGGTTCACATACTGTGATTGAGCGTCATTACCAGAGTCCTTGATGTAGGCTGAGAAGCCGGAGTATCCTTTGTTTTTCCAGACCCACAGGGCATCTTCCTCTGAGATCGGGGTGTAGTACACATTTTGGTCAATTACATTCCCTGAATTGCTATTGTATTCATTGTAGATCAGGACGCCGGAACTGCCGGATACAACAATGTTGTGTGTAAACGTATTATTCTTCGTCATGGCCTGCACGAATAGCTGACCATTGCCTGCACCCAGGGTGTCATTCTTAAATAGTGTATTATACATAATCGTACTATGTTCAGTAGATCCTCGTTCCTCGTCATATCCTCCCATAGCAATGCCTGTCAGCCTGTTGTGATAGACCAGGTTATCCTGCAGCGTAATGCTGCTTGTCGAACGTCCCGCATGTTCTGATGCGATTTCTATCCCTATATCGTTGCGGTAGACCCGGTTCTGATCAATGATATGAGCTGTACCTCCATCTACATAGATGGCCCCAGCCGAATTACTGCCGTTCGGGAGGCTTGTTCCATAGGAAGGATTGAGATTGGAAGATATGTCGTAGACCTCGTTTCCCCGTACGATTCCATTGCGGGCCTGATCATACGTGTCGTCCTCAGAAGTACCCTCGTACCCAATCAGATCGATGCCGATGTTGTCCGAATCATGGATTGTATTATCCAATATGGAAAAGGTATCGACATTACCGTTAACAGCGAGTGACTCGCTTGAACCCAGCACGAGATCATACAATTCATTATCCTGGATCAGGATATTCCGCAATGCAACGGGGTGTTCGGTGCCATAAACGGCAATGCCGTGCGCATCCCTGCCGGTTAAATCAGGTCCTTCCGGCTGTACATTGCTCGCGATAGCGTGTACGGTGTTACCCGCGATTTGAATGTGTTCTCCTGCCCCATGCACGTAAATTCCTGTGGGTACCTGGTCTCCAATGGTAGTGGTGAAGTTGCGGATTTCGAAATTTTGGATCGTGACATAACTGGCATTCTCAAGTTCGATCAATCCTTCAATTCCACTTACAGACAGACCTGTACCATCAATAATGGCTTTTTCTCCAGGGTAGCTGGAAAAGACGGTAGGATCATCGGCGGAATGACCGTTCCGGGTGATTTTGAGTTTCTGGCGATACACACCCTCCCGCAAATAAACCGTACTTCCTGGCGTAACTTGATCCGCAGCATGCTGCATTGTTTTCCAGGGGGAGTGGATGGTCCCGCTGTTCGTATCGTCACCCTTGGGTGATATGTAATAGACTTCCTCATGATCGGATAGCTCAGTCGGAACGGGATTTGGTATGGATGAAGCCTGACCCTGGCAACCCGCTGCCAGCAGCGTCAGAGCCAGAAAACAAAATAAGACTGAACGAAGCAAAGTGTTTCCTCCTTATGAATAGCTGTGAAGTTTTGATTATAACAGATTTGAATGGTGAAATAAGCCATGATATGCTCATAGAAAGGTAGAATTCGCACGTGTAATGGAGGGTTACCCCGAGATGGGGAGTACCCGATTCTTGTCGCTCATTCCGGAAATCTGGGATATGAGGATTGCGCACATATGGCAGATTCGTTGCTTGAATTATGCAGGGGAACGGATGAGATTGAATTGTAGTTTGATCGGGGAGCGAAACAGATATCAGCACGGATCTGGACAGCGGGAACGGTGAAGTGGTGAAGGGTTACGGTGGCCTAAATGGACAAACAAAAGAGATGATAGGGATGGATGATGGATCCATATCCCGAAAGGAGAAGGACTTTGCATACATTATCTGCAGAAGAATTAGTTGATCGGGAGAATCACGCTTGGGAGGAATTAAAGGAGCTGTTGGACAGCGGACAAAATACATACGTGTACGTTCCTGCGCAGCGCAAGGATGCGGAAGATACGCTTTATCGTCTTCAAGTGAGCACCAGATCCTACCTGGGAGCCGTTGCTTATGAGACAGAAGGCATTGTGCTGGATCATGGATGGATCACGCTGCTGGGTGCAGGCGGAGAGAGCATATTTGGGAGTCTAACCAGCTGGAATGGTGTGAGCGACAAGCCCTGCGTACAGGCCTTGGAGGGCATGATGGTGGTTGCCTACGATGTGGCAGGCGGATTTTTCGCACTGGATACAGGCAAGTTTGGTCGTACTGGAGAGGTATACTATTTTGCACCGGATACACTGGAATGGGAATCGACGGAGCTTGCTTATTCGGGGTTTATAAACTGGCTGGCGAATGGCAATCTGGAACAGTTTTATCAGACCTTTCGCTGGAACGGATGGCAGAATGATCTGACGCAGATTCAAAGAGGACAAGTATTTGCCTATTACCCACCCCTTTGGACGCAAGAAGGCGGAGGGGAGAGCAGCAGCAAGGCACCTATTGCGGTGGAGGAAGCCTGGAAGGCTGCACTGGATGGGAAATAGTATGGGATACGAATTCCAAGGCTTGAATTAAACGGGGAAATTGAACGTACCTAAGCGGAAAAATAGCCTGCACTGTGTGCAGGCTGTTTGTGTGTTCTTTTTAGTTTAATTGATGATTCGAAAGCGTTGCATTACTTAGCCGCACTACCCTGTACAGCCCCGGAATGGGAAGTTTTGCTATGCCAAACCACGATAACAAGCGAAACCAGACAAATCAGGAGCAGGCATCCATATACAATATGATAGGCTTCTTCTACCGGGACGCCCGGAATACTGTGTAACAGCAGTCCGCAGACGGCTACGGACATCGAACCGCCGAAGAACTGAATCAACTGAAGCATGCCCATCCCTGATCCGATCTGCGCTTTGGGAAGGATGCGTGACGTTTCGTTATTCAGTGAAGCTATGGAGGCTGAAAGTGCAGGTGAGAAAAAGAGATAACCACCGGTAATGATCAGAGCAGACTGACTCAGTCCCAGCATAAACAGCGTGAGTACACCTGCAAGCAGCACATGTCCAATCATCAGAAAACGCATATTGCCGTAACGGTCAATCCAGCGCCCCACGAAACGGGTGCAGAAGGCCGCGACAATGGCTCCCGGGGCTATGAGCAAACCAATCGTGAGCGAAGAGCGTCCGAACAGATCGGCCAGAACAAGCGGCATCAGGAACAGATTGCCGAGATTGACCACCAGAACACAGAAGCCGATCACAATTAACCGGGTATACCCCGGCGTTCGGAACACATCCGGATTGACAAATGGAAGGCTTGCTTTGCGGATATACACGATATGCACCACAAGAGATAGGACACCGATGGCAAACCAGATCCAGGATTGCTGGGTAATCGCGACCAGAAGTGTGATTGCATTAATAACTGTCAACACTGCACCGATCATATCGAAGGTGTTGTCTGGATTGGCCGTTTCACGCGGGAGAAAATAGAGCAATACAGGCAGGGCAAACAGGACCAGCACCGTAATCGCAAAAAGTCCATTCCATCCCCAGTATTCGCTGATGACTCCGCCGACAATAGGGCCTAGCCCAAAAGCCATGGCACTTCCTGAAGAAATCAGGGCAATGGCGGCTCCGCGTCGTTCCAGCGGGATGTAACGGCTGGCGATGACAAGACCCAATCCGGCCATAACCCCGGCACCTGCGGATTGCAAAATGCGTGTCAGCAGCAGGATGGCAAAGCTATGCGCAAATAATCCGAGTAACGAAGACAAGCCCAGAATCAGCAGTCCAATCGTCAGCAGTTTGCGCACCGGGACCCGGTCGGATAGTCGACTGAATATTACGGTCGACAAAGCGTACCCGATCGAATAACTTGAGATGACCCAGGAGCCCAGATCAGAAGTAATGTGGAGATCGTTAATAATGACGGGCAGGGATACATTAAACATGGTGGTGTTCATTACAACAATGAACAGACAGCATGTCCAGAGAGGCATTACAATTTTATCTTTCACGTTACCATTCCTGTCTATGGATTCAGTTGAGCTATAATGAAAATCAATAAACCATTTTACGCTCAATCTGTACATATGGCAATAATGTCATAAAATTTGATCGATCTCTGAATTGACAAGAATGATGACGATTGTCCTGTTACAGACCAATACTTATAGCAAAAGGCACCCGTGTTAGGGGCGCCTTGTTGAGCATTTTGCATAAATCCAAACAGCAACTTCCAATCACCAATATATGAATCTTCTTCTTACGATGCAGTGACCGTTTTGCCGCGGTTGCGAATCCATTTGATGACGTCCATCAGAATGACGGCGAGGAGAGCAAGTCCTCCTGCAATCAGGAATTCGTTCCAGCCAAACGTATCCGGAATGGCGAAGATCCCACGCACACCCGGAATCAATGTGATTCCGTAGAGACAGAGACAAACCAGGATCGAGCCAAGAACCAATTTATTGGTGGTGAATCCTACCTGGAAAATGGTCTGAGTGTTGGAACGCGCTGCAAAGGTTTGCAGACTCCGTGCCAGAATCAGGGTCGTAAAGGCCATCGCTACACTCATTTCCTCAGAGATGCCAAGCCCGATATATTGAGACACAATAACTGCCGCACCAATCAGTACACCACGTGTAATGACGGCTTGAAGGGTACCCCCGGCAAAGATCCCTTCATTGATATCACGCGGTTTGCGCCGCATAACATCCGGTTCAGCTTTTTCTGTTCCTAGTGCAATGGCAGGCAGGGAGTCATTGACCAAGTTGATGAAGAGCAGCTGTAATGCCGTAAACGGATTAACCCAACCGATGACGAGTGCAAACAAAATGGCGATAATTGCCCCGAGGTTACCGGCAAACAGGTATGCTATGGCTTTTTTGATATTATCAAATACCATACGGCCCACACTGACTGCGTTAACGATGGATACAAAGTTATCATCCGTCAGAATCATGGCTGCCGCATCTTTGGCGACGTCTGTTCCGCTGCCCATCGCTACACCGATGTCGGCCTGCTTCAGTGCAGGAGCGTCATTGACGCCGTCTCCGGTCATGGCTGCAATTTTACCCTTGCGCTGCCATGCGCGCACGATTCGGATTTTATTTTCAGGGGATACCCGGGCATATACCGAGATGTGTTCGAGCTGTCGATCTAGCTCTTCATCCGACATTTTATCCAGCTCGGCGCCGGTAATGGCCAGGTCATCAGGTCCGGCAAGTCCAATATCCCGTCCAATTGCCTGGGCTGTTGTTTTGTGATCCCCTGTGATCATGATCGTGCGAATGCCGGCCTTCATGGACTCTTCAATGGAGCCGTATACAGCTTCACGCGGCGGATCGATCATGGCTGTCAGTCCAACGAGGATCAAATCATATTCGTCCTCGGGTGTGACCTGTTTTTTGTCATCAAACCTTTTGTAAGCATACGCCAGTACGCGGAAGGCCCGCTTGGAAAAGGCTTCGTTTTTCTCTTCAAATTGTGTACGAATTTCAGGTGTAAGCGGCTGAACCTCTCCGTTCATGAACACATGAGTACACCTGCTAAATAACACATCCGGGCCACCTTTGGTCAGCAAAGCTGTCTGTCCCTCAAACGTATGCACCGTACTCATCAGTTTCCGATCTGAGTCAAAAGGAAGCTCCGCTTCCCGCGGGAACTGGTCCCGGATTTCGTTATAGTCCTTGTTCACACGGTTACTGAAGGCAATGAGAGCGACCTCGGTGGGATCACCCAGTTCCTTGCCTTCCTGATTAATATTCGAATCATTGCAGAGCACTGCAATATGTAACAAACGTCGTTCCTCTTCAGACCACTGATCGGGGTCGTCGGGGAATTCCTCTTTGGTGCCATGGGGGATATAATAATCCACAACCGTCATCTTGTTTTGAGTAAGAGTCCCTGTTTTGTCTGTGCAGATAATGCTGGCAGAACCGAGTGCCTCCACGGCAGGCAAACGGCGTATAATGGCATGCTGCTTGGCCATTTTATTCGTTCCCAGTGACAGCACAATCGTCACAATGGAGGAGAGGGCTTCAGGAATGGCGGCGACCGCGACAGCAACGGCAAACATCAGAGCATTGATGATCGAAGGACCCAAGTTGTCCGTGCCTTCCGTTAACCAGACACGTCCTGCCTCAATGGCAAAAATAAGAATGGACAGACCCAGGATGAAGAAGCCCAGTTTTTTGCTGAAGGCTTCCAATTTGCGCTGCAGCGGAGTTTCTTTGGCTTCTGCATTTTCAATCAGTTCGGCGATTTTGCCTATTTCGGTTTTTAACGCGGTGCCGGTAATTACTAGAGTGCCCCGCCCATATACAACCAGTGAGCCGCTGAAGGCCATATTGCGCCGGTCACCGATGGGAGCTTCCTCCGGAATGGCATCCGCATGTTTTTCCGCTGCTTCGGATTCCCCGGTGAGCATGCCTTCATTGATTCTCAGGCTTCCGGATTCCAAAATGCGACCGTCTGCCGGCACGTAATCCCCCGCATCCAATAAAACGATATCGCCGGGAACAAGCTCCCTGGCCGGAATGGTCTTTTTCTCGCCATCACGGATCACTTTGGCTTCAGGCGCAGACATCTGCCTTAGGGCGTCGAGTGAGCTTTCCGCTTTTTTGGTTTGTACGACACTGATCACGGCATTCAACAGGATGACCAAAAAGATGATTAGTGATTCAATCAGATGTCCTAGTACAACCTGTACACCTGCTGCAATGAGCAGCACGATGACCATGGGATCTTTAAAGTTTTCGAGAAACAGCTTCCAAACAGGTGTTGCATTTTTACCTTTTAATTCGTTATATCCTTCTGTCTCAAGTCTTTTTGCAGCTTCGGAGGCAGTGAGTCCCTTCGCGGAACTATCCAACTCTTGAAGTGTCTCCTCTGCACTGTGTCTATAGTGTTGCAATTGACCAGCTCCTTGATTAAATGGATTTCTTCTGTGTATTACCCTTACGGGCAAAATATAGAATCGTTTCATTTCCATATTTTTTATGTTCACAGTATTTTTCATAAGGAGCTTAGATATGCCTCATTTTTAATTTTATTATTTTTAGTAATGCACAGAAATAATACGCATCACTGAAATGTTTATGGACCACGCCAGCGAGTCTGACAAATCAGATTGTTCTGGAGTGAAGATTAGAGGTTCATATGGTTTGTGAATTTTAAAATAAAGTGTGAAATGTTAGAACTGTGTCCGTCATCACACTTGGTCTCCCGAGGGTTTGTTACGCTATTACCAGCGAATCATTCAGAAACAGGTGTGGGAGGAATGGATATGTTTTGTTATCAGTGTGAACAGACACCAAGTGGCGGGTGTACCGTTGTCGGGGTCTGTGGTAAAAATGAAACCGTGGCCAGTCTGCAGGATACCATGATTTTTGCGTTAAAAGGCATAGCCGCTTATGCGACACATGCACGGCAGCTTGGATATCATGATCCGGAAGTGGATCGAATTACACATGAAGCCCTGTACATGACATTGACCAATTCGAATTTTAATGTTCAGGAACATCTGGATATGGCCATGCAAGTGGGAAACGCAGCGATCCGAATCATGGATGTGCTGGACCGGGCACACACGGAGAGATTTGGTATTCCAGAGCCCATCACCGTCACACAGAACCAGATTGAGGGACAATGCATTGTAGTGACTGGACACAATTTGTATGCACTGGAAGAGCTGCTTCGCCAGACAGAAGGGAAGGGTATCAATGTGTATACTCATTCCGAGATGCTGCCTGCTCATGGTTATCCGGCACTCAAGAAATATGCTCATCTGAAAGGTAATATCGGTAAAGCCTGGTACGATCAGCGCCGATTGTTTGAACAATTCCCTGGTGCCATTCTAGCGACCACAAACTGTGTTATGCCCATCAAAGGTACATATGCCGACCGATTCTTCTCGTACGAAGTGGCCGGACTGGAGGGTGTAGCCAAGATTATAGACGATGATTTCTCGCCCCTCATTGAACGTGCATTGTCGTTGCCTGCGGCTGATATACAGTCCGAGCAGGTATTAACGACCGGATACCACCATGAGACTGTCATTGGACTGGCGCCAGAGATTATACAGGCTGTGAAAGACGGACATATCCGTCGTTTCTTCGTCATTGCAGGCTGTGATGCACCGGGCAAAGGCGGAAACTACTATCGCGAACTGGCGACATCCCTGCCTAACGACACAGTGATTTTAACTACATCCTGCGGCAAGTTCCGCTTCAATGATGTGGACTATGGTACGGTCGGAGACACCGGTATCCCACGTTATATCGATCTGGGGCAGTGCAACAACTCTGGTTCGACTGTGAAAATTGCCCTGGCTCTCGCAGACGCTTTTGGTTGTACGGTGAATGAGCTGCCTGTCAGCATTGTGTTGTCGTGGTTTGAGCAGAAAGCGGTAGCCATCCTGCTTGGGCTGTTCAGCCTGGGCATTCAGGACATTCGTATTGGACCCAAACCGCCGGAGTTTATATCATCTGGTGTATTGGACGTATTAGTGGATTTGTTCGGACTGAAGTTGATTACAACTGCAGAGGAAGACATGAATGCCATGCTGGCATTGTCATAAGGGATTGTAAGGAGAATTAAATAAAAGGATATGGGGAGCCGGCGGAAGCGGGCTCTTTGTTGTACTATGAGAAGTTTAGGTCCATATACCTTGCCTAATTCGTAATGAAATGAAAGGAAAATTAGTTTGAATATCCTATTGAAGTTTGTTCATGGAAATGGGTATATAGAAAGGGCACATTATAAAACTCGGGTTACCGCAGCATAAGGAGAAGGTACATATGATGGACAGGAAAATGAAAGAGATCTTAAAACTCGCAGGTGGAAAGGAAAACATAAAGCAGCTCACACGGGAAGACCAAGTGACAAGAATGATCTTGGAAGATAGCAGAAAAGTGGATATGTCGGTTCCTGCTGCCACTGACCTTGATGCAACAATTCGTATAACAGGTGGAGAATGTTTCTTGACCCTTAGAGATGATTCCTCCGATTATTATCGTCTGTTAAGGGACATGAGCACAGGGGAGATATCGCATGATCACCCACAACGGGAAACAAAGCGTACATACCAAAAGTCATTGTCAATCTTACATTTCATATCTGAGGTGTTCAAACCGTTAATGCCTGCCATTCTGGGAGCCGCAGTCTTGAAGATCGTGCTGGCCTTCATTGCTTTGATTAACATTTACAACTCTTCGGACCTCTCATCATTGCTGCAGAGTCAGACGTATATGATATTCAAATCCATTGGAGACAGTGCTTTTTATCTGCTGCCGATCCTGGTAGCTGTGAGTACGGCGTATCGGTTAAAGAGCAATATGTATGTTGCTGCCGCCATCGGCGGATTGATGTTTCACCCGCAAATAAGCTATATCCTGTCGGGTGAAGAGGAAGTTCAATTTATGGGTGTACCAATGGTTTCGCAGGCTGCCTTTTTCTCTGCGACCCTCTGGATAATTATGACGATCTTGGCGGCGTCCTATGTAGAAAGAGTCGTTGAACGAATCAGCCCTAAGGGGCTGAAGGGAATTTTTGCTCCAGCGTTAACGTTCGGAATCTTCGTTCCATTGGTTCTGATGGTGCTTGGTCCAATTGGTGCATGGATTGACAAGCGGATGCCGGTTGCCGTCAATTCCTTGCTTGGTGATGCGCCGGTTGTAGCTGTGATGCTGCTTGGAGCAGTATTTGCATTAATGCTGCTTGCCGGATTACATTATTGGCTCTTTCCCCTGATCCTTAATGAATTAATGGTTAACGGGTTCTCCGTTATTATTCCTGCTATGCTTGTTGCCTACATAGCTCAGGCAGGGGCGGCACTGGCTGCCGGGCTGCGCAGCAGAGAGCCCGAGTTCAGAAAACTGGCTTTTTGGGCAGCAGGAACTGCCCTTTTGGGTGTGCCGGAGCCTGCAATCTATGCCGTCAATATGAGAAGGAGAGCTTCTTTTTACGCAGCACTGATTGGTGGCGCTATAGGCGGCCTGTATTTCGGGGTTTTGTCTGTAAAATCATTCGCCTTAAGCGAATCGGCAAGTCTTCTGGAAATCCCATCCTTCATGGAAGACGGCACACTGAATGTACTGCATACCTGTATAGGTTTGCTCCTGGCATTCTGTGCTTCTGGGCTGCTTGCATATTGGATGGCAGGCAGGGCAGCGAAAAGCAAACAAGTGTAAAAAACGATAGCCCACACCATATGGTGCGGGCTATCTCTGCGTTCTTGATTCGGATTTTCAATACAAAATGGTATTTGAGAATCATTAAAATGCCAGGGAGTTGGACATTGAACAGCAGAAGGATGAGATGTCTAGCAATAGTTTAATATAGAACTCTTTCTCATAATGGGCACTATGATTTTCTGGAATATAGTTAGTTGTCTATGCCTTCAGTGATTGTTACACATAGTATGTGGAGAAATATCACGGAGGTGAGTTGATTGATAAATCGTCATGGGAAACAAATTTGTAGACGTAAATTTAAAAAACATTTGCATTGTGGTGTTAAGGTAAAAGTGGTAAAGGTTAAACCTAAAGTTGTTGTTAATGCACCACAAGGTGCTCCAGGGATTCCTGGCCCACTAGGACCGATAGGTCCCAAAGGGGCGACAGGAGCTCAAGGGATACCGGGGCCGATCGGACCGCAAGGAATTCCTGGTATACAAGGACCAGTTGGTCCTGCTGGTGCGATCGGTGCGGTAGGCCCAGCTGGCCCCGTAGGTGCAGTAGGCCCAGCCGGCCCCGTAGGTGCAGTAGGCCCAGCTGGCCCTGCAGGTGCAGTAGGCCCAGCCGGTCCAGCTGGAGCAACAGGGCCTGCCGGCCCTGCAGGGGCTGGAATATCCGATTTCCTTAGTGTTTTTCGGGCAGATCCCGGCACAGGTACTGACACAGTTCCAGGAAACGCACCAATAACTTTAACCGGGGTTTTGTCTAATGTTGGAGGTGCATTTACCTTCGTGCCGCCATCCTCAACGATAACAATCAATGAAACAGGAAGTTACTTTATCTCTTTTTCCATTCATAATCAGGGCAATGCTGATTTCAACCTTACAGTGAATGGAACCCCCATTACACCAGTGCCATTCACCGGTAATGGAGGAGGACCCATATCTGCAGAAGTTATTATTACGGTCACAACAGTTCCAACGACGATCCAGCTGGTAAATGCGAATGCAACTCCTGCACAGTTGCATAACAATTTAAATACCACTGTGACAATACTAAAACTGACTCCTTAATTCCGATTCTCAATATAGTTTATGTCATTATAAAATAAAAGTTTATGTCTTTTATCCAGTCAATAAGTCTATTTATTCCGAATGGTAGTTTGAATTACCGTGGGCTGGGGAGCAGCGGGACGATGAAGTTAAAGAACATCGCCGCTGTTCTCTCTGTTTCCGAAGCCAAGCTCCCAAAGTCTTAGTAAGAGAATCAGGATGCTTGTAGCAACATGGGGAATTGAACTTGAACCAAGAAGGACAAGGACAAGCCTCAATAAACTCGGAGCAGAAATGCCCGGAAGGGGTCAGCTGGGATAATAATTTCAAGAACAGATGAGTATCCCAAGATTGCTTTTACGGGTGAGAAAGATACCATAGGATATGGTAAAGAGTTTGGAAATGTGACCGTGGATACTGCTGGATAGCTGCATTGGTATAAGCAGATGCTTGAGAGCCTCGGATGGGACGTTGAAATGATCAGAGGAGAGGGCATAGACCACACCCAATCGAAGCAGTCGATTACCTTTCTCTAGGTGTACTTGTCCTAAGCGTCTAATGCTCGCAGCTTGCGTTGTTGATAGTCATGGATAGCTGCATATAACAGTTGCTCGTTGAAGTCCGGCCACATCACATCCGTAAACCACAACTCAGCGTAGGCAGCCTGCCATAACAAAAAGTTGCTTAAACGTTTCTCTCCACTTGTTCGGATCAGCAAATCGGGGGCAGGATTGTGGCCTGTGTATAGAAACTTTTCAAATTCTGCTTCCGAGATCTTCGAGACATCATTGTGTTCTTCCACACACAGTTTGATGGCTTGAACAATATCGCTTTTTCCACCATAGTTCATGGCGAAGTAGACGGTCATTCCGCTATTGGCTTGGGTTAGATCAACCACTTTACGCATGGCTTCCTGTGTATCAAGGGGGAACTTGGATATATCGCCAATGAATTCGACCTTGATATTATTTTGATTCAATTCGAGAACGGTAGCATCCTCTACAAATTCAATGACCAGATTAATGATATAGTCAACTTCCTCTTTGGGTCTTTTCCAATTTTCCGTTGAAAATGCATAAAGGGTGAGAGAGGCGATTCCGTTCCGGTGGCACATGCTGATCGTTTCACGCATCGTCTGCATTCCCGCATAATGCCCGGCACTTCGGGGGAGTCCTCGTCTCGTAGCCCAGCGCCCATTTCCATCCATCATAATCGCAATATGTTTAGGGAGGTAACCGTTCCAGTCTATGGTTTTCCTGATATCATGGTCTTCCTTATGTACACAGAGCCATTTCAATGTATATTCCTCCTACATGATCCGCTTGGCGAACAGGTTCAGTCTGGCTGGATGTAATACATCGGATGTTTACTACGGTTTCCAGAATTTATAATGATTATATAGGAATGGATTGAAAGTTTAAACGAAAATTGTTAGAAAGGAATATGCCTGTATGCCCACATGGACTGGTCTTTTTGAAGAAAGAACACATTTGCTAGTCCTGTACCCGCGCCCTTCAGACCAATATTCGTAGATTGGATGTCAAAACAACATATCTCGTCCATATTGTGGATTATCATCTAGGAAGTAAACAGATCCCTATCTATCTATTGGTTATCCCACAAAAGCCTGCCCATTTGCTGATTGAAAGAGCTTTCATTTCATCCGTATACTAAAGGGGTCTACTAGTTGAATGCCTTCATTAGGCGTTCATCTTCAAATAGGAAAGGATGATATGAAATGGGCAGATTAACTGGAAAAGTTGCAATTATAACAGGTGCGGCGAGCGGCATGGGATTGGCAGGGGCTCAATTGTTTGCCAGAGAAGGGGCTAAGGTTGTCGCTACTGATGTGGCTATTGAAGCTCTGGAAGAGCAGGTGCAGCACATCGTGGCAAGTGGCGGAGAAGCCATCGCGCTTAAGCTTGATGTGTCGAGTCCCGAGTCGTGGAACGCGGTTGTGAAAGAAACAGTAGCGAAATACGGAAAAATAGATATTTTGGTCAACAATGCCGGAATTCATATAGCGAAGGGGATTTTGGAGGCCGAGCTGGAAGATTGGGAGAAGGTCATGTCCATAAATGGCACAGGGGTATGGCTAGGTATGAAAGCCGTTATTCCTTACATGCAAAAGAATGGACAAGGCTCTATTGTTAATACATCGTCCATCGCTGCCATTATTGGCGGAATTGCAGACGCGCAGGGCGCAGCCTATAGTGCTTCCAAAGGCTCCGTACGTTCACTGACCAAACATGGTGCACAGTGGTTTGCGAAAGACAACATCCGGGTTAACTCTGTACATCCAGGTGCTGTATTTACCGGCATGGTGGAAAAAGCAGGCATCAAGTCACAAGTGGAGATGGGTGAGCATTACAAAAATCTCGCGCCTTTGCCTCCGCATGCCGGAGAATCCATGGACATCGCGAATGCCTATCTGTTCCTGGCTTCAGATGAATCGAAATTTATTACAGGCGTTGAGCTCCCCGTCGATGGGGGCTGGATTAGCAACTAGACTACATGATAATATGGCAGCTATTCGGAGGTACCACTCTCATGTTGAATGAGAGCTGGTACCTTTTTTATATGGGCAAGCCTGGTTTATGATCATGGGCCAGGGCCAGATTCGAGCGGTAAACCTCATTCGAGCGATTCATACGAGTAAATTCCAATAGCTGCTCAGCCATGTAAGTGGAACTGTATTTGAAATTGCTCTGTACCCAGCCCGTAATAAGACCCAGAACGGCATTAGCCTGATAGCAGGCAAGGAGTTCCTTGTCGATCCTGGGATCTGGAGATATATCCGTTAAGTCCTGCAGATACAGGGTAATGAGCGTTTCATAGAGAGTGTCCCGAAATCCCATAGGCATATGGGAATGAATAAGCAAGGTATAAAAGCTGGAATTGACAAGAACATGGTCGAAGATTTTGATGGCCGAAGCGTTCAAATCCTTGATCTCAAAATCATGGTAATGCTCATAAGGAGCCCGGTAGGCGGCGATCAGGTCATTGATCACATCGGTCAAAATCTCACGCAGCAAGTCTTCTTTGTATACATAATGTTTGTAAAATGTACTGCGATTCAAATCGGCAGATTTGACAATATCGGTAATGGTAATGCTATCCAGCGGTTTGCGTGACATCCATTCCAGCAAGGAACCCTTTAGCGCCTGTTTGGATTTGTAAATTCTTCGATCTGTGTCTGATTCGGAAGCAGATTTATGCATTACACACCCTCCTTTGCTTATCAATAATATTTCTAATATGAAGCTGATTTTTTTTGCTACAAGACAAATATGTGAAAATCTGGTGACTTTAATGGTGTATATAGCCCATGGCGTGGCATTCTCCATTATAATAAACCAAAACGGACGAGGAGATGAACTCCAGTTGAGAAAAGGGATACTTATTGCTGCCTTATTTATTATAGTGGTTGGCTTAGGAATATATCTGATTGCTGACAATGTGCTAACCAAAGAAGCAGGTTCTCCTGGATCAACCAATGTCAAGGAGCTTGTATACGATATCAGTACGGGCAAAGTCGAGACAAAATCGGCCTCGATTAATGCTACCCAGTTGGTTGTAACCGGTAAGGATGATCAAACGACAACCTATAATCTGCCTGATGAGGAGTTCTTTCTTTCCATCGCACCGTATGTGGAGCAGACTCATCCCTGTGCCATCCATAGCTTGACCGGTTGTCAGGGCGAGATGAAGAACGAGGAGTTCCAGGTCACGCTCCATGATTCCGAAGGCAATACCTATATGAAGGATGAACCGATGAAGACCGGAAAGAACGGGTTTATGGACCTGTGGGTACCGAGGAACCGCACATACCTGATTCGGGTCGTACATGATGGGAAGGTCGCTGAATCTCAGCTTTCGACCTATGAACAGGATAATACGTGCATTACCACGATGGAACTGAAATAGCTGTTTCAAGAAGAGTCCAGGGCAGAACCTGGGCTCTTTTTTTGGTTCACCCAGATGGATACCCAAGGACATAACTAAATGCCAACGCATTATCGCTTTTTAATTGACAAAATGTGATTTCTGTCGCATAATCCAAAAAGGTGATAATGATAATTATTATCAGATCAATACATACAAACAGGGGAGATTACAGTACATGAAAAAAAGCTTGAACGGACTTCTATTATTGTTGGTTTTTGCTCTTACATTAGCAGGATGCGGTTCTGCAAGCACTACTTCGAACGGAGCATCTTCGGATGCAGGTGAAGGTACAGCCTCTGACAGCTCACAAACAGAAGCAGCAGCTGGTCCTGTAACGGTTAAGCACAAACGCGGGGAGCTTACGCTGGACAAGCCGGCAGAGCGTGTTGTTACATTGGAATGGACATATACCGAAGATGTGGTTGCACTTGGCGTTCAACCAGTAGGTAATGCAGACAATGCCAACTATAAAGTCTATGTAACATCCGAAGCAGGTTTGGATGACAGCGTAACGGATATCGGAACACGGAGTGAGCCGAATCTGGAAGCTATTGCTGCCTTGAAGCCTGACCTCATCATCGCTAATGCGGATAACAATAATGCGGTCTATGATCAACTTAATGCGATTGCACCAACGATGGAATTCGATCCTTACGATGGCGACGGCTATAATTATGACAAGATGACTGAGATTTTTAATAACATAGCAATTGCCCTTGGCAAAGAGGACAAAGCAAAGCAAGTATTGGATGAACTTGATCAGCATTATGTAGAAGCGAAAGAAAAACTGGCAGCTGCGGGTAAAGAAGATTTCCACTTTGCTCTGACACAAGCATTCACGTATCAAAATGCGGCCAGCCTGCGCATGTTTACCGATAACTCCGTCGTTATTGGCACACTGGACAAGATCGGCCTGGTTAACGATTGGCAGCCCGAAAAGCTGGAAGGATACGGTTTCTCCACAGTGGGGATTGAATCCTTATCCGATGTACAGGACAGCAACTTCATTTATATTACACAGCCGGACGATGACGTTTTTGGCACAGCCATGAAAGATAACTCGGTTTGGAACGGATTGAATTTTGTAAAGGAAAACCGCATATATCAACTGGATAGCACAACATGGACATTTGGTGGACCGATTTCCTCCAAAGTGTTGGTTGATGGGGTTGTAGAGGCGATTACCAAATGAGTTCGATTCAGGGAACTAGGCCAGCTATGAACTGGCGCACAATAAGCATATATGGGGGCGGTTTATCCGCTCTCATCGTGCTTTTTTTTGTAAGCCTTTGTTATGGTGAGGCAGCCATACCATTGCACACCGTTTGGGATGCACTAACGGGAAGACAGGATACATTAGAGCACAATATGATCTGGGATCTGCGAATGCCACGTACGGTGATCGGTATTATTGCAGGAGGGGCACTGGCTGTTGCTGGAGCACTGCTGCAAACGATTACCCGTAATCCACTGGCTGCGTCAGACACGCTGGGCATTAATGCAGGAGCCTATTTTATCGTGGTGCTGGGAGCCATTCTCTTTCCGGGCTTGCTGAGTCAATCTCCTTTTTTATTTGCTGCTCTGGGTGGTTTGCTGGCTGCATTCGCAGCTTATTTCATGGGCGGCGGACGGAAATCAAGCCCGGTTCGACTGGCATTGTCGGGTATGATTATATCAATGGTGCTTGGTTCCTTTACAAGCGCACTGCATATTTTCTTCTCCATGGAGACGCAGGGACTGTTTCTATGGGGTTCCGGAACACTCGTCCAGAATGACTGGAGCGGTGTCGCTTATGCTTGGCCTTGGGTGGTCGGCATAACCATTCTGGCGTTAATTTTGTCCAGACAGTGGGATATGCTGGAGCTGGATGAATCAACGGCGTCCTCATTGGGGCAAAAGGTTGGACTCGCTCGTGCCGGTGGTTTGATCATCGCGGTATTGCTGGCAGCAGTGATCGTCAGTGTCATCGGGCCAATCGGTTTCGTGGGTCTGGTAGCACCCCATCTGGTCCGGTTGAGTGGAGTACGTTCCAACCGATTGCTGTTACCAGGTGTTTTTATCTGGGGAGCGGCTCTCCTGGTTGGTGCAGATGTACTCGCCAAGATGGTACATAACTCCAGCATGGAGCTGCCGACAGGGGCCGTAATGGCAATTATAGGTGCGCCGTGGCTGATCTGGCTTGTTCTCACGCGCATGAAGGCAGCGAACGGGGGCATGTCATCTTCAATGAGCACGGGAGCACCTTCGCGTCGCTTTGCATTTGGCCCCATGGCAGTATTATTTTCGGTTATAACCGTAGCACTAATTTTACTTAGTACAATGTTTGGTGGTATGCGAATTCCACTGGCTGATCTGCTGCCGAGTCTATTCCGATCGGATGGGCTGTTCTCCGGGATCGTTCAGCTTCGAATTCCGCGTACGCTTGTTGCTGCAGGCGCAGGGGCAGCACTGGCGATCAGTGGTGTTCTTATTCAGATGGCAGTACGGAATCCACTGGCCGATGCTTCAATTGTCGGTGTGTCCTCTGGCGCAGGACTTGGAGCAATGATGGTCATCATTTTGTGGCCAGGTCTTCCAATTTATCTGCTGCCGATAGCGGCAATCATCGGAGCAGCCGTTGCTGCAATAATTGTATTCTCCCTTTCGTGGAAGAAAGGGCTAAACCCTTCTGCGGTAGTGTTGCTGGGGATCGCGATGTCCGCTATCGCTGGCGCAGGTATTCAGATTCTGATTGTCCGTGGTGCGGTTTACGGCAGCAGCGGATATATTTGGCTGACCGGAAGTACCTATGCCCGTACCTGGGAACAGGTGAAGACTATCGGCATATTCTTAGTTATTCTGGTTCCGGTGGCCTGGTGGTTGGCTCGCCGATTCGAACTGTTGGTATTCGACGACAATAGTGCCTCAGGACTTGGACTGGGTGTGCGCCGTACAAGATTGCTGGCCATGACCACAGGTGTCCTACTTGCAGCGGGTGCTGTCGCTTGCGTCGGGACCGTCGGGTTTATCGGCCTGATTGCACCACATATGGTTCGGCTGCTAACGGGACATAAGTTAAGACGATCGATGTTTTTGTCCGCACTCGCCGGTGCAGTTATGCTGGTGCTGGCTGATACGATCGGCAGAACGGTCATGGCACCGACAGAGATTCCATCAGGAATACTTATTGCACTCATTGGAACACCATACTTCCTTTATTTAATGTACCGCTCTAACTGGCGCAGAACGTTAAAGTAAAAACGAATTTCAGTCGCGAAATACGATTGAAAGCAGCAAAAAAGCCCGCTGATGCAGCGGGCTTTTTTGGTGTTTATTTATTGATCGCTTGGATAGGAGTCAATAAACTTCAAATATTGCAGCATTCGGTTCAATACACTCGCCGCCTGAGCTCGGGTCGCCATATCTTTAGGAGAAAACATGTGGGCTGGAGTACCTTCCATCAAGCCGGCTTCCTTTAAAATGGACACAGGTCCGGAAGCCCACTCTGAGAGAGTTGCTTGATCGGCTAGCCCAGCCAGTGTATCAATGTTCGGCTGAGACGTGATCCCTGCAAACTCCAATGCACGCACGATGACTGCGGCCATCTGTTCACGGGTAATCGATGCATCCGGTCTAAACAATCCATCACTAAAACCGTTGATTAAACCTGCAGCCTGTGCAGTGCCTACGGCTCCAGCATACCATTGCTCTGATGTGATATCGGTAAATACGGATGCTGTCTGTTGCTCAGGCAACCCCATGGAACGGACAAGCAATGCCGTGAATTCGGCACGTGTAACCTGTTTCTCTGGCGCAAAAGTTTCATTGTTTACACCCTCGACAATGAATTTGTTCGCAAGCCTTTCGACGTCTGAGCGTGCCCAGTGATCCTTCAAGTCCGCGAAGACATGATTTGAAGAGAGGACTGCAAATGTGCTGTTTTGAGGTGTAGCAATGATTGCTCGAACCTGCTGGGCGTCATTTGTGAACAGGGAAGGAGCAAAGTGCATCTGATGCCCTGTATCAATCCACACGGCTGTTGTTTTATCGGGATCAACCTGCCAAGGAAGTTGAAGGGTCCGTTTGCTATATCCGTTATTGAAGCCCTCTACCTGCTTCCCATCGATGTAAAGGATGAAATCCATGGGGCTGCCTATAAGTTCAAATCCCTGCTCTCTCGCGGCAGTAATCAGGGTGCTGACCGTGCCGGGAGAGGATTTTCCAATCCCTAGAGTAACCGTCATGTCATCAGCCAGTGAGGGTAACGTAAGGAGGGGCAGCTCATAGCTTCCGCCATTGACTTCAAAGGTTACGCTAGATCCTGCTTCCTTCTGCAGCATACTTCGCAGTAATTCTCCCGGCAGTTCCAGGAAAACGACAGGTAATTTCGTATCGAAGCGAATCAGCATTCCTGACCTTGCACTGTCGAATGCTTGCACAAGAAGAGCCGCATCAGGCTGGAGTCGAATCGCGGCCTGACCGTCAGGAGCGGTCTCTGTCAAAGCTTTTACCTGCATATCCAGTCCGTTAACTTCCAGCTTGGCTGCAGCTGAATTTGCGACTGGCGCCGGAGTACTTGAGGTACCGGATGTTGATCCAGATCCTGAAGATGGTGAGGATGATGGAAGAGGGACGGGTGACGGTTCAGGCTCAGGCTGCTGGACTGCAATGGGATTTAACGTAATCTTGTCCGTATCCACGGTCTGCTCTGCCAGTACGTCTACGCTATGTTCTGCGGCTTCATAGCCCTCTGCGCTTATGATGAGAGTTCGGGTACCGACAGGAACCTGATCCAGCTTAAAACGTCCCTGACTGTCTGTTAGTACACGAATACTATCCCCAGAAACGGAGGCACCCTCCAGTGGTGTCATTGCTGTACCATATACAGAGCCAGTAACGGTTCCCACCTGGGAAAATACAGTGATGGTTGCCGTTGCCGTAAGGGAGCCATCTTCGGATGTAACCGTAATAATAGCCGTACCTTCAGCCACAGGCTGAACCACCCCGTTCTCGTCAACGGTGGCGATAGACTCATCGCTGGTGCTCCAGTAGAGTGTCTGGTTGGTCGCGTCTTTCGGATCAAAGACAGCGATCAATTTAGCCGAAGATCCACCTGAGGTCATATCCAGTCTGGATGGCTCCAGATGAATACCACTGACAGGGACGAACTGGCGAATATGCTTTTGCTCCAGCACGAAGCGCTGCCACGCCTGAATGCGATAGTCTCCCTTATTTTCATCGTCTGTCACTTCAAAAAGGATCACAACCTGCCCTGGACTTGCGGCAGGAATATCGGTACCGGAAATATAGGGTACTGCATCCTCGGGCAACGCATCCCCAACCAATGGAGGATTAGTTCCCTTAGGGTTTAACACGTAGGCAAAGGTATGACCTTCTTGTATAGGAGCTATTGTAATGCTTGTTGCTCCTACTTCCAGTCCGGGCTGAACCGATACATCCGCAATTCCTGGAGCCTTCGTTACAACGACAAGCTGCATAGAGCGTTCAATTGTGGCTGTTCCGCCATCCGACAGCGAGAAGTTTACGGTGTACGTGCCAGATTGTGTCGGTGTCCCTTCCAGCTCACCGGAAGGGCTTAAGCTTAATCCTTGGGGAAGTCCGGAGGCAGTCCAGGTAAGTCCTGCACGCGCTCCGTCATAGCCCGCCAGAGCGGTAGAATAGGATTCATTCCGAACCGCCTGCGGCAGTTCGGTTGTCAGGATTTTGGGGCGCAGATAAGGATAACTGTTGTTGATCGCAGGATGAATGTTCCAGGTATCTGTAAAATCCCATCCTGTATAAGTAGCCTGCTGCTTCATTTCTCCTGTTGTTTTCCCATAGATCTCTACTGTGCTCTGATATGGATCACTTGCTCCCACACTCATACCCGTTGTCATTGTGTCGTAGTATGTATCCGTTATGTTTGTTTTGTACACATATCCACCGATCGCACCCCATCCAGAGTAAGATCTGGGATTCAGCGTAGAGATTTCGCCAGTCGAATAAGTATTTTTAACTACATTCCGTTGATCTGACGTGCTTAACTGATAACCTACAATTCCTCCAGCATACACATGGGAGAGGGGAAAGTTTTCGACAGGATCGTTACTTAGATTTCCGGTAAAGTAAGATTCGCTGATGCTACTCGTACTCAGGGAACCTACAAGTCCACCTCCATGTAAGTTGTAAGATTCGCTTATACTGATGGAAGCAGCAGAGGAAGAATGAGACAGAAGTGCATTGTTCAGTACTCCTACGATGCCGCCTCCAATGCTGACATCATTAGAGAACTGCCCGCTTATAATGGTTCCTTCGGTATAAACATAATCAATGCTTCCTCCGGATTGGTGGCCAACAAGTCCACCTGTATAGGTGCCCCCTTTTATATTTACCTTCAGGTTAATATTTTGAATGTGACCCTTGGCCTCCCCCAAGAAGCCGTTCAATAGTCGGGTGTCGTCGTCTATGGCCAAGCCTGTGATCCAATGACCCTGTCCGTCCAATGTCCCACTGAACGGCGCGTAATCGTTGCCGCCAAAAGGAATCCAGTTTATCCCCAACAGGTCGATATCCGCGGCCAGGCGAATGTTTTCCGTCAGATAAAGTTCCTGATTTTGGTTGATATATACGAGCTGCTCTCTGGTAGATACCTGGACCCAGCCGTTCTCAACAGGAGGGATGTCAGTTGGCCCGTCATGTTTTCCTTCTGCATTCACAGAGGTGTACACTCCCATATGTCCCGCAATTATGATGATGGCAAGCAGGATTTTCATCACGGTTAAGCTTTTCTTCATTAAATTTCACTTCCCCTTTAGTATCCAGTAATAAAATTTAGTTGTAACCGACAAGAATTGTAGAATCGTGACAATTCTGTGTCAATCAAAAACTAGTATAATATATTTAAAGTAACATGCTGTCTCGTTATTGTCTCAAAATTGAAACGGAAAGTAGTGTCTGCATGAATCCAAAATCAGAGAACAAAAATCTGCCTGCGCCATACATTGTCGGTTTTGCTCAGGAATTGCAGATGTTGACCAATTGGCTTGCTTCGTTTAATGTCGAATCGCAAATTTTTTCGATTTCGGGAATTGGAGGTATTGGCAAGACGACACTGCTCACGGAGATGGCGGCAGAGGCCAGGCGATGTTCAACAGTTACGTTGTGGTTGGACGGACAAATCTGCCTACAGACTCCAGGTGCTTTCCTGTCTCATGTGGAGATGAGTTTGGAGACGGAGTATGGCCGAACACGTCCGGCAGATACCCCACTTCTTGCACATGTTGTTGCAGAGTTGACCCATCAACGCACCGTAGTGGTAATCGATAATTGTGAAAAGATAGATCGGATTGATAGCTGGCTGTTATCCAGGCTGCTTCCCCTGCTTGCAGCAAGCGAATTCTTGCTTATTGTGGCTTCCCGGGCAGGGCTGCCCGTTCAGTGGAATACAAATCCTTTATGGGTCAATCGCATTCATTCATTTTCTCTGGAGCTTCTTACCCGTCAGGAAGTTCACGAATATGTTCAATCAAGCGGTTTGCCACTTCAAGTACAGAAGGATATCGTACATAAAATAGATGGGCACCCACTGCTGCTTGCGCTGACAGTGGATATGCTGCGCCGTAAGGGGAGGGAGCGAGAGGAGTACGAGCATCAGCTTCCCCGCATTTTGAGCGCAGAGATACTCAAGGAAGCGACCTCTCCCTATATGTACGAGGCTTTACAGATGCTGTCGCTGTTTCCGGCAGCGGATCAGACGATGTTGAATCAGTTGTTGGATCATCCTCTTAGTGCAGTAGATTACATGGCATTGAGTACGTTATCCTGTGTCCGCCCAGGAGCCGGAGGTCTTTCTCTGCACCAACTGGTGTCCCGGATGTTAAGGGAGGATTACAAGACGCGCGATCCCGGCCATTATCAGTTGATGCGTTCACGGGCACTGGAATTGCTTGCGGAGCGATACCCTTCCGTCAACAAGCTGCTGCAAATGCAGATTGCGGCTCACACGTTGGAGCTGTACCGTGAACAATTGCCTACCGCCCATTCTTATGCGGATTTCTCAATTGCACGTCAGCGGGAACAGGAACAGCAGATGGTGTTTGAGTCTGATGACCTTCCTTACCTGCAACGATTTCTCGCAGCATCACTATCACGTTCGGATTGGCAATCGGAGCTTATCGAGAACGGACAGTATTCCTCATTATTGGATGATATCGCCAAGCATGTGCCAGAGGGCATACGGGTTATACGGAATGCAGACAGGGTGCCTTTGGCATTCTGTGCTGGACTTTGGCTGCATGCCAAAACGGTGTCTATATTGGAGCAATATGCCCCTAATGAAATGAAAATGTTGGGTGAGGCAATCCACTTGGCACGCAGTCTCCCCCCTGAAGCAGCTGATACGATATGCATACTGCTAGCTGCGGTAGACGTAGAACAGGCGTCTTATCGCCCTGAGGAACTGGGTGGCATGCTGTTTCAATCCTGGCTAATTGATGCGATGAACGGGCTTCGTTCAATAATCCCCACTGCGGACAGACAGCTAAACACACTACTGCCTCATTTGGGATTTGAAGAGCTGACGATGACAGCTCAACCTAATGCTTGGGATGATATGCACATATGGGAACTGGATTTCAGGCAGGCGTCCTTTGAGGTCTGGGTTCGGCGTATTCTTCGACAAAAAGTCCAGACTTCAGGCTTCATCGCTCAGGAGGTACCTCGTGTCTTGTCCTGGAATGAAGTCAGACAAATGCTTCAACATATATATGATGATACGCTTCTTGAAGAGATGGCTACCTTAAAAGCAATGGGATGCGGAGGAGTAATGGTACGGGAGTTGGTTGTGAGTATCCTTTATGCTGATCAGCCAACCGATCCGCTTACTGCACTGGGGCAACGCATACTTAGAGAAAGCTACTTGCATAATAACTATCGCAAGACCGAGTTGGCAGAAGCTTTACATATGAGCCGTGCAACGTTCTACCGGCATTTGCGGCAGGCTTACAAACAATTGGGCCATGTGATTATGCAGAGATGGATGGAACTGAAATGAAAGGAAGGCTGTAGCCATTTTCAGATGATGCCGAACGGTTCAACTCGGTTCCTTCATACCTAATCCAGTGGATGAATTTTAACTATTATATCCAACTAAAAAACGCGAGCATGCTCCTAATCCAATCGGTTGCAGCTCGCGTTATTCACTTATCCTAGATTGCGATGAGAATCCCACTGTCTCCAACTGACGTCACTGCTCGGTGAAGATGCTCATTATCCTGCACCAGTGCAAGTCTGACATATCCTTCACCTGAAGGACCAAATGCACTTCCAGGCGTAACGATGACGCCCGCCCGGCCAACCAGATCCATGGCAAATTGCTCGGAACTGTCATAATGAGCGGGAATCCGTGTCCAGATAAACATCGTGGCATCAGGTTTCGTTATATCCCACCCGAGTCTGCTGAATCCTTCGCACAGAATGTCCCGCCGTTCCTCATAGATTGCCCGCACCCGTTCAACATCACTCTGATCACCTGTAATGGCAGCAATCGCTGCCTTCTGAATCGGGAGAAACATGCCGTAATCCATGTTGGATTTCAGCTTTTTCAACATGGATACGATCGTTGCGTTGCCCATGCAAAATCCGATTCGGGCCCCGGCGAGCCCGTAGGTTTTGGACAGCGAGTTGAATTCTACACCGACATCCATGGCACCAGGGAAGGCAAGAAAACTTCCGCATAATTTCCCGTCGAACACGAGCTCGCTGTACGCATTGTCATGGAGGACGATGATGTCATGTTTTTTGGCAAACGCGATCAGGTCCAGGTAGAACTGCTCCGGTGCCATTGCTGTTGTTGGATTGTTGGGATAGGAGACCAGCATGAATTTGGCTCTCTGCGCTATGTCCTCGGGTATCTCTTCCAGCTGAATGACATAATGATGTTCTTCCTTTTGAGGCATGTAATACAGCTCTGCTCCCGCCAGAAGCGGCCCGTCCGCGAAAACCGGATAACAGGGATCCGGAACAAGGACAAGATCGCCTTCATCCACGATGGATAATGAGATATGTGCCAGACCCTCCTGTGAGCCAAGCAGGGAGCATACTTCGGTTTTGGGGTCCAGATCGACATTGTACCTGCGTTGATACCACTCACTGACAGCCTTCAGCAGCTCACTCTGGTCATTGATGGCATAAGTATAATTCTGTACATCTGCTGCAGCCTCACATAAAGCCTGAATAATATGTTGCGCTGGCGGGGTGTTGGGTGCGCCTACGCTAAGATCGATGACGCCCAATCCCTGTTCCAGACGTTGTCTCTTAATTTCAGATAATCGGGTAAATATGCCTTCATTAAAATGGTTCATTCGTTTGGCAAATTGCATGCTGCGTATCCTCCAGTCTGTTCAAACGCTTATATCTATAATAGATGGGCGAGCAGCAAATGAGAAGAGACGCTTACGAACTCTGTTTATGTAGGGTAAATCGCACTTCTCATGCCGGTCTTCTTCATTTACAATTACAGGAAAACCAGATGGAGGGGATCCGAGATGAGTGAACCTTGGACTGCATCGATGAGTGGCGTTCCCTGGAACGCGGAGAAAATGGACAATGCCGTGAAGCAGCTGCGGAATCGGGCTACCGTTTCGTTTGTAGTCGGAGCAGATGGAATGGAAGATGTCGTGGACTTGGACGAGCGGGTGTTTTCCAAACGACCTGATCTGATCCTGAAGATTACGAATGTGGAGGAGAAGGGACGTTACACGGAAGAGTTTTTGAAGATGCTTGCGGGATTGAAATATGTTAGGGCTCTGGAATTGGATCTGAAACAGAAACAGGATTTGAATGTACTTGGTGCGCTGCAAGGAATGGAATTTCTGAATATACGGGCAGCCAAAACGCAATGTCTGGAGTTCATCCGGAACTACAAACAGCTGCAGTACCTCTCTCTTAGCGGGAAATTTGATGATTTGGCTCCGATTGAGGACTGTATTCGGCTGAGTACATTGGTGTTAAACTGCAACATCGAGACGCTGAACTTTGTTGTGGATCTGCCGTTCATCGAATACCTGGCCATCGATAATTGCGCATTAAATGGACCACTGGATGTGCTCGCTGACTCAAACATCCGCATGCTGAGATTGTCGTCTGTACGGAACCTGACCGATATTGATGAGCTGAGCGCATTACAGCGTTTGGATTTTCTGCACCTGTCACTGCCCAAAGTCGAGCGTCTGTGTGACTTTTCAAGTATGCATAACCTGCGTCAGCTGGAATTGGATTTTATGAAATCATTACAGGAGATCGACAACCTGTGGACTGCGGAGCAGCTAGAGATGTTGGAACTGAAGGAGATACATACAAGGATTAAGGCGGAAGACTTTTCGGGTTTATTAAAAATGGATTCTTTGAAGCAGATTGATTTCCGCTTTATTGATCACAGCAAAGGCCGTATTGCTGCCATGTACAGACAAATGACTGATGCGGGGAAAGGGCATCTTCTCTATGAAAATATTCCTGAAGAACACCGGATCCCCTCCATGGCTCATGTGCATCTGTCCAAATTTCTGATGTAGAAAAATAATGAACAAGCCCGCTGTCCGAGCGGGCTTTTTGTGTATTGAGCACCATCCAGCTTCTCTTTCTAGCGCTTGATTAGCCATGACCGGAGGAGAAGAACGGGTCATCACCCGCATGACGCTTGCGATACTCTCCGGGGGTCAGCCCGTATCGACGCTTGAACATACGGATGAACGAGTTCGCATTTTGATAACCGACCTGCATGGCGATATCCTGAATCCGCAGTTCCACATTCACAAGCAGTTCCTTGGCCCGTTCAACCCGCAGATTATTCAGATACTCGCTGAAGTTGATGTTGGTTTTTTCCTTAAAAATACTGGAGAGATACCCCGGGGTTAAATTCAACTTGTCGGCAACGATATTCAAATTAATATCTTCCCCATAGTGATGGTCCAAATAGTCCAGCACAAAGCTGATGACCGGATCGCGCGTTTCCGACTGACTGCGGACTGCCGCAAGTACTGGTTGAACGAGCTCCCGAAGCCATTGCCTGTACTGCTGCACGGAATGAAAACCCGCAAATGGCTCACCCAGTGGAGAAGGATGAAGCTCAGACCCCATGGAACTCAAATTCAGCTTCATCACGGTTTTGCCGATTTGTTCCACTGCGCCAAGAGCAAAGGTGCGGAAGTCCTCTGCAGCCGCATCCTTGTGCTGCAGCTGTTCCAGCTGGCGATCCACCCAAGCGAAAACGGCCTCCTCATTACCTGATTGCAGCAGATTGTGCAGCTCTTCCCCATAGGTTACCTTCACATGGAAGGCATTGGAGGAGGAAGCGCGCGGCTCTACAATAATCTGCGTTTCCCCATTCAGTCTCCGCTCTTTCAACAGGATGGACAGGTTGCTGTACGCATCGGTAAACGGGATTTCTCCGGAATATACTGGACTCACTGCGATGGTCAGGTAGAGGGATTCTTCGGTAGCGAGCAATTCCTTCAGTGTATCCAGCGCCTGTAGTATACCGCTCTGCGGACCCGGATCGAACATCAGCAGTAACAGCTGATCCTGCTCGGGCTGAAGGGCAACACTGTTGTTTTGGCTGCTGCTGAACAGGCTCTGGATCAGCTTCCATAATAATAGGGTATGCTGCCCGAATTCATCTGGCAGGGATTTGAAACCAACCTTAAACAGAATGGAGACATAGGGCTGCTCGGGTTGCCGAACATCCTCAAGCTCCGCCAGGTAGGAGCTGAGCGGGATATTTTTCACTTTATGGGTATAAGCATACTGGCGTACAAGAGAGTTCTTCTGCGCAAGGTCGCTTTGAATGTAGCGGTTATTCTCCAAAATAGAGCTCAAACGGTCACCGATCATGGCGAATTCCTTTACACTGCTCAACTTGTCTGGCCCGCTGCCGGAATCTCGGTCAAGAGCGGCAATGAGGCGCTGAAGCGGCTGATTTAATCGCAGGCTGAAAAACAGGGACGAGAGCACGCTGATCAGTACAGCGGCTCCGAGCAGGAGCGCCAGCAGCAGCTGCATGCCGCGCATTTCCGCGCCAATGACCGCGGCCTGGGTTACCTGGACATAGGTAAACCCGGTTTGCTTGCCTTTTTCATAGAAGTAATACTGATCCCCAACGCGTTCATGTCTGCTTCCCTCTGCAGGAAGCGGAGGATTATGCATTTCCTCTTCTGACGTAGAGAACAACAGACGCCCCTCATTGTCCAGAATGTAGAACGGATTATTACCGGCATCACCATAGGTGTCCTGCATGCGCTGCGGATTCAGCATAACGATGCCGTACACGTCCTCGTAAGGAATGGCTTTCATCATGACCGGCAGCAGTTGTCCGAGGGAGCGGGAAGAATGAACGGTGTTTTCCGTAAAAGCGGCCGCAGGCATTACTTTGAGGAACTGGTTGTTCATGGTTTGAGTTTTCCAGTAGTCCGGTGGATATTCCTTACTGTAATAATATTTACCGAACATATCGCTGGCACTGCTGAGACCTTCCTTCTCCAGTACATAGTCTTCTTGCTTGAAATAGAGGATGAAATTATCGATATGCAAAAATGGATTGGCATACAGGGTGGAGAGGTCCGATTTGACCTCTGTGGGAACATCGTAACGGCGATTCTCCTTAATGTGGCTCAAAATGCCCAGATTGGCTGTCCAGGTGTCCGATTGAGTGAGGGCCAGAATCATGTTCTGGGTCAGCCGAAAGTGGTTCTCATATCCTTCGACGGTCTGTGCAAGGCCCAATTCATTTTGTCTGACCATCTCCTGGTAAACTTTGTTGCTCAAGTACAGATGGGAGAACAAATTAAATGAAGCCAAAATTAGGATGACACTGAGAAAGCTCAGCATTAGCTTGGCAAACAGGCCATTCAGCGCAAATTTGCTTGTAAGCAGTCCCTTCATCATGACATTCCCCCTTGGATACAGCCGAAAATCGTTTGGTCTAATCCTATCATAGCGGCATAAAGCTGACACAAACAATATGCACTTTTACTGATTTATACGCGGATATCTGGAAAATAGGAGTAAAGGCGAAAAGTTATATAACATGTAGATAGCGCTTTCTTAGGATTAATCGTTATAATTCGGAGACAAACCCGGGACCTTCAGGGGAAGTTATCTGACATTCAAGTCGATTTGCAATCATCTCTAATAAAGAGGGGGCATGCTGATGGCTGATGCTGGCTTAATGCAAGACAAACTGCGAAAAAAAGTGAACCATCCACCTCGGCGGAAGGCGCGGATGGTCCGAATCTGGAACAAGAACAAGGCGCTATGGCTGCTCTTCCTGCCATGCCTCCTGTATTATTTGATCTTCCGCTATGCGCCGATGTTTGGGCTGGTCATTACCTTCAAGGATTACAATCTGTTCAAAGGAATTTGGGCCAGTGATTGGGTGGGATTCAAATATTACCGGATGTTTCTGGAGAATCCCGATTTTTGGCCCTTGATGAAGAATACGTTTCTGCTGGGACTATATAAGCTGGTGTTCGGCTTCCCGGCCCCGATCCTACTCGCGATTCTGCTAAATGAGGTGCGCAGGGCCGCATTCAAGCGTTTTGTGCAGACGGTCAGTTATCTGCCGCATTTCATCTCGAATGTGATTGTGGCAAGTATGGTGATTATGTTTCTGTCTCCGACCGGAGGACTGATTAACAATCTGCTGGCAGGGATCGGCATCGACCCCATCAATTTTATGAATGAGCCAGGATTGTTTCGTGGCATCTATGTTCTGTCGGAAATCTGGCAGCATATCGGCTGGGAGACCATTATTTATCTGGCTGCACTGACGACCATCGACCCGCAGCTGTATGAGGCCGCTGATATGGACGGAGCAAGTCGATTACGCAAAATCTGGCATGTCACACTGCCCGGTATATCACCCGCCATCGTCATTACGCTGATTCTGAATATTGGCAAAGTGCTGGAGATTGGTTTCGAGAAGGTCTTTCTGATGCAGAATCCGGCAATCTACGATACGGCGGACATTATTAGCACATATGTCTACAGGGTGGGCATGGTACAGGGGAACTTCAGCTATGGTGCGTCCATTGATTTGTTCATGGGAGTCATCAGTCTGATTTTCATTTATACGGCCAACTGGCTCAGCCGCCGATTAAGCGAGACCAGTTTATGGTAGAAAGAGGTGTGGCGTGAAATCATTCCAATTTTCCTGGTTTAACGTTGTGGCATCCCTGATCCTGCTGCTGGTTGTGGTGGTCACACTCTATCCGTTTCTTCATATGCTGGCGGTCTCCCTCAGCAGCAACGTAAACGTCATCCAAAACAATATTTCCTTCTGGCCCAAGGGCTTCAATCTGAGCATGTATAAACTGGTGCTGGGAGATCCGCAGATCTGGACGGCTTACCGGAATACGATCCTTTACACCGTGCTTGGCACACTGATCTCGCTGGTGGTCACCTCGACGGGAGCCTACGCGTTGTCCAGAAAAGACATGGCGCTGCGCAATAGCTTCACCGTGCTGATTGTCATTACGATGTTCTTCAGCGGGGGGATGATTCCGACCTTCCTGGTGGTCCGTTCCCTGAATCTGGTGGACACCATCTGGGGAATGGTTCTTCCAGGGGCGGTCAGCACCTGGAACCTGATTCTGATGCGCACGTTTTTCTCGGGCATCCCCAAAGAGCTGGAGGAATCGGGCCGTATGGACGGCCTGAATGATATCGGCATCTTCATTCGGATTGTCGTTCCGCTGTCGAAGGCGTCCTTCGCCACCATTGCCTTGTTCTATGCCGTGGGCATGTGGAATAACTTTATTTTCCCGCTGCTCTATCTAAGGTCTCCCGATTTGTTCCCGCTGCAGGTACTGCTGCGTAATCTGGTGCTTGCCGGCACGGCGAGCTCAGGCGATGTCACGTCAATTGGTGGAGATAACCTGGTGGTGGAAGAATCACTCAAATATGCGACCATCATGGTCTCAACCCTGCCGATTCTGGTCATCTATCCGTTTGTACAGAAGTATTTCGTTAAGGGAGCCATGGTTGGAGCGGTCAAAGGATAAATTTGGCAAAACAAAGCGATTGAATGAAAATTCGGATTAAGGGAGAGAAGCTTATGGGCAAATGGAAATCGGTAATACTTCCCCTGCTGGTTACAGTAACGATGATAGCGGGGTGCAGTGGAGGCGGCAGCGGTTCCGGCACGCAGACGGATGCTCAAGGGGGCAAGGGCGTAACGGATAACTCCAAGGGAACGGGAAAGACTTTTACGGCGCTGCTGGATAACAATCCCACGTTTCCTTATTCCAAGAGCTGGCCCGTTTGGGGCTGGTTGAAGGAGAAGACCGGCGTCACGCTTGAAGTACAGACGCCCTCCGGCAAGCTGGATGAGAGCCTGAACCTGGCGATTGCCTCCAAATCACTGCCTGATCTGATGTACATGCCGAATCGCAAGGAATCGAACAAGTTTGGACAGCAGGGTGCGCTGGTGGACTTGATGGAGCATATGGACAACATGCCGAACTTACAGGAATGGATGAAACAATACCCCGAGGAAGCGAAGGCTGCCCTCTCCGCCGACGGCAAGATGTATATGTTCCCCAATCAAGGCTTTGGTGAGACAAACCGCATGATCTGGATGTATCGCAAGGACGTTTTCGATAAGGAAGGAATTCAGGTTCCGAATACCTACGAAGAGCTTCATGCGGCCCTGAAGAAGCTGAAGGAGAAATATCCGGACAGTTACCCACTCTCCATCCGCTACGGGCAGATCCCGGATGAGATGAATGCGAATATGACGGTGAACTACGGAACCGGTGAGGGTGCCTACTATGATTTTGACCAGAAAGAATGGCGCTATGGACCGACCGAAGACAACTATAAAACGATGGTGGGAATGTGGAAAAGCTTCTATGACGAAGGCTTGGTTCCGCCCGACTTCTTATCGCTGCAAACAAAGCAGTGGCAGGATATGGTCTCTACAGGCAAATCATTCGTGACCATCGATTATATCAGCCGGATTGATTTCTTTAACAATGCCATGCAGCAGGAGAACCCTGAGTACGACATGCAGTTCATGGCACCTCCGGCCGGAATTTCCGGCGGCAAACAGCTGAATCCGTATTTTCATTATATGGAAGGCGGGTTGACGGTAGCTTCCACCTCCAAGAACATTGACGATGTCGTGAAGTACATGGACTTTTTCTATTCCGAGGAAGGGCGTACGCTCAGCAGTTGGGGCATAGAGGGCGAGACCTACGTAAAGGAAGGAGATGCGATCAAGTTCAAGCCGGAGTATAACGATGTCATTGAAATGCGCAAGCAGACGGGACTTCAGACCAGCGGCACCTATACCTGGATTGATTTTAATGCCCATTTGTCGCTGTTCTCGGATGCCCTGAAGCACGCTTATGAAGAAGCAGTGAAGTATGATCCTTCCTCCATGCAGCCAAGACCTGCGTTTACAGAGGCGGAAAATGAAATCATATCCATTACCGGGCAGGCCATCAAAAAACACCGTGATGAGAGCTTTGCCAAATTCGTGACTGGCTCCCGAAGTCTGGCGGATTGGGATAAATATGTAGAGGAGATTAACAATCTTGGCGTAGATCAGCTGCTGGGCACCTACAAGGAAGCGTATGACCGCGTTCTGAATATTCAGTTGAGCGCAAAATAGAGCGAATATATGGCACAGCAATCCTAGACCATTAGTACAGAATGGCAAAAGGAGGCTTCGCTTATGAAAAAGCAGCATCTGCGTGTGTACTCCGGATTCAGGTTAGCCATGGTTCTGTTGATATGTATGGTATCGATTGGGATACCCTTTCCTGGTAAGGCGGGAGCAGCCGGTTCAATCTCGCTGGACGCACCTGGGGGTGGATATGTGTCGGACGGAGGAATGGTAGAGATCGGGGGCAGTTATACCGACCTGTACGATATTCGGCTGTATGTGAACGGAACGTCTCAATACGAGGTGCTGATGAATGATCCGGACGGGGATGACAGCGGCACCTGGTCTTATATGCTGGATACTTCGGGATATAACGGAACTGTGGAATTGGTGGTTCGTGGGCTGGATACGACCTCTCGCTACGGGGTATGGGGTGTGCCTGCCATCCTTACAGTGGATAACCCGGCAGGTGCTGTCCCTGATGTAACGATTATAAGTCCATCTGAAGGTGTGTCGCTTAGCGGTCAGGTGGAGGTTTCGGTCCAGGCCAGCTCCCCAATCCCAATCACGATGGTCGAGATACGGGTGAACCGCGGGCCTTGGGAGGAGGCTGTTCAGCAAGGTTCTGCTTATGTATACACCTGGGACACGGCCGGACTTGGCGATCGGACGGTCAGCTTGGAGGCCAGAGCGACCAATGCACCCCAGCGGTACGGCTATAGCTCAACGGTGTATGCACAGGTTGGAAACGGGACGCATGAACAAACCTTGCCTTTGCCTGATCAGGACCGGTCCATGTGGATCTGGGAACCGGAAAGCTACAAGCTGCTTCTAAACCCCGGCTCACGGCAGGTGCTGGAATCGTTCATTACGGATACGCAGACATTCGGTCAAGAGCCGGTTCAGACGCTGTATCTCGCAGTGGGCAAATATGCGGGGTACAACGCACTGGAAGAGCAGGAGGCGGAGCTGCGCTCGTTCATAAGCTGGGCTCACAGCAAAAATGTGCAGGTGCATGCATTAATTGCCGGAGGCACCTCTCCGGCCTACATGGGCGCTTACGAGAAGTATCATGGTCATGCAGTGAGGGAAATGGAACAGGTTATCAATTACAATCTAGCAGCTGCAGATCCGGAGAAGTTCGACGGCATCAATGTGGATATTGAGCCGTACATTTCCCCCAATTTTAGAGATCCAAGCCGATTCTTGCAAAAGGAATACCTGGATGTTTTACAAAAGATGATTGATCGCCGGAATATTGCGGGTATCCGGCTGCCGTTCGGCCCGGCTGTGCCCAAGTGGTATGACACTTCGGAGCAAGGGGCTAATATTGTCTGGAACGGTTCCAGCAAGTGGCTGAGCGAGCATGTTCAGGATATCTCCGACTATATCTCCATCATGGATTACCGGGATACAGCAGATGGATCTGCCGGCATAATTTCCGGGGCTGCCGGAGAATTGGCTTACGCCGATCAGATCGGCAAGCCGAATTCCGTGGTAATTGGTGTGGAAACACTGGATATCGCGAATAGCGGCGATCCGGAGACGATCACTTTTTGGGAGGAAGGCCGCAGTCATATGGAAGCCGAGCTGGATAAGGTATACACAGCTTACGGGCAGAGCAGTGCTTTCGGCGGCATTGCCGTCCATCACTATGATTCCTATCGGGCCCTGCCTTCTTACTGGGGACCGGGCGGTGTATTTTGGACAGCTTCGGATGATCAGGAGGCCCCTTCTGCCCTTGCAGGAGTGCCGTTCGTTGAGGCGACTGATTATCAGACTGTACAACTGAAATATGGAATAGCTTCAGATAACATGGAAGTGGAGCGATATGTCATTTATCGAAGTACCGTTCAGGGTTTCACACCTGCCGCTTCGGAAGTGGTAGGACTCGCTCGTGGCCTGAATTACCAAGACAAGGGACTGCTCCCGGATACAACGTACTATTATCGGATTGGGGCCCGTGATTTGCAGGGCAACATCGGACCACTTACCGATGAAGTGTCGGCGACCACTGGAAGTACTATATTGAAGCCCATGATTGTCTCGGACATGAATCCGGTTTACAGCGGTTCAGGAGTAACCGTCAACATGAAGGTTAGAGATTACGCTACGGGCGAGGTACTGGCGGGGGCGAAAGTGGAGGGAAGATTCACTTATGCTGCGGGACGTTACACCAGCGGGATCACCGGACCGGACGGAAGTGTAACGCTGGCCTCGGAGACGGTGATGCCGGGAAGGCAGGTTGGTTTTGAACCACGAAGAATCCGTTATAACGGTTATTACTATGCGGGAGAGCATGATTTTCCGCAAACGACGCTGCTGATGCAAAATGCCGACAATTGACCATCGGGCAAGAAGCTGTGTGGAGGAGGATGAGGAGCATTAACGTAAATGGCATGATAAAGCCGTTGGAGTCGCGAGTTGTAGAGAGCATGTCTGTACAGGTTTATGAAAATCGAGATCAGATGGGGGCAGCTGCAGCTGCTGCGGTTGGAGCTGAGTTAAGACAGCTGCTTCAGGATTCGGGGCGCCGGGTCCGCATGGTATTCGCTGCGGCACCTTCGCAGAATGAATTGTATGAGGGGCTTGTGATGGAGCAAGGTATCGATTGGTCGCGCGTGTGTGCCTTTCATATGGATGAATACATTGGTCTGCCGGAAACGGCCCCCCAGCGGTTCGGACGATATTTGACAGAACGGCTGTTCAGCCGGGTCCAGCCTGGGCGGGTGGAACTGATCGACGGGTTGGGCGATGTGGAGCAGGAATGCCAGAGGTATGGAGAAATGTTATGTGTGGAACCCATAGATATCGTCTGTCTCGGGATCGGAGAAAATGGTCACATTGCCTTCAATGATCCCCCTGTAGCCGATTTCGAAGATCCGCTGCTTGTGAAAGCAGTGAAGCTGGATGATGCTTGCCGTCGTCAGCAGGTAAACGATGGCTGCTTTGCCCGGCTGGATGATGTGCCTGCGGAGGCGCTGACCCTGACTGTACCGGCGTTGATGGCAGGGAGCAAACTGTTCGGGATCGTGCCAGGGGCGTCCAAGCGGAGTGCGCTTGCAGCAGCTTTACATGATCCGGTCAGTACGGCATGCCCAGCTACCATCCTGCGTACACATCCCGGAATTACGATGTTTACGGACCGGGAAGCCTTCGGCCTGTGACCGCGCCGATTGTTGGGAGACACTACCGGACGGGGCTGCCCATTGAGGTGGGATTCAGAGAAAAGCACATTGCTGCCGTTACCGAGCTTGACATGACGCCTTCCACGGAACATCTTCCCTGGCTTGCCCCCGGTCTGGTCGATTTGCAGGTGAACGGCGGCTGGGGGCTCGATCTGAATACAGCTCCGCTGAATCCAGATACGGTATTGAAGCTGACGAGGATGCTGCAAAACCAGGGTGTTACAAGCTTTTGTCCGACGTTGATTACAAACAGCTCAGACCGGCTCGCCGAGGCAGCTTCCGCTATAGCGGAAGCTGTTCGACTGAACCCGGATGCGAGCGGGGGGATTGCAGGTATACATCTGGAAGGCCCATTTCTCTCACCGGAGGATGGCCCGCGCGGAGCGCATCCGCGGCAGCATATTGTTCCCCCGGATTGGGAGGCCTTCAGCCACTGGCAGGAAGCGGCTGAAGGGTTAATTCGCATCATTACTCTCTCCCCGGAGTGGCCCAATGCGGCTTCATTTATCGCCCGGTGCTGCGAATCGGGCATCCTTGTCTCAATTGGTCATACGGCGGCAACGCCCGAGCAGATCAGGGAAGCGGTCGCCGCAGGAGCCGTCATGTCCACGCATCTGGGCAATGGCACACATCTGTCGCTTCCGCGTCATCCCAACTACCTGTGGGAACAGCTCGCGGCAGATGAACTGTACGGATGTATGATCGCGGATGGTCATCATCTCCCGCCGTCCGTGTTGTCGGTAATTCTCCGAATGAAGAGAAATCGTGCTGTTCTGGTCAGCGATGCTGTCTCACTGAGCGGCATGCCACCAGGTTCCTATCGACTGCACATTGGCGGAGATGTAGTGCTAACCGCGGAAGGTCGACTGCACCTTGCCGGACAGCCACAGCTGCTGGCAGGCTCGGCGATGATGCTGCCGGAACAGGTGGGGTATCTCGTGGAAGCGAGACTGGTCTGCCTCGCCGATGCCTGGGATTGCGCTTCAGTGAATCCTGCCGGGCTGCTTGGGCTTGAACAGGCAGCAGGGCTTAAGGAGGGAGCACCTGCGGATCTGGTTAGTTTCACCATGAACGGTGGGAAGTTGAGTATGATGCAATGCTGGAAGAATGGCCGGTTGAGTCCACGGAGCAACGAATAGGAGGAGAGCGATGCAGAGCTTGATACCACAACCGAAGCAGATTGCAGCGATTGAGGGAGGCCCCTTGCGACTGGATGGCGAGGCAAGACTGAGTCTTTACATGGAGCAGGATGAATCGAGACTCGAAATCCATTGCCGCCGCGCATTTCCCGGGATGGAATATACATGCTCAAGGATAGATAAAGGTTATTGGCTTATTGTAGAACGTCTCTCAGGGAAGGAAACCCAGCAGGGAGACCACGAGGTCCATGGCGCCCATGAAGTAGATGAAGTACATGAAGTCTTGAGAGGACAAAAGAAGAGCCAGGTCATCTCTAATTTCAGTTCATTTACCGAAGAAGGTGAGGCAGACCTGGGACTAGCAGGACGCCCACAGGGGTACAGGTTGAAGGTTTCAGCCATAAGGGCGGAGGTCTGCGCCCAGGATGCCGAGGGTTTGTTTTACGGATTGCAGACTTTGGTACAACTGTGTGGATCGGATGGAGACATCCCGGCGGTGTCCATAACCGATTGGCCGGATACGGCTGTGCGGGCAATGAATTTGGATTTGCGCCAGACGTTCTCGAAGCCGGAACTGCTGACAGCATACTTGGCGGAATTTGCCCGTTATAAGACAAACGCGGTTCTGATTGAATATGAGGATAAATTTCCGTTCCAGGCGTACCCCGAGTTCGCACATTCGAAGCATGCGTTAAGTCGTTCGCAGCTGGAAGAACTGAAGCGTAACGCCCATGAGCACTTTATAGAGATTATTCCGCTTCAGCAGAGCTTCGGACATCTGGAATATGTACTTCGCCACAAAGCTTGGCGGCATCTCCGCGAGACAGAGCAGTCCACCGGGGAAATCTGCCCGTCACATCCAGAATCGTTTGGGTTGATTACCAAGCTGCTCGCAGAGATGATCGATGCGCATCCGGACTCGCGCTATATCCATCTCGGCTGTGACGAGGTCTACAGCTTATGCGAATGCGAACGCTGCAAAGTCGAGTTTGGAGGTGTGCGGGAACGAGCCTTTATCGCCTTTTTGAACCGTCTGATTGCATTTACGGCAGAGCGGGGGAAACAGCCGATTTTCTGGCATGACATGCTGGATAAATGTCCGCCAGAGGAACTGGCCAAACTGGATCAGCGGAGTGCGGCCATGATCTGGATCTACAACGGGCGTAATATCGAAGCAGAGGTTACTTCCCATGCAGATAAATTCAGGTCGCTGGGGATTGATGTCATGGGAGCTCCAGCCGTCCGCAGCTTTGACTGGGCGGAGCATCAGAATTATCCGGTGCTGTCCAACCGGACGGACAACTTGATTCAGTGGGCAGAGACGGCAGGCAAGCTGGATCTGGACTGCATCGTTGCCACCAACTGGACGGGGCCATTCAGCCTCGGTGTGCCCTATGGTATTTTCGAAACCACTTGGTACCCCATGCTGCTGCATGCGGATCTGGCTTGGAACCGCAAGGCGGATGCCTCAACCTTCATCGACCGATTCCTGGAACGCTTCCATGGCATTGATCCGGTTACCGGGCATAATCGGCTCGGCAATTATCGACTGGAGGATTATTACGAGGTGATCTGGAAGCTCCTGGACGAGGTGCGCGAGCATAAGGAAGAAGCGGAACTGATTGCGATTATGCATGATTATGAGGTGGCTACAGACCGTTCGCGAGCGATCCACAAGTATGCCTACCGCTGGGAGCTGTATCCCGGCGATGAGGCGGAGTGGCGTTCGCTGCAGAACAACTACACGAGAAACCGGCGCGGACGCGATAAGGTTTTTCCCCGCATGAAGGCTGCGCTGGAGCGTTACCAGTCGTCAGATATGGCAGAGCATTTTGTGAAATCCAGGTTTTATCTGCATGATTATTTGGAGCGCACGCTATATCATGAGCTGGGGCTGGATGCGACCTATGCGGAATCTGAACCGAAGACGATGAGTCTGGAAGACAAGATAGCCATGATGTGCGTAATAGGCACACCATCGACTCGGGCCGAGCCGGATTTTCGCGGCAGAATGGCGCAGCAGCGGTTTGGCGGAATAGGCATCTTTCCCCACAATGTCGAGAGTGAGCAGCAGACGCTAGCGCTACTCACAGAGGTACAGAACATAGCCGGAGAACATGGAAGGCCGCTGCCTTATTACGTTTCAGTAGATGAAGAGGGAGGCACCCTGTCCAAATTCAAAACCTTCTTCCCCTATATCCCGGGAAACCGGGCAGTTGGATTAAGCGAAGACCCGGAAACCGCCTATTTGCTTGGTAAATTCATTGGTAGTCAGTTGCATTCTCTCGGTATTCCGATGAACTGGGGACCTGTATTGGATGTGAACACGAATATAGATAATCCGGTCGTGGGTGTTCGCTCCTTCGGAGAGGACCCGCAGCTGGTAGCCCAATTCGGCCGCTCTTACATCCAGGGGATGCATGAAGCAGGTGTGGCCGTGACGGCAAAGCACTTTCCAGGTCATGGGCAAGTGAGCGGAGATTCTCATATCGTTCTGCCAGAATGTGATTTAACGCTTGAGCAGTTAATGGAAGGTCCATTGCTCCCCTTTGTGGAAGCAATTGAAGCTGGAGCGGATTCAATCATGATGGGGCATCTGGTGTTTCCGAACATCCCGGAATCTGGCGGACTTCCGGCTTCACTCAGTCCGTATTTTGCCTCGGAACTGCTGCGGAATAAGCTGGGTTTTGAAGGCGTAATCTGCACCGATGATATTGAAATGGGGGCTATCCGCAATCATTTCAGTCCGGATGAAGTAGGCGTACTGGCTGTTCAGGCGGGGAACGATATGATCCTGATGTGTCATACGCCAGAGTTTCAAAGCAGGGTGATCGCGGGTATTCTGGCCGCCGTACAGGATGGACGCATCAACGAGGCACGGATCGACGAGTCTGTTCTGCGTATCAAGCAACTATACGGTAAATTCCAACAGTACCAAGCGGCGGCCCAGCCCATTCCCAGAGAGCAGTGGAAGGAGCAGGCACTAAAGCTGGCACGTAAGACCGTGAAAGTCAGCCGGGACCCGCAAGGCCTGCTTCCGCTTAACCCTTCGCTGAAATATTTACTCATTCTGCCGCAGCAGGAGCAGCTAACCCGGGCCGATAACAGCGGTGCAGCCGAGATCAAGCTGGCATCCTTGTTGAAGGATGCAGGCATGGCAGTGGAGATGCGCTGCTGCGCAATGAAGCCTGATGCGGAGGAGATTGCATCATTGGTGCAGCAGGCTGCTACTGCGGATGTCGTTATCCAGGGTACCCTCAATGCCCATCTGTTCACAGGTCAGCTGGCGCTTGCCGAGGCACTGACTGCGGTTAAGCCATTGCTGAATCTGGTGCTGCGCAATCCCTATGATGACAAAGCACTACCACAGACAGCCGGAAGCATACTGCTGTGTTCGACCTCTGATTATTCACTGCGGGCGCTGGTGGAACGGATGACAGCTTCGAAGTGATTTGTCAGACCGGACTCGGACTGTATACAGGGTGGTGAAACGCAGCTAAGAGATTAAATGTCGTGTAGTCTCGCGACCTTCATCCTTGGAAGCAATTTAGCACTTTATTCCATAGTAAAAAGGTGAAAGCCCGCTATAATAGCGGGCTTTTGATATCAAAGCAATCTATTTTTCCTTGATATATGAGGGTTCTTCATGATTGGAGCGGAACTCCAATTATGCGTTTAAATCTGTTATTGCAGGAATATTAATTTCTTTTACGCAGGCTGCTTTGGACAGGCTGACAATGCATTTTACGATGGAAACCATATCCTGAAGGGGGATGCGTGTGCCATTATATTCAGCAAGTGCACGTTCGCTTCCCTCTTCATAAGGAATATCAGCTGCAAGCTCTCCGGGGTTGATGCATGTAACGGCAATGCCATCGTGTCGCGTATGCTCCCTCAAGGCCTCCGTAATTCCTCGAATGGCAAATTTGGAAGCTACAAATGAAACCTGAGTGTTATTCGAATTATTCAGACCCGCAGTCGAGCCGATCAGAATGATTTTGCCGGCTGTTGATTGCCGGAGATGGGGCAGTAGGGCCTGAATGCATACAATAGCCGACGTTATATTTACATGAATCAGATTAGAGATATCAGCAGGAGTGTCCTGATCAAACGTGTAATGATCCTCAAACCCTTCCTTTTCCCAAATGCCTACATTGTAAATGAGAACATCCAGTGTTTCGTTCTGAAGCGCGTCACTGACCACTTGGGCCGCATGGAGATCAGACAGATCTGCCTGTATCCATATGCGTTCTACGCCATCGCTCAGGTTCAAACTGTCAGGTCGGCTGCGAGACACTACCCAGACTTTATCGCCCTGCTCAGGCAGCCCCCTGACAAACGCATCACCTAATCCTTTACTAGCACCAAATATGAGATAGTTTTTCAATCTAACTGCTCCTTCTTTTCAAAGTGTCAAGTCCATGGGTATATCAGCTCAAAAAGCGGGTTCTTTATTTTCCAATAGTACAATGTCTTCTCCCTGCTGCTGCCTTAATGCTATATTCTCCCGTCCCCATCCACACATCACATCCACAATCCTGTTGGCAGTAACTCCATATTCCGTAAGGCTGTATTCGACTTTTGGCGGCATCTGTTGATACACATGTCTTCTGACAAGGCCGTCCTTCTCAAGCTCACGTAATTGCTGAATCAGGACCTTTTGCGAAATGCCGTTAATATTGCGTTGTAACTCACCTGTCCTTTTCACGCCTGACATTAATAGACATATGATTAGCGCCTTCCATTTGCCGCCAATGATTTCGAGTGTTGCTTCAATCCCCAGATTATATTGTTTCATACAGTTCACCTCGTTCCAGCTGCATCCTGATGATGCGGTATAACTGTTTATTTTCTCACAATATTGTTGATGACGTCCATACACACTTTGAGGTAACCATCTTACTTCATTGTGTGTATTTTCTTTTATTCAGGCTTATATGATAATGACCATATTCGAAAAAGAAGTCTGACCCTGAACCACGAAAGGAATGTTAACAATGAAAACACTCGTCATTCTGGCACATCCAAATATTGAGGTTTCAAGAGTGAATCAGCGCTGGAGAGAGGAACTGCTGCAACACTCGAGCGATATTACAATCCATGAGATTTATAAAGCGTATCCTGATTGGAACATTGATGTTTCCAGAGAACAGAAGCTTTTGGAAGCATATGATCATATCATCCTGCAGTTTCCGTTATATTGGTACAGCTATCCGCCTTTGCTCAAAAAGTGGTTTGATGATGTTTTTACTTACGGATGGGCGTATGGGTCAAAAGGCAATAAACTGCATGGTAAAAAGCTGGGTATAGTCATGTCAATTGGGGATAAGAAAGAAAATTACACGCCGGAAGGTTCAGTCTCCTTTACAGTAGATGAAGTGATTACTCCTTTCAAAGCCAGCATTAATCATGTAGGTGCAGTAGTATTACCGTATTTTGCAGTCTTCGGTGCATCATTCCAGGCTACTGATGAAGAGATTAACCAAAGTGCTCAAGATTATATCCGTTATATTTATGAGTACCAGAATGAAGTTGGAAACCTGTCTGATTAAAAACATATATAGAAGGTAAATCTTACAGTCTTCCAATTGCCACAATCAACGCCAGAACTACAAAAAAGATATTTACGCCGATCTCACGATACTCTGTTCGCCGAATATGAAACAGCATCCCGGACAGTGCGACCGCAGCCAAAGCGATTGCGGCGATCGGCGTAAGCACTGGAGCCATGTTCAGCGCCCACGGCAAAACAAGGCCCAGCGCTCCAAGTAGCTCCGCGATTCCGATCCAAACAACTAGACTTTTCGGCACATCATTTACCCAGGCCCATGTCTTTTTTGACGACTCGATACCAACGGTTTTCATCCATCCCGAATATACGAAGCCTGCCGCCAATATGATTTGTACGATCCATAACGTCACATTCATCTTTTCTTTTTCCCTCACTTGTTCTATTTTGATGTCTGCCTCTATACTAAAGTGAGAAAGCTCAATCAGGAAGTAGGCACTTAAACCTAACCAGGTAACCAAAAGTAAACCTTTGGCATAACCAGAAAGTGAGGAATAAGAATGACGGTGTATTGCAAATTCGGAACGGCGCTGGACATTCTCACGGGCAAATGGAAATCATTGATTCTTCTTCGCCTGCTGAACAACGGTACAATGCGGTTCAGTGAATTACAAAAAGCCATTCCGGATATTTCGAAAAAGATGCTGGCCCAGCAGTTGAAAGAATTGGAGTATCATGATATTGTGCATCGCGAAGTGTATGCAGAAATTCCGCCAAAGGTCGAATACTCGATTACGGAGTATGGACAACTCATGAAGCCCGTGCTCCAGACCATGAGCGACTGGGGAGTCGGACATATGCAGCATATGCAGAAGCTGTACGGTGAAGAAGATGAAGCAGAGGCAAACCCATCCAGCCTTCGGAAAATCGAATAAACGTTTCGGAATGAAACGCACGCTAAAAAAGCCCACAAAGATTGCGGGCTTTACTTTTTCTAAGTATACAAATAAAAACGAACGCTTAATCTTCTTCCCCTGTCGCCACCGGATTCTCCTCATAACTAATCCAATCGCTCCAGCTTCCGGAATACAACTTCACATTCGTGTATCCTGCTTCTTCCAGTGCAATCACGTTCGGGCAGGCTGATACGCCGGAGCCGCAGTACACGATAATAGGCTCATCCTTCGCCAGCTCCCCGAAACGTTCTTCCAATGAACTTACGCCAGACCAACGGCCCTCGGCATTCAGTACGTCCTTCCAAAAATAATTGGTTGCCCCCGGAATATGTCCGGCCTTGGCATCAATCGGCTCTTCCAGACCTGCGAAGCGGCGGGCATCACGAGAGTCGATCAGGACAGTTGATCCGTCCGTCGAAGCTTGTTGCACATCCTGCACGCTGGCGAGCATGTCCGGCTGCACGTTTGCTTCGAACGTGGAAGGAATCCGCACAGGCACATCCGTGGTTACCGGGAACTTGGCGTTTTGCCAAGCGGAGAAGCCCTCGTCCATCACATACACCTGTTCATGACCCAGATAACGAAGCAGCCACCATAACCGTGAAGCATTCATGCCCCCTTGGTCATCGTAGGCAACAATACGTGCATTTGAACCGATGCCTGCTTTCGAAAGACGGCTTGCCAGCTCCGCTGAATCAGGAAGCGGGTGACGTCCGCCATGAGCAGACACGGGAGCAGACAGATCCTGTTCCAGATCGAGATAAACGGCGCCTGGAATATGTCCGGCCTCGTAAGCTTGTCTTCCTGCATCCGGTTGACCGAGCAGGAATCTGCAGTCGGCTATGACCACATCCGGTTCGTACATTCTGGCGAGCAGCCAGCGCATGGATACAATGTTTTTCATGAAAATACACCGCCTTATAAAGAGTATTGGGTTCCGATTGAAGTCTGTAGGATCAGACTCCAATCGTTCTTTTGCCATGCTCATTGTTGATGATACAAGTTACACTGCCGTAGGTTCGGCAGGCCCTTTCCCACCTACAGGTGCATCAGCCGGAATAGGTTGCGGTTTGGTTTTGCCATAGCGAATGAAGATCCATACCCCAAAAATAATGACAACGCCGGCAATCATCTGCATCGCGCTGAGTGATTCACCAAGCAGCATCCAGGCCAGCAGTGAGGAGAATACAGGTTCACCGAGCACGCCCATGGATACCGTTGTGGCATTCATATACTGAAGCAGCCAGTTAAAGAGATAGTGTCCAAAGATCGTCGGCACGATGGCGAGCAGCAGGAAAATCCCCCACTCAGACGCTGCATAACCCCCGAACGGATGCCCCATGGCCAAGTTATATACCGCCAGCGTACATGCAGCGACGAAAAATACCCAGAAGTTATAAGAGAAGGCACTTAGTCCGGAGCGCAAAAATTGTCCAAGCAGCATATGGATGGCTACCGCAATCGTTCCAAGCAAAGACAGTAGATCACCTTGCAATGCCGTTCCGGCCAACTGGAAGTCTCCCGCCCCGATGGCAATGGAACCAAGCAGGGCGATGCCCATGCCGATAATCATCATGCGGTTAATCTTGGCTTTGAACAGCCAGACGGAACCGGCAAGAATCAATATGGGTTCAAGTGCGAGAATGACCGTGGAACTGGCGACGCTCGTAAGCCTGAGCGATCCCATCCACAGCAGGAAATGCAGGGCCAGCATCATACCGGATGCGAGCAGCAATCCCCATTGTCTGAAGTTTAAGCGCATCATCTCATGCCGGTATTTCCAGACAAATGGAAGCATCAGCAGATTGGTAAGAAACAGGCGGTACATGGCGATGACAGCCACATCTGCACTGGACCAACGCACGAAAATGGAAGAAAACGAAATTGCAATGATGCCGACAACGAACAGAAGTTCAATGGATCTGCCGGCACGAAACAAGCTTGTCATGAATGTAGCTCCTTCTTGAAGTCAAATGGCATAAATCAATTCATTATACAGGAGAATGCAGCCGTAGGAAAAGCGAAGAAAGGAAAATAGATAAGCAGATTGTAACCGGGCTTGTAACTATTCTGTCATTCACCAAGACCGCTTTTCTATTAATCTTCTATATAGAGACATGAAACGATATAATATACCAATAATCGGGAAATTAAGGAAGTGGCACTGGAAGTGAGAGTACAACAACAGGCAGCAGGAGAGAATGGCAGCATTGCGAGCAGAACAAGCCGAACGAAGACGCACAGACGAAGACGGATCCGGTATGGAAGATTGAGTGCGGCCTTGATGCTGCTTGCACTGATCGTTACCGGTTTAACATATGCATTCATTGGAATGACCCACTGGATTAAGGGCTATGTAGCACCGCCTCCGGTAGCTGCCATTGAGCAGCCAACCAAGCTGGGCATGATCGAAATGACCCCAGGTGTGAAGGAAGAGCCTGCACGGTTTCAGGGACAGGTTCGCAAGCTGGCATACATAACGTTTGATGATGGACCAAGTGAGTATACGGAACAACTGCTGGATATTTTGAAAGAACATGAGGCCAAGGCAACCTTTTTCATGATCGGACGGCAGTTGAATCAGCATAAGTCAGCGGTAGAGCGACTGGTCCAAGAGGGCAGCTACCCCGGACTGCACAGCATGACACATAACTATAACAAATTGTACAAAAGCGGCAGCTCGGCGAATTTTGTGAAGGAGTTCAAAAAGGAACAGAAGATGGTTCAGGATCTGATTGGCTTTACGCCGCATCTGATTCGTGCTCCCTACGGCAGCAGTCCGCAGATCGGAGAATCCTTCAGAGGCGATATTGCCGCAGCAGGTTTCAAAATGTGGGATTGGACGACCGATTCTCTCGATTGGAATCTTCCGGGTCAGCCGGACAAGATTGTGGCGCGTGTCAGCAACAGTGTTCACCGGGACAAGGAAGTGATCCTGATGCATGAACGGGAGCAGACGGTACAGGCCTTGCCGCGCATTTTGAAATTGCTTGAAGATCGGGGTTATGAATTCGAGGTCTACGACCCGAAAGCGCATTGGATAGCCAACTTTAGCGGAGATACCCGCTTGTAATTAGAGAAGATAATCAGATGCAAGAGAGGAGACGGTCCAGTGCGTACGTGGAAAAGGTCAGCTCTGGTGGCCGTCAGCCTGGTGCTGACGGTGCTCGCCAGTGCGTGTGGCCAGCCGCAGGAACCAGCGGCGAATCAGGTGAATCAATTGATTCTGAGTGACCAGGAGATGGCTCAAAGTCTGAAGGAACTTGCCCGTCATGAACGGGAGGACATGGAGCTATACACATCGATTTTGAGTAAAGGAAAAAACAAAAACAGTAACATTGAGTCGCTGCTGGATGAGGCTGAAGACCATATTGCCGAGCGGAGAAAACTGCTGACGCAGGCGGAAATCTTAATGAAACAGACGCAAGAGAAGATGCCTGCCGTGCGGGACTCGTTGGAACGATTGTCTTTTGAAAAAGAAGAGACGCTGGCTCAGGCTCAAACCGTCCTGGACCAGTATGAGGCAAGAGCCCAGACATTTGAGGATTTTGTATCCTCCTATCAGCAAAGTCTGGATGCCGATGAACAGCTTTATTCTTTAATGAGAGGCAGTGTGGAACCCAATCTGGTCAAAATCATGCGCGCAATCCGGGAACGTAATACTCAATATGTGCATCTCGCCGAGTTAAGGAAGCAATTCAATAAACAGACACAAGCGTTCAACGGAGCCAATGCCAAGCTCGTTCAAATGGAGCAAGCAAGTTAATGGATTTGCTAGATTTGAAGTAGGTCCATTCATCTATATGATTGAGCTGGCGGTCAGCCGTGTAAGTACTAGTAAGTAATCTGAAGCAACATGGACAAGCATCATTGCGTATAAGCTAACGGAGGTGTTCATATGCGAAATACAATGAATATTAGTGCATCATTACTGGTACTACTGATGGGATTCTCGCTAGTGGCCTGTGGTAACAGCAGTCCTGCAGCGCAGCCGCCCACCAATAATACAGGTGAACAGGCACCTGCACCGGAACAGAGGCCGGAAGACAGTGCGGCCATCGAAGCAGAAGGCATTCTGACAGGCTGGGCGGACCCGCACACGGTAGAGATCCGTGTCGAAGAGGTTCCCATGGCTTTCCAGGTTGAAGAGGATGTACAGAAATCCTTCGACGACATTGATGATGAAGATTCGGTACAATTCAAATATGTAGAGAGAACCATTGAAGGCGACAGCACAACCAAGCAGCTGGTGCTTACGGAAATCACCAAGATCGAAGCGGATGAACCGAACGGTTCGAATGCAGGCGGCAACGTTACATCAGATCGTCCCCAAACGACAGAGCTGGAAGTAACCGTGGAAGGCATGACGGAGAATCGTGCAGCCACACTTGCCCAAGGTAAGGGCTACTCCCTTTATGTGTTCGAACCCATGGCATTTGATGCAGAAGACAACGAATTAACGATGAAGATTGATCCCGACTACAACGTGGAAATCGAAAAGCTTCCTTCAGATTTCAATCTCGATGCGCTGAAGATGGATGCCAAGGAAGAGTTAACCGAAACGGGAGAGGTTAAGGAACTGAGCAAGGAAGAGCTGAGCAGCGGCCCGATGAAGGATGCAGGACTATTCATGATGGCTCAAAACGATAAAAAGACGCAGTATTTCATTGTAAAAGAACTGGATGGCAATGGCTTCATTTTCCACGTTGATGCACCTGTCGGTGAACCGTCCGAGGGATTTCTGCCCATGGCGTATGTATCCCTTAATTCCATCATGAATGAAGAGAATACCGCAAAATAATATGAAAGAGCCGGAAGGAACGAAGCATGGGCATAGGTTCCTCCCGGCTTTTTGCCGTGTCTATTGAGTTTGCAGGATCTGCCGTTTACCTGAGATGGTTCAGGTTAAAATGGTCGATTCCTTGTGCCCTTTGAGTTCCTCGTATCGGGCGACAACATGCTGATGGACCAGGTGTTCGTCGGGGATTCCCATGTGTTCACGAATGAAGGCGGAGGCGCCATCTTCACGAATCATGTGTTGGAGCTTCATGGCTTCCTCGTCCTGCTCATAATCGAAGAGCATCGCGGCCGCCATAGCGGAAGTAAGGTGGGGAATTTCAATTCCGTATTCGCTGGCCTGCATCGCAGGGCGAACAAGCCGGTCATAAGGCGATAGCTTGCGAAGGGGTGAGCGTCCGACCCGGGTGACCTGATCCGTCAGGTTGGGGTTGGCAAAGCGTTCGAGAATGGTGTCCATATATTTCCTGTGTTTATGGGGGTTAAAACCATGTTTCTTCATAAGCATGGCTCCCGTTTCCTCCATGACATGCCTGACCTCGGCACGAAGTGTTGAGTTGCTCATCACCTGCCTTATCGTCTTGAATCCATGGAGATATCCGAAGTAAGCAGCCACACAATGGCCGGTATTTACGGTGAACATCTTGCGCTCAATGTAAGGCTCAAGGGAGTCCACGTAGTGTACGCCCTCAATCTCCTTGAAGCCATCCAGCAGTGCCGGGCGATGCACAACCCATTCGTAAAAAGGCTCAACCGTGACCTGCAGCGGGTCCTTGTGGTCTTGAACCGGTACAATCCGGTCTACTGCTGCATTGGGGAACGAGACATAACGTTCTGCTTTGGTGCGGGTCTGTTCATCCAGAAACGGATATACCCGTTTCTTCAGGCGAGTACTGCCTCCAATGGCATTCTCGCAAGCGATGATATGAAGAGGTGTGTGATTGTTATTTTTCATGCGTAAATAAATGCCCTTCGCAATGGGTTCGGCAATATCTTCGAGTGCAGATACCCCAACCGCCGTAGTAATCAGATCAGCCGCTGCAATCTGCTCAGCCACAAGTTCCTGTTCGCCGACATGAATGGCGGTGACGTTACTGACAATGGTTGTATCCTGAGCTGCATTAGCGAGCGTAATGGGATACTCTTGCCTCTTTTGCAGCATGGAGATTTTATTCGGGTTACGTGCGACAAAGCAGACTTCATAATCGGAAGCGGACAACATATGACCGATAAAACCGCGGCCTATATTGCCCGCCCCAAAATGTACAGCTTTCATGTGTGAACTCCCCCTTTAAAGTTGAATTGCGAAATTCGTTTAGACCTTAGACGGTGGTGACGAGTGGTTTCGAAATCAAATCGTTAAATTCGAGGTCGGTCAGGCATGACAGCCGTTGGTGAGGCATATCGAAATCCAGTGTGCCGGTAATGGTATTCGAGATGACCACACAGTGAATACCAGCCGCAGCAGCTGCACGCGCGCCGTTAGGTGAATCCTCAATTGCTACGGCTTCGTCTGCAGTTACTCCAAGGGCTTCCAGTGCTTGATTGTATAATTCCGGGTCAGGCTTCACATTGGCCACATCGTCAGCTGTGCGAATCACTTCGAAGTAATCCTTCAGTTTCAGTTGTTCCAGATGTTGTTCGACCCAGTCCCGTTTGGAGCTTGAGGCAACGGCCAATTTTAAACCGGCTTGACGTGCCGCATCAAGGTAGTTCTTGATACCTGGTCTTACCTGCTCCTTGTTCATCAGTGCTGCATGCTGCAGCTGAACCGATTCCCTGAACGCTTCCCGATCGATCGGAAGATTCAAATCTGTGATGAGGTACTCATAGGGATTAAATGTTTTCAGACTGGTACCGATGCATTGCGAATACATCTCCAGGGTTAAGTCTACGCCGTGTTCCTTGTAGGCATCACGAAAAGCAACATACCATGCTGTCTCCGTATCAATAATCGTTCCGTCGAAATCAAAAACCAGTGCCTTAATCATAAATTTGTTCCTCCTGTTTCAGAATTTGTGTTGGGATAAAACTGAAAAATTCGCATATTCCCATTTGCTTCATTTGTAATGCGGCAGTTTAGTTTACACAAGTGCTCGATATAAATGATTTAATTGGAAAAAAATATGCGTTGAAGCTAATAAAACCGTAACATAGGACAAACTTAAGGGTCAAGCGCGTCATGATTGTTTACATTGAAAATTTGCACCTGGATGATGTGTTTTCAGAAAACAGAGAACAGGGTAAACCGTTATGACTTATACATGTAAGCGGTGTACTGAAAAAACAGTTTTCCCCGTATCGAAAAAATAAACTTTTTTTGCGATATAGGGAAACTCTGACCAATCAACAGTTTTCGACACTTTTATAATAGAAGAAAGGCAATCGAAAATTCGGAAGCGATGAAGAAATAAATTGCTCATGGTTTAAAATTCTTTACGACAGAACAGGCCATGTGGGAGAATGGAAGGAGTTTATTGAAAGTTTGGATGCAGAGGAGGGACCGAAGATGCTGCAAAAGGATCGCTTCGATGGATGTTTAATCGGGCTTGCGGCAGGAGATGCACTGGGAACGACTGTGGAGTTCAGCAGCCCGGGCACCTTTGAGCCTGTAACCGATATTGTGGGAGGCGGCGTGTTCGGCCTGGCTCCCGGACAGTGGACGGATGATACGTCAATGGCTCTATGTCTGGCCGAAAGTCTGGTCAGAAAAGATACCTTTGATCCAGCGGATCAGATGCGCAGGTACACGAACTGGTATCAGGTCGGCTATATGAGCAGTACCGGGACGTGCTTTGATATCGGCGGAGCCACGCGAAATGCACTGGAACGGTTCAGGGTGACCGAAGAGCCTTACAGCGGATCAACCGATCCGATGACGGCAGGCAACGGCTCAATCATGCGGCTTGCACCTGTCGCCATGGTTTATGCGAATCATCCGCAGGATGCAGTGCATCATGCAAAGCTGAGCTCCCGCACAACACATGCAGCGATGGAAAGTGTAGAGGCTTGCGAGGTGCTGGCGGCTATACTGGTTGCAGGACTGCGTGGAGCGGACAAGCATACCATGCTACTGCCCGAGACATGTCGTCAGTGGAGGAATGAGCCTTTGTTTTCTCCAGCGATTGAAGAAGTCGTGCGGGGATCTTATCGGCATAAGGAACCGCCTGAAATTCAGGGAAGCGGTTATGTCGTCCGTTCTCTTGAAGCGGCATTATGGGCGTTCCATAAGTCTTCCACATTTGAAGAGGGTGCGCTGCTGGCCGTCAACCTCGGGGATGATGCAGATACAACTGGTGCCGTGTACGGGCAGATAGCAGGTGCTTTTTACGGACAGAGTGGTATTCCCGCTCATTGGCGCAAGAAGCTTGCGATGCTAGAAACGTTCGAGGCATTAAACGAGGCGATGTGGCTGAAGGCAGCAGCAGGAATGTCATCATAGAGAATGAAGTAAGCAAAAGGAATAACAAAAGAGACAGAAGATGGAGACAGGAGAAGAGAACATCATATGAACAACACAGAACGACGTGCTTCGAAATCGGGTAAAGGAGGGGCGTTTCCGTTATCTCTTCTGTGCCTGACAGTAGGAGCATTTGCCATTGGCATGACTGAATTTATCATTATGGGATTGCTGCCGAATGTGGCTGCTGATCTGCATGTGAGCATTCCGCAGGCAGGACAACTAATTACGGGCTATGCACTGGGTGTCGCTGTTGGCGCGCCCATTCTGACCGTGTTTACCCATAAAATACCGCAGAAAAAACTGCTGGTATTGCTGATGTGCATTTTTATCATAGGTAACGCATTGTCCGTCATTGCACCAACGTATGGTTTGCTGATTTCGGCACGCATCCTGACGGCATTTGCACATGGTACGTTTCTCGGTGTAGGGTCACTTATGGCCACTCGTCTTGTGGCACCCGAGAGAAGGGCAGGCGCGGTATCCGTTGTACTTGCAGGCCTTACGATTGCCAACATTATTGGGGTACCTTTTGGTACATTTATTGGTCAACAGCTCGGATGGAGATCTTCGTTTGGAGCGATTACCATTCTGGGCATCATCTCATTGATCGGCATCATCCGTTTTATTCCGGTTATTTCGCAAGGTGAGCCGGCGAACCTCGGACAGCAATTCCGTAATCTGGTTCGTCCACAAGTATTATTAATACTGCTCATTGGAGCCATGGGCTGTGGAAGCCTGTTTGCAGTTTTCACTTATATTACACCGATGCTGGTGGATATCAGCGGCTTTGCGGAGCAGAGTGTAACATGGATTCTGGTGCTGTTCGGCGTTGGTGTCACGCTGGGCAACATGCTGGGCGGCCGACTGGCCGATTGGAAGCTGATGCCTTCCCTGATGGTGAACTTCGCCGTACTGGCTGTGCTCCTGGCCTTACTCACCTTGACGCTGGAGAATCCTTATTTGGCAGTCATTACGATCTTTTGCTGGGGTGTCGCTGCGTTTGGGATTATGCCGGGTCTGCAGATTCGTATTATGAATATGACTCGCGAAGCACCGCTGCTTGCGACCACATCGAGCCACTCTGCGTTTAATCTGGGGAATGCAGGCGGAGCCTATCTCGGCGGACTTGCCATTACCCATACGGGACTTATTTCAGTACCGCTGTACGCAGCAGCGATTGCTGCATTGGGCTTGCTCGGACTCTTTATAAGTCTGGCGATGGAACGCAAACAGCGTCTGCCAGAGATCCCGGACGTGGTGGAGACTGCGCCGCTCAGCTGAATATAAGTAGGTTGATGCAGCCTCCATTCCGCAAGAAGTTGTGGGGTGGAGGCTTTAGTTTTAATGTGGAGTTATAATAATTAGATTGATAAGGGTATCTAATAGTTTGGGAGTACAATGTATACATAAAGAAGGGAGTTTTCAAGTCGAGAAAGCGGATATCCCAAAAGAAACTACATATCCCTTCCACCAATCGTAGTGAAAGATTATACTGTGTATTTTAATGAAGAGATACTTGAACGAATGGCAAAAATTATAGCACAGGCAACGATAAGTTATACGGATTGAAATAGGTAGCGTATATATTTTACTGTTTCCACTCGGTATGGAAAGGATAGTAATTGTGAGAAAAATAATTAATTTTATTCTTGTCTTGCTGATCATTTGGGTAGCGCTACTTTATCCTTTTCGTTTGGCTTGGTTTGAAGGTGTACTTCAAATTCCTGAAGATCTTCATGATGTTTTTTTACTTTTCTTGTTCTTTGGATATCTTATTTGTTCATCTGGTATGGGGTTGCTTCTTGGCAAGATGTGTTTTAAACGAAAAGAAGAATAGTTACAGGCAAGCAAGGACTAATATTAGTGTGTTCTGGAGTCATATGCGGCACTAGCGATCTAAACGACCACGATAAGTACTTAAAAGAACAGATCTTGTTTTCAGGAAGGAGGCAAAGCATGGATTATGGTTCACCGAAAGAAGCGATGTTAAAGGTGAGACGGTGGCCTAAAAATACAATAGCGGCCGGGCGTCGCCATACCGTTGGGCTTACATCTGACGGCGTAGTGATGGCTGTGGGTGATAATAAAATGGGCCAATGTGATGTAAACGGCTGGCAGGGTATGATATCTGTTGCGGCTGGTAATGTTCATATGGCGACGAACACGGGTAATGCTCATACCATCGGACTTAAATCCGACGGCACGGTGGCGGCTATAGGTTGGAATAAGGACAACCAATGCGAGGTAAACGACTGGCGCGAAATTGTAGCGGTTGAGGCGGGTTGGCGTCGTACGATTGGTCTCCAATCAGATGGTACAGTGGTAGCAGTGGGCAGGAATAATGAAGATCAATGCAATGTTAGCGGCTGGAAAGATATTGTGGCGGTTGCTGCAGGTGACTGGCATACGATTGGTCTTCAATTGGGCGGCACGGTGGTGGGTGTGGGTAATAATCGGTATCGCCAACGCGAAGTAAGCGATTGGTGCAATATTGTAGCAGTCGCTGCGGGTTATCTCCATACCATCGGCCTTAAATCTGACGGTACGGTGATGTCTGTGGGTTTAAATAAACATAATCAATGCGAAGTAAGCGGTTGGGGTGGTATTGTGTCTATAGCCGCAGGTAGTAATCATACCATTGGCCTTAAATCGGATGGCACGGTGGAGGCTGTAGGCTGGAACAAGTATGGACAGTGTAATGTAAGTGATTGGCGCGATATTGTGGCGATAGCGGCAGGTTGTGCCCATACCGTAGGTCTTCAATCAGACGGCACACTGGTTGCTGTGGGTGATAATGAATATGGACAATGCGATGTAACCAGCTGGCGCGGCATCCAACTGCCCGGAAATTAGTTTTCTAAAATGTACAGCACTTAGGTTATGGGAGCACAATAAATAGAGAAGAAAATCACGGCACCATAATCAATGTAGATGCCTTCATGGGCAAGACTACTCGCCTTCTTGGTAACCAAATTAATTAGAAATGAGGACTTTGATGAATGATTTAGCCATTCAGAATATTGTTAATGGGTTAGTGAATCAGTCGACTGGAGAGTCCCTGGAAGAAGCAGAGAAGTTAATTCTTGACTATTTAAATAAGTTTCCTCAGGACGTAGACGCATGGGCAAGAGTAGTCTTATTGCAAACATTACCTCCTTTTGGAGATTATCAAAGAGCTATATCATTGCTAGATTCGGCAATGGAGTACCATGGTAATGTTTCATATTTCACAATACTTTCAAGCTTTTTCAGTGAATGGTTTATGGGTGGAATGAATGATTTTCAACTTGAAAATTTAATGCAATTAAAGAAAAACTCCAGTGATACACAAACGAAAGCCATTATATTGTATTTGATGGCATGGCATTACGAATCTACAAACAAAAATAAGTTTGTTACTCTTGTTGATCAATCCATTAAAACATGTAATTATCTTGTAATGAACTGGGTTGATTTAGGAAATTACTATTTACAAAATGGAGAAATGGATAAAGGAAAACTATTAATTCAGAGTGGATTGGCTAATGTTAAACTTATTTATAAGGAAGAAACATGTTACGAAGATTATGATTCACTAGATGTAATCAGGTTTATTAATGAACGAATTACTGGTGTCTTTATGACAGAGGGAAGATACAATTCAATTGTTAATTTAATTTAACAACCACCTTCTTATTTAAAGTACAAATAAATTTTGAACTTAAATTTTCAAAATGTAATGAACAAGCCAGTCCATGAGCGGGCTGGTTTGTTCGTGTTTAAGTCTTTTCAAAGGAACCATGACAGGGCGAGTGCGCTTTAACATTGGATTCGCCTGACCAATCCTGTACAATGAATAACGACAAAAACAACGGTAGATTAAAGATGGATCAGCACGATGAGAATTATCATATCACCAGCTAAAAAGATGAAGATCGATACCGATCTTATGGCTATCGCGCAGATGCCGCATTTTATAAACGAGTCGGAACAATTATTAAGTCTGCTTCGAAAGTTAACCTATGACGAACTTAAAATATTGTGGAAGTGTAATGATGCAATCGCCGAAATGAATATGGAGCGGATTCGAAGTATGAATTTAAAAGACAATCTTACCCCAGCCATCTATGCCTATGAGGGCATTCAGTATCAATATATGGCGCCGAGTGTTTTTCAAAAGGGAGAACTGGCCTATCTGCAGCAGCATTTACGCATATTATCCGGGTTTTATGGAATGTTACGGCCTTTGGATGGGGTAACACTTTATCGGTTGGAGATGCAGGGCAAGCTACAAGGTCCGGGATTCAAGTCCCTCTATCAGTTCTGGGGTAGCAAATTGGCAGATCAGCTTCAATCGGAAAGTAACGATATCCTGAATCTGGCATCCAAAGAATATAGCAAAAACATTACTCCTTTTCTAAGCGAGGAGGTTAAGCTCATAACTTGTGTATTCGGACAAATGGTTGATGGGAAGCTTGTTGAAAAGGCAACCTGGGCCAAGATGGCCAGAGGTGAAATGGTACGTTATATGGCAGAGCATCAGATTACAGATGTAAAGGACATCAGAAGATTTGATCGGCTTAACTTTGGTTATTCAGAAGAGTGATCGGATGAGAGCACGTATGTTTTCATACAACCAAAGGGAAAGCCTACACTGTACAGCGATTGGTCTCATACATATATTGTGAAGATTCTGTGGTCACGTGCGGTTAGTACTGAATATTTATATATATATCTTGCAAGGAAACCTGTATTCGTATGTCAATAATAACCCGTTAAAGTATGTGGATCCAAGCGGCAATATGGCAGAGCCTTACTATGCTCAAGAACTCAGACATATGCTGAAGGATGCTAAAGCGAAAGGTTTTAAAATAAACACTTCAAATTATAATCTGTATAAAAATACAATTCGAGATCGTTACGGCTTCAACTCTTTTTTAGATAAGAATCGGTATAATTACTTGTATGATATGGCATTGGGTAAAAGTCCTTATACTAAGTCTGCAGGTAATATTAGCTGGGCAACTGAACAGTTAGTAAGTGCGTTGATTAAAGGAAAAGAGGCAAAATATGTTGCAGCGCTTGCGCTAGGTTTTGCTGGTGGTAAAGTTAGCGGATCAAAAAAATCCACCAAAAATACCACAACATTGTGGGATATTAAGACGAATGCTAAAGCTACATTAACTTATAACTTTCACGGAGATAAAGTAAAAGCATATCAAGATAGTCATGGCTATTGGTGGGCAAAGGATACTACCGATCAAGCTGATCTGCATTCAAAGTGTTTAAGAAGTCAGGGAAAGAACTTCATTGGGTAGCTGACGCAGATAAGTACGGTAATTGGATTAAAGATAAACATAAGAGCCAAACAGGTACGGTAATAAAATTGAAATAGTTTGTCGATACAGTAAGGATATAAACTTGTTTCCTTACTGTATCGCATTGGAGGTCAGTTCATTGGACTTTAATCAACAATTAGATAAGTTATTAATCGAAAAATTCCAAAATTTGAAATTAAAAAAGCCTTTTTTTTTAACTTTAAAATTGCAATTAGATATGATTTGGGGGGAGATCTAACCAAGCAAAGTAGGATAGATAGAGTAACGCGTAGAGCATTTTCCATATTTAATGAAATCGGTGAATCCAACGATATAGTTTATTTAACCGTTTTTGTAGATAGCTGGAGTGAGCATCCTGTTTCGTCATTTGAAAATGATGTTTATGACAATTTTCTCTATTATTCAGGAGTCGAAATGAAAGACATTGAAAAGCGAGAACTAGAGTACCGTTATAAAGATCCGGATGAAGACGACGAAGAAACCATTACAGTGCAATATTGTACTAAAATAGAGCTTGAAAATTTAAAAGTGAAAGATTTATTTAGTGCCATTGCATATCGAGAAATTGCTCCTGAATCCCGAATTGTTGGTGATATTTATCTAATTAACGAAACAAAAAAATGCATATTTCATATTCATGACAGCAGAGGCATGGATGTTGTTGCAACAGATACAGATACATTACGTCCGGTTTACGAAAAGTTTAATGATTGGATATTAGACTTTGATCGGAACAAAATCAATCAAATCTTCCACGATCAAACCCAGTAAGACTGGATTTCTTTTAAGAGTGAGTAAGTCAGTCGTATATGAAATAAACTACTGAATTGATAAAACTGTTAAGGGCCAATTCCCAAAAAAGTCGCTACAATTGGTATTATGCCCTTTTAGTAGACAAGAGAAAAAAGACATCTGTTAAGATGGACTTAATCTTGCCTAATGGAAGGGATTTTTTCATGGCTAAAAAAAGGACAAACTTTCCGGCGGTCTCCCTTGGAATTAAAATTGGAGGCGGCCCGGCTGGTCAACGAAGAACATATGAGCATACGTGAAGTCGCGAAACGTTTGTCCCGCTCGTGCTATTACAAATGGAGAAAAAGCATGCAGGTGACAAATGAGCGTAGACAAAAGCAATATGAATTAGAATCGAATCTGCTTGCCATCCATCGCGTTCATCCCTACTCTGGTTATCTTCGAATGACGTTGGCTTTATGGAGAGAATTCCTTAGGGTTAACCACAAAAAGGTGTATCGTTTAATGAAACAATTAGGGATTGGTTCTGTCATTCGAAAGAAGCGTCGTTTCTTTGGGAAACAAGCTTCTGTGGTGAATCCGAATCGGCTCGAACGCCAGTTTCAGGCAGATAAACCACGAACTAAACTTGTTAAAGACATTACCTATATTCGTGCTGGAGAACATTTTGTGTACCTTTCTGTCATTCAGGATTTGTGTAATAACGAGACTGTAGCTTGGCATCTTTCCGAACGAAATGACCTCGCTTTGATTCATGAAACGCTGGATAGACTCTGTCAGCACACGGATCTGAGTGGCGTAATCCTAAACTCGAATCAAGGATTTCAATACACCTCTAAGCCATTCAACCATAAACTGAAACATGCTAGGAAGTCACTCCAGGCGTGGGAATTGCCTAGACAATGCTTGTATCGAGTCTTTCATCTCTCATATATAGACCGAGAAAATATACTTGAATGAGGCAGCAAACAAAGCGGAGGTTGAACAGCAAGTGAGAGGTGAATAGATGGTGGGATTCAATCTCAAAGCATTCTCTGAAAAAAATCATAAGCGTTCAAAGGGCATGTTTCTATCTTTTTTAGACATCGAGGCCAAAGAGCCTATGATTAGTGACATTATAATTTTTTTGAATTGCTCTAATATAGGAGAAGAAATTGAGTTAAAGGATCATTTTATCATTCGAGAGAATGATGTAGAAGTTCTTATTTTGAATGAAACGACAGAGATGTTTGCCCTGAATAGAGAAGAACGCAGGGTTCGTATAGATGTTGATTTATTACTATTTGTGCTGCATCAAAAAATGTCCTACGGGTTAGATCAAGTGAGAACGATTTTAAAAACGCATAAACTTTGATATCATTTTTCCCAAAGAGAAGGTGACAACGTGTACTACTATAAAGGCGCATTCAGAGGCGCGGATAATTTTATCTATTTCAAAAGCGATGTTCCATTAGCCGAGAGTGATGTCGTTATATTGGGAGAGAAAAAATATTTTATCGAGAGCATACAGAAAGAATTCCTGCTCCTTCAAAAGGTTGGGTCCATTGTTGATGTAAGTACGTGATACTCATGGCAAAAAATAGACTGCACAATCGCAGCATTAAGCATAGGTATTCCCCTAAAATAAAGATCCACTAAATCATCGCGGTAACATCCCCTTTTTCTAGTGTACGTGCACTTCTGGGCCTCCGCCTACATACAATAGATCGACCCTGTTCCTTCACGTGCTCAGGCCAGATCGTTGTAAAACTGCAGGAGGTGTCATCTGTGCCCGGATTGTTTACCGCAATTGCCCTGTTCATCAAAGAGTTAACGCTGCTCGTCTCGTATGTCAAAAATAATGCGTTTCCCCAGCCGCTGGCTGAGGACGAAGAAGCCAAACACCTGCGCCTCATGGCTGAAGGCAACGCCCACTCCCGCAATTTGCTCATTGAACACAATCTGCGCCTTGTTGCGCATATCGTCAAGAAGTTCGACAATACGGGGGAAGACCTGGAAGATCTGATTTCGATCGGAACCATTGGTTTAATCAAGGCCATCGAAAGTTTTCAGCAAGGCAAAGGAACCAAACTCGCCACATTTGCGGCCCGCTGTATAGAGAATGAAATTCTGATGCACCTTCGTTCCCTGAAGAAAACACGCAAAGACGTCTCCCTTCATGATCCCATCGGAACGGACAAAGAGGGAAATGAAATTACACTTATCGATATCCTTGGAACCGAAGCGGATGATGTCGTAGACAAGGTGCAGCTTAAGATTGAAAAAAGCAAAATTTACCGCAATCTCGACATCCTCGATGATCGGGAGAAGGAAGTTGTCATTGGACGATTCGGCCTGGAGGCAGGCGGGGAAGAGCGGACTCAGCGCGAAATTGCCAAGGAACTCGGCATCTCCCGTTCGTATGTATCACGGATTGAGAAACGGGCGTTAATGAAGCTGTATCATGAGTTCTATAAGCAAAAATAATCGTTGACCAGAACAGAGGGCGCCTTGTTATGAGAGGTGGCCTCTTTGGCATAAAAAAACATAAATGAAGGATAGGTATTCTGTTCACTTTATTATATGATGGGTTGTATACAAGTTTCAGCAACGTAGAGAGCATGTGCAGAAAGAGAGTGGTGGTTTACCATGCAGGAAGAGACATTAACACGAGGATTAAAAAACAGGCATGTCCAGCTCATGGCGATTGGGGGTGCAATTGGGACAGGCCTTTTTCTGGGCGCGGGCAAGACGATTCAACTGACCGGACCGTCCATACTGCTGGCCTATATCATAACAGGTGTGGTTTTGTTTTTGATCATGCGTGCATTGGGGGAGCTACTGTTAAGCAACCTGAAGTATCATTCCTTTGTGGATTTTGTGCGTGATTACCTGGGAAATATGGCAGCATTCATTACCGGCTGGACCTACTGGTTTTGCTGGATCTCCATCGCCATGGCGGACATTACCGCAGTAGGCATGTATACGCAGTTTTGGTTTCCCAATGTACCACAATGGATGCCCGGTTTAATTGCATTAGTGATATTGCTGGTCATGAATCTGGCAACGGTGAAGCTGTTTGGTGAAATGGAGTTTTGGTTCGCTTTAATTAAAGTAATCGCCATTCTGGCACTTATTGTTGTCGGTTTATATATGATATTTAAAGGTTTTACTACAGATCAGGGGACGGCAAGCTTCACCAATCTGTGGAGTCATGGGGGATGGTTCCCGAATGGCATGCATGGATTCATCATTTCGTTCCAGATGGTGGTGTTCGCTTTTGTAGGTATGGAACTGGTCGGACTGACAGCGGGGGAAACAGAGAACCCGGAGAAGGTTATTCCCAAAGCCATTAACCAGATTCCCATCCGTGTGCTGCTCTTTTATGTTGGTGCACTGCTGATTATTATGAGCATCTACCCATGGAACGCGATTGTACCGAGTGAAAGTCCCTTTGTGCAGGTGTTTGCAGCCGTAGGTATTGCGACAGCCGCCGGTATTGTGAATTTCGTGGTGCTGACATCCGCAGCTTCGGCGTGCAATAGTGCCATTTTCAGTACAAGCCGTATGGTCTTCTCCATGGCCAAGGATCGTAATGCGCCGGAGCCGCTTGCCCGCCTGAATGGCCGAAAGGTGCCTGCCAATGCACTGTTATTCTCCACACTGGTCATCCTGGTTGCGATTATTCTGAATTATGTGATGCCCGAGGGCGTATTTACACTGATTACAAGTGTTTCGACCGTTTGCTTTATCTTTGTCTGGGGGATCATGGTGATCTGTCACCTGAAATACCGCCGTACCCAGCCGGAACTCGCTAGTCGGAGTCGGTTTAAACTGCCGCTCTATCCATTTTCGAACTATCTGATTTTGGCTTTTCTGGCGTTTGTACTCGTAGTTCTGGCACTGGCCGAGGATACACGAGTGGCGCTGTTTGTCACGCCGGTTTGGTTTATCCTCATGGCGGGGATCTATCTGTTCAAAAAAAGAAGTGCAACCACAACGCAAGGTTAACGCGCTAATGGTTTTAATACGGATGAGGTACCTTGTACTAAGAAAGAAGTGAAAAACGAAAACCGTCCATCATTGATGGGCGGTTTTGATGTTTTAAAGTGACCATTTCTCATCTGAATGAAGTTATAACGTATTTCTAAATTGAATCGGATGCAGAAGCACTTCCGGCTGCCCTGTAAAAATGATTACGTTTTGCACCTCGAGGAGTCTATACTCACAGCTCATTTATCTATAGTATGTTTTATATAAAACCAGACGGAGGTGGACAGTTATCATGCAAGAAAAAGATGTTGTTCTGGAAGGGAAAAAGGTAACTCTTGTTCCGATGGAAAACAGCCACAAGGCGGAATTGATTCGTGTCTTATTCACTCCAGAAGTGTGGGAATTCACCTGGCGAACGATCCATACACCTGAAGAACTCGATCAAGTACTGACGCTTGCACTGGAGAATAAAAAGAATGGATCACAGATCCCCTTCACCATTATGGATCAAGCGACAGGAGCGATCATCGGAACTACCCGAATTGGCGATCTTGACATGGGTAACCGAAATGCAGAGATTGGATGGACCTGGCTTACACCTGACTATTGGCGGACGGGAGTAAACACGGAGTGCAAATATCTTTTGCTGCAATATTGCTTTGAAGAACTGAATTTAATGCGGGTGCAGTTCTCCGTAAGCGGACAAAATGTTCGATCGCAACGAGCCATTGAACGAATCGGAGCCAAGAAGGAAGGCGTATTCCGTAAGCACAGAATAAAGGCGGACGGCTCGATTCATGACAATATTTTTTACAGCATCATAGACAATGAATGGACGGATGTAAAAGAGAAACTTTTGTTTTTATTATCCAAATCATATACATAATCACTAGTGCTATTTCCAATGATGATACGCATCCGTGATGAGGCTGCCCCCAGGATGAAGTGAAGACCCGAAGTACGTTCCTGGGCTCGGTTCTCAAAACAGCCTGCTATTATAATCAACCATTAATCGATTCTAGCCAAGGTTAACTGGAGGGCTCGCTCTTTCTCCGTAACCACTCCAGAATAATCTCAACAGTTTCCATATATCGCTGACCCACAAGCAGTCCGGTATGGGTTGTATGCCACAGTCCGGCGTATTCCGCGTGAAGCTGCTTAGCGGTCAGCCTGCCTCGCAGCTCCTCTTCGTCACTGGATACGGCTTTGATGACCAAACTGGGGCATGTTATGGACTCACCGTTAATGGATACCACGTCTTTGGTGCCGAAGAACGCGGAGAATGTGCTGAATGCTTGTGACGATTCCATGGCCAAGTACTTGCATTGAAAAGCAATGTCCTCAGCCGACTCATCTATGCTGGTCTGCTCGTCGCGAACGGGAGCAGGAACGATGAGGCCAGGCGTTATGCGATCCGCTTCAGCATATGGCACGGAGCGAAGAATTTCCTGACTTAGACTGGAATCGATCACGACCAACCCTCGAAGGGGAGCGCTTTCTGCAAGCTTTTGACTAAGAATGCCACCCATGCTGAATCCAATGAGAATAGGCGGCTCTCCGCACTCGGTGATAATTTCCTGAATATCCTCCAGGTAATCTTCGAAGGTCACCCGGGTCATGTCCTGCACTCTGCTCTTGTAGTGACTTCTCAGATTCATGACATAACAGGTCCAGCCTTGTTGGACGAAATGAGGGATATATTTGCTCCACATCCAGCTTCCTGTATAGGCACCATGCACGAATAATAGCGGGGGTCTGTTTTCGCTTATTGCTTGAATGTCATCTCCCTCAAAAATCTCCAGATATAAATCCTGTTCCCCAATGTACTTTACGGTATGGTCAGGCAGGGATTTGGTGTAGTCCCTCATGTGTAATTCCTCCTAAAGACTTTTAGTTTTATATCAAACTATTTATCCAAAAAAATTTAGAAGTTGCTGTGAATTTTCATCAAAATTCGAAGCAGTTCCTCTTTCTCTGTTTCCGTGATATCCGCGTAAAAGACATTCAGCAGGTTCTGAGAGATCTTTTCAAAGACGGGCTTGAGATCCTCGCCTTTAGATGTCAGTGCTACATGAACAACGCGCGTATCTTCGTCGCTTCTCTCCTTGATGACGTATCCCATACGGACCAGCTTGTCGACAAGCGCCGTGACGGTAGATTTGTCCTTGCCAATTTTTTTGGCGATCTCGGCCATGGTCATTTTAGGCCTGTTATACAGGGCGTAGATAATATCGCCATGAGAAGTGGCAATATCCTGAACTCCATGCTTGGTCATCTCGGATACGATAAAACGGTTGGAACTCTCTTTAATTTTGGATATGAGTGATATAGCGTCTCTTGTTTTCATAACTCCAATATAGTTTGGTATCAAACTAAAGTCAAGGAGATTTCGAAACCATTGTGCGAAGGGATGACTCGATGTCCAGCATAAGACGCAGACAAGCAAATAATATAACTCTCATTATTCAAGTAAGTTGCATACCTGCTCACGTTGAGGAAAATAGTCCCAAAAACAAAAGGACCATTATACTACGTTCCAAATAAGGAAAATAACCGATGTTATTAAGGTAGTTCCTTTCTGCTAACAAACGAGGAGTGATACAACTTACGATGCATACGAATATAAAACAAGAATTTCTTTCTCAAGAAGATACGGAAGAAGCTTTACAACGAATAATGCATATTGGTGAGAACAAGGATACCTCTAAAATTCATTTTCTGATCAAGCTTCTGGAAACTACAGAAAACAATGTAATACGAAACCAAACGGCCATCACATTATCCGATCTTGGAGATGAGCGAGCGGTCGAGCCATTAATTCAAGCGATAATGGACCCCAGAACATTGGGAAGCAGAGGAACATTCTTATACGCTCTTGAAAACCTGGATTACATACTACATATAGAGCACATCATTCCATTTATTGGTGATACCAGTCTGGATGTATGCGCACAATCATTCATGCTGTTGGAGCAATTAAAGGATAGGCTATCCGACGAACAAATACTTAGATGCCAACAAGTAATTGAGCACGAAATCAAACATAACGAAAGAAAGCTTCTGGTCGTAGCTTTAGACATGCTGCAGAGATGGAGGTAAGGCCGCGTCCGTGAACTGAACAATCCCTATCCAATGCTTTCATTCCCTCCTTCCTTTCGTTTACAATAGGGTATTGAATGCAGCAAACGAAGGAGCGGGTATTGATGGCGAAACAAAAATATTATGTCGTGTGGGCTGGCAAGCAGCCAGGCGTATACAGCACGTGGGCGGAATGCAAAGCGCAGACAGATCATTTTATCGGGGCAAAATATAAATCGTATGAAACCAAGGCCGCAGCCGAAGAGGCTTACCGTGCCGGATGGAAGGGAAACTGGGGGACAGGTGCAAGCGGATCGGGTAGTTCTTCCAAAACCAAGTCCGTCAGCAGCGGCAGAAGCGCAGGTATGGAAACTTCGGAAGAAGTGGACTACGACAGCATCTCCGTTGACGTAGGTACGCGTGGAAATCCGGGACCCGTGGAATATAAAGGGGTAGACACTCGCACAGGGGAGATTATTTTTTCCGTCGGACCGATCTCCAAAGGCACGAACAACCTGGGTGAATTTCTGGCTATTGTACATGCCTTGGCGCATCTCAAAAAAGAAGGCAGCAGCAAGACCGTGTATACCGACTCCGTAAACGCCATGAAATGGCTGAAGCAAAAAAAGGTATCCACCACACTGGCTCGGGATACCTCGACAGAAGAGATTTGGCTGATGATTGACCGTGCGGAGCAATGGCTGCGTACGAATACGTATAGCAACAAAGTGCTGAAATGGCAGACGAAACAGTGGGGCGAAATCAAGGCGGATTATGGGCGCAAATAAGCAAAGATCCTAAACGTGTGTTACATTATATGAAGTCTATTAGAAACGATATTTACAATTTCCAGTTTCCATTCTATAATCATCTGAATATGAGAAGTTACACATATGGAGGAGCCTGTCATCTGCAGGCCCTCTTTATCTTTTTGGTCGATCCCTTTATCGTAAAGTTATGGGGGAGAGTACACATTGCAGGAGGCAGACATGAGTTCCATTTATAGAAGTGAAGAAGGCAAGAGCAGTATTCTTGAGGATTATGAAGCCTATCTTGAGAATCTGGGCGAAGGCATTACACGGGAATACGTGGAGACTAGGTTTGGACAAACGCATGTATTGCTGACGGGTCCAGAGGACGGTAAGCCTTTATTTATTCTCCAGGGCGGAAACTGTGTGAATCCGATGACGTTGTCATGGTTCTCTTCCTTATTCAAGGATTACCGGATTATTGCTCCCGATACGATCGGTCACCCCGGTTACAGTGAAGAGACACGAATCTCGGCGAGGTTTGATAGTATGGCCTTGTGGGTTTCCGATTTGCTGGACCATTACAAGATTGAAAAAAGTGCGTTTATCGGGCCTTCGTTTGGCGGTGGAATTATCCTTAGACTGGCTACGTACATTCCGGAGCGTATTGCATGTTCCGTCTTGGTATCGCCTGCTGGACTGGCTGTCGGTTCGAAATTTAAAACAGCTCAGGATATCGTTCTTCCACTTGTGAAATATCGGATGACTTCTTCTCCATCTTCTTTGCAAAAAATTACAGGCACCATGTCATGCAACTGCATGAAGGAAATGGATAAAAACATTATGGGCAAAATCTTCAAATACGTCAGCATGGAGCAGGATAATCCGAAGCTTACGGAGCGGGAAGAGCTGGTCAATTATACGTCGCCAACGCTGCTGCTCGTCGGAGAGAAAGATGTCTTTTTCCCTGGGGACAAGGTCATTGAACGAGCTCAGAAAATTATTCCGAATGTACAAGCCGTCAAATACGACACGGGTCACTTTCCGTCTCAAGACGTGCTCATTCAGATGAACGAGGAAATTCGCCAGTTTTTACAGAAGAACTACGAATAGGCTGCAGGGACGGGGCGGAGTGAAGTGTTTTTCCAGTTTAATAAAATAAACCGCCCCATCTGTCGATAACATATAATTAGAGGATTGTTTTAATGAATGTTCCCGCATGACTATGTTTCGAATTGCCCCATTTGGTTTAAATATATGGTTGGCGATGAAACGCCTGCTGATTGGAACGGAATGGTGCAACATGCGGCAAGTCTTCCGATCAACAAGGTTGAAAAGAGGGTCTGTTATGAGAAAAGACAATTACAAAATGGCACTGCAGCGCAATGTCATTCTAAACGATACATATCAGGTAAGACAGGTACTCGCCAGCAGCGAGCTGGCTATTGTGTATGCAGGAAGAGACAAAAATACAGGGGCGAAGGTAGCGATTAAGGAATTTTTTCCACAACGGCTGGCTTCGCGTCAATCCGATAAGCGGGGAGTGTACTGCTCTTCGCGCGGCTTTGGCGGGCAATATCAGGAACTGCTTGCTGCCTTTTTGATGGAAGGTGAATTGTTGTCTGACCTCAGCCATCCCCATATCATTACATACATCGATCATTTTGAAGAGAATGATACAGGGTACCTGATTACGGAATACTGCAGCGGGATTACCTTGAATGAGTATTTGAACGAAAATGACCATGCACTGGATCCAGCATTTATTCAGGGTACTTTGCTTCCTCTGGTGGACACCCTGGACTACATTCATAAACAGGGGATTCTTCACCGGGATGTGAAACCTTCCAACATTATGATTATGGAGGACGGGACACCTATGCTGCTGGATTTCGGTTCCGCTGCTCGCTGGCCCACACAATCTGGAGATAAACAGGCAATCTTTACATCTGCGGGATATTCGCCGCTTGAATTTTATTCCGAGAAATCCAGTCAGGGACCGATGTCAGACATCTATAGCCTGTCAGCTCTCCTTCATTATTGGACATGCGGACAGCCCCCGATGGACGTGAAACAACGTCTGTTCCAGGATGAGTTACCATCCGTTCGCAGCCACAATACGTATGTGAATCCATGGCTGGCTCGTGTCATTCATTGGGGTCTGACTGTCCGCTCCGAGAAGCGCTGCGCTTCGCTGGCTTGGGTCAGAAGGTCTTTGCGCGTCCAAGCCTTGATGTGGAAAATACGCAAACCAGGCACGTTGGAATGGACATTGGCAGAGAATGAACATACTCAGGTCTATGATCTGGAACCGGGTAAAAAGCATGAGACGGCGTAAGCTTACGCCTCTTTTGCAACCCAATCTTCATGCTTAGACTAAAACGAAAGAACAAAATGAAGCCAGACCTCTTGTGAAAAGGGAGACCTGGCTTGTTTTTCACTATTAAAATTATTATGATGGAATAAATTGGATATATAAAGTCAAAGAAGCTCACATATATCATTCTGACAGGGATGGTGATGTGAGCTTTTTTACGCTTTTTTTCAGAAGTTTTATATTGAACGCAATAAGAAATTAGCATAAAAAGTAAATTCCCATTCAAAATACTCTTCATTTTCGAAAGTGTTTTTAGGTCTAGAGATACTTGTTTGCTAAAAGAAGTTGCAAATATTAGGGTGTCAGCCTGGGTTTGTAAAATAAAGTCTCTAAATTAGATAATTCGGTCTATATATAAGTAAATTTTTCCGAAGGATATCAGAGTGGCTCAATCTATTAACATACTCAATTACCCCAATTTACATTCCATACGCTGCGGAATACGATAATCCTAATCTAATAGGAAACCGCAGGAGGTATGAAATGAAACGAAAATCAGCCCGATTGTTATCCGGTTTTATAGCAGCTGGAGTCTTGTTATCTTCTATGTTTTCCATGCCTGCTTATGCAGCGCCTGCCTATGGCGCTCTCGAGAAGAGTGAAAGTGCTAAGTCCATTCTGCAATCTCTGACGAAGGAAGAAAGACAAGCTCTAAACCAGCTTCAGGTTATGGATGGAGAAATTATCGACGCCAAGGTGAATACGAAAAGTAGCGATTTGGTAAACGTGATTGTCCAATTCAAAAGCGAACCCGCTGCAGTTGCCTTAAAACGAGCTGCACTAAACAATGAGAAGATGTCAGAGCTTACGGCTACGAGCAAAGTAAAACAAAATCACCAGCAATTCAAGCAGCACATTAAGTCTCTGCAGCAGAAGAGAGGGCTATCTTATGATGCTGCCTCGATCCAAATCACTCAGGAGTATGAAACCGCACTAAATGGTGTTGCGCTAACCATCCCTGGCGTAGCCATAGACGATTTGATGAAATCCGGGGTAGTCAAAAAAGTGTGGGCTGATCAGGAAGTGGCTCTGGATCTACCAGAGACAGACACGCAAAGTGAATTTGCCGTGGGGGGTGGAATGCAGCCTCGAATGGCTGATAGTGTACCTTATCTCGGCATCGATAAACTTCATAAAGAGGGCATTACAGGTAAGGGAATTAAGGTCGGTGTACTGGACACAGGGATTGATTATAATCATCCGGATTTAACAGGGGCATATAAAGGGTATCGCGCTCATTCAGGTGAAGATCCAAAGCAAGTGGATCCGGCGACGGTTAAAGGTTGGGACTTTGTCGATAACGATGCTGACCCGATGGAGACGACTTATGAAGATTGGGAAAATTCGGGTTATAAGGAACAGGGTGTATTAGCAGAAGATTATTATACTTCCCATGGAACACACGTATCGGGAACCATCGCTGGTCAGGCCAAAAATGAAGTGGGGTACGCTGTAAAAGGTGTTGCTCCAGACGTAGACTTATATGTGTACCGTGTACTTGGACCTGGTGGAAGTGGTGAGATGAGTGGCATTATTGCCGGGATAGACAAGGCCATTGAAGATGAACTGGATGTGATCAATCTCTCTCTCGGAGCTGCAACGAATGATCCATTGGATCCAGCCTCCATTGCACTGAATAATGCTATGCTGCAGGGCGTGGTAAGTATGGTTGCGGCAGGTAACGATGGACCCAATGAAGGTACGTTAGGTACTCCGGGAGCCAGCGCGCTGGCCATTACGATTGGTGCATCCGATGTTCCGTTAACCCTTCCTACGGCTACCGTGACTATGGATGTGTACAGCGATCCAGGTGCGGGAGAGGCAGGCGGAAATACAGCTGAAACAGAAGCGCCTGCTGCAGAAGAAGAAGTGCCAGTGGGAGAAGACATGCCTGCTACAGAAGAAGAATCGCCACCAGCAGCAGACGAACCATCTGCAGCAGATGTAGAAGCGTCGGCAACAGAAGAAGAGACACCAGTAGAAACATCACCAGCAGCAGAAGATGCACCTGAAGCAGATGTAGAAGCACCACCAGCAGCAGAAGAAATACCTGCAGTAGAAGAAGAAGTACCAGCACCAGGAGAAGAAGCGCCTGATTCAACTTATACTGAGGAATTACCTCTGTTTGGTAAAGATTTTACTGACGATCTGACCACGCTTGAAGGCAAAACCTACGAACTTGTTTATGCAGGGCTTGGTAATGCTTTTGATTTTGAAGGTATTGATGTACAAGGCAAAGTGGCCCTAATCGCTCGGGGTGATATTGCACTCGATGCCAAGATCGTCAATGCAAGAAAGGCAGGCGCAGCGGCAGCTATCATTTATAATAATGTTGAAGGAACAATTCCCAATTATTTGGGTGAAATGAACGGGTATATTCCTACGTTCCAAATGATGAGAGAGCTTGGAGAAAAACTAAAAGAGTTGAACGGCGTGACGGTCACCTTTGGCGCAGCAGGCCAAACCGTTACGGAAGGAAATAAACTGGCAGATTTCAGTTCCCGAGGTCCAGCCGCCGTGAATGATGATATTAAACCTGATCTTGTAGCCCCGGGCGTAGCTGTTTTTTCAACCTATCCTGTATTTGTGAATGATCATACGGGTGAGAATTATAATATTGCCTATGCACGAATTTCGGGTACTTCCATGGCAACGCCGCATATGGCGGGAATTGCTGCACTTATGCTCCAGGCACATGAAGAATATACACCTTTTGATGTGAAGTCTGCTCTTATGAATACAGCTGTCGATTTGAATGGCAATTATTCCGTATATGAGGTAGGTGCAGGTCGTGTAGATCCTTACCGGGCAGTCCACACATCCGTATTTGCCAAAGTTCAGGATCAAACGATTCACTTTTCGAATGACGAATCCATCCTGATTGATGAAATTACAGGTTCCATCGTATTTGATAGTGCATATTTGGAAGAAAACGGCCAGGGAATCGTATCGGACAGCCGGACAGTTAAGATAGAGAATAAAGGGGACCGTGCCAAAACGTATAACACTTCCATGAAGCTGTTAAACGATATGAATTTAAATGTTCATGTTCCAGAATCCATTACTGTAAATGGCGGAAGTACGGAAGAGATGACTGTTTCAGTGGATATACCACAGAACACGCCGAGCGGCCGTTATGAAGGATATGTATATTTGGATACGGGAGATGCGGCGGATCATATTCAGATTCCATTCTCCATCCGTATTAGCGAAAAGGGCATCACTTCGGTGGAGATGATTCCTCCATCCGTTACAAACGATACCCCATTCCATCAGTTTCTGAACCGGATGACACTGAGTACCATTCTTTTGGGCAGTCCCATTGATTCTGTGGATGTATTGCTGAAGGATCGCGAAACCGGCGAGGACATCGGGTTTGTAGGTACCTTGAATTCGCAGTCCATGCTCCCGGGAGTGGAATATCTGATCCTGAATGTGTTTAGAGGTTATGCATTTCCGATTGAAAATGGGGAGATCTCCAGCATCGCACGATTTGTCCCTGAGGGCAGTTACACACTTGAATTCATTGGAACGGATTCGGACTCGAAGCAGTATTCATATGAAACTTTGGTAGTTGTGGACAATACAGCACCTGAGATTGATTTGGGTATAGAGCCTGGCGTATACGAGCTCAATGATAGTATGCTGACGGAAAGGGAAGGTGGACAGGGTGTCTGGTATGATGGCACAGCTATCGATTCAACCGTCCAAACCTTTGTTGATAATGGGATCACCGCTTATGATCAATCTTCCAATCGTGTCATTTTCTATGAGAATGGCAGCCCCTTCTATTCCGGTGATTTGCCTGTTTCCAAAGAAGGAAACATATCATTTGGTATTACCAAAGAAGAATATGACAATGGTTACGAACTTCGACTCTTTGGATTGGATGTGGGTACAGCGGCAAATCCTGTTAAGGACCATCGCTATGGGTTTATATCTGAAGGCAAACCTTATGTGACCAGTAAATATGACAAAGACGAAGTGCGTAAAGGTGATACGATTACCCAGACCATTCAATTGAACAATGTGGAGAAGTTAAACGGTATTTCGTTTACCCTGGAATCGATGTATGACTATAAACAATTTAACCGGGTTGAGCCAACGCCTGAGCTGCAGGCATTATTGGTTGCCACAGGTGCTGAAGTGAAATTAAGTGATCCTGTAGTGGACCAAAGAGAAATCAGCTTTGAGGCATCCATCTCAGGTGGGTCCTTTGAAGGAATCACAGGGGATCTTGATTTGTTCCATGTTGTCTTTGATGTACCGAAGGATGAATTCTATTTTAAGAAAAGCGACGTACCATTTCTTGAAGTGAAATACACGACTGTTGGCATGAAAGAGAACGAAGAGAAATTGGCATTAACCGCGTTTAACACAGACAGCTATGAAGTAATCTCCAAATCTTCAAGAACATATGGTTTTGTACGTCCGGAAGCTTTTATGGTCGATGGAGAGTATCTGGATTTTGCAAATGACTATTCGGCAATGGGCATTGAAGTTTATGCCGAGACGGCTTCCGGTGAGAAATATGAGGGGACTATGCAAAATTATGGTGAGTTCCTTATCGATGGGATTCCCGCAACAGGAGAAATGTCGACCATCTACACACGAGTTCCGGGTCATTTACCTTCCAAGCTGGCAGTGGTTCTGAGCAAGACGATTGATGGCGAATATTATGGCATCAATCAAATGAATTCGTCTGACTTTACGTATGCTGGAGATATTAATGGGGATGGAGCCATCGATATCTATGACATGGAGCTTGTAACGAAACATTATCATACTTCGGATGAAATCGCTGATATTGACCAGGATGGTTATGTAGGAGACGCCGAAGTGAATTATATTACGAATAACTTTGGAATGACCGCTAACTATTCTACCAAGGAGCCTGTCTTGCATATTGATATGACAAGGGAAGCAGCAAGATATCATCAAATGAACGATATTCTGGATTCATGGCAAGAGGCCATTATTATGCAGAGAACAGCTGAAGCTATTCGGCTAAAAGACAAGTTGGAAGAAGAACCGTTAAAAGGCATACCAGACCTGCGTCTATCCTATGACTTGCTGCAGATCCGATTTTACTTGTTTATGAATAATATCGATGAAGCAGAGAGACTTATAGCCGAAGTCGAGATTCCGGATGAATCGGAGCATTCGTACGAGCATTATTTTTATCACCATGTGATGGGGATTTACTACTTCCTTACAGGACATTATACCAAATCAATCCAGACATTAACTTCAATCAATCAGTCCAAATATACGAATCATGAATACTTTTATCATTTGTCGCTGGCATATCACTCGATATATTCGAATATTACGTCTTACTATTACGCTGAGAAGGCTATCCAGCATTTTCGGAAAACACTCAATATGGTGCGGATCATTGATACCGAAACCATTATGCTGGTTCAACTCAATTCACGCGAGTATCATGATTTTCCTGAGACGAAACGCAGATATGAGAATCTCATTCGGATTTGTGATGATTGTGGGCTTCCTGACCGAAAAGCAAAGCTGCTGAACAATCTTGGCTATGAATATAATCGGCGAAAGCAATATGAGGATGCTGCCCATTGGTATAGGCAAGCTCTTGCTATCATTCCTGAGAAGCAACCGTTGTACCTGATGGTACTCAATAATTACATAGAATCGAATAGACTGGGTAATCTCATTCCTGCAAACAAGCTATTGGATATGTCTCTGGATGCATTGCATAACTCTAAACTTGTTGAAGACGCAAGTTATATGGAACTGGAACTCCAGTGTGTCATTTTACAAGGGGAAGAGAACGCGTATTATGAAATGATAGAAAAGCGGATTCTTCCTTATTATCGTGAACTCGGTTCCCAGTATCTCGCCGAACGGTATGAAGAAATATTGTTTGAGTACTATATGAATCATGGTGAAAAGGATAAGGCACTTGGGCTCGCCAAAAATCGTTTTAAATCGCAAGCCACTTTACTTATATAAGGGTAATATTAGAGTAAAAGAAGAGTCGATATGTAGGTGATTTGAAACGAGCACTGTATCTCCGATACAATGTGGTCAGAGAGTCTGAGAGATTTGCATTCAAATATGGCTGAGAAATGGAGAACTACAATATGACTGATTTTATTAACGCGGATGATATTAATGACGTAATTCTGGCAGCGGCTGCCACAGAACTGGAGCAGATGGTGAGCAGAATTTGCGAACTGATTGGCACACCTTTGGAACAAACAACGGAGCTGGAGCGTCAGGTGATTGCGGCATTTGGTTTTGGCGCTGTATACGGTATTACCCATCGGGATCAGCTCGGAGAGTCGCAGGCTCATGCACTTAGCATCCGGATGCTGATTAAGCCGTTTAACTACAGTGAGCAGCAAGCGGTGGATTTTGCCGATGACCTGATTCGGGTGGCTTCGGACCGGGAGGCACATCCTGTCATGAACACGATTATTCATCGCGGCATTGATGGTCACCGCCAATTCAACCAGGAAGACGATGAAGGACTTGCCCGTAACATTCAGGAGATTTTGACTGCGGTACAACCGGAGAAATAGATGCGCGTTAGTGGATTGGGGAGATGATCGCAATGGATCTGATGAAATTAAGTAAAGAGCTCTCATACGCTCTGCGACATGCCCCATGGGAGTACGAACTGGAGCTGGACGAAGAGGGCTGGGTAGAGATTCCGCAATTGCTCGTGGCGTTACATGAAAGTCCGCAGTGGAAGGAAGTTACAGAAGCTGATCTGGAGCAAATGATTCAGGCCTCGGATAAGAAGAGACACGAGATCCGTTCTGGTCGCATCCGGGCATTATATGGTCATTCAACTCCGCAAAAGATATCCAAAATACCTGCCGATCCACCGGAAAAACTCTATCATGGCACGCCAGCACGCGCGGTGGCTTCGATTATGGAGCAGGGGCTGCATCCGCGGCAGCGACAATATGTACATCTGTCCGCAGATATGGATACCGCCACTCAGGTGGGACGTAGACGTGATGATCAGCCTGTGATCCTGAAAATTAATGCCTCACAGGCAGCTAAAGACGGTATCCTTTTTTACCATGGAAACGAGAATATCTGGCTCGCCGATCACATTCCTGCTAGCTATATCCAGCAATGATCAATGTAACGGTCATGGAGACGGGACATACATTGAATTGCAGTCGTAATCGGACTGGTTTGGTGCATGGTGAGCCGATCAACTTCTATATCGTTGTATAGATCGTCGCTGCACCAAAAGGGACACATCCAACATTCGTTGGTGTGTCCCTTTTTGATTTCCATAGTTTCCTCTTCTAAATTTATACACGGAGAGAACTCAGATCTGAACAGCTCCCGTACTCAAAACTTATTTGCCCAAAATCGCTTTAACACCCTCATTCAATGGTTGAGCTGGACGGCCGAGCAATTGTTCCAATGTATCACTTTCTACAGCGAGTGCGCCTTCACGAATAGCACTTTGCATATCGACCAGCATGGAGACAACAAATTCAGGCAGACCTGCACCCTTCATGATGTCGGCGTAAGCAGCATCGTCCACGTTTTGCACGTTAATATCCTGTCCGAGCACTTCCCCAACGATGGCCGCAAGTTCAGCTTGGGTACGAAGTTTACCAGACAATTCGTATACCGAATTCTCATGTCCCTCACCTGTAAGCACTGCAGCAGCAGCATGCGCATAATCACTGCGAGTAGCCCAGCCTACTTGACTTGCGTTGGTTGCATGCACCCATGGAGCACCTTGGGCAGCTGCTTGTACGCTGCCTGCTTCATTCTCCAGGTACCAGTTGTTGCGCAGGAAGGAATAAGGAATACCAGACTCGCGAATCGCCTTTTCTGTGGCGCGGTGTACTTCAGCCAAGGAAAGGGTGTTCTTATCTGCATTCACCACGCTGGTGTAAGCAATGAAGCCGACTCCTGCACTTTTGGCAGCATCCACGGCAGCTTGATGTTGGCGAATACGTGTTTCATTGTCACCATCTGTGGAGATGAGCAGCAGACGATCCACGCCGGCAAAAGCTTTGGCAAGGGTATCCGGTTGATCAAAATCACCTTGACGGACGTCGACACCTTGAGCACGCAGTGCTTCTGCTTTCTCAGTGTTGCGTACACTTACAGCCAGATCAGCGGCAGATACTTTTTTTAATAAAGCTTCTACGACCAGTGAACCCAAGTGTCCTGTTGCGCCAGTAACCAAAATTTTCATGAGATGTTCCTCCAATGGTTTAAGTATTTTTGAAAAAAAGAACGGATGTAATCCGGTTGGTTATAACAGGTGTGATTACAACCAAAGGGTTAAAAAAAGCTCACAATGAGCTTCTTTTATTCAGGGACATGAACCTGATCCATCATCTGCTGTATCGTTACGCGATTCAAGCGCTGTTCCATGGCTGTCTGAGCCTCAATAAGTTCGGCGCGCAAGGTACGTTCGATCATGCTGCCCACCGGACAATTCGGGTTCGGATGTTTATGGAAATTAAATAACTCCCCATCCTGGGCCACTTCAAGTGCCCGATATACATCCAGCAGGGTAATGTCTGCCGGGTCCTTTAATAAGGAAGCGCCGCCGACGCCAGGTCTGACCTCGATCAAACGAGCCTGTTTCAGCTTGGACATGATCCTCCGGATGATGACGGGGTTCGTATTCACGCTAGAAGCAATAAAATCCCCAGTGCACTCATTGGGAGCAACAGCGATCAAGGACAGTGCATGAACCGCCATGGAAAAGCGACTGCTGATTTGTTTCATGGATAATCACCACCGTTGTAACTATAATAGTTACAAATTAAGCTGTTGTCAAATCCCGTTTCTTTTCCTTCTGAAGGATAATATACAGAATGCTATAAATACTTTATAGCTGAACTTTTCAAATGATCATAAGGCAATTAAATAGAAAAATATGTTTTAATTGACAAATAAAAAGTAAGTTGTATAATCTGGCTAGATAAACCGTTGTGAGCAGCATTGCTATGGTTGGGAATAACCTTTAAGAAGGGAGCTGGGTCTGCTGTTTATCATATGAATATATATTTGATTTCCAAGTCTGTGGTATTAGTTCGTCTAACATCTTGGATTCAACTTTTTTTTAGATCAGTTTCAATTCTTCAAGCTAAGTGACTCCAGGTGAGTAGGACAACTGAAAATGAGAGGAGCCATGTTGGTTTATGCTGCTGCGAATGCTGAAAAATGATATCACGAGAAAGAAAGGGATCACGGCTGCATTATTTATTTTTGTTCTGCTAGCTGCCTTGCTGGTGTCCTCGGGTTCCCGGATGATTATGGAACTAACGAGTTCCATTCAATATTTATTCTCTGAATCCAAGACACCACATTTTGTACAAATGCATGCCGGAGAACTGGATAAGGACAAAGTGAACTCATGGGCTGAGTCAAATCCCATGGCCCAGCAGCATCAGATAGTAGAGATGGTCAATATTGACGGCGCTCATCTGTTTTTCGGGGCAGAATCCGAGAAACGTAGTGTAATGGACATCGATTTTGTAACTCAGAATCAGGATTTTGACTACTTGTTGAATTTGAACAGTGAAATGATACAGGTGAACGATGGTGAGATTGCTGTTCCTGTGTATTACATGCAGCAGAACAAGTTAAGCGTGGGAGACCAGGTGCGAATTGATAATGGACAATTTAAACGTTCCTATACCATTGTTGATTTTGTCCGGGATGCCCAGATGAACCCATCCGTCGTTCACTCCAAACGTTTTATTGTGAGTTCAGGTAACCTGGAGGAATTGAAGCAGAGTATCGGGGAGATGGAATATCTTATTGAGTTTCGCTTGACGGATCCCGTACAGATCGGAGAATTCACGCAAGCCTACCAGAATGCAGGACTTCCCAATGCCGGTCCGGTCGTGACGTATAGTCTGTTCCAGTTACTGAATGCCATGACTGACGGAGTCATAGCTGCCGTTATCATTTTGGTCAGTCTAGTGCTGATTCTGATTGCGATGCTCTGTATCCGGTTCACGATGCTGGCTACCATCGAAGAGGATTATCGTGAGATCAGTGTCATGAAAGCAATTGGTATTGCGGAGAAAGACATTAAGAAGCTGTATCTCATGAAGTATGTATTTATGGCCGGGTTGGCTTCCCTGCTCGGTTACGTTGCATCTCTGGGTGTGAACAGACTTTTCGTGTCGAATATCTTGTTGTACATGGGAAAGGCACCTGCAACCTTACTGCATTTTGCTGTACCATTACTCGCTGCCGGATTGATATTTGCCATGGTGGTTCTGTTCTGCCGGACGGTGCTGCGGCGGTTTCGTTCCTTCTCTGCGGTGGAGGCACTGCGAACTGGTAGTTTGGGAGATACACAAATCATTCGCAATCGCCTCAGTCTGTCCCGTAATCGTTGGTCTTCCGTACCCGTCTTTCTTGGACTGAAGGAAGTCGTACAGCGAATCAAGATGTTCCGTTTGTTATTATTCGTCTTTGTTATCAGCTCGTTTATCATGATAGTACCGATCAATTTTCTCAACACCTTGCAGGCACCAAGCTTTATTTCCTATATGGGTGTAGGACAAAGCGATATACGCATCGACTTGCGGCACACTGACGATGTAGAACAGCGTTATAACAGCCTGATCACTCAGATCAAAAATGATGAAGCCATCCAAACGTATTCTCCACTCGTAACAAGCCAGTTCAAGGTTCGGAATGCGGAAGGTAGTTATGACAATCTGAGTGTGGAAACCGGGGATTTCAGCATTTTCCCATTGTCTTATGTCAGCGGTAATGCGCCGGCAACCGAAAACGAAATTGCACTATCGGATGCGAACAGCAGCGAGCTCGGGCTGAAGACAGGAGAACAGCTTACCTTGCTGGTAAATGGCAGGGACCAGGTGATGACGGTCAGTGGCATCTATCAGGACGTTACTAACGGAGGGAAAACGGCGAAAGCTCTGTTGCCATATAACAAGGATAGCGTTCTCTGGTATGTAGTCAGCCTTGATCTGAAAGATCGCAGTCAAATGGCTGCCAAAATTGCTGAATATGAGACGTCCTTCTCGCCAGCCAAAGTAACAGATCTGCAAGGATACCTGGATCAGACGCTTGGAGGAACCATTAAGCAATTGAAATTGGTTACGATGTTGGCTTTAGCCATCGGAGTATTTATTTCCATACTCATTACCTCATTGTTCCTTCAGATGCTCGTAGCGAAGGACAATAACGATATAGCTGTTTTAAGAAGTCTCGGTTTTGCCTTGTCCAAGATCAAACTGAAGTATGTCGTGATGTCACTTGTCATATTGATTGTCGGGGTTGCTGCCGGAACGATACTGTCCAACACACTCGGGCCGCTGCTCGTCAGCAGCATTATGTCAACATTTGGTGCTTCCAATATTTCTTTCGTTGTTGACCCAGTACAGGCGTATATTCTGTGTCCCTTATTGCTTGCAGGAGCCATCGTACTGACGGCGTGGATCAGCATCCAGTCCATCAAGGAAACTAGCATATCCAAAATGATCGCGGAATAGGGAGGATTAACGATGACAACCATACTTGAAGCTAGAGACGTGAATAAATCCGTAGCCATCGGCGAGAATGGGGAACATAGCATTCTAAAAGATATCAACCTCCAACTCCAAAAAGGAGAGTTCGTATCCATTATGGGTCCGTCCGGTTCAGGCAAGTCTACGTTGTTGTACAACATCAGCGGCATGGATCAGATCAGTGCGGGCAGTGTCTATTTCAATGGTAAAAAAATATCGGCATTTAAGGAGAGCGACCTGGCGAGTCTGCGCTTGACCAAGATGGGCTTCATTTTTCAGAACATTCATCTGCTCAAGAATCTAAATCTGCTCGACAACATTGTACTTTCCGCCTACCTCGCCAAGAACAGCAGCAGAGATTCAATTAATACTCGTGCACTGTCACTCATGAAAAAGATGGGAATTGACGGGCTGACTCAGCATAACATCACGCAAGCCTCGGGAGGACAGCTCCAGCGGATCGCCATTTGCCGCGCGCTTATCAATAATCCGGATATTCTGTTTGGAGATGAGCCCACAGGGGCGCTGAATTCCAAATCGACACACGAGATCATGGATATTCTCGGGGATATCAATGCTGCAGGTACTACCATTCTACTTGTTACGCATGATGTCAAAGTGGCTGCCAGATCGGAACGGATTCTGTTTATGATGGATGGTAAATTGGTTGCAGACAAAAATATCGGCAAGTATGCAAGAGAACGTCAGGATCTAAAGAACCGGGAAAGTCATCTCTCGCAATGGTTAACTGCAATGGGGTTCTAAGTTGGGAACTTCACGACTAAAATAGACCGACAGTCGGTCTAGTGAATCGGAGGACAGAATATGAGATTAATTAAAAATCCGGAAGAACGACGAAATGAAATACTGAATGCAGCCGAGATTCTGTTCGTAACAAAAGGTTATACCAAAGCGACGGTCATGGATATCCTCCAGGCTTGCAACATTGCTAAGGGTACGTTTTATTATTATTTTCAGTCCAAGGAGGAAGTGATGAATGCCATCGTCATGCGTTACATTCTGAACGGGGAGTCCGCAGCAAGACGGATAGTGTCTGATCCAGAATTGAGTGCCCATGATAAGATTTTTCGCATTATTACTGCGCAAAATCAGCCCGACGATAGAAAGCATGGACTGATTGAGCAATTGCACCATGTACAGAATGTGGAAATGCACCAAAAGAGCCTGGTGGAGACGGTCATTAGGTTAAGTCCGATCTTGGCTGAAGTAGTCGAGCAAGGTATTCAGGAAGGTGTCTTTAACACACCTAGCCCTAAGGAGTCGATCGAGTTTTTGCTGGTATCATCACAGTTTTTACTGGATCAGGGTATTTTTCAATGGGAGGAAGAAGAGCTTCGGAAGAAGGTTGAAACGTTCTCTCATATCATGGAACGTGTCCTGGGGGCAAAACAAGGAAGTTTCGCCTACTTTACCCGTCTGCATTTTCCACATCAAGCTTGAGATGAGAAAGGGGCGGCATTAATGGAACAGACTGTTCAAACATCATTCGGAAAGTTTCTGATCGTATGGTTCGGTCAGCTGATTTCCTTGATCGGGATTGGCCTTACGGCTTTCTCGCTGGGGGTATATGCCTTCGAGAAGACTAATACGGCAACAAGTGCTGCTCTGATTACCCTGTTTACATTTTTGCCTAGCATCCTGCTCAGGCCTATTGGAGGTATACTGGCTGACCGATTTGACCGCCGGACGATGATGATCATCGGTGATTTGGGTTCTGCAGCCGGTCTGATTTTTATCCTGGGGATCATGCTCACGGATGATATTCAGTTATGGCATATCTATGTGGGAGTGGCCTTTAGTTCCGTGTTTTCCGCGCTGCAAAGCCCCGCATACAAGGCCTCTGCCACCGACTTGCTGGATAAGGATCAATTCTCCAAAGGGAGCGGACTCGTGCAACTGGCTGAATCCTCCAAATTTTTGTTTTCACCGATTATTGCGGGAATCCTGCTAAGCATCACAACGATCGAAGTGATCCTAATCATTAATATCGCTACTTTCTTGATTGCCATTCTGGCCGTGCTGGTCATTCGGAAGAGCATGAAGGTAGAGCGGGAGAATAAAGAAGACACAAACTGGATGACCGATATTCAGGAGGGGTGGAAGGAAGTTGTAACGAATAAGGGAGTGCTGCTGCTGGTCATTATTATTTCCTTGGTGACCTTCTATCTGGGATTCCTGGAGACGCTGATTGGTCCAATGCTCTTGTCCTTTACAGATGCGAAAACACTTGGGACGTTTCAGTCCGTTAGCGCGATTGGGATGCTGATTAGCAGTTTGTGCATCGGGATATTTACGATGACGAAGAAATACGCAAGTGTACTTGTTATGGGGTTAATCATGTGCGGACTGTCCTTCTCGCTTCTCGGGATATCGACCAACATCTATTTTATTATCTTAGCGGGCTTTCTGTTCCTGTCCTCACTGCCGTTTGTTAACATGAGCGCAGATGTGTTGGTGCGTAACAACATTGCCAACGAGAAGCAGGGAAGAGTATGGGGTATCATTGGTATCCTGTCACAGCTCGGGTTCATCATTGCGTATAGTTTGGCCGGATTTTTGGCCGACCACGTATTTAACCCCCTTATGCTGGAAGACGGGTCACTGGCATCTTCTGTTGGTCAGATCATTGGAACTGGACCAGGGAGAGGGATTGCCTTGCTGTTCATCATTGCCGGTCTTTTTGTTATTCTGATCGCTATAATTACATCCCGGTTGAATATGATCAGATTACTAGAGCAACGTATCAACATTACTCAGCCGGATTCTACCGGGTTGGTACACGATTAATTCGAAACTAATTATTTGGCTGCAACTTCATTTAAATGGGGCGAAGCGCATGCTGTAACGCAAGGGGATATCAATATCAAGGCTATAGGTCAAGCCGTCGGATACAGCAATTTCCATTAATTCGCCCGTGTTTTAAATAGCAAAACAGGTTTATATCCAGCGAGTATCGGTAGCACCCACAGCAACGAAAAAAGCCATGTCCCCCGGATCAGGTGAACCAAGATGGTTCAGAATGGATTACTGGGACAAAGCTTCTTCAGTTATTTTGCGGATATCGAACGGGGAGCGAATGCCTTCCTCAATAATGTCGGGCAGAATGTTGTTCAGGAAATAGCGCACACAGTGGAGGTCAATATTTTTGATTTTGACCAGTGCATAGCGGTACATGACGATGAATTCTTTCTCTGTATTGCCACGCTGCAGTTCCGCGAAGGCTTCATATACCTGGTCCATTTTATCTGCGACCTCAAGGATTAGTCCTTCTACAGTGTCGTCTTTGCCTTCTCGCAGCTGCCTACGGAAAATGTCCTTGAATTCTTCAGGGATATTTTCGTTGATAAAATGTTCTACCATGGCTTCTTCAACATGCAGCAGCATGGAACGCAGCTCCAATGAGTAATGTTTGACTGGCGTCTTGATGTCACCAATGAAGATTTCGCCATAATCATGGCTGCTGGTGATTTCGTATAGCTTTTTCCAGTCGATGCTTACTCCGTGCTGTTCTTCAATATCTGCCAGTGTCTTGGCGTACTGGACCACTTTCCAGGAATGAGCAGACACACAGTGTTCTTCGAACTTGAACTTGCCCGGCGTCCGAATAATGCGTTCAAGATCGTTCAGCGACCTGAAGTACGTATGAATTCCCATCTAAGCAATCATCCTTTGTTGGTTTGGGTATGAACTGACTATACTTTAGTTATGTTAACCATGGATTAACGATGTATGCGAGAAAGGTAAAAAATAAAGCTTTGTATAGGAAGGATATTCATATTCGAGTGGGAGAAGTAGGAAGGTGCTACTAGCGAACAATCCAAAAACCACCATGTTTACTGAACTTATATTCAGCATAATCCATGATGGCCTTTGGTTTATTAATATTTTTGGTTATTCAAGATTTATGAAAAATCTCGATATGATGTCAAGCTTTCTTCCTTACTGGTGAAATAAACCAATATGCCATGCCAACAAACAAGGCACCACCGATGATATTACCCAGTGTGACTGGAATCATATTGTGCAGCCAACCTGCCAGTGTGATCGTATCGGGGTGATTGGGCAGCAGCCAGGATAGCGATAAGAGCGTCATATTGGCGACACTGTGTTCATATCCGCTGGCGATAAACGCATATAGACACCACCAAATCAGGACCAGTTTGGCAATATCCTCTTTGGAACGGGCCGCCATCCAAATGGCCAGACAGACAAGCCAGTTACAGAGTATGCCGCGGAAAAACAGTTCGGTAACGGGTGCAGCCATCTTTTTGGCCGATACGGCAAACAGGATATGCTCCGGTCCAGCTGTTTTGAACAGACCACTGCCCACAATCAGCAGACAGAGCAGGATGGCGCCGATCAGGTTGCCGAGGAACACCAGCCCCCAGTTTTTGAGCGTATCACGGACCGTAGTCCGGCCCGCCAGTGTGCTCATGGTGAAAAACATGTTGTTGCCTGTGAACAATTCCGATCCTGCAAAAATGACGAGGGTAAGGGCCAGTCCAAAGGACATGCCCATCAGCATCATCTGCAATGGCGACTTGGCTGCAAGCAGCGGTGCGCCGATACTAAAGATCAGAATAATTCCCAGGCCCACGTAGGCGCCTGCCATTAAGGCTGCCACCATGTAACGAGGCAAGCTGGCATTCATCTGATCCCGTTTTTTTACGGCAGCTTCAATAATTCCTTCCACACCTGGTGTAAACATCACGGTCTCCTCCATTATTGTGCATCAATCTAGGTTTTACTTATGGAGCTGGCTACACAGCGATCCAGACCTGCCCGTTTTCGATCTTCACCGGAAACATTTCAACCTGCCCCTTATCGGGCGCCTGTACCTGACCTGTACATAAGTCAATTTTCCAGTCGTACAGCGGATCGTAAAGATAGTGGCCGGATACAATTCCTTCGGCGAGCGGCCCGCCCTTAGGGTGGGGGGTATGGTTGTCGGCAGCGAATACGGTACCATCCGATGCGCGAAAGACAGCCAGCTGCCGGCCTTCAATTTCTACCACCCGCCCAATCCGGGGAAGAAATTCATCAATTTCTCCCGCCGGAAAATAGGTGCCTGATTGTTTGGTTGTCATATGGACTGCTCCTTTTCTATGGCAGGTTCATCCTGCAGATTTCAATGATATTTGTCCAGTGAAGAAGTTTGCTTCCTTATGGACGAGCCGACACTTCAATACCTTGGAACAGTTTGGTTTGGCCTTCTTCATTTCGAAGTGCTTTTTTCCATGGGTCCTCTACATGGCCCAGGGCAAATTCAATGCGGTCCATCAATGCTTTGCGTTCCTCCAGATTATCAACCACTACTGAACGAATCTGCTCAAGACCGATACGTTCTACCCATTCCGAGGTGCGCTCCAGATAGTTTCCAGTCTCGCGGTAGTATTGGATAATTGCACCGCATAATTCGATGAGTTCTTCATCTGTTTTCACTTTGCATAAAGAGTCTGCAAGTCTCGCCTTAATCCCGCCGTTGCCGCCAACAAACAACTCCCAGCCTCCATCATTACCGACGATACCGATATCTTTCGTACATGATTCAGCACAGTTCCGCGGGCAGCCATTGACCGCCATTTTGAATTTGGCAGGCAGATCGAGACGTTCGAACTTGCGCTCAAGCAGGGCGCCCATTGCCATGGAGTCCTGGGTCCCGAAGCGGCAGAATTGGGAACCGACGCATGTTTTGACTGTACGCAGCGATTTGGCGTATGCGTAACCTGAAGGCATATCCAGTTCGGCCCATACCTGCGGCAGATCCTCTTTTTTGACCCCGATCAGATCGAGGCGTTGACCGCCGGTAACCTTGACCGCTTTAACATCGTATTTGACCGAAATGTCTGCAATGCGCTTCAGTTCTTCCGGCGTGGTCACTCCGCCATACATGCGCGGTACCACCGTATAGGTGCCGTCTTTCTGGATATTGGCGTTCATGCGTTCATTGACAAAACGGGACTCTTTCTCGTCTTCATGCGTATCCGGTGCAATCATGCCGAGGTAGTAGTTAATCGCAGGGCGACATTTGGAACAGCCCTCTGGCTGGCTCCAGCCCAGGACATTCATGACTTCCTTGGTTGTCTGCAATCCTTTTTGTTTGATTTCGGCCACAATTTCATCCCGGCTGAGCGAGGTACATCCACAGATGCCCTGTTTGGCACCGCTTGTGAAGTTGTCTCCCAGTACGTATTGCAAAATTTGCTCTACCACCGGTTTACAGCCGCCGCATGAACGGGTTGCGCCTGTGCAGGCTTTGATCTCATCGACACTGCTCAGGCCTTGATTCGTAATGGCATCCACGATGGTACCTTTGGTTACTCCGTTACATCCACACACAATTTCGTCCTCGGCCATCGTTTCAACAGAAGCGGCTTTTTTGTGGCCACCACAGCCCGTACCCATCAGCGAAGCATACAGGTCATCTGTCATTTCGGTTTTTTGTTTGATCAGCTTCTGCAATTCGGCAGAGTCGGTGACGTCACCAAAGAGCACAGCACCGACCATGACATTGTCTCGCAGCAGAATTTTTTTGTAAGTCCGTTTCCAGTCATCCTTATGGCTAATCACTGTATGATCCGGACTATCAAGAAACTCGCCTGTAGAGAAGACGTCCACACCTGAAATTTTTAATTTGGTAGATACGACAGAGCCTTCATACGGAGCAGTCTCTACACTGCAGATATGCTTGGCGAGAATCATGCCTTGTTCGAACAACGGAGCGACAAGGCCGTAACATACTCCACGGTGTTCGGTACATTCCCCGACGGAATATACGCCCTCCAGCGAGGTCTGCATGTAGTCATCGACGACGATGCCCCGGTTAACCTCCATGCCGCTTTCACGGGCTACAATCGTGTTGGGCTTAATGCCTACGGCCATAACCACAAAGTCTGCATCCAGTACGGTATCATCGGCAAAGCGGAGACCTTCTACACGTTCCCCGCCGATCAGTTCAGCCGTCTGCGCACCCATTTTGAAACGAATGCCCTGACGCTCCAGTTCTGCTTTTAACATGGCTGAAGCTTGAGGATCGAGTTGGCGTTCCATCAAGTCCTGCATGAGATGTACGACAGTGACGTCCATGCCGAGCTGCACCAGTCCTTTGGCTGCTTCTAGTCCGAGAAGTCCTCCGCCGATAACTGCCGCTTTTTTATATTGCTTGGCTGCTTCGAGCATCATATTGCAGTCGGCAATATCCCGGAATCCTACAACGCCTTCTTTGTCATGACCGGGAACCGGAAGAATGAAGGAGCTGGAACCCGTGGCAATAATGATTTTGTCGTATGGCACCCGTGTACCTTCGTTCGTGACAACTTCCCGGTTGTCTGCATCAATATGGGACACGGTTGTCCCGGTATGAAGCGTAATGCCATTGTCTTCATACCAGTGCAGATCATTAAGCACGATATCATCAATGGTTTTGCTGCCCTCCAGAACATAGGACAACATGATCCGGTTATAATTGGGATAGGGCTCAGTGCCGAAGACCGTAATGTCAAAGCCTGAAGTCAATTTCAAAATTTGTTCAACTGTACTGATGCCGGCCATACCGTTGCCGATCACGACAAGTTTTTCTCTTTTTCCGTTCATGTGTGTAAGCCTCCTTGGTTAGACACTGGACAATACCAACAATTGTAGTGGTTTATATTTGAATCATACCGTGGATTGCTGACACTTAATGTGATTTATTTCACTAAGAACGATATAAGTGTCACAAATAAAAAAGTGTGAGCCCCGTCACGGAAACCGTTTTTTATTTAAAGTATGAACGAGAGGAGACGTTAGGGTGGGGATTGAATTAAAATAAGAAATACGAACTATTGTTCTCTTTTTGTTTTCGTTGTAACATCGTGAGTGGGATATGACGTTCCCTATTTCTTCGAAAGGAAGTTTTCGCATCATGATGGGAAGATCCCACCTGATTATTGGAACAGGCGTTTCGCTATCTGTGCTGCAATTAATGGGTATGCAAGTGACTGCTCCGGCAGTTACGGTTGCGCTGATTGGTTCGCTGCTGCCGGACATTGATGAACCGAATTCCTTATTGGTATCCAAGGCATTGCCGAATAGTTTGATCAGGCTGCTGCAAACCATTTTGCTGCCCACCGCTGTATTTGTGTACTTTTATGTACAGGCCAAGCCTTGGAATCTGCTGCTCGCCATTTTGGTTGGGCTGGTCTCTTTCCTGCCGTCCCGTTCACTTCGCAAAGTGTTGATGTTTGTTATTGGACTGGGGCTTGTATTCTATGGTCATGCATTCGCCCCATGGAACCTGATCGCGGGAAGTCTGCTCATGTTGTGTACAACGCTAACCCATCGAGGGCTAACCCATACTGTGTATGGAACGGCAGTGTGGGGAGGACTTCTATACAGTACAACGCATCAGCAGGGTCCGGAGATCTGGGTAGCTGGAGGAATAGCTTATGCCATGCATCTGCTTGCAGACTCGTTGACGAATCGCGGAATTCGTCCGTTTCCGCCACTCAAGTGGCGGATACGAGCAAATTTGATGAGTACGGGCACCAAGCACGGGGCTGTTGTAGAGAATGTATGTATCGTACTGACCTTAATTTTGGCCTGGATAGCATTTTCACCGCTATTCTTGTAACGGAGCATGTGCCGCATATCAAAACGCCAGTCCAGATTGAATGGACTGGCGTTTTAAATATATCCCTCTAAACCTAAAACTTAAATTTTTAATGATGCTTGCCGCATGTTGCATGTCCGGAACAATGGTTCAGCGACTGAACTGCAAGCCGAGATACTTAGGACGATGATGATGGAGAGTCGGTGAGTCCTTCAATATCCGAGGAGCCAAATACAAATAAAACAACAAGGATGACTACAATTAATAGCTCGGCAAATCCAGTTCCGTCAAAGTCAGACATCATTCAAACCTCATTTCATTCCGTTTAGGAATTCATTCTTTTTTGAAAAGCCCGCATAACATCATCGAGAGTCACATCGCCGATTTCGTCAAGAAATTGGACGAGTTTGTCTGCATTCGACGGCGTAATATTTTTAAGTGTTTTATATTGTCCAACCAATTCAACGACACAAAAAGAGACACTCTAACCAAAGTCAGAATGTCTCATAGAGTAGAAGGAGGGTTCAGAGTAGAAACTATTGAACCTTGAACCTCGTTCCAACGTTTACGCGTTCTCAATAATGGTATTCATGGTCGTGCGATCCAGACCCTTCACCAGTTTGACAAGCAGCGCTTTGGCAGCATCATAGTCATCCGTGTGAATGATGGAAGAAGAGGTGTGAATGTAACGTGCACAAATGCCAATGACCGTTGATGGTACACCGATTCCGCTCAGGTGCACTTGTCCCGCATCGGTACCCCCAGGTGAGATGAAGTATTGCATCTTGATCTGGTTCGAAGAAGCCGTGTCCTGAACGTATTCCACCATCCCGCGATGGGTGAACATGCCAGGGTCAAAAATACGGAGCAAAGCGCCTTGTCCGATATGTCCAAAGGACTGTTTGTCACCTGTCATGTCATTGGCTGCGCTGCAATCCAGTGCGAAGAAGATGTCAGGTTCAATCAGATTGGCAGCGGTGCGTGCACCGCGAAGCCCCAATTCCTCTTGAACGGTCGCACCGCAATATAAGGTGTTGGGAAGCTTTTCCTTGTGGAGCGCTTCAACCAATTCAAGAGCAAGTCCAACCCCGTAACGGTTATCCCAGGCTTTTGCCATGATTTTCTTCGGATTAGCCATTGGCGTGAATTCGCAGATCGGCACAATTTGCATGCCTGGATGAATGCCCCATGATTCCGCTTCAGCACGGTTATCTGCACCAATATCCAGGTACATGTGATTGAGGTCAACCGGTTTGTTTCGTTGCGATTCATCCAGTAAGTGAGTAGGCGTAGAACCTACAACCCCGGTAATGCGGCGATCAGGAGTAATGATCTGCAGGCGCTGTGACAGAACAGCCTGGCTCCACCATCCACCGAGCGGACGGAATTTAATCATTCCTGTTTCCGTGATGCCTGTTGTCATGAAACCGACTTCGTCAAAGTGCCCGGCAACCATCACTTTGGGACCCGATTCTTCACCGCGCAGTACACCAAATAGACTCCCCAGACGATCCTGAACAAATTCCTCTGTATAATTGGACAGCTGTTCCTTCATCCAGCCGCGAAGCTCACGCTCGAATCCGGAAGCGGAAGGAAACTCTGTTAAGGTGCGAAACATCTCCATTGTTTTTTCATTCATGTGTCGACAACTCCTCTGCTCGTATGTATGACAGTCTCGACAGAACGGCTGGCGGACTGTTGTCCCCTAAAATGCAGGACGAATTATTAACCACTGGTCACATTACAGTATGAACCTTGCGCACGTAATTGTCCATGTCTGTGTCACGTATCTAAGGCATTCCTGGGACAATAAAATGGGGACAGGCGAATAGATGGGCGATAATCCCACGCCTTTAGCAGTGATATTGAATACTCATACATTGAGGCTCTTTGTAATTCCCATCTATCGTGAACTTCTCATTCATTTGCCTGACGACAGGAAGGAGTTGGAACACCAGATGAAGCCACCTCATGAAGGCAATGAAGATATCCTTTTTATCGTCCTCTTTATTTTACTCGTGATCGTGCTTCTTTATTTATAAGAAAATGATGAACCTGGATATATCATGATTGAAAGCCATCTGATCCGGCGTACTTGATTCTGCTGCAAAAATGCTGCTCTCCCCAACTGGAAACAAATGCTGCAATTCGCCGGATACATAACCTTCCCATCATTAACAAACAATGAACATAGGATTTAACTCGCTCCGGGCAGTATTAAGCTGCTCGACTGATTTTGATTTCAAAGGAGGTTCTGTATCTTGCCAGCTCAAACCAAAGGATCCGGTAATGGAAAAAAAGCATCATCCCTGTCCATTAATGAACAGGATTACAAGAAGGTTGCCAAAAAACATGAGCCAGCCCGTCCGATCCTGGCAAACTGCATTAAGGCTTTCTTTGTTGGAGGATTCATTTGCATCATTGGACAGGCTATCCAGGAGGCATTCAAAGCGGGGTTTGATATGACTTCCAAGGAAGCGGCCAGTCCTACAGTTGCGGTTATGATCCTGATCTCGGTCATTCTTACATGTCTTGGGGTCTACGATAAAATCGCTCAATGGGCCGGAGCCGGTACGGCAGTTCCGGTTACCGGGTTTGCCAACTCCATGTGCTCGGCAGCATTGGAGCACCGAGCGGAGGGACTTGTCCTGGGGGTCGGAGCCAACATGTTTAAACTTGCCGGTTCAGTTATTGTTTTTGGTGTCGTTGCTGCCTTTATTATAGGTATCATTTACGCCTTCCTGGGAGTCGGAGGTGGGCATCTATGAAGCTGATCGGACGTCAAACCTGGCAATTTGAAAACCAGCCACGAATTATCGGCAGAGCAGCGGTTGTGGGACCTGAGGAGGGAGAGGGACCGCTGTCAGCCGATTTCGACTACGTATACGACAATCTGGAGATTGGCGAGAAAACGTGGGAGAAAGGGGAGCGCAAGCTGCTTGAACAGGCTACGCAGCTGGCACTCGTTAATGCGAACATTACAAAGGAAGAGCTCCAGTTTTTTATCGGTGGTGACCTCCTGAACCAGATCATCAGCAGTTCATTTTCGGCTCGAAAACTGGGAGCCCCCTACCTTGGTGTTTTTGGAGCCTGCTCCACATCCATGGAGAGCCTGGCATTAGCCTCCTTAATCGTTGACTCGGGTGCGGGTAATTATGTCCTCGCGGGTACGGTCAGCCATAACTGTACCGTGGAGAAGCAATTCCGCTATCCAACAGAGTATGGTTCCCAGAAGCCTCCATATGCCCAATACACGGTAACAGGGTCAGGATGCAGCGTGGTTTCCCGTACAGGGGACGGTCCTGTGGTTACCCGGGCAACGATTGGCCGAGTGATGGATCTCGGAATCAAGGACCCGTTCAATATGGGGGCAGCCATGGCTCCTGCCGCGGCAGATACCATTGTGTCTCATTTCCGGGATACCGGACTTGAACCAGGGTATTACGATCTCATCGTAACCGGAGATTTGGCCTCTGTTGGACTCCCGATTACGAAGGAACTGCTGCAAAAGGAAGGTATACCCATGGAACAAACGACGTTTAATGATTGCGGGCTCATGATTTACGACCGGGAGAAGCAGCCATACGTTGTAGCGGGCGGCAGCGGATGCGGTTGCTCTGCCACCGTAACTTACGGACATATTTTGAACCGGATGCAGAAAGGTGATCTGAAACGGGTCTTGATTGTTGCCACGGGCGCACTGCTGTCACCGATATCCTACCAGCAGGGCGAGAGCATCCCATGTATTGCGCATGCGGTAGCCATTGAAAAGGAGGGATAAACGATGCAATTTTTGTGGGCTTTTATTGTAGGCGGCTTGATTTGTGTGGTGGGACAGCTGCTGATGGATGGCGTCAAGCTGACCCCGGCTCATACCATGAGTACACTGGTTGTGGCTGGTGCGGTTGCGGACGCATTGGGTTGGTATGATCCACTTGTCAAATTTGCGGGAGCAGGGGCTTCCATTCCCATTACCAGTTTCGGTAATTCACTGGTGCACGGGGCGTTGACCGAGCTTGAAAAAGACGGATGGATCGGGGTGATTACCGGTATCTTCGACTTGACCGCAGCGGGGATATCATCTGCGATTATCTTCTCCTTTCTCGCGGCACTGGTGGTTCGGCCGAAAGGCTGACAAAGTTTGCAGAATCTTAAAGCTATATCGACTTAAATGGAGAGGCTCCGGATATTTAATATCCGGAGCTTTTTGTCGCACTCATGCGAGAATGGCGGCCAATCTGACGGCTGGAAACAAATTGTGATTCTCTGCGAGTGTACTCGGGCCCGTTGTTCATGTACAATAAAAGGAAATCTGTATGCTTTTTTAGGAGGTTAGACCACATGCCTGTGCGCAAAGAGTCGATCCAAATCATTTCAGCAGTTCGTTCTAATCTGGAATCTTGCATAATGGGGAAATCCTTTGAAATTCAACTTTTGCTCACAGCTTTGCTTGCAGGCGGACACGTTCTGATCGAAGACGTACCGGGAACAGGCAAAACGCAGTTGATCAAAGCATTATCGAAATCCATGCGCGGAGAATACCGCCGCATTCAATGTAATCCCGATATTCTGCCAAGTGATATCACCGGTGTATCCGTATTCCATCCGCGTGATGAACGCTTTTATTTCCGTCCGGGTCCAGTCATGACCAACATACTTCTAGCGGATGAGATCAACAGGGCAACAACGAAAACCCAGTCAGCCCTGCTGGAGGTAATGGAAGAGCGCAGTGTGACGGTAGATGGCGATACTTATGATCTGCCGCACCCGTTTATGCTCTGTGCTACCCAGAATCCAATCGATTTTGAAGGAACCTACACATTGCCGGAAGCACAACTTGACCGGTTTATGCTGAAAATAAGTCTTGGTTATCCGGATAAGGATATTGAGAAAACGCTGCTGAAGCAGCATCAATCGGGTCAGCCTGTGGACCGGCTTGAGTCCGTAACCCACATGGATCAAATTTCTGCGATTCAGCAGGAGATCAAGGAAGTGTTTATCGGCGATCCGGTGATGGACTATCTGCTTGATGTCGTTCGCATGACGCGTTCGCACCCGTCCGTGCTGCTGGGGGCGAGCCCGCGTGCAGCCATCTCATTCATGATGGCGGTGAAGGCGTTTGCCTTCTTGCAGGAACGTGATTATGTGCTCCCGGATGACGTGAAGACAATGGCGCCGTATGTCATCTCCCATCGGATTGTGCTGCGTCCTGAAGCGAGACTGGACAGCATGAGCTCTGAAGCCGTACTGAATTCTGTACTTCAGCAAGTTCGTGTACCCGTCTCCATGGGGCAATAATTCATGAAGCCGCTTTTGAGTAATGTCAGAAGAGGAATGCGCCACCCTCGCGTATGGAGCATCGCGGCGGTGTGGATTTGTTGTTTGGCTTACGTTCTGTTCCAGGGCGGGAAAACGTCCATCATGCTGCTTTCGATGGTGACCTTGCTCTGTCTCTATCTTGCAATTGCCGGGTTCAGCGGGGTAAGACGTGCACGCGGTGTGCGTATTTTATCCTCAGGTCAGGATCATGAAGAACTTTTGCATGCCGGTGACCAGGTTCAAGTGAAGCTTCAACTGACCATTCCCGGGTTTTTGCCGCTGCCTTATGTAGTTGTGCGTGAAATATTGCACCGTCATAACGGGGAGTCCTGGTCTTTCAGGGAGAGCCTGATTCCCAACATGCGGGGAAATGGAGAGTTGTCTTTTCAGACCCCGCCGCTGGAACGAGGCAAATATGTGTTTTCGGAAACGGAATGTGCAAGCGAGGATATCTTTGGACTGATCGAGCACCGCGGCACATTCAAGGCCAAAGGCGATTTTCGGGTGCTGCCCCGCACTGTGTTCATACCGTACTGGCAGTTATATGATCGTAAATCGCGACTATCTGGACCACAAACCGCGCGGACGCGTTCCCGCAGGGAAACAACTCAAATCAACGGAGTGCGTGATTATGTATATGGAGACCGGCTGTCCCGGATTCACTGGAATGCTACAGCCAAGACGGGAACATGGAAATCCAAGGAGTTTGAACATGAATCGGTACCCAAAACCATTCTGGTGCTTGACGCATTGGCGGGCAGCTACGAGCAAGGGGAAGCGTTTGAACTGGCTGTTTCCACCGCGGCATCGCTTTTGGAGTATGGAACGAGGGAACGGATGGGCATGGGGCTGATGACATTATCTGACCAAACGAAACTGCTCCCTCCCAGCGAAAGCCTGCTTGAACGACAGAAGATGATGCACCATCTGGTGGACGTGCAGCACAATGGCCAGGATAAACGACTGCTTCCCGGCATTGAGAAGCTTGCGCGTCAGCTGCCACAGGGTGCTTATTTTGTAGTCATTTCTCCCCAAAAAGATGAAAAGGTACTGGAATTGCTGCGGTGGGCTGACACTCGGGGAATGACTCCGTGCCACATTATTATTGATACCAAGGAGTCCCGTCAGAGTGCTGAATGGTCAGCCATGCTGCGAGGAAAAGGCACAAGATCCTTTGTTGTTTCCCATCTGCAGGAACTTCCAACGGTTATGGGGGGAGGTTCTGCATGAGTACCAATGGAAAAGAACTACGAACGGGAAAAAGATCCTGGTATCACGCAGCGTCGCTGCTCTGGATCTTCCTGATTGCAATGCAGTGGATCTCGTTTACCCAAGAATCATGGTATACGGAGACGACATCACTGGTGTTGTGGACGCTGGCAGCGGTCAGTGTATTGGAAATCATTTTACCTTTTAAACCGATCTACCGCATGGCGATCAAGGCTATTGTACTTATATATATTTTGCATAAAACGCTCATTGATTACTCTGTCTATATGCCTTACGGGACATTCACCGATCGTGCGGAGCAGTTCCTGCTGCATTTGACGCCATACATCTGGTTCTCGCTGTGTGCATGGGTCATGCTTGAAGCTGCTCTTCGACTGGTGACCACAACCCGCCGTATCCTTGTCTTTCTGGGAGTTAACATTGTATCGATGGGGATTCTGGATTCCTTTACCCAAATTCCGTTATGGATTGAAGTGGCCTGGGTGATGTTTGCAGGGATGGGCTGGCTGGTTTGCCAGCATTTCCGCAATTTTCAACTGCACTATCCGCAGGGCTGGAAACGATTAATCCGGTATCCGTACAAAATATTGGCCAACATCGCCATCATCTTTTCTCTGATTATCGTAGCGAGTGTGAATATGCCGGAAGTTCCGCCTACATTGACTGACCCGTATACGGCATGGCGTAACTATACCGGAAGCTCTACGAGCCAGACAGGCGACGGCACGCTGGATATTCCAAGTTCCACAGAGTCGGGATACAGCCGTGAAGATAACCAGTTGGGCGGTGGATTCAATTTTGACTACACGCCTGTGATGTCGGTGACGACCAATGAGCGCAGTTACTGGCGCGGTGAAACCCGGGAAGAGTACACCGGGACAGGGTGGGATGACCGCAGACGGGTGTCCACAGAGTATGTAGAACTTGGACAAACCCTGGAGAATGAGGATGCGGGCAACGTGAATACCAAGGAAGTTACTCAAAAAGTAACCATGCTGAACGATAATGTGTATCCAATCCTCTTTGGTGCGTACTCGATATCCGAAGTGAGTTCAGTCAATGGCGAGAACGTATCTGGCCGGATTCTGTGGAATGCGAATCAGGCAGAACTGCATATCGTAACGGACCGGCAGCAGCCGCAATTTCCCAAAACGTATACGGTTGTCTCTGAAGCGCCCGTAATCGTTGAAGATGAGCTTCGTACAAAGACGTTTGATGATCTGTACGCGAGCAATCCCGCAGACGATATGTACCTGCAGATGCCATCCCGCTTCCCGGACCGGGTGACGGAGCTTGCAGCTGAAATTACAGCTTCGGCAAATACGCCGTATGAAAAAGTGGCATTACTGCAAAACTATTTACAACAAAACTTTAATTACACCAACAATCCCGATTTATCACGAAAAGTAAGCAGTGATTTTGTTGAAGGATTTTTGTTTGACATCCGCGAGGGCTATTGTGATTACTTTTCGACGGCACTGGTCATGATGGCACGTTCGGAGGGGATACCGGCTCGCTGGGTAAAGGGTTATGCACCAGGCCAAATGTCTCTCAATTCGGACATGCAGGCACCACGTCAACCTGGGGCCGAGATTGAGACCACTTATACAGTGACGAATGCAGATGCGCATTCCTGGGCCGAGGTCTACTTTGGCGAATATGGATGGATTCCGGTTGAAGCGACACCTGGCTTTGATATGCCGCTGCTGACAGAACAGCCTGATGTACAGCCGGTAGATGAACCGGAAGAGCAGCCTGAAGAGGAACCAGTTGTTGAAGAAGAGCAAACACCGGCACCTGAAGAAGCTGCATCAAGCGTTCCTGCTTTTGTAATTTGGGCCGCTGTGGCTGTTCTTGGGTTATGGGTGGCCTACATGTTCTGGCGGAATCGTTTCTCGCTCCGTTTCTGGATCCTGCGCCTGCGAACGGGTGGACCACTCACGCCTGAGCAGAAAGTTGTTGCAGAGACAGACCGGTGGATTCGGTATGCGAAACGAAGAGGATTGAACCGAAGCGGAGATGAGACGCTGCGTGAGTCCGTTAACCGCTGGAGTCAGGCGAAACCGGCTGCTGCAGCAACGCTGCATGAACTGCTTGCGATGTTTGAACAGACGCGTTACAGCCCGGCCTCCGTTACTTCGGATGATTGGAAGGCAGTCTATGAGACAGCCTTGAAGCTGCGCAAGGAACTCAAAGCGGAACGGGCATAGCGGATGCCCGTCCCGTTTTTCCTTTTTCCCATACCATCAGGCACTGTATGCATTTTCAGGAAAGACGGATTTGTGATATAGTGTGTCGTATGAAACTGAGGTGACTTCTTTGTTTAAAATGTTAATGCCCAAGCTGCGAGTAGACACGGTTTTTGACATTAATCTGGAAGAGCTGTACGCTCAAGGCTACCGTGGAATAATAACTGATCTGGATAATACGCTTGTTGGTGCGAAAGCTCCTGATGCCACGCCTGAACTGATTGAATGGTTTGCGCGTGTGAAAAAGGCTGGTTTCAAGCTGATGATTGTATCCAATAACAATTTGAATCGTGTATCTTTGTTTGCGACGCCGCTGGATATCCAGTTTGTGCATAGTGCACGCAAACCATCGAATGCACCGTTTCGTAGAGCAATGAAAATGATGGAGCTAACTCCGGAAAAAACGATTGTGGTAGGCGACCAGATGCTTACGGATGTATATGGAGGTAATCGGCTGGGACTTTATACCGTGCTGGTACTGCCCATTTCCATCGGTGATGAAGGGTTTATGACCCGCTTCAATCGGCGCGTGGAACGGATTGCTCTAACCAGTTTGCGCAAGAAAGGCTTATGGCTCGAGGAGGAAAACAAGAAATGACAGAAACGCATAACGGCAACCTTGCCGTAAGATGCAGTGGATGCGGTGTGCATCTGCAAACGGAAAATCCGGATAAACCGGGATTTATCCCAGAGAAAGCGCTGGGGCGTGAACCAGTAATATGTCAGCGCTGCTTCCGGATCAAAAACTACAACGAGTCATCATCCGTCACGGTGGATCAGGACGAATTTTTGGCTCTTCTCAGCAAAATCGGGGATAAGGATGCACTTGTCATCCATATCGTTGATCTGTTTGACTTTGATGGCAGTATCATCTCCGGTCTGCAGCGTTTTGTAGGCAACAATCCGGTACTGCTCGCTGTCAACAAAACAGATCTGCTTCCCAAAGTAACCAACTGGAACAAGGTTCGTAACTGGGTACAGAAGCAGGCTAAAGAGCAAGGGCTGCGTACAGTGGATATTGTGCTCTGCAGTGCCAAGCAAAATCAGGGCTTCGACCGTCTGCTTGAGCTCGTTGGTACGTACCGTGAGGATCGCGATGTGTACGTGGTCGGTGGTACCAACGTGGGCAAATCCACGTTAATTAACCGTCTCATCCGTGATTATAGTGATCTGGAGCAGGAACTGACAACGTCCCGTTATCCGGGAACGACACTGGATATGGTCAACATCCCTTTGGATGACGGAAAATACATTATTGATACGCCCGGAATTGTTTACCCATGGCGTTTCAGTGAGATCGTATCACGCAAGGATCTGGCAGCAATCATGCCGGACAAGCCGCTGAAGCCGGCCGTGTATCAATTGAATGCAGGCCAGACGCTGTTCTTTGGCGCGATGGCCCGCTTTGACTTTATTGAAGGTGATCGCCAGTCCTTCACTTGTTATACCAGCAATGCCATTGATATTCACCGGACGAAGCTGGAACGTGCAGATGATCTGTACCGTGACCATGCCGGAGAACTGCTGTCCCCGCCAACCCGTGAGGATGCAGCAGATATGCCAGAATGGACAAGGCACGAGTTCCGGATCAAACGCGGCAGCCAGTCGGATGTGTTTATATCTGGTCTGGGTTGGGTTAAGGTCAATGGTGAGAATGGGGCGCTTGTCGCTGTGCATGCACCGAAAGGCATTCGGGTACTGGTTCGTCCATCTTTGATCTAACTTTGACGGCAAAATGATTCTCAACTGATCGGAGGCGGACCTATGTCAGAACAGAAGAATGCCTATGCCTCACTCCCGATTCTGCTTGGGGTTATGGGTGATCCCATTGGACATTCCAAATCTCCTGCCATGCATAATGCGGCTCTTGAAGCAGCAGGCGTGAACGGATTGTATATGCCGCTCCATGTTCGCCCGGAGCAGCTGGAAGCAGCCGTTAAAGGCATTGTGGCTCTGGGTTATCGCGGTGTTAATGTAACGATACCGCACAAAGAAGAGGTTATGCAGTACCTCGATGTCATTGATGAGAGTGCACGGTTGATTGGTGCTGTGAATACGATTGTCAATGAGGGTGGTAAACTGACAGGGTACAACACGGATGGCATTGGTTATGTGCGTTCATTGAAAGAAGAAGCAGTTCCCGATCTCTCAGGGAAACAGATCGCAGTTCTCGGGGCAGGAGGCGCTGCAAGAGGCGTCATTTATGCACTGGCGCTGGAGAAGCCGGAACGAATTAGCATCCTGAACCGTACAGCAGAACGAGCGAGCATGCTTGCCTCCGATTTGAGAGGGCATGGGATGGGTGACATCACAGGCAGCGGCATGGAAGAAGCTGCAGCCGTGTTAGCCTCAGCCGATATCGTCATTAACACAACGGCAGCAGGCATGCATCCCCATGTGGACGATGTTCCTGTGAATCCCGAGCTGATTCGGGAAGGTACGGCTGTGAGTGATCTGATCTATAATCCACTGGAGACACGCTTGCTTCGTGAAGCCCGTATGCGTGGATGTGTTGTACATGGCGGTCTCGGCATGTTTGTGTATCAGGGCGCGGTCGCATTTGAGCACTGGCTTGGAATTCCTGCGCCAGTAGAGACCATGAGACGTGCTGTATTGGATAGTTTTATGAAATGAAAAATATAATTGAACGGTCAGGTCCAGACAGACGTTGAGTTCTGTTGCCGAGACCTGCCGAGCATAAGGAGTTATGGAGTATTCATGTTAAACGGTAAACAAAAGCGCTTCTTGCGCTCACAAGCACATCATCTGACCCCTGTGTTTCAGATCGGTAAAGGGGGCACCAACGAGCATCTGTTCCGTCATATAGAAGATGCGATCGAGAAGCGTGAATTGATGAAAGTGCAAGTGCTGAACAATTGTCTGGATGATAAAAATGAGATCGCTGAAGAAGTCGCTCGGGAAACCGGAAGCGAACTGGTGCAGATTATCGGCAGCACCATCATCCTGTACAAGGAATCACGCGATAACAAACAAATCGAACTTCCTTAGGCGGTGACACGGGTGAAGATTGGCATCATGGGCGGGACGTTTGATCCGATTCATATGGGGCATCTGCTCGCAGCCGAAGCCGCAAGAGATTCTCATGCACTTGACGAGATCTGGTTCATGCCGTCTCATGTTCCGCCCCATAAACGCGGAGCCGGAGCTTCGGGACAGCAGCGTCTTGATATGACGGAAGCCGCAGTGAAGGGTGTTGAGCAATATGAAGTGCTGGACATCGAAATGGAGCTCGGCGGAGTATCCTATACGATTGATACGATGAAGGAATTGTGGCGCCGTTATCCAGAGCATGAATTTTACTTCATCATCGGAGCGGACATGGTGAACTATCTTCCGAAGTGGGAACAGATTGAAGAACTGGCAGCTAAATTAACCTTTATCGGTGTGGGTCGGCCAGGGTTTCAATTACATCTGGATGATCTCCCCGAGGAATTGCAGGACAGTGTTTTACTGGCGGAGATGCCCTTGGTGGATATATCATCCACAGCTGTTCGGAGAAGACTCGCGAAGGGACATTCGGTGCGGTTCATGATCCCTGATGCAGTTCATCAATATATTGTAAGGAGCGGTTTATATGGAACTAAGCCGTGAAGAATTGATTCAGGCCGTTTCAGGTCAGATGCCGGAGAAGCGCTGGAAGCATACGCTTGGCGTGATGGAAAAAGCAGTCCAGTTGGCGGATAAGTATGGTGCAGATCCGGTGAAAGCCGACCTGGCAGCCATTTTGCATGACGTCGCCAAATACTGGCCGGTATCCGAGATGGAAGCAGTCATCCGTGAGAACGGATTGAACGAAGAACTCTTGCAGCATGACAAGCAGCTCTGGCACTCTGAAGTAGGTGCCTTTATTGCACAGCGCGATTATGGTGTTGATGATCCGGAGATTATTAATGCGATCCGCTGGCATACTTCAGGCCGTGTAGGGATGAGTCTGCTGGATAAGGTGGTTTGTCTTGCTGACTACATCGAACCAGGAAGAGATTTCCCTGGGGTTGAGCACATTCGGGAACAAGCGGAGCGTAGTTTGGAGGAGGGGCTTATTGCAGGCTTTGACTCCACGATCAGCTTGCTGATCTCGCAGCGCCGGGTTATATATCCGCTCACCATGTTATCGCGGAACGATCTGATTGCACATTTATAAAATATGGAGGTTGGTTCATGACATTATCATCGAAAGAACTTATGAATATGGCGGTAACTGCCGCTGACGATAAAAAAGCATCCAACATTGTAGCACTGGATCTGGTTGGTATCTCGCTGGTAGCAGACTATTTTGTGATCTGTCACGGGAATTCCGATACACAGGTACAATCCATTGCAACGGAGATTCGCAAACAGGCGCATGCGGCTGGTGTGAACATCAAAGGTATCGAGGGCATGGATTCCGCACGTTGGGTCCTGATGGATATGGGCGACGTGGTTGTGCATATTTTCCATCGGGACGAGCGTGAGTATTACAACATTGAGCGCCTGTGGTCTGACGCCAAAGTGGTGGAAACGGTATGAGTTTGATTGCAGGAACGGTCGTCTCTTTGCCGGTTGACCGTGAAGTATCTCCGTTTGGCTATTTTTTGACGACGGGATCGGAAGATGTACTGCTCCATTATACGGAACTTACACGGGACGTTAAAATTGGAGAAACGCTGGAGGTCTTTTTGTTCTTTGATACAGAGGACCGTTTGGCAGCGACAATGAAAAAACCATATCTCACACTCGGTGAAATGGAACGGCTGGTCGTGGCCGATATTCATCCACGCCTCGGCTGTTTCCTCGAGATGGGACTTGGGCGGCAATTGCTGCTCCCGATCCGTGAATTGCCCGAACTGGAAGAGCTGCGTCCTCAAGTCGGCGATGAAGTTTTTGTGATTATGGAACATGACAAGCAAGGACGTCTTCGCGCCAAATTGGCCGGAGAACGCGAGCTTGCGCCGCTGTCGTTCCACGCTCCAACATCGTGGTTGAATGAATGGGTTGAAGCTACAGTGTACAAGCCGCTGCAGATGGGTACATTTGTGCTCGTTGAAGGTGGAGTGCTTGGCTTTGGTGCCATCGGCATGATCCATTCCTCCGAACGTAACCGGATGCTGCGCCTTGGCGAAAAAGTGAAATGTCGGGTAACGCTGGTTCGTGAAGACGGACGTGTCAATTTGGCAATGTCCCCTCGCAAAGAGGTTGGCCGTAACGAAGATGCAGACAAGCTGCTCGCGTTCATGAAAGAGCGCCCTACGGGCGGGATGCCTTATTCGGATGCAACTCCGCCGGATATTATCAAGCAGCGCTTTGGGATCAGCAAATCTGCTTTCAAGCGTGCCCTGGGCAAGCTGATGAAAGACGGACTGGTGACGCAGAAGGAAAACTGGACGTACTTGTCGGAGTCGGCTCCCAAAGATTCGAATGAAGGCAAATAGTCGTTAACGTCATATTAAATTGAGGAAGGGCAGGGCAAGGCTGGGTGAACTCCGGACGCCCCTGCTTTTTCTTTTGGAATCGGAAAATGAAATTGAAAGTGCGGTGCCTGACATGTCTTACCGTAAATTTGCTTATGTGTACGATGAATTAATGGAAGATATGCCTTATCCGGACTGGATAAGGTTTGCAAGAACAGCGTGGGAGCAGCATGGCATGCCTAAGAGTGTCGCCGAACTTGGGTGTGGAACGGGCTCAATTACGATTCCGCTGGTAAACTCGGGTTTTGAAGTGACGGGCATTGACCTGTCTGCAGATATGTTATCTGTTGCACGAAGCAAGATGGAAGGGACACCTCAGGGTCATCGATTGTATCGTGAAGGCAGTGTCCGCTGGGTTCAACAGGATATGCGGGACTGGAGGGTGCCGGAGCCAGTGGATTCGGTCATTTCCTTTTGTGACTGTATCAATTATCTGCTTGAAAAGGAAGATGTCGTACGTACGTTCCAGCGAACCTATGAGATGCTGAAGCCAGAGGGAACATTTCTGTTTGACGTGCATCATCCCGATACTCTGATTCGCTATGAAGAGGAGCAGCCTTTTGTGCTGGACGAACGCTCGGTATCGTATATTTGGACCTGTGACATGGATCGTGATCGGTGTGAGATTGAACATCATCTGAGTATCTTTTCCAGAGTGGATGATGGCAGCAAGGACATGTATCAGCGATTTGAAGAGGTTCATGTTCAGCGTGCATATGATCCGGATTGGATGAGACTGGAGCTGACGAAGGCTGGCTTCAGAGATGTCCGCGTATATGCTGATTTTGAGTGGAAAGAAGCTGGAAAAGGCGCACAGCGGCTGTTTTATGTTGCGGTAAAATAGGATTGCATATGGAAACTGCCCTTATGATGATAAGGGCGTTTTTTTTCTTGATTTTCGTGATAAAAGGCATTGTCAGCAGGGCGGAAGGGAGCCATAATGGATAGATGGAAAACGCTTTCCCTTAGCTTGGTGGGTAGGAATTGTAATCTGATTTAGGCGGTGCACAATGGAAAGTACATATAAAACAAGGTTGACTTCTGAACAACTAAACGGAATTGCCAAACAGCATTTTAACACAGACTTCAAAGATTATAAGGAAATGATTGATGGTTGGGCCAACCACGCCTATTTTATGACGCTAAGCAATGGCAAGGTGGTCGTGCTCAAAATAGCCCCTTCTGCGATAAATAAACCCATGCGCTGTGAACAGGATCTGATGATTGCCGAAGTGCAGGCACTTCGGCTCGTAGAGGAACTCAAAGATGTGCCCGTTCCCCGCGTCTTGGCGCATGATTCCACACGCAGTATTGCTCCAGCGGAGTATTTTATTATGGATTATATGCCAGGCACACCCTACAACAAGGTCAAAGATCAGTATAATGCGGCAGAACAGGAAAGGATTGAACAGCAGCTTGGTGCTTTAAATCGCCGAATGAATGAGATCAAAGGTGAGAAATTTGGTTACTTTTCGGAGAAGAAACCGAAGTACACCACCTGGAAGGAAGCATTTCTGAATCTGGTGGATGACTTGCTCACTGATGGACAAGAGGCTGGCGTAGAGCTCCCCGTTGATTATGATGATCTTAAGGTATTAATTTTGGAGAAGTCCGATGTGCTGGATGATGTCAAGGAAGCTGTGCTTGTCCACTGGGATCTGTGGGATGGCAATGTTTTTGTGGAACAAGGGCGGATTACGGCCATTATTGATTTTGAGCGGTCACTCTGGGCAGATCCACTTATGGAGCACTACTTCAGTCATTTTAATTATACACCGGGATTTGTGAAGGGTTACGGGAGGGCTATAACAACCGATAGTGAACGAAAACGAAGAAGTTTATACGATCTGTATTTTGACCTGGTGCTGCGGATTGAATGCTCATACCGGCAGTATGATAATCAGGAACACATTCAGTGGACGATTAATAACTTGGAAGAAGGAATCGATCGATTTCGTTTATCCTGAGCGAATGCTGTTGAACAGTACCATTTATAGTCAACGCAGCGCGTAATATTGACTTTGGTCTTGCTTTTTTATATAATGTTCCCGATATTGTATACATATTTCGATGATAAGGAACAGTAGTGGGTCCTGTACATGACAGAGAGTCGGCGGTTGGTGCAAGCCGATTGACAGTATTTCACGAACTCGCCTTGGAGAAATGCGGTGATTACACCATCCTGTGTTTGAATGGCAGCATTCGTTCAGGAATGGAAATCCGCATCGGTTAACCGCCGTTACAGGTACAAAGGGAGTGGATGACGAAGCACGTTCGTCCGCTAACTAGGGTGGTACCACGGGAATTCAACCTCTCGTCCCTAGCGCTGCAAACGCTACGGGATGCTGAGGTTTTTTTGTTGCAATAAATGTGAATAACCAAGAGGAGGAACAATAGATGAGTGAGAATCACCAGCCGAAGCACGGCTACCAGCCGCAGGTTATGGAGAAAAATTGGCAGCAGTACTGGGACGAAAACAAAACGTTTAAAACGGGTGAGGATCCGGGTAAACCGAAGTTTTATGCACTGGATATGTTTCCTTATCCATCCGGTTCAGGTTTGCACGTAGGTCACCCGGAAGGTTATACGGCAACGGACATCGTTTCACGTTTCAAACGTATGCGCGGTTACAACGTGCTTCATCCAATGGGTTGGGATGCTTTTGGTCTGCCTGCAGAACAGCATGCATTGGACACGGGAGAACATCCACGGGAGATCACTTTCCGGAACATCGACAACTTCCGTCGTCAAATCAAGTCCCTCGGTTTCTCGTATGACTGGGATCGTGAAATTAGCACAACTGACCCGGAATACTACAAATGGACGCAGTGGATCTTCATTCAGCTGTACAAAAAAGGCTTGGCATACGTGGATGAAGTGCCAGTTAACTGGTGTGAAGCCCTGGGCACGGTACTGGCTAACGAAGAGGTTATCGACGGCAAGAGTGAGCGTGGTGGACATCCGGTTGTTCGCAAACCGATGCGCCAATGGGTTCTGAAAATTACGGAATATGCTGAACGCTTGCTGGAAGATCTGGAAGAGCTGGACTGGTCCGAAAGCATCAAGGATATGCAGCGTAACTGGATTGGTAAATCGACGGGTGCTGAAGTTGTATTCGCCATTGAGGGCAGTGAAGAAGTTATCAAGGTGTTTACAACACGTGCGGATACCCTGTTCGGTGCCAGCTTCGCCGTTCTTGCTCCTGAGCATGAATTGGTAGAGGCCATTACAACAGCGGAACAACGTGAAACCATTAAGGCTTACCAGGAGCAGGCTTCCCGCAAGAGTGATCTGGAACGCACAGATTTGGCCAAGGACAAAACGGGTGTATTCACTGGTGCCTACGCGATCAATCCGGTCAATGGTGCCAAACTGCCTATCTGGATTGCGGATTATGTTTTGGCAGGATACGGTACAGGAGCTGTTATGGCTGTTCCGGGTCATGATGGTCGTGACTGGGAATTTGCGAAGCAGTTTGGTCTGGACATCATTGAAGTTATTCAGGGTGGAGACGTGACACAAGAGGCGTATGCCGGAGACGGACCGCATGTGAATTCCGACTTCCTGAACGGACTGAATAATGAAGAGGCCATTGCAAAAATGATTGCCTGGCTGGAAGAGAACGGCAAGGGACAAGGGAAAACAACATACCGCCTGCGCGATTGGTTGTTCAGTCGTCAGCGTTACTGGGGAGAGCCGATTCCGATTCTGCACCTGGAAGACGGAACGATGAAAACCGTGCCAGAAGACCAACTTCCATTGCTGCTGCCGGATATCGACCAGATTAAACCTTCGGGTACGGGAGAATCACCACTGGCGAATGTAACGGATTGGGTAAATACGGTAGATCCTGAAACGGGAATGAAGGCACGCCGCGAGACCAATACGATGCCGCAATGGGCGGGCAGCTGCTGGTATTACCTGCGCTTCATCGATCCACGCAACGATAAGGAATTGATCTCCCAGGAGAAACAGCAGCAATGGTTGCCGGTTGACCTCTATATCGGAGGAGCCGAGCATGCGGTTCTTCACCTGCTGTATGCTCGTTTCTGGCACAAAGTGCTGTATGATCTGGGCGTGGTTAGTACCAAAGAGCCGTTCCACAAGCTGGTGAACCAAGGCATGATTTTGGGAACCAACAATGAGAAAATGAGTAAGTCCCGTGGCAATGTCATTAACCCGGATGAAATTGTGAATGAATTCGGAGCGGATACATTGCGTCTGTATGAGATGTTCATGGGGCCTTTGGAAGCTACGAAACCGTGGAATGCGAACGGGGTTGAGGGCATGTACCGCTTCCTGTCACGTGTATGGCGTCTCTTCATTAACGAGGATACTGGGGCGATCAACGACAAGATCACTGTGGATGGCGGAACGGAAGAATTCAAACGCACCGCTCACAAAACGATCAAAAAGGTTACGGATGACCTGGAGCATCTGCGTTTCAACACAGCGATCAGCCAACTGATGATCTTCATCAACGATGCTTACAAAGCAGATACACTGCCGCGTGAAGCAATGGAAAACTTTGTACAGCTGCTGTCACCACTGGCACCACATATGGCGGAAGAACTGTGGAGCCGACTTGGACACGAGGGAGGAATCTCCTACGTGGCTTGGCCAGAATATGACGAGTCCATGACGGTGGATGCCGAAGTGGAGATCGTAGTCCAAGTAAACGGTAAAATCGTAACCCGTGCCACGATTGCGAAGGATCTGGATGCACAGGGGATGCAGGACTTTACGATGGAACTGGCGCCGGTTAAACAGGCTCTGGAAGGCAAGACCATTCGCAAGGTCATTGCCGTTCCAGGCAAACTGGTTAATATTGTTGCCGGTTAATCTCACCGGCTCTGAATAATTCATCGAGCTTTAACAAGTCTTCTTCATACTTGTCATGGGTCGTGTGAATAAGGCTGTCGAATACACCGTCCAGGCTGACCTTCATTAGGGCAAGTGCCTGTGCGGTAATGCCTCCGGGTACTGCAACGCGAGCCTGAAGTTCTTGGGGGGTATATCCTCCTTCCGTGAGCAGCTTGCCTGTTCCAAGGAGCATTTCACCTGCAAGGGCGCAGGCATCTGCGCGTTTGATCCCTGTAAGCTTGACGGCACTCTCGATCCATTGTTCCAAAAAGAAGGATATGAATGCAGGTCCGCAGCTGGAAAAGTCGGATGTAATCCGGGTGCAGGCTTCCTCCACCTGGTAAGGTTTGCTGAAATGACTGAGAAGCCCTTCCAGAACGGAGCGGTCTTCCGTGGTCATGCGCTCGCCGTGAATGCACAGGGATGCTCCGCTGCCGACCTGGTGCGTAACGCTGGGAATAACCTTGGAGACTTTGCAAGGAAGTGAAGATTCCAGATGGCGCAGCTGCACGGGACTGGTAATCGAGACGATCATATGATTGGGATTTACAACAGGCAGGATGTCGTCAATAACATGTTTGAATTCGAGCGGCTTCACGCACAAAAATATGATATTGCTTCGGATGACAGTTTCCCGATTGCTCTGCGATTCATGCAGGCCGGGATAACGGAGGGATAACTGACGTACTTTGGAAGGGGTCCGATTGCTTGCAGCGATCTGCCGGGGCTCCAATGCTCCGGATTGGATCAAGGCATAGATCAGCAGGCTTCCCATGCTGCCGGTTCCGATAAATCCAACCTTCATTGTTTCAGGCCTCCTTTCATGCTTTACGGTACTGGCGCAGTTCGTTCCTTCTAGTCTATGCATCAGGACTTGTATGACATGACATGAAAAAAGAAAAGCTTAATTTCACCAGCAACATTCAACGGTTCGGAAGCACCGCCCGTTTTCAGAATGAACTATTTTGAAGACAGGGAGAGGTGTGGAAGCATGAAATGGAAACAGGCAATAATCATTGCTGCTGCGGTGATTGGAAGTGTATTGATATTATGGTCGGGCAAAAGTGAACAGCCTCCTTCTGGCTGGGAACCCATGCAGCTCGGCACCGAGACGCCGACGATAGAGCAGGATCCTTCTGCTGTGCAGTCGGCTGTTTTGGGTGGTGGGGAAGCCAAAGCGGCGGCAGATACGGATGCAAAGAAGGGAACGGATGATGCTGTTTCTCAAGAGCCCGAACAGGTGGATAAAGGGGTAGTTAAAGAGGTCGATTCGAGCAGCACCGTGGGCGGATCGGATGCTTCATTGGCAAAGACTTCTGCAGCGGAAGTTGTCCCGGAAAAAAACCAAACGGCTCAGCCTGTACAGGATGTGGATAACGGCAAGATCGATGTTAATACGGCACCAGCTTCCAAGCTTACAGAGCTTCCGGGCATTGGAGAGAAAAAGGCACAGGCCATCATCGATTATCGGAATGCCCATGGTCCATTTACCAAAGTCAGTGATCTGACAAAGGTCAAAGGAATCGGGATGAAGATGTTGGAGAAAATGGCTCCATATGTCCAGATCCGTTAACTAATTTAATAATGTGATGATTACAATAGAGTAAACAAAGGTTTTCTTACGTTAAGTAGCTGGATGAGTATTGCTACAGATAAACTTAAAACGAACGGGAGAGGAAACGATCATGAATACAGCAGACGTACGCAAAGACTGGGATACTTATTTCATGGATATCGCATATATGGTCTCAACCCGTTCCCGCTGTTCACGCCGCCATGTCGGAGCTGTGCTTGTTCAGGGCAAAAAATTGCTTGGGACAGCGTATAACGGAGCACCCATGGGTGTTCCCGACTGCTCGGAAGCCGGATGCATGATTTCCGAAGAATATGAGCTGGTTGTAACCGATGGTCAGGAGGAAATGGTCAAAAAGCAGCGCTGTATTCGTACGATTCATGCGGAGCAGAATTTGCTCTTGTTCACCGATCGGATTGATCGTGAAGGTTCATCCGTGTACGTCACGGACGAACCTTGCTGGACTTGCTCCAATATGCTTGCCAACAGCGGCATTACGGAGATTGTTTTTCATCGCCCGTATCCCAAGGATACAGGCAAAGTAACACGAATGATGGCCCAGAAGGGAATTACGTTTCGCAAGCTGGAGAATTACCAGCCGCCCCGTGAGACCATGATGACCATTAGTGATTAACAGATGATTACGCAGGATAAACGAATAAACGTTAAAATTAGGTAGGTTACTACGTTTTAAAGTCAATAGCAAGTGGATGTGGTGGGAAGAACCCCCGGTTTAGCTGTTTCAGCTGCCGGGGGTTCTTTGCGTTGGTTGCACTGGTGGCTTAAAGGGGGATGGAGAATGAAAGGCAGACCTTTATTCGTATTCACAGTCTGTTGGTTATGCGGCAGCGGTATGGCATGTGCTATGACAGGATGGACTCTCCTTTGGGGAATGGTCGGTGCACTCTCCTGTTTGCCGTTCCTGCTTCGGTGGATCGGCATGCGGGGCTGGGCCATCGTGGTATTTATTGTGGCATTAATCGGTGGAGCTGGGCACTGGGAGTGGAATGAAGCCCGGAATGTGAGCAATCTGCCCGAGATTACCAATATAGCTGCTGCAGATCTGGATGGGTACTCAGCTACGCTTCATGGAATACTGGATTCGGATGTTCGAGTTGATGGTGATCGGGCAGATTTTCAAATACAGATGAACTCAATAGAGGCATCGTCAGATGCTCAATCTGGAACAGCGTCAGGGGTTCTACGGGTGGCCCAAACGAAAGAACGTCTGATGGTACATGTGCGTTTGGCTGAAGAAGAAGAGCAGCAAGTTGCGGCGGGATGGCGGCGGGGGGATGCAATCACGTTAACCGGTGTACTGACACTTCCGGGAGAAGCGAGGAATTTTGGTGGCTTTGACTATCGGAATTACTTGAAGACACAGTATATTCACTGGCTATTCAAAGTGAAAGGAGCCAGTTCGGTAACAACGGTTTCTCCTGAAGGGATAGGAAAGTTCAATATACTGCGGTGGAATGACCTGATCAGAAGTACATTGGGTTCTGCCGTAGACAGACTGTTTCCAGAACCTCACGCGGGTTACATGAAAGGTCTTATTATAGGAATGGCAAGCGATATCGACCCCGATACCTATGGTCAATTTTCACAATTGGGACTTACACATATATTGGCCATCTCGGGCACCCATGTGGCGGTATATGTGGCTTCGCTGTTACTCCTTTTGTCGTGGCTGAGGTTAACACGAGAGACATCACTCACCATTGTCCTATTGCTGATTCCTGCATATGTGCTGTTATCTGGTGGTTCACCTTCAGTCATTCGAGCGGGGATTATGTCCATGATCGGTTTATATATGGCACGGCGAGGGCTTGCCAGAGACGGACTGCAGATGATCAGCGCAGCAGCCTTGATGATGATGTGGTGGAATCCGTATTTCCTGTTAAGCGTCAGCTTTCAGCTATCTTTTCTCGTCACTGCCGGACTGATGATCTACATGCCTCTCATAAACCGGTTATTTCATGGTTGGCCCAAAGCCGTCGCAGCAACAGCTTCAGTGACGGTAACCGCGCAGCTTATTTCTTTTCCGGTAACGATATTGTATTTCAACCAGTTTTCGCTGCTTTCTTTTGTTGCCAACTTTTTGCTAGTATCCTTGATTAGCGCTATCGTATTACCGCTTGGCACGGTCGCTCTCTTATTGTCATTTCTATGGCTGCCTCTTGCCAAACCTCTTGCCTGGGTTGCGATTTTGCTGAACAAAGTAACATTTGTGAGTGTGGAATGGATGAATAGTTTACCGGGATTTGTCCTGATCTGGGCCACACCTTCCTTGCTGTGGATTGCAGCGTATTATGCCATACTGTATGCACTCTTGTTTCTTCTTCATCGAGGAAAGGGCGAGATTCCGCAAGCTTCTAATATGGAAGAAGACACCGCACCTCTGGTTCGTACACATCGTGGTCAAGGTTTGCAAGGAGCAGCACAGTCCGGGGGATTGAGTGAACGAATGGATTGGGATCGGCAAGGTAAAGGCCAACAGGTTCGGAGTAATGATTCTGGTTCTATGACGACACTAAGTGCAAGTATTGCCTGGCCGGAGTATACAAGTGCGTTTACCACGCAAGGCGCCGGCTACTATACGGGGGAACGGATGAATTTGTTCCATAAAGGGATGTGTGGTTTGCTGGCCCTGCTTCTCATAGTGGGATTGGTTTGGGCCTACCGGACTCCACTGCCTGCTGGTACTGGTGTTGTTCAATTTTTGGATATTGGCCAGGGGGACAGCACGCTGATAACTACACCTGGAGGGAAACATATTTTGGTGGATGGCGGGGGAACGGTTAGCTTTGGCAATCAGGAATCCTGGAGAATCCGGCGAGATCCCTATGAAGTGGGTGCCAAGGTAGTTGTACCTTTATTGAAAAAACGTGGTATTCATCGACTGGATGCGGTCATTCTGACTCATGCTGATCAGGATCATGCTGGAGGGCTGCAGGCAGTGCTTGAGCAGATTCCGGTTGAACGTTTCATGTTTAACGGTACAACGAGCGGCAAAGACAATTTTGAAAAGTTGCTGGATACCGCAGTGGAACGCAGTATTCCGTTATATGCCATCCAACAAGGGATGTCATACGCAGCAGACGAAGAAACCGTGCTTCATTTTATATCGCCTGATTTGGATCATTCACTGGATACGGGAGGCAGGCTTCCTGTGTCTGAACATCAGAATCATGATTCGGTTGTCTTCCTGCTGGACATGGCTGGAGCATCACTGTTATTTACAGGCGATATGGATGCAGCAGCAGAACAAAATCTGTTATACATGATTCAAGACGGGTCTCTTGCAGCTTCTTTCAAACAGGAGCCAGGGTCGTTTTCATTCCCATCTGTTGAGACTTCGGTCGATGTGTTGAAGGTGGCGCATCACGGTAGCAAGACATCGTCGACAGAAGCCTGGCTGCAGTATTGGCATGCCAAATCAGCAGTCATTTCAGCAGGTGCTAACAATACATATGGACATCCCAACCCCGGAGTGCTTGAGCGACTGGAGGCTGTGGGTTCACAGATTTATCGAACGGACCAGATGGGCGAAGTCCAGATGAGAATAAAAGACGGGCAGATTGATGTGCGTTACAAATTGAGCATGGATGAATGATGAATTTTTGAGTAGTGCAGGATAATGGTTATATTTACCGAATAATGATTAGGCTCAGTTTTATTGGGCAATAGAGATGACAAGTTACATAATGAGAAGGGGAACAGAAGCAATGGGACATGCAAAAACAACAACACGAAAGAACGGCGGAGTAAAACAGAATTTTGGAGCCAAATGGCTCAGGATGACACTGATGTTGTGTATTGGAGTTATCGTTTCCGCCTTGCTCGCGGGTCATTCCCCTGCGTCTGCAGCATCCAGTACAAGCAGTTCGATTATTTCCATGCTGGATCGCAACAATTATATCCTCGACAATGGTACAGTTTGGTCCAAAGGGGCAACTAGTGGGGTCTGGACGCAAAGCCCGAACCTGATCGGCATCTCTAAAGGAGACTCTCATTCCCTTTATGGCTGGACAGCGGATGGGCAAGTCTATCGTTGGGATGTGGACAACGCCCAAAAGCCTGAGGTAAATCAATACAACGGAGTAGTAAAAGTGTATGGGCGTGGCTTGATACTTCTCCAGGACGGAACACTCCATCAAGATGGAAAGCAGATTAAAGGTTTGGAATCCATTATTGATGTCGGCCCCTATCCAGCTGATGGTTATTATTCATATGGCACATTATCCGCGTCGGGTGATGTCTATTACGCAGACTATCGAAACATTGTGCGCAAAGTAGGAAGTGTTGAGAACGGTAAAGCCATTGCCACGAATAGTGCGTATGCAGCTGTCCTGAAAAACGATGGATCAGTGGTCATTGTGAACATGATGTATGAAGAGGACCAGGTGGAGGTCGCAAGTGACGTTCAATCTATGATCTGGCTGGGGAATACGCATAAGCTGCTGACGGTGAAGAATGATGGCACTGTATGGAGTTATGATCGAACGGCTAAATACAAGTCTGAACAACTGCCAGGGCTAACCAATGTTAATCGACTTGAATATTCGTTTGAGCTAGGTGAATTATATGCACTTTTACAGGATGGAACGTGGGGAGTCTATAATGAGGGACAACTGAAATCACTCCAAGCTCCTTCATTAACAAAAGTAACATTGACTGCATCGGCGAAAGAAGCTGTTCTTGGAGATACGGTTACACTTTCAGTTCAGCAGACCTATAGCAACGGTTTTAAGATCAAACGCCAGCCGATACCTACAGAAATCATCCTGGAACAGCCACAAGTTGCAAAAATTCAGGGTGACGGCACGCTTAAGGTTACGGGCATGGGAACGACCAAAGTAACATTTACAATGGAGAACCTGACTTCAAGCATTCAGTTGGATGCTGGAGCGGAGCAGAAGCTTACAGGAGCTACGTTGTTAAACGGGACTATATATTTACCGGTGCAGTCGGTATTTAAGACGTTGGGAGCCAAAGTTGATGTGAAAGGCTCGTCTTTTATCATTCAACTTGGAGATGACAAGATTACCCTGCAAAAAGGGAGTACAACTGCACGGTTTAACAATCAGGAGCTCAAGTTAAAAGGGAAGGTACAAACTATTGAAGGGCAGACGGTATTTCCGGCAAATTTATTAAGTCAGACTTCAGGGATCAAAGTTCGATGGGATGCGGAGTTGAGGCAGGCTGAGGTTCTGGTTGGTAAGTCAGCTATTCTTATTGAATCAAAGGATACAGCAGCTTTAATCAAGAAAAAAGAACTTGGAAGCCTTAGTCGATTGATAGGCAAATCGTATTGGATTAATGAGTACACCGAGTTGGGACAACGTTTTAGCAAAGTAACGGTTACTGATATTGAAATTGATAAGTATGATTCGGGAGATAAGAGCTACTCGGTGGTGTTTCGTAACGCAAAGGGTAAAACGGTTGCTGCTTATGCAGGGGGCACTGCCTCAAGGGTCACGGAGATGTTGTCGGATTCGGATCAATTCTTCACGTATGACCCCTACCAAAAATACAAATGGTCTCAGTCCACATGGAAGAAGATTATTGCTGGAGAAGTAGCTTTGGGCATGACAACGAAACAAGCTGGTCTAGCGTGGGGAGATCCGACAAGCATTACCCAAGAGATGAGCTCAAAGGGGAAAATAGAAGTGTGGGTCTATGCTGGGCCAAATATATTGCGTGTTTTGAGCTTTGTTGGCGGGAAACTGATCAGCATTTATTAATTCCTTTTTACGACTCATGAATTTAGCCACCTTGGTGAAAGGAAGCAGAAAGCCCGCTTTCCGGTACACTCCTCGGGGAGAATATCGGAAAACGGGCTATGTCCCTTTTTAGGATGAAAAAACTATTCAACGCCATCCTTAAAATGTTTGTTCCAATGTTTGTCGCCTTTGTGCAAGAGATCTTCCACGGTTTTTTCCAGTGTGAGAAGGAGCTGTTCTCTGACATCAAGTACAGTTTCTCTGTACAGACGTTCTTCCGATCCGACGATTTTATCGCCGTATAACGCCTGTGCAGCAGTGTACTTCCGATGTTCTTCAACCAGAGTATCAATGGATTGCAGTGCGTGTTCTACAAAATGAGAAATGCTTTGATATTCCTTCGGCATTTGTTCCTTTAACAACTGAATTTTCGCAAGAGCTGGCATGCTCATCACCTCGTATTATGAATGTAAATTTACAATACACTATTTTCATGAAAATTGCATTAAAAACAGCTTAAATTAGGACAAATTTCGACTTTTTTCATTTTCGAAGGTTCTTAAGTGCTCATCTATAATATATGCCATTGCAATTCAATTGAGTCGTGCAAGTAATGGAATGGCTAGTTGAAGCCACGTGGTGACTCGGTATGCAATTTCTGTTATTCTAAGATAAGATTTCAGCGGCCCTTCATACATAAGCCGTTATTTTGTTGTGGTAATATACAGCATCTATAACGTATTCTAGGAGCAGACCGTGCTTAGTAAGCGATAACAAATGTGAACGCTTCAACGTTTTACCTGTTACTATCAAAAAAATACTTAACTTTGCAACAATTTTATTGATGAACACGTCTGTAAGGTTGCAGGGAGAGGGGGATCCTTTGTGGTAGAGCCGGAACTCATCAGAGCCGCTCAATCGGGCGATCGCGACGCTCTAATTACCCTATTGCGGGACATAGAACAGCATGTATATCGAACCGCATATTACATTTTAAATAATGAACAAGATGCTTTGGATGCTGCTCAGGAAGCTTTAATCCGAATCTATACCAAAATTAATTCCTATGAGGAAAAGGCCCAATTTAAAACATGGGTACAGCGCATCGTAACCAATATCTGTATCGATAAATTCAGAAGAACCAAGCCCTCGGTCTCCATTGACGAACACGAAATGGTTTTTCAGGATAATCAGGATGTGGAATTTGAAGTGATGTCCACGTATGTTGCAAAGGACATTCAAGATGCGATCAACAAACTTCCAGAGCATCATCGAACCGTTATTGTACTAAGGTATTTGCAGGATTTATCGTATAACGAAATTGCGGATTGTCTTGATCTTCCGCTGAATACAGTCAAATCTTATCTATTCAGAGCCAGACAGCAATTGCAAAATCTACTACAGGAATATCAGAAAGGTGGTGTGACAGGATGAAATGCGAAGAGGTGGTGGAATGGATGCACCGGTATCTGGATCATGATCTGGGCGACGCGGAAACTGCGCAGATGCTACAGCATGTGGCCCAATGCCCGGAGTGCGCCGAGAATTTTAGTTTGCTTAGAGCTCTTTCCAGAGAGTTGGAAGATTTGCCGCAGGTGACCCCGAAGTTCAGTTTGGTTGATGCCATTATGCCTCAATTGGATGCGATTGATGAAGCACGGAGGGAACAAAGCAGTACAATACAGGAAATGAGTCCTGTCCCTGCTGCATTCGAGAATTTACAACGGTCAAGTGAACGAAAACCGAAGCAAAGATGGCTTAATTCCATGGTGGGCCGGATGTCCATGGGTGCTGCGGCAGCAGCCGTGGTGCTAGGGTTTGCAATCTGGGGTTATGAACCGGAGAAACTTGAAAATGCCGAGTCCGTGATGATGAGTTCGGGCAGCGCCCAAGAGACGGATGCTGCCGATCCGAATTCGTTAAGTCGGGGAATTGAGAATGACGAAGCTTCAAATCCTGAGAATAAAAGCAATCCATTGTTAGATGACTCGGAGACGTCCATGACAGAAGGAACGGATCCAGAGACAGTACCTGAAGAAAATGGGTCGGACCAGGTACAGGAGCCTGAGGTAACGGACAACCAAACGCCAAAACAGCCAGCTCCAGGGTCTGAGTCGGACAACAGTACGGAAGCACAAAATAGCCCTTCCAGCCCGAAAGCTCCCGATAGTCAGAAGAGCCAGGATCAAGGCCAGGATGTGCAGCCAAAAACTCAGGATTCGGCTACAGGTGCTGTACCTCCTGCAGTTGCGGATGAAAAAGAAGGAAGCGAATCGGACAACAGGGAGGCTGAATCATTTAACTCTCAGGCTGCAACACCTGATGTCAATTCCGAAGATCCTACTGAGGGTACGACTTCTCCTGATTCAGAGACAGGAATCGAATCAAATGGCAACAAAGGGTTTGCCGCACCGGATCAAGGTGTAGCGTCTACCATGACCTCGAAGGAATGGAAGTCACCGGACGGAACTTATGTAGTGATGCTGATTGACAATCAACTAAGTGTTTATTCGAAATCGGCATCCGATCCAGACGTTCTTAATCTAGTGGAACAGCGTAACTTGGAAGGAACCTTAAAGACTGCCGGCTGGTCCAGCGACAGCACCTTGTTTAACTATGAGACAGACAAGGACGGCACCACGGTAAAAAATTCATTTACTGTACCTTCAGCAACAGGTGAAACTACCACGAAATAATCCGGAAATGCGAGCCTGCTTTTTCGAATCAGCAGAACACTTCAAGGGTGGCAAGAATATACTAAATTTATCAATAACGTCCTATCTCAGTTAAAACAACTGACGTCGTATGACCGGGACCCAGCCTTTTCTAGAATCGCTGGTGTTCTCGTTTATATAGATGTAGGACCAGGGGGCCTTCATTCGTTTAACGGATGCAGGGCCCCTTTGTTGTCTGTCGTGTTTTCTGGTAGGATAGTAGGGATAGGGGGCACCGTGATGGATGTAAAAAGTGCAACAAAGGCAATTCGCAATGGGGAGACGGCTCCGATATACGTGCTGTACGGAACGGAGAAATACCAGATACAGCAATTTACGGAGATGTTAAAAGAACAGGTTATCGAGGAAGAGCATCGGGATTTCGCCATTATTCCGTACGATCTGACTGAAACACCTGTTGAAGTGGTGATTGAGGAAGCGGAAACGGTTCCCTTTTTGGTCCCGCGAAAATTGATTATTGTAAGGGATGCGAATCTGTTTACTGCAGGTAAAGATTCCAAGATCGAACACCAGGTGGATCGGCTGCTTACTTATATGGATAATCCGGCAGATTACAGTACGATCGTTTTCCTCGCGCAAGGGGATAAGCTGGATGAGCGTAAAAAGCTGGTGAAAGCGGTCAAGAAACAGGCGGTCGTTCTTGCCTTTGCTCCACTGAGCGGGGAAGAACTGCTGAATTGGATCGTAAAGCTTGCGAAGCAGCGTGATGTAACTTTTGAAGCTGGGGCGGCAGATACACTCGTGAGCTATGCAGGAACAGGATTGCAAACACTGTCTGCTGAAGTAGACAAGCTGTGTCTATTCGCTGGTAATGGCGGTACGATTCATCGTGCTGATATTGAGTCATTGGTGGCGCGCAGCACAGAGCAGAATGTATTTGCTTTGGTGGAGGAATTAGCCAATTTACGTTTGGAGAAAGCGCTGGGGTTATTTTATGAATTACTGAAACAGCGCGAGGAGCCTATTAAAATTGCAGCATTGATCGCTCGACAGTTCAGGATTATGATTCAGGTAAAAGAGCTTGGCCAGCAAAGCTACTCACAACAGCAAATTGCCAGTCAGCTTGGTTTGCATCCGTACGCGGTTAAAATTGCCGGAGAACAGGCACGCAAATTTCAGCCAGAACGGCTGAGAAACATTCTGAGTCATCTTAGTGAACTGGATTACCAGATGAAAACAGGTGCTGTTGATAAAGTGCTTGGTTTGGAGTTGTTTCTTCTAAGGCTCGGAGCATAAATAAAGCAAGTCCCAAAAAAAGGGATAACAAAAGACCCTTATTTCGATCGACAATAGGTCAACGAGATAAGGGCTCTTTTTTGGGTACTTATCAGATCAGATACTAAAAAATCCTGAAAGCTCGGTGCTGTTCAGGATTTTTCCATTGGATCGTATAAGTAACGCTTCTTACGCTTGTGCGGAAAGAGCGTTCAGTTTTTTCGCCAAGCGAGACTTTTTGCGGGCTGCAGCATTTTTATGAACCAGACCTTTAGTTACAGCCTTGTCCAGCTTTTTGGAAGCAGCTTGAATCGCAGCTTTAGCAGTATCAACTTCGTTGCTTACCAGAGCAGCATCAGCAGCTTTAACAGCTGTACGGAGTGCGGATTTCTGGGAAGCGTTGAGTGCGCGGCGCTTGTCGCTCGTTTTTACGCGTTTAACAGCGGATTTGATGTTTGGCATTACATTCACCTCCTGTAAGGCATTCGCATGAATACAAACGTTTCACAACTTAAAATATTCTAGCACGCTAGCATGCAAATTGCAACAAATATTCCTATAGTGTTCTTGCTATTGCATAAAGAACTGCATTTCCCCACACAATATGCTCAAATGCGGTAAAGGAGGCAGGGACAGATGACACTTGATTTACAGAACTATACAGTTCGGACCGACTTGGCGATTGATTCGAAAGAAATGGCTCAAGGCTCGCAGAAACAGACGATTCCCGGGCTGCGGGAAGATGTGGAAGAGAAAGACGGCATTACCATTACTCGGATTGATGTGCTGAACGATGCTGCCGCAAAAACAATCGGACGCGTCAAGGGACACTACGTTACGTTGGAAGTCCCGTCACTTCGTAACGGTGATACTGACCTTCAGGAACGTGTGGCCGCAGAATTCACGAGGGAGATGGAGGATTTCTTGACCAAAGCGGGTGTTAACAAGACATCTAAAGTGCTGATTGTCGGCCTCGGCAATTTGCATGTAACGCCTGACTCACTTGGCCCGCTTGTGGTGGAAAACTTGATGGTAACCCGTCAGTACTTTGAATTGGTACCGGATCAGGTAGCTCCAGGTTACCGGGAAGTTAGTGCAATTGCCCCTGGTGTGCTTGGTACTACAGGCATAGAGTCCAGCGACATCGTCCAAGGGATAGTGGACCGCACCAAACCGGATGCCATCATTGCCATTGATGCGCTGGCTTCCCGCTCTCTCGAACGTGTCAATACAACGATTCAGGTTGCGGACATTGGCATACATCCTGGTTCAGGCATTGGTAACAAGCGGCGTGGTCTTACCAAAGAAATTTTGGGAGTTCCATGTATCGCCATCGGTGTACCGACCGTATGTTATGCCTCCACCATAGTAAATAATGTTATTGAAATGATGAGTGCACACTTCCGTCAAGAGACAGACCAGACCAAACAAATTATGGGCATGCTGGACGATATCGGTGAGCAAGATCGATTAAGTTTGGTGAAAGAGGTTCTGGAGCCACTTGGTCATGACTTGATTGTTACGCCAAAGGAAATTGATGAATTCATCGAGGGAATCGCCAACGTGATTGCTAGCGGTCTGAATGCCGCACTGCATGATGCGGTGAATCCGGATAACGTTGCAGCTTACACTCACTAACTGTAAAAAGCCCGGCCAGGAAGTCCGAATCTATCGGACTTTCTTTTTTGCTGTCTTTCTTCTAATTCCTGTTCTATCAAATCTGGCAGGCTCATAGAGTTGAAGTATAAGAGTTGTCCAGCAGGAAGGAGACAGATGAATGAACAAAATATTGGCCTGGAATATCGGGAAGTGGAAAAAAAGATGTCTGCATGTGCTGGCCATGGGCCGTACGTTGCTGCTGCTTATGATTATATCTGCTTTGTTTTTTGTAGTACTCGGCCTTGGAGGTATGGCAGAAAAACGGTTGAACAATTCTCCGGTATCTTCCATGAAAGGATTCGCTAGTAGCGTCTCCAGCCGCTTTTTTGTGGATATGCTCGGCATGGAGATGCCCCACTTGACCCAGAAGGAGCAGACTTCTGCGTTCTCCGGCGAAAATTTGACTACTTTTGTATTCCAACTTCTTACCAATGTGAATCCACAGGACCCCAAAAGCCTGATCGCAAGAGAAATGCCTGGCATGGGCTCCAATCAACCGGTTTTGCTTAGGCCCGGCTCAGGGAATGAAAAGGCCGAAGCGCCTGAAGATTATCAACCAGGTCCAGGACTGACCGATACCGCTTCTGCTGGCGGGGGCAAGTCAGATGGTGACCTGCATGTTCCACCGGGTCAGGATAACACGGATCCTCCCGAAACGAACGAGCCCGGGGATGGAGAAGTAACGGAAAATCCGCCGCCAAAGAACGGTGGTCAGGAAGGTACAGCCACAGCCGGCAAGAAAAGCGTGCTCATCTATCATTCCCACCCGCGCGAAGGATACAATCCATTGCTTGGCACCAAGAGTGACAACCCTTCCTCAGGGAAATCAACCGGCAATGTTTTTCAAGTTGGATCTTATCTGTCCGATAGCTTGGAGAAGCTCGGCGTTGGGGTGGAACATGCCAAAGATGATTACCCGACCAAAGTGAAGGATTATAACTGGAACTACTCTTATAAATATTCACGTCAAACAGTGAAGGCTGCTCTCGCTCAAAATGATGATCTTACCTACCTTATTGATATTCATCGGGATTCCCAACGTCACAATAAAACAACCACGACCATTGATGGCCTAGGATACGCCAAAGTGTATTTCATCATTGGACATGAGAATCCGAACTGGCAAGAAAATGAAGCATTTGCTGCGAAAATCCACAAAAAGCTCGAAGCAAAATACCCCGGCGTCTCGAGAGGGGTTTGGGGCAAGGATGGCGGCGGAGCAAATAATGGTGAATACAATCAGACCCTTTCACCCAACAGCATTTTGATAGAAATCGGGGGAATAGACAATACGGGGGCTGAGCTCAAGCGGACTTCAAAAGTGCTTGCAGACATGATTGCCGAGGTATATTGGGAAGATCAGAACGTGGATAAAGCCAGCACAGGTACTACGTCACAAGGCAGTTGATTATTCTAGGATATAACCTGACAGGAGGCGAACAATGTGTCCAGATTCGGCAAAAGAATGGTAACCGTTATTGTATTTATGTTATTAGGAGTTCTGCTAGGAATGCAGCTGGCAGGAGGCAGCTTTCAAATAGATGATGTTCCTGAGGTAAGCCCAGCCGTTGTTAAAACAGAACCCGCCGCCGAATCTGAGCCTGCTGTTTCCGTACAACAAGAAGAAAAGGAAACGCCCATTGTTCCCGTACAAACTCCAAGTCAGGTGCTTGGGGCGGAACAGGACAAAGCTCCGGTGGATGTGCTTGCAGACAAAACAGCGGGGCTTCTTCAAAATCTGTCTCACAACGGAATTAAGTGGGTGGTTTCGCTGTTTAGCGGGGTCGCTGAATAAAAAGCTGCTCAATGTAGGTAAAATAAACCCCTGGAGATTCGTATTCGGGACGATTATTATAAAGTTGAGGCAACGCGGGATTGATGCACCCTGCATCAACTGTTATAATGAAGTGATTGACACTAGGCTGTTTCTGGGGGTAAGGAATGACTGACATTCGGGCAAGACAACGTAAAATTCGTAACTTTTCAATTATTGCACATATAGATCACGGCAAATCAACACTTGCGGACCGGATCTTGGAGTACACAGGTGCGCTCACCACTCGGGAAATGCAGGAGCAGGTTCTGGACCAGATGGAGCTTGAACGCGAACGTGGAATTACAATCAAGCTGCAAGCTGTTGCCCTGAATTACAAAGCCGATGACGGTGAAGAATATTTACTCAATCTGATTGATACGCCGGGACACGTAGACTTCACATATGAAGTATCACGCAGTCTTGCTGCATGCGAAGGTGCTCTGCTTGTAGTGGATGCGGCTCAGGGAATCGAAGCCCAGACGCTGGCAAACGTATATTTGGCATTGGACAATGATCTGGAAATCTTACCGGTCATCAACAAAATCGACCTTCCAAGTGCCGATCCGGATCGGGTGAAGCAGGAAGTGGAAGATGTCATCGGTTTGGACACGAGCAACGCGGTACTGGCTTCGGCCAAAGCAGGCATCGGGATCAAAGAGATTCTGGAGCAAGTCGTACAGAGTGTACCTGCACCACAGGGCGATCCTGACCAGCCTTTGAAAGCGCTGATTTTTGACTCTCACTATGACCCGTACAAAGGTGTAATTGTATATATCCGTGTCATTGACGGCAAAATCAAGTCAGGTTCCAAAATCAAAATGATGGCAACAGGTAAATCATTTGATGTAATCGAAGTGGGTGCATTCAAACCGCGCATGACCATTGTGGACGAGTTGAACGTTGGTGATGTTGGTTTTGTTGTTGCAGGTATCCGGCATGTCGGTGATACTCAAGTCGGGGATACAGTAACAGATGCCAAAAATCCAACACCGGAACCTTTACCAGGTTACCGTAAAATCAATCCGATGGTTTACTGTGGTCTCTACCCGATTGAGACATCTGATTATGTGGATCTGCGTGAAGCCTTGGAGAAATTGCAGCTGAACGATGCATCCCTCAGCTTCGAACCGGAGACATCGAGTGCACTCGGCTTTGGATTCCGCTGTGGATTCCTGGGACTGCTTCATATGGACGTTATTCAGGAACGGATTGAACGCGAGTTCAACATACCACTGATCACAACGGCACCAAGCGTAATCTATCATGTGACTTTAACGAATGGTGAAGTCATGCAGATTGATAACCCATCCAACTATCCTGAGGTGGGAAGAATCGATTATGTAGAGGAACCATATGTCAAAGCCTCAATTATCGTACCGAATGATTATGTAGGTACCATTATGGAGCTTTGTCAAAATAAACGCGGCGAATATGTAAATATGGAATATCTCGATACAACTCGGGTAACCCTTACGTATGAAATCCCGTTGTCCGAAATTGTGTATGATTTCTTCGACCAATTGAAATCAAGTACAAAAGGATATGCATCTTTCGACTACGAACTGTCCGGGTACCGTCAGTCCAATCTGGTGAAAATGGACATCCTGCTTAATAGTGAACAGGTCGATGCGCTGTCCTTCATCGTTCACCGTGATCGGGCGTATAACCGCGGCCGCATTATCTGTGAGAAGCTGCGCGAGCTGATTCCACGGCAAATGTTCGAGGTGCCGATCCAGGCATCCGTAGGTACGAAGGTCGTCGCTCGTGAAACGGTAAAAGCCATGCGTAAAAACGTACTTGCCAAATGTTATGGTGGTGACATCTCGCGGAAACGGAAACTGCTCGAGAAGCAGAAGGAAGGTAAGAAGCGGATGAAACAGGTGGGTAACGTTGAGGTGCCGCAAGAGGCGTTTATGGCGGTGCTGAAAATTGATGACTAACCAATTTAATTTGAGGTACGCCACAAAACGTGTGTATTCAAATTAAATTACAGAATATTAAATAAACCAAGCTGAAAGGGAAGCCGGATGGCTTTCCTTTTTTCAAATAGAGGGGGACTTGCCATGACATTGGCAGCACACAGCCGGAAAACAGGTGCACCCCAAGCGGTGTACCTTCACATTCCCTTTTGCACAAATAAATGTTTCTATTGTGATTTCAACTCCTATGTACTGAAGGACCAGCCTGTAATGCAGTATCTTGAGGCATTGGAGCGGGAAATGGAACATACGGTTAAAGCGAATCCGCCGGGAGAGATCAAAACCATTTTTGTTGGCGGGGGTACACCAACCGCTTTGAAGCCGGATGAGATGGCCGTGTTCTTGCGGTCTGTCAAAACGTATTTCCCGAATTGGGCGGACGATATTGAATTTTCGATGGAAGCGAACCCGGGAACGACGGATGCCGAGAAGCTCGCTGTAATGAAAGAAGGCGGCGTGAACCGCGTCAGCTTTGGCGTCCAGGCTTTTCAAAATGACCTGTTGACCGGCATTGGCCGGATTCATAACACGGACGATGTATATCGCAGTCTGGAGAATGCCCGTAAGGCAGGGTTAAATAACCTGTCCATCGACCTGATGTTTGGTTTACCAAATCAGACAGTGGAGATGCTGAACGAGAGTATTGATAAGGCACTTGAGCTTGATCTGCCCCACTACTCCATATACAGCCTGAAGGTTGAGGAAAATACGCTTTTCCATACGCTATATCAAAAGAATCAACTGCCGCTTCCTCATGAAGATGATGAGCTGCAAATGTATCTTCTATTAATGAAGCGAATGAAAGAAGCAGGATACGGGCAGTACGAGATCAGTAACTTTGCCAAACCGGGGTTCGAAAGTCGTCACAATATTACGTATTGGCGCAATGAGGACTATTATGGCCTTGGAGCCGGTGCGCATGGATATGTTGGGCGTGAACGTCATATGAATATTAAAGGCATAAATCCGTATGTCGAAGCTTCTCGTGCCGGACTGCCTCGTCTGGATCATTTTGAGATCAGCCGTGCGGAAGCCATGGAAGATTATTTGATGGTTGGACTGAGAATGCTGGAGGGAGCATCCGCTTCGCGGTTTAGTGAGCAGTTTGGAGAATCCATCGAAGACGTGTTTGCTAAGCCGCTCGGCAAAATGCTGAATGCAGGATTGCTTGAACGGACGTCAGACGGCTTCCGGCTTAGTGAACAGGGGATCCTGTTCGGGAATGACGTTTTTGCCGAATTTATCGGCTCCATATCGCTGAATTCGTAGCTTGAAATTCCATACACTCTGTTGTATATTTATTCATATTGATTTTACAGAGCGTGTCTGGTTAACAACTACGAAGTCAGCTTTCCTCTGGAAAGCTTGTATAGGGGGAGAGCGGGATGTCGGCGATATGCAGAAAAGCCGTGCCGGAAGATGTTGAGCCATTGTTTGAAATGATTAAGGGATACGCTGAACGTGGGATTATGCTTCCGCGCTCAAGGGAAGTACTGCATCGCCAGCTGGAACACTTTGTTGTAGCCGAGGTGAACGGTGAAGTGGTGGGCTGCGGCTCACTGTGCCGTCTGGGGAATGATCTGGTGGAAGTCAGGTCGCTCGGCATCTCCGAAGGCCACAAAGGGATGGGTATTGGTTCCTTGCTGCTGGACCGACTGGTAGAAGAAGCGGAGAAGCTGCAAATTCCAAAGGTCATGGCGCTGACATACGAGGTCTCCTTTTTCCTTAAAAATGGGTTTGCCGTTGTAAACAAGGAGATCTTCCCGGAAAAGGTTTGGACAGACTGTGTCCATTGCAGCAAGCAGGATTGCTGCGATGAGATTGCGGTACTGAAGGAATTGAACGTATCCGCATAACAATCAAGGACCACATGCTCCAGAAGAATAACATTCGTCTGAGCATGGGTCCTTTTCTTTGTTGTAATTGGCGACTGGAGCTGTTATGACCTTCTAAGATTGGTCTATACTATAAATAGATGAGTGTACTCATCAAACTGACTTGACAATCTTCACGTCAGTTTGGTATTTTTGTATTACCGCTTAGCACTCATCTAACCGGAGTGCTAACGACATGGGACAGTACAGTCAGAAGGAGGGAATACTCACCATGTTAACAGAGCGTCAACGCATGATTCTGAACGCTATAGTGGATGACTATATCCGTTCAGCTGAGCCCGTAGGGTCCCGGAGCATTTCCAAAAGGGGAGATGTTGGATACAGTCCGGCTACGATCCGTAATGAAATGGCGGATCTCGAAGATATGGGCTTTCTGGAACAGCCTCATACATCGGCAGGCCGTATTCCTTCGCATAAAGGCTATCGATATTATGTCGATCACTTGGTCCCTTGGAATCAGGTGGAGCCACAAGAACTGGATGATCTGAAATCTTTCTTTGCCGAAAAACTGAACGTCATGGAACAAGTGATTCAACATGCGTCCGTCATTTTGTCACACATGACGAATTATACTTCAATCCTGCTCGGACCGGAAGTGTTTCACACGTCACTGCGCCATTTTCAACTGCTTCCGCTGAATGAAAATACGGCCGTGGCCATTATTGTGACCAACACAGGTCAGGTGGAGAACAAGACGGTTCAAATTCCACCGGAGATTTCGGTAGCCGATATGGAGAACGTGGTAAATTTGCTTAACGCCAAATTGGTCGGTGTGCCTATCTACAAATTAAAGTCCCGTCTGTACACCGAACTGGGGCAAGAGATGGAACGGCATATTTCACGCTATGAGGAAGTTATGCAGGTGCTGAACAGTGCCTTTGACAACGAACATGACAATCGTCTTTTCCTTAGTGGTGCAACCAATATGTTAACTCAACCGGAATTCAAAGATGTCGAAAAGGTAAAAGATATCCTTGACCTACTGGATGAGACACCAACACTCATGAAATTAATGATGCCCGTGCCGGGTGGATCAGGTATTCAGGTGCGGATCGGCACCGAGAATGATCATGAAGCTTTCGCCAACTGCAGTTTAATTACAGCGTCCTATTCATTGGATGGAGAAGCTTTGGGATCCATAGGTATACTGGGACCCACACGGATGGATTATGCACGTGTCATTCATATTTTAAATACATTATCTCGTGATTTAACGGCTATGCTAACGCATCGCTTCAAATAAGTTGCATGCTGATAAAGATACGGGTGTGAACGACTTCATTATTATAAGGAGGTGAACATCTTGAAAGAGGAGCAATCATTCGCAGCAGAAGAACAGGAACAGCAGGACACAACAGCGGCCGAGAGTCAGGAACCTGTTAACGAAGCAGGAGCTGCAGAAGCACAGGCTGAGGAGATGGCAGATCAGGGCCAAGATGAGCTCGCACGTTTGAAGACAGAGGTTGAGGAACATCAACAGCGCTTTGTCCGTGCTCAAGCTGATTTTGACAACTTCCGTCGCCGTACACAAAAGGAAAAAGAGGAGCTGGCGAAGTATGCTTCAATGAAGCTGGTCACCGAACTGGTACCGGTTATTGACAACTTCGAACGTGCCATGGCTACTGTACCGGAAGGTACGGAATCTGAATCCTTTTCCAAAGGCATCCAAATGATCTTCCGCCAGCTGGAAACCGTGCTGAACAATGAAGGTCTGACTGCAATGGATACGGTTGGACAGCCGTTTAATCCTGAATTCCACCAAGCAATTATGCAAGTGGAGAGCGACGAGTATGAAGAAGGTACCGTTGTGGAGGAAGTCCAAAAAGGCTATATGCTGAAGGATAAAGTACTTCGTCCAGCTATGGTTAAAGTCAGCTCATAATTTTGGTTACAGAATAATGGGCTTGACTCCATTGTTTGTTGGATGTGACGAAGTTTAATATAAAGGTTTACACACATAGAGCACGATAAGGAACAATTGCAAACAAGGATCAGCATGATCCATTTTAAATAGTTGAGGGAGGAAATTTTCCGATGAGCAAAGTAATCGGTATTGACTTAGGAACAACCAACTCTTGCGTAGCGGTAATGGAAGGCGGCGAAGCTGTCGTTATTCCAAACCCTGAAGGCGCACGTACAACCCCATCCGTAGTGGGTTTCAAAAAAGATGGAGAGCGCGTTGTTGGTGAAACAGCGAAACGCCAAGCGATCACGAATCCGGATCGTACGATCATCTCGATCAAACGTCATATGGGTACTTCCCACAAAGAAACAATCGACAGCAAAGACTACTCTCCACAAGAGATCTCTGCGATCATCCTGCAAAAATTGAAATCCGATGCCGAAGCTTACCTTGGTCAAACGGTAACTCAAGCGGTTATCACCGTACCAGCTTACTTCAATGACAGCCAGCGTCAAGCAACCAAAGATGCCGGTAAAATCGCAGGTTTGGAAGTTCTGCGTATCGTCAATGAGCCAACGGCAGCAGCTTTGGCATACGGTATGGAAAAATCCGAAGACCAAACGATTCTCGTTTATGACTTGGGTGGCGGTACTTTTGACGTATCCATTCTTGAACTGGGTGACGGCTTCTTCGAAGTTAAAGCAACCAGCGGTGACAACCAACTGGGTGGCGATGACTTCGACCAAGTCATCATTGATTACCTCGTGAGCGAATTCAAAAAAGACCAAGGCATTGACCTGAGTAAAGATAAAGCAGCGGTTCAACGTTTGAAAGATGCAGCAGAAAAAGCCAAAAAAGAACTCTCCGGCGTATTGACTACAACGATTTCCCTGCCATTCATCACCGTGGCTGATGGCGTTCCTCAGCATTTGGAGTTGAACCTGAGCCGCGCGAAATTCGAAGAAATCTCTGCAGGTCTGGTTGAGCGTACGCTTGAACCAACTCGCCGTGCATTGAGCGATGCGGGGATGACAGCTAACGATATCGACAAAATCGTATTGGTTGGTGGTTCCACACGTATTCCTGCAGTACAGGAAGCAATCAAAAAACTGACAGGTAAAGAGCCTCACAAAGGCGTTAACCCAGATGAAGTTGTAGCGTTGGGTGCTGCTGTACAAGCGGGCGTACTGACAGGTGACGTGAAAGACGTTGTATTGCTCGACGTAACTCCACTGTCCCTCGGTATTGAAACTGCAGGTGGCGTATTCACCAAAATGATCGAGCGCAACACAACGATCCCTACTTCCAAATCCCAAGTATTCTCCACATACGCAGACAATCAACCAAGCGTTGAGATCCATGTTCTGCAAGGGGAACGCGAAATGGCAGCTGGCAACAAAACGCTGGGACGCTTCATGCTGGGAGATATTCCACCGGCTCCACGTGGTGTTCCGCAAATCGAAGTTAGCTTCGATATTGATGCGAACGGTATCGTTAACGTATCGGCAACAGACAAAGGTACAAACAAAACGCAAAAAATCACCATCACTTCTTCCAGCGGTCTGAGCGATGCTGAAGTTGAGCAAATGATGAAAGATGCTGAGCTGCACGCAGAAGAAGATAAAAAACGCAAAGAGCTCGTTGAAGCGAAAAACAGTGCAGATCAATTGATCTACTCTGTGGACAAAACGATCAAAGATCTTGGCGAAAAAGCAGATGCTGGTGAAGTGGAAAAAGCCAATGCTGCAAAAGAAAAACTGCAAGGCGTACTGGCTTCCGACAACCTGGAAGACATCAAAGCGGCTACAGAAGAACTGACAGAGATTGTTCAACAATTGTCCGTTAAACTGTATGAGCAAGCACAGGCACAAGAACAAGCAGCTCAAGGTGCTGAAGAGCAACAAGGTTCCGCTAAACGTGACAACGTCGTAGACGCTGATTACGAAGTCGTGGATGAAGATAAAAAACAAAACTAATTCACGGTTTTTCGTGGATTAATCATCGGTGACGTTCGGATCGAGGGGAAAGTCATAGCCGGGTCTTCCGTGCTTTGACTTTCCTTTTGTCACGATGTGCGATAAGGTGAATGTTATGGGGGTGGAAGAGTGGCTGAAAAACGTGATTATTATGAGGTACTCGGCGTCGGCAAAAATGCAAGCGACGAGGAAATCAAAAAGGCATACCGTAAGCTTGCCCGTCAGTATCACCCTGACGTGAACAAGGCAGCAGACGCGGAAGCCAAGTTTAAGGAAGTAAAAGAAGCTTATGATGTAGTCAGCGACAGCCAGAAGCGGGCTCAGTATGATCAATATGGTCATATCGATCCAAATCAGGGTGGATTCGGCGGTGGCGGTGATTTCGGCGGCGGCGGATTTGGCGACATCTTCGATATGTTCTTTGGCGGTGGCGGCGGACGACGTGATCCAAATGCTCCGCAACGGGGAAATGATCTGCAGTACACCATGACGATTGAGTTCAAGGAAGCGGTGTTCGGCAAAGAAACCGACATTACCATTCCGCGTACCGAAAGCTGTGATACCTGTCATGGTTCAGGTGCCAAACCGGGTACGAAGCCAAAAACATGTTCCGTCTGCCAAGGTAGCGGTCAACAGGAAGTCGTGCAAAACACACCATTTGGCCGGATGGTCAATCGTCGTGCTTGTTCGAACTGTAATGGTTCTGGTCAAATCATTGAAGAAAAATGCACAACATGCAGCGGCAGCGGTAAAGTCCGCAAGCAGCGCAAAATCCATGTTCGCATTCCAGCGGGTGTGGACGATGGTGCTCAACTGCGAATGACAGGTGAAGGCGAAGGTGGTCTGCGAGGTGGACCAGCAGGAGACCTTTATATCGTCATTCGTGTGAAATCTCATGATTTCTTTGAGCGTGAAGGCGATGATATCTACTGCGAAATTCCACTTACATTTGCTCAGGCAGCATTGGGAGATGAGATTGAGATTCCAACGTTGACTGAAAAGGTGAAGTTGAAAATACCAGCCGGTACGCAAACCGGAACATATTTCCGTCTTAAGGGCAAAGGGGTTCCACGCCTGCGCGGTATGGGCCAAGGGGATCAACATGTGAAAGTGGTTGTGGTTACACCAAGCAAGCTGAATGACGAGCAGAAAGATCTGCTCCGTCAAATCGCTGCATTGGATGGGGAGCAAACACATGAACATGAACAATCCTTCTTCGACCGGGTGAAACGGGCTTTCCGCGGAGACTGAGTATCAAATGATAGGATCTGAAAGGACACCACAGCGGGTTTTTCCGCGGGGTGTCCTTTTTTCATATATACAGGCGTTCCACAGAACATGTAAGCCGCTTCTAAGGATGTGCACTTTATGTGGGAGATTTCTGCATAATCTGAGCAATACTGCGGAAAGATAGCAGGGCGAGAATGATCATGCATAACTGTATGCGCCAATATTCGGAAGCAGGTGAACCTAATGACCGAGAAAAATATTTTGGCCTATTTTAACAGCCCGGAGCAGGCCGAAGGGGCAGCCAAAAAATTGGAAGCCTTGCGAGTGGAAGACTTGTCCATCAATCGTTTCAGCCGCTATGCGGGTGTAGGTCCGAGTGGGGCTTCTTACACACCGGGGGTTTCCGGCAGCTATTCATCGTGGGTGCCTGGTGCGCTCGGTACGAATGCAACGGCTGGAATTATGGCTGCAGCAGATCCCTCAGCGAGTGGCATGAGTGATGGTGGACAAGGAGGTCCTACCGGAAAGGATGTTTTGTTAACCGTCGTTGTGGACGAAGCAGTACATCACCGGGCGTTATCCATTATTGAACAAGCTGGTGGAATGATCTAACAGGTAAACAGTGATCGACTTAATTTGAAGGAGGAGTTAACGATGGCAGAGCACGAACGCCCAGGCAAGATTTTGACGAAAACGGAAAAGATGAAACGGATGCAATCCGCCAAAAACGAAGATGTCGAATTCAGCGCTGAAGTTGCGGATCATGATGACGTAGAGGCTTTGCGTCGCAGCGAAGCGGCGGATCGTCGTCAGGGACGGGAGCTTCATGAATGAAGAACGCTCTGCTGTAACCATTGAGGCAGTCTTCACAAGCTGGTCTGAAGCTGAATCTGCCCGAAGGGCTTTGTCATTGCTGCATCCGAATCAGTTGAGCATCGAGAGCCTTATCAATGAATCCCTTTCTAGAAATGAAGAAACAGAGGGGGATAGGGATGAAGCCCCTACTGCTTTGACAGGGGGATTCAGCGGCGAACTAAATGTGCTTGCACTTATTAGCGATGAGACCGAGATGTTATCTAACGGCCAGGTTATGGATATTTCGGAAGATCGCGCTTCAGGTCCATCCCGACAAGAGATTTTGCTCACTGTTTCTGTGCCGAGTGATTATCTTCCGCAGGCTGCTGAAATGATTACAAAGAATGGCGGGCGCTTTTGCTGAATGATCAAAACTCTTTTGGCCACAATTCAGACAGGATATCCAAGCAGTTAAACTGCGGGTATCCTGTTTTTTTGCTTGAATTCACAGGCACGGTTTTGTACTCCTGCTCCCTTGTGTAGTACAATGATTGGGATGTTTGAAAAATGAGGAGGAAAAATCAAGTATGTTATGGCATGAACTAACAATACATACCACAGAAGAAGCTGTGGAAATGATCTCGAATTTTTTACATGAAGCAGGTGCTGGAGGCGTCTCGATCGAAGAGTCCGGTACATTAAATAAAGAACGTGATACGTCTTACGGTCAGTGGTATGAACTGCCTTTGAATGACATTCCTGAAGGTCTGGCTGTCATTAAAGGTTATTTCTCGGAAGGTACGGATATGGAAGCATTAAAAAGCGAGATTAACCCGAGAATTGAGCAGCTTTCCGAATTTGATATTGATGCGGGAGAGATTCGATATGAGATTCGTACGGTGGATGAGGATGATTGGGCAAATGCCTGGAAACAGTATTTCAAGCCGGTTCGCGTCTCCGATCGTTTGACGATCAAACCGACATGGGAAGACTACACACCGGAAAGTCCGGAAGAAAAAATTATCGAACTGGATCCGGGTATGGCTTTTGGTACCGGTACACATCCGACAACATCTCTTTGCCTGCGGACACTGGAAACGGTAATCCAGGGCGGTGAGGAAGTCATTGATGTGGGTACTGGTTCGGGTATTCTGGCGATTGGCGCCATTCGGCTTGGGGCAAAACATGTACTGGCGCTGGATCTTGATCCGGTAGCGGTATCGAGTGCCAAGGAAAATGTTCATCTGAACGGGTTGGAACAACAAATTACGGTGAAAGAGAGTGATTTGCTATCAGTTCTCGGAAACCAGGATCCTGCTTTAGGCGTTCAGCTGCCTGTGAAAGTCATTGTAGCCAATATTTTGGCCGAGATTATTATGCTCTTTATTGATGATGTATACAATGCATTGGAACCAGGCGGTGTCTATATTGCTTCTGGTATCTGGAAAAATAAAGAGCAGGTCGTGCACGATGCACTCGTTGCGTCCGGATTTGAAATTAGCGCGGTTCACCGTGATGAAGACTGGCTGGCTTATGTTGCCAGAAAGAGGTAAAGCATGGACTTTCTGAATTCGCTCTTCCGTTATCCCATTGATCAGCTCCCGTTTTTCCTGCTGACCATTCTGATTGCTTTTACCGTTCATGAGTTTTCACATGCGTACTTTGCCAATAAATTCGGGGATCCGACCGCCAAGCTGCTGGGTCGGGTCACCCTTAACCCGGTAGTACACTTTGATCTGTTTGGTGTGCTGCTGCTTGTCATTGCCGGGTTCGGTTGGGCGCGTCCTGTTCCGGTAAACCGAGCGAACTTTGATAAACCCAGATTAATGGGCGTCATTGTTTCATTTGCTGGGCCGCTCAGTAATTTGCTGCTTGCAGTCGTCGGAACGATTATATACGCTTCGCTGGTTGGTTCTGGCGTAATGGGCGGTATCGAGAATGAACGCTTGTTCACAGCGATTTCGACTTTCTTTTATATGTTCAACCTGACGAACTTTTTCCTGTTTTTGTTTAACATGATTCCACTGCCACCACTGGACGGTTATCGAATTCTTGAAGACATATTACCGCCATCGATCAGTCGCAAGCTTCAAGGAGTGGAGCAATGGTCCATTTTTATCTTTCTCTTGATTCTGATCATTCCCCCTTTGCAAAGAGTTACGATTCAGCCTTTATACCAGTTGGCTTATAACATGTATGTTGATTTCTCATATTTGATTTTGGGCCTGTTTTCATAAGGGAGAATTCAAGACATTTTGGACTGAAATGCTGGTCAGAAGGACATAAAAGTTGTATGATCATCTGTGGCGATTGGATTCACGCCTGCCAATGGGCGGGGTGAATGCCAGTCATAACAGGAAAGAATAGGTGGATTGACCCATGCAGCGTTATTTTGTATCTGCAGAACAGCTTACGGAGCATTCTGTTGTCATTCTGGGAGATGATGCGCGCCATATCAGTAAAGTGATGCGTGGCAAGCCTGGAGATAAACTGATTGTCAGCGATGGACAGAGTCGTGAGGCTCTGGTGGAGATTGAGAGTATCGAAGCTGGCCAGGTAACGGCAAATATCGTGGAATCTCTGAAAATGGACCATGAAGCTCGTATTCGTGTAACGGTGGCCCAGAGTTTGCCAAAGGGCGACAAGATGGAGACGGTCATTCAGAGATGTACCGAAATTGGAGCGGTATCGTTTGTACCATTCCTCTCGGAACGTACGATTGTACAATATGATGCCAAGAAAGAAGGCAAACGGTTGGAGCGGTGGCGTAAAATTGCCAAGGAAGCCGCTGAACAAAGTCATCGGAATCGCATTCCATCCGTCGGGCAGCCGCTTTCCTGGAAAGGGCTGCTGTCTTCTTTTGGGGGCTATAGTTTGGTATGTTATTGTTATGAAAAGGAGAACGGCAAACAGCTGCGTGATGCACTGAAGCCGTTTGTCGAACAGCTGGCACCTGGTGCGGCTGCAGACGTGTTGATTGTGGTCGGGCCTGAAGGCGGGTTCACCGAAAAGGAAACGCTGGAAGCCGATCAGGCAGGCGCGGTATCCGTTGGGCTGGGTAAACGCATTTTGCGTGCCGAGACCGCAGGGATGGCTGCGCTGACTTGTGTTTTATACGAATCCGGAGAAATGGGGGGAATGTAATTATGCCATCCGTGGCGTTTTACACCTTGGGCTGCAAAGTTAACTTTTATGATACAGAGGCCATCTGGCAGCTGTTCAAAAATGAAGGATACGATCAGGTCGACTTCGATGAACAGACAGCAGATGTATATTTGATTAACACATGTACGGTAACGAATACCGGTGACAAAAAGAGCCGTCAAATTATCCGCCGTGCCATTCGGCGCAACCCGGATGCCATTGTGGCTGTAACGGGCTGTTACGCCCAAACTTCACCTGCAGAGATTCTTGACATTCCTGGTGTTGATCTCGTCATCGGAACTCAGGACCGGGATAAAATTCTGCCTTACGTTCGGGAAATTCAGGAGTCCCGCCAACCGGTAAATGCGGTACGAAACATTATGAAGACTCGGGTGTTTGAGGAAATGGACGTGCCGGACTTTGCGGATCGTACGCGTGCCTTCCTCAAAATTCAGGACGGATGTAACAACTTCTGTACGTTCTGTATTATTCCATGGTCCCGTGGGCTCTCCCGCAGCCGTGAAGCAAACAGCATTGTTCAACAGGCTCACCAACTCGTGAACGCGGGATATAAGGAAATTGTACTGACAGGCATTCACACGGGTGGATATGGTGACGATATGGAAAACTATGATCTGACAGATCTGCTGTGGGATCTGGATAAAGTGGAAGGGCTGGAGCGAATCCGCATCAGTTCCATTGAAGCGAGCCAGATCGATGATCGTATGCTGGACGTCATCAAACGTTCGGACAAGCTTGTACGCCACTTCCATATTCCGTTGCAGGCAGGTGACGATACTGTATTGAAACGCATGCGCCGCAAATACACAACCGAAGAATTCTACAACAAAATGCTTCGGATTCGTGAAGCAATGCCGGATGTGGCTATTACCACAGACGTTATTGTTGGGTTCCCGGGTGAGACGGATGAAATGTTCCGTAACGGATATGAATTGATGAAGAAAATTGGTTTCTCGGAAATGCACGTGTTCCCATACTCCAAACGTACAGGAACGCCGGCAGCCCGGATGGAAGACCAGGTGGATGAAGAAGTGAAGAATGCACGTGTGCATGAGCTAATCGACCTGTCTGAGCAAATGCAGCTGGCATATGCACAGAAATTTGTAGGCCAGGTGCTGGATGTCATTCCGGAAGGTGAAGCCAAAGGCCGTGAAGGCAGTGGAAAACTGCATGGTTATAGCGATAACTATATTCAGCTTGTATTCGATGGCTCCACGGACATGATTGGCAAAGTGTGCCGCGTCAAATTGACTGAAGCTGGTGTAAATGAAAGCCAGGCCACACTGGTTCGTGTGTTGGAAGATAATTTGAAGTCCGCAGCGATGTAATCGAGGCGTCAAAAGCAAGGATTTCATTTCCTTGGGGAGCGTACCCGAGGGAGTGAAGTCCTTCTTTTTCAACTATAGGCAAGACATTTTCGTGAACGGGGGAGAGCATCATGAACAAAAAAGAAATTTCGGCTGGCGGAGTTGTTTATCGCACTGGTGAAGATGGGGGTCTTCAAATTCAGCTCATTCTTGATCGATATGGCAAAACTACACTTGCCAAGGGCAAGATGGAAGCAGGAGAAACGGTTGAGCAAACGGCATTACGCGAAATTTTGGAGGAAACAGGCATGGTAGGCCGGATTGTCGAGCCTGTCGATATCATCGCTTATACGTATCAGCATGTAGAGTTTGGTCCGGTAGATAAGGAAGTTCACTACTATCTCGTTGAGGCAGAGAGCGGAGACCTGCAGCCCCAGATTGAGGAGATCAAGGGAGTCGACTGGTATACACCACAAGAAGCCTGGTCCAGACAGCAGCAAAACGGCTACGACAACAACGATAACATCTTGCGTGTGGCACTGAACAAGCTGGGCATTAACGTATAGTATTTTCCCAAACAGCGAAGCTTGGTAATGTTCAGACTAAAGTAGCCGCGCATTAAGCTGCGGGTGACTTCGCTGATGGGGCGTGAGCCGGTGGTTTTTTGTGCCAGATTGGCAGATAGCAGAACGGCAGGGCAATCAGTGAACTGATGATGTTAAAAAGGGTCTGGGCATGGGCAATCTGTGCCCCGTTGTCCGCTGACAGCCAAGCCGAAGCTGCATGCAGTTGGCCGATCAGCGGCATAAATAGCAGGGCTCCCGCAATGTTTAATACAACATGGGAGGCTGCGACGAATTTGCCCGCGGATGCTCCGCCAGCGGCAGCAATTACGGCGGTGATACAGGTCCCGACATTGGACCCGATCACAATGGCAATACCGATCTCCACAGGCAGTACACCTGTGGCTGCTAATGTAATCGCCATGCTGATGACAGCGGCACTGCTATGGATGAGTGCCGTAAGGCAGGCGCCTGCCAGGAACCCCCACCACAAGCTGTCAGCTGAGCGATCCAGAAACCACTGAAATACACCCATACTGCGCAGAGGAACGGCGATGGACTGCATGACTTGAATGCCGGTCATGACCAGAGCGAATCCTGCAGCTGCAAGAAAGCTGCATTGTATGTTAAACAGGGATATTCGCGTGCGTTCAGGAGCTGCCTGATTGCGTTCACTAAGAACAACAAAGACAGCCCAACCTGTAAGCGAGATGACTAGCAAGGGCAGGGCAGCACGTCCAATCTGTAATCCAACCAATTCGGTTGTCAGACATGTACCAATGTTTGTACCCAGGATAATGCCAAGAGTTCGACCATAGGTAATTAATCTTGCATTCGCGAGACCAATGGTGAGTACTGTAACGGCGGTGCTACTCTGTAGTATTGCCGTGGCTCCTGCACTGAAAGCCATGCCTTTCCATGGAGCTGAGGTAGCCCGATTAAGCCATTCGGCCAGCATCGGCCCAGCCATTCGCTGCAGGGCCGTTTCCATTAGCTTCATTCCGCCAAAAAAAATGATCAGCCCATATAGTAGCGGCAGCACAACATCTCTAAACATCTTGTTCCATCATTCCTTCCGTGCCTATCGTTATCTCATCTTATGAGTAAGTGAGGACAACCATGACAGCAGGAGGAAAACGAACGAGACAATGTTTGAATTTATAACGCAACTCCACAATTCAAAAGAAACGGTGATTCGTGCAAACGGAGCGGAGGGGACGGAATTGGATCTGAAGAAGCGAAGCGTTCGCGTTTATCCCCGGATTTTCCCTTTGTGAAAAGGAATCAAAAAAATCTGGGGATAACAGTGATCGGAAGACCAGTCCGTCGCCGTAATGGTAGCATGACTTCGCATTTGGATCTGTCTTAACATACCTACCTCACAATTCAAAAGAAACGGTGATTCGTGGAAACGGAGCGGAGGGGACGGAATTGGATCTGAAGGAGCGAAGCGTTCGCGTTTATCCCCGCATTTTCCCTTTGTGAAAAGGAATCAAAAAATCTGGGGATAACAGCGATCGGAAGACCAATCCGTCCCCGTAATGGTAGCATGACTTTGCATTTGGATCTGTCTTAACATACCTACCTCACAATTCAAAAGAAACGGTGATTCGTGCAAACGGAGCGGAGGGGACGGAATTGGATCTGAAGAAGCGAAGCGTTCGCGTTTATCCCCGGATTTTCCCTTTGTGAAAAGGAATCAAAAAATCTGGGGATAACAGCGATCGGAAGACCAATCCGTCCCCGTAGCGTCTCCCTTTGCACTAAACCTATCTTTTCAACTAACTAACAACAAAGGAAGTGGATTTACCTTGCCATCGGTTACACTGGAACGCAGTCGCAAAAAGCGGCTTGAACATGCACATCCATGGATATATAACAACGAGATTGCCTCGGTTGACGGGAACCCGGAACCGGGAGATCTGGTCAATGTACTGAATCATCAGGGCCGCTATCTGGCAACAGGGTACTACAACCCGGCATCACAAATTACAGTGAGAGTCGTCTCCTATCAACCGTTGGAGTTTGAACAAATGGACACGGCTTTTTTCGCTGCTCGTTTCAGTGACTGCTTGCGTCACCGGGAACGCTTTATCCGGGATGGCGAGGCCTATCGTCTGGTTTATGGCGAAGCTGATTTTCTGCCGGGTCTGATCGTTGATCGTTTTGGCAGTATCCTCGTTGTGCAGCTGCTTACGCTAGGAATGGACCGCTGCCGTGAAGCCATCGTACAGGCTCTGATCGAAGTGATGCAGCCGGAGGGGATCTATGAGCGCAGCGACGTGCCTATTCGTGAGTTGGAAGGTTTGGAGCAGACGAAAGGACCGCTGTATGGGGACTGTCCACGTCATGTGACGGTAACCGAAAATGGATTGCTCATTAAAGTCGATATCGTAGAAGGTCAGAAAACGGGTTATTTCTTCGACCAGCGTGAGAATCGGGCAGCGATTGAACCTCTCATGAAGGGCTGGGGTTACAAAAGCGGAATCACCATGCAGCACGTGGAACAAGATGGAAGTGAGCAGCTGTTACCCGTGAATAAAAGTGGTAAAGTGGTGACCTTCCCGTATTGGGACGGCGCAACAGTACTGGAATGTTTTTCACACACAGGCAGCTTCACATTGAACGCTTGTAAATATGGGGCCAAAAAAGTGACATGCCTTGATATTTCAGAGCATGCTATTGAAAGTGCCCGCACCAATGTAGAATTAAACGGCTTCACAGATCGGGTAGAGTTTGTGGTTTCTGATGCATTCCAATACTTACGTGAACAGGTCAAAGGTATAGACGATCGCTCCGTACGCGCACGTGCAGCTGAACAGAAAGTGGATACCTCCAAAGCGCTTGCAGCCGGTGGCGGTAAAACGTTCGATGTGGTCATCCTTGACCCACCTGCCTTTGCCAAAACGAAATCCGCAGTTAAAGGAGCATGCCGTGGTTACAAGGATATTAATCTGCATGGCATGAAGCTTGTTAATGAGGGTGGATATTTGGTAACGGCAAGCTGTTCGTACCATATGCGCCCTGATCTCTTCCTGGAAACAATTGCGGATGCAGCCGAAGATGCAGGCAAAGTGCTGCGTTTGATCGAATGGAAAGCTGCAGGTAAGGATCACCCGCAAATTTTGGGTGTTGATGAGGGCCATTACTTGAAATTTGCCATATTTGAAGTGCGCAGCAAAACAAACTGATCCCTCCTGGTTTATTAGATTCCATCACGAAACAAGTCCACGGTTATAAGCTGTGGGCTTTTTCCTGTTACAGGAGATCATCTTGGCTTTACCGGATTGTGGCAAACGTATGTTCCGAACCAGGTCAGATATGTTATACTGAGAATTAAAATCTTGTTCGTGACGGTTTGGAGGATTAAACATGTCCGTACGCTTTATTATTGGCCGGGCAGGCAGCGGGAAGACGACGCTGATTACCCGGGAAATTACGTCTCAGCTTCAACAGGAACCCCAAGGTAAACCTCTCATTTGGCTGGTTCCGGAGCAGAGTTCGTTTCGTTCTGAGCAGGCCCTGGTTTCTTCGGGTGCGATCAAAGGCACCATGCGTGCCGAAGTGCTGGGTTTTCGCCGATTGGCCTATCGTGTTATGCAGGAAGCGGGTGGTTCTGCTCGTATTCCAATCGGAGCCGAGGGGAAAAAGATGCTGCTCTATAAAGTGCTTCAGCGGCGCAAGGAAGAGTTGAAGCTTTTTGGTGCCTCTGGCAACCAGTTGGGATTTATCGGGCATTTGAATGATTTATATAGCGAATTCAAGCGATATGAACTTGATCCCGGTTCATTGGAAGAAGGGCTTTCTACATGGAGTTCATCTTCTTCGGCACCAATTTTGGGGGATAAGTTACATGATCTGCTTCTTATATATCGTGACTATGAACAGGAACTATCGGAACTCTACATCGATGATGAAGACACGCTGACAGAATTGAATGATCGTTTGTCAGAAAGTGCGCTTCTTCAGGATGCTCAGATATGGATCGATGGTTTTCAGGGGTTTACCCCGCAGGAAATGAGTGTGATTGGACGGTTGATGCTTCAGGCTTCTTCCGTAACCATTACACTGACCCTAGATCGACCGTATGATCATGGGGCACTGCCCAGTGAACTGGATCTCTTCCATCCAACCGCGAGTGCTTACGCGCGGCTCAAAGGTATGGCGGATGATCTGGGCGTTGGGAGCGAGACGTCAGTGCTTGATCCAGATGTTTTACCAAGATATGAGGAAAGTCCGGGTCTTGCCCATCTGGAATCTGGATTCGACCGCCGAATTCGTTGGAGAAGCGATGGCCGAGATGCTGGCATCAAAATGTATGCAGCTGAAAATCGCAGGGCAGAGATGGAAGGGGCACTGCGGGAAATGCGCAGATTAGCTCAGGATGAAGGTGTGCGTTACCGTGACATGGCGGTGCTCGTTCGTCAGCTGGATGCCTATGCCGATATCGCTGAACCATTGTTCAGAGACTATGACGTGCCAGTTTTCCTGGATCGCAGAAGAAGTGAGCTTCATCATCCGCTCGCCGAATTCATTCGTTCCGCAATTGATATTGTTCGTCGTCGCTGGCGTTATGAAGATGTATTTCGCTGTGTTAAAACAGATTTGCTGCTTCCTCGTGATGGCTCCATTACCCGTGAAGATATGGACCAGCTCGAAAACTATATTCTTGCCTGCGGGATCCACGGATACCGCTGGACGGATGGAAAACCATGGAAATATGTTCCGAGTCTGTCCCTGGAAGACAATGGCCAGGAAGGTCGAAGCCGAGGTCGTGAACAAATGCTGTCGTTGATGGAAAAATGCCGAACGGTCATTACGGATCCGATGGGTGTTTTTGAAAAACGGATGAACAAGGCCAAGACTGCCAGAGAACAGTGTGCTGCCCTGTATGGATTGCTGGAAGATGCAGAGATTCCATGGAAGCTGGAAGTGATGTCTGCTGAAGCGACAGCGCAGGGGGATCCGGAACGTTCGCGGGAACATCGTCAGATGTGGGGAGCAGTCCTGGATCTGCTGGACCAGATGGTGGACATGATGGGAGCCGAACGACTGGATATCGATTTGTTCGCTGGTCTGATGGAGACGGGTTTAACCGAACTGAAGCTCGGACTCGTTCCGCCGGCGCTGGATCAGGTGCTGGTCGGTTCCATGGATCGGACGCGGCTGCAGGATATCAAATATGTATTTATTCTGGGTGCCGTGGATGGTGAACTGCCGGCTGTACCGCAGGAGGATGGGGTATTAACCGAGCAGGAACGGGAGCTGCTGACCGAACGGGGCTTGGGCCTTGGACCGGGAACAACAAGACGAATGCTGGACGAGCGTTTTCTGATATATACCGCCCTGACTGCGGCCAGCAGGCAATTGTGGCTAAGTTATCCTGTGGCTGACGATGAGGGGAAAACACTGCTGCCATCGGAGATTGTAAGGCATGTACGCAAAATGTTTGGTTTGAATGAATCACCATTGCTTACCCAGCCACCGGTAACGGATTCAGAAGAGACTCACTGGCCTTATGTCATTCATCCGGAGCAGAGTCTGTCTGTTCTGATTGGACAATTGCGTAGATGGCGCCGTGGTGAGGAGATTCCTGAACTCTGGTGGTCTGTCTACAACTGGCATCTGTCCGATGAGGCCCGAAGACCCCAGTTGGAACGATTGTTGGGATCGATTTTTTATCGTAATCGGGCACTGCCGTTGCGTACTTCGACGAGTCGCCGATTATATGGTACAGAGGTGCGGACGAGTGTTTCGCGGATGGAACGATTTGTGGCGTGTCCATTCTCCCATTTTGCCTCCCATGGATTGCGATTAAAAGAACGGCAATTATATCGACTTCAGGCACCGGATATTGGGCAGTTGTTCCATGCTGCACTAAGTCAATTGGCTATACGGCTGCGCGAAGAGAACCGAAGCTGGGGCAGCCTCTCTCCGGAACAATGCCGAAAGGAAGCAGAGCAGACCGTGGAGCAGATTGCGCCACAGCTGCAGGGAGAGATTTTGCTCAGCACGAAGCGATACGGTTATATTTTCCGCAAACTGAAGGATATTGTTAGCCGGGCTTCGATCATTCTGGGTGAGCAGTCCAGGCGGGGAAGTTTTGAACCCATTGGGCTTGAATTGGATTTTGGGCCAGGGAAACCTCTGCCGCCGCTGCGCTTCGAACTTGAGAATGGATGTGTGATGGAGATTGTGGGCCGGATTGACCGGGTTGATGTGGCTGAAGGGGAGAATGGTCTGCTGCTGCGGGTCATTGACTACAAATCGAGCCAGACCGATCTCAAATTGCACGAAGTGTACTATGGACTGTCCCTGCAGATGCTTACGTATCTGGAAGTGCTGCTTAGTGCGGCCGAAGAGTGGCTGGGAGAATCGGCGATGCCTGGAGGAACGCTGTATTTTCACGTGCATAATCCGCTGCTGCAATCAGCGAACGGCATGACGTCAGAACAGGCGGGACAGGAATTGCTGAAACGATTCAAAATGAAGGGCCTCCTTCTGGCAGACCGCGATGCCATTGCACAAATGGACAACACCCTGGATAAAGGCTACTCGGCAATTATCCCTGTCGCACTCAAGGCTGATGGCAGCTTCTATAGCAGTGCTGCTGTAGCTACGCCAGACCAGTGGGATACACTGCTTGCATCGGTTCGCAGTAATATCCAGGAGATCGGGACCCGGATTACGGATGGGGATGTGGCTATTGAACCTTATCGCATTCAGCAGGAGGTTGCGTGTACGTTCTGTCCGTATAAACCGGTGTGTCAATTTGATGAAAATATTGAAGGCAATGAATATAATCTGTTGTCCAAGCCGGGCAAACAGCAAATCTGGGACATGCTGTCACACAACAAGGGAGGGGATACAACGTGACGAATATGCCAAAACCGGAAGGCAGCTTCTGGAGTGATGACCAGTGGAGTGCGATCTCTCAGAGTGGGGAAGACATTCTGGTTGCCGCAGCAGCAGGTTCAGGGAAAACAGCTGTGTTGGTTGAACGGATTATTCGCAAAATAGCAGATCCTTCCCGTGGTTTCAGCGTGGATCGATTGCTGGTGGCTACCTTTACGAAGGCAGCGGCTGCTGAGATGAAACAGCGTATCCGGGAGGCACTTGAACAGGCGCTTGAGGAGCAGCCTGAGGAAGAGCATCTGCGCAAGCAGCTGTCGCTGCTCGGGCGAGCTTCGATTACAACTCTCCATTCATTTTGTATGGAAGTCATCCGTCGTTACTATCAGCAAATTCCGCTTAACCCGGCCTTCCGGATATTGAACGAGAATGAAGCCGAAATGCTGCGTCAGGAACTTCTGGAGGAGCTTTTTGAAGATAAATACGGAGAAGAAGGCGAAGGCAGTACTTTCCGTGAGCTGGTGGATTGGTTCAGTGGGGAAAGAAACGATGATGCCATGCACCGGCTTGTGCAGCGGTTGTATGACTTCTCGCGGAGTCACTCCTGGCCGGATCACTGGCTCTCGGTAATGGCGTCTGCTTTTCAAGTTGAAAATGTGGAGGCGCTGGGTCATTCTGCATGGGTACAGAGCATTTTACGCGATGCTGCACTGACCCTGAGCGGAGCAGCCGGACTACTGCGTCAAGGTATTGGCATTGCCCTGCAGCCGGAAGGACCAAAACCGTATGCAGATACGCTGAAGGAAGATCTTGCAATGGTCGAGGATCTTCTGTCAGCAGTGGAGGTTATGCCTTGGGAGAGACTGCCTGAAGTATTTCAGCCAGCCGCTTTTGGCAAGCTGAAACCCTGCAAAAAGGACCAAACGGATGCGGCGCTTCAGGAGCAAGTGAAGGAGCTTCGGGAAGCAGCGAAAAAAGCAGTCACCGATCTGAAAGGGTCACTTTTTGGCCGGAGTGCGTTTTCGTTCTGGCAGGAGCTGGAGCAGGCTGCTCCGCTCATGCAGGAATTGTCCAAACTTGTAATTGAGTTCGGTGAACGCTACAAGCTGGCCAAACAGGAACGTGGTCAGGTTGATTTCAGCGACCTGGAACACTACTGCCTTCACATTTTGCGTCATGAGGATTCCACGCCAGAGCTGTCAATGCCGTCAGATGCTGCGATGGAATACAGAGCACGTTTTGATGAAGTGCTGCTGGATGAATACCAGGATACCAATACCGTTCAGGAAGACATTGTCAGGTTGATCTCGAGGGAAAATCCGGGCAATCGCTTTATGGTAGGAGATGTCAAACAGAGTATTTACCGTTTTCGCTTGGCTGAACCAGGGCTGTTTCTGAACAAGTACCGTCAATATGAGTCCGGCATCCAAGCGGATGGAGGAGAAGAAAATACACCGCGTACGGGTAGACGTATTGATCTGGCACGGAACTTCCGCAGTCGTGCAGAGGTGGTACATTCGGTGAATATGCTGTTTCGCCAGCTCATGAATGAAGGTGTAGCCGAAATCGCCTATGACGAACGGGCCCAGCTCGCCTATGGAGCTTCGTTTCCACCGGAAACAGAGGGTGACGAGGCATATACGCCGGAATTGATGCTGATCGATCGACAAGGCGGTGGCCCTGATCTGAGCGAAAGTGTGGATGAAAATGGAGAACACCTGGCATCAGCTGAACTGGAAAGTGTCGAACTTGAAACGGCTCAATTAGAGGCCCGGGCCATGGCTCGCCGTATCCGGGAGATTGTAGGCGATACGGATCAGCCTGCGCTGAATGTGTACGATAAAGCATTAAAAACAATGCGTCCAGCGCGTTACGGTGACATTGTCATCTTGCTGCGTTCTGCCCTGATGTGGGCCCCCCTGATGATTGAGGAATTCAGACAACAGGGGATTCCAGCCGGAGGAGAGCAGAGCAAGGGTTACTTTCAGGCAACGGAAGTGGAGATCATGTTGTCCCTGCTTCAGATCGTGGATAATCCTAGACAGGACATTCCGCTTGCTTCAGTGCTTCGTTCACCAATAGTTGGTCTGGATGAAGAGGATCTGGCACAAATCCGTCTGGGAGATAAAAGGCAGTCTTTCTATGACGCTGTTGTATCTGCTATTGAGACCGAACAAGTGCGCGATCATGACTCATCAGCAATCCAGATGCAATGGCCGGAAGCATGGTCAGAGATTCAGCAGGCGGAGCGAGAGGCAGCTGTTTCGGCAGAGGCAGAGGTGATGGAACCGAAACCTGGCGACAGAGAAACAAAGAACGACAGATATAAAGTGGATGAAGAGCTTCCAGAAGATGCGGGCTCGGAATTACAACAAAAATTAATTCGTTTTATGCGCCAGCTGGAGCAATGGAGGCTCGAAGCACGCCAAGGCAGTCTGAGTGAACTCATCTGGCGTATATACAGGGAAACGGGCTATTTGGACTGGGTTGGCGGTCTTCCGGGAGGAATGCAGCGTCAAAGCAATCTGAAAGCTCTGTATGACCGTGCACGTCAATATGAAGAAGCGACGGCAAACCGGGGTTTATTCCGCTTTTTGACCTATGTCTCCAGATTGCGCGAGAATGACGGAGATTTGGGAACGGTGGCCGGATCAGGTGAACAGGATAATGCGGTACGAATTATGACGATTCACCGGAGTAAGGGGTTGGAATTTCCGGTTGTATTTGTGGCAGGCATCTCCAAGATGTTCAACCAACAGGACCTGAATGCACCGTTTCTGATGCATAAGGAGCTCGGATTCGGTCCAAGGTTTGTGGATCGGGAGAACCGGGTGGCTTACCCCACATTGGCCAATCTGGCCATTCGCCGCCGCGCCCAGTTTGAATTGCTGGCGGAAGAGATGCGGGTACTCTATGTGGCCCTCACTCGGCCCAAGGAGAAAATGATTCTGGTTGGGACGGTAAAAGATGCTGCCAAAAAAGCAGCGGCCTGGTCACAGATAAAAGACAGTTCCGCATTGATTCTTCCTGATTACCTCCTAGCGGCAGGAAGGAGTTATCTCGACTGGATCGGACCTGCTTTGATTCGCCATCCAGCAGCTTCTTCATTGCGTGAACTGGCTGGTGTGCGTGATTCAAATGCTGCTTGCCTGATAGAGGACGAATCACGCTGGAGCATATCCGTCATTTCTGCCGATTGGGTATCCAAGGAGATCTTTGTGGATTCGAAACATGGTGACGAAAACGAGATGACGGAGATTCGTCAAGAGCGCATGAGTGCGCTGCAAGCAGCGAAGCCTGTAAACCTACTTCCTTCTACAATTAACCTTAACGAGATGGTTGTGAGTACTCCAGATGGAACGTCACAAGAAGGCATGGATATCGATCAAGTCTCACTGGAAAAGCAATGCGTCCAAAACGTTGATCAGCGACTGTCATGGACATACCCATATGAAGCGGCTACTCGGATTGCTGCAAGCACGTCTGTTTCGGAATTGAAGGCAGTGCTTGCCATACAGGACCATCAGCCTCTTCAGGTGATGGAAGAGCTTGAAAGACAAATGGATCATGCTGTCGTTCTTGAAGGTCCGCAGCCAGAAGATAAAGTTAGTGAAGTCTTTAATGATTCAATGGATAAAGCTAGCGAAACGTCCTTTAAGTTGCATTTGCGTCGTCCGAAGTTTATGGAAGAGAAACAATTGACGGGGGCTGAGCGAGGTACAGTGTACCACACGCTGATGCAGCATTTACCCTTGGACGGAACGAATGTGGATGCCGCGGTTGTTGAACAGACACTGGCAAGACTGGCCACACTTCAGATTTTGCTGCCTCATCAGGCAGAAGTGATTGAACCTGCGCATGTCGCACAATTTTTCCAGGCAGCACCAGGAACTGACCTGTTGCGTGCAGACTGGGTGAAACGGGAGATTCCGTTCATCTATGGACTGCCAGCAGATCATTCTCCAGCCGAGTGGCTCCGTAATCTGTCATCAAATTCAGGGATGCAAATGCTGGATGAAGGCAGTGGACTCCGGGCATCTTTGGATAACGAAACGGTCCTTGTACAGGGGATCATTGATTGCCTGTATGAGGTGGAAGGCGAGCTCACGCTGCTGGATTACAAAACCGACCGGGTGCTTGAACATCGCGGAGGTCTAAAAGAATTGACGAGTAACTATCGTTTTCAGCTGGAACTGTATGGCCGTGCGATTGAAGATATTTTGGGACGTAAGGTAGATCGGAAGTGGCTGTACTTCTTTGATGGCGGACATGCTGTAGAGCTTTAAGAACAGGTTAGGGTTTATATAAAGTGTTTGATTTAGAACGGATGACATGAAGGGGACGGAATCGATTCTGAAGAAGCGATGGTGTCCCCTTTTGTTCAGGATGTTTAGCCTTTAGAGAGAAATGATTCACGAAAGTTTGGAGACAGCAGAGATCTGATACAGAGATCTTGCAGGGGAGAGGGGATGAACGGAACATGCGTATTTTGCACACAGGGGACTGGCATTTGGGGAAAACGCTGGAAGGACGAAGCAGGCTGCGTGAACAGGAGGATTTCGTCGATGAACTCGTCAAACTGGCGGATGATCAGCAAGCGGACGCAGTGTTAATGGCTGGCGACGTATATGACTCTGTTAATCCGCCTGCATCGGCAGAGCAGCTGTTTTATGAAGCGGCTGCCCGGCTCACGGAGCGCGGAAGACCGCTGGTAGTCATTGCAGGCAATCATGATCAGCCGGAACGGGTGGCTTCTGTAACGCCACTTGTGAACAGACAGGGCATTACTCTGGTAGGCATGCCAACGGCAGAAGCAGTTACCATTCATGCGCAGCGAACGGGCGAGACTGCCCGGATTGCAGCTTTGCCCTATCCTTCGGAGGCACGGCTGAATGAACTGCTCACTACCGATGGGGATGAAAACGTGCTTCGTCAGGCCTACAGCCGCCGGGTAGGAATGTTGATGCAGCGGCTGGCGAGTTCATTTCGTCCGGATACGGTCAATTTGGGGATGAGTCACATCTATGTACTGGGCGGGGTGGAAAGTGATTCGGAGCGCCCGATTCAGGTGGGTGGTGCCTATACGGTGGATCCAGCCTCGTTGTCGATCGGTGCGCAATATACAGCGCTTGGACATCTTCATCGGGCCCAGGCTGTAAAGGGAGACGGTGTGATCCGGTACAGTGGATCGCCACTGGCTTACAGCTTCTCGGAAGCGGGACAGAGCAAATCGGTTACGATGGTGGATCTGGCGCCAGGCGGAACTGCAAATGTGGAAGAAGTGCTGTTAACCTGTGGACGTCCACTTGTGCGTTGGAAGGCACGCGGTGGACTGGCCGAGGTATATCGCTGGCTGGAAGAGGGTCGAGATGCCCAATCTTTTATCGATATGGAAGTGTGGCTGGACGATGCCATGTCACTGAAAGAGATCCAGCAGCTGCGCAAGTCGCATGACGGTATCATTCATATCCGACCGGTTTATCCGGAGATGGCTGCAGCAGGATTGCTGGAGCAGCGTTCCGAGCTGCCCGTGCACGAATTGTTTCGCAAGTTCTACCAGCGTCAGACAGGCGGGGCACAGCCTGAAGACAGTCTGGTGAAGCTGTTCCTGGAACTTGTAGATGAGGACGAGCCAGGCGTGCGTGAGGAGGTTGAAGGAAGATGAAGCCGATTTTATTAAAAGTGGCCGGTCTGCAGAGCTACCGTGAAGCACAGGAAGTTGATTTTACGGTACTGACGGAAACCGGATTGTTCGGCATCTTCGGTCCAACGGGGAGCGGGAAATCTTCCTTGCTGGACGCCATTACCCTTGCAATGTACGGCAAGGTGGAACGGGCGGTTAACGGGACGCAGGGCATCATGAATCATGCTGAGGATGCGCTATCGGTGGCTTTTACCTTCGAACTGTCATCGGCTGAAGGGACACGGAGATTTCGGGTGGAACGGCGTTTTAAACGTAACAATGAAATATCTGTAAGCAATACGATCAGCAAATTCATTGAGACTGTAAACGGAGAGGAACAGGTGCTTGCTGATAAACTGGCCGATGTTAACCGCTGCGTTGAAGAAGTGATTGGCCTTAAAATGGATGACTTTACGCGAGCCGTTGTGCTGCCGCAGGGTAAATTTGCTGAGTTTCTATCCCTGAAAGGCAGTGAACGACGACAGATGCTGCAGCGTCTGTTCCATTTGGAGAAATATGGAGATCAGCTTGCCATTAAGCTGAGCCGGCGAGTGAAAGATAACGATATGGTTCATCAAGCTCTCCTGGCAGAGCAGCAGGGTCTTGGCAATGCGAGCAAGGAAACGTTGGAAGAAACCAGACGACTTCTCCAAGAGGCTGTAAAGAATGCAGAACTCTCCCGGAAAATTCTGGATGAAGCAACGAAGGAAGCTGAGCAGCTGGGAAAAATACGTGAATGGAGTCAAGAGCGCCAGAGGCGTCTGGAAGAACAGCAAAAGCTCAAAATCCTTGAACCTGAGATCGAAACAGGTGAACAACGGTTGAAACAGGCTGGTGCAGCCGAGGCCATATTACCTGCACTTCAGACCATGCGGGATGCTGTAACAGAGCAGAAGCTGCGACAAACTGCAGCTGCAACAGCCCATGAACAAGCTGTGGAACACGAACGGTTATCTGTTCTTGAAGCAGAGAAGGCTGATACGGCGCGTATGCAGTTGGCTGAGAGTGAACCGAAACTATTGCTCCGGCTGGAACAATTGGAACAGGCCAAAGAGCTGCAGCGGGAACGGGACGGTCTGCAAGAGGACGGTGCCCGTCTGAAGCGGCTCCTGGAGCAGGGGCAGGCTGAGCAGGCTGTCCTTGGCCAGCAGCTGGAAAAGGAAAAAGAACTGCAGCAGCGTGGACGCAAACGCAGAGAAGAGTTGCAGGAAAGTCTAAAGCCGAATGAAGTCAAGGCTGAGGAGCGAAGACAGCTGCAAGCTGCACTTGAGCTTCGGCATCGACTGGATACGGCCGCAGAACAGCTGCGACAGAACCAGGCTGAAATGGAAACCTACAAGCAGTCTGCGAATTTGGCAGCCGAGAAGCTGCAGACGGCGGCCGGCGAAGAGAGCCGCCTGAATGAACGGCGTCAGCTTCTGGTCGAACAGGCGTCAGCGGGTCTTGAGGCCCTGCTGGCCTGTGAGCAGGACGTTGGCCGCGAACAGAGCCTGCTGGCCTGGGCGGAGGAGCAGCTGCGTGGCTCGATGCGCGAGCAGGAGCTTCACCGGCTATCCTCCGCCTTGCGCGCCGAGCTGCGTGACGGCGAGCCTTGCCCGGTGTGCGGCTCCGCACACCACCCGCTCCCGGCTGCACCGCCGGGAGAAGGTCCGCACGCAGGCGATGCGGACCTCGAACTGCTGCGCAGCCTGCAGGCGGAGCTGCAGGAGCTGCGCTTCGGGCTGCGCCAGCAGCTGCACGAACGTCGCAGCCTGCTGACGCAGCTTGGCGCTGCGGCCGGCGAAGCTCCGGCCGCAGCCGAGGCCGCGCCTGCGGCTGCGGAGCCTGAGCCCGCCGGTTCGCCCGCACACGGGCGCTCCCCGGCGGACTGGGCAGCGCGAGCCGCCGCACTGCGCGAAGCCGCGCGGGCGCTGGCTGACGCTGCAGCGCAAGTGCAAGCGGAAGCCGCCGCGTTACAGCAGGCGGCTGTGGGTGCGCAGCAGCGCCGCATGGAAGCGGCTGCCGCGCAGGAGGCCGGCCGTGCCGGGCTCGTCCAGGCGGAACGCAAGCTGGCCGAGAGTGAGGCAGCTGCAGCTGCACTGCAAGGCCGCTGGGCCGCCGAACTGCCGGGCATCGCCCAGGAGGAGGCTGTCGCCCTTCATCAGGCGATGCAGGAACGCGATGCACGTGCTGAAGACATTAAGGAACGGCTGAACAAAAGTGTCACCTTCCTGGAAGAGAAGGAGCAATTGGTACAGTCCCTTCACCAGAAACTTGTTGAACTGGACAAACAGCTGATCCAGTGGCAGACCGAGTGGCAAGGGAATAACAAACAGCTGTCTGAAAAGGAAGAACGACTGCGCCAATGGGTGGGCGAGCAACGAGTGGAGGAATTGATCGCCGCTGCCGAGTCCCATCTGGATGGACTACGAAAAGCAGCTGCCGACTCGGCCCAGCGCTTCAAAGAAGCGGACGCCCTGAAACAGGAGTCCGCCAAAAAAGACGTTATGGCTAGGCAGGCCTTGGCCTCAGCGGCGGAACATCTGGATCAGGCAGTTGCACGCTGGCAGCAATTGCTGGTTCAATCTCCATTCGACTCTGAACAAGCTGTTCTGGAAGCGGCCATTCCTTCGGAAGAGGCTGAGCGTTTGGCAGCAAACATTCAGCATCATCGTGAACGCGAACGTGAACTGGCTTCACAGCTGCGTGAACTTGAGCAGAAGCTCGGTGGAGCAGAAGTGTCCGAAGAGCAGTGGGTATCCTGTACGGAACGTCTGAAGTTGAGACGCGCCGAGGATGAAGCTGCACTAAGTGCCAAGGCACGTGCAGAACGGGATCTGGAGGATGTTCAGCAGCGTCATGTTCGCTGGACCGAACTGGAGAACAAACGGGTAGAAGTAAGTCATCAAGGGGAGCTGCTCAGCAAACTTCAGGCTGCCTTCAGGGGAAATGCTTTTGTAGAGTATATTGCTGAAGAACAACTCATGCAGGTGAGCCAAGCTGCCTCACAGCGCCTACGATTTTTGACCAAACAGCGGTATTCGCTCGAGGTGGACTCGGGCGGCGGATTTGTTATCTGTGATGATGCAAACGGAGGGGTTAAACGTCCGGTATCCACCTTGTCAGGCGGCGAAACATTTTTGACCTCCTTGTCCCTGGCATTGGCCTTGTCTGCCCAGATTCAGCTGCGTGGTCAGTATCCACTGCAATTTTTCTTCCTGGATGAAGGGTTTGGTACGCTGGACCCTGAACTGCTGGATACCGTAATTACATCGCTGGAGAAACTGCATGATGACCGTCTAGCTGTCGGAGTCATAAGCCACGTGCCGGAGCTGCGGGCTCGTCTGCCACGCAAGCTTGTTATTATTCCTGCAAACGAGGCTGGGGGCGGCTCTCGGGTGGTATTGGAAAGCCTTTAAAAACGTGATCTGTTTTTCTTCGCCAAGTCTTAAATTATGTAATGACTGCCATTATCCTTTAGTAGATCCTTCAGTCGACTGAATTCCGGAGTGGAGAATGGGAATCATATTTCTTTTACTCCCCTGAATTGAGTGAGATACCTCACAGATACAGGTTCAACCTGCTGTTATACTACAGTCAAGCCGACATACCTTATGTTAAGTACCCCGGCGGACGTTTGATCAGGAAGTTTCCTGGTTAGACGTCCGTGGCAGCAGATTTCATTCGAAATCCGCTCACGGGGTACTTTTTTTTGCGTGAACCTTGAGTGTCAATTCGCCCAGATCTGAATACCATGGAAGGGTGATGAAGCACGATAAGGGAGGCGTACTGAAGTGGAAAAGGTGGAAGCGAAGAAATTATGCAAGGAACACATGCATCGTTATGTTTGTGTACAGATGAAGGACGGAAGCCATTTTGATGGAATCATGGAAAATGTGGATGACGACATGATTTATTTGGCTGTCCCTGTCGGTCCTGAAGCTCTAGCAAATCATGCAAACTGGGGAGCAAACGCAATGCCGGGAGCAGGGTATCCTGCCCCTCATACTCGCGGATTTTATCCGGGATACGGATACCCGTACCCATATCCCTATCCATACTATGGTTACGGTCGCAGACGTTTTAACAGACTGGTTCTGCCTTTGTTCGGGCTGGCCGCATTAACTTTACTGCCGTACTATTGATATGAGGCTCGAAAATCAGATTTGGAATTAAAATAAATCCTGCAACCTTTCTCATCCTTAAGGGCATATTACGGTCCACCGGGGTGCAGAAAGGTTTTTTATAATGTTCATCAAATGATCGGGCCATGAGGATTATATTGAGCATCCGTTGGCATGATAGATATGGTTATGGGGGGTGGTTGATTTTAAAAAGCATTTTCGTGTGAGATTGGACGACACTTTTCACTTCCGGTATGATAGAGGAGCATACATAAATCTTTAAAATCAAAGGAGGGTATGAACAATGGATTGCTTGTTTTGCAAAATTGTAGAGGGCAGCATTCCCTCCAACAAAGTTCTGGAGAATGACCATGTGGTTGTCTTTCATGACATCCAGCCCGCTGCGCCGACACATGTTCTCGTTATTCCGAAGAAACATATTGCTTCCATGAATGATGTGACAGCAGCGGATACACCGCTGATTGGTGAAATTCATCTGGCAGCACAGGAAGCAGCGAAACGTCTTGGGGTTGACGAGTCCGGTTATCGTTTGATTAATAACTGCGGCAAGGATGGAGAACAAACGGTCCATCACCTGCACTATCATTTGCTTGGAGGCACCAGACTTGGTGCATTAACAAGCCTGTCGGATTCGCACAAACAATAATGGGTCGATTGCTATGCTTTTCCTTGCTCAAATGAGATTGAGATAGCACTGTGATTCGTTTAAATAAAGTGATCATTACGTTAAGGTTGACACGTTTATTATCTTTCGCCTATAATGAAAGGTGATGAACCGTGTTATTGCTCTTGGACGGTCTGGTCGGAGGGAGGGAAAACTGGTGTCTGAAACTAAAGTTCGCAAAAACGAGACTATTGATGCTGCACTTCGTCGCTTTAAACGTTCCATCGCTAAAGATGGCGTCTTGGCTGAGGTGAAGAAACGTAAGCATTATGAGAAGCCAAGCGTAAAGCGCAAGAAAAAGTCCGAGGCTGCTCGTAAGAGAAAGTTTTAGGAGGATTTGAACAACATGAATCTTAGCGAACGATTGAACGAAGATATGAAGCAAGCGATGAAGAGCAAGGACAAGTTCAAGCTCTCCACCATTCGGTTGATTCGTTCGACGATCAAGAATCTTGAAATAGATTTGAAAAGAACTTTGGATGACAACGAAGTGCTTGATATCCTGAGTCGTGAAATCAAACAGCGCAAAGATGCCCTCCAAGAATTTGACAAAGCGGGCCGTGAAGAACTCGCGGCAAATGCAAAAGCGGAAATTGATATAATTGGTCAGTACCTTCCCGCACAGCTTACCGAAGAAGAAATTAAAGTTATTGTACAGCAGACCATCCAGGAAACCGGTGCTTCTTCGAAAGCCGAGATGGGGAAAGTCATGGCGGCCCTTATGCCGAAAGTAAAAGGCAAAGCGGACGGCAAACTGGTTAATCAAGCAGTTCAACAATTTCTGCAATAAAGCAAATCAATAAACACCTCCTGACTTGTCAGGGGGTGTTTTTTCCTGATTAACGTTTTGATAAATAAATTGGCAGTTCATGGATCATTATTAAAACGAAAGAGTTAACGTAATAGTCTGTGATACACAGCGCATGTTTGAAAAGAGTTCTTTTTTTATTTGCTTTAAAATGGTTATCATACATAATTTTAGATTTAATTTCTTGCAATTCCTCCAGCTTTCAAATATAATTTTAAGATTTTGAAACGAAATGTTGCATTGTACGTAATAAATACCATAAGCTGGACAGTATAACAATAATGGAAAAGGGGGGATTATTGTGAAGGGAAAGCGCCGGAAGATGCTTGCGGGGCCATTGTTGCTCATGATGCTGCTGACGCTGCTGCTTCCTGTCTTGATTGGATCGCCGTCTGCACATGCAGCTGAAAAGAGCGGCGCCGTATATATTATTCCGGTTGATAAACCAATCGAGCAGGGTTTAGGCAAGTTCATGGAGCGTGGCTTCAAGGAAGCGGAAGCGATGAACGCTGGCCTGATTGTTCTCGATATCAATACGCCGGGAGGGCGTGTCGACACGGCAGAAGAACTGGGTAACCTGATTAAGGAAAGCCCTGTTCAGACCGTTGCTTTTGTCCGTGGAGACGCTGCTTCGGCTGGGAGTTTTCTGGCCTTAAATGCAGATAAGATCGTAATGTCGCCAGGCAGCATGATTGGTGCGGCAGCGATGGTAGACAGCACAGGCAAACATGTCGATGATCCGAAGCTGGTTGCATTCTGGAAGAGCAAAATGCAGGGAGCAGCGGAACAAGGCGGTCGTGACGGCAATATTGCAGCGGGAATGACTGATGTCAACATGGTAGTGGAGATGCCGGAGATCAATAAAACGAAGCAGAAGGGTGAAATTATTGCTTTGTCTGCCGAGGAAGCGCTGAAAGTGGGATATGCGGACCATATCAGCAAAACTCCGGAAGAAGCGGCAGCCTGGCTGGGTTACAGTCAGGATGATGTATTCACTGTAGAGCGCACTGCAGCAGAGAATATATCTTCTTTTCTGACCAACCCAGTTGTCATGACTGTACTTCTGTTTCTGGGGATTGCGGGTGTGGTCATTGAATTGATCGTACCTGGATTTGGAGTGCCTGGTATTGTGGGTATCGTCTGCTTCATTCTCTACTTCTCCGGGAACTACATTGCCGGTTTTGCTGGAGCAGAGACCTGGGTGCTCTTTACTGTTGGGCTCATCATGATGATCTTGGAGATGTTTATTCCAAGCATGGGGATTCTGGGGATTCTGGGATCCATCGCGCTTGTGGCCGGTGTCGTGCGTGCCGCATATGACACAAGTGATGCATTTGTATCACTGGGCATTGCTTTCGGAGCAGCGCTAGTGGTTATAGCCATCGTGGTGATTCTGTTTAAGGACAGAGGCATATGGAATCGATTTATACTGAGTGACAAATTGTCTGCCGATCGAGGTTATTCATCTGCGACAGAACGTAAAGAACTGATTGGTCTTCAAGGGATCAGCCTGACTCCGCTTCGTCCATCTGGAACAGCAATGTTTAATGGGGAACGGATTGATGTGGTTTCGGACGGAGACTTTATTCCAGTTGATACACCGATTATTGTGGTTAAAGCCGAAGGCACCCGGATTGTGGTCCAGCAAGCTTTGCCGGTGTAAACCGCTTGCTTTGCCGGAGTTCTGAGTGGACTTCGGCAGTGTACATAACCATATGGCAGTGCTGCTTGCCGAATGGTGTTTTTCTAATATTAGCAGCGTAATATTTGATATCTGTTATGATGAATTTTTACAAAATTAAAGTGCAATGGAGGAGTTTTGTCTATGGAACCAACCTTGATTACGGTTTTGCTCGTTGCGGTAGTTGCCATTATCGTATTGAGCGTATTCTTCAGCTTTTTCCCAGTAATGCTATGGATCTCGGCTATTGCTTCCGGTGTGCGTGTTGGAATTATTACACTGGTAGCGATGCGACTGAGACGTGTAACACCTAGCCGAATCGTAAATCCAATGATTAAAGCAACCAAAGCCGGTCTACAAATCTCTATGAACCAACTGGAAAGCCATTTTCTTGCCGGTGGTAACGTGGACCGCGTTGTCAACGCTTTGATTGCCGCACAGCGTGCAAACATTCCACTCGAATTTGAGCGTGCTGCTGCGATCGACCTTGCGGGCCGAGATGTTTTGCAGGCTGTACAGATGAGTGTCAATCCGCGTGTCATTGAAACTCCAGTTGTATCTGCAGTAGCCAAAGATGGTATTGAAGTCAATGTAAGAGCCAGAATTACAGTTCGTGCAAACATTGACCGACTCGTCGGTGGTGCTGGTGAAGAGACTATTATTGCCCGTGTCGGTGAAGGGATTGTAAGTACCAACGGTTCTGCGGACTCTCATAAAGAAGTACTGGAAAACCCGGATCTGATCTCCCGTACCGTATTGTCTAAAGGTCTGGATTCAGGGACTGCTTTTGAGATTTTGTCCATTGATATTGCAGACGTGGATGTAGGTAAAAACATTGGTGCCTTCCTGCAAACCGAGCAGGCTGAGGCTGATAAACGTATTGCACAGGCAAAAGCCGAAGAACGCCGCGCGATGGCTGTAGCCCAAGAGCAAGAGATGAAAGCGCGCGTAGTGGAAATGAGAGCACGTGTGGTTGAATCTGAATCCGAAGTGCCACTCGCAATGGCAGAAGCTTTGCGGAGCGGTAAAATTGGCGTAATGGATTATATGAACCTGAAAAATATTGAAGCAGACACGCAAATGCGTAACTCATTAGGAAAACCTGGTGAAGGTAACTCCAATAATCAGGGTGATTCCAAAAACGAAAGATAGGCGGTGAGTAAACATGGGCCTATTTGAATGGATTTTTGATAACCTGTATATTGTGGCAGTCGTGGGTTTTGCGCTCTTTTCCTTCCTTGGAAAAGCAGCCAAATCGGCTGATCCAAACAAGAGACGTCCCAATAACGGAATGCCTACTTTCGGAGGAAGCGGAGAAGTAGACCGAAATGACCGCTCTCCGTCACAAACAGCGACTCAGCAATCTGCCGGTGATACCCGTTATGATGATTCTTATGACGACAATGATCGGTATGAGGACGACCAGTACGATGATCGATATGATCATCCGTATCCTGATCCTGCGGCATCATCTCGTCAAGGAGACGATTTTAGTGGAAAAAACTTAATCGGCGGGATGGAAAGCTCACTCGAACAACAAATGAAAGAAATGGAAAAACAACAGCAATTGATTCAGAAGAGGTTGAATCGCTTTTCTTCTGCTAAAGCACCTGTTGTGTCAGATACCAGTTGGGATGAACCCTCAATTGGTGAATCGGGACAGTCGCTTTTACGCAAAGAAGATATCCGGAGCGGTGTGTTGTGGGCTGAAGTGTTGGGTCCTCCGCGTTCTAAACAGCCTTTTGGTTCGAGGGGCAAGTTGTAATAAGGAATTAATATGAAATAAACAGGAAAGAGCCGTTTCTGGTGAGCAACATGCCGGAGACGGCTTTTTTGCTGTGTCCTCTTTTTTTAGAATTAATGATCTAACACAAGCCGTAGTTTTCATAAAATCATGTCTCTCCGCATAAGTTGAACTGTAGAGGAAGGGGGAAGACCTTCGTATGACCCGGATCAGCCGCAAGCTGCGCAGATGGACCAGTGAGGTGCTGGATTTGCCGCAGGATGTGCTTTATGATATGCCACGGTTAACCCTGATCGGCAGCAAGCAATTGTATATAGAAAATCATCGCGGTGTGATCCATTTTACGCCCAATCGCATTGTTCTGGCGTTATCTCAAGGACAATTAGAAATTAAAGGGGCCGATTTGATGATTCGTAATATTTTGCCGGATGAAGTGGCGGTTGAAGGAACGATTTTGGATATACATATGAATGGAGCGGAGGGGAACGGATGAAACAGCCCAGTCTGTACAAACTGCGAGGTGCAGTCCGAATCACGGTCACTGGGGGGGACATCGAAGCGCTGATCAACATGGTGGCAGAGCAGGGACTGGAAGTGTGGAACCTGCGTGCCCATGATGGACGCAAGGCAGAAATGAACATTCTGCTGCCGCACTTTTTTAGGCTACGTCCTTTGTTGAAACGGACAGGCTGCAGGGTGAAAGTGACGCATCGAAGCGGGATTCCTTTTTTTATGGCCCGATTACTCAAAAGAAAGTTCTTCCTCGGGGGCATGGTGTTGTTCGTCATTGCGATGTTTGCACTATCATCGATGATTTGGAATGTGGAAGTGAAAGGAAATGTGAAAATCCCGACTGATGTGGTGCTTGCTGCTGCTAAAAAAGAAGGGATCTACCCTTTTCAATGGGGTTTTCGGCTGCAAAGTCAGGACAAGCTCTCCAGGCAGCTGGCATTGGCACTACCGGATGTAACCTGGATTGGTGTGAGCAAAGAGGGGACAACCATTACCATTCAGGTCGTGGAATCTGCACAGCCCCAGCGTGAACCGCTGTTGAATCCCAGACACTTGGTGAGCAAGTCGGATGCGGTCGTTACCCAAATCTACGCAGAACAGGGACGTCCGGTTGTACAGAAGAATATGCGCGTCAAGAAAGGGCAGGTATTGATATCGGGTATTTTGGGGGATGAAGAGAATACGGAGAATGTAGTAGCCAAAGGCGAGGTTCGCGGGCTCGTATGGCGTGAATATGAGGTGGAAGTCCCTCTGGTTCAGAAACATAACACGATGACAGGAGAGAGTAAGGAACGTTTCTATATTGTGCTTGGCAATTGGGCTGTGCAGCTCTGGGGATATGGCAAGACTCCGTTCAGTTCCTTCAATACGGCAAGTGACCATAAGCCGCTGACGTGGCGTTCTTTCACGCTTCCTATGGGATGGTTGACCGAGACCGATATGGAGACCAGGGAACAGGAAGAGCAGCAGACGGTGGAATGGGCCAGAACGAAAGGACTAGAGGGCGCCAGAAACGATATAATCGCCAAAAATGGCAAGGGAACAAAAATTTTAAGTGAAAAAATTTTGCATGAGAAGAAAGAGAATGGTAAAGTTTATATGAAAGTATTATTTGAAGTGGAAGAAAGCATTGCGGAAGAACTTCCGCTAGTCCATAGTCAAGGAGAATGAGGCTATTTGTCAGAGCAAACACGCAGCATACGAATCTCCCTCCAGAGTGCGGGAGAGGGTCAATCTCTTTTTGGACCCCAAGATATTTTTCTGAAACTGATTGAATCCGAGATTCCTGCACAGATCGCTTCTCGTGAAGCGGAGATTGTCATTCATGGCAGCACGAAGCATGTGGAATCGCTTGAACAATTATTCGATGTGTTACTGCAATTGGTACGTAATGGATATGTGTTAACCGAAAGGGACGTCAGCTATGCGATTGAACTGGCGAAGGATCTGCGTGCAGACCAGCTTCTCGACCTGTTCAAGGGTGAGATTACGACGACCTACCGGGGCAAACCGATCCGTGTCAAAACCATTGGACAGAAACACTATGTAACGACCATTAAGAAACGCGACGTCGTATTCGGGATCGGTCCTGCCGGTACAGGTAAAACCTACCTGGCTGTTGTGCTGGCGGTTGCCGCACTCAAGGAAGGAAGCGTCAAACGCATTGTGCTTACAAGGCCTGCTGTTGAAGCGGGTGAGAGCCTTGGTTTCCTGCCTGGAGATCTTCAGGAAAAGGTTGATCCTTATTTGCGGCCTTTGTATGATGCCTTGTACGATGTAATGGGGCAGGAGCAGACGGCCAAGGCACTGGAGCGCGGTTTGATTGAAATAGCGCCACTGGCATATATGAGGGGACGTACACTTGATGACTCATTCATCATTTTGGATGAAGCTCAGAATACGACACCTGAACAGATGAAAATGTTTTTGACCCGTCTTGGTTTTGGCTCCAAAATGGTCATCACCGGAGACGTGACACAAATTGATTTACCTCGCGGCAAAAAGTCAGGGCTTGTGGAAGCGAAAACGATACTCAGTGAAGTTGAAGAGATTGGATTTGTCTACTTTGCCGAGCAAGATGTTGTACGGCATTCCCTCGTCCAAAAAATTATCGTTGCATACAACCACGCCGCAGAAAATCAAGAATAGAAGGGATTGTCTAAGGTGACCTCGAAGGAACTGTCAAAAGGCAAATCTTTTCAGAATAAAGCTACAGGATGGAAGTATAGCGTGTGGGCACGCTATCTTCTGTTTTTGTTTCTGGTGATTCTCTTCTACGTGAGTCTGGCTTCCAAGCTGCTCCCCGAGCGGTATGATATTCAGGAAGGCACACGAAGTGAAGTGGATATTGCTGCGCCGATGCAGATTCCAAATACGAAGGCTACACTGAAAGCGCAGGAAGAAGCCGCTGAACGTGTACAGCCGATCTTTCAGATTGTGCAGCTGCGAAACGAAAATTTGATGACCACTCTGCTCGATCGTATTGATCGGCTGAATCAGGATGATCAGATTTCCAGTCAGGACAAGATTGACATCTATCGTGATGAGATTCCGCAGCGCCAGAAGGACTTTGTGTCCAACTTTATTAACAACAATCGGAAAGCGGGTACATACTCCGAAACTCTTTTGGAAGAAATCAGAAACGTGGTGCAGGAGCAAAGTTACCGGATCCCGGAAGAAACCTATATCAAAATTTCACGTCTGACCTCCGAAGATATCCAGGAGATGAAGCCCGTTGCCCGGGATATTGTCTCCAGGCTAATGACGGATCAGATCAGCGATGCTACAACGGCACGAGCAAAAGTGGCAGAGATGGTGAGTGTAAGCTCTCTAAGCAAGCGTACACAGCGTGAGGTGGTTCAGGAGCTTGCTCGTCTTGTGGTGACATCCAACCGCTTCTATGATGAAGAGGGTACGAAGGAAGCCAAGGTGCAGGCCCGTGAGAATACACAAACGGTCTATATCAAGCAGGGGGAAACATTGGTAGCCAAAGGTGAAACGATCACTCCCGAGATTTATACGCTGCTTGATGAGAATGATTTGCTGAAGAACGAAGTGAACTACTGGCCCCAGCTGGGGCTACTCATGCTGTCTTGTCTGTTGTCGGCAGCAATTCTGATGTATATTCAGCAATACAGCGGAACGCATTTCAAATATAACAATGCACAATTGCTGATGCTTGTACTTATCTTCATTATTACGATCGTGGTTATGCATGTAACAGCATTCATCCAGACGGCCGACAGGTCTTACGTGGGCTTCCTTGCACCGGTCGCGGTTGGAGCAATGTTAATTGCTTTACTGCTGGATACATCACTTGCTTTTGTTTGTTCAATCATTATTGGCATGCTGTCAAGCATCATCTTAAATACACACCAGGGTCAGATTTTTGATTTTGAACTCGGTTTCTTCGCGGTGCTGGTATCTTTTGTTGCCATATTCGCGACATACCGGGCAAGTCAGCGATCCACCATTTTAAAAGGTGCCATTATGGTCTGCCTGTTTGGTTCCATTGCCGTGTTTACACTGTCATTGATCGACACAGGTGACTGGAACCGGACAACTACGTTGTACGGCGTCGGATTTGCGTTTGCAGGCGGTGTATTAACGGCGATCCTCGTTATCGGGCTTATGCCGTTTTTCGAGACATCGTTTGGTATTTTGTCGGCATTGAAGCTGGTTGAGCTGTCAAATCCGAACCATCCGTTATTGCGCAAGCTGCTGACAGAAACGCCGGGCACTTATCATCACAGTGTGATGGTAGGAAACTTGTCTGAAGCCGCAGCGGAAGCTATAGGGGCAAATGGTCTGCTCTGCCGAGTAGGTTCGTATTATCATGATATTGGCAAGACCAAGCGACCGATATATTTTATTGAAAATCAGAACAATATGGAGAATCCGCATGATTCCATAGATCCCAAGCTGAGCAAATCGATTATCGTTGCACACGCACGGGATGGTGTGGAGATGCAGAAGGATTACAAGCTGCCAAAACCAATTCGGGATATCGCAGAGCAGCATCACGGTACGACCTTCCTCCATTACTTCTATCACAAAGCACTGCGCCAAGCGGAAGAAGCAGGCGTTGAGCCTGATTTCACCGAAGAGGATTTCCGTTATCCTGGGCCGAAGGCTCAGTCCAAGGAATCTGCTATTGTTGGCATTGCCGACAGCGTGGAGGCTGCTGTGAGATCTTTGCGCAAACCGACAGTGGAGCAAGTGGAGTCCATGATTGAGAAAATTATCAAGGGGCGTCTCGATGATCATCAGTTCAACGACTGTGATCTGACGATGCGTGAGCTGGACATCGTAGCTAAGACGCTGAAAGAAACGGTAATGGGGATTTTCCACTCCCGTATTGAATACCCGGAAGAGATCAAGAAACCGAAACCGACTTCACCTGAAGCGGGTTGACTTACTATTATGAGCAGACAGGAGTTATGAAAGAATGAGTCTTAACCTGGCATGGAATAATGAACAACAGGATAAAGAAATTACGGAGCCGATGATTGCAATGCTGGAGCAGCTGCTGAACCTTGCCGGGGAAGCAGAGGGCGTTGCGGATGGGGAGGTTGCCCTGACTTTTGTGGATGATGCACAGATTCATGAGCTGAACCGTGATTACCGCGGAATCGATCGTCCGACAGACGTGTTGTCATTTGCGATGAATGAGACGATGGACGAGGAACTGGATATCATCTATGAACTGGATGAGGATGAAGAGATGGAAGAGATGCCTGATGTTCTCGGTGACATCATTATTTCCGTTCCTCGCACCATCCTGCAAAGTGAGGAATATGGGCATTCATTTGAACGTGAGCTTGGTTTCCTGTTTGTGCACGGTTTCCTGCACCTGCTCGGATACGACCATCAGGACGAAGCAAGTGAAGCTGAAATGATGGGCAAACAAGAAGCTGTACTGGCCCAGGCCGGGTTGACACGATAATGAAAGGGCGCTCCTGGAGTCTGGTGTTCCGCAATGCGGCAGAAGGAATCGTATACGGTTTTCGGACACAGCGAAATGTTAGGGTTCATTCGGGAGTAGCCGTCATCATGTGTTCGGCCGGATTTATCTTCGGAATTTCCAGAACAGACTGGATGTTTTTACTTACAGCCATCTTTTTGGTAATGGTGACCGAATTAATGAACACTGCCGTTGAGGCAGCAGTGGATCTGGCACATCCGCATATTCATCCGCTTGCAAAAGCGGCGAAAGACACCGCGGCTGGTGCAGTTTTGCTGGCTGCGGTGTTCGCCGTAGTCATCGGATGTATGGTTTTCGGCAAACCGGTGTTGAACTGGCTCGGTTTGCTATAAATGCAAGTTTAATTTCAGATTTAACCTGAGGGAGAGATTGGATTATGGATAACAAACTGCTCATGCAAGAAGCCATCAAGGCACGTGAAAAAGCGTATACACCTTATTCCCACTTTGGCGTAGGAGCAGCACTGCTGGACAGTGAGGGCAATGTGCATCACGGATGCAACATTGAGAATGCTGCATATACACCGAGCAACTGTGCTGAACGAACAGCTCTTTTCAGTGCGATCGCAGGCGGGCATCAGCCCCGCAGCTTCAAGGCGATTGCTGTGGTCGGGGATACAGAAGGCCCGATTGCTCCATGTGGTGTGTGTCGTCAGGTCATGATTGAGTTGTGTGAACCGGATATGAAAGTCATTATGGGCAACCTGAAGGGTGATCAGCAGGAGACTACGGTTGCCGAGCTGCTGCCGTGGGCTTTTGGTCCGTCGGATCTGGACTTTGCTAAAAAATAATACATTCCAGGCCTAGGCGCCTGAGGAGGACCATATGAAAAAACAAGCATTTAAATCCGGCTTTGTAGCCATTGTTGGACGTCCCAATGTTGGTAAATCAACCTTGATGAATCAGGTCATTGGACAAAAGATAGCTATTATGTCGGACAAGCCGCAAACCACTCGAAACAAAATACATGGGGTGTACACCTCCGAAGATAAACAAATTGTCTTTCTGGATACACCAGGGATTCATAAACGTCAATCGAAGCTCGGCGACTACATGAATCAGACTGCTCTGAATACACTCGGTGAAGTGGAAGCTGCCTTGTTCCTGATTGACGCTTCCGAGGGAATGGGCGGTGGAGATCGTTACATCGCTGAACAGCTTAAAAATATAAGAACACCTGTCATTCTGGTCATGAATAAGATTGACAAAATCGAACCGGAGGCGCTGCTGCCGCTTATTGAGGAGTATCGCAAACTGCATGATTTTGCTGAGATCGTGCCCGTCTCCGCTAAGCTTGGCAGCAATGTGAGTACATTGTTGGAACAGCTTGGCAATTACTTACCGGAAGGGCCGCAGTACTATCCGGAAGATCAAATTACCGACCACCCGGAACAGTTCGTTTGTGCGGAGCTGATACGGGAGAAAATTCTGCAAATGACCCGGGAAGAGGTTCCACACTCCATTGCTGTAACCATTGAGGATATGAAGGTTCAGGACAACGGGGTAGTGTACATTTCGGCAGTTATTTTTGTCGAACGAGATTCGCAAAAAGGGATCATTATCGGCAAGCAGGGAGCTCTATTGAAAGAGGTAGGCAAGCGAGCCCGAACGGATATTCAAAACCTGTTGGGTTCAAAAATCTTCATGGACCTATGGGTTAAGGTGAAGAAGGACTGGAGAAATCAGGATCGCGTGCTGCGTGATTTAGGCTTCGGTCGCGAATAAACAATTCAGTATCCATTAATTGCAACACATAGTTTACCTTGCAAGACTCCATCCTACTGGTAGATGCAGACGTCATTTCTAATGAGAGGATGAAATTCTGATGCGAGATTTTTCGTGGAAGGTTTTTGCAATGACGGGGGATGTGGAGTCCTATTTGTTATATACCGAGGCTTGTGCCTCAACAGGTCAGGAGTCTGATACTGCAGGGGAAGTGATAGAAGATGAAGAAGCCGAAGGTTAATTGGCTGATTCGGGAATGGTTAGGTGACGAGGCATGCTATACAGGGTGGAAGGGATTGTCATCCGCAGCATGGACTACGGCGAGGGAAACAAAATTATTACGCTTTGCACCGAAAGCGGTGGAAAAGTAGGTGTGCTCGTCCGTGGTGCCAAAAAGCCCAAAAGCCGACATGCTGCACTAGTGCAGCCGTTTACGTATGGCCAGTATGTTTATTTTCGAAACACGGGCCTCGGAACACTGAATGCGGGCGAAATCATCGAGTCGTATCATGAGCTGCGGGAAGATCTGGTCAAAGCCGCTTTTGCATCCTACGCGTGTGAACTGCTGGACCGGGTTCTGCAGGATGAGGAGACAGGAGCATTCTGGTTCAAACAGTTAAAGGCTTGTCTCCAAGCGTTAAAGGAAGAGAAGGATCCGACCGTCATAACTAGTCTTTATGAGATGAAAATATTACAGGCGGCGGGCTACGGCCCGTCACTTGATGAATGCATATCATGTGGTCAGGAGCGACCGGATGAGCAGTTATTTGTCAGCCCAAGGTTGGGTGGGGTTCTCTGCAGAGCTTGTAAACACTTTGACCCGCCGGCTTTGTCTGTAAGTCCCAAAGCTCTGAGATTACTGCGATTGTTTGCACAGCTGGACTTGCAGCGATTGGGCAACATATCAGTCAGCGAGAGCACAAGAGATGAAATGAAGAAGATTATGAGAGCCTTCATGGATCATCAGCTCGGTCTCAATTTAAAAACCCGTTCTTTTCTTGATCAGATGGAGAAGTACGGGATTTAACGAGTTATTTTTGGAGGATCATAAATTATCTTGACTTTGCACTCTTTTTTATTTAATATGGATTATAATTTCTCTTTTTGGAGACATGCATTGAACGAGATAGTAGGAGACTTGATTTAATGTTCTTCGTAGGGGAGGCCACATGGCCTTGAGTACGGTGATTGAAGCGAGCCTGGGATGGTGAAAGCCGGGATGAATCGGTCTGTGAAACGGCACTCGGGAGCATGAATGGACACGGAAAAGTGGGCTTGTGTGAACAGATTATCCTGTTTTGTACACAAGCCAAGTAGGGTGGAACCGCGGGAATAGCTCTCGTCCCTACGTCTGGACAACAGGCGTAGGGCGAGGGTTTTTTGTATTTTGGAATTGTTTTCCCTGGAGAACAAGGCCTTAATCTTATAACCCTCGCAAAACGTAGCTTTGTCCATCCAACATCTGGCTTCGATTGTTCTTGTGCTATTCGAAGCGTTCTAGGCTTGCCAAACAATCCCATTGAAAAGGAGCATGATTATGAATTTTCAGCAGATGATTCTAACGCTGCAGCAATTCTGGGCCGAGCATAACTGTATTATTGTTCAGCCTTATGATACGGAAAAAGGGGCAGGTACGATGAACCCAATGACCTTTTTGCGTTCGCTTGGACCAGAACCTTGGAAAGTCGCTTATGTAGAGCCTTCACGTCGTCCTTCGGATGGACGTTACGGAGAGAATCCGAACCGTCTGTATCAGCATCATCAGTTCCAAGTCATTATCAAGCCTTCACCGGACAACATTCAGGAAATTTACCTGGAAAGTCTGAAACGCCTGGGAATTGATCCACTGAAGCATGATATCCGTTTTGTTGAAGATAACTGGGAGAATCCTTCTCTTGGCTGCGCTGGTCTGGGCTGGGAAGTCTGGCTGGATGGTATGGAAATCACGCAATTTACATATTTCCAGCAAGTCGGTGGAATTGAGACGAATCCGGTAGCCGTTGAAATTACGTATGGTATGGAGCGTCTTGCTTCTTACATTCAGGAAAAAGAAAATGTGTTTGAACTGGAATGGGTAGAGGGAATCAGCTATGGTGATGTATTCCTTCAGCCTGAATTCGAACACTCCAAATATACGTTTGAAGTATCTGATGTGAAAATGCTGTTTACCCTCTTCAACATGCATGAAGAAGAAGCCAACAAAGCTATGGCACAGCATTTGGTATTCCCGGCATATGACTATGTGCTGAAATGTTCCCATACCTTCAACCTGCTGGACGCACGTGGAGCAATCAGTGTAACGGAACGTACCGGTTACATTACCCGTGTCCGCAATCTGGCACGGCAAGTGGCTGCAACATATGTGGAAGAGCGTGAGAAGCTTGGCTTCCCGCTGATCAAGAAAGGGGGAGCCGAGCATGTCTAAGGATCTGTTGTTTGAAATTGGTCTGGAAGAAGTTCCTGCACGCTTCATGCGCGCAGCGATTGAACAGCTGCAGGATCGTATCGTGAAATGGCTGGATGCATCCCGCATAACACACGGTGAGGTAAATGCTTACGCTACACCGCGTCGATTGGCTGTTTTGATTCAGGATGTTGCCGAGAAGCAGGAGGATGTGGAGGAAGAAGTAAAAGGCCCATCCCGTAAAATTGCACTCGATGACAGCGGTAACTGGAGCAAAGCAGCACTGGGATTTGCCCGCAGTCAAGGAGTTGAACCGGATCAATTTACGTTCAAGGAACTGAGCGGTGTTGAATATATCTATGCGACGAAGAGCAGCAAAGGTGTGGAGACTTCATCCGTGATTGGTGAAGGCCTGCTGTCTATATTGCACGCGATGACATTCCCAAAATTCATGCGCTGGGCTTCCTATGATTTCAAATTTGTGCGCCCGATTCGCTGGATTGTCGCTCTGCTCGGCAGTGAGGTCATCGAGATTGAAGTTGCAGGAGTGAAATCTGGCAACGTTACTCGTGGACATCGTTTTCTCGGCAAAGAGACCGTGATCTCTAATCCTGCCTCTTATGTTGAAGTGCTGCGTTCCGAACATGTTATCGCAGATATCCAGGAACGGGAGCAGATGATTGTATCCCAAATTCAGGCACTTGCTGCTGAGAAGAAATGGGATATCGCGATTAAGGAAGATTTGCTGGAGGAAGTACTGTTCCTCGTGGAAACACCAACCGTATTGTTCGGAACATTTGATCCTTCTTTCTTGAATATCCCTCAGGAAGTATTGATTACTTCGATGCGTGAGCATCAGCGTTATTTCCCTGTCCTGGATAGTGAGGGACAATTGCTGCCTTACTTTGTAACGGTTCGAAACGGTGGCAGTGATTCGCTTGATGTGATTGCCAAAGGTAACGAAAAAGTGCTGCGTGCACGTCTGTCCGATGCCAAGTTCTTCTACGAGGAGGACCAGAAGCTGGAGATTAAGGACGCATTATCCAAACTGGAGAGCATCGTCTTCCAGGAAGAACTGGGTACAGTGGGAGATAAAGTTCGCCGCATTCGCAAAATTGCGGATGGTCTCGCAGCCAAGCTGCAAGTTTCTGCGGATGTTGCCGAATCGGTGAGTCGTTCCGCAGATATCTGCAAATTTGACCTGGTTACACTGATGGTGGGTGAATTCCCTGAGCTGCAAGGTGTTATGGGTGAGGATTATGCACGCAAGGCAGGCGAAAAGGAAGAAGTGGCCAAAGCGGTATTTGAACACTACCAACCGCGTTTTGCCGGGGATCAATCTCCTGCTTCGCTTGAAGGTGCTATCGTGAGTGCTGCCGACAAGATGGATACCATTGTAGGCTGTTTCTCCATCAATATCATCCCAACCGGATCTCAGGATCCTTACGCACTGCGTCGTCAGGCGGCAGGTATTGTACAAATTTTGCTGGATCACAATCTTCCGCTGACCTTGTCCGATGTGTTCGGTGTTGCGCTTCAGGTACATGCTCAGATGAATCTGTTGAAACGTGCGGACGAAGAGGTTCGTAAAGATTTGCAGGACTTCTTCGGACTTCGTGTGAAAAAACTGTTGTCCGAGACGGTTCGCTATGATGTCGTTGATGCGGTGATTTCTGCCGGATTCGATGATATTAGTGCAATTGTACCGAAAGGTGAAGCTCTGATGGCGGCTGTTCAAACCGGAGACGCGTTTAAAACGACAGTCGAGTCCTTCAATCGTGTTGGCAACCTTGCTGCCAAAGCTTCCAATTCTTCTGTGCATCCTGAACTGTTCACCGAAGAGGGAGAGCGGCAGTTGCATGAGGCATGGAGCAGAACCAATGAGGAGTATCGCAATGCACTTTCCCAGCACGATGCTGCTGAAGCGCTGGCGATTGCCTCGGCTTGGAAGGACGCTATTACGGCATTCTTTGATTCCGTGATGGTAATGGCCGAAGATGAGGCTGTACGTGCAAACCGTTTGGCTCTGCTTGCAGCCATCGACCGTGACTTGAAAGGATTTGCCGATTTCTCCAAATTGGTGGTAGTATAATAACCCCGTCCCAATCGGGTTAGAGGGTACGCATAAAATTCAGTATTAAAGAAGGATATATGAGGGTATAAATATACGGAACGGGTTGTGAGTTTTATTTTTAACAGCCGTTCCGTATTTTAGCCTTTGATTTACCTTGACTGGTCAGAAGGAATTTGGCTGGCGGAAGTCGTATATAACAATATGCAGCTATTTTATGAAACCGGGTGATCCTGAGGTTGAGTGAGTTGAATATACGCCACATTGTTGTGGACGGTGATGCTTGCCCGGTGAAAGCGGAGATTGCGGAAACGGCCCGCCGTTTTAATATCCCCGTATTGTTGGTATCTTCCTTTGATCATTTGCTTCAGGGCGGAGAAGGGGTACGAACGGTGCAAGTGGACCGCAGTGATCAGAGTGCGGATTTGTACATCGCCAACCATATTAAGGCCTATGATGTAGTCATTACACAGGATTATGGACTGGCTGCGCTCGCGCTTGGCAAACGTTGTTATGTTTTATCATTTCGTGGTCGCGAATTTAATGATCGTGATATTGATTTTATGCTCGATTCCCGTCATACTGCCGCCAAAGCACGAAAAAGAGGGCATTATGGGAAGGGCCCAAAGCCTTTCACAGAGCAGGATCGGGAAATTTTTCAACATAAACTGACAAAACTTTTAAAAGATTTGCAGGAGAATGTGTAAGTTTAGCGAATTATATTTACGTGTTGAAAGAGATGAAGGTGGCCCTAGATGAGTACCGGACAAGGCGGTATACCCGAAAGCATTATTGAATCGGTGTTACAGCAGCATGATATTGTCGATACGGTGAGCAGATTTGTGCATCTGACCAAGCAGGGGAAATACATGAAAGGCCTCTGCCCTTTTCATTCGGAGAAGACGCCTTCGTTCACGGTCACACCAGAGAAACAAATTTTCTATTGCTACGGTTGCGGCACGGGTGGAAATGCCATCAAATTCAGGATGGAAATCGAAGGGTTATCCTTTCCCGAGGCTGTCAAAACGATGGCAGAAGAAAGTCACATTTCAATGGGAGACTGGCAGGGGCGTGAATCCGCTCATGTGAATCCGGAGACCGAACGTCTGCTGGAGGCGTATGAGCTTACTGCAAAACTGTATCATTTCTTATTGAAAAATACAGAGCATGGAAAGGCAGCCATGGATTATTTGCGCTCGCGCGGCTTTAGCGACAAGCTGATTGACCAGTTCCAGATTGGCTATGCGCCGAATCGCTGGGACACGCTGGTGCAATTTCTGGAGAAACGCAACTTTCCGCTTGAAGAGATGGAAAAGGGCGGTCTTCTGTCACAGCGGAATGAGGGTCAGGGCTATGTGGACCGCTTCCGAGACAGGGTCATGTTCCCGATTAATGGCAGAAGCGGAAAACCGATTGCATTTGCAGGTCGCATTTTGGGAGACGGGCAGCCAAAATACCTAAATTCACCGGAAACCCGGTTATTTAACAAAAGCCGTGTTCTCTATAATCTGCATCAGGCCAAAAATGCAATCCGCAAACAAAGACAAGCTATTTTGTTCGAAGGTTACGGGGACGTGATCTCCGCTTGGGATCAAGAGATCCAGAACGGAGTTGCGGCCATGGGTACAGCGCTGACCGAGAATCAGGCCCTCATGCTCAAGGGCATGTGCGACGAAGTCATTATCTGTTATGACGGGGACCGGGCTGGACAGGCTGCTGCACTTAAAAACTTCCCCATTCTGGAGGAGGCCGGGCTGCAAGTTAAGGTTGCTCTTATACCCGAGGGACTTGATCCGGATGACTTTATCCGCAAGTACGGTGGTGAACGGTTTCGCAACCAGATTGTAGAAGGTGCTGTAACCACAACAAAATTTAAGCTTATAAACCTTAAAAAAAACCATATACTGCTAGAAGGCGGCGGTCTAATCGCCTATTCCAGGGAAGCGGTAAAGCTAATTGCTCCATTGTCTTCCCCAACAGAACGCGAAGTTTACTTACGTGAACTGGCTGCTGAAGTGGATGTATCTTTTGAGACACTCAAGCAGGAGTGCAATGAAGAGCGCCAGTCCATGAAAAATAACGAGCAGTATGGGGATAATAACCCGAAAAGGTGGAATAATGGTAGGCAACAAAATAGGCAGGTGCCTACACCCAATCTGTTGCCGGCTTACCATGCTGCTGAGCGTAAACTTCTGGCCTGGATGCTTCAGGATGACGAGGCTGCACAGTATGTGAATGAGCATCTTGGTGAAGCTTTTAACTTGGATGATCATGCAGCTATTGCTGCTTATCTATATGCCTACTATGCGCAAGGCAAATCGCCGGATACAAGCCGTTTTATGTCCTCATTGCATGATGACCGATTGGAGAAAACCGTCAGTTCAATCTCAATGATGGATGGCCCGGGTGAATGGAACGTTCAGATGCTCGATGATTGTATCAGGGAAGTGCTGAAATATCCGCGCAAAAAAGAGTACGATCTAAAAAAAGAAGAAATGATTGCTGCAGAGCGTGCAGGGGATTTTGTACGCGCGGCGCAAATCGCAACTGAAATGATTGCCCTAGAGAGACAGTAAATGTCCGTGAGTTGGATGTTTCTAGGGAGGAGGGAGTCGAGTTATGGCGAATGATCAGCATACTGAACTAGAAACAGAATTGACGCTGGATCAGGTTAAAGATCAACTGATTGAATCAGGCAAGAAAAGAGCTTCGCTGAATTACAAGGAAATTATTGAGAAACTCTCCCCGTTTGAGCAGGATGCAGAGCAAATGGATGAGTTTTACGAACAACTAAGCGACCTGGGGATCGATGTTGTAAACGAAAATGATGAAGAGGTTACACTTCGCCCTAATGATGACTCAGAAAACAACAGCAGAGAGGGAGACGATGAATTCCACTTTGATGATGATCTGAGCTTGCCTCCAGGTATCAAAATCAATGACCCTGTTCGTATGTATCTGAAGGAAATTGGTCGTGTGCCTTTGCTGTCTGCTGATGACGAAGTGGAACTGGCTAAGCGGATTGAAAATGGGGATGAAGAAGCGAAGCGCCGACTGGCTGAAGCCAACCTCAGGCTTGTAGTCAGTATCGCCAAGCGTTATGTAGGACGCGGTATGTTGTTCCTTGACTTGATTCAGGAAGGAAACATGGGTCTGATCAAGGCAGTTGAAAAGTTTGACCACAAGAAGGGTTACAAGTTCAGTACGTATGCTACTTGGTGGATTCGTCAAGCGATCACACGTGCCATTGCCGATCAGGCACGTACCATTCGTATTCCTGTTCATATGGTAGAAACGATTAATAAACTGATTCGGGTATCCCGTCAGTTGTTGCAGGAGCTTGGACGCGAACCAACGCCGGAAGAGATCGCAGCTGAAATGGATCTGAGCGTGGAGAAAGTGCGTGAGATCACGAAGATTGCACAGGAACCGGTTTCCCTGGAAACACCGATTGGTGAAGAAGACGATTCCCATCTGGGCGATTTTATCGAGGATCAGGAAGCGTTGGCTCCAGCAGATGCTGCTGCTTATGAATTGCTAAAAGAACAGCTTGAAGACGTGCTGGATACGTTAACAGAGCGTGAAGAAAATGTGCTTCGCCTTCGTTTTGGTCTGGACGATGGACGGACGAGAACGCTGGAAGAAGTGGGCAAGGTATTTGGGGTTACGCGTGAGCGTATTCGTCAGATCGAAGCCAAGGCTCTTCGTAAATTGCGTCACCCAAGCCGCAGCAAACGGCTTAAGGATTTCCTCGAATAATAGAACTATGGGAGACTTTTCGCAGGCCGCTCAGGCGGCGGCGAGGTCTCCTTTATTTTTAAATGAAACATCTTAATTGCTTGGTTTTGGTAATTAATCCTTGAAATGTTTGATTGGATTTCATTTTATCGCTTTTCGTTGTCCAATGCAAATCAATAAATTAAATGAATGTGCAGGTGCTTCATGAAACTTTCGAATCGATTACAACAAATACATGACCAAATCCCTGAAGGCAGCCGTATAGCGGATATTGGCTCAGATCATGCTTTGCTTCCTGTAGCGGCTGTTCGCAGCGGAAAAGCTGCAAGTGCTGTGGCTGGTGAAGTTAACCCGGGACCTTACGAGGCTGCACGCAAGCAGGTGAGTGATGCAGGGCTGCAGGAACAGATCACTGTGCGCCGTGGAGACGGACTTGAAGTCATCTCTACAGGTGAAGTGGATGTTATTACGATTGCGGGAATGGGCGGGGCATTGATTGCCTCCATACTGGATCGTGGCCTTTCCAAGCTGGAAGAGGTGAAGATGCTTATCCTTCAACCCAATGTGGGTGAAGATATTCTCAGACGCTGGTTGCTGGATCATCATTGGGTAGTCGTAGCCGAACAATTGCTCGAGGAAGATGGCAAGATCTATGAGATTATTACAGCTATGCCGCAAGCATCCAGTCCAATTGCCAATGAGGAAGTGTACCTGGCCAGGCCGCTTGAAGGCGGAGTTGTTTTGACGAAGGAACTTTTGCTGCGCATGGGTCCGTATCTGGTTGATCGACCAACGGACGTATTTTTTGCGAAGTGGGAAAGTGAGATCGTTAAACTGAAGGGCGTGGTGCAATCCATCTCGAAATCCGATCAGGACTCTTCCCGTGAGAAGGCTGCTGAGGTGGAACGTCTGATTGTAAACCTGAAGGAGGTACTCGAATGTTTGCCAAAGGTCAAACGGTAATTCAACTGATGGAGCAGCTGGCTCCCAAACATCTGGCTGTACCAGACGACCGCATTGGTCTGCAGCTGGGCAGTTTGCAAAAAGAGATAAATCACGTGCTGATCGCGCTTGATGTGACAGATGAAGTTGTCGAAGAGGCCATTCGGATTGGTGCCAATCTGATCATTGCACACCATGCTATTATTTTCCGGCCGGTAAAATCATTCAATACGGATACACCAATGGGGAAATTGTATGAAAAACTGATCAAGCATGATATAGCCGTATATATCAGTCATACGAATCTGGATGTGGCTGAAGGCGGGATGAATGACTGGATGGCAGAGGCGATTGGCATCGAGAGCAAGGAGTCATTGGAAGATGTACATACAGACCATCTGTACAAGCTGGCTGTATTTGTCCCGCGTACGCATCATGAGCAGGTGCTTCAAGCCATTCTGGAAGCAGGGGCCGGCAGTATTGGCCAATACAGCAAATGCAGCTTCAACACGGAAGGAATGGGCACTTTTGTCCCCGGAGAAGGGACACAGCCTTATATAGGCGCACAGGGTCAGATGGAGCGTGTCGAGGAGATGCGTATTGAGACCATTGTGCCGCAGAGCCTGCGCAGCAAAGTTGTCCAAGCGATGCTGAAAGCACATCCGTATGAAGAAGTGGCCTATGATCTGTATGCGATGGATCTAAAGGGCCGTACGCTTGGTCTGGGACGATTAGGGCCACTCAAGCAGCCCAAGACACTGGCTGAGCTCGTCGAGGTCGTGAAGGCCCAATTGGACGTGCCTTACGTTCGTGTAGTAGGGGATCTGAATCGACAGATCAAAAAAGCGGCAGTCCTTGGCGGTTCAGGAAGCCGTTATACCATGACCGCACGATTCAAGGGAGCCGATGTCATCGTTACAGGAGATATTGATTATCATACTGCTCACGATGCGCTGATGGCAGGCATGTGCATCATCGACGCCGGGCACAATGCCGAAAAGATTATGAAACCCAAAACAGCCGACTGGCTCCGTTCCCGCTTGGCAGATAAGCGCTATGATACGCAAGTAACCGCCTCGGAGGTCAACACGGAAGTGTTCCGGTTTATTTAATCAATATCTGGATCATCCGTTTCCAGTAATATTAAGCTTGTTTGTGAACCCAAATGCCTGTATACTATGTAATGTTGTTCGGAAAGCTTGACAGACAATCGCTGGTGGCCTTGTTGCCACGAGAGGAAAGTCCGGGCTCCACAGGGCAGGATGCTGGATAACGTCCAGTCAGCGCGAGTTGAAGGATAGTGCCACAGAAATGGACCGCCGATGGCCGGATCTTCCGGCACAGGCAAGGATGGAACCGAGGTGTAAGAGACCCCGAGGAACGCTGGTGACTTCGTTCCTGGTAAACCCCATCTGGAGCAAGACCTAATGGGACACAGTCGACTCTTCGGAGGAGGCAGCCTTAGCCCGAGGTGTGTCTAGGTTGGTCGCTTGAGCTGTGCAGCAATGCATGGCCTAGATAGATGATTGTCGCTTGTGGTGGGAGGGTAGTTCCCGTCTGAACCACGAAGAGCACAGAACCCGGCTTACGGTAAGCTTTCCTAACTGCAACAACATGAAGTGTTAATGAACTACTTACTAAGAAGCTGTAATAGTACTTTTAATTTTAAACATCAATAAGGCGACAGAAACCGATGATCTCGGAATCTGCCGCCTTATTTTTTTGTGCTCATTTGTTTTGAAATTGTAATTCAGTTCATAATACAGCTAATGACAGTTTATTACAGTGTAACAGCTGTATCGGATTGTACAGAGGCATGCCAGCGCTGAATGGCACGATCCATACGTTCTACCGCTTCAGGAAGCAGTTCAGGGTCTGTGTGCGTGAAATTGATCCGCATCCGATTCAATTCGGGAGTTCCTGCGTAAAACGAATCACCAGGGACAATGCACACCTTTTCCTGAATACCGTAGGTAAACAAATTGCTGGCTGACATCGCTTCAGGCAGTTCCAACCACAAGAACATTCCCCCTTGCGGGGAATTCCAACTGATGCCCTCCCAGGCTTTGTCTGTCATAAGTGAAGTCATTTTGTTCATCCGTTTTGCGTAATCTTTCGAGATACTGCGAATATGTCCATCCAGGTCAAACGTTTCGAGCAGGGCATGAAGAGCTCTCTGGTCGATGCTGCTGGAATGCAGATCGGCTCCCTGTTTCGCACGTGCGGCGATCTTGATAATATCCGCAGAAGCAAGAATCCAACCCGTGCGAAGACCCGGGGCTACTGTTTTGGAAAATGTGCTGGTATAGATGACGTTGGACGGTCCTTCATAGGATGCTGCATCCAGTTCCACGAGTGAAGGTGCATCCAACTGTTCCGGATTAAACCGGATTTCGCCATATGGATCGTCCTCCAGAATCAGTACTCCATATTTACGGCACAGGTCAACGGCCTGCTGTCTTCTGGCGCGACTCCATACTTTACCCGATGGGTTTGAGAATGTCGGATTAATGTACACCAGTTTCGGACGCTGCAGTTTTAATTGTTCTTCAAGGGACTCGGGAAGCATTCCCTCTTCATCACAGGCTACACCGTGAGATTCAGCCTGGTAAGAATGGATGACTTGAAGAGCAGCCAGGTAGGTTGGAGACTCGACGAGTACACGGTCACCGGGATCGAGCAGAATGCGGCAGACCAGATCTATAGATTGCTGTGATCCTGTAGTCAGGAGCATATGGTCGGGGGAAGCGGGAATGCCCTTGGATTCCAGACGCTCGGCAATTTTGGCACGCAGCGGTCTGAAGCCTTCCGTTTCTGCATATTGAAGGGCAGAGGCGCCGCTCATAAACACCTGATGGTACGCATCACGTATGGCTTCCACTGGGAATGACGACTGCGCTGGCAAACCTCCGGCAAGTGAAATCATTCCAGGCGCCTGAGCGGCCTGAAGCATGTCGCGAACGACAGAGGACGGGGTGTTTAAAGCCATTTTGGACCAAGGGATATTCATCTGTTCTCATCTCCTGTTATTCACTGTTATACTAATATTATAAACTATAATAGACGGAATGCTATATAACAGTAAAATGTGGATGATAACAGTTGGGGGAGCGGGCATATGCACATTGAATTAAAACGAGGAAGCAGCACCAAGTTGTATATTCAGATCGCGCTCACACTGGCAGACCGAATTCGTTCCGGCCTGATCGAACCTGGAACTCGCCTGCCGTCTGTCCGGAAAATGACGGCAGACCTGGGAGTGAGTCTGGTTACCGTGTCCAAGGCGTATGCCGAACTTGAGGCCATTCAACTAATAACTTGCTCACAGGGGAAAGGGTGTTATGTACGAGGGGCACAAGAGCTGGGAAAAACGGGGGAAATCGAGAAAAATCACCTAGGGGAGCGAAATCATGATGCCAACACCCCATGGAACTGGCAGATGGCACTTGTGGATTATTTGCCGCGGGCACAGCTCTGGCGTCATTTTGACGCTTCTCCACAGGTTCAGTACGAATTACATATGTCGGCCATCCAGCCCGAACTGCTGCCTACGAGTGAAATTATCGATAGTGCATACCGACTGTCCTCCGACCATCCGGAACGTATGGCAGCGTACGGCTCATTTCAGGGGGATCGGGAGCTTCGCCAAACCTTTGCAGGCCATTTTACCGAAAGGGGGCTCCATGTTGCTCCTGAGCGGATGCTGATTACAAGCGGCACACAGCAGGGGATTGATCTTGTTGCTCGCACGTTCGTTGGACCTGGGGATGTGGTGTACATGGAGGCTCCTACTTACACGGGGGCAATTGATGTATTTACAAGCAGGGGGGCCAAAATCATTACCGTACCGATGGACGGTGAAGGGATGCGTATAGATCTGTTAACACGTCTCTGTGATACATACCCGCCGAAGTTGATCTATACCATCCCTACCTATCACAATCCGACAGGTATTACGATGAGTGCCAGAAGGCGGGCACAATTGTTGAATTTGGCCCAAAGTTATCATTGTCTCATTTTGGAGGATGATCCGTTTGCCGATCTTTACTTCCGCGAATCTCCACCGGCATCCATTAAATCGCTGGATGGTACCGGCCATGTCGTTTATATCAAAAGTTTCAGCAAGGTGCTGTCTCCAGGCTGCCGCGTCGCCTGTGCAATCGCAGATGGAAGCGTGCTGACCCGTCTGGTGGCAGCCAAATCCACGGCAGATCTGGGAAGTCCCCTGCTTACTCAAAAAGCTCTTCAATCCTTCATTCAGCATCAGTACAGCTCATACATTCCTCGATTAAGGGAAGAATTGTACACCAGGCTCCGGGCAGCATCCGATGTTCTGGAGAAACACGGTGTGCCGGGTATGTACTGGACTTTGCCTGAAGGCGGATTGAATCTGTGGATCCAGCTGCCGGATGGTCTGGATATGCGGGAGCTGCACCGTCAGTCCCTTGATGCAGGGGTTTCTTTTCTGCCGGGATCTGCCTGTTATGTAGGTGAGACGGATACAGCGAGTCTGCGTATCTGTTTTACGGTGACGAATCTGGAGCGCTTGTGTAAAGGACTTCGGGTATTGTGCAGCGTTATTGAGAAGGTCATGCCTAGGCAGGGTGGGACAACGGCGGACAGGCTGCCGCTTATTTAATTTTCGGGAACAAGGACATACATCCAATCCACTTTCGTCCTGATGCAATACGTTATAGTATCACTTGAAAGGGAGTTGGTTTTGAAATGAACCATTACTGTCCACCGCTTTGCCCGATTGTCTGTGACCCGATCCAGGTTGTTGAGGATTACTACGTTCCGCAAATCGTACCGGTAATTCACCCGATTGAAGTTATCAAAAAAACACACTGTGTGCCGGTTCATCACCACTTGTATCCTGTTGTTGTCAAAGAAGAAGATCCTTGTTATGTATCCAGCCATAACAGCAAGAAAAAAGCCGTGAAAAAATCAGGCAAAGCCCGCACAACGTCCCGCAAACGCTAGTCGCAGCGGGTGCCCCGGGGGAATAGATAACAGGCTAAAAAGCAGCATACGCCCCGGGGCGCAGCTGCTTTTGTTTTTTTTATCAACCCAATCGAAGAATGTTAACACATTCTGCTACTTGGTATATTTTTTCATCGTGTTATCCATCTGCTGCCTCACATGCTGAGGCCAAAACTGTAAGGGTGCACTGTTGCTTGAAGCGGCTTGAAGGGCTTTGTAAACATCGACCTGGCCATAACCATAATATTTGTCGTGACCTGGATCACCAAGGTCGATGACGCTCTGACGCATCAGGTCCATGACCTCCGTATTGGTGAGATCCGGATTCAACGAACGAATTAGGCCTGCAAGTGCAGCGACATGCGGACTGGCCATCGACGTTCCGGATAAGGCAGCATATTGATTATTGGGGTAGGTGCTTGCGATGCTGGAACCCGGCGCCATCACATCCACGTAATCCCCGTAGTTGGAGTACGAAGCTTTGTTCATATCCGGATCGGTTGCAGATACTGCGAACACTTCCGGATATGCGGCAGGGTATCCAGGTCGCTCGGTGTTGTCATTGCCCGTCGCAGCAATCAGGACAATATCCCGATCAAAGGCATACTTGATGGCATCATGCAGAAATTGGGCGTCGGCATAATTACCCAGACTCATATTGATGACCTTGGCCCCATGGTCTGCTGCCCAGATAATGCCTTCGGCAACAGCATATGTGGTTCCTGATCCCGAATTGTCCAGCACCTTCACGGGGAGAACCTTGTTATACCAGCTCATTCCGGCCACGCCTTCACTGTTATTGACTATGGCGCCAATGATTCCGGCTACGTGAGTGCCGTGGCCCACATCGTCAAGTGGTTTGCTTTTAGGTTCCACGACGTTATATCCCTCCAGCAGCTTGCCCCTCAAATCTGGATGATTCAGATCTACTCCGGTATCCACTACGGCAACAATGACGTCTTCTTTCCCTTTTGTAAGGTTCCAGCCGCGATTGGTTTCGATGGCGGGGAGATTCCATTGATAATCGGAGAACAAAATATCGTTGGGAATCGTGACATCGGTTTGTTCAGCTGCGGTCTCATTGGTTAAATACATGTAGTGGGGTTCCATATACAGCGGATTCCATTTGCGTTCGAAATAGGAATGCAGCTGCTCGTAATTCATGTGTTCTGAGCGAAATACGTAGGTGTATCCCAGCTTTCGCGCGGATTGGGTACGGAGATCGGATTTAATGATCCGCATATCCCGTTCACCCGGCTCCTGCCGGAAACGAATAACGATTTCATTTTCGTAAAAATGGCTGGCATTGGCGTTATCATGTCCTGTTTTTACAGTCACCTCGTTTAAGGTATCAGGATGCACGGATTCGATTTTGAATTTGCCCTCACGCGGGTAAGGAATCATGCGCAGGTTTTTGCGCTGATGCTGTTCCACCGCGTTCAGAACGTTTTGGCTAAAGAGTGCAATCACTGCTTTTTTGCCATCCTTGGAGGGCACTCCCATCACGAAGTATTTTTCTTTGCCTAAAGGAAATGAGGAAGATTCAAAGCTTTTGCGTTTCATAACGGCTTTTTTGGCAAGGTTAAGGGAGTGCTCCAGTTTTTGCTGCTCCACCTTGCTTCCTTCACCGGAGGCTTTCGCGAAATGTTTGCTGGTGGAGCCTTTGGTATCCAGTACATCGATGGATCTGATGTGTTCGTGTGTATGCTGTACATCTTGAATGTAACGGCCAAACTCAGCATCACTCATGGTGGCGCTCTTCTCAAGCATAATGCTGAGATGCTGCTTGGCATCCATACGAGTCAATAAATCTGTTGCTTTTACATCCTGAACTTTCAGTTGCTGTTTATTCGCATGTTCCTCATGAGGAGCATCGGGCATGGCACTGGGCTCAGGTGCAGGACGGTTGGATGTCGGAAGCAGCAAGGTCAGCGCAAGCGCTCCCGCACCAGCGGCAATGGCCCAGTTTATCCATTTAGGTCTGGACATGGGGGATATAACCTCCTCTTGTATTTTGGACAGCAGTCATGAGTTCTGTATTCATCGTTGTCCTTGGCATAGTTCTATCGTTAGGAAAAGAGGTTATTTTTATGCAGGTGAAAACGGAACAGACTTCTTATATTAGGTAAGGATCGTGGCGGTTATGTAAAGGATGATTAAGGGATACCGCTCGTCATCTTTTTATGGTAGGATAGTAGCTGAGAATTCAAGGTCAGGGGACAACCACCGTGGCCGGCCTATATGTAAGGACTTATTTAAGGGGGAGCTACCTTTATGTCAGCAGCCAATGTACAGAAAACTTGTGAGTCAACTAGGGAAAAGTTAAAACCTGCTATCGATCGGATCGAACAATTTTTGAATGAAAATGCTTTGCCTGAATTGGATCAGAATCAGACGGAAGAATCAACAACCTTCTACAAAGGATTTCTTTCGGATCTCCGTCATTTGCTTGTTTTTTCTGAAGTTTCTTACGAAAAACTTGGCGTTGTGCTGCGTCGTGCCAATTTTGATGTTGATTTTGCCGAAAAGGCTCTCTATAACACGTATCACCAATGTGTAAACAGCTTTTTCTATCCGAAAAATGAATGTTATTCCGAAGATGGAAGATATGCTTATACAGGTCAGGATGCGATTCGCTTCCGTGACAAGCCGGTTCGGGCAGTACGCGATGTTATTCTTGAAATTTCCAAAACATACGAAGAACTGCGCGATGATTTGGCCTATTATGAAAGTGACTATTTGACTCAGCGTCGGATGCAGAATCAACGCAATCACGCATAAACGTAACATTTAACTTACGATACAAAATGGATGAAACCGCCAGCAATGGCGGTTTTTTAGCGTGTTTTAACTATAAAAACAAATCCGAATGCATGTCATCATCTGACATCTCGCCAGAGAATAGCCGATTTACGCTGGGGAGACAATAGAGGTCGAGGTGATAAATAAATGAGCCAAGACAAGCCAATTGTCAAATGCAGCGTGTCCAACTGTCATTTCTGGGGAGAAAACAATTTTTGCCATGCTGATGCCATCATGATTGACATTGACCAACATGCTACCCGCCGCTTGCATGAAGAATTTGCCGGGGAAACGTTTGATTCAGATCATCAGGATCATGCGCGTACTTCCTCAGCAACATGCTGTCACACATTCAAACCGAAGTGAGCAGTCATCCCTATTCATAATGGAGGTGCTTTGAAGTGAAGAATGACAACAAAGAGGATTATCCATTTCATCGATCCAAAACCGCCACTCCGGCAAATGTGAAAAAACGTGAACGTGTGGATTATCCACGACGTGAACATCGCGAGGAGTACGGCGCAGAAGTAGCTCCTCCGGCTTCCGTACGTACAGAACGCCCGGAGCGTGCTGCAGCAGCCCCCGAAAAGCATGAAGCTGACCGCGTCATGGAGTCAACCGGAAAAGTCTCCGGTTATATTGGACTTGCTTGCGGGATTGCATCCTTATTCATGTGGTCCATCGTACTTGGCCCGGCTGCAGCCGTGCTTGGTTACTATGCTTATGTGAACGGCCGTAAAACGACAGGAGCTTGGTCCATTGGACTTGGCGCACTCGCTACGATCAGTTATTTTTTCATGATTCCATTTGCCCGTTAAATTCATGTCAGCAGTTGCAAAGAATAGAATAAATTTTTTCTAAATGATCAGTATTTCTAACCTTCTGCCTTCCCGTCAATACGGGCTATGGAGAAGGTTTTTTCATATTTGCGCAAATGTGAGGATAATAATGGATTATTTTCTGAAAACAATGGAACCTTTTTGTAAAACGATGTAGAATATAGGCATAATATACGTTTATTTATACGGGAGTGGGATAACAGATGCAGATTGATCCAAGCGGGTCACGGCAATTACTGGAATTGCAATTGTCCAATGTTGCCAATCAAACGAATGTGTCAGGTGAAACGACTGGTTCATCTGTGGACTTCGCCAATATGATGGACGGGCTGTTAAGTGCGGATACAAGCAGTAGCGAGGCATCTTCTTCAACGTCCGTTGGCCTCTCCAAAAGATCAAGTGACGGCTTGTTATGGTTACAACTGGGCAGTTTGTATAACTCGGATTCCAACACTATTTCCTCCAGCAGCAGTGAGAGTGTGTCTTTATCGTCTCTTACGAACACGGGGGCCGTTGATTCTACATCATCCGTACCGACGGATTTTGAATCTTTGATCGCCTCGGCGAGTGCCAAGTATGGTGTACCTGAATCTCTGATCAAGGCTGTGATTGATACGGAATCCGGATTTAACCCCAATGTGGTATCCTCTGCCGGTGCCAAGGGTCTGATGCAATTAATGGATGGTACAGCTGCGGGACTGGGGATAAGCAATGCCTTTGACCCTGCTCAAAATATAGATGCCGGAACCAAATATCTTTCCCTTCAGCTTCAGCGTTTTGGTGGCGAAGTGAAGATGGCGCTTGCGGCTTATAATGCCGGCCCAGGGCGCGTTTCCCGTCTGGGTGTGTCCAATGACAGTGAATTGATGAGCGTACTGCACCTTCTGCCTGCCGAGACCCAGGCGTACATTTCCAAAGTGGAAAAGGCACAGTCGAAATATACGGCTTAAGTCAAAGACTATTTTTTTACAGCGAGTTGAGGAAGAGATCAATTCAGGAGCATGCATGGAAAGCCGGCCTGTTCCTGTTTGGTCTTTTTGTGTTGGGGCGGGATCGTGTTACAATGCTCACTGTAGGTTCACGAGAACATCTGAAGGAGGTCTGACCTCATTTGAAATATTTTGATTATGCAGCAACGACTCCTCCTGATTCAGACGTGGTTCGAACGATGGCTGAAATTATGGAGGCTCATTATGGCAATCCTTCATCCATTCATGGGTACGGAGAGCGAGCCGATCAACTGCTGAGACGGGCACGATCCGGTTGTGCAGCTGCCATAGGTGTTAAGCCCGAGGAGATCGTGTTCACTTCCGGAGCAACCGAGAGCAACAATCTTGCGATCAAAGGGGCAGCATTAAGATATCAGTCGCGCGGAAAACATATCATTAGCACGGCTACCGAACATGCTTCGGTATACGAAAGTTTTTTGCAATTGCAGCAGTGGGGATGGGAAGTGACCTGGGTGCCCGTGGATTCCGATGGCCGCGTTAGCGCTCAGCAGATTATGGATTCATTAAGACCGGATACGGTTCTTGTGAGCCTGATGCATGTAAACAATGAAACAGGGGTCATCCAGCCCGTTGCAGAAATCGGCAATCGTTTAAAAAGAGAAGCACCTCGCATCCTTTTTCATGTCGATGGAGTGCAGGGATTTGGCAAATTGGAGGCAAAGCCCGCATCATGGGGTGCTGATCTGTACAGCTTGTCTGCTCACAAAATCCGTGGACCCAAGGGAGCGGGGCTTCTGTATGTACGGAATGGGGTCGAGCTTACTCCCTTGTTATCTGGTGGTTCACAGGAGCAGGGCATGAGGGCTGGAACCGAAAATGTCCCCTTACTTGTAGGTATGGCGAAGGCAATGCGTCTTGCTGAAGAACGGCAGTTGGATTTTGCTAGGCGTACAACCGTGTTGAGAGATCGAATTATGGAGACTATCGAAACGATTCCAGGACTCGTCCTGAACAGCCGTAAAGATGGTGCTCCTCACATTATCCATTTTTCTTATCCCGGCATGAAGGCTGAGGTGGCGCTCCATACGCTGGAACAACTCGGAATTACCGTATCTACGCAATCGGCCTGCTCCTCCAGGTCTGCCGAGCCTAGCCGGGTATTGCTTGCGATGGGAAGAGATGCGGCTAACGCTGCAGGTGGACTGCGGATCAGTCTTGGGGATGAACATACAGAAGAAGATGTGGCCTTGCTGGAGCAGGCGCTGCATCAGATGGTGGCGCAGCTGCGCCCGTTGGAAAGGCGGATGTAAAGTCAAATGAAATACGATATGCTGCTTCTCCGTTTTGGAGAATTTATGTTAAAAGGTAAAAATCGTGCACGATTCGAGAAAACGATCATCACTCAGGTGAGAGCACTGCTTAAGCCGTACCCCGGCGCAAGCCTGCGCAAGGAATTTGGGCGATTGTACGTGGATCTCGGTGGTGAATCACACACGGAATTGATCGCAGTACTGAAACGGGTGTTTGGTGTCATGTCCATTAGCCCGGTCAAAGTAACGCCTTCAGTGCTTGAAGACATCGTGGAAACGGCTGTTGCTTTTATGGATGAGAGGGAGCATGAGTTCAAGGAAGGCACAACCTTCAAAGTGAACACCCGCCGGGTGTGGAAAGAGTTTTCGCATTCTTCACATGAAATGAATCACATGGTGGGTTCCCCGATTCTAAGAAAATTTCAACAGCTTAGCGTGGATGTACGTAACCCGGACATCGAACTGCGAGTAGAGATTCGGGATCAAGGAACGTACATTTTCAATGAAGTGATTCCTGCCGTTGGCGGGTTCCCTCTCGGTACAAATGGCAAAGCAATGATGCTGCTGTCCGGTGGAATTGACAGTCCTGTTGCAGCCTGGGCTTCCATGCGTCGTGGACTGGAAGTGGAATGTGTACACTTTTACAGTTACCCGTTCACCAGCCAGCGTGCGAAGGAGAAGGTAATCGACCTTGCCCGAGCCTTGGCTGATCATGCAGGTACAATAAAGCTGCACCTGGTTCCTTTTACAGAGATTCAAACGGCTTTTACCCAGTTGGGACAGGACAATCTCATCATTACACTGATGCGTCGCTCCATGCTGCGAATTGCAACGAAGCTGGCTGAACGTGAGCGTGCCCTTGCAATTATTACCGGAGATAGTCTTGGACAAGTGGCAAGCCAGACGCTGCCTAGCATGAATGTCATTGGGCGTGCCACGGAACTTCCGCTTCTGCGCCCTCTGGTGATGATGGACAAACAGGAAATTATTACACTGTCCAAACAGATTGGGACATATGATATCTCGATTCTGCCTTACGAGGATTGCTGCACCCTGTTTGTGCCGAAATCACCTACCACGAACCCGAACCTTCGCATCGTGGATAAAATAGAAGCGACAATGAGCCAACTTCCTGAATGGATAGAGAAAGCTGTGGCTCAGACGGAAACCATCGTTCTTCATGCAGGTGAATCAGCCCCTGCAACCGATGAGAACAAAGAGAACGAGATCAAGGAAGACTGGTTCTGATGATCTGATGATGGTGGATGACATAATAAGGACTATGTTACCTTAAATGGAAAAAGGACTAGCCGATGGAAAATCGGTCAGTCCTTTTTGTTTGGTGCCTATGAGTATGAACGCTGCTGTTCCCCGCTGCGTCTATTGTTGCTTGAGCGTTTACGGTATCCTGCAAACACCACACCTGCAACGACCAGAACGATAAACAGAATGCGCAGTGCGGGATGCTCGGTGAAGAATGGCACAAGTCGGTGTTCCTCGGTAATCATGTGTGAGGCGGTATAACCAAGTACAATAGCCCCAACATAAATAATCCATGGGAAGTGATTGATCAGCTTGATGAATAGGGTACTTCCCCATACGATAATCGGGACACTGATCAGAAGTCCGATGATAACAAGCACCAAATGCTGTTCAGCCGCGCCTGCCACCGCAATGACATTGTCCAGTCCCATGGCGGCATCTGCAATAACGATAGTCCGTACAGCAACCCATAGGGAGCTGCCTGCCTTGATATCATTATGCTCCTCACCCTGGTCGGCCAATAACTTATAGGCAATCCAGATCAGCAAGATGCCACCAACCAGCAGCAGCCAAGGTACCTTGAGCAGCCAAAGTACAACGACTGTGGCTACAATCCGGATCACTAGGGCGCCTGCTGTCCCGTAGAGAATCGCCTTTTTCTGCACGGAAGGGTGCAAATTACGTGCTGCAAGACCAATAACGATTGCATTATCGCCAGCCAGCATGAGATCAATAAATACAATTTTCAACAAAGCAAGCCAAAAAACAGCGCTAAATAGCTCCATATGCTGTCACTCCTTCTATATGTCCGAACCCTAAAAAGCTTGTTCAATCGTTAAGAATAGCATGGACAACTTTGACATACAAGTAAGAGTGGGGGGAGGAGAAGCATGGATACATTGTGGCTGTTGACGGAAATTTTAATGATCAATCTGGTTTTGAGTGGAGATAATGCGGTAGTTATTGCTCTCGCGAGTAAGGATCTGCCTGAAAGGCAGCGCAAGCAAGCCGTATGGTGGGGGGCTTTTGGTGCCGTCGTACTTCGATGTGTGTTGACATTTGCAGCGGTGTTAATGCTGGGGATTCCCTTCATACAGGCAGCCGGTGGGATATTGCTTTTCTGGATTGCCGTGAAACTCCTGCTTCAAAATGAAGATGAAGTACATATTCGGGAAGCTTCCACGACTTGGAAAGCGGTTCAGACGATTTTGATTGCTGATTTTGTAATGAGTTTGGACAACGTACTTGCCATTGCAGCATTGGCTGAAGGGGACTTGGCACTTATCGTCATCGGAATTGCGATTAGCATTCCCATTGTGGTGTGGGGGAGTGGTTTAATCGTCGGTTTGCTGAAGCGATTTCCGATACTGGTGTTTGCCGGTTCAGGAATTTTGGCCTTCACAGCGGGAGAAATGGTGATGAGCGATCCGAAGCTGGGTCAATGGCTCGGCAGCTTGGCGGCTGAAGCCCACACTCTCCTTCCGGTAGCGATGGCGGGTCTTGTCATTGCGGTCGGAGGAGCGCATAAGTTTGTAAGGCGGAATGTATAAACTGGTGGTCTGGGTAGGCAGCAGAATAACAGCATACAGTGGAGGACAACCGTCTGCCGAGGGCGGTTTTTTTGTTGAATTCAATCGTACCATGTTGTAAAAATTGGTGGATGAGGGATGATCCAGCCCCCTTGGGGTAATACATGATAGAACTGTGACGAAATGCGACATCAAGTATAGTTTTTTGCAAAAACATGGGCTACACTAGAGGCAGGATTACGAAAGCTGGTCATCATGAAAAGACTAATTTGTTTAGCTTACAACCTACATAGCCAAATGATATAAGAGGTGAGTGCAGATGAACATGAGAAATGAAAAAGCGATCGGAATATTTATTGTGGCCGCAGGTATATTTATTTTGCTTGGCAAACTTGGGGTGTTTGGCTTTATTGGACGTCATTTCTGGCCTTTGCTTATTTTGCTGCCGGGAATTGCTCTCCACGCCCTGTATTATGCAAGAATATCCCCCGCCTGGTCGCTTTTTCCGGCAGGGATGTTAACCGTATATGGCATTTTATTCGGCATTACGAACACATGGGGTGGAGGGCTGATGAGCAGCCTGTGGCCTGCCTTGTTGCTGGGAATTGCCGTTGGTTTGCTGGAATATGGGCTCGCAGAACGCCATAGACCCGAGTTCGTGTTGCCAGCAGCATTGGCTATTGGCGCTCTGTCCATTGTATTGTTCGGTTTCACCTTGCTTCACACCGGAATTATCTATGTGTTAGCTGTCCTTCTCATTTTGGGCGGGATCTGGCTGCTGCTTGGACGAGGGCGTCCACGGAGGGGCTGGTAACATTCCCAGATGTTCCTCCAAGCGAAATATCTTGATTTTTAGCTATGATCAACTATAATATAAGGGATAAAGACATGCGTCGGGATATCACCGACGCTTATTTTGGGTGAGTAACCTGCAGAAAAGCGGGAAGTTTAGTAGATAAGAATTGAAATTGGAAAGGATATGGATACAAACCATGCATTCAAGAGAACACATTCGCAATATTGCGATTATTGCCCACGTCGACCACGGGAAAACAACGCTAGTCGACAAGTTGCTCCAGCAATCCGGTACTTTCCGTGATCACGAAACGGTACAGGAGCGCGCAATGGACTCCAACGATCTGGAGCGTGAACGCGGTATTACGATTTTGGCCAAAAACACGGCTATTACCTATAAAGACTATCTGATCAACATTGTAGATACACCAGGACACGCCGACTTCGGTGGTGAAGTAGAACGTATCATGAAAATGGTTGACGGCGTATTGCTCGTTGTTGATGCTTATGAGGGCTGTATGCCACAAACGAAGTTCGTACTTCGTAAAGCACTGGAGCACAACCTGACTCCGATCGTTATTGTAAACAAAATTGACCGTCCAGCGGCTCGTCCGGCTGAGGTTATTGATGAAGTACTTGACCTGTTTATCGAACTGGGTGCCAGCGATGAACAACTTGAATTCCCTGTCGTATATGCTTCCGCATTGAACGGAACATCCAGCATGGAAGACGATCCTGCCAAACAAGATGACAACATGATGGCGATCTACGATACCATCGTAAGTCATATCCCTCATCCAACAGAGAACGTTGAAGAGCCACTTCAATTCCTCGTTACGCTGATGGACTATAATGAATACCTCGGACGTATTGCTATCGGTCGTGTAAACCGCGGTGTGATTCGTCAAGGCCAATCCGTTACTGTTATTATGCGTGATGGCAAAAGCAAAACAGCTCGTATCGAGAAACTGTTTGGTTTCCAAGGTCTGAAACGTGTTGAGACAGAGGAAGCTGGCGCAGGTGACATCGTTGCGATCGCGGGTATTAAGGATATCAACATTGGTGAAACGATTGCTGACCCGAACAACCCTGAGGCTTTGCCGGTTCTGAAAATTGATGAGCCAACACTGCAAATGACATTCCTCGTAAACAACAGTCCATTCGCAGGCCGTGAAGGTAAATGGGTAACTTCCCGTAAACTGCGCGAGCGTTTGTTGAAAGAATTGGAAACTGACGTATCCCTTCGTGTTGAAGAAACAGAGAGCCCAGATGCATTTATCGTTTCCGGACGTGGTGAGCTTCACCTCGGTATCCTGATTGAAAATATGCGTCGTGAAGGATATGAGCTTCAAGTATCCAAACCAGAAGTTATCGTCAAAGAAATTGACGGTAAGAAAATGGAACCTCTTGAGCGCTTGTTGATTGATATCCCTGAAGAAAGCATGGGTTCCGTCATGGAGAGCCTGGGCGCACGTAAAGCAGAAATGGTGAACATGGTTAACTCGGGTAGCGGTCAAGTACGTCTGGAGTTCCTGATTCCTGCACGTGGTCTGATTGGATACAGCACCAACTTCCTGACATTGACTCGTGGTTATGGTGTAATGAACCATGCATTTGACAGCTACGCTCCAGTAGTATCCGGTCAAGTGGGTGGACGTCACCAAGGTGTACTGATCTCAACTGAAACGGGTACATCTACGTTCTATGGAATGATGGGTGTTGAGGATCGTGGTACACTCTTCCTTGAGCCTGGAACAGAAATTTACGAAGGTATGATTGTTGGTGAGCATACACGAGACAATGATATCGTTGTCAATATCTGCAAAGAAAAACAATTGACTAACGTTCGTTCTTCAGGTAAAGATGATACGGTTAAAATTAAAACTCCGATTATCTTCTCGTTGGAACAGGCGCTTGAATATCTGAATGAAGATGAATATTGTGAGATTACTCCAAAATCTATTCGTCTTCGTAAGAAGATCCTGAACAAATCCGAACGTGAGCGTGCAGAGAAACAACGTAAAATGGCTGCAAAATAACGCTTAATCATAACTAACAAAAAATAGTATGTATAAGTTAACGTTTGATGTCTTCCAAATGTATTTGGGTTAATGCTGCATATGTAGTGGAGGGAACGGAATCGATTCTGAAGAAGCAAAGCGTTCGCCTTTATCTCCGGATTTTCCCATTTGAGTAATGGTTCAAAAAATCTGGAGATAACAGCGATCGAAAGAACGATCCGAACCCGAAACGGTCACTAATGCTTGCTTGAATTCCCAATTACGTTTTGTTAAATCAACCAGATAACTTATACAAGCATGATCACGAAAGGAGCTGACTGTGCATGCAAGCATGGTTTGCATCAAACCCGATCGTAGCCTACATCGTCATCTTTGTGCTGATTACTTACGTATATAACAAGGTGTTTCGGGTACGTCAGAAATTGCCGCTTGTGAAGGAAATCTTTCTTTATCTATTGATGGCGATGGGCACATTCATGCTTCTTATTTTTCAGATCGACAAGCTGCCCATTATTCAATGTTTGCTGGTAGCGGTTGGTCTGATGTTGTTAGTGCGAGTGCGCTATTTCATCGAAGGTCGTCAAAAGAAAAAGGCGGAAGCTGCCGCCAGAAACTCATAAAATCTGTCTTTGTACAGACCATCCGTTTTCCTTCGGGAAAGCGGTTGTCTTTTATTTGGACAAAAACAGATGTGATAAAGGTGTTGAAGATATGAACTCGAATTCGAACGGACTGCCTCCCCGTAGACAGGCACCGACCAAATCCAGTGCTTCAGGGTCCAGCAACAGTAAAGGTAAACCACCCAAAAAGAAAAAGCGAATGCGTACTTTTGCTAAGCTCGTTTTGAGCTTGTTGGTGATTGCCATTGTTGTAGGAGGCGGTTATCTCTACTGGGTATACAACCAGGTGGCAGACACCGGCATAAACAAGCCAGTGCCTCCGGGGATGTCCGCAAAGACGAAGCCCATTACGATGCTGCTATTAGGTACGGACAACCGGCCTGAAACGGGAACCTATCTGTCCGATGTGGTCATGGTAGCAGCCATGAACCCGGATACGAAAACGGCCACGATTGTCTCCTTGCCTCGCGATACCCGGATTGAACTGGAAGGATACAAGGCAAATAAACTGAATTCATACTATCCCAAGTTTAAAGCCCAAGAGAAAACCTCCGGAAAAAATGCGGAGGATCAAATGAAAGAAATGATGGGCAAGTATTTCGACGTAGACATCAATTACACAACGGTGCTTAATTTTCAGGCATTCCGCGATGTGGTAGATGCTGTGGGCGGCGTGGATGTGACAGTGGATAAAAACATGTGTTACAGGGATACGGCTGATGGTACGGATATTAATCTGGTTGCTGGTGATCAGCACCTGGATGGCAAGCAAGCGCTTGACTTTGTGCGTTACCGTAAATCCAACTGTGATCCCAAAACGGATGAATCCAACGACTTTGACCGGAATAAACGTCAAAACCAGGTCCTGAATTCCATGCTGGATCAGATGAAATCACTTGGTGGTGTGACGAAGATCAGCAAAGTAATTGGTGCTGTAGATGACAACATGACAACGGATGTAGAGTCCGAACAGATGAAGAACTTCATCGCTACGTATTGGAATATTTCAAAATCGGATGTTCACTATACACCTGTGACTGGCGACTGGAGAAGTCCATATGTATATGTGAATGAGACGGAACTTGCCAATGCAAAACAGGCGTTGCAAGATACGCTCTCAGGTAAAGTAACGTCCTCGCCGGCGGGGGAATAGCTGGGGATTGGAAGCAAGTTTCCGGGTATGTTATAATAGCATAAATCATAGTATCAAGAATTGCATAAAGTAGGTTAAGGAGGGCTGGTTTAATGTCCGAAGCCGTCACACAATTGACTGAATCTCTTTTGCAGCAATTCAAGAATGAGACGTTTGTACTCCTAAACACGGTTGACATTGAATCAGGAGGCCCGACGTCTACTGCGATCTCCTGGATTTATGCGGAGAATGCTTCTACGCTTCGGGTCGCTTTGGATCATCGTTCACGACTGGTGAACAATATGAAACAAAATCCGTTGATTACGGTCACGGTATTTGGAGAAGAGACGGTCTATGCGATCAACGGACGTGCTTCAGTTCGACAGGATCCTTTGCAGGATGTTCCTTTTAATATGTGCTGTTTCGACATTTCAATTGAAGCGGTCAGGAATGCCCTGTTTTATGGAGCCCAGCTATCCTCTGTGCCTCAATATGTCAAAATATACGATCAGTGTGCTGCTGAGAAATTGGATGAGCAGGTTTTTGCTGCCATGAAAAAAGCCTAGTGAGAAATCACTGGGCTTTTTGTTGCTTTTTGTCCGTGGAATGCTGCTGCATTTGCTGTTCATCTGGAGCCTGTTCATCCGGATTTTGACGGACTTTGACGTCTTTCGGGAGTTGTGGAATAATTCGTCCCACCATGTCAGCTAGTTCGGAAGCAAAACCGGATATCGGATGCCCTTGGCGGATATGTTCTCCGATTTCGCGAATGCGTTCAGTGACATCCGCATCAGCAGTTACGATGGAATCAATGCCTTCGGGATCTTTGCGCAGCGCTTCTGCAACCGTGTATTTTATAGTACCAACGCGTGCACGTTCCAGTTCACCATCTACATCAATGCCGACAACAGCTGTATTGCCTAAGATGACGCAGTTGGCATCTTTGACACCTTCCACTTGCTTGGCAAGCGCTTTGAGGTGGTTAATCCGATTATCGTTCGTCATCCGGCCTGTTTGGTTATCATCAGCAACGTTCAGTTCATGAACTTCACCCGTATTTTCATTGAAGCGGTCAAGGCGTGAAGGATTCATTCGGTCATCCTCTGTATAAAGCATGTGAGATCCGTTTTGTTGATCTTGCTGTGTTGTAACGTTACCTCCGTAACTTCTTGGATGCGTCTTATATTGCTCCGGTGAAGCGCTGCGAGTGGTGTTGTTGCAACCTGTAAGTATAAAGATCAGAAGCAGCGTGCAAACCCAATATTTCATAAATGTTCATCCTTTCTTGGAGTTTTTCAGAATGGTTGACAATTATTTTGTCCTAGACGAATACATTTATGTATGGGAGCATGATTGTCCATGCCGCTGCTGAAAGATCACACTATCACAGATGAACTTGGGAATGGAAAATACGGACTGCCTTTGCATCGAAATACAATGATTGAATCCGGCATTCCCGAGTTCACGTTCTAGCCCATGCCTTTAACGACGCCGCTTTGGAGGGGATTGAATGAAAAAGATTTTTGTATTGGATACCAACGTGCTTCTGCATGACCCCAATGCCATATTTGCCTTTGAGGAACATGAGGTAATCATTCCCGCGGTTGTACTGGAGGAAATTGACTCCAAAAAAAGAAATGCTGATGAAATTGGCCGCAATGCCCGAAATGTATCCCGATTACTTGATGGTTTGCGTGAGCTTGGTCACCTGCACAGTGGCGTGCCTCTGGCGAATGGAGGGAACCTGAAAGTTGAGCTCAACCATCGCAGTTTTGTAAAGGTACAAGAAATGTTCGGGGAAGTATCCAATGATAACCGGATTTTGGCGGTGGCTCTCAATTATCAAATCGAAGAAAATGAGAAAGAAGTCGTGGAACGGCAGGTCGTTCTGGTCAGCAAAGATGTACTCGTTCGTATCAAAGCAGATGTGCTCGGTCTGTTCACTCAAGATTACCTGTCCGATCGGACAGCAGGACTCAGTGAATTATATCCAGGCTACACAGCCTTGAAAGTTCATCCGTCGGTAATCGATGAGTTTTACACATATCGTTTTCTGCCGATCAAACCATTGCAGTTGTCCTATAAGCTTTATCCCAATGAATTTGTGATTCTCAAGGATGAGATGGGGACCAACAAATCAGCATTGCTAAAGGTAAACACGGAGGGAACCAAGCTTGAGCCGTTGTTCCTAAGTAATGATAATGTATGGGGCATTAGTGCACGAAACGCACAACAGCGTATGGCACTGGAATTGCTTTTAAACGATGATATACCACTCGTTACCATTACGGGAAAAGCCGGGACAGGAAAAACCTTATTGGCACTTGCTGCAGGCCTTCTTAAGGTGGAAGACGATCATAAATATAAAAAGTTGCTGATTGCGAGACCGGTGGTCCCAATGGGCAAGGATATCGGCTATCTGCCAGGGGAAAAGGAAGAGAAACTGAGACCATGGATGCAGCCCATTTACGATAATCTTGAATTTTTGTTTGATACAAAAAAGGCAGGAGATATTGACAAGATTTTGATGGGGCTCGGCAGTATTCAGGTTGAAGCACTAACGTATATTCGCGGACGTTCCATACCTGGTCAATTTATTATCGTAGATGAAGCACAAAACCTGTCCCGTCATGAAGTGAAAACAATTGTTTCTCGTGTAGGCGAAGGCAGTAAAATTATACTGATGGGTGACCCTGAACAAATTGACCATCCTTATCTGGATTCCGCAAGCAACGGTCTAACGTATGTGGTGGAACGATTCAAGCAGGAAGGCATCAGTGGACATATTATGCTGGAAAAAGGGGAGCGTTCCAAACTGGCTCAATTGGCAGCTGATTTGTTGTAAGCTAAACGGAGTATATTTCCCGGGAAAATATAAAAAAAATGCCGGCTCGGTTGAGCCGGTTTTTTTGCTGAAAAATTGAAAAAGAGATATTACACAGAACTCTGTATTCTCTTAGTATGCAAAAGCTCAAAAATCTGTTTTTTGGCAGGATAGGACAGGAGCACTACTATTTTGTTACAATAAACTTTACAGGAAAAATATAGGGAGCGAGGAGGAGAAGTTAATGAAGCGTAGGCATCAGGTCGTATTATTCGCAGTGCTGCTGCTTTCTTTGACCATTCTGTCTCCGAGCTTTGACTTTAGAGGGACACCTCAGAACCAGGAAGGGGATCAGGATAATAGTTCGTTTCCTAATACTTCATCCCGCAATGAGAATCAGCAAGTCCCGGTTGAGATCGTAGTTTCCATGTCTGAGAAGGAGTTTCAGGTCTTTTCCAAGATTGCTAACCAAATAGCAGATGCGCGTATGGTCGAGATTGATCTTCGAAATCTGGAAACGGATACATATCAAAATGTGCTGGAGGATGAACTTGCGGTAGGGGACAGCGGGGATATTATCCTGCTTGATAGTGCGGAGGTGCAGGGTTATGCAAAAAGAGGGCATTTATATCCTCTGAATGCAACAAGCCTATCTAAAACACTCGGTGAATCAGTATCCCGTTTACGGGAAAAGACCGAATGGAATGGATATCAATGGGGGATGCCATTTGATTTTGACCCCTACGTGCTTGCATCACGGTCTGATGTAGCTGCAGAGGCTGGTTTGGAGAGATTGCCACAAAATCTGGACGAGTGGACCAAGCTGCTGAATCAAATGGAGGAGAAGACCAGAGGATTGCTCACTATTAACATAAATGATCCTTTTGCCGCAGATGCTTGGTTAAATGAATTTGGGCCGGGAGTTGCTCCATCTACTGTAAGAAATACACCAGAGGCATCTACAAATGTGGGAGATGAACAGGTGCAGAGGGTACTGAATCGGATTCAGCCTTATATAAAGCCTCTGGACGCTGACCCAGAGTTTAATGATTCGGCCATGCAGGAGCAATCATTGTTGATTGTGACACGGTTTTCCAAGCTGTTGGAGGGAGATCAAGGGCTAAACGGGGATAAAAGATCACCAACAAACCGGGTCATGTTTAAACCGCTCGCCGCTATAAAATCCAGAAGTTTTGTGATTACATCCGGTTCTCATGAAGCGGAGCAGGCAAGCCGATGGATCGAAGGCATGATATCCGCTTCAGCGCAGTCGGATTGGTACCAACATGCCCATCATCTGCCTGCCAAACAGCAGCAATTGAACCTGGAGTCCAAAAAGCTAACGGATGGAGGACAAATGATCGGTGGTCAGGAATGGTTTGCGTCCGAGACATCTGAGAATGATGTTATTGAGAGCCCCATGCAGTTGTTACAGTACAAGAAGAAGATTCAACAGTTCCTTCAAGGAGAAATTTCAGCGAATCAGTATGTGAGTGGCATTCTTCAGATACATCATTCATCAAAATGAGATGGCAAGTTTAACTTCCAGTACACCTTTGCTTGTGGATACATCTGTAGCTTTCACAAAAGATAAAATTTTCTGTGGATAAAAACCGAGATCGAATTCCTTTTCAAGCATTCGTCGTGTCGTATCCGGTAGTTCCAACTGGTTAAAAACGAGTTTATCTACATGAAAACGGATGGAGTTTTGTGGCTCGTTTTCTACCGTATAGTGACCTTCGATGCTTAATTGTAACTGATCACGTTGTCCGGAGGCCGTAATCCGGTCCTCGTCAAACTGAAAAGCAAAATCTTCAAAGATAGGGTTCTGCTCACGCAGGAATTGATTCAAATCATCTTGTCCAATTCGGATTGTATAAGCTGTTCCTGTCGTGGAAATTCCACCATTCTGTTCTTGTATAAACTCTGGCAGATTCTGCATGGCTGCTGCTAATGCCCTGAAATAGCGTTTAACCTCGTATATACCCACATTTTCCCAGTAAATCGTCAACTCATCCATCAATTTTTGGATGGCCGCCGGATTTCCACTGGCTGAAACTTGTCCGTCCACTTCCTTTTGCAATGCGACTACACGCTCCCGCTGACTCTCCAAATTGGTTTTTAATTCGTCCAGTTCTGTTGTGGTCTGACTGATTTTGGATGAGGTCTCCTGTATACTCTGATAACGATCCTGATATTTGGTCAGGACTGCCTGGTCTCTGCCAATGATAATTTGGTAGTAATCATAAAGGATGAACAGATCTTTAAGCGATCTGGCGCCAAGCACAGTCATAAGAAGGTTGTCCCGTTCTCCCGTGTAATAGGACCTAACTACAGCACCTGCCCGATCTTGCTGGATATGTATTTGCTCTTCCTGTTCCTTTAGCTGGATCTGCAGCTCTTGTTGTTGTAGGTCAAGTTCCTTTTGCCTGACCGCAATACGTTCAATTTCATGATCGATCTCCACGATGGACAGACTCTTTTGCAAAATTTCACGAGTTTCCTCTGGTGATGCTTCTCCAAAGGCATATGTCGATGTGAGCTGGACAAATAGTAAGGTGAAGATAAATAGGGCGCTAATGCTATATCGACGGTTCACCGCATCATTCTCCTTTCCATATTTCAATATCCATTGTACAGGCTTCTGTCTTTCAGACAATATATGAAATGAAATCTTAAAATATCCTTAGTGGATACATAACGCTGAAAACAATCATTTAATCAGATATCCTATGTATTGAGAAACAACAAAAAAGCGAACCGGCCTATGGCCGGATCGCTTTGATGCTGTTGGCGGATTAAAGCGGCAACCCCATTTGGAACACAGTCCAGTAGCTGAACCCTGTGAAGGTAACGATCATATAACCCCAGAAGAGCAATATGTACGTTCTTTCGGTAAATTTTAAATACCCCAAAATGACGAAAAACGCAGTCTGCAGGAAAAAAAGCAAAGCCATCTCGACCAGATCTCCCGCAAAAGCCATCAGGCCAATCGTAAGCGTGAAGAACCCGAGTACCCGAAACATGCGTGCCACGGTTAGTCCTCCTCTCTATGTACGATCATAGATTGTCTACACAACATTATACCGGGAAAGGAAAATGGTGTAAACAGAATTGGATATGAAAGCGAATTCTTTTTTTGCTTCTCAGGAGTGTTTATAGGACATCTTTTGCATATATAACGTATGAGTACTGGCGAATATGGAAATACATTTTAGTATGAAATCAATTCTATGAACTCTATGAGAGGCATAAGAATGAATGAAGCAGCTTTTATACCTAATTCACAAGCCGGGAAACCGGTAATGAGGACGGTTATTTTAGGATGTTGTTAGGAGGGTATTATAGCATGACTGCAGTGAGACAGGATGCTTGGAGTACAGAGGACGATTTGATCTTGGCCGAGGTAACTTTGCGGCATATCCGGGAAGGCAGCACACAATTGGCAGCATTCGAGGAAGTTGGCGAAAAAATAGGCAGAACTTCTGCCGCTTGCGGTTTTCGCTGGAATAGCTGTGTACGCAAAAAGTATGAGTCGGCCATCAGCAATGCGAAGGCACAACGTCAAAAGAGAAGTTATCTTCGAAAACAACCGGCGTTGCTTGGACCCCAGGTCGCAGCTCTAACCACACTTGATACGGAAGAAAACTTGTATAAGGCCGATGGAGTATCGGAAGACTCGCTTTCTATTGATGCCGTGATTCGCTTTTTGCGCCAATGGAAAGGCACTGTACAGGAAAATGGACGACAACTCAAAATGCTCGAGAAGGAGCTTCGTGAAAAAGAAGATGAGCTCCATGAACTTCGCTGTGAGAATGACCGTCTGTCCAAAGAAGTGAATGAAGTACAGACTGATTATCGTGTGGTGAATGACGATTATAAAGCGTTGATTCAGATTATGGATCGTGCACGCAGGCTTGCTTTCCTGGCTGAGGAAGAAGAGGAACTCAAAACCCGTTTCAAAATGGACGCAAACGGAAACTTGGAACGAATTGAATAACGGATCAAGCTCTTTGAATGATGATTTTTGATCTGACCCGTCACATCTCCGTTACAAACGGCAGGTAAGACGGGTTTTTTGTTTGAAGTTTTTGTTCTATTATATATAGAAGTGATTATTGAGAGTGGAAGAGGGATGTCCCATGGTTATTGACGTTGTAGGAGCAGGCTCACTTGGCCTTTTATATGGAGGAAAACTTCAGGCAGCCGGATATCCTGTGCGGTTTTGGACCAGGACATCAGAACAAGCCGAAAAACTGCGTATGTACGGGTTAGATATCATGGAGCAGGGAGCGAAGGTAAAGTTGCTTCCTGAGTATATTCAGGCTTATCCGATATCGGAATTATCTGCCCGTTGGCATCATCAGCCTGGGGACTGGCTCCTCCTCATGGTTAAGCAGACAAGTATAGATGAGGTCCTTCATATCATGAAGACAATGAAGAATCATCTCATTAACATAGCCTGTTTTCAGAATGGGATGGGCCATATAGAGAAGATACATGCAGCCATGCCGTTGTCCCATCTGTATCGTGCAGTAACTACTGAAGGTGCCAAAAGGGTGGAGAACGGGGTTGTTCGTGCTGGTGAGGGGGAAACCTGGATTGGCAGAGGTGTACATAGTACAGCACTACAAGAAGGCACAAAAGGAAATCTGGAAGACATAAGCTTGGAAGTACTATTGCAGCAGGCAGGATTTAACTGTACAGTGTCGAATCAAATCGATAAGCTGATATACAGAAAGCTGCTAATTAATGCTGTCATTAACCCTCTCACGGCCATCTGGAGAATAACAAATGGGGAGTTGCTTCAGAATGAGCAGCGTATAACGGTTATGCGCCAACTCTATGATGAAGCTGCAGCCATTTATAAAGCCAATGAAATCATATTGGATTTCAATATGTGGGAGGAAGTTTTGTCCGTCTGCCGATCGACAGCCACTAATACGTCTTCAATGCTTGCAGATGTTATGCATGGGCGGCGTACTGAAGTGGAATCGATCAGTGGGCATATAGTCAGCATGGCACAACGGACTGGTTTGACTGCTCCGCTGCATGAAACAATGCTTCATCTGATCGAAGGAATTAGGCCGGAAGGAGTGAGTTAATGGGATTTTTTATCGTGCTGAGCATACTGCCGTTTTTTCCGTTTTTTATTGTGTATTGGGCCATGTATGGGTGGAAAAAGGATAAACGAGCTTCACTTCGCACCGCGATGGATGTAACGACTGTATTTCTGATTTTCTCCGTATCGGCGTTATTCAACTTAACATTTGATTCGAATTTTGGTTTTTATTTGACATTATTACTCATACTAATTGCACTCGGATTGATTGGGGGAGCTCAAAATAGGCTGAAAGGGAAAGTTGATGGGGGTCGAATGTTCCGGGCCGTTTGGCGCATGGCCTTTGTATTGATGAGTTTTGGGTATGTCTTGTTTACTATATTTGGCTTATTTAGATACTTAATGAAACAGATGTGAGGTTACATAACGCAAAAAGGCTAAAAAATGTGTCGATTTTGTCGAAAACTGAAAAAAACATTACTTTCTGAAAAAGTAATGTAGATTTTTTTGACCGGTGGTTGTATAATCTATAAACATAAACCACATCAATTTAGGGGGAAAGTGTTAGATGAAAAGGAAAAGTCTATTAGTCCTTTTGACGCTGATTCTGGCGTTCGGTACCGTACTTGCAGCGTGCGGATCGAAAAATGAAGGCACAAGTAACACGGGAACTGGCTCTGCAGGCGAGGAAAGCGGTCTCGCAAAAGATCAAGTGCTGAAAATTAACCTGACAGCTGAACCTCCTACGTTGGACCCGGCTCAGGCAAAAGACAGCCAAACCAACACTGTTCTGAAATTCTTGTATGAAGGTCTTGTACGCATCGACGCTGATGGTAAAGAAGCACCAGGCGTTGCAAATGACTGGAAAATTTCCGAAGATGGTTTGAAATATGTGTTCAACCTGAACCCGGATGCGAAATGGAGCAACGGTGATCCAATCACTGCTGAAGACTTCGTTCGTTCTTGGGAACGTGCACTGAAACCTGAAACGGCTTCTCCGTACGCGTACCAATTGTACTACATCAAAGGTGCTGAGGGTTTCAACCTGAGCAAAGACGAAACTTACAAAGGTACTAAAATCACAGATTTCTCCCAAGTGGGTGTAAAAGCTACTGATGAGCACACACTGGAAGTAACGTTGGAAAACCCAACACCTTACTTCTTGGGTCTGACAGCATTCTACACGTACTACCCAGTACACCAATCTGCTGACACAAATGATAAATTCTTCACAGACTACAAAAACATGATCGTTAACGGACCATTCACTATGGATCAATACGCTAAAGGTCAAAAAATCGTAGTTAAGAAAAACGAAGGCTACCATGCAGCTTCTGATATCAAATTGTCTGAAATTAACATGTCCTTGACAAGCAGCAGTGCTTCCGAACTGCAAGCATACAAGTCGGGACAACTGGATTACACAGGTGCACCTAACGGTGAAATCCCAACCGACCAAATTCCTTCTGTAAAAGCGGAATTGCCGGATGAGTTCAAAGCAACTGGTATCGCAAGTACTTACTACTACCAGTTCAACGTTAACGAAGCACCATTCAACAATGCTAAAATCCGTAAAGCTTTTGCAATGGCGATCGAGCGTCAACTGATCGTTGACAAAGTTACACAAGGTGGACAAGTTCCAGCTTACGGCTTTGTACCTCCAGGTATCCGCGGTGAAAACGGCGAGTTCCGTGATGAGCACAAAGACGACTACTTCACTGAAAATGTTGAAGAAGCAAAAGCATTGCTTGCTGAAGGTATGAAAGAAGAAGGATACACAACATTGCCAGCAGTTACACTGATCTACAACACTAGTGATGCTCACGCGAAAATCGCGCTTGCTGTTGCTGACATGTGGAAGAAAAACCTTGGTGTTGATGTGAAAACAGAAAACCAAGAGTGGGGCGTATTCCTTGAGAACCGTCAAAACCAAAACTTCCAAGTGGCTCGTGCGGGCTGGTCTGCTGACTACAACGATCCGTACAACTTCCTGGAAATGTGGACTACTGGTAACACAAACAATGACTCCAAGTTCAGCAACGAACAGTATGACAAAGATGTTAAAGAAACTGTGAAATCTGCTGATCCAGCTGCTCGTATGGCTGCATTTGCTGATGCTGAGAAAATCCTGATTCAAGATGAAATGGGCGTAATGCCAATCTATTACTACACTAACGTATCTTTGACTAAGCCTTACCTGAAAGGTGTACAACTTGATTTCAGTGGAGCAATTGACTTCACTCGTGCATATCTGGAAGAGAAATAAGTTGTTCTGAAGTCTATATGATTACTTCGGGATATATATGTGGAATTCCATATATATCCCGATTTTTTTGTATGTGCACCGATTTTCCTTATAATTCTTGAAATTTCCGATAAATGGATTGGACTTTATTCATGTCTAATTCTACAATCGATTTGTATACAAAATATTGTTTTTTGGAGGTGTGCAAGGGTTGGTTAAGTACGTGCTGAAAAAACTGCTATTTATGCTGCTATCGCTTTTCATACTCGCATCAGCAACCTTCTTCCTGATGAAGGCCATTCCGGGTGACCCTTTTACATCCGAGAAAAAAGTATCGCCTGAAATTCGGGCACTACTGGAAGAGAAGTATGGGCTGGACAAACCGATGTATGAACAATACCTGAAGTATATGGGTGGAATTCTCAAAGGTGATTTTGGTGTTTCAATGAAATATCTGAATCAAGAAGTAACCGACATGATCACTCAAACGTTTACAGCATCTCTGAAACTCGGGATCTTTGCAATTGTGATCTCAGTAGTCGTTGGGGTTCTGCTAGGACTTATCGCTGCAGTTTACCATCGTAAGCTGATAGATGATGTCACGATGATCCTGGCGGTAATTGGTATCGCAGTACCGAGCTTCTTGCTCGCATCCCTGCTTCAATACGTTTTCGCCTTCAAACTGGGCTGGTTTAACGTTATGGGATTCGACGGACCGCTTGACTATGTACTTCCGGTTGCGGCATTGTCTGCATCCCCGATTGCCTTTATCGCACGTTTGACGCGTTCCAGCATGCTCGAAGTGCTGCACGCGGATTACATCAAGACAGCTAAAGCCAAAGGTCTGAAATGGCCTGCAATCATGTTTAAACACGTTATTCGTAACGGTATTCTTCCCGTTGTAACTTATGTGGGTCCGATGACAGCTAACATCATCACGGGTTCCGTAGTTATTGAGCAAATCTTTAACATCGGGGGAATTGGTAAAGTATTCGTAGAGAGTATCACGAACCGGGATTATACAATGATCATGGGGATTACGATTTTCTATGGTATCCTCCTGATGTTGGCACGTTTCCTTACAGATATCGCATATGTGCTGATTGATCCTAGAATTAAGCTGGAAAGCCGGAAGGGGGCATAACGTTGTCTGGCACGAACAATAACAATAAAGCAACGGCGAACACTGCCCTGGATAGTCAGGCAGCGGTGAAATCGCAAGAAAGTGTATCGTTATGGAAAGACGCCATGTACAGACTTGCAACCAACAAGGCCGCGATGATCAGTTTGGGCGTTCTGGTTCTTGTTGTCATTTTCTCTTTGATTGGTCCAACTTCGTTGTTTACAAGTTATAATTATTATTCTAATGATTTGCTTAATGCCAATGCAGCGCCAAGTGCGGAGCACTGGTTCGGAACGGACGAGCTCGGTCGTGATGTGTGGGTAAGAACCTGGGTAGGTGCACGTGTATCCCTTACTGTAGGTTTGGCTGCTGCCTTGATTGACCTTGTCATCGGGGTAATCTACGGAGCGATTATGGGCTTCTACGGCGGACGTGTTGATGGAATCATGAACAAGTTCTCCGAAATCCTTTATTCCCTGCCGTACATGCTCGTTGTAATCTTGTTGCTGGTTGTTTTGGAACCAAGTCTTACGACCATTATCATTGCCCTTACGATCACAGGCTGGATCAGTATGTCCTGGATTGTACGTGGTGAGATCATGCAATTGAAAAACAGAGACTTTATTCTTGCTGCACGGTCCATGGGTGCAAGTACAGGACGTCAATTGTTCCGTCACCTGTTGCCAAATGCAGTAGGACCAATTCTCGTAACGCTGACGTTGTCTATTCCAAATGCCATCTTTGCCGAAGCGTTCCTGAGCTTCCTCGGACTGGGTGTTTCTGCACCGAAATCTTCCCTGGGTTCTATGATCAATGACGCATTGACAGGCTGGACGCTGTATCCTTGGCGGATGTGGTTCCCTGCAGGTCTGATGGTACTCACAATGCTTGCATTCAACTTGCTCGGTGACGGTCTGCGTGATGCACTCGATCCGAAATTGCGTAAATAGAAATAGGAGGTGGGATTATGGAGCCAATCTTAACAGTCAAGGACCTAAGCGTGTCGTTTACAACACGTTCTGGTGAATTTGATGCCGTTAAAAATGTAAGTTTTGAACTTGGCAAAGGAGAGACGCTGGGGATTGTTGGTGAATCCGGTAGTGGTAAGAGTGTTACCGCCCAAACCATCATGAAGCTGATTCCCTCCCCGCCTTCGAAGGTCAAAAGTGGAGAGATTACTTTTCACGGGCAGAGCCTGCTTGGAAAAACAGATAAACAAATGGAAGCCATCCGTGGTAAAGACATCGGGATGATCTTCCAGGATCCAATGACTTCATTGAATCCTACAATTAAAGTCGGTAAGCAAATTACAGAAGTACTTCGCAAACACCAAAATATGTCCAAAAAAGAAGCTGAGAAGCGTGCTTTGGAAATGTTGGAGCTCGTGGGTATCAAAAATGCGGCAATTCGCATGAATCACTACCCACACCAATTTTCCGGTGGTATGCGTCAGCGTGCAATGATTGCCATTGCCCTGGCGTGCCGTCCATCCCTTCTCATTGCGGATGAGCCGACAACAGCACTTGATGTAACCATTCAGGCGCAAATCCTGGATGTCATGAAGGATATGCAGCAAAAGCTTGGAACATCCATCATGCTCATTACCCATGACCTTGGTGTAGTAGCTGGTATGTGTGACCGCGTTGTTGTTATGAAGGAAGGCGAAGTAGTGGAGACGGGAACGACAGCTGAAATTTTCAGCAATCCTAAGCATCCATATACAATCAAATTGTTGAACGCCTTGCCTCGTTTGGACGAGCCTAAGAAAGAAAAACCTACTCCGGTTGGTATTATCAAAGGTGCCAACAAGCCGCTAGTTGAAGTGAAGAACCTGAAACAATACTTCAATCTGGGTAAAGGTAACATTCTCAAAGCGGTTAATGATGTCAGCTTTGATATTTTTGAAGGCGAAACCCTTGGAGTTGTAGGGGAATCCGGATGTGGAAAATCCACAACGGGACGTACAATTCTTCGCCTTTATGAGCCAACAGGCGGAAATGTTAACTTTAACGGAACAGATATCTATAAGCTGTCTCCGCGCAAAATGAAAGAAATGCGCAAAGATATGCAAATGATTTTCCAGGATCCATATGCATCGCTGAATCCACGTTTCAACGTTATGGATATTATCGGCGAATCGCTTGATATCCACGGCCTGGCTTCCAGCGGTAAAGAGCGGAAGAGACGTGTAGAGGAATTGCTGGATCTCGTAGGTTTGAATCCAAGCCATGCGCTCCGTTATCCGCATGAATTCTCTGGTGGTCAAAGACAACGGATCGGTATTGCACGTGCGCTGGCAGTTGACCCTAAATTCATCATTTGTGATGAGCCTTTGTCAGCACTCGATGTATCCATCCAAGCCCAAGTAGTTAAGTTGCTTGAAGAGCTGCAGCAGCGTCTTGGTTTGACTTACCTCTTCATCGCGCATGACTTGTCCATGGTTAAGCATATCAGTGACCGTGTTGCGGTTATGTACATGGGTAAAGTAGTGGAGCTGGCTGAGAGTGAGGAGTTGTATTCCAACCCGGTTCACCCTTATACCAAAACATTGCTTTCTGCGATTCCCGTACCTGATCCGGAAGTGGAAGCAAACAAACGCCGCATTTTGCTGCCGGATGAACAGTCTGGTCCAATCCAAAATGCAGGCAGTGGTCCTGTAAACGATCCTTATAACCTGGAGAATGCTCAATTGATTGAGATTTCCAAAGGTCACTGGGTTTCAGAACCTTACGTATAAGAGATTATTACACCGCTTGAACTCATTTATGTTATCAAACCGTCGGCTTGTCCGGCGGTTTTTGTTTTTTCAATTACTTTCTTTTGACGAAGAGGCCTGTAATTCGGTACAATCAAGAAAGGCTCTTTGAAGCAGAATAGGAGGCAGACCTCATGAAGGCTATTACCGAGGCACTCCGCAGTGGAACGCAACTTGCAGAAGATTATATCTGCTCACGTGATGCTGCGCGGGGCCTTTACGAGTATGACATTCACTGGGAGTCTGGACTTCATGCGCGTGCCGAATGGTTGAATCAATCGGAGAACACACGTGTGAACCGCCAGAACCTGGTAGAGTATTTACGCATATATAACAAACGTTTGAATGATCACGAAGCTGTACATCACTCCATCTCCCGTCTGGCTGAGGAAGGTACGTTTGTGGTTACGGGGGGACAGCAGAGCGGATTGCTTACAGGTCCGCTATTCGTTATCTACAAAGCTGCGAGCGTGGTTGCAGCTGCCCGTGAAGCGGAGGCCACACTTCAGCGTCCGGTAGTTCCTGTATTTTGGATCGCTGGCGAAGATCATGACTGGGACGAAGTGAACCACACCTATCTGCCTGATCGCAATGGAGAAATGACCAAAGTCAAGCTGCATGGTCGATTTGATGGCCGGAATTCGGTGAGTGGTGTCGAAATTGCAGTGGAACAGTGGATGAACGTACTTGAGCAGGTGGAGCACCTGCTGCCGGATACTGTACATAAACCTGGATTAATGGAGATGCTCAATCGTATCCATCAATCCAGCTCGAATCTTAGTGATGCGTTTGCCAGAATGTTGTCAGCTTTGTTCGGCAATAGCGGACTTGTCCTTATGGATGCGGCAGATCCCGGATTACGCGAACTGGAACAGCCTGTATTTGAAAGATTGATTCGTGAGAACACCTCGTTGCGCGAAGCTTATTTGCAAGGGGCAAGCATGGTGCAGGAGTCGGGGTACTCCATGCCGGCCGAGGTTGCTGAAGACGGAGCAAATCTGTTTTATATTCACGATGGGGCTCGTTTGCTTTTATTCCTAAAAGATGGTTTGTATACGGACCGAAAAGGATTAGTGTCTTTTACGGAAGAACGACTACTTCAGGAGCTTGGAGAACATCCCGAGCGTTTCAGTAATAATGTATTAACCCGTCCGCTAATGCAGGATTCCGTACTACCTGTAGCTGCGGTAATTCTGGGACAGGGTGAGATTGCATACTGGGGATTAACCAGAACTGCATTTCGCCAGTTTGGTCTGCAAATGCCCATCTTGCTACCACGGTTGTCTTATACCATCCTGGAAGATGTACATCACAAACATATGAATCAGTACGAGCTCTCTTTTCAAGATGTGCAATACCGTATGGAAGAAAAAAGAGAGCAGTGGCTCGCTGGACAGGAAACATTCCAAGTCAAGGAACAATTTGAACAGGTCCAGCAAACATTTGCTGAGCTCTATCGCCCATTGCTCGATCAACTTGCGCAAATTCACGCCGGACTTGATCGGATCGGAGAGACGAATCTGAGGAAGATTAATGAACAGATTCAATATCTCGAAAAGCAAACACAGAAAGCGATCATGGACAAACATGAGGTCGGACTGAGACATTGGAATGGCATACAGAATTCTCTCTTTCCTATGAATAAACCACAGGAACGAGTGCACAATGCGCTCTTCTATTTGAACCGTTATGGAACAAAGTGGATTGAGGAACTGATTGAGAACGGACGTGAATTCCGTGGGCAACATCAAGTGATTACGTTATAACCATGTGCTTAGCAGAAGACCTTTATAATAGAAGAAACAGATAAACGAGGAGGATGTGCATGACTACATCTGCATTGCAAAACAGTATTGTCAAGGATATGGGACTTGCTTCTGAAGGTCATCTGAAAATTGATTGGGTTGAGGCACATATGCCGGTGTTGAACCGGATTCGCCGCCAATTTGAACAGGATCTGCCTTTCAAAGGTTTAAAGGTTGCCATTTGCCTTCACCTTGAAGCCAAAACAGCTTACCTGGCCAAAGTTATTCAGGCTGGGGGTGCAGAAGTTACCATTACACACAGTAACCCATTGTCGACCCAGGATGATGTATGTGCGGCTCTTGTGGAAGATGGAGTTACCGTTTATGCCAAATACAATCCGGGGCCTGAAGAGTTCAAACAGCTGCAGCTTCGTGCACTGGAAGTTAAACCTGATCTGATCATTGATGACGGTGGTGATTTCGCTACCATTATTGCCTCTGAACGTCCTGACCTTGCTGCTACCATTCGTGGAGGCGCAGAGGAAACGACAACAGGGATTATCCGTCTGAAAGCATTGGCGAAAGAAGGACAACTGCAATTCCCGATGGTGGCAGTTAATGACGCTTATTGCAAATACCTGTTCGACAACCGTTACGGTACAGGGCAATCTGCTTTTGATGGCATCATCCGTACAACCAATCTGGTTGTAGCCGGAAAGAATGTAGTTGTAGCGGGTTACGGCTGGTGTGGCAAAGGCGTGGCGATGCGCGCCAAAGGGCTCGGAGCAAATGTAATCGTAACAGAAATTGATCCAATCAAAGCAGTAGAGGCACATATGGACGGTTTCCGCGTAATGACTATGGTGGAAGCAGCCAAACTGGGAGATTTCTTTATCGCTGTTACCGGCAATAAGGATGTAATCACGGGTGAACACTATGATGTGATGAAAGATGGAGCGATCCTGAGCAATGCGGGTCATTTTGATGTGGAAGTTAATAAACCTGAACTTGCCAAACGGTCAGAATCGATTCGTACGGTGCGTCGCAACATTGAGGAATATCGTTTCAAGGATGGACGCAAAATGTACCTTCTGGCAGAAGGTCGTCTTGTGAATCTGGGTGCAGCTGACGGCCATCCTGCTGAGATCATGGACACGACATTTGCATTGCAGGCTTTGGGTCTGCGCTATGTGAGCGAGAACTATGCTGCATTGGGTAAGACGGTTGTTAATGTACCTTATGAGATCGACCAACAGGTGGCCAGCTACAAACTGGAAAGCCTGGATATTTCGATTGATTCCCTGTCAGCCGAGCAAGAAAAATATTTGGATAGCTGGAGATTTTAGTGTGATCCAATAATTACAAGCTGATGAACTGAGTCAAAGGGTATAGAATAGTGTATTGATGATATGGCTCATATGCGGTTGTATGTAGGATAACCATTACTGGGGAAACGCCTTTGATCCTGAGCGACAGGATCAAAGGCGTTTTTTGATGCTGCAGAATGAAAAAAAATCAAACTAGCAAGAAGGGTTTTGATTTTTTAGTGCGAATCTATTATGCTTAGGTGGTGGAAAGTGGGGCAAAGTGGGAGAAACGGGTGAGGAGTGAGTGGGCCAATGTTTATGGGGGAGTTCCAACATAGCATTGATGACAAGGGTCGGGTTATTATTCCGGCCAAATTCCGCGAATCTCTTGGACCCTCTTTCGTTGTCACACGGGGTTTGGACCAGTGTCTTTTCGTGTACCCCATGGAGGAGTGGGGGGTCATGGAACAGAAGCTCAAAGCACTGCCTTTGATGAAGTCGGATGCACGTGCGTTTACCCGCTTTTTTTTCTCGGGTGCTACCGAATGTGAATTGGACAAACAGGGCAGGGTAAATTTGCCGGGCAATTTACGGGAGTATGCCAAACTGGACAAGGATTGTGTTGTTCTTGGCGTATCGAACCGGGTGGAGATCTGGAGCAAAGGCATATGGGAGAGTTATTTCAATCAATCCGAGGAAGCATTCAACGACATTGCCGAAAAGCTGGTCGATTTTAATTTTGATTTATAAAGTCAGGAGGGGTGCAGGTTGTTTCACCACATAACCGTACTCAAAGAAGAGGCAACAGAGGGATTAAACATCAAGCAGGACGGTATATACGTGGACTGCACTTTAGGTGGAGGAGGACATAGTTCCGTCATTGCTTCCAAGCTCGGTCCAGGGGGAAGGCTTATCGCACTGGATCAGGATGATTGGGCTTTGGATAATGCACGTGAAAAGCTTGCTTCATATGGAGATCGTGTCACGCTGGTTAAAACGAATTTCCGCGATTTGGAACAGGTATTGAAAGAACTAAATGTTCCAATGAAGGACGGCGTGCCACAAGTGGATGGCATTTTGTATGATTTGGGCGTGTCATCACCTCAATTCGATGAAGGAGAACGTGGGTTTAGTTACAATCACGATGCTCCGCTGGACATGAGGATGGATCAGGATGCATTCCTTACAGCCAAAGAAATTGTCAACGAATGGCCTGAAGAGGAGATTGCCCGGATTCTATACCGTTACGGTGAAGAGAAATTTTCAAGACGAATTGCGCGTGTCATTGTGGAGAAACGAAGCCAATCTGTCATTGAGACCACAGGAGAGCTAGTGGAGTTAATCAAGGAAGGCATCCCGGCAGCTGCTCGCCGAACAGGTGGCCATCCTGCGAAACGCAGCTTCCAGGCTTTGCGGATTGCAGTAAATGATGAGCTGGGTGCGTTCGAGGAAGGATTGCATCAGGCGGTTCGGTGCCTGGCACCAGGTGGACGTGTATCTGTTATTACCTTTCACTCGCTTGAGGATCGGATTTGTAAACAAATATTCAGCAGTTATCTGGAGAAGTGTACATGCCCCCCTGATTTTCCGTTATGTGTGTGCGGCGGTAAGGGCATATTGCGTTTAGTCAACAGGAAGCCGCTGATTCCAACGGAAACAGAGCTGGCCGAGAACTCCCGTGCACGTTCAGCGAAGCTGCGCGTAGCCGAGAAACTGTAATCCAAGAGCGAAGGAGAGAGCCTTTGTATGGCATATACACGTGGTAACCTTGCAGTAAAAGAAAAAGCAACCCAGGAACGTGTGACACAGCAGCGTTACAAGGAAACCACCAAAGTGGTTACTCGTCGTACCGGTCTTCCGGCACGCGAGAAGTTTCTGTATCTGATGACATTAATGATCTGTATTGTTATTGGTGGTGCACTGATGTGGCGTTATGCTCACATCTATGATCTGAACAAGCAGGCTCAAGTAACGCTCTCCGAAATGAGAGAAGCCGAGAAAACTATTGCAGATCTGCAAGTGGAAAAAGAGAAGCTGAACAATCTGGTCATCGAAAATGCACGTGAACTGGGCTATGTGGAGGCATCCGACAAGGATGTAATTTATGTGCCTCGTTCAACAAGTGCAACAAGCTCGCAGGATACAGAGTCGTCTTCGGATACAGCAAGTAAGTAAAGAGGTGTACCGATGGTAAAAAGAATAAAGATGCGCACGCTGCTTATAGGGGGATGTATTACCCTCTTTTTTCTTGTACTGATAACCCGAATCTTCTTCATTCAAGTTGTGAACAGCAGTACCTGGAAAGGATATGCATCCGAACTTGTAGAACGTGAACAGACCATTAAGGCAAGCCGTGGGTCCATCACGGATCGGAATGGCAACATTCTGGCAACGGATGCACCGGCATATACGGTATCGGTGAATCCCGAGTTGATCCATGAGCTTGGGATTGAAGATGTCGTGACAACAAAGCTTGCAGCGATACTTGGTAAAAATGAGAGTGAACTGCGTGCTCTGGTAACTGCTAAGAATAAAGATGGCGAATTTTACAAACAACGCGAAGTTCGAAGCGAAGGTTATAAAATAAGCCCGGAGCTTGCAGCAAAAGTAACTGCACTTCGTGAGGAACTGAAGGAAGATTACAAGGCTCAGAACGCCATTGTAATGGCACAGGAGTCGAAGCGGTTTTATCCGGAAGAAACGCTCGCTTCGCATCTCCTGGGCTACATGAGCCGTGATGGAAAAGCTGTGAACGGGCTTGAGGTTTCTTACGATGAAGAGCTGACGGGCACGGATGGTTACCTGAACTATCAAAAGGATGCAAAAGGTGTCAAGCTTCCTGATTCCCAGGATAACTATCTTCCACCGCAGAACGGAAACAACCTGAAGCTGACGATTGATGATACCATTCAGTTTTACATCGAAGACGCCATAAAAGAAGCGGTTGCTCAGTACAATCCCCTGAGTATGACTGTTATTGCGGCAGACCCCAACACGATGGAAATACTGGGCATGGCGAACTGGCCGAATTTTAATCCCAATACGTACTGGGAAACACCAGACCAGAAAAACTTTATCAACCATGCAACACAGTCCATCTACGAACCAGGGTCAACATTTAAAATTGTTACACTTGCTGGGGCTGTAGAAGAAAAGCTGTTTGATCCGAATGCAACGTTTGAATCAAAACGAATTAATATAGGTGGATATTCAATCAGTGATAATGGTCATGCTTATGGTCGGATTTCATATCTGGAAGGCGTTAAACGCTCAAGTAACATTGCATTTGTAAACCTGGGTTACAGCATGCTTGGTGGCGAACGTCTGCGTCACTACATAGACGAATTCGGATTTGGCCAAAAGACAGGCATTGATCTGCCAAGCGAGTCGGCTTCACCGATCAAGCCATTGGTCTACAAGTCCGAAATCGCAACAGCAGCCTATGGTCATGGTCTGGTACAGGTAACCCCAATCCAGCAGGTGGCAGCTATTTCGGCCATTGCTAACGGCGGTAAACTGATGGTTCCACATTTGGTGAAGGAAATCATCAATCCAAATGACGAAACGACTGAAGTGATTAAGCCCAAAGAGGTTCGCCAAGTCATTTCCAAGGAATCTGCGAAACTCGTAAGTGGATATTTGGAACAGGTTGTAGCTGACCAACAGATCGGTACTGGACGCAACGCCTACATTGAGGGATACCGAGTTGCTGGTAAAACGGGAACAGCAAGAAAATGGGTGAACGGGGAAGGATATAGCAAAACCAAAGATGTCGTTTCTTTTATCGGTTTTGCACCTGTGAACGATCCCAAAATTGCCATGCTGGTGATGATTGACCAGCCCAGTGGTTCCAACATTGGTGGTGGCACCGCCGCTGCACCTGTATTCAAGAAAATTGTAAGTCAGACACTTCAATATATGGGCGTTCCAAAAGATACAGCCAAGACGACGGACAAAAAGGCATCTACGGTCATCCAGACGAAGACTCCTGACTTGACTGGGAAAACAGCCAAACAGGCCAGAAGCCAGCTTCTGAACGCAGGAATTGCTTACGAGACCCTTGGGAAGGGCGAGAGTGTTATTCGCCAGTACCCTGCGGCAGGCGAATTTATGAACCCGGGCCAGCGAATCTACCTGCTCACGGAAGACAGCAGCAGTATGAAAGTTCCTGATCTGACAGGCGAATCACTTCGTGATGCCATGGAAGTTCTTTCACTCATGAAAGTAGGAGTGATCGTCAAGGGTGAAGGCTATGTTGTGAGTCAGAAAGAGCAGGTCTCAGGGGAACAGCGGACCATACAGCTTACATTGCAGACAGCCAAAGCAGCGGTTACAGGGATAGCGGATGAAGATCCCGAGTCTTCCGATACAGCACTGGAGGATGAAGGCAAGGAGACATCAGAAGAGTCAGGCAAAACAGGAGAAACGAGCAGCTCTGATGAAACCAAGACTTCAACCAACGAGACAGAACCGTCTTCCGATGCCGCGGTCGATCCCGTCCTTCCATAGCAATCCTTTACAGCTTGTTCTAACCCCCGGTTGTCCCGAATATTCATGAATGAACGAGGTCATGATTTTGGGACGAGTGGGGGGATCTTTTCGTGAAGGGTTCAAGTGTAAATCTACGGCGCAGACTGTTATGGAGTTTGCTCATTTTGGTTTTGTTATTTTCGGCCCTGGTCATCAGGCTTGCTTATGTACAACTCGGGAAAGGACCGGAATTGTCTGCAAAAGCGGAGGAGTCCTGGCGGCGTAATATTCCTTATTCAGCCAAACGGGGAGAGATTCTGGACCGCAATGGTACCTCTCTTGCCTATAATGTGACTACTCCGACGATTATGGCAATTCCTGCTCAGGTCAAGGAAGCAGAGACTACGGCGAAAGCGCTGGCGCCTTTGCTTGGGATGACGGAAGAGAAAGTGCTGGCAACCATCAAGAAAAGAGAACTGATTGTAAGACTACAACCCGGCGGCCGCAAAATTACGATGGAGAAAGCTCAGCGCATTCGTGATTTGAAGCTTCCGGGTATCGTTGTTGCAGAGGATAATAAACGCTTTTATCCTTATGATGACCTGGCTGCTCATATTCTTGGTTTTACAGGTATTGATAACCAAGGATTGACCGGAGTTGAGAAAAGATATGACGAGAAGTTGACCGGTTTAAATGGCAGTGTGTCCTACTTGTCCGATGCGGCCGGAAGGCTTATGCCGGGCTCATCTGAGAAGTATGTGGAACCAAGGGATGGTCTAAACCTGGAGCTGACCATCGACAAATCAATTCAGTCCATCATGGAGAGAGAATTGGATCAGGCCATGGTCAAATTCCAGGCTAATTCCGCTCTGGCCATCGCGATGAATCCCAAAACGGGCGAAGTGCTCGGCATGGCCAGCAGGCCGGGGTATGAACCAGCGGATTACCAGCAGTACCCGTCTGAAATCTATAACCGGAATTTACCGATTTGGATGACATACGAACCCGGTTCAACCTTTAAAATTATTACCCTGGCAGCAGCACTGGAAGAGAAAAAAGTAAATCTGCAGCAGGATCAATTTTTTGACCCAGGATATGTTGAAGTCGGAGGCGCCCGCCTGCGCTGCTGGAAGAAGGGTGGGCATGGCAGTCAGACATTTCTGCAAGTCGTGGAAAACTCCTGCAACCCCGGGTTTGTGGCCCTTGGTCAAAAGCTGGGAAAAGAGTCCCTGTTCTCTTACATCAAAGACTTCGGATTCGGAACCAAAACGGGGATTGACCTCAGTGGCGAAGCGAGTGGTATATTGTTTAAACTGTCTCGAGTGGGTCCTGTCGAACTTGCAACGACTGCTTTTGGTCAAGGTGTCTCCGTTACGCCAATTCAGCAAGTGGCGGCTGTATCAGCGGCCATTAATGGTGGCAAGCTCTACAAACCTTATGTGACGAAGGCATGGGTTCATCCTGAAACGGGAGAAGTCATGGAAGAAGTCAAGCCTGAGCTTGTACGGCAGGTCATCTCCGAGGATACCTCCAAGCAGGTTCGTGAAGCTTTGGAAAGTGTTGTTGCAAAGGGTACAGGAAGACCGGCTTTCATTGATGGATACCGGGTAGGTGGCAAAACGGGTACAGCCCAGAAGGTTATTAACGGACGTTATTCCTCTACCGAGCATATTGTATCCTTTATTGGGTTTGCTCCAGCAGATGATCCGCAGATCGTGGTGTACACGGCTGTCGATAATCCCAAAGGGATTCAGTTCGGGGGCGTTGTAGCCGCTCCAATTGTACAGAATATACTTGAAGACTCGCTGCATTACATGAATGTCCCGGTACGTAAGGATCAGGTCGCAAAAGAATACAAGTATGGTGAAACAAAAATTGTCACCGTGCCCGACCTGACAGGTGCAACGGTTGAGGATCTGTACGAAGATCTCAACATGAACTTTATGCTGGCAAAGTCCGGCAGTGGGAAGTACGTAATTAACCAGGCTCCGAAGCCTGGAGCAAGGGTAGAGCAGGGTTCAACCATACGAATCTACATGAGTGATGTGCTGAATGATGCACACGAGCATACGGAAGAAGAAGGACAGGAGCCTTAACCGGCTCCGGTTCCTACCGCAACAAAATTCAAAAAGTTGCGTTTCATTAAATGGCTATATGGACGATATTAATAAAATGAATTGCCCTGTGCAGAAGTAAACTTGGAGAAGTGAGGTTATTCATGTGCTTTTAAAACAATTTGCATCAAAGCTGACAACTGCCCGCCTGATTGGCGAGCCAAATACAGAATGCCAGAACTTACAGACAGATTCCCGCCAGGTACAACCGGGAGATCTGTTTATCTGTCTTCCGGGACATACCGTAGACGGACATGATTATGCAGAGAAAGCTGTTAACGCTGGAGCTGTAGCATTGGTTGTGGAACGACAACTGGAATTGCCTGTGCCACAGCTGTTGGTCAAAGACAGTCGTTTTGCAATGGCTGTACTGGCGGACTCCTTTTTTGACTCACCAAGTCACAAGATGAATATGATTGGTGTAACAGGAACCAACGGCAAAACAACAACCACATATCTGATTGAAAAAATCATGAGTGATCATGGACAAAAAACGGGTTTGATCGGTACCATTCAAATGCGTTACGACGGCCGTACCTATCCGATGTCAGGAACAACGCCAGAAGCTCTTGATCTGCAGCGGAGTCTGTATGATATGGTTCAAGCAGGCACGAATTGCTGTGTAATGGAAGTTTCGTCGCATGCTTTGGAGCAGGGACGTGTAAAAGGAACGGATTTCCGGACCGCTGTATTCACCAATTTGACCCAAGACCATTTGGACTATCACAATTCCATGGAAGAGTACCGCGCAGCCAAAGGTCTCTTCTTTGCAAGACTTGGCAACGAGTACACTGAGGATGCTTCCCGTCGCAAATTTGCAATTATTAACGCGGATGATCCTTCTGCAGATTATTTCAAATCTGTCACCGCAGCTGAAGTGATTACATACGGCATGGAAGAGGGCGCTGATGTACGGGCATCCAAAATCTCGATCACATCACAGGGCACGTCTTTCCATGTGGATACATTCGCAGGCAGTACAGACATTAGCTTGCGCATGGTAGGAAAATTCAACGTCTATAACGCCATGGCTGCAATCTCTGCTGCACTTGTTGAAGGTGTACCATTGGAAGAGATCAAACGCAGTCTGGAGACTGTGCCTGGTGTAGACGGACGTGTTGAAGCCGTAGACGAAGGTCAGTCGTTTGCTGTCATTGTTGACTACGCTCATACGCCGGACGGATTGGAAAACGTGCTGCGGACGGTAAAGGAGTTTGCAGAAGGACGTGTCATCTGCGTGTTCGGATGCGGGGGAGACCGGGATCGGACCAAACGTCCATTAATGGGGAAAATTGCAGCAAAGTACAGTGACATTGTTTTTGTCACTTCCGATAATCCACGGACGGAAGATCCGGATCTGATCCTCAAAGATATTGAAGTGGGTCTGGTGGAAGAAGGTGTATCATCGGATCGTTACCTCATGATTGTAGATCGTCGTCAGGCGATTCATGAGGCTATTGAAATGGCAAGCCCAGCCGATGTAGTATTGATTGCGGGCAAAGGTCATGAGACCTATCAAATCATCGGAACAACCAAAACGGATTTTGATGATCGGATCATAGCCAAAGAGGCGATAAGGGGCAAATCCAATTGATAAAAAGAACATTGGCACAATTAGCCGAAATGTGCGGAGGAACATTAAGCGACCTTGCTGCTTATGGAGCAGTTCACGTTGAAGGCGTGTTTACAGATTCACGCAAGCCTGTAGAAGGCAGCTTGTTCATCCCGCTTGTCGGCGAAAGGTTTGACGGGCACGAATTTGTGCAAGCCTGTTTAGAAAAGGGAGCCGCAGGGGCACTATGGCAAAAAGACCATGGTGATGCCCCGCAGGGCGGTGGCGTCATTGTAGTCGATGACACGTTGACAGCTCTACAGACACTTGCATCTGCTTATTTAGCTGAAAGCAAAACCTCTGTCGTTGGCATCACGGGAAGTAATGGCAAAACAACAACAAAGGACATTGTGGATGCCATTCTGTCTACCACCTTCAAGGTGCATAAGACACAGGGCAACTTCAATAATCATATCGGACTGCCGCTTACGGTGTTAAGCATGGAGCAGGATACCGAGATTGTGATTCTGGAGATGGGCATGAGCGGCCGAAGAGAAATCGAGGCATTATCTTTGATCGCCCAGCCTGACATCGCCATCATTACAAACATTGGTGAATCCCACCTGCTGCAGCTTGGCTCCAGACTGGAGATTGCCAGAGCAAAAGCTGAAATTGCTGCAGGCATGAAACCAGGCGGACTGTTGATCTATAACGGAGACGAGCCGTTGATCAAGCAAGTGCTTGCTGAAGCGGAGACGAAGCAGCCCGAGGGTCTTGAGCGATTTACGTTTGGACTGCAAACAGACAATGATGATTATCCAACCGGACTCATGAATGCGCAGAACGGAGTTGTATTCACCACAAAACAATCCGGGGAACAGGCTCTTACGCTTCCTTTACTCGGCACACACAACGTCGTTAATTGTCTTGCTGCGCTTGCTGTTGCACGTCATTTTGGTGTGAAAGCTGAACAGATTGCTTCAGGGTTGTCGCAATTGAAATTGACGGGCATGCGCATTGAGGTTCTTCAGGGGGTCAGCGGACTGACCATGCTCAACGATGCATACAATGCCAGTCCAACCTCGATGAAAGCTGCTATTGATGTGCTGGATGGCCTGAAAGGGTATCGTTCCAAAGTAGCTGTACTTGGAGATATGTTGGAGCTGGGGCCTCAGGAAAAAGAACTTCACCACGGCATAGGGGAATATATAACTCCAGCAAAAATGGACTTGGTGTTGACCTATGGACCGTTATCAGCAAACATAGCTGAAGGGGCAAAACTTCATATGCCTGCAGAAGCTGTACATTCATTTGAAAACAAGGAAGAGATGACCCGTTACCTGCTGGAGAACTTGCATTCCAGAGACGTAGTCTTGTTCAAGGCCTCCCGGGGCATGAAGCTGGAGGACGTGGTCGAATCACTAAAAATAGCACCATTACAGAATCGAGTAGACTAGAGGGGTGAACCCATGGATTTTCAGGTATTACTGTTAACAATCGGTGTTTCATTTATTTTGGCGGTGATTGCCGCACCGCTTTTGATTCCATTACTGCGCCGAATGAAATTCGGTCAGCAAGTTCGGGAAGACGGGCCGCAGAGCCATTTGAAAAAAAGCGGGACACCGACGATGGGCGGGGTTGTCATCCTGCTTGCCTTTACATTAGCCTTTTTGAAATTTTCGGCAGTCAAGAATACGGATTTTTACGTCCTGCTCGTAGCTACGCTCGGTTTTGGACTGATTGGCTTCCTGGATGACTATATCAAAATTGTATTCAAACGTTCACTGGGACTGACCGCCAGACAAAAGATGCTGGGGCAATTGTTTTTCAGTGCGGTAATGTGTTTCTTGCTCATCCAGAATGGGCACAGCACAGCGATCTCCATTCCGGGCACATCGGTCTCCTTTGATTGGACTGGATGGTTCTATTATCCGTTTGTGGTGTTCATGATGCTCGCCATCACCAATGCCGTTAACTTTACGGATGGTCTGGACGGTTTGCTGTCCGGAATTAGCGCTATTGCTTTTGGTGCATTTGCAATTGTGGCGATGCAGGCAACTTCCATGCCGGCAGCCGTGTGTGCAGCAGCAATGATTGGTGCTGTGCTTGGTTTTCTCGTGTACAATGCGCATCCGGCCAAAGTATTTATGGGAGACACGGGCTCGCTCGGCATTGGTGGTGCCATTGGTGCAGTTGCCATTGTTACGAAGACAGAGCTTCTCTTTGTAATCATTGGCGGTGTGTTCGTCATCGAGATTCTATCCGTTATTATTCAAGTGGTTTCCTTCAAGACTCGGGGCAAGCGTGTATTCAAAATGAGTCCCATTCATCACCACTTTGAATTAAGCGGCTGGTCGGAATGGCGGGTTGTTATTACCTTTTGGGCGGTAGGTGCTATTTTGGCCGCTCTTGGACTTTATCTCAACAAGGGGTTGTAAATCATGAACCATCCTGAATCATATCGCGGACAACAGGTTGTTGTGCTCGGACTGGCCAAGAGCGGCGTGCAGGTTGCCAAAGTGCTGGACCGTGCGGGAGCGAAGGTCACAGTTAATGATAAAAAAGAGAGGGAACAGTGTCCCGAAGCATCCGAATTGGAGGCTTTGGGAATTTCTGTTGTATGCGGAGGTCATCCGGATGATCTGATTCACACCGGTGTGAAGCTGGTGGTCAAAAATCCGGGCATCCCTTATCAGGCACCTCCAGTGCAGCAGGCCCTTTCATTAGGAATTGAAGTCGTGACAGAAGTAGAAGTTGCATACCATCTCTGTGCTGCGCCAATGATTGGCATTACAGGCTCCAACGGTAAAACAACGACAACGACATGGGTTGGAAAAATGCTGGAGCAAGCAGGTTTGAAGCCAATCGTTGCCGGAAATATCGGTACGCCACTCAGCGAAGCCGCAGAACAGGCTGCTGCCGATAACTGGATGGTCGTTGAACTCAGCAGTTTCCAGCTTAAAGGGACTGTTGACTTCCGTCCTCGGATCGCGAGCTTGCTTAACGTTGCAGAGACACATTTGGATTACCATGGGGACATGGATGATTATGTGGCTTCCAAGGCCAAAATATTTGCCAATCAGGATCCCGACGATGTAGCCATTCTGAACTGGGATGATCCTGTGTGCCGGGGGCTGGTTCCTTATATTAAAAGCAGGCTGCTTCCGTTCTCCTTGACAGAGAAGCTGGATGCTGGCGTGTACGCTGATCCTCCTTACGTGGAAGGAGAAGATGATGATGTGAAGCGTCAGGTGATATATGCCGACGGGCAAGGCAATCATCACATTGTCATTGATGTGGAGGACATCGGCATTCCTGGACGCTTCAATGTGGGAAATGCGCTAGCCGCGGTAGCCATTGCTGTAGCGGCTGGAGCTGACCCTGCTGTGCTTGCGGGGCCCCTGTCCGAGTTTAAGGGGGTTGAACACCGTTTGGAGTATGTACTGCAGCATAACGGTGCAACGTACTACAACAATTCCAAGGCTACCAATTCGAAGGCTACAGTGATGGCACTGAACTCCTTCAAGGAGCCGGTTGTATTGATCGCTGGAGGACTGGATCGAGGCTCAGACATGATGGAGCTGTTACCTGTGTTCCAAGAACGGGTGAAAGCGGTCGTTGCTCTCGGAGAAACACGTCAGAAAATCGCCAAGGTTGCTGAGCTGGCGGGATTAAAGCAAATTAAGGTCGTCGATAATGAGGAGGATGCTGCCCGGACGTTAACCGCTGCAGTAACGGAAGCGTCGCTGCTTGCGGCCCCAGGTGATGTTGTCTTACTGTCACCAGCGTGTGCAAGTTGGGACATGTTTGCTTCTTATGAAGAGCGGGGACGCATTTTTAAAGAGGCGGCGCATAACTTGTAAGTAGGGGGGTGGAAAAGCCCCTACTTCCATGCAAGGGGTGGCCTCCTGATGAAACAGACGCGACCGGCGCCGGATATCTGGCTCCTGATTTGTATTGTGGCATTGCTTGCCATCGGCATTATCATGGTCTATAGTGCAGGCTCGGTGCTTGCCTTTCATGACTATGGCGATTCATTTTATTTTGTCAAAAGACAGCTGTTATTCGCAGGACTCGGACTGGCTGCCATGTTTGTTACAGCCAATGTGGATTACCGGGTCTGGCGGAAATATGCGAAGCCGATATTGATTGCCTGTTTTATTATGTTGATCGCGGTGTTGATCCCTGGGATCGGTGTGGTTCGAGGTGGGGCGCGAAGCTGGCTCGGCATTGGTTCATTCGGTATTCAGCCTTCTGAATTCATGAAGCTGGGCATGATTTTGTTTTTGGCCCATTGGTTAAGCAAGGAGCCGGGGAAGATCAAAACATTCACAACGGGCCTGTTGCCTCCGCTCGGATTGATTGGGCTCGCTTTCGGAATCATTATGCTGCAGCCCGATTTGGGGACAGGCACCGTGATGATGGGTGCATCCATGCTGATTATTTTTACGGCAGGAGCGCGGATGAAACATTTGCTGCTGCTTGCCCTTGGCGGCGCTGCGGGATTCGCTGCATTGATTGCGGCTGCTCCCTACAGATTGAAGCGAATAACGGCTTTTCTGGACCCCTGGTCAGATCCGCTTGGTGCCGGTTATCAAATCATACAATCGTTATATGCGATCGGTCCTGGCGGCCTGGCGGGATTGGGACTGGGGATGAGCCGGCAAAAATACAGCTACGTGCCTGAACCGCAAACGGATTTCATTTTTTCCATTTTGGCTGAAGAGCTTGGTTTTATCGGTGGACTGATTGTACTCCTCTTGTTCCTGGTGTTGGTCTGGAGGGGGATGCGTGTTGCGATGACCGTACCGGATCCTTTTGGCAGTTTGCTGGGTGTCGGCATTATCGGAATGGTGGCAGTACAGGTCATTATTAATATCGGCGTTGTCATCGGGCTCATGCCGGTTACAGGGATAACCCTTCCACTGATTAGTTATGGCGGATCATCCCTAACCTTGATGCTGACAGCATTAGGCATATTATTGAACTTATCACGTTATGCGAGGTGACTATGCGATGCGAGTCGTACTAAGCGGCGGCGGTACCGGTGGACATATCTATCCGGCCGTTGCCATAGCAAGGCAATGTGAGGCGGAAAATCCCGACTCGACATTTTTATATATTGGAGGTACCCGCGGGCTGGAGAGCAAATTGGTGCCGCAGGAGAACATTCCGTTTCAATCCATTGATATTACAGGTTTTCGCCGAAAGTTGTCCGTGGACAATCTGAAGACGGTGATGAGATTTATTCAGGGCGTTCGTAAATCGAAAAAAATGCTGAAGGAATTCAAACCTGATGTAGTCATTGGTACGGGTGGCTATGTATGCGGACCTGTCGTCTATGCGGCAGCCAAGCTTGGTATTCCAAGTGTTATTCATGAGCAGAATGCGATTCCAGGCTTAACCAATAAGTTTCTCACTCGTTATGTAGATACCGTTGCGGTTAGCTTTGAAGGGTCCGAGAAGGCGTTCTCCGGCGCCAAAAGAGTAGTATACACGGGCAACCCGCGGGCAACCACGGTAGCCAAGGCCAGTCGGGATCGGGGCTTTGCCACATTGGGTGTGCCGATGGACAGCAGAGTTGTGCTGGTTGTTGGTGGCAGCCGGGGGGCAAAAGCGATCAATAAAGCGATGGTGGACATGGCTCCCATGCTCGAGAAACTGGACGATGTACATGTGGTTTATGTAACGGGCGAATCCTATTTTGACGAAACACGGGAAGCGATCCGCAGTTCACTTGGAACGATGCCAAACCATTTGCATGTGCTTCCTTATGTTCACAACATGCCTGAAGTTCTTGCCTGCACTTCGTTAATTGTGAATCGTGCAGGGGCTTCATTCCTGGCAGAAATTACATCGCTCGGCATCCCGTCCATTCTGATTCCGTCACCCAACGTGACAAACAATCACCAGGAAGCCAATGCGCGTACTCTGGAAGGTGGGGGTGCGTCGGTAACCATGCTGGAGAAGGATCTGTCGGGAAAGGTACTGTATGAAGCTATTGCCAGCATCATGAATGATGAAACAGCACGCAAACGCATGGCAGCTGCTTCCCGGGAGCTTGGCAAGCCGGATGCGGCCGAGGTGCTGGTGAGTGAGATTCGAAGGCTTGCTGTACGCGAGTAAAGTGCGTTCTGGGCGATTGTCACACACAAGGCAGGACTGACATAAGATACCGTATAAATTGTGACAATCGTTCCATGGCGCCATATCACGGTTTGCTCAGAGACTGTGCTCGGCGGTTTGAGGCAAAGGAGGATTCAAGCATGCATCAGTGGATATCAATACTATCCCAGAATAATGTCGGTATGATCCTTGAAAACGAGCCGCTGGCCAAATACACCACATGGAAAATCGGCGGTCCTGCGGACGCGCTGGTTATACCGGAAAACAAGGAACAGATGGTTCATCTCGTTCAATTGCTGCATCACCATCAGATACCCTGGATGCAGCTTGGACGCGGATCAAACATGCTGGTGTCTGACAAGGGAATACGCGGCATTGTCGTGAAACCAGGGAATGGCTTCGATTACGCGGAGTTTCACGATGACGGTGTAACGGCAGGAGCAGCACATTCCTTTGTGAAACTCAGTGTGGTTGCTGCCAAAAAGGAGTGGACCGGACTGGAGTTTGGCAGTGGTATTCCCGGAACCGTCGGTGGAGCTGTGTATATGAACGCTGGTGCCCATGGATCGGATGTGTCACGCATATTTCATTCCGCTGAGATTGTGCTGGAGACAGGCGAATTGGTACGTTTCAGCAAGGAGGACATGGAATTTGCGTATCGCCACTCTGTACTGCATGAACGGAGAGGCATTGTGCTTGAAGCTACATTTGTCCTTCGGCAAGGCGAGCGCAAAGTCATTTCGGAAACGATGGCGGCTTACAAAGACCGCAGACGCCTAACCCAGCCACTGCAGATGGCTTGTGCAGGCAGTGTATTCCGAAATCCACCCGGTGACCACGCGGCCCGGCTGATTGAAGCAGCAGGGCTAAAAGGATTGACACAGGGAGGCGCACAGGTATCCACCATGCATGCCAATTTTATTGTCAATACCGGCCAAGCAACAGCAGAGGACGTTATCACCCTTATGCAGCAAATTCAGAGCACTATATCATCTCAAAACGGTATTAACCTGGTACCGGAAGTCTTCGTAGTGGGTGAGCGGTAAACCCCGGAGGTGATACATTGGACAAATTGGTGATTGAAGGCGGGAAACCCCTCTCAGGATCCATACGCATCCATGGAGCAAAAAATGCCGCTTTACCGATCATGGCTGCAAGTTTGTTGGCAGATGGAGAGGTTATCCTGCACAACGTTCCGCACTTGCTGGACATTGAAGTAATGCTGTATATCCTGGAACGGCTTGGATGCACGTGTCGGCATGAACAGGGAACAGTGACGATAGATACGTCGTCCATCCGGTCATATGATGTGCCTGAGGATCTAATGAAACAGATGCGTTCTTCCATTTTTTTGATGGGGCCATTGCTGGCTAAGTTTGGGCAAGTATCCGTGTATCAGCCAGGTGGTTGTGCTATTGGAGAACGCAAGATTGATCTTCACCTCCGGGGCCTGGAAGCGCTCGGAGCATCGATTGAAGAGCAGGATCAACAGATCATCTGCCGTGGACCTGAGCTGGTGGGTACCGATATCCATCTGGACTTCCCGAGTGTGGGAGCCACGGAGAATATCATGATGGCAGCCGTTATGGCTGAGGGCACAACTACGATATTCAATGCAGCCCGAGAACCTGAAATTCAAGATTTACAGCATTTTCTAAACGCTATGGGTGCAAGTATTATTGGAGCTGGTACCAATACAATCACGATTAACGGTGTGGATAAACTGAGTCCATGTACCTATGAGATCATACCTGATCGGATTGTGGCTGGAACGGTTATGATTGCAGCTGCAGCAACGCGAGGTAATGTCACCCTGACGCACTGTAACCCGGCACATCTTACTTCACTTATACATGTGTTGAAGCGCACTGGTGTTCAAATCACAGTCTGCAATGATATAATGACGGTGAGCTGTATGAGCCGTCCCAAATCCGTGGACCGCATTGTGACATCGCCGTACCCTTCGTTTCCTACAGACTTGCAGTCTCAAATCATGGTTTTGCTTAGTCTGGCGGACGGGTTCAGCGTGATGAAGGAGACGGTATTCGAGGGACGTTTCAAACACGTGGATGAGCTTAACGTCATGGGTGCAGATATTTCAGTCGATCTGAATGCAGCCTTTATCCGTGGTGTCCCCCGTTTATACGGAGCTACAGTTGAAGCAACCGACCTGCGAGCAGGTGCAGCTCTGGTTATTGCTGGCCTTGCAGCCCAGGGAAAAACGGTTGTCGAGCAAGTGCATCATATTGACAGAGGGTACGACCGCATCGAGAAGCTGTTCCAAAGTCTTGGAGCTTCGGTTGAGCGACAGTCCCCCGTTTCGAAACAGCTGGATTTTGCCAATTAACGTCCTTTGAGTCCCCTTCTTCGTGAGTTGCGGGAGGGGACCGAAGGCTTTGTGGAGCGCGACCTATGCCTAAAAGTCAAATTCCGGTTCTGAAGAAGAACCGGCCCAAAGGAAACACAAGCCGTAAAATTGTTCTTATTCTGTTACTTCTTTTTATTGTATTGCTTGCTGTGCTGTTCTTTCGCTCTTCCATGAGCCGGATTTCGAGCATTGAGATTACGGGTAATGTATACACGACAACTTCCGAACTACTGGAGAAAAGTGGTCTGAAGGAAGGCGATCAGTTTTTCGGGACAAGCTCCGCTGAGGTGATCGAGCGTTTGAAGATGTTTAAGGCGGTAGCGAATGTAACGGTGGATAAACAATTCCCTGGCATTGTTCATATTAAGATTCAGGAGTACCCGACCGTTGCCTATGAACTTGGCTCGGATGGTACACTCCAGGCCATCCTGGCCAGCGGGACAAGCTTGACCGTCCCGGCCAATATTGGAATTGCTGTGGAGAAGCCCATTTTGACACAGTGGAAAGCGGGTGATCCGCTCAAAGAAAAGCTGAGTGAGACTCTTGCCAAGATTCCAAATGAATTGACGACGGATATATCGGAAATTATTCCAAACCCGACGCCTTCATTCCCAGATCAGATCCGGTTGTACACCAAATCACAGTTTGAAGTGATTACCACGATCTCTAAGCTGCCGGATAAGGTGGAGTATTTGAACCAAGTTATTGAGACCGAGAGGCCAGGGAAGATCACGATGCTGGAGGCAGATACCTATGTGCCTTTCATCGCAGATGACCCTGAAGATGATGCAGAGCTGGGAGCAACACCCTGATGTTCTTGCTAATTAGCTGCGACAGGTAATCAAAAGTCCAAGCAGGGTCGGGGTTTGACCCTGTTTCATCCGTGAAAGTTATTCTTTCTGAGATGGAGAAAAAATGATACACTTGAACTTATGGCACATCAGTTGTCTCCTTCTTTTTTCTTCAAGGTTTTATGTCTCGCAACCAGATCTTGCCACCCAAAAAAATTGTAGAAAAAAGAGGGAAAGCCTAACGTGTGTTGAATATGTTTTAAGAGTGTTTAAACCCGAACGTATTTTACTATTGGAGTCAGGAGGTGCCACAGACTTGAGCAACAATGACATCATTGTTAGTTTGGACATCGGTACATCCAAAATTCGCGCTATTATTGGGGAAATTAATAATGGAACCTTTAATATTATTGGAGTTGGATCTGCCGACTCGGAGGGAATTCGCAAAGGTGTAATCGTAGATATCGATCAGACGGTGCAGTCGATCCGCAATGCAGTGGATCATGCAGAACGTATGGTAGGTATTCAAATATCCGAAGTATATGTTGGAATCTCGGGAAATCATATCGGACTGATGAGCAGTCACGGCGTCGTGGCAGTGTCTAACGAGGATCGTGAAATCGGAGAAGAAGACATGGAACGGGTGTTGAAAGCAGCCGAGGTGATTGCGGTTCCGCCGGAACGGGAAATTATTGATGTTGTCGCCAAGCAGTATGTTGTAGACGGCTTGGAGGGCATACAGGACCCCCGTGGTATGATTGGTGTTCGACTGGAAGTTGAGGCAACGATCATTACGGGTGCAAAAACCGCGATACATAATCTTTTGCGCTGCGTTGAAAAAGCGGGTCTTAAGGTAAGCGATCTGGTGCTCATGTCACTGGGAGCAGGTCAGCTTGCTTTATCCAAGGATGAAAAAACGATGGGATCTGTTCTTGTTGATATTGGAGCAGGTGCAACAACCATCGCTGTCTTTGAAGAAGACAGTCTTGTTGCAACGTCAACGCTGCCTATTGGCGGTGAGTTTGTTACGAACGACATCGCATATGGATTGCGTACGCTAACAGATCAAGCCGAAAAGGTGAAGTTGAAGTACGGTTGTGCATGGCTTGATGATGCTGCAGCCGACGTCATGTTCAAAGTAACACGAATCGGTAGCAATGTGGACAAGGAATTCTCTCAGGAAGACCTCGCCGCAATTATCGAACCGCGTGTTCAGGAAATATTCCAGATGATTTCCCAGGAAGTGAAGCGCCTGGGTTACACAGAGCTTCCCGGAGGTTATATACTAACGGGAGGGACCGTCTCGATGCCAGGTGTTCTGCAAGTAGCACAGCATGAGCTTGCTGCATCGGTTCGAATTGCAGTTCCGGATTATATCGGTGTACGCGACCCGGGCTACACAAGCGGGGTCGGCATTTTACACAGTGTAATTCGCAGTTTGCGTATTCGTCCATCGATCAGCAGCGGCGGTGGCAGCAACAATAATAACAACAACAACAAGAAACCGACCAACCGTGTTAAACCGAGTGCGTCTCCGGAATCGGAGCAAAAACCGGGTTTGTTCGAACGGCTGAAAAATATGTTCAGCGAATTTATATAACAGGTTGAATCTATTTCATACTTCTAGAAGCCGTCTGAATGCGCTGGTATTAATATATACGCTTTCGTTCGTCGATATATGAAATTGATTCGGTTCAATCAAAAAATTGGACGGGCCATCCATGCACATTGAGGGGGAGATGGAATAATATGTTGGAATTTGATTTCGAGATGGAGAGCTTGGCTCAAATAAAAGTCATCGGTGTAGGCGGCGGCGGCAGCAACGCAGTCAACCGTATGATCGAAAATGGTGTACAAGGTGTGGAATTTATAACGGTGAATACGGATGCGCAAGCATTGCATCTGGCTAAATCCGAACATAAATTGCAAATCGGTGATAAATTAACTCGAGGTCTTGGCGCGGGTGCCAACCCGGACGTAGGTAAAAAAGCAGCGGAAGAATCCCGTGATCTGATCATGAACACATTGAAAGGTGCGGACATGGTATTTGTTACAGCCGGTATGGGCGGTGGTACAGGTACGGGAGCAGCTCCAGTTATTGCTGAGATTGCCAAAGAATGCGGTGCACTTACCGTTGGTGTGGTTACTCGTCCATTTACATTTGAAGGACGCAAACGCTCCAGCCATGCAGAGCAAGGGATTGAGGCTCTCAAGGAAAAAGTCGACACGCTGATTGTCATTCCAAATGACCGTTTGCTGGAGATTGTGGACAAAAAGACACCAATGCTTGAAGCGTTCCGTCAAGCAGATAACGTATTGCGTCAAGCGGTACAAGGTATCTCGGATTTGATCGCTGTACCGGGTCTGATCAACCTTGACTTTGCAGACGTAAAAACCATTATGACTGAGCGTGGATCTGCCCTGATGGGAATCGGGGAAGCAACTGGTGAAAATCGTGCGGCTGAGGCAGCTCGCAAAGCGATCATGAGTCCTTTGCTGGAGACGTCTATTGAAGGTGCGCGCGGGGTTATCATGAACATCACCGGTGGCATTAACCTGTCACTCTATGAAGTCAATGAAGCCGCAGAAATTGTCACGTCTGCTTCCGATCCGGAAGTGAACATGATCTTTGGTGCCATCATTGATGAAAATCTGAAAGAAGAAATCAAGGTTACGGTTATTGCAACTGGTTTTGAAGACAAGCCTGTTTCACCACCACCAGGACGCAAACCGACACCTGCGAGTGAGCCTGCTGAAAACCGCTCGCCGAATCTGCGCCCATTCGGGAATCAGCCGAGCAACGATCAGCTGGATATTCCGACATTTTTGCGCAATCGTTCACGCAATAATAACAACGACTAAAACTGCATTTATTTTCAATCCAAACCCGGTTCTCCTTATGGAGATACCGGGTTTTTCTGTCTATATACAGCGTATCACACACGAATGAACAAATTCTGAACAATGGGCATGAGGAATTCCGACAAAAAAAGTTGAAACGATGCCCCCATGATTAGACAGACTTTGAACAGGGAGCTCCTTATACTTGTGTGTATGCTCATAGAATATCGGAACAACGTTAACCCGATATTTGGTACGAGGCAGGTGAAGAGTTGGTCGTTTATGTAGATCTTATTTTTTTGACAAACCTGTGTATTGACGGTGCACTCATCGGACTTACAGCCTGGATGCGCAAAACGAAGCTGGTCTGGTGGAGATGGCTGCTGTCTTCCATTGTGGGGGCCCTCTATGTCGTCATGATGTTTGTGCCGGAGTTTGATTTTATGTTCACCTTTTTGATCAAGTTTGGTTTGTCACTGGTGATGCTGTTTATCGCATTTGGTTTTAAGGGCCTCCAGGTTTTCATGAGGAATTTGGGCACCTTCTATGTCATTAACTTCGTCGCTGCCGGAGGCATTTTAGGGATACACTATATGCTTCAGAGTACAGGCGAGCTGTTTAACGGTATCTGGTTTACAGCTTCGGGCGGAATGACTTTTGATCTGAAGATCGCCTTCTGGTTTACCTTTATCGTATTCTTTGCCGTGCTATTTTTATTCAAAGCCGTGCAAAGTTCCAAGCGCAAATCAGACCGTATGACAACCTATCTGGGACAAGTGCAGGTTTTTATCGACGATGTAAATATTTCTTGTACAGGCCTCGTGGATACCGGTAATCAACTAACGGACCCTCTGTCCCGTTTACCGGTTATGGTGATGGAGGTTTCACTGTGGCAAGACATGCTGCCAGCTTCCTGGAAAGGAAGGTTGAAGGAAGAATCGCCGGACAACCTTATCATGGAGCTGGATCAGGAGGACTTCCGCTGGCAGGGTCGATTAAGACTGGTGCCCTATCGAGGTATTAACAAAGGGACTGCATTTATGCTGGCGATCAAGCCTGATCGGGTGAGAGTGACATTGGATCAAATGTGTTACGAGACAACAAAGGTTTTAATCGGGCTGGATGGCGGAGTATTGTCGTCAGAAGGAAAGTACCGTGCGGTCATTCACCCTGAGCTTGTGCAAGACGCTGCCTCTGCGCAGTCTACGGCTCTCTCTGCGGGAGCAACAGAAAAGCCGCTGAATGTGGTATAGGAGGAACGTACATGCTTGTGAAATGGAAACTGGTGGCGCAGCTGCAGTATTACCGTCTGTTATTTCTGCTTGGTTTGAAAAGTGAGGAAATTTATTATATTGGAGGCAGTGAAGCCCTGCCGCCCCCTCTGACACGGGAAGAAGAAGAGTTTTTGCTGCAAAAGCTCTCTTCAGGGGATGCGGCGATTCGTGCCATGTTGATTGAACGAAACCTTCGCCTGGTTGTGTATATCGCTCGCAAGTTTGAAAACACAGGCATTAACATTGAAGACTTGGTTTCCATCGGAGCCATTGGGCTCATCAAGGCCGTCAACACGTTTGATCCGGAAAAGAAGATCAAGCTGGCAACGTACGCCTCCCGTTGTATTGAGAATGAAATATTGATGTATTTGCGGCGTAACAGCAAAATTCGTACAGAAGTTTCTTTTGACGAACCACTCAACATTGATTGGGACGGAAACGAGCTGTTATTATCGGATGTCCTCGGAACCGAGAACGATACAATCTATCGGAATATTGAAGAGCAGGTAGATCGAAAGCTTCTGCACAAGGCATTGGAAAAATTAACCGAACGCGAGCGAATGATTATGGAGCTTCGCTTTGGCTTGACGGACGGGGAGGAGAAAACGCAAAAAGACGTTGCGGATCTGCTCGGAATCTCCCAATCCTATATTTCTCGTTTGGAAAAAAGAATCATTAAAAGACTCCGTAAGGAGTTCAATAAGATGGTCTGATGGAGAGTAATTTTTATAATGGGTATTAATGGCAGGGATGCCAGGGACGAATAAAAAAGCCTGCCCCGGAGATAATGTACATTAATGTTTCTCCTTGGGAGGTAAATCACGATGACCCGAAACAAAGTCGAGATTTGTGGTGTGGACACCGCAAAATTGCCTGTCCTTACCAACACAGAAATGCGGGAATTGTTCCATTCCCTTCAGCAGCACCATGATCGCTCAGCAAGAGAGAAATTAGTGAATGGCAACCTGCGGCTTGTACTCAGTGTCATTCAGCGCTTTAACAATCGGGGGGAGTTTGTCGATGATCTGTTCCAGGTTGGATGTATCGGCCTGATGAAAGCCATTGATAATTTTGATTTATCCCAGAATGTCAAATTTTCAACGTACGCAGTACCGATGATTATCGGTGAGATCCGTCGTTATCTGCGTGACAATAACCCGATCCGGGTATCCCGTTCTCTGCGGGACATCGCATATAAGGCGCTTCAGGTTCGTGACAGCCTGACCAATAAAAATTCTCGTGAACCGACAATATTCGAAATCTCCGAAGCATTAAATGTGCCCAAGGAAGATGTTGTTTTTGCACTGGATGCCATTCAGGATCCGGTATCACTCTTCGAGCCGATCTATCATGACGGTGGAGATCCAATCTATGTGATGGATCAGATCAGTGATGACAAAAACAAGGATGTGTCCTGGATTGAGGAAATAGCACTGCGGGAGGCTATGCATCGTCTTGGTCAGCGGGAAAAAATGATTCTGTCCATGCGTTTTTTCGAAGGGAAAACACAGATGGAAGTCGCCGATGAGATCGGAATTTCCCAGGCTCAGGTATCCCGTCTGGAGAAATCCGCGATACAGCAGATGCAGAAACACGTGAAGACGTAAACTTGTCTTAATTCATGAAGACGATCAAACGGGTGTGATACTCGGTTGGTCGTTTTTTTATTTATAATTATTCGACATCAGAAATGAAGATAATCACAATCCAATAAACGCCATAAACAAAATGCTCAATCTCAGATCAAGGATTACTTATTTCAGCGAGGTGCCGAAAAACAGGACATTTTTCGCCCATAAAACATATATTGTATAGAAGCGGTGAACGGTATAAGCGGATTAGGCAGGGGGCGAGTACAGATGAAAGTGAACACAGGTGAGTCGGCGGCAAGAGGAATGAAGATCTCGGATTTTCAGACCAAAGATGTCATTAACATAACGGATGGCAAACGTCTGGGTCAGATTAGCGATCTGGAGCTGGATTTGAAGCAGGGGCGGATTGAGGCCATCGTTGTACCTGGATACAGCCGTTTCATGGGGTTGTTCGGAGGAGGCACGGATCTGGTTATTCCATGGAGGAACATTGTTAAGATTGGTTCGGACGTCATTTTGGTCAAAATGGATGAAGTCAGAGAAACGACCTACGATGAGCGAGATCGTGAAGCTCGAATGTATGATGAGCAGCAAAGCAGCCGCGTGGAGCGGGTCGAACGCCTTGAGCGATTGGACCGCTCCCAGCGCCGAACGATATAATCGAGACAGAACGTGGCTCATTTGGTACACTGGAAGCTGTGAGGTGAGATAATGGAACCCTTTATTCTGAACAATCAAAATTTCGAACGGGCTGAGGATCAACAGTCAAATGGAGGCCCAGATCCGTTGTTGTTATATGTGGAACCGTGGAGGCAACAGTTTAACCGGATGACGGCGGGATTTACTACAAGGCAGGGCGGAGTCGGTAGTCAACCATACGCCAGTCTAAACTGTGCGTATCATGTTGGCGATGATCCTTCAGACGTACTGACAAACCGCCGTCTTGTGGCTGAGAAGCTGGGCTTCTCCGTGGAAGCGTGGACGTGTGGAGAGCAGGTGCATGGGAAACATGTGGCTGTGATAAGGGCTGAAGATCAAGGCAGGGGCTTGCTGGATCGACAGTCAGCACTGCAGGATACAGATGGTCTTGTCACCAATGTACCTGGTTTGCTGTTGACTTCTTTTTACGCAGACTGTGTCCCGCTGTATTTTTACGACCCAGTGCAGCAAGCTGTAGGGCTTGCTCATGCGGGATGGAAAGGGACAGTAGCCGGCATTGCCCAGTCGATGGTGGAAACGATGGAGTGTGAATACGGAAGTCGGCCGCAGGATATCCGTGCAGCCATTGGTCCGTCGATCGGGGATTGCTGTTATGAAGTGGATGAAGCCGTCATGCAGCATGTACGGGTTTGGTTTGAATCTTCTCCGGGTAATGATGAATACAATAATTCTGCGCATGGCCGTGTGTATCATTCATCTGGAAACGGGAAGACGATGTTAAACTTGAAAGAATGCAATCGACACATTATGATGAAAGCAGGAATATTGCCGGATCATATCGAATGTACAACGTGGTGTACAAGCTGCCACCCGGAACTGTTTTTCTCATATCGCAAGGAAAATGGAACAACCGGAAGAATGGCGAGCTGGATTGGGCTGGAAGAGAGGTGACCCTCTGTGTCATTGGAGGAGCGGATTCAACAGGTAAATCAGAAGATCGAAGCTGCGTGCCAGCGCAGTGGCCGTCAGCGCGAAGACGTGAATGTGATTGCGGTTACGAAATACGTCTCGCTTGAAACGACAGGCGCTGTGCTGGGAAGCGGCCTTGAGCATATTGGAGAGAATCGCTGGCAGGATGCACAGGACAAGTGGGAAGCATTCGGTCAGCAAGGGACCTGGCACTTTATTGGTCATTTGCAGACCAACAAAGTGAAGGACGTTATTGGCAAATTTCGCTACATACATTCACTGGACCGTTTGTCTTTGGCGAAGGAGCTGGACAAAAAGGCAGCTGCCTTAGGTACACAGGTGGAAACATTTTTGCAGGTGAATATTTCGGGTGAGGAGAGCAAATATGGATTGCAGCCTGAACAGGCGAGTTCATTTTTGCGTGAGATCAGTAACTTCAGCAACCTGAAGGTCATCGGTCTGATGACTATGGCTCCCCATGAGGAAGATCCGCAGCTTACACGTCCCGTTTTTCGTGGACTTCGTGAGCTAAGAGACCATTTGAATGGACAAGCCCTGACATCGGAACCATTGACTCAGCTATCGATGGGAATGTCCAATGATTTTGAAGTGGCCATTGAAGAAGGGGCGACATGGGTAAGGCTGGGATCAATTCTCGTAGGAAAAGAGGAGGGTTCACGATGGGCGTAATGAATAAATTTATGAATTTCCTTGGACTTCAGGAAGAGGAAGAAATTGTGGAACGCGAACGTCTGGCTGCACAAGAGGACTCAGAGCCGGATCAACAGGAAGCTGAAACCTCCAGTCTTGATAAACGTAGAAACCAAAGGGGGAATAATGTTGTGAGCATTCATTCCCAGAAAAATGTTAAAGTTGTCCTGTATGAACCTCGTTCCTATGACGAAGCTCAGGAAATTGCCGACCACCTTCGTTCACATCGTACAGTCGTTGTGAACTTGCAGCGGGTGCGCCAAGACCAGGCACTGCGTGTTATTGATTTCTTGAGTGGTACCGTATACGCACTGGGCGGGGGTATTTCAAAAATTGGCGGCAACATTTTTCTCTGTACGCCGGATACCGTTGAAATTCAGGGAGCAATTACGGAAATACTGGCTGACAGCGAGCAAGATTACAACAGAATGAGGTGAGCCGCTTTTGTATCAACTTCAACTCGTAGTGTTTTACCTGTTTGAGATTTATTTCTACATGATTATTGGATATGTATTGATGTCGTGGCTTCCGAATGCACGGGAGAGCGTCATTGGTGAGTGGCTTGCCAAATTGGTGGAACCGTATTTGAGTCCTTTCAGACGTTTCATTCCGCCTTTGTTCGGCATGCTGGACATTTCACCAATTGTTGCGCTAATTACTCTTCAACTGGCGAGATCAGGTTTGCTCTCGATCATCAGCTACTTCTGATAGGGTAGGGTGAACATAGATGAGTGGTGAAATTTACGAACATTTTAGCCATGATGAGCGTGATTTTGTGGATAAGGCCTCGGATTGGGTGGAACGTGCAGGCAAGCTTCATGACATGAAGCTAACGGATTTCCTTGATCCAAGACAGGCTTTTATATTGCAAACGCTTGTCAATCGTCGCAATGACGTCCAGATTCGTCTGGACGGAGGCTACGAGGGAGCTGAACGCAAACGTGCGTTGATTGCACCGGATTATCGGTATCTCGATGATGAGGATATGGGTATGCAGGTGCTCAGCATTACGTCAGACGATCAGAAAATTGCTGAGCTGGAGCATGGGGACTACATGGGGGCCCTGCTCGGGCTTGGACTGAAACGCGGCAAGATCGGAGATATCCAAGTGCTGGATGACGGGTGCCACACCGTGGTGGCCGCGGAAACCGGCGCTTTTTTATCGCTTCAATTGAATCAGGTACATCGGGTTCATGTGTTTACAGAGCTTCTTCCCCTGGATCAGATGAAATGGTCTGAGAGCAAGCTGGAGACGATGGATATTACCGTTGCATCCCTGCGTCTGGACGGAATTTGTGCGGATGTGTACCGACTGAGTCGCAGTAAAGTTCTGATTCCCATCAAGGCCGGTCGATGCCGGGTGAATTGGAAAGTGGAGGAAGATCCGTCCAAACCGCTGAAAGCTGGGGACGTGGTTTCCATTCAAGGTTTTGGCCGTTTTAAGGTACTGGAACAGGACGGTATGACCAAAAAGGGACGTTGTCGTGTAAAAATCGGCAAATTTGCTTAGCGGCGTTGCAGGAAAACCCGTTTTCTTGTCGAAATGTTTAAGATAAAGGTGTAAAAAACATTCGCTGTTTCCGATATACATTGAAGTACAAGGTTGTTGTGACCGTATTGGAATCAGAACGTTGATTCTGCAATTGCAAATCGTACAAGTTGCCAGATGGCAGCTTGTTCACGGCCCTTTGGGTCGTACCCATGTGCTGCAAACCTTCTCGGTACGGGAAGGAACTTTAACAGGAGGTGGACAGCATGCCATTAACGCCGCTGGACATACATAACAAGGAATTTTCCCGACGCTTGCGCGGGTATGACGAGGATGAAGTCAATGAGTTCCTGGATCAAGTCATCAAAGATTACGAAGGCGTCATTCGCGAGAACAAAGAGCTGAGCAATCAGTTGCTGTCCGTTCAGGAGAAGCTTGATCATTTTGCCACAATTGAAGAGACGCTCAGCAAAACGATTATCATAGCGCAGGAAGCAGCCGACGATGTGAAGAACAATGCGAAGAAAGAAGCGCAGCTCATTGTGAAGGAAGCAGAGAAGAATGCTGACCGGATCGTGAACGAGTCTTTGGCGAAGTCCCGCAAGATTGCTCTTGAAGTGGAAGAGCTGAAAAAGCAGGCTTCCATCTATCGTGCCCGTTTCCGTACACTTGTTGAAGCTCAGCTCGAACTGTTGTCCCAGGATGGATGGGAAGCACTGGAGAGTCGGGAACAGGAAGTCCGTGACCGTGAGCGGGAAATGAAGGAAATTTATTAGTCAGCCTGCCCGGTTGACTTTTGCCTCTAAAGAGGCTATAACTATATTCATAATGAATAATGATTCCATGACGGGTTCAGTACGTTATGATCTCATCCCTCAGAGAGTTGGCGTTTTGGTGCAAGCCAATGGATGAGTTATAGCCGAATATCTCCCCGGAGAAGTGACGCTGAAGCGGTAATGCATTGCCGTGCGTAAGCGAAACCGTAAGCCGAACGTTATATCGGCACCCTGCTGTAGTGAAGCGGGGCATAAGTGCTGTTGATGACAAAGCCTACCCATGTGATTGGATATGGTTTGTGATGAACAGAATTAGGGTGGTAACGCGAGCATAACCTCGTCCCTTTCCAGGGATGAGGTTTTTTTGTGTCCAAAAAAAGAAGTGATGTGAATTGTGGACGGTCCACGATCCAATTATTGAAAGGAAGATCATGATGCAAAGAGTGGATGTCAAAGAGAAAGCACGTGCCAGAGAACTGCGCATGTTGAACAAGTGGAAATCGGAAAATACGTTTAAAAAATCCATCGAAAACCGCGAAGGCAAACCGAACTTCGTCTTTTACGAAGGACCGCCTACCGCGAACGGCAAGCCGCATATCGGCCACGTGCTGGGACGCGTCATCAAGGATTTTGTGGGACGTTACAATACCATGAAAGGTTACCGTGTTGTTCGTAAAGCAGGCTGGGATACACACGGTTTGCCAGTGGAGCTTGGCGTGCAGAAGAAGCTGGGCATCTCCCACAAGTGGGAGATCGAAGATTACGGTGTGGAGAAGTTCATTAACGAATGTAAAGCGAGTGTATTTGAATATGAGCAGCAATGGCGTGATCTGACAGAAGGCATTGCTTACTGGACGGATATGGATAACCCATATATCACGCTGGACAACAATTACATCGAAAGCGTATGGAACATCCTGGCGACGATTCACGAGAAAGGACTTCTTTATCGGGGACATCGTGTTAGTCCATACTGCCCATCATGTCAGACTACCCTGAGTTCCCATGAAGTGGCACAAGGATACAAGGATGTCAAAGACCTTAGTGCCACAGCCAAATTCAAGCTGGACGACAGCGGCGAATTTGTACTTGCCTGGACGACTACCCCTTGGACACTTCCTTCTCACGTTGCACTTGCCGTTAATCCGGACATGGATTATTCCCGTGTACGTCAGGACAATGAAGTATACATCATGGCAACAAATCTCGTGGAGAAAGTCATGAAGGACTCCAAAGGCGAGTATGAAGTCATCGGGGCACTGAAAGGCTCCGATTTGGTTGGTAAAACGTATGATCCGCCATTCAACTACGTACAGGCTGAGAAATCCAATGTCATTCTGGGTGCAAGCTTTGTAACGGATGCAAGTGGTACAGGGATTGTACACATGGCTCCGGCACATGGTGAGGATGACTACCGCGTATGTCGTGAAAATGGCATCAGCTTTGTCAACATGGTGGACCTTGAGGGTAAGTTTGTGGCTCAGGTTACTGATTTTGCGGGACGTTTCGTGAAGGATTGCGATATTGATATCGTGAGATACCTGTCCGAGAAAGGGCGCTTGTTCAGCAAAGAAAAATATGAGCACAGCTACCCGTTTTGCTGGCGTTGTGATACTCCACTTCTTTACTATGCAATGGACAGCTGGTTTATCCAAACTACAGCGATCAAGGATCAGCTGATTGCAAATAATAGTGAAGTGGAATGGTACCCAGGACACGTCCGTGAAGGACGTTTCGGGAAATTCCTTGAGGATCTGGTGGATTGGAACATCAGCCGTGACCGCTACTGGGGCACACCGCTGAACATCTGGGTGTGTGAAGAAACAGGAGAACAATTTGCTCCACACAGCATTGCTGAGCTGCGTGCACGTGCTGTAGGAGATGTACCAGAGAACCTTGAACTCCACAAACCTTATGTAGACGAAGTCAAGGTACTCAGTTCCTGTGGCAAATATGAAATGAAACGTACACCGGAAGTGATTGATGTCTGGTTTGACAGTGGTTCCATGCCGTTTGCCCAGCAGCACTATCCGTTTGAAAATAAGGAAACATTTGAGCAGCAATATCCGGCTGACATGATCTGTGAAGGGATTGACCAAACTCGCGGCTGGTTCTACAGCTTGCTGGCAGTGTCTACCCTTTTGACAGGCAAGGCGCCGTACAAAGCAGTAATGGCAACAGGACACGTCCTGGATGAAAACGGACAGAAGATGTCCAAATCAAAAGGCAATGTTATCGATCCGTGGGAAGTTATTGAAGAATATGGAACAGATGCGTTCCGGTGGGCCTTGCTGTCTGACAGTGCACCGTGGAACAGCAAACGATTCTCCAAAGGCATCGTCGGCGAAGCCAAATCCAAAATGGTGGACACGTTGGTTAACACACATGCTTTCCTGACGTTGTACGCAACCATTGATGGATTTGATCCACAGGAGCATCCGTTCAAACCATCAGCGCACAAGCTGGATCGCTGGATTCTGTCCAGATTGAACAGCCTGATTCTGGTTGTGGAAAAGGCACTATCCGTTAATGACTACCTGAACTCTTCCAAAGCGATTGAAGCATTTGTTGATGAGCTGAGCAACTGGTACATCCGTCGTTCCCGTGACCGTTTCTGGGGCAGCGGATTGACGGAAGATAAACTGGATGCTTACCGCACACTTACAGAGGTGCTGGTGACTACAGCCAAACTGGTTGCACCATTCACACCAATGCTCGCGGAAGATATCTATTTGAACCTCACAGCAGGTGAGAGTGTGCATATGGAAGATTACCCGGCAGCAAATGAAGCGTTGATCGATCTGGATCTGGAGCAAGATATGGAGACAGCTCGCCGAGTGGTTGAGCTCGCACGTAACGTGCGTAACGAAACAGGCATCAAGAACCGTCAGCCGCTGTCCGAGTTAATCGTATCGCTCGATAAAGGATTTGATCTGGCAAGCTATGAAGAGATCATCAAGGATGAAATCAATGTCAAAGGAATTCGTACCGAGCATAACGATGCCGAATTCGTTGATTTTACTTTGAAGCTGAATCTGAAAGTAGCAGGGAAAAAATACGGCAAGAACGTAGGCTTCCTGCAGAATTTCTTCAAGGGCATGTCAGCGGATGAGACTCGTAAAGTGGTGACGGAAGGTGTGCTTAACGTGGTTTCTCCGGAAGGTGAGGAACTGCAAGTGACGAGTGAAGAGCTGCTGGTGGAAAAACAAGCCAAATCCGGTTTTGCCTCAGCGTCCGGGTATGGTCTGACGGTAGCCCTCAACACCGAAATCACAACGGCATTGGAACAGGAAGGTTGGGTTCGTGAAGTTGTTCGTTCCGTACAGGATACACGGAAGAAATTGGACCTGCCGATTGAAAAAAGAGTCCGTCTCACATTGGATGTTGATCCTGAGCTTCAGGCGGCAATCGAGGCATTTGATGAGGTGCTGCGTGAGAATGTACTCGTTACTGAAGTTACATTCGGTACCCATGCAGACATGCAACGCATTGATGCAGGTGGCAAAGCGATTGGGGTTTATATCGAGGTGTAATTAGGACAGAATATAGAGAATAAGCCAACGAGCCTTAGACGCAGGGAGGGATTCCCTGTATCTTGGCTCGTTTGGTTTTTGTGCAAATGGGCAATGATTTCTATTGTGCAGACTCTATAGATACCAAAGGAACTGAGCGAACTCATGAATGAAGACAAGCAGCCATCATCCACTTCACAATCTGCAACGTCAGAGAGCCATAATGACAAAATTGAGGAACTTCATACACTGACCAATCGGCTCGCGAATGAGCTTGAGCGTTCACGTATCGCACAGTATACGGAATTGCTGAATCGGCCGTGGAAACTGATAGGACTCAATCTTTTGTCAGGTGCAGCGCGAGGTGTGGGGATCGCCATCGGGTTTACGTTTTTTGCAGCTACGATCATTTATGTGTTGCAGGTACTGGGTGCGCTCAATCTGCCGATCGTCGGAGATTACATTGCCGATATCGTACGCATTGTTCAGCGTCAGCTTGAACTGAACACATATTAGTGATCTTCAAGACAGGTTAGTACAGGTCGTTTGAATCCGGGTCCGAGTCCATATCCGGCTCAAGCAAGCCTTCACCCTCGCGATTCTCCATATACTGCCGGTACTGCCGGTTGCGAACGATGGACACGTCATGACCGTAAATATCGGTCGCGACAAAGCTCTCATATGCTTCGACGCAGCCCTCAACCTCGTCTGTAGCTTCAATGGCCATGACATCGTAACTGTCGATGTCGCGGCCTTCAGCCATGGCTGGCGTGTTTGACGTGCCCCAGCTCTCAACGATCTGCCAAGCATCTTCACCATCGAAGCCGTTTTGATCATCACGCTCATCAAGGCTCGTGCGTCCAAAGGCCGGAGCAAGAAATTCCTCCTCGACCGGACGATTGTCGGAAACGACAGTTTCAGGCTGATGTTTTTTGCAGTACTTGGTGTAGGGAACAGCTTGCATCCGCTCATAAGGGATGGGCTGCTGACAAACTGCGCATGTACCGTAATGTCCTTCCTCGATGGAATGCAGGGCAGAGTCAATACGCTCCAGTTGAAATTCATCATGCTCTAAAAGGGAAATATCTTTCTCGCGGTCATACATCTCGGTGGCTACATCACCGGGGTGATTATCAATAGGAGACAATTCACCCGTCTGAAATCTCATTGACCCGCTGAGGCCATAATGGTCATTTTGCTCAAGCCGATGTTCAATTCCACGTTTCTCAACCAGCAATTGGGATCGTAAGGATTGTATTTGTTGTGAAGTAAGATGTGCCATCGTTTTCCCCTTTCTGTCCGAATGGAATCCGAAATTTGTCTCTGGTCTAGGATGTACCAATCAGCTCGGGAATACAGAAGGGAATTGTTATCGTTTTTGCCATTTGGATTGGGGAAAAGCACTTCGTGGACGACTTCCAAACAGCTGTGCTACAATGAACAAGTCTGGCGTAAAGCCTGGTATGGTTTGGAAAAGACGAGAACGGAGTGACGAACAAACGTGGTGTATTATATCCTCGCTTTTATCGTATTTTTGGTGGATCAGGGAACGAAGTATTTAATTGCGACCCGAATGGAGCTTAGGGAAGAGATCCCCGTCATAGGCAATTTCTTTGTTATTACTTCACACCGGAACACGGGTGCGGCTTTTGGCATTTTGCAGGACCAGCGTTGGTTCTTTATTGTTGTTACCGTGATTGTGGTAATTGCCTTGATCTGGTATTTGCAAAAGGTGAAAGATACTCCGCACAAATTGCTGCCTGTGGCATTAAGTTTGGTGCTTGGTGGGGCAATCGGCAATTTCCTTGATCGGGCTTTGACCGGAGAAGTTGTGGACTTTGTCCAGCTTAATTTTGGCAGTTACACGTTTCCCATCTTCAATATCGCCGATTCAGCGATCTGCATCGGGGTAGCGCTGATTATTGTGGAGACGTTTCTGGAGGGACGGCGCGAAAAGGTCGCCGCGAAGATTGAAGGGAATGAACAACATGAGTAAAATGCACAACGAAGAACAAACTAATGGGGACACGTCTGCACATGACGAGGACCTGATGAATGACAATGAACGACTGGAATGGACCGTTTCCTCTGAACACAAGAAGGAACGCATTGACAAATATATTACCGAAGCAATGGACGATGTATCCCGCTCCCAGGTTCAATTATGGATCGGAGACGGTCTGGTAACCGTGAACGGAGCCGTAGTGAAGGCGAATGCCAAATTGGCGGAGGGTGATCTGATCGAGCTTCAGATTCCTGAGCCGACGGCTGTAGAGATCATTGCCGAAGATATTCCGCTGGAAGTGGTTTATGAAGATAGTGATGTCATTGTCATTAACAAACCGCGTGGTCTTGTGGTGCATCCGGCACCAGGACATACGTCGGGTACACTCGTTAATGCACTCATGTATCATTGCAAAGATCTTTCGGGCATTAATGGCGAGCTGCGTCCCGGAATCGTGCATCGGATCGACAAGGATACTTCAGGCCTGCTGATGGCTGCCAAAAATGATCGTGCACACGCCTCATTGGCTGCGCAGTTAAAAGACCACAGTGTAAACCGCCGGTATATTGCACTTGTCCATGGTCATTTAAGTCATGATCAGGGAACGATCGATGCACCCATTGGACGAGATACGTATGACCGTAAAATGTATACAGTGACAGAACGCAACAGCAAACATGCGGTCACGCATTTTAACGTTACGGAAAGAATCAACGACTACACTTTGCTCGAACTGAAGCTTGAGACAGGTCGAACTCACCAGATTCGTGTTCATATGAAATTTATTGGACATCCGCTTGTTGGAGATCCGATCTATGGACGCAACAAGGGCATCAAAATGAATGGGCAGGCGCTGCACGCGGCGATTCTAGGTTTCGTTCATCCAACCACAGGTGAGTACCTGGAATTCACCGCTCCGCTTCCGCAAGACATGGAAGATGTCCTTGCCTCACTGCGCAGTCGCTGACCACTCGGGAAAGTACAAATGTTCGGATACTTTGTCCATGGTTAAACATGGGCAAATGCTTCATATTAGATTGTAGAAATTTGCGTCAAATGAGGAGATGAACATAGGTATGAGTATCGATAAATATCAAGAAACTTACATTCAAACCAATTTTGCCGACCGTATTGGCGGCTCCAACTATGGTAAAGACACCAACATTTATAAATTCGAGAAAATCAAACGTGCGAAAGCTTCAGCCAAAAAAGATTTCCCGAATGTGGAACTGATTGACCTTGGCGTAGGTGAACCTGATGAGATGGCAGATGCAGGTATTGTAGCTGCACTGGCACAAGAAGCCTCCAAACCGGAGAACCGTGGTTATGCGGATAACGGGATTCCCGAATTCAAGGAAGCAGCTGCCGCTTACCTGAAAAATGTGTTCAACGTTGAAGGCATCGATCCGGCAACGGAAATTGTACACTCGATCGGTTCCAAGCCAGCTCTGGCCATGATGCCTTCCTGCTTTATCAATCCAGGTGACGTAACAATCATGACAGTGCCTGGTTATCCGGTTATGGGTACTCACACCAAATACCTGGGCGGCGAAGTGTACAACATTCAGCTGACGAAGGAAAACAACTTCCTGCCGGATCTGACAACGATCCCTGAAGATATCGCAAAACGTGCCAAATTGCTGTATCTGAACTATCCGAACAACCCAACTGGTGCAGGTGCAACGGTTGAATTGTTCACTAAAGTGATTGAATGGGCGAAAAAGTACAGCGTAGTTGTTGTTCATGATGCTCCATACGCTGCACTGACTTATGACGGCAATAAACCGTTCAGCTTCCTGTCTGTACCTGGAGCAAAGGATGTTGGCGTAGAGCTGCACTCCTTGTCCAAGTCTTACAATATGACAGGATGGAGAATCGGATTTGTCGCAGGGAACCCACTCGTTGTTAAAGCCTTCAGTGATGTGAAGGACAACAACGATTCCGGTCAATTCATCGCGATCCAGAAGGCTGCTGCCTACGGTCTGAACCATCCGGAAATCACGGAGAAAATTGCAGAGAAATATTCCCGTCGTCATGACCTGCTGGTTGCTGCACTGAATGAACTGGGCTTCCAGGCCGAGAAACCGAAAGGTTCTTTCTTCCTGTATGTTGAAGCTCCAAAAGGTGTAGTAGGCGGACGTCGCTTTGAATCCGGGGAAGACTTCTCCCAATTCCTGATCCGTGAAAAATTGATCTCGTCTGTACCTTGGGACGATGCAGGTAACTTTGTACGTTTCTCCGTTACTTTTGAAGCCAAAGGCGAAGAAGAAGAGAAACGCGTAATTGCTGAAATCAAACGTCGCCTGAGTGACGTGCAATTCGAATTCTAATTGGAATTCACCTTGACATGTGAATAAGATAAAAGATAAGAGACCGGAGACGGTCTCTTTTTTTTGTGCGAAAATAAAAAAAATTCCATTTACTCTCTTTACAAAATTATACAAGCAACATATGATTAGATCTTTACGTTATTTTATAGACAGAAGTAGTTTTAGAAGGGAGTCATGGAAATTGTTGTCTTCAAGAACAAATACGGTATCCTCACATGCAGCAGGAACTGGCAATGCCATTTCAGGTCTGTTCAAACTGCTGAGGCCGAAACAGTGGACTAAAAATTTGCTGTTATTTGCTGCATTACTGTTTTCCTTTGAGGAAATACGCACTGAAACCATTGTATCGACTTTGCTTGGTTTTATTTTATTTAGCCTTGTTGCAGGCTGCGTGTATATTTTAAATGATTACGTGGATCGGGACAGGGATCGGCAGCATCCAGTGAAGCAGTTCCGGCCGATTGCCTCTGGGCAGGTTCAACCTGGCTATGCTCTGTTGTTTGGTGTTGTCCTGTTGATCCTCTCGGTGGGAATTGCTTTTGTAATAAACCCGCTTTTCGGTGGACTATGTATAGTGTATTTTCTGTTGAATGTGTCTTACTCTTTTATACTGAAACATCTCGTGATTGTGGATATGATGACCATTGCAGCCGGATTTGTACTTCGTGCCATAGCAGGTGGAGTATTAATTCATGTGCCCTTTACGCCTTGGTTTCTGATCTGCACCATGCTATTGTCATTATTTCTTGCAATTGGCAAGCGGAGAAATGAACTGACACTGCTCGAGGGCAATACCGGATCGCATCGTAAGGTGCTGGATAACTACTCCGTCACATTGTTGGATCAATTTAATACCATTGTAACGACAGCGACCATTATTAGTTATTCCCTGTTTACCTTTACGTCTGACCGTACCATTCATCTGATGTGGACCATTCCGCTGGTGATATACGGCATGTTCCGTTATCTGTATCTCATTCATATGAAAAACCAAGGGGGCTCGCCGGACCGCGTTTTGTTTGAGGACAAGCCCATTCTGATTACCGTAATTTTGTATGTGATTAGTGTGGTCGCCATTTTTGCGATTTTTGAATGAAAATATAGATTGAGGGTTGGAGGGGGATCAGGGTGAAAAGCACCAAAATTGCCATCTTTGATATTGATAAAACGATCATACGCAGGGACTCCATGTTTCAGTTTGTGCACTATGGTGTTCGTCGCTACCCTGGTCAGGTATGGAGACTGCCGCTCATCGCCATTCATACTGCAATGTTCAAGGCAGGTCTGATGAGTGTGGAACAAGTCAAGCGTTCGTACTTTAAAAGCATTGAGCGCATGTCTGAGGAAGATCTGGAGCATTTTTTTGATACCCGGTTGCGTACCGCCATTTTTGCTGAAGCCAGTGTGGAGATGCAGCATCGCAAGGAGGCTGGTTATCATGTGTTGCTGGTAACTGCGTCTCCGCATGCCTATATGAAATATTTCAGCAGTTTCCCTTGGGTAGATCATGTGATTGGCACCGAACTGGTCCGGCATCAGAATGGATACACCTGTACCATTGAGGGCGTCAATTGCAAAGGGGAAGAGAAGGTGCGCCGCATACAGGCCTATCTGCAAGAGAAAAACATGGTCATCGATTATGAGCAGTCCTGCTCTTACTCGGATTCTCTGTCCGATCTTCCAGTGATGCAGCTCGTGGCACAGCGATATTTTATTAACAGACGTGTTCCGGAAATGGAGGCACTATCGTGGGGGAAATGAAGGGACGTCATACGGGCAAATGGTTCATGCTTGCATCCGCTTTTCTAACGGCAACGGGACAGCTGTTCTGGAAATGGGGGCTGACAGAGTGGATCTATCTTGGCATTGGATTTGTCTGCTATGGGCTTGGAGCCATCTTGATGATTAAGGCCTTTGCTCTGGAAAAGCTGTCTGTGGCTTATCCGCTGATGTGTGCAAGCTATGTTTTCGCACTCATTTATGGTCACTTTTTGCTGGGAGAAGAAATGACGTTACAGAAGCTCGCAGCGGTTGTGCTGCTCGGAATTGGGGTGACATTAACCAGTGTTGACCGATAGCTGGATGGTGGTTGTACTGATTGCGATGACGCTGTGCGGAGCAATGGGTGGTGCTGGTTTGAAAGCCTATGCGACAAGCCGTAAAAAGCTGCATGTTCTTATAGGGCTCGGATTTTACGGAACGGGCGCTTTACTGAATATTGTGCTGCTGAAATTTCTTCCCTTGACCGTGGTGCTTCCTGCCAATGCGCTGACGTATGTATGGACCCTGTTAATTGCAAAAGTTGCATTCAAAGAGACGGTTGGGCCGCTTCGCTGGCTGGGTGTGATATGCATTATGGGTGGGTTGTGGTTTTTGGTTGGGTAACGCGTATATGAATAGCGCAGAGAATTTTGAATATGACATACTGGATGTGATTGCATGAAGTTTCTGGATTACATATTTTATAATCGTAAATCGAATTGGACGGCACTATGCCTGTTTGGGGGATTCACTCTTTTTTACGCTCTGATGAATGCACCTTACGTGATGTACATTGCGGATCAGGGACAAGTTCTTGGAGCATACACGCCATTTAATACAGATCAATTTCCAATCAATTTGTTTAATTTTGATCCGTCCATGTATTATGGTGCGAACAGTTCCTCGGTTATTCATCCGTTAATATCCTTTCTTGTTGTGACACTGGGAGCAGTAGCGCAGCTGCTGGGAGGGAATTGGTTCTTTCTTATTCTGCAATCTCTCGTGAACGCGGGATCCGTGGTGCTGGTTTTTCTTTTTCTCGATCAAAAAGACAGACAGATCATCACACCACTGCTCTTCGCATTGCTGTTTGGATGTAGTTCCTACCTGATGTTTACCGCACTGATTCCGGACTCCTATCCGTATGTGCAGTTTTTTATCCTGTTGTCCGTGCTTTACATGCAATATACGCGTGATCGAAATGACGTGCGTTATATGCCGAATGCATTGCTTGCATCCATCAATTTTGGCCTGACTTCCACGAATATCGTTCCTTATGCCGCTGCAATGTTTTTCAATCTGCGTACCTGGCGCAAGGCTTCCACTTGGAAAAAGTACATCGGGATTATGGCACTGGCAGTTGCTTTCATTATCGTATTAACGGGGATTCAGTATGTTGCGTTTGGGGGAAGAAGCTGGGTTAGCAATTGGCTGCTCGGGATACAAAATGGTGGGACTAGCTATGCAACGCCTTTTCAGTTTGCCGTTCATTGGAAAGCATTGACTCTGTTGACGATTAATCCGATGCTGTCTCCCAAAGTACACCTGCTGGATCCGGGTCTAGTTGCGTTTGTAACGGACCTGTCTCGTTCCAATCCAATCCATGTTCAGATTGTCGGTATTTTTATATTGCTGCTGGCGCTAGCGGGATTCATCCAAGGCATCCGTGAACGTGAAGTGTGGACACTTGCTCCGTATATTTTATTCGCATTTTTACTTCATATCGTAGTTGGGTTCGGGCTGGCTGTTTTCCAATATGATATGTATCTGTATGCCGGTCATTATCTGTTTGCGTTATTCCTGCTGGGTGGGGGATTGGTGATCCGTTTTCGTCCGGGACTCGGCAAAAAAACAATTATGGGTATACTCTTCATATGTCTACTGGTAATGGTCACGAACAATATTTACCGTCATGTAGAGACATTGACCACAATCAAACAGTCTTACGATCAGTTGGAGCAGACGCACAACTTGAACTGATTGCGAGTTTCTCGTGAGTTATAAAAGGGACAAGCAATTTGGAGCATGATATCCATAGACTTGTCTCTTTTCCTGATTCGATCTGAATGACAAAATAAACCCTCCACATAAATTATGCGGGGGGTTATATCTATTTGAATTAAGCTATGATTTTGGTCTTCTTCGCATTCTCGGCTGAACGCTTGGTGAGACTGCTAAGAGGCCGTTTCAATACGAGAGCCAGGACGAGGCTAAGGGCAATAAATAAACATAGCCACAGAATATCCTTCAAGGCCGTCGACCACAAAATGCCACCGACCGATTCACGAAGAAGACTTATGGCATACGTAAAGGGCATGAATGGGTTCAATGCCTGGAAAAAAGGAGAAGTCATACTGATCGGAAATGTTCCTCCCGAGCTGGAGAACTGGAACACCATAAAGATGATGGCAATTCCTTTCCCGATGTTACCAAACACGGACAGCAGGGTGTATGTGATCGTGACAAACACGGCACTCACCAGCATGGCAAATAAGACGAACCACACTTTATCCGCAACATAGGTTCCAAGAATCAGCATATCTCCCAAGGTTACGCATACGGCCTGAAGCAGCCCTATCGTGAGGAACGTGCCTAAACGGCCGAGATACAACTGATATCCTCGAAACTTGCCGTCCGGATTTTCTGCTTCTGCCCGAAGTAGGGAAATCAGCAAGGTAGAGCCGACCCAAAGGGACAATACGCCATAAAATGGAGACATGGCCGATCCGTAATTCGGGATAGGATACAATTGGTTTTCCTTGATGTGAACCGGACTTGCAAGGAAAGCACTCTCATCCTCGATATCGCCCCGCAGCAGCTTGGCAAGTTCGGCAAACTGATTATTGCCTTCCACTTCCCTGAGTTTGTCTGCTGCCTTACTGATCGCACTCTCCAGAGCGGGCAGATCCTCTCGAACAAGTGTGGCCACGCGGTGCACTCCTTTTTCGACCTCAGGCAGCTGATGCTGTACAAAATCGGATGCCTTGCCAATCTGTTTCTCTGCAAGGGGCAGGTCATTTCGGACAAAATTGGCTGCCTCGTTCAGTTTGGTTCCTACTTTGGGAAGGTCGTTCTGAATTAATGGAGCTACTGTATTCAGCGCTTGAATGAAAGCTTCACTTTTGCTCTGAAGTGTCTCGGAAATTTCATGTATTTTGGTCTGGATTTGAGGCAGATCGCTTTGAATTTTTCTTAGTTCCGTCTGTCCAAAAGTAATCCCTTCCTTGGTTACGGACAGTATGTCCGCAACATCCGGAATTCGGTCTTGAGCACCCTGTAAAGTGTCTGCTGATACCGATAGGATGGATCTCAGTTTATCTGAACCAGCAGAAAGGGCAGGTGCGATTTCAAGATCATACACACCAAGGATTTGACCAATACCGCTATTGATGTCCTCTGACAATGCATTGAGCTGAGTGATAATATCTGCAGGCGGAGTTGTATGGCCACGCATGGCATCACTGATGATGCCTGCGAGTTTTATTTGAAGTTGAAGCTTGTCCGAGACAGTGTTCATCCGAGTAATTTTGTCGGCTAACGGGTGGCTTGGAAGGAAGTTGTCCATTTTTCCTAATATTTCAGCCATACTATCAACCAATTTTACAGCTATTCCAAGCCGAACGGCCATTCTGTCCAGATCGTCTGCTGTTGGAAGTACACTGAGGTCCGTATTTTGCAATCGTCCGAACATGTCTCCGCCAGCATCAGCGATTTGCTGTACCAGCAATAGATTTTGCCGGATAACCGGCCCGATCGCCTGAAACGCTTCTTCACACGAATCCAGGAAACGGTTTAACCCTGCAGATAGTTCTACTCCGTTTCCCGCGATGCTGGATAACGTGTCAAGATCATCCTGGGCAGCTAGTACGATGGTAAGGGCATTATCCATTTTGGATAATGCCGTATCGATGACACCTGATACTTCACCGAAATGTTGATCCACTTCCTGAATACGTTCCATGGCTTGGCGAATTTCCGGGATTCGTCCTTGAATGGCGAGTACCTCGGAGGAAGCTTCCATGATCTGCGGCCAATATTTCTGTACCTTAAGTATATATTGTGCTGCTTCGTTAATTTCAGGCAGTCGTTTTTCAATCTCTACAATTTTTTGGGCTTCTTCTACAATGGCTGGCATTGCCTTTTCGACTTCCAGCACTTTTTGTCCCGCAGACTGTATGGCAGGAAGATTGTCTTCCAGTGCAAAAATTCCATTCTCCATCTTGCGCAGGGTTGGCAGCTGAGCATGGATCTCCACCCCAGCTTCCTTTAATTTGGTCAACACTGCCTCGCTGACCGCTTCGGTAAAACTCTCATTAATTTGTGTTGTAATGGCAGAGACGCCAGAGCCTGTAATTTTGGGAGCAATGGCGTTGACCTTTTCATTGACCGTGTAGATGACTTCGGGGCGGTCCAGTTTTCCATCAACGATGCCGGTAATTTTGGATGAGAAGTCACCAGGGATCAGGAGGCTAGCATAATACTCGCCAGTCTGGACGCCGCGATTGGCCTCAATCTGATTCACAAATGTCCACCCCAGCTTATCGTTCTGCTTCAGGCTGGACACCAATTCTTCTCCAATATTAACCGTTGTCCCGGCAACTGTTGCCCCTTGATCTTCCGTTGTCACCGCGATTTTAATCCCTTGTGTATTGCTGTAAGGGTCCCAAACTGATTTGACATTGACCCAGTCATAAACCCCAGGCAGTAGAATAATCGCAACAATTAAAAATATGCCTGTAGGTACTTTTAAAATATGCAGCCAATCTGTTTTGTAAATCCGCCATATGTTACGCATGATTTCCTCCTAATACCAAATCAAAGTTCAGGTCCTATATCATTCCCATCTCGGGAATATACAAATCTATATGTATATCGGTTTCTTTGAACGGAATATAAACTCATCCACGTATAAGTCTTTACCCTGTTCATTTGAGAATAATCGAGCCTGTATTCAATCTATGATACTAAAACAGGAAGGGTTATATTGCCTGCACCCAAATTTGCAATTAACTATGGATAAATATACAGAAATATTGTATAATTATGAGCAATGAATGAAATGTGAGGGTTGTGGATGCTTTTCAGCCGAACTGTTGATTCTAAGTGGAATACACAGGGGAGTTTCGCCTGTTAAGGTGAGGTGTTGACAGGGGGTTGTCTTTCTGTCATAATTCATGAAGATAAACGGACATATTGATCAACAGCGCCCTGTGAGGCACTGCGATATGAACGACATGAATAGCACCTTTAAATCAGTCCCGTGAGACTGGCAAGGTAACGTGAACGATACATCGTTTTTTGCTGCGGCAATAGAACGGTGCATCCCGAGAGTAAACTTTCTTCAGAGCGGTCTGAAGTTCGGAGACTCCTTGCCAATAAACACGGCAAGGAGTCTTTTTTGTTCTCCTGTCACGGGGCCATGATCTGGAGGGAAATCCTGAGGAGGCTGAACGCATGAGCACAGAAACACATGTCATTATGGATGAAACGGCGATCCGCCGCGCATTAACACGGATTGCCCATGAGATTTTGGAAAAAAACAAAGGGATCGACGGTTGTGTGCTGGTCGGGATCCGTACGCGGGGTGTTTATCTCGCAGAACGGATCGCCGCGAAGATTGAAGAGATCGAGGGCGCCAAGGTCCCCTGGGGAGAACTGGATGTAACTCCTTATCGCGATGACCGCTTGGACGATAACAAAGCGAATCGTAAGGAACTGTTGACGATGACACCTGAATCACTGTCGATCCATAACAAGAAAGTGATTTTGTTCGATGATGTGCTCTATACCGGACGAACGATTCGTGCAGCGATGGATGCCCTGATGGACTGTGGAAGACCGCAGAATATTCAGCTGGCAGTACTCGCGGATCGCGGACACCGGGAACTTCCGATCCGACCTGATTTTATCGGCAAAAATGTGCCGACTTCCAAATCGGAGGAGATTGAAGTAGCACTGATGGAAACGGACGGACAGGACGAAGTCAAAATCATTCAGAACCGGGGGGAGCAGGCATGATGATTACACAGACAGCATTGAAGGACCGGAGCTTGCTTGGACTGAAGGAACTTAGTCGCAGTGAAATTGAATCGATTCTTAACCGGGCAGCCCACTGGGAAGCTCAGTCGAATAAATTGGTCCCCGTACTTGAATCACGCTTTGTTGCCAACATGTTCTTCGAGAACAGCACGCGTACTCGCTTCTCATTTGAAATGGCTGAGAAACGATTGGGTGCACAGGTGCTGAACTTCACGGCAGCTGCTTCGAGTGTAGAGAAGGGCGAGTCCATCTATGATACAGTGCGCACACTTGAGTCGATGGGCATTGATGCAGGAGTCATCCGGCTGAAACCGGCAGGTGTTCTGCAGCAGCTGGCTCAGAAGGTGAATGTTCCACTGGTAAATGCGGGAGACGGAAATAACGAACATCCAACCCAGGCACTGCTGGATCTGTACACCATGCGAAAAGCTTTCGGTGAGCTGAAAGGTTTGCGTGTGTCGATCATTGGCGACATCATGCACAGCCGGGTTGCACGCTCCAACTTGTGGGCCCTGCAAAAGTTTGGAGCAGATGTACGCTTCTGTGCACCTCAAACGATGCAAGCACCGGAACTGGCAGAGCATGCTCCTTATGTAGGACTGAATGAAGCACTGGATGCGGATGTAGTCATGATGCTTCGGGTTCAGCTCGAACGTCATAAACATGGTCTCATTACCTCGGCTGAGGATTATCGCGAACACTACGGATTGACGGAGGAACGGGCGGCACGCCTGAATCCCAACACCATTATCATGCACCCTGCCCCAGTAAACCGGAACGTTGAAATTGACGACGCGGTTGTCGAGAGTACAGCATCGCGAATTTTCCCGCAGATGGCGAACGGTGTTCCGATTCGCATGGCGGTTATGGAACGCGCATTAAAGCTGTAACAGGGTCTGGCTATGGGTCATAGGCTGACGAAGACGGAACTTTCTACAGGACGGTAAGAGTACACGATAAATCAAATCATCCGGATTCTCCGGGACAGAACCGAAGCGGAGGGCAATTATGCTACAGATTATTAAGAACGCGAATGTTTTGAATGCACAAGGGGAATTTGAACGAAAAACGATCGTTATAGATGAAGGCAAAATTCAAAAGATCGCTGGTGTGGAAGATGAAGCGGTACTTAAAGCAGAACAATCGGCGCAAAGTGTAACGGATGCGTCAGGCAAATTGGTCATTCCCGGCTTGATCGATATGCACGTACATTTGCGTGAACCTGGATTCGAACACAAAGAGACCATCGAGACAGGTGCCCGTTCAGCGGCACAAGGCGGGTTTACGACAATCGCCTGCATGCCTAATACAAGGCCGGTAACAGATAGCCCGGATGTAGTAAAGCTGGTTTTGGATAAAGCCAGAGAAGCCGATTTGGTCAAAGTGCTGCCTTATGCAGCCATTACCAAAAATGAGCTTGGCCGTGAACTTACCGATTTCGCAGCTTTGAAAGAAGCAGGGGCAATTGGCTTCACGGATGACGGTGTAGGCGTGCAGAACGCACAAATGATGAAAGACGCGATGAGCCTCGCGGCAAGTATGGATATGCCAGTCATCGCCCACTGTGAAGACGACTCATTGGTAGTCGGTGGGTATGTCACAGAAGGAGAATTCTCGAAGCGCCATGGTATCAAAGGCATTCCCAACGAATCCGAAGCGATCCACGTTGGCCGTGATATCCTGCTTGCCGAAGCAACGGGTGTTCACTACCATGTCTGCCACGTAAGTACGGAACAATCGGTTCGCCTGATTCGTCTGGCGAAGTCCATCGGCATTAAAGTGACTGCTGAGGTATGTCCTCACCATCTGGTGCTGTCGGATGAAGATATCCCGGGCATGGATGCCAACTGGAAGATGAACCCGCCACTGCGCTCACCGCGTGATGTGCAGGCTTGTATCGAAGGTTTGCTGGACGGCACGCTGGACATGATCGTAACGGATCACGCACCGCACAGTGAAGAGGAGAAAGCCAAAGGCATGGAGCTGGCACCGTTCGGAATCGTTGGGTTCGAAACAGCTTTTCCGCTGCTGTACACCAAGTTTGTGGAAACAGGACTTTGGAGCCTGGACTTCCTGGTGAAACGCATGACTGCCGATCCGGCACGGGTATTCCGACTGGATACAGGCAAGCTGGAAGAGGGAGCGCCTGCGGACATCACCATGATTGACCTGAACGAGGAAAAAGCAGTCGATCCTGCAACGTTTGCAACCAAAGGTAGAAACACCCCGTTCACAGGCTGGAAGCTGAAAGGCTGGCCAGTGCAGACTTGGGTAGATGGCAAAAGCGTGTGGAACAACACGTTACAACAGTAAATTGGTATCTTAGTAAATCGATAAACCTTACTTCTTTAATTCTATAAAGACAATAACTCTAAATCTACAACCTTACACCAGCAACATCTTTACAGCTAACTTGAGGCAGATCATGCCGAGAGTTCAAAATACGAAACAAGCAAGTTGAATGTCATGGTTTTGAACTTGGACACCAACGTAACTGCGGAGTGGACAGAAAAGACCCGAAGAAACGAAGTGTTCGCCTTTATCAACAGATTCTACCCTATGAGGGTTAAATTCAAATGAATCTGTTGATAACAGCGATCGAAGGGTTTTCTGTCCGCGGAGCCGCACAAATGTAACTCCATGTTCAACTCGAGTGCATTCAACGTTGATAAACACAGAGGAGTGAAATGGGATGCAGGCACAGGCAAGATTATTGTTGGAAGACGGCACACTGTTCACCGGGAAAGCATTCGGTGCTGAAGGTGAAACGACAGGAGAGGTCGTTTTTAATACGGGAATTACAGGCTACCAAGAGGTGCTTTCGGATCCTTCTTATTGCGGTCAAATCGTAACCATGACGTATCCGCTGATCGGTAACTACGGGATTACGCGTGACGACTTCGAGTCCATCCGTCCATTCGTGCATGGCTTTGTGGTTCGTCGCCATGAACCGGTACCGAGCAACTGGCGCGCTGAATACAGCGTGGACGATCTGCTCAAGGAGTACGGCATCGTGGGCATCAGCGAAATTGATACACGCATGTTGACTCGCCGGATTCGTCATCATGGAACAATGAAGGGAATTCTCACAACAGGATCGAAGCCTGTGGAAGAGCTGCTGGAGATGATGGGAGATACGAGCATCGCCGAGCTTCGCAACCAGGTTCCTCTGACGTCCACACAGCACGTATACAACAGCCCGGGAACGGCTGAACGCATCGTCCTGGTAGACTATGGTGCAAAAACAGGGATCTTGCGCGAACTCAGCAAACGCAACTGTGACGTTGTCGTTGTGCCTCATGATGTAACAGCAGACGAGATTCGTCGCCTGAACCCGGATGGCATTCAGCTGTCCAACGGCCCTGGGGATCCGAAAGACGTGCCACATGCCGTTAAAATGATCAGTGAGCTGCTTGGTGAGTATCCGATCTTCGGTATCTGCCTCGGTCATCAACTGTTTGCACTGGCAGCAGGTGCTGATACAGAGAAGCTTAAGTTTGGACACCGCGGCGGGAATCACCCGGTCAAAGAACTGGAGAGCGGACGCTGCTTCATCACATCCCAGAACCATGGCTACACCGTTAACGAAGAGTCAGTGAAGAGCACTGACCTGGAAGTTACACACATCAATAACAATGACAAGACCATTGAAGGTCTGAAACATAAAACATTCCCGGCGTTTTCGGTACAGTATCATCCGGAAGCTGCGCCAGGACCTTACGATAACAGCTATCTGTTCGACCGTTTCATCGAAATGATCCGGGAGCACAAGATCACTAACCCGCAAAAGCCGCGTCAAGCCGTATTGGCAGCCGCAGTGAAAGGAGCGCAATAACATGCCGATTAACAAAGACCTCAAAAAAATCCTGGTGATTGGTTCCGGTCCAATCGTCATCGGTCAAGCGGCCGAGTTCGACTATGCCGGTACACAAGCTTGCCAGGCACTGAAAGAAGAAGGCGTGGAAGTTGTACTCATCAACAGCAACCCGGCAACCATCATGACTGATACCAACATGGCTGACAAGGTGTACATCGAGCCGATTACACTCGACTTCGTCACTCAGATCATTCGTCAGGAACGTCCAGACGGATTGCTGCCTACACTCGGCGGTCAAACCGGTTTGAACATGGCCGTGGAACTGGCTCGTGCCGGTGTCCTGGAACGTGAAAATGTGAAACTGCTCGGAACACAGCTTACGTCCATCGAGAAAGCGGAAGACCGTGATTTGTTCCGTGATCTGATGCGCGAACTGGAACAGCCTGTACCCGAGAGTGTGATCGTAACGACACTCGAAGAATCCCTTGATTTTGCAAATGAGATTGGTTATCCAATCATCGTTCGTCCTGCCTATACGCTTGGCGGAACAGGCGGCGGTATCTGCGCCAGTGAAGAAGAATTGCGCGAAACAGTGGTAGCGGGTCTGCGTTACAGCCCGATTGGCCAATGTTTGGTCGAGAAGAGCATTGCGGGTATGAAAGAAGTCGAGTATGAAGTGATGCGGGACAAAAACGATAACTGTATCGTTGTCTGCAACATGGAAAACTTTGATCCGGTAGGTGTTCATACAGGCGACAGTATCGTCGTAGCACCAAGCCAAACCCTGTCGGACCGTGAATATCAAATGCTGCGTTCAGCTTCCCTGAAAATCATCCGTGCCCTGAACATCGAGGGTGGATGTAACGTACAGTTTGCACTGGACCCACACAGCTTCCAGTACTATGTCATTGAAGTAAATCCACGGGTAAGCCGTTCCTCGGCACTGGCTTCCAAAGCAACCGGTTATCCGATTGCCAAAATGGCTGCCAAGATTGCCATGGGTTACACGCTGGACGAAATCGTAAACCCGGTAACAGGTCAAACTTATGCTTGCTTCGAACCAACACTGGATTATATCGTAAGCAAGATTCCCCGCTGGCCGTTCGATAAGTTTGTTTCAGCGAACCGCAAGCTGGGGACACAGATGAAAGCGACAGGCGAAGTTATGGCCATCGGCCGTACATTCGAAGAGTCGATTCACAAAGCAGTCCGCTCCCTGGAGATCGGTGTACATCGCTTGTATCTGAAGGATGCAGAAACGCTGGATGAAGCTACGTTGAACGAGCGTTTGGTCAAAGCGGATGATGAACGCATATTCCTGATTGCGGAAGCGTTCCGCAGAGGTTATACATTGCAGCAACTTCAGGATCTGACCAAGATTGACTGGTGGTTCCTGGACAAAATTGAGGGCTTGATCGGCTTCGAAGATCGCATTCGTGAGGAATCCGAGTTGTCTTCCGAGACACTGTATCAAGCGAAACGCCTCGGATTCACGGACCGTGCCATTGCTGAGCTGCGTGCTGAAGGTCAACCAGGCAGCAAGCTGACAACAGAAGCAGAGGTAAGAGCACGTCGTGAGCAGGAAAACCTGCGTCCGGTATACAAAATGGTGGATACATGTGCAGCCGAATTCGAAGCAACAACGCCATATTACTACTCGACTTACGAAACCGAGAATGAAGTGACCCCTTCAGACAAGAAAAAAGTGGTCGTGCTTGGTTCGGGTCCAATCCGGATTGGTCAAGGAATCGAGTTTGACTATTCAACAGTTCACGCGGTATGGGCGCTGCAAAAGGCAGGTTACGAAGCGGTTATCATCAATAACAACCCGGAGACGGTTTCTACTGACTTCAATACATCGGATCGTTTGTACTTCGAGCCTCTGTTCTTCGAAGATGTCATGAACGTGATTGAACAGGAACAGCCGGTAGGGGTTATCGTACAGTTCGGTGGTCAAACGGCCATCAACCTGGCAGCACCACTGCGTAATGCAGGTGTAACCATTCTCGGAACAGATTTGGAAAGCATCGATGAGGCAGAGGATCGCAAGAAATTTGAACGTCTTCTCTCCCGTCTGGAAATTGCACAGCCTAAAGGTAAAACAGTCATTTCCGTAGATGATGCGGTAGAGACGGCACAAAGCTTGGGTTATCCGGTACTGGTTCGTCCTTCCTACGTACTCGGCGGTCGCGCCATGGAGATTGTATACTCCGATGCCGAATTGCTGACATATATGGAACAGGCGGTTAAAATCAATCCGGAGCACCCGGTACTTATTGACCGTTACATGATGGGTAAAGAAGTCGAGGTTGACGCCATCTGCGATGGTGAAACGGTATTGATTCCGGGGATCATGGAGCATATCGAGCGTGCAGGGGTTCACTCTGGTGACTCCATCGCGGTATATCCTCCTCAACATCTGTCCCAGGATATGAAAGAGAAAATTGTAGAGATAACAATCAAAATTGCGAAAGAACTGAAAACGGTAGGTTTGGTCAACATCCAGTTTGTTATCCATGATGGCCAAGTGTACATTATCGAGGTGAACCCGCGTTCATCCCGTACCGTGCCATTCCTGAGCAAAGTAACCAACATTCCGATGGCGAACCTGGCAACACAAGCCATTCTGGGTGTGAAACTGAAAGATCTTGGTTATGTTGACGGTCTGTGGCCAGAGTCGGATCATGTATCTGTCAAAGTGCCGGTCTTCTCCTTCGCGAAGCTGCGTCGTGTGGAACCAACCCTCGGACCTGAGATGAAATCCACAGGTGAGGTTATGGGTCGTGACCCGAATTACGCCAAAGCGTTGTTCAAAGGTCTCATCGGAGCAGGAATGAAAATTCCGGCAACCGGAGCGATTGTAGTGACTGTAGCAGACAAAGACAAGGATGAAGCTGTACCATTGCTCGAAGGTTTCTACAGACTGGGTTACAAAATCATGGCTACTGGCGGAACAGCAGCTGCGCTTGAAGCAGCGAACATTCCGGTAACGACTGTGAACAAATTGAGTGAAGGTTCGCCGAACATTTTGGATATGATTCGCAGCGGCGAAGCGAACTTTGTCTTCAACACACTGACCAAAGGTAAAACGCCACAGCGTGACGGGTTCCGGATTCGTCGTGAAGCGGTAGAGAACGGCATTGTATGTATGACTTCATTGGATACGATTCGCGCCCTGCTGAGAATGCTGGAAACGATCAACTTCTCCTCTGAGGCCATGCCAGCCTTTGTTGAATAAGTAATCTCTGATGAAGGACATCAGTCAGCCTGAGGGTTGGCGGGATGTCCTTTATATCGGGCAAAAACGGAAAAACAAGCATGTGGAAGGAGCGGGACTGGATGAATCAACCTGAATTCAATGAAATGGCTGGCCGATTAATGGTCGCCCTGGATTATCCTGATGCGGAACAGGCGCAGGAACTGGTACAGGCATTAGAGGGCATTCCCTGTTATCTAAAAGTGGGGATGCAGCTGTTCTACGCAGCGGGTCCGGATTTTATCCGGGAGTTGAAAGCGAAAGGGTACTCCGTGTTTCTCGATGTGAAAATGCACGATATCCCCAACACCGTTCGCGGTGGTGCCGAAAGTATAACCCGACTTGGCGTGGACATGTTCAATGTGCACGCAGCTGGCGGTACGAGCATGATGCGTGCTGCACGTGAAGGAGCGGAAGCGGCCCTGGCTTCAAACCCTTCTCTTAGCCGACCGGAGATTATCGCGGTTACCCAGCTTACCAGTACAAGCCAGGAAACGATGAACCGTGAGATCGGCATCGAGGGAAGTGTGGAAGCGGCAGTGGTTCGTTATGCTGGACTGGCCCATGAGGCAGGTCTGGATGGCGTAGTTGCTTCTCCCCTTGAGGTGCCGGCCATTCGGGCAGCCTGCGGCAGTGATTTCCACACCGTTACTCCGGGAATTCGGCCAGCAGGAAGTGGGTTGGGTGACCAGACCCGTGTCCTCACACCGGGTGAAGCCATTGCCAGAGGCAGCCATTACATTGTTGTAGGCAGACCAATTACAGGTGCCCCCAATCCACGTGAAGCAGCAGAAACCATTTTGAAGGAGATGTTGAACGCATGATCGCACTGAACGAGATTCCCAACCACATTGCTTCCCAACTTTTGAAAATTAACGCCGTGGCACTGCGCCCGCAGCAGCCATTTACCTGGACATCGGGTATAAAGTCTCCAATCTACTGTGACAACCGTTTGACGATGTCCTATCCGGAGATCCGCAATGATATTGCTGAAGCCTTCGCAAGTATCATTCGTGAGCAATATCCTGATGCAGAAGTTATTGCAGGTACAGCAACCGCGGGAATCCCGCATGCAGCCTGGGTGGCTCAGAAGCTCGATCTGCCAATGGCCTACATTCGTGACAAAGCAAAAGGGCATGGCAAGGAAAACCTGATTGAAGGCATCATTACCGAAGGTCAAAAAGTGGTTGTTATTGAGGACCTGATCTCTACAGGAGGCAGTTCCATCAAAGCCGCAGAAGCGGTACGTGCAGCAGGGGCAACGCCATTAGCCGTGCTTGCGATTTTCAGCTATCAGCTGGATAAAGGGGTAAAAGCATTTGAAGAAGCTGGCATTCAGCTGCAAACTCTTTCCAATTATACAGCTCTAATGGACGTGGCACTTGCTCAGGGGACAATCCAGGAGAGTGATTTTGAGCTGCTCAAATCATGGCGTGAAGATCCTTCTTCATTTGGTAAATAATATCATCTGCTAATCAACAACTGCTCGTTTGTAAACAGTATCAAAATTGTAATGATTGGCGTTATAGAGGCAAATTCATGGAATAGGCAAGAAGCATCCCGCACTTTGGGATGCTTTTTTCGTTTGTTCATCAAAATATTAACTTTTTCCCGGCAACGTTGTAAAAAGCTTGTAACTTTTAGTTGGGATCGGTCGTTTATAATGCAGTGTAGTATGGAATAGATTTCTATTTTTAGTACCCTTAAAGAAATGAACGGGATGTTAAGAGAGGATGAGCGTGATTGCTGGCATGAAGAAGTTATTTTCCAGAACCAGATCTGCCAAAAGCCAGTCTGGAGAGACCCATGCAGAGGGACAAACGGAACAGCAGAACACAGCCGGGCAGGAGAACTTGGCATACATAAGTAAACCCGAAAGTCCTTCAAATAACTCGCAACCCATGACCGATGGAACAAGCCAAGATGAGGTGGCTGTTGCCGCTGCTGAACCGGAAGCGAAGTCCAAGCCTGTGGAAAAGGCCAGTTTGCTGCCTCCGTATGATGGGCCTGTGCTGGAAGTTCGTAATGTACATCGCAGCTTTCAGACGGGCAGCCGGATTATCCATGTTCTCAAAGGCATTGACATGGAAGTCAACCCACAGCAGCTTGTCATGTTGAAGGGGAGATCCGGCTCAGGCAAAACGACTCTGCTTAATATGCTTGGTGGGCTGGATCAGCCTTCAAGTGGTGACATTTTATTTTCCGGGCAGCCTTTGCAGGATTGGGGTGACCGGAAACGGACTTCTCTGCGGCGCAAGGAAATTGGCTTTATTTTTCAGGCGTATGCACTGATGCCCTTGCTGTCGGCTTGGGAAAATGTCGAGTTATCACTGCGAATGGCGGATGTGCCTCGTTCAGAATGGAAGGAACGGGTAGGTCATTGTCTGGATCTGGTCGGACTGACCAAACGGGTGAAACACCGGCCATTCGAAATGTCCGGGGGGGAACAGCAGCGGGTCGCGATTGCCAAAGCCATTGCGCATAGACCCCGACTGCTGCTTGCGGATGAGCCGACAGCCGAGCTGGATTCCAAAATGGGCGCACAGGTGATGGCCGTATTTCGCAATATTATTGAAGTGGAACAAGTAACAATATGTATGACGACACACGATCCTACGATTTTGGAGGTTGCGGACCATGTTTATGAAATGGCGGACGGCAGATTTATCAAGTAAAGGGGCCGCTCCGAAAAGGGGGAAACGTGCAGCACTTGTTGTGATTGGTGCAATCGTGGCTGCAACGATGACAGGCTGCTCATTGCTGCCGGCAGAAACAGAGGAAGAAGTACTTCCGCCGATTACACCGCCTACGATTTCCAAAAAGCCGGAATATGAAGTCCGGACAGAAACACTGGAGAAAAAGGTTAGCGGCAGCGGCAAAATGATGAGTCAGCGGGAAGAAAAGGTGTATTTCACGCTGGACGGCATGCACATCAAGGAATTGAATGTAAAGCCGGGGGATAAAGTGAAAAAGGGTCAACTCCTCGCCGTACTTGATGTGGAGAGTGTGGAGAAGGAAATTCGAGCCAAGAAACTTCAGATTCGGAAATCGGAAGTGCAAATGAAAGAAACGCTTCGCAAGCGGGACGAAATGGATCCGGTGGAATTCGAAGAAGCCACCATCGCATTTGAAGAGCTGCGCCAGGAACTGGCTGATCTGGAGGAACAGATTGGCAAAGCGACGCTGACCGCTCCCTTTGGGGGAACGATTATTGCGGTCCAGGTGGAGAAAGGCGCAGCTGTCAAAGCCTACGATCCAATTGCAACCATTGCAGATACATCGAATCTGATTGTAGCAGCAACGTTTGCGAAGGAAGATCTGGAAAAGTTCTCAGCTGGCATGAAAGCAGATGTGGACATCAACGGAGCAGGCAAGGTTTCTGGCAAAGTTAAAGTAATGCCTGTCGCTCAAGCAACTGGAAATGGAAGCGGAAACGGTGAAGGTAGCGGCGAAGGCGGAACGCCTCCGGTCAAAGAGACCCTCGACCAATATGTCATCGTCTCACTGACTAAAATGCCCAAGGGTGTGGAACGCGGAACCCCTCTAACGGTATCCATTGTAACCCAGCGTACGGAGGATGCCATTGTCATTCCTGTCTCGGCGCTGCGCTCCATCGGTTCTAGAACATACGTGCAGGTCGTTGAGAGCGATGGCAGCAAACGTGAAGTGGACGTTGAAGTGGGACAGCAGACCTCTACGGATGTTGAAATTCTGAAAGGTCTGACCGTTGGACAGAAAGTGGTGGGCCGCTAATGGGGCTGCCATTGCTCAGGCTGTTGTTCCGCAAAATGTGGAACACCCGTTGGATGACATTCAGCACACTGATCGGACTGATTGTGGCGGTTGCGTTCACCGTCAGTATTCCGATGTATGCCGATGGTGCGTTGAAACGGGTGGTGGCACAGACCCTGCAGGATAACAGTGAGGGGTTGCCTGCAGGTTCATTGCTTATGAGTTATCAGGCACCGGGTGGAGTCAAGACAGACACGCTCGGTCTCGATGAGGTGGATCGTTATATTCGTGAGGATGTGCCTCGCGATATCGGTTTTCCGTTCCATACGTATGTAAACTCTAGATCCATTCGCAGTACGGAGGTGAATCCGGAGGATCCAACCAAGGTGGATGCCAGTCGGGTTCGAAGCATGACGCTTGGCACGATGAGCGGACTGGACGCACAGGTGAATTACTCTGCCGGTGTGAAGCCGGGCAATCAGCTCAAGGATGACATTATTGAAGCGGTCATGCTGGAGGAAGGCATGTATCGGAATGATCTGCACGTCGGAGACATTCTGGAATACCCGGTGTACAGTGGATTGGATATTACACTGCGTGTCAAAATAACCGGCTCCTTCAAGGCGGATGATCTGAAAAGCCCGTACTGGGTTCAAGGATTTGATGGCATGATGAACGGTCTGTATGTGGATGAGTCGGTATTTAACGATGTTTTATTGAAGGAAAAAGGGATTCCGCTTCAGAATTCGCGTTGGTATTATGCGTTTGATCTGAAGGAAATCCAAACCAGCCAGCTGCCGGGTCTGACTTCCATGCTGGAACGGCTTGATATTGATCTGTACCAGCGGCTTAAGGATACGAAGGTGGATATTACATTTGGCGATCTGCTGAAGCAGTTCCGCAGTCAGAGTCTGCAACTGCAGACGATGTTATTCACATTGGCCGCACCGATGATTGCCATGGTCTTTTATTTTATTGCCATGAATGCCAGGCAGTCACTGCAGAAGCAGGAAAGTGACATTGCGGTATTGAGAAGTCGCGGAGCTTCTGCCCGACAGATTTTCTCCCTGTACCTGCTGGAAGGTATCTTTCTCGGGGCAATTGCACTGGTGATCGGACCCATGCTGGGTTGGTTCATGGCCAAAAGCATCGGTTCAGCCAGTGGATTCCTGTCATTCGTGGATCGCAAATCGATTCCGATCGGTATATCAAAAGAAGCCATTCTGCTTGGCCTTGTGGCAGTGCTCGTAGCGATCATTGCTTCACTCATTCCGGCAATAACCTATGCACGAGCGACGATTGTTTCAGCCAAAAGACGTCAGGCACGTACGGATCGTGCTCCGGTATGGCAGCGCTGGTTCCTGGATATTGTACTGATGGGTCTCGCAGGTTATGGATACTACCTGTTCTATGAGCGTCAGATGTTGACTTTCCAGACGGGCATGACGACAGATCAGCTGCAGGTACAGCCATTCCTGTTTTTTGTACCTGCACTGGCAATCTTTGCTCTGGGTCTGTTCTTCCTGCGGTTGTTCCCGTGGATTCTGAAACTCATACAGTTGATCGGGCGCAAGTTTTTGCCGGTTCCGCTGTACTTGACCCTGACGCAGCTGTCACGTTCATCGTCGTCATACTACCCATTGATGATTCTGCTTGTCTTGACTCTCGGGCTTGGTGTGTACAACTCGGCTGCAGCCCGGACGATTGATCTGAACTCCACCGAGCGTACGCTGTACCGTTACGGCTCCGATGTGATCATGCAAACGGTGTGGGAAGGGACACCCGAGGTTAAGCCTGGGGGTTCCGGTCAAAACGGCGGGTCAGGTGGAGGTCAACAGGGTGGTGGAAACGGTGGCGGTGGCGGTTCTGCTGGCGGCGGAGCTTCCGGTGGAGGCAATGGTGGTGGCGCCCCAGGTGGGGGCGGCGGAAACTCACAGCCATCCAAAGTCATCTATTCCGAACCGCCATTCGAAGTATTCCGCAGGCTGGACGGTGTGGAACATGCAGCAAGAGTGCTGCAGACGAAAGGGAATATCATTGTATCCGGCAAATCCGGCGGCCAGGGCATGCTGGTCGGGATTGATAATGTGGACTTTGCTAAGGTGGCCTGGTTCCGTAACGATCTATTCCCTGCACACCCTTATAAGTATCTCGATTTGTTGGGCAAATATGAAGGTGCGGTTTTGATCTCCTCCAAATTTGCCGATAAGTTCAAGCTCAAAACCGGGGATCTGCTCTCCATCGGTGTTCAGGGCCAGGCGATTGAATTTGTGGTCTTTGGCATCATTCCTTACTGGCCTGCCCAGTACCCGGATCAGACGCCATTCTTTGTGGCCAATCTGGACTATATCTATGATCAGGTGCCTCTGATCCCTTATGAGGTTTGGCTGAAAATGGAGCCGGATGCGAAGGTTGCACCATTGATGGAGAAACTTGCGGCGGAGGGCATTGAGCTATCGTCCGTACGCGATGTGCGTACTGAATTGGTATCCCAGGGCAAACATCCGTCACGTGGTGGTGTGTTCGGCATACTGAGTCTGGGCTTCCTGGTATCGGTCATTATCTCCCTGATCGGATACATCCTGTACTGGTTTTTCAATCTCTCAGGACGTGTCGTGCAGTTCGGGGTGCTACGGGCCATGGGATTATCACGTGCACAGCTGAGCGGTATGCTGCTCCTGGAGCAAGTGTTTACCGCTGGACTATCCATCCTGCTCGGGATTGGAATCGGTCAGGTATCCAGTCGTCTGTTCCTGCCATTCCTTCAAACGACGGACAATGTATCTGCACAGGTGCCTCCGTTCCGGATTGTGTTTGAACAACAAGACATGCTGCAGCTGTATGGCGTGACGGTGGTCATGCTGGTTGTTGGAGCAACAATGCTGTTGTGGCAGATTCGCAGACTGCGGGTTCACCAGGCGGTCAAAATGGGAGAGGAGAGGTAAACGTGATCCAATGCGAAGGACTTGTGAAAATTTTTAAATCCAGCGATGTGGAAGTCGTTGCCCTTCAAGGTCTCAACCTGACCGTCAATCAAGGTGAAATGATGGCGATCATCGGCAACAGCGGCAGTGGTAAATCCACACTGCTTAACATTCTTGGGGGGCTGGATCGCCCGACAGCCGGTACCGCAGTTGTGGGAGACTGGGACTTGCTCAAAATGACGGATGCCCAACTGGTAGAGTACAAACGTCATACTGTAGGTTTCATCTGGCAAAATAACGGACGTAACCTGCTGCCTTATCTAACGGCACTGGAAAATGTGGAAACACCCATGATTCTTGGGGGCAAGCGGGATCGCGCCTATGCGATGCAGCTGCTGGAGTGGGTTGGTCTCAAGGACCGGATGCACAACAAGCTGCATCAATTATCGGGGGGAGAACAGCAGCGGGTGGCAATTGCCATCTCGTTATCCAATCGTCCCAAAATTTTGCTTGCCGATGAACCCACAGGCTCGGTTGATTCCGAGACATGTGATACGATCATGAACATTTTTCGCAAGATGAACAAGGAACTGGGCGTTACGATCGTCATCGTTACCCATGACTTGACGCTTGCCGGCAAGGTGGACCGAATTGTAGCCATTCGTGATGGCTTGACCAGTACCGAATTTGTGAAGCGCAATCCGAATCTGGATGATGAACATGGACTATCTGAAGCAGGTGCGCCGGATATCCATGAAGCCTTTGTCATCATAGATCGGGCGGGACGCCTGCAGGTACCCAAAGAGTATTTGGAGGCACTGTCCATCGACAATCGGGCAACATTGGAATTTGACGGTGAACGTATTGTGATCACACCGCCAAGATAAATTTGAGGGGGAATTGGGAGATGAAGAACAGGTTTTGGGGAAAACGTGTGCTGGCCGTACTGGCTACAGCCAGTCTGGCATTGCCGCTGATTGCGGGCTGTACAGCAAGTGAGGCGAAGGATACAGAGCAGCGTGTATTGCGTGTGGCTACGTTATGGGGAAACCAGGATGATAGTTATTTCCGCCAGCAGTTTACCGATGCGTTTGAATTGACACACCCGAATGTCACGATTGAAGTGGTCGCCGCAGTAGACCAGGGAAGCATGTATGGTTATGGAAATCAGGAAGAACAGCAGGAAATGCCGGACAGCCTGGAAAATCTGAAGAAAATCATGACTGGGGATAATCCTGTAGATGTTGTCGTGGCTGACACGGCTACGATCAAATCACTCATCCAGGAAAATATGGTAAAACAGCTGGACCCGCTGATCCAGGAGGACAAATTCGACACCAGTGATATTGTGCCAAGTGTCCTTGAAGGCATCAAGGACTTGGGTGATCAGAGTATTTACGCACTGACACCGACCTTTTCTTCGTCCGCCCTGTTCTTTAATAAGGCGATGTTCCAAAAAGCAGGCGTAGAGCCGCCAACAGACAATATGACTTGGGATGATATTTTCAACCTGGCAACACGTCTTACAAAAGGTGAAGGCAAGGACCATGAGTTTGGTTTCTCCTTCACAACATATCAAGGAGGTTCTCCATACTACTCCATGCAGCAATACTATAATTCTTTGCAATTAAAAATATTTGATGACAAAGCAGAGAAGATGACCGTTGATTCGCCGCAATGGGAGAAAGTATGGAGTACCATCAGCAAACTCGCTATCGATAAAGTTATTCCTAAAGGTGACGAACCACAGGATCAGGATCCAAACGGGCGTTATAACCCCCTTCAAGGCGATCTGTTCCTGAGCAGCAAGGCAGCCATGGTAATTGGGGACTACAGCTACATTAACCAATTGATTGATGCCAACAAAAATGCAGATAAAATGGAAGGCTTCACTAAGGTAGACTGGGACGTAGTAACTCCTCCTGTTCACCCGGAAGCACCTGAAATCGGGGGCAACATCTACTTGAGCAGCCTGATGGCGATCAACAGTTCGGCTCAGAATCCGGATGATGCTTGGGAATTGATCAAGTATATGAACAGTGAGGATTGGGCGAAGATCAAGGCCCGCAGCAGCTACGAGATGGTCTCACGCAAAAGCTTCATTAAACCGAAGGACGGTTTGGATTACAATATCCAAGCGTTCTATACACTGAAGCCTGTGCCTCCGACCAATACGAACATGGATAAACTGTACCAGAAAATGCCTAATCTCTGGCAGGTGAGCGACAAAGGCATGGAATATTTCACTCAGGTGCTTGAAAACAAGAAAACACCAAAAGAAGCGCTGGGCGAGTGGGCCGCCAAGGGTAACGAAATGCTGGAGAAATTGAAGAAAGACCCTAAGGCTACATTCTAAAAGCTTTACAATTTTAATTTTATTTTTCAGCATCATAAAGAATTAGTCGCTGGAGTTTTGATCCTCTGGCGGCTATTTTTTTTGAAATTGGGGTACTCTACAATTAACAGAGATGAAACATAACTTCGGAAAGGAAGAGAAGGATGCGCTGGGTTTACTTCAGCAAGCTATATACAACCAAATTTCAGGCGGGATGTCTTGCCAAACGCATGGAGCAGGATGGGTGGATTTACGGTCATAATGAGCCGGCGGAGGTCGAGGTGTACCGCTCGAAAAAAGGAAGATACGGCGTTCGTTTTATTCCCTGACATTACCCCTTGACTTATTAGGAGGTTATGGTGTATATTAATTAAGTCGCTGTTTTAATATTTTTTACTGACGCGGGGTGGAGCAGCCCGGTAGCTCGTCGGGCTCATAACCCGAAGGCCGCAGGTTCAAATCCTGCCCCCGCAATTTAGTTTCACCTGGATGATTCACAGCCATCATCTGCACGTTATATATTATGTCTAGGGCCCTTAGCTCAGTTGGTTAGAGCGGTCGGCTCATAACCGATTGGTCGGGGGTTCGAGTCCCTCAGGGCCCATTCTCTTAAAACCCTTGCGCAGCAAGGGTTTTTTTCTGTTCTCTTTTAAGTATGAACGGTAGAAACGTAGGGATATGAAATTGCTGCTAATTCTATTCCACTGCCTTCAACAATTCTACTGAATTATTTCTAACGTTGCCTACATCCCTGGAAACCTTGTATGCCCGCATTTCAGAGGCTTTGTATGGCTTCAGCAGTCCAAGCAGGGAAGAAACATCGTTATGACTTCTTTCCAGCCATTCACCTTCATCCTGCGGTCGTAAGATAACCGGCATCCGGTTGTGTATACCTGACATTAATTCATTAGGTTCCGTCGTAATAATTGTACACGTGCTTAACTTGTTACCTTCCGGGTCTGACCAGATGTCGTATAATCCAGCGAGCGAAAAGATGCTTTCGTCCTTCAGCAGAATGCGGAGAGGCTGATTGTGGGTTCCTTCCTTTTTCCACTCATAGAAACCATTCGTGGGAATAATACAACGCTTGGAGCTAATGAGGTGTTTGAATGAGGGCTTCGTGTCTATGGTCTCTGCCCGTGCATTGATCATTTTGTTTCCGATTTTGTCATCTTTGGCCCATGCAGGGACCAAGCCCCAGCGGAGAGAACCGAGTCGATTTCCTTGTTTGCTACCGATTATGGCTGGAATGTATTGCATCGGTGCTGCATTATAATTGGGTTGGTATTCGAAGCCATCACTTATTGAAGCCATATACCTGTCCATTAATTCCTCTATAGGATCAACAATTGTAAACCTGCCGCACATACGAATCACCTCCTCAAGTATCATTATCATATTTAATCATACATCTAAAGGATTAAACACGGAAATAATTAGATGGGCAGCATCATTGTGAAGCCGAATAATGGTTAATGTCTGTAATACAATTTGATCTAAGCGGCCCGTATAAGTTTTCATATGTCTTTTTTTTCTAAAAATCATTGTCTGTCCATGCCATCTCTGTACTCTCGCATATACTATCCTATTCCAACATAGGAGGTAGATTCATGAGTCAATTTATTGATGCGAGAACTTCGCAGAATGCCAGCTTGGCAAACTCCATTTCCGTACCTATTCTAGTAACTAACACGCCCCAATTATTTGGACAAATTGGATTGGTAACGACTGCCGGCATTGGAGCGAACCCGCGTGTACAAATGAAAGGAACGGTCTCCGTACAGCTCCCATTGGCACTCGTAGGAATCACAATTACAGTTGTTCGTGGTACTGCTCCAACGGACCCAGTCATTTATTCCGCAACGTCCACATTCAGCTTAAGTGTTCTGGCACCTCAAGTTATTACGTTCTCCGCTGATGATTTCAATCCACCGGTTCTGCCGCAGCTGACGTACACTGCTTTTATCAGCTCCAACTTGCTGGGTACTGTTCGAGTAGGTCCCGAGAACTTCGATGGAGCACTGTACTCGGATTAATAGCCTGGCGTTCTTGCCTACCGGATGATTATAAAAAAGGTTATCGTCTAACAATAATTGAAATTCGTGTTTGTCGCTGCCTGCCTGTTAAGGTGGGCTTTTTTGTAATGGGAAGCTGCCATCCTGGGGTCGTGTAATGCTTATGATATAATAAGAACCAGTGAATTTATTAGACAGAAGGCGGGTTTTATATCACATGATGAAAAACGAAGGACAGCGCTTCCGCTTCAGCGAAGCTCCGGTATGGGATTGGCAGCGGGCGTATTATGAACAAAAAGGATTGAAGGCCTGGACGGATAATCAGGTTCCGCAATACATTACGAGCAATCCCATGATTGCAACTGCCTATGCGGAAATGATTTTTGGGTTTCTCCAAGACTTGGCTGCCAAGGGGAAGACAACTGAGACGGTAACCATTCTGGAATTGGGAGCTGGTGTAGGTCGCTTGGCTTTTCAAATTTTGATTAAACTATGTGAGTTGAGGGACTACGCTGCCACAGAGCTGCCTTCCTTCCGTTATATAATGACGGATCTTGCCTCAGACAATGTTTTCGGCTGGAAGAACCATCCGTCCATGCAGTCTTTTATTCAGCAGGGACTGCTTGATTTTGCGCAATTTGATGCCATGCATGACACGGAACTGAACTTGGCCGCAGCAGGTACGGTTATTCGCCCTGGTGAGCTGATGCAGCCATTACTGATCATTGCAAACTACTTTTTTGATAGCATCCCTCAAGAATTGATTTATGTTGGTGAAGGCAAAATTTATGAATGTGATGTGATGCTCTCCAACGCTGACAGCTCCTCGAACCTTCAGCCTGTTGAAAGGTTGGAGAATATGGAGCTGAGTTATGCCTACCGCCCTGCCCCCAAATTCAGTGCAGATACCTATCCGTACAGGGACGTCATCTCACTTTACCAGGAGGAACTGGAGGATTCTCATATTCTGTTTCCGGCAGCCGGGCTGGCCTGTCTTGATCGTTTGGAGACGCTATCCCAATCAGGGTACGTGTTGATCACAGCTGATAAAGGGGATCATCGACTCGATAACTGGAAGTTTGCAGAGCCGCCTGAATTTGTTCTTCATGGAAGCTTCTCATTAACAGCGAATTATCATGCAATACAACACGTTCTGGAGCAGCGTGGGGCCCATACTTGTTTTACTTCACATCATTACAAAGATCTTAATATCGGATGTATGTTGATGGTGAAAGAGCCCATGAGCTATGTGAATACGAGGCTTGCCTATCTGCGGGAAGTGGAGCGTTTTGGGCCGGATGATTTTTTCAGTATAAAAGAATGGTTCGACCATCAGGTGAGCAGGATGGAACTCAAACAGCTCTTGCCTTTTTGGCGTTTGGGCAGATATGATGCGGAATTTTTGATACATAGTGCTCAGCGAATATCCGATCTCATTCCGGATGCGAGCGATGAAGAGATGCTCGATATCCAGCAGGGTATTCACACGATGTGGTCTTCCTATTACACTATGGAGCAGATGGGGGATATTGCATTTCTGGCAGGGCAATTGATGAATGAAATGGCTGTGTATGAAGATGCCAAGCATTTTTTGGAGTTGTCTCTGCAAGCCGATGAATTGAAACACAACCCGGCAGTATTATACGATTTGGCAGTTTGCTGTTACGAACTGGAACTGGAAGAAGAAGCGTTGGATTATACCCGCAAGGTGCTGGCTATGGATCCGGATCACGAAGAAGCGCGTTCCTTGCTTCAAAGTTTTGAAAGCAGATGATCGCTCTGTATTTCACCAGCATCCTTCAATGAAGGAAGATTACTTCGAGATGTGGTTACGGATTGAAGCTATCATGGACAAGTGCTATATGATAAACTAGAACACAGAAATAAGTAATCACATTCCTTAACCACATACCACGTGAACTGTAAAGCTAATTGTTTTTTACATGTTGTGTAATAGACAGTTACTCTTGAAGCGATGTGCAAGTAGCAGTGAATCTGCTGTGCTGCCTTTAAGCCGGTTTCGTACCTACACAGGTATGAACCGGCTTTTATTGATAAATGGGGGACATGAGATGAAGATTATGATCGGGCAACCGAAGCTGGAACAGGCACTTGTACAGTTGGAAGGAGAACTGAGATCCCATCCTGAAGTGGATATTTTGCTGTATCCGGAGGGTTATCTCAATCAAAATGTGGAAGAGGCATGCAGGTTGGCTGCGAGATATGAAACGATGATTATATCGGGGCACCGGAGATTGGACGAACGCCCCAAGGATCGAACCATCATCATCAACAAAGCGGGAGAGATCGTTCTCGAAAAGGCAAAGTACACACCTGCTGCATTGATTGTGGAAGAGGGCTGGACCATCAGTACGTTGTTGTGCGACGAGATCGTGCTGCAGGGTTTTCGGAATGAGCATATTGGACATGTGCAATTAATCATGCACTCCATCGGTGTCGGGATGTTCAGTGAGGAGCAATATATGGAGTGGCTGGAGAAGGCACGGCAGATTGCCGTGACTGAGCAGTCCGTTATCATGGGAACAAGTCATGCGGACGGGTCTTACCGGGATTGTGATACCAGTATTCCAATTGCCTACTGCATTGCGCCTAATGGTGAAATCCTCCTGCAGTCAAAAACGGATACAAGAACCCGGATCATTGATCTGGAGTTGACTGGTATAGAGGATGGAGGCAAGGCAATAACAACTGGAACCGGTGTGAACATCAGTGTACATCACGTGGGGAAATCCATGTAGGAATGGGCGCTGCAGATTGGGGAGATGCCCGGTCATTTGTGCTGAATTGGCATATGTTATGGCATACCTTGAAATTCAAAGGAGGCCAATCAAAATGAGTCAAGTTGGATACGGTTGTAATAATGTAGGAGGAGCTGGGTACGGTATGTGTACTTCCACTGCCGCAATTCTGGTACTCTTCATCCTGCTCGTCATCATCACAAAATCCTTCTGGTTGTAATACGTATTCGGTTCAATGAATGGGGCGTTACACCAAGCTCCGCTGAAATTTCAGCGGGGCTTTCCTGTGTTGGCGAAGTGAGCAACAACGAGTCTTTCATTTGACAACCGAAAACAATGTGCTTAAAATCACATAAGAGACTAAATTTAGAGATTGAAGGGATCGTAATGCCGTTTATTCGTTTTAGAGGATTCACAGGTCACCAACTGGAGGAAGTTGTTCCCCGGATTACCGAGCAGATGGCTCTTATTTCCAATATTCCACGAGAAAAAATGAAGGCCGAGCGTTATGATGTACAAGCTCTTACGCCATCTCCCGCATCGGTAGAAATTTTAATGTTCCAGCGTGATCAGGACGTTCACAATCGCATTGCATCTTCCATCCATGGTATTCTCGCAGACGAAGGCCTTTCAGATGCTCATATTTTTTTCAACATCCTGTCCCCAACTTTATATTATAAGCAAGGCAAGCCGCTAACCGATTACCCATTGGATTAAATATGAATAAGACCAGTGCATGGTTTGCAAAATAAAATGGCTGTTCCGCCTGTGTTCGGAACAGCCTGGGACGAGCGGTAATCTGCTCGTCTTTTATTTTATCCAGGAAACACCTGTACCCCCATCGGAACTGCTCTGCTGGCGTACTTGGTTCAATCCGGACATACATAGCACAGAGATGACTAACGGGGCTCCACCAATGAAGTAGACCAGCCTCACACCAAACTGATCTGCAACCAATCCGAAGAAAAGGGCAGACAAGCTGATGGATGCAGTCAGGAGCATGCTTCGGGCTGCATATACATCGGACAGTGATGCTGCAGGAACAGCATTTTGATACGCATTCTGTAGTTCGGATTCCCGTATCTGGCTAGCGGAACCCATGAAGATGCTCAGTACAAGTGCTAGCCAGGGAAGGCTGTTTAACCCGAAAGCCAGGGTCGATAAGATGAAGAGAAGCGAACTGACAGCCATGCTGGAGATCAGGTGTCGCTGACCGAGGCCGGTCAGACAACGTGTGAGAAAAACGCCGAGGATGGCGCCGGCAGCGTAACTTGAATGAATGAGGCCCCACCATTCCTCTCCTTGTCCAAGGGCTTCTTGGACAAAAGCGAGTGTAATGGCACCGGTCCAGATGGATCCGGCCAGTGCTTTGAACACATCCACATAGGTAAGCAGCCGCAAGGGACGATTATTCCGTAACAGAGACCAGCCTTCCCGCAGTATGTTTCGTTTGACATGGGTATTGTCCGCTTGTCCCACTACTTCACTCGATAGCAAGGCGATGGCGATCATCAAAACCAAGTTGGCCCATGACATGGCAACAGCTGCCCAAAATGTCTGTGAAGCGCCCCAGTGAAAGACGACAAAGCCCGTTATAGCATATCCAACCATTGTTGCGGTTTGATTGGAGAAGGTTAACAGGTTGTTCGCCTTCACGAGTTCCTCGCCTTGAGCGAGACGTGGGGGTAAACTGTTAAGGATTAGCGATTCCGAGCCCTCCAGAAAGGAAAGAACAGTGATGATACCCAGTAAGACAGGGATATGTACAGTCAGATAAGCAAATGAGATGCCGATTCCAGTGAGTATGAGAGTCTTCGCTACAGAAATGCCGGTGATGAATTTGGCGAAAGAGAAACGGTTCATAACCCATGAAGAGGTTACGCCTGCCACGATCCGTACAGACATCTGAATAAAAGGGAAGAGTGCGGCATAGAGCACCGAGCCAGTCTGACCGTAGATCAGTAAAGTCATAACCATAATATATACAACTTGAATAAAGGATAGGAGTGTCTTGGCAGCCCAGTATGGATAGAAAGTGATGTTCATGCATAGATGCCCTTTCACGAATCATATATATTCATTACATATAAATAACAATACTAATAGTAATGGGACGGAGGGCAACGCACCACAAATAAAATTATCATATTCTCTTCATTGATAGCACAAAAAAGCAGTTATCCACGTGGATAACTGCTTCGTTAAGTATAGGAAACCTTTAGGCGGCTGCAAGTGTAAAAGCGATAAGCAGCATGACTAGACTGGTCATTCGGGTGAACGTCATATAAGGCTTGCTCGGCTCGGACTCTCCCCTGGAAATCCATCCATAGCGCAAATACCATCCAAACTTGGGGAAACACAGATTAATAATGCAAAGTGTCATGAAAATAAAAAAGAGGGTTCTCATGCCCGATCTTCCTTCCTTGTTTTGCATGACCCGGATTGGTATTAACGACCTCTGCGTCTGGTGAAGAAGAACAATACCAGAATAACGATAATAATGATTAACAGAAATTTCATGATGTTTTCCTCCTGACGGATTGGTGTGAGTTATTCGTATTTACCCACGAACTACACCATTTGAATAACTGTGTTACAATTAATTATATTGATTTCCGTTGATCGAAGACCCAATTCTTACATGATTATATATGTACCTACCGGAACGCACCATAAGAAACAGGAGGGGAAGCATGAGCATCCAAAATCGGCACTCCATACCCATTCAGTGGGAGTTTTTAATATCCAAACTTAAATCTTCCGTAACTGTGGTCGACGCAACCTCACCAGAACTGCCTTTGATATTTGTCAATGAACAATTCACGGCTCTTACCGGTTATACCTTCGAAGAAGTGGTTGGACAAAACTGCCGATTTCTTCAGGGCAGAGACACGAATCCCGAAACCGTAAGCAAGATTCGTGAGGCACTCAAGCAGCGGGTATCCATTAAAATCGATATTTTAAACTATACTAAAAGCGGTCAGCGATTCTGGAACGAATTGAACATTGATCCCATTTTTGATGATGAAGGACAGTGTCTCTTTTTTGTGGGCATCCAATACGATATTTCTGAACGGAAATATGCCGAGGAACAGCTTCGTAGGGCAGCCAAATTGGCGGAGATGAACAGCAGGGGGCATCTGGAGTTTATCGGGAAATTAAGTCATGAACTGCGCACACCACTCAATGGAATTATGGGCATGATCGAGTTAACGAGCATGGGTGAAATCAGTGAGGAGCAAAAAGAATATTTGGAGCTCGCCCGTCAGTCGGGTGAAGCCTTGCTGAACATAGTGAATAACAGCCTCGATATGGCGAAGCTGGGGCGCGGTAAGATGAAAGTTGAACAGATAGAATTCCAGCCACTCAAGCTCGTTCAACAGATTGTTAGAACGCACGAACCAGCGGCTGAACAGAAAAAGATTCATTTGCGTTGTCAAGCTGACATGCAGGTGCCAGACGTTTTGATCGGAGATCCGCTGCGCTTGCGTCAGGTGTTGGATAATTTGCTGAGCAATGCAATTAAATTCACTGAAGAAGGTGAAGTGTTATTGCAGCTGGATGTAAAGGAACAACATGGAGACGAGATTACCTTGGAGTTCTCCGTAAGTGATACGGGAATCGGTATTCCGGAAGAGAAGATCAATCAGTTGTTCGAAGCGTTTACCCAAACGGATATCTCTCATGCTCGCAGATTCGGTGGCAGCGGACTGGGATTGACGATCTGTAAGGAACTGCTTGAATTGATGCAGGGGGACATAACAGTAGAGAGTGTACTAGGACAGGGTACACAATTCCATGTTACACTGCCGCTGTTACGGCAGCATGTTATTCCGCACGTGGGATAACAGCCTGGTAGAAGTGAACGTTGAGGACAGTTCGGAGCTGCTGCGGACTGTCTTTTTGGTATTGTTTCGCGAACGAACGTTCTGGTATAATGCAAGAGGGAACGGGGGAAACAGCATGAAGAGAAAGCGCACAAGGAAGAGAAAAAACAAAGTCATAAGCAGGCTCAAAAAATCGTTTATTACGCTGGCGACCCTCATGGTTGTGGCGTTCTTTGCCTGGTTTGAGGGAGAATTACCGCTGGATCTGCCATCACCGTTCAGTGGGAGCAGTCAGGGTGTGGATCACACCATTACCTTCCCATCCGACCGATACCCGGAGACGGCCAATCATATCAAGGCTGCCATCAAGGCAGGTCACTCGGATGTATGCACGATTGATCGTAATGGCGCAGACGCCAATCGCGATTTGTCACTCAAGGGTGTGCCTGTGAAGAAAGGGAAAGATCGGGATGAGTGGCCAATGGCCATGTGTGCTGAAGGCGGGGCGAATGCAGACATTGAGTACATTACGCCCAAGGATAATCGCGGTGCGGGGTCGTGGGTTGGTAATCAGCTGAGTACATATCCGGATGGAACGCGGGTGAAGTTTGTTGTGAAGTAGCTAGTAGTAGTACAGAAACATAGAACAGACAAGAGCCAGACCGTTGTGGGTCTGGCTTTTGTCTGTTCATCTATACCATTACAGATCTGCAATACATAAGTGCATACCATTCATGTGATGGGAACGGATGCTCAACAAGCGGGTAATCTGCTCCACCTCATCAAAAGGGATCCAAAGGTTTCCCTGTACCGTGCGCAGGGTAAGAATGGATGAGTCGGCAGAACGCTCGGGGTAACCGGTCACGGTTTGCCCGCTGGTATTACGAACAACGATTTGCTGCTTGCGACGAATGGCAATTTCTACCTCTTTTTTCATAAGACATTGCTCCTGGTTATGGGATAGTTACTTAATATGTCAATAATTTCAATGGTTAATTTGTCTTCTTTATCTAGTCTATCAGAACTAGGTATGGATTTCCAGAAAAGAAATGATGTTTCGGGTTGGGAGGATTGACTTATTGTAAGGATTGGGTTTTTGAGCGGTTAGGTTATACAAAATAATGGGTTATGGACGATTGATTAAGGGAGGAAACGGAATGACACAATTACTGGTTGGACTGGTCCGTACGGAGAACGAAGCGATTGTGATGCTGGGCAAGCTTAAAGAGGAAGGGCTTGAAGCAGATTCATTGGGTGTAGTAGCCAAAGAGCATTTGGATCTCGATTTGATCAGCGAAAAAGCAGGTCTGGCCAAGCCTTTGAAGGGGGCAGGTACAGATGGCGCATTTGGCGTCTTCAAGGGTGTGCTGGCAGCGTTGGGGAAACGAATGGATCAGACGATCTCTGCCGGTAAAGTGGTTCGCCGATTGGCAGGCAATGAAATTGGAGGAGAAACGGACGATCTTGTACTTACCCTGGCAGAAGCAGGGGTAGCCGAAGAGGATGCCCAGTACTATGAACAGTGGCTTCTTCAGGATCATTTGCTTGTCGTGGTGGAATGCAAAGAGGACGATGCTGCCCGCATTGCACCCATTGTGAAGGGGAAAGACTCATAAACAACAGGCTGTACACTTTTTTTAGTTTAATTTAAGCCTGATTTTAGGTTTCTTTAATGTTGGGGAGGTATTATGATCTCACACCTCCCTTAATATAGATGGTTTATAGAAAGTCCGGGACCGCAACTCGGACTTTCTAGGCACTGTTAGCTGACGCTGGCAGTGCCTTTTCATTTTCGTGATATTCGATTTTGAAAAAATGAGAAATTTGATAAAATATGTGTTGCATAATGTTTAATCCTATGTTAAGATATTTCTTGTCGCCTCAAGTGATAAAGTAGTACATACATATGCCGGGGTGGCGGAATTGGCAGACGCACAGGACTTAAAATCCTGCGGTAGGTGACTACCGTACCGGTTCGATCCCGGTCCTCGGCATCATAAACAACCCTGAAATCCCTTGTCGCATAAGGGGTTTTTCTTTTTTATGGATTTAAAATAGCATGCCTAATTCAAAGGGAACGA
>NZ_JABMCB010000193.1 GCF_013359935.1 Paenibacillus xylanilyticus
CAGCCTGCTTCAAATACACCAGCGGAATGCCATAGGCGGAAGCGATCTTTTTCTGGAGCGCTTCTCTATCAAGCTTTTCGTTTTCCATGCTCATCCTTCTTCCTCAATGAGTTATTCATATCTATATATTTTGCATAACTGACCCACCAAGAAGTTTTCCTGGTATATCAAGGCTTCAGCCCACATTCCATTTTTGAGTTATACACTCCCTATCTATGAATAACTCATAATCCAAAGGGGTTCATTGCTGCTTCTGTCTTTACGATTTCCGAACTCCTTAACGTACATTCTGTCGTCTCCTTCCAGCATCTTGGTATCTTGCATACTTGCTTAGTGCCTGCCCATTCTCCCCATATGCAGCCTTTACAGCGTTCTGGCTGTTCGGGGGATGAAATAGTTACAGGTGGAGACTTCCTAGTTGATTTAGTTAACATGTCGTTCCCCCTATTATCCCAATCGCTTGGGAAAGAACAAAAAAAGCCACCCAACATTGGATGACTTGAAAAAGAATATGAAGAAAACCCGATGTGGCCTTGCCAGGACCCGCCCCCAGCTGCTCCTTGATAGGCCATAATAGTATCCGTATTTCTATCCCGCCCGGATGAAGCGGCTGTGGGGAATCTAACCCCATTCCCACACCGCACCCTTGACGATCCACGTCTAAGGATAACCCATCCCACAGCACAGCCGAGTTGCCCACGGGATAACGGTGCTAGGCACACCGGGGAAGAACTTTCCTTCCCTATGTGCCTAGTGTAGGGGTGTTTCACCGTCAATCGGTCGTCAACATGCAGTCAAGTTACCGTCATTTTACCGTCACTTTTAGGAGGGCCAGAGCATGCCGCAGTCCTTCAAAGTGTTGGCAATACTCTTTAATCCTTTCTTGATGCGTCTGTCCACAGTGCTTTCACTCAGCCCTTCATTCCGGAAGCGGGCAACTGTATACTTGCGGCGGGTCGCTTTCACATACTTATGATTAATTATGTCCCTTGCTTCTTTATCCATGATTGCATTTATGGCCGTTTCCACTGCACTAATCTGTATGGAGTATGAAGCCTGCTTGGAAGCCTGTTCCGCTGTCACCCCCTCCAGATTGTTCAATACTTTTAGAGTCGCCTTCCATTGTGGATAGTCAAATGTCAGCAGCTCCACAACTCGATCGATGTCCCGATCATTCGCACTTGGAATCAATTCCATCTGGATCATCACCGCCCCCATGCTCTGCACCCTTTCCTGATTGTTCAGTTAGTCTCTTATTTTCAACGAAAAGTAATGTGGCTTGTTTCTGCCAGTACGCTACAGACTCTGTGAGAGAGTCAATTTCACTCTGTAGAATCTTCATGTGCTCAGTGAATTCCTTATCTTGGTTGTAAATAGCGTCTCTGTTGCTATCCGCCAGCGCTTTATACTTATCAAGCTGCAGGAGTACCGCACAGAATAATTCATAGTCGGACTCATTAAAACATTCCCTTGCCAGACCGTCTATTTGGGCTTGTGCTGCTTCCAATGTCGGTTGGGTCATTTTGCCACCGCCTGACCTTGTTGAAGCTCTCTATACACATCCTCGGGGATTTGAGTAATAATTGCAGTCGGCCGGATGCGCTTCTTCTCCGATATCTCAGCAATTGCTCTCGCTGGATGGCTGCTTTCGAACAATTCCACTACCTCACCGTTCAGCTCACTTTTAAAATATCTTGTCCTTACCATGTTTCTCCCCTCCATTGCACATTGTTATATGTTCAAAATATAAATCTGAATCATCCAACTCTTCATCATCAATGCGGATGATTTCGAACACCCGGTGACAAACCGGGCATTCTACTGTATCCCCCAACTCATAATCAATGTTCATTATGGTGTCCCCTATTCAAAACATCCGTGCCTTTCGGTATGAAGCACCCCATCCACCATCTTGTAATGGGATCTCGTTTGTTATCTCCAAGCTACTGGGGGAATAAGGCGCCGTCACACATGCAGGGTCGAAATCTATAACCTTTTGACCTTTGCGATTTGTACGGTATTTCACAGGCCGGTTATCATAGCACCAAAGCATGTCATCCTGGATTTGTTGGACAACTACCATTTTCCCTTTATCTATTCCGTTTTTGAGTCGGCACACAATCCCAGGCTTAAATTCTTCAAAGTAGAAGAACAGGAAGACCATACTTCATCACAACTCGGCTTTCATTCGATCAATCAACCCATTTGTGGCGGCCTTATACTTAGCGTGCAATTCTTCATCGGTTTTACCGACAATCTCCAAAGCACTAAGTAGATTAGCGAAGGCATCATTCAGGTTTTTAAAATGCGCTTTGAATATGGCCGCTTCTTCACCTGTCCCCTGTGCCACCTTCTTCCGGAGTTCCGCCAACTCGGCCTCGATCTCTGCCGGAACCTTCTCCACAATAGCGGGAACATCAATAGGCTTCGCCTTCAGTTCCTGTTCAAGCTTCTTAATCTGTGCTAACGAATCAGCATGTTCCTGTTTCGCCTTCTCAAGTTCTTCCTGAAGCGCGGTGGCTTGTCCGTCGTCTTCACCCGATTCCGCTTTAGCCGCTGCAGCTGCCGCTTCCTCTGCTTGGGCTTCTAACCGTTCAACAATCAAAGCATGGTCTGCCTGTTGTGCTTCCAGTTTCTCTCGAAGCTTCTGCTCCTTCTCCATAGCCTTCTTGGCCTTCTCAGCTTCCGCCTGAGCTGCTTTGAGGGCCTTCTCAGCATCCTTACGTGCCTTGACCGCTTCCTGTAGTTCACGAGTGGACATACTATCCACATCATTTTCCTGTACGAAGGCTTCTCGTTCCTCAGCCGGGATCCCAAGCAATGCCACAGCCTGCGTGTAGTTCAAACTTCCAAGCGCTTGGGAATCAGCGTTATCTCCAAACAAAGTAAGCTGATCTGATCCGTATTCTTTGAATATTTTCATGAGGTTATTGGCTGTAGATTGTTTATAATCAACAGAATCAGCCAGCCAGTTCATCCACTCACCATGAGGCATCATTTCTTTGGCTTCTGTGAGTCGTCTTCCAATCTCAATGGAGCTGTGAAGTACAATTTGTTTCGTGTGGTCCTTAATGCTATTGATCTCAATTGCAATTGTCTCGATAGTGCGGATGGCTAATTGGCTCATACTGCTACCCCCTGATTTGTTGATTTTGCTTTCTTCAGCTTCTTTTTCTTGAATTGTTCGATAAAGTCAGAGACATCTTTCGTCATGCTTACATTTCGCATCCCTCTGCACTGGACTACATCGCCTTTCTTTACCTCCAATGTGTAGAAGGGTTTTAACGGCTCACTTTCTTTCCGAACTAAGAAAATGTCGCAGGCTCCTGAAGCGTACTTCTCAGCGTAGCCACCTACACAATGTTTAAGGATCTTGCCTTCTTGGACTAATTCATCAGTCGAATTGGCAGGCCTGAGAAGGATGCCGTTATGTCTAAATGAGAGAGCTTCTAACTCGTTAGCCCGTTCAGCTATCCGTTTATCACGACCCTTGTCCCGAATGACGATAACTTTTCGTGCTGTCTGCTGGTGCGCCCTCTCAAGATCGTTCGGGAAGAGTACACTTGATTTGCTAGTGTCTAAACCCAATTCAAGACACTCACGAAGATAATCCCGGTATTCGATTAGGACATTAAAGCCTGTATAGTGTCCGCGTTTGTTATTGCGGATTTGTTTCAAGAAATATCGCTTAATATCAGCATTGGTAAAATGGCCATCAAGTGGGGGCATGTTTAGTAAGACGGCCAATTCACTTCTTTCACTCAGAGCAGATAACCCGTTCAACTTGAAAGCATCCTCCCAGGAGGGGGATAACCCGTCCTGTTTAAGTAGTTGATAACTCCGAAGAGTACTAAATTGTAGATGGTGTCCCCCGCGCCGAAGCTCTTTAATCTCTGCTTTTGTCAATCTCAGCACTTTTTCCGGGGTATCACCGTTCCAATTTACTGCCCCAAATGTGGGTAGACCCTCAATCTTCCCTCTAACGAGGTGTGCCAAGCCAAATTTAGTAAAGAACTCCATGCATTTGTATCTTGAAGCAAAGTCAAACACCTCTACTCTATCCGTAATGCTGTATTGCTCCCATGTACAATATTGGAACGGCGTTCCTTGAACAGCAGCAGCTATATTATCGACGCTATGATAACTGTGAATATTGCTCATACTTTGTTTCGTTTCTGAGAAGGGCTTCTTACTCTCGACCCATTTAGCAGAACGATTCCACCAGTGCATTTTACGGACATGCTGCCCTGGCTTGCCCCATTCAAAAAGGTAACATGTGACTACGGTAGATTTTGTTTCGGTTGTACGGAAGTCCCCTCTATAGTCTCTTTCTGAATAAATCCCCTGCGCTACTATGATGTTCGGGTCCACCAATGATTTTTCGTACCACAGCAGATATGATTCATCATGCAGCTTCGAACGGCCTCTTCCGCTTGCTTTCACTTGAGCTGCAGCATGGCAATGTGGGCATTCTGCAATTTTCCCATGACGCAATCCCTCAGAAGCATGATCGAGCTTACAGTTTGTACAAAAAGCATACTGTTGCCTGCCTTCACGATGAGTAAACAGATACACGCTCCAGTCCATTACTTGATGGGTGATGTACTTTTGTAAATCAGGGCTTATCTCCGTAGGAAAGTGTAAGAAGAATTTGTTGTTATTTTTCATGTTCAGCCCCCCCTATAAAAACTCATCCAGTGTGACATCAAACCGCGCAGACTTCTGTTCAACTGGTTGGGGGGATGCAGCTGCTACACCTTGAAGCCCAAAGTAATTCAGTACAATTGCAAATCCTTCCTCATCGGTCAGCATAGCCATCCCGCCAACAGCTTTTTTCTTAGCCTCTGCCTGCATAGCAAGCAAGCTCTTCGCTATCGTTTTGTCGGCGGACAGGATCTGATCAACAGAACCAGGATTCGCCTGAAGATGTTTGATTAGGAACTCCCCAATCAGTTTGATATATGTGTTTGATCCTTTACCTTCCATTTCAGCTTTCAGCTTTGTTATTGCAGCTTCCATGCTTCATCCTCCGTTCAATTTTTCTTTTTGACCCAGGCAAACGCACGTTCACTGCCCGAATCTTGTATCACATAAGACACGCCTTCCGGAACCATCCTATCTGGTGCCACAGCTAACATGCCGTAATCTGTTCGAACTTCCGTATCTGCTGCTACTGGATCCAAGGGAGAGATGACCAGCTTTAACCGATCCAACATGTACCCTTGATTTACCAGTGAAGCAACGGCCCTATCTATCCGTGCCCTCATCCCATAACCGGCATATGATTGGCGTACCTCAATGGCCGTCCGTTCCAATTGGGTGAGCTTGTCTGTATCAAGTTGTTCAACAGCCCGCGAGAACAAAGGGACGTATCGGAATTGATCCTTCACCTTGGCTGAATAAATGTATCCGGCAGGAGGTTCATCGTCCGCCACACTAGCCCCCAGCTCCCTGCAGCGTTTAAGCCCCAATAAAATGTCACCTATTGGCCGTTCCATATGCCAGCGTCCGCCCGGAACCCATTCACCGTTGACTTCTACCTGACGCGGAACGAATATTGGAATACCGCGATTCGCCACTTCTTGCTTGTTCAACCATCGGTGTAGTGGATTCATTAGCGTTCACCCGTCTTTGCCGCCTGCGTAGCTGCGGCATTACGCATCATTTCTGCAAACTCTTCATCACTTGGACCAGAATCAGGGTTTGTATCATTTTGAACAATCGGGATTTCAGTTTTTCCGCCCCCGCCGCCGGAACCCTTTCCGCGTTTTGCCTTATCCGAACGCATCTCTAAAACCAAAGTACCGAATTTTTCCCTGAACTTTCCGCCAGAAAGCACATTTTTTCGCCAAAACACGCTTGTTGGTAGCCAATCCATCACATCACGAATGAGATTCTTATCCTGCTGCCCGTCAACTTCGACCAGCAGCCGGAAATCATCCGCCCATGTCTGCATGTTCGACCGTTTCGTCAAATGCGCGATTCCTTCAGCTTGCGCGAATCCATCAATTTTTCCTTTTAGGTAATTCGCCATTTTCAGAAACGGGCTGTTTTCGTCATATTCCGGCTTTTTTCGAGACCCTTTTTTCCCGGTTTTACCTTTTTCACTTTTTCCCGATTTTTCGCCTGGATCTTTCGGATCGGCCGGATTTTCGGTGGTTGGTTCGGATTTCGGGTCTTGATCATCGTTTTGATTTTGCTGTTGGTTTTCGTCTTGGGGTAAATCTTTTTTTATTAATTCTTTTTCTTTATCTAACTCTATATCTAATTCTTTATATACCGGGACAGGGGGTGGACGTCCTTCATCTGTCCCCGGGTTGTCCCTAGGTATGTCCCCGGGGACATCAGTCTTTCCCGCTGCTTCAGCTGCCTTTTTAGCGGCAGCCATTTCACGCTGTTTCGCCTTTTTAGCAGCAGCCTTTTTCCGACTTTCAAGAACCTGTCCGCCAATGTTATGCCAGTTCAAAACCTCATATCCATCAAGGGTTTTACCTATATAGTTAGCCTCGACAAGTGCATTAAAAAACACTTCGGGATCACCTTCAAAATGAGCAGCGTCAGCCAAATCAATTGGCTCAAAATTGCTTATGTTTCCATCGGGTGCCCAATCCATTGCCCACCACCAAATCATGTGTAACGAACCCACTGCCCGGGGTATATCCAACCCTGTCAAACGACAGAATTTCTTCGTCTGGGGGTCCCTATCAGTCGCCTGATAACTCTTAATCCATAACATCTATGCTGTTCACCGCCTCCTGCAAATGGACTCACTCAGGACAGACATGCGACATCCCAGATATGTCCCCACACTGTCCCCTGCTTGTCCCCGGGGACATCCTAGGGACATCCAAGGGACAAGGTGCGTCCTATTTCCAATGTTCTTGACCCTCTCCGACTGTGTAATAAATGAAAAGTTCTGCCTGCTTGTCCACTTTCCACGCTCGCCCTTCGGCGGTTTCATCTGCCCAGTTATGACATGTACCCGTTGCCGTTTTAGGACCACAGAGGATAACGATATTCCAAGGGGCTTTACCTGTTCCATACTGACTGGCGTTAATCATGTGGCAACGCTCGAACCAATGCTTTGGCCTACTGCACCCACAACGTTCACAACATACATATCCCGCCTCGCTTGCGCGTCTGTATGCCTCTTTATCAACCTTATTGCTGATAGATGTATGTTGTTTCTGAGTTGGCTTGAACCGCTTGTGGTTCGGTTTAGGCGTAGGGAGAAATTCAAACTCAGCCATGTACTCCGCCTCCTGTTATATGCATTTCGACCCTCACCCGAAGGCGCAGCTCATAAATCTTCTCTTTTACCGAATCAAGTTCGTTCTTCCAATACATCTTTTGTTCCAAGGCGTCTGCCTCAATCATGCGTAGTTCCGCTGTGGCCTGTGCTGCAGCCACTTCTTTCTCACCCCGCTTGGCTCTTGCTCTGGCCTCAGCATCCACATTGTCCCTTAGTACGTGAATCTTTGCGTGATCCCCGGTTTTCTGTGCTGATACACGTCCCATTAGCATATGGGCGTCAGTTAGAAGACGGACCTTCTCAATCATTCCGCCTGGAGAGTCTTCGTCGTACTGATCAGCCTGCTTCCGTAGCCGCTTAATCTGCCTTACATATTCATCGATTTCATCTGCTTTGGTTCGCGACGTGTTCAGTTCACGGAGATAATCGTTTATGCCCACCGCATTACCTCCTTGCGTTGTTAATTGAATTTTGATATGATTGCCGTATAATTTTTTTGTGAAGTTTCAGACCAAATGACTACGCGGACCAGGCGTGGTCATTTTTCGTTTATAAGGGCAGCGTATTCTCTGCGATGACGATCGTTACAAAATTTCAGCTTTCCTGCTTGAACATAACTCTCTCCATACTTGATACGTTGGAAGCACAACGGGCAATTCCCGATATCACTTTTGAATTTCTTTTTACTTACAATCGGGCCGCCTTCGGATTTTTGAATTTCACCTTCGATCTTTTTCCTTTTTGCCTGCAGCTGCATGATGAGACTTTTGTCTGTAGCGTCAAGGATCTTTCTGCAAATTTCGTTATGCTGTTTGCGAAGTTCCCGCCTTTTGTTCTTCAAGACTGTTCCCTCCTTCAGCAATAGTGAGATAAGCAAGCGATTCATCAAACCAATTCGCTGTTTCTGGGTAATCAAATTGCATCTGTTGCAGGAGTTTGATGCGCTGCTGTAACCCCTGATGTATTGACATATTGCTCACCCTCCTCTATTCCAAGATCCTTTTTAAGATCCGATATTTCCTTGTCAAGCCAGCAGTTTCCGGCGTCCATCGTGTGTACACTATCACGAAAATTAATCAGACTTTGTAGGTGGACCCATGCAAACCAATTAATCGTTCCCATTCATTGGACCCCTTTCTTCAGTTCATACAAGTTCCAACACATCGTTACTGGCACAATACATCGTTTCTTATGCTGCTATTGAGCTCTTTCTTCTCTTCTGAAGTAATTAGCAGCCCTTTGCTCAGCTCTCCAAGCTTCCAAATCAGCAAGGCGGAATTTTATTGTGGGTCTTCTTGAACCAGTTGCCCCGTAACGTTCATGGGGGATTCTGCCTTCCTGGCACATGCGATAAATCATTTTTTCAGAAATCCCAATGTGCTTTGCTGCTTCGATCACGTCAAGCGTTTTGTCTATTAGCCCAGAAAACTCTGCTTTGAGCCTTTTCTCAGCAATCGCAACTTGCTCATTCACGATAGACCTGATAGCATCTTCAAGAGCATATAGAATTTTCTCCATAAGAACTCTCCTTTCTAAGTGTGCTATAATGCATTTTAAATATGGCCTCTTACCAGATCATCAACGGTACATCCAAGAGCATTAGACAGTTTTACTAATGTCTCAGCATATGGGCCTTGCTTTTTCTTTCCGATGCTGTAAAGGGCCGATACGGCAACTCCGCTTTCTTTGGATAGGCGGTAAATTGTCCATTCCTTCTTATCAATCAACCTTTTAATATTTGCTTCGATTTCCAACCCCATGTGATCACCTCCTGAACACATACTATAACTCTATGGTGTTATATACAATCGGCGTTATAACCCAAAAGAGTTACAAAATCCGACATTCTCTCCCGTTTACTTTGATTCGCTTGACTTATCTCCCTTTTCTGTTTTATTATAACTTCATAGAGTTATAACACATTAGAGTCATATATAGGAGGCATTTTAGGTGGATTTAGCAGAAAAGATATTAGAACTAATGGATGAACAAGGTATCACTAAGTACCGACTCTCTAAAGAAACTGGTGTCTCCTATACAGGTCTTACTAAGATTCTTTCTGGACAAACAAAGCACCCTCAAATTGATTCGCTTCAAGCAATTGCAAATTTTTTCAGTAAACCACTTGATTACTTTATGGATCAAGAAGAAGAGCAGCCCTCTCCTGATTGGGCCACTCCAAAAGATCTAGCGGACATCAAAAAAATTCTTGAAGAAGATCAACCCGTCTTGTTTGATGGCGTGCCAATCACCGAAGAAAAACGACAAAGAGCCATGGATATCCTTACTGGACTGCTTTGGGAAGCTAAAGAACTTAACAAGAAAACCTATGGTCGCAAGAACAAGGCAACCCCTAAAGACGAAGAGTAGGTGACTCCTTTGGATGACATCATTCATAAGCTTGTTCGTAGATTCAAAACAAACGATCCTTTTGTAATCGCCAAAGGTCTGAACGTATTAGTTAGACATGCTGAGCTTGATCCTGGTACTAGAGGGTTTTACTACAGGCGGTTACGAAGGCGGTTTATTGTTATTCATAATGGTCTATCTGAGGAATGGCAACGTGTAGTATGTGCCCATGAGCTTGGACATGATCGACTCCATTCAGGCTTGAGCCAATTCTGGATTGATGAGCACACATTTTTCAACATGGGGAAATATGAACGACAAGCCAATATATTTGCAGTGAAACTTCTAACTCATTCGATTGAACGCCAATCAGGAGAGACAAGAGAGGCTTACTTACTTAGGTGTGGCGTACCGAAGCAACTGCATAACTTGGAAATGTAACTTTGCGCTTTCCAGCCGCAAGGCTGTTTACCATACACAAAAACAGAACTGATGTTCGGAACGGAGGAAAAGAAGTGGCAAAAGGAAGTATAGAAAAAAGAGGGGAAAACAAGTGGCGACTTACAGTTGACTTGGGGTTAAACAATGACGGCAGTCGTAACCGCCCACGTAAGACTATAACTGTCGAAGACAAGGCTTTACTGAAAACAACTAAAAAGCTCAAAGATTATTTAGATGACGAGTTAGCCAAGTTTAAACAGGAAGTTCTTAGCGGCAGTTACATCGCCCCCTCCAAGCTCACATTTAAAGAGTTCTACGAAAACGAATGGAAACCTAAAGACGCCGAACCACGATTAAAGCGGACGACGTACTTATCACACTGTTCTAAAATCGAAAATCATGTATTGCCGGTAATCGGACATTTGAAGCTTGATGAGATCACGACAATGAGGCTTGTAACGCTTTTCAACGATTTACGGAAACCCGGTGCCCGGATTGACAAGCGAGGCGGTAAAGAGACCATTAGTTCTCGCACAATTCAATACATTTATGATGTAACCATGAGCATATTCAAAAGAGCTGTTGAATGGAAAGTCCTAAATGAGAATCCATTGGATGGTATACAACGTCCGCAGGTAAGTAAGGAAGACAAGAAAGCCCGAAAAGAGAGGAAGAACTTTTTCGAAGAAGAAGAAGCCACTGAGGTTATTGATACATTGATCAAAAGCGATACTCACTGGAAGCTTTATTTCCTTGGTGCAATTATTGGAGGTTTCAGGCGGGGTGAATTAATTGCGCTCGATGAGGACGACTGCGACTTTGTAAATAACCGTTTGCGCATCGATGAGAGTATTTCACATACCCAGAATGGACAAGCAGACATAACAGACACAAAAAACGAAGCGTCCGACGATTATGTAGATATGCCACAATGGTATATGGATCAGCTCGCGGTTCATCTCAAAGCCATGCGCAAATTACGTTTTGAAGCAAAAGCACAGGGAAAATGGAAAGGCGGAGATCGGAACTTTGTGTTCCATTCAGGTACAGGAAAACCCTATTACCATACATCACCATCTCAACAGTGGAAGATATGGTGTGAACGGAACGGATTCCGGAACGTATCTCTACATGGGCTGCGTCATACGAATGCAACCTATTTGCTAGGTCAGGGAGCATCCATAAAAGAGATCCAACATCGACTGCGACACTCGACATCTCAGGTGACCACAGATACTTATGCACATGTCACTAAGAAGTTAAGTCGAAAAACAACGGCGCACCTCGATGTATTCGCTCCTAAAGTTCGTCCCCAATCCGTCCCCAATGAGGAAAAATCCACTCGTTCCCTTTGAATTAGGCATGCTATTTTAAATCCATAAAAAAGAAAAACCCCTTATGCGACAAGGGATTTCAGGGTTGTTTATGATGCCGAGGACCGGGATCGAACCGGTACGGTAGTCACCTACCGCAGGATTTTAAG
>NZ_JABMCB010000012.1 GCF_013359935.1 Paenibacillus xylanilyticus
TCAGTCCAATAAGCAAGTGTCTTGAATCCTTGATATGACTGCATTTTATCCTTACGTTCCATTCTATATCACTCAAAGCATGTGTCTTAAAATCCTGCGGTAGGTGACTACCGTACCGGTTCGATCCCGGTCCTCGGCATCATAAACAACCCTGAAATCCCTTGTCGCATAAGGGGTTTTTCTTTTTTATGGATTTAAAATAGCATGCCTAATTCAAAGGGAACGA
>NZ_JABMCB010000194.1 GCF_013359935.1 Paenibacillus xylanilyticus
GAGCACACGGAGGATGCCTAGGCGCTAGGAGCCGATGAAGGACGTGGCGAACAACGAAACTGCCTCGGGGAGCTGTAAGCAAGCTTTGATCCGGGGATGTCCGAATGGGGAAACCCAGCTGGGGTAATTTCCAGTTACTCATAACTGAATACATAGGTTATGTAGAGGCATACCAGGGGAACTGAAACATCTAAGTACCTTGAGGAAGAGAAAACAATAGTGATTCCGTCAGTAGCGGCGAGCGAACGCGGAGAAGCCCAAACCAGAGAGCTTGCTCTCTGGGGTTGTGGGACGTCTCACA
>NZ_JABMCB010000195.1 GCF_013359935.1 Paenibacillus xylanilyticus
GAGCACACGGAGGATGCCTAGGCGCTAGGAGCCGATGAAGGACGTGGCGAACAACGAAACTGCCTCGGGGAGCTGTAAGCAAGCTTTGATCCGGGGATGTCCGAATGGGGAAACCCAGCTGGGGTAATTTCCAGTTACTCACAACTGAATACATAGGTTGTGTAGAGGCATACCAGGGGAACTGAAACATCTAAGTACCTTGAGGAAGAGAAAACAATAGTGATTCCGTCAGTAGCGGCGAGCGAACGCGGA
>NZ_JABMCB010000196.1 GCF_013359935.1 Paenibacillus xylanilyticus
CTGGATCACCTCCTTTCTATGGAGAATCGTTTCCCGTAGCGGAAACATTCAAATAAGCAGGTTCTCTGAACCTGCGACAGCGATTCATTTCGGTCCATCACTTCATGTGTGGATGAAGTGAAGAGCAGCAACATTGTTACGTATCCATTTGTTCAGTTTTGATGGAATTTGAGGTGCCATAGCTCAGCTGGGAGAGCGCCTGCCTTGCAGGCAGGAGGTCAGCGGTTCGATCCCGCTTGGCTCCACCAAAGAATTTCGTCTATTTAGCTTGTTCTTTGAAAACTAGATATCGAAACGAAAATTGCGAATTAGAACATTCCTTTTAGGGATGAATGCTTGCTC
>NZ_JABMCB010000197.1 GCF_013359935.1 Paenibacillus xylanilyticus
ACCAATACCGTAAATTGAGTAACTTGGGAATGATCGATTAAACTATTATCAAGATGGAACGCCGTGTGCGGTGAAAGTCGCATGCACGGTGTGGAGGTGGGGAAAAGGTAGCGACGTAGTCAAAGCCTTACCTATACCTATCTGGTGGCAACAAGTCTGGCGGCAACAAATCCGGCGGTAAAAAGAGATCTTAATGATCACGTAACAGCTTAAGTTATCAACCAGTTTAAAGGGGGGAATCATCATGTTGATCTTCATTGCCATTGTCTTGATCGGTGTGCCTTTATACTGGATCGTTTCACCTGGAAGGCCCACTCCGACACACGAACACTCGATTCAATCTTCACCAGGACTTCTCCCCCTGGGAGGTGAATCACAGTAAATGCCTGATTACCAATTGTGGTTAACCTTCGGGGTATTTATGATCACTGTCATTTTCCTGATGTGGCGGCCTGGCGGATTAAACGAGTCCATTCCTACTTCGCTAGGCGCCCTTCTTCTCGTTTTAACTGGCGTGAGCAGTTTCGCTCATATCGTTGGCATCTTCGGGATTGTTTCCGGTGCAGCCGTAACCATTCTCTCTACCATCGTTATGTCGATCATTCTCGATAGCATCGGTTTTTTTCGCTGGATCGCTATCAATATGATCGAAAAGGCACGAGGCTCCGGCTTCCGATTGTTCTGGCTGATTCTATTGCTCTGTTTTCTCATGACGGTCTTCTTCAACAACGACGGCAGTATATTGATCACAACACCAATTATTCTGCGAATCTGCTCCATACTTCGCCTGAAAATGCATCAGCAGTTACCTTACCTGATTTCAGGAGCGCTTATCGCTACGGCTTCCAGCGCGCCAATTGGACTTAGTAATCTCGCGAATCTGATCGCTTTGCAAATGGTAGGTTTGAACCTAAACACCTATACCCAGATGATGTTTGTGCCATCGATGCTGGGAATTATTGTGATGACGGTACTGCTATTCTATTATTTTCGAAAAAGTATTCCCAAGGTTATTCATCACTTCCCTATATCCTTGCAATCTCCATCCGGTTCGGGGTATCATCCGCTGCAAACAGGAGATCAGGAGACGCAACCAACCGATAGCGCAAAGAAGGTGGACTGGTGGCTGTTTCGAGTCTGTATCGGAATTGTCGTATTTATTCGTGCAGGATACTTTCTCGCTGAGCAATGGGGCATTCGTATGGAGGTTGTCGCGATCACAGGTGTTGTTCTTATGCTGGCTGTGCGTTGGTATCGCACCCGGACTGGACTTAAGGATGTAATCACTCAAACGCCCTGGCATATTCTACTTTTCGCCTTCAGCATTTATATTATTGTGGATAGTCTTCATCGGGCTGGAATGACAGCTACTATCATTCAATGGATGCAACCTTTGGTAGAAGGTGGTAACGCCAGCCTCATTGCTGTATCAGGGCTAATGCTTACTCTATTATCCAATCTGTTCAATAACCTGCCTTCTGTGATGATCGGAACATTTGCAGTAACAGATCTTCAGTTAAGTGATACACAGCTGCATCTGGCCTATCTTGCCAACATTCTGGGAAGTGATATTGGAGCCTTACTGACACCTATAGGCACCCTAGCAACGTTGATCTGGATGTATATTTTAAAGACCCACCATGTGCGAGTCTCTTGGAAACAGTATATGAAAGTCACCTTTATTGTGATACCAATTAGTCTAATTGTCAGCCTATTTTCCCTATATATTTGGACTTCTATTCTATATTGAGAGGAGGTATACTGTGAAATTCCCAACAATGTGGCTTGGAAAATCCATCGAATTGGAATTATCCGGCTGTAAATTTCCGATTCAGGGTGAGATTATTGATATGGGTCAGGACTTGATTGTGGTTTACGGACAACAGCGATTCACCTATGTGCCCCTTCATCACCTTCAATCCATGCATGTGAATAAAGCGGAGGATACTAGCTCCACTACCAACGTACCACCGCCTGATCCCGAAATGGATCACAACAATATATCGTATCGCAAAATATTGATGAATGCCCGTGGAAGATTCAGTGAAATTTCGATAGGCGGACGCACACTGCATGGTTATATTACGAATATTATGAACGACTACTTCATATTCTTCTCCCCACTACATCATGCGGTCTACGTCTCCATCAATCATCTGAAATACATTATACCTTCTCCGACAAACAGCACACCCTATTCCCTAAGTCAGCAGCATTTCCCCATTCAGCCTGCGTCCATGCCCCTTTCCCGTACACTGGAACAACAGCTTCAGAAAATGGTTGGTGAACTTGTCATCCTGAATCTGGGTGACAAGCCATATCGGGCTGGATTACTGAAAGCTGCAGACAACAATTTACTTGAACTGGTTGAAGCAGAGGGCAATACCTTGATTATGCACACCGATCATGTTCAAACCATTCATTTGCCTTAAATGGGGGTATTACGAGAAAAAGGTCCATTCTGCTTATCACAGATGGACCTTTCTTTATTTTTTGGTGAAGATATTCGTGCAAGTCTATACATTGGCTAGCTTCTTTTCTATTTTCCGTAAGTCTGCTCCATGCGCTCTTCCTCATTCGTGGAAAGCAATACGTTGAGAAGACCCATGGCGTTATTGGCGTCTGTTCTCGCCGTCTTGTACATCTCGGCAAATGCTGCCTCATCCTGCTCGGGGTCCATGGCTGCCAGCTTGCCCCATGAATTGCGGGCCTTGTCATAGAGCTGGCTCAAGGTGATGTCATATGGGTGCTGCGCAACCGGGGCCATGGATTCAAATTTGGCGGTTACTCTGAAGAAATCCATGGAGTCCTGAAACGATTGGCTGCTGTAATCCTTGTTATTCATGGCATCTTCAGTAATCAGCAGACCTTCACGCGAGATAAACAGCGTTTTGACCATCGCCCGTTCCAGATTGGTGGCTTCCTCCCAGGTTATATAAGACACGTCAGGTGCCTGAACAGTCGTAAAAAAGGGAAATGCATCATCAATCAAACGCTGTGTATTGGCATGAATCGGCACCTCCGCATTCATATCCACCACTGTATCGCTGTAATTGGCAACGTTAATATTTTTGGAACCTTCCTCACTGACCCTGCGAACCGGATGATCGTCCAGGGGGATGCGAATATAACCAAGCTTGTCCGCGTATTCGTCCTGCAGTTCTTTCAACGTTTCCGTACCAGTGGAGGCTGGTTCCGAAGTGTTACTCCCGATCTCCTCTGCCGCTGCAGTTTCGGCTCCGGACTGCTCGGTGCTGCTGCTCGCTGTCGCATCAGTACCCGCCTCCTGAACAGGCTCTTGACTGGCAGTTTCCTTGGCCCCGCCGCCGCATGCGGTCAGAACCGCAGCCAAGCTGAATATCGCCGTAAACATCCGAATCGGTTGTGTCCATCTCATGGCATAATCTTCCCCTTATCTTATGTATGCATATAAACTACATTAACCATGGCATGTAAAATTGAATTCATATTCCATTTATGATCTACATTCGGATAACATGCCATATTCACAGGTAAGCATTGGTTTACATTCTATCATAAGTTAAATTTTGGGTGTATACGACGATGTACCTGTCTCTGTGAGCTGTCATGACTGGATTCCCCAACCAAAGTACAAAGAAAACACTGTCATCCCGAAGGATAACAGTGTCTGCAAAAAAGCTATTTAATACCTTTGGCCTTCTCTATATGTTCTGCTCGGGTCTGTGGTTCCGTGCAATTGGCTGCGGAGAGCAGGGAATAGATGGCCTGAATATCCTGTTCCTTGTATAACGTCTCAGGGACATCTGCCTCAAGCTTTTCCGTTTTGCGCAGAATGGTTTCGACCAATTCATGATCATAAATTACCAGTTCATCCGAATTCACATACCGCACTGCAGGATCCACGCTGATTCGGCAGCGGTTGGTGAAGGTCACCATCGAAATCAGGCGCATACGCTTATAATCTCCGAGATGTGCATGAACGGCCTCAACATGGCCCCGATGCTGCATCAGAGGATTATACATCTTGATTCGGCTGGTGCTGACGGTCCAATTGGCTTCTCTGCGGCCTCCACGAATCTCACCTGTCGTCAGGTTGCGGGTTTCGATGACGAAGATCCCCCGCGGGCCAATGACAACATGATCTATCTGGGAATAGCCCGAACGTGATTTCGGATTGGGAACGAGCAGATCATTCAGGACCTTGTATTGCCCTGGAAGACTGTACAACCGATCTGCTGTGCTCGGTTCTTCCGGCTCTCTGATCCAGTCCGATTCGTGTTTGGATTTTGACTTGGATTTGCGACGGCTCCGGACCAGTCGTGCAGGCGCTGGGCTAGCTGCCGGCATCGCTCCGGCAGAAGCTGTAATCGGATTGGCAAGCTCTGGCTGTGTCTTGAACAGAGACAGGATTTTTTTGAACATGGGCAAGCTCCGTTCTAATATAGTATGAGTTACAGGGGACCATTACGACAGTTGAACGACATCTTTGCACTTCCATTATGTAAACTTCTATTACTTATGTCGGATAAAGTAGGGTGAAATTAAAGGGCGACAGGCCTAATTCTCTTTTATAAACCAAAGTATAAGATAATATTTAACCAATACTGTGACTTTAGACGCATGTGATAGGCCGAAAATTAAAAAAACAGCGTATTCCCTCTCCATCTAAGAAAAAGAACACGCTGCTTCTTGTGATAAGTTTCAATTAAGCTTGAAGATAATACGTATAGAGCACCTGTGTACCCTTCTCATCCAGACCGTTTCTGGATATTTCCTGATAGAGGGATTCCGCGAGCGCAAGACCCGGCGTCTTCATGCCCATAGCTTTGGCCGATTCAAGGGCAATCCCCATGTCTTTGATAAAATGTTTTACATAGAATCCAGGCTCAAAATCACCCTTGATCATACGCGGACCGAGATTGCTAAGCGACCAGCTTCCGGCTGCTCCGGTCGCAATGCTCTTCAGCACATTTTCCGCGTCCAGACCCGATGTTTTGGCATAAGCAAGTGCTTCGCACACACCCATCATGCCGGATGCAATGGCGATCTGATTACACATTTTGGTATGCTGGCCTGAACCAGCCTTGCCCTGCAGCACAATGTTGGTGCCCATACAATCGAACAGCGGACGTACCGCTTCGAATGCTTCCGAAGTACCACCAACCATGATGGACAACTTGCCATCCCGTGCGCCAATATCTCCACCCGATACCGGTGCATCCAAAGCATGCAGTCCTTTGGACTCTGCAGCCTCGAAAATGCGAGCAGCCAGCATGGGGCTGGAGGTTGTCATATCAATCAGGGTTGAACCTGGCTTGGCGTTTGCCACAAGACCATCTTCACCAAGATAGATTTCCTCTACATCCTTCGGATACCCTACCATAGTGATAATGACATCACACTCCGCTGCAAGTTTGCCTGGTGTGTCATGCCATACGGCCCCTTCATTCACCAATGCTTCCGCTTTGGCAGCCGTACGCGTATAAACATGCAGTGGGTAGCCCGCCTGCTGGATGTGACCTGCCATGCTTTTGCCCATAACGCCTGTACCGATAAAGCCAACTTTCGTTTCTCCAGGTGCCTTCGTCGTATTTGTCATCGTAGGTTTCCTCCTTGTTTCTCTATGTTTTTGTGAATTGCTCGTCTTGGATCGCTATATCTGTATGTTATAGCTTTCGTACGCCGCCGTCTATCATTTGCATCAAATCTAGCGGACCGACATCCGATATTGATTAGGCGACATCTGAACGAAACGCTGAAATGCCCTGTTCAAATTACGTTCGGAATACCCTACCTGTTCGGCAATTTCCGTAATGGTATAATCGGTGTCCTGCAGCAATTGCTTCGCTTTTTGCACCTTCAGATTCATTAAGTATTCGATAAAGGATACCCCCATCTCCTTCTTGAACAGCCTGCTCAGATAGGAAGGACTGACGTTCACCAGTTCAGCACAATCCGATAATGACTGCAATCCTTCGGGCCTGCTGCTCAGATGTTCACAGACCCGCTGGACGATCAGACGGGAAGAATTGGTGCGGAGATCCTGACTGGTTTCAATGCATAACGGAAACAGCACACCGATAAACCAGTCGTGCATTTCCTTCGATGTCTGATTCTCCTGAAGCTGATCGAACAGATTCCCGCCCAGCCGTTCCAGCATGCCGGGACCCTTCGTTTCCATGGATTGAATGATCGCCGATAGCAGCATATGATACCCCTGGATCATGACAGTATAAGATTCGGAGGAACGAACTCTTTTGGAAAACCTGTGAAGCGCATCTTCCGCATGGGGAAGCATTCCATTCCATAGGGATTCAAGGATCTCCTCTTCCATCTCCCGGGGATACATAAAGACCGGATTACGCTGGGTGGCCAGAATATCTTCATAGAACAGAACATTCTCAGCATCGTCAAATAACCGATATTGCAGGGCGAGCTGGGCTTCGCGGAAAGACTCCGCTACGCCAGCAAGTTGACCGGGACGCCCCACGCCCACTGCAGCTGAAAAGGATAAATACTGGTCCAGGGCATGATGAATATCCTCAGCGTAACGACATACCCTCTGTCTTGCTTCAGAAGAAGGTATCTCCGGATTGAAGTGCAGTATGGCTACCGAGTCACTGTCATTTTTGTCTACGACATATCCCCTCAAGTCATGCTCTTGGCTGAGCAGCTCATCCATTACATTTCTCAGCGCAAATACAATCACCGGTCCTTCGCTGGGCAAGAAACGTTTTTTCTTCACCAGATTCTCGACTTTGACAACCAGCACCAGAAATTGCCCCTCTGTTGGCACATCATGTCTGGCGCATTCTTCATCCAGCCTGCTGCCGCTCCATGAACCGCTAAATTGCAGTAACTTCTGCAGAAAACGATCGCGCAGATCGGGCTGTATGCCTTCGATATACCGATTCAGGGTCTCCGTCTGTTCATTGAGATAGCTGAGTGATGACCTGATATATTCAATTTCGTTTCCTTGCGGAGAAGATTCATGCCCGTTCCTGCGCAAATTTTCCCCGTATCGCAGCAGCTGTTGGATGGGATTATAGGCCAGTCGTGAACTGAACCAGGTGAGCAGCATGCCTACCAGCACAAAGATGGATACCGAAATCAGGATTAATACCTTAATCCAGTTCAATTGGGCAATCATCTCCCGCTCAGGGAGCTGGGACACATACGTCCTCCCCATCGATGCCGAGGCATATGCCACAAGCTCATTGCCGTGTTCACCCTTCAGCACTTCATGACCCGACCGTTCCCTGCCTTCTGCATATGCGATCTGCTGCAGCACAGCATCCTCCGATGCCATTTTGCCGATCTCGCCAGGCCCGTCGGTGTGCAAAATAATTTGCTGGTCTGCATTAAGAATGGCCAGAGACTGATCCTCCAGACTGACGGAATAGCTGCGGAGCAAACTCCGGAGCTCCTGTTCTTTCATCTGCAAGATAACTACTCCTCGCGGCTCCCCCTGGCCCATGACGGGCAGTTTCCTGACATAGGAAATGTAGCCTGCTTCTCCGGATTGAGGCAGGTACGCCCACCCTGCCTGTGTGTTCCCTTCAAGTGCAGCCTTCATATCCTGCTTCTCCTTGTAATCTGCGAGCGAAACCAATCCATAATAATGGGACAACACCATATCCGTTTTAGCGTCAAAATAAATCATTTCTTCAATCAAGTTATTGGTGTTTTTATGCAGTTGAAACAGATCAAGCAGATCCAGATGGAGAAAGTAATCACTCTTATAATGGGTACTCCCCAGTGCATTTCGCATTAACGGACCACTGGCAAGCTGCATGGATTCATGCTCCATATTGGTTAGAATATTCTCCACCCTGTCTTTGAGCAAATTCAATGAGGCCATATTGTTATCCTGGAATTGTTCGGTCAATTTAATCATGGAGAAATGATAGTAAGCGCTTCCGGCAAGCACGACCGGAATGACCACCGACATGCACCCCAACCAAATCAGTCTTTTCAGATAACCATTCGTTGCGAACCAGCGGTCAAGCGCTGATTGGATGGTCTGCATCATGCGCCTCATGGAATCACCCCCGTCTGCTGCTGTCCTGCACTCATCTCGCCATAAACTGTTCGGGTTCATTATATCAAGAGAGGTACCCGGATACACTCCCAAACGTCCAGCGTAGGCACGTTAATTTTCAGTTCACTTCCGATCATCTCCGTCTTCAGATGTACTCCAGCCATCAATGCTTCAGCTTCGCCGGCGGGACTTCCCTCCCCTGAACGGACCGTGATAACCATATCGTGTAACGGAAGTACGGATGACAAGGGTCTGCGCCCTGCTCCGTTTACCAGATGAATCAGCAGGTTGTGATCCTTGCGGAAAACTGTCAGCTGTAATCCGGGTGCTTCTGTGATCGATACCAGAGCTCTGTCGTTCAGCTGCAAATCTACAGCATTGGCAAACAATCTGAAGTGGTCCTCCAATTTAAATTCCTGTATCAGGCTGCTGAGTGAAAAAGGGAAATATAATGTCTTCCCTGCTCCATACGTTCTCAGCAGCGCCAGTGGCAGTTCTGTCTGTTTTACGGCCAGTGATGCCCGTTCTGGAGGAGCTCCGACACTTTCCAATGGGGAAAATGGGGGGACCAGCGTAGCCAGGACCTGCACCTCTGCATCGATAGGCTGACAATAGATGACCCTGCCGCGATGCGGTATTAATTCGGTCTCCTGCAGCTTCTGCTGCAGCGGGTTCACTTCTTCGCCTGTAAAATTCCTTTGTTCAAATCGCAGGTATGAAGCAACCAAATCCTCACTCTCCTGCATTTCCCCGGAAATACCAAACAGGTCCGTCAGCACATATTCATTCGTGTTCTCATCCTTCGGCAGTTCGCCCTCTGCAATAATGCGGCCACCCTGACTCACATAATCGTGGAGCAACTCTGCAAAGTCGGACGAATACGCAAATCCTTCAGGCAAGAGAACAACCGGATAAAGATGCAGGTTCACGCTCGCCATCTGTTCAGGCAAAATCACATCAAACGGGATATGTTTATGGATTAGTGCCTCAGCCAAGCCTTCTGCTGAACGATTGGCACTCCACATGATCGCCACCTGGTTCATTGGCTTCGCCCCATCCATGTAAGCAGCCAGCTTCGCCGCATCCCTGTTGACTTCCGTCACGGTACGCAAAATGCGCTTATCGGTAATCGTATCCGGGATTCCGGTTAATGAATGCCAGAGCTGGCCGCCATTGGCAGGGATCTGCGAGAGCCAGAACCGGTATTCGGCAGGCGGGAGCCCGGTGTGACGCCAGTCCATGCCTGGACAAGAGTGAACGATCCCGAAAGGATCAGGACGGCCTGGAACGGACCGCCCCACCTTAATACTGAGTGCTGGCTGCCAAAACTCCGGGATGCGAGTGTGACCAAGTGACAAGACGTCCTGCGGTTCGGTACAGAGCATATCGGTGATAGAGACTCGTTTCTCCAGATTATCCCGATGCAGATTATAGTACAGAATCATCGGCACTTCGGGCCGAACCGCCTTGATTACCTCATACATCCGGCCCAGATTATCATCGAAACAGCGGGCTGCAAAATCAGATGCCATTTCCGCAGAAGTTTCCGGCAGCGCTGTGCCATATATGTCCTTATATTTCTTTTGACACTTGGAGCATTGGCAAAATACATATCCTGGTGCGTTGAAAAAGACACCGTCAATTTCATACCGTTCCAGTGCTTCACGGATAACAGGAACAGCCAGCTCTTCGTTACGGTAACCTCCATTAATGCAGGTCGACATCAGAAGAGGCCAAGCCCCTGGACGGGTGGCTCCGATAATATCCGGCTGCCCGCCTTCCCTGCGCACAAACCACTGGGGTTTCTGCAAATAGACCGAATCCTCTGCCTTACTGAAATCAAAGCGGGCAATAAAGCGAATCCCCCGCTGATGACAGCTCCGGATCATGTCCCGCAGCAGATCGCTGCCGCGGGGCAAGTATTCATTGTGCACATGAAATGCCACATCGGATCGGTACCAGGCGTAGATTCCACCCACATTAAACACCATCGCATTGGCACCCATCTCCAGCATTTGATCCGCAAGGCGTTCGGGATCAATCTTCCCGGTGTCCTTTACCTGCATGTTCGGTTGAATGATACGCAGTGGCTGCTGCCACCAGGGACGCTGTTCCTTATCATTGGGGTTTGGAGTTTTCATCGCTTCTCCTCTACTTCGTTATTGTTGATTAAATTGCTCATAGGCGTTGGCCATTTCCTGATATGCCTGCTTAATGTCTGGCTGGCTGTTCAATTTGTCCACGTAGGCCTTGAATTCTTCCACACTGATCTGTCCTACAATCGTTCTCGTCATCATGGAACTGTACTCGTCTCCGTATTTGGGCCACGTCTCTCTCCAGGCTTCTGAGGTAATCACCCGATAGAAGTCGATCTTTCCAATCTCGTCGAAGTTCTCCACTTCCTTGATTTTGGCATCATTATAAGCTTTGTCGCCGGAAGCACTAATGACCTTGCCCCATTTGGCATACGCGAGCACTCCCGCCCCTTTGCTGGTTGTGTTGACTTCTTTGACACCCTGCTCGGTCAGCACTTTCTGTCCATCCTTCTCCGTATAGTGCGTGCCTTCGATTCCATAGTAGGCGAAATCCGTCATCTCCTGAGAAGCGGTCATGTCAAAATACTTCAGAAGCTGCTTCACCTTTTCCTCTGGCACCTTCTTCGAAATATAGAAACCGCCCGCAACTCCGGTCTCCAGTCCGACCGCTGCATCCCCATGGGGACCCGTCAGTGACAAGTTCAGAATTTTGGCATCTGGCTGCCCGGATTGTTTCATGGCCTGCTCCCATTCATGATCCCACCAGATCGGACGTCCGTAGGACGCGGCCCGGTTGGTCTTGAACAGTTCCTCCGCCTGACTCTCCTTCATAACGGCATACTCCTTGGACAGCAGCCCATCCGCGTACAGTCCGCGGAACCACTCGACCATCTCCACATATTGTGGTGTTAAACCGGGGCTCATGAGCCCGCCATCGTTATCATAGGTCGGGTTATACGCCCCGAATCCGGCCTGGAACATGGCTGGTGGATTGTTGACAAACAACAAGCCGACCGTATCCTTTTTTCCATTGCCATCCATATCACTGTCCACAATTTTCTTCAGGGTTTCTCTATATTCCTCGAATGTCTTGGGAATGGGCAGATTCAGCTGCTTTAGCCAGTCCTCCCGAATTTTCAGTCCTCCATCAACTCGGGAACGGGAGCGTGGAACGGCGTAAATGCCCCCATCCACTGACAGGTACTTGAGAGCATCGGGCGCGAGGTTCTCCTTCAGGTTCGGATATTCACTGAGATCTCCAAGAAAAGGAGTCAGGTCCCAAAAAGCACCATTTTTAATCGCGGTAATCAGGGTTGGGCGAATCTGATTCTGGTAGGCCACCACTTCCGGCAGATCGCCCGAGGCGAGAAGCAAATCCAGCTTTGTATCCAGATCTCCCGAAGGGACCCACTCAATATCGAGTTTGGCGTTGGTACGTTTCTCCCATTCGGTCCAGTATTCGTTGTTCATATCGGGAATTTCATTGTACAAGCCTGCAAACATCTTGATATCCAGCGGCTGATCGCTACCCGACTCCCCGCTATTATTGCTGCCTGCAGTCTCACCGGAACCGCTGTTTCCCGTACATGCTGCCAGCATGGATACTGCCAAGAACATGCATAGCCATGTTGTCCATCGTTTGTTGATCTTGTTCATTCGCCGTCATCTCCCTTATCGTCAGAAATATAGTAAGCGTTTGCATTTATACATAGGCAATAGCCCAACTTCATCAACAGTCAGCCTTTGACCGAACCAATCATGACACCTTTGGCAAAATGCTTCTGCAAGAATGGATACACGATCAGAATTGGTACCATTGCGAGTACGATTGATGCCATTCGAATGGTCTCCTGCGGCACTACACTTTCATCACTTGCGCCTGCCTGTGCTACGGCGACGGAATTTGAATCAATGACCAGCGTCTTGATGAGCAGCTGCAGCGTCCATTTGCTCGAATCGGACAAATAGATTAAGGCATTGAAATACGCATTCCAGTGTCCTACTGCAAAAAATAGTGTAAACGTAGCAATCGCTGGCATGGATAACGGTACAATAATCCGAAAGAACGCTGTGAGATCACTGCATCCATCAATCTGTGCCGCGTCCTCCAATTCGGAAGGAAGGGATTCCAGAAAACTTTTGATCACAATCAGGCTCCAGGCATTCGTCAGTCCAGGCAGAATCATGGACCAGTACGAGTTCAGCAGTCCCAGCTCTTTCACGAGCAAATAATTCGGAATAATCCCCGCACTGAACACCAATGTGAAAATGACCAATCCCATAATCCACTTATGCCCGGGCAGAGATCGCTTGGTTAACCCGTAAGCCATGGTGAAGGATACGATAATATTCAGTATGGTACCTACGATGGTAATAAACAACGTGCTTTTAAAGGCATTGATAAAACTGTTGGTCGATAAAATATATCGATAGGATTCCAGCGACCATTTCTCCGGGAACAGATAAAACTTGAGCGGCACATACACCTTCGGATCCGTAAACGACACACTGAATACATACAAAAACGGGAATATGCATGCCAGCGAGATTAAAGCAACCAGAATGTAATTGATCCAGTCAAAGAGCGTCAGCCCCTTTTTCTGCACAACAAAGCTCATAACCTATCCTCCTGTTCAGGAAAGAACAACAACCCTCCAAGTTTAATAAATCCCTTCATGTCCGAGTCTTCTCACAATTTTGTTGGCCGCCACGATCAGGAACAATCCGACCAGCCCCTTGAACAGCCCTACGGTAACCCCAATGCTGATCTTGCCTTGCAATATGCCATACGTGTAGGAATACGTATCAAACACCTCTCCAACCGAACGAACCAGCGGATTCATCATCAGCAAAATTTGTTCAAAACCCGTATCGGCCATGCTGCCCAGGCGAAGAATCAGCAAAATGATAATGGTCGGGCGGATGGCAGGCAGCGTAATATGCCAGATTTGCCGGAAACGTCCGGCCCCGTCGACAACAGCAGCTTCATACCGCTGAGGGTCCACTCCCGCCATGGCTGCGAGGAAAATGATCGTTCCCCAGCCGGCTTCCTTCCACATGCTTTGAGCTGTAAGCAGTCCCCAGAAATAATTCGGTTCCGATAGAAATGAAATCGTGTCCTTACCGCTCTGTGCAATCAGCTTGTTCACGATGCCCACGTCCGTCGAGAGCAGGAAAAACGTCATACTGGCAACGACGACCCATGATAGAAAATGAGGTAGATACACAATAGATTGATTGATTCGTTTGAACGTCTCATGCCGAATTTCGTTTAACATCAAGGCGAGCAGGATCGGCAGCGGGAAATGGAACACCAGCGCGATCAGATTAATGGCAAGTGTATTACGCAGCATGATGTAGAAGTTGGAGCTGGCAAACAGTTCATTAAAATGCTTGAATCCCACCCATTCACTTCCCGTAAACCCGAGGAACGGATTGTAATCCTGAAAAGCCAGCAGCAGTCCCCAGAGAGGCACGATCTTGAACAGCAGGAAATACAGCAGCCCCGGCAAAATAAGCAAATAGATCATACGGTGTTTATACATTCGTGACAGAAGACTGCCCGATTGCAGCTTGCCCGTCGCACGGTTCACCGTCGTTATCTGGGGTTTCATCGGTTTATGTCACCTCTTTCTTCAGGTCAGGGTCCATCTCGATCACAATGGCTTCATAGCTCTTCAGCCTAGGAATGCTTAGAGTTACGCTGCTCCCCACGACTTCGATTGGAATGGACTCCGATGAACACAATGAGTAGGCACGAGCAGGTGTCCCCATCGTGTTCAGCTCAATGATTTGGTTGAATAGCGGTATCGCTTCCATGTATGTCGTTCCGTTAAAGCCGGACAAGTTCAGAAGCTGGAGAAGCACATGCCCTTGGTCCGTCCGATTCAGAAACAGCTCCGTACTGGCAGGCAGCTCCGTCTTCAATAGACTCTCACCTATCAACCGAGTCAGAACATCCGTCACGGCATGTTTGTGGTCTTCGAAGCCGTGTCTGTAATACAGAACGCCCGGGTTCCATGTGTAATAGGCGGCTGTACCACCATTTGCCGGATGGGAGATCCCCAGTCCGTAGCTTTCGCCCACTTGGTGTCCATACGCCCGTTCCGGCGGGCCAAAAGATGCAGGTTCAATATAAGGCATACAGCACTCTGTCTTTGCGGAATCAAATTGCACATGTGCAAAACCACTGCTAACCGTGATCCATTCCCGGTCCTTCAGACTGGGAAAACGATCAACATCTGTTACCTGGAGGTATGCAGCTGGAAGCATGTCGGTATTTCCTGTATGAACGGCCCCAAACCAGTCAGACAACGCTTCTGCATCGTCGCGTAAGGCATTTCCTGTAGCAAGCAGTGCAACTCCTTGTTTGAGCAAATCGCCCAGCGTTTCTATGGTGTCTGGTTGGGGTCTTTGTAAACCAGGCAGGATGACCGCCTTCACCGCAGCCAGCTTATGCTTCATGGCTGTTATCTGATCTTCAACGATGACATCGAACAGCACATGAGATTCTTTTAACATTTTGAACAGTCCCAAATATTCGGTCCCCGCTTCAGCTGCCCTTGGTTTAATTAAGATCACTTCAGCCATTGTAGCGAGACTCCCATAGATATGTTCATGTGCTGCATGATATCGGAATATCTCCTGGGCTGCCGCAAAGTTTTTTCGATCCGGGTACCCCTCGAACGCCCCAATAATGCAGAAGTCGAGCCCGGATCCACTGGCGATATTTTGGTATAACCTTACTTCTGTCTCATAGGGGGAGACACCCGTGAATCGATAGGTCAGATCTATGGCATTGATGCTGCAATTGCTGACCCTTTTATCGTCCCAGCTGCTCACTACAGAAGCTACATTCTCTGAGGCCGAATACGGCCATAAGGGCAAGCTGCGGGTGAGCGATGTATTCGATTCCTTGCGAATGATATCGACTTGATGCGGATGGTAGGTGCTAATTGCCACATGGGGCCAGCGGGATTTTACCTCGTCATGGATTTTGTTCAGAATCTCTCGGGAGGTAACCTCCTGAAAATGAAGGTACGCTGTATGCAATTCATGCTCCGGACCTGTATAGTCCAGCAGTTCAGCCCCGCAAACCTCCTGGAAACGACGCCTGCAATTCTCACAATAACAAGGTCCATAGTGGTTCCCGCTGTAATCCCAGTGCTGGTAACCGAACATATTGAAGAAAATGCCGTCAACCGGATACTTCTCAAGCACTTCTGTAATTGACTCGATGGACTTCTCCTGCTGATATTCCCCGTTCAGGCACGTATGCACAATCCCGTAGTAATTTACTTCCTGTCCGTTACGGTCACGATAAAACCATTCCGGATGTGCCTCAAACAGCGATTCGTGCGCTTTGCTGAAATCGAAGCGGGCAATAAACTTCATTCCAAGCGCATGGGCCTTCAGTAAGGCCTCCTGCAGTAAATCGGTTTGAAGATAAGGCGTAACATATTGATGCTCCAATGTAGATGGATAAAAGGCAAAAATTCCTCCTGCATTCATCATTAGCACATTGGCTTGGAATTCTTGGAGCTCCTTCATCAACAGGTCCACATTCATGTCCGCGTCAATCTCGCGGAGATTGTTTTGAATCAGGCGAAGCCGGTTTGAAGACCACCAGTTCATTCGCATCGTCCTCCTCTTGTCTGCGATGTACCTTAACGGTAAACCCTGAATGACAGGCACAGTAGGGACATTTTTTGCAGATGTGAAGCAGGAAATATATGTCCGTTCTACCCGGGAAGATGTGCAGCATTATGGCAAACACCCCGGAAATGGGGACAAAAATTGTCCGTTCGCCATGATATGAAGCATTTGCTTCAAAAGCAGATAAGAGGAATCGAAATCCCATATGCTGTACAAGCTAACGGAAACTTCCTTGGACGGAAAGGAGGATTCCCATGAGCCGTGAAAAGGGTGAAATCACGATATGGCTTTCCTTTTCCATCATTTTGCTCAGTGCCGGACTTGTATGCCATGTTCTGTCTATTCCGGCGATTCTGGATCAGGCTGGCAGAGACGGCTGGTTATCCGTAGCGGCTGCTGCGCCTTTCTTCATGTTGTTTCTATGTATGATGTTCGTGATCATTCGCCGGGTGAGGGGACAGCGCCTGACGGACTGGATTACGCGGGAATTCGGCATTGTCCCTTCCTGGATCTTCCGTATTTCTGCCTCACTTCTGCTGCTTGCACTCGGAACACATACCCTATATGAGACAACGAACTGGACGGTGTCCACTTATCTGCAATTCACCCCGACATACGTGCTCGCAGGATGTGGAGTGTTAGTTGCTGCCTGGTCGGCTGCCAAAGGAATCCGGTCCATTGCCATGACTTCAAGTATCCTGCTCCCCTTCGTGATTTTGCTCGGATACTTCGTGATGTCAGCCAACATGAAATACAAGGACTATGGCCAGCTGTTCCCGATCATGGAATATGGTGCCGGTCCCGTTCTGAAAGGCATGATTTATTCGCTCGCAGGACTGATGGAGATCTGGATACTGATGCTCTTTCAGCACAAAGTCAAAAGCAAAATTCGCTGGTGGCACGTTCTGCTCCTCGGACTATTTATGATTACTATGGCGATAGGCCCTACTATGGGAGCTATTGTTGAATTCGGTCCGGAGGAAGCGGCCAAGCAGCGAAACAGCCCCTATGAACAATGGAAGCTGGTCAATATCGGGAAATTGTTCCAGCACGTGGATTTCCTATCCATCTATCAATGGCTGAGTGGTTCTTTTGCCAGAGTGGCTATCTCCATCTATCTCATTGTGGATCTGCTCGATTTTCGCAGACCCCGAAAGAGATACATCGCTGTTTTGTCCGTCGCATTCATCATGTGTTTTGTGGCCGTACAGTGGTGGCGAATTGACTATGTCGAATATTATGTGAATCATATTCAGTTTCCCGTGATGCTGGCCTATGTGTCCGTTGTCACTATTCTGTTGACCCTGGCCGCGTTCATACATAAAAAAGACAAGGAGGCTCCTGCCCATGCCGATCACAACCACACCCCAGAAGGACCTTCACCCGGATGAGTCTTTTCGTATCAACGAACACAACCTGACGACCTTTTTTGCCGGATCAGACGATGTTATCATCGGCAGCCATATGATCGGGGAGTCTCCCGTACAGATCATCATCGTGTATTGCAGCGGCATGGTGGACAGCAAATCCATCTATGATATTATTCTTCCCGAATTGACGCGGGCCTACGAGAGTACTCACTTTGTTCGTACATCCGATATTGAGAGATCCATCACCCTTCAATGGACCCGCATGGATTTGCAGGATAAGGCTCTGGGAACGAGACTGATGTCCCTGCGGGTATTTGAGGGGCATATGCTCATCAGTATCCCTTCCCTTCAGACGATGTGGAGCATGGATATTTCCAATATCCCTACCCGTACGCCAGAAGAATCCACGACTGAAGTATCCATCCGCGGAGCCCGGGACGGCTTTATCGAACGGTTGTCCGTCAATATCACGTTAATTCGCACACGTCTGCGGACAGCCGATTTGGCCTGCAATATTGAATTAATCGGTTCACGTTCGGTGACCAAAGTAGCACTGATGTATATCAAAAACATTGCGAACCCTGATCTGATCGATGATGTCAAGAATCGGCTGCGTAAAATTGATACGGAACGAATCCTGACCGCGAATGAGCTGGAAGAATTGCTGTCGCCTTCGAAAGTCACCCTGTTTCCGGTAACCCATTACACGGGCAGACCCGATTTTGCAGCGGAATGTCTACAGAACGGTCGCTTCGTCCTCATTGTGGATGGCAATCCAAGCGTCATCATTGGCCCGGTAAATCTGTTTCTGCTTCTCAAATCACCCGAGGATGCTAGCTTTCCATTTCTTTCGGTGAATATGGGCCGCATGCTGCGCTTTATCGGACTATTGGTAACCATATTCCTGCCTGGCTTCTATATTGCCCTTACTTCATTTCACATGGACCAGCTGCCTTTCCCGCTGGTAGCCACGATCTCGGTTGGACGAATGGGATTGCCTATGGAATCGGGTGTAGAAATGTTTCTCATTATGCTTTTGATGGAGCTGTTCCGGGAGGCAGGGGTACGGCTTCCTAGCGCCATTGGTCAGACGCTGACCGTCGTTGGAGGATTGATCATCGGGGATTCAGCCATTCGTGCGGGCATGGTCTCCCCGCTCATGATTGTCGTCATTGCCGTAACGGTCGTCGCCGGGGCAACGATCGTGAATCAGGTCATGACGAGCTCGGTTCTGATTTTGCGCTTTTTCTGTTATGTATTGGGAGCATCCCTTGGTATATATGGGTTCATTCTGTCCATTATCCTGTTCCTGATCTATCTGACCGATCTGAAGTCATTCGGCATCCCTTATCTGACCCCGCTGAGTCCGCTGAATATCAAACAGGCCCTCGCCTCCATGTTCAAGCTGCCGAAGGGCTGGATGAAACGCAGACCCGTATATCTCGAAACGCAGAAGCCTCGCAAGGAAGGTAATGATCGATGAAACAGCAGATACGCCGATGTTCGTTAGGTCTGCTTAGTCTTGCTCTGTGTATCGTGACCAGCGGGTGTTGGAGTGCCTATGAGATTCAACAGGTCGACTATGCCAAAGCGATCGGCGTCGATTATAAGGACGGAATGTATCACGTGTACGTACAGACTATGGACTTTGCCAGTGTAGCCAAAAGTGAGAGTTCAACCAAAAATGAGAAGCCTCCTCCCATATGGGTGGGACATGCAGCGGGGAAAACATTGAATCTGGCTGTAAATGAACTGTTCCGCAGTGCCCAGCTCCATATTGCCTGGGGACATGTGACGGCCATCGTTATGGCCGAAAATATTCTGACAAGCAATCATATCAAGGATGTGTTTGATATGCTCGGACGTTTCCCTGAATCAAGATATACGACTTGGGTGTACGGCACTCGTGAACCGCTTGAAGATATTCTAAGTGCTACGTCCATATACAATATGTCGCCGCTGGACAGCATTCTGCATAACCCGCTTCCCAGTTTTCTGGAGGAGTCCCTCTTTCCTCCGGTGCTCAGCTTCAAGCTCATTGCTACCCATAACGATCCGTCCACGACAACCTATCTGCCATGTATTGCCCTGAACAAGGATCATTGGTCGCAGAACAAAAAGAGTCATGAACTGTTTGTGATCGACGGAGCTTTTTTCGAAAGAACCGGAAATAACTTTGAATATTTGTCCCGCACTAAACTCCCAGGATACCACTGGCTGCTCAAGGATCTGCGGCGCGCACCACTGGCTATTGAAAATGAAGGAACCATTTATGGGGTCCTTAGTGTCGGCCTGCCCAGCCTTAAGATTGAGCCTGTCATTCAAGGCAATGAAGTTCGTTTCAACATTGATGCCAAGTACCTGACAGCCTTGTATGAATACCTCAACCCGATCTCCTATGATGAGATGGTCGAATTCAGCGAGAACACGTTACGGGATCAGATCCTGCAAACGTACCGTCAGGGACTGAAACGCGGTGTCGATATCTATGGCCTTGAGGAAAAGCTATATCGCAAAAATCCGAGCCTGTGGCGCAAGCTTTCAGACGATGGCTCCAAGATGATCCTTACGGAGGATTCAATCCAGCAGCTGAAAGTTAAAATTACCATTCCTTATACGGGTAAATTCCGCAGGAAAGTGTAGCAAGAGCAGCAAAATCCCCTTGTCTGGCTGAAGCCGGAATAAGGGGATTTTTGTTTAATACTCGGATTATTTTCATTTCAGGTATGGAAGATGAAGATAGGATTCATTGATTGCTACTATGCACCCTCCGTTCCATAAGGCAGCCAATCAATGTAGAAAATGACAGCCCGAACAGCAGGATCGGAAGGTTATAAAAAAGCGTATTCGTGTACTGGTTCAACCAGCCAAAACGGTATACTGCCGAATCCGGGTCACTCGTAAAACCATGAAGCTTTATGCGTAAATTCTCGATCATTTGAAGCTCCAGGAAGACAGACAGTACACACAGCAGGATGGCAAAGAGGAGCACCATTATGTATACTTTCCCACCCCTGTACTGGCGCTGATCATATAGCCACCATTTGGACAGTGATACTGTCCAGATACATAGGATTACAAATGTCAGAAGGGATGGAAAGAGAACCAGAACTCCCGGATTACCGTTGCCCGAAACTCCTTTGCCAGGTTCATGATGAAATGTTAACCCTTGTACGACAAAGACCATAAGTACATTCCAGAGCAGAAAGATGAAATATGGTTTGTTGACTCGTTTTATGCGATTCATATGCATCCCTCCCTGGGTTGTAAAGCTATGTATATTAAGACTACCGTAAAAATGGCACCTCAGATAGCGCTGTTCCTAAGTAACTTACCAATATCCAGGCCGCAAACCATAACAGAGGCAGCTGCATGATCCAGTAAGGAAAGATATATCTTTTCGCATGATAAGATGCCCAACCCGAGATTATAGCTGCAATAACACCGATGGGATACGTCATAAGCAGTGTACCTTCCAGACGGCTTGCGACCTCGTATTCGGGAGGTGTCGGTGCAGCGAGCGACATTCCCATGGCAAAAGCGATCAACGGCCAGAGCAGCAACGTCAAACCGTATAATAAAGTGAATATCAAAATGTACAAAAAACTTCTTTCTTTGCTTCGATCTAGGTCTATATTTGGCAAATCTACATCTCTCCAATGCATGAGTTGAATGATCTAAGAAAAGGCAAACAGCTGCCCTCTCCTATCTCACTTTTTATTCAAATAATCCATGATCCGCAAACGCGTGGTCAGAATAAGCGCTTGGGGAATGAGGACAACAACGATATAGATGATGACGATTAACCATAAATGTGCCGCAAAATGCTCCGCACCGAAAGACGGCTTCGGACGCTCGATAAAATACCACCAGCACGGAATAGCCACAAACCAGGTCAGTCCGGTCGAAATAAACATCTCCTCAATCCCGCTCCACAGAAAGCAAAATAGAGCAACAAAGATAATGGGAACTGCCCACGAATCCAAGATTGGCCCCCAGCTCTGATAGATGAAAATAATGGCGGGATACAGCAGCGTAAAGGTCCAGCGCCAGATCGGGTTGTTGTAGATGTGCATAGCCCTCCCTTGATTTGCAGGTAAACGTGATTAAATACGCCTTACTTCGTTAGATATGGACCGAAAAAAACTTATCGAACACGTTGTTCAACCGCTAGATATAGTCCATTTGGAATAATTACCTTTTAATCAAATAAATTTATTATAAATCAAGACCACATAGACGAAAATGCAGGCCTGCAAAAATAAGCTAATAGTCTGCAATTTCAACCTTATAAATTGAATTAATACAAAGTCAACATGGGCTGTTACTACCAGAATATTTGGGGTTATGCGTAATTTTTAGTAAAAAAGTGAAACAAGCAGGCATGATTCTGATGGCTGTAGCTCATACTACCTTCAGGAAAATATTGAAGGAGTGACAATATGAGCTTGAAAAGCATCATTGCAGTCGGTGCAATCCTGACCTGTTCATCTTTACTATGGGGATGTGGGAATAACGGGAATAACGCAAACCAGGCATCACAGCAAAATGAACCAGGGGTTCAAACCGAGAGCTGGAACGATCCCAAACGACTGGAAGCTTCCCATCTGGAGGCGCTTGAGCGAATGGAGAAAGATCATATTCACCGGATGGTTTCGTTGAGTGCGAAAACCGACGGGGATCAGGTGATGACCACGCTCGAACGATCCAGCCAAAAACTTGAGGAAATGAGACCCCTCGCTGAGATGCTTCAACACGAAGGACATCCGGCGTTGCTCCAGCGAATTCAGGAAATGTCCAGTGATATCGAAGGATCCAAAACGGTTCTGACTCAAATGAAGAACAACCCAGGAAACGGAAAAATCAAGACCCAGTCTTCCAAAACCGATGCATTGCATCACATCAGCAGTTTCCGTGAATATCATCAGTATATGCAAGGACAGGTGCAAACCTTAGACGGTAAGCATTAGCAAGTGTCGCACTAACATAAGTCTAACTCAAAGAATCGTTAAGGTCGGAATGCTAAATCCGATTGCTAGCGGTTCTTTTTTCCTATGTAATTCCAATTAAACTTATAATATGTTATACATGTACACTATCAATTACAGTACTGCAAGGAGAAATCAAGTGAACATGATCCATAAAAAATATCTTATATTCATATTTCTAATGATAAGCATTTTTGTATTTACCGGATGTACGTCAGACGAGCAAAAAGATACTATACAGAAAGCCCAGCAAGTGAGCCTTGCCTATTTTAAAGAGAACTATGGAGTGGACGTTCAGTTCACAGAACACAAATTCCTTCCAGCGGATCTAAGTCATAATGTTAGTTTGAGCGGACATATAGAAAATAATAAAGAAACAGAGGTCACGATTCTCGTCAATTATGACACTTTTGAAGTAAAGAATGCCATTGTGCCCAAAGAGCTTCTTGATCTAAAGAAGTAAACTCTTCAGCCTCATTCCACCCACAACGATACCCATATGAACATGCTAAATAACAAAACTGGCGTAAGCGCCCCTGTACCTAAAATAATCCAAAGTGTTGCGGGCGTTACATTTTGGCAGTAGGTATCGAACTTGCGCATTCGTTCTTTTCGCCATTTGGCGAATTTGAGCTGCCTGATCATGCGATTCAGAACTCTTTGCCGCTGCTCGCCTTCTTCTACATCTTCCAGCGCACGCCGTAATTCTTCGTATAAACGCTCCTCTTCCTGCTCAGACACTGTGGTTGTAGTCATTCTCCATATCCCCCCATGCGAAAATATATTGCAATAACATTCTGATGCATGTTCAATACATCAACACTTAATCCCTCAATTTGAAAGCACTACCTTATCAACACGGTAACAACCTTCAAAGTTTTACTTTTTATAGAAAATTGAACATAGCAAAAAGCGGCCCTCTCCCATGACCCACGCCAAGAGGAAGAACCGCCATGCATGAATGAACTAATATTTATTGGTACCGAGCTAATGGTTACCTCGAATTATTACAAGTGACTGTCTTAGCCCGCGTTCTCGATCAAGGCATTCAGGCATACTGCACCTTGTGCACGCACATTAACGACAATAATTGGCGTCTCGAGCATGCCATGCATCCAGGACATATACTCCTCCACTTTTTCGTTAGGAAGGATCGTCAGAATAACTCCGGCAAACCCACCACCGTGTATGCGGCAGGCGCCATCGCCAAGGTTTTGCAGATAATTTTCGGTTAGTGCAAGTGCGATCCCAATCTCCTGTTCCTTCACGGAACCACTCTGATATACATTCTGGAGCCACTTCCAGGAAGAGTTCCCGGACGCCGTAATCAGGTTCAGGAAATCCGCAAAACGTCCATCCCGCAGCGCCTGCACCTGACCATCCACCCGATTGTTTTCCTCCAGGAAATGAAGCGCACGCAGCACCGCACGATCTCCCGCAGCTTCACGGACTTTCTTGAGATTGGCATAAATCGCCTCTGCCGTAATTTCCCGAACATATTCTTTGCCCAGTGCTTGAGCAACCGCTCTCATCTCATAAGGCACAGCAGCGTAATCTTCGGTCAGATCCGCGTGGTTTCCACCTGTGTTTACAATGACCAGTGAGTAGCCGTTCTGTTGGAAATCCCATTGGACAGGCTCAATGACAGGCTCGGCCGGGTTTTCAAAATCAATCGCAATCAGACCACCATATGCACAAGCCATCTGATCCAGCAGTCCGGACGGTTTGTTCCAATATTGATTCTCTGCATACTGACCAATCTTGGACATGACCACGACATCCAGCGATCCATCATTGTAGAAATGATTCAAAATCGTACAAATCAGCATCTCGAATGACGCCGATGAACTTAAGCCAGATGCCGAGAACACGTTACTGGAGATGTACGCCTGAAAGCCGCCTACCTTATATCCAAATTCTCCGAATCCCGCAGCCATACCGCGAATCAACGCTGTTGTACCATCGTCTTCCGCCTTCGGCGTCAGATCGTTGAGATCGATTACATATTTCTTGTCATAGCCTTCCGAATAAAAGGTAATTACCGACTCCGTGGTTGGTGCAGCCACCGCAATTGTATCCAGTGTAATGCTGCCCGCTAGCACCTTGCCATGGTTATGATCCGTATGGTTACCACCAATCTCACTGCGTCCGGCTGCGCTAAACAACTTGCTGCTCTCCTGCGCACCAAAGTACTCTTCAAATGTTGCGTTCAGCTTCGTGTACCGAGCCGTCTGTTCCTCTACCTGCTGCTGTCCGTACATTTGGGCAAGCAATGCTTGGCCTTCCGTGGACTGGATCAGTTGTACTGGTTGTGTAGTCATCTCTACTCCTCCTATGGGTATGTAGCTTTGTTTTTCTGCAGTGGTTGAAGCTTAATGGCCAATATTTCACGCCTTATTCCTCTCCCATTATCTCAGCTTCGCTCCGGAAAAGGTAGGGTAGAATTGAAAGTTTGTAAGCGTTTTTTGAAATGACAGATGTGTCATGCAACGGGGTTATCCTTTTCCATTTTCAACAGGTTCAACTTCAATCTGATCAACTATAAATTCGTTCTTGCCATGGTCATATGCGTAGGTCACATTAAAATCACACACATATGTGGGAGATATGCCGACAGATCCGGAGAGATTTAATCTAATTTTCTGATTCTCCAGCCGGTAGATCGTTACACCCCCAAATCCAAGCTCATCTTGATCGTAATCCGGGGCTGGATCAAAATCATAATCGAAGTTATATGCTTGTCCTTGTGCTTTAACTGCAATCGCTAACGTACCATCTCCGTTCTTCGCAACATGCGATTCAATGTGATCAGCTACAATCTCTTCGTACCTCTGTACTCTAATTTCGGAGAAGTCATCAGCGTTCACGACATGGATTTCGTAATTATTCAAGCCAGTCCCTCTTCCAGTCTGGATGATTACTACTGCTTCTTCCTTACCGTTCCCCGTAAGATCCGTATAAAATACCTGTGGGTCCGTTCCCATATCCCCAAGATAGTACCAATCAAAGTCTTTGGTCTTTCCATTTATCTCTAGAGTGAATTTATGAGGTGAATTTTTTGCTTCCTTATTATCATAAAGTTGTACTTGTTCACCCTCCGAAGATCCGAGCCAATTTAATGTTGGATCCGTTTCTTGCTTGGGCTGAGTTGTTACCTGATTAGTGGTAGACTCGATCTGTTTTTGCGGAACAACGTCTGATGGAACTGAGTCACATCCTGCAAGTAAAACTGCACCCAATAGTAGCCACACACCTATTTCCTTTTTCAATGCCAATCTCCCCTTTCATCTCCTGTTGCAGGGTTCCGATCCAGAACCAAATGGATTATACTACAAAGATATCCATTTTTGGTGTCGAACCGGTTTCAACATCGTAAATCCCCGCTATATCATATTTTGAGAGGATGGGCCTTGAAGGAGTCAATTAAAATGAAGAAAAAGTTATCAAAAGTTCTCTTGCTAGGTAGTTTGTTATCTCTAGCAATTGGATCTGCTACTTATGCGCATGAGCTATGAAAGAGATCGAACAGTAATAACCACTCCGCAAGCCCATGATATCAACGATATAAAATCATATAGAAATAGTGCATCATCAACATCTGAATCCGACCTCTATAATCCAATACCACATGCCGATTGGCCAGAATTCAATTTTGAGGATCTAGTTACAGAACAATCGGATATCGTAGTACATGTAAAAGTTATAGATACACAATCGAAACCACATGTTGATGGGCAGCCACAAGCACAATTGGCTACATTGGAAATTCTAGATACAATCAAAGGAAACTCACATGATAAAATTGTTTTGGATCAAGCTCTAGATTATGTTGAAAAAGGGAAAACATACATTATGTTATTAAGACAACAAGGCGACTACTTTTATGAGAGTGATAAAAACTCTGTCATTAAAGAAGTAGACGGTCTATGTACTAGTAACATCCCAGATTTCAAAGGAAGTTTCACAGAATTAAAAGATTTTGAATCAGCTTTTGATAGTGAACAATCTAGTTTGAATTAATTTTCAGATGGAGAAGTAGTTGATATCACCTACTTCTCCACTTTATTTTCTATTATCAAATTTATACAAAGGAGATGAGTAGAATGCGTATACAAATTAAACTATCTGTATTGTTTCTAGCCGTCATTATACTTAGCTCTTGCCAATCATCTAGTCAAACAAACAGCAACAACAACAATTCTTCTGGAGATTGGCCTTCCTATAATTTCGAAGAACTTGTATCTACTTCAGATTTAATTGTTTACGGAGAAATAACGGATACTAAAAATAAAAATAGTACTCCACCATCACAAGAGTCAAATCTAAAGGTATTAAAGTCGCTAAAAGGGGATGAATCAGATCATTCGCTACTCATAAATCTTTCTGATCCCGACTACTATGTGAAATCCGGGTCCAAGTATGTGATGTTTTTAGATAATATAGGCTCTTACTACACCCAAAAATCTGCAAACTCATTACTCATAGAATTGGATGGAAAATTCCCCTCTAGTATTAAAGGCTTGAATGGAAATTATAGTCTGGAGGAAATCGCATTAGAAATATCTAAAATTACATCTGACCAATAAACATAGACCAGAATAATTTAAAATTTCTGTTCGTAATCAACCATTAAACGCAATTTTATTGGGATGGATTCCCTTGCTCCAAGATATCCACCCTAACTACCCGCACTGCAAAAAAAAGCTGCCCGATTCCCAAGTGGGTCTCGCTGCAGCTTCTCTTCTCTGTTCTATGCCATACCCCGCTCAAAATGCGCATGCAATCGGTACAGACAAATCTCCTTCGTCCAACGGCACAAAAGTGCCCGTTCCTTCGCATCCTGCACCTGCACATTAAGCGAAAACACCCCATCCTCGAAACGAGTCATACTCCCCTTCGCCTTACTCCACTTGGACATTGGCATATCAACAATCAACTTCTCGACTTCAGCTGCCGTCTTCTCGTTCCATTCCCAGAGTGCAAGCTTGTCTTTGTCCGAAAAGTCCTTCCGTTTCCGGTACTCCTTCTCCGTTAGGGACGTATGGAAAAATCTCGCCATCTCGCCCGGCGTTACCGGGTCCATCCAGTGTTCTTCGCCTCGCTCCAGCATGTACAGCAGCACAATCATCTTGTAGCTTTTGTTCATAACCGTCTTCTCTACATCGCGCAGCCACGTTTCCTGACGGACGTACACCTCTCCCTCAACCGGGAACAGCAGCTCCGCCCAATAGAGAAACCCAACATATGAGCCAAATTCGCTCCGATACCCAATGCTCTTGGAACGTCCCATGAGATGCAGCTCCAGATAAGTCGGAATACGCCCCAGTTCCCGTTTCACATCCAGAAAATCCTGATGCAGTTTCTCGCGGCGCGGCAGCCGTTTGCGGCTTAGCTCCTGAAGCAGGTTCACCACCTGCGTCTCCAGATGAATTCCACAGTTAGCCGGAACCTCAGGCACAGCCGAATCCCTGTCTTTCCTGCTTCCCTCCAACTCCTTGCGCACATCCAGCAGACTCAGTTTCACATCCGCATTTCGGTAGTTCCCGATCAGGTCGATGATGACACAATGTGATTTGCCTTCCGCCAGTCGCAGACCACGCCCCACCTGCTGGGTGAATACCGTGAGCGACTCGGTTGGACGAACGAACAAAAGTGTGTCCACACGCGGTATATCTGTCCCCTCATTGAACAGATCCACCGTCAGCACAACCTCCAGGTCACCCTCATCAAGCTGCCGGATGGCTTCCTCACGGGACATCTCCGATGTCCGCGAATGCAGACTGAGTACCTTCACCCCCTGACTGCGATAATACGCAGCCAAATAATCCGCTTGCCGGATCGACGAGCAAAAGCCAATGGTACGTGTCTGCTTATGCTCCAGCCAGGCCAAATAGATTTTTTCCACATGTTCCTCATGCAGCTGAACCGCCATGAGCTGTTCTTCATCATATTTGGTACCGATCCAGCGAATCTGCGAATAATCCGTGTCATCGAATACACCGTAATATTGGAATGGAGCGAGCCATCCTCGCCGGATCGCATCGATAAAATGTATCTGGTAGGCCACGTTTCCATCACAGAGTGCATACACATCCTTGCCATCCAGTCGATCCGGAGTAGCCGTTATGCCCAGCAGGAACTTAGGCTGAAAATGCTCGATCACCGACATATACGTCTTCGCAGCCGCATGGTGAAACTCATCCACCACGATCAGATCAAACGCATCCGCTGCAAAACCATCCCGATGCCGCTGCATACTCAACGTAAAGATCGAAGCATACACACAATCCGACGCTCCATCCTTGTGCTGCCCGTTATAGATACCATGACTGCGCTCCGGCATGATCCGCTGAAAAGACCTCTTCGCCTGGAACAAAATCTCTTCCCGGTGCGCCACAAACAGTATCCGCTGGAACCGTTGGGCAAAAAAGCCCGCCAAATACGTTTTGCCAAGCCCGGTCGCCATGACGACCATCGCCTTGTTGTACTGCTCTTCCATCGTGCTATCCAACGCTTCAAGTGCATCGAGCTGTGCAAACCGCGGCTGTATCGGTACAAGCGACAACTCGGGGGCTTCTTCCTCTGTTTCCTCTGGTAACCCCGTCCCAAACTCCGCTTCTTCCATTTCCGTGATTCGCTGGATCATCTCTGGGTTCTTCTGGTGATACTTTCGGTACTCTTCTTCATACAGCGCAATCGAGTCCGAGTTAACCGGTAATGTTGTCTCATGATAGAAGCTCTGCATAAACTTGTCCAAGGCCATCTGAAACGTATACGGCTCCGCCTCCGCATTCATCGCGAGATTCCATTCATACCCCGTCTTCAGCGCCGTAAATGAAAAGTTCGACGAGCCGACAATCAGCAGTCCTTCGCCGTTGTCATGATCGAACAGATAGGCTTTTGGGTGAAAAGAAGTTCCCATACTTCGCCACAGTCGTGTCTCAATTCGTGGATCAACCTCACACAACGCCTGCAGTCCTTCCGGCTGCGTGATATACAGATAATCTCCTGCGAGCATCCGTACCTCGGCTCCACGTTCTGCCGCCCGTTTCAGATGCGGGGCCAGCAGCTTCACCCCGGACTGCATAATAAAGGACGTCATAATATAAATCCCGGACGCATGCTGCATCCGGGTGATCAGTTCATCTGCCAGGTTGTCTGTAATCAGTTTAACGTTAAGCTTCGTCGACATCGATCAGATACACCCGCTCCTGAAATCCACCGCGTGCCTCAGCTTTATCCGCCCGCAGCTTGTCGAGCTGTGCAGCATTCGCCCCGTGCACCTCTGCAAGTGCCCGAATCACTTCGAGCATGTCAGCTAGTTCTTCCAATGCTTCCTGTTCGCTTGCTGCACTTACGTACTCATCCGACTCTTCTTGTAACTTCGTTCTTAGTTCTTGCTTATACTCCTCCGAGTCCAGAATGCGTGTTCGGCATTCCTTACCACTGGAATCGATGATATGCGGAATTTTGTCCCGTACCAATTTGTTGTATGTAGGCATGTCGTACAACATCCTTTCTACTGTGGAAGTCCTCCTGCATCTCGCCAGAATCTCCCTTTTTGCCATTATACCATGTGCCATGGGGAGAGATTGGCTTTTGTATAGCAGTATATTCTAATGTCTATTCAATAGAAGCCCTTTTCTGCGATGTGGTTAATCAAATAGCTTTTGTTTTTCGACAATTCGGGAAATTGCTGCATCCCCAAAACTCTGCTCCAGCCTTATTCTTTCGTTTAACCATTGCAGCCCCGCAACTACACTTTATATTAGATACTATTTCAGATGAAGATTGATCTTTCTTGGTCGTAATAGTTTTTATTTTTTTATTGGAAGGCGTCCATTTCCCCCAACTGCGCAGCTTACTGTCTACTAACCCACCGTGCCAATAATCCACTTTGAATTGATCAGCTTCTTTTCTTGCTGGACCTGTAAGATCAGATGTAGTTACGATTAGAGATAAAATACAGTCATGATTTCTTTTCGCTCCTACTAGTTCCCGAACAGTCATGACCTGCACCTTGTTATGATCGGCATAACATTTTGCTTGAACCGCTGTTTTCTCTCCTCTTTTATCCCTAATAACCAGATCTACTCCACCATCTTTACCACCAATACCAACTTCTTTTACCGTATAACCTTGGTCTCTAAAGTAGAGTGTAAGCAAGCGTTCAAACTCTGCTCCAGTCATTTTATCTAACGGTAAAGTTAGAATCACTTCGTCAGGTCTGCACATAGAAGATGAACGATTAAATCCGCTATTTACTGGCTTTTTAGTATTCTGCTTCTTCCGTGTACTGGAACTTCTTCTTTTTTTCTTTTTTGAAGGTTGTAATAGTCCAGCAATAACCCCTAGAGCTATAATTCCAATGACGAACCATATGATTTCTTTCATTAATATTCTCCTTAGGAATTTGATAATGTTATTAATATCTCTATATTTAAATATTCATTTGCCTCAGCAAATAATAATGTACAGTATTGCTCCTTAAAATTTGATTATTGAAATCTAACAAAACAACATTTTCCCTGAACCCAACCATTCTGTCCCAAGTCCCGTATTGAAGATAGAAATAAATATCAAATCTTGTTGTAGTGGCATTCTTTAATAATTGAAGTACCGAACAGATTGATCCTGGCACTGACCCATTCATTATCAACTCTTCTATCAAAGCTATACGACCCATTGATCAAAGTCTCTTTAGTCGGGTTTGTCACGGTAAGCAATATCATTATTAATCCAACTGCAGTACAGGACCTGCTATACATTGCAGGTCCATTCATTTATTCAAACAATACACTTATTCGCCACCGCCACCATCTTAGCTGGCATCTCTTCTCGTAGTCGCCACACAAAGCTCATCGGTTTGTTCCCTTCATGACTCACATAATCTGCTTCGCCCAAGAAGACAAATGGAGACGTATAGTTATACTCCTCCTTATATTCACGGACAAAAAGGACAATTCGATTACCTCTATCTCTGTGATGAATATATCGCTGCGCAGTAGCTGTATTTTCAGACACCCGGCTTTGCGTCTGCCAATGGAAGAGACGCTCATTGATCGCATAGTCTTCGTACAACGTGGAGGGTGAGAAGTCTTTATCCGATTTATTGAGCGTTATAAAGAAAATATCAGTTTGTTCATCTGCAAAATACTTTACACCTTCACGGAAGGCGGGTGATTGCTTGGCGTTCCAATAGCCGAAGGCAGCAAGCACCTGGTCAATAGAGTACATACAGTGGATATCCAGTGGGCAAGTGTATGGGAATGAATTGCTTTTATCCACAAATCGCAGATGAGCCAGATTATATTTAAAAATATCCACAAGCTCTGCTCGAAATGCATCACAAGACAGCACCCGTTGCACACCCTCTTCGATGCTTCTCAGTCCTAGTTTCTCAGGCGCAGCCCGATGGAAGGTGTAATAGAACATAATGAACATGCGCTGCTCATCGGCGGTAGTGGGTTCTTTCCCCTTTTCAATATAGTCGATCATGAAAGTCAACCAGCTTCTAGAGTTAATCGTCAGCACAGACGGCAGTCTGCGGATATATTCCGCCTGCTCACCCTCGATTGGCGCTGTCAGTCCGGCTTCAGCCAGCAGGCCGCGGAAATATCTTTTACCAGAACGTCCGCCATAGAATTCGTATAGTGTCATCCCGTGATGTTCTACAAAATGAGCCAGCGTCAGTGATAACCCCGTGTCCTGCTGGAACGTTTGCAGCTTCTGTATTAAGGCTCTGCGATTACGGTTCACCTGCTTCAGGTTGCGCATGATGTAGTCCTTCGCCTGTTTTTCCAATTGAATGAACGTGCCGCGAGGCAGGTTCGAGAAGCCGTTCTCGACGTAGTGCGAGATGGAATGTTTGGTTGTGCCGATCAAGGCCCTGAATTTGTCCTGGAAGCTGTACTCCTGATGGGCTTGTCCAATGAAGTCGAGAACGGTTAGACACTCTTTGCCCTCCGCAATCCGTAGTCCACGACCCAACTGTTGCAAGTATACGGTCAGACTCTCGGTAGGACGCAGGAACAGGATGGTGTTCACTTCCGGAATATCCACGCCCTCATTGTACAGGTCCACGACAAAAATCATGTGCAGTTCCCCTCTCACCAGCTGCCCTTTCACGGAATGACGCTCCTGCTCGCTCGACCCGCCATGCAGGGCCATGGATGGAATGCCCGCTTCGTTGAAGATTTTTGCCATATACAGCGCATGATCCACCCCTACGCAGAACCCAAGTCCCTTTACCTCCTCAAGGTCAGTCACATATTTGTTCAGGCTATGGATGATCTGAGTGGCACGGATTTTGTTGTGAGTGTACAGCTTCTCCAGTTCATTAAGGTCATATCCTTTGCGCGACCACTTTACTTGGGACAGATCCACGGTATCGGTTACGCCAAAGTATTGAAATGGGCTCAGCAGCCTCCGATCAATAGCATCGGTCAGACGAATCTCGGCGGCAATCGTATGATCGAAGTAGGCGGTAACATCTTTGCCATCCATCCGTTCAGGAGTCGCTGTTAGTCCTAATAAAATCTGCGGTTCATAATGTGACAATAACTTTTGATACGAGGGTGCTGCCGCATGGTGAAATTCATCAACAATGATGTAATCGTAATAATCCCGACTTGTGATCTCTGTCAGCTTCATGGAGTTAAGGCTCTGAATGCTAATAAATAGATGGTCTAGCGCCTCGGCCCGATGGTTCCCCACATGCAGCTCGCCAAAGTTCATATCCTTCAGGATGTACCGGAACGTATCACGGCTCTGTTTCAGAATTTCTTCTCGATGTGCGACAAATAGAATTTTTGCTCCCGTGTGACTTGCCAGGAATCGCTTGTAGTCGAAGGCTGAGATAACCGTTTTGCCAACGCCTGTGGCAGCAACGATCAGGTTACGGTTTCGTCCATACAGCGTACGCTCGGCGTGCAGCTGTTCCAGCACTTCCTTTTGATAATCGAAGGGCTGGATGTCGAGATGAAACTGGTTGGATTGATCTTTTTTACGATTCAGAGCCGCCTTTAACTGTGCCTCATGTTCCTCATCCTCAGCCACATATCGCGTGAATTCGCGGTCATTCCAGTAGCTCTCGAAGGTCGCTTCAATCTTGCGAAGCACGTCGAGTGAATCCTTCTCCGTCACCTTGAGGTTCCACTCCATACCACTGGTTAGCGCCGGGTTGGACAGGTTGGAAGAACCAACATAAGCTGTAGTGAATCCAGTATCGCGGTGGAAAATGTACGTTTTGGCGTGTAGTCGTGTCACTTTGGTATCATAGGAAATCTGGATCTCTGTGTTAGGCAGTTTGCTGAGTTCGGTAATGGCCTTGAGGTCGGTTGCTTCCATATAGGTAGTCGTGATAATCCGCAACTTCCCACCGCCCGCCGTGAATTGCTGAAGCTGTTCCAAAAGTAGACGAAGCCCGCTGAATTTAATAAATGACACAAGCCAGTCGATCCGGTCTGCTGTCACGATCTCTTTTTGCAACTCCAAAAGCATACTCGGCTCGGACTTCGCGCCTGTAAATAATGAGCTTTGAGCGATAGGTGTATCTGGGCGAATAATTTTCGAATCCCGTACAGCCCGAATACTGTTCAGCTTGGAATACACATGGGTCAGTACCTCTCCCTGCTCATCCAGCTGCAACTCGCTATACTCCTCTTCCCCAAGCGTACCTTTCAAAGTAGCAATAATTTCATTACATGTGCGGATCTGCGCAAGTACTGCTGTACTGTCTTCGGTTTGTTCTCTCACAATCTTCAGTGCTCGCCGGGTTACCGCAGCCAAATACGTGGACAGTAGTTTCCGAGCTTCCTCCGCATCCAACTTCTCGGTCCCAAAGTCATACACATCCGGGTTCAGAGCAGAAATCTCCTGCCTGGTGATGGTGTTGATAAGCTGTTCATATATGCCCTGTTTCATGGAAATACCTCGTGTGGGTGTAGGATGGTTGTGGATTAGTCTGTATGTACAGGTTATAGCTATATATTGCTTCTTCTATATTATCGTCCAACATGTGGAAGATTTCATTAGTTGTTTGATTTCATAGGAAAAAGCACCTCTACTTGTGGTCTGGTAGAAGTGCTTACTTATTAGTTTAATCTTAGATGTGAATATCTGTATGAAGCGTTTAAATAAACCCCATTAACTCAATATGCTACTTCAGTTTTTCTTCAAATGATTCTTTAAACCAATCATAATGCTCAGAGATAAGCTTTTTTTCAGAATCAGTCAGTTCTAAATATCTCAGTTGAACTGTTTTGAGGAAAGTAGATGGAAGTGATCTCCTAAAGCGTTGTAAACTATCGGATGCTAAACTATCCATAATTGCCCCTAACAATGCTGCCGATGCATTCGTTAATTTACTGTTAACAATCTGCCAGGCTTTTTCGTTATCAACTTCATATAACAAGTTAAAAGCCATTGCCTGGAGGAACTCGTCCCCCAAATCCTTCTCCAATATTTTTAGAGAATGAAATTTTTTGCTAAACCCTTGTCCCTGATTGCCAGTTCAGTTAGTGCAGTAGTAACTTCATCCAAATTTTCTAAACTATCAATGATTCCAATTAGTTCATTAACATTCATCTTTTGAATATATGTCTCATAGTTTATCGACCGATCTAATGCTTTCACCATTTCTTCACTTTCCATGTACTACACCTCCATAATTATTTCTATTGGATAATCTTAATAGTAGATAAATAAGGCTTGCCCTCAACTATACCCCATGTGTGATTCCTGTTCTTAACCTATAAAAAAAAGACTCACTCCTAACTCATAAATTAAGTTGGAATAAGTCTTTCAGTTTAATTGCTTTTTTTAAAATATTGGTTTAATCGTTTTTTTATGACCTCATACAAGAAAATTGTGTCACTTTAATTTATATAATTCACAAAAATAACCCTATTCTTTGTATGACTCTGATTCAATAAAATTTTCCACTAAAAATTTATTATCTTTCAAAAGCTTACTTAGCTCAGCTAATCTAGCAACTATTCTCTTATCACAATAATTTCTCTCTATAGCTTTAAACATCGCCATAACAACAACTCGATAACTGTAAGCCTCCATACAAACAATTAAATCTTCATTTTTAATCGTATCATTTTCAAGTTCTTTAGTTAGTTCCACTAGTGAAGCCATTATCCTCTTCCTTTCATAAGTAGTATTACTCTTCTATCGGTTTAAACCTGTCGATAATATCCATCTATCGCTGGATATACACCGGAAGGTTGGTTCGAGGTGTGCTACAGGTCCTTCGGCACAAAGGAAAGCGCCAGAAACCCGCAGAAACTCGCGGTAGATTTCTCATTGGAAAGCCTATTTCCTACCGTCCGAAAGAGGTTCGTCTCGTGAAACGTTTGGGCATTTGGAGCTGGACACGATCGTATCCGGTCGCGGAAAAAGTAAAGGATGCGTAGCCACGCTTGTCGAACGGAAGACACGTCTGTATACCGCCGTTCTCATGCCGGATCGGACAGCCTTGTCCATGGAAATTGCCCTCGGTGTAGCTATCTCACAGTACCCGAAGGGGACATTTCTCACCGCCACGGCTGACCGTGTAAAGGAGTTTGCTTGCTATACGAATGTGGAAGCAACCCATGACCTGGACGTTTATTTTGCTGATCCATATTCATCCTGGCAACGTGGTTCCAATGAGGCACGGATCTTGCTGGGGTGGAGGACGAAGAGCTTGCCCGCTCACTCGATCTCACCAATAATAGACCACGAATATGTTTGGGATGGAGAACCGCTTACGAATCCTTTTCAGAGGAAATGTCGCACTTGGATTGACAATTCGTCATTAAAGTACAAAACATACCTGCTCCCTGAGCTGCCTGCTAAAATGAATCTAACGCTGATTCAGGGGAATAGTTATCTAGATTCTTCAATAAAATTAAAGAACTCACTTTTTTCAGAACCTCCTCAAAGTATATGCCTTGCCTTGTTTCATGATAAAACTTCGAATTGGTGTAAGATAGTGCTGGAATATTCTATTCTGTATGTACGTGAAATCCATCTCTATTATTGTCCAACGTGGGGTAGATCTCATCAATTGTTCTGACATAATAAAGCACCTCTACGGTTGTTCTAGTAGAAGTGCTTTTACTTATTTTTTTATTTCGAATATATCCTGAAATTTCTCTTCATTATTAAATTCAGTCAATCATCTAGGTATCCTTGGGGTTTATATAGCACCAATTATTATCATAAGAAGCTTTTATCGCTTTCAGGTCTTCAATTGTATAGAACCAATCTTCCTCGATCCAAACTTTTGCAACCGGAAATTCATTTAGAAAGGCAAACAGAAATTTAAATAATAAATCTTCGTTATCATCAAAGTCACTCGATACCACTGTTTTGAAGTAATCTTCTGAAGGATCCCAATCAAAATTAACAAGTTTATATGGATAAGGTTCATCAGCAATCCCAAAACATAGCTGCCTGTCATAACTATCTTTTAATGGAATATCACTAACACAAAACTCACAATATTTTAATTTTTCGTCCTCATCAACCTTTTTCAAGTCTTGACTATGGTATAATCCTTCTTTATTACATAGATCAATTAGACTATATAATAACTTATTTATTTCAATACTTTCTCCGCTTTTGAATAGAACAGCCGCCGACATTCCCATTATTTCAACACTCCTCCTAATTCATCTAGTGAATTAACAACGATCACACCCGAGTCTCTTAAATGATTTATATTTTCTTTTACGTATTTATTGGTCATATCAATAGGTTTGTCAATATAAACAATAACTTCCTTCATGTCATAATTGAAAAACTTAGGATTATCTGGATTAATATATTTATCAATCTGTTCTATGTCTAATGCGGACGTAGACTTTTTAACTTCAATAATTTGTTTATTAGTAACAACATCTAAATCCCCTGCTACCTCGCTTGTTGTAACACTGTTTGCTTTCAATGCAAATCCAACTACCTCTATTCTTTGTTGAACATACTCTCCGACCCTGCCTTCAAGAGCTCTGCCTGAATTAGGGCTTTTAATCGAACTCTCAATTGCGTTTGGAATATTTTTCGGATTTTGATCAACCCAGCTAATTGTATTCCCTGAGGGATTAGTGAATTCAACCTCTATTCCCTTATTTGTTTTAATCTTTACAGGTTCATTGATTTTAGGTGGACTTCCCCCTATGTCTGTACTTTTTTCACCCGACTCCGACTTACCTCCACCCGATCCTCCCAGATCGCTATGCTTATTCTCGACAGCATGAAACGCTCTGCCAAATAAAGCATAGGCCAGTACCTGACCTGCCATCGAGCCGCTGTAATAGCCCAATCCATCCTGATCGACCTGTTTCTTCTGCTCTTCTACAAATTGCTCCACATCAGATCTTGCCGTACCAGTTCCCCATGCTGCATCCCAAGCAAACTTAATCCCTCTGCCAGCATCGACCACCTTACCTAAAGTCAAGGCATAGGCCAGACTGCCCACCGTACTTAACGGATTATCGGCGAAGGCCTCCACCGTCTGCCCTATTCCGGTTACCGTTTCTCCAACTGAACCATCCGCAAGCCCCTTAGCAAAGGTCTGTTTAAGTTCCTCAGGAATATATAAGGCGACCTCGCCTGAGCCATCAGTTGTCCTGAAATTATCTGCTACATAGTTAAAATACTCCTGAATTTTATTTAATAGACTCAGTGTCGTAGGGAACACTTCTTTCACTTGCATAAAGTCCCAGAAGAATCGTTCCCCTGTTACGCCCGACCAATCGGATTGCAACAGGTAGATTGATTTTTCCAGTTCCCAGACGATCCGCTCCAGTTCCTGCTTCTTCTGTTGAACAAGCCGTGCTTTCTCCTCTAATACATCGGGATGAACCTCAATTCGCTGCATTCCATCTTCACCGCCAACCTGACCATAGTATATATGCCTAAATTTTAACAAGTCAGAAGGAGGATTGGAATCAAACGAGGGATTCATTTCCTTACAGGTTAAACGGTAGTGAAGCAACATACTTTAGGTAGTAACCTTTCGCATTAGTGCACAAACGTATCCCATATCTCTCATCAATCAAAACTCTTCCAACACCTTATACATTGGTTAATATATGTTACAGTTCCAAAAGATAAAATCTCATTTCAAGAAAGGAGCCTGTCCACTTGAACAAAAGAAATATCATCATTGCTATAATCATCGGCTTTATTGTGCTCATTCTCCCCATCATACTGTACTTTGCAGTTGAAGTGTCTGACAAATCAGCACCTCCGGAACAAAGCACTCATTCTCCATATATACTGAAACTGAAAAAGAGTTAATTCATGATCACCATGAGTTAACTCTTTCTTGTTGTCTATTCCAAGGCTTTTCAAATGCATATAAAAATTTGATACATGCTCCACAGGATTTTCCTATCTACAATTTTAATATATGTAGCCATCAACCTGCGGGAGATACACTCAGACATCTACGAATGGACTGAATGTACCCCAGGTGGTACCACTCATGGTAGAGTGTACGCGGAATCACTTCACCGATCGTACTCATGCCAAGTTCGCTTTCTCGCAGCAAAGGGTCTTCCAAACGACCCGCAAATTTGCTCTTCAATTGGTCCGGCTGAACCCTTAAGAGCTCCAACAATTCCGTCCAAGATGGGGGTGCCGCCTCCCATGTTGCCGGGCTTGTCCCGTAACCGAAGAACTTTGCATAGTCAGGGGGAACTTCCGACTCGTCAGCAATGAGATAATGAAACCATATATCCTGATCCAGAATGATGTGTCCCACATTCCATAAGATGGAGTTATTGAATCCCTTGGGTACGTCATTAACCTGCCCCTCATCCACAGACTCGCACACACCAAGTGTAAATTGCCTCACATCCTGCAGTTGATTCCATAGTACATCTTCATTAAAATTCATGGTTCGCCTCCTTATTTTCACGGAAATATTCAGCCATTCAAATATCATAGTGTCATTCTTGTTTTCAATATATAGGAATTTTATCATTTCTTTGTAACTACTTCACTCCCCTGAACGTTTACAAAGATAGAAATGTGGTTGACCCCAAATTCCACACGAAAAAGAGGCGAATCTCATGCGCTGGCTGAAGCCATCTGATCATAAAGTGGTACAAGAACAATTCCCCTTAATGCTTGATTCCCGTGTAAAAAGTAACACAGAACGTAGATGGCGCCTGGCGGTCACTTCTACTTGTTTAACCACAATCCTTTTGACCGGGCTAGGCCACGGTTCCATATCATATGCAGCAACAAATTCGCTGCCATCCGGTGGTACATCTACCGTCCTTACCACACCAACAGCCACAGAAAACAAACTTCACTACACCGCTGTGGAAGGTGCTTATTATTATACAATCGCACTGCGAAGTGACGGTTCCGTCTGGGCTTGGGGTCGCAATATGTTCGGAGAGCTTGGTGTCAGTGAAGAAATTCGTTACCGCCATACGTCCAGTCCGATTCGTATTCCGGGGCTTGAGCATGTTACAAACATCTCAGCCTCCGGCAGTGGCAATAATGCAGCCGTCCAGGCAGATGGAACCGTCTGGGAGTGGGGCGCTGGTAGACTCCCCAACAAAGTCGAAGGCATCACCGCTGCGAAGGATGTGGTGGCCGGTTCTTTCAACATCGCCCTTCTCCAGAACGGGACAGTCATGTCATGGCAGCGCCCAGGGGATCAAGCAATCAATTCTGAAGTTATGCACCGTCCACACGCAGTAAGCGGATTGAAAGACATCATCCAAGTAGGATCAGCTGGCCAACAAGGATATGCTTTGAAGAAGGATGGCTCCGTATGGACATGGGACGAACCAAACCAACCTGGTAAATCCCCGTCCAAACCAACCAAGTTAAAGGGTCTGTCCAACATTTCCTCAATCAATAGGTCAGATACGTCCCTGCTTGCACTGGACCAGAACGGGAAAGTCTGGGGTCTGGACGAAAAAGGCAAGCCACTTGCTTTCCACCACGACCTCAATGTAAAGAAGCTGGACGGAAATTCGTATTATACACTGTTGTTAACCACTTCTGGAGACGTGTATAGCTACGGGCGTACGGTGACAGGTAAAGAAGGCAAAGTAAATCATTTGTCCGGTATCACTGATGTTTCGGCAGGGTATTATCATAGCCTTGCGCTTTCCGCTGATGGAACTGTCTGGGGTTGGGGAGGTGACAAGTATCAGGAGGCTGGGGCACCTGCAACGTCATCTGGAGGCATGGTTTACAAACCCGTTCAGGCCAAGCTCGGCACCGATGTGTATATTAACGATAAACTGTTCCAGTCCACGTACTCGGCAGTCCAGACCTCAAATACCGTTCAAGTTCCCGTCAAAGCCATAGCTGCAGCAATTGATGCAACATTTGAAGTTCACATGGCGAACGGTTTAATTGAAGGTTATACGTTAAAATATGAGGATCATACCCTCACAATCCGTCCAAACGAGACGAAGGCAATCGTGAAATCTGCGACATCCTCTGCAGCTCAATCCATCTCATTACCAGAACCGATAAGCAATTATTCGGGTGCAACAACCGTACCCTTTGAAGTATTCGAGGGTCTGGGGTTGGATGTGAACTGGGATGTGAAAAAAAGGATGTTAACGATTAAAAGTGTTAAATAGCAGCGTGAAATTGAGATTTCACGAATTTCCAGGAGGATTACTTTAATGTGGTTTAAAAAAATGATAAGTGCAGGGATGGTCTTATCTGTCCTGCTGCTGCCTACAAATACTCTTGATGCAGAACGTTCCGTACCCGCTGAACCGCTACCTAAGATCGTCAACACTGCAGAAGCTCCCATGAAATCAGATCCGAATGCTCTTCTCATTCTTCAGACTCATCATCAAGGCCGTGCAGCATACACCGGCAGCTTCACGATGGTTGCTGACAATGGAACACTTGCGGACATCATCATTGAAAATCATAGTAATCATCCCATGTATATGAACCTGTATGTCGACGACTACAGTGAGCCTATAGAGACCACGATCAGCAAAAACAATGAAAAAACCGTGAATCTCCTTGCCTTACAGGACACTAGTGTCAAAGTGTACATCTACAGCAGAATAGGGCACGAAATGGACCTCTCCATACGTGCGGAGCAATTCCGTTAAACATTCGCGCTCGAATAGGTTACATACCAAAATCCCCTCCACGCGTACGGTTTAGGTTCATTGGAACTTAAATCACACAGCTTGAAGGGGATTTATTCACTTTATTTCACTCTTACCTTAAAAGCTCCTACTTCGTTAAAACCACTTACTTCTCAAACCGGAACCAGCCAAAGTCAAACTGACTTCCCGGCAGGAAGATAAAGGTTACCTTCTGCACGCCTGATACCTGCTCAAGCTCAAACACCCGCTCCTCATACCCTTCGGACTGCGTGAACTCAACCAGCTGGTTGCTCTGTCCTTCTTCACCTGAGAAGCGGATATGGATCGTGTTTTTATCAATCGGCGAACGGCCATAGATGACGAGCTTCGAGGTACCTTCTGACGCGAAGTCCATGTTCTCGAATTCGAGCGATACGTTATTCCCGATCCCCTCCACATAGTCTTCCCGGATCGTAAATGTGTCACCATAGAGATGATCACAAGAAGCGGCTGTGTTTTGCTCGAATGCACGGCTCTGACGCTCGAACGAGAAACCCTTGATATGAATCTTCTGCTTCGTTACAAAGCAGATCGACGTAATCCCGCTCAGTCGCTTGGACAGTTGGTATGTTTCCTCCTGATATACATTCCATCTGGATTCTTTGTCATACACCACATCTGCAAGCATTGTGCTTCCCTCTTCATCCGGCATGCCTTCCCAGATCTGAATGAAGTACTCCTCACTGGACAATGCAAAGATCGGAATCGTAATCGTATCAGAGCCGTACGGCCCGAAGTCGATATTGCGGAAGCCCACATGTGTCTCTCCATCCCGACTTGTCGCTACACCGCGTTCATTACCGTTCCCGACATCACCTTTGGTGTAATCGTAAAGTCCGCCAGTAATGAAGCCGTACGGATCTTTATAGGCTGTTCCCAGACCCGCTGCTTTGAACTCCAACTGGGAAATGAGTTTCGTTTTATCCGTACCATTACTGCTCGTTGCCCGAAGTCGGAATTCACCATCGCCCAGCGCTGACACGCGTGCTTCCAGTCCATTTGCTTCGACCTTGGCAATGTTGGACTCAATGCCGGCATCGTTCACAACAGCCCACTCAATGTCACGGTAGGAGGTGTTCTCAGGATACAGTTTGGCGGTAACCACCATCTCCTGGGTCGATGGATCAAATGCTTGCCCGGCTGGACTGATAATCTCAATTTTCCGTAAAGGAATCTCCTGTGCACGCCCGGTGAGAACCGGACGTTCTTCATTCTTCGTCAACGTGGTTTGTCCCTGAATTGCAGTGGATGCGGACGCACTCCCTACTTCGCCATCTACTGCTTTCGCTTCAAACTCAGCCGCTGCACTTTCCAACCCTTCGGAGGTCACCTCAATCCGGATCGTTCCCGGTTCGGTTGTTGCACCGATAATCGCCATCAGCTTGCCGCTGAACAATCTTCTGCTGAGCCCTTTGTATGGATCGTAGTCCGTGCTGTCTCCGTTATCCAGACCGAGCAAACGTCCAGCACCTGTCACATTGACGTGTACACGATTGTTTGCATTTTGCACAGGATTGCCAGCTTCATCTTCCACTTGGATCTCCACGAAAATAAGATCGGTACCGTTCGCTTGCAGTTGACCCTTATCGGCCAGCAGACGAACCTTCTTCGCATCCGTATAGGATCTTTGCACATCGGTTGCAATTACGCTGCCGTTTTCATCATAAGCGATCGCTTTCAGTTCACCCTCTTCATACGGCACTTTCCACCAGCCGACCAGTTGGGTACCGTTCGCATGATCAATATCATACGTTCCGATTGTCTTGCCGTTCAGCTGCAATTCAATCTTCGGCGCATTACTGCACACGCGTACATCGATCAGCTGACCAGGGCTGAAATCCCAGTAAGGGAACAGATGCACCATTGGACTCTTTTTGTAATCGGTCCAGGCCGCTTGGTAGATATAGTAGGAATCTTTCGGAAACGTTGCGGTATCCAGCTGTCCAAAATAGGAATTCTTCGTATGATATGGCGTCGGCTCCCCGATATAATCAAACCCGGTCCACAGGAATTGCCCCAGTGAATACGGTCGATCCCGCTCAGCCAAAATGCAGTATTCTGCCGATTTCGCGCCCCAGCTTGTCGTACTGTTACCCAGTGCGGAGCACTGCTCGTCATCATCTGCCAGGATGGATTGCTCAAACGGGAAATGATAGATCCCACGACTCTGTACAACCGAAGATGTCTCACTGCCATAGATGATCCAGTCCGGATGCTCTTCGTGGTGCTTATCGTAATACTTTTCCGCGTAGTTGTAGCCAGCCAGCTTCACGATATCCGCACACTTTTGCGCATTTTCCCAAGGCATATAGTTCGAACCGATGGTTACACCTGCATTGCCTTTTGGATCAAATTCGAGTACATAATCCATCAGCATCCGGGTGACTTCCTGTCCCCGCTCATCTGCGTGGGTATCATAGATTTCGTTACCAATACTCCACATGACCAGACTTGGATGGTTACGATCCCGCTTCACCCAGCTTTTCACGTCGGTGTGTGCCCATTCCGGGAAAAATCTCGCATAATCATATGGCGTTTTGGCTCTTTCCCACATATCGAAGGCTTCCGAGACGATTAGCATGCCCATCTCATCCGCGAGCTCCATGAACTCTTTGGCAGGCATATTGTGCGCGGTCCGGATCGCGTTGACGCCCATGTCCCGCAGTAGATTGAATCTTCTGCGAAGTGCCGTCAGGTTAAAAGCGGCTCCGAGCGCGCCCAGATCATGGTGTTCACACACACCATTCATTTTCATTTTGACCCCGTTCAGGTGGAACCCTTCATTCGCATCCAGCTTGATGTCCCTGAAGCCGATACGTTGGGATACCGACTCGATGGTCTGCACGTTTTGGTCGGGACCCGTCAATTGCAGCTCTGTTACCAGTTCATACAGGTTCGGTTCATCCGTGCTCCACAGTTTCGGGTTCTCCACCACGAGCTGCTGACTGTCCGTTACTGCATTCGCATCTCCATCAGCAGCTGCCTTAACCTCCGCTTTGTTGGAAGCAATGACCTGACCCTCATGCCGGATCGTATGCACAAGCTGTGCGTTCTGATCAAGGTTCAGCTCCGTATCCAATTCAACCTGCCAGCCCGATGGCTGCTGCTTGATCGAGACATAGATACCATCGGTCACAATGTGATTGCGGTCTCTTGTTTTGAGCCATACATTACGATAGATCCCGGCCCCGGAATACCATCTGCTGTTGGGACTTTGGTGAACCACTTTCACGACAATCTCATTATCGCCTTCCACCAATGCATTCGTGATTTCATGTTCAAAGGCGGAATATCCGTACTTCCATTCCCCTACCAGTTGGCCGTTTACATAAACGGAAGAGTCCATGTAAACGCCGTCAAAACAAAGCAGAAGCTGCTGATCATCCTTCGTGTACGGGAATGTCTTGCGATACCATCCAATGCTGTCCTCGTACAGGTCGAGTGTATTGTAGATCAGCCAGTCATGGGGAAGTTCCACAGGTTCAAACGCCAGTCCTTCAGGCCCCGTAACATCCAGGTTGCTCTTGGCAAATTGCCATCCATCATTAAAAAGCTTTTTCTGGTTCATCGCTATTCTCACTTTCTGTGTGATTTATGATTACGGTTACAAAAGAATAAAGATCCGCACCGATAACCTTTTCGGAATATATGCGGCGAGACATTAACACTCCATCCGATTATACCATCTGACCAATCCTAGTACGTCAATTTTATGCATATTTTGGTGAGAATATATGAACAATCCACACCTGTGATTCTCCTCTTGGGATGGTATGACCACTGCTCTTCTTCGGCTGAGAGTTCATATTTGAACACATGGATATTCCTTTATACCTATTTTTAATATCTTTAAGGTCAGTCTTAGGATTCAAATTCAGGAAACAAATAAGATATCCATTATTCTGTAAATCAATTCCTGTAATATCTTGTAGGTCTATGTTAGATTATCCATTGGAATAAAATCACATCTATAGATAGGGGACATGGAACATGAAGAAGAGATCTTGGGTATTATCGATTATTATGAGTTTTGTTTTGCTGGGCGGGGTATTCGCTCCTGCTGGTTCCTATGCAGCTGCAGCGGAAGACACCACCACTACATATTCGGAAGATAACTACACGGAAGTGGACACGTCGGAACAAGAGCCGATTCCTAGCGCTGACGAGGAAGATTTTTTGGACTACATGTTCGCCCTGGAGAAAACAACAGTTTATGAGAAAAAGGCTCTGGATTCCATTGGCAGCACGTATGTTACATCCGCCAACCGCAAATCCATCTTCCTGAAATTGAACAATACTGCGGTTCCCAATTACACCAAGTATGTGTCCATGCTGAAGCAGATCAAGCCGGAGAATGCGGAACTGAAAAAAATCCATGCCAAACTCGTCAAAGGAAGCTACGCACAGCTTGAAGGATACCTGTTGTTCAAGAAATCCGTTTCCAAAACAAAAGTAAACAGTGCCCTTCTGAAGCAAGGCAATGCCAAAATTGACACAGGCATCAAAATCCTTGAGCAATACAAAAAAGAAATCCAAGCATACTCCAAAGAACTGGGCTATGATTTTTAATGAAGCAAACTCCAGTCGGATAACCTGGGTAAAGGTATGATAACAGCACTGGTTTTTCATTTTAAATAAAATGAGATTTCAGGAAAAAAAAGTGTTTTCTTTTGCCGGGATAATTCGTATAATAGCCGTATAATCAAAAGGCTATGCTGCCGAAAGGTACAACCTCGTGAACAATGGAGGTTGTGCCTTTTTTGCGTTTTCATGGCCGAAGTCATCTGAATTTCATCTATAAGGAGTGATTCAACATGATTCTTGAAGCCATTTACCACCGTCCCAAATTGAACTGGTCCTATGCCTACGACCGCTCCACCATGCACCTTCGTCTTCGTTCCAAACGCGGGGATCTGGACGCCGTCATTGCCATCACCGGGGATAAGTATGGGTGGGAGCAAACCATCACCCACACCCCCATGCGAATCTTTGCCCGGGATGAGCTGTTCGATTATTGGGAAGTCGAGACCCAGCCTCCCTACCGGAGACTGCGTTACGGCTTCCAGCTGGTCGAGGGAGAGAACAATGTATGGATGACCGAACGGGGATTCGAGGACGCCCTGCCGGATCATCCGCTGGAGTTCTTTGATTTTCCATTCATGAATCCGGTCGACATTTTTGAACCGCCTGCCTGGGTCAAGGACGCTGTATTTTATCAGATTTTCCCTGAACGTTATGCGAATGGCGACCCATCCCTTAGTCCGAAAAACGCCGAGCCCTGGGGAGGTGAGCCTACACCGGTGAATTTCTTTGGCGGTGACCTGCAAGGGGTGCTTGATCATCTGGATCATCTGAGCCAGCTTGGCGTGAATGCGATCTATTTCTGCCCCCTGTTCGAAGCTACGACCAATCACAAATACAACACGGCCGATTATATGAAGGTGGATCCGCATTTTGGAACCAATGAACAACTGAAGGAACTGGTGGATGCCTGTCATCAGCGCGGCATACGTGTTGTTCTGGATGCCGTATTCAATCATTCCGGAAGAGAGTTTCCTCCTTTTGCTGACGTACTCGCAAACGGAGCAGCTTCCCCTTATGCTGACTGGTTCTACGTGAGGGATTGGCCGCCACGCATTGAAGATGGCATACCAACCTACGATACCTTTGCGTTTGAACCGCTCATGCCGAAGCTGAACACGGAGCATCCCGAGGTTAAGGCTTATCTGCTGGAAGTGGCACGTTACTGGATTGAGGAGATGGATATCGACGGATGGCGACTGGATGTAGCGAATGAAGTGGATCATCAGTTCTGGCGTGAATTCCGTCAAACGGTAAAAGCACTCAAGCCTGACGCCTATTTGCTCGGCGAAATTTGGCATGATTCACTAATGTGGCTGCAGGGAGACCAATTCGATGCGGTGATGAACTACCCATTCACCAATTCCGTACTAGACTATGTCGTTCACGGCAAACTGGACGGACTGGGCTTCGCCAATGAGATCGGTAAACTGCTCGCAGCCTATTCCCGGCCAGTGACTGAGGTTGCCTTCAATCTGCTGGGCAGCCATGATACACCCAGACTGCTGACCTTGTGTGACGGGGATGTACGCAAGATGAAGCTTGCCGTTACACTGCTGCTCACGTATCCAGGTGCACCCTGCATCTATTACGGAGACGAAGTGGGCCTGGATGGCGGCTATGATCCTGGCTGCCGCAAATGCATGGAATGGGATGAAACCAAACAAAATCTTGAACTTCTTGATTTCTTTAAGCAGACGATTGCCTTGCGCAAAGAGCACCCTGCACTGCGCAGCACCGAGTTGAAGATACTTCATGCCGAAGCTGGAGATCCATGTATTGCAATGGAACGGGTGGATTCAGCTGCGGGTGAACGTTTCCTCATTGTGCTGAACGCTGGTGAAGAATCCTGCAGCATAGACTTGCCGCTGACCAATCAGAGCGTCTGGCGCGATCTGTTTACAGCCACTTCTATAGAAGCAAAGCAAAATAAATTGTCTCTGGAGCTGGAAGCATACAGCTTCTCCCTCTTGCAGCTCGATGTGAAACAGCCTGCGGAGGCCTGACAGGGTTCTTCCTCAAAGACTACACCATGAAGCATTAATACAGGTTATGTGTGCATCACGCAACCGCCATTGCGAACCAGCGTATCAATTTTGTCACTGCCTCTCCTCCCTTTCCACTAAAAAAGCGGGCTGGACACTGAGCACGTTCAGTCCGCTTTCATTATAGATAACCCACAGATATCTGGAAAAATAATTCTCTTAAAAAAGTTATTGACATAAGATCCAATATTTCTTACGATAACCTTGTGATCATAACTCGAGGGCCATGCTTTTAAACCCCAGTGGTTTAGGACAACCCCGGTAACTCCCGAAGGAGGTACCGGGGTTGTTGGCGTGTCAAAGGAGGGAAGTCTACAACCTACTGAATATCATTTTTTATACTTGAAAGCGCTATTATTCAGAGCCAGATGAGTTGTTTTTGTTGAAAACTACTACATTCACGAAGGGTGGATTACCATGTTTCAAATGGCCAAACGCGTTCTCCTCAGTACCACGCTAACCCTTAGCCTGCTTGCCGGCAGCGCTTTGCCTTTCCTGCCAGCTTCCGCGATCTATGCCGATCCGGATACCGCTGTCACCAACAAGCAGAACTTCAGTACCGATGTTATTTATCAAGTTTTCACCGACCGCTTCCTGGATGGTGATCCTTCCAATAACCCTACTGGAGCCGCCTATGATGCGACCTGCAGCAACCTGAAGCTGTATTGCGGAGGCGACTGGCAGGGATTGATCAACAAAATCAATGACAACTATTTCAGCGATTTGGGCGTCACGGCCCTATGGATCTCCCAACCTGTGGAGAACATCTTCGCTACCATTAACTACAGCGGCGTAACGAACACAGCCTATCACGGCTATTGGGCAAGGGATTTCAAAAAGACCAATCCGTATTTCGGGACCATGACCGATTTTCAAAATCTGATTACGACCGCTCATGCGAAAGGCATCAAAATCATTATTGATTTTGCACCGAACCATACTTCGCCTGCCATGGAAACCGATACTTCTTTTGCCGAGAATGGCAAGCTGTACGATAACGGCAACCTGGTTGGCGGATACACCAATGATACGAACGGCTATTTCCACCACAATGGCGGCTCTGATTTCTCTACCCTTGAGAATGGCATCTACAAAAACCTCTACGATCTGGCCGATCTGAATCACAATAACAGCACGATCGATACATACTTCAAAGACGCAATCAAGCTGTGGCTGGATATGGGCGTGGACGGCATCCGGGTCGATGCAGTGAAGCACATGCCTCAGGGCTGGCAAAAAAACTGGATGTCATCCATCTATGCGCACCAACCGGTGTTTACCTTCGGTGAATGGTTCCTGGGATCGGCTGCACCAGATGCGGATAACACGGAATTTGCCAACGAATCCGGCATGAGCCTGCTCGACTTCCGTTTCAACTCGGCCGTCCGCAACGTGTTCCGGGACAACACGTCCAACATGTACGCGCTGGATTCCATGATTACGGCTACAGCAGCTGACTACAACCAGGTCAATGACCAGGTCACATTTATCGATAACCATGATATGGATCGTTTCAAAACAAGTGCAGTAAACAACCGCCGTCTGGAACAGGCTCTTGCCTTCACACTGACCTCACGCGGTGTGCCTGCCATCTATTATGGTACCGAGCAGTATTTGACAGGGAACGGAGACCCTGACAACCGGGGCAAAATGCCTTCCTTCTCCAAATCCACCACCGCTTTCAACGTCATCAGCAAGCTCGCACCCCTACGCAAAACCAATCCGGCCATTGCCTACGGTTCCACTCAGCAGCGCTGGATCAACAATGACGTGTATATCTATGAACGTAAATTTGGCAGCAGTGTGGCCGTCGTTGCCGTCAACCGCAATCTCACAGCTTCAGCGAACATCACGAACCTGAGTACTTCGCTCCCAACAGGTACTTATAACGATGTACTGGGCGGCGCACTTAATGGCAGCAACATCACTTCCAGCGGAGGCAGTGTCTCTTCCTTCACGCTGGCGGCAGGAGCTACGGCAGTCTGGGAGTATACCTCCAGTGAAACAACACCGAGCATTGGACATGTGGGTCCTGTAATGGGCAAACCAGGTAATGTGGTTACCATTGATGGACGCGGATTTGGTTCCACCAAAGGCACCGTTTACTTCGGTACAACAGCTGTTACAGGCTCGGCCATCACATCCTGGGAAGACACTCAAATCAAAGTCACCATTCCTGCTGCAGCAGCTGGTGATTACGCAGTCAAAGTGGCTGCAAATGGTGTGAACAGCAATGCCTACAACGATTTCACCATTCTTAGCGGTGATCAGGTGTCCGTACGTTTCGTGATTAACAATGCCACCACTGCTCTAGGTGAGAACATCTACCTGACAGGAAATGTGGGAGAACTGGGGAACTGGACCACAGGTGCAGCAGCTATTGGGCCAGCCTTCAATCAGGTCATTCATGCCTACCCGACATGGTATTATGATGTAAGCGTGCCTGCCGGGAAACAGCTGGAGTTCAAATTCTTCAAAAAGAACGGCGCAACCATTACATGGGAGGGTGGCTCCAATCACACCTTTACCACACCAACCAGCGGAACAGCCACAGTGACCGTGAACTGGCAATAGTTATTTCATAGTCATCATTCATAAAGCCCGGAGCCACACTTATACAGTGTACGCTCCGGGTTTTGCTGTTTAACGATAGGTCCGGATCGTCGATCAGAATGAGTTACACGGACAGTTAGTGCAGCAGGGGCAATATCGAGACGTGGCTTAGAGCCCACACAGGCTAACCACAATCAACTTGCCCTTAAGCCACAAAACACTTTAGCTCAGTGGAATAGAATCAATGCAAAATCAGGCACTTCCGCTGTAATGCCAGTCGACGAAAGACATGGCATCACGGAAGTGCCTGAATGAGTGGCCGTTATTATGGCGGCTGACTATGCTGTTAATGGCACGACATTATCCTTTGGATGCACCGGTAGTGAGTCCTTGAACAAGGAAACGCTGCAAGAATACAAAGAGCAATGTAATTGGAATTGCAATCAGTACGGCCCCTGCAGCAAACATCGTAAAGTTACTGTCCTGGTACCGGTTGACCAGGTCCCACATGCCTACCGCAAGCGTCCAGTTTTCCTTCGTCCGCAAAACAAGCCGGGCAAAGATAAAATCCATCCACGCGCCAGTAAAGCTGGTAAGCGCCACATAGGTCAGCATCGGTTTGGATAGTGGCAAAATGATGCTGGTAAATACCCTCAGATGACTTGCGCCATCAATGCGTGCTGCTTCATCCAGACTGCGAGGAATCGTATCGAAGAACCCTTTTACGATAAATCCGCCCAGTACTGCCCCCGAAGAATACACAAGGATCAGCGCGGCATGGGTGTCGAGCAATTTGATCTGCAGCAAAATAATATAGATCGCGATCATGCTCATAAAGCTTGGGAACATGCCGAGAATCAGCATGGTAGAGAGAATCGTTTGCCGTCCCCGAAATCGGAAACGGGAGAGTGCATACATGCCGAGTGTTACCATAAGGGTTGAGAAGATCATGGTGAAAAAGGCGATTTTGAGCGTGTTCAGATACCACCTGCCATACATGAACGATGGATTATTGAACAATTCGCCATAATGGGACAGAGTGAAAGCTTCCGGCCATAAGCGCTCGCTGTACAGCGCCGCCCCCGGTCGCAGAGAAGAGAGAAAGATCCACAACACCGGATAAATGGAGACAACGGTGATAATAATCAACAGCACATAACTGAGAGTTAGGCGCATCGGGTTATTGCGTTTCTTCATTGAATCATGTCCTCCTCCTTAAACGATTTGGAGCGGCGGAAATTCCAGATGGAAAACGACGCAATAATGATGAAGATGATGATGCCTACGGCTGAAGCCATATTGAATTTGTTGTTGTCCAGCGTGAGCTTGTAAAGCCAGGTCACCAGCAGGTCTGTTGCCCCTGCATACTGGTAGTCGCCGCGCAGAGGATTCCCGTTGGTCAGCAGGAAGATAACATTGAAGTTGTTGAAGTTTCCGGCAAACTGCATAATCAGCACCGGAGTTGTTGCAAAAAGAATGAATGGCATCGTGATGATCCGGAATTTCTGGAATGCGGATGCTCCGTCCACTTCAGCGGCCTCGTACAGATCACGCGGAATTGCCGTCAAGACGCCGAGGATCAGCACCATGCTGACCGGAATACCGATCCACATGTTAACCACGATAACGGTAACCTTGGCCCAGAACGGATCGGTCAACCAGGGCAGCCCCTCCAGACCAAAAGCTCTCATGTACGTATTGATCGGACCGAACTGGCCATTGAACAGATTTCGCATGAGCAGCAAGGAAATGATCTGTGGTATGGCATAAGGGAGAATAAATATGGTCCGCCACAGCTTTTTGAACCGAATGCCCCGCTGCTCGATCAGCAGCGCCACAAGCACTCCGCCAAAATAAGTGGTCACCGTGGCCAAAATCGCCCATATCACTGTCCACGTTAATACACCAAAAAAGGTATGACTCCATGATTTGAGCTGAATCAGATCACTGAAAGTCTTGAACCCTACCCAATCCACGAGTTTGGCAGGCGGGATATGATCCGGTGCCGAATAGTTGGTAAACGCGAGGGTGATCGTAAACAGGATCGGCATAACCGTGAAGAAAAGAACCCCCAAAGCCGGAATGGACAAAAACAGATACGGGAAATTTTTGTCCATCATATTTCTGAGCGAAGCTGCCGCTCCCAGTGTTTTCTTCCCTTCCTCCCTCGCAAGTCCTGTGTAATACGCATCGCGAATGTTCAGGATGTAGATCAGGATAAACACAAAAAACACCAGTAGTACGATAATTCCGTCTAACAATAAAAAGATCGAATGGTCACCCCGTTGAAGCACCGTGGACCCATTCACTTTGACAAAGCGCTGCGTATTTTCCCCCAGTGTCCATATTCCCCATACGGCCTGTGACAGGCGGGGAAGCAGGTACGCAAGCCCTGCCCCCTCCAGTAACAGTAGGCAAATCCCCTTGATCCATTGCCGATTGTACAATTGTCCAAGACCTTGCAGTATGATCGAACATATGGCCGCTGTCATCCGGTGCTGTTTTTCCCTGTTGGGCCTAACAGACACCGGGACATGCTGTTGTTTCATTCGCTCTCTCCTCCCCACCTTCTCCAAACCTGGTGCTTCATCCGTTTATTGAACCGTTGCCAGACTTTCCTGAATCTGCTTCACTGCGTTATCCAGCGATGCCTTCACATCTTTGCCGCCATCCCATATATCGGTAACAGCTGAAGTGATCGGGCCCCAGACACTATCCATCGCGGGAAGCGAAGGCATTGGCGTCGAGTTATTGAATTGTTCGAGGAATGCCTTGTTGATCGGATCCTCCTGCACCTTCGGATCGGCTGCCACGTTGGAGTTGGCTGGAAGTGTACCATTCATTTCAAAGTTGGCCATCTGGGCTTCTTCGTTAGAGAGGAAGGCCGCGAAGAGTTTGGCTGCATTTGGGTATTGGGTAAATGCATTCACATAATAGGCTTTGACTCCGGAGAACGATGTCATTGGTTTACCATCGATCGCAGGGAGTGGTGCAACGCCGAAATCAATGCCCGCATTGCGATAATCGGCAATGGTCCAAGGACCGTTGATGTCCATAGCCAGCTTACCGCTGGAGAATAGTCCTTTTTTGATATCATAGTTCACGTCACCCATCTTGAGCGGCAGCACTTCCGACTTCAGCGTCTGTAAGAACTCTCCACCCTTCTGGGCTCCTTCATTATTCAGACCGAGATCTTCGCTGTTCATTCCGTTATCCCCGAAAATATAACCACCCTGTGAAGCCAGGAAGGCATAATTATAATAGAACTGCTGCAATTCCCACATCAGGGCATATTGGTTGGACTTCACGTCATTAAAGGTTTTGGCGAAGCTGACAATTTCCTCAAAGTTCTTCGGTGCTTCAGGATAAAGCGCCTTGTTATAAAAGAGGGCGTACGTTTCCACGCTGTACGGATATCCGTATAAGATGTCCTTAAACGTTACGGCCTTCAGCGCATTTTCACTGGTGTTCGCTACTGTCTCCGCTTCAAAAATATCATTCGGCAAAATAAGCCCTGCCTCTGAAGCGCTTCCAATCTTATCGTGCGGGAACACAACAACATCTGCTGCCAGGCCTGCCGGGCCATCCGTAGTCAGTTTGGTTACCTGATCTGTCGGAGGCAGCTCCTCCATTTTGACGGTTACCCCATACTTTTCTTCAAACTTCTTGGCTCTCTCTTCCACAAAACTCTGTTGGTTCTTATCTTCCCAGATAACGAGGGTAGCGCCTTCTTCCGGCTGAAGGTTCTCAGCTGTCAGCTCTACAACCTCCCCTGCATTCTCGCCCCCCGTCCCCGTAGTAGGAGAGGTGCTTCCGCCTCCAGCAGAGCACGCGGCCAGTGTAAAGGCCATCATAACGGACAATGTTGCCCCTTGCCATTTTCTCATGTAAAATGTCCCCTTCCCTCTGTTTGGTTCAAAAATCTTGCGCTTTTCTCCCTTTGGTCTGCGTGTGATGACAGGTTTTGCAATCCATATTCGCTTTGGTACAAACGTTTGCTCAGATGGACGACAAGTCTACTTCAAAGTTATGTATTCAGGGGGAAACACTCTCGGATGTAAGCAAAAACCACTTATGTAAGCGCTATAACAACAATCACATCATACAATACGAGACTTTCTTTGCACAAACGTTTGCACAAGCCATATTCGCTCAATTTTACCCATTTTTCTTGTTCTAGATCCAGTAACTTCCTGTTTCCTTGTTCTGACTCTTTCTTCCTTATTTTTACTTCCCATGCATCCCGTATGCTGCAGTTTGCAATTGATTTATCGAATCTGTTGGATTACCATAGGAGAATGTTGAAATGATTGATCAGAAGGGATTTTTTACATGATTACTATCAAAGATATTGCCAAATTGGCGGGTGTCTCCCCTTCTACAGTTTCACGGGTGATTTCCAACCATCCCAGAATCAGCACCGAGACGTCTCTCAAAGTGAAGCAAATTATGAAAGAGCTGAATTATCATCCCAATATCATGGCCAAGAGCCTGGTTTCCAAAACGACTCAAACCCTTGGCATCATGCTTCCACGCCCTGCAGAAGAGCTGTTTCAGAATTACTTTTTTGGAGAACTGCTGCGGGGAATCATTACGCATGCCACCCGCATGAATTACGAATTACTGCTGACCACCGAAACGTCCACTGACAGTGAATTACATGCGATATCCCGCCTGGTTCATGGCCGGAGAGTGGATGGCATTCTGCTGCTCGGCTCCAAACGGGACGATCCGATCATTTCCTTTTTGGAAGAGGAAAAGTTTCCTTTCGTGCTGATCGGGCGCAGCGAGGCTCATCCGAATGCACCCATGGTTGATAACGATAATGTGCAGACCGCTTATGATGCGACCCAGCATTTAATCGCCCAGGGGCATAACCGAATCGGATTTGTCAGCGGCCCACCGGATATTACATTATCGCATGATCGCATGCGAGGGTACGAAAAAGCGCTTGCCGAAGCGGGCCTGCACGCGAATAACGACTGGATTGTGGAAGGCGAGTTTCTACAGGAGAGCGGATTTCGGGCCATGTCGCTGTTCATGTCCTTGCCGGACAGACCTACTGCGATCGTTGTCATTGATGACAATGTTGCCTTCGGGGTGCTGAGAGCTCTTGCCGAACTCGGTTACCGTGTGCCGGAAGACATCAGCGTTGTTAGCTTTAACAACATCGCCTTATCGGAACTGGCTTCACCACCGCTAAGCTCTATTGACATTGGGACCTACCAGCTCGGTTATACTGCAGTTCAAGTTCTGCTAAAAATTCTGAACAGGGAAGCACTGCCTCAAAATCCGGTCATTATTCCGCATCGTCTGATTGTGCGCGAATCTTCTCTCTTTTCGAAGTCTAAGCCGGCATCCGTTTAAACCATTTATGAAGCTCAATGCATCAATGCAAACGTTTGTCCTATTTGGACCAAGATGCTGCAAATTAAAGGTCTCTGGCAGAAAAAAAAGAAGCCGCACACATGCGGCTTCCTGTTTACATACCGTAATTCCTATTTCATTCCGTTCTCGGATTAATAAGAGTTCCAGCCTGAATCGGCTTCAATCACCGTTCCGTTCACGAAGCTGGACTCATCCGAACCGAGGAACAGGGCTACCTTGGCAATTTCTTCACTTGTTCCTATGCGCGGGTTAATCGCCATGCCCAGCTGCTGTCTGGACGCACCGAATTGGCTGATCCCTGCCATGGAGGAACTGATATTTGTTGCTACCCCACCCGGAGCGATGGCGTTGCAGCGAATGCCCTGCCCTGCATACATAAACCCTGTATTTTTGGTAAGGCCGACCACAGCATGCTTCGATGCCGTATATGCAGCTCCCGCACGGCCACCATGCAATCCGCCTGCCGAAGCAACGTTAACAATGACACCGTTTTGCTTCTCCAGGAAGATGGGAAGGACTTTGCGCGTAGTACGCATTACACTTGTGGTATTCACTGCAAAGAGGCGCTCCCACTTTTCATCTGTTATCTCAGCAGCCGGCTCCATGCCGTCCATAATCCCTGCATTGTTCACCAGAATGTCTACGGTACCGTACGTGCTGACCGTTGTATCAATCAGGTTTTGCACATCTTCCTCTTTGGCCACATTGGCCAGAACCACGATGGCTTCTCCGCCTTGGGCTTTGATCTCATTGACGACCGTCTGTGCGGATTCTTCGTTAATATCTGAAACAACCACTTTGGCACCCTCTTGTGCATACAACGTGGCGATTGCTTTCCCCATACCTGAACCTGCGCCTGTAACCACAGCTACTTTATCTTGAAGTTTCATCTCATGTATCCTCCTTTGTGTATTCGTTTACAATAAGTTAACAAACAAATGTTCATTAACTCCTATCCTTAGTATAATAAGTCATAGCGTTTCACTTCAATCAGTAAAAGCTTGTCCAGTTGTACGTTAAACAACACTTATAAGCCTGAATGTACTTTAAAAGATAGAGTAAACTGGAGAGGAGAAAAATAGATGTCTGAAATTCCGAATTCCATGGATCGAAGAATCAAGAAATCAAAAGCTGCATTGAAGGATGCACTCATCCATTTGATGCAAAAACATGCCTTTAAAGAAATTTCTATTACGGATATTGTGCAGCGAGCCGACCTAAATCGAGGTACTTTCTACAGACATTATCAGTACAAGGAAGACCTGTTCAACGAAATCATCGATGATGTGATACAGGATCTGGTGACTTCTTTTCGCAAACCCTATCAGGGTATGAAAGAGTTCGAGGTTGGTCTGATGCCGTCTTCGGCAATCACCATATTTGAGCATGTGCACCAGCACGCACAATTCTACACGCTGGTTGTGAAATCAGAGGCTTCTTCCAACTTTCAACGCATGATCTGTGATGTTCTTCGGGATCTCTCCTTACAGGATCTGAATCACATCTTCCCGCAGCACATTAACCCTGAACTGCTGGCAAGCTACCAGTCTCATGCGATATTCGGCATGATCTTGGAGTGGATCAGACAGGATTTCAAGCACAGCCCCGTCTACATGGCCGAGGAGTTGTTCAAGATCATTCATTACAGGCCTGACAACGTCTTGTTGAAAGAAAATTAATATCGCTATACTTCCCTATAGTATGTTGATCGAGAGGAATTTCAAGAAAGCTTTTCCCACCAAAATGATGTAAATACATTCCTGTAATTTCTGGTATTTATATGTTAGGTTATCCAATGGAATAAAAACTAAAGGAGGATGACAATTACAAGTGAAGAAGTCGTGGATTATATCATTGCTTACCAGTTTTGTTTTGATTGGCGGAGTGCTTCTCTCTCCAGCAGCTTCTGCCAATGCAGCCAATGCAGCAACCTCTACATATTCAGATCAGAGTTATGAAGAATTTAAAGAGTACACTACTCAGTTATTTGCTCTTGAAACTTATGAGGCCAAAGCCTTTACCGCTTTGGAAAGCATCGACACCCAGGTAACTTCAACGAATCGCAAGTCCATGTATCTTAAACTTACAAATACGGTGATCCCCAATTATACGAAATTGGTATCCAAGGCAAAACAAATCAAGCCTACCAACCCGAAAATCAAGAAAATCCACGACATATTTATCAAGGCAAGCTACACTCAGCTCGAGGGGTACCTCCTGTACCAAAAGGCAGTATCCAAGAACAAAGTGAATTACACGTTACTAAAACAGGGTAATGCCAAAGTAAACACCGCTGGTGTTCTAATGGAGCAATGTGAAGAACAGTTATACGCTTATGCAAGAAGTTTGGGGTATGGCAGCTAGTACCTATCTTCATGAAACCCAGAAAAGCGACCATTCCCATGCTTAATGGAGAATAGTCGCTTCTTTCTAACCATACATAAAGATAACAATCTACGGCGTATTTATTTCTCTCTTATGATTACAGCCCCAGCTTCTGCCCTTTCTCCAACCGCTGGATCTGCTGCTCGCCGGTGTCAGCAAGCTCACGAAACTGGATAATCGTCTCCCGCATTCTTGGCAGAGCTTCCTGCTTATAAAGACTGATGGAGTCAAGCGCAGACAGCACATCGGTGAACGCCTGTTTCATCGTATCCACGGAGATGCTGGCATCATACGCCTGCTTCTGAATAGCAATCCCCTGATCCTTCAGCATTTTGGACGTGCCTGCAATCAGGTCATTGGTCGTCTGATTGAGCAGCTCGATCTTCTGCAAAACAATCTTCTGATTGTATAGCGCACTGGCAACGGTTACGGCAATTTTCAATGCCGAGATCGTCACGTTCTTGGCCCGATCGACTCCGCGGATCAATTCCTTGTTGTTGCGGATAACCACCTCAATTGCCATGATGCCCTGCTGATTTACGACCAGCATCTGCTGGAGATCCATGACACGCTGTCGCAGCGGGAACAGAACCTCTTCGGTGATAAAACGGACCTTCTCCGGGTCTTCATTCCGGACCTTGGCGGCCTCGATCTGTCCGTCAATCGACTCATCCATAAGCACACCAAGCTGGATTTCTTTTTGCAGCCGTTTGGTCAGTTCTCGCAGCGTCTGCTGCTCAATCTCCAACGTTGTATTGTCGTTCCGAAGTATGGCTCTGCCTTTGTCCAGGGAAGTTACGATGTCAGCGATGACCGCATCGGCCTTCTGGTATTTGAGAAAATAGGCCCGCAGCGGATTGAACAACTTGCCAAGGAATCCGGTCTTGGCGAAGTCGACCACGCTGGGGTCGAGATCCTTCAACTGCATGTGCAGCTCGGTCAGGCCTTTGGCAACCTGACCGCCTTCGTCTCCTGTCTTGGACAGATGTCCAACAGAGACTTGAAGCAGCGCGTTTTTCTCCGAAGAGGATCTCATCGTGTTCATGCCAAAGCCTTCAATGGATTGCAAAATCTCCTTGCGTTTATCCAGTGACTCCAAATCCAGCGACATGATCATCTCCACGTTGGCGTTTGCCACTTGCTGCAGCTCTGCCACCTCGGCCGGGACGGGCTTCACCTCTTCCTCTATGACCTTCTGAATTTCCTTCTGGCTGGGTATCTCCATCGAAAACGACATCCAAACTCCCCCTTAAATTTACATCTGCACGTTAAACAGATTTCCGATCTTGTACACGACATCGTCGGTATCGGCGTTGATGCTGGCCGCTTCGTTAATGCTGGAGATGCTCTCCAGAGCCTTGATGTCTGCGTTGTATCCGATCGTGTAGATTGGCACTTGATATGTCTCTACCAGTTCACGAATATCCTTCAGTGTATGTCCTTCGTTGGTCTCCCCATCACTCAGCACAAAAATCAGCGGCTTCACGTTCGGATCAGCGGCCATATAGTCCTCCAGCATCTTCATCGCTACAACGATGCCATCAAAGGTCGCCGTACCGCCGCCTGCTTGCAAACTATCCACGGACCCCACGAACATGGACTGTTGGTTGGTATCATACTTGGCAATCGGCAGGTTTACGGTTACGCCACTGGAATACGAAACGAGGCCAATGCTGTTGTCCGTGCCCAGATATTTCTGACCTTTGCGGAGGGATTCCTTCAGCCGATTCAGCGGCTCGCCATCCATGCTTCCGGATACGTCGGTCACGAATACAGCCGCGATCGGTTTGCTGCCGTTCTTTTTCTCTTTCCATACTTTCTGTGCGGACAATAACGTGCCACCATCGACGGTCGCCAGCTCGGACTTGTAGTCCTGCAAACCGTTAAATCCGAACTCTTCTGCCGACTGCTGATATTTCGCCTGGGTGACAAATTCCGCAAACTTTTGGATGATCTCCTGTTTGTTCTCCGGCAGCTGCCCCAGTGCATACAGCGGACTGTCATGCCTTACGCCAAATGGTGTAAAGACATATCCGCTTTTCAGATCAGCGGTGTTAACATACGTTTGGTATTCGAGCACAAAGGCGTCCAGTCGACCTGATTTCGCCGCTTCACGCATCTGAATGGTTGTGGAAGCCGTAAACGGTACGTTGGCCTGGAATTTCTCAAAGCCTTCAATCGCTTTCTCCCCCAGCGGATTGGAGCTATCGTACGTATTCAGCGCTGTCACGAGAAAATTAAGCCCTGTAGAGCTGGCAAACGGATCGGTATACCCCATTGCGAGTTCATTATTGGCAATCGCTTCGGTGACCGTTTTTACATTGACGGAACCGTACGTGTCAACGAGCGAATCATATTTCGCTTTGGAAATAACAATCCCGGGGACATTCCCCACCAGGCGTTCGGATACCTTTTCGGTCTTCACACCGCTTGCGGCAACCATCTCTCCCCACAGTTCATTGGAAGGCGTGTATGCATCGGGTACGTATTTGCCGGACTTGATGTAATCGGCTGCTGTTCCGGATGCAATATTGCGGATCTTTACCGATACCGGTTGACCGCCCACTGTAATGTTAGCCTTGTTGAATTCTTCACTGACCTCGGTTAGCCAGCCGTCTGCCCCAGTCCCGGATTTTTCGATGGACGAGAAAATTTCGACATACTCATTCGTCGTATTCTCAACGGTAATCGGGAACTTGGAGATGTCCGGCAGCGATTCTGCCACATCAACCGGATCCAGATCGATCTGTCCCTTCACGGGTTCAGCCGTTGCTGGTGCAATGTCCGCATACAACTTGCCCAACTCTTTGCCTGCGTTCTCCGTTGTCACCTGTGTACTGGATTTACCGAAGTTCGATGTCAGTGTGATTCCCGCATAGACCAGGCCGAACACAAGTACCAACATCACAACCGATATGAAAAAAAACTTCCCTTTCTTCGCCATAGATGCAACCCCTCACTGTCTGTATAATTTGGTGTGCTTAATTAACTGATCAATGTCCTGCATGCAGGGCATCTGTTCGATATCCCCGGCTTCAAAACTGTCCAGGCGTGATATTTCCAGCAGCAGCTGATCGAGTTTGAGTAGAATTTCTTCATTGGTATGGAGCGAGTCTTTCACATAGGATAGATAGTCGTTATACACTTTGGTTTTTTCCTGAAATAATTTTGGTGGAATCTTGGAGGATTTGGATTTCATCAATGCGGCGTATTCGGCTTCATCGAATACATGGAGTCTGTTCAGCACGCTTCGAATGTTGAGGTACAGCAGCTTCTCCACTTCTAGCGTGACGGAGGCAAATTTCTTATAGCTCAGCTCCCCCGGATCGAACCGCTGATTCAGCACGTTCAGGAGCGTTTCTTTCTTCTTCTTCATCCGGCTCAATTGGGACAATCCCAGCGTAATATCTTCTTCAAGCACTTTAATGCGCCTATAAAAGGACAGTGCTTCCACATAATCTTCATGGGTTTCGATCTGCTTAACGGGTAAGACCACGGGCTGTTTAAACAGCAGGGTGTAACTTCCATAAAAGAGAGCCATTACACTCCCGAACAGAAGGGTTACGGACAGCGCCGTTGCAAAGGCCCCACCACTGAAGCCAAGTCCAATGAATCCTGGCGAAAACAAAAGAACATTGATGATGACAACGCCGAAGATCAGGCCCAGCCATTTTATGTACTTGGTCATCGTATATGATCTGACCTCCTTTCTCGCTATATGATGGACCGATTGTCGATATTTACCATCGCATATATCCTTCATTGTACATGATGTTGCCCTCATTCGGGTCGGTGAATATGGATATTCATAAATATACGTGGCGCAGGCTCATCCCATTTCATCTACAGGGATACGTGGACAAATTTTGTAATCTCATGACAGCGGGTCCAATATGGAACGAAGAAAAACTCGGAATTATCCGGTAACGGAAAAAGAAAGATTTACAGGTAATACGTGGAATGTGGAGATTGCGTGTCATTTTTTATATAGGACGAGCCGGAAAAAGACATAAAAAATACTCCAGACGCAGAGCGCCGGAGTATTTCCATATATATTCTATTCCAGCCTGAACAGCTGCTGAAAAGGGATCGCCAGTTCCGGGAACAGCTTCGATTGAATCGTTGATCTTCCGTATACAATCTACGATCCTGATAGCTTCCATCCTCTAGCGTATAAACATGTACAGTCTGGTTGCCAGGATCGACAATCCAGTATTCATGTACGCCATATTTCTGATACAAATTAAATTTCTCATTAAAATCCTTCAAGGCAGTCGAAGGAGACAATACTTCTATAATCAAAGACGGTGCACCGTGACAGCCATTTTTGAATATTTGGTCTTTCGAACAAATGACGGACAGATCTGGTTGTACAACATGATCTGGTGTATCGTATTGTTCATTTTCGCTAAAATACACATCGAAGGGTGCAACAAACACATAGCATTTTTGGTTCTGCAAAAAAGTTCGCAAGGAGAAGTGCAGCTCACCCACAATAAATTGGTGCCTGGAGGTCGGTGCTGAGGACGTATTATAGGCTTTGCCGTTAATGAGTTCCCATGTACCTTCCCAGGTCAGCCAATCCTGAAAGCTATAGATACCTTTGTTATCCGGTTTTGCCACACATTCCACCTCCCTGATCCCTAATCGACTTTGTCCTCATTATACTATTGTGTTTGCTGATTTCCATGCGATGCCGATTTATGAGATCAGGGATTTCGGCTTGCTTCGGGTTGTACGCACCTCTACGACTTTTCCTGCACAACCACGATCACCAATGGCCTGAAATGTTACTGTCACACTGTCTTTACCGGAGGTAACCGTCTCAGGAATATCATAGGTCGCATAGAACACTTCACCGATCTTGTTCATATGAATTCGCTGCTGGCCGACTACGGTTCCATCCACAACAACGCTGAATTCTCTGGTATACCGCGTTCCTTCCCGTTCAAATGGTGAATGATCCCCGCCCCAATAGCCGACACACAAAACATTCGAACCGGAACCATCTACAGCCAATTGGTAACTGAAATATGCTCCGCTGACGCCAAAGGCTTCCCGCCACATATGCAGCCTGTTGCGGCTGTCCGTGTATGAACCGTTATGGTGTTCTGCACGGCAGTTGCTATCCAGATGATGCCCGATCTCGTCCTGCTGGCCGTCCGGCTGCACCCTGTCGATGGTGATATCATTCAGTTCCTTCTCCAGCGCATCGCCTTCATCGTTAAACGGCCAATATACCGTATAAAACTCATGATGCACATCGTAGAACGGAATCAGCTTCACAGCTTCACCTGTAGACGTCACATCCTTGCTGAGTTCAAAAGTTAACGTTCCCGAATCCACCTCTCTGATCCATTCAGTGACATCCTCCTTCTCCGTCCAGATCACGGGTACGGGTGCTGTCTTCGGATTCAGGGCCGTCTCATCCACAATGGTATCTTCCGGCAGCCCTTCGCTTCCCAGTGCACCTGCCAGCACGATGGGACCATACAGGAACGCTACCTTGTGCGTATCATCTCTGGACGTGTACTGTCGCAGTGACATCGGCAGGGTGATCGTGATGACATCCCCGGCGGACCATGTGCGCTGGATGGAGAGATATCCGGGTTCCATCCGAGTATACAGATGTGCCGTATCCCCATTGACGGTTGCCGTCATTGGCTCCTGCAGCCATGAGGGCACGCGTAATCTTAGATTGGCCGAGGCATGGCCTCCGGTGATCGTCAGGTTTACTTTTTCCGAATAAGGGAAATCGGTTTCGAGCTTCAAGGATAAGCCCTGTGACGCCCAGTCCAGCTGGGAGGCGATATACAGATTCACGTACAGGTCCTGTTCATCCTCAAAATAGATCGCCTCGGCGTATTTGCCGGGATTCTCCATCCCTGACCCTGTGCAGCACCACCATGCGGTATCATGTGTCCCGTAGATTTTGTAATGACCCTGAAGCGTGGAAGCAAAATACGTTTTGTTGCCTGTATCGGGATCCTGCGTGCCCAGGATGTGATTATAGATGGCGTTTTCATAATAGTCCATGTAGGCACTGTCCGGGTTCCAGGCAAACAGCTGTTTCGTCAAATGCATCATGTTGTGGGTACAGCAGCTCTCTCCGGTTTTGATACCAAGGCTCTCCATGCCCTTCGCTTCATAATGTTCCGAGATGCTCGTGGCGCCGAACACATAGGAGCGATGGTGAATCGTTGTGTCCCAGAAAAACTCCGCCGCCGTCCGGTAGCTCTCATGCGAATGATCCTGGTTATAAATTTCGGCCGCGCCGATTACTTTTGGAATCTGAGTATTGGCGTGTTTGCCCTGAAGATCATCCCGCTCTTGCTCCAAGGGCTCAAGGATCATTTGGTGGGTGAACCGATTGGCCATATTGAGATAAACGGATTGACCCGTTATTCCGTACAACTGAGCGAACACTTCGTTCATGCCGCCATGCTCACACTGGAGCATCGTCTGTACCTGTTCCTCTGTCATGCTACTCATGCCCGCCACGGCCCAATCCGCGAACCGGGTAACCACATCAAGGGCCAGCTGATTGCCCGTAAGCTTGTAAGCGTCGATAAGACCGCGATAGATTTTGTGTACGCTGTACCACGGAACCCAGAATCCATTGATATCAAAACTGCCAATACGCTCGGCCCGGAACGCCGCATCAAAGGCTTCCTCGGTCAAACCGCCGATATATCCGCTGCCTGTCGCCTGCTGAATTCCTGCAAGTTCGGTGACGGCGTAATCCAGTGTTTGTTTGAGCTTCTCATTGCCTGTCGCCTGGTAAGTTACAGCAAGAGCAGACAGATAATGTCCAAGAGAGTGTCCGCTGATCGTCCGCGCTTCCCAGCCGGCATACCGTTCCTTCTTTGCGGTTAATCCGTGTGCCTCGTAACATGGGGCCAGGAACCGATCGATGTCCAGTGATAACAGGTACCGTTCCCCGACCTGTTGGGATGTTTGGAAAACCCCGTTTAACAAATGCACATGTTCAGGACCCAGAAATCCCTTTTTCGTTTCAATCATGGTTCATATTCCTCCTCGTTATGTAATGAGATGATGACTTTTAATATCTTTTCCGAAGCATGTAAAAGGGTAAAATCCGTGTTGCCATTTGTACGCCGCATGATTGCTGACTCATATCAATCCTTGATTATCCACATGTTATCAAATAAAATACAACTACATCAGACTCATAATCCAAGAAAAGGTGGATAAATCCGTCTTATGCAAAAGCCACTCCAATATTATCTGTGCGGCAAGTTCATTACGGAAGGCAATTGGACACATATGAAGCGAATCATGCCTGTGCATGAGATCATTTTGATGCTGGAAGGCGAGATGTATATTGCGGAGGAAGATCGGCATTACGTGGTTCGTGCCAATGATCTGCTGTTTCTGCGAGCGGGGCATACCCATTATGGTTACCAGATGAGCGATGCTCCCGTCAGCTTTTACTGGGCTCACTACGAGCCTTTAACCGAAGGATTCGACCGTTATCCAACGCATGCGACCATCCCTGTACCCTCGACAGCCAATCAGCTGTTCAAGCAGCTGCTGCATGTCTCGTCCTTCTCCCCCGAAGAGGCAGAAGCGGCACTTCTGCTGCTGTTAAAAGAGCTGGAACGAAACGCGGAGGCTGGTTATCGTCCCCATAATGCAGTCGTTGACCATATCTGCAAATGGGTTGATATTCATCTTCATACGGATATCACGGTGAGCAAGATTGCGGAGCATTTCAGTTTTAACAAGGACTATATCTCCAAAATGGTGAAACGCGAAAAAGGCATCGGCCTGAAAACGTACATTCTCACCGAGCGGATCAACCGTGCCAAACAGCTGCTGCTCAATACCAATGCTAGTGTAAAGGAAATTGCCGGGCAATGCGGATTCTCGGATTACAAACTGTTCCTTCGCATGTTCAAGCAGTACGAAGGCAATACGCCAACCGAATATCGCAATAACCTGTATTCCACCCAGCTCAATCGTTTATAATTGCTGGATTCGTATGAGAAGAGAAGATGTTGGCATAGACTTACTCATAGAAAATCATACGTAATCTATAGAATATTTTGATTATTCCGATCAAATTAGTTGTGTTAAGATGTGGAATAACTATATTTCATCCACCCCATTTCCGAAGGAGAAATTGAAATGACGACAACGGCAGTCACGATTCATCCCGCTTCAGAAGCTGACCACGAAGAGATTGTACATATCCTCGTTGCAAGTTACGCGGAGTACAAGGACACCTTTCAGGATCAGGAACGATGGGAAGCCTACGTAAAAGATATGAAGGAATCATTGGATAACCCCTACCTCGCGGAATTGTGGGTCGCTAAAGTGGACGATCAGGTCGTAGGAACGGTGCAATTGTTCGAAACGGCACATAAGGCCTATCCCAACTTTGAACTCCCTATTGATTATCCGTTTATTCGCCTGCTTGGCGTGGATCCAGAATGGAGAGGACACGGCATTGCCCGCGAGCTCCTTCGTCAGTGTGTTGCATCAGCCAAAGACATGGGCAAAGACAAGGTATATCTGTTTACGGGCGGACAGATGGTTAATGCCATTCGTTTATACGAACGTTTTGGTTTTGTGGAGGATGAAGAATTCAGTCCGCGTAACAGTGGAGGCAACGCCATTTGTTATCGTTATGATTCGTGATTCATCTGGGATTGTGACATGAGGGGCATAACCGCAGGAAAATGAACGAACGAGGATATGAGTTTCTGCACATATAATCGTTAAATACAGAACAGGCCGCTCATTACGAGCGGCTGTTCATTGAAATCTATTCATTCAAAATGTGCTTATTAACCGCCGATTTCCACCAAAATTTTCGCATGGCTCTTGTCGCTCATCAGCAGTTCAAGTCCTTCTTCCACGATGTTATCCAGCTTGATTTTTTTGGTGATGACCTGTTTCACATCGAGTGCTCCTTCAGCAATGAGTGAGATCACTTCAGGGAAAATGTGGCGATACGCGAGTGTAGCCGTCAGATTCGCTTCCTTCACCAGAAGATCGAAGAAGTTTACCAGCAGCGGGTTAGGGATGGCTGCGATAACAACTACTTCTCCGCCTTTTTTGACTACCGCTACAGCGCTATCCATCGTAGGCTGCACACCGGCTGCTTCATAGGCGACATCAATGCCTCCAGATTGCTCCAGGATGACTTCTGTTGCATTCACTTTGGCGCTGTTCACCGGAATGGCTCCCAGCTTGGCTGCCAGGTTCAGGCGTTCCTCGAATACGTCAACCGCATAGATCGTCGAAGCACCAGCGGCTTTGGCAGATAGAATCGTCAGCAGTCCGATTGGACCTGCACCATACACGGCAACCTTCTGACCCACTTTCAGTTTGCTGTGACGAACGGCATGGAACGCCACGGCTGTAGGCTCGACGAGTGCCCCTTCTTCAAAGGAGACGTTGTCAGGCAATTTGTGTACCATATATGCTTCAACAACAACATATTCGGCAAAACCACCATCACCGTTCAAACCAACGAATCCGAATTCAGTACACTGGTTATAGCGTCCCTGGATACAGTATTCGCATTTGCCGCAATGATACAATGGCTCTACCACAACTCGATCCCCTATGCTAATACCGCTTACATCACTTCCCAATTCACTAACCGTTCCGGCAAACTCGTGTCCGAGTGTCAATGGTGCCTTCTGACCTGAGAGCGGGTGATTTTCGCCTTCCTGAATCCCTACACCATGGTGATAAGCATGCAAGTCACTGCCGCAGATCCCGGCATATTCCACTTTAATTTTGACTTGTCCCGCCCCAGCAACCGGAACTTCACCGTTCTTCCACTCGAACATCTTTATGGCCATACCATACTGCTGCTTTCATGAATTTCATCCCCTTAGTTAAGCTTATAAAATAGCTTGTCTATATATTATATTGCCGTTCACGTATTATTCATATTTATAGATATTAATGTTAATATTAGTAGAACTAATGCTAAAACGGAGATGAACCCATGAATCTGGAACAGCTTGAATATGTCGTTGAAATTGCCAAAACACAATCCTTCTCCGCCGCCTCGGAGCACCTGCATGTTACACAATCAGCCATCAGTCAATCTATCCATCGTCTTGAAAAGGAGCTTGGCCTGACTCTGTTCGAACGCTCCCGGCAGGGGACTCACCCTACAGCGGAAGGCAAACAATTCATTGCCAAGGCGCTGGACATTTTGCAGCGGGTCGATGAGTTGAAATCGCTGAATGCGGAAGCGTCCTGCCTGACAGGCGACCTGCATGTATCAACCTTTCCCAGTGTCATGCACTACCTTGTCCAGACCACTGCCGATATGAAGAGGGAGCATCCCCGGTTGAATATCTCCATTGAAGAGAAAGGCTCCATGGAGATTATCGAAGATATCCGGAACAACAAGGCACACCTTGGTTTCATTGCCATCTACACGAAACAGCTGCGTGAATTCGACGGACTGCATTTCAGCCCGATGTATTCCGGCAAACTCGTTGTAGGCACGCATCATCAGTCCGATCTGGCCAAGCTTAACCGGGTGACGCCTGATCAACTGAAGGAGCATCCTCTAGCGCTGTACCGCGATGGCTTCATTGAAGATTTCATTCAGGATTTTACGTATGATTATGGAGCGCTGTCCATCCTCTTCAAAACAAACAACTCGGAAGCGATCAACACGGTTCTTCGAAACAATATAGCAGCCAGCATCGGTCACGACTTCTCCTTCTATCAAAATTCGTTATGGAAGGAAGGTCTGGTGAAGATGGTGGAGATTGCCTCCATCGACCAGCCCAAGATGCAAATCGGCTTCGTACAAACCGAGTCCAAGGAGGTCGCCGCAGCCGCAGAGCGGTTTGCCCAGAAGTTCAGGCAGGCGATCGAGCTGGATTACTTAAAGAATTAAGGGTTTCCTTGAAACCCCCTACAACATCCATGCCCATCAAAACAAAAAAGTACGCCATACGCTGGGGATGTCTCTTCACATCCTGTCTCCAGCAGCCTGGGTACCTTCTCGTTCGTACATATCTATACTTTTACTTTTCTAAGGGCTTCGCTCATCTCATTCGTCTGTGAAACAGTTGCGTTCTAATGCAAATAAATAAAATCCAACACACATCTGTTAGGGTTTTGTCCATTTTATCCGTTTAATGGTGGCCCTGTTTTGCCTTCAGCGTCGTCCACTTATCTTCGTGCTGCTCTGTGCTTTTTCGTTTCCAAATCAGCCTGTCTTACAGGGATGGGTAAGCGGCTTTCTTTGTTAATCAACGCCAGAGTTACTTCTGTAGACGTATCGATATCAATCCCATTGCCGCAGGAGACAAAGATCGGTTTGACCTGCTGCTGCGTTCGAAGTGCACGCCCATAGATTTCACCGTCAATCACAATATCCGTAAATGCCCCCGATTCGCTAGCTGGCATCTCATAGTCCGTGTCCTGAATTCGGAGATAGCTTTTGGCGATGCCGATGGTAGGTTTGTTGAGGTAAAACGAAGCATGTGTGGCTATTCCCATATGCCGCGGGTGCAGATATCCGTTCCCGTCAAACATGACTAAATCGGGATCGTTCTCCAGTTGGTTGAACGTATCCAGAATGAGCGGCAGCTCCCGGAATGAGAGATAACCCGCGATGTACGGCACCTTGATCTCATCCTGCAAGGACTTCGTCTCCACGATCTCATGGGTGGTATAATCCACTACGCAAATACAGCACACGGCCCGTGTTCGTCCCTCTTCCTCCCAGTACGCCAGGTCTACTCCTGCTACGAGACGAATGTCTTCCTTGTTGAAGCTGTTTTGTAAGTTTATACGTTGCACCAGCTCCTGCTGGATCTGATCAAAAGTTTCTTCGTTGAATGGTTCAGGGGGTAAAATGTTAAGTTGATTCATTGAATTACCTCTCAGTTGGATATATAAGGAATATATATGTCTCCGTTGGGGAGAAAACTCCCCCCAATTATTTCACCTCTTCTGTCTTTGTAGGTGCAGTTGGTAACTGAATCATTGGTGTATTTGATCCACTGACATATGGAAGCACACCATCCCATTTCTTAATCGTCTCGTATTGAACAAGTTGGCTTGTAAGTGATTGTTGAAGCTCTTTGTTTGCTTTGGCTTGACCTTCTGCTTCAATCAATAGTTTGTCTGCATTACCTTGTGCTTCCACACGTTTCCGTTCTGCCTCTTTTTTAGCAATTTCAAGCTCAGTCGTTTTACGTTCCAACTCTTGAGATGCCTCAACTCTTTTATCAATTGCTTCTTGGGTTTTAGCATCTGGTTGAGGAACACCAACGGTAACATTAGATACAATGAATCCTAGCTCTTTGACATCGTCTGCGAAACGTTGTTGAACGTCTACACCGGCCTCAGATGACTTTTCTCCATATACATCAATTACAGTAAATTTAGAAATACCTTTCCGGGCAGCATCACGAAAACGTGTTTTCAAATATGTATCTTCAATTTCTTGAATGCTAATTGGTCCAAAAGTATTGAAGATCGAAGACACTTGGCTTGGTTCTACTTGATAATTGTACGCAAAATCGATTGTGATGTTTTTTCCGTCAGAAGTAGCAATCTGAATATCTTTGTATTCAACGGTTTGAATTCGAATTGGATATTTTGTCACCTTATCAAAAGCACCAACCAACTTCCATCCCTGACTCAGCGTATTATCTTTTACGCCCCCGTTTGGTGAATAGACAACGCCAACATATCCGTTAGGAATTCGTGTCACAAAAAAACTCACCAATAGTACGCCTACAATAATCACTAAAGCTACTGCAATTGCTCCTACCTTAAATGTCTTTAGATTCTTCATTTACATTCTCCTCTTGTTTGAATTTGTTGTATCTTTTCAGGACTCTACTACCTACCATATTGAATAACGGGAACATTAATGACCATAGAATAAATGCTAAGATAAAGACTAAAATGATTCCTCCAATGAATGGCATACACGTCCTCCCTCTATGGTTGTATCCAAACACAAATTTAATCATCACATAAAAACTCACACCGTTCATTTGAATTACACTTCTGCTTAAACTCTCCCCCTGCTAGTCCTTCGTAACCAAACTTTATTTAAAATGTTGCTTCGTCCACCTCCCCCTTCTTCCAATCGATAACTAAAATATTTAATTCTTCTAAATATATACTTCTATTTTCATATCTGGTTTCAATGATCTCTAGAGACTTCTTGCTGGCCAAGGATCTCCGCCTCACTTTTCAACATAGAAAAGACTTGAAAGAGCGAGTCCACGTTGCCGCCTGATCTCAACTCTCTGAGCTCATTCCTTTGCACATAAAAAAAACATCCCGGCATCAATGCCGAGATGTTTGGTCCATTTAGAGATACATACCTCTACTCATCAATCATACTTCTGCAAACCTTAAACTTCCTGTCCACTCGACTTCCTGAACCGGATCAAGGACCAGATGATCAATACGGCAAGAACGCCGAGGCAGATACTGATGCTGAACCGATTGCCCTCATCGAATATGAACATCACCGCAATTACACCAAGCGCCATTACGGCCAGTCCGGTTACGTAAGGGAATCCCCAGACTTTGAATGTCGGTGTGACCGGGTATCTCTTCCTCAATTTTAACTGGGAAGTGGCAATGCAGATCCATACAAGCATCACGACGAACCCGGGCACTGCGAGCAATACGCGGAATAATTGATCCTGAGCGAACAGTCCCAGCATGGAACCTCCGAGCAAAATGACGGAGCAAACCAGCAACGTATTCACCGGGCTGCCGCTACGATTCGTTCGGGACAGCGCCTTAGGCGCTTCACCGCCCACCGCCATGGAATGCAGCATCCGGGATGCACCGTAGATGCCCGAATTTGCAGCAGAGAGAACGGCGGTCACCAAAATAAAGTTCATAATATGCGCTGCACCGGGCAGTCCTGTGGAAGCCAGTACTTGTACAAACGGGCTGCTCTCCGGTCCGAGCTCATTCCACGGAATCAGACCGCAAATGATGAGGATGGGCAGCGTGAAGAACAAAATAATTCTCAGCATGAAATTGCCCACAATCTTGGGCATCACCTTGTCCGCATTTTCCGTCTCGGTCAGTGTGAGACCAATGAGCTCCGAGCCTCCATATGAGAACATCACAACCAGCAGCGCGGAGAAGATCGATGACCACCCATTCGGAAGGAAACCTCCGGCTTGCGTGTAATTATGCAGATAAGGCGTGTTATCACTTGGAATAATGCCAAAGATCAATGCAGTACCCAGGATGATAAAAATAATAATCATGGCAATCTTGATGCCTGCCAGCCAAAATTCAAACTCCCCGAACACCCCAACACTCAGCAGATTAACGAGTATAATAAATGCGGCGCACGCCAGACTCAGCATCCATAGCGGCACTTCCGAGAACCAATATTGCAAAAAGCTCCCCGCAGCGATTACCTCAATGACACACACGGATAACCATAGGAAGCAGTACATCCATCCCATCACAAAGGATACCCTGCTGCCGAAGGCTTCCTGCACGAAGTCTTTCATGTTTTTGTTTTTGTAGACAGTGGCCATCTCCGCCATTGCAGCCATCACAACGAGCAGTAATAGTCCGGCAAAAATGTACGTTAGGATTACTCCCGGACCTGCAAGCCCAATCGTTTCGGCACTTCCTTTGAAAATCCCGGTTCCAATGACACCACCCATGGCCATGAAGCTGATGTGTCTTGGTTTAAGCTTTTTCTGTAATGTTCCTTCTGTCTGAGCCAATTCAAGTCCTCCTGATGTCAACAACGTCTGTAATTCTTCTCTCAAGCTTTTATAACATAATTTCCAGTATACCCTATTGTTCATGCCTCAGCACAGAAGTTCCTTATGGCAAATTCATTCAATTCATGCGGCCACGTCAAAAAACCAGAATCCTGTGAAGACAGAATCCTGGTTGATTACCCTTTTGAAAACGAGATTGAAACAACTAGGGGATTAACCGAGCGGTGATAACTCCTTCGTCATGAACGCACTGTTCGGGTCCAATATATAATCTGCAAAAGGCTCGCAGTATTCAAAGCCAAAGTCTTCATACATCCTGCGTGCCGGGATAAATGAATCCATCGATCCGGTCTCTAAGCTGATCCGCTTGTACCCCCGGCTTCTGGCAACCTCAATAATGTGTGTCAGGATTTGTCTTGCTACTCCTTTTCTGAGATGGGCATTAACCGTACGCATCGATTTCAATTCTCCATGCTCGACATTCAGTTCCTTCATGGCTCCGCATCCCAGCAGTTCATCACCTTCCCAAGCGCACCAGAATGTAATCTCGGGTTTCTTCAATCCATCCAGATCCAGCGCATGAATGCTTTCCGGCGGCGAATCTTCGGCCATACCCAGCAAATGTTCCGCGATTAATCCTTTGACCTGATCCCCACTCAAATCATCCACTCTGATCTCCATAACAACCACTCCTGCCGACAATTTTGGTATATTCCATCGCTGAATTTAAACCTATAATTTCATCTTACTACTGTGGCAGGTTTGCTGACAATAGATTCCGAAAACACAATGAAATGCGTATTGTGAACCCCTTAATTTTCCAGTATGATGAGGCTATCTGATTCCAAGGGGCGAGACCAACATGACTCTGACAACGGACAACCTGTTTTATAGCAAACGATTAAAAATGACACCGCCACGCGCGGAAGACGTGCAGACGATGCTGCAATGGAATGAAGATCCGGAGTATCTTCGAAATGTGGATACCGATATCGCCATCCCCTATTCAGAGAAACAATTGGAAGATGAGGGCGAAACGAAAAACAAAGAAGTGTACTTCAGGCTCAGGACACATGAGGACGATACACTGATCGGTTTTGTTGTCATTCACAGCATTGAATGGAACAACCGCTGCGGACAACTTGCCATTGGCATCGGACTTGCCGAACATCGCAACAAAGGGTATGGAACGGAAACGTTGAATCTGATTTTGCGATATGCGTTCCATGAACTGAATTTGGATCGTGTGGGACTGGACGTCATTTCGTATAATGCAAAAGGTATTCGTGCGTATGAGAAAGCCGGCTTTCAACTGGAAGGACGCGCACGCTCAGCAGTTTACCGTGATGGACGGCGTTATGACCGCCTGATGATGGGTATTCTGAAGCCGGAATGGGAAGCACTCAATTTAACAAATGTGGAGGGAACAGTATGACCTTGAATGCAGAAGTCACTGATTTTATGGAACAAATCTCAATCCCGTGGCAAGTTGACGTTGTAAGACAATTGCGGCAGCTGGTGCATGATTCCATCCCGGACGTGCAGGAGCGCATGCAGTACAAGAAGCCACACTTTCTGAAAAACGGCAAATATGCCGCGGTCATCTCTCCTTCCAAGCAGGCGGTGTCCTTCACCATTTTTAATGCAACCGGTCTGGAACTGCCAGACGGCATATTCGAGGGCCCGGAGGAACGCAAAACGATTAAAATCAAAGAAAAGGATACTCCGGATTATGAATGGCTGGCCGGTCTCCTGACACAGGCATCTGCAGAATTGTAGAAGGATGTACAATTGGGGGCTGTAATTGATCAGATCTAGTGAGCGAGATCTAATTCCTGCACGTGAGCGTCAGCTTGATTCTTCTTAATTCCCGCTGACGTTCACGGCCAATTAGGGATATCCCAATGAAGTCACACAGGAATTACATGGGTTAGATGTGTTATTGATTGAATGATGGGTTTACTCGACACTGGGTAACCCCACCGTAGAAAAAACCTTGTGAGGCAAAAAGCAAATCAAGGTCAGCTCCTTAGGATTCAAATGTCATTTTCTCAGGAAATACACCGCCCTCCTTAACTAGGCATCTGGCCATTCTTTGAGCCGCTCTATCAAAGTAAAATTGATTTGAATGATTTGGGTTGTTAATTGGTTCTAATTCGGAGAACAACATAGGAAAATGGCAGGATATGTCCTGGCTCTACTTGTGCAGTGCATCCCCTCATGTGAAAGAACACGCCACAACGTGACGTGCTCTCCGTAACTCTGTATACCTTATCTTAGGAAAAAGCCCAACTTAGTGATGTCCCAGCTGGTCCTTCGTAAATTCATAAAAGGCGAGGGCATCTTCACTGCTGGCAAAGCCCGCTTGAGCCATTCTGTCACTGCCTCCACCTTTGCCTTGGTAGGCTCCGAGATTGCCTTTGAAGAAAGGTCCACAAGACCACTCCGGCGGCTGCCCGTTCTGTGCCAGAACGACTTTGGCTTCCGAGATGCTGGCAAAAAGCACAATCCCCTCATGTTCCTCCGTCAGTTTGGTCGCCAGGCTCTGCATATCCTTGAGGGATTTGTCCTCAAACACCTGGGCAATGACCAGGCCTTCCCGTGCAGACAACAATGCCTGCGCATAGTAGGTATCATTGGTGGCTTTGACCGCATTCAGCTCAGACAGAAGCTGTTTTTGATCTGTTTCCATTTTGTCGATACGATCAAGCAGTTCTTCCCTGCTGGTTTTTAATTTCACTGAAATCCCGTTTAACACGTGCTGTGCTGCTGCAAATTCGTTTAATGCTCTGAATCCGCATTTAAAGTAGATGCGCGTGCTTCCCTTTACCTTTTCGGTTTTCAGCAGCTTAATGATGCCAATCTCACCTGTTGCCGCTACATGTGTGCCGCCGCAAGCGTTATATTCCACGCCCTCCATTTCAACAATGCGGATGTCCTCGGTAACGGAAGGCTGCTTCACGAGCGGCAGACGGGCTGCTTCTTCAGCAGTGACCCAAGAGCTGCTGATGCGGGCATTCCGGTAAATTTGGCGGTTCGCCTCTTGCTCGATCGCTGTCAGTTGATTCGCTTCCAACTCAGCTGCAGCTACATCAATCGTGGCATATTCAGTGCCCAGATGAAAACTGAGCGTCATGGCATCAGCCAGCTTCAATGTGATGGCTGACAATAAGTGCTGCCCTGTGTGATGCTGCATGTGATCGAACCTGCGCTCCCAGTCAATTTCGCAGTGCACCTCCTTCTGCTCAGGCGCCTGCTCGACTTTATGCCATACCTCGCCATCTTCGATGTTTACGTCCAAAACCGCGATACCGCCAATTTGTCCTAGATCACAGGGTTGTCCACCCCCATGCGGATAAAAAGCTGTCTCCGCGAGCGTGACATAGACGCCATCTTCCTTGTCCACTCTGCCTGTAATCGTTGTATGCCACTCTCTTGTATAAGCAGAGTCATAGTATAACTTTTGTGTCATTGAATAATCCCGATCCCTTCTTCGTTCAATTTGGTCGTTGCTTTAGCATTTCACCGAATGGAACTTCACACTCTGTTCCGTGTACAATCCTTATCCTGTTCTCCAGATTACACTATTTGACATAACCAAGCCAAATCTCTGCTCTACCGCTATAGCTTCTTAAACCAAAAAGACCGCTCTGTAAACCAAGCTACAGAGCGGTCTTCCTTACTTATATCCACGTTTAACGAAACGTTGGATATGAAATGAACTTTAAGATTACACTGAACGTATAATTTACACTAGAGCGCAGCGGACAGAAAGAATCTGGAGAAGCGGAGCGTTCGCCTTTATCCCTGGATTTCTCCCATCAAGGGAGATCAAGGAAATCCAGGGATAAGAGCGATCGGAAGATTTTCTGTCCGAGGAGTTCTCTGGTGTTATCATCGATTAGATGTGTAATCCTCCCCGTTCATTTTATATCTGTTTCGATTAAACCATATTCCAGAAGAGAACTGTGTTCGCCACCGTAATCATCGTGAACAAGAACGTATTCACCAGGGCAGCGACCCACACGTTATTGGTTTTCTCAAACAATTTGCGTGCATATACAGCTGCAATGACAAGGCACGGAATCAGTGCGAACAGCAGAATCGCATTCAACGCTTGCCCAGGGTACATAGCTACACCTTTGGTGAAATCCAAACCATATTGAAGGGCTATCCAGAGAACCAGTCCGCCAACGTTCAACACGATGGACAGGAACATGCCTCCTCGTTTCCCGCGTGTATTGGCGTTCAGTGCAACGGTACTTACGAAGAAGTACACCAGGAAAAACGGTACATAACGCAAGGCAGTAATGAAATGATCACTCTCGAACGTCCGTACGGCAAACGTCCAGATCCGGAAATCCGTTCCGAAGATCGCCTGCACGACAAACAGCAGAGCGTAACCAATCACAACAGCAAGAACCGCAGTGACCAGACTGGCAACAATCGTTACGATATTCAGGCTAATGCCATAATCGCTGAAACGAGTGCCTGCATCTTTTTTGGAGAAGTAATGGAAGGCAAACGTTACTAGAATCATAATTAACGCCGATACCAGAGCCCAGTACACGATCTGGTTCGTTGTTGGTTCATTGAAGTACGAACTTGTAGCCACAATGTTATCCGAGTAATTGAATATAAGCCACATGACCAGAGATACAACCGTCAGAAGCACGCTGCCCACGGCCATATTTTTCAGTCGTCCACTAGTTTTGTAATCATTTTTCTTACTGCTAGACATAATGAATCCAACAATAGCCCCAAGCACACTCACAATCAGTAGAATGAGGGCAATGATACGAAGCACATTCAATCCGTTTGATTCTTTGTCCATCAGAGTCGGGAACAAAATTGCCGGGATCAGGGTGCTGAAAGCGATGGCGATCCAATAGATCGTCTTCTGTACACCACCAACTGCAGCGGATACCGTTGCAATCTCGCCGCTGATGGCGTTACGCAAGAACGGCAGTCTAAGCATTAACGTAACCAATGGAACGATCATCAGGAAGAAACCGATGAGAGCCACGAAATTGAAGGCTTCCTTCGCCCACCAGATCTGATTGCCGGAATCCAGATTCACATGGGTCTGATTTGGAGAAGTTACGCCTTCGAATGCATGCGCATAGAAGTCGATTAGATGTCCTGTCGTTGTCCCGGAGAAATGATTCCATGGGTGTGTCTGATTCGGTGTAAACATAATATGTTCACCTGTTTGGGATGGACGTACAACCGTACCTTCTACTGTCAGGTCACCAGATTCCACCGGGATAAACTTGCCTGTTTCTCCCCTTGCTGCATCTGGCGCAAGTCCCAGAAAGGTTTTACCCGAAGCCGTTGCTGCGAAGTCTTTGCGCGTTACCGTGCCTTGTACTTCTTTCTCCTCATCCGTTTTCTCTTCATCGGATTTGTTGAAGAAAAACTCGTCATATTGACCTGCGATCATGCCCACTGTCCGGCTGCCATAGGCTGCCTGAAGCTGATCCTGCGGTGCAACAGCAGCTGCATAAGAGTAGTCTGAACCAACGGAGATCCCCGCATGAATCATGCGATATCCAGTTTGCAGAGCACTCATTTCGTCCATGTACATGGATAACAAGGTAGAGAATCCACCCATGGAATGTCCGCTGACGGCTACATACGCGTTGCCTTGGTCATCTTTTTTGGTGAAATCCTGTTCATAGATATACTTTGCTGCGTCAAACTGAGAGTATATCCAAAATGTACTGAACCGATCCTCAACCGAGAATTCTCCACTCCAGCGTGAATCTCCGTGATCATACATATCCAGTGCGAGCACAATATAACCGCGTCTCGACATTTCAATTGCTGGTGCATCCTGCATTTCTTTGGTGTTTAAATAACCATGGGTTGTAATAATAACGGGGCGTTTGTCATCTGCACCCGCGCCTTTAGGCATGTACAGCAACCCTGACAAGGTACCGTGATCGGCCTCGAATTTAATTTCTTTGACTTTAACGGAATAAAAAGATGTGTTGAACATTCCGGCAAACAAGCTGCCGAAGATGACCAAGACGAGTGATAAAACCAGCAACCCCTGCGGTTTTTTCAAGAATGATGTGACTGCTCTCATAATAACTCCTTTATCGATATGAAATGTTAATCATGTAAGTGAGCATTTTGCATAAATCCAATAAGCGACTTCCAGTCTTCAATATATAGATCGAAATGCTCCTGTTCGTCTATATATTGCACCCCGGAGCGAGAGGAATCGAATTAGCAAAATGTTGAAATAAACGGATGGCCTATGACCCTGATTCTCTGATAATGTAACTTTACACATGTAAAAATAGACTTAAGTATGGTTGAAAAAGGCACACATAAAGACGCCGGACATCCGGCGCCGTTACCTGTGTCGCTTGCTGCGTATCGTGCTTAGCTTTTGCTTTAGCTGTAACTATCTTTTTATCTATACTATCTAGTTTTTAGTTTGCGCTGTATCTATTTCATCGACTCGGAGAGTTCTGTGAAAATAACACCAAGCGCATACGCGCCTGCATCCGGATATCCCAGACTGCGATCCCCAACCGTGCCCGCGCGGCCCATACGTGCCACGATATCTTCGGTTTTCTTCGCGCCTTCAACTGCAGCCTCCGCTCCTTTAGCAAACGCTGTTTTGAAGTCATCGCCAGAGCTAGCACTTTGTGTCCAGGAATCTGCACACGGAACGAGTGCGTCGATCAAAGTTTTGTCACCTACAACCGCCCCGCGTCCGAAGGAGCGCTCACCCGTGGATTGAATGCCCTGCACCGCTGCTTGCATCATCTCGGCAAACTCAGAGACGTTCAACTCCTGTTTATCGCCTACTGCCTTGCCCGCCGAACGGAATGCCGAACCCCAGATGGGACCGGAGGCTCCGCCGCAATACTCCATGATTACGAGCGAGCATGCATCCAGGAACGAACCGATGTTTCTCTTCTCTTCGCTGATGATATGCTTCCATTCGCGTTTCAGCTGACGGAAGCCCTTCGCCACACTCATGCCGAAGTCACCGTCGCCTGCATGGGAATCCAGTTCACAGAACGGCACCTCATTCTTGATGATGATCTCGCCCATCTTGTCGATCAAGTAGACGATATTATCCAGGGAGAATTGATTGTTGTTGATTACCGCAGACGTTGCAGGGGTCTCCACTTCGAAAGATACAGGCACATCTTCAGTCACGACTGCTTCCAATGCTTCGGAATAGGCAACTTGCGCTACTGGAGGACCAGATACTTTGAACGCAGGTGTATCACTTTCCTTGAACAGCAGGGACTTCAGCTCATCATCCAGCTTCAGGATTGTCAGGGATGCGCCAGCCATATCGATGCTGGTCATGTAATTACCAACAAAAGTCGTAGCTACATGAAGACCCGAACGGCCTGCAAGCTCACGCTGAACCGAGTTGTTGAGCAGATATAATTCCTGAAGCGGTGTTGCGCCAAAACCATTCACCAGCACCGCAATCTCGGCGGATGCGTCACCATCCAGCTTCATATCGGCAAGCAGCGCTTCAACCATACGGCCCGCAAGCTCATCGGCAGAGACGATCTTTTCACGGCGAATGCCCGGTTCACCATGGATTCCCACACCGAACTCCATCTCATCGTCCGCAATTTCGAATGTTGGTGTACCTTTGGCAGGCACGGTGCAGGACGTAAATCCGAATCCGATACTTCGTACGTTCTGAGCTGCCTTCTCGGCAACGGACTTCACTTCTGCCAGACTGCGGCCTTCTTCGGCTGCTGCTCCGGCAATCTTGTGAACCAGTACCGTTCCCGCAACGCCGCGGCGTCCTACCGTATACAAGCTGTCCTGTACAGCAATGTCGTCCTCAACACGTACATACTGTACGTCGATACCATCTTCTTCAGCCAGATGTGCCGCATTCTTGAAGTTCATCATGTCGCCGCTGTAGTTTTTGATGATTAAGAGTGTGCCCTTGCTGCTAGCCGTTGCTTTAATCGCTTGGTATACCTGGATCTGGGAAGGGGATGCGAACACATCTCCACATACTGCAGCATCCAGCATGCCTTTCCCCACATAACCTGCGTGAGCCGGTTCATGACCGCTTCCGCCGCCGCTGATGAGGCTGACTTTGTCAGCATTAATCTCTCTGCGTTTGATGACTTTATACTTTTTCAAAAATTCCAGCTCCGGGTGCGCCAGCGCAATCCCGTTGCACATTTCCATCACTACATTTTCAGCCTGATTGATAATTTTCTTCATTACTTCGCCTCCCGGCGAGCTTTGTATTCCCGTCCCATACGGTCAGCCGCTGCAATGGCTGCAGCCACTTCAGGAACGGTGATTGGAAACGGCATGGCGTGAATCGATTCTTCCGGAATACAAGCGATCTCGGCCACTTTGAGCAGCTCTTCTTGCGTAATGGTATCTACACCGATATCCGCCAAGCTTACAGGCAGTCCCACGGCGATGCAGAAGTCCATGACTTCATGCAGCTCTTCAGTTGGTGCATTTTCAAGGACGAGCTGTGCAATCGTACCGAATGATACTTTTTCACCGTGGAAGAAGTGATGCGTACCCTCCAGAACAGTCAAACCGTTGTGAATTGCATGTGCCGCGGCCAGACCGCCACTTTCAAATCCAAGACCTGACAACAGAATGTTGGTCTCAACAATATTTTCTAGCGCTTGAGTCACCACATTGCTGTCGCTGGCTACTTTTGCTTTTGCTCCGTCAGTCAGCAGCATTTCATAACACAACTTTGCCAGCGCTAGTGCTGCATTCGTACCTACAGCAGACGGAGTATATCCTTCGCGGGAACCCATTGGCAGACTTGCGTTTACACGGGAATACGATTTTGCTGTTGCTCTTGCTTCAAAGTACGTAGAGAGTGCATCTCCCATACCGGACACCAGGAAGCGTGTTGGTGCGTTAGCGATTACGGTTGTATCCACCAGCACAACGCTTGGGCTTTGTTTGAAATAAGCATAGTCATCAAAAGAGCCTTCCGGTGTGTACAATACCGCCGAGTGGCTTGTTGGTGCATCGGTTGCAGCAATGGTCGGGCAAATGATCAATGCTTCGCCTTCCGCTACGCATTTGGCTGCGTCGATAGCTTTACCACCACCAAGACCAATGGTGCATGTACAGCCTTTTTCCTTCGCAATTTCTTGCAGGCGAGCAACTTCCTGACGGGAGCACTCCCCTCTAAAACCGCTTTCAACAAAGGTAATATTGAATTTCTCAGCTGTTGCATCAAGCTTTGCTTTTACCCGCTGTACATCATCGGGATGTGCAATCAACAATGCGGAATCTCCAAAGGATTTCACAAAGTAACCGAGGTTCAACAATTCATCTTCGCCTTGTACGTATTTGGTTGGGCTGATAAATGCTTTTCTCATAATGATATATGCCTCCTATAGCGTAGTTAGTATGGTGTTTGATGTATAAACATCAAATTTTAATTGTTCACAATTAATCTAAATATATATCATGCATGCTCGTGAAACAGTGGACTTTGATAACAAATTATTATAATTTTCAATCGTAATTTTTTGCTTTTTTCTGAATTCATGGTATCTTATTGTCATTGGATCGTTGAATGCTGACATGATCTTACATTACCCGCTCGCCTCTCATTTTAATATGTACAAGTTGCTACCTTTTTACGGCCCAGAGCCGGCAATCAGGTTCGTATGGAGGTTCCACCCAATGATTAAAGAATATTTGCACATCAATAAAATTCTCGACCTGAATAAATGGAAGCGTCTACAGGATTCACTCGCTACCGTAACCAAACTGGCCATCCTGACGGTCGACTACAAAGGCATTCCAGTGACCAGCCACAGCAGCTGTCAGGCATTTTGCCAGAATGTACGCAAAGATCCCGAACTGCTTCCCTACTGCCAAAAATGTGATTCACGCGGCGGTCTGGAAGCGGTAAGGTTAAATGAACCCTATGTATATCTGTGTCATTTCAATATTATTGATATTGCCATTCCCATCACCATTGATGGCAAATACATTGGCGCCGTGCTGGCAGGGCAAGTTAAACTTGCAGATCGAGATAAAGGCACTGATCTGGAACAGATCGTCTCTTCCAAAAATGTGCACATGCATGAAGCAAAGCTGCAGGAACTACAGGATGATTATGACCAACTGCCTGTAATGACGTATGAAGAGATCGTGAAAATCTCCAATATGCTGTCCCTTCTCTGCAACTATATTGTAGAGGAAGCTCTCAATAAAAATTTGCTCGTAGAGATGTTCGAAAAGGCCTCAGGGTCTCAGGAATCCGTTAATCTTTCGACCATTTTGCCGGGTTATTCCATTCGCAATATTGAATCCATCAAAAAAGAAATGACCAACGCCATTGCGGATGCCTATCTCAAAAGCAGTCCCAGCGACAATGCATGTACCAGTCCGGCACTGCAGCCAGCTTTTGAATACATTCACAGCCACAAGAGTGAGCAGGTCACACTGAAACAAATGGCAGAACTGTGCCACCTAAGTCCAAGTTATTTCAGCAGACTGTTCTCCAAAGAGACAGGGGAAAATTTTACGACTTATCTGGCCAAGCTCAAAATCAAGTGGGCCAAACAATTGCTGGAGGTTACCGACATGCCGATCTCACAGATCAGTGATGAGCTGGGGTTTAACGAATCGGGATATTTTATTAAAATTTTCAAAAAGTTTGAAGAGATTACACCTGCCCTCTATCGCAAATACATTCAAGAGCAATCTGTCACCTGAACTCATTCATCTGTTCCTGGGCCCATATCGCAGACTCGGCCAGCATCTCCATTAATCCATTGAAATGAGGTGCACGGGTTCAGGTCATCAGACCGGTCATACTCCTTCTTATATTCACGGTACGCCTCCACAAATGCGGGGTATGCCCAGTCCAATTCTTTTACAGAATACAGGGCAGGATCACCGAAGTTGCAGGCGCCATATTCAAGCAAGAGAGCCCGGTGTAACATAGTTACTGACTCAGAAGTCCTCTATGTAACTGACTTCTGAGGGAATCAATTCACCATTGTACTCCCTGAATTCAACTTCAATCGTACCTGTATACGTACCCGGAGAAACTTGCACCGGTATTTCAGCAATCAGCTTGTTGTCCTGAACCCGGTACCTCAGAATATTGCCCACAACTGCCTGCTTAAACCACATTTCTGCGTCTTCAATAGGATAGGAATAGACATACTCGTTCCCCGCGATATTCATCGTGTATTCAACAGTTGCTGTGTGCTCCTTATACATGGAAGCCAACGCATTTTTAGCTTTGGTTACCGCGTCCCCAACGGGAATCTCTGTCCAATCATCCTTTATCACATGAACCGCTGAAGCCCGTGCCCCAATGCCCTTCCCAGTGGTAAGAATAATAATTGCTTCGTCCTGACCTTTCCCATCGATATTGCTCGTTGCGACTTCTGGGTAAAAAGCTGGTTCGCTGATGTTTTCCCACGGAAAAGATTTCGTTCGGTTATTCCAAGAGACGGTGATTCCGGAGTACATTCCTTGAACAGGTTTGGTTGATGTGTTCAATGTAATCTCGTGATGATTTTCTTTGATCTCGGCCAACACTGTATGATCTTGATTCGGAACCGAAAGAGAACCAGATAAAGCAATGAACGCTGCACTTAATAGTTTGGGTATGAACCACATGCTCATGATCAAACCTTCCTTTACTATAAATAGAAATTGAATTTCGTATCTCACTATTAATAACAGTGCTCAACCCCATCTAGTTTTGTAGATTAAGTCTTTTTTAACCAATGATAAATAAGCAGCCCCCAAGATGGGGGCTGCAATAGATGATTCATAAGTCACTTATGGCGTTTGCTGGTCGTAATATTGGTAAGTTCCTTTCGGATACAAATTCCACTCACCCGGCAAGTTATATATTGGTGAGGAGCTGTGGATCGCGCTCTTGCGAATAATCGTTCCGCCACTCGGCAGAATTTCCAATTGACCATTCGGATCTCCCAGAACATCCATGATTTGACCGTCTTTCTTCAGAATGATGGCCGTTAATTTCGAACCGGGAACATTCAGAATAAGTTCATTGTTGTAATACGTAGTTGGGATGAGATCAAAAAAATCATAAAATGCACGGTCTATAGAATTAACGTATTTCAGATCCTTTATTTGGTCCAAAGGTAAGCCATCGAATATTTTGTAGGTTTCACTGGTTGTTTGGTTCGTCGCCGGATTGTAATGCTTAACTTCAAGCGAGAAGCCTACGAACTTCTGACTTGTGCCGAAATAAGGATTCATGATTTGAATCGTTTTGTTGTAACCCCCTCCGTCAATATACTGGCTGAAGTAAGCGTTGGAATTAGTCTGAGCCGATACTGAAACCCGAATTAAAACCGCTTTATAGTTAGCACCAACAATCCAGTAATCCATGTTCATTGGAGAAGCATTCCAAACTTTCCCGTTCATAGGCGTAGGTCCTGTTAAGGTCTGAGCCGGTGTCGCCCAATATTGCTGCAGGTTCGAGTCTGTCGGGAAATAGGCACTGAGGTCCACTGTAACGCTGGGTACCCCTTGTTTCGAATTCACCGGAATAAACCCATTATCCACCAGGGAAACGGCCACAACATTTAAGTCATATGTCGTCTGATTGCCGTGGCTATCAGTAGCCGTTATGGTAACTACAGCCGTTCCGGTATGCCCTGCCGTTCCAGGAGACAACGTAATCGTACTGTCATTCACGCTGACCTGAGCAGCATCCGGATCGCTTGAAACGGCCGAATAAGTCATTGCATCTCCTTCCGGATCGCTAAACAACTGGGAAGCATCATAACTCCGTTCATCTGTATAACCCGGACTTAGCAATTGGGTCTGAATGGCTGCCACTACCTCTGGAGCAGCATTCGAATTTTGAGCTTTGGGCATGACTGTGAGATTAATGGTTTTTGCAGCAGAACCTCCCTTGGCATCTGATGCCGTAACGTTAATGACCACACTACCACCTGTCAAAGGCGTTATCGTTAATGTACTGCCGTCAACAACAGCGGTGGCAACTTGATCATCCGTTACTACCGATGAAAACGCCAACAGATCTTGATCCGGGTCCGAAAAATACTGCGTCAATTCGATATCTTTTGCCGGATCTCCTACCTCCAAAGTTTGGTCCGGTATATCCATTCCCACAGGATCTTGATTGGGAGCCGGTGTTGGATCTGGCGTCGGTGTTGGATCCGGTGTTGGCGTTGGTTCTGGTGCCGGTATTGGATCTGGTGCCGGTGTTGGATCCGGTGTTGGCGTTGGATCTGGCGTCGGCGTTGGATCCGGTGTCGGTGTTGGATCTGGTGCCGGCGTTGGGTCCGGCGTCGGTGTTGGATCTGGCGTCGGTGTTGGATCTGGTGTCGGTGTTGGATCCGGTGCTGGCGTTGGATCTGGCGTCGGCGTTGGGTCTGGCGTCGGCGTTGGTTCTGGTGTCGGTGTTGGATCTGGCGTCGGCGTTGGTTCTGGTGTCGGTGTTGGATCTGGTATCGGTGTAGCTGGAGCATCCACTACAGTGACATTAAAAGAGGTGCTAGCCAAATGCCCTTTTCCATCGCTGGCACGAAGCGTTACCATCGCACTACCTTCAGCGACAGGGGTAAGGGTTAAGCTGTTGCCGCTCAATGTTGTCCTAACAACATTTCTATTCGAGGTTTGTGCGCCAATGGTAAGCTTATCGTTATCCGGATCGCTAAATAATCCTGTTACATCGACAACAACTCCATCTGAGATCGAGATGGTTCGGTCCTCCAAAACACGAGTTGCAACTGGTGCCTGGTTGACAACCGGTGCTGGTGTTGATGACGCTGGAGCTGACGGCGTTTCCGATGCTGGAGTTACCCCGCTTACAGCAGACGCCAATACGTTCGTACCTAAAGAAACACTTTCAACCTTTGTATTGTTTCCTACGGCTACTGTGGCATCTGGATTATTAACCTTCAGCTGCTGAATGCTGCCTGTGAGGTTAATCGAAGCGGCACCCGAACCGTTGACCTGAACTTCATTAATATTGGCGTTCCCGGCAAGGGTAACGTTTTGGCTTCCTGCCAGCTCTAGGGTGCCAATGTTTCCGGATAGTGCGACGTTTCCAGCCCCATCCAGAAGGCTAACTTGTTCGACTGATGCGGAATCGCCGAAGGTAAGCGACGCATCCGAATGGAGGGCCATTTTATCGATCGTGGTGCTGCCTGTGGCTTCGACATGCACGTCCTGCTTGTTCACTTCCACCTGGCCAAGAGACGCACCCTCAAAGACAACGGTGTTGCTGTCACCGCCATAAACCCTCGTTTGTCCAGTTACGTTCAAATCCTTTGAGAAAAAATCGTGAGAAAGTTTTGAAGAAATCTCAAAGTCACCATGTACCTCTAAATTTGAAACCGAAATATAATCGCCAGAAATTTTCAGATCTCCATCCAGCGTTGCCCCACTGCCATCCAGCTTAAGGTTTCCGGTAAACTCAGCTTGTCCGCCCTTAGGTGCAGAACCGGTTGCAATAATTTCAAGCGAAGTTATGCTACTGATAGTCCGGCCTTCGGCTAGAAATTTGATTTTCGCACCATCCAGCACTTTCGCATTGCTAGGATCAAGGAGGCTTTTCACCCGATTGGAAAGCGAATAGGTAATGCCGTTGATTTGTACGCTTCCATTGTTAATTCGCTGCAGCGTTGCTGCACGATCTTCCGGGAAAAAGGAATTTAACAAAATACCTGCAAGTACCTGTCTTTGCACCGGTTGATCGGCATTCAATACCTCCAATTCGCTAAAAACACCTTCTGCAAGTGAAAGGTTCAGGGCATCCCAAGCCCATGGTGCAGCCGATTTCAATTTACCGTTATTCGATTGATTTTCTTCTCCGGATGCTTTCCACTGAACGGCTCGGCTCAACACTACGGCTAATTCCTGGTACGTTATGGCAGCTTTAGGGCGGAACTGCCCCTTGTTGTTGCCGGTCATTAAACCGGCCTGCTGTACCGCTGCAATAGAAGAAGCGGCCCAATTGGTTTGTTTTACGTCCGAAAATTCGGAAGTTCTGGCATGAACCGTCGGCAGCTGAAGCGCTCTAGTCAAAATTACAGCCATATCCTGCCGGGTAATACTGTCATACGGTCGAAACTTGCCATCCGGGTCACCCACCAACAGTCCTTGCTGCACCGCCTGTGTGATTTCGGCCTGCCGATCCGAAGAGACTTTTGCCAGATCGCTCAGTGTCTGACTCGTAGCCGCATAACTGACCGTCGAAAAAGGAGAAACGGACGCGGTCATTAAGACCGCGGCCAAGAAATATTTTATGCTTGCTGACTTGTCCATTGATAATTCCTCTCCTTATTCGTAACTTCCAAGTCCGTCCATGGTATCTACAGGGTAAATATCCCATTCCGACTCTTGATAAGCGGCGGCACCTCTTGTGATGCCGGCTTTTCTGCGCATGGTTTGTTGTGGGTACAACGTTGAGGAATCCAGTGGAATTCCATTTATGAAAAGAACAACCTCAAGCGGCTCAATCCCGTCAGGATCAAAATTCATGTCAGTAGCTGCATAATAATTTTCATCGAAATCAAAAGGACCTAACCAATCCGCTATCACTCGAACCGTGTGAGGCTGAATTATAAAGGAATCTAAGTCCATTTCTACTCCTCCGATGGTCAGCTTTACATTCGTTATGAGATTATCTGTCGGATTATAAAGCTCGATTGCCTGGGTACTTTCATCGCTCCCCCAAACCATCTCAGAGATAAACAGGGTGGGCTGTACTATCGCAGGTTTCACCGTAACTTGAATTACCGTATCCTTCTGCGACTTTCCATCGCTGGCGGTAATCTTAAATTCCGCTGTACCTGCTGCAATCGGGGTAATGGTCAACAAATCTCCCGAATCTTCCGGAACTGTCGCAATAGCTGGAGTCAAGTTTTCAATCGAATAAGTGAGTACATCATCTGCATCCTCATCTGTAAACAGCCCGGTTAGATTCAGGCTCCCAGCTTCACCTACTGTAAACTCAGGGGCAGTCCAAGCCTCGTTAACGACCGGAGAGTGGTTGATCTGTTCCAGAGCAGGAATGGCTATGGAGACTGTATCACCTGGCGCTTGTGTTTTGGATGGAGTATAAATATCTGCTGCATCCAGCTCAAGCTCAAGTCCCGTAATCGGGAGGTTAGCATTTTCACCAAGCGTAATTTCAAACTCATTCCCATAAAGTGGATTGACCGGAATGTAAGAAGTAGCTGTTAATTGCGCTCCTTCTCCGAAGCTGTGCCCGGATTGCTGCGCCGCCGCTTCAAGCGCTGCCATAGTCAGCCCCTTAGCCTCGGAGGCATTGCCAGTCCCAGACATTTCGTCATACGAATCAAACTTTTTAATGTAGTTGTTGAATTTGACCGTAATAACGTCACCAGAATCATACACAGAAGGATCATTTCCGTAATTCTGCGATTGAACAACCTCGGTAACCGCTGGAATCATTCGGTCTATGGTGAAATATGCGGTTGTCTCGTTTCCACCCTTATCTGTTACGACAAGTTTATAGTTACCGTCCATTGAGATCGTATTGCCCAGGCGGTAGTCTGTCGACTGGAACTCATAAACCGGGGACTGATAGTTCAAACCATCAGAACTTGTTCTCCACAAAACTGCTGTAGCGATGTCTTTGTCATCCGATCTTGGAGTATACGGAGCATTAAAATAAGATTGCTGTTCCGGCGTTTTTGCCGAAAGGCCTGTGATCAGAGGTGCAGGATCGGAAATATCGATATCTGTGACTGTGGTTGTTGGCAAACCATGCACGCCTTTGTTATCTGTAGGCGTAACTTCGAAAATAATTTTATGTCCACTGTCTTCGGCTGTCAGCGTATAGTCCTTCTCATTAGCACCAATAATCAAAGTTTGATTGCTGACACCGTCGTTATCCACCCTATACCACTTAAAAGTCGTTTCACCTTCCACATCTTCGTCCTGATCATCATAGGTGTACCTTCCCGAAAGAGTCTCCCCAGCTTCCAGCTTGCTGCCGGAGATCAGAACACTTGAAGCCACTGGAGGATGATCTTCCGGAGCAGGCGTTGGATCTGGTGTTGGCTCCGGTGTTGGGTCTGGTGTTGGCTCCGGTGTCGGTGTCGGCGTTGGGTCTGGTGTTGGCTCCGGTGTCGGCGTCGGTGTTGGGCTTGGTGTTGGCTCCGGTGTCGGCGTCGGTGTTGGGCTTGGTGTTGGCGTCGGTGTTGGCTCCGGCTCCGGCGTCGGTGTTGGGCCTGGTGTTGGCTCCGGTGTCGGCGTCGGTGTTGGGTCTGGTGTTGATGGCCCTGATGAACCTGAATTTGAAGTGCTTGTCCCTGTAGACGTGGATGGTCCCGTTGTCGAAGGCGTATTGCGAATGATCTGTGATAGTACTCCGCCCTCTGGAAGAATTACTTTCTCTGTCTTCACACTCGCAGGTAATTGAATTAACGATTTCACGTCTTTCAGTACAAGCTGTTTCCACGTTCCACTTCCCTGAACCGTTACTTTGTCGGTGGTATCGACAGTTACTTCATCAACATCACCTTCGATGGTTAATGCACTTGATCCAGATTTCAAAACAACTTGGGACAAGATATCAGCTTTCAAAATCACATGATCTGCCGAGACTGAAATCACACCCTTATAGGATGAACCCTTCAGATCCAAAGTCACGGGATCAGCAGCTGTACCCGCCTGTGTAATCTCGATTTCCGATAAGGAGGACAGATTGCGTGTGCGTGCATCATAGGTAACCACAGCATTCTGTAATGCTTCTTTGTTTCCTTCATTCAAAATGCCTTGCAGTTCCTTCCCAATTACAAAAGGGCGCCCATCGATATATGCAATATCTCCATCCAATTCGGTTAAGGAAGCTGTCCGCTCTCCTGTCTGAAACACATCCACCAGGATCTCCGCAATATCTTGCCGTTCAACCAAAGCCTTGGATTCAAATCTGCCCTCATTGGATTCCATTAAACCGAGCTTTAGTGCAGTTTGCACCTGTTCTTTGGCCCAATTGCTCACCAGGGATTCATCTGAGATCGTCTGTTGCTGACCTCCCTTGATTCCTTGTGTGCCCGTAACTCTTACCAATATGGAAGCAAGCTCTTCCCGGCGAATTGGATCATTTGCACGAAAATTCCCCAAAGTATCGCCAGTCATCCAGCCCGCTTTACGAATAGCATTTATATAAGGAGCTGCCCAATCTGTGCTTTTAAGGCCAGCAACCATTGATTCTTCAAGGGGTAACTGTGATGCTTTGGCCAGCAATACAGCCATCTCTCTCCGGGTCAAATACTGGCGTGGATGGAATGAGCCATCCGGATAACCCGAGATTAAGCCTTGGTTTACTGCCTCTTGCACGGCTTGCAGGGAAGTGGAACGAATATCGGTTTCATCTGTAAAAACAGACGATATTTTGTTTGCTCCTCCTGTTTGATCTTCTGCTGCATTGACGTTCTGATTCCCCCACAGCATTCCGATGACCGTGACGGTAAGCAGCATCTTTTTCCAGTCGTGATTCATTGTCCGTTCCTCCCCATAAAACTTCCTTTTCGGCCCATATTCTAACAAGGAACTCTGAACGGATTCTGAACAAAATGATTAACAAAATACCCATTTAAAAGGAGGTTATTAATGATAATTCGACGATCACTTCTGTTAACATTGATTTATGTCAACGCATACAAAAAAATCAGAAAACTCTAGTGAACTAAGTGCAAATAAGTGTCGCAATAATGCAAACAATATGTGCCTTTATAATGTGTGTTCACATCAAAATTTACGTCGATTTCTTTTTAAAAATAACGTATCTCTGTCGTAGAATTCGTTATAATGAAGTGAACTTGGCGAGATTTGTAAGTTTATGCAATCATCCACTTGGAAAATGAAAGATAATTATGGAAAACGGAGTTGTACGCGGGCGTTAAACTGTGTAAGTCTAGTTAAGTAATACTATGAATTATTCAGGAGGTATTGTTTATGTCTGACCATTCACAATTGGTAGATTGGGTTCGGAAGCTGATGAATGCTGAAGGGACCGAAGCGGAACTGGATGACATACTAACTGAGCTGCAGCTGCAGGTCCCTCATGCGGAGATCAGTAATTTGATTTTTTGGGATAATCGAGACCTGACGCCTGAGCAGATTGTAGAAGAAGCGCTAGCTGCTCGCCCCATTCAGCTTCCGTCCCAATTCTAGTTCTTCAGGAGGTGAACGATCGGCTATGTCTGATATGAATTCAATAACAATGAACAGCCTGATTTTGATGCTTTCAGCGGAGAAGAAAAATTACAGGCTCGATTTTGGCTCTTCCGCGAAGCGGGTACTACAATTGAATCAAGGAAGTGATAGCCAATGAATAAATATGATGATCCTTCTTCCCGAGAACATGAAGCTTATGAGAACACAGATCAGTCCAATGCAGAATCCGGAGAACACGCCGTAAAGCCTGTCTACCTGACCCAAGGTGAGATTAATGCATTACAGAAGGCAATCATGTTCCTTAAATTTGAATGTGAAGAGACCGACTCCCTACTCTACGCGGGCAGCCCCCTGCTGAACAGTGTGCTGAAAAAGGTAAGGGATGCGGATGCCTTTGCAGAGTACGCCAAAGACTTCCACTCCCGCCCGAATGAACATGCAGAGGCATTTATGCGTGCCAAGCTTGAACGTTCCTACGCGGAAGAATTAGCTCCACGCGAACGTACAGAAGAACTAAAAGCCGAAATTCTCAGTTCCTGCATGTATCCTTTTCCAGTGAAATAAATAACCATTATACTTTTGGAGATACGCATTATTAAAGAATGGTTGTTTAGCTAAACTTTTGCCGTGGTAGTTAAACTCATACCACCTCTCTTCCAAATTTTCGTTATAATGTAAACATTACACCGAGAAACGGAGGCGAATTATGGAAACTGAAGGTTTACGCAACGTTGAACAACTAGCCTTGAAGAAGCACAAGATCTACAAACAAAGTTTGATCCGGTACCTTGCACGCTCCATGCTGGCCAGCATGTTTATCGGATTTGGGGTAATCGTGGCTTTTAAGACAGGAAATTTCTTTTATATGGAGCAGTCCCCATTTACATACCCCATGGCAGCACTTACGTTTGGAGCGGCTATTATCCTGATTGCGTATGGCGGGGGTGACCTGTTTACCGGGAATACGTTTTATTACACGTACGCTGCACTCAGGAAGAAGCTGCGCTGGTTCGAAGTGGTGAAGCTGTGGATTGCCAGTTACAGTGGAAACCTGATGGGCGCTGCGGTCTTTGCTCTATTAATCTATCTAACAGGGTTATTCGATTCATCTCAGGTCAACGGGTTCCTGTTAAGTGTGGTGGAGCACAAGATGGAGGCTCCGGCAATGCAGCTCTTTTTCCGGGGAATTCTGTGTAATTGGCTCGTATGCCTTGCGTTCTTCGTGCCGATGTTCATGAAGGAGAACGGGGCCAAAATGTTTGCCATGATGCTCTTTGTCTTCTGCTTTTTCATCTCGGGGTATGAGCACAGCGTAGCCAATATGTGTACGTTTGCGATTGCACTCGTGCTGAACCATCCGGGAACGATCTCATTTGGCGGAGTCATCCATAACCTGGTTCCGGTAACCCTCGGTAATCTGGTGGGAGGCGTGCTGCTGATGGGCTTCATGTATTATGCGGTGAACAAACCATTTCTTGATGATGAAACACATTAATTCGTGTAGCAAAATCCCCCGCAACCACTCATCTCAAGATGTTGGCTGCGGAGGATTTCTTTTTCATCTCCAGATGTAACAGGGGAAAAGGATTGCCTGATCCATCCAGTTCCGATCTGCCGGTCTGTACAAACCCCATTCGGGCATAAAACCGGGCAGCACCCTCATTTTGCTCATTCACATCCACTTTGAGATCATTACCCTTAAGTTGAATAACATGCGTAATAAGCATCGGTCCGAGACCTTGTCCATGCTTGTCCCCGTCCACGAATAACATCTCAATGTGCTTGCCGTCCATCCCAATAAAACCATTCGGTTCATCCGCTAAGTCTACCGCTTCCCATATTTCCATGTCTGCCAAGGCCTCACTCACCACACTCTTATAGAAAACGATATCCTTTTCGGCCAGAAACATATGGGTTGCCCTTACAGCACGTTCCCAGATGGAAACCAGCTTGGCATGATCCTGCTCTCGGTATGGTATAATTGCCATCTTCACTTCGCCCCTTTCCTATAGTGACTATTATATGAGCATTTTGCATAAATCCAATAAGCGACTTCCAATTTTTCATTTTAGATCGAAATGGTTCTATTCATCTTTATGCTTGTCATTTATCCTTACTCAGGCTATCCTTGACCAGATTCAGATTCCAACGAAACGTGGCAGCGGATTGGGATGGCAGCATGTATTGAAACGTCTTTCCTTCCATGGCCACTCGGAAAATAACTTCTTCGTTCTCTGTGTTAGCTGCAACCAGCACCATTGTGCCATCCGGATTACGAAAAGCAACGTTCTCAAGCTTGCCCCGTTCTTCGGTCGAATCCACTCTTAAGGCTCCCGGACGTACATAACGACTAACATGACCAAGCGCATAATACTCCACATTGCGGGTCACGTCCCCATTCTCCGGATTGATTGTCACCACTCCCCGGCAGTTCGCACAGCCACCATTCGTAGGTCCGCCTTGCGGATCGAGCGCAATATTCCAGAGCAGGACGCTTTTGGCCCAGTTTCGCGGAGCACCGATCATCAGATTGGACATCTGCCAGCTTAGATTTTCGCCAAAATCAGGACTCCATTCCCCGCCGCTGCATTCGGTAAAATAGATATTTTTATCCGGAAAGCGATCATGCACTTCCGACATGGAGACCGGATCCCCTTCATAACAATGGAAGGCTGAGCCATCCGTGTATTGTGCAGCCGCTTCGTCCCCAAGCACGCTGCTTGTATATTCCACTGCCTGATCCCAGTTATGGTCATAATTGATGATTCGTGTATCCAGTCCTGCCTCTTGCATGGCCGGCCCAAGATAATCACGGATAAACATGGCCTGTTCTTGGGCTCCCATACTCATGCTCGGATAGTTGGGCGAGGTGAACTCCGGTTCGTTCTGCAAGGTCATTCCATAGATGGGCACACCCTGGGCCTCATAGGCTTGGATGTACTTTACGAAATAGCGTGCGTACGCTTCATACACCTGAGGATTGCTGTAATCCAAATACCAGCCATTCGTTGTCTTCTCGCCATATTTCATCCAGGCTGGAGCGGTCCAGGGTGTGCCCATAACCTTGATATCCGGCTTTAATCCAACGATCTGTCTGAGCATATCCACAACTTCCTGGTCTTTGTCGATCGAAAAATGATTCATATCATAATCGGTACCGGATTCGATATCATTATACGTATAACTTGAAGGCTGACCGGATGCATCCACCGAATAATCGGAAGCCCCAATGGTATGACGCACCATATCCAAATTCAAGCCTTCCGTTGTATACAGCTCCTTCAGCAATTGTTCTCTTTGCTCTGGCGGAAGCTGGTTGATCAAGTGGGTGGATGAACCTGTCATGGCAGCACCGAACCCGTCCATGGTCTGATACGTTTGGGACGGATCAATGGTTATGGTGAATTCTGCTTCGGAATCATTCGCTTCCGATGTAATCCAGGGGAGCGGCTGCTGCGGTTCCAGCAAATGCTGCTGATCTCCGGTTGTCAGCCATACTTCAGCTGTTGCTGGTTTCTTCTCTAATGGTGGCGGGATGGCGTCCTCTTCGGTGCGGTTTGTCATCCACCATCCGCCGAAGCCAGCCACAATGCATACAGCGAGCAACAGGATAATCCACCCTGTTTTCTTCTCTCTCCATCGCGAGCTCATCTCATGTCACGCTCCTCTACAAGTGTGGAAAAAGCCGCGGCCATTCGGCCACGACTCTTTGCTTCTTCCTTTTATTTACCGGACTTGCTTCCGATATTCACACTGCCTGTCAGACGAATATCATCTGATGCACTACCGACATAAACAGATACTTTACCTTTAGGCATTACCCATTCATTCGACTTTTCATCCCAATAGGATAGTGCACTGCGATCGAGCTTAATGTTGACACGCTGCTGCTTGCCTGCTTTCAGATCGACCTTGGCCCAGCCAGCGAGTTGTTTTTCCGGAGTTTCCACTTTGGTTGGCAAGTTGCCTACATAAACCTGTACCACTTCTGCACCGGATACTTTACCCGTGTTGCGCAGATTCAGGGATACTTCTACGGTAGCATCGTCGCCTTTGCCTGTGTTTTTCACATGCAGGTTACGGTAGTCAAAATCGGTGTAAGACAGCCCGTGTCCAAATGCGAACGCCGGTGTCATGCCTTCTTTGTCATATCCTTTGTAGCCTACAAAGATACCCTCGGAGTAACTGCCCACACCATTCACACCCGGGAATTGTTCCGCAGTGGATACCGGTGTTTGTGAATCGTCAGATGGGAACGTCACCGGCAATTTACCGGATGGATTCACATCACCGAACAGAACACGTGCCACAGCGTTACCTTGTTCCTGACCTGCATACCAAGCCTGAACGATGGATGGCACTTCTTTCTGCCAGGAGTCCATTTCAACGGCGCGACCACTCATTTGTACAACGATCGTTTTTGGATTGGCTGCCGCTACCTCGCGAATCAGCTGCTCCTGGTTATTTGGCAGTTCCAGATCGGAACGGTCTACATAACCTTCACTGTCATACGTACGTGTCACAACAACCGCGACATCCGATTTTTTGGCCAGATCGACTGCTTTTTGCATTTTGGCATCCACCGCATCTTCAGGAGTTTCCCAGCCGAAACGAACTTGGGCTCCCATGTCATTACTGGATTGTACCGGGAAATCTGTACGATATTCAATCCGAATGTTGTGAGACTCGCCTTCTTTAAGCGTAATTTCTTTCTTTGTAGTGCTCAGTTTCGCACCTTGATTGTCTACCAGCAGCTGATCATCCACGTATAGTTTTGCAGAACCCAGACTGGTCAGAGACAGTTTGTAATCACCTGTTTTCGGTGCCTTAATGGAACCTGTCCAGCGGGCGGACATTTTGCCATTGAACTCCGTAGGCGTCGTTGGAAGCTTGGATGATTGTGCATTGAAGCCTTCATAGTTGTAAAATCCAAGATTCATGTTGACCTGATTATCTGTACGAACCAGAGAAGGATTGCCTTCCATATCTTTGTTTGTCCAGTATTCGGCATGCAATCCGTTTTTCACATTGTCTGAACCACTTTCGTTAGCACCCGCTGGAGACAAGAGCGTGGATGGTACCGCGGACGGTCCGTTAAACGCATCTCCTGCCGAGATCGGATCGGTTCCGGCTGCATATTGCACATCTACACCGTTTCCTGCACGGTTACGAATCCCTTCAAGCGGGCTCACCGTATAGGTCGGATTAACGAGACTGCTACCACCACCGGCTGCGGATGCGGTATCCGCATCGGGTCCGATCACTGCAATAGACTTCAGATTTTTGCTCGACAGTGGCAGCATGTTGTCGTTATTTTGCAAGAGAACCATGCTCTCTTCCGCAAACTCACGTGCTTTAGCCCCATCTGCCTTCGCATTGATTTGTGTATTGGTTACAGGGTTATCGAACAGCCCTTTTTCGAACATTTGAAGCAAGATCCGTCTGACCTTTTCATCAATGGTTTGTTCGCTGACTTCACCTTTGTTCACGGCTTCAAGCAGCTTGCTTCCCCATTTGCCATATGGTTCACCCGGTGTTTCCAGATCGAGACCCGCGTTCGCGGATTCCACTGTACTGAAGTTGGCACCGTAGTCACTCATGACGAACCCTTCGAAGCCGAACTGGTCCTTGAGGACATCGGTCAGCATCTCCTTGTTCTCACAAGCATATGTACCGTTAACCTGGTTAAACGAGCACATTGCAGAACCCAGATCCGCTTTCTCCACCACCGCCTTGAACGGACGTGTATAAATCTCCTGAATGGCACGTTCACTGGCTGTTGCATTGGTGGTGAAACGTTCTGTCTCCTGATTGTTCAGGATGTAGTGCTTTGCGGTAGCAATAACCGGATTGCTCTGAATCCCGTTTACATATGCCGCACCCATGCCGGATGCCAGCAGCGGATCTTCACCAAGGGATTCGAAGTTACGGGAACCCCAAGGGGTACGTGCGATATCCAGGCCAGGGCCCAGTACCACATTATGTGTTGTGTCATGGGCTTCCTGCCCGATCAGGTCACCATATTTCTTGGCAAGATCGGTATCCCATGATGCTGCGAGGGCAATCGGTGCAGGCAGTGCTGTGGACTTTTTGTCCTGAATATCCGGGTTCGCAACCCGCACCCCTGCCGGTCCATCTGCCATCTGTAATGCCGGAATGCCAAGGCGCTCCAGTCCATCATTATAGAAACCATAATAGTTATTTACTTTACCGGTAACGAATCCGACTTTCTCCTCCAGCGTCATCGCTTTGAGCAGCAGTTCGGTACGTTCCTCCGCAGACAGTGACTTGTTCATCCATGGGCGGTCTGCCCCGGATTCCGCTTCTGCGGCAAAGGCGTGCAGCGGCATCGCCGCAACCGCCACGATGATTAACAGCATAAACCATCGTTTGAGGAAAATCAGGTTGAGTCTTCTGTTCATGTTTGTAAGCTCTCCTTCTCTCTTGATCATTTTTCTCGTATGCATATTGAATACATGTATACAAGGGAATGCAAACTGGCTTGTCCCAGCCATTCAAGCATTCAGGCAGCCTTGCACATCACTGCGAAAAGTGCAGCTCAATTAGCGAGCGAGCAATTTCGCTTCCTTACGATAGCCGACCTTCTGGCAGAATGCATCCCCTTAAATTTGGAAATAGGGCCGAATGGAGTGAACTAGTTCTTAGGCATTATGTCCAGATGAATGCGGATAACAATATATGAAAACGAATTATTTACATTTTTGTAACGTAAATCATACAAAACATTCACTTTTAAAAACAGTCGATATGTCCCACATCCAACTTAACAATTTATTCAATTAATTATCAAAATAAGGAAACTGTCTCGATTCTCTGGGCCCAAAGTCTATTTGAAACCGGATGCACGGTACACGTCCATTCAACCTCGAAAATAAAAAGCAACCGAAGTCCCTTTTAACAGGTACTCCGGCTGCTATTTCTCCACTTATTACTTAACGTATTATCGTAACTTTTTTTGCAAGCTTGCTTAAACCGATACATCTATGCAAACTTGTCCTGCTTGAACGGGTCTTGTTTGATCTGGTCCTGTCTACCTTGTGCTGTTTCTAGCTTCTCAGCTGTGCAAGAATCTGTGGGTCCTTGATCTTCGTATCTTCTGCCAGCAGCATGATTTTGGATAAAATCTCAGCCGTTCTCGGATCTTCATCCAAAAACGGAAGGAATATTCTTCCTCGGTGCTGACTATGCACAGGAACGATATAAAGTGCACCTGTTGCTTGTTTAAATACATTGCCGCTGCCCAGATGAACCGCATATTCGCCGAGTGCACCCTCGATCCGTGCATAATTTCCATCCAGACGAACATTATCGATCTTGAGCAGACGCAGGGATTCATTGACAATGACGTGGCGCATTTCAATGGTTGTCAGGCTGGCTTCCGGATCAACCCCGCCCACATGTGCAACACTGACCACCAGATCAACATCACGCATGACCTCTGAGAAGAAGAGTGGCGGTACATCTTTCAAGGCTACCGGCTTATACGTCTTGCGGTCATAAAATTGTACCGTCTCCAGCGTAGGTGCCTCCGTATCTGCCGGAGAGAACCAGTCTGCCATGGCATACAGATTGGCAATCAGGTTATGCTCATAGCTGACCTTCTGCAGCCCTTCTTCATAACTGACTGTCCATTGACGTCCTTTGAGCAGGGCAACGGCTTTCTTCGGTTGAATCTGATACCCGGCATATCGGCGGGATACGGTTCCATTCGCGAGTTCGTCTTCATTGGGAAGGTACAGCTCACGGAAAACCTGTTTGAAAGGCTGACGTTCCTGACGGGTGAACAGATCCCGCTGAAACTCGCTCCACGTGCCACTGTGCAGCAGTTGCAGTGGATGTGCAATCACCAGGTTATCCTGATCCGTCAATGAATGCGTCGCATGTTGTTGACCAGGTACAATGAGGCAACCTCCACTTGTCTTCCTATCAAAATACCCCAAACGCTCTCCTGACTGGAATACCAACGTACGAATCAACGGCCGAATGACCGGATTTTGCATGAGGCTGGCAATTTCCTGGACGGTAAAGGCAGTCTCTGCGGTCATGGAACGCTCCAATTCCTGTCTTGCCCGGCGATATTGCAGAACCAGATCGCCCTTTATTTCCTTCAACTCCGTAATGTATCCGTCTTTCTTGAACCGCGCAGGTACAGATTTGAGCGACTTACCTTTACTTACAAGGACAAGCTCAGACTGACCCTCCTCATCAATGACCAATTGTGCTGTCGTTGTCTCATCCAGAGCCTTTGGTTCAAAATAGGATTTCATCTCGTCCAGCTTGCTCGCTTCCATATTCCAGATCAGCCGGGTGACGTCCGTATATCCTGCATTTCGGGCAAGATTGCCAAGAGCAATCTGTGCTGCGGCACCTTCACTGGCACGGCGCTGGGCTCCGAATTCCTTGCTCTCAAGCAGGAATTTCTGAATAAAATTATATCGTTCACGCAGATCCTGTTCCTGCTGCTCTTGGAATGGAATCAGACTGTACGTTAACAGATGATCCTTATTACGCTTGTCTTGCACGGATTGACGCATATCCTCCAGATGAAGCTTTCCTAACGCTGCATCGGCAAACAACTGGGATCTGCGATGATTGGATCCGCCGGATATATATTTGGCACAGTCATATAACAGATTGAATCTTTCCTCGCCGACAGCTGCATAAGCTTCCTCGAACCAGGCAATATCAAATGCCCCGTCGTTGAATTCCTGCGGTGATATAGGTGAATAGTGCGCGACGATGGTTTCCTTTTCAGCCGTAAAACGTTCGTTAATATGGGCATGGAAGTACCACGCCGCACTGCGGAGCCCCTCCCATCCCAGATACTTCGATACGATCTCCATCCACTGGGGTGCATACATGGCCGCTTCCAATAACTTTTTCTCCGGAATGGGATGCTGCTCAAGTAATTGTCTCAGAAGCTTCTCATCTTCACCATCCCGTGGATGGCAGACTTGAATCAGATGACTGAACGTCTCCTTGCGTGTTGTGTTATCTCCGTAGCTGTAAATATAGCCTCGTACAAAGGTATCCTTATCCATGGCAGAGACAAGATGCACCCAGTGTTCCATACCTTCAATTCTTCCAAATTTCATTGCCAGTGTGCTGACTTCTGTCGAAAGCTCGCCTCGTGTCAATTCAATCTCCAAAATTCGTTCAACAACGGTATTTCGTAATTCTACGAGTTCCGGATCATCTGTGATGCCTTCCGTCCGTGTCCATGTCAAATCACGAATAAATGTGAGGCGATCCCCGCCCGTCAGCAGCTGACGGTACATGGTCTGATCATCAATCAAACGCAATTTGAATGCCCGCAGGTAATCCTCGAATGATAACAGGGAGAAACGCTGTGTATTTCCCACAAGGTTGATAAACTGATAAGCCGTTTGGAAAAATCTTTGGAAACTGGCATCATCGTATATTCTGCTTCTTACGAGATAGTTCCACCGTTCCGTCAGAATATGAAGCATTCCGGTTTCCTTCTCCAGTTGTTCCTCCGGCATGCTTGCGATAATGGAAGCCCACGTCTTCTCCGCTATTTCAAACGTTTCTGCCGGGTTGCTGTCTTTGAACGCTGCCGAGATCAATTCAGCCACCTGATCCTTATATGTCAGCGAAGCCGCCATTTGTTTCAGTTCTTCCATATAGACAAGCGGATATGTCTGTTCGGCAAAGGACTTGCGCCAGCCTTCCAATAACGGGATTTTGCTTAATTCGTTATAATCATATTGATCGTGATAATAACTGTAATGTTCATTTAAGCTGCCGTTCAGTGTGCTGAACTGCAAAACAAAATAAAGCTGCATCAGTTCAGGGCCGTTCAGATCACTTTGCGCAACATACTCCTCCCATACTTCGTGAAGAGGATATTGCTCCATCTGTTTCATATTGTTCCGTTCCGCATAAGACACCATGGAGCGCAGGCTGGCTCCGATCAAGAGCGTCTCTCGGTAGCCCGCATAATACTCCACCTCATACTCATGATCCCTGTGCTGATGAACCAGAGCGTCCAATCCTTCCATAAAGGGTTTAGCCTTCTCCAGCGAAAGGGTGAAGATATCCTTGGGACTGAAGCCACTAAGATCACGCTTCTCCTGCAGCAGTGGCTCCACCCGGGATGGGTCGAACAGGCCAAAACCGTTCGAAGCAGTATATCGGCTGCCCTCCTCCGTCAGCTTGTCCAGCAGTTTTTGCTCCTTCGACGTAGGCTTCTGGATCAGTCCGGCTGACGGTTGTAATTGCTCGTGCTGGTCTGTCCGTTCCGGATCTGCCGCAATTTCCGTCAACAGTTCCAGCGCACCCAGACGCTGCAGTTCGCTCTTCGCCTGCAGCAAACGTTCTACGGAAGCCTTCAGTTGTTCGACAGGCTGCAGTAAAAGCACCTGAATAACCTTCTGGCGAAGCGATCCGGTCTTGAGTTTAAGTAAAGCCTCCATCTGCATCAGCTCTTCGCCTGTTAAGGTGAGCTGCTTCGCTTTGGCAAGGGCACTCTCACGATTATTTATACTTTTGTCGGAAAGGCTATCAAAAATAAACTGTCTTTGCACCTCGTTTTCGGGGTGCTGAACGAACTGGGACAATAGCTCGCCTCGAAGTTCCGGGCTCAGCTTGTCCTTCACCGCGATGACTTCCCCGATCCAGTCGGGGTCCATATCGTAGGCAGCCAGATACAGCATTTTTTTGACCACATCATCCCGATCAACCCGGTAATGGACATATTCAAGAACTCCAGACTGTCCACCTTCCCCTCCCTGGGGAATGAGGGCCAGCAACTGTTTGAACTGGTCGAAGTCATGACGCCGTATCGTCTTGTCTGCAAAAACAGGCAATGGCGAAATGTAGATACTGCGCTGATTCTCCCCATTCTCGAAACGCCAGTTGTGCATATACATTGCATCATAATTTTGGACAATCCAATGCAGCAGCTCCAAATCCTGCACCGCCAGATAACGACGTGCAATGTTAAGCCGCAGTTCTCGATTCTGGCTGTTCGCTAGTACATATTGAGCGACGATCTTCTGGTACAACGGACCATGGTCCATAATGTGGATCAGTTTATCCTGCAAATTGTTCTCTTCAATGACGGCTGTCGCCCACAGACTAATAAATAACTTATTGGCATTCGAATCCTGCATCCAAGTTTCACGTACGCCTGTATCGGTCAATGCTTCGTAAGCCTGCTCGATTAACTGTGCAGCAACGCGAGCATTCGCTGCGTCAATCCCGATACCTGTCCAAACGGCCAGTGCCCTAACCACCGAACTGAAACGAATTAAATTGTGATCGATAATTACTTTTAATATGTATACAAACGCCTCAATTGTTCCTTCATCCATCCGTTCAACGATACTCTGACGCAATCCTTCCTGCAGCCTTGCTGCTACAAGCAGCTCACCCACCATTTGGTACGCCTCTGCCTGGTCACTCATGAATATGCCTTTGATCATCTCGCCTGTGAGTAACGCCGACTGATTGTCACCATAAATGATCTCATGCAATGCCTGCTTCATACCCCCGTTTAGATGGTCCAGTTCATAGGCAATACAATCCGGAAGTACAGATCGGATCTCATACAAATAATCAAACTTGTATTCACGAAGCGATACATATTCGTCCAGGGAGAACTCCTGTATCTCCATACGCATCAAACCAATGAGTTTGCGGATGACCTGTCCAATATGCAGTTCAGGATCCAAACTTCGAAATGGCCGGCGCTCGTACATGATGCTGTACGGGTAATTTGTGGCTCGGTCAGCAATGTAACGGAATCGTTCCACCAACGGTTCATTCACCAGATGCCCAAGTACATTCAGTAAAGGCTCAAATAAGGAATTCTGCGTATCGGCAGCCCGGTCCCGAAGGATCTGTTCTGTATTCAAGTATGCTTTTTCGTCTCCGCGCAAATAAGTGAATCCGGCCATCTCCACCACATATCCCGCGAGCTCCTGCTCTATACCTTTCAAAGACACTGCCTTCTCCTGCAGACTCTTGATATATACCTGTTCGTTATCGTTCTGATTCATCCAATCTCCTCCTTATCACTCACTACCATAGACGTCCGGCAAGCATGGTAAATCGAACGAACACCAATTCGTCATCTTCCTGCAGCTCCAATGGTTCATCCAGGTCCTGCACTTCCTCATCATTAAGAAACACTTTGTATAGCCCATCTTCATGTGCTGTCACAGCCGTTTGCACCGCTTGCTCCAGATCGGGCATGACCTCGTTATACACCGTCCCAAATCCTACTTTTCCGGTGGATTCCTGTACCTGAATATCCTCAGGCATTAGATAAGTGAGCAGTTCTGCACTGCTCTGCTTGTTCTGAAGAGCGTTGACTTGCAAACGTACCATGCTCTTGATTAGTTGGCGTAACGTTCCGGTTGTTTCCGGAAGTTCTGCCCTTTGCTTGGCAATTGCGGGTTTACGCTTGCCCAGGCTTTTGACCGTGACCCATACGTTCACTACGCTCTCCTCCGCTTCTTCTATATAAATTGAACTACTAATAACGTCTCTGTCTATCGAAAAAACAAAAAAATGCGTACACATGTACCCCTTATTAGCATGATAACCAATATCTCTTCCACAATCATGAGCCATTTCTCATGTTTACCTGAACCCTCCGCACTATTGCATTTTAACGTACTTACGCAAAAAAAGCCGGGCTGTTCCAATAACCTTGGAACTCCCAGCCACTTCAGCAGTCTATCCGACTTGCATTGTGTTAAGGAAACATAACGTCGATCATCTGGCCAATCGCATTGGACGAATCGTTACAGCAGCCGTTTTGAAGCCTGGCATACGGCAGTATGGGTCCAGATCGGGTCTTGTCGCCCGATTGACGTTTTGAATGCCTCCCCAGTGCATCGGTACAAACAGCGTATCTTCCCGAATATTTTCTTTGATGCGGGCACGAACATTAAAGCTGCCATGCACAGATTGAATCTCTACCCACTCACCATCCATAATTCGATTACGAGCAGCTGCTGCCGGATGCAGTTCAACGAAATTCTCCAATTCACGGGCTTCCAGAGTTGGACTGCGGTGGGTCTGCACGCCGGTAAGATAGTGCGGAAGCACGCGGCCATTGGTCAGAATCAGAGGGAATTCACGGGATACATCTTGCCAGCCCGGGCTCAATTCGCTTGTAAATGCAGCCTTGCCGTCATCATGGGCGAACCGCTCAACGAACAGCAGGCCTTCCCCCGTATCTTCCAGAGAAGAGCAAGGCCAATAGATCCCTTTTTCCCTTCGCAAACGTTCATAGGTCATTCCATAATAATCAGCAATCCCGCCCCGGCTCGCCATCCTCAGCTCGTTAAAAATATCTTCGGCACATCCATATTGAAAATAGGGAGCTTTGCCGAGTCCGTCAGCAATGGAGCATAGAATATCCCAATCATGGCGTGCTTCACCCGGTGCCGGTCTGCCCTGTTCACGCAAAAGAACCCGGCCCTCCAGATTGGTCAGCGTGCCTTCGTTCTCCAGATAAGCCGTGACCGGGAGCACCACATCGGCCATTTTTGCCGTTTCGGACAGAAACATATCCGCCACGACCAGAAACTCCAGCTTGCGGAGTCCCTCTTCTACCAAACGTACATTGGGATTGGATACGACCGGATTGGAGCCCATCACAAGCAGGGAACGAATTTCCTGATCATGAACCCGTTCCATCATTTCGTAGGCGGATACGCCTTTTCCCGGTAAGCTTTCAGGCTCCACTCCCCAGACTGCTGCTACATATGCACGGTCCTGCTCATTCTCTATGGAGCGATATCCCGGCAGCTGATCAGCCTTCTGTCCATGCTCCCTTCCGCCCTGTCCGTTTCCCTGTCCAGTGATTGCGCCGTAGCCGCAGCCAGGCTTGCCAATTTTCCCGGTTGCCAGTACCAAATTAAGAAAATGCCGGACAGCGAGATGTCCATCCGTTTGCTGCTCCACTCCACGTGCTGTCATTATCATGCCTGTCTCAGCCTGACCATAGGCCATTGCAGCCTGGCGGATCAGAGACAGGTCCACCCCGCATTGTACTGCGGCTTCTTCCAGATCAATCTCGCTCAGTGCATTCTGCAGCTGCTCATACCCATGGGTTCTGGCCCCGATAAACTGCTCGTTCACCAGTCCGGCTTCCATAATTATTTTCAGCATGATGTTCGCAAGCAGTGCGTCCATTCCCGGCTTGACCTGCAAATGAAGATCAGCGATCGCTGCAGTGGCCGTCTTGCGTGGGTCAATAACGATAATGTAAGCCCCGTTCTCCTTCGCCTGATTGAAATAAGGCAGCAGGGTTGGCTGGCACTCCGCAACGTTGGTCCCTGCGAGCACAATACATTGAGCCCGCGGGATATCGGACAATCGAAACGTCAGACCCCGGTCCATACCGAATACTTTACTTCCGGCAGATGCGGCGGCAGACATACAGAACCGTCCATTATAATCAATGTATCGTGTACCTAACGCAACTCTTGCAAATTTACCAAGCAAGTAGGCCGTCTCATTGGTCAGAGAGCCTCCACCATATACTCCAATGGTATCTGCACCGTGTCGATCTCGAAGGCTGGCAAAGCGTTTCGTAATCAGCTGAATGGCTTCAGGCCATGAACACGGTACCAGCTCACCATTCCGACGAATGAGCGGCTTCAGGAGTCGCTGTCCACTAAGTGCATGTTGATGCGCATTCATGCCCTTGACGCATAATCTTCCCTGTGAAGCCTCATTCGGTACGCCTTCAACCGTGTACATGGCACGGCGTTCACCAGCAATTGGTCCAGCAACTTCTTCGACGGTCATTTTGCACTGCACGCTGCAATAAGGACATTGTGTCTCCCGTACATACAGCTTCGAACCAGCCGAACCGTACTCAGCTGACGATTTCATTTCCATCCCCGCCTTTCAATCAAGTAAAAGTCACTTCGCCCACTTCTCTGCCAACCAGCTCATGCTGGAATTGTTCATCCAATAAATTCTCTCGGATCGACATGAATCCTAATCGCTCTACCCATGCCCAGAGGGGTTCATCGTACCAAGCCGTCCGGCGATACCACTCCATACATGCCGAGATGAGCCGTTCCGCATCTTCTTCCATCTCGGCAAGTCCAAGGAGCCTTCCCTCCTTCACCGGATTTGCTGCATGACCACCCACGTAAATTTCCCAACCTGCAGGAGATTGCTGCAAGCCAATATCCTGTACAATGGGGCTTACCCAGGAACCGGCTCCGGCAGACACGGCCACTCTCACGGGAGAAGGCATTTCTGTCCCTCTCCACCTAAGTTGAAGCTGCTCTGCCAACGATTCGAACTTCAGCTCATCCGCATGGACTTCAATACCCGTAAAGGTACCCCGAAGTTTATCGTTCCACGTCTCAGCCTGGTCAAGCTGCTGCACGTTCATCTGCCTTCTGGAGATCAGCACATAATAACGAAGTGCAGGACGGCAGATGCGGCAGCCTTCTTCTGTTTTCCAGTCCAGCCTTTGCATAATCCTTTTCATTTCATCGCTCTTATTGATCTCACGTACGCGATCTGCTGAAGATTCAAGCAGACAGCCATCTCCAGAAGACATCGGATCCAAAGCTTCTTTTAGCGAGGCATGATCCAGGTCCGTACAGCTGCAAACAGGCCTTTCTAAGGACTTCACTGCTCCTGCTGCTGTCACCGCTCCGTTTGCATCACCGCCGTTTTTCTTGAGATTCAGGGTATGCTTCACCAGTGCTGCGACCATAGGGCGACATCCGCCGCAGGAACCGGAGGCTTTGGTATGTTCCTTGACCTGTTCTGCCGTTTGCAGCCCCTTATCCTGAATGGCTCTCATAATCGCCACCTTGTTTACATTGTTGCAGGCACATACCGTCTCTTGTTCAGGCAATGCCGCTGCAGCCATCTCTGCAGGATCCGGGCCATCTTCACGGGGAGCCAGCGCAGTAACTTCAGCCCCCCGCTGAACAAGACCCAGTAAGCTTGTGCTTTCCGTTGTATCCCCGAACAGGATCGCCCCACTTACTTTCCCATCCTTCATTAATACTTTTTTGTACGTTCCGCGAATGCCATCAAGCATCTGTACAGCCGTCTGCATTCCGTCTCCGCTAATATGGCCGGCCGAGAACACATCAACACCTGATACCTTCAGCTGGGAGTATGGAATGGAACCTCTGTACTCTGTTGTCTCCTGTCCGCACAGCCAGCGTGCGAGAACCTTGCCCTGTTCATATAAGGGAGCAACAAGTCCATAACTGATTCCCCGATGCTCAGCACATTCCCCAACGGCGTACACATCCGGCACACTCGTACGCATATAGTCGTCAACCACAATAGCCCGATTGGTCCTGATTCCGCTCCGCCTGGCCACATCAACATGGGGACGAATGCCCACGGCAATAACGACAACCTGAGCTTCAAGCTTTGAACCATCCGTAAATAGAAGTCCCTGAGCCTGTGACCGGCCAACAATTTTCTGTGTGTTTTTGGCTAATAGGAATGTCATGCCCTGCGCTTCAGGTTCTCGCTGAAGCATGGTCGCTGCCTGCATATCCAATTGCCGATTCATAATATAGGGTGCGTTATGCACGACTACGGCTTCCATACCCAAATGCAGCAACCCACGCGCAGCTTCCAATCCAAGCAATCCACCACCGATGACGGCTGCCTTACGATGCTCCTTGGAATATTCGGACATGCGTGTGCAGTCGTCTATGGTCCGGAAGGACATTACCCTCTCTTTATCCACACCCGGAATGGGCGGAATAAAAGGCGCGGACCCTGTTGCCAAAATCAGAATGTCGTAAGATTCCTTTATCCCGGATACCGTTTCAATGGTTTTGGCCTGCGTATCGATTCTGTGGACCATCTCGCCCGTGCACAGCCGAATGCCATGCTGCTCATACCAGGTCCAATCGTTAATGATAATGTCCTGCAGCGCATGCTCTCCCTGCAGCACTTTCGATAACATGATCCGATTGTAGTTGGGCCGCGGTTCATCCCCATAGATGACAATCTCATAGGTATCCGAAGAAAGCGCAATAATCTCTTCCACACACCTAACACCTGCCATGCCATTGCCGATAACGACCAATTTCTTCTTGCTCATGGGCTGCCCCCTGTCTCTGTTACATATCGATTTAAAAATAAACAGAAAAATCCCTTCTCCATTCATTAGGAAAAGGGCACCGTTGCCTCCGGAACTTACACGCCTTTGTGTGAGTTCATATTAAATTCAGATTACGGCAATCCTCATTGTATGTCAATAAAATTAACACGGAAAATATGAATTTATGTTTCTGAACAATTCATTTCAAAATTTATGTTATTTTTGTTGACATAAATAAATTCTCTTTTTATAATTTGAATCAAAATCACAGTGCTGTGATCAAATCAGGTGCGGGAACACAATGACGTGTCCTGCCTGTCGGCAATGAGGCCGCAAATCGTTCAACATCTGGACGAATTGCGGCCTTTTTCTGCCTAAACATGCACATAGACAGGTTAAGATTATTCTATTGGATGAGGAGCGATGCTAAATGATGGAGAGCAAAAGTTTTTGGAAGAGCGGGCATAAGCCCAGCCTCTTCGGGGCATTTCTGTATTTTGACATCAGTTTTATGATCTGGGGCATGCTGGGCCCACTTGCGGTTGTTATTGCAATGGACTACCCGATGACCCCCTTGGAAAAAGCCAATTTGGTGGCACTGCCCATCCTTGGTGGCTCCATTCTTAGACTCGTTCTTGGCTTTATGTCCGATTATATCGGTCCAAAGCTCACGGCGCAGATTGGTATGGGTGTAACGCTTGTCCCTCTATTGCTGGGCTGGCTGTGGGTGGACTCGCTAAGCCAATTGTACGTGGTTGCTCTTCTGCTCGGTGTTGCTGGCGCCTCGTTTGCCGCTGCTCTACCCCTGGCAGGACAATGGTATCCCAAGGAGCATCAGGGACTTGCCATGGGGATCGCCGGAGCAGGTAATAGCGGAACAGTACTTGCTACCCTGTTTGCCAATCGGCTGGCAACTCATTTTGGCAGCTGGGAAGTTGTATTCGGGCTTGCCATCATTCCAATCGTGGTCGTGTTCATCCTGTTCTCCATCTTTGCCCGTAACAGTCCCCACCGACCAGCACCGAAGAAGCTGTCTGAATACGGCACATTGCTGAAACAAAGAGATGCCTGGGTGTTCTGTGCATTTTATTGTGTGACCTTTGGCGGTTTTGTCGGGTTGTGTAACTATCTGACCATCTTTTTTAACACCCAGTATGGCCTGTCCCCTGTTCGCGCCGCCGATATCACAACCTTTTGCGTCATTGCAGGAAGCTTCTTCCGACCTGTCGGAGGTTACCTGGCAGACAAAATCGGGGGTACACGCATGCTGACATTCCTTTATACTGGTGCATGCATCATGCTTGTAGGCGTGTCTTTCCTCCCGCCCCTTCCCGTTGTCGTCGTCATGTTATTCCTGGGCATGATGTGTCTTGGGGCCGGTAATGGTTCCGTGTTCCAGCTGGTTCCACAACGATTCGGCAATGAGATCGGTCTGATGACCGGGATTGTTGGCGCAGCTGGAGGCTTGGGCGGATATGCACTTCCGCTGATTCTGGGTCAACTGTACAGCTCCTACCAATCCTATACACCAGGATTCGTTATCCTCAGTCTTATCGCTGCCGCATCCATGCTGCTGGTACTGATTATGCAGTCCAAATGGCGCGGCCAATGGCTGAAAAATTCCTTCACAAGCAAAACGGAATCCACATCCCTCACTTCATAAACGATATGGTAACTGCATCATAACCTGAAAAGAGAACAGCACAGCCCTTTGGCTGGTGCTGTTCTCTTTTTTGTCAGGATGAATATTTACGAAAGACAACGACGGCATTATGCCCGCCAAAACCAAAAGAATTGGACATGCCAACCTGCACTTCAGCCTCTCTCGCTTCATTTGGCACGTAATCCAGATCACACTCCGGGTCCTGCTGCTCCTGATTGATCGTTGGTGGAATGAGTCCATGCTGCAAACTTTGGATTAGAGAGATGGCCTCAGCTCCACCAGCAGCTCCTAACATGTGTCCTGTCATTGACTTGTTAGCCGTTACCGGAATGCGATAAGCAGCTTCACCGAAGAGTTGTTTAATCGCTCTGGTCTCCGAGAGATCTCCCGCTTCGGTACTGGTCGCATGGGCATTGATCAGATCCACCTCATGGGGCTGAAGCTTCGCATCAGCCAGCGCAGCTCTCATGGCCAGATATGCTCCTCGTCCTTCCGGGTGGGTCGCAACCATATGATATGCGTCTGAACTGGCTCCATACCCAACAATCTCGGCAAGGATCTGAGCATTTCTGGCCCGTGCGTGTGCCAGTGATTCCACGACTACAATCCCTGCCCCTTCTGCCATAACAAATCCGTCCCTCCCTGCGTCAAAGGGTCGACTCGCCGTTTCATAGGTTTCATTTCTTGTCGATAATGCGGTCGCATTACCGAAGCTCGCCAGTGAAACTTCAGTGATGGCAGCTTCTGTACCCCCGGCAAAAATCACATCTGCGCCTCCGTCCCGGATGAGCCGATATGCTTCCCCTATGGCAGTATTGCCAATGGAACAGGCAGTTACGGGTGAAAGGGTTGGTCCCCAGCATCCGAACCTCATGCTCACCATGGCAGCTGCCATATTGGAAATCATCATGGGCACAAGGGTTGGACTGACCCGGCCAGGACCACGTTCTGACAGCAGCTTTCCTTGCTCCATCAGTGTTTGAATGCCGCCAATGCCGGATCCAATGTATACCCCTACTCGCTCCCTGTCCAGCTTCTCCATATCCAGACCCGAATGCACGAGGGCATCGTCAGCTGCTGCTACAGCGAATTGGCAAAATCGATCCATACGGCGGGCTTCCTTGCGTCCGAACCGCCCCTCCCCGTCAAAATCCCGGACGACACCGGCCATTTTTGTTTTATATGAAGTTGTGTCAAAGGCATCAATACGTGTTATGCCCGATTTCCCTTGCACAAGCCCGTTCCAAAATGTATCTACATCATTACCCAGTGGTGAGACGATCCCCATTCCTGTAATAACAACCCGTTCGCGTTCCATATACCAATCATCCTCCTTGGACACTTCTTGCTTGCAACTGAACTTCTGCATTTATATTGGCACGTGCAATATCCTATTACAAGTTGTCAATTATAATAGTATAATGACTACCATGATAAACGAGGTTGAGGTGGAATGAGATGAACCAGGATGTCCGGCTTCAGGCATTATCCGTATTTCTGAAAACACAACGTGCCAAAATTGCCCCGGCGGCGGTGGGATTGCCAGAAGGCACCCGGCGTAGAACACCGGGTTTGAGAAGAGAAGAAGTAGCGCAATTGGCGGGTGTAAGCACGACGTGGTACACCTGGCTTGAACAGGGAAGGGATATCCAGGTATCCCATTCGGTACTCGATAACATTGCGTCCGCCCTCAAGTTGACCTCGGATGAACGAAAGTACTTGTTCTCTCTAGCCATGGAGCATTACTCAGAGCTCCACATCCGAGAAGAAGAACCTTATCAGCTTCACCCTTCCTTGCAAAAGATACTGCAGGAGCTCCAGAATTGTCCCACCATCATTTCGGACCGCCGCTGTTACATCGTTGGCTGGAATGACGCAGCCCGCCATGTCTTCATCGATTTTGAGCAGATTCCTGCCGAACAGCGAAACATGATCAGTCTATTGTTTGAACGGAAGGAATTCCGAAGACTGGCGGTAAACTGGGAGGATTTTGTTCTCGGATACCTTGCGATCTTCCGTGCTTATTACGGTCAATATGTAGATGATGAATGGTACAATTTATTTCTGAACGAAATGATGGATCGATATCCGGAATTTCAGTCCCTGTGGAAACAAAGCAGTGTGAGCAGCGCCCCGGATGTTCTGATCGAATTCAGACATTCCCGAGCAGGCAAGATGTTGTTTGACCTCACCTCATTACAGGTTCAGGGAAGTACAGATCTGCGATGCAGCATATACACACCTGCACAGGATACAGCAACCGAGCGGAAACTGATGCGCCTTATGGAACGGGAGAAGGAACGCCACTCTAATCCTAACGTTTAAGCATTACAACAACACGTATAATCAACAACAAAAAAGATCCGGGCGGGTTCCGCTCGGATCTTCTTATTGATCAGTCAGTCCTTTTGAATCAGGTACTGATCACTTTATTCACATTAAACTTTATTCAAACGCCGGAATCGCGATGTCAGCATACTTCTCTTCAAAGAAGGCCTTCACTTCAGGTCCTGCCATACGTTTTGCCAGCTTCTGAATTGCTTCGGAATCCTTGTTGTCCTCACGTGCAACCAGGGTGATGGCAAAATGGGAATCATCCTTCTCCGTGAACAGCGCATCCTTCTTCGGTGTAAGTCCCAGCGGGCTTGCATACGCTGGTGTCATGGCAACCAGATCTGCATCATCCAGCATGCGGGCCAGCATCAGGAGATCTACTTCCTGGAACTTGAAGTTTTTTGGATTATCGATGATGTCTGATTGTGTTGCATTGAAACCGGCGCCTTCTTTCAGCTTGATCAGGCCGTTCTGTTCCATCATGACCAGGGAACGTCCAATGTTGGACGGGTCGTTGGCAATAGCCACCGTTGCTCCTTCAGGCAGTTCATCGATGGATTTATACTTTTTGGAATAAGCGCCATAGATCGCGTTGTAAATCGGCTGTACAGCGACCAGATTAGCGTTATTTGCTTCGTTGAATTGGTTCATGTAAGGTACATGCTGGAAGAAGTTTGCATCCACTTCCTTGTCCGCCAGTGCAGTGTTCGGTTGAACGTTATCGGAAAGAACAACTACTTCCAGATTAACGCCATCTTCTTTCAGCAAAGGTTTCACAATATCAAGCACATCTGTCATTGGCGGAATCAATGTAGCTACTTTCAAGTTGACTTCCTGTGTGGTTTGGCTACCTTCATTGCTTCCTTCTGCAGCAGGTGTCTCTTCTTTTTTACCGCACGCGGCTACAACCAGCATAACTGCGAGCAGCATAAGTACCATTTTTGCTTTCATCTGCGTTTAACCCCTTCATCATGTAATCTGTAGTGCGATACTGAATTCTTCTCATCTGTAAACCCTGTGTTTCGTCATGATCTCCGGTCGAGCCAGCGGGACAGTCTGCTTCCGGTAAACTGGATCATCTGTACCAGAATGATCATAACAATGATCGTAAATACCATGAGATCTGTCTCAAATCGCTGATATCCGTACCGAATGGCAAAATCACCAACGCCTCCACCGCCCACAATGCCCATCACCGTGGAATAGGAGATAAAGCTGATCGTCGCTGTGGTCAGCCCCAATACGAGACCTGAACGTGCTTCCACATACAAAAATTTCAGCACAAGCTGCATCGTCGATGCACCCATGGATGATGCAGCCTCAACCACACCTTTGGGCACGTCGAGCAGGGCCTGTTCCACCAATCTCGCATAATAGGCAATGGCAATGACCGAGAGTGGAACAGCCGCCGCGAGCGTTCCCATCGCCGTTCCAACGATCATTCGTGTGAACGGAATCATGAATACAACGAGCAGCAAAAACGGGAACGAACGAATGATATTTACGAGGCTGCCTAAAATCGTGAACAGGGGCCGGTTCTGATACCGCTGCCCTCTTCTGAACAGATACAGCAGGGTGCCTAGCGGAAGGCCGATCAGAACAGCTGCCGCGATCGAGATCCCTACCATGACAAAGGTCTCTCCGATGGCCTGCCATATTTCATGCTGATACTTCAACACGGATTCAGGTATCATCATTCATTGCCCTCCACTCCCGCCGTCGCCGCCTCTTCACCAGTGAGCAGGGATGTCAGCAAATCGGGCTGTGGTGCGGGAATGCTGCGAACTTCGGCTTCTGTCAGCGTCCGGACAATACGTCCTTCCTTCATAACAGAAATCCGGTGGCAGAGTCTTCGCGCAACCTCCATCTCATGTGTAACCAGCACAATAGTTACGCCCAGCGTCTCATTGACGTGACGCAGCACGTCCAGAATACCATTCGTCGTCTGTGGGTCGAGCGAAGATGTCGGTTCATCGCAGAGCAGTACATCGGGCCGGCTCGCAAGAGCCCTTGCGATCGCCACACGCTGCTTCTGTCCGCCACTTAACTGGGCAGGATATTGCTTCGCCTTATCCTCTAAACCTACAAACTTCAGCACCTCAAGTCCACGTTCTTCCCGTTCTCTCCGGGATACACCCGCCAGTTCAAGAGGCATGCACACATTGCCGCTAACCGTCCGGTTGCTCACCAGATTGAAATGCTGAAAGATCATGCCAATGGATCGGCGCGCCTGACGAAGACTGCGTTCGTTCATTCGTGTCAGGTGCTGTCCACCAACGGTTACTTCACCCGTATCCGGTTTTTCGAGCCCATTAAGCATGCGAAGAAGCGTCGATTTCCCTGCACCACTGGAGCCGATGATACCGTGAATCTCCCCCTGTCCCACTTCAAGCGAGACAGAGCTTAACGCCTCGAATCCCTGATCGGCCCGGGACCCGCGTTCGTTATAACGCTTGCTTACGCCATATAATGAAATCATGGAGAATCCTCCTGCGATTAATCGTGCATGGTTCTTCGAGAACACATGAAAGAAAGCCCGCACAGCCGATAACCGGAGCGCGAGCAATCCTGTTCATTTATAATAATGCAACATTCGTTGTGAGACAAGCCTTAGCGAGAGATATCTGTGTTTAACTCCTCTGCATTATATAAGCTAAATCGTCCGTTCGACGAACCGATGTATACTTCATCCCCTACCCGATTCATGGTTCCATTCTTGGCGTCCCTGTCCCGGTGTTCCGGTGATCCCATGACTACGTCATGCACGCGACCAATGAGCGTACCATCCTCTTTGTTCATGACCAGCAGGTCCTCACCCATGGGTAACAGCAGTTGATCGTCAATCAACAGGTAACTCCCCTGGTTAGTGGGGTACTTCAAGGTGGAGATAGTGTTTTTTGCATTCCAGCGCGTCTCCCCTGTATGATAATCCAGCGCAGCCGGGTAACCGTTTTTGATCACAAATAATTGATCACCTTCCACAAGCCCCCGTTCAACTTTATCGTTCAATGTCCACCTTTTTTTGTTGTTCTTGGCATCATACAGTGTAGTTGTAAAATCGAAATAGTCTCCATAGTGATCGCCTTTCTTGTTCTCCCGGATCAGCAGCATGCCATCATTCAACACTTCGAAACGCTGCCCGTTCCTGGCCGGGAAGTGAGCGAGCTTCTTGCCTGAAGTCAGATCGACTAACACCCACTGATCCCCGAGCAGCATCCAACGTTCAGACAGTGCCTCCGTGAACGGATCAAGACGGGTTATTCCGTCGAAATACGGATCATTCTCGATATAATCCACAGTGGGTTTCCCTACCTTGATGCTCCATACAGTTCGGCCTGAAAGCGAGTCGGCTGCAATCAGCTGATTTTTCTCCCAGTACATGACATACGGGTCATCTGCCGACTGATTGAACAATTGATATCCGGCACTTAACTTCCTTGTCCAGAGTGTTTTTCCACTAGAGCTATTCAGCACCTTTATTCGTCCCTGACTGGAGCCTTCCTTAACCGGACTATCCACTACCACGACATTCTTCGCAGCTGTAATCCCACGAAGTGACAGTTTGGAGCCCGGCTTGTACTCCCATATCACTTTCCCATCCGATAGTTTAATGTGACGTATGCGGTCCTTGTATTCCTTATCTCCCGGAGCATAAGACGTATAGAGGGTTACACCCTCGCGCTTGGTATCCGTATATGCTTGGAGTGCCCCGAATCCTGCGTGTATTTCCCATAATTTTTTGCCTGTACGTCGATCAAGGGCATAAACCGACTTATCGTAATGCATGCCGCTAAATCCACCATCGTCGCCTTTCATCAGGAGTACATCTTCCGTTGCTGCTTGCAGAAAAGGATAGTTTAACTCTCCCTGATTGGTCCATGTTGATTTCCAGGGCAAAGATGAAGGCAGCGTTTTGCCGAGAATTTTGGTTGTGAATTGATAGTCGTCAGAACGGCTGAAATGCCAATCGGAAGGTACGACATTGTTTCGATCATCCAGCGTTAGGTTCCAGCGTGTTTGCATCAGTCTGCCAGCCTTGTTGAATGTCACCAGAAACTGTGCATCTTCCCGTTCATATCGCCAGGTCTGTCCAATGCTCATGGAATAATTGGTTTCATTCAGATTTTGGGAATTCTCTTTCCAATCCGGTTCGCCAAGCCATTGTGCGACTTGTTTGGAGGTTGTGGTTTTGCTGAGCATAATATCCGTCAGATGACGCACATCTGTTGTAGACATGGAAGCTTGATCCCCAAACCAGGCGTCAGCTACATAGGCACGCTGCTGTACATCTTTCGCCTTAACCCAGAGTATTGCCGGACGATATACATTCGACTCTTTGTTCCAGATACGCGGAGCAATCGATATTCCATACCAGTCCTTCGTCGTTGCAACGATCAGGGCATGATCCGTTAGAGCATCATCAGAAACCCAGCTTGTCTGGCTCCCAGGATACAGATACAACTTACTGCCTGCTCGGAGTGTAAAATTTTGCGGAGCGGACCCTTTCAGGGTTTTGCTATCTTTGGATGCATACCATGCAGGTACCCAGTGATCCCCTCGACTGTCATCCTTGAACCTGAGCCATTCTCCCCGAACAGTGTGCACTTTTATTTTTTCTTCACTGGACGTATAGGACTGTATTCTCATCAGATCAACGGGAACGCTATGATCAACCGTTTGGGCATACAAAGGCAGGCCTTTCCCCAATGTTACGGTTTCCCCAACTTTATAGGTTATTTGTGCCGCTAAGGCTTGAGTAACTGAGCCTGAGGCCTCCCCTTCACCTGCGGATACGTTTAAATCCAGCACCAAGTATCCCGTAACCATCAGAGCGGCTACGCCGGTCATGCTAATCCATTGGTAACCCCTCTTGCGCCAGTTCCCGCCTGTCTTCACGTCTGTTCACCCCATCCGTTTGAAGTTATTTCCATTAAAGACGTTTTGAAGAAGAAAAAGTTACTCCCCCTGCGAAAAATATCTCCTGTCCACGCTCACCTAACATCCAACATTGCCGGGTAATAAGGGAAGGCCCAGCCTATCGTATAAGCTATGGTAAGAAACGCGATAAAATATAATACAAACCATAGATCCGCCCAGGAATACCCGATCCGGATGTAATACGTCCGGCTTGCGCCATCTGCGAATCCTTTTGCCTCCATGGCGATTGCCATGCGCTCTGCGCGCCGGATGCTCTGTGCGAGCAGGGGAATGGCATAACGCTTCAATGTTCCGTATACGTTCCAGTGCGAGACACGCTGCTGCGTGCCACGAATACGGATCGCATAACGCAGCGTCTGGAACTCATCCAGCAAGATCGGAATCATGCGCATTGCGGCCAGAAAGCTATAGGCATACTTGGGTGGAAGCCTCCATTGCTGCATGAGTGAATAAAACAGACGAACCGGGCGGGTAGTTAGACCAAACAGTAGCCCGGCAGCCGCCATACTCAGAGATCGAAATCCCAGGTGCAGTCCACGATAGAAGCTTTCTTCCGTGATATGTATCAGTCCAAATTTATACCATGTTGTCTCGCCTTTCCCAAACATCATCATGCCTGTGGAGGTGGAGATAAATATCAATATAAACGGCGATGCATACAGGAGCAATCGGTACCAAGGGTGACCCGTCCAGCATAGTAACAGAAGCATCACAACAGCTACATTAACCATAACGTTCAGATTGTGAATGAGGATAACCAAGACAAACATCAGCGTCAGAAAAATAACTTTTAGTCCCGGATTCACGGCGTGCAGCCAGGTTTCACGGTGAGGAAACGACAGCTGCATGCGCAACCCTCCCCTCGTCTACGGTCCACACTTTAGTACAATATCTGTTTACGATCTCCTGATCATGCGTAACCATTACAATGGCCGTCCCCTCGCGTCGCAGACGCTCCAGCTGTGCCAGCATCGCAAATGTATTGCGTGCATCCTGGCCGAATGTGGGTTCATCCAGCAGCAATATCCGCTGTTTCCGAACCATGGCAGAGGCTACGCTCAGACGGCGTTTCTGTCCCATCGATAACTGATACGGATGCCGCCCGGATAGCTCTCCCAGTCCAAATTGCTCCAGCATATCGTGGGTCCGGGCACGCCGTTCTTCCGCAGTAAGCTCTCCGCCGAGCAATGAAAATTCCACCTCATCAAAGACCGAGTTCGTAACAAATTGGAACTCCGGATTCTGAAAAACAAATGCGATGCGGTCAGCCAGCTCTCTGGTCTTGCCTGGATGCTGTCCTTCCACACGATAATGACCCGTCGTTTTCAGGATATTCATCAGGGAAAGCAATAATGAACTTTTTCCGGCGCCATTGGCTCCAACGATCCCTACCCAATCTCCGTGAAACACTTCTGCCTGATCAATCTGCACTGCCGCTCTCTTCCCGCGCCATCCGGTGAATTGCTTCAATTCCAGTGCAGGCTGGAGTGAACCAGGTGCCTTGGAATCATCCTTCTCGGCATCCACACAAACGAAGGGCGGATATGTGAGATCCTTTTCAGAAATAGGTGTCTTTTCTTCCATCCTCCCTGCTCCACGTTCTTCCCACACACCCGGATACCAGATGCCGTACTCCCTGAGCATATTCCGTTCATTTGCAAACACCTGATTCGCCGGGCCATCTGCCACGATCTTCCCATCGGGCGACAGTACGATGATTCGGTCAACCACATCCACAACCTCACTAATCTTATGTTCCACGATAATGAGCGTCTTGTTCCGTGCGATCTGCTTCACCGTATTCCATACCTGAGTTGTTCCTTCATCATCCAGCAGTGCCGTTGGTTCGTCCAGGAACAGGACATCCGGTTCCATGGCAAGGATCGAGGCGATGGCAAGGCGCTGTTTCATACCCTGTGACATGGATTGAATCAATACACGATGATGTTCAAAAGAAAGCCCTACCTGCTCCAGAACCTGCTGGATTAGGTCCGGCATCTGTTCCCGTGGAATATTCCGGTTTTCGAGTACAAAGGCAATCTCTTCATCCGTATAGGACATGCAAAACTGGGTATCCGGGTCCTGAAAGACAATACCCGACTGGGTGGGTACCTGGATCTCATCACATTTCATCGGTATCTCTACAGACCGCGGAATGAGGCCGCTCAAAATTTGCAGCAGCGTGGACTTGCCCGAGCCGCTTGGCCCGAGCAGCAGCACTTTTTCCCCTTTACGCACAGAGAGAGACAAGCTCTGGAATACCAGGTCCTGCTCTCCCGGGAACTTGCATCTAAGATTGGTGACACTTACCGCCTGCGAATTCCCTTCTCCGTTCATTTAGTCCAATGCCTCATAATCCTGCTTGGAGACAGGTCTCAAAGATCGGGTGACGCCTGTGAGTTCCAATGCTTTGGCAAGATAATAAGCAAACACACCGGCAATCAGGATGCTTCCAATGAAGCGGAAACCGATAAACAGCGTATAGTTCCACGCGGAGAGTGAATCAATATAACCGTATTGATAGTCCAGCAAAAGAGAGGCTGCTGCTGCCCCGATGGCGGCAAGACAGGTAACGAACAGGTTCGTTTTCCGGTATAAAAACGCGGCGAAGAAGATTTCTGCTCCAAGGCCTTGCAGCAGACCGTACACCAAAGTAGACATCCCCCATTCACTCCCGAGAAAAGCACTCACGGTTGAAGCCGCGACTTCAGCCAGAATGGCCACCCCCGGTTTGCGAATGATGATATAGGCGAAAGTGCCCGCCATAAACCACATGCCATAAATCATCTGTTCCGCATGAACGCCGAAAGGCTTCATCAGATCATACGTCGGTCCCCATATTTTGTAGATGACCCCGAATACAACCGCGATTACAATGGTCACCAAAATATCGGTTAACTTTAATTTGTTGCTGCGCACTGCTGTTGACATGTTCTCAACTTCCTTCCTCTGTTCCCCTCGGGTTATAGAATGAAAACAAAAAAGCCTCCCCGGTTCCGGGCAGGCCATACGTATCGTGTACAATCATCACGATTCGAACCATGCAGAACAAAATCGAAACGGATCCTTTCACCAGCAAGCATACTCCCGCTCGCAATCAGAGATGATCCGTTCCAATTTTCCACACAAGATACTCATCATGAATCCATGTTCTCTACGCTGGCATTACCCAGATCAGATATACGGTCAGCGGCACAAGGCCGCAATCTCAGCCCAACTTCATTGAGCTCCCGGTTCACTTTATTTCATTGCTACTAATGTACACCACATGGGTATTTGTGGCAATCCCTTACAGGCAGTATTCTGGCATGACAGCATAACCTTCATACGTCAAAAAAAGGCATCCTCGCGGACACCTTTATAATCCTGATATTTAATATTGTGTATTTCCGGATTGACTTGTTTTGCCTGAAGCAAATCCCTTGAACAGCGTAGGTACTTTGGAGTAACGGGTATTCGTAATTTTGCCCACTGTAGAACTGCTGTCTGTGCGCAGAATGGAATCTTTGACATTGGAGATATTCGAGCTGTCCACGTTCATCGTTACCGCGTAAGAGGTTCCCCCATTTTGGCGTACCAGCTTGCCGATATCATCAGCTCGGAAATTTTTAATGTTAATCGTTCCCGATGCATTCATTTGAAATACCTTGTCGTAGGCTTTGTACGCTGCCCCGCCTGTAATATTTACAGTCCCCGCAGATTTAAGCGTAAGTGCATCTTCCCCAACATCATTCCAGGTCACATTCTGAATATTGCAGTTGCCATAACAATGTACACCATCGGCTGCCGGTGCTTCGATGACTACATTTTTCAGCGTAGCTCCCGCCTCGAGGCGGAAAATGGGCTTTTGGTTCTCGGCCTGACTACCATCTCCCAATGTGTTTGGATCTGCGGCTACACTTTTTCCTTTACCATCATAAGTTTCGCCCTTCTTGACGATAATCGTTGTCTTTACAATTTCGGGAGCAGCAGACACGGGTAATGCACCAAATACGGAAGCGACCAGACCTGCGGACAACAGCAACGCTAACATTTTTTTCATGCATAAATCCTCCCTTATTCAGATATATTGGTGTTCAAGCCAGCTTGTCTTCCCGGAACCCCAGAGGTGCACCTCTGCTCTGGAACCTATCCTGATCCTACCAAAAAAGGAGGGTAACGATAATAATCATTAGATTAGGTGTATCCATTGCGGCTTGCTGCCTGCTGTCTCGGCATTCTCAGCTAATCGCCTCCGCATGAGATGTGCTGATCTCAACTTCGGGTGTGCTCTATTTACAGCCTGTAACGCGAAAAAAATGCTCTGAAAATAAAAAAAGACCATGTTATCTGTCTCCAGTCAACATGATCTCGGGTAAGGTCAAAGAACCCTCCAATTCTTGTTAAGCTCCAAACCGCTGGCGATATCCACATTTCCGGCAAAGTTCCTCTACGGCTTCACGCTTGGAGAAACCATAAACCAGATTGTTCGCTCGTTCGCCTTCGACAATCTCAGAGAATGACTTCTCGTGAACGTTGCCCAGATTAATGACGCCTTCGCCATCGAGACAGCATGGGACAACCGTTCCGTCCACCAGAACTGCTGCCTGACTTCGCAGCGCATGACAGAAGCCTTTGCCGTCATCTTCCGGTGCATCCAGACTTGGCCACTGGAACTCGTGATCCTGATTCAGGTACACATTCGGCGCGATTTTGACGCCGCTGCCTGGAACCACCTTTTCCTCAATGCGGAAATCCAGGTTGAACTCGCGCTCCAGTACCTCCAGGGTTTCCCGATTGCGATTCATCTGGGCATTCGTAAAGTTATCCTGCGTCAGGTTCCAGAGTCGGAACGAGATGATCACATTGTGTTTCACAGCTTCCCGGGCAAAGGATAAAATGTTGCTCAAGTACCCCTCACGGTCCGTCGACCCTTCGTGCCCATCGAAGCTGTGCAGCGAAAAGTTCATTTGCCGCAAGGCCGGTTTGCCAAGAAGCTTGTGCTGGGTTTTGGGCAGCAGCGTACCGTTCGTTGTAATGTTAACCTTGAATCCCTTCTCGTGCGCGGAATCCAGTAACAGATCAATTTTCGGATGAAGTAACGGCTCCCCTTTGACATGCAAATAAATATGTTTGGTATGTGGTTTAATCTGATCCAATATATTGTTGAAGACTTCAGGGTCAATGAATCCTTTGGCACGTTTGGTCTGTGGACAGAAGCTGCATGCCAGGTTACATATGCTTGTAATTTCAATATATACTTTCTTGAACGTTTTCAATTCGGGGTCCCCATTCTGCTTAGAGGGAGAACAGTCCCACCCTCATTTGTAATCCGGCTCATATGTGCCATCCCCATTATATCGGGTTAGGAAGCCAAGGTAAATCGACCAGCCTGTTAATTTCCTTTTCTCCTCGAATCCATTAATTACGTTCACCTATAGATTCTTTCAATCGAAGTATAGGATGTATTGATTGTCCGGGTTATTGTGGTTGCCGAAACGCAATGCTAGAATCTAAATAATTTAAAACCAAGTTAAAACGTAAGAATAATAAGATATGAGGAGAGTGTATTCATGATTACTGTTAAGGCACCTGCAGTATATGTACACGAAGCTAACATTCTTGAGCAAAGTGGTCCACGGATTGCACAGCTTGGGCAGCATGTTCTGATCATCGCCGGTGAGTCTGCATTAAAAGCCGTAAAGCCTTACCTTCTTCCTTCACTGGAGGAGCATAAGATCAAGTTCCATGTGCAATTGTTTTACGGTGAGGTTACGATAGGCCAGATTGATACTTTTACGCAGCAAGCTTTCGATCTGGATGTTGATCTGATTATCGGCGTCGGTGGTGGTAAAGTGCTCGATCTGTCCAAAGCGGTGGCCGAGCAAGCCCAATTGCCCATTGTAACGGTCCCAACGATTGCTGCAACCTGCGCTGCCTGGTCTGCCTTAACCGTGCTCTATGATGAACAGGGCCAATCTGCAGGATATCGTCCGCTGCGCCGTTCGCCTAATCTTGTTCTGGCTGATCCTCATATTCTGGCGAGTGCACCAAGGCGGTATTTGGCCGCTGGGATCGGTGACACACTCGTAAAATGGCATGAGTTCGCCGTTAATCTAAGTGGCAACGCCACCAGCCTCACTCTCCGAAACAGTGTCAGCACTGCCAAGCTTGCACTCGATATTCTCGAAGCGCACGCCATCGATGTCTATGAATCCACTGATACAACCGGTAGTACACCTCAATTCCGTGATGTTGCCGACGCCATTATTGTGCTTGCAGGCCTTGTAGGCAGCATTAGCGATGGATCACTTCATGCCGCAATTGCTCATGGGCTACATGATAGCCTCACCAAATTACCCGAAACACACGCTTCACTGCATGGAGAAAAGGTAGCCTTTGGACTTTTCACCCAGTGGATCCTTGAAGGCAAAGCAGGGGATGAGCTTCAGGAGCTGACCACTCTGTTACATAAGCTGAATCTGCCTATCACTCTTGCCCAACTCGGCATACAACAACAGCCTCAGAAAGCTGCTGCGCACATTGCAGCAGGACTACAGCTGCGGGAAGGCAGTGCGGCACATCTCTCCTTCGGAGTTAGCACGGCGCAGGTAACCGAAGCCATCCTTCAGGCAGACCGCATCGGCCAAACATTCATAGAATCCAGTCAGTCTAGTGAAAGCAGTACATACACCAAGGAGGTTTCCTCCCTATGATCCCTCCAAACCGCCAGTACACTCTTCCCTTAACTGCCTTTCTGAGCGCGCTTCTGTTGTTGCTGATTTCCGGTTGCTCTGCCGGAACTGATAATCAGGCCGCCGGTACAGGCACAACACCGACAGTAGCATCAGCTGCTTCGAATAAAGACGTTACTATTCGGGTTGGTCAGACCGGATGGGGCAATCTCGAATTGGGGCTAAAAGCCGCCGGACTCGATGACACCCCCTATAAAGTCACTTATAACGTATTTCAGGGAGGTAACCTGATCCTCGAAGCGATGGCTGCAAATCAATTGGACTTTGGTGTGACCAGTGAAATTCCGCCCATTTTTGCATCTCAGGCTGCCAATGGTGGAAACTTCAAAATTATTGCGGTACAACAAGGCAGCACCTTAAATCAGGAGGTCGTTGTTCCCAAAGGTTCTTCTATCAAATCAGTTGCTGACCTGAAAGGCAAGAAAGTTGCTTTCGTAAAAAATACAACAGCCCACTATTTCCTGCTCAAAATGCTGGAGGAAGCCGGACTAACCTGGAGTGAAATCAGTCCGGTCGAACTTTCAACAGCCGACGGACTCAGCGCCCTGATTAGCGGGAAAGTGGATGCCCTTGCCAGTTACGGCAATGCCATCATCTCCGCACATCAGAATGAAGCAACAACGCTCGCCAGCGCCAAAGATATCCTGTCAGGCAGCTTCCTTGTAGCCGCGTCCGATCAGGCTATTGCAAATGCGGAACAGAAAGAGGCCCTAGCCGATTATCTGGAGCGAATCAACAAATTCAATGATTGGGCTCGTGCCAATAAGGATGCGTGGGCTCAAATTACAGCAGACAATACCCACCAGCCGGTGGAACAAGCCCTTAAGACCTACACGGATGGAGAAGCACAACGCCCATCACGTATTGTTGCCATTTCTGATGAGGCCATCAAGTCCGAACAGGACGTAGCAGATACGTTTCAGCAAGCGGGAATTTTTGGGCAGGCAGTCGATGTGAGCACATTCTGGAGTGATGCACTTCAAGATCAACTTCCAGCTCCAGGTAGTCAATAACGAAGGAAGCAAGGAGGTAGGCATAACGTGCGGTCCAAAACCTTTAACCGGGCATGGTTTAACCAGTTCTTTCCTTTTGTTGTACCACTACTCATTCTGGCTCTGTGGCAATGGCTGACTGCATCCGGAGTTGTTGCAGCCAATATTTTGCCCCGTCCCGCTCAAGTACTGGAGGCCTTCATTCGTCTGCTTGGTAACGGTGAACTACTGAACAATATCAGTATTAGCGCCAGACGAGCTTTGGGAGGATTCCTCATTGGTGGGGGTCTGGGTTTTCTGCTGGGAGTGCTGAACGGCATCTCCTCCCTTGCGGAAAAGATCGCCGACTCCTCGGTACAGATGATCCGTAACATTCCGCATCTGTCCTTGATCCCCCTCGTTATTGTGTGGTTCGGGATCGGTGAAGAAGCAAAATTATTTCTCGTTTCCCTGGGTGTATTCTTTCCGGTATATCTGAATACGTTCCACGGCATACGATCGGTCGATCCCGGTCTGATTGAAATGGGCAAAGTATATGGCCTCAGCCGTTGGTCCCTTTATAAAGACATTATCCTACCTGGTGCACTGCCTTCCATTCTCGTGGGTATTCGTTATGCACTTGGCATTATGTGGCTGACCCTTATCGTAGCCGAGACGGTTGCGGCGGATGCGGGGATTGGCTACATGGCGATGAATGCGCGGGAATTCATGCAGATGGATGTAATCGTCTTAAGCATTCTGCTATATGCCCTGCTGGGCAAGCTGTCCGATACCATCGCCAAATGGCTGGAACGGCGCTGGCTGCGCTGGAACCCGGCTCTATCCCGCAAGTAAAGCCAAAGGAGCGTGAATTGATCCATGAGCACAAGTCAGATCAGTCCTTTTCTTCAAGTAGATAGGGTTCAGAAATCGTATGATCAGCGGACAATTCTATCCGACATCAATGTCAATGTAAGACAAGGGGAATTTGTAGCCATCGTTGGACGAAGTGGTTGTGGCAAAAGCACTTTGCTGCGTCTGATCGCCGGGCTGGAATCCCCCTCTTCCGGAAGCGTTATGCTGGGCAACAGAAAGCTTGGCAGTACAGCACCAGAGACACGGTTTCTGTTTCAGGAAGCCCGACTGCTGCCTTGGAAATCCGTGCTCGACAATGTACGGCTGGGAATCCCCGACAAGAACAAGGAAGATGCACGCCAGTCGCTTCGCAATGTAGGACTTGGAGAGCGTGAAGGTGACTGGCCGGGGGTATTATCTGGCGGACAAAAACAACGTGTTGCCTTGGCACGGGCACTCGCAAGTCATCCGCGTTTACTGCTGCTGGATGAACCGCTGGGTGCATTGGATGCATTGACCCGAATTGAGATGCAGCAATTAATCGAACGCTTGTGGGTAGAAGAAGATCTGACTGTCATTCTGGTCACTCATGATGTCAGTGAGGCGGTTGCGCTGGCTGACAGGGTGCTGTTAATCGAGGATGGTCATATAACGATGGATACCCGAATTACGCTGGAGCGTCCACGTGTTCGGGACAGCGGGTTTGCTCATTTTGAAAATCTTATTCTAAATCGCTTGTTGACTCCTCCACAAGAGACACCACAGCAGATAGCCCAGAAACAGATATCATTCTCGATCTAATTCCACTGGAAAGAAGGTATGATTATGCAATCCCTCTCAACCGTTCCCTCTCCTCCTGTTAAAGATCTGTTAAATCAAATTCCGGCTTATACACCTGCCAAATCCATGGAACAGATCCGGCGGGAATTGGGACTGGAAAGTGTAGATCGACTTGCAGCGAACGAGAATCCGTTTGGCTCTTCTCCCCTGGCAGCGGAAGCAGTCAGATCGCTGAGCTCCGATCTTCTGGCTCAATACCCCGACGGTTCCAGCCAACTGCTGCGTGACAAACTTGCGGAACGTCTGGGTGTGCGTACCTCCCAACTGGTATTTGGCAGTGGATCATTCGAGCTCCTAACCCTTACCGCCCAAGCCTATCTTAATCCCGGCGAGGAATCACTCATTCCGGTTCCCTCCTTTAACTGGTATAAGGGTGCTACGCTGCTGGCAGGCGGGGTTATTCATGAAGTGCCTTTGGTCAACCATTCACTGGACCTGGAGCAATTCCGGCAGCGGATCAATGCTTCTACCCGAATCATCTGGCTGTGCAATCCGAATAATCCAACCGGAACCATTTTCACGGCAGATGCCCTGCTTGGTTTACTCGAACATGTGCCCTCCCATGTCGTGGTTGTCCTGGACGAAGCGTATTATGAATTTGCGGAAAGTGAAGATTATCCTGATACGGTTAAGCTGCTGGAGCAGTATAATAATCTGATTATTTTGCGAACCTTCTCCAAAATATATGGACTTGCCGGCCTGCGAATTGGATATGGCATCGGGAATGAAAGCATCATTGAAGGCATTAACCGGGTCAAGCTGCCCATCAGTTTGACAGCCACCTCCCAAGCCGCTGCTTCAGCCAGCCTGGATGATCATGAATTTGTTTCTCATTGCCTGCACTACAATCGTCAGGGACGGGAAACGTTAATGCAGTCCTTTGATCATTGGAAGTTACCCTACATCCCTTCCGAAACGAATTTCATGATGGTGGATCTGTTGCAGGATAGTGGCCCGATTACCAAAGAATTGTTAAACAGAGGCATCTCTGTCCGCGGCGGTGCCGAATTCGGCATGCCTTCCTGGCTTCGGATTACGATTGGCACACCTGAACAGATTGCCCGTCTGATCGGTGAGCTTGATTCACTGTTACATTCAAACAATTAGAATAGGTCACTTTCCTAACTTCTTTACGCACACTTCTTTTAAGCCGCCCTCTTTACATCTCGCGGGAATGTGATATATGCTGTGTACACAACTGCATATCTTGAACGATTGCACTAGGGGAGCCTTGCGGCTGAGACGAATGAATGTATTCGGACCCTTTGAACCTGATCTGGATCATACCAGCGGAGGGAAGTGGAGCGGACTTTCAGTTAACGGATTTTTTCATATTCATATGAACATGAATATCGGTTGAACTTAACAGGCCCACTCATTTCTCCGGAAATGGGCGGGCTTTTTCGCGTTTACTTACATACAGATCGCAAATAACGTGCATTTCCTTTCAGGCAGTTTTTATTCCAAGGGGGTCAAGAAACCAAATGAGCAACGATGTACAGATTGACAACATGACCTTTACTTTTCCGGATCAGAGACATTCCCCCGTGCTCTCCAATGTGTCGATGTGTGTAAAAAAGGGAGAATTCGTCTCGCTGATCGGCTCCAGCGGGTCGGGCAAGAGTACACTCTTCAAGCTGCTGGCAGGCTTGCTTGAACCGACAGACGGCACGATCGAAATTGCTGGGGTGCCGCCAGGACAGCGACTTGGTCGAGTCGCCTACATGCCGCAGAAGGATTTGCTGTTATCCTGGCGGACGGTTATGGAGAACTGCCTGCTTCCCTCGGAGCTTGCCCCGAGGAAGCAGGACAAGGTGAAGCTGCGCGCTGACATTATGGCCGGACTCGACAGATTCGGCTTATCCGGCTATGAGCATGCCTACCCGGACGAACTGTCCGGCGGCATGAAGCAGCGGGTCGCCCTGCTTCGCACGTTGTTGACAGGAGGACAGCTGATGCTGCTGGACGAACCCTTTGGCGCGCTTGACGCCATGACCAAGCGGGAGATGCATCGCTGGCTGCTAGAATTGTGGGAAAGCCTCGGCAAAACGGTGCTGTTCATCACGCATGATATCGAAGAAGCCCTGTTATTAAGTGACCGGATTGTCCTTCTGACTCCTGGCGGTCGACAGCTGCTGGACATCACGGTGCCTCTGCCCCGTCCGAGACACTCGGACATGGTCTACGATCCCGATCTTATACAGATGCGACAACGGTTGGAGGAACAACTACATGCGAAGCTTTAACGTCAGCAGATGGTTTGCCCGCTATGCCTTGTTCGCTGTGCTTCTCCTCCTGATGCTGGCTGGCTGGGAATGCATCGTGCGATTGGGCTGGGTCCCTTCTTTCATTATCCCTGCACCTACATCAATAGCGAGTTCTCTAGTTGAGCATAGGCATTTGCTCCTGGGAACCCATCTGCCTGCCACATTGATGGAGGTAGCAGTTGGCTTCGGCTTGTCCATCGTTGCCGGAAGCGCACTGGCCGCTGGCATGCACCTCAGCCGTTCGATTGAAAAGGCGCTGTATCCCTTCATCGTAATCAGCCAGACGATTCCACTGATCGCCCTGTCTCCTGTATTCATTCTGTGGTTTGGCTACACACTCTGGAGCAAAGTCGCTGTGGTGTTTCTGATCGCTTTCTTTCCGATTGTGGTCAGCACCTATGATGGTCTCCGTCAAGGCGACCCGGAACAGCGCGAACTGCTGATGACCATGGGAGCAAGCAAGTGGGATCTGTTCCGCAAGCTTCAGGTACCTCTTGCGCTCCCCTCTTTCTTTTCAGGATTGAAGATGTCGGTGGTGTACTGCGTGGTCGGCGCAACCATTGGCGAATGGCTCGGAGGCAGCAAAGGACTTGGTTATTTCAGCCGCAGAATGTCCAGTAGCATGAATACCGACGCAATGTTTGCCTCCATTCTGCTGTTATCCTTGCTGGGCATCGGTCTGTTCGTGCTTATTGCCTGGCTGGAGCGAGCCCTTGGATTGAAGCGGAATGCAGACCATGCAGGCAGAGAAAAGTCGATTAAAGGGCAATCGCAATGAGATAACAAGTGCTGCTCCTTCCTGTCGATCTCTTTGAAACATATCAGCGATTGGAACCAAACAAAAATGAACGAAACGAGGCCCATTTATCCATGAGAAAAAAGAAACTCATTCACATCCTGCTTCCTGCCCTCATCTGTTTACTGTTGATCGTCAGCGGTTGTGGCAATACGGGTGACAACCCATCATCGTCCGATTCCGATCCCCAGGTTCAGGGCACAGATTCAACAACAACCGGATCGTCGTCTGGTGACCATGATTCATTGTCCATCATGCTCGACTGGTATCCGAACGCAGTCCATTCCTTTATATACGTTGCACAGGAAAAAGGGTATTTCGCAGACCAGGGCCTTGATGTGGACATTCAGATGCCTGCTGATACGAATGATGCGCTCAAGCTTGTAGCTGCTGGCAAAGTGGATCTGGCGCTGAGCTATCAGCCACAAATTTTGCTAGCTCGTGGAGAAGGCATTCCTGTACGATCCATTGCCGCTGTCGTTCGGCATCCACTCGTTCATCTGCTGACAGAAACAGACGGCAACGTGAACTCGCCCAAAGATCTTGAAGGACTGACGGTAGGGTATTCCTCCGTTCCCCTATATGAAGCCATGGTGCGTACGATGATGAGTCAGGATAGCGGCGATCCGGACCGCATGAATTTGGTGGATGTCGGTTTTGATCTGATCCCTTCGCTTGCCTCCGGTCAGGCCGATGCGATCATGGGTGGTTTTATCAATCATGAACAGTTGATTCTCGAGAAAGAAGGTCATCCCGTTAAGTCGATTAATCCAGTCGATTACGGCGTACCGGATTATTACGAACTCGTTCTCACGGCAAGTGACAAGGGCATTGAGGCCAAGAAGGATCAGCTCACCCGTTTCGTCAAAGCGATCCAGGAAGGTCAGAACGATGTGATCGAGCATCCGGAAGAAGCATTGAACATCCTGCTCGCACACGAAAATGAGACGTCCCCGCTGGATCGGGAAATTGAAACAAAAAGCCTGGACATTCTGCTGCCGCTCATGACTGAAGAAGGTATCGCGTTCGGCTGGCAGGAACCTTCCTCCTGGGATAACGTGCGGAAGTGGCTGGTACAACGTGAATTGGTTCCGGATTCGGTACAGGCCGAGGATGCGTTTATCAACTTGCAGAAGGAGTAAAAATGTTCAGTTGCTGCTATAAAAATAATGGCTTATCAGGAGGAAATTTTATATGTCATATCTGGCACGTGTTCGTACTCAAAATCCACTTGTTCACAATATCACCAACCTCGTGGTTGCTCCCTTTACGGCCAACGGTCTGCTCGCACTTGGCGCCTCTCCCTTCATGGCCTACGCGCATGAAGAGGTAGCCGATGTCGCTAAAATGGCCGGAGCGGTCGTGCTCAACATTGGCACACTCGATGACAAGGTTGTCCAGGCCATACGCCTCGCCGGACAATCGGCCAATGCCAATCATGTACCTGTCGTATTGGACCCAGTCGGCGCAGGTGCAACAGCCTATCGCACAGAAACGGTTCAGATGCTCGTGCGTGAGCTTCGCCTCACAGTCCTGCGGGGTAACGTGGCGGAAGTGGCCAATGTCATTGGCGAGAACTGGAGCATCAAGGGCGTGGACGCAGGCCAAGGAGAAGGAGACCGCATCGGGATAGCCGAGCGGGCAGCGCAAAAGCTCGGCTGTGTAGTTGTTATCACCGGACGCGAGGATGTCATTACGAATGGACAGACGACATTCCTGGCACAAAACGGACATGCCCTGCTTACCCAAGTCACTGGCGCAGGGTGCCTGCTCAGCTCCATCATCGGTGCCTTTGCTGCGGTTGCCCCGGCAGGAGAAGAACTGCTCGGCAGCGTTGTCGAAGCACTCACCTTCTATGGGGTTGCGGCCGAGATCGCGGCAGAGCGCACAGCCCATCTGGGACCGGGCAGTTTCCAGATCGAGCTGTTAAACCAGCTTGCGCTGGTAAATCCGGAATTGCTTGCGCAGCGGGCACAAGTTCGCCAGGTTGGCGGTGTTGCAGGATGAGTATGGCACAGGCACTCACAATTGCCGGATCGGATAATGGCGGAGGTGCAGGCATTCAGGCAGATCTGAAAACTTTTCAGGAACTGGGCGCTTATGGCTTGTCTGTCATTACGGCTGTTACCGCCCAGAATACGCTAGGCGTTCAGGGGGTATATCCGGTTCCCCTGGAAGGCATCGCCCAGCAGCTCGATTCCACGGGTGAAGACTTTCAGCCTGGGGCGGTAAAGACGGGCATGCTATTCAGTGCAGAGACCATTCGTTTGGTTTCCGAGAAATGGCGGCAATTCGGCTGGTCCAATCTGGTCATTGATCCGGTTATGGTTGCTAAAGGCGGTGCCCCGCTGCTTCAACAGGAGGCGGTGCAGGCGCTCATCACGGAGCTGCTTCCACATGCACTGATCACGACACCAAATATACCCGAAGCGGAGCTGCTCACCGGGATGAGCATCCGGAATCTGGCGGAACGTGAAGAAGCCGCCAAGCAGATCGTGCACATGGGCTCTGCGTATGCTTTGGTCAAAGGTGGTCATGCTGAGGGTAACGAGATGATCGTGGATGTGCTCTATGACGGCACGTCTTTTCATTATCTGGAGAACGTGCGTATTGTAACACGCCACACCCATGGGACCGGATGTACCTATTCCGCCGCCATCACGGCCGAACTGGCCAAGGGTTCGTCTGTACTGGCTGCCGTTACGACCGCGCGAGCATTCATTCAGGCAGCCATTGAGGATGAACTCGGGATTGGGGGCGGTCACGGGCCGACGAATCATTTTGCGTATCAGCGCAGACAGCGGGGTGAGCAGTGATGCGCAGATGGGATGCAGAAGCGGTGCGCCGGGCGATGCAGGTGTACTTGGTGATGGGCAGCGTAAACACCGCGCTGGACCCAGTGGATGTGCTGCGCCAGGCCATCGCCGGCGGCATCACGCTGTTCCAGTTCCGCGAGAAGGGAACTGGTGCACTTGCAGGCGAAGACCGCATCTCGCTTGCGATGCGACTTCGCGAGGTGTGCAGCCAGCACGGGATTCCGTTCATCGTGAACGATGATGTGGAGCTGGCTGTGGCGGTGGAGGCCGACGGCATGCATGTCGGCCAGGACGATGCGGACGCGGCGCTGGTACGCGCCCGCATCGGAGCAGGGCGGATGCTTGGCGTATCCGCCCACTCCGTGGAGGAAGCCCGCCGTGCCGTGCAGGCGGGCGCCGACTATCTTGGCGTCGGGCCCATGTACCCGACGCGATCCAAGGCGGATGCCCACGCTGTGCTGGGCCCCGCCGGGGTGGCGGAACTGCGCGCCGCAGGCATCGCAGTTCCGGTGGTGGGTATCGGCGGCATTACGCCCGATACCACGGCCGCCGTGATGGCGGCAGGAGCCGACGGCGTAGCCGTCATCTCCGCCATCGCGGGCGCGGCCGATGTGCGCGCAGCGGCTGCGCAATTCGCTGCGGCGGTGCGCGGGTTGCAGGCATAGCCGCGCCTCCCTGCACCGCCTCCCCCTTTTCGCGCTGAGGCGACGATGTTCATCCTGAGTGGCAACCCTCATGAATTTTTCAAAGCTCCTCTTTTCTATCCGGGATGCAAGCCGTATGGCTCGCGTCTTTTTTTTACATGATTACCTGTTGACTCTCACGTAACGTGACGCTGTACAATCGGTGGTGTAAGGAGGTATTCCACATGGCCATGAAAGTAAAAGAAGTTGCCGAACTTGCCTCGATCAGTGTGCGCACACTGCATCATTATGACGAGATCGGATTATTGACACCGGACGAAGTCACTTCTGCCGGATATCGATTGTATTCAGATGCCAATCTGGAAATGCTGCAGCAAATTTTATTTTTCAAAGAGCTCGATTTTTCCTTGAAGGATATCAAAAGCATTATCACCAACCCCTCCTTTGACCGGGAGGAAGCACTAAATATGCACCGCCGTATTTTACTGGAGAAGCGCCAGCGCCTCGACCACATGATCGCTACGATTGATAGAAGTGTCCTGCACATGAGAGGAGAGATTCATATGACTACAAAAGAACAGTTCGAAGGATTCGATTTCAGCGAAAATCCGTATGAACAGGAAGCAAGAGAACGCTGGGGGGACCAGGTCGTAGATGAAGCGAACCGGAAACTTCAGAACAAATCTGCCAGGGAGCAGAAGGCTGTATCCGATGAAATGAACGAGATCTACACCCGCTTGGCGAAACTTCGTCATACAGACCCTGCCTCTGATGAGGCTCAAGAGGGGATTACCGAATGGTATACCCGTCTGAACAACATGGGCAGCTATTCTCCGGAGGCCTTCAGAGGACTCGGACAGATGTATGTGGATGACGAGCGCTTTACTCGTAATATTGATCAATTTGGTAAAGGCTTGGCCTTGTTCATGAGGGATGCGATGGCAGTCTTTGCCGACCGCAAAAGCTAATGGTTGCCTCATTAAATCCCATTCCACTCCAACTGCAAAGAAGGGACGTATGCCATTAGGCGTACGTCCCTTCTCCTGTATCTCAGCCGCAATGTGATCGACCCCTTCCGGTCTTTCACTCTGAGTACATTTTAAGTTTTATAATCAGCAGCCGTTTTGCACTGTTCCGTTTACCAGACTCCGTCTCTTTTTACGCCTTTGGCGCATGGTCCGATGACGATGCTGGTGATGCCAGGCTGGTCTTCGCCATCCGTCCCGGAATCTGCCAAGCGGATACCATTGCCAGTACGATGAACAACAGATCAACCGGCTCACTGAAGTAGTCCGTAATGGTTGCGAAGAATTCACTGATGATCTCACCATCGAACGCCAGCTCCATCATTCCGATATCACCGAACAGCTGGGATGTAAAATAGATAACCGTAAGATATTTGCCCAGCAAAATGCCGAGAAGTGCAAAAATGACAGCGATGATTTTATGTATCGTTGCAATCCGTTTGTTGGAGAACAAAACCACTGCGTACCCCGTAAGTGCCCCAATCAGGATCGCGACAAGCCCAACCTCATATTCGGTCGATGCTGCGATTGCTGCCCACACGGCTCCCCCTACAATTGCTGCAATTAACCCGCCGATGATCGGCAAGCCAATCTTGATTCCTTGTTTCTCTTCCACGTGTCTTTCCCTCCTGAGTCATGCTTATGCTAATTTTCCAGAATTCACCTTTCTTATGAAACCACAAAATGTGCTCTCTTTCAACAAATTTCTGCTTTTTTCTGAAAATTAAGAGAAAGGCATTGGGGTAATTTCACATCATTTATATGCAACGCAAAAATCCCCTCCACCAGCCTAAAGCTGAAGGAAGGGATCTATAAAATCACATCAATTATAGCGAAAACACCGGTCACACATACACTTGCGATGCGTTGGAAGGTTGAATGACTGCAGCAATTTGGGCCAGAATGGCATCTACGGAAGCTGGATCATGCACATCATATTCATCAATGTTCAGACGAAGTACAGGGCAAGCCGTGAATTGATTAATCCAAACCGAATAGCGCTCGTGCATATGTTCCCAATAGGAACGATCCGTCTGGATTTCCATCTCGCGTCCGCGTTCCGTAATCCGGTTCAAAATGGACGGCAAACTGCCTTCCAGGTAGATCAATACGTCCGGATGCGGAAAATACGGTGTCATCACCATCGCTTCAAACAAACTGCTGTAGGTTTCGAAATCTGTGGCTGACATCGTGCCTTGATCTGCATGCATTTGCGCAAAGATACCTGTATCTTCATAAATGGAACGATCCTGTACGAATCCCCCGCCCAGCTCAAATATTTTCTTCTGTTCCTTAAAGCGCTCCGCCAGGAAGTAGATTTGCAAATGGAAGCTCCAACGCTCGAAATCATGGTAGAACTTCTCCAAATATGGATTATGATCGACCTGTTCCAAAGAGGTCTTGAAATTCAAACGCTGTGCAAGTGCTGCCGTTAACGTAGATTTCCCCACGCCAACCGTACCTGCTACCGTAATTAATGCATTCGCCGGAATGCCATAGTTATTCATGTGATATACTCCTTTATCTGGTTAACAATCTGCCTGAAATGTTCAGGATGTTCTACAAAATCCAACTGCTCCGCATCCACTTTAATAATCGTAGGCGGATTGGCGCTTTCTGCCAAGTAAGCCATGCCTGTTTTGTAATCCGCAATCAGTTGTTCCATATATGCCGGATCCATATCCTGCTCAAAGGAACGTCCACGTTTGTTAATACGGTACATTAACGTATCAAGCTCCGCTTCAATATATAACACCAAATTGGGTTTGGGCAGATCATCGGTTAAAAGATGGTAGATCTGACGGTACTTATCCCGTTTGGTTCCTTTCAGGGTACGTTCGGCAAAAATCATATTTTTGTAGATATGATAATCCGATATGACGGGCGTATTTTGTTTAATATAGTGTAGACCTGTGTCTTCCAACTGTTTGAACCGGTTGCATAGAAAAAACATTTCAAGCTGGAAGCTCCACTCGTCAATATTTTGATAGAAGGAAGCCAGAAAGGGATTCTCTTCTACAATTTCCTTCACCAGCGGAAGGTTCAATTCCTTGGAAAGCATCGTTGCCAGCGTGGTTTTCCCCGCTCCAATCGCACCCTCCACCGCAATAAACGGGGCTGATTTCATCGTGTTCCTGCTCCTCCTTGACCTCATGCGTGTTGCCGTTTCTGTATAGACCTCACCTATTGTATCACAGCTTCGCGGAGTCGATGGCCAGTATTTTATGTATATAAATGAATTTTCACCTATAGCCCGAAACATGATATAAATGGTAAAATACCCCTTTGTTAATCAACTTGTTTTTATATTACATGCCGAAGGAGATTACACCTTGATGAGTTTGCTCAAAAAGTCTATGAAACTATCCATGATGATTGTTCTGTCCATTCCACTCGTAGTAAGCGGGTGCAGCTCGCCTTCCAGTAGTGCGACATCCCCTTCTGCCGAATCGTCAAAAACTCCTTTGGACTCTTCTACAGAGACGGTTAAAGCTGCCACACGTTCTGGGGAAGAGCATACTTTATTATCGGATAATAAAGAAATTCAGGTCTCTGTCCCTTCCAATTGGAAGAAGTATACTAACAAAAACGTAGAAATGTTGTTTACAGCATCGGATCAACAGGAAAATAGCGGGCTGTCCATCACCCGGGTTTCCAAATCTGACTTGGCCGCAGGATCAACTCTCGAAGATGCATTCAATATTTTCAATGATCCCTTTTCCACAGGCTTGGAGCCCGGGCCTGATACGGATACATACAAGCTCAACATGGATTCCAAAACAGCCTCTGTCATTGAATCCAAAGGAAGTCTTAATGGTAAAGAGGTTTATTACTTGAATGCTGCCTTGGAAACAGACAATCATTTCTATCGGATCTTCCTGTTTCACCCCGACGGCTCGGCCAGCGAGGATCATGATACTTTTGTACAGATTGCGGAGTCGGTCAAGATCCTTAATGATGAAATGACAACGGAAGATCCCGGACGTTCATCTATCGTAAAAAAAACGCTAACCAGCAAGGATGGTTATATCCAGATTCGAATTCCTTCCAACTGGTCAACCAGCCTGAGCCTAGTGCCTGACGCGGATCTGCAGGCCTCTTTCGTCAACAATGAGGATTATATGGCTGTTCTGCATGAGGCGAAGGAAGATGTGGGAGCTGACATCACCCTGCAGGATTATTACGATCTCATCATGGAGAATAACGTGAATCCGGAGGGGAATGCATCCATTTCAGAACGGGTACCTGTGACCATTAACGGAATGACTGGATGGCAGGTTGAAGTGCGAACGGAAGTAGAACGAATGAAGATCGGTTATGTATATACTTTTTTGGAATCGGCAACTCATTTCTCCCAGGTTATTTTCTGGACATTTGAGAGCCGATTTGACCAGGCTAAGGATGATTACAAGGAATACACCGAAACCTACAGTGAAAACCACTAGTTTTCAAAGTACCTCTCCCCGTATGACTCGTTCATACTTGGAGAGGCTTTTTTATAGTCTCCGCATAGCCATGCTTTTTTAGCAATTCAATTAAAATATGAAAAATACGAAAATAAACTGAAAGTTTTAGTGCTAAAGCATCATTTTATTTTCATTACTAACATTCATATGACTTTATTACGATATATTCCATGAATACAACATGTCTGGAGGTCCTAGAAGAGTCTGGAATGATTCGCATATACGAACAGATCAAAATTAGCTAGAAAAAGGAGAGAAACAAGTTGTTCGCTAAGATTCGATGGAGTACCATGCCTTTCTTTGCCAAAAACCTCGTTATATCTTTCGGTAGTATTATGTTGATTGGAATCATCCTGATTACAGCAGGATATCAGCTGCAAAAAAACGTGCTCAGTCAGCAGCTCTATGATCAGGCCAAGGTGACCACCCAGAAGTGGTCAGACGATCTGGACACGGCCAAAGTACTTGAAGCGATCAATGAAAAAAGCTATGACGGTCCGGTACAAAAAGAACTGCGGGACTATCTGGATTCCATTCATGAGTTGTATCCCAACATTGCTCAAACCTATATTTTTGGAACGGAACTTGCGGAAGGCAACCAAACGTCCATCATCGCCGTTCCGACCAACCTGGTACAGCCTTTTGAAGAATTGAATCTGGCTGTAGGCTCCATGTACCAACTCCCACAAGAAAACGCGAAAGCACTGGAAGGCATGAAGAAGGACGGGCAACCTGCACTAAGCAGCTTTTATACAGATGAATATGGAACCTGGACAACCATTATATATCCGATCAAGAATGCAGCGGGTGAAGTGTACGCCGCCATTTACTTTGATGTCGATGCCAACGCCATCCCGAATGGTCTCCATAAGCTGATTACATACAGCAGCATGTTCCTTATAGGTTTCCTGCTTCTGTTCATGATTCTGCAATATATCCTGTTGAAGAAAACGTTAACTCCGATCCGCAACCTGATGAAGGGCATCGATGTTGCCAGCTCGGGGAATCTGGATGTATCCATCCAGACAGGACGAGATGATCTGGGGATTATTAATCAGAAATTCAATACGATGATTGAACGATTCAATGATACGATGTCCAAAGTCCAACTGACTTCACATCACCTGTCCAACTCTTCCAAGAAATTATTGGAGATCTCGGAAAATAACAATGGCAATATTCAAATGATCAGTACGAATATTCGGGATATCTCCCTTGGCCTTCGCTCTCAGGACCAGGCCTCTGTAGAAAATGCACGTGCCATGACGGAAATGTCCACCGTTGTCCAAACCATCGCGAGCAGCTCCTCGGAGGTTGCCGATGAAGCGCAGAGCATGGAACAGCGCTCCTATTCGGGCCATGAGATAATGCAGCAAGTCATTGAGCAAATGGATCTGATCTCGGGAGCCGTACAACACACATCCAAGTCCATCCAGTCTTTGGAAAACCGTTCCAATGAGATTAGCGGTATTGTCAATCTCATCACTGACATTGCAGGACAAACCAATTTGCTCGCCCTGAATGCTTCCATCGAAGCAGCACGTGTGGGTGAAGAAGGAAAAGGATTTGCCGTCGTGGCAGGAGAAGTTCGCAAATTGGCAGAACAATCGCAGCAATCCGCCGATCAGATCCGCTCGCTAATCGACGAGATTCAGCGGGACATCGCACAGTCCGCCGAAGCTATGCAGCTGGGTTCACGTGAAGTAGAGAAAGGTTCTCAGGTTACCCGGGAGACAGGTGAATTCTTCGGCGATATCCTGACAGCCACGAACAAAGTCGCGAATCAGATCCAGGATATCTCCAGTTCTACGGAGGAAATCTCAGCCAGTACACAAGAGATGTCTGCAACAGCAGATGAGCTGTCCGCAAGTGTTAGCAAGGCAGCTAACAGCAGCAAGCAGATTGAACAGTCGATCGCTGAGCAGGAAGCTTCCATGGCGTCCATTGTCAGTGCTTCGGACGAACTCTCTGCGGTATCGAAGCAGCTGCAGGAACTGATCTCATTCTTCAAAGTTAAACAAGTGAATTAACCGATTTTACGTTGCCGACTTATAAAAAAGAGATCTTCCCATGTTCACGGAAGATCTCTTTTTCTATCTTATCTTGTGCCCATTCACTGGGACTTGTCACTTGACGTTTCGGCATCGGTTTTATTCTTCGTGCCTTTGCTTTTATAAGGCTTCGGGGCACTTTTCGCCCGATTGGCACTGGCTTGCCAGCGATTCCAGCCTTTTTTGCCGGTACCGCGGCCGGTGCCGCCCTTACCCTTTGCTTTACTCATTTCATCACTCCAATAATCCTGTATATGCTTAAAAATGACTGTCCTCGGTACCTTTTATCGTAACCCAGCCCATCGTATTCACTTCCAGCATTTCTTATTATAACAAAAATCGGTGTCTTTACGTCCTTCCCGCCGAATTACATTTCAGTCTTGGTTTGCCCTGCCGGCTTAACCTCTCTTAGAACCAGAAGAGATAACACGAAACAGACGGCCAGAACGGCAGCAGCCGAAACGTAAGGATAGTTAATATTTACATCAAACAAGGCTCCAGCGACAATTGGACCTGCGATATTACCCAAGCTCGTATAGGCGGAGTTCAATCCGGCAACAAACCCCTGCTGTTCCTCCGCCAGCTTGGACATCTGAGTGCTGATGGCAGGACGCAATATATCCATCCCCAGAAATACGATGAAGGTTACAACCAGGATGAGCCAGTACGTGTGCACAAATAGCGTGAGCAGTACAAACACCGCTACGAAGAGCAGACAGATTGAAATAACTTTCTTTTCGCCAAACCGGTTGAGCAGCCAGCCGATCAGGGATACTTGCACCACTGCACCCGCGATGGAACCAAACGTAATAATGAATGCAATATCTTTGGTAGTAAAACCGAATTTGTGATCCACAAAAAGAGAAAATACGGTTTCATAGTTGGCCAGGCCAAATGCCATGACAAATACGATAATCAGACTGAAGAAGTACGGCTCCCGGTACGAATTCAGCAGCTGGGATACCATCCCGGGCGTTTTGCCCTTTGCTGTACCTGCAGCAGGTTTACTTGCTTCACCTGTGCTGCGTGTCGATTCCGGCAAGATAATCAGGGTAATGATGGCTGCCAGCAATCCGGCAACCCCTGCCGCATAGAACGGAATCCGAATGCCGAAGTCCGCGATATATCCGCCGATTCCCGGTCCAATGATGAATCCGGTCGTAATGGCCGCATTAATCAGTCCCATGCCCTTGCCGCGCTCTTCTTCCGTAGTGATATCTGCGGTATAGGCCATAATCGATGGGAAGATCATCGCTGCACCGATCCCGCCAAGCATCCGAGCTGCGAAGAGCAGCACTGGCGCATTGACTGCACCAAACATAAACTCTGATACGGCAAAGATCAGCATGCCGCCTACAATAATTTTTTTACGGCCAAATGCATCAGACCACCTGCCCGCAACCGGAGAAAACAGAAACTGGGTGAAGGAGAATGCTGCTACCAGCAAACCCACCGTGAACCCGGTGATATGCAGTAGATCCATATACGCAGGCATGATGGGTACCACCAACCCAATACCTGTAAACACGAGAAAAATATTAAACATTAATAGCAGGAGTGCGCCCCTGTTTCTTGTCAGTAATGCCATGATTGAATCCTCCGTATATTGTCAAAATGTTGCTTGTTATAGCTAAAACAACCCTTTTGTTTCTTAGTAATTTTCAATCTCATTCCTTGCTTTTGGCGATCCCGTGCAGAAATACATTCGCCGCCTGGCGGTACAACGCCACAGCCTCCTCGGGCTTCATCCCACGAGATAACTGGCTGAGTCCAATAATGGTACTTTCCAAAATCAGCGCCAGGTGATCAACATTGTCTTCCTTGAACTCTCCACTCTCAATGCCCTGCTGCACCAATTGTCTATTGAATTGAATATGCCGCTCAAACATCAATGCGATTCGTTCCTCAATATCGTTCTCTTTCTTTTCGCCGGTGAAGAATTCATCAGCTGCCTTGGTCAGCGGATGGTTCATGTCATCCAGGACAAGCTGTTCCGTTAGTCCATAGATCTTCTCGGTAGAGGTCTTGTACAGATGTTCCTTGGAAGCCCAGTTCTCTTCCCACTCCCGATCCCACTCATCAATTAGATAGAGAAACAGACCTTCCTTGCTTTTAAAATGGTAATAAATATTCCCCTTGCTGCTGCCTGTGGCAGCCACAATATCTTCAATGGATGTGGCTTTATAGCCTTTTTGTACAAAAAGGGCTCTGGAGGCATCCGCAAGTTTCTTCTTGGTCTGCTCGGTTTGCAGTTGCTTCTTGTTCATTCCATCACTCTCTTCCTTACATACTGAACATTCGTTCTGTATTTTAACAGATCGCTGGTAATTTGGCAATCAAAAAGGAGAATGGACGCGATGCCGATTCTCCTTTTGATTTTATTATTTCATCTTTTTGCCTTGACCATGCAATATTTTCAACTGGCCATTCTCATAACCGACCTGGTACGTCACCTTATATTTCGTGGTCACATATTCGCCGTCCCTGCGCTCATCCGCTGTAATGGTCGCCGTGACTTCCAACTCATCATTCCCTTTATCGGTGGAAGAAATTCCGCTAATGGTCACGTAGCTTGTATTCAGGTATCCTTCTCGGAATTTGGCATAACTCGTACCACTCTGCCATTCGCTGCCCAGCAGTGCATAAGCGGTAACATAATCACTTTGGTTCAGACTCAGATAGAAATTGGTCACCAACCCCTCTGCCTCGGCAGAAATACCACTTGTTCCGGTGTTACCACCTGTCGTCTGAACCACCGTTGTAGCGTTCGGCTTCTCGGACCATGCCTGCACCTGCTTCAGCACACTGGTGATCGGAATGCTGAAACCAATGCCGCCCTCCTGCTCCACGACAGCCGAATTAATGCCAAGAACTTCGCCCGTCTCCGCGTGGATCAATGGTCCACCGCTGTTGCCGTGGGTAATGGGAGCCGAGATCTGATACAGATTACTGTAAATGTACGGCGGAATCTCGAAGCTGCGGCCCACACCACTAATAATGCCTGTCGTCACTGTGTTCTCCAGCCCAAGCGGACTGCCCAGTGCCAATACCTCGTCTCCGGTCTCGGCTTTAGCTTTGGCGATGGTCAGTGGCGTAAGCTTTTTTAGATCCGGAACTCTGACGACAGCCACATCTGTCTCTTCCCCGATTCCAATTACCGTCCCTTTGTATTCCTCATGATTAAGTGTGCGGACCGTCACTTCTTTTGAACCTTCCACCACATGCGCATTGGTGATGACGTCGCCCTTGTCATTGTAGAGAAAACCGGAACCCAATCCACTGCTGCTCTCAATCGTAACCACTTTCTTCTGACTTTCCTCAATAATCTGTTTGCGCGTCTTCTTCACCTTGGTACCGGAAGCCGTCTTCGCTGCCGTCGTTTCCGTTTCCTTTGCAGCCACTACAGCCAGTCTGGGCCCGCCCTGCAGCTGATCCTCCGAATGCTGATGTATCCAGAACACGCCTCCTGCCCCGGCACCAATAATGATGGCACAGGATATGATCGTACTCCATGTTCGTTTGCTCATTCCAACCTGTCCTCCTATTCCAGATACCACGTTGCATTCACAACAGAAACTTGCGCTTCCTCGTACACACCATAATAGTAGGTTTCAAAAAAGCCTTCTTCGCCAACTTCCAGCCAGCTTGGATATACATCGACATAGGTCTGCCCCAGATAGGTGCCATCTGTTCCATAGATATCGACCATAATCGTAACGGATGAGATCGGTCTCGTCGCATTGTTCACGATTGAACCACTGATGTACAGGTCACCGTAGTTATCGAGTGCTGCATCCACGTTCACGACGCTTACGGCAGCCGTCCGGTTTTTCAAATCTTCTTCCGCGGCTTGCTGCTCAGCCAGTTGGATTCGTTCAGCTTCCGCTTTCTCAAACGCTTTTTTCTCACTCAGCACACGCTCACGATATGCTGTCAGTTTGTTATCCTCCGGCGCATAGGACAGCCCCTGGTCTACGGTTAACAGCGCAGCGGCAAAATCTTTTTTCTTCACTTGCTGCTCGGCTTGTTTGTAACTAATGCCCGCCAACTTGTCGGTAATTTGTTTCTGAACGGCCTGTGCTTCGCTGCCTTTCAGCTTCGACACCGTATCCAGTTTCTCGGCCAGGGCCTCCACCGTTGTCAAACTATCAATTTCTTTCTTCACCTTCAGTACGGCAAGTGTAACCTTCCTATTATTTAACGCCGTGCGTACCTTGGCAAAAACGGGTTCCTCTCGCTCTTTCAGTTCTTTCGCAACCGCTTGAATCGTTTTATCCCCTGCGGACAGTTTGCCTGTCTTCAGACTTGCAGCAGCCTCGTTTAACTGATTCATCAGATTGAAGGCTTTTGCCGTAATTTGACGATCCTGCACCAGCGCATGGTAATTCGGTCGTTTGGCAATGGCTGCGTCCAGCAGCTGAAGGGCTTCTGTATATTTCCCGTCCAGTGCAGCCTTTTCGGCCTGTTGATGCAGTGAGGGCACCTCTGCATTCACACTGCTCTCCTGGTTGTAGTAATACGTCAGTAGAGCACCCATCACCGCTGCCAGCAGCAGTGGGATGATCCAGCTGAAGGCTCGGCCCGGCCTTTTGTTGTTCGGCATAGGCGCAGGTTGCTGCTGCCTCGATAACGAATGGGCTGTGTCTCCCGTTCCCGTTTCCAGACCAACTGCCGTTTCGGCCCAGATCTGTTCCTCTGTAGAGCTTGCATCTTTTAGTTTCGTTCTACACTTTCTGCATGTGCTGTCCCCTGGACTGCTTTTGGTCCCACATACGTGACAATACACCTTGATCCCTCCATCAAAAAGAACGTATGTATGTTTGCTGTTTTTACACGAATCGACATTTATCATATAGCAAAAAGGTAAAATACACCATATGTTATCTGGATATAAATTGTGCCTTTCGATTTTATATAAATAGGACAAAAAACCTCCCTACTATATAGTAGGAAGGTGCTGGCTATTAATTCATGTTCTACTCTACTCTTGAGCCGGAAAGCTGCTGAGGTCCATATAGGAAACTTCCCAGAGGTGATCATCGGGATCCTGAAAACTCCATCCATACATGAATCCATGATCCTGCGGATCATTGTACGGCTTGCCGCCTGCATCCAGGGCAGCTTGTACGATGGTATCCACTTCTTCGCGGCTATCCACCGATAAGGCTACAATCACTTCTGCCGTATTCGCCGCATTCGAGATTTCCTTGTTAATAAAGGATTGAAACCGTTCCTCCACCAGCAGCATGGCATAAATATTTTCCCCAATGATCATGCAGGTAGCAGACTCGTCTGTAAAATTCGCATTGAACTCAAATCCTACTTTGGTAAAAAACTCCACCGACTTCTTCAAATCCTTAACGGGCAAATTGACAAAAATCTGCTTGGCGCGAACAGCCACCATCGACCACCTCAATCCAATAGAGTAGATTCTACCACAAAATAACATTCCGCACAGGGCCTGTCAATGAAAAGGTTTTACGGAGTAGATTCCAGCTGCTTCAGGAAAGGCTTGAGCTTATCCACCACATAGTGGCTGCCCCCCCGGCCGTTCACGCCTTCAATGACCGCCGAGATCAGGAAGCTGGGCGTTTGTGTATCGAACACGACGACAAATCCGTTCTCCAGTCCCTGTTCACCCTTTTTCGCCTTCAGCTCCGCTGTTCCCGTCTTGGCTGCCAAATCCCCCGGAAGCGAGTTCAACGCATGAGCCGTTCCTCCTGAACGGGAAACAACCTGGCCGAGTGCATCCTTAACCGTATTCGCAGCATCCGGGGTGATGATAACCTCTGGCTCGGAGGTTTCCTTTCCCTCGATCAGAACAGGCTTCACCATTTTTCCTTCATTAATAAAAGGAGTGAATGACGACGCCAGATGAATCGGCGACATCAGCATTTCTCCCTGCCCATAGGATGTGTCTGCAAGAAGCACCTCGGAAGCCAGGTCCAAATTCGCTTCGTTGGCATACTGGCTCGGCTTCAAATATAATTCGTCCAGGCCAAGGTTATCTCCAAAACCAAACTTCTGTATGCCCTCAATAAACCGTTTGCTGCCCATCTCCAGAGCCTCTTGGGCAAAATAAATGTTATCCGAATAGACAAGTGCATCAACCATATTTACCGGGGTTAGACTCTTCACTCGCTTGACGTAGTAACCTCCCCAGCTCTCATCTTTGCGCCACTGCAAACCGGATATATCATGGGTTTTATCCGCTGTTGTGACCTTCTCCATTAATCCCGCTGCTGCTGTAATCGCTTTGAATGTTGAACCGGGTGCATACCGATTAGTGAATCGATTGATAAATGGAAGCTGTTCATCCGCAGAATACGCATCCCACTCCGCTTGAGTGAGTCCGGTAACCATCTTGTTCGGATTGTAGGCGGGTGCACTTGCCAGAGCCAGCAGGTTGCCATCGGTCGGATTCATGAGCACTGCCGCTCCGGCATCTCCGCCACTCGATAACGCCTTATACAGTTCCGACTGCGTTTCCGCGCTGATGGTTAACTGTATTTTTTGACCGTTTACCGCATCCTTGCGGATGAGTTCCGAGAGGACTTTTCCAGCTTCGTCCGTGATCTCAATTACGCCCCCGCGCTCGCCGCGGAGCTGCTTCTCCAGCGACTGCTCCAGTCCCGCTCTTCCGATCCAATCTTCAGCACGGTAATATCCTTCCGTATCCTTCTCCAGATCTTCCTGAGTGACCTTGCGCACATAGCCAATCAGATGTGCAGCCGATTCACCAAGCGGATAGTAGCGGATTTCCTTGGACTGTAACTTTACTCCACTGAATTGTTCAGGGATGTCAGACTCCTCTGTTGAACCAATGGGAACAAAATACTCCGGCTTCACCCATTTTTGCGACAAGGCATTATTGATGACATCTTCTGATACCTTGTAATGCTTCGCAACTTGCACAATCATGGCCTCCGGATTGTCACCAAGCTTCTCGGGCACAATGCCCCACTCGTTCACTGTGCCCTTGGTAGCAAGCGGCAGACCATCCCGATCCACAATATCTCCGCGTTCCGGCAAGAGTGTCCTTACTCTGACTTTGCTTCCTTTAATCATGTCGCTCAGGATCATCGAAGGCTGCCAGTTAATTCGCCACACTTTGCTGCCGTCTTCCGTTTCCTGCCGGACAAGCTTCAGTGTCTGTGTCTCGTTCACTTCTCCTAGGAAGGTCGTTAACTGAAGATTGTAATCCACTTCATAGGCATCCGGATTCTGTTCCGGCTTGGCTGTGTTCTGCTCTCCGCTGCCCTTGTTTTCTGCTGCACTGCTATCTGCCGTCGCCTCAGACACCTTCGGTTTCACTTCTGCCTTGATCGCCGATACCTCCATACCCGAATAGATGGCACTATACTTTTCGATAAACTGTTCCCGGTCCATGCCGGACTCATCCAGTGAAGCAGGCGTCATCAACGTATACAGCTGATCAAATTCCTGCTTCTGCAAATGCTCTATGTATTGATCTACGGTTGCCTCTGGCTTCGCTTCCTCTGCTTTGCTGCTCTGCATGTATAAATATGCCCCAATTCCGCCAGCAAACAGAAGGGGGAGCAGTCCATATATGATTTTGCGTTTTGACTTTTTCATGGTCAGATCACCTCTAATATATACTATAGATTTCCAGAGCCCCTAAAACAATGGAACAAATCTGACGAATTTATCATTAAAAATAGCCGAATGCTCACATAATATGTTTAAATAAGGAGAGTGAAATTACAGGCAAAGGAGCCCGATGATGGAAATCAGCTATTTTTTACTCCCCAAAGACGAAGTGGCTTATATCAAGTCCTCCGCTTCCATGAAGGAAGCGCTCGAACAGCTTGAAGCACAGCATTATACCGCCATTCCCGTGATTGACCAGGACGGAAAATATGTTGCTACCCTGTCCGAAGGCGATTTGTTATGGAAAATGCGGAGCACCCCCGGACTGACTTTTGATAACATGGATCAGGTTCAGGTGCATGAGATTAGCAACCGGGTATATAATGAATGCGTCTTCATCAAAGCAGAAATGGAGGATATGCTGACACTTGCAGCGGACCAGAATTTCGTGCCTGTTGTGGACGTGGACCGCGTCTTTCTTGGCATTATCCGCCGTAAGGATATTATTGAGTATTACACACGCAATATCTCTGATTAGTGGAATGGGACATACACCACCTGTGGTCAGATCGATGAAAAAAAGTGAGCGCCCTTGCTCGCTTTTTTTGTTGCCAAAAAAACCTCCTTATATCGTCCAACCACCTTCTCTTCTGCCTACTTGTTTCCCTTATAACTTTATATAAGAAGTAAAAATTCATTGCGCATTATTCGACAAATAACTACAATAATTATCAATATACGACATAATCAGAGGTATAAATCGTGTTTTATCGTGCCTTACACGGGGTGGGTCCTACGGTTTTTTTCAGAATTTGTTCAGAATGCTTTAGTACAATGAGCACATCTTAATTTTTTTAGTGCAGATTTATTTCAGAAACATCAGAGAGAGGTATTCCATTGAATTATTTAAGTACACGCAACAAGATTTTGGTCACGGCTACGGTGATCATGTCTTGTATTTACGTCATTTGGCGTACGTTCTTCACGATTCCTTTCGGCCATGGCCCTCTCGCCGTGACCGCCGGTCTTGCCCTCCTTATTGTCGAACTCATCGGCATGTTTGAACTGGCCGTCCACTTTTATAATATGACCCGGCTTGAGTATCCCGAGCTTCCGGTGGTAGACAAGGCATTATACCCGGATGTGGATGTCTTTATTGCGACCTACAATGAACCAACATCCCTTCTCTTCAAAACGATTAACGGCTGTCTCAATATGGATTATCCGGACCGTTCCAAAGTACATATTCATTTGTGTGACGATTCCAATCGTCCCGAGATGCGGGAGCTGGCCGCCCATCTGGGCATCAACTACCTGACCCGGTCAGAACACAAACACGCCAAGGCTGGTAATCTGAACAACGCCATGAAACATACTTCTTCCCCCCTGATCGTCACCTTTGATGCCGACATGATTCCGAAGCATGATTTTCTGACGTCCTGTGTTCCGTATTTTCTGACAGGAGAAAAGATCGGTTTCGTGCAGACACCGCAAAGTTTCTACAATCCCGATCAATTCCAGTACAATCTCTACTCCGAGAACCGGATTCCGAATGAGCAGGATTATTTCTACCGTGACGTACAGGTGGGACGCAACAAATCCAATTCCGTGATCTACGGCGGGACCAATACCGTTCTCTCCAGACAGGCACTGGAAGACGTAGGCGGCTTCTATACAGGTTCCATTACAGAGGACTTTGCAACAGGCATTGAAATGCAGAGCAAAGGGTATCGCTGCTTCGCAACCAACAAGGTACTCGCATCCGGACTTGCCCCAGGCGATCTGAAGAGCCTGATCAAGCAGCGTCAGCGCTGGGCACGCGGTTGTATCCAGACAGGCAAGAAGATGAATCTGCTGTTCAAGAGAGGCTTAAGTTTTGCTCAGAAATTAAACTATATCTCTTCGATTACCTACTGGTATTCTGGACTGAAGAGATTGCTGTATATCATGTCACCCATTCTGTTTGCCGTCTTCGGCATTCTTGTCGTGAAATGTACGATACTTGAAATTTTGATATTTTGGCTGCCGATGTATTTACTGACCAATACCTGTCTGCGCATGCTGTCAGGCAATATTCGAACCACCAAATGGACCAATGTCTATGAAACCATTCTGTTCCCGTCCCTGCTGCCAGCCGTCATTCTGGAGACGCTTGGCATCACAATGAACAAATTCGTCGTGACCCGCAAAGATGGTGCGCAAAATGATGACCGGAACTACCAGATCAAACAGATGATTCCCCATCTGATCCTGGCCGTGCTGTCCATCATTGGTATTGTAAACTGCATTCACTGGACGTTCAGTCAGGGCACGATTGGTTTCCTTGTGGTGCTGTACTGGCTGTTGATCAACTTCTACAACATCATGATGTCCATCTTCTTCCTCGCCGGGCGCAAAGTATTCCGCAACCACGAGCGTTCACTCGCTTCTGTGGACTGCATGATTACGACCGAAGGGGAGACGATCTCCTGCCTTACGCATGATCTGTCGGAAGGCGGAATATCCGTGATGCTGGATAAGCCGAAATACATTCCAAGCGATGTTGAGGTCAGCATCAGGCTAGTTAACGATCGATATACGAGTGAGTTTACAGGCAAGGTCGCTCACGTGGCATCCATCGGCAATCGCTGGAAGTATGCTTTTATCATCAAGGACATTACAGAAGAGCAGCAGCGTCAGCTGCTTCACATGATCTATGACCGCGAGCCTACGCTTCCCCAGAAGCTGGACAAGGATATTAGCACGTTTGAGGACATTCGCCTGAATTTTGTACGCCGGGGGCAGAGTGAGTTCTTGTCCAACCGGAAGCTGGCACGTATTGGGCTGAACCGTACGGTGAACACATCCACGCATGGAGCAGTTACCCTGCTCGATTTTAACTATGAATATGTTCTGCTGGAGACGTCCCGCCATGATCTGGCTTATGAGATGAACCTTTCTCTTGCCGAGGACCTGACGCTGGAGTGTATATGGGTGCAGTCCTTGCGCAACAAACGCGGCAATCTCTACCGGGTAACCAACATCGGGGACATTGCACGCAACCATCAAATGGAGGCACTAGAGGCTTTGCTTACACAGTGGAACAGTGAGCAGCGGCAACCTGGCCGTCCAAACGTCACAGCGAAAGACAAACACTTCTCGGATGATGAACTCAACGAGATGGCTTATTTATAGAGCGGAGGCAAGCAACACATGATCAAGAAGTGGAAAAAACGGATACTTATCGCCAGTCTCGCCGTGTTATGGAGCCTGCTTCCGGTGCAGGCTGTTCAAGCCAAACAGCTTCATCTGAGCGGGAATACCATCCGTGAATGGAATAATGGGACCCAAGTGAACGCCAGGGTCGACAAAACCGGAAGCCTGCAGATCAGCACCTCTACGCAGGGACTCAAAAAAGGCTATTATTCCGCCTACGTCTATGAATTGCGGAACAGAGATTGGTCCAGGTACGGTGCAATGACCTTCTCCATCCGCAATGAATCGGATCAGACTTTACCCTTAAATGTCGTATTTACCCGAGCAGATCAGAGTTCTGTTACGGTATCGGACGATCGGAATGTCATTGTGATTCCCAAGGCGACCAAGGAAGCTGCCTTGGTTCATCCGGTTGCAGGTCTGATCCAACTGGAGCCGGGATTTGTCGGACAGATCCGCATCCCCTTTTCCAGTCTGATGGTTCAGGACAAGGCCAAGACGACTGGCCAGGTGAAGCTGGGCAAAATCACCGGTTGGGGCATCTCGACGACGACCACCGAGAATGCCAAACTGAACTTCCGGGTCGGAAACATCAAGCCTGTATCCCAAAAGCAAGCCGCTGTGGAGAATGACTTAACCACACTTCAGATTACGGGAGACGAGCGGATGGTAAGGCCGGAAGTCGGTGAATCCATTGCGCAATACGACGTACGATCTTCATCAAGCAAAGAGGTACAGAACGTTTCATTTCGGTTGGACAGCCCTGTGCAGGGAGCAACCATTACACCTGATGGTTTGCTTACGCTTCAGACTGCCGTTCAACCTGAAAGTCTGACCATACATGCAATCGTGGACGGAAAATGGAACCTGGCTTATCCTGTTATCTTGGACAATTCTACGGCCATGAATGTTCAGGAGAAGGATGGAACGAAGCGCTCCATTCCGTCTCCTGATCAGGTAACCAAGGTGTTAACCCCCTCCAATCCGCTAATGAAGCCATGGGTGGAATGGCTTATCCGCATTGTCGTGACGGCAGCCGGAATCATTACGCTTGCTGCCTACTGGCTGTGGCGGAAGGGCAGGAACACACCTCGTGCCCAAAAAAGGCGTGCCCGCCGTGCTCAGCGCCGGGCGAGACGTCCATTCAGCATGTAAGGCTGAACTCCGGCAGGCTGGACCACATCCCTGGATGCAGGTACCGCCTGTCTTTCTTTAGCCTGGACACATGCTGCATTCTTAAATGATCCTCAAGGAGGAAAGGCAGTGCTCTTTTCCAGTGTAGTCTTTTTATTTTACTTTCTCCCGCTTGTTCTGGGGCTCTATTACGTACTGAAATTCTCGGTTACGCTCAAAAACATGCTGCTTCTAGTCGCCAGTCTGTTCTTCTATGCTTGGGGTGAACCCTGGTTCGTCCTGATCATGCTGGCCTCGATCTGTTTCAACTATATCTTTGCTCTGCTTGTGGACAAGTTCAGGGAACGGCGCAATGCAGCCTACACCATCATTACGATGATGTTGATCGTCAACCTCGGCATGCTGTTTGTGTTCAAATACCTGGCCTTTGCGCTGCGCATCGTGAACGAAAATACGGGCTTCGGACTCAGCATTCCGAACATCGCCCTGCCACTGGGCATCTCATTCTTCACCTTCCACGGCATTTCCTACGTGATTGACGTTTATCGTGGACACGGTGCTGTTCAGAAAAATCTCTTTTACGTTGCATTGTATATCTCCTTCTTTCCTCAGCTCGTTGCCGGACCGATTCTGCGGTACAACACGATTGCGGATCAGATGGTGAATCGCAAAGAGAGCTGGGACAAGTTCGCGGTAGGCTGCTGCAGGTTCATTGTGGGCTTGGGCAAAAAGGTGCTGCTATCCAATAGCATGGCCATCGTCGCCGATCATATCTTCAGCATGGGAGGCACATCCGAAGTGTCCTCCAGTTTGGCGTGGCTTGGGGCGATTGCCTATACACTGCAGATTTATTTTGACTTCTCGGGGTATTCCGATATGGCCATTGGTCTGGCATTGATGTTCGGCTTCAAGTTTGAAGAGAACTTTAGATATCCGTACATCTCCAGATCCATCACCGAATTCTGGCGCCGCTGGCATATCTCGCTCGGTACCTGGTTCAAGGAATATGTATACTTCCCGCTGGGCGGTTCCCGTGTCACCAACAAAGATAAAATGATTCGCAACCTGTTGGTCGTCTGGGGACTTACCGGCGTATGGCATGGTGCGGAGTGGACATTTGTGGTGTGGGGATTAATTAACTTTGCGTTCATCGCGCTGGAGAAGATCTTCAACTTTGACAAAGGAACACGCTTCATCCCGCTAAGGCATCTCTATGCCATGTTTATTGTCGTCATCGGCTGGGTCATCTTCCGTTCACCGGATCTCCTGCAGGCGGGTCACTATCTGGGCAATATGTTTGGATTGTACGGCAATGGGTTCTGGAGTGATACAACCTGGATGTTCCTCAAGGAATATGCATTCTTCTTCATTCTGGGCATTCTGTTCTGCATGCCGATCGCCACCCGGATGAACAAATTGATGGTCGATGGCGCCCGTTTCCGCAAACCGCTGGAGCTGGTTTATCCGCTGACAATCATTCTATTGTTCCTGGTCTGTGTATCGTATCTGGTCAAGGGTACGTACAATCCGTTTATCTATTTTAATTTCTGAGAGAAGGCACACAAGCATGCATAACTTTCTTGGCAAAAAGAGAATCACCGCTTTCCTCTTCATTCTCGTGCTGGTGACGCTCTCTGTTCTAAATATGATTCAGTCCTTCGGACCAATCAAACAAACGCTGACATCCAGAGATTACGATATTTCTGAAACCAAAGGACTGATCCACCAGCTGGATGCGGACATTAATGAACATGTCTTCGAAAAGTTCGGCTTCGTGGAAGCCTATGGATACTTGCAGTCCCTCATGTGGAAAAGTGAGGAGAACAACTTCGAGGTCGTGAAAGACATGGAGGGCAAGCTGCACTATACCTATTTTGCCAACGGTCCAACGTATACGAAAGACTTGTCCGACCGGGTTGCTGCGCTTGGAGCGCATCTGGCTCCTCAAACCAAGCTGACCTACGTCATGACTCCAGACAAATACGTACGTGGATATACTACCTTCCCGGAAGGCATTCCGTACAACTATAACAACGAGACTGCCGACGGCTTTCTTGCCAATCTGGAGCAGGATGGGATCGATACACTTGACCTGCGTGAAGGCTTGCTGGAGAGCGGCATTCCGGCGAAGGATCTCTTTTTTACAACGGACCATCACTGGAAAATCAAGACGGCGTTCTGGGCCTTCGGCCAGCTCGTGAATCATCTGGATGGCATGTACGCCAAGCCGTTGGACCCGGATCATTATTATACGGATATCCATAACTACAATGTGATTCCATATGAAGATATCTTTATCGGATCTCAGGGCCGCAAAGCCGGTAAATACTTCGCGGGTGCAGATGATTTCGATCTGATCTACCCGAAATTCAAGACGAACTATTCGTTCTACTTCAAGACAGGCGAGACGGAAGCTGCACTGAACGGGCGCTTCGAGGATGCGCTGCTCACCACGTATCCGCTCAATGTGCAAGGAGCTACCTATGATCTGACCGCAGATAAGTATTTCACGTACCTGTACGGGAATCAGGGGATTGTTCATGTCGTGAACAAGGACAATCCGGACGGACTGAAAGTCATGTTCATCAAGGACTCGCTCGCCGTGCCAATGATCTCCTTCCTGTCCACTGTTGTGTCCGAGATTTACGTGATTGATCCGAGGTATTACACCGGGGACATCATGGATTTTGCCAGTAAAACCGAGCTGGATCACGTCTTTGTGTCGATATCACCACAGGATCTTGTAGAAGAATTTTTCCCTTATGGGGCGAAAAATTAAGCCAGTGAAAGATCATATGATCTTGAAAAATAAAAGAAGGGTAACCCAAAGCCAATAATGATTTGGCAGACAGGGTACCCTTTTCTTTTTGTGATCCAGTAGAATCAGTTTCGTTCACGCTTCATCTTCTGTTCCTTGTAATAGTGCAGCACGTCAGGCGGGCAGCCTTGAAATGAGCGTTCCTTGCCGTACTCATAGGCGCGATGAAGGTAAGAATACGCCTCATCATGCTGTTCCAGTCTCATGCAGATGGTACCTAGCTCAATGAGCGGACCCGAATCGATATCCGACCCACGGGTTTGCAGTGATATTTCCGCCCAGGGCTTCGCCAGCGCATACTGCCCCAAGTCCATATGTGCATTCGCATGACAGGAAGCAATCCAGCTGGCTATTTCCCAGTCCGTCTTCGGCTCTGGCAGCATTCCCCATGCCTGATCATAATAGATCAGTGCCTGTTCATGCTGCTGCGTTTCGTCCAGAACGTTGCCTGCCTCAACCGTTTCAATAATCTGTTGCTCCAATTCGGGATGTTCAGGCTTCAATTCTTTCATGATGCCTTCTCCTCCTCCAGTTGAAAATACCATTCCAGAAATGTATTAAAATCAGGCCATTGCGGGCTGCTCTCGCCGCGCAGGAAGCGTTCGATCGACTCACCAAGCTCCACCAGAACCACTTCTCCAGTCTGCCGATTATAAAAGAATCCGCCTTCCCCTTCGAAGCTGTCCAGCGGTATGTAAGCTTCAGGCAATCCCAGCGTGAGCTGAGCCACCGTCATATCTTCCAAATACACGGTGTTTTCCATAACCCAGCAGATCTGATAAATCTCCTGATGCCTGCTGTAAAAGGTGGGACCATCATCTGCATGCAGATAAAACTGTGCAAAATCAGACTGAAGGTCAATATTCAGTTTCTGTAATGCTTCTTCATACTCCTTGGGCACATCTTTATGCCACCAGCCTTGGTTCTGGCAATGTTCAATCACTTTACTCGATAACATATGAACCCTCCTAATGAACTAAATAGGTTTAACCGGTATCCACACTTGAGGTGGTTCACCTTGACCCCTGTACACTTCGAGCTTCGGAATTCCCGCATGCTTGTAAGAGGTATTAGGGAACCACTCGCTCATAATATATTTCCACAATTGCTGTATCGCTTCCGGAGCCAACTCATCGGCTTCAAACACCGTCCATTGGGCTGCCGGAATTTCGATGGAGAACAAACCTAACCTGGAATCAACCAGCTGAGAATAACAACTGATCAAACGCGCTTCTTCATACAGCATATACAAAAAGGTATTCTCTTCCGCTCGCGCGTTGCGCATCAGCTCCTGAAGCGAATGTTCCATATCGTCATACCTCCGCTGTGTTGTACTACAGTTACTGTATCAAAAGAGCAGGACGATTGGAAATATCACATCATGTTCCACAACATAAAAAGAAGCCCGCAGAATCTGCGGACCTGATTTTGCAATAACGTAATGTTCCCTCATATTTTTCTATTAAGAAAAAACCTCGCGATTGCGGAATGTACGATATGTGCCAAATAAAATTACTATAGTAACTACAGCCATGATGATCAGATACAAATTCAAATAGGACAGCTCCAGCCCAAATATGGAATAGCTAGCCGGAGTTTGAAAAAGCCTCGTTACCCGCATCATGGTACTGAATGAAAAGTCCTCAATCCACTTGGCCCATCCCGGGTTAAAGTTCAACACATCAAATGCCAGATAAGGCACGCCTACAATCGCAACATTAATGACTATGGCTGCAAACGACGTTGAACTAAGCGCAGAGACGCATAACACAATGCATCCAAAGACCAGGCTGCCTGCCAGGTGAGTGGCAAACTGTACTCCATAATACTGAACTGCCGATAACCGATAAGGGGTGAACTCATAGTCAAAGCCCCGAAAATACATCCCGACACTCTGAATAGGTGTACCTGCCCCACCCAAATTTCCAAACCTTAACCAGTAAATCAGCAAGTTGACACTTGTAAATAAGATGACGCATAGTATCACATATCCCATGGAAGCTATCAATTTAGCTGATACGATTTGGCTTTTCCCACGTTTGCTGCTGCGCAGTAATGCTGCCGTTCCCAATGTATATTCCTCTGCAAATACGGGTGCCAGTCCCAGCAGAATCATGATCATCATAAAGAGCACTCCAAATTGATCAATGTATTCCAACAGATAGCCCCATGGTTTATTGTAGTGAATTTCCGAGACGGTTACGGTTCGTTCCATGGCCTTCCCGCTATCATCATATCTGGTGTAGTTTTTTATGGATTCCGGCGAAAATATGGAGATCTCATAAAATACGCCATATCGATTCTGATTCTCTTCTTCACTATAACCCTCGCTTTGCATCTCATCCTTCGCGGCCTGAACTTTCTCCTCCGTAATGGCTCCTTCATAGGGCTTGTAATATGATGTACCGTTCAATGGCCCGGAATGTCCGAGACAGGCGTATAAAACAAGAAGCACAAGCAGCCCGGCGAGTGCCAGATAAACGCTTTTACGTGTCATCATTTTAATAAATTCGAACTGGGTCAACCGAATCACGATGTGGCCTCCTCATCAAAATAGTGCATATATACGTCTTCAAGTCGAGGTGGCTCTGGTATAGCTTGTGGGACAGGCCGTTCTTTCGCCAAGATTCTGGCTACAATGCCATCAGACTGATAGGACAAGCCACTTATCTTGAAATGAGAGGCAAGTTCAGCAAGCTGCTGCTCCGTTAACGTTGCCGTCCAAACGCTGCCTCTCATATTGTTCATGATTTCTTCCGGCGTGTTCCGAGTGATCAGTTGACCTTCGTTCATCAGAATCATTTCCTTACACGAGAATTCCAGGTCAGAGATAATATGCGTCGATAACAGTACAATCCGGTCTCTTCCCAACTCGCCGATAATGTTGCGAAAGCGAATACGTTCCTTGGGGTCAAGGCCAGCGGTGGGTTCGTCAAGAACTAGAATTTGCGGATCATTCAGCAAGGCTTGTGCAATTCCGAGCCTCTGCCTCATGCCTCCAGAGAACGTACGAATTTTATGCTGTGCCTGCTGTTCCAGATCAACCATTCGTAATGTCTCCTGCACACGAACAGCGGCTTGAGTCACACCCAACCCTTTCAACGAACACATGTACATGAGAAATTTATGAGCACTGAAACGATTATAAAATCCAAAGCGCTGCGGCATATAGCCCAATAAACCGCGATAACCGTCTCCCATCTGTTCAATGGATTGTCCATCCAACATAATTTGTCCCGACGTTGGCCTGGAGATGTCTACAAGCATGCGAAGCAATGTTGTTTTGCCCGCTCCATTCGGACCGAGCAGACCGTAAACGCCACCGCTGGACAGTTCCAGCGAGAACGATTCTACAGCCCACTTGTTTCTGTACTTCTTGGATACGTTATCCATGGTCAATATCAAAGGAATAACCTCTTTCCGTTTGAGATGTATATTTTCGCGTCATCTGACCGATCTGACTGATCAACAGAATCACTCCGCATAATGCGAGTGCAATAAGAACTGGCGTCTGAATCGATTGCACCAGGGTAATGAATTGTGGATTGCTTAATACAAGCCATAAGAGTCCAAACCATACGACCAAGAAAATACTAACAGCTGTCCCACCCCGGACACGCATAGCCAGCCACAAACTAGCCCCTGCCGCAATTATTAGCTGCGTATACCATAGACCGATGGCACCCCATGAAATGGAACCTCCTGCTCCCCCGGATACCGCCAGCATAAGAAGCACCACAAATGCCATATTTGCCGCGAGCACGACGATCAAACGGGTGAGCATCAGCTGCTGTGCCGTTATTTTACAGGTCAACTCGATTTCCATCAGTCCCAGATCCCGACCTTTGAATACTTCCAGCAGTCCGAGAACAAAGGGGACGGGTACCAGTACAAGCCCACTCATGTACGGGTTTATGGTGCTGCGGGTTCCCAACCAGAATCCGCACAACAAAAGCAATGCACATACCAGCCAGTACGATTTGTGGAAAATCATCACCTCACCCCAAACGAGCTGGAACAATTCTTTTAGTGACCTCCCAGGGGATTGTTGTAGATGATCGCTCATCTGTCCCGGCATGTGTGCCCCCAGTGCCCTGATCGTCTGATCGATCTCTATCTCGGATGGAAACTCAACCACATAGTCATCTAAATAAGGGGCAATCTCGGTGTACTCCTCCATCTCCAATTCAGCAATATGCTTCCTTTTATCTTGGCTTCCTGTACGTTTTATCACGCTCACCTCCCACAATGATCTCCTTTAATTTCGTTATGCCCAACCGTATGCGTGATTTCACCGTCGATTCGTTGGTTCCCGTCAGTTCGGCTACTTCCCTGATCTTCAGTCCATTGTAATAGTTCAGAATGACTGCGTCCCGCTGCTGTTCAGGCAAACTCATTACCGCCTGCCTGACCTGGTCGTTCTGAAGCCGTTTATAGAAGATGTTCCACACATTCTGGTGCTCACTTGCAGGGAGCGCCTCTTCCGTTAACTCACTAACTCTGTTTTGCTGTTTGAACTCGCGTCCCCGAAAATAATCCATGCAATGATTCACTGCAATTTTCAGCAGCCAGTGATTGAATTTCCCGTTCTCCCGATAGCCGCCAAGAGACTTCATCATTTTCACGAATACCTCTTGGGTTAAATCATAAGCGGTGTGATAGTCTCCCGTTTTCCGGTACACATAAGCAAATATCGAATGATAATGCCGCTTCACCAATACTTCCATCGCAGCCCGGCTGCCTTTACGAATCTCATGAATCAACTCTTCATCATCCAACGCTCCCTCACCCCCTCAATTTAACTAACGATAACTTGATCATAAAAGATCAAAATTGTTTATGTCATTCTTTTACATCAATAAAAATTATCCAAATCTCTATATTCCTGGTGTTTTTATATGTCCAGTGATCTCGTATCGTATTTATCACATTTTCCTTATCTCTAGTGAAACTTTCGCCTGCCTCTTTCGTCTAATTACTGATTAACAACAAAGGAGATGACTATGCGAATAACCTGTAGTCCAGCCTATGCTGGAAAAATGATCGGATCGATTGATCTACAGCCATCAAAGATTAGTAAGGGAATCTCAGGCAGTAGCCAAATTACCGATCATGTTGATCCTGGGCTTGTTGCTATTCCCTATGTGGAAGACCAGGCTTTCGGGTCTCATTTTGATGCGATGAAAATCATGAAGGGAACCTATAAGGAAGAATTTCACGCGAGCTATGATGTGGAATTTACGATTGATGTGGATAAAAAGGGGTATATCACGCAATTTGAACATACCTTTCCGTTGGAACGCTATATCGATCTGGTGAAGACCCAGTCCTATAAAGTGATCAAGACCAATTGGCGCGGACAAGCATTTCACGTGATGACTTACAGCTACCCAGAAGAAGTAATTAACCCGAACAATGTCATTTTCAGATGTAATGATGCAGAAGATGTATTTGTCGCAGCCGAACTTGCTCCTTACCGTGTTGATGGTGTGGTGGTACAGCCGAACAATCTTTATCTTCACCTTCGTGCATTGATCTCAGCCAGAGATGATCTCTATCCGATTGATTATATGTGTGAGCCTGATTTTGATCTGAGTCTGGACTAAACATGACAATACATAAAAAGTAAAGAGCACAGGACTTCCTTTTACGGAAATAGCCTGTGCTCTTTTTTGGATTTATATTAAATAATCGCCTGACCAAACCCTTGTGCCACTTCGTTCATCCTTTCAGCAAGCCTTGATCTCAGACCGCTCATCCAATCCGGCTCATGCTCCCAATGCTCTGATGCCGACCGAAGTATACGTACATACCCGTATAGATTGGCAAAGCGCCTGCAAGCAGGAAACATCGATTCCATATCATAGCGTTCTCCTTCTTCCGCCCAGTACCCCTGCATAAACATTTGCTTCCTCTGCTCCCATTGCTCCGGCTTCGTTTCCTCACGCAAACTGTCCAGACTCTGCTCCACATCCATCGCGTACCAATGATACATGGCATCATCGAAGTCAATGGCGTAACAGGACTGACTTTCCGCATCATAGAACACATTATCCAACTCAAAATCGTAGTGAATGAATCCGAAATTTTGTTTCGTTACAGGCCAGGTCGACAGATGTGTACGGAGCATTTTCACTTCATGAACAGCAGCAGTCTCATCTGGAAAACCCCTCAAAATATCCTGCATCCAGTCCAGCACATCGGTATAACTCCAGCGTTTCGCCCGCACCGGCGTATATTCACGAGCCAGATGATGCAGCTTGCCCAGTGCCTGACCATAGTTGTAGAGTACCTGGTCATTCAGATCTGTGCTGCTCAGCTGCATACCGGGTACCCGCTTGAATACAGAGGCAAAATACAAGCCCCAGGGTGTTTGGACCTCCAAGAGCTCTGTTCCTGCACGAGAAGGCACTGCTTCCATCGCTCCATATTGGCACTGATGCAGATAGCTGAGCACTTCCAGTTCAGCACTGAGATTGGTTTTATCTTTTTCCAGGGCTGGGGCAAAGCGAAGCATGCTGATCTCTCCCTGATCCCTGAACGGATACACGGCGTTTGAAGATATACGATAATACCGGAACATATCCAGCGACTCGGGGTCATAACTCCAGTTTTTCAAAATCATCTCGGCGAGATCGCTATTGTGAAATAAATATTTTAATTTTAGCATGGGCAGTTCTCCTTTTCGGCCATTTAATGTAGAACTCATTTAGATTCCGAACGACTGTTTTTGCGCGCAAAAAGCCGCAGGCTATGCCTGCGGCTTAAAAATTTCGTGATGCATGAGTCATTTGCGAAATGCATGAGCAAACAAACCTCATCAACACCAGAAAATGAGCAGTTATATCCCTATATCCCGGGAGACTTCAAATAGCCATCCGAAGCAGCTTTCACCTCGTTCTGTCTCCATCTGTCTACCGCATCTATTCAGTTCATCATTACCTTAATTGTAGTCACACATTTCATCATCTTAGCCCGTCGTTTCATGACGCTCACTCCCTTCGGGAATCAAGTTATTTCCATATTACTCCAACCCAGTACTGTACGCAATCGTTATTAGGACTGGATAACAGCCATTCGTTCCACCGTTTCCGTATTCTCCTTGTACCAGACCATGATAACATCTCCCTCTTTCAGATCAGACATCTGGAGTGCCCCGTTGGTGTTTGGACTGGTACTACCCCGTCCTCCCATCGCCATACCTTCAGTGATGCTAATATCCGCATTTAGATTCAACTTCATTTCAACTCCGGTTTCATTCATCTCCATACTTCTGCCGGGAGCGCCCCCTTGCTGACCCTGATTATTGGAGTTCTGTGATGAGTTGTCCTGAAACTCAAGCAATTCCACAGTGACCGTATTCCCGTCGATGGAGATAATTCTGCCTGTAAGATCGGCATTCATCATGCCACCCATTTCACTCGGGCTCCCTGTTCGGCCATTCATGCCTGTGCCCCCACCTCTCGATGTCCCTCCGTTCATACCAGGGCCACCGTTCATCATCCCACCACCATTCATACCTTGCGCAGAACCGGTATTGGTAATGGTTTGGGCTGTAATCACATCACAAGCAGCGAGCAGAACAGAACAGCCCATCAGTAAGATCAGAACAGAGGTAAAATAGTTATTTTTTCGCATAGGATCACCCTTTTCTCAGGGATGGCCGTCCCCAACCGAGTTTTCTATGGAACATCATCTCATACACATCTTTGAATCCCATATAAGACAACACGATAAGCAGCGGATATACAGGATAGATGTAGCGTGATTTGATCTCCCATAAGATATAGAAACCGATAAATCCGAGAATCACCAGAATCAACGAGACTTCATCATATTGTTTGGCGCGAATTCCACGAACCAACCGGACGAAAATAAAACAGTACATCATAAAATTCATCACATATACTACCCAAAGCACAGCCGTTCGATAGATAGAATCCCCCTGGAACAAGTCCGTTACCCCGTTGGTATAACTGTAGGAACCTGCGATTCCGCCTGCTCTTCCTCTCCCCATACCAGAGGCACTTTCATTGCCAATTCCGTATCGATCCATCTGGTACGTCCCTTCGGTCCAGGTCCATATGATCTTTATATAATACATTTGGATCAGATCACTTACACTCGCTTCCGACAGCTTCGATTCAATTTCCTGCTTAAAGAGTTCTGTGCTATCAGCTTTATTGTAATTGGCCTGCCTCTGATAAATTTGGTAGCTCTCCATATTGTCCCAGAATCCGAATCGTTCAAGGTTAATTCCCATGTTCAGCCACATATAGACGGGTGCCGAATTCTCACCGACCGGTTCGCTTGCCACACCTGTGGATTGCAGCACGGCATTTTGGGTCCAGCCAGGGACATTAAACAAAATAGCCAGTACAGCGATGGAGCCCAGCACCTTCTTGAAGCCGATACCCCGCATATTCAGCAGGATGTACAAGATTGCGGCAATCAGCACAATGGCGCCGATACTGCGGAAGTAGTTTCCGATCGCGAGAAAAATGGCAGCAAGAAGAATGGCTTTCCAGGATTTTTCACGCACAAACCGAAGCAAAAAGTATAAACAGGATGTCAGAAATGCCGTTGCAATCACATCGTTGTAAATCAGGTTGTTCAAGAACAAGGAAGGCAAGTACGTCGCTGCAAAAATTAAAACGCCGTAATCCCGTTCCTTAGATTTGGGGTTCAGCTGCTTATAAATGAGATAAATCATAAAGGTTGTAACCGTTGAAAATAAAATATTAAACAGCTTGATCACCAGATAGTTATCCGGGAACAGGTACAGCAGTGTTTTTAAATACAACACGATGGAGAAATTAAACGGAAACATGTGAAGATATCCACCCGTTTCGAACGAGGAATAATCCTGATCATAGAGCATGCTCATGGCAAGAGAAACCACCGTCTGTGAGTCGTCGGTCGGCACTCTTGGAAACACAAAGATGATTCCGATCTGAATCGCCATGGAACACAGCAGAACCAACGGAACGACTACTTTCGGACCGTACTTGTTCAATCTCAGGCAGAGCCTGTAGAGTCCGATACCCGTTAAAAGAAGCAGGATGATTACCGGAAGGAAAATGCCCCATTGCTGTGTTCCCATGATGGGATTGTCTCCATAGAGGCCATAATTGTACTGCGCCCGCACAAACAAAGATGAAACGATAAACAAACCAACAAAGAAAACAAGAATGAGATAAAGCGTCTTATGGATCACCTTAGACATGCCAAAACTCCTTTTCGAGTACAGGATTCGAAAACAGTATAATGGCTTTAACTGAAAAATCGCTGAATTCGCGTGCAGCCTAAGGTGTGTCTGTGAAATTTTAATAAAACACAAAAAAGACCGTCTTCGAAGAAAATCGGTCTTACAAAATATGCTTAATCAATGTAGCAATAGATTAGGCTTAAATAGGGTCGGTCGGCTACCTCGTTACGAAAGGAGGGATGCCTTGTGACAGTGTTTTAAGCAATTATGCTGATGCTTACCTTCGGTTTTCTGATTGTTGCTATTCTGTCCAATTCACACAAATAGACCGCCCTCTTCGCAAAAGGTAGCGGTCTATTTGTTTTCCTAATGCTGAAGCCCACCGCCCTTAAAAGCGGCTATTGCTCGGTGAGTCGTGTTACCAGCACGGCTCTCTTTGCATTTTACGTATAATCTCCCCTTATTTTAAAATACTCTAATCTCAGATGTCACATGAAGAGAGCACTAAATACGGTACATTACCTTATACTCTTCCACATATAGAACCTCAATACAATTGGACCAGTTTAGGATCGAACCGACAAAATCTTGAATGTCCAATCCCGGCATTTCATATGTATCTGCTGTGTTCACCGTACCGGTTGCGTCCTCGATCAAGGTAACTTTGAATCCCTCATGTTCGGCGGTGATCGCTGTAAACAGGCAGCAATATTCTGTATTAAATCCAACGATAAACACTTGCTCAACCTGATGTTCATGGAGCCAAGTTTTTAGCTTCGGATTACTGAAAGCACTCGGTTTGCTCTTCTCCAAGACTGGATGCCGACCGGTATCCACCGCAATCTCCAGACCCGCAGCATTCTTATAAAAGAGTGACGATCCTTCGTGAATGTAGTCCACATGCTTCATATAAATGATTGGCTCATTCCACTGTTCAAAATCAGCGATCACCGCTTCAATCTTGTCCACCTGGACTTTGACATCCCTGAGCGATGTAATTCCATATTGTACATCCAATACGATCAAAGCTTTATTCATAGCCACTTCCCCTACTTCATAATATCAAGAGTCTATTCCTCCAACGCAACGCTGACTACTTCTTTCGTTTCTTTTCCACTGCCTTCTCCACATTTTCCTTCACCCGAAATGCAACGATTCGGCGGATGAGTTCTTCCGGCAATGGTTGACCCAGGGGAAACTGTACTGAACCCTTGGCTCCTTTGTAAACGGAGAGTTCCTTCCGAAATGCCTCGATTCCGCTGGGAGCAGGATAGAATCCAATGTGATTCTTGTATGCGGCAAAATGAACCAGATTCCCATGCAAGGCATACGTTGGCATCTGGTAGCTGATTTTCTCCTCCGCATTCGGTGCAGACTCGCGAATAATCTGTCTCAATGCCTGCAGTCTTACTTGTACATCTGGAGTAAACCCCGAGATATACTCATCCACCAGTACAGAATAATGGTTACCCTCAGCCATCTTGGACTCCTTCCACCACGGGTGCATCGAGCAGGGCCGTGGTACGGATATAATTTTTACAACGTCATGGCACGGCCATTGCGCATCAGGTAATCTTCCTTCACTTTGTAATCCGGCATGATGCTGCCGACACGTCGCCAGAAGGAACGATCATGGTTCATATGATGAATGTGGCACAGCTCATGAATGATGACATAATCAATGACCTCCAGTGGTGCCATCGCCAGACGGTAGTTGAACGTGAGCTTTTTGTCCCAGCTGCAGCTGCCCCACTTGGTGGCTGATTCCACAATGTCTATTGTCTTCGGCTTCACCTTTAGCTCCTGTTGATAGCGACCGATGCGTTCACCAATAACCCTTTTACACTCGGCAAAATAAAACTTCTTCAGATTCGCCCGCAGCTCCTCTTCCCCAAGTCCTTCTACCTCAATTAATTCATGCAGGGCATGCTCCTTGCCAAAGAGCAAAAATGTCCCCTTGCCTTCCTTCTCGTACGCCTTGGCCTGGGGTCCTTCCAAGGCCTGCTGCATGAGGGCCGATTTCTTCAAAATAACCTCACCGTGCTGCTCTACAAGCTGCTTAATCATCTCTTCGCTCGTACCATTAGGCGCCTTAATGGTAACCATGTAGGGCAGATCCATTGTGATCGATACTTTCTTGCGTTTACCATATACCATATGACATTGAATGACGTGTTCGTTTAATTTGATCGTTAACATGCTGTGCTCCGCTTCTTTCAAGTTCTCAATTCAATACGATTGTATACCATCGCGAGCTCATCTGCACAACAAATAGATATTTAATTAAGTATTATTTACGGAAGTAGAGCAGGGGCCAAATCGATTCTGAAGAAGCGTAGCGTTCGCATTTATTCCCAGATTTCTCCATTTTAAAAAGGGAATAAAAAAGAAATCTGGGAATAACAGCGATCGGAAGAATGATTCGTAACCGGAACGGCTACTTCACAACATTTTAAGCAACTAAATAACGTGATAGAAATGGAGGATACCGCCATGAATCCTATGACTGAAGCTGACCACAAAACCATTGAGGAACTATCCCTCAATCACTGGCAGCCCTTATCCACCCTGCTCTACGATGGCTGGGTTCTGCGTTTTGCCAATGGGTATACGAAGCGTGCCAACTCCATACAGCCCATCCATTATTCAACCCAGGACGTGCATGCCAAGATTGATGAGTGTGAACGAATCTATGCTTCCAATCAGCTCAGTACGATTTTTAAAATCACGCCTTTTATTCAGCCGGATCATCTGGACCAGCTCTTGCAGGACAAAGGTTATGTCATTGTGGACCACTCCAGCATTCAGACCCGCAGTCTGGAACATTTACAGGAACCGAAACACTCTTTCGTACAAATCGACGAGCAGTTGACAGAGGAGTGGCTGGACCACTTTTGCCGGCTGAACCAGGTGAATAACCTGCAACGGAGAACCATGACACAGATGCTGTCCAACATCCGCACATGCAAGGCCCTCATCTCGCTCTCCGTCGACGGGCAAGTCGTTGCCTGTGGGCTCGGCGTTGTGGAACGCGGCTATATCGGCTTGTACGACATTATTACAGATGTGAACTATCGCAACCGCGGACTCGCTGAACAGATGATTCTGCATCTCCTCCATTGGGGAAAAAGACAGGGTGCCACATCCAGTTACTTGCAGGTGGTAGCGAATAACCGACCCGCATTAAGACTTTATGCCAAGCTCGGTTACTCGGAGGTCTATAAGTATTGGTATAGGGTCAAAGAATTCAACCAAGTCTGAGCATCAACTGCTCCAGATTTTATTCATCAGCCATACATATACGCACAGTGATATCACATCACAAAAAATGCCTTCCTTATATAATAAGAAAGGCATTTTTCTGTAATTAGCTCGTTTTTAGCACACTGTTCAAGCTGTTCAATATTCATCGTAATCTGCTCAACCTTTTACAAAGGAAGCTTCACCAGTACCTCGTATTTCAACTCAGCTCGAACATCCTTGATGATGTCACCCTCAATCAATTGACCGTTAACATACACTTCGGTCTCACGTACAGACGCATCCCGCTGCATCTTCACATGCAGCTCGGCCCCGCGGAACAATCGCGTCACCGATGCTTCGTTCCAATCTGCAGGCAATTGCGGGCGAACGAGCAATCCTTCGGCGTGCCCCTGCAAGCCAAACAGTCCATCAATCAGGCAGCGGTACACCCAAGGTACTGTTCCTGTATTGAACAGATGGCTGGAGCGGCCTGCTGTACGTGGAAATTGTCTGTACGCCCCGCGATAATAATTCGGGATAAATACAGGTAACTGGCCCCGCTGGAGGATATCATCTGCATCCGGACCGGGAATCATTTTACGCAGGAGACGATAGGCGTTCTCCTTTTCTCCCACCAAATACAGTGCATAGATGTAGAACGCAGCAGCATGGTTGTAAACTGCCCCATTTTCGGCGCTGCCCGGATGTTTCTGCGTGACCCGGCCCACATCCTCCCGCATGGCCGTGAAGGACGGTGCCAGCTTTTCCACACCATATGGCGTCTCCAATTGTTCCTCTACAGCCCGAATCAGCTTCTCCCGCTTCTCTTCGTCTGCCGCACCACTCATCAGTGCCCAACCCTGAGGGTTAATAAAGATACGTCCCTCCTGATCCTTGCTGATTCCGAAAACGACATTATCGTCCGTAATTCCGCGAGCATACCACTCGCCATCCCACAGATACTCATTCGCTATGGCATTGGTCCGATCTGCTTCCTCTCGGAATTGCTGCGCTGCTGCGGGATGCCCCGCCTGCTCGGAAATATCAGCCCATACCTTGAACGCATAAGCTGTCGCGATCGTCAGCCAACCCGAAACCCCTTTGCCCTTGTACCCAACCATGTTCATCGGGTCACACCAATCACCCTGATTAATGTAATTAAGGCCACGATGGTCCCGATCCTGAATTAACCAGCGCATGGCAAGATTCATATGCTCCAGGACTGAGGCTTTTTCCTCACTGTCGGCAAATGCAACCTGCTCCTCCAAAATGCTGTAATCATTCGTTTCATCCAGATACGTACTCATACAGACAGGTAGCCAGATACAGTGATCCGTATGAGGAACCTGGTTAATGTATTTGAGTTCCGCATCCGGGTGCAAAATGATTCCATCTGGCATTGCGCCGCTTGCATGCTGCTGTGCCAGGGCGGTCAGGAATGCTTCACGCGCAATCTGTGGCCGAATATAACTCATGCCCATGTTATCCTGCAGATAGTTCCGGGTCTGCGGATCAGTCGTCAGCCGGTTCGTTTTGCCGTGGTAATACATTTGACGTGGCAGCCAGTGGTTCACAAAATTATTCAGTCCGTCATCCGGTGTCTGGATCTGAATGTTCCCCTGTCCTTCTGCAACGTAAGCTGCATATTCCTGTTCGGCCAAGGCAAAGCCATCTAATCCTTCAGTATTCTGTTTTATAAAATACCGCTGCCGGATGAGTTCGATCTCTTCCTCATCATGAGCAGGGCCAAAAATAAACCGATATTCCTGCTCCTCTCCCGCCTCCAATTCCAATCTGTACTGAAGAACAGCCACAGGTGTCTCGTATCTCGCATCCCCACCCTCTAAGGCGTCCAGCTGCAAAGCAGACGGGGCGTGTAGGCCACCTTCGCCTTCGAAATGCTCATGATTCACTTCCCATGAAGCAGGCTTACGATCGGCAAGCAGGTAGGTTTTGTCACTGTAATTTTTGATCTTGGCATAATCCTGATACTTCTGATACGGCGTGACCGACGAACAAACAATACCCTGCAGATCCTCCACGTACGTACCCGACTGGTTCATCCATGACATATATCCAACCGTGAAATACGGATAGATGCTCAGCTTGCGTTTATGGGAAGAGAGGTTCTTCACCTTCACCTGCCACAGCTCCATGGCATCCTCCTTAGGCAGACGCAGGCTCATCTCAATAGAGATGTCATCGCTTACAACATTCCAGCGAATATCATGTTTCCCGACGGCAAATGTATAACTGTCCGCTTGTTTTCGTACCGGCTCATACGGAGCCGAGAAAATTTCACCGTTTATTTCATCTTTGATGTAAACAAATCGTCCCGGATGATGGGCGTAGTACGGCTGCTCCGGCTGCATGAATGTCTTGGCCTCCAGATTTGGCGCATGCGAGTACTTGGCAGGCTCCGGCTGCATGAATTGGGCTACAGCATATCCCCGGCAATTCATATGGATCATCATCTTTTCGTTCCAGAGGAATCCTGATGCCTTGGGCATACTTGTCGGACTTGTCAGTTCGTAGTATTCATTATCTTTCGTTGCTCTGATCATCACTGAACCTCTCTTTCGGGTTATGGAGTTGGAATGACAGAAAACGTTTTAGTAACTTGTATACAACTTCATTCATTATAACACGGGAACGCTTACAGTCACGGATTAATGTTCAACTTCGTCTGAATTAAATGGCTCGGCTCATAAACATCGCAAAATATTCTTTTTAAAATAAACCTCTGCTAAAGGGGATCGACTTAACAAAAAAAGAGCTGAATTCTCAGCTCTTATTGCGCTCCAGTTGTTTTTCAATTCCCAGCCTGTCGATCTGAATCCAATATTCTGCAATCCTCTCATTCTGCACGCGATAAACGGCACTGGCAATTTCAATCACTGGCAGATTGGTCGGTGTATATCCATCCACTTCCCCAATATGGGTACCCGCTTGTCTCCAGCGTACATACACTTTATCGCCATGTGCAATCAGTTCCTGAATCTCAAGTGAAAACTCGCCATAAGCTTGAAGCATTTCTCTCACATGATCCGCATAATTGGAAGGCGTCCTGCTTACGGTCACTTCCTCTTCCGATATCACCTGATGGGCCAGTACCTGCTCCGCCATTAATGTATCTGCATAATCAAGATTCCGACCTGATCGCACTTCTTCAAAAAAAGTTCGGACAATCTGCTCTGGTGTCATTCACTCCACTCCATTCACATTGAATTCCTCTTTAACCTCGATGACATTAAAAAGTACATCTTTCATTATTTTATCATCCATTTCATGCTGGGATTTCCTTCCTGTTCTACTGTTCTATAGGACTATCAACCCTCTTCGTATGCCTTGACAATGAGACTATATAACCATAAACTAGCAAAAGGTATTAGGAAATTAATAGGAGGTTTTGCTGATAAGAGGATCGACGATAGTTTTTATCCATAATTGAATATGTCTGATTCATCAAGAAAAACAGGAAAGCGGTGTACCATGAAACGTCTGTATTTTATATTGTTTGCACTTACCGTGCTGCTGGCTGGATGTCAGAGCAGTAACGAGGAAACGATTTCAACGGAGGATACTGTAAAAGAAGGCTCTACCATATTAAGTTTGAAACAGAAATACGGCTCTGAATCGAACCCATCGATCATGCCGATGTATAACGTAGCTCAAGACGAAGAATTCAAGTTTACATTCAAAGCTGATCTGAAAAATAGCCGTCTGCAAGCAAGTGATATGATTAGCGTACATACCGATATTAAAGCACTCGAAGCTAGTAAAGTTTACGCCATACCAGAAATCAACGACAACAGTGTTTCCATCAAGCCTCTTGGGTGGGGCGTATTAAGCTCAAATTCAATGAAGAACAAGAATCAAAGCACTTGGGGCGGTGCCCCAATCTATTATATTCGGATTAACTATGATCTGGATGCAGACCAATTGACACCGCTCGACAAACCCATGATCATCCCATTCACAGTGAAGTCCGAAGTGCCTGTCCCTCATCTCAAATATGAGATCGACAAGAATAAACGATTTAAACTCACTTGGGACAAAGTAGATGGCGCCACAGAATACAAAATTTATAATCGTGCTGATCGAACCGTAATTTTTGAAACGAACAACATCCCTCTGCAAGGCGCAGAGAAAGCCTACAATGGAAGTAATCCTCTGGTTATAGCGACTACAACCGAGACGTCCTTCGATGATTTCAATGGAGATGGAAAAGGCGGCCTTGGTGTTATCAATGAACTAATGACATCCTATCAAAATCATGGCATGAAGGGTGAATATTACGTCACCGCTGTTAGTGGGGACAAGGAATCGAATTTCAGTAATGGCGTTGCCACTGCTCCACTCTCTGACCAGTTGCCAATGGCATTGACAGAACAACTATATATGAAGAAATTAAAAAACGTGAATGAACTGCCCAAAGCAACGAATATTGAACATATTGACGGTTCATTATTACAAGGAAGGATTGTCTATGATACAGCGAATGTAGAGATTTCAGACTTTAACGAAACGAACATTCCGTTTCACATCAAAGGAACTGCTCTTACCAGTTATGTACGGGTAGAGTCTGTAACCACAGACGATTTGGCAAAACTGGAAAACCAAACGGTTGCGGAATCCAGTAACGGATTGATCGAACCGAAGAACGATACGCCTTACGTCCCTGCACCTGATGTGCCTACGGTCATCAACAACAGTGATGCTCCTGTATCGGATTCTGCGGCCGAATCCTCACCTGCTGAGTCCACCAACTCTGCACCAGCACAAGAAGACGAGACTGAAAATGCACCGTCGGAAGATAGAAATGAACCAGTTTCAACGCCTGAACCTGGTGAAGAAAACCTTGTGGACGAGCAGAAGTCCAATACACAGCAAAAGGTTGAAGAGGGTAATCAGGAAACGGTTCCTGAACCGGCTGCAGGTGATGAACTTATCAATGCGGATTCCGCATTAGAAGAAGTGTTGGCCAAAAACATGATTGCTGCCCAAGACAAGATCTCTTTGAAAGCTTTTCCTGAAGCCCAAAATTTCACGACGCTCTCGGATGTTGTACTGAAAGTAATGTATCAGAATCCATTGGTTCTGGGTGTGGAAGGCTTCGAATACAACTACGGCACATTGACGCTTTCGATTCATTATAATGAATCCCCTGAAGCCATCCAAAAGAAACAGGATGAGATTATTGCCAAAGCAAACGAAGTTGTTGCTTCCATTATCAAGGATGGCATGAACGAGGATGAGAAACGCAAAGCGATTTATGATTACCTGAACGATAATGCGAAGTATGATGATGCCGCGCTGGAAAGTGCGGAGCAGAACAACTTCAAAACCACCGATCCACAATATAATGACTCATTCACCACCTACGGCATTCTGGTCAAAGGTGTTGGTGTATGTGCCAGCTATGCTTCTGTATACAAACTGCTCTCCGATCTGTCCGGACTGGAAAGCATTGTTGTCACCGGAACTTCCAGTGGTGTCCCTCATGCGTGGAACAAGGTCAAAATTGGAAGTGAATGGTTGCATGTGGATGCCACCAATAATCTAACCAACTCCGGTATCCCCTACTTCCTGTACAATGCAAACGATGAAACGGCTGCAAGTCAGGAAACGGTAGCGGATAAAGATTATTGGCTCGATTCCGAACTTACTTTGTTTAATGGCGAAAGTGATGCAAACGACTATTATGTGCAAAACGATCTTGAAGTCGCTTCGCTAAGTGAATACAAAACGAAGGCTGAAAGTGAACTAAGAAACGGTGAGAAGCAGGTTATTCTAAGATTTGCCTCGCCCGTTAACTCGGATGAACTGATGACAGCAGCAGGCGAAGCCCTTGCTGCGGTGGATGAAGCCCTTTTGAACACGGCACAATTGGCTACACTGGGCAGTTACGCAATTCTGGAGCCGAATCCGGAACAAAACTAATGCCCTAAAAAGAATAAAGAACTCCATCTCCCATGAACAGGGAATGGAGTTCTTTGTTTAACCGACTATTTCAATCATGGATGCCTGTTATCTCATGTTTACGGACTAACTGTACCGCCATTGGCATTCAATGTCTCGCCGCTCACATAGCTGGATTCCTGACTTGCCAGGAATACAAACGCAGGCGCCATCTCGGCAGGCTGTCCTGCCCGACCAAGTGGTGTATTGGAGCCAAAACTAGCAAGCTTCTCCACGGGTTGTCCGCCTACGATCTGAAGCGGTGTCCATACCGGACCTGGCGCAACGACATTCACACGAATGCCTTTGCTACCGACCTGCTGGGCGAGTGCTTTGCTGAACGTGTTAATGGCCGCCTTCGTCGTTGCATAGTCCAGCAGGATTGGCGAAGGACTGTACGCCTGGATGGAGGACGTATTGATGATGGAGCTGCCTGGTTTCATATGTTTTATAGCCGCTTTGCAGAGCCAGAACAGAGAATACACATTCGTCTTAAATGTCGCATCGAATTGTTCTGTCGTCAGATCGGCGATCTGTTCAACAAACTGCTGTTTACCTGCCACGTTCGCAAGGATATCAATCCCGCCAAGCTCTTTTACGGCAGATTCAATGAGCTGCTCGCAATATTTCTCATCCTTCAGGTCACCTGGAATCGCAACAGCCTTGCGGCCTGCTTCTTCAATCAGCTGCACCACTTCTTTGGCGTCGGCTTCTTCCTCCGGAAGGTAGGACAGCACAACATCCGCGCCTTCACGGGCAAAAGCAATCGCTGCCGCACGGCCAATCCCGCTGTCCGCCCCGGTGACTACGGCTTTGCGTCCAGTCAGACGTCCGCTGCCTTTGTAGCTCTTTTCCCCTGCATCAGGTACAGGTGTCATCTCGCGCTGAAGTCCAGGCTCTTCCTGCTGCTGCTTCCACTCGGGTGTTGCCTTCGGATATTGTGTCGTCGGATCTTGTACAGTATGCTGGTCTTGATTAGCCATGTTCAATTCCTCCTCGGTCATTTACAGATGATCACTACGATCACAGAACAACCTTACGATTGCTGTTATCCCCAGATTTTTTTTCTCCCTTTTATTAAGGGGAAAATCCAGGGATAGCGTATGCTTCCGATGCAGCTTTCTTGCAGAAAGCTTTTAAGCGAGCACTTCGTTTCTCCAGGTTATTTCTGTTCTCTTCGTGACCATGCAAATTTAAATTTATTTATTGTTGTTTTCATAAAAGTTGCACTCTTTTCTTTGTAACCGAGATGGGCCAAATTTAAACTGGGCCTGCTCAATTCCATATAGCCATTGTTCCGCATTGAATCTCCAGTGACTGGAGGTTATATAATCAATCATGAGGTGATCTCATTGAATTTAAACCAAGATACATATTCGATCGGTGAAGCTGCCAAAATGATCGGTTCAACCGTTAAAACCATTCGTTATTACGACGAAATCGGACTGGTCCATCCCTCGCTTTATACGGAAGGCGGGCACCGTCTCTATACACCGCAGGACCTGTGGCGGCTGGAGCTTATCACTACGCTGCGCTATCTGAATTTCGGCATACCGGATATTCGCAGGCTCATGTCCGGTGAACTGGGCATGTCACAGGCGCTGGACCTGCAGATTGAAGCTCTGGAAACCCAGATCAGCACCATGAGCACCATGCTCTCCATTTTGCAGCAAGCCAAACAGCATGAAGCGGAAGCTTCACTGAATTCCGGTCAGTCTCTCACCTATGTATCCAGCCTGGTGGATTCACTAACGGCCCATGCCAAGAAACGGAAGCAATTTGTCTCCGCCAAGATGGAAGAATCTCATCTCCTGGACGAGATCCCGCAGGAATGGAGAGTCTCGTTTTTGCACTTTTTTGATAAATACCTGATGAAAGATACGAAATTATCTGCCAAACAAACAATGGCCTGGAAGGAAATTCAGGAGATCATTAATGATCCGGCCTATATTGCCGATCTGGCCCGTCTCGAACTGCCCTTCTTCACCATGGCAAACCATCCACAGGTTGAGGCTGACGCCTGGGTGAGAAAAATGGAGGAAATCCGTATTCGTACCACCGAGGCTCTGACCAAGCAATGGCCACCAGACAGCCCTGCGGTTCAGGCTATGGTTTGGGATTTTGTAATGATGTACGCCAGCAATGAACATACCGGAGACCCAGAAGCCTTTTTCAGCAAACAAGCCCGGTACATGCTGGACTTCGTTACAGAGCGCATCCTTCGTTTTAATAGACTGTGTATGGTGCTGAACCCCGAATGGAGCGAAATTGTTAACGGTATTAACCTGCTTCAGGAAGGCATGAGGCTGCGGTTAAAACAAATGGAAGAAGACTGAACGTCAGTCTCCTTCCATTTTTCGTTTTAGCCCTTTTTTAACGAATAGGATGCATGTTCCCCCACTTCACTATCCATACGGAGCGATTGCCCTTTTAAATAGTGATTGAAGAAGTCGATCGTTGTATCGTTTATCAATTGTTGTGCCCCACGTGCGTCTACACCCTGTGACCATTCCAGAATGGGAGATATCAGATAGAGATCCGAGAAACTCAGATGTTTGGTGTTGCTCAGTTCCATCCAGAAGTTCCCTCCTACGGTCACTGGCTCATATCGGGCATATACTTCCTCGTAGTATTTCTCGGCTTCCGGACGGGTCGTGCCCATGGCCGCGATCTCTTCGTCACTCATTACACTTGTACCTGCGACCGTTGTGTCCGCACTCATCATCAGAAACGGTTTGCCTACCCCTTCAGCGGGAATGCGCTTCTCTCCAAACAATACACCATCCATGTTCATCCCTGCTTTGACACGCGGATCATCCATTAACATCTGTACCGTTGTCGCCCCGCCAAATGAATGTCCAAACATGCCGATGTTGTCCAGATCCATATGTCCGGTAAAACGCCCGTTTGGATCTCCTGCGGCTAATTTCTTCACCTCATCCAGTACAAACTGCGCGTCCTTCACCCATGTCTCGTTGAGCTTGTCCATATAACTGAATTGCAGCTGTTCGAAGCCTTCTTTCCCCTCCGATTCAAACTGGGCCACACGTCCATCCGGAAATACAGATACCAGACTGCTATACGTGTGATTAATGCCAACAACAATGTAACCTTGACTAACCAGCTGCTCCACCTGGAACGTATTCTGATTTTCATAGCCATGCAGACCATGAGAGAAAAGGATTACCGGGTATTGCGCTTCCGCATCTGATAATGAAGCTTCCTGAATCGCATGTGCTTTGACTTGGTCCAAACTTGAAAATAACAGCTTCGGCAGCTGCAGCACTTCATTGAAGGCTGCTGCATATACGGCTGGATCGTTTACATAAGGGGCTGTTGTTCCCTTGGCATCTGGATCTGTGGGATACCAGATCTGCACCATCAGTTCCCGTTTGTCCCCGGCTGTACTTGTCAGTAATTCCTCCCGACTATTGTCTGTCCAGTCATAGGATACTGTTCCGATTCCGTAGGGACCTGTAAGCTTTTCAAATGAAAATACCGGAAAAAGCAGCGGTAGCCCAACGGTTACGGCAGCGTATACCAACACCAACATAGATGTTGCAATGATTCGAACACGTCCAGTTTTTTGTACGGCAGACGTGCTGGAAGACGATGCTGCAGCATGTTTGCCCACTGTCGTCACTGAGCGCTGCTGTCTTCTTGCATCTGCCATTATCCCAATCAGTGGAACCAATGTGAGCAGGTACGCTGGAATCATCGGCCAACGCATGCCCTCTACCCATCCATGAATCAGCAGCAGCACACCCGATATGACGAGCCCTCCCCATACCCCTTTCTGCGGCTTATTCCGCCCTCCGATCAACCACACCAGCATTACGACGTTGAAAATAAGATAGATCCATTCTACTGTCCTCATGATACTAGTTCCCCCTTGTCTGTTTGCTGCGTTTCGAATTGCAAGCTGTACAGCAGTTCTTCTAGTTGCAATCATAAAACCTCCAGTAACAGGAGATTCAAGGGGGATTTTTTAAGAAAACGAACCTAAACTACTTTAAAACAAAAAAAAGAGAGGGATTCCCCTCTCCTTCCACATATCTTAATTTCGAAAACAACGTAATATTACCATGATGTACGCGGTTTTTGAATTGCATCTGTTTCTTTTTCGATATCTGTCATCATATCTTTAATCCGATCCAATGCCAGTTGAAGCTGCTTTTGATGTGCATCGAGACGGTGGGCCATGGATCGAACCTGTTCTTGTGTAGGAGGCTGAGGCGCATGGGAGATTTCAATCAGTTCTTTTTCAATAGCATCTATGCCGTCCAATCCTGCACCCAGCATCTCAATGCCAAACTTGGCCTTGTCTGCGATATGATCTATTTTTAGAGCCGTTTCTTTTGCTTGTTTGTTGCCCCAGCCACCCGATATGTAGTTGGGTTGACCTACAGGTGGTGTGTAATCGCTCATAGAGACCGAACCTCCCTATTTCTGATACTTATCAGTAATTTCATCAATCTTGTCTGTCAACTTGTCGATCTCGTCCGTGAGACTATCAATTTCGTTGGTTAATTTGTCCACATCTTTAATGTTCTTCTGAACTTCGTCAATGTTGCCACTAGTAGCAATTACTTTGGACATCACTTCTTGTGCAATCGATGTCACAAGTACCTGTACATGATCGGGAGCATCTTGTCCAACCTGTGCGACCAGTCTGTCAATCAGAGGTTTGATTTGAGATAGCGTAGTAGCTGCATTGGCAAGCTCACGACCACAAGAGTTCAATTCGGAATCAATCTTGTCCGACACCCGGTCAATTTTGGATTGAGTGATCTGGTCGATTTCTCTGATTACCTTGTCGATATCATTGGACATCTCACGTACTGCGCCTTTTCCTACTAACATTAGCAAACTCCCCCAGTATGTTTTACAAATTCTTCAATCCTCTTGATTATAAGGTAAGCCTCCATGCTGAGCAATAAATTACGTTGTTATTTCGACGCTTTTTTACAAATAAAAGGGCATTACTGCAATCTTCGCTTCTCCCTTCTACGGATTTCCATAGTTTAAGGGAATTTTGCTTGTATATAACACGTTCTTCCCCTATAAAACAAATAAAAATGCACTCCCTGAATGACATGTGAACCCCTTAAAGGTTCTCCGATGTATTCAAGGAATGCATGAAATGGAATTTCAAATTCAGAAGTTCATATAAAAGATTATTGTCCTTCTCCGCCATCTACCCGCTGTCTCTTGTCTATGCCAAATACGTAATATCCGATCACCACGATCGCCATAAATGTGGCACCAACAACCAGGGGTAAGCGTGTATCCGGGTTAAACGCCATGCCGATGATGACGAGGATCAGATACACGATGATAATGTAGTTGCTGATCGGGAACCATTTGGACTTGAAGTTGTGATCAGCCATCTCACTACCCCAACGCTTTCTGAATCGGAACTGGCTGAATGCCAGTGCGAACCACGGTACCATCCCCGGAAGAACACTTGCACTATAGATATACAGGAACAGTTTGGAGTCCGGCATCAGGTAGTTCAGTATAACACCAATCAACAGCAAGGAAATGGTGACAATGATACTGTTGCGGGGAACTCCGCCTTTGGACAACTTTTTAAAAAAGGCAGGTGCCTGTCCATTCTCCGCAAGCGTGTATAACATACGGCCCGCACTATAGATTCCGCTGTTGCATCCCGACATTGCCGCCGTAAGCACCACGAAGTTGATAATCCCCGCAGCAGCTACGATACCAACCTTGGCAAACGTCAGTACAAACGGGCTTCCCGTCTGTCCGACTTCATTCCATGGGTACAGCGTTACGATAACAAAGATGGCACCTACGTAAAAGATCAGGATACGCCATACGATATTTTTGATTGCTTTACGCAGCGTCTGCTTCGGATTCTCTGCTTCCCCTGCCGTAATGCCGACCATTTCAACACCCTGATAGGCAGCCGTTACAATACATAGGGCGAATAAAAATCCTTTGATCCCTCCAGGGAAAAATCCCCCATGACTTACCAGATTCGATAGTCCAATCGGCTCTCCGCCGTTACCAAGACCGAAGAAGATTAATCCGGTTCCGATTACGACCATGAAGACAATGGCTGTTACCTTAATCATGGCGAACCAGAATTCGAACTCACCGTAAAATTTAACCGCAGCGAGATTCGCTGCCGCAATAATGAGTACCCCAGCGAGTGCAGGCAGCCACTGTGGAATGTCCGGAAACCAATAACCGACATAAATGCCGATTGCCGTAACTTCCGCCATCCCAACCGTTACCCAGAGGAACCAGTAACTCCAGGCAGTTAGGAATCCGGCGAGCGGACTGATATATTTGTGAGCAAATGTGGCAAATGAACCGGTGACAGGCTCCTGGATCAACATTTCACCCATAATACGCATGACAAAAAAGATAATGATTCCGGCCAGCAAATAGGCCAGCAGTACCGAAGGACCTGCCCATTTGATCGTACTTGCCGATCCCATGAACAATCCGACGCCGATTGTACCCCCGAGTGCAATCAGCTCTACATGCCGGGGCTTAAGCCCTCTAGATAGTTGCTTCGATTCCAAACGATTCTCCCCTTTTCTTGTGTGCAGCTTCGTGTTGTAGATTTCATTTTTATACTCACATTAACGCAATGCAGAATTGCATCACCAAATTGTACGAGTTGTGCCGCAGAAATACAACAAGGAATGTAAGGAAGCGTTTTAAATGAGAATTATCATCATTTATAATGATATATAACAATCACTTTTCTGGCTTTCACTTTGGATAAGGAGGGGTTTAATCCCCTCCAAAAAGGAACCTCTTAAACCAGAGAGAAGGTTCTTTTGTTACCTCTACCCTTAGTTTAGTGGAACTCCCTCAGGACTATCCCCGTATTGTATTTCAGAAGATCACATATGGGGTACTGGTTATAGTTCCTATATTTTCTCATTCAATTGATATTATAAACGAGATCGGTCGATGTTAGACCACGACCCAAACCATGTAATAACATTCGGGAGGTCTGCATATGGAGCAGCAACACGCAGCACGAGTTGAATTATTCGTTTCCAACACCCAAATCATCAAGAAGTCGTTCAAGTGGCAAAATCCGATGATGCACCGCCTTAGTGCCCTTCTCTATGCAGCGGACAATAAAACTGCGGATGGCGAGGCCATTCGTCAGAGTCATGATCTGATGAAACATAATACAGGTCTCTTTTCTGCATTCAGGGGCAATTCGGCCATCAGTATCGCAGCCATGCTCTCCCTCACAACGGATCAGGAAACGAAGCTGGCGGAAACTTTGCATGTCTACGACCTGATGAAAGAGATCAAATTCCGCTCTTCCGATTTTCTCGCGGTTGCTGCTTATCAGATTGCTGTCCAGGCAGCGCCTGATCAATTTCAGTATACGGTAGAACGCACTAAGGCTTTTTACGATCAGATGAAAGCAAACCACCGCTTCCTTACTGCACAGGATGACTATATTTTTGCAGCCATGCTGGCTCTCTCCGATCTGGATGTGGATTCCGGTGTGGCCCGCATGGAACAGCTCTATCGTGAATTGAAGCCGGAGTTTTCTTCTGGCAACAGCGTACAGGCATTAACACAAGTATTGGTTCTTGGGGACGACAGTCCGGAATCGAGTCATCGCGTGTTGAGATTACAAGAGGCGTTCCGCAAACGCAGCATCCGACTGGATAAAACGTATACCTTATCTTCCCTGGGTGTACTCTCTTTACTGCCTGTGGACCAGGAAACACTTGTGGATCAGGTCCAGGAAACGTATGACTGGCTGCGTGATCAAAAGGGCTTCGGGGCATGGTCGATCACCAAACAGGAATTGCTGTTATTTTCATCTGCCCTTGTGGCGGTTCAGCATGTTGAGAATTTGAGAAATGGCGTTCTGACCACCACTCTCTCAACAAGTATCTCGAACATTATCATCGCACAGCAAGCTGCCATGGCCTCTGCTGCCGCGGCATCGGCCGCTGCTGCCGCTTCATCATCTTCATCAAGCTAATGTTTGACAAGGCAGATTTATCACGAGACCAAAAGGCCCATCTGAGTCACTCAGATGGGTCTTAGATTTATTTAATTCAGTATCAAAATAATAAAACTTTTTTCCGAAACTATACGATTCCCGTTTCACGAAACTCCTCCATAAAACTGTCCAGCCAATCATCGCCATAATCCAGCGCACCCATATCACTTTCGATAAATGCAGCATCCAGACCCATGACCCAAAATCTGCGAGCGACAATGAACAGGTCGACGGCTTGTTCGTCCTCTGGAGAGAACCTTCGTATCGAACGATAACCCGCCATGAGTGCCTTCCATAATGCTTCTTTTTGCTCAGCAGACTGTCTCTTCCTAGCTTTCACCTGAGCCAGATCATACGCACGCCAGCCATTAGCCGCCCACTCAAAATCATAGTGAGTAAACGAGTTTTCCTGCTGAAAAGCATTATTGTTTCCATGCATATCGCCATGGCACAATCCCCATTCCAGACCATCGCTGGATGCGGTAATACGCTTCTTCAACTCCTGAGTAAACGTATGCAAAAATGGCACTGCTTCATGCGATTCCCCGATATACGCCACAATCCGTTCCAACGGCTGATCGATCAGAAATGGTGTATTCAGCTCATAACGAGGCTGCTCCAGGACCACCTGATCCATAGCCTTATGCAGCTCCGCAGCAGATTGACCAAAAGCATAACAGGACTCTTCATCCTGCAAATTATTCTCGATTCCATTGATGTAACGGAACATCACGGCCATCCGTTTACCCTCCGGCGCATCCAGAACAGTGTATCCACTGTTATCTTTCTTATTGAGATGCTCTCCTACATCAGCGCACGCTGAAGAATTCAATATCGCTTTCAATTGAGACAGCACCGATAACTCCGCGCCTACCTCTTCTTCTCCAACCTCTGTACGGTAAACCCGAAGGATATACATGCCCGTGGACGTTTTTACCCGATATGTATCATTCAATCCCCGCAGCCAAAATAAACATTCTTTCCATTGCCCGATGTCATATTGATCACTTAGAGCAAATTCCAAGTATTTCGGACTTAAAACGGATCGCAAAGCAGTTGGTTGATCAAATTTCTGCATATATATGCTCCTTCAGTTTAGTAATAAGCTTCAGCCAGCCCGCTTAACCACCTGTGTTTTTGCTAGAAGGTCGTACAAGGACTGCTTTCTCTTCGTAAATATTGCGGTAAAAATATACGTGAACATCAGGGCGTAGATTAGCCCGCCTATTACATAATACTGGACAGGAACAGCACCTTCTCCCACATGGACCAGCCGGTACACCAGATAATGCGAGAGCTCCCAAGGCAGGAACTTCAGAATCGTTCTGAATATAGCATGCGGTACTGACAAAGCATTTCCATTTTGATTAACAACCTGAATGGCCGTCTTCCTTTTCCCAAACGACTGTCCACCCACTGTTGAGTCACTAATCACAAAATATACGGAGATCGGTAGAGTTACCATTATAAAACCGGTAAGCTGAGCTACAGCAAGGGATCCATTAAAAAGCTCTTGCAAGGAAGGAAAGATGAACACGTTCTCAACCAATAACAAGACCAAATAACCAAACATCAGAATGTAATCCAACAAAAAGGCTTTGATTCGAAGTAGAAATGTGGCATACATGCGAGTGACCTCCATTTCATCTCATATAAGGCTCTCCTTTTAACAATCAACCAAGATTGGTTCTGTAGTCGGGCAGTTGACGATCTTGCGTTGTACGTTCCAACAAGCTCGCTATACTCTCTCTATTGAATGACGCCAGATATACGGCCAAAATATCATCTTCATTTTCCCCAATAGCCATTTCAAAGAGAAAAATGACACCGTCCTTACAAAATATTCGCCAAGCCTGAAGAGATGACGTCTCCTGGATCTCATACTGTAAGTCACTCAATCCCCAATACGTTAGGTAATCCGATAAACCCCACATACTCTCGTCAAAAATAACCCAATAGGGCAGCCTGTCCTCCACCCCAAGCTGAATCAATGCCTTGCTTACCAAGAAGTTGGTAAGCGATTCGTTCTCCAGCGACCAGTCGGGATTGTTCCATGCGCACAGATACACTGGCGGGTCTTCCTTCTTCAGGTCGCTAAAACGAATACCACAATAGATCACCGACTCTTCACACTGATAGAACACCAGAAACCCCTTGTCCGTTGTAAAGAAATCGGGATCAGGCACGAATATATCATGCAGGGTCATCGGCTCATACTGATTGTTGCAATTCTGCGTAATATATTGGGACCGCCCAAACCTCTTATAGTATTCACACAGAGCGGCTGGAAACGGCTTACCTAGACGACGCTCCTGCTCCTGAATGTCCTCCTCTGAAATGGAATCACTTACTTCATCATGACCTTGCAAGAACTCCGTCAATAATTTGAATTCCGCATTCACCTTACTCTCCTCCCCTCTCGAGAACGTATTTTTCAAAGAACAAAATCCCATGTTCCTTGGATTCTTCCCTGTGCTCCCTTCACCTTGTGAACAAACAGTAATTCGTCACCCTTTTGGATGACCGCGCCCACAGCCATACGTATCATCTATTCACCTCATGGTTTTGGATATTCGGCCTTTCTTTGTATTCTGAACATAAATGTAATAATAACTAGCCAAATGCCCTATATTGACAAGCGACCATGCAACAAGCCATATGATTGGAGACGACAGGGTAGTCCAGATGCCGAACCAGGGCAGCACGCGCCCTCCGCCGATAAACGTCATTAATGGAGACAGGAACAAGAGAATCAGGATTGGGATCAGCCTGCCGACCGTGATCAGAATCAATCTGCTGATTGTGAGACGTTGGTTCTTCCGACGGATGCGAGAATAGGCATAGACGCCCCATACAAGCGTAGCGAGGATGAGCGCAATCATGATAATTTCCATGTTTCGGCCGTTCACAAAAGAGGCTTCGGGCTTCTCCCCCCTCATAATATCCGCGATTCCATCGATAAAAGCCGAGTAGTTCACAAAAGCATTTATACCCGAATTAAACATCACCGCGATGCCCAGCTGCTCATCCAAATATACCGTTTCTTCCGACTTGTATGTCCAGAAAATACCGCTATGGGAGATCGTTCGCCCCCCGGATTCATCTTGGGGATCTGCAAGCCATCCCATGCCGTACGGCCCGATGGCTCCGGCTTCATGATATTGTTTCATCAGATCGGGGGAAAGCAGGCGGCCGTGATATTGGGCAAGCATCCACAGCGACATGTCCTCAGCGGTTGATACGATGCCTGCAGGGCCCTCAATAAACCACAGTGGTTCCGATTGACTTACAGAACGTCCCAAACTCGAGTAATGTCCTGACGGAACAGCTTCATTCCCATCGATTTGCAGCGTCGTGCTGACACTGAAGGTATGATTCATTCCTAGCGGTTCAAAAATGTGCCTTTTCAGGTAATCCGAAAAGCGCTCTCCGCTGACGCTCTCCACAAGGTTCGCCAGCAGCACGTAATTGGGATTATGATAGCTGTAGGCATTTCCGGGGTTATGGGCCAATTGAACCTCGGATATTAACCGGCTTGCCTCGTCCAGGGATTGGAATTGCGGAGTCCTCGTCATATCGGGATTTATTTTGTCATTGAGACCACTGGTCTGATTCAATAGATGGCGGACCGTAATATCACGAAAATGAGGATCTCGTGGGGAAAGCCCGGGAAAATAGGAAGCGTAAGCCGCATCCAGGTCAATCTGACCGTTGTCCGCGAGCTGCAGAACAGCCAATGCGGTAAAGGACTTGCTTAGCGAAGCAATGGGAAAAGGAGTTCCGCCCGTAACGTTTTGGCCATTTTCAAATGTTCCATAGCCTTTTGCGTAGAAGACCTCATCGTTATTGGCAATTGCCAGTGATGCAGCCTTGATATGATTGGCTTTCATGCTCTGAGTCATAAATTCGTCGATGTCCCTCATGACTTCTGTCTTGTCTCGGGCTTCCGTGGCGGACACAGGGTTCACCCACATGGAACATAACAACAGTAAGCAGCTTATTACGAAAAAAATACTTTTTTTCAGTTTTGGCATCATAACACTCCTTAAATCAAGATAAGGAAATGCTATCATGTCATTTTCAACTATTTATCAACTCGGGTCCCCAAACCCCAAACTTGCTGTCACAGTTCCGCCACCGCGAGGTCCGTTTTCAACATGCAGGCTCCCTCCATGTTTCTTGCAAAAAACTTTGCAAACGTAAAGGCCCAGCCCGCGATGTTCGGTAGCATCCCACACCTCATCGCGGTAAAAAGGGAGATCGGCCTTGTGCAAGGCTTCGTCCGAGAAGCCCGGCCCGTCGTCTGAGACAGTAATCTTCATAGAGCCTTCCTGTACGATGTAACGAACGTTCACTTGACTGACTGCGTATCGTCCCCCATTGGCCACCACATTCTCGAAAATCTGCATGATGATATAAGGATCCACGTTAATTGCAGTATGATCACATTCCATGGAAGAGACAAAGCGTTTGCCGAATTTCCTTGCGATTTGTTCGCCGCTGTCATTCAGCAAAGCCGTCAATGAGATTACATCCGTCGACTGGCGATGTACCGGGACATCCTCCAGCTTCTGTATCGAGTTCATCGCCTCCACATAGCTCTCCAGACGTACAATGTGAAGGTTCATGGTATGGATCAGGTCCAGCACCTTTTCTTCCGACAATTTCTTCTCCGGCAGATAGGTGGAGAGAAGCTCGGCGTTTCCTTTCAACACCGCCAGCGGTGTTCTAAGGTCATGGGCAAAAATTGCATTGAGCTGCTTGCGCTCCTCTACCGAACGCCAGAGTGTCTTTACGTTTTTCTCCAATTGTGTACGCATGCTTTCAAAGGCCCTGACCAGCTCTCCCATTTCGTCCCGGCTGTCATAGGAGATACGGAAGCCCAGATCGTTGGCCGAAATGTTCTCGGATGCTCGCTTTAACAGCTCCAACGGACGTTTTAGTTTCAATCTGTAAAATAAAACGGCCATGGTGACAATCCCGGCGGCCACGGTTAGCAGCACCGCCGCGACGAGGGAAGGCAGTACCCAATCCGTTTCTCCATAACGCAGCCGCAGGTTCTCCGCCCAAGCGAACTCCAGGGTTATGACGGCCAGCACGGCAATGAGCGTGACCACGCATAACAGGATAAAAGATTGCAGCAAGGTAAACGGCTTCAGCAGCAGCCTGTTCATAAACTTGGCCATTTATATCCTACTCCCCAAACGGTCTCGATTCGGTTAGAGCAACCAAACTCCTTAAATTTGGAGCGAATTCGCCGGATATGCTCCGCCATCACACTGCTGTCACCTTCATTGTCCAAGCCCCATATCTTTTCGTATATGCGCTCCTTTTCGAACACCATACCTGGATGCATTGACAGCAGTTCAATAATAGCGAACTCTTTTTTGGCCAGAGGAATTCGCTCATCCCGGTAGTAGAGCTCCCGGGCCGTATAATCAATGACCAGATCATCGTTAAACCTCACCGAGGATTTAGTCTGGATTCGCCGTTCCCTGCGCAAATGCGCTTCGACCCTGGCCCCCAGCTCATGAATGCTGAAAGGTTTCAGAATGTAGTCATCGCCTCCAGCCTGAAATCCGGCTATTTTATCAGCATCTTCGATTCGAGCCGTTAAAAATACAATCGGGCAAGAGACAAAGTCTCGGATTTGCTCGCATAATTGAAGACCGTTCTGCTCAGGCATGTTGATATCTAGCAAAACGAGATCGGGTTGTTGTTCCACTTTCCGTAGCGCCTCCCGGCTGTTCTTGGCCGTCATAACGGTATATCCATTGATTTCAAAATATTCGGTCAGCAGCTTGAGCAGATCCGCTTCATCGTCAACGATCAGTATTTTAGGCATCCATGCTCTCTCCCGTATCCAGATATTTGAATTTAGCATAGCAAAAATGAGCTGGCTCATAAAGAAGGGAATCCAACAACATATTCATGGAGAAAATCCTGTTCAGCTAAAATAGACCGCTCCCTAGTCAGGGAAACGGTCTATGAAGAAGATATTTTATGAGGACACCGATTTGTTTACACCAAGTTTGGTGATAACCGTATCATACGGGGCCAGTTCCAGCGTTTGTTTTCCATGCTCTGTATCGATCGTTGTTTCTTGCAGTTGGTCACTATTGTTGATGACAACCAATATGTTACTTTCCGGATAGTAAGCACACTCGGTATACAGGTTATCCGGGATATACTTCGTTTCATCGTACTCGTTGCCTGCAAAACGAATCAGATTCAGCAGCAATCTGGTATTCTCCCAGTTGAATGCGAATGCAGGAAGATAGATTCCTTTTCCTTTGCCGAAGGCATGTGAAGACAGCGTAATGCGGCCATCCGTTTCGTGCAGTACCTCAGCTGTTCCATCCGTGAGATAAATACCGTTCTTAGGCGTAATGCTGGCCTCATCCGGTACTAATCCATGCTTATCCTGAACCTCATAAGACCATCTTCCATGAACGACTCTGGAACCAGTATCCTCATCCACCCCAAGAACATGTGCCATTCTGAAAAAGTTGTCGTATCCCTCGATCGCCGAAGGCTGATTGATGCCGATAAAGGTACCACCCTCATGCACCCATTGCGTCAGTAAATCCACACATTTGTGATCATTCCAGTGGTCTCCACCGCTCCATGCGGAACCGGCAGAACCGGCATTGATCACGACATCGCAATCTTGCAGTACGCCCTGACGAATGTCTTCAAAATCAATGAACCGCACTTCAACCGGCAATCCGGATAAGGCTTCATTGACATGAATCAAGTCATGCATATAGGTTTCATGGAAATGCCCGGACAACGTCCACGATCTCAGTTTGCCCCAGCTATGCAGAACAGCTGCCTTGGTCTTGATCTGATAAGGTTTGCCAGCCTGGTGCAGCTCTTTCATTTCCCTGAATTCATTCGCAATCTTCTCAATGTAATCCACAAAATCCGGGTAAGGCTCGACCAGGTGCAAATAACCGCCCAGTCCGATCCGGTCAATCGGCTCCCTGAGCAGGGCACGCCGGATATTAATCCAGTATTTCTTGGCATCCAGCGTTGGGTCGCCGCCCTCCTTGAAAGTAGGGAGGCCGCCTAAACCAACCGGGAACAGGTATGGGTGCAGCCGGATTTCATGCGTGTCCACGTCGATCCCCGAACACATCCTTGCCTCATACCCGGAGAATACGCATTTGATCATGCCATCGAATCCAAACTCTTGGAAACGGTCATTATAAGGTTCCATGCCGACCCAACTGTCATCGTAGAAGACATAGGCCAGCTTGTTATGTTTGTGTACAATATCAATCAGCTTTTTGCCGAATTCAATCACGAAATCATTGATGAATGCCATCCAGTCAAGCTTCCGCTGATCCGCAGGGATATGACTGACCTGATATTTCCCGCCATTCACGAAATCCTCAGCCGTGAGGGAATAGCCGACCTTTTTGGCAAACAGATCAAGTGCTCTTGAACTTACCGTAAAATCATATGAACCCCAGTCCGAGAACAGATGACGGTTCCGCTCACTGCTGCCCCAGATCCAGGCGAAATTATAGAACAGTGAAGTAAACCGGACAACGGTCGTTTCCTTGTGCTCCTGACACCAATTTTCCATCCAGTTCAGCAAGTATGCTTGAGTTTCTGGATAGATGGGATCAATCTGCATCAGGTGTTCTTTGTCCCAGTCATTGGTCGTGTGGTTGTACATGGAGATCTCTTCCCATATCCGGTAAACCATGAAGCTGACGGTGTATTTATGCCACGGAACAATGCCGGTAATGACCACATTGCCGGATTCCCGCTCATAATTCCATTGTTCTCTCGGCACTTCTTTCCCCGTCGTCCGGTCATAGACCTGCCAATACTTGAACGCTTCCCGGGAATCGTTAACCCGGAACTGTTCAGCGAAGAAATCCTCCATCAGGTAGATGGATAGGTAATCCTGCACGGCCACCTTGGGGTTCGTAATCAGGAAACACTGCTGCAGCTTATCCGTATTGCGGGAAGCCCACTCGTTGTGATCCCGGATAATACAGATCGTCGAATAAATACCGTAACCTGCATTGATAATCTCATCCGACAATTTGGTACCGTCACTGTCACGAATGACATCGGCACCCCACCGTTCAGCAAGTTCCAATGTCAGCGCCTCATAACCCGATTCTCCAGGAAGGGTAAAGGCTCCCGTTGATTTTTTGGACACGTGGATCTCCTCCTATCTCAACATGTCGGACAGAAAAGCGAGTGCCAGGCCTTGACCCCAGCCCTGAATCCAGTCTTTGGGGATATTACGATATCCTTCACGATCCTTCATTACAGCCGTGCCGCCGGATACACCCAGTACGCGCCCGTCTTCAGTGATGTTTTTCAGAACGCCATCCAAAGCCTTTTGTACATATTTGGTATGCAGCGGATTGCCGTTATTGATCATAGCTGCCGCTATCCCGCAAGATGCCGATACTTCTTCATAGGACTCCTCGTCGTCCAAAACTGTCCGCCACAGGCCGTTCTCCGTCTGTACCAGCTTCAGTGCTGCCAGTTGATCCCGAAGCGAACACTCGACGTCCATGCATTGCGGATACAAATACCAGTCCTTCAATTGCGGTTTCACCTGTGACATCGTATAGGCGCCCCAGGCGTTCGCTCTGCCCCAGTAAAATCCGGACATGTGGTCCTTGTTAACGTTGTTATAGCCGTGATACCAGAGACTCGTGCTCGGGTCCTGCAGGTATTTGATATGCCAGTAATACTGATTCAAGGCATCTTGAATCATGGCCTCATCTTTTAGTTTGCTGCCCACGCGCAGCAGGAAAAATGCAGCCATAAACAAGGTATCCGCCCAGGCTTGTTCCGGAAAATCATTGGCAACGGATACGGTATGCTGCAGCACGTTGTCTCCGAAGCGGAGCGCATGGTTCTGGAGATAGTCCACCTTGCTCAAGGCAATATCCCAATACTTCTGATCCCCTGTTTCTTCATACAAGGTAATCAGCATATGGCCCATGGCACAGGTGTTAACCGTCCAGCTTGGCAGACCGAGCTCAATGTACTCATCCGCCCACTGAACCAGCCTGTCCAAAACCTCCTTGTTCCCCGTCGTTTGATAAGCTCTGGTTACACCATAATAGGCCACGCCGCAAGGCCAATCCCACGTTAGATCCATGGCCAGCGTTTTTTGGGTGACGATATCGATGACCTTTAAAATCTCTTCCCTGTCATATTTCACTTGAAGCATTGGTATTCCCCTCTCCTGCGCACACGCCCCCAAGTGCGCCCTGAGAGGTGTCCGTCCATTATTGTAAACGCTTTACTTATCCCATTCTACGCAGTAAAATAGTGTCAATCTAAGCATATTCACAACAAAACTGCGCAATTTCAACCATTTATGAATAATATCTAAGGTTTACACTAAGTCACTCCGCTGTCAGAACAATCTTCCGATCGCTGTTATCCCCAGATTTTTTTGATTCCTTTTCTATGGGAAAATCAGGTGATAAAGGCGAACACTCTGCTTCTCCAGATTTGTTCTGCCCTCTCCGTTACCGTTTAATTGTAGAATTTCATAGTTACCTTTACTGTAGTTTCTAATAAAAATGGACTCCAATTAACAAATAGGGGGATCGTAGATGCCTAAAAAAAAGAAGCCTGTCATTGAATATCGCCATTACAGCCTGCCCATTCACTTTCCTGTGCTGCTGTTAAGCGGTGAACGTTGGAAAATATCCGATATCAAGAGCGAACATCTTCATTTTCATAACCATCTGGAGATTGGCATCTGTTATTCGGATAGCGGCATCATGGAAATCAAGGGAGAATCCGTTCCCTTTCAGGCCGGCGATGTAACCTTCATTCCCAGATATCTTCCCCACACAACATACAGCACGCCTAATACAGCCAGCCTGTGGGCTTATATTTTCTTTTCGCCAGAGGACCTGTTTCAGCATTCATTGAAAAGTACATACCGTGACTTTGAGCCGAATTTATGGGCTGTGCAGGGAACGAACTGTGTGCTAAGCAAGGAGCAGCATCCCAAGGTGTATACCCTTGCCACATCGATCGTTGAGGAGTTGAAACAACAGAACCCCTACTACCAGGAAAGTGCCTATGGCCTGATGCTGTCCCTGTATATCGAACTCCTGCGGATTCATTCCAGGAATCAGCCCCTGGCAGAACAGGGTCAAGACCATAGTCTGAAAGGCGATCTTGTTATTTCACCGGTGCTGGAGTACATCACCAAAAATTATATGACCCCCATTACCATCGCTTTTTTGGCCGATCTATGCCACTTGAGTACAACACATTTCCGCAGAAAATTTCATGAAATTATGGGTACGACGCCTCTCGATTTTATCAACAGCACCCGGATTGAAGAGGCCTGCAAGCAGTTGAAAAGCACGGACAACTCCATTCTATCGATCTCTGAGCAAGTTGGTTTCCACTCCATTTCCAGCTTCAATCGCTGCTTCTCCAAGCTGATGGGGAAGTCGCCCAAAGCATGGCGCAAAGGCGCACAATCCGAAGTGCAATCCGCGAAAGCGTCCATATTGGAGTTTACGGGGTGGGTGTAATTACTAAACAGAAGGCGGCTGGTATCCTCCTCTAAATGGGTAAACTCCAGTTCCCTAATGTAAAAAACGCAACCCCGAAAGGTTGCGTTAATGTTCATCCCTTACACGTTCTCTCCAGTGTTCGCGCCGGTTAATGCCTTTTCGCGTGTTTTTACCGCAGGCACAGATAACCCCAGATTCCCTCGAAGGGTGCTGCTTTCATATTCTGTACGGAATAAGCCCCTCCGCTGTAATTCCGGTATCACCAATTCAATGATATCATTAAAACCCTCCGGGAAATGCGGTGGCATAATATTAAAGCCATCTGCACCTTCATTCAAGAACCATTCTTCCAATTGATCCGCGATTTGTTCCGGGGTGCCGACAATTTCCCGATGGCCGCGCGCTCCTGCAATTCGTTCATAGATTGCACGTATCGATTGCAGATTCTCCCGTTTCGCAATTTCGCGAATGATATTGTAGCGGATTCGCGGATTCGTCTCATCTTCAATGGAGCTCGCTTCCGGCAGTGGTTCATCGACATCATACCCCGACAGATCAATATTGGTAAAAGCGGACAAATACGCCAATCCTACTTCAGGCAATATATAGCTGTTTAATTGCTGCTGTTTCAATAAGGCTTCTGCCTCTGTTTTGGCAACCGTAATAAACACACCAGGCATGATTTTCAGGTCATCCGGTTTACGCCCGTATTTAGCCAGTCGCCCTTTAACATCCCGATAAAAGACTTGTGCCTCTTCAAGGGTTTGCCATGCTGTAAAAATAACTTCCGCCGTCTTCGCTGCTAACTCTTTTCCTGATTCAGAAGATCCGGCCTGAACAATCACGGGATGTCCTTGCGGTGTTGTCGGGGAATCAAGCGAGCCCTGCACCTTAAACCAGGCACCCTCATGGTTAACGGGATGTACCTTCTCTACATCTAAATACCGTCCTTTTTCCTTGTCGATGACAAGCGCCTCATCTTCTATGGACAACCAGAGTTGTTTGACAACGTCCACGAATTCCTCGGCGCGTTCATAACGGAGTGCATGCTGCAAATGCTTATCCTTACCAAACAGGAGAGCTTCTCCATCGTTGGCGGATGTGACTACATTCCAGGCGGCACGTCCTTTGGACAGATGATCAATGGCTGCGAATTTACGCGCCACATGGTAAGGGTCGTTATAGGTCGTCGTCAACGTGGCCGTTAATCCAATATGTTTCGTCACCGCTGCAAGTGCTGAAATAATAATAACGGGGTCCAGCTTCAATGAGGATTGTGCATTCCCGGAAAGCCTCTGACCCAATACATCGGCAAAAAACACCATATCGAATTTGCCACGTTCAGCCGTCTGTGCAATTTCCGTTAAATAGTCCAAATCAAATGCGCGACCTGCACCTGAAGAAGGGTGACGCCAGCTTGCGACATGATGGCCGGGCAGATTAATGAAAGCTCCCAATTTCATTTGTTTTCTTGTCATACGAACCACTCCCTTATCTCATATTAAAAACTAATCTATATAAACCGAACTACTCAATCACACAAGGACACTGCAAGTACAGTACCATCTTCCGATCGCTGTTATCCCCAGATTTTTTGGTTCCCCTTTTCTAAGGGGAAAATCCGGTGATAAGCCTATGCTTCCGATGCAGCTTTCATTCAGAAAGCTTTCAGGCGAGCGCTTCGCTTCTCCAGATTGGTACTGCCTTTCCGTTAACGTGTGTATGTTTTTGCGGTTTATATAAAAGATTATTTAGCAAATGGATTATACTCGTTCGTATATAAATCTTCCGGTTTTAATTGACCTTCTTTTAGCTCGCCATTATTCACAAGCCAATCGATCCAAACCCCATATTCCGATGGAGTAATCACGCCCCCCTTTTCCGAAATGCCCGTACTCTTCCAATATTTCAGATTTTCTGTCGTTTCCTTTCGTTCACGCTTATTTACAATGTCCTCAAACCGCTTGATGACTTCTTCCCTGGGTGTGGTTTGGGCCCAATCAATGGCTTTCGCAACCCCGTCTACAAATTGCTTCACCGTGTTCGGATTCTCCCGGATATACGCTTCACTGAAGAAATAATCGCCCGCAGTAAACTCCGTTCCAAACACATCGATATCTCTAAAAATTTCAGTGATCCCGCCTGTTGCCAAAGCCCTGTCCCGGCCGATTCCGCTTAGTAACACTACATCAATCTGTTGATTACGCAGAACCTGCTCCGCGCTCGAACTCGGAACCGTCACCAAAGTGACCTGTTCGATTTCTTTCTCAGTCAGGTTGCCTTGTCGTAAATAGTCTTTGAGCACAAACTCCAGATGGGCACCGAGAATATTCACCCCTACCTTTTTCCCGATAAAGTCTTTAGCGGACTTGATTGGCGCCCCTTCGAGTGCATATGCTCCGATGTACGTATGTTCATCACTGCCGTATGAACCGATGACGGATTTTATTTTCACGTTTTGGGAGTAGGATTTGATAATGGCCCCATTAAATGCTGAACCAAAGTCAATTTGTTTTGTCGCGGTTAATTGAATACTTTCCGGTCCCCCAACACTGTCCCCTATAGATTCCAACTTCAAATCCCCTAAATAACCCAAATCCGCAGCCAGTTCCGGAAAAGAAACACTTCCAGGTGAAGACTGATATTGCAGGATTTGATCTTCACCGCTTTTCGCGGAGGTCTTGGGATATGAGCAGCCTGATAAAACACCACCTACCAAGCCTACAAGTACAAGGATTCCTAATGTTCGCTTCATCTCGTTTCTCCTCCTCCAAACGATTTCTTTCCATAACTCATTAATTACATCGATTTAGTAAGAATTAGCCTTAAAAAAAATCAATTCATAATCCGTACTATTCATTCACTTGCTGCTTCCATTTGGAAAATTTACGTTCAAGCATACTCAAGCCTTGGTTGATGATTAAGCCCAGCAAGGCAATGGTTAATATGCCAGCATACATTTGCGGGATCTGAAAGTTATATTGGGAATACGTAATCAGATAACCCAAGCCTTCTTTGGCTCCTACCATTTCTGCAGCAATTAACACTAATATCGCCCCTGTGCCTGCCATGCGAATACCGGTAAAAATGGTTGGTACGGATGCTGGTAGGATCACCTTCAGGAATAATGTAAACGACTTAATATTCATGGATCTTGCTGCTTTAATAAGTAAGGGATCCACGTTACCAACAGCAGCAATCGTATTCAGAAGAATGGGCCATGTGCAGGCAAACAGGACGATGGCGATCTTGGATGTTTCCCCGATTCCGAGCAGCAGCATGAATACCGGAAGCAATGCTAATGCGGCAGTATTTCGAAACAGTTCCAACACGGGATTTAACAACTGTCTGGCTAATGGATACCAGCCAATCAGTAACCCTAACGGGATCGCAATAATTAAGGCTAAGGCGAATCCACTGAATGAACGAATGATGCTCGCCAGAAAGTGAGTGAAAAGTTCGCCTGAAATGATCAAACTCCACAACGCCCTGATGACTTCGGAAAAGGCAGGGAAAAATGCTGCATCTACCAAGCCCGTCCTTGGTGCAATTTCCCATAGCAAGATCAATGCAATTAACACGACAGACTGTTTGAACAACTTAAGCACACCGGAAAAGGCAACAGGGCTTCGTTTACCAAGCTGTAGGGTTGAACGAGCCGTTTTTACGTTTTCGATAGAAATACACTCCTTTATCCATTAGATATAAGCACCGCGATATTCGGGTTCATGCAGTAGACTCCATACTTCATGGCGAGCCTTCACAAAATCAGGATGGGAGCGAATGTCCGCATCTTCGAGTCGCGATTGGAGCGGAATATCCACGATTTGTCTCACCATACCGGGCCCTGGTGTCAACACGACGACTCGCTCTCCAAGATAAACGGCCTCATCAATGCCATGTGTAATAAAAATGATGGTCTTTTGGGTTTGCTGCCAAATACGCAAAAGTTCACTTTGTAGGGATTCCCGTGTTTGAGCGTCCAATGCGGCAAAAGGCTCATCCATTAATAAGACATCTGGGTTAAATGCAAGGCTTCTGGCAATCGCCACACGCTGCTTCATCCCTCCGGACAGCTCGTGCGGATAACGGTCTCCGAAATGCGTAAGCCCGACTAACGCAAGATAATGCTCCACTTGCTCTCTACGCTCCTGCTTCGGGATGCCCTTGGCTTCCAAACCAAATTCAATATTGCCGCGCGCAGTCTTCCACGGAAATAATGCATATTGCTGAAATACAATGCCTCGATCAAGCCCTGGGCCAGTAATGGTTTGGCCATCAATTAAAATGCGTCCGTGTGTAGGTGAGGATAAACCGCTAATCATATCCAGCAAGGTTGATTTTCCACAGCCACTCGGGCCCACTATAGTTATGAGTTCGCCTTTTCTTACCGAAAAGTCCAGGTCTTTTACCGCTGTAAAGGCTTGTGTTGCCTCCTTTTGCTTAGGATCGCGCACACTGAACGTTTTGGTGACACTCTCAAATCTGATTTTTTCAGCAGCAACCATTGACTTCACCTCTTCAATTATATTGGGAGAGTAACAAAAAAGGCTCAGGCGACAACGACAATCGTTGCCACCTGAGCCTCTGGATGAACCAGTCAGCTTACATTCAATTAACTAAAACTTAAATATTTCAAAACTTCATTAATCTGATGTGTTTACTATATTTTAGTCCCACAGGATTGTCAACAACTACTTCAAAATAATGTAATTTCATCATGGGAACTCCATTCCACTTCAGTCGAAGGCAATGCACATAAGGGCTAAACCTTGGATAACATTACGGTTTACTCACAACCCGTGCTGCCTTCCTTTAACATCTTACATACTTACGTTTGAAACCAATCCGATTTTTATCTACGGCATTTTGAATGGTTTCGGAAGCATTCAGAAACTTGCTCTTGGGCTTGTCCTTTTGAACTTCGACGGGACCGATGGCCTTCGCTGTTTCAACGGCCTTGTCATGCAGCGGAACGTAGGACACGCCCACGGTGTATACGAAACTGTTCATCGAATATTGGGTCCGTTCAGGAGATTGGTGGATCCTCGCTTGCACGTCTTCCAACATCTTGCTCAGCTTCTCCTCGGAGAACTCGGTATCCTTTCGATTGCCAAGCAGCCAGCAGTAACAGCTCCAACCTGCCGACATTTTCAGCTCTTCGCCGCTGGCAATCCATTTATCCGCCACCTGCTGGGCGATATCCGTTTCGGACAGCGTGACGGCAACGATGAAATCGGAGATCATGTAAAAATAGGCGTCCTCGATCCACCGGTCAAAATCCGCTTCCGTCATCGCTTTCGGATCGGCAATGACTCCCGCAAAATACATTGCATCGTAATTCCCGGTGGCGTACAGCTGCTCAGCCAAGGCCTGATCCTTTTTGATTTTTCGGGCGATCGGTTTCATCGCTCCCGTAGCCACACCGAATAGTGGTTCATGTGCACCATTGGACATGTATATTTTTTTCGTGCGTTCCTTGCCGAGCGCCTCAAGCTCCTGCATCACTTCTTCCAAATTCATTTCGCAACACTCCTTGATTTATATTGGAATTGGGGTGTTTCATCTGCTGCAGACCTCAGCTGTTTTCCAAAACATCATTGAAAAGTTGCCCACCACCATCGACATCAATGATTTTAAGGCGACTCGTGTTTTTGATAAAAATGGTCTTGTATTTCTCCTCACTATCCTGGTTTGCGAGAAGAAGAATGCGTTCGTTTTCGTTATCGGTTACCGTTCGAAAAGTATAATCCTGCGAATCAATAGTCCGAACAATTACGTCATATTCGGGAAGTGAAGACCACTCACCGTGGTCCGGACTTTCCTCTGCTTGATCCTTATCTTGCTGCGCCGTCTCGGTCGGTGCGGAATGCTCATTACTGCCCGCATCGTTGACGGGATTGGTCTGGTTCGAATCGCAAGCCGTCAGCATCGTTGCGGCTGCAATCAAGATCAAAAGCATTTTGTTCACCTTAAGTCATCTCCTGCTGCTTCAGTGCTTCTTTTGGTAAATTCCTGATCGTTGTCCTGCAATTAAACGTGATTAATTTATGAGCGTCTCAGAAGCTAACGTGAATCCTTCGATCGCAACATCTTCGTCCACTTCAATCATGATGCAGCGTTTACCCTGAAAATTCACCTGTTTAACATACCTCAAATCCTGAGGGCTAACCGAAATCGTAGCAACCTTGGTCTCAATTTTGATGGATTTGGAAGTAAACTTAGGCATAACGCTGGTCGCTTTCATCTCATAGTTCTTGTTATCCACGATCGTTTCAAATGCACGTTCTACCTTCTCGGTCGTCACGTCTTCCACGCCGCTTGCATTCAGTACGCGCTCCAGATCTTTATAATCCAGCTTCGGAGGTTCTTCCTCCTTTGTCTCTTCGTTGATTTCGATCACTCGGTTAATCTCCTCGTACACCTGTGCAATCGTGGCTGAATCGAGCTCCTCGCCGGCCACTTCCTTGACGATATCTTCGAAGATCGCTCGTTCTTCCAGTGCCGTCACGGATCTTTCTCCGTTCAGGACCTGTTCGACAAAATGCGGATCCGGGAAATTCGATTTGCCCGTACAATACAAAATGCGATTCACATCGGAATAGTTGTCCGTCACACTCGGGTACAGGAATCCTTGCTCCGGCGTGCTTAATTTGATAATCGGATCGACAATGACATTGTATTTGAACTCCCGCTCCACATAATCGAACAAGAGCGTTTTCCGTTGTTTTTCCGTCGAATTCACGCTGCATAGAATGAAGGGATGGGCGAACACCTCGTTCTTCTCGCTCTCTTCCGCTTCATCATTTCTCGCCTTGGTCGGCAAATAATACTGTCCTCGAACGAACGTGACCACCATATCCCGCTCATACTTGGCATCCGCCAACATTCGATCCACGAGCACCAGCATCAGGTCCTGCCATTCTTCGGGATCACCTGACACCAAAGCTTGGTGAAGCAGCACCTGCGCCGGTTCCTCCGCTTGCTCCTGAAACTTCAACTCGAACAATTTTTGATCCAGTTCCCCGGTCAGCAGTTTTTTGAAATTCCCCATGTATAACTCCTGCTTCTCCCGATCCACCAGTTCGAACGGATGCCGTTCCCAGTGATAGACTTCATTCGTTTCCTTCGTAATATAGACATTGAGAATATCGTAAATGTTCAGTAAATCGTGATCCATTTTAAATTGCTTGCGTATATTAGCGACTTCTTTTTTGTTCATATCGGATTCGGCAGCTCCTTAGATATATTCTGGCTTATTTAGTATAAATTATTGAACGCAAATTTGTTAGCAATCTTGCAGCTTGCAATGCTGTGCTTAGGGTTAATTCTCCTATGCCCTGATCCTCTATTGTGGCATATTTGAATACCTGAGTCGAGGACATTTCCATGAAAAAACATCTTACTTCACTGTGTGAATTTCCCTTTTTTCCCGGACCCGCACCGTTGGAGATATTATAAAAGGAGGCCCTGCAAAGAAGGTGCTTCTTCGATCATTTCCGTTGCATCATAAAAAAAGGCGCTCCTGCTCGTCTTGATCCAAGCTTGGCACGAAAGCCCTGTTCACAGCATGAAAAATGGCAGTACGGGTAGCATCCCGTACTGCCATTTTTTATTCTGAAGTGTTTCTGCGCCGTTCGCCACCGAGCAATGCAATACGATGCGATTACGATTGCTCAATGTCTATACGCACACTTCTAAGTTGTCTCCAGTACAGTCTAGCAAACTCACATGTCTTGCGCTGTTACAGCTTGCCTGCAGCTTTCACTTTTACAAGCAGTGCATTGCCTGGCAGATAGGCAATCGGAATGTCCTCGACGGACACAATCTGTACCGTCCCCGGGTTCGCGCCAGCAGCCGCTGCCTCGTTCATGGCACTCTGCTTCGCATCGCGGATCACGTCGTCATAACTCCAGTCGTCCAGCGAATAGATCCGCTCCGACTCGCCGCTAACTTCTCCCAGCGCAGCGCCGATCGCGTTTGCCGCATCATAATTATCCGGACGGATAATGCGGCTTGCCCCCGCCAGCATATCAGGTACCAACAGACTGCCTCCGCCCACTAAGATGACATCGACGGGATCGGCACTCGTTTTCATTCGGTCAATGGCATCTTCCAAACTCTGCTGCATGACTGCATCCACCTTGCGGCAAACGGCTTCGTCCACCGCATCCGCGTTTGTACCTGGCCATGCGGCCCGGCCCAGCTTCACAGCCACGTCCGTCGTCGTCAGTATATCACCACCGAAGATGCGGGCCCGTGTCGTCAGCTCATAGCCAACGCTGTCCGGGCCAACCGTTACGCCGCCTTCGTCATCCAAGCGGACGATTGTACCGCCGCCGAGGCCAATGGACAAAATGTCCGGCATCCGGAAATTCGTGCGAATACCGCCGATATCCACCGCTGCCGATGACTGGCGCGGGAAACCTTGCACGAGTACGCCGATATCCGTCGTCGTGCCGCCGATGTCAACGACCAGCGCGTCACTCAGCCCGGACAAGTGCGCAGCACCCCGAATGGAATTCGTCGGTCCGCAGGCAATCGTCAGAATTGGATAACGGAGCGCATATTCACTCTTCATCAACGTGCCGTCATTCTGGCAAATGTACAACTGTGCATTGATGCCGAAGCCGTTCAGCGCTTCTTCGAAGCCGCGCACCACGCCCGCAATGACTTGCAGCAGCGCCGCGTTCAGCACGGAGGCGTTCTCCCGCTCGAGCAGTCCAATGCTGCCAATCTCGCTGGAAAACGTGACCGGCATGTCCGAACCCAACACCTCGCGTACGATGTCTCCGACCCGCTTCTCCTGCTCACGATTTACAGGAGCAAATACGCCGCACACCGCCACTGTGTCAACTTCACCGCTCATTCCGCGGCACAGTTCGACGATCTGCTCTTCGTCCAGATTCGCAATTTTGCGGCCGTCATACTCATATCCGCCAGAGGCGATATAGCTATGCGGCCCAACTGCAGCGCGCAGCGATTCGTCCCACCCAGCAAGCGGCGGAACAGCCGTCGTTGCCGGAGCACCGATCCGAATAAGGCCAACCCGGCCGAGATGTTTGCGCTCCACGATGGCATTGGTACAATGCGTGGTGCCAAGCATCGCATAGCGGATGTCTGCGCCATTCACGCCGCTTTCCTGCAGCAGCCTACGAACGGCTTCTACAATGCCTTCGTTCACATCGGCAGTCGTATGCACCTTCACCTTGTGTACGCAGCGCAAGTCGGAATCCAGCAGCGCGGCGTCCGTATTGGTTCCACCCACATCAATACCGATGCGGTAAATTGGGTTTGCGTCTGCCGTTGAAACATGGTTCAAGTTGTCCTTCATTTCGCAGCACCTCTCTTCGAAGCCAACGTTTCAATCGGCACATAATCAAAGTCATAACCGAAGTATCTCGGCCCTGCCGTCTCGATGCCTTTTGGCGTGCGCCATTTGTCATCGCATGGCAAGCCTGCCACTGTGACCCGGGCTCCATACTTCAAGTTTTCCGTCGTTACCGGCATGCCTGTATCCTGATCCAACAGTGTGATCAGATCAGGCGTAATCGCCAGTGGTTGGTCATCAACGGTAGCGAGCAAAAACTCGTTCTGGAAGAACAGTCGCATCGTTTTACCCTTGTTCTCGCCAGTACCTTCGAACACTGCTTCGCCGCGCGTAAAACCGCCGTCCATGCGGCGGCGGATATCCACGGCCTTGCCATGGAACAAGGCATGGCCATTCAGCTTCGTGAGCAGTTCACGCACCGGATTCAGCTTCTGCTGCTTCGCTTCAAACAGCGTCCGCCCGATCTCATAGGCGAGCGTCAGCGTGCCGCCGATGGCGCTCTGTTTCGCCTGTGCGCCAGATACCGGATAATCGCAGATAGAGGCAGAACCACCCATCTCTACCGTCAGCGCACGCGCCATCCGTTCTTCCCACACGCCGTCAATCGTATGCATCAGCGCGCTATTGCCGCGCTCGTCCGCCATCGCCACCGGGCTGCACGGGATGCCTTCCAGATGGAACGTCACCATCTGTGATTCGGGAAATGCACGCCCCATCGCATCGGCATCGACGAGCGGAATTCCGCGCTGTGCTGCCGCAATGACAGGAACGAGCGAGTTGCCGCCGCCGACCTCGATCGGCATGACAGCATCCACCTTGCGGCCAAGTTCTCTTTCCATCAGATCAAGCGGTTTGGTCAGCTGTTCTGCGGAAGGTATTTTCTCCAGCATCACCGTCGGCGCTCCAATCATCGATACCGGCACGATAAGCCCTTCATCATCGAGCTCATCAAGCTGCGCGATTCGGACCGGACCATACTTGCGGATCGCCTCCATGGCCATCAATTTTCCGACATGAGGGTCGCCTCCGCCTCCTGTGCCCAGCACCGCAGCTCCTATCGCGATATATTCAATTGCCTGTTCATCCAACGTTGTTAATCTGGTTGCCTTGTTCATGCTTTCATCCCTTCTTTACTACCCATTTGCCTATTACTGCTTGTACGATAAATGCCACCAAGAAGCTGTCCAGTGCCGGAACCTGCGTCACCTGGAACCAACCAAGTCCATCTGGTGCCATCGTTGTCATCAATCCGAAGAACGTAGCAATTATCCAAACGATGATGGAGCGGGGAATCCAGCTCCTGTTGCTGTCCAGCCCGTCAAACGAGAATCTCTTTTTGCTAACCAACAAATACTCAGCCGTGTATATTCCGCCCAGCGGTGCGACAAGCATCGTAATGTAAGTCAGGAACGTCATGAAACGGTCATATATACCGAAGCAGGCAAGTGCCGTCGCAATTAAACCTGCAATGATCGTGATAACGGACTTAGGCACCCGTTTGAATACGACGGAGAAACCCAGCCCCGCAGAATATAAATTGTTCGTATTGGTCGTCCATTGTGCCAGTGTCAGCACGATAATCGCCGGAATACCGATTCCGAGCGTCAGAAGAATGCCCGTTAGATCGTCGGAATCCATCGCACGCGACAAAAAGATCGCAATGATGGTCATGAAGCTGTTGCCGACAAAGAAGCCGATAAACGCCGCGGTAACAGCATGCTTTGGCGTTTTGGCCCAGCGCGCAATGTCAGGAGACAGCGCCGTTCCAAGAATAAAGATACCGATGACGAGCGAAATCGCCGTCCCCATCGGTAGGGCATCACCCTCGAATGGTGACCAGACGTTGCTTCCGCCTTCCCCGTTAAGCGCCAAGACCAGAGCGATGATAATAAACACGACGAGCAGCGGTACCGACCAGACGCTTAACTTTTCAATCGCCCGGTAACCCCAGATCGCCGTGGACATCATGAGAAGTCCACCAATGATCGACAGTACCCAGAGCGACCAATGCCAACCCCATAGCTCACCTAAAGCGGTTTGGAAGTTGGAAGCGAAGAAGCCGACCTGAACGCCGAACCAGCCCAGCGAAGAAATACCGAGGATAACAGAGACGATTAACGCCCCTTTATTTCCGAAAAGAAACCTGCTAATCATGGCCGTCGACAAACCGGTTTTGGCCCCGACATAGGCGCAGACACCACCAATGATGCCCAAGATAACAGAACCGACGATAACCGCAGTTAGCGAGTCGCCGATGCTCATGCCCGCCCCGAGCTGCGCACCCAAGAACATGGCGGACAGATCAATGCCGATCGCAATCCAGACAAATGCCATCGAGAGCCATGATTTCCGTAAATGCTGGGGTACGGGCTCCCGTTCGTAATCTTCTATTTTCGTATCGTTGCTCATGTTCCACCCTCTGCTTTCTGTCCAGTCTTGTTGTTTGCCTATGCTTTGACGGATCTCCAGAACATCTCAAATGCGTGCTGCAGTTTCCGTTCAAACAGCTCCGGCGATTTATAGTAGTAATATTGCATGCCCAGTCCGTCCATTAAGGTAAGGAATGAATCCACCATCGTCTCCATTGAAACGGCGGCCAATTCGCCGCGATCCAGACCTTCCTGCATGATCTCATCAATAATGCTGCTCAGCAGCGTATCGAAACGCCCGAATGCCTCTTGCATCCGATCGAGCAAAAAATCCGGCGGGAAAATCAAATACCGGAAGGCAAATGTGGCAAGCTCCGTTTTATTCCGATGAAAATCGTATTGGCGAAGCAGCAGCGCATGCAGCTTTTTCTCTGTGCTCATTCCTTTGCTGGTTTCCGCCATCGCTTGGATATATTCGTTATAGGCGCTCATCGATTCTTCGAAGACCGTCATGAACAGATCTTCCTTGCTTTCAAAAAAGGCGTAAATTGCCGGTGTTTTGACACCGACCGCCTTCGCGATTTCCGATAATGCCGTCCCGTCGTAGCCCTTCTGCCCGAATAATCTCAGCGCGGCTTCCTTCAGCTTCGTTCTGGTCATGGTCATCCCCTTTTCTCCATTCTAATTAACGTTAATTAAGTAGATTATACAATTATCTGCATAAAAATCAATGGATTTGTCAGGTATGCTGCATAATCTTTCAAACTTTATACGTTTCAAACCTCAAGTAGGGCTTTTCTATAAGGTCGTTAATAATCTATCCTATGAATTAAAAAGGGTGCCACGGTGAGGTCGATAAGATGCCAATACGAAAAAGAGATATCCTTACGCCAAGGATACCTCTTCAGGAAGCTCGAACCTATTCATTCAAACAACCTTTGATGTTTATGAAAGAATTGATAAAAGAATTGTACATTGTCCAGTTCAAACCATTCTGCCGTTTGCAGCATGCTCGCATCGAGATTGTAGATCTTCGCATGAAGTGTGCCCAGAACAAAGGGAGAGTGCGTGGCAATAATGAATTGACTATCAAAATAGCGCGCCAGATCGTTCATTTGTTCGGCCAGTTTGATTTGATTCGCCGGAGACAGGGACGTTTCCGGTTCATCCAATAAATACAGCTGCCCGGGAAGCAAATGTTCCTCAAAAAACTGCATCGAGCTTTCCCCGTTCGAATATTTCTCCTGCGAGAATTGGATGATATCCATCTTCTTTTTTAATTCATATGACTGCTCCAGCTCTTCTACCTCAGCCTTGCTCTTCCCCTGCACGAATTGCTCATGAAGCAGCCCTTCGCGAAGCACGCTTTCCTGCTGTATTTTCTTGATTTCATACAACAGATCCTCTGACTTGATGTACCGGCTCCCACCGGGAAGCTTATATATCGGACGCTCCTGATCATCATGCCCAAGTTGATAGCTGCTCTCCTCGATAAACCGCTGAACATAGATGCTGTGTCCATAAGTTGCCATTCGCTCAGCGCCCGCCATTCCCAATTTGTTGGCGATTAGATTCAGCAAAGTGGATTTGCCTGAACCATTACTGCCGTATAATACCGTGATACGATCAAACAGCAGAACCTCCCCTGCCATGTGCCTGAACACATGATCGGGGTATATATTCGGGTTGCTGGAAATGGTAGAAGAGAGTTTGAAGTTACTTAGATATAGCATCGTCTCACTCCCCTCTTGGAAAATGAAATAATCCATGTTTGATATTCATACCTGATATCTATACTTTACCATTCTATTAATGCATCCATCCGACACAAAAACCTTTCTATTCAAGCACCGTCCAAATATCCAGTGCAGCCAAACGAATGGCCTCATGCTCATGATTCCGGTATGCTCTCAAACGTTCGGTACAAGTCTGGTTCCACAGTAAGGATGTTCCCGCAATCTTCAGCAGAGAAAGTCCGAGATATTGGGCTGTAAACGACTGCCGACCTCTCAAATGATCCACCAGATCCAGAATCGCCTCTGGTCTCCAATATTCCTGACTGGCATTGGCTGCACGGGCGACCTGTCTGTAGGCGTAATCCAATAGATATGGATGGGTGTCCACCATTTGAGTCACAGGGTCCAATTGCAGAGCTGTCTGATCCGCCTGGTTCCATTCAACAGATGCCAAATATAGCTTGATCACGGCTCGTTTCAAGGTTTCTTGGGATTGAAGGACATTGATCATGCCCGCATATAGAGGAACGAGTACCCGCCTTACATGTGGGGGCAATGAGGTCAGCTCGTCAATCAATGCCACCAGACGCTGCCGCTCTGGTAGGTCTCTCTCCGGGGCAGCATTCCATTCGGCCTTCGTCTCCGTCTCGGCCAATTGTGTGCAAATGCTGATGACCCGATCATTCACCTTTCCATCACGACAAGCCACAATGAGCGTATTCAACGCACTCCTCCATCTGGCGTTGTCCTCCAGATCTAGAATCGTTTTGCTGGCAGAAGCGGCCACCTTCTCCTCACTTCCATTCACCCAAAATCTCATGGCTTGGAATGCCTCTCTTGCCACAACCGGATCGGCATGTCCTGCAATCTCGATAATCAAGTCCAAATACCTTGGCCGGGAATCCACGGGAATCCCACCAGAATACTGGTTAAGCAGGCTTCTTGCGATATCGCGCTGCGGGGAAGCAGCCATGGCACGCATCATGGCCCAGCTGCGTTCATCATCAAGCCATTGTCTGGCAGCGTGGCCTATGGCGATCATCACGTCTTTGTGTACATTCGGTTTTTCGTATTCACGGATGAGAAGCGCCATGCTCTCCTCGCTTTTATAAGCTCCAAGCAGCCGGATGGCTTCTTTTCTGACCGTGATCTTCAGTTTTTCCCGATCTAACAGATCTGAAAGCATGGATGTCAACATCACCGGATTCACCCTGCGCATGCATCTGGGGATCGAGTACATGGCTACCCGAGCACGGTCTCCATCCAGGTTGTTAAGCAATACAGGGAGTGCCCTCTCCGGCTCTTCCCATAACGAATACGCGTAAAGTGCTGCCTCCACGACATGCACTTCCTCGTCCTGCAGCAGAACTTCCAGCTGATCGGAACAATAATCGGGCATGCTGGCCAAGCTGCGCATCGCGGATGCACGTTCATGGAAGCTTCGTTTGCCATCCAAGGCCACCCGTTCCAGAAGGGAAGCAAATGCCTTTTGCTGACGCGGCAGCCACCGATGAAACCCGTTATGCGCAGGCACAACATAAATTGTTTTTCCTGATAAATGCTTGCCTTTGATGATTTTCCCCGAGATAAACGGGTCCAGCCACTCCTGACGCTTCAGATGTAGATGCATAAATACATCGTGAAATGAGATGAAGGATGGGTCTCTGTCCAGCAGTTCTCTAACCCTCGCATCTCGCGTCTTATAGGGAAGAAGCCAATAATGGATCGCCTGTGGGGATACCGTTTTGGCCTGCAGCAGTTCCCCCAGCAGAAGCTGGAGCTTCGGCAGCCGATCCACGGCTTTTCCGAACAAATCTGCCATGCGCAGAATCACGCTCGTGTTTTCGCGCTTGTTCGCTTCTACACCAAAGGCATAGATCTCATCGAATAACGCTTCCAGTGCAGAACTCGGTATGCTGTCCCAATCCATCGAGTACAATGCAAACTGTCCGTCCCGCATCGTCAGTCTTCCAAACGTTCTCAGAGCGAACTTGAATAACTCGCCCTTCGGCTCCAATGCATGTTGACGCAGTATGGCAAAAGCCAGTCTCTCCGTGGCGGACCTTGTCCCATATGATGTGTCTCTGGCTTCGATCACGCTATCCACCAGTACCGTCAGATCGTCCATGTGCTCTTTCTTGAACATGGGAGCAGGACAGTTGGAGAGCTCAGCCATAACCACGAAGCGTATCGGATCCTGGTCGTTCTTGATTCGGGTCAGGAAGCGCAGCGTCTCATCCATTCCACGGCGAGAAAGTGCTGTACTTCGAACGAGGTGAGCATAGGCCGCAGCACGTTCATCGCTATTAGATACCTGAACGGCTTGCTCCAGCTGCTCTCTGGCATTCACAATGAAGCGGCGGGCTGTCGTTTCGAGCTTGTTGTCCCGGTGATCACGAATGTCGCGCAGTTCGAGCATGCGGGCCGCTTCCTTGTCACGCAGTCGGTGTGGCAGTACATCCAAGAGTGTCATAGGGAAAATGCGTGTCTTCCGCTCATCTTCCTTATAAGCCGCATCAAAGATCGCTTCGCGGTTCGACGGCGCAAGGGTATCCAGCACCTTGGCTAGGTGCACTGGCTGATCTGCGAGCAGAGCAGCCAAGGTCGTCCACTGCGCTGTGGTGAACCATTTTCTCTTTTTCAACACACCTGCTGGAACGCCCTGACTCAAAAGATACCCCCGGGTCTCCTCACGTGTCAGCAGCTCAAATACATCCTCTGGGCTGGCCTGAATCAGAATTCCTAATTGCTGCTTGAGTACAGGATGAATCGTATCCGTTGGCCCAAACTTCAACGCACATTCCAGAACAGTTGCTGGCCTTGAAACACTCAGTATTTCAACCGCGGATGAGAGCGTCCACCATACATTGGTCTTTTCCCGGTGCGTTGCATGCTGCAAAGCATTCTTGAAGTACGCTCCCACCAGATCGGGGTGGTACTTCGTTAAGAGCCGCCAATTAAGTAACGCATATCCCAGCTCTGGAAGCCTGAGGCGTACCGTCTCTTCGCTGCACGCAGCCAACAATAAGGAGGCTTCTTGTGCGCCCCAACGGTTAAGCACAAGCGGCAGCAGCCGTTCCGCCCAATCCTGACGGTATGTATTCACGATGCTCCGCAGCAATTGGCGGCGGCAATGGTATGACATCAGAGCGATTTCGGTTTCAATTGAAAAGTCCGGGTCGGTCACTACTTTTGGGAGCAGCCGAGCCGCCCGGCCCCTAACTCCTGCCTTGGGATGCTGCAGGGCCAGTATAACCGCACGAGCATCATTCACTACACCCGCACCAGTCAAAGCCAGATGCGCCTCATAGGCGGTGCCTCTTTCCAGTAAGGATACAAGCAGCGCGGAATAATTCGCATCTCCTGTATGATGGCGTCCCAGAAGTGCCATCCGCTTCATCCTGTCCGAGTAACCCAGCGAATCCAGCTCCACGAGCAACTGCTCTTTATTTATCAGATCCTTGCTATCTGTCATCATTTCCTCTCCCCTCATGTCTCTAATAAGCTCTTTATACCGATCAAAACAAATCCACAACCATACTTCACAGGGTAATCCTGGAATAGTATAACTTCTTCATCAGCAATAGCTTCTCCTTTTCAATGCGGCATTTCAGACCAACTTAGCCGATATGATCGGGCTTTTGCTGCCTGATTCATGTATGGTGGAACTAGTTATACATTTCAAAAGTCACGTCCGGATTCGCTGCTTCTGCGTTTGAACGGGACAAACCGCTGCAAACAAAAAGGGATGCCTCGCCGGGCACCATAAACGGCCCTTTGAGTCATCCCTTTTATCTAAGTTGTTGCTTATCTGAATTTAGTTATTCCAGTACTGCTTCGCAATCTGTTGACCTTGGTCGATTTTCGCCCACTGCTCGGCTTCGCTTAGCTCATTACCGCCATCGCAGGAGGCAAAGCCGCATTGATGCGAGAGCAGCAGACGATCCTTATCAATGATTTTGGATGCTTCGTCAAGCAGACGAATGACGCGTGCTTCATCATCCAGTGTATTTGTTTTGGAAGACAGCAGGCCCAGAACAATCTCCGTTTCCGGTCTGTCCTTGAATACTTCCAGTGCTTCAATCGAACCCGCACGATCATCATCCCACTCCAGGAAGAAGCGGTCATATTTCAATTGTTTCAGGAACAGGTTGGCGATTTTCGCATAAGAGCCGCCGCCCATGTTGCGGGAATCGTAGTTGCCGCGGCAGTTATGTGTCCACATTTTCAAGCCCAGGCTATGACCGAAGTCAATCACCGTATTGTTAATATCAATAAATTCGGTGGCAAGACCCGCTACTTCTGCTTGATCAATATGCTCGCCGGTAAACGGAGAGTTCGGGTTGTCGTCTGCAAACAGCTCCCACAGGCAGTCATCGAATTGCAGGATTTTGCCGCCAGCCGCAGCGAATTCCGCCACAAATTCCTTATATGCCTTCACAAGACCCGCTTTGAGCTCCTGTTTGTTCTGATAAACGGCATCCTTCCCGCCAATATTATCCGACCAGGAAAGCTCACCGAAGATATGGGAAGGAGATGGTACGCAAAGTTTCGTCTGCTGATCGCCTGCCGTATCTTGCAGCTGTTTGAACAGGGTAATAAAGTGATGATTCTTACCGCTCAGTTCGCCCGTAATGCGCAATCCGATATCTTTGCGAGTCTCATATTTGGATGTTCCGTCCACATCCCGGAAAAAGTAGCCGTGGTCCGCGATATAACGCTCCACTCCGTCAAAGCCCCAGACAAAATCCAGGTGCCACATCGACTTGGAGAACTCGCCGTCTGTAACAACTGAAAGGTTATGCTCGATTTCCTTTTTAACAACCTGTTTGATTGCCTCAGTCTCACACTCGGCATACCCTTCGAAGTTTTCATAGAACGGATACTGGATATCATCACGATGTTCAATTTGCGTTTTATATTTCAGCAGCTCTTCGGGCCGCAACAAACTTCCTACGATCTGGAACTTATCAGTCATGTAAATAACCCCCTCGTTGTATACGAGTATCATAGCACGCCGAGTGGAGTTCGAAGAATAATCAAAAGAAGATAACTAGTTATAGCTAAAAGCTATAGCAAGAAATAAAAGTGGATTATCAAAATGATTCCCCTTAATGGGGTTAACTGGGTTTATCTGCTTTCACAATCTATGATTAGATATTCCATTTTATTATTTTCCACTTTTTCTATCGTTGGTCTAAAGCGCTAGTTGTTTATCTATGCTAGTTTAAATTATAAGCTTTATCAATTAATGGTTCTGCTCTTTTAAAATCTTCAGGGGATTTAATGATAATTTGTAAATCACCAGTCCCAAAATGCCCTACATTACGCATATCTCTAGTAAATCCATCCTCAAGTTCAAAATCACCAGGATTTAATCTCATGTGTAGTAGTATCTGCTTCTGGTAGACTTCTGCACAAATGATATTTTTCATCTTTTTGAACGCTGTATACAACTTGAGCTGATTTTCTGTAACGTCATCACCGAGTGCAAGTATATAGGCTCTAATGGAATAATACAGTTCTCTGAGCGCTGGCGTTGTTGACTGAAGTTGTTCTTGAAAAGTCTTGTCTGATGATGGCTTAGTCCATTTATCTCCCTGTTCCTGAATATTGTAAGGTCTCACCGTACTTGAATTTACTAGCTCCATCATAAGTAAATCTGTTCCAAACTTTTTGTAACGAACAAGATCAATGTTTCTATTGATCTGTTTAACTGCATATTTATCATATTTTGTGAAATCTCCTGCTACACAAATAAGTCTGGGCATACTCCAATCTAACTTATCCGAACACTCTTTTCCTAGATTCTTCATCACTAACAACTCAAATTCTGCTTTATGATCAAGTAGCCAGTCGAGATAAAATAATCCTTGGTTAATCACGTTCTCGTTACTGGTTCTTTTATATTCAAAAATGACAGGACAGTTGTTTTCATCTAACCCTAAACTGTCAATTCTACCACCGTTCGATGTCGTATATTCGCTTTTCAGAAAAGTTACTCCAAAAAAAACAGGCATATTCTTTTCAATTAATACTTGTAATTCTCTCTCAAGTAGAACAGAACTGGCTGGCAACTCTTTAACTTCTCCCGTTATATGAAACAGCTTAGTATCGGACATGTATGTCTCACTTTCTAAAACTTGATCACCAGAAGACTTCTCTTCATAGTTTCAAGTAATTTTTATTATTTTCAAATGCATCGGTGTTTGAAGCAATTATGCTTACCTTCGGTTCGCTGATTGTAGCGCTGCTGTCCAATAAACACAAGTAGACCGCTCCCCATGCAAAGGTTGCGGTCTACTTGACGTCTATCCTCTTGTTAAGCCCACCGCCCTTAAAAGCGGCTATTGCTCCGAGAGTCGTGTTGTCGCACGACTCTCTTTGCAATATAAGCTGTTCATGCCCTTATTATAACATGACAAATGAGGAATTCAATTCAAGGCTTAACAAGCGTAGAATAAAAACGATAAACATCTAACTCTCAACTAATTCACAACGTCCTACGCCGTAATTCATAAAAATACTGCACGGCTGGGTGCTTTAACTTAATTTTCTCGGACATGTTCAAAATCCGCTTTTTGCCAACCCGTCTGTCTACCAAAGCCAGAATGTTCAGCAAGATATCCTGACTCTCCAGACTTTCCTCTATAGGTCTTGATAGAAACGTAGTCGCTGCAACCGTAAAATTGGATTTGCTTAATGCTGACTGTGCTGACAATAGCTCCTTGGCAAGCACTGAGCTTTTTCTGCTTCGTGCAATGACGTGAAGGCGGTCCTCCGGAACGGTCCCTTTGGTCTCTTTTCGAATGGCTTCAATCTCTTCGTTGTCTACAGGAATTTCAATATTCGGATCGTTCTTGATCTCCTGCTCCGTCTGATACCACCGGATGGGGGTTGTTGTGTCACTCATATTGAGCAGGTTCTTTTTATCTACGGCAAGGTAACAGCTTCCTGATTTATCAAGTGCATAACGGTAGCTTGTTGCGCGGTATTCAACTCTTCCGACTAACGCCGGGCTAAGGAAACTCTCCAGTTGCTGCTTCAATTTGCTCCAGGACATAAATCCTCCTATTCTCAAAAGCCTACTACCTTAATTATAACACAGCATACCGAATTGCCATCTTAGGTTGATACAGGATATGAAGCACTTCAGACGGGGGAATTCCTATTTTTGGATTTTACTTTCCCTATGTGATAAAATTGCTGGAAATTATCTACTTTCTATTAAACTGTCATTGCCGATCATGGAATACTACGTTGCTATTCACAAAGGAGAGGAAGACGTTAATGGCTAAGAAGAAAACAACATTACCCGCCCATATGGAGCAACTCATTAAAAATAATGATATCACTGCTGTAAAAGAGGTCTTTGAGCAATGCGAATGGGATGCCCGCGGGGGTTACAGCAAAGGTACGGCCCTCAGTTTCCGGCAGATTTCGGATGAAGTCGTTCGCTGGCTGGTAGAGCAAGGAGCTGATATTAACGCCCGGGACAAGTACCAGCGTACGCCATTGCATGCCCATGCTGCGCACTGGTCAGGAAATGTAGCCTTGCTCCTCGAATTGGGTGCAGAGCTGGACGCGGTTGATTATACCAATGAAACACCGCTGCATTCAGCAGTCAATTCGTATAGAACCACAGTGGTGCAAGAGTTAGTAACCCGAGGTGCTGATATCAACGCAGAGAATAAACAGGGGAACACCCCGCTCGCTAAAGGATTAGTCAATTGCCGGAATAGCGATATTGTCAGTATGTCTGAAATCTCCGCGATTTTGCTGGATGCCGGAGCATCGGTCACCCCTGCTATGAAAGAGTCGGTAAAGCGAATTGGCAAGGATTTTGAATTCGTCCGGGAAAAGTTCAATCAAGACAGCGTTGACGAAGTGTCGGACGCGCTTCTCAAGCTGTATCGACTATTTGATGTCGAGCCGGTAGCGAATCGAATCATGCATGATGGGACTGCCCCCATTCAGGTAACCGCAACCACTTGGCCCAAGCAGCACCAAGAGCTGTGGGAATATCTCATTCCGCCCAAAGGTCATGCGCAAACGGTACAGGGAGAGGTCATCCGCATCACCGGGCGCGTGTCTCATGAAGTATTAGATAATGGCGGGGGAAACTGGGATGCCCAATACCTCAAGATGCTGGATGCGCTGGTCCGGTACCTGGGTACCGGTACGCCATTAGCTCCGGCACTTCTGCAAGAGGCAACCGACTTGGCCGGCAGGCTTCGCAATGGATCGGATTATGATGCGCCTGCTAGATTATGCGAATTGGCGGTGTTATGGGTGCTTAACAATCCTCAACCCGTAACGATGGCACAACCGGAATATTCTCGTTAATTTTCCTAGGATAGATGGCTTTGGAGTTGCTTAGTCCCATTCGTGGACAGATTGGGCAATGAATGTGTTACGGGTAAAAATAGAAGTACAGCAGCTAAAAAAAGAAGCGGAATATTTCCCGCTTCTTTTCTTGTAACCCGCCAATACATCTCAACTATTAGTCGAAACTTGGCAATTTAATTTCCGTGTTCCTCTGCCTCATCATGATTCTTGCTTCCAAACTCATCCAGCAATGTACGCACTTCACTTGTGGATTTGGCGTTCATTAAGCTGTTTCTGAGTTCACTTGCCCCGCGGAATCCACGAACATAGATTTTGAAGAAGCGGGCAAGCGGGCTAAACGAACGCGGCTCCTGTGCCGAATACTGATCATAGATATCCAGATGAAGCCGCAGCAGATCCAGCAATTCTTCACTGGTGTGTTCCTTCGGCTCTTTTTCAAAAGCAAACGGGTTCTGGAAAATGCCACGCCCAATCATAATGCCATCCACGCCATATTCCTCAGCGAGCTTTAACCCAGTCTGACGATCAGGGATATCCCCATTAATGGTCAGCAGCGTATTGGGTGCTACCTCATCACGAAGTTTTTTAATTTCCGGAATCAGTTCCCAGTGAGCATCTACCTTGCTCATTTCTTCTCTTGTGCGCAGATGAATGGACAGATTCACGATGTCTTGTTTCAAAATATGGGTCAACCAATCGCGCCATTCGTCTACTTCAGTGAAACCAAGACGTGTTTTGACACTTACGGGCAATCCACCAGCTTTCGCGGCCTGGATTATTTCCGCAGCCGTTTCGGGACGGCAGATCAGCCCGCTCCCCTTCCCGTTCTCCGCTACATTGGCTACAGGACAACCCATATTAATGTCGATCCCTTTAAAGCCTTCTTTCGCCATACCGATGCTCATTTCACGGAAGAATTCCGGCTTGTCTCCCCAGATATGAGCCACCATGGGCTGTTCATCCTCTGTAAACGTCAACCGCCCACGAACACTTTTGTTCCCCTCCGGGTGACAATAACTCTCTGTATTTGCAAACTCCGTAAAAAACACATCCGGTCTGGCCGCTGCACTTACGACATGGCGAAACACAACATCCGTCACATCTTCCATTGGTGCCAATATAAAAAATGGTCGTGGCAAATCACGCCAAAAATTGTCTTTCATCTTAAAAACTCCTCTATATATACCGGGACAGTTCGCTATCCCGAAAATAGTAAAATAATTTATTCGTCTGCTTGTTATCATTCGATATTCATGTCATTGCTACTTCTTCACTTACACCATCTTCAGTTAAACCATCTTCACTTATACCATGTTACCGCAGCGTAGTTCAAACAGCATTATATGTTAATGGCGCAACAAAATAAATACATTACAACCTGAACAGAAGCAAAGCTTTTCTATGGACTCACATAAAAAAGAGGGGCGATGCCCCTCTTGGCTACTTACCCAATGGAACTTGGATCCGGGTTTCCCCTTCCTCCATTTGTCCTTTCTCTAATTTTATCACGTCTCAAGCCGATTTTCAGCACGAGTTTATTCGTCATGTCTCAAAGCCTAACTCAACTCCCGCTTGGTCTCCCCAAGTATAGTAATCAAACCGTCTCCTTCGTTCTAATGATTCTCGCTGTCCGCTCTTGCCGAACCGAACAAGCTCCTCTACAATTAAAGCTCGGCAGGCTTTTGTACCTGCAAATTGTGACATGAAGGTGGCCTAAATTAACATGGAAATTTCATTGGATATTATCAAAGACAAAGTCGAATGCCTGCAGGCCTATGACTTCAATGAACTGGAACGGGCGATTGAAGACCGAATCGGAATGAACAAGGCGCTGCTGCTTCGAGTGAAGCAGGTACAGCATCAAGTGACGTTCGATCCGTTTCGCAACAAGATGTTATACAGTGCAGTCGTGCATTTTGCCGTTGAGTGATGAGACATAGGTAAAATTTATGGGAACAGCAAAAACCGGATTGATCTATGCTCAATCCGGTTTTTGCTTTGTTTCGTGATCATACTTTTTTCAAACTTGTGCTTTATAATTTTGATTTACTTAACCCAACTACATGATTACAACATATCTTCAGCAGGGTCACTCCTATACCAATGCTCATCTGTTCGCTTACATTCCACCCATGAGCCACTAGCTTTCTGATATGTAAGGTTAGGGAGCCAAGAGATGATATCCCTGACCCTCTTACACCGACTCTTACATATGAATTCCCAAGATTTTTAACTGCTCATTAATCTTAAGCAAACAAGCGGCTGCCTGATCGGCAACCGCTGCATCTGACATGCTTATTAAATGTCGTAGTTATTCGAAGGACTGTGAGCGATAACGGATTGCACGACTCGTTTAACCACGGATTTCGCGGCATCCTGGGTGGACATTCCGCCGATCTCCTCCGCGTTTACTTCGATAAATCCTTTGCCCCCAATGATCTCTCGAGCTGTCTCAAGTTCGCCCGCACTGATAGAATCATGGGATACCAGTGAGATCAGGCCGGCGTCGTTCAACACCTTTGCCATCTCCGCCGTACCGCGGAGCGTTTCTCCACTGACGCTCTCAAGCAGCATCGTATGGTAACCGGATGACATTAGTCGCTTCTCCACTTCCTTGGCGAGAGCTACCGTATCCGAGCCAGCAAACCAGACCGTGAGCGGAGATTGTCCTTTCTGCTGGGCGCGAACCTCTCTCGTGATCCCCGTATCCAGCGTGTCAAATCGGCTATCTCCCTTCAGAGCTTGATCGATGACTCCGCAAGCGGACGTCATGTTGGTGACACGATCAATGAGGATAAACCCTCCGATGCTCTTATTGTGTTCAAAGGAATCGAAGACGATCTGATCCGACAGCGTGAATTCACACTTAGCCAATTCGTTCTTAACAATTTGATCGGCTGGAACGGTATGGCCCGTGTTAATGTCAATTTTATGGGTAATCGCCGTTACAGTGCCTGGAAGAGTCTTCGTTCCAACCTTTACCCAATAATGCTTGCCCGGAGTCAGGACGGAATCGTCCATCCACAGGATCGTTGAAGCGAAGCTGTCAGCTTCTTGCACTTGATTATCCACCGTGAGCACGCAGCCCCGCGAAACATCAACTTCGCGATCCAGTTGTATCGTAACCGGTTGGCCAGCATAAGCCGAATCCTGAACTTGGTCCGTCACCAAAATCCGCTTAACCTTTGCTTTCTCCCGACTTGGCAGTGTCATGAGTTCGTCTCCGACCGAAATCTTTCCAGCCTCGATCTGGCCCTGGAACCCACGGAACGTATGGTCCGGTCTGCTTACACGCTGAACCGGCATCATGAAAGGCTTCGTATCATCGGTAGTATGAACATCTATATTTTCCAAATACGGCAATAAAGCTAATCCTTCGTACCAGGGGGCATTCGGCGACTGGGTTGTGATGTTGTCCCCTTCCGTAGCGGACACGGGAATGACCTGAATGCTCTTGATTTGGAATTCGGCCGTCGTTTGGATGAACTCTTCCTTGATCGCCTCGAACGTCCTCTGATCGAAGCCGACCAGATCCATCTTGTTCACAGCCAATACGAGATGCTTGATCCCCATCAGGGCGCAGATCCGGGCATGGCGTTTGGTCTGGGTAATGATGCCTTTGGTAGCGTCCACCAGAATGATGGCTAGATCGGCAAAGGAAGCGCCTACAGCCATGTTGCGCGTATACTCTTCGTGTCCCGGTGTGTCCGCCACGATGAAGGAACGATGAGACGTCGTAAAATAACGATAAGCCACATCGATGGTAATCCCTTGTTCGCGTTCGGCCAGCAAACCATCGAGGAGCAGCGAGTAGTCGATCTTGCCGCCTCGGCTTCCCAATCGACTATCGAGCTCAAGCGCGCGTTCTTGATCGGCGAACAGCAGCTTGGCCTCATAGAGCATATGTCCGATCAGCGTGGACTTGCCATCATCCACACTTCCGCAGGTAATGAATTTAAGTAGACTCTTCATGTTAGAAATAGCCCTCCCGTTTGCGTCGTTCCATGCTTCCCGCCGCTTCTTGATCGATAACCCGACTGGTCCGTTCGGAAGATAACGCACCCAATGTCTCCTCAATGATCTCATCCAGCGTAACGGCATCGGACTCGACTCCGCCCGTGAGCGGGTAACAACCCAACGTGCGGAAGCGAATCTTCTTCATCTCTACCTTCTCGCCAGGCTCAATCTTCATCCGCTCGTCATCCACCATGATGATATGCCCGTCACGATTAACGATCGGTCTTACGTCCGCAGAGTAAAGCGGAACGATGTCGATGTTCTCCCGACGAATGTATTGCCAGATATCCTTCTCAGTCCAGTTGGACAGCGGGAAGACTCGAATGCTCTCTCCCTTGTTGATTCGCGTGTTGAACAGCTTCCACATCTCCGGACGTTGGTTCTTCGGGTCCCACGAGTGGTTCTTGTTCCGGAACGAGAAGATCCGCTCCTTCGCACGCGACTTCTCCTCATCACGTCTTCCGCCACCGAACGCAACTGTGAATCCGTATTTGTCCAATCCCTGTTTCAGGGCTGTGGTTTTCATAATGTCGGTATATGCGGAACCATGGTCGAAGGGGTTAATTCCTTGTTGAATAGCCTCTTCATTAGAGTGCACGATCATCTCGATACCAAATTCCTTCGCCTTTCGGTCACGGAACTCAATCATTTCCTTAAATTTCCAGGTTGTATCGATATGCATGAATGGGAACGGCGGCTTCTCGGGGTAGAAAGCCTTTAGGGCCAAGTGCAGCATGACCGAGCTGTCCTTGCCGATGGAATACAACATGACCGGTTTCTCGCACTCCGCTGCTACTTCTCTGATAATGTATATCGCTTCAGCCTCAAGTTGATCCAGATGTGTTAATTCTTGCATGGCAAGGCGGCCTCCTTTTAATCCTCACTAAAACCATCGTATTTATAAACTTATCCTATCAGATTCCATCTTTATTGCAAAGTGGAAAAAAGTAAAATTTATGATGTCTATGTATTGGATCGACAATATTCAGCATTGAGTAGCGGTTCCCTCCTATCATAAAATCGCCTAAACGAATGATTTTTGCTGAGCTGCAAATGGAATCGGTTGGTTAACGATCTATATTACAATCATGATCGAGGGCCATGGAATTTGGAAAAGCTGCCGCCTGTAAAGTACAGACAGCAGCTTCAATAGTTGCCTAGTTTTTTCAAAATGTCCTATACAATCACTACATGTTCCAGATCCGGGACAGAATCACTGCTGCTTCAGCGCGGGTCAATGATTCAGTTGGTGCGATTTTGCCACCTTTTCCGTTGACGATTCCGCTTCCTACGAGGGAAGTTACACTATCCACCGCGTAAGCGGAAATGCTTGCAGTATCGGAATAAGGAGCCAGATTCCCGCTGCCGGCAGATTGCTTGCCAGCTGCTTTTAGAGCTGTCGCCGTAAGAACCATCATGTCTTGACGGGAAATGCTGCTGCCTGGTTTGAACGTGTTGTCTTCAAATCCAGAGGCAATCCCCAGCTCTTTGGCAATGGCCACGGCCTGTGCATAGTAAGCAGTAGGCTGTACATCGCTGAAGGCTGCCGTGTTCGCGCCCGGGCCCTTCAATTCAAGGGCTCTCACCAGCAAGGTGATGAAGTCAGCTCTCGTGATGGAAGCTGCAGGAGCGAAGCTCTCGTCCGATATGCCTTTTATAATATCGCGTGCAGCCATTGCTTCAACGGCTTCTTTTGCCCACAGGACATTTTGCACATCGGCAAAAGACTTGGTTACGTAGGCTACGGCATACGTGCTAAATTCCGTTGTCTTGAACACAACCGATCCGGATTTAGCATCGTATCGTCCGTTCGGTACAACTGTTGCCTTTCCTTGACTGTCAATATTCAGGATTACCAATTGATGTGCATTGGCAAGTTCTTGGCCAGCAGGTGTGTATGAAACAGATACCGTTACAGACGCCGCTGGATTATTCCAAACCAGCACACGGTCCCCAGCTTTGATGCTAAGGTCGATCACCGGACGGCTGCCCACTTTGGCGCGGACTTCTGCGTTCAAGCGATCTGCCAAGACTTTGCTAATCTGAATAGAGACTTGATCCGCTTGTTCCGTAATATTAGACAGCATGTTGGACGGAATTTGAAGTGCTGCATGGTCTGTCTTAAGCACAAACTCAACATTATTATTGCTCTGCAGATTTGAAGTTGGCAGCTGCACCACATAGGATTGGGCATTTGCCTGCTTCGGCACTTCGATGGTAACCTGCTTCTTGCCATTTGCACCTGGAGAAGCCTGTTCAATCGCTTTATTCAGGCTGTCGCTTGAAATGGTTGCTGTGGCTGTCCCATTTTCGACTTTAACTACTGGCACAATTGCCGAGTCGCTGCCTGGAAGCTGTGGTTGAGGCTGCGGAGCAGTCCCGGAATTTGATCCGCCACTGCTGCCACCATTGTTCCCCCCGCTGTTGTTGCCTCCACCGTTGTTGCCGCCACCGTCGTTTCCTCCTGAAGAAGGTTTGCCCGTGAGCGTCAATTCACCAAATACGGACGTATCCTGGTAACCTTGACCGGATGCATCATTCCATGCGTTTACGCTGATTCTGTTGCCGTCTTTGGCATCGTTAATCTGCGCATCGAAGCCGATCTTGTCATTATTCGCAGGCTTCACCTTTTTGAATGGAATTTTCATCTCGACTGTGTAGTTGGTACCGGAAACAGCGACTTTGGATTCGAAACCTGCTGCGATTTCTGCAGGATTAAAGGTAGCAAGGTTCTCGAAATTCACTCGGTATTGTCCATCATCATCCTGGAAGCTGGACGTTTTGCCGTTATTTCCATCGACGAATACCTCGACGGAATCCTGCTCCCATACATTCGGATTGGTCTTGTTCAGTTGATCGTCTCTGACTTGAACGAGCACATAGAGATTGTCATCATCCCACAGTACTCTTGCTGTTCCTGTTGCACCGGACCACGCCATTTGCTTCGTATCCAGTTTCAATTCAGGAGCTTTGCTCCATATGCTGTCTACAGAACCATCAAGCGATGGTGTCCCATAGAGGGCAGTTGATTTCTTGTAATCAAGCTCTTCGGGTGGATGTTCTGCCAGGTACTTCTCCGGATCAACGACCCCGTAGAAGGCCTCTTTGGCTTGATAATTCTTGTCGAACAAGGTTGGATTCTGCTCGGCTCTCCAGCTCGTGCTGTCATTCAATCCCCAGAAGGTCACACGCGGAATATGCTCGCTGTTCTTCTTATAGAGATCCATCAATGAGGCATACAGATAGGCCTGCTGCTTCGCTTCTTTCTCAGTGATTGCAGAGTTGGTGCCTGCCATAATGTCCAATTCGGTGACACTGACCTCCACACCCAAGGAAATGAATCGTTCGAGTGACATTTTCACATTGTCCAATCTCGTGCCCAAATTGTAGTGGGCCTGCATGCCGATGCCATCAATCAGTTTCTCGCCAGGGTGATCTGCGGCGTACTTCTCATTGATCTCTTTCACCATGCTGTAGATCGCTGTAGATTTATTCTGGTTGTCATCGTTGTAATCATTGTAGTAAAGCTTGATATCCCAGCCATTCTCGTCAATGACTTCTTTGGCTGCAAGGTATGCCTCCTCAAGAAAGTCAGGGCCGATGGCTTGTAACCAGCCGGAGTTACGCAATGCATTTTTCCAGTCCTGGGGATTAGCCGGGTTGTCGTTCATGGCTTCGTTGACAACGTCCCAGGAAATGACTTTATCACCAAAATGTTCAACGACCGTTTTAACATGTGTCCTCAGGTTCTTCAAAGCTTCTTCACGGCTCAAAGGTTCGCCGTTTGCTGCCGTATGAAGCCATGTAGGAGACTGCGCATGCCATACGAGCACGTGACCGTGCAGATCAAGGCCTGCATCCTGTACTTTTTGGACAAGAGCATCTTCTGCGGTGAAATCAAATTGTCTGTCCGCGTTATACGCATAATCCGGCTTCATATCATTCTCAAAAGTGACGACATTGTGATGCTTCGTCAGCAGCTTGAGCCGGGTCTCGTCAAAGGTCGCCGGATTAACAATGTTGCCGATCAGGAAATCATCCTTGTAAACCTCCTTCAGATCAGGAAGGTCTTCTTGAATCGGAGGTGCAGCAGTTACAGGACCCACATATTTTAGAGCAAAATCATCCAGGAAGAAGGTACGGTTCCCACCATCGTCATTTGCCGTTTCAATATACGCATTGAGTACGCTTGGAGTCGTCGTGAGTGTATACTTCCCTGTTAGATGTACCCAATCCTGATCTGTAACGGTTGCATTTTGTGAAACGTTCGCATAGCCACTGTCCGCATATTGAACACTAATGCGAAGTGTTGTAGACGCTTCGCCAGGTGCCATTTTCACCCACGCAGACAGCTCATATTCATGATTCTTCGCCATTTTGCCTGTAGCATCAACCAAGGCTGCATCATATTGTGCCGTAGTCGTTACAAGCAAGCTTTGCTTGCCGTCAGGTGTATGATTATCTTCTTGGGAGAGGACTACTGTTTCGCGGCCATTGCGTGCTTTGAATCCATCCAGACCGCTCTCAAAGTCTGCAGTAATTCCCGTTTTATCCACAATCTCTGGTTCGCTTTCACCAGGTGCTGCTGCCTGGGTAATCGTGATATCTCCAATATAGAAAGAGACACCCTTACCTGCTTCATCAGACTTGATTCGCAGAGCTGTCTTATCCACACTCGTCACGGAGAGAGGGGCAGATAGCGTAATGCCTTGGCCCGCAATAAAATCAGAAGAGCTAATTTCGGTGTACCCTTCTGATCCAGACACGCCCTTATTGGTTACAACCTCCAGGACAGCCATCCCAGCTGCAGGTGGATTAGAATCCGTATCGACATAAACGGAAGCGGTTACAGAATACTCTTGGCCATCGGTCAAACCAAGATCGGTGAATGCAAGATCCACGCCATCATAGTTTTTGGATCGGTTACTGACTTTTAGCGCTGCTCCATCATCATTGCCCTCAAACGGCTTGCCTGTGACAGCTTCCAGCTGGGCACCGCCGGATTGAGTTGCCTTGCCCTTACCATTCTGGAATGTTTCCTGATAGACAATCTGTGAATTAGATGCTGCTGGATCTGCTGCACTTACTGCCTGAGCCGTCAAGCCGCCCGGAAGAAGCAGAGCCACTGCGAGTAACCCGGAAACGACCTGCTTAAATGATTTCCTCATTCGAAGCCTTCCCCCCATACCAAATTTTTTATAAACCATGTAAAGCGCTTACATAATTTACTGTAACCAGCCTCCTTTCTCACCAGATAATACCACTTCATGGAAGAGAATTCTTACTCCAAATTAAAGGGGAATCTTAGTTTTTTACAGAACTGTACCAATTCTGAAACGGGTATAGTCATGCTCTTCGTTCCGCTGATTTAGTCCGCAGCGAATAAATTCGATAATTTAGGATAAGAAGTAAACTGTCAAAAAAGACGCTAGGTAATTCCTTCCCCTCGTCTTTCATTTCTTTATAATGTGTTAGTCTTCTTTTGCGTAGAGACTTACGGCAAATTTAGTATAATTTTACAATAGCCCCTTAGATATGACTTGTTCTCTGCAGCTGTATCAATCCTTAACCAGCATCGAACCGATTCCACATGTGAGGAGTGTTATTAGTCTATCTCCTTTTGCGCTTACAGATAACGATCAAATTTATTACCATCTGACAAACCAAAATTAAAATACTATTCAGAGAGAAAAAAGGAGCATTATAGAATATATAACGTACTGCTTATCGTGTTTTATTGGACATGAACTAAACCTAAAGGAATCAAAAGCAAAGTCTGTAATAATCTCATAGCTCTTTATTTTTGTTCATTGCATATTAGATATTGTGTGTTCCATTTCATATTTTATATGATTTATACCGTTGTAAATTAAAGGACCTATTGCTAAAAGTGAAACGAAGATTTTGACTTTTTCTGAGGGAGGAAAAAAAAAGTGTTCAAAATCAAATATTTAAACTACGGAAAGGAAACAGAGTGAGTTAAGAAAGATGTACTTCACTAGGGGAAACAATAAACAAAGATATGATTAAAGTATGGGTAGACAAAAAAGTAAAAAAGCTAATTACCTAATATGTATAGATGTATAGGCAGTTAGCTTCTTTAGTTGTCTTTATATGAAGAAAATATATTTCATATTGAGCTTAATATCGTTACTTCAAGTGAAGTTTATAGGGTTATAGACTCCGAATTAAACTGCCAATCAGGGGGAGGAGATATTGGATTAGGAATTTTAATCATTGAATTATCTCGTGATAATCTTGAAAACTCTAATACTTCAGAAGAAATTCCTTCTGTAGTTTCAATTAAATTAAGATTTGAATTTAAGATGTCCCATGTCCCCATTATAAGCATATCGATTCCCTTTCCATAAGACTCAAAGAATAGTAAATCTTGATCACCATCAGGATAATTTTTTAAAGGTAGCTGATCTATTATTCCCTCAAAGTACTGAAGTGACCAGATTCCATTCCAGATAGTTTGGGTATCGTTACGTGAAAAAAGTCTCCACAAATTTTCACAACTCCTATTTACTAATGAGAGCATTTTTTTAGCAACAGTTGGTTCCTTAGTTAACTGATCTTCAATTGATAAAGATAATTTCTCGTTAGCAACTATTTCAGTAAGATACTCCATTCCTAGTTTATGAGCTATTTTGTACCCAAGCCGAGTACTTATATTGTCTAAGTGACATAGAGCATTCCTTCGAGGATCGGGAAGACCGTAATTTATATTTAGTAGAGCAAGCTCATTTATAGATTCGATGATTCCATGTTGGTAGGAGGAAGGTTTAATGTCAATTCCTTCACTTAATAATCTAATCAAAACATCTAAAGAATGTACTTTAAAAATCGCATGCTTTCCACTCCTCCAATTCATCGCTAGTTTATCTATGAGGTTTATTCTCTCATTATTATCTGATTCTATTATTCGTCTGGCGTATTCTATAGAGGTTTCAAAAGATCTATCCACTGGTATATCCATTCTAACTAACAAGAGATCTAATGGTAATTTTTGAAGCTCCTGTTGGTATTTTTCAGTTCTTCTCTTCCAGGCTGCATTTCTGTACTCTTTGGCATTATTTTGGATTTGTTTTTGTAAATCATATTCTTTACGTTGAAGAGAGGAGTAAAATAATTGAAGTTCAGCTTTATCAAGTTCAACCTCAAAACTATTTTCAATTTGTTGCATAATTTGTTGTCTTAAAAAACGTAACATATCTTTACTATTTAAAATCTCTACAAACTTCATAAAATCATCAAATGAACTTTGTTGACTGCAGGAAATTATGTAATCATCCCAATTAGAAACTTTAAATGAATCAAAAATTCTAATTTCCCATCCATTTATTAGAACAATAAATCTAGCTTGTATTTCAGGATGTATTGCATAAAGGTGTGCTTGAAGTAAATCACCCATATCCATTTCTTTTTTATTACCAGGTTTAGCTTCAATAATCCAGAAGCTTTTTAATCGAATTGTTGGGATGTAGTCAATTTGAACTCGTTTACGACCTACTCTATGGTAAGGAGAGTTTAACTTAAGGCTTTTTTCTCTAATAATGTTATTAATAGTTCCTGACCCATAACCTAAAATTTTCAGTAATGGTGCAATAAATTCTTCTCTTATATCTGATTCATTCCAAGTAGAGAACTCAATAGTTTTCCAGTAATCAAAAAAAAGTTTATACAAATTAAATCAACTCCCTTTTATACATCTAGTACTTAATTATGGAGGGCACTATAAAATAAACTCATGTTGGAATGCTAAAAATTGTGTAGGAATGTTCACACAGAAAAATTTCTTCAGAAGAATAAGTGTATCTATTTTGATTTTATCGTTGCGCTTCCTAAGAAGTGGAAAAAGATCATGATAATAAAAAGTTATACAACATCTAAATTTCATTATAAGGAGTACTCGGGTATTGTACTCTGAGATAGTTGGAATGTAAAATACCAGTTTTCCTATCTAAAGAAGAGTCTAGTTCAATAAATTATAGGTATTGCAATGACATGCAACAAATAACTTGCTTAAAATAAAGAGACTTAACGCATTTTCCATATGCATGGCGACACAAATATGGGAACTTCAATGAGTCATTTTTGCAAGAAATAGAAAAAAAACAAAAGTTTTTTTTCATTAGATTTCAAGTAACCATCAGATTAAAATATTGATTAAAACGTTTCTGTCTTATAAATGCTAAAGTTTCTTCTTCCATTAATGCTTTTACATCCCAACCCTGAAAAACACAATTATCCATTAAACAAACAAATTTAATATATGAGGGTGAAAAACCTTTATATATACCGTTAAATCCTAGTTGATTAAAAAAATCCACCCCTAATTCTTTAAAATATAGAAATAGTTTTGATTGAATATCATCTACTTGGAGATTTATATTTTGCATTTCTAATATTATCTCACTTTTCAAAAAGTTTTTTGAAGGAAGATTATTTATTTGAAGAATTGTGTCTATATCAATAATTTCTTTATTTAAAAATTCTCTTATATTAAAGTCTTCATCTTCTACGATGTTTTCTAACAAAGCCATGAATACAATTGGTGGTTGCATATCAGTTGATTCTTTTAAAAATTTATTTACTAATCCTCTAAATATGGTACCTTTAGTCTTTTTCAGGGTATTATAATATTTAAAAGGTAAATTAAGACTGATATCTGAAAGTAACTTACTTAATTTAAATGCATCAAAAATAGATCCTAAGTTAGCAAAAGATGAAGTAAAATGCGCTGCAGTTGAATATATAAATAGCTCTGGATCATAAAAGTACTTTTTATATGCATTTTCAATTCGAGCAGCTTCTATTAACCGTTGATCATCATCTTCAATGGACATTAGTGCAATATATTGATAGTCAAGTTCGGCATAAATTGCATTAGTTTCCCATAATGATTCCATTGTAAAGGGAACCTTAGCATAAGGTATATTTGAAGATTTAAAAGTAACAGTTAGAATAGGCTTGATTGTTTCTTCACCGCGAATGTTGAAAACTTTATCTCCACTAAAATTAAATGCCCAATCCTTTATATTAATATTATTACTTTTTAGTTTGTTAAAAACTTTAGAATGCTGTTGCTGCTTCCATTCGCAAAATAATTCCAGAAATGCAAATATATTGTCTGTAGTAGGCCTTTCTCGTCCAGCATTTAACTCGGAGTTAAAATATTCAAACTCGTTTATAGCACTATAAATCTTTTCTAACATTCTTAATCCTGATAATGTAGAAATATGATCAATAAAATGACACCCTTCATGGGCAAATAACTTTAATGACTCTATAAAATCTAAACTAAAGTCCCCATTATTCACATTATCCAAAGCTAAATTTTGATGTTCTTTTATTAAATCTCTGAAGTTAATTGTTTGGCTCATTAAATAGTAACTAGCAATAGTTTCTACATTAGCAAAATTAATCATAATATCCTCTTTCCTACTTTTTCTATCATTTTTTAGTATTCTTCAATATGTTATTCAATCAAGCTACTTTCATCTTTCAAGTTGCTTATAAAATAAGATGATTTATCAATCAGTGGATTGTGAAAGACCAAATCCCCTTAATTCCTCAGTAAAAATACAAAGGGATTAGACTTTTATCATTCAAGATCACTAGTGTTGTAAAAACATTTTCTTGACATTTTCCTCCTGGTAATCAATTAATAAAAAGTTTTACATTCCTATTTTCGTAATTATGGGATTGGTTGGGTTTATGGCCTTCATTGAAGATAGGACTGAATTAATTATTATTTGCTATCGCACTTCGTTTACTTACCGAACAAAAAAAGTGATGACGGGTAAAACGATTCATTACTTTTTTATTCGGTTCATTTTAAAATATCCTTTCATCAACCTAATACCTTACCTATAATAACATTTGATTTTTGTCATCCCTATTTTTAATCACATGTATAGTTGCCCAGTTAATCGTTTTATTCAGTAAGATAACACCTGCTAAAAACAGCCCCCAAACCCGTATTCTACCGTTGGGTGAATGAATAAAGTCATGCTACAAAACAGTCGTCCCCCCCCATTTTGGCCCAGCTTTCGATATCAAGACAAGATTAATAATTAACAAGAGTCATGATAGAGCAACAAAGGAAGGGATGGATCAGGTTCATCCATCCCTTCCTCCATTTCATCACGTCTTTATTAGATTATTAACATGAGTTTAATTGGAATATCAGGAGTTTATTAGTTAGCTACAATATCCTTAACCCAATATCGCCACACTCTCCACGTATGACGAGTAGACAGTGATAACATATAGCTTTATGAAACTTGTCATTCCAGATCAGGAAGTATTCGCTTAATAAATTTGTACCACATGCATTTAGAGAAATATATCATCTACACAACATAGGTTACATCATAAAATAATTAGTTTATATTCAGACATTCGCTACTGGGTGGGAAATAGGGTTCTAACAGCCGTTGCACTCAATCGTCTAGAAACTCCCTCTTCTTCTCCTGCTCTATTTTATTAAGCAAATATTTTATAAATCCTTCAATCCCATGTTTATGTTCAAGTAAGTCAACAGAATTCAGTAGTCCTAATACCGATTCAAGATAAGCAATTCTTTGTTGTAGAAGAGGGACCTCACTTCCCGACCAACTTTGTGTACTCTCCTCAAGTGATAGTTTTCTAAAATGACTATGCTCTTTATTATAAAATAAAAATTCTTGAAGCAGCGACAATCTTCTGCTAGCAGAGAAGTGTGAAGCTACATGAAAAACCATTCGCATTATTTCAATGTTGGAATTAAATTTCTGTATCATCTTCCTCAAAAAACAATCTTGCCTTTCTATAACCAGGACGTTTTCCTTTCTGTTACGTAAGAAAATAGAATCTAATAGAGGTTCTCTATATGAGTATCTCGTTTTTTCATGTTCAAATATAGAGAGCACTACTTCTTCCATTATTTCATCACATTCTTCATGCAACCAAACACAAGAATAATCATTCTGATCATGATAACGGTTATGCTGCAACGCCTCGTACCTTTTTACCAATTCAAGTATAAATTTAGAGTCCATTTTAAGGATTTTACTCAGATTTGAACCATCGTAATCAAAATGATGATGACTATTTTCAAGTGTAGAGAAATAAGCCTGTTTCAATAAGTGAACTTCATCCTTGAATAGGACATCTAAATTCTTACTGATGTCCGTATGAGGATTAAACATCATCTCTAATGCCCCTGCAAATTGTTTGTTAACCTTAGTTCGTTCTAATAGTATTGCCGTAACTGTAGTTATCAGTTTCTTATTAATAGCTGTAAACTTTAGTAGATAGTCGGTTTGATATGGCATGTGCTCAAGACTAGCTTCTTTGTAAAGAATAAGCAATAAATCAACAATTTCTTCTTTAATAAAATCATCCGGCAAATGGAATAAGTACCCAAATAACCACTTGTTTTTCGATTCAAGCTGCGAATTCTGAATAATACTTAACAGTGACGTGTAATCTCCAACTTTTGAATTGAATATCACCATAAAAGTTATTGGATTTATGGACAATGGATCTTTTAGATTTAAATATTCATTAAAGACTTTTAAGCCTAATTCAGAATCCCTATCCATTAGTGCCCTAAAAACCTCAAATAAGCCTTCGTAAAATCTATACTCCTCTCTATTTTTGAAAAAGCCACTCGTTATAATCTCAGTACAGTGACTGATGAAGTTTAAATAGTCAACTGGTGCATACTCTCTAAAATGCTCTCTAATTCGTTTGTTTCTCATCTCAGTAATTTTACTGTAGTCAAACTCCTCCCCATCTAACTCTTCTGGTTCCCCAAATAACAGCTCGGATAGAGTATACGTTTCATTTTTAAATTTCTCCTGCATTTTTATATCGAACTCAATTTTATGATCCTTTAACAAATCCAAATATTCTTGTAAAATGCTGCATTCTAAATAGCTATCTTTATCGAAAGAATTCACGACAAATGGAAAGAGAACGATGTAATCATTTTGTATTATTTCTGTAGTGCAAACGTCTAAACGGGACGAACTATAGCTATATATCATTTCAAGTACTTCGCTGCGTAGTTCCTTATTTTTGTACAACTCAAATATATAATTCCATATTTTTGTTCTTAATTGATTTAGAGCGTCTGAATTGTATAACTCAAAATTTCTAAATCGTACTGATTTCCCATGATAATCCGTACTTTCGAATTTTGTTTTGAGGTAGTTATCTGCAATTTTAACAAATAATTTTATCAAAGCATCATTTTTATTTGTTTGAATTTTATTCCACAAGACATCTATTACAATGTGTTGGTGTTCATATTCGAACAAATGGGAATCTAAATCAAAACCGAATGTCTCCGTTAATATCGTATACACATATGAGGCTAGACTTGAGCGTTTATCGAACAATGATAAAAGAAGTTCATTTGCCATTTTGAACATCTCTTTTTCCGACGAAATAAAAGCACTCAATATACTAAGAAGAGATGGTTTAGGTATGTTATTGTCCTTTTTTATATGGAAGTCCTTATAATCGAATCCCTCCGGCTCTAGCCCATTCACACTGTCTCTTACAAATAAAAGTGTTGATGTTCGATCTATAAACCAAAACACACTATAGAGTTCAATAGTTGTTTCCCCATCACCTTTTTCTTTTGCAATAGCTAATGCATTCTTAACGTGAGAACTCATTTTCTCCATAATATCTTTGCTATTTAAGGAATTTAACACTGGGTTAATAGCATCAATTATTAACTGTTTTCTTTTCGGAAAGAAGTTGTTTAGTAAGACTGAAAAATCGATTATGCTCTCCTTAAAAAACGTCAAATAGAATAGATATGTAGCCAAAACCTGATCCGAAACTCTTACTGCTTCGTTTTCGTACATATCAAACACTTCAATATCATGTAATTTTTTTACTGCTTCCCAAAATTCGTACTTAGGAATTGAAAATGCTTCCTCGATAGAAGTCATTTGATCGTTATTTGAGAAATCTATAGTACGAAAAAAAGAAACTATTCCAGCGGCTTTCTTTATGTTTACATCATCTAACGCATCAATATCCCTTTTTATTGACTCATAATATTCTTCATAAATCATAGTTACATCTCTAATACTCTGAAGGTTATTTTCCCTTTTTGCTACTTTCGCAGCCATAATAGCAAGCCGTGGATTTCCCTTTGCTATTTCAGATATTCTTTCTAAGTAATGACCGTTTTTTATCTCGAACTCTTCTTCGATTAAATTACTAATCTGCTCATCATTCAACGGATTAATTTCTAACTCATAACCTCCACCGTACTGGCGGGCAATATTTTGAATCTTCTCTATTGCATAATCCCTCACTGTAGCAATGATTTTTATTTTTCGGCCGAATTCCTGCTTGTGTATCCATTGAAGTACATATTCAAGTTGGTTTAACCTATTAGCATCATCAACAAAGATTAAAAAGGGCTTGGAGTCAGAAAAGTGAACAGCTAAATCTTCAAAAATACTAACCCCTCTGTTAAAAATGCACCTTATTTCGTAATCTGAATGAATCTGTTTGAATTTATGACAACACTCTATGGCTATTCTTGATTTCCCTACACCTGATCGTCCAGAGATCACTACTAAATCTGTAGTTTCCAGTGCAGTCACAATAGTATTTACTTCTTCTTCTCTAAAGTGGAATTGAGTGTCTAACGGAGTCGCCACTGCATTTTTATTATAGGTTGAAACAAAATCTTCTATTGTAATGACTTGACCAGTGTCAACTTCAATGCCTAATAGATCCCTTGCAATACCAGGATACTTTTGATACAAATCGAAAGAAAGGGGGCCTATTCCAAAAATATTGATATTAACACCTTTGTCTTGGCATAGCTTTCTTATACCTTTCTCTTCATCTGCCGAAAGTGAAGACGTATGACAGTAAACAACCTCATCGATTAGATCGACAGCTATACCTGTTTTCCCTTCATCAAAACACTTCTCTAAATCTTCAATAATTTTTTTGTATAGATTAGATTGCTGTGTTGTGTACTCAAAGAAAGCATATTTCCCATTAGGAAGTGTACATAATGAGTCAGGTGTACCTTTTCTAACTTTATCAGCACCAATGACTGATCCTAACGGATTAATATTGCTATAACCCTTCACATGTAGATAAGTGTCAGCAACCTTCTGAAACACATCTCCACTCAATTCACGAATTTTATTTTGAATTTGATTTATTTTAGACATTGTATACCTCCAAGCGTTTAGATTGAACAATATACTGATTTCTACAGATTCTGGGAGGCATCCTCTATTTTTTTATTTCGCAACTCTTTTATACTAATTTTGATAGAGAGGGGTGAGACGTGAGATGTAAGAATCTCATTGTAACGTTAAATATTTTCTAGGAGGAAAACACTTGAGCACACTCTCTGAACTTTTGACTATTCATGAAACAGCAGAGAAATTGGAAGTAAGCATTTCAGCTGTTAAAAGTTTCATTGAAGGGGTTATCTACCGGCAAAAGATACGCAATTAGGTCGATAATTCACATAGATGATTTACAAGAGTTCGCCACTACTTCGAACTTACACCTGATAATGCACAGACTTAACTCAGAACTAAAAAAATAACTTTTCATTTCACTCCAAATTATAAAGGTATTGATATTCAAAGCAATGTCACTAATAATGGTTTATTTGTAAGAACTAATGATGAAAACCTCTATCCTGCACACGTAAAATGCCCTATTTCATCTATTGCTAAAATCCTGAGACGGTCAAATTTTTCATCATACCTCCCCTATTAACGATTGACACTAACCGACCTTCTAAATCAAAAGAAGAAAAGAGCGGGACGACTCCGCTCCTTTACTGAATTAGCTAATTAATCTCAACTACTTACCTTCCTGTTCAGTATGAATAAACTCCTGCTAAAAAACAGCCCTCAAACCCGCATTCCACCGCTGGCCTCATAAATAAAGTCATGCTAAAAAACCGTGTTTTCCTCCACTTTTGACTCAACTTTTTGTATCACAACTTTATTATAAT
>NZ_JABMCB010000198.1 GCF_013359935.1 Paenibacillus xylanilyticus
CCTTCGGTCAGGTTGTTACGTTTAATGGCAGCACGTATATTGCCAATGTGGCATCTCCGACTGGGATACCAGGAACGTCCCCAGACTATACGTTGTTAGCAGGTGCAGGAGCAACAGGCGTTACTGGGACTACCGCTTATACACGTGTCACGGTTGCGACGAGAGCGCCAGGAATAACGGGGATCACGGGGGCAACGGGTATCGGTTTAAGTGGCATAGTGCCATTCGATCCGGCCGTAGCACCGACGTACCTTGCTGGGCAGGTTGTTACGTTTAACGGTAGTACGTATATTGCCAATGTTGCTTCACCGACAGGAACACCGGGAACGTCACCAGACTATACGTTGTTGGCAGGTGCAGGAGCAACAGGCGTTACTGGGATTACCGGCATAACGGGTGGGACAGGAGAAACGGGAGCAACAGGGATAGCAGGGATTACGGGAGCAACGGGTATCGGTTTGAGTGGCATAGTACCTTTCGATCCGGCGGTGGCACCAACGTATTCAGCGGGTCAGGTGGTTACGTTCAACGGCAGTACGTATATTGCCAATGTTGCGTCACCGACAGGAACACCGGGAACCTCACCTGACTATACGTTGCTTGCAGGAGCAGGAGCAACAGGAGTTACCGGCGTGATGGGTGGTACGGGTATAACGGGAGACACAGGAACAACTGGCGTGACCGGAGAAACGGGATTGACCGGAGCCACGGGAGTAGGTGTGACAGGAAATACCGGAGTCACTGGAGCGACCGGAGTTACGGGAGACACAGGAACAACTGGCGTGACCGGAGAAACGGGGTTAACCGGAGCCACGGGAGTAGGTGTGACAGGAAGTACCGGGATTACAGGAGCGACCGGAGTTACGGGAGTCACAGGAACAACTGGCGTAACGGGAGAAACGGGGTTAACCGGAGCCACGGGAGTAGGTGTGACAGGAAGTACTGGGGTTACAGGAGCAACAGGCCTTACAGGAGCAACAGGCGTTTCAGGTGCAACAGGGGCAACTGGCATAACAGGCGAGACGGGGGTTACGGGAGCCACAGGTGTTGGTACAACCGGAAGTACCGGTGCAACAGGCGTGACAGGAACCTCTTTAACTGAGACTTCTGCTTATGCAGAGAACACTAATGGAACCATTCTTGTTATTTTGGGTGGAACATCGGTAGCCCTCCCTACAAATCAGAATTTAGGAACAGGTATTACAGCAAATGGAGCCAACAATACGTTCACACTTGCTACGGCCGGTCGTTATTATATTAGCTACAAAATAAATCTTACAGCTGCGCTCGCCATTCAATCCCGCATATTGCTTAATGGAGCTGTCGTTCCACCGAGTGTAATTTCACCATTACTTTCACTTAGCCAGCTAGCGGCCGATTTTATAATAACCGTTCCGGCGGGATCGACCATTCAGCTTCAATTGTTTGGATTAGTTGCAACAGCTGTGCTGTCACCTCCGGGTGCAACACTAAACATTATTCGATTAAGCTAAGTTTAAAAAAAGAGACGAACCCTTTGGGATCGTCTCTTTTGACTATCTTTTCAAGATGAGTAACTATTCAAGTACAATTTCAACAGCTGTATTAAGCTCAGGCAGAGCAGTGAGCTGGACAAGAACATCTTTCGGAACGGCTTTGTCCACAGTCAGAATCATGATCGCCGCACCACCAATAATTTTCCGTCCCACTTGCATGGATGCGATGTTGACATCATTTTGTCCAAGCAGGGTACCTACACGCCCGATAATTCCTGGCTTATCATTATGGGAGATCAGGATTTGATGGCTCTCCGGGGCGATATCTACCGGGAATTTGTCCAGGCGAACGATCCGTTCTCCATAACCTGCAAGCAATGTACCAGCGACACGGCGCTCCTCTGCATCCTGCGTTGTTACCAACGTTACTGTAATGAGATTGGTAAATCCTTTGGTTGCGGATGTTTGGCTTACAACCACATTTAGATCACGGGTTTTGGCCAGATGCATGGAGTTGACGATATTGGCTTCCCCACCCAGATGTCTGGCGAGAATACCCTTAACAATGTAACGGGTAAGAGGTGAAGTATCTACCTCAGAAAGATCACCTGCATAATCGATCCGAATCTCTTGTACTGCATTTTGTGTAATCTGTGCTGCAAAGCTACCCAGGGTTTCACCCAGTTTGAAGTACGGTTGCAATTTGTTCATAACGGTTGGAGCAACAGCGGGCATGTTCACCGCATTCTTGAACGGTTCATTCCGCAAAATGTGAAGCACTTGCTCTGATACATCAATCGCCACATTTTCCTGAGCTTCCACTGTGGATGCACCAAGATGAGGCGTAACAATGATGCTCGGATGGTTCAGGAAAGGGTGATCCTGTGCTGGTGGCTCGCTTTCGAATACGTCAAATGCCGCACCTGCAACAATACCCTCATCGATCGCTTCGACAAGCGCCATTTCATCCACCACTCCACCACGAGCACAGTTGATAATGCGCATTCCTTTTTTCATGACTTCAAATTGCGCACGGGAGATCATGTGGCGGGTTTCTGGTGTCAATGGAGTGTGTACCGTCATGAAGTCGGCATTGCGAATGATATCATCCACGCTGGCCAGTTTAACCTGAAGCTTGTCAGCACGTTCTTGGGTGAGGAATGGATCATAAGCCAAAATGTCCATACCAAATGCCTTGGCACGTTTGGCTACCTCACTTCCGATCCGTCCCATGCCGAGCACGCCAAGGGTTTTGTTTCTCAACTCCACACCAAGGAAGGTTTTACGATCCCATGTACCTTGAATGGTTTTGGCGTATGCCTGTGGAATGTGACGTGCCAGCGCCATCATCATGGCAAATGTATGCTCACATGTGGTGATGGTGTTGCCATCAGGTGCATTAATAACGATGATACCGCGCTGAGTTGCAGCTTCCAGGTCAATGTTATCTACCCCAACTCCTGCACGGCCAATGACCTTAAGGTTTGTTCCGGCAGTCATAATACGATCTGTAACACGAGTCTGGCTTCGAACGAGAAGGGCGTCATAATCGCCAATGATAGCTACGAGCTCATCTTCACTAAGACCGGTATTCTTTTCAACAACAACATCATTTGCATCCACCAGCTGCTGGATACCCAAATCACTGATTGGGTCCGATACTAACACTTTGTACATGGTTTCTTCCTCCTTAGTATGTGTATCTATATCGTCAAGGTCTGACCTCAAGATAGAGGTGTTCCTTAAAACCAAGTCCATCCTTCCGCCCAACAACGCGGTGTCGCAGCAGAGGGTAGAGGTGTAATAATAGAGTGTTCCCACGTCATTCGCCTAAAAATAAATCAAAAAACTCTCAATCCACATACTGCTTGCGCAATAAGGGACGAGAGTTGTCGTGGTACCACCCTAATTCACTGCCGCTTCGCAACGACAGTCTTCACGGTCAATAAAGACCGAAGAGGATAACGGCTCTAAACCGATTGCACCTACTCCAATTTCAATGCAATAACTCAGGAACGCTCAAGATTCATTGCCTGCCACCGATTTACACCATCCATCGGCTCTCTGTAAGAACAAAGCAACATCTTTTTTCCATCATCGTGTTTAACGCGACTAATTTTTTCATAATGTATCATGGCTAACATGAGCATGTCAATAGGCATAAATGTTTTAATTCGAATCGAGTGAAACTCTTCCATATGTCTGTCTTTTGTTGGAGAAATACATGAATCATATTCGTAAAATAGTGAGGTTTCGAAGTTTGGAAACGCAATGCCAGACATCCTGTTGAAGCCCGCGAAATGCGGGTAACAATGGCTGGAAAACCGGGACTTGAGGCAGGTCTTGAACCAATTTGGTTTTTTGGCTATCATTTAGTATACTATCCGATTGGACAGCCAAGTAGGTTATCCATCAAAAATATATCAAGAGGACAGACGCAGGCGATGAAAAAATCAAAGTTTTCCAAGTTCAAAATTCAGAAGGCTGAACCACAGCAGTTAACCGAGCGCTTGCTTCTGATCAATCTATATTTTACACAGGGTTTAACTCTGATCGTTGGAGTTATATGGATTTTACTTCAGAAACGTAATCTGTTCGATGTTCTCGCATGGCCTGAAAATGTTCATTTTATCTGGTGGGGGCTTGGTCTTGCTGGCATTATGCTGGTCATGGACATGGTCCTGTCGTTTGTCATTCCTCAGGAGAGTATGGATGACGGGGGAATTAACGAGATGTTATTCAGGTCTCGTCCCATCTGGCATATCGTGTGTATAGCAGCCCTTGTCGCTATTTGCGAAGAATTGTTGTTCCGGGGAGCCATTCAGCATGCAATTGGACCTTACTGGACCAGCATTTTGTTTGCCGTAATTCATATTCGCTATCTTCGCCACTGGATTCCTACAGGTTGGGTATTTGTTTCAAGCTATGGATTGGGTTGGATTTATTTGCAATCCGGCACATTGTGGGCGCCGATATTATGTCATTTTGTTATTGATTTGGTGTCCGGATTAGCGATACGTTTTCGGAGGGGATCATGAACCAGCAATTAAGTAGAATGAAGACATATGGCAGTCAGCGTCACCGACACTCGGACAAAACAGAGACAACCGAGCGGACTAATGCATCCCAAGTAAACTTGGTTGCTGAACCGGCTGCTGCAGTGGAAGGGGCAGGTACAGCGTTGACTACGGTAACTGTACCAAGATCGCAGCGCAAGTCATACGCATCAACCCTGGAAAGCCCAGTGCTTCCCAGTCGTGCACCAGCACGTTCCAAATCACAGCAAAAAGCGACGGATGAAACTGTCGCGGAAGCAGGTTCACTTCCCACTCGAACCGAGCTTCATCCTTCACGGCGGTTACGTTTAAGCAAAAGGTTTGTAAACTCGCTAATTGTTATTTTTGTTCTTCTTACGGTCAGCCTCGTTTGGTGGGGTATACAAGGGGCTCCGCCCCCAAACACTTTCCTTCCTTGGCCTTGGTGATGATGCTCTGGTTCAGCGCTGTTTTATTATTGATTGTGATGTTAGGGATTCATATGTGGCGTGAAGCGCATTTTCATCAGGTAGTTGAAGATGAGGTGGAAGTAAACGGTTTGCCCCATTCGTTTGATGGAAGTGCCATTTTGTTTGTATCAGACCTTCATAAGAGAAAGCTTAGACAGCGGGACCTTGAACCGTTAATGGATCAGGTGGATTGGGTTCTGATAGGTGGAGACGTCGCTGAAAAGGGGATATCCTGGTCTACCGTTAGACACAATATGAAACTGTTGACAGATATTGCTCCCACTTTTGCGGTTTACGGAAATCATGATAAAAGGGCGGGAACAGCTCAGTTAACTCGAATTTTTCAGGAAACGGGTGTTGAACTTCTGCAAGACAAGGTGGTATCTCTGCATCAAGGGAATTCAAACATCAATCTTGCCGGAATGGATTATCGGTCCCGTCAACTTAGCAAGCTTCTTATGGATCAGGACATAAATAAATGCACGATTATGTTAATTCACGATCCGCTACAGGCAAATCGCATTCAGGAATATGCCGATCTTGTTTTAAGTGGGCATACACACGGGGGACAACTGGTCATCCCATTCCTTGGACCGCTTTTTCTTCATAAGGCATACCGGGATGTGTCGCACGGATGGTATACCTTCAAGCGGAGTGACGGTCTTCCCGATGGTAAACTGCTGGTCAGCAGAGGTTACGGAACGAATCACCTGCCGCTCAGACTATGTTGCCCGGCTGAAATGCACAAGATTACTTTAAAATCGGCAAAACTAAACAGCCTTGATCATGATTGATCGAGGCTGTTTTTTTATGCCTTATCGAGCTTCAAGTTCTATTGAACGAGGGTCTACAAACGAATACCCCTTTTTATCCAATTTCGTTAACAATTCATCCAGTGCGTCTACAGTCCAGGGAAGCTCATGCATCAATATGTTACTCCCTGGATTCAACTGGTCAAGCACATTTTGAATCACTTTTTCCGGTTTGTTTTTTGTGCTTTTGTCCCAATCCAGTGAACCGTTGGACCAGGTCATGTATAACATGCCGTTTTTTTGAACTGCAGCTTTCAGAGCGTCATTGCCAGAACCAAAGGGAGGTCGGAAAAATTCCGGCTCGACACCAATGGTATCTTTAACGATGTCTTGAACATCCGTTACCTGCTTGACGGCTTGTGTAGTGGACATTTTTTTGAGATCTTCATGGTCCCACGCGTGATTCCCTATAATTTGACCCCGCTCATGAATGATCTTTAACAACTCAGGGTGACTTTCGACACGATATCCATTGACGAAAAATATGGCCTTGGCATTATGTTTGTCCAGCGTATCGATTAATCCATTGATCATTTCTTTTTCCTTTGGACCATCATCAAATGTAAGCAAGACAACCTTCTTTTCACCATGTTCATCATTTGGCTTAATGTAATAATTCTCATTCATATGATACGTTTTCGCAATTTTTTGTTTTTGCTTATCCTCAGTTGGTTCCTTGTCTTTTGTAAGTTCAGGGTTGTCTTGAGCTGTGGGCTGATCAGTCTCCGCTGTCTCGGAGGAATCATTCAGACCACTTTGTACAGTGGAGGCGGGTTCATTTTCTGGAGTTGTTTTTTCAGCAGAAGTATCTTCTTGCACTCCACACGCAGACAGCAGTAGGCTCGCGGCAATAATGATTGCTGCAGTAGTTCTAAACATAAATTCAACTCACTTTCCTGTATTTATGCGGAATGAGATGTCGTGCTTCCGCAAACACTAGTTGTGATCTTAACATAAGAGGAGGTTGGTGTAATGAAGGCGTCATCCTTTTTCTGGGGGATTGTAGTTGGCGTTGCTGCCAGCTCATATCTGTCCAAAGGCAAAATACCCATGCTGTCTTCTCTGTCGTCAGGCAACGTAATGGGTCAGGCCAAGCACAAGATGATGGAAATGACGTTTCCTGGCATGGATGGATTCAGCCCCAAGAATAATGAACATGGTGAATCCCACAAAAGTACAGTGAAGAAAACGGCAAGAGCGATCACCCCGCAGGAAAAAGAAGAGAACATGAACATGCTCAAAGATTTTATTCGCACCAATCCTGATGTTAAACATGAAGTTGAGCAGATTTTGACTCAAACAAACACAACAGTACCGGGTTTATAAACCAAAACTACTGAATAGAATCAACCACAGTCTTGTATGATGTGGCTTGATTCTTTTTTTGTCGATTTTACTTCGTGCATTTGCAGGTATAAAATGATAACATAACTACATAGATTTATTTTCAGCACATATTGTTTTGTGCTTCATAATCTGTTATAAGACTTGCTTATAAAGGGGAGATCCTGTATGAAAATAGAACGATTAAGTCACGATAAGATACGGATTTTCCTGACCTTTGACGATCTGAGCGAGCGCGGAATACAAAAAGAAGATATGTGGCAGGAAATACCTAAAGTTCATGAACTGTTCACTGAAATGATGGATCAGGCATATTCCGAACTTGGGTTCGATGCTACAGGTCCACTTGCTGTCGAAGTATTCGCACTTCCCGCTCAAGGAATGGTTGTCATTGTTACCCGTGGGAAATATGATCCGCAACAATATGGTTCGGGCAATGAGGATGATCTGCCTGAAGAAGTATACGAGATGGAAGTTACGTTAGAGCAAAGCGATTCCATCGTATATGCCTTTAAGGATTTCGAAGTATTAATCGAGGCTGCACATATGCTGCGTCAACACGTGACAAATGCCGGAAGACTTTATTCCTACAAAGACAAATGGTTCCTGCATCTGGAGCCGGATGAGGTCGATTCCACCAAACACGCTGCGTTAATAGCGCTGCTTGCTGAATTTGGTGAAGGTTCTTCGGTTACGCCTGCGGTTATGGAAGAGTACGGTAAGGTTATTATTCCTGAACAGGCAATTGATGTGATCTGCACCCACTTCAAACGTCAGGATTAAGTTCAGATGTAAACGCGTCTTAGCCAGAGGAGGGAATTTCGGTGCTTTTGTTTTCGGTTTTAGCGGCAGCAGTAGCTCCGGGTCTCGCCTTGTTAACATATTTTTATCTGAAAGATCGTTATGATTCCGAGCCGCTTCACATGGTGTTGAGAGTGTTTGTCATGGGTATTCTGATGGTGTTGCCTGTGATGATCATCCAGCGAGGTATGATGATATGGCTCGGAGATAATCCCTATGTTGAATCTATTCTCATCTCTGGTGGGGTTGAGGAATTCATTAAATGGTTTGTGTTATATCATATCATTTATAATCACACGGAGTTTGATGAGCCCTATGACGGTATACTCTATGCAGTTGCCGTTTCACTTGGGTTTGCCACGGTAGAGAATGTTTTGTATGCCTTTGCGGGGAATGCATCCGTCTCAGCCATGTTTGTCCGTGCATTGCTCCCTGTGTCAGGACACGCCATGTTTGCCGTAATTATGGGGTATTACATGGGGCGGGCCAAATTTACGGATGGCAGGAAGAAACGATGGTTTCTTATGATGTCCTTAGTGCTTCCGTTTTTCTGGCATGCGCTGTACGATGTCATCATGAACACCATGGCAAACTACTGGCTGTGGTTCATTGCTCCGCTAATGGCGGGCTTGTGGTATGGAGCCATAGGCAAAATTACGCGGGCTAACAACCGCTCTCCTTTTCGATTTGTGAAACGGGAGGAAGAGATTAAATTATAGAAATACGGACACACTGGTGGACATGGAGCGCATACTGCGCCTGATGCCCCGGTGTGTTTTTTTTGTTCTGGAATAAAAATCCCTGGGGAATGACCAACAGAAACGGGGACAGCGTAATGAGAATTAAAATTAAAATCAGATGCAAACAGTGCGGAGAGCGTTTTACGCTGCGTGGTAAAAAAGAAAGAGGTCGGATTGAGACCGGGTTTAAGCAGTGCCTGTGCGATAATCGGGATCAATTTGAGATTGAGGAAGACGGCGTTACGTCCTGGATTCAGATGAACTAATAGCTACGTGAAGAGTCAAACATTGTGCCGGCTGGAAAACCGATGCATAAGAGGACTTTCTTCGATCCACAATATAGATAGTGGTTTAGATGAAAGGAGACTCTACCGATGTATAAACGTTTAAGTTCAGTCATGTTTCCGATATTTGCAGTACTGCTGATCGGTGCCCTTGTTTGGGGATACCAAGAGAACCAGGAGAAAAATGCGATTTTGATCAAAGCGGAGAATCAGTACCAACGTGCCTTTCATGACCTGTCTTTTCACATGGACAAATTGCATTCCGAAATCGGCAATACACTGGCAGTGAACTCCACTTCCCAGGGAATGCATCGTAAAGGTCTGATGAATGTGTGGCGGCTCACGAGTGAAGCGCAAAATGAAATTAACCAACTGCCTCTCACCATGCTGCCTTTCAATGAAACAGAGGATTTTCTTTCCCGAATTTCAAACTTCGCTTATCAGGCATCCATGCGTGATTTGACCAACGAACCACTCAGTGAGAAAGAGATGGGCAACCTGAAAAAGCTGTACCAGAACTCCTCGGAGATCACGAAAAATCTTCAGGACGTTCAGCAAAAAGTGCTTTCAGACCGCTTGCGCTGGATGGATGCCGAAACGGCTATGGCGACTGAAGAAGAAACGATGGATAACACCATTGTCGATGGGTTTCGCACTGTGAACAAAAAGGTACAGGAGTACCCTGAGCTCGACTGGGGTCCTTCAGTATCCAACATTTATGCAAAACGTTCAGTCAAAAAGCTCGATGGAATCCCAATGACAAAAGAGCAGATTCAGAGCAAAGCTGCGAAATTCTCGAATGCAGACAGCAACAAGATTCAAGTGCAGGAGAATGGTAAGGGCACAGACTGGGAGTCTTATACTGCGACAATTAATCAAGCCAAAGACAGCAAATTGATGATGGATTTTACACGCAATGGGGGAATGTTGATTTCCTACAGCGATACACGTCCAATCGGAACGAAAAAGGTTTCGCGTCAAGAAGCTATGGCCAAGGCTGATCAATTCCTTGTCAATAAAGGCTACAAGGATATGAAGGCGGTAAACTACGACGAGTACGGTAATTTGGGTAACCTGACGTATGTGCGCAAACAAGGAGACACCCTGATCTATCCTGAAAAAATGACCGTTCGAGTTGGGCTTGACACAGGAGATGTTACAGGTTTTCAGGCGAGTGACTACGTTTATGAGCATCAAAAACAGCGGAAGATTCCGAAAGCAGCTCTTACTGAAGCTCAGGCTCGCAAAAAGCTAAATCCCGAATTCGAAGAGAACTATGCCCGTAAATCGCTGATTGAGAATGATTACAGCAAGGAAGTGCTGTGTTATGAATTCGGTGGACGCATCAATGGTACGAAATACCGAATTTACATCAATGCGGATACAGGCGTCGAGGAAGCCGTTGAGGAAATCAAACCAGTGAATGCGACTTCGTAACATCAAGCCAAGGCAGTTTGCATCGTATTTCCGCGGAACAGACCACGTTGTGGTCTGTTTTTTTTGTTATCCGCTATGAGAAAGGTCATGGTATAATAGTCCCTGTACATACGATGATTAATAGCTAAGGTGGCGGTGAAGAACTTGTATCCGAAAATTAATGAAATTTTGCACATACAGATTGCCTCAGCAGATGAGAAAGAAGAGAGCAAGGAATACAAATCCCGTATTGCGGACTTGGATGAACACAGTTTCTTGATTGAAGTCCCCATGCTGCAGGGGAGCAGTCGTTTAAAAAGATTGTATTTTGGAGAAGAACTGTCCATTTATTATATGACTGACGATGGAGTCAGACATTATTTCAATACGTACGTGACCGGATTCGAGGAAGACGTTGTAAGACTTGTACGCATTCGAAAACCGCTTCCTGACGATATTTCTAAAATACAGCGACGCAGCTTCCTGCGTGTTCATGCAAACCTTGAATTAGCCATTCAAGCAGAGGATCTGACCCGTGCCGTGGCAATGACTGAAGATATCGGCGGTGGGGGATTGTCCATTTACGGGGAACCAAAATTAACGGTCGCGGAGGGGCAAAAGTTGAATTGCTGGCTGCTCATTCCCTATCGAAATTCCACCATCGAACATGTGGCTTTCGAGGCTGAAGTCGTTCGCATCCAGAAACTGGAGTCGGGCAGGCAGATATGCATGTTGAAGTTTGTACAGATTACCGATTCGGAACGTCAAAAAATTATCAAGTTCTGCTTTGAACGGCAGCTGGACTATCGTACAAAATAAGTGTCCCTATTTTGAATAAAAAGGAAATTTGCCGGGAAACGTAATGGGAAAAACGGAGGTACTTGTGATGAATCACCGCCATTTATCCCGAAGATATGATCGTCTCTACTATGTCTTATCAGTACGGATGGAGAGAAAGCTCCTCAAACTCATCTCTGTCTTGATCTTGCTGTTGGTGGTGTATCAAATTCTGCTCCAGGTTCCCTATTTCAAAAAAAATGTGACCTACATTGACCGAATGGAAGGAACACCGATTCAGCCAGAGTCTTCAACGGAAAGGGAACAACGCTGATTTGGCTGTTTTTGCATCCATGTGTAGAGTGTGGTATAATTTTCACGATGCAGGCAATGCCTGTTTTTTTATTGAGGCTTATCGTTTGAGGAGGAATGCCCCGTTGGCAAGCCAGAACACATCAGAGAACGGGAAGATGAACGTTGCAATTGACGGACCTGCTGGTGCCGGGAAAAGCACGGTGGCCCGATTGGTTGCAGAGGCGCTCGAGTATATTTACGTCGATACTGGCGCAATGTACCGTGCGGTAACCCTGCACATGATTCGGAAAGGGATTTCGCCGGATAATGTAACAGAGGTACTTCAAGAAGCCCACAAACTGGTCATTGATTTACAACCGGACCCGGGCGGACAGAAAGTGTTCTGTAACGGGGAAGATGTAACCTCGGAAATCCGCTCCCGTGAAGTTACGGGGATCGTGTCCCGATATGCGCAAATCGAGGGGCTGCGTTCGCAATTAGTGGATACTCAGCGGCAAATGGCTTTGCGCAAGGGCGTCGTCATGGATGGACGCGATATCGGAACGACAGTATTGCCCGATGCGGAAGTGAAAATCTTCATGACTGCCAGTGTGGAAGAGCGTGCACTTCGCCGCTTCAAAGAACTGGACCCCTCTGAAGGACTGACGTTGAAGCAACTAGAGCGAGACATCGCCACGCGTGACAAATTGGATGAAGAGCGGGAAATATCCCCACTTCGCTGTGCTGAGGACGCAACTGTTCTTGATACAACCAATATGAGCATTCATGAAGTGGTTGACAAAATCGTATCTTATTGCACAATGGTCAGAGGAGAGGTTGGTCTATGATTTACACATTTTGCAGCACAGTACTGCGGATCATTTACACCATTCTTTTCCGCCTGGAAGCAGTTGGCCGGGAGAACATCCCGCAAGAAGGCGGCGTACTTTTATGTTCCAATCATATTAGTAACTTTGATCCTCCAACGGTAGGTATTAAAATTCGCCGTCAGGTACGCTTCATGGCCAAAAGTGAATTGTTTGATGTTCCGGTACTCGGCAAAATCATTAAGGCAGTAGGCGCGTTTCCCGTTAAACGTGGAGGCGTTAGCAAGGAATCCATCAAAACTTCACTGAACATTTTGCGTAATGGTGAAGTGCTTGGCATTTTCCCGTCCGGGAGCCGGCACAATGATGGAGGCATCGGCAAAAAAGGTGCAGCGAGCTTCGCTCTTCGGAGTGGTGCCACCGTTATCCCTACTGCTATTATCGGCAACTACAAGCTTTTTCGTAAGATGAAAGTTGTGTATGGAGCACCGGTGAACTTGGACGAGTTTAAGGAAGATCCTTCCGGAGATGCATTGGAAAGAGCGACTGAAAAGATTATGTCCAAGATTAATGAAATGGTGAAAACGGGCGTACCGAGCAAGTAATTGTTTTTCGCCCAGATTCTGAATGCATGTTTCCATTTTTTTGAGGGAAACTAATCCATGCCATTCAGCGATGAAAGTGTTTTGAACTCTGCTACAGGCAGGTTTGAATATAATGGGGTTTTTGAATTGAGGAGGGTATTTGACATGTCGGAAGAAATGAAAAATCAAGAAGCAACCCAAGATGAGTTGGATCAATTCGTTTCCTTGAAAAAAGGAGATACCGTAAAAGGAACCATCGTCAAATTGGAAGATAACCAAGCCTATGTGAGCATTGGATATAAATATGACGGTGTAATTCCAATTCGCGAACTGTCCTCTTTGCATGTAGACAGCGCGTCTGATGCAGTTGAAGTAGGACAAGAAGTTGAAGCTAAAGTACTTAGCATCGACGACGAGAAAGAAAAACTCGTTCTGTCCAAACGTGCGATCGACAGCGAAAACGCTTGGGATCAATTGCAAAAGCATTTTGAAGACCAAGACGTGTTCGAAGTTGTTGTAGCTGACGTAGTCAAAGGCGGTCTGGTAGCAGACGTGGGCGTACGCGGATTCATCCCGGCTTCCATGGTTGAGCGCCATTTCGTTGAAGATTTCAGCGACTATAAAGGACGCACACTGCGCGTAAAAGTGAAAGAGATCGATCGTGAGAACAACAAAGTGATCCTTTCCCAAAAAGACGTACTGGAGCAAGAATTCGAAGCAAACAAAGCTGAGGTTATGGCTGGTCTGCAAGAAGGTCAAGTCATCGAAGGTACTGTTCAACGTTTGACTCAATTTGGTGCATTCGTTGATGTGGGCGGAGTTGACGGTCTGGTTCACGTATCCGAGCTTGCTTGGACTCATGTGGACAAACCATCTGACGTTCTTTCCGAAGGCGACAAAGTTAGTGTGAAAGTGCTGAAAGTTGACCCTGAAAAAGGTAAAATCAGCCTGAGCATGAAAGCTGTTCAACCAGGACCTTGGGAAACAGCTGGCGAGAAATTCAACACTAGCGATATCGTAACAGGTGTTGTTAAACGTCTGGTTGATTTCGGTGCATTTGTTGAAATCGCTCCTGGTGTTGAGGGACTTGTGCATATCTCGCAAATTTCCCACAAACACATCGGCACTCCACACGAAGTGTTGAAAGAAGGTCAGGAAGTTCAAGTTAAGATTCTCGACATGAACCCTGCTGAACAACGTGTAAGCCTGAGCATCAAGGAAACAGAAGAAGCTCCAGCCCAAGCGCCAAAAGCTGAAAGACCTGCTAGAAGCAACGCTCCGCGTGAAGAAATTAACAACCCGAACGTTTCCTTGAGCAATCAAGGTATGAGTATCACACTTGGAGAACGTTTCGGTGACAAACTCAGCAAATTCAAATAAGTTATTCATGCATGGTTCTTAGTTATATACTGCATATTTTGCTGAACAATAAAAGCAAGATCGGCGAGCCCCAGGCGGGTTCGCCGATTGTTGTTATTGTGAGCATTCTTGGCATGAAACGTTAGCCAAGACATGTGTTTTTTGCTATGATGAGTAACGTAAGTATGGACAGGAGGAGTGGAATGTATGGCAAGACCCGTTGTGGCAATTGTCGGGCGACCGAACGTGGGTAAATCCACTATTTTCAATCGGATTATCGGCGACAGACTGGCCATTGTGGAAGACAAGCCGGGCATTACCCGTGACCGGATCTATGGAATCGGTGAATGGAACGGCAAACCATTCAGTATTATCGATACAGGTGGTATCGAAATCGACGGCGAGGACGTCATTCTTAAATCAATCCGGATGCAGGCAGAGCTCGCCATTGAAGAAGCGGATGTTATTGTATTCATGTGTGATGCAAAAGCAGGGATTACACAATCTGATGAAGAAGTCGCAGAGATGTTGTACCGCTCAGGCAAGCCCATTGTTGTAGCCGTTAACAAAGTGGATAATATTGGGCGTAGTGAGCTCATTTACGAGTTTTATGGATTTGGATTTGGCGATCCTATCGGTGTATCCGGAAGTCATGGTACAGGTGTAGGCGATCTGCTGGATGCAATCGTTGAGAAACTGCCTGAACTTGAAGAAGAGACATACGATGATGATGTGATTCGTGTTGCTCTGATCGGACGACCGAATGTTGGTAAATCTTCACTCGTGAACGCCATCTTGGGTGAGGAACGTGTTATCGTCAGTGATGTAGCCGGCACAACACGTGACGCCATCGATACCCCGTTTGAAAAAGACGGACAACGTTACGTGCTGATTGATACAGCAGGTATGCGTAAACGCGGTAAAGTGTATGAAACTACCGAAAAATACAGCGTTATGCGTGCCATGCGAGCGATTGAACGTGCGGATGTCGTTCTGGTTGTCATTAACGGTGAAGAAGGCATCATTGAGCAGGACAAGCATATTGCAGGTTATGCATTTGAAGCCGGTAAAGCTTCCCTGTTCGTAGTGAACAAATGGGACGTTGTGGATAAAACGGATAAAACGATGAACGAGTTTGAGAAGAAAATTCGGGATCATTTCCTGTTTATGACTTATGCTCCTGTAGTCTTTTTGTCAGCCAAGACAAAACAACGCTTACAAAAATTGCTTCCTGTGGTAACGCGAGTTGCGCAGCAGCATGCCATGCGCGTTCAGACACATTTGCTTAATGATGTTGTATCTGATGCTGTTGCAATTAATCCGCCGCCTACGGACAAAGGACGTAGAATGCGTATCAACTATGTGACACAGGTAGCCGTAAAACCACCGACCATGGTTATTTTTGTGAACGATCCAGAATTGATGCACTTCTCTTACGAACGTTATCTGGAGAATAAAATCCGTGGAGCGTTTGATTTCGAAGGTACGCCAATTCGCATATTTACTCGGAGGAAGTCCGACGAAGGTTAGGGGAGAAGTTTGTGATTTTACCAATCGCAGCGATTGTTCTGAGCTATCTGCTTGGTTCAATCAGCTTTAGTGTCCTCCTTGCAAAGGCAATACGGGGGATCGACATTCGTCAACATGGGAGCGGAAATGCAGGGGCTACCAATACATTGCGGATTTTGGGTAAAGGGCCTGCGATTCTTGTTCTGCTGTTGGATGTCCTTAAAGGTATTGCAGCTGTATGGATTGGAGTATGGTTCAGTAACGGTTCAGAGTGGATTCCTGCCATTTGTGGTATAGCAGCGATTGCAGGACATAACTGGCCGCTCTACTTCCGATTCCGTGGAGGAAAAGGAATTGCAACAGCAATTGGCGTACTCGCTACTCTTGCAATTGTCCCAGCTTTATCCGCTGGCGTTATTGCAATCCTGTCTATCGTTTTGACTCGTTACGTATCACTGGGTTCCCTTATTTTCGTAGCCTTGACACCAATCTTCATCCTAGTGTTTCCCGGATATTCCATGAATTTATTCTGGGGAAGTCTGATTATTTGTCTGTTTGCATTTTGGAGACATCGCACCAATATTGCGAAGCTTGCCAGAGGACAGGAAAATAAATTAGGAGCCAAAAAAACTGGGGGTGGAAAACGCGTTGTCTAAAAAAGTTGCCGTCCTGGTCGCAGGCAGTTGGGGGACCGCTTTGGCCAGTGTACTGGCCGCCAATGGTCTGGATGTGACGATGTGGACACGTGGTGAGGAGCAGGCCGCCGAAATTAACAACGACCATAAAAACAGCCGTTTTCTTCCTGGTGCAGAACTATCAGATCGCATTCAGGCAACGACAGACATGGGGAATGCGGTTCAGGGTGCTTCAGCGGTACTAATTGTTGCACCTTCTTCGGCCATGAGATCGGTAGCCAATCAACTGAAGTCATACTACACGCCTGAAATGTTAATCATTCATGCGACCAAAGGATTTGAAACGGAAAGTCTCAAACGCATGTCTACAGTTATTTCCGAAGAGCTCGAATGCGATGAAGGGCACATTGTGGTCCTTTCCGGTCCGAGTCATGCTGAAGAAGTGGTAAAACGTTGCCCTACAACTGTAGTTGTGGCCTCACTGGACAAAGCGGCAGCGGATGCTGCGCAAGCTTTGTTTATGAATGCCTATTTCCGTGTGTATACGAATCGGGATATGCTTGGTGTAGAGCTGGCAGGTGCTTTTAAAAATATTATCGCGCTTGGTGCAGGGATGTCTGATGGCCTTGACTTCGGTGATAATGCAAAAGCAGCCCTGTTGACTCGCGGACTTGCTGAAATCACACGGATTGGTGTGGAAATGGGAGCGAACCCGCTTACGTTTGCCGGTCTGGCGGGAATTGGTGATTTGGTCGTTACCGCTACGAGTCAACATAGCCGTAACTGGCGTGCTGGTTCCATGCTTGGCCAGGGACAAAAGCTCGAGGATGTTCTGAATTCCATGGGAATGGTAGTAGAGGGAATTCGTACGACGAAAGCAGCCTACTTTATCTCCCAGAAATACGGGGTACAGATGCCGATTGCCGATCAACTGTACCATGTCCTCTTTCAGGATCGTGAGCCACGTGACGCTGTAGAGGCTCTCATGGGGCGGGATCCCAAGACCGAAATGGAAGTCATGAAACTTGAAACGTGGGAGCAGTGGCATTCCTGATTGCACATTGCTCAGCTCACTGGTAATGAAGAAGCTTATTCACCTTTTCTCCGGCCGACTCATACTATACACATGAGTATTGCCGGAGGAGGGGAGACGAATGGGTAACAACATTTCCAAGGATGCACTGAAAGCGATCAACAAAAAAACAGGTAAAACGATAACGGAAGGTGCCGTCAAGAAATTGGCGAGTACTGTAAAACCGTCCACCATGCAGAATGAAGCTCAGTTGCGCCAATTGATCAAGCAAGTATCCGCCATGGCTAAGGTTCCGGTATCTGAAGATACGGTTCAGGATATTGTAAGTGCGGTCAAAAAGAGTGGGCTGAATCCAAACAGTATGGAATCATTAATGAAAATGATGATGAAAAAATAATAGATCGTTCCTGCATCTGCAAGTGAGCGAGCAAGACAAAAAGACGAGTCAGCTTTAGCTGGCTTTCTTTTTGTCTTTTTTTTGGAAAAGTGCGCTGAATTTCGTGTTATAATAATTTCAATTGTCACCGTGTCAGGGATGAATAACGGATTGAAGGGGAGACTGCTGGATTATGAGCGCAATGGACAAGATGTGGCTATCATTGGTTGCGATTCTTATTATGGGACTGTCTGTATTCCTGATTACCTTTGCGAGGGCCAAAACCAAGGGCATTGTAAGGGGGATTTTATCATTAATCGCGTTTCTGATTATGCTCATTGGTTTTTTCGGCGGAATAGCATCGCTGACTTGATCTTTTTTTTGCCTGAAGCATGACATCCGCATAGCACATCGTAAGAACTGACACAATGAAAACGGATGAAGGGAAGGTGAGCCGATGGGGCCGCAGGAAACGGAGGACCTTACAGGACGCTATCCAAAATTGAGCGCTGCGCTGCTGGAAACGGCAAAAGCCTGGAATGGAGAGCCTTATACTTGGCTGCTTGGGGGAAGCTGCGGATTGCTGCTGCAGCAGGTCGAGTTGCCGCAGGCTCCCAGGGATATCGATGTGTACGCTGACCTTGCTGCAGCAAAAAGGCTGCACCATTCTGCCCCAGGTACCATGCTGGATGAACCTGTAGTGGATCGAACGGGGCCGTATGCTTCTTTACTGAGTCATTATCAGGTGGGGGAGTGTGCGCTTGAACTCGTGGGCGGTTTTGAAGTGTGGTCTCAAAAGAGTTGGTACCGGATTGAGATTGAACAGATCCTGGCTCACCATGCACCTCAAGCTCAAATAGGGTCCTACACGTTACGATTGATGCCGCTTGCTCATGAGCTTCTTTTTAATCTGCTAAGAGGTCGAGCTGATCGTTATGAGCCTATTGCCAACGTCATTCGGAAGCATCCACATGCTCATCAGCCCGTAATGAATTTATTGGGTGAGCATAACGTGTGGACAAGCCGATTCACTGCAGAGGTAGAAGAGTTGGTAGGCTTTAAATGGACTTAGTACGAGGAAGGAGGGGAAGGGCATGGAGCACACGATTACATTTTTACCGCAAAATAAAAGCATCCACCTTAAGGCAGGAGGAAATCTGTTGAATGCCGCACGCCGTGCAGGGGTGAAAATCCCCACTCGGTGTGATGGCAAAGCCGCTTGCCTCATGTGCAAGGTCAAAGTGGATGCAGATCAACTTCAGGCTTTGGACCCTCCTACCGATGCTGAAAGAAGAAAATTGGGTTCCCTGCTCGACGCGGGAACTCGTCTTGCCTGTCAGGCCAAGGTACGAGGAGCAGTATCTGTACATGTTCCGGAAGACCCGCTAAAGGCTGCAATCCGAAAACAGCTGGAGCTCCAACAGCAAGAGAATGACGATTGGTTCTGAAACTAACCTGAATTGAGCTAACCTAGACGGGAGTCTACATTGGACTCTTCACATTCAAGGAGGATGCGGATGAACATAAATGTGGAAAAGGACTCAAAAAGATGGAGGCATAGCATTATGCGAAGCGGCTGTCTCCTGTTGTTCCTTATGCTTACTCTTACAGTGAGTGGTTGCATGTATCCAACCCAGAGTAGTGACGATCCAAAAATAGCCTACCGGGAGAGCGTGAACCGGGTGCAGAGCGCTGTAGAGGCTTTTCAGAAGGATCAGGGTATTTTACCCATGATTAATGCGGATATGGACACACCAAAATATGAAAAGTTCAGAGTGGATCTGCAGAAGCTGAAACAGCAAGGTTATTTGGATGAAATTCCAGGCACTGCTTTTGAGAGTGGTGGTAGCGCTTACTTCCTGATTCAAAATGAAGAGACAGCGCCCACTGTAAAAGTGATGGATTTGCAAACAGTACAAAAGGTAAATGATGTTCAGCGCATGATCAATCAGTATAAAACCGTACATAACGGCAAGCTGCCCGCCGGGGAGGAATTGTATACAGGTCTATATGCCGTAGATATGAAACAAGCTGCTCAGGCAGGTGCTCCCATGGTGACCCTTAAGAGTGTATATTCTGGTCAGGAGTTACCGTTTATGATGGACGATGCAGGAAATGTGTATGTCGACTATGCATTTGATATCATGCAGGCGGTGGAGAAGTCAGATCGATCTCCGGCGGAGGCGGATGATGTGCGCGAGTTTCTGCTGGAGCACTCCCATTTCGTTCCTGTAAAATCAGTACCTTATACATGGCAAAATAATGCCCCGGTGGCACAAGTTGATCCTTAGATGAACTGAGCCAAAGAAAGAGATATTCCGCATAGGGGATATCTCTTTTTGTTGTAAGTATACTCACAAATTCAATAGAAAAACGGTGACGTCTAACACTTCAGACCTGAAAGTTGTAGTTCAACTACAGTTCATCGTCGGGAAAGCCACGAATGCCCTACTTATTGCACGGTGTTTCGAAACACCGTTATACCTTTTGCTCGACTTGTCCGGTACTCCAAATTCAAACGGAATGAAATCAGCATAAAAGCTTACCTTTGCTCATAAAGTAGATTGAAATAATGACGCGCCGTCCGAGAGCGGGGCGCTTTTCTAAAGGCTATGACCTGGAGAAAAAAACAAAAAAACGCGTCATATTGCTGCATACGGATACATAAGATGATACTAGTCCAATTGCATGTACGAGTTAACGCCGCTTTCGCCGGTTTCATCAGAATGCAACGTTCGGCGGCGGACGACTTCCGGGCACTCACAAAGGCGGCTCTACCGTTGCAGGGATTTCAGTCTTCTGATTGAAAAAACGAAGCGGATGCTCTTTAGCATTTTTCCTTCGGAGTAATTTAGGGAGGGGATTTCATTGGAGAAAGTGGACATTTTTAAGGACATTGCCGAGCGGACCGGAGGGGATATTTATCTCGGGGTTGTCGGCGCAGTCCGGACGGGGAAATCAACATTTATTAAACGTTTCATGGAAACGATCGTTCTGCCGAACATCACAAACGAGGCAGACCGCGGGCGGGCTGTAGACGAACTGCCACAAAGTGCGGCAGGCAAGACGATCATGACGACGGAACCGAAATTTGTACCGAATAACGCGGTTCAGATCAAGGTTGCAGAGGGATTGGATGTCAATGTCCGCCTTGTGGATTGTGTAGGCTATGCCGTTGAAGGTGCCAAGGGTTACGAGGATGAGAATGGACCACGCATGATTTCCACACCTTGGTTTGAAGAGCCAATTCCATTCCAGGAAGCAGCCGAGATTGGTACACGCAAAGTCATCCAGGAGCATTCCACACTGGGAGTTGTGGTGACCACAGATGGTACGATCGCTGAGATTGCCCGCAGTTCCTATGTGGAATCTGAAGAACGGGTCATTGCCGAGCTGAAAGAAGTGGGCAAACCGTTCGTACTGATCATCAACTCTACCCGACCTCGCAGTGAAGAAGCTCTTCAATTGCGCAGTGAACTGGCAGCTAAATATGACATTCCGGTCATGACATTAAGCGCAGCCACAATGACAGAAGATGATGTAACTGGTGTACTTCGTGAAGTGCTGTATGAGTTCCCTGTACATGAAGTGAATGTGAATCTGCCGAGCTGGGTGATGGTGCTGAATGAAACCCACTGGCTCCGCAGCAACTACGAAAATTCCGTGCGCGACACGGTGAAGGACATTCGAAGACTGCGTGACGTGGACCGGGTCGTTTCCCAGTTCATGGAGTATGAGTTCATCGACCGCGCAGGTCTCAGTGGTATGAATATGGGTCAAGGTGTGGCAGAAATTGATCTGTATGCTCCTGATGAATTATACGATCAGATCCTCGTGGAAGTGGTCGGTATTGAGATCAGAGGCAAGGATCATCTGCTGCAATTGATGCAGGAATTCTCCCATGCCAAGCGGGAATACGATCGCTTCGCTGAGGCCCTGGAGATGGTCAAAACGACCGGTTACGGAATAGCAGCTCCGTCTCTTGCCGAAATGGCACTGGATGAACCGGAGCTCATTCGCCAGGGTACCAAATTCGGCGTACGCCTGAAAGCAACCGCTCCTTCCATTCATATGATCCGTGTCGATGTCGAGTCCGAGTTCGCACCGATTATCGGAACGGAGAAGCAAAGTGAGGAACTGGTGAGGTATCTGATGCAGGACTTCGAGAACGATCCGATCAAGGTATGGGATTCAGATATGTTTGGTCGCTCACTGCATTCCATCGTGAGGGAAGGCATTCAGGGCAAAATTGCCATGATGCCGGATAATGCACGGTACAAATTGCAGGAGACGCTGGGACGAATCATTAACGAAGGCTCAGGCGGTTTGATTGCCATCATCTTGTAAGTCAAAAGACCACAGGGATTATCCTTGTGGTCTTTTCTTATGCTGTTATTTTCCCTATTAGGTGTAATTTGGATGTATAAATCATTGCCTCCGAAAAAACTTAGCGAGTTTTAGCTTTAAATTGTTAAAACCCATTTACATACTAGGGATTAGCCGTTATATTAATACTCAACTATTGTGATCAAGGTCACAGAGAGAGTGCGATTAGGGGGAGACAGAGATGAAAAAGAAAGATACGAAATGGGTATGGTTAAGTGTTCTGCTTGTATTTACATTGGCACTGTCCGCTTGCGGGATCAAAAAAGAACCAGCGGCAACTCCAGCTTCGGGAGCATCAGAGGACAAGCCCAAGACAGAGGCGGTAACGGGACCTCTGAGCGGCAAGCGAATTGCACTGATTATGGAATTTAACACAGGCACGTTCTCACAACAATATGTGCAAGGCGTCAAAGAGGAAATTGAAAAATTCGGCGGTGAGCTGACTACGTTTGTTGCCGATAATGATAAAGCCAAGATGGTTTCACTGCTGGACAGCGCGATCAACCAGAAGTTTGATGCAATCTTGACGGATCACGGAGATTCACTTCTGGAACCGGGTGTGAAAAAAGCGGTTGAGCAAAAGATTCCGGTAGTTGTATTTGATGCTGATATTCAAGTGCCTGGAGCAACCGTGTTGTCTCAGGACGACCAGAAGATGGCTGAGCTTACGCTGGAACAAATGAAAAAGGATATCAATGGACAAGGCAACATTGTCAAAGTATGGGTTGCTGGATTTGCACCTATGGAGCGTCGTCAGATTGCTTACGGTGAATTTATGAAAGAAAATACCGACATCAAGGAAATTGCCACATTTGGCTCGGCACAAAACCCGGCGCTGGATACGCAAGCCAAAATGGAAGCGATTTTGAAGCAGTATCCAAAAGGCGAAATCACTGCCGTGTGGGCTGCGTGGGATGAGTTTGCCAAAGGCGCGGCGCGCGCGATTCAGCAAGCAGGTCGTGATGAAATCAAAGTATACGGTATTGATATGAGTGACGAGGATTTGCAAATGATACAGGATCCCCAAAATCCTTGGATTGCTTCCGCAGCGGTAGATCCGACAGACATTGGCCGAGTTCAGGTTCGTTATGCTTATCAAAAACTGAACGGGGATGAGACCGAAGATCAGGTGGTCCTCAATCCGGTCTATGTTCAGCGTGAAGCTTTGCCAGAGACACAAATTTCTACGTCTGAATTATCCCAATACGTTGAAGGTTGGGGAGGAAGCACGCAAGGTATCAAGGATTGGATGAAGGAATACGGCATCACTGCTAAATAAAGCAGCGTAAGAGAGGCGCGCCGCAAGGTGCGCTTTTTTAGAATCGATTTGAAGCCTTAGGTTTATAAGGATAGCAAGACCCCTTAGGGGAGGGATTGGAGGTCGACATCATGACAACTGCGCCGATATTGCTTCAAATGGAACATATCCATAAGCAGTTTGCGGGCATTCCTGCACTTAAAGACGTTGATTTCACTGTAAAAGGTGGAGAGATTCATGCACTGCTGGGCGCTAACGGAGCAGGGAAAAGTACCTTGATGAAAATTCTCTCGGGTGCCTATCAGCTGGATCAGGGCTCGATTCGTTTAAACGGAGAGCATTTACGTCTGCATTCTCCCGGGGATGCCAAGGCAAACGGAATTCATTGTGTCTATCAGGAGGTGGATGCTGCACTGGTTCCCCAACTGACGGCTGCGGAGAACATTATGCTGGATCAATTGGCATCACCCGTTGGTGGATGGTGGAAAAGCCCCCGTAAGCTCCAGCAGCGGGCGCAAGAAGCGCTAAAGGAACTGGGGGCGAATATATCCGTTCAGAAAAAGGTAGCCGATCTGACACTTGCAGAAAAACAGATGATTTTGCTGGCGCGAATTCTGATCCAGGAGGCAAAGGTGATCATATTTGATGAGCCGACTGCTCCGCTGAGTCAGGAAGAAACCGATGCCTTTTTCCGGATTGTCCATTTGTTAAAAGAGCGGGGAGTGGCTTGCATTTTTATTACCCATCGTCTTGCCGAAGTGACGGGGCATTGTGACCGAGTGACTGTCATGAGAGACGGTCAGCATGTATTTACGAGTGAGGCACGCGGATTGACTGTGAACGATCTGGTCACACAAATGCTGGGCAAACCATTCGAAGAGGAATTTCCGAAGACAGAAGCACCTATTGGCGAGGTGCTGCTTGAAGCTCGGGGACTTCGCCGAGGGTTCAAGGTCAAAGGAGTGGACTTGTCTGTACACCGCGGTGAGGTTTTGGCTGTTGTGGGCCTGGTCGGTGCTGGTAAAACGGAATGCTCCCGCCTTCTGATTGGAGCAGACCGGTTGGAGGAAGGGGAAATCCGGCTACAGGACCGTCAGCTGCGTATTTCCCAGCCTGCGGATGCAGCAGCATTAGGCATCGTTTCCGTTCCCGAAGAACGCCGCAAACAGGGGATTCTCATTCAGGAAAATGTGGAACGGAATTTGAGTCTGCCTTTGCTTGGACGTCTTAGCACGTTCGGATTCGTCAGCCGGAAACAGGAGCGGGAAAATGCGGAAACGCTGGTCAAACAGCTTGGGATTAAGACGTCTTCGGTACGTCAGGAAGTGAAGTACTTGAGCGGAGGCAATCAGCAGAAAGTGGCTATCGGCAAATGGCTGAATGCGGATGCGGATGTTTTTATATTTGACGAACCAACCAAAGGTGTCGATATTGGTGCCAAAAGTGACATCTTCCGTATCATTAATGAGCTCGCTCTGGCAGGAAAGGCTGTCATCTATTTTACATGCGAACTGGACGAGGGACTCGGCATTGGGGACCGAATTGCAGTGATGTGCGAAGGGAAAATCGTAAAAGAATTTAAACGGGGCGAAACCAACCAAGAACAGCTGCTATACTACGCAAGCGGTGGACAAGAGGTGCAGACATGAAGGACAAATCAATGGATTTTGCGTTCCGTTATGGGGCAATTATCGTTATTATCGGAGTTATTGCTTTTTTTGGCATCAAATTGCCTTACTTTTTTACGTACAGTAACTTGACTGACATCTTGGGATCAATTTCAATCGTCACATTTGTTGCGATTGGTGTGACGTTATCTCTCATTGTGGACGGATTTGATCTATCGGTAGGCGCAACCGTCTCATTGACAACAGTCGTAACAGCTTCGTTAATGATTTGGTACCAGCAGCCTCTGGCTGTTGTCATCATTGTCCCTCTGGTGATCGGTGCAGTGATTGGTCTGCTGAATGCCTTATTGATCGTAAAATTGCGCATTCCTGATCTGCTGGCAACACTGGCGACCATGTATATTATCGGCGGGATCCACAAAACGTACGCACAAGGTTATACCATTTATAATCACATGCAATTTCCTGATGGCAGTAAGGCTGCCGGAGAGATGGACCCAACATTCCTTCTGATTGGTCAGGGAAAATGGCTTGGAATGCCCATTTCGGTCATTCTTCTGCTGATTGCAGTCATTGGTGTTCATATCTTTTTGACCTACACGAAATATGGGCGTCAAATGTACGTCACAGGAGGCAATGAAGAGGCTGCACGTCTATCCGGAATCAAGGTAAAAAAAGTGCGGACACTTGCTTATGTGGCAGCTGGCGTGTTTGCTGCAATTGGGGGAATCATCTATGCATCCAAAGTGGGTTCTGGGCAAATTGATGCTGGATCTCCGTTGTTAATGGAATCCGTAGCCGCTGTGTTTGTAGGGTTCTCTGTCTTTGGTGCGGGTAAACCTAATGTTATCGGAACCTTCATAGGTTCGGTCCTGATTGGTGTACTGGTGAATGGTTTGACGATGATGAATGTCCAGTATTTTACGCATGATATTGTAAAAGGCGGCGTCCTCGTTCTTGCCCTGGCAGTGACATTTTACGTGCTAAACCGCAACCGCACTTGAAATTGTGTGCTGTCTGTATTAGTATAAAATTTGTTCCGCGTCTGGAACGCGCTTGGTTTCAGGCGACATTCTGCCGGAAATGACTGTTGACCGCAGGCGGAGATTTGTGTTCATCACGCTCAAGATGTACGTAGATTTTTTGCGTATGAACGTATATTTCGCTATAAAACGGAAACACAGTATAACATTCAGGACATTGATTCAGGAGGTGAAAACAAATGAACAAATCAGACTTGATTACACACGTGTCTGAAGCGACTGAATTGTCCAAAAAGGATGTAACGAAAGCGGTTGATGCCGTATTCGAAGCAATCTCTGAGGCTCTTCAAAGCGGAGACAAAGTACAATTGGTTGGTTTTGGGAACTTCGAAGTTCGCGAGCGTTCTGCACGTAAAGGACGTAACCCGCAAACAGGTGAAGAAATCGAAATTCCTGCGAGCAAAATCCCTGCATTCAAACCAGGTAAAGCGCTCAAAGACGGAATTAAATAAGATTTCTACATATTCCATATGTCAAAGAAGAGACCGTGACTTGTTCACGGCCTTTTCTTTTGCCCTCTAACGATGTGCTCCACTGTTTTTTGTATCCTCAGGGTCATCCGGATGCTGTGCATAAGCGATCAAAACCAGGTCCTCTCCTGCTGCATCCGAAAGGTGCTGTTCTATTTCTTTTAATTGATGAATGTGCTCTTCTGTCAAAGCTGCAGGGGTGTACTTCATGCAGAGGCTCCTTTCTGTGCCATGTATTCTGTAGTATGACCCGGTTCACATAGAATATTGCAGCTTTTACAAGCGACACTCAGTTGACAAATGAATCAATCTTAATCATCATTAACGCTATTGAAGAACTAGGAGAGGGGACGTTACGTATGGACCATCCAACCGGCAGTGATTACATTGTCATTAAGGCAGAGGAGAACGGAGTTCAGGTTATCGGTTTGACTCGAGGTCAGGATACACGTTTTCATCATACCGAGAAGCTGGACAAGGGAGAAGTCATGATTGCCCAGTTTACCAATCATACTTCAGCGATCAAAATCCGGGGCAAGGCTACGATGATCACGAAGCATGGCCAAATTGAATCAGAATAAAAAAACAATACTTGAGGTTCTTACCAAATAGTCAGAGTACATTTAACCAAAGTCTTTCTGCGATATCAGGGAGTGGAGTCGTTGCAGCATATACTTCTGATATTTATGGGAAATTGCAGGCATAGCCTGCTTTTTTTCATTGTACAATGAGGTATGAGCCTTTACCGGACAGACTACACTAACAGGTATGGGCAGGGAGGCATTTATGAAACCGCGGATGATCGTGACAGCTTCGCTGCTGGCAACGGTTACGGCAGTTTTTCTGCTAGTTGCCGTGCAAACCTTACATATGCGAACACTGGGTGGAGAGCGGGCTCAGCCCGTCACTGCCGCTGAGCAAAAGCAGGAGTTGTCAGACGAGAATCTGGTAGATGTGCTGAGCTCCATGCATTTAACTACACCGATTGCAAAAGTGGAGTGGAAGCAGTCTATTCTGAAACTCGATTTGAAAGTGACCGGGACCGAAACGAGTTACACCGAGATTTACGCCAACATGGCGGCAGTAGCCGAGCTTGGATTTCACAGTCTTGATAACGTGGAGCAAGTTTTGCTGCGTGTAATGGCAGAGGATGAATGGCTGCACAAAAGACATTTGCTGCTGGCTGCTGATATTCGGAGAAATGAATGGCCAACGGATGCCATTGACGCGCTGCGAAACTGGAAAAGCCCTGTCATATCTGGTGAATTAAAAGAATGGTTTCATATTATGGAGACCGACCTGTGGAAGAAGCAATTCGAAATGTTGAACGAAGGTTAATAGAATAGCAGGATTCAGTGCGTGGCCGAACAACATATGCTATAATATATAAGATTGTAGTGCAGAAATGGTTTAACAATGCAAAGGCTCGGAGGCTGAGAATGAACTCATATCGCGTACCCCAACTAGCAAAAAAATATACGGATTACGACATGATTCGACAACATACGGAAATACCACCGTTTCCGGATAGCCGGGCTCGTCTGCTGCAGGTGTTTGTGGGCCGCACAGATGAAAAGGGGCATGATGAGCTGTATGCTCTTGCAACCTCGCTCGTCCAGCTGGCGATGGATACGCATGATCGAATTGATACGATCTCCGGGGATCGGAAAGAGCAGGAGATGCGTTCGCGTCAGTTGAATGTGCTTGCTGGTGATTACTTGAGCAGTCGATTTTATCAGCTTCTTGCTCATGCTGGTCGGATTGAAATGATCGGCAAGCTCAGTGGTGCAGTATCTGAAGTCAACGTACGCAAGATGACTCTGTATGATCGGATGAAAAAGCTTCTCGTTTCGGCTGAAGAATACTTGCGTGAAACGGTACAGCTGAAGATGCAGCTGTTTCTTTCTTTTGCGGACATGATTGGAGAAAAGGAACAAAAGCTGTGGGAAAGTCTTCTTTCTGAATTTAGCTTGTGTGAAACCGTTGTGGAAGAACTGCAGCGGATCAGTAACGAGAAGAGCTTTAATCATAGCTATGCCTTCTGGTATATATACGAGCAAGGCAATGAAGACGAGCGAAACATCCTTCGCCAGTCAGAGCCTGATGCGCGGGCATATGGCGGCATGGTACTCAAATATCGAATGGATGAGATTTTGCTGGACAGGCTTCGTGAGAGTACACACCGCATACAGCTGTTACTGCAGGAAGAGAACGATCAGCGGGGGCTACATGATGTGCAAGCCATCCTGGAAACCTATCTGGGTTATCTAGAGCCTTCGCATGCAGCAGTAAGGGAAGATTGAGGGGGAGACAAATGGGGAGCGCAGAGACGAAACCGAAAGAAGAGTTTGTCCATTCGGTTTTTCAAAGTATAGCCGGAAAATATGATGTTATGAATGACATCCTGAGTTTCCGCAGGCATAAGGCCTGGCGCAAATTCACGATGAAAAAAATGAACATGTCCAAAGGGGATACAGGGCTTGATCTGTGCTGTGGTACCTGTGACTGGACCCTCGCCATGGCAGAGGCAAGTGAAACGGGTCACATGCACGGGCTGGACTTCAGCAGCAATATGCTGGAAGTTGGACAGACCAAGGTGACTGCAGCAAACCGTCAGAAGCAGATAACCCTTGTTCAGGGGAATGCAATGTCACTTCCTTTTGAGGACAATTCATTCGACTACGTAACCATTGGGTTTGGTCTTCGTAACGTGCCTGATCTGAGACAGGTACTGTCCGAGATGAAACGCGTAGTAAAACCGGGTGGCATGGTGGTGTGTCTGGAATTGTCCAAGCCAACCTGGCAACCGTTTAAAGGCATTTATTATTTTTATTTTGAACAAGTATTGCCGAATCTTGCCAAGTTGTTTGCCAAACGTTATGAGCAGTACAAGTGGCTGCCGGATTCATTGGCATTATTTCCGGGAAGGAAGGAACTGGCCCACATTTTTGAAGAAACCGGATTGCAGCAAGTGCAGGCCTATCCTCTGACCGGAGGCATCGCGGCACTGCATATTGGAACCAAGGAGAATCAGCATGTTTAGGAAAATTCGCATCTTTTTAGAAATGATCAAGATTGAACATACGCTTTTTGCTTTGCCTTTTGCATTTATGGGTGCAATTCTTGGCTCTATGGTCGTGAACGATACGTTCCCAACCTGGATGCAGATTATGTGGGTGCTGCTGGCCATGGTAGGTGCACGCAGTGCGGCATTTGGACTCAATCGCATGATTGACCAAGCGATCGATGGCAAAAATCCGCGGACAGCAATGCGGGCCATCCCTGCTGGTTTGTTGAAGAACGGTGAGGTTGTCATCTTTATTGTTGTCTCATTTGTATTATTGTTCTGGGCTTCATCCAATCTTAATGTGTTATCAATGCAGCTGCTGCCAATCGCAGTATTTATGCTGGTATTGTACTCGTACACCAAACGATTCACATGGCTCTGCCACGTTGTTCTCGGGATGACCATTGGTCTTGCTCCGCTTGGGGGCTGGGTTGCTGTTACCGGTACAATGGATTGGACAGCGATTGTGCTGTACGTTACGATAGTGTTCTGGACCGCAGGGTTTGATATTATTTATGCTTGTCAGGATTTGGAGTTTGACCAGGAAGAGGGGCTTCATTCGATTCCTTCCCGATTCGGACTCATCAAATCATTGAACATTGCCAAGTTCTTTCATGTGATTACAGCCATCGGATTTTTGGCCCTTCTGTTGATGACAGATCTGAGCTGGTGGTATGGCGCAGGCATGCTGATCACATATGGTATTCTTTTCTATGAGCACTATATTGTTTCGCCTAATGACATGAGTCGTGTACAGACGGCTTTCTTTACCATGAATAGTGTACTGAGTCTGGTTGTATTTACGTTTACCCTGATTGATCTGGCGGTGAAATAGACATGCAACAGCTGGACAATAAACGACTTGTTGTCGGGATTACCGGAGCCAGCGGAAGTATTTATGGCATAAGACTGATTGAAACACTGCTGAGCCTCGATTACACTGTTCATCTGGTGATATCTAATGCGGGCTGGCGGGTACTAAAAGAAGAAATGGATTGGGATGTCACGGATCGTGAAGGCATGCTGGAAGAAAAATTTGGTGGCCTTGGCGGCTCGTGGATCTATCATCCTGTAAGTGATATAGGCGCTTCGATTGCAAGTGGATCTTTCCTGGCTGATGGCATGATTATCATGCCGTGCTCCATGGGAACGCTGTCCTCCATTGCGCAGGGGTCGTCGGATAATCTGATGTCCCGCGCTGCGGATGTCATGATGAAGGAGGCAAGGCCGCTGATTCTGGTCCCACGGGAGACACCTCTGCATGCGATCCATCTGGAGAATATGCTGAAGCTCTCTCGCCTTGGTGTTCGAATGATTCCGGCCATGCCGGCTTTTTATCACAAACCTCAGACGATGGAAGAGTTGATTATGTTTTTGGTAGGTAAGGTATTGGACAGCCTGCGCATTCAACATCAACTGTTTGCAAGATGGGGAGAACCGGATAAACGGGGCTAGCAAAGGTGTTCCTACAACGGATATTTATCCATGGGGGGCAACACACACAGGTCGCCCCGGAATCCCGGGGTATTGGTGAGCGCTGATGGTAGAGTCTCGGCGAAACCACAGCCTTGACCCATGCTCCGGCAACTTCTGTACTTTTTGTTTCAGAACAAGTCGCAGAGTTTAATTCCCGGGTGTCTGCCATGACACTCGAAGAAATGTGGTACGACTTAGAAGAAATCAAGCAGGAACGGCAAGCCCTGGTTTTCGTTATGCCTGCAGGCCCGACTTGCTGGAGGGGAAGGTAAGCATGGATTTATGGACTGATAATACGCTGACACGGGTGAACGAATGAAACTATTGGATATTTTCGGATTACTAAAAAAAGACATGGATTACATTGAGAAAGAATTGTATCGCAGCGTTCAGGGAGATCAAAAGCTGCTTAGCGAAACTTCACTTCACTTGCTCAAGGCAGGTGGGAAACGTTTACGTCCGGTATTTGTGCTGCTCGGCGGGAAATATGGTACATACGACATTGAACGCCTGAAGCTAATTGCGGTACCACTGGAATTGATCCATTCAGCTTCCCTGGTACATGATGATGTCATCGACAATGCGGAAACGCGGAGAGGCAAACCAACGGTCAAGTCCAAATGGGACAATCGGATTGCCATGTACACCGGTGATTATATCTATGGAAAAGCACTTCAGTTGACAGCTGGTCTGTCCGAACCAGCCATTCATCGCATTCTCGCCAAGGCGATGGTGCAGATGTCCATCGGTGAGATGGAACAGATTCGCGACTTTTTCAACACAGGACAAAGTGTTCGTAACTACTTGCTGCGGATTCGCCGCAAAACGGCGCTTCTGATTGCAGTCAGCTGCCAGCTTGGAGCTCTAGCCACACGTGCACCGAAACATGTGTCCTCACTGCTCTACACTTACGGATATAATGTCGGTATGGCTTTCCAAATTCAGGACGATGTTCTTGATCTGGTGGGTACGGAGAAACAATTGGGCAAACCTCCAGGCAGTGATATGAAGCAGGGAAATATTACGCTGCCAGTGCTTTACGCTCTTCAGGAACCGGATCTTCGTGAGCAGCTGCTTCACGAGATTTCACGTGTTCAGCGTGAGGAGGGACGGGCAAGTGCTTCGGATGCAATTGGTATGATTCGCCAAAGTCAAGGAATCGCTAAAGCAGAAGCACTGGCTGACCGATATATGAAGAAAGCGCTCGATGCTCTGGATCAGCTGCCTAATATCAAGACCAACAAAAATTTGCGTGACATCGCACATTTTGTAGTCAAGCGTACTCATTAATAAGTAAACGAATCATGTTGCTTGCTGCTCGGGATTACTCCAAAGACATAGATGTGAGATTCCTCATTGGGAGGAAATGGACATGTATGTTACAATCAAAGTGATTGCGTCTACATAATGAACTAACTTTGAACCGTGAGTGAGGAGTGAGCGTATGGATCGTACATTTTTGATGGTGAAGCCGGATGGTGTGCAGCGTGGTTTGATAGGGCGTATCATTAGCCGTCTGGAAGACAAAGGGTTTAAAATGGTGGCAGGGAAACTGGTCCAGATGACTGAGGATCAGGCCAAACGCCATTATGCGGAACACGAAGGAAAACCGTTTTTCGATGATCTGGTGCAATTTATCACATCTGGACCTGTATTTGCGATGGTTTGGGAAGGCGACGACATTGTGGCACTTGCGCGCATCGTAATCGGCAAAACCAATGTGAAGGAGGCTGCTCCCGGTACAATCCGCGGAGACTTTGCGAGCCATACACCGCATAACCTGATTCACGGAGCTGATTCCCCGGAAAGTGCCTCTCGTGAAGCAGCAAACTTCTTTACTTCAGATGAATTGGTGACGTACGACAAGAGCATCGCAGCCTGGTTGTAATTTATTAGCCAGAAGGGTGATACGATGCTGGAGCAGGAACAACTAGACCCGGATTATGCCGGTTTTATTCGGAAAATCAAAGAGAGCACAGGCATTGATCTTGCTCAATACAAGGAAGGCCAGATGAAGAGACGGCTGACCACACTTCGCAACAAAAACGGGTTTCATACATTTTCTATTTTTTTTGATGCCATGCAAAAGGATAAATCTCTGTTTTACGAGTTTCTCGATCGTATGACGATTAACGTTTCGGAATTTTGGCGCAACCCCAACCGTTGGGAAGTGCTGCGTGACGAGATTTTACCTGAATTGATTGGTCCAAAGCGCCGAGTGAAGGTATGGAGTGCAGCCTGTTCTACAGGCGAAGAGCCATACACACTTGCGATGATCCTCGATACGATGGGAATCCTGAAGGACAGCTCCATTACGGCAAGTGACCTGGATGAAGGTGCGCTGGCCAAGGCCAAGGAAGGGCGTTATATGGAGCGCTCGCTCAAGGATGTTCCGAAAGAGACGGCCAATCGCTATTTCAAACAGGATGGCCTGGTATATCGAATCGATGAGAAACTTAAAAACTCAATCAAGTTCATGAAGCAAAATCTGCTGCTGGATCCATTTGACGATGGATATGATCTGATTGTGTGCCGGAATGTCATGATCTATTTTACCGAGGAAGCCAAAAACCTGTTGTATCATAAATTTGCAGCAAGTTTGCGTCCAGGCGGCATTTTATTTGTAGGCAGCACAGAACAGATCTTCTCACCCGGACAATATGGTCTGGAAACAGCGGAGACTTTCTTCTATCGCAAAAAATAATTCAAATGATTTCGATGACCGTCTGGATTGCACGAACAGGTGCCCAGACGGTTATTTACATTTATGGGTTAAGGAGTGAGCACCAGTACCCTCCAACCCGGGTAGCACAACCTGTTCGAAATTCATTTTTGGACAGGAAACGACCGGCTTTCTTGTCAAAGCGGGTCAGCTATACTATAATGAGCAAAGAAATTATGGGATTTTAGCAATGTGCAGTTTAACAGTTTAAAGGGGGAACGTATTATGAGTTTACGTTATTTAACCGCAGGGGAAACGCACGGACCCCAATTGACCGCAATTATTGAAGGATTGCCAAGCAATCTGAATATTGATTTTGAGGAACTGAACTTCCAGCTCCACCGTAGACAAAAAGGATATGGCCGTGGACGCCGGATGCAGATTGAGAAAGATCAGGCTAATTTCGTGGGCGGCATTCGTCATGGATATACAACTGGGGCTCCGGTAGCTCTGGTCGTTCAAAATAATGACTGGAAACACTGGCAGAACATTATGAACATCGAGCCAATTGAAGGCAGTGATGAAGAGAAACGCCGCGTTCATCGTCCTCGTCCTGGACATGCCGATCTGAACGGTGGGCTGAAATATAATCTGAAAGATCTCCGCAATGTTCTGGAGCGCTCCAGTGCACGTGAAACGACGGTACGTGTAGCTTGTGGCGCGATCGCTCGTCAATTCCTGGCCGAGTTTGGAATTAAGGTGGCAGGGCGCGTATTACGTATCGGTGAGATCGAGGCACCATATCAAGACCTGCCGATCGATGAACTGATTGAAGTCACCGAAGCTTCCTCGGTTCGCGTAACCGATGCAGAGACCGAGAAAAAGATGGAAGCCTACATCGACCAGATCAAGCAGGAAGGCGACTCCATCGGGGGAATCGTAGAATGTATTGTTGAAGGTGTGCCTATCGGTCTCGGAAGCCACGTACAGTACGACCGCAAACTGGATGCACGGATTGCTCAAGGTGTCATGTCCATTAATGCATTCAAAGGCGTGGAAATCGGTATCGGATTCGAAGCAGGAACGATTCGCGGTTCCCAGGTGCATGATGAGATTATTCACACGGAGGAACGTGGTTACCATCGGGCAACCAATCGTTTGGGCGGATTTGAGGGTGGTATGACCAATGGAATGCCGGTTGTGGTTCGTGGGGTAATGAAACCTATTCCAACTCTGTACAAGCCGCTTCAAAGTGTAGATATTGATACCAAAGAAGCCTTCACAGCTCAGGTAGAACGTTCTGACGCATGTGCTGTCCCAGCAGCAAGTGTAGTAATGGAACATGTAGTCGCATGGGAGATTGCCAAGGCATTCCTTGAGAAGTTCGGTGGGGATTCCATGGAGGAAATTCGCGCGAACTATAACAACTACAACGATCAATTGGAGAACTACTAATATGCGTCAGCTGACAGTTCAGTTGGAGGAACGCTCGTATCCCATTCTGATTGGCAGTGGTCTGCTGGCGGAGGCGCCGCAATTCTTTGAACAATACGGTTTGACGAAAAAAAGTCCGCTGCTTATTATTACGGATGAGAATGTGGCTCCCAAGTATTTGGCTGGTCTGGAACAAACGCTGCGAGCGGCTGACTATACAGTCGTTTCGGCAGTTGTTCCTTCCGGGGAAACATCAAAATCCCTTTCAGTGTATCAGGACATGATGACGGTCGCCATTGAAGGCAAGCTGGACCGGAGTTCGGCCATTATTGCATTAGGCGGAGGCGTTGTGGGAGATCTCGCTGGATTCGTGGCTGCTACATATATGCGTGGAATCAAATTTGTTCAAGTACCTACAACGATTCTTGCGCACGACAGCAGTGTTGGTGGCAAAGTTGCCGTTAACCATCCATTAGCCAAAAATATGATCGGTGCATTCCATCAGCCTGAGCTTGTGCTCTATGATGTGGATACACTTCAATCCTTGCCGCCGCGCGATGTTTCAGCTGGATTGTCGGAAATGCTGAAGCACGGGCTGATTCGGGACGAAGCTTTTGCACATTGGTGTGAAGAGCACGCTGAAGAGTTGCTCGGGCTTGATCCGGAAGCACTCGGTTACGGACTCGAACGCGGATGTGGCATCAAGGCGGAAATTGTGTCTCGGGATGAACGCGAAAACGGAGAGCGCGCACTGTTGAATTTGGGACACACCATTGGACACGCCATTGAGGCGATAGCTGGATACGGCGAATTTTTGCACGGCGAAGCCATTTCGATCGGTATGGCCGGATCGGCTTTGCTAGGTGAGAAGCTTGGTGCACCCGCGGGACTCTATGACGATACGGTACGCATGCTTCGTTCACTGCGACTACCGGTGACCATGCCCAAACATCTGGATACGGATGCGTTGATGGATGCCATGATGCATGACAAGAAATTCCGTGAAGGACATATGGTCTTCATTATCCCGGATCGGATCGGTGCAGCGAGAATTGTGAAAGACGTGCCCGTATCGGCAGTTCGGGATGTCATTGAATTGCTTAAAGAGGGAGCTGAATAGCGATGGTAACACGGGGAATTCGCGGGGCAACAACAGTCACGCAAAATAATGAAGAACAGATTTTGAAGGAAACGGCGGTATTGCTGCAGGAGATTGTAGACCGCAACGACATTCAACCGGAAGATATTTGCAGCGTCTGGATTACAATGACTGGTGATTTGGATGCAGCCTTTCCAGCGAAGGCGATTCGTCAACTGGATGGCTGGGAACTGGTGCCTTTGATGTGTGCACTGGAAGTACCTGTTCAAGGTGCTTTACCGCAATGTATTCGTTTCATGGTACATGTCAACACGGCCAAAGATCAACATGAAATGAATCATGTATACCTGAATGGTGCGCAGTCATTGCGCCCTGATTTGGCTGCACCTTCAAATTCATAAACATGGAGTGGTTGTCAAACCGTTCTGAATGATGTATAGTGAGAACCAGTTGAGTAGAGTATGAGTTGAGCTGAGAGCAGCTGAGATAGTGGAGTATATAGCAGAGTCCAGCGGGTGGTAGCCGAGTAACAATATCGGCCAACTGATTCGCGGTACGTCGTGCTACAGGATTAGAAGAAACAGGAACCACATATGAAACGTGTCCAGAGACACCGTTTTGTTTTGGTATAAGCTCGTTATGGCTACCTTTCCATTTCACATTTGTAATGGAAATCGTGACGCATGAGGGTTTGTGATACCATTTTCAAGACGTGCTGGTTGGTGGATGTATGACGTTCATACGTGAGACTGATCTGATAATCCGGCGTGGATGTATAGGGACTTGTTATTTATGAAGCACGAACCTGTTGAAAACAGCTTATAAACCAGAACCTCTACCTGATGGTAGAGGTTTTTTTGTTGTATATAACCCATGACTTCCTTCTACCTAATCTGAAAGGACGTGATCTGATGATAACGCCAAACGTTAATCAAGTACTGAAAATGTCGAATGAATATAATCTGATTCCGGTAGTCAAACGGATATTGGCTGACATGGAGACCCCCATCCGAATTTTCCGCCGTTATGCTGACAACGACCGGGCATTTCTGCTTGAAAGTGTGGAGGGCGGCATTCAATGGGCGAGATATTCTTTCATTGGTACCGATCCGTTCCTGATGATTTCGGCCAAAAAGGGCCGGATTGTAGTGGAAGAAGCAGGCCAGAAGCGTGAACTGCCAGGCAAACCGATTGAAGAATTAAAAGCGCTGCTGCGCAAGTATCGTAGTCCCAAAGATGATGAACTGCCTCCATTTACAGGCGGGGCGATTGGCTTTTTTGGATATGATCTGCTGCAGTATTATGAGAAGCTTCCAGCCCATGCCCTGGATGATCTGAATATGGATGATATTCGTTTCATGTTTTGTGACCAGATTATCGTGTTTGACCATGTGAAACAGCAAATGCTGCTTGTTGGAAATGTGCACGTAAAAGAAGGGGCAACGGATGAGGATATCAGGCAAGCCTACGCAGCGACTTCAGAAAAGCTCGAACAGGCCGCAGAGCGTTTGCAGCAGCAAGGACCAGGGGAAAACCTGAATCCGCGATCCATACCGGGAGACGTTGATCTGGGGGATATTCGTTCGAACCTCACGAAGGAACAGTTTATCGGCAATGTGGAGCAAGCCAAGGAATACATTCGTGCTGGTGATATCTTTCAAGTCGTATTGTCCCAGCGCTTCCACATCGATACCGAAGTTTCTCCGCTTCATGTGTATCGTGTTCTTCGGACATTGAATCCATCACCGTATATGTATTATCTGAAAATGGATGACGAAATTATCGTTGGAACCTCACCAGAGGCACTGGTTAAGGTGGACGGGAATCGTGTGGAGACACGACCGATTGCCGGCACACGTCCAAGAGGAGCGACCGAAACGGAAGATCGCGCACTTGCAACCGATTTGCTGCAGGATGAGAAGGAACGAGCGGAACATCTCATGCTGGTAGATCTGGGGCGCAACGATCTGGGCCGGGTATCCAAGTTTGGTAGCGTGAAGTGTGACATGTTCATGGAAATTGAGCGTTACTCCCACGTTATGCACATGGTCTCGAATGTCACGGGTGAGCTCAGGGAAGACAAGGATTTCTTCGATGCATTTCTCTCCTGCCTTCCTGCAGGAACGGTATCCGGCGCACCGAAGCTGCGTGCGATGGAAATTATTGCAGAGCTGGAAAAAGAAGCGCGCGGTGCTTATGCAGGCGCTATCGGATATCTTGGTTTCTCGGGAAACATGGATTCCTGCATAACGATCCGGACCATCATTTTCAAAAAAGGAAAAGCATATGTGCAGGCCGGAGCAGGAATCGTTTGGGATTCGGTACCTGAGAATGAATATGAAGAAACCGTCAATAAGGCGAAAGCATTACTTAAGGCCATTCGTACAGCAGAAGCGATGTTTCCGCCTAAAGAGAAGGATAGCACCCTTACACTTGCCAACGCAGACTATTTTGTAACTTCAGCCACTGCTGCACAGAACTGAGAGAGGAGAGACCGGATATGAATATGAACCCAGTGATAAATGAAGAATCCAAGCGATCTGCATCCGCAGATAGCCAAACCGAAGGGATGAAGGAAGGCCTTGCCAAAATTTTGGAGGGCAACCACCTCGAACAGGCGGAAGCACGTGACTTGATGTACTCGATCATGAGAGGTGAAGCTACTCCGGCTCAGATCGGCGGGTTGCTTATGGCTCTTCGAATGAAGGGGGAAACGGTGGACGAAATCACCGGTTTTGCCGAAGCGATGCGCGGACAGGGTGGTCGAATACTTACTGACGGAAGCGGTTTGTTGGATACTTGCGGAACGGGCGGATCGGGTATTCACAAGTTCAATATTTCAACAGCCTCAGCCATTATTGCAGCAGCAGTCTCTGTTCGTGTAGCGAAACATGGCAATCGATCCGCTTCAGGTAAAGCTGGCAGTGCGGATGTGCTGGAAGCCTTGGGTGTCAATATTCATCTTAATGGAGAACAGGCGAGACAATGTCTCGATGAAATCGGCATTTGCTTCTGTTTTGCTCAAGTGTACCACCCGTCCATGAAACATGCGGCTGCCCCGCGCAAAGAGCTGGGTGTACGTACGATTTTCAATATGCTTGGACCTCTCACCAATCCTGCGGGGGCGGATCGTCAACTGCTCGGGTTGTATGACCGCAGCCGCACGCCGATGATTGCTGAAGTACTTAATCGCTTAGGTTTAAAAAGAGCACTCGTAGTTGCCAGTCATGACGGGCTGGATGAAATCAGCATATCCGCACCCACTCAGGTATCCGAACTGCGTAATGGTGAGGTTCATACGTATGACATTGATCCGCGGAATATGGGCTTGTCTCTTCATCCACTTGAAGCAGTTCTTGGAGGAGATGCTCTCCAGAATGCCGAAATTATAAAACGAATCTTCCGCGGGGAACGGAGTGCCTACCGTGATGTCGTTCTTTTAAATGCAGGAGCGTGCATCTACCTGTCAGGTCTTGCAGAGACCATTGCAGAAGGTGTATCCATGGCGGCAGATGCTGTGGATTCAGGCAGGGCAGCGATGAAACTGGAACAGTTAATACACACAACGGAGGCGTACAGTCATGTATCTTGATCGAATCGTAGCAACGAAACAACAAGAAGTTGAAGTATTGGCTCAAACGTTTCATATGGATGAGGCCTTGAAGGCAATCGAAACACTGCCGGCTACTCGTGGGTTTGAGCGGGCATTATCGAAGGAACGGAACCGGAGACTGGGTCTTATAGCCGAAGTGAAGAAGGCTTCACCATCCAAAGGGCTCATTCGTCCGGATTTCCATCCGGTAGAAATTGCCTCCGCTTACGAACGGGCAGGGGCGGATTGCATCTCTGTACTGACAGATGTCTCCTACTTCCAAGGTAGTGGAGAATATTTGCAGGCCATTCATCAGTCTGTAAATATTCCGCTGCTGCGTAAGGATTTTATTATTGATGAGCGCCAGATCGCCGAGGCAAGGCTGCTTGGTGCAGATGCCATTTTGCTAATTGCAAGCATACTGACACCGGAGCAGATCCGTCAGTATCTGTTATTTGCTAAAAGCATTGGACTGGATGCCTTGATTGAAGTACACGATCGCACCGAACTGGAGCAGGTACTGGAGATACCGCAGGCAACTCTTGTTGGAATCAACAACCGCGATCTGAAGACGTTCGAAACCAGTCTGAGTACAACGCTTGATCTGATGGAATTGATTCCGGATGGTGTAACGTTAATCAGTGAGAGTGGAATTGACGGTCCGGAGCGTTTGGAATCTCTAATAGAGGCTGGTGTGCAGGGTATCCTTGTTGGAGAACATCTGATGCGCAAGGATGACGTGGAAGCAGCCGTCTATGAACTGATGGGGCCAAAAGAATGAATACTTTCAAGTATGACGGCACAGGCGGCAGAGATAACAGGCCGCCTAGGGAATCAGCAGCGGCAGTAAAAATTTGTGGACTTCAGGACGTTGAAGTGCTAAAATCGATGATAAACTTGCCGATTGATTACATTGGTGTAGTCTTTGCCGAGTCCCGTCGCCGAATCGAACCGCAAAAGGCAGCCGAGTTAAGAACGATACTAATGAACTGGACAGCGTTAGAGCGGCCGAAACTGGCGGGAGTATTTGTGAATCCCACGTTCGAAGAGCTCGAAGGTATCATGGAGGTGGCTCGCCTGGATGTCATCCAGTTGCATGGGCAGGAGTCTCCGGAGTTTTGTAGGCAGGTGAAGCAGCGCTTTGGCACCGAGGTGTTTAAGGCTCTTTCTTTTCCTAAGCATGAAACGGGAGCGGAAGCGAACGATACTGACGCGACGGTACTCGATCCTTATCTAGGCGTTGTGGATGCCATATTACTTGACACTTATGATCCACTGTACGGAGGAGGTTCCGGTAAAACCTTTGCCTGGGAACGTATCCCCGCTTATGCCGAATGGGCAGTTCAACATGGAATTATGTTGTTTGTAGCTGGGGGATTACAGCCGGATAATGTAAAGCAGCTGATACAGAACTATGCACCAGACGGCGTCGATGTTTCCAGCGGCGTGGAGTCTGATGGCGTGAAGGATATTGCAAAAATCACAGCATTTGTAGAAAGGGTGAAGCAGGCATGACACATCAATTGCCGGATCAACACGGTCGTTTCGGTCCCTTCGGAGGCCGCTTTGTACCCGAGACACTAATGAACGCTCTAATCGAATTGGAAGAGGCCTACGGTCGTTACTCTCAAGACGAGGAATTCAATAAGGAACTGAATTATTTGCTGAGCGAGTACTCCGGACGGGAGACGCCGCTGTACCACGCGGAACAATTGTCTCGCCATTTGGGAGGACCCAAGATCTACCTGAAGCGCGAAGATCTGAATCACACGGGTGCACATAAAATCAACAATGCGATCGGACAAGGTTTGCTTGCCAAACGCATGGGGAAAAAGAAAGTCATTGCCGAAACGGGTGCAGGACAGCATGGCGTTGCCACAGCGACCGTTGCCGCTCTACTGGGTCTTGAGTGCAAAGTATTTATGGGTGAAGAAGATACAGAGCGTCAACAATTAAACGTATTCCGTATGAAGCTGCTTGGGGCAGAAGTGATTCCAGTGACATCAGGCACACGAACGCTGAAGGATGCAGGTAATGAGGCACTTCGTTATTGGGTTAGCAACGTGGAGGATACGTTCTATGTTTTGGGCTCCGTTGTTGGCCCTCATCCATATCCCATGATGGTGCGTAACTTTCAACGGATTATCGGAGATGAAACACGCAGACAGATTCAGGATATCGAAGGGCGTCTTCCAGACGTTATCGTTGCGGCTGTCGGTGGCGGAAGCAATGCGATCGGCATGTTCTATCCGTTTATCGGAGATCAGGATGTGAAACTTGTGGGTGTTGAAGCTGCGGGCAAAGGTGTGGACACTGAATTCCACGCAGCAACCATGAGTAAAGGGACACACGGCGTATTTCAGGGTTCCATGAGTTATTTGCTTCAGGATGAATATGGACAGGTTCAACCGGCACATTCCATCTCTGCGGGTCTGGATTATCCAGGAGTTGGACCGGAGCATTCCTACCTGAAGGACATTGAACGTGCGAAATACGTACCGATTACAGACCAGGAGGCACTGGATGCGCTGCAATTGCTCAGCCGTACGGAAGGCATTATTCCGGCGCTGGAGTCTGCACATGCTGTTGCTCAGGTCGTTAAACTTGCACCTGAACTTACAGCGGATGATATCGTTGTCATCTGCTTGTCGGGCCGGGGAGACAAAGATGTTGAATCCATTTTGAAATATACGGGAGGGAATTTGAAATGAACCTGATGGACCAGGCCTTCCAGCGTTTAAAGGAACAAAATCGAACAGCACTCATTCCATTCCTGACCGTTGGCGATCCCGATGTGGAGACCACAATAGATATTATTAAGGAGCTTGAACAGGCCGGAGCGGACATATTGGAGCTTGGTGTTCCCTATTCTGATCCGCTTGCGGATGGTCCTGTCATTCAGCGAGCATCCGAGCGGGCCTTGAAAAGCCAGATTTCCATTCGTACCTGCATGGAAACAGCAGCCATAGCACGCGAGGCTGGAGTGAAACTGCCATTTGTGCTGTTTACTTATTACAATCCAGTGCTGCAAACCGGACTCGATCTGTTCTTTGATGAGCTTGTCAAACATGATATCAGTGGCATGATCATCCCTGATCTTCCGATTGAGGAAGCAGAGGATATGCGCCGCCGTGCGGACGCCGCTGGTGTGCATCTTGTTCCACTTGTGGCCCCTACATCCAACGCGCGCATTGAGCGCATCGTGACAGGAGCACGAGGCTTTATCTACTGCGTCTCTTCACTGGGTGTAACGGGGGAGAGAGCTTCCTTTTTCGATGGGGTGGAGAGCTTTATTGAAACTGTAAAAAGTTTTACAGACCTGCCGGTAGCGGTAGGGTTCGGCATATCGAGCCATGAACAGGTGGAACGGTTTTCCCGCATTTGTGACGGAGTTGTTGTGGGAAGCGCCATCGTCCGCCAGGTCGAAGAAGCCATTCCTCTTCTTGGGAATCCCGATACCCGTGAGACCGGACTTTTGCAAATTCGCAACTTTGTGGCACAATTAAAAGGATAGGGACATAACGACGTGTTATATTTCCCGGTACATGTTTCGGCATGTGATTTATAACTTAATTACAGGAGGCGGTCGGGTTGAAACCGAAATCCCAGATTGTCAATCTGCCTGTGTACCAACCGGGCAAACCGATTGAAGAAGTGAAACGTGAACTGGGGCTTGAGCAAGTCATCAAGCTGGCCTCCAACGAAAATCCATACGGCAGCTCTCCTGCCGTACTGGAAGCCATTACGAGAGAATTGGCAAATGTTAGCCTGTACCCTGACGGCAGTGCGGTAGAACTGACAGGGGTGCTGGCGAAGCATTTGGGCGTGGAACGGAGCAACATTATTTTTGGCTGTGGATCGGACGAGATTATAGCCCTGATTACCCGTGCCTTCTTCCTCCCGGGAGATGAGACCGTCATGGCGGATCAGACATTCTCCGTATACAAAAGCAATGCTGACATTGAAGGTGCTGTGACGATTGAAGTACCGCTTAAGGATGGAACCCATGACCTGTCTTCCATGCTTGCGCAAATTAATGACAGAACCAAGGTGGTATGGGTATGTAACCCGAATAACCCAACAGGAACGATCATCTCTGAACAGGAACTTACGTCATTTATGGATCGTGTACCTGCTCATGTCATGGTTGTGCTGGACGAGGCTTATTATGAATTTGTAACCGATGCGGATTATCCACAGAGTATATCGTTACTGGAACGTTATCCGAATTTGGTCATATTACGAACCTTCTCCAAAATTTATGGTCTGGCATCCCTACGCATTGGATATGGTATCGCGCGTCCGGAAGTAATCGATCTGATCAACCGTGTCCGTGAGCCGTTCAACACATCGCGTTTTGGTCAGGCTGCAGCAACAGCTGCACTTCTGGATCAAAAATTTGTTCAGGAATGTGCAGAGCTGAATGCATCTGAGCGTGATTTCCTGCAAAATGAGTTTACACGGCTTGGATTGCCATACTTTGCTTCGCAAGGCAACTTCATCATGGTGGATCTGGATATGCCATCCAAAGACGCGTTCCAATCCTTGCTCAAACAAGGCATTATTGTGCGCCCTGGCTTCCAAGTCTATCCGACATACATTCGTGTGTCTGTTGGCACACCGGAGCAGAACCGTGCGTTTGTGAAGGCACTGGAGAACACGCTGGCTGAGAAGGCGATAACAAGCCCCTAATTACCGGCGATGAAAGAGTGAGGACCCATGAAACTAAAAATTGCAATGATTGGTGTAGGGCTCATCGGCGGTTCACTCGCGCTTTGCTTCAAAGGCAAGCCGGATGTTACCGTGATGGGCTATGCACATCTGCCTGAACTGAAGGACAAGTACATAGCGAGTGGCGTAGTCGATGACGCTACACTCTCTCTGGAGGAAGCGGTACAGGATGCCGACTTTATTTTTTTGTGCGTGCCGGTAGGTTTACTTGAATCGTATTTTCAACAATTGGCCAAGCTGCCCTTGAAAAAGGGTTGTATCATAACGGATGTTGGCAGTACCAAAGCTTCGATCGCTGCCTGTGCGGAGCATATACGCATGACGGATGCCTATTTCATTGGCGGTCATCCCATGGCCGGTTCTGAGCGTGCTGGCGTGGATGCGGCTTCGGCTGTGCTTTTCGAAAATGCGTACTATGTTTTGACTCCGTCCGCTCATGTCCCGGAAGAGGCTTACTCCCGTCTGTCCGAACTTCTAGCGTACACGCGAGCACAGATCGTTCGGGTTGAACCTCTGCTGCATGATGATATTGTGGGGGCTATCAGCCATTTGCCACATGTCATTGCGGTTGCACTTGTGAATCAGGTGCGTGAATACAACGAATCAAACCCGCTGTATAAAATGCTGGCGGCAGGCGGATTCCGTGATATTACAAGGATTGCTTCCAGTGATGCGATCGTATGGCGTGATATTCTGCTGAGCAACCGTGAAGTGCTCCTTGGTTTAATGAAGGACTGGAATAACCAGATGTCTGCCTTTACAGAGATGCTGGAGAACCAGAACGGTCAAGGGATAGAAGATGCGTTCCGTCAGGCCCGTGAGTTCCGCAGTGTACTGCCAGAACGTCGTAAAGGCATGATTTCACCGCTGTTTGATTTATATACCGATGTGCAGGATGCACCGGGGATGATTGGTAAGATCGCAACTGAGCTTGGAACACATGATATCAACCTGAGTAATCTGGAGATCATTGAGAACCGGGTTGATGTGCCAGGCATCATGCGTTTGTCCTTCCGTCAGGAAGAGGATATGGAGCGTGCGAAGTCTTTACTGGATTCCCTGGGATACCAGGTATGGGTGTAAGATAGAGGCAAAAAAAGAGGGCCGGAGCCCTCTTTTTTATGTCGACAACTTATTGTTAAAGTACGTTATCTGGAAAAGGGTAAAAAAAAGACCGCTTACATAAGCGGCCATTGCTCACGTGGAGCAATACAGTTATTGGATAGGAGTGGAGAGAAACCATACTGTACTTTTATTATATGTATACATTTTCATTTTGTCAACACTTTAAGTGAATCTGTTAAAAATAATAATAACTTACGTTAATTCAGGAAATAAAATCCTTCAACTCAGGTGTGAAAAAAAGATTAAAATTTTGAAACCTTTTTGAATCCTCGTACGTCTAATGAGTGTGCAATGTGCATTTTTGCCAAAATGGATTCTAATGGCGTCATATGAGCGCAATAAATTGCATAAGAATGACAGGTCGGGTTTTTATGATGCACAATAGATTTGCCAGGATGATGCTGACCGTTGTACAATAAATACTGTTAATGTAGAAACGTTGGGGAAATTGCCATTACATAGGGGAATTTGGCGTAGAGGCCTGAAGGGCCCTTACGCTGTTTTATGCGGTGAGAACCGCAACTTTTTTGTGCCTGTTCGGTAATACATGGATAGAGTCGAACGGGGAGAAGCACATGGATGGGCGAGGAGGGGTCGCACTCAAATGACGGATTCCCAGTTGATTCGAGAAATCAAGGAAGGTAACCTGGAGTTATATTCCGAGCTGATGCGTCGTTATCAGCGTAAAATACTGGCTTTCGTATATCATATGTTGAAAAGTTCCAATATGGAGCTGCTTGCGGAAGATCTCTGTTCTGAGACTTTCTATAAGGCGTACCGCAGTTTGCACTCGTTCCGTGAGGTGGATGCCTCATTCTCAACTTGGCTATACACCATTGCGAGAAATACGGTGCTGAGTGAACTGCGCAAGCAGCGCAGTGGAAGCGTTCCTCTTGAAGAGAGCGGTGTCGTACCAATTGCTCCTTCCGAGAACGCGCCTGAGCATGCTGTACTGCGCAGTGAGCGGGTAATGCTGGTTAGAGATGCCATTAACAACTTACCGGAGAAGCAGCGTTCTGCCATAATACTCCGTGAATATGATCAACTAGACTACCAGGAGATTGCCAATATTCTTGGGCAGAGCGTCAGTTCTGTAAAATCGTTATTGTTCAGAGCAAGATCAAGCGTAAAAACTCAATTGGAGCCTTATTTCTTCGAACCGGTGTACGAGCCATATGAAGGGATGAAGAACCGATGAATTGCAATGAAGCCCAGGACCTGTTTGCACTGATCTGGGACTTGCCGGCAAATCATCCGCAGCGGATTGCTTTTCATGCCCATCTGGATGGTTGTGAGGACTGTTCGCAGCAGTTTGAGGTTTGGGAAGAAGCCCAAATATTGCTGCACAGCATACCGGAACCCGTGACAGAGCAGCAGGCAGAGAGAGTCAATCGCAATGTAATGGACCGCATTTATGCGGAGTCACCATGGCTTTTGCCTGAAGAGGCAAAGGTGAATCGATTCTCTGCTGCGATCCGCAAGCATATGTCTTTGTGGATTGCTGCGTTTCTGGCCATTTTTTTATGCAGTTTCTTGTACATGGCGATGTTTAAGCCAGAAGTATCTGAAGCTGAGCAGCAGCAAAGCGTTGTTTCTACGGGGATACTCGAAACAGCTGTTGCTGGAAGTGATCTGACGGCTTCAAGCATGTACCAGTACAACATGCCAGGGGCAGACAGAGGGAGCATCATTGAACCTTTTGTCGTAAGTATGGGACCTGCTTATCCGGGATACTGGATGGCCTTGTCACTGCTTGCCATAGGCATGGCTCTGTTTTCACTGGGGCGCATGCATCGTACGACGAACAAACGTAAACAAGGTGCACGCGCATAGCTACCTGCCGTTCACCGTATAGAGAAATGAGGGATGAGATGAGGATTGGGCTTATTCGTCACGGTCTTACTGATTGGAATGCTGCAGGACGTATTCAGGGGCAGACTGATATCCCTTTGAATGCAGAAGGGCGTCAGCAGGCAGAACGGCTGGGAAGCCGTCTGTTGACTGAGGAGTATCAGTGGGACTATATCATCACCAGTGGTTTATCCCGTGCGCAGGAGACAGGAGAGATCATCTCTAAACTGTTAAATGTGCCTATGCTTGATCCAGATGCACGTCTGAAAGAGAGAGGTTTCGGTCAAATCGAGGGTTTGACCTCAGATGAACGAATCGCCCGCTGGGGAACAACCTGGGAGACGCTGGATCTGGGACAGGAGCAGATTGTTGATATACAGGCACGGGCTTTAGCGTTCCTGGAGGATCTATGGGCTGCATATCCAAGCAAAAATGTGCTGATTGTGACGCATGGGGCTTTTCTGGCCAATCTGTTATCTGCCTTGTACAAAGACCGCTATACGGAACGAATTGGAAACTTGTCGCTTACGATTCTGGAAAAAGAAAAGGACGACTGGAGTCCCTTGTTATATAACTGCACACGACATCTATCTTTGGATTCGGCCAAACAATCTGAGTAATTGGACTCAGATTGTTTTTTTTTTGTTTTCAAACAGCGAAGCTGTCGTTCTATATCATTTCGAGCCTCTCATTTTTCTTCTGAGCAGACAAGTTAGGGCATAGTATGGTTAAAACGATAAAAGATTTGTGCAAAGAGGTTTAGATCCTTGGAATTCCGTCAAACATGTTTACAAAACCAAACTACTCAGGCCCCGAATCAGTAGCCAAATAGTAGTCAACGGCGAGGCGATGGACCCATGAATCTAGCGGATATGCTTACTTTTGCCGATATCGGCCAGCTTAATCGTATAGCAGACTATTACCAATGTGAGTGTAAGCCGAATTCCAAACATGAACTCATCCAGAGTATTCTCACGACATTGGGCAGCAGGCGATTTTTTGAGCAACAGGTTAGCGAACTGAACGTGGCGCATCTGCGTTTTCTGAACAACCTGCTATTTGATCCCCGTCAATACTTTGGGATGGAAGAACTTGTCGCCATTGCACGTCAGTCGATGGACAAAAAGGAAAGCGACGCTGGTGCCAGTCCGCGCGATCTGATTGTTCGCTTCACCAAGAGCGGGTGGTTGTTTAACGGAACAACACAGCATACCAAGTACCTGTATCAGGTGCCCCAGGATTTGAAAATGAGATTCCGGGATGTGTTATCAACTCACCTGAAGGCGGGTATTAAAAAGACAAGTGAACCACCCATGTATAGGGATGAGTACCATCTGCTTGTAGACGATCTTAAGTTGTTTCTGCAATTTGTTCAGCAGCATGAGATCCCCTTGAACGCAGAGGGCATGATGTACCGTCGTTCCCAGCAGCAGGTGATGGATCATCTACATGTCAGCGAGACATTGGTTGGAAAAGCAGGCTGGAGGTTTGGCTACGGCCGTTCCTTCAAGGATTATCCTGACCGTTTTGCATTTCTATACGATTATGCATTTCACCACCGCCTAGTTCGGGAAGAACAAGGACTGCTGAAACTGTCTGCATCTGGCGAAGACAAGCTGGGGGCAGAGAAAACTGCCGAAATGATACAGCTATTTCGGTTTTGGTTAAGACTTTATAAAGGTGCTATTCCAAATTTGTCCTCCATCGTCTACTGGACAGGGGAATGTGCACCGGATTGGTCCACAGCAGAGTCTTTGTTTCGTCAGATTGGTCCGTTGATACAGCCATTTTATTACGACACGCCGGAGACCATTTATGAAACAAGAGTCATCAAAATGATGCTGCATCTGGGTATGCTTCGCATTGGAGAACAGGAGAGTGGAGTAACCGTGCAAATGACGGCCTGGGGCTTACGTTTGGCGGCATCCTGCAGATCGCTGTCCGGAGACACGACTCCTGTAATGTTTGACATTTAGAGGACATGTTGCTAAAATCACTCCCAAATTAAGGAGTGATACTGATGATAATTCCGTTCAAAGGTCAACAACCACAGCTTCATTCTTCGGTGTATGTGGCTGAAGGGGCCAAGCTGATAGGTGATCTGAAAATAGGAGAAGAGTCGACGGTCTGGTTCAATGCAGTACTGCGGGCTGATATGGCACCAATCTTGATTGGGCAACGCTGTAACATACAGGACAATGCTGTAGGACATGTCAATACAAATCAACCTCTGATTCTGGGGGACGATGTTTCCGTGGGACATGCTGCGATTATTCACGGTTGTCACATTGGAACAGGCTCACTGATTGGTATGGGAGCCATCCTTCTCAACGGAGCCGAAATTGGTGAATATACACTAATCGGGGCCGGTTCTGTTGTAACTGAAAATACTAAAATTCCGCCCTATACCCTGGCTTTGGGAACACCGGCCAAAGTGATCCGTGAACTGACGGATGCCGACCTTGAGCGGATGTCCAGGACATCACTTGGTTATGTTGCCAAAGGTAAGGAATATAGGAGCTCTTAAATCCGTTTTGGAGGTGCATCCTATTGGATAAAATGAAAGTTACGTATGAAGTCATGTTGGGGCTGGCTGCTGAGATGGTGTGGGACGAAGCGCTTCGTAAACAGCGTAGCGAGAAGCTGTATATGGAAATCGATAAGGCGTTGGCTACCGGAGACGAAGTAGCTTTCCGGAGTCTGACGGATGAACTGAAAACCATAAACTGATGATTAAAACAGATAAAACAGGAAATGCGTCAATACGCATTTCTTTTTTTGTTTCATATAGAGAGGTTTCGAATGAATCTATAGATTTACATCGAAGGCTCATATATAATATGGGAATAAAATGGATAGAGAGGGGAAATAGGGAATTGAAATTCAGTGAGATGACTCATGACAGCTGGGCTGAACTGCAACTCTATCTGGATACATGCCTTATCCCATTTACCGGTCTTACGGGAAATCAGTCTCCGGCTGAAGTTACGGAGGCGTTAGAGAGGCTTAGAGATTTTCTGGACACGATTGAGGTTCCATTCAAGGGACGAATCATGACGTATCCCGCATTTCATTTTGCTTTTCAGGAAATGTCAATGGCATTAAACACCATATGTGAGCAGCTTAAGCAATCCGGATTCAAATTTGTGGTGATAATGACATCTGATGGTTGTTTGGAACTGGATAAAATTCCGTGTGCAGATCTTGTTTTTAGTCGTTCCCAATTGACTGAGCAAATGGATGAAATGAAAATAGCGAGTTTTGTCGGGGAAAAAGTCCGGGAGATGTGGAAAAGCTAACTTTAATTTGTAATTGTGACAATTTATCAACACTTTTTTAATAACGCTTACAATTGAAGCTTAAAAATGTGTGACAAATTCTTGACGGTGTTCTAGGGCTACTATATGATTATGTATGTTCTAGTAAGTCGTGGAATTTCTGATAATGAAAACGTATGAGAGAGTTGGCTGACAAAGGGGGTTGGAGACAGTATGAGCAGTGAGCATGACCAGCACGAAGCCTCGAACAAACCGCCAAGCCGGAAGGAAATGTCACGCAGGCAGTTTTTGACGTACACGCTTGGTGGAGCTACAGCCTATATGGCCGCCGGTGCGATTCTTCCCATGGTCCGTTTTGCGGTGGACCCGATTTTGCAACATAAAGGCGAAGGCACTTCTGTCAAAGTAGCTGAAATCAGCAAAATTACGAACGAACCTCAAGAATTCACATTCGAACTGCAGCAACAGGATGGTTGGTATTTGAGTAATGCTTCGCTAGTGGCATGGATTCGTAAGGATGAGCAGGGTAAAATTTATGCGCTTTCACCAATCTGTAAACATTTGGGTTGTACAGTGGGCTGGAACAGTGACAAAAATTATCCTGATGAGTATCATTGCCCCTGCCATGGCGCGCACTATGACAAGGAAGGGAAAAATCTTGCCGTAGCCCCGAAACCGCTGGATGAATATGTGGTCAAGGAGGATCAGGGTTGGGTTTATCTGGGCGAGATTGTTCCGAACACCCGAGTGAAATAGGAGGCGTGAACGCAGATGTTTAAAAATGTCTATGACTGGATTGACGAGCGTCTCGATATCACGCCAATCTGGAGGGACGTTGCGGATCATGAAGTTCCAGAGCACGTAAACCCGGCTCATCACTTTTCCGCATTCGTCTACTGCTTTGGTGGATTGACGTTCTTTATCACCGTAATTCAGATTCTCTCAGGAATGTTTCTGACAATGTACTATGTGCCTGATATCATCAATGCCTATGCCAGTGTCGAGTATTTGCAGACCAAAGTAGCTTTCGGCCAAATTGTGCGCGGCATGCACCACTGGGGAGCGAGTCTGGTAATCGTAATGATGTTTTTACATACGATGCGTGTGTTCTTCACAGGCTCTTATAAAGCACCGCGTGAAATGAACTGGGTCGTGGGCATGCTGATCTTTTTCGTCATGCTGGGTCTGGGATTGACAGGATACCTGCTGCCATGGGATAACAAAGCCTACTTTGCAACCAAGGTTACTCTGGAAATTGCCAATACCGTTCCTTGGCTGGGGCCAATTATTAAGGAATTCCTGCAAGGTGGAACCATTGTAGGTGCGCAGACGTTAACGCGTTTCTTTGCCCTACACGTCTTCTTCCTCCCAGCTGTGCTCCTGGTGCTTCTGGTCGGACACTTTATTATGATCCGCAGACAGGGCATTTCGGGACCACTATAATCTGAGAAGGGAGGAATCGTAATGGCTCACGGTCACAAGTCTGATGATCAGGAGAAGATTATCTTTGTCGGTGATTCACGCGTCCGCAAAGGGGCAGGGTTCATTACCCCGCCAGACTATACGGCGTATCCAGGCAAATCCGAGGCATTTATACCTAACTTTTTGCTAAAGGAATGGATGGTTGGCGTTGTTGTACTGGTGGGTATTCTGGTATTGACCATTTCTGAACCTGCACCACTTGGTTATCCCGCTAACCCTAGTGCATCCGTTATTCCGATGCCGGACTGGTATTTCCTTTTTCTGTATCAATATCTGAAATATCCATACGCTTCAGGCGATTATGTCCTGCTCGGTGTGTTGGGTGTCAGTGGGGTGGCCTTCGGTGCTTTACTCCTTGCCCCGTTCTTGGATACAGGCAAGGAGCGACGGTTCTACAGGCGTCCCATTGCTTCATCCCTGATGGTCTTGTCGATCATTTCCGTGTTTTATCTGACGAATGTGGCCTGGACGCACTACACGCACGAGTTAGAAGCGACAGGTCAGAAGCCTGAACATATTCAGCGTGAGGAAGAAGCGCTGGAGAAGCATGAACAAGGACTGCCAACTTCCAATGCACCGGGCCAAAAGGAAGAAGTGGCTATCGTCGAGAAGGACGATCCTGCGATGGAAACGTTCAAGAAGGCAGGATGTGTATCTTGCCATGCTGCTGATATGAAGGGTGCTGCTGGTCCCTCTCTTCGTGGTGTTGGTGACAAGCACAGCCAGGAAGAGATCTTGACCATTATCAAAGAAGGATATAACTCAATGCCTGCAATGTATGATCAAGCCATCGCCCAAGGATTGACAGATGACGACGTCAATCACCTTGCGGATTGGCTTGCGAAACAGAAGGCAGAACAGTAAAATCGAATTAAGCCAAAAACCTGACTGTTGTTGCGGTCAGGTTTTTTTGAGGAGTTTTACCAACCAGCGATTTATAGCTCATAGAAACTGAAAGAAGGAAGGGGCAGCGAACGTGTCTTTATCGTTTTTCTGGAGCCGGGAGTTTTTAACCAATCGGTATTTCCTGTGGCTTCTGTTTTGGTGTAATGCGGTAGGAACCGTGTATGGTTACATATGGTACGGAGATCAGTTGGAGAGAACACTGGCTGAACAGCCGCTGTGGCAGATTGTATTTGTCCCTGACAGTCCAACAGCGAGTTTATTTTTTACACTTGCTTTATTATGGGTCTTGTATAAACCCAAATCGGTTGTACTCAACAGAATTGGACATGTTATTCAAGCTCTCGCTGTGGTCACTTCGGTGAAATATGGTGTGTGGGCCGTATCCATTATTTTTGCAGGTTGGATGCAGGGAGGTTCACCCCATTGGCAGGACTGGATGCTGATCGCTTCACACAGTGCCATGGCCATTGAAGCGTTGATTTATGTAAGATTTTTTGGTTTCAGATGGGTGGCGCTGCTTATTGCCAGTCTATGGACGTTATTGAATGATACGATGGATTACACATATGATATTTTCCCTTGGCTTCCGGGTTCGCTCTATGAGCATTTGGATGGTGTACGCAATTTTACATTCGGACTAACACTGGTCAGCATCTTGTGTGCATGGCTTGCATTGAGACAGGCTAAACGAACCTGATTTCATAAGCTTGTTCTAAGCTGCTCTGCCCCGCCATACATTGGTGATGGGGGGGATGTCCATGAAGAGAACGTTCTGGATCAAAACCGGATTAATGGTAGTATCGTTCATGACTCTGTTGTTCTGGACGAACTTGTCATACAGTGTATCTGCTCAAAGTAAAGGGAATGACGGGGGGACGGACCAGCAGGTTCTCGTCAATAGTTCTATTCAGCAGCTTAATGAGGAAGCGACTTCACTCTACAGACATGCCTTGGAGCATAATATTGAGGAAGTCAGAAACAGCATTATGCGTATTAGCGAAAGATTGGAACATATCTCGTTTGAAGGCCAGACGACGGTCGAAGGCATACATGCCATATCCGAAACCATCGTGGAAGTTAAAGAAGCAGCTGTCCGCGTTAAAAGTGACGATACCGGTCTACAGCAAGCTTCTGCCAAACTGAGACTGGCTGCCGACAGTCTTGCTAACCCAGCCAAACCATTATGGCTCCAATATTATAAAATTGTGCAAAATGACCTTCAGGCCTTATCAACCGCTGTGAATCGACATGATAATGGAGCAACGCTCTCCAGCCAATATGCGGTGCTGGAGGAACATTATGAAACGATTCGTCCGGCGGCCATGATTCGCCGAGAACCATACGAGATAGCTCAATTGGATGCCTGGTTGTCTCACACCAAAGGGCTGACTGCAGCCAAACAGCCAGATGTGGCTCAGCTGCAAAGCATGCTATCCCATGGTGAAGAGCTGGTGAATCAATTGTTTGGACGCGAAAAGGATGAGAGCGCATTTGTACCATTTGTTGAGGGGCCGAATCGGAGAGCGGCAGGACTGTTTATTACGTCTGTGATTGTAGCTGCACTCAGCTATGCGGGATATCGCAAGTATCGTGCGCAGCAGCAAGGCATATTTCCATTCCGGCGCTAATGGACCTACCTTATGTGCCATGATAAAAACCTCTCCCAAGAAAAGCCGAAATGGGCTCTTTTCTGGGAGAGGTTTTTATCATATTTAGCTTTCTTTAAAGCCTTCCCCGTGTACATCATGGACGTCACTGATAATGACAAAAGCCCGGGGGTCAACAGACCTGACGATGGTTTGCAGTCGCCTGAATTCCTGACGGGAAATAACGCAGTAGGCAACGTGTTTCGCTTGCTTGGAGTAAGCACCGATAGCTGGGATCAGTGTTACGCCGCGGTCCATTTCCTTGGTAATCAGATCGGCAATCTCGGGAGCATGGTCACTGATGATCATAAATGCGCGAGCGGAATATGCCCCTTCCTGAATAAAGTCGATAACTTTGGAAGCGATAAATACGGCAACCAGCGTATACAGTATTTTTTCTTTTGGAATGTAGATCAGGGAGATGCCAATAATAATAAAATCGATCCCCAGCAGGATCCGGCCCATACTCCATCCATATTTCCGGCTGAGAATCCGTGCGATAATATCGGAGCCGCCTGTCGTTCCACCGGAGCGGAATACAATGCCAAGGCCCGCACCAAGAGTGACACCTGCATAAAGTGCCGCCAGCAAGAGATCGTTCTCCGTATGGAGCGGCTCAATCCACCCCAAGTGAATCATTTTCTCAAATAACCACAGAAACACGGTGAGCGCACCGATCCCCACCCCCGTGTAGATCATCTGTCTGCCACCCAATATTTTGAGTCCGACCAGAAAGAGGGGAACGTTAATAACAAGGGTTGTCAGAGAAGGAGAGAGGCCGAAAGCATAATTTAACAGGACGGTGATCCCTGTGACGCCGCCTTCCATCAGCTGGTTGGGAATAATAAAGTACAGCAGTCCAAAGGCATACAAAGCGGTACCCAACAGAATAGGGAGAATCAGTTTGAATTGAACCCATGTTTTGGCAGTGGTCATAAGATCCCTCTCCATATGTAAATTAATGATGAAGCAATACTTCCCATATAGTATACCTATTTATTGATTCTTTAAAAATGATTTGTGCCTTATGATGGTGGAAGTAAAACGGAATAACTGATATATTAGGAACAAATACGACACAATTTCAAAAGGAGAATCCGTTCTCATGGAGAAAAGCATCGCAGAAATGCAGCGCGAGGTTGACCTCTACATCTCCCAGTTCAAGGAGGGCTATTTCAGTCCGCTGGCCATGTTGGCCCGTATGTCGGAGGAGGTTGGAGAGCTTGCTCGGGAAGTCAACCACCAGTTCGGTGAAAAGCCGAAGAAAGCATCCGAAGCAGACAATTCCATTGAACTGGAGCTTGGGGATATTTTGTTTATCACGATTTGTTTTGCCAACTCGCTCGGGATCGATCTCGCGCAGGCACACGACAAAGTCATGCATAAATTCAATACACGCGATGCAAATCGGTGGACTCCAAAAAACACCGATTAGGCGTAGATTACATATGCTGTACCATCACCCGATTGGGGAGGGACAGCTTGGATGATGAAGCCGGAAGATTATATGCAGCAGGCTTACCGCTGTATTTTGCAAAATGATTTTGAGCAGGCGATCCGTTGGTTTGAATCGGCCATTCTTGCTCACCCGGAACATGCGGAGCTCCACTATCGCTGTTCCATTACGCATGCCCGCAGCCAGCATCTGGGCCCGGCGCTGGAACATGCCCGCAAGGCGGTTGATCTGTCCGGAGGCACAGAGGAATATGTCCTGCATTTGCAGACATTGGAAGCCAAGCAGCTAAGCACACAGGCGAAGGTTTTGCTTGAACAGGCGGGTAGCGGTATGCAGGAGCGTTATGCTCATGCAGCTGCTCTGCTTAAACAGGCAGTTAAGCTTGATCCCCTGTATGTTGAAGCCCATGTGATGCTTGCACTGGCATATAGCGATCTGAATGAGTTCGATCGTGCAATCAAGGCAGTCCGGGATGCGTTATCGCTGGACCCGCAGAACGGGCAACTGCATCAGTTGTACCAACAAATCAAGCAGCGTAAAAATTCCATTCAATAAGAAATTCGTTTCATCTGCATCGTGAAAGCGATAGCTGAGGAAATGGATTCAAATGATTGATCCAACATACAGTGAGGAGATGCAGCCAAGATGATTGAAGTAATAAAAGTTGCCGTAATCGGAGCGGCTGGCCGGATGGGCCGGGAAGTGGTGAAGCTGGTGCTCCAGGATCCAGAACTGGAGCTCGCTGCCGCGGTTAACCGCTCCGGCGCAGGCACGGATGCCGGAACCCTTGTCGGTCTTCCCGAGTGCGGAGTTCTCGTAACCGATGATATCGAAATGGCCTTTGCTGAGAGCAAACCGCAGGTCATGGTTGATTTTACAATACCGCAATATGCTTTCGCTCATACAGAACTTGCGATCCGTTATGGAGTCAGACCCGTTATGGGGGTTACCGGCTTCACGACGGAGCAGATTGAACAACTGGACAAGCAGTGTCAGGATAAAGGGATTGGAGGTCTGATTGCTCCGAACTTCTCCATCGGTGCTATATTAATGATGAGATTCGCAGCCCAGGCGGCCAAACATATGCCTAATGTTGAAATTATTGAGTACCACGGGGATCAAAAGCTGGATGCGCCTTCAGGAACAGCGATTAAAACGGCTGAATTGATCGCAGCCAACCGGGAAGAACTTCGTCAGGGTAACCCGAATGAAGAGGAGACCATTGAAGGCTCACGGGGCGGATACTATAACGGATTCCGTATTCACAGTGTTCGTTTGCCAGGTGTATTTGCTCAGCAGGAAGTGGTATTCGGCGATTTTGGTCAAACGCTCAAAATTCGTCATGACTCCTACGAGCGTGCAGGGTACATGCCTGGTGTTAAAATCGGAGTGCAGAAGGTTATGGAATATACAGGACTCATCTACGGATTTGATCACTTTATCGACTAAAGGAGATTATCATGTTGAAAATCGCATTTATCGCCCATGATCGCAAAAAAGAAGAGATGGTAAACTTTGTGACTGCTTATGAACCCGTATTTACTGACCATCAACTATATTCTACAGGTACAACGGGCCTTCGTATTATGGAAGGTACGTCCCTGAAAATTCACCGGTTTGAATCCGGTCCTCTAGGTGGAGACCAACAGATCGGTGCTTTGGTTGCACAAAATGAAATGGATCTGATTATCTTCCTGCGTGATCCGCTGATGGCTCAGCCACACGAACCGGATATCAATGCACTGCTTCGGTTGTGTGATGTACAGGGCATTCCACTCGCAACCAATATCGCAACGGCGGAAATTCTGGTTAAAGCACTGGATCGCGGAGATTTTGGCTGGAGAGAACTTGTGCATAAATACAAACCGGAAGCTGGAGTGAATCAAGGTGATTCCCAATGAGTCTTGATATTCTGATTTTTGGGGCACACGCTGATGATGCGGAGATTGGTATGGCGGGAACAATCGCCAAGCATACTGCCGCAGGCTTGAAAGTTGGCGTGTGTGATCTGACAAAAGCAGAAATGTCATCCAACGGGACTGTAGAGCGCAGAGCCGAGGAAGCGGAGGAAGCCTCCCGCGTCCTCGGTCTTTCGTGTCGAACCAATCTGGGTTTGCCAGACCGCGGCTTATACATAACCCCTGAACATATACAGGCTGTAACGGCTGAGATTCGTCGTCATGCGCCGCGAATTGTATTTGCACCTTATTGGGAAGACCGGCATCCGGATCATGTCATGTGCAGCAAGCTTGTACAGGAAGCGGTATTCAATGCCAAGTTGCGAAATTATATGCCAGACATGCCAGCCATCCAAGTGAAGGAACTGTATTTTTACTTCATTAATGATATTGGGCCAACGGATTTGATTGTCGATATTACGGAACACTATGAGCAAAAGGAAAGATCGCTGCTCAGTTATCGTTCTCAATTTGAATCAGGAGCAGGTACGGTTTCTACCCCATTGAATCAAGGGTATATTGAACGTGTAAGAGCCCGCGATTCCTTGCTGGGTCAGCGGAGCCTGATACCCTTTGCTGAAGGATTTGCGAGTATTACACCTTATGTCGTTGGGCAGTTTGGCGCAGCAGCCAGGTAATATCCTGCTGCGCTTGCTCGTATCCTGATATATCGTTTTATTTTCCGTTGCATTACATCAACCTGCACACGCGGGAGATCAAAGGAGCGTCCACCGGATGGAGCAAAAGTTAAAGATTGGTATCACCTGTTATCCGTCCCTCGGAGGGTCTGGCGTTGTCGCAACGGAGCTCGGCAAATTGCTTGCCGAACAGGGTCACCAGGTTCATTTTATTGCGAATAGTATCCCGTTCCGATTGGGTACTTTTCAGAAAAATATTTTTTACCATGAAGTTGAAGTGAACGATTATTATGTTTTTCGCTATCCACCATATGATCTGTCGCTGGCAACCAAGATGGCCCAAGTGGCCAAGGCCCAGCAGCTGGATCTGCTGCATGTGCATTATGCAGTTCCGCACGCCGTATGTGCCTTCTTGGCCAAACAAATGGTGGGCGAAGACCTGAAGGTAGTCACGACGCTGCATGGAACAGACATTACCGTTCTTGCACAGGACGAATCGCTGAAGGATCTCATTCGCCTTGCGATTAATGAAAGTGATGCCGTAACTGCTGTATCACAGGATTTGATTCGGGAAACGGTAGATCTGCTGGATATACAGCGTCCAATTGATTTGACCTACAATTTTATAGATAAACGAATATATTACCCTCGGGATGCAGCCAGTCTGCGCAGGGATTTTGCAGCACCGCACGAGAAAATATTGATGCATATCTCCAACTTTCGGCCGGTGAAGAGAACCCAGGACGTTGTTGAGGTTTTCCGTCAGGTGCAGGAGCAGGTTCCAGCCAAATTGTTATTTGTTGGTGAGGGGCCTGACCTGCCTAAAATCCAATGGAAAATCAATGACATGGGATTGAATGATAAAGTTCATTTCCTTGGTAAACAGGATGATATTGCACAAGTCATTTCGATGGCGGACATCCTTATGCTGCCTTCCGAGAAAGAAAGCTTCGGACTTGTGGCTCTGGAAGCGATGGCTTGCGGTGTGCCAACGGTCGGATCGCAGGCGGGAGGAATTCCGGAACTCGTACTGCACGGCAAAACCGGATATTTATCCCCGATCGGCGATACACAGTCCATGGCTGAGAACGCGATTCGTATATTAACAGACGATCGACTGGCCGCTGATTTCAGGGAAGCATGTCTTCGTAGGGCTCATCATGATTTTTGTAACGATGCAATTCGGCATGAGTATGAACAAATATACTATCGGGTGCTGGGACGTGAAGTTCCCAATTTGAAGCCCGTTTGTGGATAAACTGTCGTAATCATCGGCAGAAGCAGCTGACCAAGGAAATATGGAGCAGCAGGCAGGTAATGAGGTGATGGGTTTGGTGCAATGGACAAAGGTAGACCCGGAAATGGCTCGGCAGAGTGAAGAGGTGCTGCTGAAGTTAAACGAAGAAGGTTATGATGCCTTTTGGGTCGGTGGTTGTGTCCGTGACGAGCTGCTTGGACGCAGTGTAGATGATATGGATATTACAACATCGGCTTCCCCTGAACAAGTGATGGAACTGTTCGCGGACTGTATTCCGACAGGGCTTCAGCACGGTACGGTTACCGTACGTTCAGGCGGCTATTTTTTTGAGGTCACAACATTCCGCACGGAATCGGAGTACAAGGACAATCGGAGACCGTCTGAGGTTCAGTTTGTCAAGGATATAAAAGAAGACTTGCAGCGTCGTGACTTTACGATGAATGCCCTTGCGATGGACAGAAACGGCAAAATCGTTGATCCCTTTGGAGGTCAGTCTGATATTCGTGAAGAATGGATCAGATGTGTGGGTGCAGCGAACGAGAGATTCGGTGAGGATGCACTTCGTATGCTTCGCTGTGTCCGGTTTGCATCGGTATTTGATTTTAAGATTGCCTATAACACATGGAGAGGTCTTGTGAAACAAAGAGATCTGCTTCAATATATCGCCATGGAACGGGTTCGTACCGAAATGGTGAAAATGATGGCTGGCCCCCATCCGCTGAGAGGATTGGAGCTGCTCTCCCGCAGCCGAGCATTGGAATTTATCAAGGCCCCGGTTCACGGGGACCGATTCGATAAAAAAATATTGGTTTGTATCGAACAATTGTCGGGAGTAGACGTTTTGCTGCGCTGGTCTCTTCTGCTGATCTCAGGTCAGTACATAAGGGAGGAAGCAGATGCTTTACTGCGCAGGTGGACGTTTTCCAACGATGATCGTACGCGGATTACTGGAGTCCTTCAAGTTGAAGAATTAATGAAGACGGTGGTTCGGGAAAACAAGGACCAATTGACATTACGATCCGAATGGATTGTTACCGTGTTAGCGTGTGGGCGTCAGGCAGCCGAGGACTGGCTCAAAATACAACCACTTCTTCCTTCTGGTTCACGTCTTTCCACTTCAGCAGAAAAGGTATATCAAAAGATATATGCCAATGCAGCGGAGTGGACTCAAACCATGAAGGTGCACGAGCTAAAGGATCTCGATATTACCGGAGAGAATATTCTTGAACAGCTGCAGCGTAAAGGTGGACCTTGGCTTGGTCAGCTGATGAAGCATTTGTTGCGTGAAACGGCGATTGGAAATATAGCGAATCAGCATGAAGCGCTGACTGCTGAAGTGAAGCGGGTGGTTGCAGATGACCAAGCATGAAGAACTGTTACATATGTTAATGAATGCGGACGGGCAATTCGTGTCTGGTGAAGAAATCAGCAAGAACCTGTCCATTAGCAGAACGGCAGTCTGGAAACAAGTGAACAAATTGCGTGATCTTGGATACGAATTTGAGGCGGTTTCCCGCAAAGGATATCGCCTGATAACAAAACCCGACAGTATTGATGCAGCAGGCCTCCAACTGGCTCTGCAAACGTCAGTCTTTGGTCGTAAGGCAGTGATTCTGAATTCGACGATGTCTACTCAAGGCGATGTTCAGCAAATGGCTGAACAGGGGCAGGCCGAAGGCGCCGTGGTCCTTGCTGAAGAACAGACGGGTGGACGGGGGCGATTCGGTCGTAAGTGGTTTTCTCCACCTGGCAAAGGCATCTGGATGAGCATACTGCTGCGTCCAGAGCAGCCCCTTCGGAACACTCCCCAGCTGACATTGTTAACGGGTGTTGCCGTCTGTCGTGCCGTCCGTGCCTATACCGGGGCAGATGCTGGTATCAAATGGCCGAATGATCTTTTGATCAATGGTCGCAAGATGTGTGGCATTCTGCTTGAATCTGCGGTTGAAGATCATGCACTGCGATACTGCATCGCAGGCATTGGGGTGGATGTCAATTTTGAGCTTGCGGATTATCCTGAAGACTTAACTTCAATTGCCACGTCGATCAAAGTGGAAACAGGGCAGCAGGCGGATCGGACGAAGTTGGCAGCGGCCATTTTGAACGAGCTGGAACATCTTTACTTTGTGTATCAAAAAGAAGGTTTCGGTGTTATTGCGTCATTGTGGGAGGCATTGTCTGTTTCAATTCACCGTGAGGTGAAGGTTTCAAACCCGCAGGGAAGCATCGAGGGAACTGCTATTGGGCTGGATCCTTCAGGTGCATTGATTGTAGAGAAGTCAAGTGGAGAACGCATAACCGTTGTATCGGGTGAAATATCTCTGATAGAGTAAGGAACTTGTCGAATTTCCACTAAAATAATGATCATAACACGTGAAGTTTGGGCTGATCTTTGGTATACTGTGTTCGTGAGGCGATATCGGCTATACAGACCGAATTGCACTCCGGCAACAGTATGCCTAATTGGCTTGAATATGAACAGATGCATAGCAAAATTGAAAATGTGTTAAGTGAGTTGTTGGATTCTGCTCTGAGCCGAAGAGGACCGAGACAGAAGGGACGATCGCAAGTGACTCTTTTTTGACTTTTCGGGACTTTTTAGTGGAAAACTAAAAGGTTTTTTTGTTGCGTTTTGAATTGAAAAGGAGAAAGGAGCCATGAAGAAAATGGCTAACAAACAAGCGTTGAATATTGTGAAAATGAAAAAATACAAGCAGGATGGCGTACCGCTCAGCATGATAACAGCCTACGATTATCCAACCGCGCTGCTGGCGGAAGAAGCAGGTATTGATCTGATCCTGGTCGGGGATTCCCTCGGCAATGTAGTGCTGGGATATGATTCTACCCTGCCAGTGACCATAGACGATATGGTATATCATACGCGTTCCGTAGTACGGGGTGCAGGCAACACCTTTATCGTAGCCGATATGCCTTTCATGACCTATCACGGCAGTGTGGATGAGACACTGAAAGGTGTTCGTCGACTGATGCAGGAAGGTCATGCGCATGCAGTCAAAATGGAAGGCGGCGTGGAAATTGCGGATACGGTCAAAGCCGTGGTGCAAGCAGGCGTACCTGTCCTCGGGCATATCGGACTAACCCCGCAATCGGTAAATCAAATTGGTGGGTATCGCATTCAGGGTAAGGATGCAGCGGATGCCAGACGATTGATGGATGAAGCAAAGGCACTTGAAGCAGCAGGAGCCTTCGGGATTGTGCTTGAACTGGTTACCGAAGAAGTGGCAAGAGCCATTTCGGAAGAGCTGTCCATTCCTACCATTGGTATTGGAGCCGGTAGAGGATGTGATGGTCAGGTATTGGTGTTTCATGATGTCGTTCAGTATGCTTCTCCGTACATGCCCAAACGCTTTGTCAAAACGTATGGCGATGTGGGCACATTGATTCGCAGCAGCATTGAAGCTTATGTGAAGGAAGTCAAGGATCGTTCGTTCCCCGCTCAAGAGCATGTATTCACGGCTGCAGACGGCGTCGTGGAGCAATTGTACGGACATCGTAAAGAAAAGGTGGAGAGCAACTCATGAAAGTGATTCGGAACATCGCAGAATTAAGACAGGAAATTGGCTTGATGCGTCAAGCGAACCCGACCAGAGAAGCCTCTGTTGGCCTGGTGCCTACAATGGGTTATCTTCATGAAGGGCATGCGAGTCTGATGCATGCTGCCAAACAGCAGAGTGATATTGTAGTATTGAGCATCTTCGTTAATCCGATTCAGTTTGGGCCTAATGAAGACTTTGACAGCTATCCAAGGGATGAAGCCAGAGATGTGGAAACGGCACGTACGCAGGGAGTGGATATCGTATTTATTCCCACTGTTGCCGAGATGTATCCACAGCCGACACAAACGACGGTATCCGTATCCCGTCTGACTAACCGGTTGTGCGGGGCTTCTCGTCCCGGACATTTTGATGGAGTGACCACCGTCGTATCCAAGCTGTTTAACATCGTTCAACCACAGCGGGCATTTTTTGGGATGAAAGATGCCCAGCAGGTCGCAGTCATCCAGCAAATGGTCAATGACCTCAACATGCCGGTTGAGATCGTTCCATGTCCCATTGTACGGGAGCAGGATGGATTGGCCCTTAGCTCACGTAACGTCTACCTGAGCGCTGAAGATCGTCAGGAAGCTCTGGTTCTATCCAAGGCACTGCGTGCGGCCCAAGAAGCAGTTGATACCAGACACGACACAACAGCTGCGGATATTCGCCGTATTCTGCGCGAGAACATTGCACGGTCTTCACGAGCTGTTATTGATTATGCCGAAATTCAGGCTTTTCCAAGTCTGGAACCACTCGCTGATCAGGAAAAAGTGCATGGACGTGACGATCTGCTGATTGCACTCGCAGTGAAATTTGGCAAAACAAGACTGATTGACAATACAAGACTGCAAACTACGGAGGTCATGTCCCATGTTTAGAACGTTAATGAAATCCAAAATTCACCGTGCCACCGTTACGGAAGCCAACCTGAATTATGTGGGGAGCATTACCATTGATGAAGATCTGATGGAAACATCCGATTTGATGGAAAATGAAAAAGTGCAAATTGTAAACAACAACAATGGCGCACGCCTTGAAACATACGTGATTCCTGGACCACGCGGCAGCGGAGTGATTTGTCTTAATGGTGCGGCTGCACGTCTCGTACAGCCCGGGGATACAGTTATCATTATTTCCTATGCGATGATGTCTCAGGAAGAGGCTAATACGCATAAACCTACAGTTGTATTTGTTGATGGTCAGAACAAACCTGTGCAGACCATGAAGCATGAGGTTCACGCGACAATTATGTAATCGACTGGTAAGGGGAATGAAATCGGTCCCCCCTGCAAAAAATGAGTACAGGTCACGCACTAATCCATTTTTTCAAGGGTGGGGATGCATCGATGTTCCAGCATGTTTTCGCCGAGATGAACGACATGTTAGATGAAATTATCAAGCGCTACCCTTCCGCTGAAGGTCTGAACAAACAGGAACTGCTGCAAAAGTGGAACTTGCTGAAGCGGATGAGTGACGGGATGATTGATGAGTGGCTGATGTTTGAGGAGAAAATGAGTCAGGTAAAGGATTTGGAACAACCGGTTGCTCTTCAACCGGAACAGGAAGCAGTTACCGCACTGCCGGAGATCCATCTGGAATCCTTTAGTCGCGGTCAGGGATATTTCAAGTTGCAAATGTATCCGCAAGCCATTATGCAATTTTCACGGATTGTTGATGAATATCCTGACAGTGCACTGACTCGGTACTATCTGGGACTTGCACACATGAACCTCAATCAGACCGCTGAAGCGGGAAGTCATTTGCGGCTCATTGTGCACCTGAAGGGTTCCCCGAGGCTAAAGGGGCTAGCCTGTAATGCTTTGGGCTGCATCGAAGCCAAGCTGGCGAATCCGAAGGGAGCCTGTTCCCTGTTTGCTCAAGCGCTCCAGCATGACCCAACGCTGACCGAACCGCTGTATAATATGGAAGCCTGCAGGCTGAACAGCGGACAACTGCAATATGGAATTAGCTGACTGTACTTGATCATGAAGTGCTTTTCAGCAGCATCAAGACGGTGTTTCCTCCTTGAACCTAGTGGAGGGAACACCGCCTTTTTTGTCAGTTAATTTTCAAATGCCTGTTTTTTTGCTATGCTGTAACATAGACTGAATGGAAGGGAATTGTACATTGCAATGAAATTTGCCGTATTGGATTTCGAAACAACCGGCACGCAGTCCGACGGTGAGATTATTCAAGCCGGACTTGCCATCATAGATCATGACTACAGCATAACTCAAATATATAGTTCTTATGTAAACCCGGGTGTTCCTATTCCGCCGTTTATTACGGGGTTAACCGGGATTACGGACGAAGATGTGGCGGACGCTCCCTCACTCGAAGAGATGATGATGGAGATGGTTCCGCTGCTTGACGATGTTGTCCTGGTCGGACACAACGTTGCTTTTGATTTTCATTTTCTCCAAAATGCGCTTGACCGATGTGGCTATTTGCCGTTCACCGGGCGTATTTTGGATACGATTGATTTTCTCAAAATCTCTTTTCCATCTCTCGGCTCTTATCAGCTTGGGTATGTATCAGCCGAGTTCGGATTTCAACACGACCGGCCTCATCAGGCTGACAGTGATGCTCTAGCAACTGCTTATGTACTGCTGAAGTGCCTGGACGAGCTGCGTGAATTGCCCTTGATTACCATACAGCGTCTCAGTGATCTGTTTGCTCCAGAAGACAGTGATCTGGGCTGGTTCTTCGACGGCATGCGCAGTGAGAAGGAAGCAGAGCCTATTCAGGATCTCGACGGACATACGTATTACCGTCAGCTGGCCTTAAACGTAAGTGACTGGACCGAGATTGGTGCACCACGCGATGAACGAGAAGGCAATCCGCTTGAAGGTATCAGTTTTGAACAGTATATGGATCAGGTCAGAAATAATCTGAAAGATACACTGGATCATTACGAAGAACGCGAGGCGCAGACTCAAATGTTCAGCAGCGTAAGACAGGCCCTGGACGAAGAAAAGCATCTGTTAATCGAAGCGGGTACAGGTACGGGGAAATCCCTCGGTTACTTGCTGCCTGCCATTTATGAAAGTGTGAGGCAGGAACGAAAAGTGATGGTTAGCACGCATACAATTAACCTGCAGGAGCAGCTTCGAGAGCGGGATATCCCTCTGCTCACCAAAGTAGTTCCTTTTCCGTTTAAGGCTGCTGTGTTCAAAGGACGGGGGCACTATCTGTGTCTGCGGAAGTTTGAGCACAAGATCAACAAACGGGAATTCGCCACACCAAAAGAAGACTATTTTACAGCGGCACAGATGATCGTCTGGCTCACCCAGACGGAGACCGGGGATGATGAGGAGTTAAACCTCAGCGCTCGCGGTGGGGATTTCTGGGAGACCGTGCAGAGTGAGTCTGAATCCTGTCTGGGACGCTCCTGTCCGTGGTTCAGGAAGTGTTTTTATCACCGGGCAAAACATGAAGCAGGTTTGTCTGATATCGTGATTACGAATCATTCCAAGCTGTTTACCGATGTCAAAGCATCTCATCAGCTTCTGCCGGCTTATGACAGTCTTGTGATTGATGAGGCCCATCATCTTGAGGATGTTGCAGGTAAGCACTTGGGTCTTCATATGAAATATTTCACGTTGGTTCATACATTAACCCGATTGTTTAAAGATAGTCGCAATGGTCAGCTTCCCATGCTGCGAACTCAGCTGTCTGGTCATGAGATGTCGGCACAATGGGGCTCAGTGATTGACCAGATGTTCCCGCTTGCTGTTGAAGTCAAGGAAATGTGGGATCGGCTGAGTGAGGCTTTATTTAGCCTGCTGCCTGAGCGAAGTGATGCTTCTCCGGGAGAAACAGGACAGTTTTCACTTCGATTGAAGCCTTCGCAGAAACCGGCGAAGTGGCAGGAGCTGCAGGATTATGAGAACCAGATCTATGTCACGCTTGGTGACTTGATCCGTAAGGGAGACAAGCTGCTTCTGGAAGTCAAAGAGGATCAGGACGACTATCAATCGGATAGTCTGATTACGGACATTACAGGTTTGCTTAAAGACCTGGCAACGCTAAAAGAGAATCTTCGCTTTTTCATGCGGATGGATGATGCCAAAACGGTATATTGGATGGAGGCAAGCGGGCAATTCCGCAGCAAATCACTGCAGCTCTATGCCGTTCCTGTCGATGTCAGCGCACAGTTGAAGGACATGTTCTTCGATAAAAAGAAAAGCGTTGTTCTTACTTCGGCTACGCTCTCTGTGGATAAGTCATTTCAATTCATGATTGAACAGCTTGGCCTGCAGGAAGCGGCCGACAATAACCGTTTGCTGACGTCCATGCTGCCATCGCCATTCCGCTACCGGGATCAGGCTTTGCTGGTTATTCCGCGTGATTTTCCAAGCGTGAAGGGCAGTGTTGGTGATGCACACTTTGTGGACATGCTCGTGCGGTCTCTTGCCGAAACGGCTATTGCTACACGGGGGCGCATGATGGTGCTCTTTACTTCATACAGGATGCTTCGCCAGGTTTATGATCCGTTAAAAGAAGCATTGTCCGGTAACGATATCTCGCTGCTCGGCCAAGGTGTAGACAGTGGCAGCCGCTCCAAGTTAACACGTCGGTTCCAGGATGCCAAAGCTACGGTTTTATTGGGGACCAGCAGTTTCTGGGAGGGTGTCGATATTCCGGGGGAAGCACTGACTTGTCTGGCGATTGTCAGATTGCCTTTCCAGCCGCCGAATCATCCGCTGGTGGAGGCGAAGAGCGAACTGCTGCAGGAACAGAAAAAGAACCCGTTCATGAAGCTATCGGTTCCACAGGCAGTCATTCGTTTCAAGCAGGGATTCGGGAGGCTGGTTCGTACAGCCAAGGACAGGGGCATTGTCATCGTCTATGATACGCGGGTGATTGAGTCTTACTATGGGAAATACTTTTTATATTCATTACCCGGTCCCAAAATGGAACATATGCTGACAGAACAGATGGTTCCACGGATTAGCGAGTGGCTGGAAGCGCCTGCGCATGACGAACCTGCTGCAGAATAGGATGTAACGTCATTGCGCAATGAGGTCTTCTCGCTGTAAACTTTATTAGATCAACAAAGTGATGATTCATTCATGAAGCACTTTTAATTTTATACTTGATAAGGCATCTTGCATGATTTCATTCGGAAACGAAAACGGTTATGCAGGGTGCTCCATTTTTATTTATCTATCGTGGCCTTGGTAAGGGGGAGTTATGTAATGAAATCAGATAAAATTTCGGAAGCCGTGGTACGCAGATTGCCTGTTTATTTGCGATATTTGAGTGAACTGCACCAACGTGAGGTTAACACGGTTTCATCACAGGAGCTTGGACTCCGGCTGGATCTTAATCCTGCCCAGATTCGCAAAGATCTTGCATACTTTGGGGACTTTGGCCGCAAAGGCATCGGATACGACGTATCGTATTTGATTGAGAAAATTCGCCAAATTTTGAAGATTGATCAGCAAATCAATGTAGCACTGGTCGGAGCCGGTAATTTGGGACATGCTTTGTCCAATTACAATGCGTACCTTAAAGACAACATGAAGATCGTTGCTGTTTTCGATGCTTACGGTCCCAAGATTGGCAGTCAGATTAACAGCCTGAAGGTACAGCCAATGAATGAATTATCGGATTCGGTCAAAAAGGATAATATTCGCATCGGCATTATTACCGTACCGGATACCGAAGCTCAAAATGTAGCCGATCAGTTAATTGAATCCGGCATTGAAGCGATACTGAATTTTGCACCGACTATCCTCAAAACACCGCCGCATGTCCGTATCCATCATGCCGATTTTACAACGGATCTGCTTAGCCTTGCTTATTATCTGGAGAATGGAAAGGACGACGAGGAAGATGACGACAAATAGATGGGTAATTCATAACGGCAAATTTGCTGTTAATAGCGGTACGGAATGGAATGTGGTTTCAGGTTACATGGTAGTCGAAGAGGACAAGATTGTGCATATTGGTGAGACATTGCCGGATAGGGATGAGAACCTGCCGAAGGTTGATGGTAAAGGACTGGTCTTTTTGCCGGGTCTGATCAATACGCATGGTCATGCAGCCATGTCGCTTCTGAGAGGCCACGGGGACGATCTGGCCTTACAGATATGGCTTCAGGAGAAAATGTGGCCTATGGAGGCGAAAATGACGTCTGAGGACGTATATTGGGGTACCTCCCTGTCTGTACTGGAAATGTTGAAAGGTGGCACAACGGCATTCCTGGACATGTATGACCATATGGACCAGGTGGCTAAAGTGGTGGAACAATCCGGTATCCGGGCTGCATTGGCACGTGGTGTAATCGGTTTGTGTTCCGAAGAAGAGCAAATGCGCAAACTGCAGGAATCGGCTGCCTTTGCACGCGAGTGGAACGGACAGGCTGGTGGCCGAATTACGACGATCATCTCACCACATGCGCCATATACATGCCCTCCGGATTACATTGAAAAGCTTGTACAGGTTGCGCATGATCTGGATCTGCCGCTGCATACCCATATGTCGGAAACGCTTCGTGAAGTGGAGCAGAATGTGACGGATTACGGTCTCCGTCCTGTAGCCCATTTGGAGAAGCTTGGCTTCTTCTCACGGCCTTCTCTCGTTGCTCATGCGGTGCATCTCAATGATGAGGAGATTGAAATTTTGGCACGGCATGATGTCGCTGTCTCCCATAATCCGGGAAGCAACCTGAAACTCGCTTCAGGTGTAGCACGAGTTCCGGATTTGCTAAAAGCGGGTGTTACGGTATCCTTGGGAACAGATGGACCAGCGAGCAACAACAATCTGGACATGTTTGAAGAGATGAGACTTGCTGCGCTGATACACAAAGGAGTATCCGGTGACCCTACGGCTGTACCAGCAGGAGAGGCGTTGCTGCTTGGAACGGGCTATGGTGCCAAATCCATATTCCTGAACAATACAGGAGCACTTCAAGTGGGGATGAAGGCCGATTTTATTGCACTGAACATTGAACAAGCTCATTTCTATCCGCACACGGACCTCATATCCCATACGATCTACTCGGCTTCAGCCAAGGATGTAGAGCATGTATGGGTGGACGGCAAACAATTGGTGAAGCATGGGGAATGTCTTACAATGGATGAAGAGCGCATTCTGCGTGAGTCTCAACTTGCATTTGACGGACTGCTCGCCCGTTAATTTCAGAATCGCAGCAGCGTCATAGGGGAAAGGAAGTTCGGCTTTTGAAAAGAAAAAAGAAATGGATATGGATCTCGCTGCTCATCCTGATTTTGATTCTGTTTGGACTTCAGCGCTTTTATATCTATATAACCCAGGACCAGCGCAATGAAGAAGCACTAGCTATTCAAGCGGCACAGGAGCAGCTGGGGATTACATCTTACGAGGATCTCCGAAAATACGTCTGGGGCCAAAAAGAAGGCGATGACAATATTTACTGGACCATGATGGCCAAAAATAAAGAGAATCAGGACATTGCCGTCTGGGTCAAATTCGATGCAACCAACAAACCTGTCACAGGGAATAACGCTGTGCACAGTGAGCTGCTGCAGAACGGGTTATCTGAAGCACAGATTCGGAATCGATTCAGCTCTGAAGTTCCAGGCGGAGAGATTAAGCGGATTATGCCAGGAGTTGTTAATGGAATCTATGTGTGGCAAGTGTATTACAAAGACGATACGCATAACTACTATCGATTCTATCGTTTTAGCAATGGCGACCAAGTTGATTTGGTATATACCATTCCAAACAGCTAATCGAAATAACAGAACTTTTTCTTAGGTAATTTCTTCAAAGAACCGGCAGATGGAAGCACGTCTGATCCGGTTTTTTGGCGTATCCTGCGAATCATTCTGGATTTGAATAGTTAAAATTAATAATTTATTCATATTTTCGCCTTCGAAATTGTATATACGATGTGATATACTCAAATATGTATTCAAGGATACATCAAACAGGAATAAAACCTGTTGGGCACATCACAGGTCATTCGTACACAATTCATATTATGCCTATAAGCTATAGGGATGGGCTCAAAATTTGGGAGGGGAAACTCACTTGAAGCTAAAAGTATTGCCTATTGCTTTAACTGCCGTCATTTCAGCCGTTGTGTTGTTTGGAGGTTGGTTTGTGTATCGTCAAGTGGCCATGCAGAATCCGATTGAAAAAATGGTAACCCAATATGACGGGGTTAATGACGTTCACTTAACTATTAACCGCAATGACGTACAATTGAAACTTGATTTGCAGCCAGATGTGGATCTGGGCAGATTGGTTCAATATATTCAGAAAGAAGGACAGACACTGATCGGCACGCGTGCATTGAAACTGGACGTGGTGGATCATTCAAATGAAGCCCTGGAAAACTGGTGGGGCGATGCCATGTTTACTGTCGCTCAAGCGATGGAGAACAAGCAGTACACGGATATTACACCTACATTATCCAAAATGGCGACCAATGGTATTCAAGTGAATACGGCCATGGATGACAATAACGTATACGTAAGCCTCCGAGATGGAGATGCCAGCAAGTTTATTATTCTGCCGCGTGTACCGGGTCAGATAGGAGTGTGGCCTAATGCCTAAATGGACGAAGGAAGTTGCCATTGGATTTGTCCCTGTGTTGATTATCTTTCTTGCTTTTGTTGGTGTGAATATTTTCCCCATTCTGATTGCAGCTGCGGTTGTGGGCGGATTGCTGCTTATGATGCAGATGCGCGGGGGAATTACGGTTGGAGCAGGTCAGGAACGCAAGCGCAAGAAAAAAGGACCTTCTAAACTGACTTTTGAAGAAATCGGCGGCCAGGACAGTGCCAAGCAGGAGCTGCGGGAAGCGCTTGATTTTCTGATCCGTCATGAAGAAATTCAGAAGTTCGGGATTCGTCCTTTGAAAGGTATCCTCCTTACCGGCCCTCCGGGAACAGGGAAAACGCTGATGGCCAAAGCGGCCGCACACTATACCGATTCCGTGTTTGTTGCAGCCTCAGGCAGTGAGTTTGTCGAGATGTATGTCGGTGTCGGTGCGGGCAGAATTCGTGATTTATTTCGCGATGCCAGAACACGTGCAGCAAAAGAAAATAAAGAGAACGCCATTATTTTTATTGATGAGATTGATGTGATCGGTGGTAAGCGTGAAGGCGGTCAGCAGCGCGAGTATGATCAGACACTCAACCAGCTGTTGACGGAAATGGACGGAATTTATACATCCGATACACCTCGCATCCTTGTTATAGCGGCAACAAACCGCAAAGAAATGCTGGATAGCGCATTAACCCGTCCTGGACGTTTTGACCGTCATATCCAGGTAGACCTGCCTGACAAGAAAGGCAGAAAGCACATCCTGGAGCTCCATGCGGTGAATAAACCTCTGCTCGAGGGTGTAAGCCTGGAGAAAACGGCTGAAGAATCCTATGGCTTCTCAGGTGCACAGCTGGAAAGTGTCATGAATGAAGCAGCAATTTACGCCATGAGAGATGGATTGCTCAACATTGAACAGCGTCACTTGTCTATGGCGATTGATAAAGTCATGATGGGTGAGAAAACGGATCGTGAATCCAGTGTAGAAGAGAAAAAACGGGTTGCGATTCATGAATTGGGACATGCCATCATGGCAGAACTCGTGCGTCCCGGCAGTGTTAGCCAGGTGGCGCTCAGCCCGCGTGGACAGGCACTCGGTTATGTGCGTCACAATCCCCAGCAGGAGCAATTCTTATATACCAAACGTTTTCTGGAAGAGCAGATCATGATCGCACTTGGCGGAGCAGCTGCCGAAGAAATGTACTATGGTGGCCGCAGTACCGGTTCGCGCAACGACTTTGAGCAGGCGACCAATGTGGTACAGACCATGATGGCTTCTGGCCTGACTTCCCTCGGAATCGTGAACATGGATATGGTTACAACGGAAGAGCTTATGCGTGAAAATAAAATGATTCTGCAGGATTTGATGGAACAGACCAAACGGCTTCTTGAAGAACAGCGGACAATTTTCGACAATTCATTGGATACACTGATGAGAGAAGAAGTGTTGTCTGGCGAACAATTTCGTTGTCAATTTCGTGACAGCGCCCTTTTACCGGCATAATTTATTTATGCCGGTTATTTTTTTTTACATTTCACTCGTGCTAAGATATTATTATATGTTGGGTCGAAATTTGTAATTTTCGGCGAACAGGGTACAATAGAGAAATAGAGAACCGAAAGGATGGAGCAGAACCATGTTTTTTAAAAAAATAGGAGTTGTCGGCGGCGGCACCATGGGACAAGGCATTTCCCAAATGCTCGCAGCCAAAGGACTTGATGTGCTTCTGGTGGAGCATACGACGGAGAAGCTTGACCATGCATATGACATGATCGAAACAAACCTAGATAAGCAATTGGAGAAATGGGCTATTACGAAAGCCGAAAAAAAATTGATTCTTTCCCGTATTACCAAAGTAGCTCATTTGGCTGAACTGGGATCTTGCGATATGGTTATTGAGACGATTTCAGAAGACCTGGAAGCCAAAAAAGAGGTATTCGGTCAACTGGATCAAGTTTGCCCAAGCAACGTTATTCTTGCAAGTAACACATCCACGCTGAGTTTGACCGAGCTTGCAAGCTCGACCAAATACCCAGAGCGTGTTATTGGTATGCACTTTATTCACCCGGTTTCCCGGGTTGACCTTGTAGAGATTATTCGTGGGTTGAAAACTTCGGATGCCACTTTCGATGAAACGAGAAGATTTGTGGAAGAAGTCGTGGACAAAAAAGGTGTAATGATCTATGAATCCCCAGGATTTGTTACGTCCAGACTGATCTGTCTTTTGATCAATGAAGCACTTCATGTCCTTCAGGAAGGCGTGGCTTCTGCTGAAGATATTGATGATGCAATGCGGATCGGATACAATTTCCAACATGGTCCGCTTGAGATGGCTGACCGTTTCGGATTGGATTCTGTGGAAGCTGCACTGGAAAGAATGTTCCGTGAATTCGGTGAATTGAAATACCGTCCTTCCATCGTACTGAAGAAAATGGTACGTGCAGGACATCTTGGTGTTAAAACGGGCGAAGGATTCTTCAAGTACGACAAGGATGGTGACCGGCTGTGAAAGTACTCGTAATCAATGCGGGGAGTTCCTCGCTTAAATATCAATTGTATGACATGACGGATGAGTCCGTATTGGCTAAAGGCTTGGTAGAACGGATCGGAATGGATTCCTCCATTCTGACGCACAAACCGACTGGCCGTGAGGATGTTACTGAAGTTAGTGAAATTCTGGAGCATACAACAGCAATTCGTAAAGTCATTGACATTTTGACAGATAAAGAAAACGGCGTTCTGGGTTCGGTAGATGAGATTCAGGCTGTTGGACACCGTGTCGTTCATGGTGGGGAAGCATTCAAGGAGTCCGCTCTGGTTGATGATGCATCCAAGGCTGAGATTCGTCGTCTGTTCGATTTGGCACCACTTCACAACCCTGCGGCCATGATGGGTATTCGTGCGGCTGAATCCAATATGCCAGGTGTACCTCAGGTGATGGTATTTGATACGGCATTCCATCAAACGATGCCTGAGAAAGCCTATCTCTACGCGATCCCTCGTGTGCTGTACAAAAAATACAAAGTGCGTCGTTACGGTGCCCATGGTACTTCCCATGATTACGTAAGCAAGACTGCAGCCGAGTATTTGGGTCGTCCGGTAGAAGATCTGAAAATCATCACTTGTCACGTCGGTAATGGCGGTAGTGTAACGGCGGTTCAAGGTGGCGTGTCTGTGGATACATCCATGGGTATGACTCCGCTTGAAGGTTTGATGATGGGAACACGCAGTGGTGACCTAGATCCGGCCATCGTACCTTACGTGATGAACAAGGAAGAACTCAGCGTGAGCGAAGTGAACTCCATGTTGAACAAACACAGCGGACTGCTGGCGATCTCCGGAATCAGCAGTGACATGCGTGAGATTACAGAAGGTATGGAGAACGGTGATGCGAACTCCACCCTTGCTTTCGAAATGTACGAATATCGTTTGCGTAAATATATCGGTTCATATGCAGCTGCAATGAACGGTGTGGACGTAATCGTATTTACTGCAGGGGTCGGCGAGAACTCCGTAGTTCTTCGTCAAAAAGTATGTGAACAACTTACTTACCTGGGTGTTGAAGTGGATGAAGCCCTCAATGCCATCCGTTCCGGCGAACCACGCCGGATTACAACAGCGAATTCCAAAGTGGAGGTACTCGTCGTACCTACCAATGAAGAATTGGTAATTGCTCGTGATACACACCGAATCGTATTGAATTCTAAGTAATCTAATTGTAAAGTGAATATAGCATGTCAAGGAAGTGCAGGGGACAGGCTGAGGCCTGCCCGCTGCATTTTCAAATTTAGGAACCAAGGGGAGATATGGGCATGAGTACGGATTGTGTAATTCGTAATGTGAATGAGCATGTGGGCGAAACCGTTAAGATCGGTGCCTGGATTAATAACAAACGTTCCAGCGGTAAAATTCAATTTTTGCAGCTGCGCGATGGAACCGGATATATTCAAGGGGTAGTCGTAAAGAGTGAAGTTAGCGAAGAAGTATGGAATGATGCCAAAAGCCTGACGCAAGAAAGTTCCTTGTATGTAACGGGAATTATTCGTGAAGAACCACGCAGCGCATCCGGATATGAAATGACGGTTACGGGCGTCGAGATCATTCATTTGACAGAAAACTATCCGATTACACCGAAAGAGCATGGTGTTGATTTCTTGATGGATCATCGTCATCTTTGGCTTCGTTCCACCAAACAACGTGCTGTTATGGTGATCCGTGCAGAGATCATCCGCGCAGTTCAGCAGTTTTTTGATGGTAACGGATTCACACAGGTTGATCCTCCGATTCTGACACCTTCGTCTGCCGAAGGTACAACGAACCTGTTCCACATCAAATATTTTGATGAAGATGCTTATCTTACTCAAAGTGGGCAGTTGTACATGGAAGCTGCGGCAATGGCGCTGGGTAAAGTATATTCCTTCGGACCAACGTTCCGTGCCGAGAAATCCAAAACCCGCCGCCATCTGATTGAGTTCTGGATGATTGAGCCGGAAATGGCATTTGTGGATCACGAAGAAAGTTTGCGGGTACAAGAGAAGTTCATCGCACACGTGGTTCAGTCTGTCGTGAAAAACTGTCGTGCTGAACTGGAATCCATCGGGCGTGACGTATCCAAACTCGAAGGTATCGCAGCTCCATTCCCGCGTATTACGTATGATGAGGCGATTGAGTTCCTGAACGGACAAGGCTTCGATATTCCTTGGGGAGAAGATTTCGGTGCCCCTCATGAGACTGCAATTGCCGAGAAGTATAATACACCGGTATTTATTACGCATTACCCGGCTGGCATCAAGGCCTTTTACATGAAACCTGATCCGAATCGTCCCGAAGTTGTTCTTTGTGCTGATATGATCGCACCAGAAGGCTACGGAGAAATCATTGGTGGATCGCAACGTATCGATGATCCCGAGTTGATGCAGCAGCGCTTTGAAGAGCACAAGTTGTCCGACGAGGCATATCAATGGTACTTGGATCTGCGTAAATACGGATCGGTTCCTCATTCCGGCTTCGGCCTCGGATTGGAGCGGACGGTAGCATGGATCTGTGGATTGGATCATGTACGTGAGACAATTGCATTCCCACGTATGCTCTACCGTCTGTACCCTTAATGATTAATCGGGAACCTATGGAAGAAACCGGCTCCAAAGCGTGGCTGAGTGGCGTAGCTTACGGGTTGACATCTGGAACAGCACAGCTCCCGTATGCTTTGTTGCGTTATTATCATCAACTTGGATTAACAGATTCCGAAGTGCTTTTGCTGATTCAATTGCTGGGTTACCGTCAGGCAGAATTCAATGAGTTTCCTACCCTGGAAGAGCTCGCGGCACGTATGGGACTTGCCCCTGAAGGCATCGCCAGAATGCTGCAGCGACTGATGCGGGATGGATATATTTTCATTGATGAGCATCGGGACGAGGAACGGGATATTCAGTACGAGCGTTACGATTTGCATGGACTGTATGCCAAGCTCGCAACGTGTGTCGCTGAAGATGCAGCAGCAGCGCGAGCACAGCAGATGAGCATGAACGCACGTCCAAATTCGAACAGTGTTCAAATAGAAGAGGAAGAACGAAACATGTTCTCCATCTTTGAAAAAGAATTTGGTCGTCCGTTATCACCTATGGAATGCGAAACGATCTCCAGCTGGCTGGATCAGGACCGATATCAGGAAGAGCTGATTTTGATGGCTCTGAAGGAAGCCGTATTTGCCGGCAAAGTGCATTTCCGTTACATTGACCGCATTTTGCTGGAATGGAGCCGCAACCGGGTGAAGAATGTTCAGGATGCGAAGGCATACACGCAGCGTTTCCGAAGCGGGGGACGTTAATCACATGTAAAGGAACAATCAATGAACAGGCCAGAAGACATTCTGCGCCTGTTTTTTGAATTCTAGATTGAATTGATCAAGCTACCCATGGAATGATTTTATCTTTTCAGGCAATGTAATCACATGAATTTAAAAAAAATTAAATAAATACGCAGGGGCAGCCCAGAAAGCTGTCGTCTATTGTAGTGGAGAGGAGGGGAGAGTCATTGACGAAGCGCGCTTAATCGAACAAATCCGTCAAGGGGATACATCCAAGTTTCGTTTATTGATCGATAAGTACAGCCAGCATGTATACCATGTGGCGTATTCCGTACTCAGGAACGATCAGGAAGCGCAGGATGCAGCTCAGGAGGCGTTCATTCAGATGTATAAATCTCTCCCCGATTACCGTTCCGAAGGATTCAAAACATGGCTTACCCGAATTGCCTTTCACAAAGCCATCGATGCGAAACGAAGGCTGGGCCGAAGAAGCAGCGAAGATCTGGGTGGAGAAGAACGAATAATCAACCTGCCTGGAAGCGAAGAAGATATTCTGGCCCGTCTCGTTCGGGAAGAACGCAAGGAAACTCTGCGTGAACGAATCAATCAACTGCCTGCCCAGCATCGGGACATTATTACTGCGTATTATTTAAGCGAAAAAAATTATGAGCAGATCGCCCATGATGCCCAGGTGGCTGTCAAAACCGTGGAATCCCGTTTGTACCGTGCCCGGCAGTGGATCAGAATTCATTGGAAGGAGGATGAGTGGCGTGAGTAAAATCGAGATGTACGGCGTTCAGGACTGGACGGACTATATCGAAGGCCGAATTACCGGGGAACAAGCGATTCGCATGGAAAAGGTATTAATCGAAGATCCAGAAGCGATGGATCACTATCTGGAAGCTATGGGTATTCATCAAACATTGCCGAAACTGGATAATCCGGCTCACTTTGCGGATTCCATTATGGAACGCATCACAGATCTGGAACATTCAAAGAGCAAGCGCAAATCACGTTCAGGACGGAGCAGACGCTGGCTGGAGCATAAAGTATTTCATTACGCGGTAGCGGCCTGCCTGACGTTAATCTTCCTCTCTTCTGGGGTGTTTGACAAGGTCGCACCTTATCACAAGTTCCACGAAGGCGAGCAGAGGGGATCTTTCACACAAAAATGGACGGAGGCAGCCACTTCATGGCTGGATAACTTCAAGCCTAAACCATAAATAATTCGCATTGCCTGAAAAGAAAGGATGACGACTGTGCAATCAGATCGTAACAAAATACTTGCATTTCTGTTAAATGCTGTCCCGGGACTTGGTTTTCTGTACTGGGGCCGAACCGCGAAGGCCGTGATTTATCCATTGCTCTTCTTTGGCACTTTGATCGGCGCATTCATGTTGATGGTGGTCACCAATGAAGATGAGCTTATGATTTTTGGGGCAGTGGCAGCCTTCTTCTTCTGGTGTATCAACATGCTGGACATTACAATCACTCTGCTGCGTGCACCTTCTGCACGGAATGCTCATTACGACGGCTATGGAGCCCATTATGGTCCTTATCAGGAAGCAGCATATCAGCAGGCATATCCGGATCCAAATGGCCCCATGGAGCAAATGAACGGAGAAGAGATGCATCAGCATTCTACTCATGGATACGGTATGCCAGAAGGTACATATGGTCAACCTATGTATCCAAAACGCAGCGAAGGTGAACGATTCTTTACGATATTGTTGTCTTTCATCCCGGGCCTTGGGCATCTACATTTGGGCCTGCTGCATCGGGGACTTTCGTTTCTGATTGCATTCTTTGGCTCATTTGCGATGATGGTATTTGTAGCTTCGATTACGAATGAATCGGTATTTCTGATGTTCCTGCTCATTCTGCCTGTGATTTGGGTGTATTGCATGTTTGATGCGGTTCAGCATGTCCATCGCAAGCAGGCTGGAGAAGTGTTGCAGGACCGAACGTTGTTCGAAGAACTGGAAATGGGAAGAGCCTCCGGACGACGAAGCAAAGTGCTGGCAACCTTGTTATCAGCCTTTCCTGGTGCGGGTCATCTGTATCTGGGACTGCAAAAAAGAGGCATGCAACTGATGTTCCTGTTTCTCGGCAGCATCTATGTTCTGGACCTGCTTCATTTATCCGTATTCTTGTTCATGATTCCGTTGATCTGGTTCTACAGCTTTTTTGATGGACTTCAGTGTTCAAGCCGTTATGGCCGGGAACCGCTCACCGATCAACCCATTTTCAAAGATTGGGCTAAACATCAACGTCTGATTGGATTCGGGATCGCAGCGCTTGGTGTGTATTACCTGGCCATCCGGCTTGTCATCCCGCAGCTGAATGAGCTGTTCCCCAATCTCTTCATGACTTACGAGATTCGTTCCTATGTGAATACCGTTATTGTTTCGCTGTTGCTCATTTTTGGTGGCTTGAAACTGCTCTTCGGCAAGCAGCGTTCAATTGGACAGCATAGTGGAGTAAACGGAAAAGACGAGGAATCAGCCAATCTCTTCTTGTTCAGGGATCGGGATGATCGATTGTAAGTTTGTAGTAAAGCGCTAGACAAAAACACGCCATAGGCTGAAAAAGCAGCCCGTGGCGTGTTTTTTGTTTGTCTGAATATCAGAGAGGAATGATTTCTATTTCGAAGCACCTTTCAGCAGTAGCTGACGATACATCACTTCGAACAAAAACTCGAATGCTTCCAGATGTCTTTTTGCTTCAAACGCATCTTTACCCCACGCATAAATGCCGTGGTTGCGAAGTAAAATCCCTGGCACCTTCGGATCAAGTACACCTGGAACCAACTCGGCAATGGATGGAATATCGGCAAAGTTAGGCAGGACCGGCACACGAATCTCAGCATTTTCTTCCCAAATGTTAAAAGCCTTGATCAATTCGATTCCTTGGATCGGCACAGATCCTTCTGCGCCAAAAAACTCGCTAATCAGGTTGTTAAACACGGTGTGCACATGGAACACGGCACCACAGCCAGTCAAACGATAGATTTCACAGTGAATCAACGTTTCTGCACTAGGTTTCAGGGTTGTCGTTTCAATGGCTTTGCCATGCTTGTCCACAAACAGAAAATCTTCCGGTGTACGAAGAGATTTGTCTTTACCCGAAGCCGTAACCGCAAAATAAAATTGCTCCGGATCAAACTCTCCCACACGCATCGACAGATTGCCGCTTGTACCCGGGAACCAGTTGCGACTGGCAAACAGTGCTTTAATATCAGCAAGTTCTTCCAGTACCTGGCGTTTGTGTTCCAATGTAATTTTTTCAAAACCCATCTTTACAGCACTCCTTGTGTTTGCTTCTGTTTCATGTCTTCCATGATATCGTAAAAGGTAGCAAAAGGCACATGATCTACGCCAAGTTCAATGCATTTGTCCGTCAAAATGGAGCGGGAGTAGACAAGATCGGCAATTTTGGCACCTTCAAAATCGGTTAAACTATCTCCAATCAGAATCCGATTATAGTGTTCTTCCGGGAACGTACGAATCACCGTTGTTTTGCACATGCCGCAGCCGTTCTCACAAGGGGGCTGGCACGGATTGGGCCACTCAATGCGGATAAAATCACCCGTAAAGTCTGCTCCGTTACAATAGACGTGGTCTTGTGGGATATTGAATGGCGCAAGCAGAGGCTCGATAAAAAAGTCCATGCCGCCGCTGGTTACATTGAATTCAATGCCTTCGCTTCGTACGTATTCCAGAAACTCACTGAATCCCTCGCGGATGCCGGCTTGTCCAAGAACAAATTCCACAATTTCATCTTTTTGCGATGCAGGCAGTAGAGCAAACATGGCACCGACACCTTCTCGCAATGATATTTTCTGCTCGACAGTATCTTTCATGATCGGTTCAATGCCTTCGGGCTTAGAATGCTTCATGATGGCTACGATATTATCCGAAAGAGTGATCGTACCATCAAAATCGCAGAAAATGACCGTTTTCTTATCACTTCTCATCGTTCTCCACCCCATAGATCCAATGCGCTTTTCAGTTCGGGATGTTCAGCTGCATATTCTGAAAGTGGAATCGAGCGTTGTGCTGCCTCGATGGCTTGCAAAAATGCGCGTCCACCCGCTTCAGTGCCCATTGGATGTCCGTGAATGCCTCCGCCTGCGTTAACGATGACGTCGGTGCCAAAGTCACGCAAAATAAGCGGAACAAGCCCTGGATGAATTCCTGCCGAAGGAACCGGCATACTGGTTCTGACCGGGAGCTCTTTTGAGAGCAGCTGTTCCGTAATGGCCATATTCTCCTCTTTCGGCATGGTCACCGATCCATAAGGTGATGGGAAGAGGACGAGATCTGCTCCGGCAAGACGCATCAGCTGACCGAGCAGCACTGAAGCCGAAATACCGTAATGCGGCGAAGGATAGAATGCGCCTGCAAGCGCAGGGTGGGCCATGATGGGCACGTTGATATCCGGATCGCTGCTAAGCTCATGCAGAACGTCATAGCCGTAGGACAGCACGTTAAACAGTAGTGCATTTGCTCCAGCATCGATCGCTCGTTCAGCCTGCTTCTTCAACCGCGAAGTCGGGCCGGTCAGGTTGGCGGCGTAGAGAAGTTTCTTACCAGTCTCTCGGCGAGCCTGTTCGGCAGCCTTCATGCAGATCTCGACTCTTTTTTCAATAGGTGTCAGCTTGTTCTCAAACAGAATTTCGTCATCCTTGATCAGATCGACTCCGCCTAGAGCCTGGCGGATAAACTGTTCGCGCAGTTCATCTGCATCCAGGCCAATAACCGATTTGAAGATGCTCATTAAAAGTGGACGATCATGGACACCAAGCAGATCGCGGACACCATTCAATCCAAACTTGGGACCAGGGAACGCGCTCAGGAATCCGTCCGAGAAACCAAGTCTTGTCAACTTGATCCGTCCATCCATCGAAATTTTGCCAAAGACCGTGACAAGCAGGGCCGGAATATCGCGACTGAAGTTTACATCGGGATAACCGATTGTAATATCAGCATACCGCTCGCCCGGAGCCATGCCCTCAGTTTCATGTACGTTTACACTGATGACTTCGCCTAGATGTTTCTGCATCGCTTCACGCTTGGCTTGCGGCAATTCGGTCCAGCTGCCGACAGTCATGCCAACAGCAATGGATTCCGCCTTTTTGCGGAAATCCGCACGATCATCGTGCAGACGATATGTAGCAGTGCACATGTTATTCATCTTAAATCTCCTTCCAAGGCAGCCCCCATCTCCCGTGAGCGCTCTGCACAGCGGTTGACGGCTGCAATTACATTTTCAAAGAAATCGCCCTCATCCAGTGTTTTCAGTGCGGCTTGTGTGGCGCCTCCAGGTGAGGTGACATCACTGCGAAGCTTCATGGGTTCCGCTCCTGTCTGTTGAACCATCCGCGCTGCACCAAGTACGGTTTGAACGGTCAGATCGCGGGATTGCTGACTGGACAGACCACCACGGATTCCCGCGGCAATCATGGCTTCCATTAAATAGTATACATAAGCCGGGCCACTTCCGGAAATACCCGTGAGCACCTCCAGTTTCTCCTCAGGTACAATGGTCACGATGCCAACCGCTTCAAACATCGTCATAACCGTGCTGCGCTGTTCATCCGTAATTTCTGCGGAGAAAGCAAGACCGGTTGCACCGAGTCCAATGGTGCTGGATGTATTCGGCATGGAACGTGCAATCGGCTGTTTGCGGCCGAGCAGTGTCTGCATCGTACGAATGGATAATCCCGCAATAACAGAAACAATGAGTTGGTCCGGTGACAGGAGGGGACCCAACTCGCGAAGAGCTCCAGCAGCATCTTTTGGTTTCATGGCCAGTACGATAACGGGAGAAGCGGAGAGCAGTTCAAGCGATTGGGAGGCTGTTCCTGTATGAACGGCATACCGGGTACTCAGCTCTTCCTGACGTTTCTGGTTGCTCCGGTTCAGCATCGTAATATCCTGGGGACGTACAACGAGGCGGGAGATCAGTCCGCGCACGATGGCTTCTGCCATGGCACCTGCTCCGTGGAAAGTAATCTTTTGCTGTAATAACGTCTGTTGTTCTTGACTCATGGTTATCGTTCCTCCCTATATGTCTGTAACTGCGATTTTACTGCCGAATTTGTCCGTTGCCAGTAATGCGATATTTCGTTGAAGTGAGAGCAGGAAGACCCATTGGGCCACGCGCATGCAGCTTCTGTGTGCTTATACCAATTTCGGCTCCATAGCCGAATTCGAATCCGTCCGTGAAACGTGTGGAAGCATTGTGGTACACCGCGGCAGCATCCACATCATGCAAGAAGCGCTCCGCATGAGCTGTATCGCGGGTGACGATACATTCGGAATGTTTTGTGCCATAGGTTGCTATATGATTCATCGCTTCTTCCAAATTCCGTACAACCCGTATATTCAAAATATAATCGTTATACTCTGTCGCGTAGTCCTCCTCCGTCACGGGAATGGCATCAGGTACGAGACGGCGAGTGGTGTCACAACCCTTCAATGAGACGTTAGCCTCACGGAATTGTTCGGCCAGGGCAGGCAAATGCTGTTCTGCGTAAGCCGCATGAAGCAGCAGGGTTTCCATGGAATTGCATACGGACGGGCGCTGTGCTTTTGCATTAATCGCAATTTCTGCTGCCATCACCGGATCAGCCGATTCATCCACATACGTATGGCAGATTCCTGCACCTGTTTCAATGACAGGTACCGTCGCGTTGGCAACCACGTTGCGAATCAGGGAGGCACCCCCGCGAGGAATAATTACATCCAGCAGGCCATTCAGCTTAAGCATTTCATCGACTGAAGAGCGGTTTGCATCTTCCACGAGCTGCAGCGCATCCGGTGGCAGGTCTGTTTTGGCCAGTGCTTGATGCAGCACCTCCACAATTTTGCGGTTCGATGAGAGAGCAGAAGAACCACCGCGAAGCAGAACGGCGTTTCCGGTCTTGAGGCATAAGCCGGCAGCATCCACCGTAACATTGGGACGAGCCTCATAGATGATGCCAATCAGACCGATCGGCACTCTCAATTTTTCAATATGCAGCCCATCTGGACGTGTGAACGACTCCAGCACTTCACCAACAGGATCTGGCAGCTCGGCAATTTGACGTAAGCCTTCAGCGATTCCTGCAATGCGCTCTTTATTTAAGGAGAGGCGGTCCAGCATGGATTCTGGCGTGCCTTGTTCTCTTCCGCGTTCGAGATCCTCAGCATTGGCTGAAATAATGGATTCCGATTCGGCAATTAATGCGTTCGCCATGGCGAGCAAGGCCTTGTTCTTCTGTTCTGTATTCAATCGGTTTAACTGTGGAACGCTGCTTTGAGCCTTGCTGGCTTTTTGTCTAACTTCACTCATCTGGAATTCCTCCTTCATATATACAAGTTCAAGTCATTACCTTATACAAGTACTTGTTATTTTAACGTAATCCACTCGTCTCGATGAATGACCTCAAGTCGGTGGATGGCATTTAGTGTTTTCATCACTTCGCCGCTTGGCATACCTGCGATGAGACGAAGTTGATCATCATCATAATTGACGATGCCTCGACCCAGAAGCGTCTCATCCATGCCAATGACTTCTACGACGTCGCCTGCGTGGAACGTGCCAAGCACGCGTTTGACTCCTACGGGCAGCAGACTATGACCGCCGTGGACAAGAGCTTCTTCGGCGCCGGCATCCACTACAACGGTACCGAGGGGGGTCGACATGAAGCCGAGCCATTGCTTTTTGCGGGAGAGTGCAGCAAGACGAGTCTCGAAATAGGTCCCCTTACCACAGCCCTCAACAGCATTTTGCAAGTCCCCGGATTCCTTGACACTACCGACAAAAACGGGAACCCCTCCGCGTGTTGCGACTTTAGCTGCATCGACCTTGGAGCGCATGCCGCCTGTTCCGACCGACGAACCTGAACCTCCGGCATAAGCATAGATTTCTTCAGTAATTTCAGGTATCCGATCATAACGCACAGCGGAGGGATCCTTGCGAGGATCTGCTGTGTAGAGTCCATTGGTATCGGTGAGAATAACGAGATGCTGCGCTTTTACCAAATTGGCAACGAGTGCCGATAGCAGATCGTTATCCCCGAATTTCAACTCGTCTACAGAAACGGTATCATTCTCGTTAAAAATGGGGATGACCCGCTGTCTGAGCAGCTCTTCCACCGTCATGCCTGCATTACCCATCCGTTTTCGGCTGTGAAAATCGGTTCTTGTCAGCAGAATTTGCGCTGTAGTAACGCGGTGCGCTGCAAAAGCCTGTTGATATGCCTGCATTAATAATGCCTGTCCAACTGCGGCCGCAGCCTGCTTCTCATGCAGCATTTTGGGACGATGGGGATAACCGATCTCGCGGAATCCGGCAGCAACGGCTCCGGAAGTGACCAAGAGGACTTCATGCCCCTGTTCGGCGAGCGAAGCGATCTCACTGGCAAAAAATGAAATGGAACTGCGATCAAGTCCACCTTCCTCCGTGGTAAGGGAACTGCTTCCAATCTTGACTACAATACGTGAAGGCATGCTTTCACTTCCTTAAACATGATTAATGAGATACCAGCGGACGGTTATCCCGGTACAAAAAAAACTCCCGTCCTTTGTTGTAAAAAGGACGAAAGTTTGTGACTTCCGCGGTACCACCTTTATTGATGATTGATTCATCCGGCTTTGCGCCCTGTAACAGAAGGCACCGTCCTGCATAAACAGGCCGCTCAGGGGTAGGTTTCGGAGAGAAGCCGCGGTAAATTCTTGCAGCCCGGTGGAATTTACTCTCTGGGCGCGGCCTGTTTTCTCGTACTGGTCCCGTCATCACGTTTCGTTCGATATTTGTTAATAACATACCATGGAAACTTGGCAGATGCAAAGGGGTATTCTACCTCTATTTACTTAAACAAGTTCAGCTTGCCAATCCGTTTAACGGCTTCCTGCAGTCGTTCTTCGTCACTCAGCAGACCAGCCCGAACGTAACCTTCCCCGTGAGTACCAAACCCTATACCTGGGGCTACAGCCACTTTCGCTTCCCGAAGCAGCAAATCTGCAAAGTCGGATGAAGTAAAGCCGGCAGGAACAGGCAGCCAGCTGAAGAACGAACCTCCTGGCTTCGCAGCTTGCCAGCCTATGGATGCGAGTGCCTCGTAGAAAGCGTTACGGCGGGATTCATATCGCGCAACCAGATCCGTAACACATTGTTGAGAGGAAGTCAGTGCAGCAGCAGCTGCAGCCTGAATGCCGCCAAAGAGGCTGACATAAATATGGTCCTGCAGCAAATTGATCTTGGAGATAATCTCCGCATTACCGAGGGCAAAGCCTACCCGCCATCCTGCCATATTGTAGGTTTTGGATAGCGTATAGAATTCGATGCCGACTTCCTTGGCGCCCGGAGCCTGCAAGAAACTGACCGGACGATGCCCATCGAATCCGATCGCGCCATAGGCGAAGTCGCTGGCGACTACGATTTTATTTTGAATGGCGAATTCCACCGTATCTTTATAGAAGGAAAGTGGGGCCGTTGCAGACGTTGGATTGTTGGGATAATTCAGATACATCAGCTTGGCCTTCTCCCGATCTTCAGCCGAGATGGCCTCAAAATCAGGAAGGAATGCATTTGAATCGAGCAGCGGCATAAAAGACATGTGTGCTTTGGCAAGAGCAACACCGGACCAGTAGTCCGGATAACCTGGGTCAGGAACGAGACATACGTCTCCAGGATTAAGCAGCACTTGAGGCAGCTGGACGAGACCTGTTTTTCCGCCAAACAGAATCGCGACTTCAGTCTCCGGATCAAGATCAACGTTGTAGTCTTCCTTATAACGGTGGGCGATTGCCTCCTTCAGGAACGCATGACCGCTAAAAGGAGAATATTTGTGATAAAGCGGATTTTCAGCGGACTCTTGCAATGTTTTTACAATGTGTGGGGGTGTAGGCGTGTCCGGGTTCCCCTGACCGAGATTAATTACGTCATGACCACTGGCGATTTCACGATTCACATTTTGAACAAGAGTTGCAAAAAATTGCGTTGGCAGCTGTGTCATGACATCTGAGGTAGGTATATTAAAAGCCGAACGAGCCGAACGTTGCTGTTGATTATTCATTATTTTCATCACTCCGGTTCATAAAGATGGGAATAGTATTCATTAATTTATCACGCTAATCCCGAGCTGTATAGAGGGGAAAAGGATGGTGTAGACCGAATAATAGGGTCTCTGCCGCGTTATAAAAAAATATATAAGGGAGATTCAGAAAAGAGGAATTTAATAGGTGCTTCAACTTCTGTTGATATGTTCCTATTGCAATTGTGTATCTAACTTGCTCCAGATTAAAGGTTGTTGCTTGCTTATAATCAGTAGAACGGATAATGATAAATGCTGCCTGAATGGCTAGGTTCCCAGCCCGGATAACAGGGTTGCGGTCGTCAATACGATCAAGCTATGATAACAGGTATTACGATTCAGAGGAGTGCATGTCATGACAGAACAACAACCGGGGGAAATGCGTGTTGCCCTGATTCAGGGCGATATTCAGCTCGGAAATCCTGAGGCCAATCATAAACATATGCAGACATTGCTCGAACGAGCAGTGGAACAATATCCGGATCTGAAACTGGCAGTGCTGCCGGAAATGTGGAATACAGGCTATGCTTTGGAGAAAATCCAGGAGCTTGCTGACCCGGAAGGTCAAAGATCACGGGCATGGTTATCGGCTTTTGCTCAGAAACATCAGATTTCAATTGTCGGGGGATCCATAGCCGAGAAGCGAAATGACCAAATTTTCAATACAATGTATGCGTATAACAGAAGTGGAGATCAGGTCACCCGTTATGATAAATTGCATCTGTTTCGTCTTATGGATGAAGAGAAGTATTTGCAGCCAGGCGCCGATCCTGAAATTTTCGAACTGGAGAACGGTCTCACAGCGGGTGCTTCCATCTGTTACGATATTCGCTTTCCAGAACTTGCCCGCACGCTTGCATTGAATGGGGCGAGAGCATTGATAGTACCTGCTGAATGGCCCAATCCGCGTTTGCACCACTGGCGTACACTATTGACGGCACGGGCCATTGAAAATCAGATGTACGTCATCGCATGCAACCGGGTAGGTAAAGGGGGAGACACGGAATTTTTCGGACATTCTCTCATTATTGATCCTTGGGGTGAAATTGTAGCTGAGGGCGGAGAAGGGGAAGAGATCGTGACAGGACTGATTCGTCCGTCTCTCGTAGATGAAGTGCGGGGACGTATTCCGGTTTTTGAAGACCGCAGACCTGGCATTTATTTTGGGGGAAAATAACAAAAGATATTTCAGTAAGGTGTTTATTCTTCCTGGAGGCGGGTAATGATAACTATCCCGTCACCAAGGAGGATGATCAATCAATGGACAACCATGTGAAAGATACGCTCAGGAGACTGGAACAGGAAAACACAAGGGAAGATCATTTGAGGCCGTTCTTAGAGAATGGGGCAGGAGGGCTATCACCCCCTGAACAAGCTGTTCAGGACGAAGGCCGACTGGTCAATCAGCAGAACAGGCTGACGAGTGAACGTAATTTGCGAAAATAAACGGCTAGACATGAAAATCTCTTATGTACGTTTCTACGTTAACTTAAATCATGATATCAGCAACATGGTGCTGTAACGAAGCATTGCGATCTCATGCAAGAACTTGATCCTGCTTATGCGGGAGACGAGTATATAACAAAGGCTTGGCCCGTATGGGTCAGGCCTTTGTTTGTTTTGATCCGTTTTGATCATGGAGTGTTTATTTTACGTAAGCAGTATTTTCGTGATCACCCTCAGAGAGCTTGGCAACAGTCTGTTTAAATGTGTCAATAAAAGCTTCTGCTGCCTTGGACAGTACGCGTCCCTGGCGGTAAGCGACGACCAGAGTACGACTCGGGACAGGTTCAGCGAGTGGTACATATACAGGCACGAATTCACTGCGTGGTGCCCTCGCAATAAAGCGTGGAACAAGCGTGATTCCCATGCCTGTAGCTACAAGGGACTGCACGGTTTCAATGTTGTTGCTTTCAAACACAACACGCGGATCAAATCCGGCCTGCTCACACAGATCAAAGGTCAGTTTACGGAAGCCTTGACCTTTTTTCAGGACAACAAAAGACTCATCCCGCAGCTCTTCCATGTGAACGGGAATCGGTTGTTCCGGATTTCCTCTGATGGCCAGGGGATGATTAGGTGGAACCGCCAGATCAATCCGCTCTTCACCGATCGCAACGTAAGACAAGCTCGGCTCCTGGAGAGGCAAGGAGAGCAGACTGAGATCTGCCTTGCCGCTTGCTGTCAATTTCTCCAGGGTAAGTCCGGCGTCCTCGAGCAAGGTAACTTCGATATCCGGATAAGCTTGCTGGTATGCAGGGAGCACGTGCGGAAGGAGGTGTGAACCGGTGATCGGCATGCTGCCCACAACGACTTTACCCTTGCGCAGCTGGGAGATATCCGACATTTCCTGTCTGAGCAGCTCCACGGCATCAACAATTTTCTGGGCTTGCTCCACAAATGTGACCCCGGCATGGGTCAACTCCACGGTGCTTGTATTACGTTGGAAGAGTAAAACGCCCAGCTCTTTCTCCAGTTTGGATAATTGCTGACTGAGTGAAGGCTGCGCGATATGAAGCTTCTCGGCTGCCCGGGAAAAATTCCGTTCGGCAGCAATCTGCAGCGTATATTGAAGTTGTCTGAATTCCATATGCACATGTCATTCCTTTCGTTATGCCACCATTATAACATTCCGGGTGAATAAATCATTTTCCTGTTGTGAATCCGTGGAAAAAGCATTGACACCATTGGTGAAGCAACGTAGTATAAGTTTTATGATAATGATAATTGTTATCAATTAAAGACCGCTGTGTATGCAGAGGTTATTGGCATTTGCCTCATTATAGGTCAAACCTATTACATCTATAGATATTATATCTTGGAACAATGAAGGACAGGGTGATATATTTATGTCATTCAAGAGCTTCACCGTTTGGACAAAAAAGAAGCTCTTCCAAGGACCGAACTTATGATGAGGTGAAAATGATGAGTAAAAAAACGATGTTTGAGAAAATCTGGGAAAATCACGTGATTCATCAGGAAGAAGGAAAACCTAGTATTTTGTATATCGATCTGCATCTGGTGCACGAAGTAACTTCTCCACAGGCATTTGAAGGACTGCGCTTGAGTGGTCGTAAAGTACGTCGTCCTGAGCTTACATTCGCAACAATGGATCACAACGTACCGACCAAGGATCGCTTCAACATTACAGATCCGATTTCCAAACAGCAAATTGATACACTCTCTCAGAACTGCCGTGATTTCGGCGTTAAACTGTATGATCTGGATACGATTGATCAAGGTGTCGTACACGTTATGGGACCAGAATTGGGTCTGACTCACCCAGGTAAAACTATCGTTTGTGGTGACAGCCATACGTCCACGCACGGTGCATTTGGTGCACTGGCATTCGGGATCGGAACAAGTGAAGTCGAGCATGTTATGGCAACCCAATGTTTGCAACAAGCGAAAGCCAAAACGATGGAAGTTCGCTTCGTTGGGAAGCGTAATCCGGGTGTAACCGCAAAAGACATGATCCTCGCAGTGATTGCCAAATACGGCACAGACTTTGCGACAGGTTATGTTATTGAGTATACTGGCGAATCCATTCGCGAACTCAGCATGGAAGAGCGTATGACGGTCTGCAACATGTCCATCGAAGGTGGGGCAAGAGCAGGGATGATCGCGCCGGACGAAACGACGTTTGAGTATCTTCGCGGACGTGAATATGTACCTGCAGGTGCCAAATTCGATGAAGCTGTTGCAGCATGGAAAGAGCTTGTTACCGACGAGGGTGCTGAGTTTGATCGTGTCGTTGAGATTGATGTGGAGTCCCTGATTCCGCAAGTAACTTGGGGTACGAGTCCGGGTATGGGAACAGATATCTCTTCCAAAGTACCTGTTCCGGCAGAACTGCCGACTGAAAATGAACGTAAAGCGGCTGAAAAAGCGCTTGAATATATGGGACTTACACCAGGAACACCGATCTCTGAAATTCCGGTTGATTATGTATTTATCGGTTCTTGCACGAATGGACGGATTGAGGATCTGCGTGCGGCAGCACAGGTTGCCAAAGGTCATAAGGTGTCCAGTAATGTTACGGCAATCGTCGTTCCTGGCTCAGGCCGTGTTAAAATTCAGGCGGAAAAAGAAGGTTTGGACAAAATTTTCACGGAAGCCGGATTTGAATGGCGTGATGCGGGATGCAGCATGTGTCTCGCGATGAACCCGGATGTATTAAAGCCAGGACAACGCTGTGCTTCGACTTCCAACCGTAACTTCGAAGGACGTCAAGGACGCGGAGGACGTACGCACTTGGTATCTCCAGCAATGGCAGCTGCAGCAGCAGTTAAAGGTCACTTCGTTGACGTACGTGACTGGAATTTCAAAACGGAAGCAGTTATCTAACAAGTAACGGACAGAAGGGAGAACGGATCACATGGAAGAATTTAAAACATTGCAAGGCATCGTTGCACCGGTAGACCGGGTCAATGTAGATACAGACGCAATCATTCCCAAACAATTTTTGAAACGGATTGAACGTACCGGTTTTGGACAATTTTTGTTCTATGAATGGCGTTTTGATGAAGAGGGGAACAACAATCCTTCCTTCGAAATGAATAAATCCCGCTACGAAGGAGCGTCCATTCTGATCTCCCGTGCGAACTTTGGCTGTGGCTCATCCCGTGAGCATGCACCATGGGCGATTATGGATTATGGATTCCGTTGCGTCATCGCACCGTCTTTTGCGGACATCTTCTATAATAACTGCTTCAAAAATGGCATCTTGCCAATCAAGTTGTCCGAAGAGCAGGTAGAGGATCTGTTCCAGCGTACAGCTGCGCATGAGGGTTATGAACTGAATGTGAATCTGGAAAACAAAACGATTACAGATGCACACGGACTGCATATTGATTTTGATCTGGATGAGCATCGCCGTCAATTTTTGCTGCAAGGACTGGATGATATCGGCCTGACGCTGCAGCATGATGATGAGATTACGGCTTATGAGCAGCGCCACGCGGCGAAGCTGTTTGGATAAGTTGCTCCATAACTAGCATTTCATAACAAGTGTAGTCTATCAACCTCCATAATGGGCAGGGAACCTGGTGTTCCTTACTCAATATGGGGGTTGTTTTATTTTTTTGTGCTTGCGCTTATCTGCGGGAAGACAGGGTTTTTCCGACTAAATATGACAACGTTGTAACCGGATGATCAGACAATATCTGATAAACTGTTTAGTATATTATGGAAAGTTACATAGAGGAGCAGTGGAAGGTAGTTAAAGGTACAAAACACAACAGAACGGTGGATGATTTATGAAGAAATGGTCTGTTGCAGTCGTTTTCTTTCTGTTTATGTGTTTATTTCCTGTCATGGCGAATGCCAATGCAGGGCCCTCGATTGTGCTTGATGGTGTGACAATTGATCAGCGATCTGGAGCGCCAGCCGAGAATATAGGGAAAACCGTGATGGTACCTATTCGCATTGTTTCGGAAAATCTTGGTTATCAGGTAAAGTGGCAAAAGGAAACGAAGTCGGTTCTTGTTCAAAAAGGAAACAGCAGCATTGAGATGACAGCTGGCAAAGATGCAGCGACGGTCAATGGAAGCCTTGTAGAGCTGGATTCCCCACCTTTGATCAAACAAGGAACCACACTGGTCCCCTTACGTTTTGTCGGGGAAGGCATGGGGCTGAAAGTGGGATGGGACAATGGGACCAAGACGGTAAACCTATTCACCGTCCCTCCAGTGGCAGGATCGAATGAAGAAAATGATGCAAGTGAAGCCCCAGCACCGAGCATGAATACAGAATTGCAAAGTATCAGTTTCAGCGGGGATCGACTAATTGTAGCAGTTAATGGTGAGATCATGCCGAAGCTGTCTACGCTTGGTGAACCGGATCGCATTATCGTAGATTTGCCTGGCACAACCTTCTCTCAGGATTTCCTTCAGGGACAAGCCTCCGGCCCCGATGGCAGCGGCAGTATTGAAGTGACGGATTCCGAGCTGGTGTCCAAGGTTCGATATGCAATGTTCAGCAGCTCACCATCTACTGTTCGCGTCGTGTTTGACTTGAAACAGTCCGCAACAGCCAAATGGTCACTTGGAGAAAACAATGTGATGCTCGTCGATCTGACAGCAAGTAGTGGTGAGTCTGCAAGTAAACCAGCCTTGCCAAACGATGACGGCAAGAAAATAGTAATTATTGATCCGGGACATGGCGGAAGGCAGTCGGGAGCTGTAAGTATTTCTGGCAAATACGAGAAGGAATTTAATTTAGCTGTGGGTCTAAAGGTCCAGGCACTGCTGGAGCAATACGATGACATTCTAACGGTGATCACACGACAGGATGATACGGAACTGTCATTAAAGCAGAGAGTAGATATTGCGGAACTTAACCAGGCGGATATCTTCATCTCCATTCACGGCAACAAATTTACGAATCCTGTTCCGAATGGAATAGAGACACTTTATAGTCGTAAAGACAGTAAATCTCTGGCGGATACACTTCACAAATATGTGTTGCCGGTTACGGGACTTAAGGATCGTGGTGTGAAAATGGTCAGCCTGCATGTAACCCGTGAAACAACCATGCCTGCCGTTTTGCTAGAACTCGGTTTTATGAGCAATCCAACAGATGAGGCGATTATGCTCACTGAGGATTATCAGGACCAATGCGCTCAGGCGATAGCAGACGGAATAGCAGAATATTTGGGGCTGTAAGGCTGGTTATTCGTAAAAACGCAGTTTAGGACAGTCCGTTGTTTTCAGATGTTTAATTGATAAAAAAGGAAATAAACAGACATTAAAATGTAGAAAAAGCTTGATTTGACAACGTTTTTTTTCTGTTATGTTGGAATATATTCGCAACTTTTGAGAGCACGTGGCGTCTAATAGGTGTCTGGTAATGCCCACGTGGTCAGTCGGAGCTGTAAGTTGCAACATGCAGCGAAAAAATATGAGAATGGTAGGGGTGAAGGATGAAGAAGTTCGGTTTTTTGGTACTGTTATTTGTCTTTGGGCTCGTTTTCCCGGGCTATAGTCATGCAGCAGCAGATACGAAAATTATCCTAGACGGGAAAGAGATTGTACAGCCATCGGATGCCAAGGCGGAGATCATCAACAGCAAAGTGATGGTCCCGATTCGGGTAATCTCCGAGAGTCTGGGGTACGGTGTGGACTGGAAACAGAGTACAAGCACTGTGACTATAAGCAAAGACAACATTGCCATGCAGATGATTGTTGGACAGAAGACGGCAACGGTGAACGGCAGTAACGTGAACCTGGATGCCCCGCCACTCGTAAAAAATGGTACGACACTTGTGCCACTCCGATTTATCGGTGAACAAATGGGTCTCAAGGTGGGTTGGAACAATACCACGAAGACGGTAACATTAATTACCCAGAATTCAGGTTCCGGAAACGGAACAACAACTCCTCCGAACTCCGGTAATAATGGCGGAGGAACGAATGAGGAAGGTCTTGTACTGGTGAACGGCATCAGCTTCAGTGACAACCGCTTCTTTATTGCAACAAGCGGAGATACGAAGCCGAACGTCTTCACGATGACAGGACCGAATCGAATCGTTATCGACTTACCTAATACCGCATTCGCTGATTCTTTCAGTGAGGGACAAGCTCTTGACAGCAACCAGAATGGACAGCTTGTAGTTAGCGGTTATCCCGATGTTTCTAAGATCCGGTATTCACTATACAGCAACAGCCCTTCTACTGTTCGTTTTGTCATTGACCTTTCCAGTGCCAAAGGTTATGAGGTTCAAAACGATTCTGGTTTGATCATGATTGATTTGAACAAACAAGGCGAAACACCTGCTCCACCAGTGGGGGATAATGGCAAGAAAGTTGTCGTGATTGATGCAGGACACGGGGACCAGGATCCTGGTGCAATCGGTGTTACCGGAAAACGGGAAAAAGATTTCAACTTGGCGATGGCTTTGAAAGTGGAAGCACTGCTGAAAAAAGAGTCTAAAATTGACGTAGTGCTGACCCGCAGCGACGATACTTTTCTGGCTTTGAGTGAACGTGTGAAAATTGCCGAAAAAGTAAACGCGGATATCTTTATTTCGATTCATGCCAATAGTGGGCCTGCTGCTGCCAACGGTGTAGAAACGTTCTATACTCGATCCACCAGCAAGGAACTGGCTACCATCATGCACAAGTATCTTCTGCAATCCTCCGGATTGAAGGATCGTGGCGTGAAGACGGCAAGCCTCCATGTTACCCGTGAAACGACAATGCCAGCAGTTTTGCTGGAAGGCGGTTTCCTGAGCAATAAGAGTGATGAAGCAGCTCTGTTCACTGAAAGTTTCCAAAACAGTGTTGCGAAGGGTATTGTTGCAGGAATCAAGGAGTATCTGGGAATTAAATAAGGGCTAACCCTTATGATCAGGAGGCGGAGTTAGAATGAACAAAAAATTATGGATTGCAGCACTGTTGGTGACGGTTATGGCAGTTGCTGCCGGATGTGGAAGCAAGCCAACAGCAGCTCCTGCTCCAAGTCAGACTCAGGGAGCTGGTACAGAAGTTAACGTCCCTGAGGATCAAAATAGCGAGAATGAGACAAATGATACCGAAATTACGGATCCTGTAACTGTGGAAACAGAAGGTACGACATCTACACCGGATTCGACACCTTCCAGCTCGGGTTCGGAAGGCACGACTTCTTCGGGAGGAACTTCTACGGAGTCCAATAGTACTTCACAGAGTACAGAACAAAAAACAATTAATGTGTTTTATACCGATCCGGAAGAGCTGGAAGTGCATGAAGCCACTGCGAGTATCTCCTACGCTACAGATGACGACAAATACAAGGAAGCATTTGCAGCTTTGCAACAAACGTCAGATGACAAACTTGTTCCACTATGGGCTAAAGAGATTGAATTAAAGTCCGTAAAATTTGATGCAGGTGCACTCACATTGGATATCCATATGCCTGATACCGCGCGTCTTGGTGCAGGTGGAGAAGCGTATGCAATTGATGCCTTGAAGAAAACATTCTTCCAGTTTGATGAAGTCAAATCGCTTGATTTGTTGGTGGACGGGCAGCAATCTGAGAGCTTGATGGGCCATGTCGATCTTGAGCATCCAATGACGAGATCCGAATAGGTTCGCTGTTGCTTGTTGTTTTACCGTTTTTCAAGGGATATCGACCGACCGTTTTACATGAGAGGGGAAATCATAGGTGACTTTTAAATATAACAATCCATCACACTCTAAAAAAGTAGTATCAGCCGTGCTTGCAGGCATGATGGCCCTTAGCACTGGCGGAGCTGCCATGGCAGCAGAATCAACAGAAGCGGAGCAAAGCCAGACTGCAGCTGTTAGCAATACGACTGCACCTGCAGGTTTGTTCAGTGATATCAAGGTTGGATACTGGGCTGAGAAGCATGTATATAAACTGGCAAACCAAGGTATCCTTCTCGGTAACAATGGTCTGTTCCGTCCAGGAGATGCGGTAACACAACAGGAAGCTGTAACCATGGCGATCCGTTTTATGAACCAGGAAGGCCAGTTGAACGACAGCACGGCTGCGGCATTACCGACAAATATGGAAGTGGGGAACTATTTCAAGCCATATGTCGCTTTGGCGCTTCAACTGGGACTGATTGATAAAACGGAAGAATCCACAGCAGACGTCTCCAAAACATCATGGGGACAAAAGCCTGCATCGCGTGAGTGGATTACCAAATTACTGATCCGTTCATTGAACAAAGAGGCTGAAGCGAAGGCACAGAACAGTCAGTCAACTGGCTTCGCCGATGATGCAAGCATTTCCGAGGATGGAAAAGGTTACGTCAATCTGGCGGTGAGCCTAGAGCTTGCCAAAGGAGTGGAAGGCAACAAATTTAATCCTACTGGCTCGGTAACGCGCGCCCAACTGGCGACTTTCTTCAGCAGAGGAGAGGCGTTAACAGAGACGGCATATCCGAACACCTTTACGGGTTATGTGACTGGCTTAAAGGATGGTCAGATCAGCATGCTGGTTGATGGCAAAGCAATGAACTTTGCGGTGAACACCAGCACACCATATTTTACAAAAGACAGTGAAACACGTGCGGCAGCACCCAATGTTCAGCTCTATACCAAAGTGCAGGTGGTTGGCTCTGCCGGAACTGCAGCTTATGTGGAGGTAATGGATGCGACACCGCAGGTAGAGAGCGTTGAAGGTACTTTTGCACGTTCACTGTCAGGCAATAAAATTGGTATTTTTGTTGGCGAGAACTATGAAACGTACGGATATGATGAAGCTACGGCATTCATTGATCAGAATGGAAATGCCATTAAGCTGTCTGATATTACAGCAGATAGTATCATTGAGGTGCAGCGCGAAACGTTCTCCCCTGACAAAAAGACTGTCGCCATTCGTGTGAAATCCGGTATTGTCAACAAGAGCGATAGCGGTGTGATTGCGGAAGTAAGTACCACTGGAAAAACAATCAAGTTCACGAATGCAGCAGGAACCACTGAGCAATTTGTGTATGGCGATAATCTTATCATTCGTTATCAGGATCGAATTCTCTCCCTCGCCGAGCTTAAAGCAGGAAGTGCGGTTAAATACACAGTGAAAGACAGTGTTCTGCAAACCATTGAATTGTCTCAGGGAGTAGAGCAGTCGGTACGTGGTACCCTGGTAGAGATCGGCGGCAATCAATCCACACTAACGTTCAAACGTGAAGGAGGCTCCCTGGAGGCGAAACTTCTTGCGGAAAATCCGGAAGTGGTGATTAACGGAATTCAGGATGCCACATTGAATGATCTGATTACGGATGCAACCAATGGTGACCAGGTAGAACTTACGCTGAACGGGGAAGATCGCGTAACGAAAATACAGGTGATTGGACGTCAGATGGAACCGATGAACGGAGCTTCCGTGGTATCCTACAACAGCAAAACCAAAGTGTTGACGGTACTGGACAGCAACAAAAAACCATTTGTATTTACCCTGGATGATAAAACGAAGCTGGACTACAACACAACCAAACCTACACTGGCTGGATTGGAATCGCTGTTGAACGAAGGACGTAAACTTGATCTGACTTATGTTGGAACACGAGCATTGTCCGTAAAAGTAATTTACAAATATGAAGGTACGCTCAGCGGGATCGATACGAATAAGAAAACGATCAGCTTATTGTCCGGTAATCAAACCATCACCGTCCCATACTCGACCGTTCCAACAATTGAGATTTATAACAAGTCTGGAGCAGGTTTGGGCGACCTGAAAATTGGTGATAAAGTGACAGTTACACTTGGTTCTAATCAGGATTACGTACAGAAAGTGTCACTGAACACCGTGGCCCAATTTGAAGTCGTATCTGTAGAGACCAATGGCCGTGTTCGTGTAAAATCAGATTCGTTGACAAGTCAGTTTTACGTGGATCAAGCTGTTTTGACTGGTGAAAGTGGACAGTCGATCATGACTTCCCAGTTAACAGCAGGCAACCTGATTAACGTCACATTCGAAGGAACTACGCCTAAAGCGGTTCAGGTCGTGAAACGTACGCTTGCGGAAGTGACATCTGTGGATGCGACTTCGGTTACACTGAAGTTGTTTAATGGACAGAGCGAAACTGTACCTGTTAGCGGTGCTGTAAAAGTCATCAAGTCGGGTTCCACATTAACGACATTAAACAGTCTTACAGTGGGTGATCGTGTAGAAATGACAAAGGATACGGACAATTCGACACGATTCAGAGTGATGACGATTATGAGCAAACAGTTCTGGTCTTATGATGGAGTAGGAAACCAAATTTTGGTTAAACGCGAGTCCACTTCAGACACAAATTACCGTTTTGCACTTGGTACAGGCGTATTTGTTCACCAGGGTGACAACACTTTAAGCGTGCAATCTCTCAAAGATAATGATAATATTGTATTGTATCTCCTGAATAATGTAGTCATGGAGATCCAAAAACAGTAATCGTTTCTTTTCGAGGATCAAAAGAATGACCGTCTTGATGCGGGATCTTTCCTGCATCAGGACGTTTTTTTTGCAAGCTTTTTGGGCGTCCCCGCAGAACACTCGAAATAAGCTTGGAAGTAAGTCTCCACTCTGTGTGGTGATTTTGTGGGAGGTAGCTCTTCATGAATGCAGCAACGGTTAGGCACATACTCGATACAATGGAAGCGATGTTCCCTGATGCACATTGCGAATTAAATCACAGCAATGCGTTTGAATTGACTGTAGCTGTTCTGTTGTCTGCCCAATGTACCGATGAGACGGTAAACAAGGTGACCGCAGACTTGTTCCAAAAGTACACCAGTCCTGCCGACTACCTGGCGGTTCCTCTCGAAGAGCTGGAACAGGACATCCGACGTATTGGTTTGTACCGGAACAAGGCCAAGCATATTCAGAACATGTGCCGTATTTTAATAGAGCAGTATGGCGGTGATGTACCGCAGGAACATGATCAGCTTGTGACCTTGCCAGGCGTTGGGCGGAAAACTGCGAATGTGGTTGTTTCCAATGCGTTTGGTGTACCAGCGATTGCGGTGGATACTCACGTTGAACGTGTATCCAAACGGCTCGGGCTGGCAGGCTGGGACGACTCCGTACTTGAAGTCGAGAAAAAACTGATGAAGCGCGTACCCCGGGATGAGTGGACCTTAACTCACCACCGGATCATTTTCTTTGGACGCTACCATTGCAAGGCTCAAAATCCCCAATGTCATATCTGTCCATTGCTGGACATATGCCGGGAAGGGAAGAAGCGTATGAAAACGTCCCAAATCAGGAAAGATAAGGAACGTGTTACTACCCCAAAACGAAAAATAAATTAATGAGTAGAAGAGGATGAGTAATCATGAAATGCATTTCCGTGTACACTGACAATTTTGAGGCTTTTTCCGATATTTTCGAACAAATCGTTGAACAGGAAATGGCTGAAAATGAAGAGAAAGAAGTAGAAGGCATCACTGTAAGCCACTCTGGCGATGTGCCTGAGCACTATTTGGAGCGCATGTCTACAAAACCGGAAGTTGTAGTTATGAGAGACAAAGGAAGAGACATCACTATTCTGCAGCATGGACAAGTATTTGAAATTTTGCTGCCCTCAATGGAGAATGCTGTTTCCTAATTTTCTTGCTAAACGCAAGAGGTGTTTATCAATGCTGGCATCGAACTTACCACATAAGTTCATGCTGGCATTGAATACAGCATACATAGCATTGCACTACCGACATGATGTCTTAACAGAAAATACATCACAACACAGATAAAACCGACAGATCGGTTTTATTTTTTTTAGCTAAAATAATCTGTTGTTCTTGCAGGGCCGATCATCTATACGTGCAAACCGTTCAAATTCAGGTCGTCTAATGTTAAAATAAGACTATTATAAGATAAAGGCATTAAACAGATGCCAAATTAGAGGAGCCAGGGGGAAGGCCAGTCATGACCAGAACAGAATACCCAGTAGAAATGGCCAAACCTCTGCTTTCACTGCGTGAGGCGATGGAGCAGAAAGAAGACCATACTGCTGTACAGGCTTTAACGGATCTGATGAGCAAGGCGGAAATGAAGCAGTTAACGATCGCATTTTGTGGGCACTTCTCAGCAGGAAAATCGAGTCTTATCAATAGTTTATGCGGTAAGCGGGTCCTGCCTTCAAGTCCTGTTCCTACAAGTGCCAATGTGGTGTCCATTCGTAATGGTGCGCCTCGTGCATTGATTTATACGGCTGCTAACGAAAGCGCTGACAATCAGGCAGCTCCTCTTGAGGTATCTCCTGAACAATTGGAGGAGTACTGCAAGAATGGCGGCGCATATCGTTCTATTGAAGTATGGGATGATATTCCTTTGCTAGCGGACGATGCGGTGCTGCTTGATACGCCAGGTGTGGATTCGACGGACCGGGGACACGGTTTGGCGACCCATTCGGCGCTTCACCTGGCAGATGTGGTGTTCTATGTGATGGATTATAATCACGTCCAGTCTGAAAGCAACTTATCTTTTGCCAAAAGTCTGTCGGATTGGGGTAAGCCGTTGTTCCTCATTGTGAACCAGATTGATAAGCACCGGGAACGTGAGCTTGCGTTTGACGAATATGTGAAGGGTGTAGAGGCCATTTTTGATGCGTGGGAAGTCAGGTATGACGGCCTCTTGTTTACTTCGCTTCGCGATAAGGAGCATCGTTACAATCAATGGCATGTGCTTCCTGATTTAATTCAACACATGATGAAAGAAAAGGAAGCGTTGATTCAGCATAGTCTTGCAAGTTCGGCCAGCCATATCACCGAGCAGCACTTGATCAGGCAGGCGGAACAGCGTGAAGACGAAGAGTCCGCTCTGCTGGAGGAAATCGGAGGACGGGAAGGTTTAGACCGTTTGGAACGAGACTTAGATAAGCTAAAGGGAGAAGAAGAGGAACTTCGTAAGAAACCTGCACGAGAGCGTGAGAAGTTCCGGGCCGAGCTGGAGCCTCTTCTGGCGAATGCCAATCTCACTCCGGCAGATATTCGGACATCGGCGTCAGCCTATCTGGAGAGCCGGAAGCCCGGGTTCCGGGTAGGTTTGCTCTTCTCGGGCGGCAAAACTGAACAGGAGAAGCAGCGCCGTGCAGCTGAGCTTGTGAAAATGCTTCAGGATCAAACCTCGGGTCAAGTGGAGGTGCACATCCGCACCATGCTCCGCAAGCTGGGAGAATCTCACCAGCTGTGGAGCCCGGAGTGGGAACAGGCATTAAATGCGGAGCTGCCTGTTCTGGATGAAGCACTGCTGGAGATGAAACGAAGCGCCAGCGCAGAGGTGTCTCCCGAATATGTGCTTCAATTCAGCAAGGAGGTGCGGGGCGAGATTGAGGCCCGCTACCGCAAGTCGGCCATGCTGCTGGCCGACCGTTTGCTTGAGGCGTTGGGCGCGCAGGGTGAAGCCGCGCTCCAGGCGCTGGACGCCAGCCGCGCAGCGCTGCTGGCGCAATCCGCGGCGGCGGCGCGCTACACGGCGCTGCAGCGCGCCGCCGCCGCCGAGGCAGCAGGGCTGCGCAGCCTGCTGCCCCCTGCGGGCCCCCTCACCTCCGGGCTGTTGCCGGAGGTGCAGGGCCCGCACGTGCCCGCGCAAGAGCCGAGCGAAGCTCACGGCTCTCGCCCGGGCACGGCAGCGTCTGTGGCTGCGCAGCCACAGACGGAGGCGCCGCCGCGCAAGGCTGCGGCGCACGTGCAGCCGGCGGCTGGTGCACAGCGCCGCCGGCGCCTGGACGCAGCGGCGGCACGGCTGGAAGCCGCCGCTGCGCTGGTAGAGCCGTACCCCGCCATGGGGTCGGCGGTACGGGATCTGCGTGCACGCGCGGCTTCGCTTGCGGGCGGCACGTTCACTCTGGCGCTGTTCGGAGCCTTCAGCGCCGGCAAATCCTCCTTCGCCAACGCGCTGCTTGGCGAATCTGTACTACCCGTATCGCCCCATCCAACGACAGCGGCGATTAACCGGATCATGGCTCCAGCCGGGGGCGCGGAGCATGGAACCGCCCGGGTCCGGATGAAGACCCGAAACGCCTTTCAGGAGGATCTGGCCTATTCGTTCCGTTTGCTCGGACTGGGTGAACCAGGAGCAGATTGGCAAAAACGGGTCAAGTCTTTATCGCCACAAGAGGTACATCCGGCAGGGCGACCGCATTACAGCTTCCTGCAGGCAGCGGCTGCAGGCTGGGATGACACGGCAGATCAGCTGGGCCAGGATATCCAGGTAGACCTGAACGGATATCGAAACTTTGTGGCCAATGAACGGAAATCCTGTTTTGTCGACAGTATTGATCTGTACTACAGCTGTGAGGTCACGGAACAAGGCATTGTGCTGGTGGACACACCAGGAGCCGATTCGGTGAATGCCCGTCACACTGGCGTAACCTTCAATTATATGAAGAATGCGGACGCGCTTATTTTTGTAACCTACTACAACCATGCATTCTCCCAGGGGGATCGACAGTTCCTTAATCAACTGGGACGGGTGAAAGACAGTTCTGCCATGGACCAGATGTTTTTTGTGGTTAATGCCAGTGATCTGTCTTCATCTGAAGAAGAGCTAGAGCAGGTTCTCGACCATGTCAGCACACAGCTGCGAACGAATGGAATCCGTGCGCCCCGATTATTTCCTGTTTCCAGCCTGCTCGCGATGGAGGGCAAGCGTGCGGGAGACGAAAATATGCTTGAACAATCGGGTTTTATCCGATTTGAAGAGGAGTTTAATCGGTTCGCAGGTACGGAACTTGCTGACCTTGCTGTTGGAGGTGCTGCCGAAGAGTTATCACGGGTCGTGCAGCGGTTGGATCAGCGTGCACATGATGCTGTTCAGGGTGAAGAGGTGCTGCAGCAGCGCAGGCAGGAACTTCATGCCATCATGGATCAATCGCTCGCTCGAATTCGGACCCTTTCGGAGCGGTCCATGAAAGAAGAGCTTGCCCAGGAAACGGCTGAATTGCTCTTTCATGTCAGACAGCGTCTGGGTTACCGTCTGGGTCTATTTATGGCTGAAGCATTTCATCCTTCCGTACTGCGGGAAGACCGTGGCAATCTGAAAGGCGCATTTGCAGCTTGCGGTCGAGAGCTGCTGCGCATGATCGCTGTAGAACTGGAACAGGAATTGCTTGCGACCACGCTACGACTGGAGCAAACAGGGAAGAGCTGGTTAATGAAGCAGATCAATGATTGTGTCCAGGAACTCAAACAACGATCAGGAGGAATGGATCTATCGCTGGCCTTAGACGAAAGTTGGAGCACACCTGTGCTCGAGGAGATCAGGCTGGAGGAACCATCGGGATGGAAAACCTACCTTGGCTACTTCCGCAATCCGAAGCAGTTCTTTGAAGGTGACGGAAGGCAGCGACTGCAGGAGGCGCTCGATCCGGTGATTAAACAAATGGTAGCTGGCGCTCTCCCAGCTGCACAGGAGAAGCTGGTGCAGTTCTATGAAGCCCAGCTGCATCAGTCATTGAAGCATCAATCCAGCCAGCTGGAAGATCGACTGAAAGAGGCCGTTGCTGCATTAAATGAGACATTGACGAGCGGTGTCCCGGCAGAAGAATGGCATAGCCTGTCAGTCCAAATGCAGCAATTCGTACACGAATAAGTATACACGCAAAGTGTATGCATATGTATCCGGAAAAAGGCTCCTGACCGACCAGGTCATACAGGGAGCCTTTTTTTGTCCGAACAACCTGAAACAAAGAGAATATTCAAACATTTGATTGATAGGTGGTCTTTTATTCCCGTTAATGACGCATTAAGGAGAAAGTAGCCTGAATATGGTCAGTTATTCGCTTTGCCGCGAATGAGGGACGGTGATAAACTTCATAAATGTTCATACTGTTTTTGAACTAGACAAGAGGAGGAGAAACATGGATGTTCTCAGGCAGCTGCAAACCTTTTTTTGGGAGAAGCGCACGTATTTATTTGTATCAATCTTGTTCCTCGCCATAGCGACTGCGCTGGGGCTGGTGTATCCGAATTTGCTCAGGATACTGATTGATGACGTCATTATACCGCGCAATTTTGAAGACGTTCCCATACTTGCTTTGACCGTGTTAGGTGTTGTGATTTTGAAAGCGGGAATGCAGTTTTTACACGGTTTTTTTGGAGGACGCCTCGGTAACTTCCTGGCGTACCGACTCCGTAACGCATGTTACGAAAAGCTTCAATTTTTATCCTTCCGTTACTATGATACGGCCAAGACGGGTGATCTGATGTCCCGCCTCACGGGAGACCTTGAAGCCATCCGCAACTTTATCGGGTTCGGCTTTGCACAGATTCTCAACATGGTTTTGATGGTCGTATTCGGCGCAATCATGATGATGACGATGAGTTGGCAGCTTACCTTGCTGACACTCATATGTATTCCTCTGCTTGCCTTCGTTGCGCTGAGATTTGAATCCCAGATCCACCCCGCGTTCCAGGAGATGCGACTGGCGCTCAGCTCATTGACAACAGCCGTACAGGAAAATATCACCGGAGTGCGTACCGTGAAATCTTTTGCACGCGAGCCTTACGAAGTGGAGAAGTTTTCCACACGCAACGAGCGTTACAAAACGAATCAGATTCATGCTGCAACATTGTGGAGTCGCTATTTTCCAATCATGGAGATTCTTGCTTCTGTAAGCGTTGTACTGCTTCTTGTCATTGGAGGAAGAATGGTCATCCAGCAGACACTGACGCTTGGTCAACTCGTTGCCTTCTTCAGTTTGATCTGGTACATAATCGGACCCATGTGGAACCTTGGTTTCCATATCAACAACTATACGCAATCCAAAGCTTCGGGCGAACGGGTGCTTGAACTGTTGAATACACCAGTGGACGTGCAGGAGACAGAAGATCCAATCATTGTCGAGGCTGATCAGGTTAAAGGGCATGTAACGTTTGAGTCTGTAACCTTTGCGTATGGCAATAAAATGGCGGCAGTTACCGATATTAATTTTGATGCGCCTCCGGGCTCGGTTATCGGTTTTCTGGGAGGCACAGGCTCCGGTAAGTCCACTATTATCCAGCTCCTGATGCGTGCATATAACGTCAATTCGGGAACAATCAAATTGGATGGCAAAAATATTAAAGACCTGGGCATTCGCAGCCTGCGGAGTCAGATCGCTTCCGTGTTCCAGGAAACGTTCCTGTTCTCGTCAAGCATACGCAACAACATCTCGTACGGTCTCAAAAATGTAAGCATGGATGAAATCATACGGGCAGCGAAGCTTGCCAAGGCTCATGATTTCATCATGGAATTTCCGGACGGATATGACACGGTTGTGGGTGAACGAGGCATGGGGTTGTCCGGTGGTCAGAAGCAACGGATTGCGATTGCGAGAGCTTTGCTTAAAAATCCGAAAATTCTGGTACTGGACGATGCGACAAGTGCAGTGGATATGGAGACCGAGCATGAGATTCAGTCCGGATTCCAGGAAGTCATGCGGGGAAGAACGACCTTTATTATTGCACACCGTATTTCTTCACTGCGTCATGCGGATGAGATACTCGTACTTGATGAAGGGCGTGTTGTTCAGCGTGGCACACACAAACGCCTCATTGAAGAACCTGGACCGTATCAGGATGTTTACAAGATTCAATACGCAGATTATATCGCCCGCGGCAAGCGGGAGGCTGGGGAGCAGGTGAACTCATGAGTGCCGAAACAGTAGCAGACAGGCGCGAGGTCAAAGGGACCACTGAAAAGAATCTTAATGAACGATTTGTCTATCAGGATGATGAGATCATTGAGAAACCGTTTAACTGGAAAGAATTTGGACGTTTGTTCGGATATATGAAACCTTATGCTAGGCAGCTCCTGCCACTCGTCATATTAATGATGATTTTGGGTACTATTACCAAACTGTCCGTTCCTTTTTTGATCAGTTTAGCGATTGACAGAGCGATAGCTCCCGCGAACGGACTGCCAAGCATGACAATGTTATATCTTATTGCGGGATCAGTACTCCTGCTGTATCTGATCCAGTGGGCAGCCAATACGTACCGGATCAAACTGACCAATATTATAGGACAGCGAGTCATTTATGACCTTCGCTCGGATCTGTTCAAACACATCCAGAAGCTCTCCTTTAACTTTTTTGACAAAAGGCCAGCAGGCTCCGTACTGGTTCGTGTCACGAATGATATCAACTCATTGCAGGACTTGTTCACAAACGGTGCTGTCAACGTCATGATTGACTGTGTGCAGTTATTGGGAATTATCGTAATTTTGCTCTTAATCAACTGGAAGCTTGGTCTGGCAGTCATTATCACGGTACCGATCATGTTTATCATATCCACCAAACTTCGGGTGTTAATCCGCCGAGCCTGGCAGGATGTACGCATGAAAAACTCCCGCATCAACTCCCACTTGAATGAATCTATTCAGGGGATTCGTGTGACGCAGGCGTATACACAGGAAAAAGAAAACATGAAATACTTCGACAACATGAACTTGTCGAGCAAACAATCATGGGACAAAGCATCGGCCATGAACCAGGGGTTTGGACCGCTGATCGAAATTACCGGCGGTTTCGGTACATTGATTCTCTTCTGGTTTGGTGCTTACCTGATTCAGGATGGTCAGTTGACCGTAGGTTTGCTTGTAGCCTTCGCCAACTATGTCGGCAACTTCTGGGACCCGATCAACCGTCTGGGACAGATGTACAATCAACTGCTGGTAGCGATGGCTTCCTCGGAACGAATTTTCGAATTCATGGATGAGAAACCAAGCATCGCCGACAAGCCGGGTGCGAAACCTATTCCTTCCATTAAGGGAGATATCGTATTTGATAATGTCGTGTTTGAATATGAGAAAGGCAGACAGGCGCTAAAAGGAATCAGCTTTACCGCGGGAGCAGGCCAATCGATTGCACTGGTTGGTCACACAGGCTCAGGGAAAAGTACGATTATTAACCTGATTAGTCGTTTCTATGACATCACTGGGGGAAGACTCACCATTGACGGTCGGGACATACGGGACGTAACGGTAGAGAGTTTGCGCAGCCAGGTCAGCATAGTACTGCAGGATACGTTCATTTTCTCCGGAACCATTCGTGACAATATTCGCTTTGGCAGACTCGATGCAACGAATGAAGAAGTGGAAGAAGCGGCGAAGGCGGTCAATGCCCATGAATTCATTATGAAGCTGCCTGGCGGATACGATACAGAGGTTGAAGAGCGAGGGAATGTACTGTCCATGGGGCAAAGACAATTGTTATCTTTCGCACGTGCATTGCTTGCAGATCCGCGGATTCTGATTCTGGATGAAGCGACAGCAAGCATTGACACCGAGACAGAGCTCAAAATTCAGGAAGCCCTGAAAGTGTTGTTGAAGGGCAGAACCTCATTTATGGTTGCTCACCGTCTCTCAACAATTCGGAATGCGGACAATATTATCGTACTCGATCATGGTGAGATCAAGGAAGAAGGAAACCATGAGCAACTTATCCAGAAACAAGGAGTTTATAATGGATTAATAGAAGCTCAATACAGATTTTTGTAAAAAATGATCGAAAAAACACAAAAAATCTTGTAAAATTCACAAGAAAAATAGGGAGCACTCTTGCATTCTTTAACCAAAACCCCGAAAATAGAGAGACAGATATAGAAGATTTCTCTTTGGGAGGATTGGAAAGAACATGTGGGGTGCTCCTTTTACGGCTCAAGCCAAAAAAATGCTGCTGTTGGGCAGCGGAGAATTGGGAAAAGAGGTCGTTATTGAGGCCCATCGACTGGGAGTAGAGACGATCGCTGTAGATCGTTATGACAATGCACCTGCCATGCAGGTTGCACACCGGTCTTACTGCATCGACATGTTAGATGCCGAAGCTTTGAAACAATTGATCCGTAAGGAAGAACCTCATTACATCGTACCTGAGATTGAAGCAATCGCAACAGAAGCCTTGCTGGAGCTTGAGGAAGAGGGATTTTGTGTTGTGCCTACGGCCCGTGCTGCCCGTTTAACCATGGACCGCGAAGGAATTCGCCGTTTGGCAGCCGAACAACTGAACCTTCCGACAGCAGCTTATCTTTTTGCAAACAACCTAGAAGAGCTTCAAGAAGCGGTTCGTAAACTGGGTACACCTTGTGTGATCAAACCCCTGATGAGTTCATCCGGCAAAGGGCAGAGTGTATGCCGCACGCCGGATGACGTAGAGAATTGCTGGAATATCGCTCTTTCTGGGGCGCGCGGCAAATCTGTACGTGTCATTGTGGAGAGTTTTGTGAAGTTTGATAGCGAAATAACGCTGCTTACTGTAAGATCCGTATCCGGAACCGTATTCTGTCCTCCGATTGGCCACATTCAAAAGGATGGGGATTATGTCGAATCTTGGCAGCCCCATGCCATGACGCCGCAGCAATGGGAGCAAGCTTGTCATATTGCCAAGTCTGTGACTGATGAACTCGGTGGTTATGGGCTGTTCGGAGTCGAGTTATTCCTGACATCCGACGGAGTCGTGTTTAGCGAGGTGTCACCTCGTCCGCATGATACAGGTATGGTTACCATGGTAACGCAAGACAGCTCCGAGTTTGCATTGCATGTGCGTGCAATTCTTGGTTTTCCGGTTACAGATGTACATCTGCTCACACCGGGAGCTTCAGCAACGCTGAAGGCGAATGTTGAAACAACTGACTTTACTGTAGGCGGGATTGAAGAAGCGCTGGCCCTTCCACGCACTCAGGTTCGTGTATTTGGCAAGCCTGAGACGAAAGTGGGACGCCGCATGGCTGTGGCACTTAGTGCTGGCCAGGATGTGGAGGAAGCTCGTAAAACGGCGGTTCAAGCCGCAAATATGCTGAAAGTGGAGGTAAATCATGTCCAATAATGCCCAGGCCCCTGTACTGATGATCCGAGAGTGTGAACTGCGAGATGCTGAAGCGGTAACGGGACTGATGCGCGAGGTCAGCTATCCGACAACAGCCAATGTTATGAAAGAGCGCATTGAAGGTTTGGAGAGCAATCCAAACGCATGCATGCTTGTTGCCGAAGTGGATGAACAAATTATTGGTATGATCGGCTTGCAATGTGTGCAAAGTCATGCCTATCCGGAACCTGCCGCTCAAATTACGTCCTTGATTGTAGGGCAGGAACATCGTGGAGGCGGCATTGGTCGTCGTCTGATGGCTCGTGCTGAGGACTGGGGCAGACAGCAAGGTGGGAAACAATTGTTTGTCACCGGTGCGAATCGTGAAGTTGCTTCATCAACATATTCTTTCTATGAGCATATTGGTTTCCAGAAGAGAGGATATCGTTTCAGTAAAGTCCTTCTATAGAAAGATTATTCTGAACTAAGGCACCAATTTGTCAATGAGATTGATGATTTATTGGTTCCTCGGGACATTCGGACAAGGTTTAGTTGTCTGGATGTCTTTTTTTTTTGGTTAAAAAAGGACGTCCCGCAAAGTCTATTTTTCCGATATGATAATCCTTAAGCCAATCATTGAAGAAAAGTGGCAATTTCAACGTGTATAGAGATTATATTAAATATTCATTTAAGCATGCATAAATCCGATATATCTTTTATAGCAAGTATGGGTACATAACTCAATTCATGGTATGAGCCTTCATGATATAAACTTTTTCATTGCTTTTGAATCAAGACGAATGTTACAAAAAAGTAACTTTTCCATAATTTATAGGTTCACATCATCATTATGAATTGGTATACTGCTAGAGTATTCATTACAAAGTTGTAACTAATTAATTTTCGAGGAGATGAATTATTTGAAAAAGAACTTGTTGAAAACTGTCGTCACTGGTAGTCTGACAGCGGTATTGGCCGTAGGGATTATGATGCCCGCTTCTGCATCAGCTGCAGAGGTGTCCACATATAAAGCAACGTTTAAACTTACGGATGCTGCGAGTCTGAAAACAATGCTTGAAAAATGGATGAAAGACAACGGAATTACGGTATCGAATGGTCAAGTTGTTAAACAGCCAACAGCACAGCCAGAAACAACAAAACCAACAAAACCAGAAACAACAAAGCCAGAAACAACAAAACCAACGCAACCAACTCAAGAAGAGAAACCGGCTGCTACACCAACGAAAAAGCCTGAAAACAATGGCAGCACTGGTAATACAAGCAACACAGGTAACAACACCAGCAACAATAGTAATGAGTCGGCACAATCCGATTTCGCAGCACAGGTTGTAAAACTCGTTAATGCTGAACGTTCCAAAGCAGGTTTGAGCGCACTGGCTTCCGATTCGCTTCTGGATAAAGTCGCTCTTGCAAAAGCAAAAGACATGAGCAATAACAACTATTTTGATCACCAATCCCCAACGTACGGTTCTCCGTTTGACATGATGAAACAATTCGGAGTAACGTACAGCTATGCTGGAGAGAACATTGCCAAAGGTCAAAAAACGCCACAGGAAGTTGTTACTGCATGGATGAACAGTGAAGGACACCGTGCTAACATCCTGAGCAAAAACTTCACCAAAATCGGCGTTGGTTACTTCAACGGATACTGGGCTCAAGAATTTATCGGCAAATAATACATTTGAATGAAGAACATTCGAGTTGTAATCGAAAAAAAGGTTATGTCATCACAGCTAGGTCTGTGCATGGCATAGCCTTTTTTCATTACCAAAATTAGATGATGATTGAAGCGGCAAAATTTGCAAATTATCGACAGAACATTTATGTTATTTAGAAAAAGCGTCATCTTAATGTAAAACCATATTAAATTCTAAGTACCCAACCAGGTGTACATGAGCGGAGATGTGATGAATGAAAAGAAAAAACCTTGATTCAGCGCCATGGATCTGGAGAACAATCAGTACGGTATCCATCTTGGCAACGCTTTTGCTATTATTCGGTTTTGGTTACGCCATAAAAGACGTCATCTTTCCTACGGGAGATTCAACATTGGGAACGACTCAGCCATCAACTACGCCTGCTGATGAAGCAGGTAAACCTGCCGCTCCCATCGAGGATGGGAAGATTCGCATGGCAGTCATCGGTGATTCTCTGGCAAGAGGTACGGGCGACGATGAAGGACTTGGATTCGTACGACGTGCAGGAAACCTTCTGAAAGAACAAGGGTATCAAGTCCAGGTTCTTAACAATTTGGGAGTCAACGGTCTGAGGACTGACGCTTTACTGAATAAACTGGACGAACATGGCGTACGTTATGTCCTCCAGCAATCCAACTTTATTTTATTGTCCATTGGTGCTAACGATCTGTTCCAAGGGGGGCAGGTTTTGCAGGGGGAAGACCCGCCAACTGCTGAGCAATTGACTGCAGCATTACCTGAAACGTCCAAACGTCTTCAGGACATTTTGAAGAAAGTAAAAGAGATCAATCCGGACGCACAGATTGCATACATAGGGCTGTACAACCCGTTTGGTGATGTGAAGGAACTGGAGTTACCCGGAAATGCAGTTGTAGCTGCATGGAATAATGCTGCTCTTACAATTTTGAATCAAGAGGACAAAATGATGCTTGTACCAACCTTCGATCTGTTTGAGAACCATCTGGGCGAGTATCTTTCATCGGATCACTTCCACCCTAATGGTGCAGGATACGAGCAAATTGCAACTCGTATTGCACAGGAATATCAGGCTGAATCAGCGGCGGAAGGGAGCACAAAATAATGGCAGAACCACAGACCGATTCAGTACTTTCTGTACAGCAACTTAAGAAAAAGATTGGACGCAAATGGATTATTAAAGATGTCACTTTTGACGTCAAGCCTGGCGAGATTTTTGGTTTCCTTGGTCCTAATGGAGCGGGTAAAACGACAACCATTCGTATGCTAGTTGACCTAATCAAGCCGACAGAAGGTAAAATTAAGGTTTGCGGTTACGATGTGAATCGCGATCCAGAACGTGCATTGAAATATGTCGGTTCCATCGTTGAAAATCCGGAGGTATACACATACTTGACCGGTTGGGAGAATCTGGAGCACTTTGCCCGGATGCAGCCAGGTGTGGATCATGCCCGTATTCAGGAAGTGGTGGATATCGTTCGTCTTGACCAGCGAATTCATGATAAAGTAAGGACTTATTCATTAGGTATGCGTCAACGGCTGGGTATTGCTCAAGCGCTGCTTGGACGCCCGCGTTTGCTAATCCTGGATGAGCCCACAAACGGACTTGATCCCAAAGGGATTAAGGAACTTCGTGTCTTTATCAAGCAACTTGCAAGTGAAGGCATGGCTGTGTTTGTCAGCAGTCATCTATTGAGTGAAATCCAGCTTCTGTGTGATAGGGTTGCCATTATTAGCGCAGGCCGAGTTCTTGCGGTTGGAGGCGTAAACGAGTTAATCGAGGATCATTCCAAATTTGCCATTTGGCATGTTTCACCTTTTGATGAAGGGAAAAGAATGCTTCTTGACGCAGGTATTACGCTGATAGATCGCCCGGCTGAGGTGATGGATGATACCATTATTGCAGGGCTGGGGCCAAATGCAGTTGTTGCTGAAATGCATGAGGACCGTATACCCGGTCTGGTAAATCAGATGGTTCAAGCAGGAATTCAGGTTGAAGGTGTGCAGCGGATTCAGCCAACACTGGAACAATTATTTTTAAAGATGACAGAAGGTGAATCCATTGAGTAATATCATGCCCCTCATCCGAAATGAAACGATCAAGATGGTGAAGAAGAAACGTCTTTATATTATTTTTATCGTCCTTGCGGTCCTCGTTCCGATGTTTACGTATGCGCAGATGAAATCTGCGGAAAATAATCGTGACAAGTTCGGGGGAGATTGGCGGCTTGAACTTCAGCAGGCAATCACGGATAATCAGAATTCACTGGGCAGTGACCGGGTACCGGAGGAATATAAAAAATACAGAATGGTTTACATCCAGCAGATGCAATATTATCTGGAAAATGACGTGAATCCTGAAGAGCCCAATGGTGTCACCTTTACCCGGGAATTCATGAACAATGCTGTAGGCTTGTTTATTCCCCTGCTCATTATGGCCATTGCATCGGATCTGGTTTCGGGTGAGCGTACAACAGGTACCATCAAGATGCTGCTTACTCGTCCGGTGAAACGCTGGAAAGTACTGCTCAGTAAACTCATTACCCTGCTTATGTTTGTGTCTATAATCGTCGTATCTGCGTATATTATCTGTTACATCATCTCCGGTGCGGTATTTGGCTATAAAGGTTTCGGCATGCCGATTTTTACCGGATTCAAGGTCGTAGGCACCGATGTGGATATGTCTGCCGTACACGCCGTGGACCAATGGTTGTATCTTCTCATGCAGGCAGGATTAATTTGGTTTGTTAGTGTCATCGTGGCGATCCTGGCATTCATGGTTTCCGTCCTGGTCCGCAGTACTGCAGCAAGCATTGTCATTATGATGGCTGCACTTATAGCAGGCACAATTCTTACAAGCATGGCTGCATCCTGGCAGTCGGCCAAATACCTGTTCATGGTTAATCTGGAACTTCCGGATTATTTGTCTGGCGGGCTGCCGCCGATTGAAGGAATGAATTTGGGTTTTTCCCTTATTGTGCTTAGTGTTTGGGGCATTGCATCACTCATTGTGTCATTCCTTGTCTTTACGAAACGGGATATCTTGAATTAAAATGGACAAGGATAAGAAAACATCTGTTTGCATTTTAGGTATTTTTTTAGTTGCAAGTTAAGAAGGGGGAGCATGAATGGTCGAGCAAATCGATATGTCGGCAGGTTCGACAGGCGGAGGACAGGGGTCTTCAGGCTACGACGCGGACGACATTCAAGTACTTGAAGGACTGGTAGCGGTACGGAAACGGCCGGGGATGTACATCGGCAGCACCAGCACTTCAGGTCTTCATCATTTGGTATGGGAAATTGTAGACAACGCTGTCGACGAGCATCTCGCCAAATTCTGCTCCAAAATCGATATCACGCTGCATAAGGACGGTTCTATTACGGTTCAGGATAACGGAAGGGGAATTCCGACAGGTATACATAAAACAGGGATTCCTACTCCCCAGGTCGTGTTTACGATTTTGCACGCAGGCGGAAAGTTTGGTGGATCAGGATACAAGAAATCAGGTGGTCTGCACGGCGTAGGTGCTTCGGTTACAAACGCTTTGTCAGAGTGGCTTGAAGTCGAGATCTTCCGTGATGGCAAGATCCATCGTCAACGTTTCGAATATTGGCAGGACAAAAAGGGTGTCGAACATGTCGGGGAGCCGGTATCGGGTCTCGAAGTACTTGGTAATACCAACCGTACAGGGACTAAGGTTACGTTTAAACCCGATATTCGCGTTTTCCAAAACGGCATTCAATTGAATTATGATACACTGGCAGAGCGACTTCAGGAGATTGCTTTTCTGAACTCCGGGCTAAGAATTGTACTCAAAGACGAACGGTCAGGCAATCAGGACGAGTACATGTATGAAGGCGGAGCAAGCCAGTTTGTTGCTTATTTGAACGAAAATAAAGATGTACTGCATGATGTCATTCACTTCTATGCGGAGAAGGACGACATCGAAGTCGAAGTGGCAATCCAGTATAACGCAGGGTATACCGAAACGCTGGCTTCATTCGTTAACTCGATTCCCACAAGGGGCGGGGGTACACATGAGACCGGATTCAAAACAGCTTATACCCGTGTGATGAACGACTATGCAAGACGTACCAGCATGATTAAGGAAAAAGACAAAAACCTGGAAGGCAATGATCTGCGTGAAGGGATGATGGCCGTAATCAGCGTCAAAATGTCCGAAGTTGAGTTTGTTGGACAAACGAAAGATCAACTCGGCAGCGCTTCCGCTCGCAGTGCGGTCGATTCGGTCGTTTCGGAGAACATGCAGCGGTTTTTGGAAGAAAACCCGCAAGTAGCGCAGACGCTTATTCGCAAAGCGGTTCAAGCTTCCAAAGCAAGAGAAGCTGCGCGCAAAGCCCGGGATGAAATGCGTACAGGCAAAAAACGCAGCGAGAGTTCCAACCTGAATGGCAAGCTGACTCCAGCACAATCCAAGGATTTTACTCGGAATGAGCTGTTTATTGTCGAAGGTGATTCTGCAGGCGGTTCTGCCAAACAGGGACGTGACTCGAAGATTCAGGCCATACTGCCTCTGAAGGGAAAACCGCTTAATCCGGAAAAATCAAAGCTGGCCGATATCCTCAAAAATGAGGAATATCGTGCGATTACAGCTGCGATCGGAGCGGGCATTGGGACTGAGTTTGCCGTTGAAGACAGCAATTATTCCAAAATCATAATCATGACCGATGCGGATACGGATGGCGCACATATTCAGGTGTTGCTGCTGACTTTCTTTTACCGTTATATGAAACCGTTGATTGATCAGGGTAAAGTGTTTATTGCTCAGCCACCGCTTTACAAGCTCACCCGCAAATCCGGCAAAATGGCAAGTGTTCGTTATGCCTGGACGGATGATGAGCTGGCGAACTACATGAAGGAATTTGGAAACAATGTCGAACTTCAACGTTATAAAGGACTGGGTGAGATGAATCCGGATCAATTGTGGGAGACGACGATGAATCCGGAGACACGGACATTGCTTAAGGTGGAGATTGTAGATGCAGCCAAAGCCGAGCGCCGTGTATCAACACTTATGGGTGATAAAGTCGATCCGCGTAAACGCTGGATTGTAGAGAATGTCGACTTTACAGAGTACGAAGAATAGAAGGTGCTTGGAATGAGTCTATCAGAACAATTTATGCCGGCCTTTCTCGAAGAGGTCGTAGGTGACCGGTTCGGTCGCTACTCCAAATATATTATCCAGGATCGGGCAATTCCCGATGTCCGGGACGGATTGAAACCCGTGCAGCGTCGTATTCTGTATGCCATGTACGATTCCGGAAACACGCCTGAGAAGCCTTACCGCAAATCAGCTAAAACCGTTGGGGACGTTATGGGTAACTATCATCCCCACGGTGACTCTTCCATCTATGAAGGTATGGTGCGGATGGCACAGCCATGGAAAATGGGCCATATGCTCGTGGACGGTCATGGCAACTGGGGATCGCAGGATGATGACCCTGCTGCAGCGATGCGTTATACGGAGGCCCGTTTGTCACCGATCGCGATGGAGATGCTGCGTGATATCGAGAAACGGACGGTCCTGTTTAAGGACAATTTTGATAATACGGCCAAGGAGCCGGTTGTACTTCCATCCCGGTATCCCAACCTGCTGGTGAATGGCGTAAGCGGTATTTCCTCCGGTTTTGCAACGGAGATTCCAACACATAATTTGCGTGAAGTCATTGATGCCTGCATTGCAGTGATGGAAAAACCATCGATTGAGCTGGACGATATCATGATGTTTATCAAAGGCCCGGATTTTCCAACCGGTGGATTAATCATGGGCGGCGACGGAATTCTGGATGCTTATCGTACAGGCAAAGGAAGAATCTATCTCCGTTCCAAAACCGATATCGAAAACATGCGTGGCGGCAAGCAGCAGATCGTAATCACAGAGATTCCTTATCAAGTGGTTAAATCCCGTCTTGTCACAGCGATGGAGAATATCCGCCTTGAGAAAAAGGTGGAAGGTATTGCCGAAGTTCGTGATGAGAGTGGACGTGACGGTCTGCGCATTGTGGTTGAATTGAAAAAAGATGCAGATGCGCAAGGGATTTTGGCATATTTACTGAAGAAAACCGATCTTCAGGTAACCTACAATTTCAACATGGTTGCGATTGTGAACAAAGCGCCTCAGCAGCTTGGATTGAAATCCATTCTGGAAGCCTATATTGCCCATCAGCGCGAGGTTGTGACATTCCGTACCAAGTATGAATTGGAGAAAGCGGAAGACCGTGCACATGTGCTGGAAGGTCTGGTCAAAGCTCTTAACATCCTTGACGAGGTCATCGCAGCAATCAAGGCATCCAAAAATCGTCAGGACGCACAAAATAACCTGATGTGGATGTTTGGTTTCTCGGAACGGCAGGCGGACTCCATTCTGACGCTGCAATTGTATCGTTTGACCAATCTGGAGATCACATCCCTCCAGAAAGAGCTCGATGATCTGATGAAAAAGATTGCACAACTGCGCTCCATTCTGGATAGTGACCGCAAGCTGATTGGCGTCATTCGCAAAGAATTGATGGAAATTAGGGAGAAATACGGGATAGACCGTCGTTCGGCCATTCAAGGTGAAGTGGAAGAGCTTAAAGTAAATCTCGAAGTGCTGGTCAATGCGGAAGATGTATTTGTTACATTATCCAAAGAAGGATATGTGAAGCGTACTGGCATGCAGTCCTTTACCCGTTCCGGAGGCGAACGCAACGGAAGCGGTGTGAAGGAAGGCGACTATATCTCCCAGGTGCTTGAAGTCAACACACTTGAAAACCTGCTTGTCTTTACGAAAAAGGGACAGTATTTCCTCTTGCCTGTTCACCAGGTACCGGAATTCAAGTGGAAAGACCCTGGAACGGCAATAGTTAATGTTATTCCTTTAGCAAAAGATGATCGTATCGCGAGTGTGCTTGCGGTCAAATCGTTCGAAGAGGAAGGTCATAGTCTCGTCTTCGTCACACGCAAGGGCCAGGTGAAGCGTACCGAACTGAAAGAGTACGTGACCAAACGCTCCGGTGCTGTTGCTGCTTGCAAAGTGGGCAAGGACGATGAGGTATTATCCGTACATCTGAGCACGGGTGGCAAGGATATCATGCTGATTACCAAGGAAGCAATGGCGATCCGTTTCCGTGAGGACGAAGTTAATCCAATGGGGCGTGTATCCGGAGGTGTACGTGGTATTCAGTTAAAAGATACGGATGAAGTCGTTTCTGCCCTATGGGTGGAAGGTGATGAAGGCGAGATCGCCGTACTGTCCGATTTGGGTTATGGTAAACGTTCATTGTTGCTGGATTATGCATTGCAGAGTCGTGGAGGCAAAGGCATTGCGACATTTGAATTCAAGGAAGGCAAACGTGTGAAACCGAATGGCAGCCGCATAGCAGGGGCCTTCTACTGCAGGGAACAACGAAATGTAACGGTTATGACCAAAGAAGGGCAAGCTTATCCGATTTCTTCGGAAGGTGTACCGATTACGGAACGCAAACATATTGGCAAGCTGCTGGTTCACGTAGACAAACAGGATGAAATCGTGGAACTTCTCATGAATTTTGATGAGAACCAACCGGCATCAACTTCATAAAATGAATGAAAAAGACTTTTTGCACAGCAGGTTATTCTGTCGTGTGAAGAGTCTTTTTTTGTTGTTCAAACTCGGATTAAAAGAGGCTGAACATGCGAAGTTTAACAACCTTCGTCGATTACGGTCGATCGCTGGGAAATTGAAAAAATGCAGCAGGAATGCGGCTTTGGAGCGCGAAAAGTTAAGCTAGTGAAATGATAAACCGGGTTGCAGAGAGGAGCGATGCAAGATGTACAATTCCGATTTTGCCAAGTGCTGGTCAAGGCTCACCAAGGACTACAAACTGCATATGGATCATGAACTGGCCCCCTCATTAACAGAGGCACAACTGGCTGTGCTGGAGGTTCTTGAGGATCATCAGAAAATGAAGCCATCCGATCTGATTCCTTTTTTGGCTACAACACCTGCGGCGGTAACCATGCTGCTTGACCGAATGGAGAAGAATGATTTGATCCGCAGAGTACGGGATGATCAGGATCGTAGAATCGTGTGGGTATCCTTGTCTGACAAAGGACGTATGGAGACAGAACGGGGCATTGCCATTCGAAACGAATTTATGAACTCCGTACTGAGTAATATTTCAATGCACAACCAGCAGCTGCTCGTCTATCTGCTGGGTAAGATGACAACCCCAAAAACGAAGGAGCATGCTTTGTCTTCTACGTCTTAATGACGATGTATGGATAATGATAACCATGGAACTCTTGCTGATTAAAGCCGGAGGACTATGGTTATTTTAATTTTATCGTGTGTGTAGAGTTTTGCCAGCTTCGGATGACTTAGAATAAATTTTAAAATATTATATGTAAAGAGTTGACTATGTCATTATTTTTGTTATAATAAATAATTGTTCCCCTGATATTTCGTGTGCGAAATATTATATTCCAAAAGTAAAAAGGGTGAATTAATGACTGATACGTATGAAGTATTCTACATTATCAATTCGTTCCGGCAAGTAAATCAAATGCTGTTTCGAGCATTCTGGAATGAAAACAAGCAGATCGAGTTAACTTCAATTCAATTCATGGTGTTATCCATTTTGAAGGAGCGTCCATCCATTGGAATCAACGAAGTGGCTGAACTCTGTCATATGGGCAGCAGTTCGATGAGTGCTGTGGTTGAACGTCTGGTCAAAGGTGAGTACATCGTCCGGAGCCGTTCCCATTCCGATCGCCGATCCGTCATGCTGCAAATTACGGAAAAAGGGGATAAGGTACAGCAGGAAACACACCGTTTGTGGATGGAAAGAGTATCCCCCATATTGGATATTCCAAAAGAAGACCTTGAACACCTGCTAAGAATCCATACACAAATGATTGAAAAGTTAGAAGGAAGAGAGATGAACAACCCATGAGTACTACCGCTGCAGCTCCATCTTCTACGATGGACAACATTAAGAAGGGACCGATTGTAGCCGCACTTTTAATTGGTGCATTCGTAGCCTTCTTAAACCAAACCCTGATGAACGTAGCTCTTCCTAAAATCATGGAAGATCTCGCTATCGGGGCCAATACAGCCCAATGGCTGACAACAGGATACATGCTCGTCAATGGCGTGCTGATTCCGGTTACCGCATATCTCATCGCCAGATTTTCAACCCGCCAAATATTCATTACGGCGATGTCGTTATTTACCTTAGGAACACTGGTCTGCGGGATCAGTCCGAACTTTGCCGTCCTGATGGTCGGTCGTGTTATTCAAGCAGCAGGTGCAGGTATTCTGATGCCGCTGATGACCGTTGTATTCCTGACAATCTTCCCGATTGAAAAACGCGGTCAGGCCATGGGTACAATGGGGATCGCCATGATCCTTGCTCCGGCAATTGGACCGACACTATCCGGTTATATCGTTGAACATTATTCCTGGAGACTGTTGTTCTACATCATTTTGCCGTTCTCGGTTATTGCTACTGCAATCGGAATCGCATTTGTTAAAAATGTGACACGTCAATCCAAACCGAAGCTGGATTACCCAGGCGTTATTTTGTCCACACTTGGATTTGGTAGCTTGCTGTACGGCTTCAGTGATGCAGGTACAGATGGATGGGGAAGCGCAATTGTTATCAGCTGCCTGGTCGTAGGGGCCATATCGTTGATCCTGTTCGTTATTCGTCAGTTGACAACCGATCATCCACTGCTCGAGTTCCGCATTTTCAAATACAACATGTACACTTTAACAACAATTATTAATATGCTTGTGACAATGGCAATGTTTGCCGGTATGATTCTGCTTCCGATTTTCTTGCAAAATATTCGCGGCTTCTCACCAATTGAATCAGGCTTACTTATGATGCCGGGAGCAATCCTGATGGGGATTATGTCTCCAATTACAGGCCGCATCTTCGATAAAGTCGGCGCTCGCTGGCTGTCCGTTGCAGGTCTTGCGATTACAGCGATTACGACCTGGGGACTCAGCCGCCTGTCGATTGATACGACATATGGCTACATGATGTTTATCTATACTGCGCGTATGTTCGGTATGTCGATGTTGATGATGCCAATCCAGACTGCCGGGTTGAACCAACTGCCACAGCGTCTGAATGCTCACGGTACAGCAATGTCGAATACACTTCGTACGGTTGCAGGTGCAATCGGTACAGCCATTCTGGTTACGATCATGAGCAGCAAATTGAAAACACACTTGGCTGATACTCTTGCCTTGGGACAGATTAATCCCAAAGATCAAGCTGCTATGCTCGGTGCTACAGCGGATGCAACCATCTACGGTGTAAACTATGCCTTTACGGTAGCTACCTGGATGACCGTTGCAGCTATGCTGCTGGCGTTCTTTATCCGTAAAACGAAGCCAGCAATTGAACCAACACCGGTTGAACAACAACAAAAAGCGAATGCAACAGCTTAAAGGTAATTCAGCTATGATTATCTCGTAATGATTTGGAATACATCTATTTCATACAGTGATTAAATGAAAAATAGCCTCGACAGTTTTTTAAACTGCCGGGGCTATTTTTTGGTATACGGAATTGGGTGATATGTTATTACTCCGGATTCGCAGGCAGACCGCAAAAATCTGGCCCGGGATCATAACCAAACTGCTGGAGGTTAATGGTTCCATCCAGTTGAAATTCAACACCTTCGCTGATGAGCTCGGTCTCCTGCATCATGCGCGAGTGTTCATCAGGGATGGTAATCTCACCTTTGGCGTTCACGACACGGTGCCAGGGAAGGCGTTCCTTACGGCTCATGGAGTGAAGAATGCGCACTACCTGTCTGGCCGCACGTGGACTGCCCGCATGGGCTGCAATCTGGCCGTAGGTCATTACCTTACCTTCCGGTATGGCTGCGATAATGGCTACGACTTGTTTAGTGAACGGTGTCATATAAATGCTGTCTTCCTTTCTCCGTTTTGGGAAAATTCGCTGTTCCAGCAGATCTTTGTCTCAATGAATAGCAATTTATCATATTGCTGCAGTCCTGATCCGGACTCTGTAAAAAAACCGTGTACCCAGACGTAAATCCGGATACACGGTTTGTCTATTATCCTTTAAAAGCTTCCTCATAGACGCTGGATGGCCACTCAGCCCATGGAAACTCCCGGGGAGGCAGTGATCTTAATGTGATCTCTTCCTTGGTCACTGGATGCGGAAAAGCAGCGATGGCAGACCAGAGGGCAATCTGCTGTCCAGGTTTGTTCACACCAGCACCGTACTTTTGATCTCCGAATAGAGGACAGCCCGCTTCTTTCATTTGAACCCGAATCTGATGGGATCTGCCGGTGTGTAGTTCAATGTGTACAAGACTGTATCGATCCGTTTGACCAATGACCCGGTAATCAAGCACTGCGTCTTTAGCGCCAGGCGTGCCTTTGGGTACAGCTGTTACTGTATTGGTACGCGCATCCTTCAGCAAAGTATGTTTTAACGTCCCCTGCTGGGCAGGCAGCTTCCCATGGACAACCGCAGCATATATTTTCCTGAAATGACGTCCCCTGACGGTCTCGGACAATCTTGAAGCCGCCTTGGAGGTCTTCGCAAAAATCATTGCACCCCCAACGGGACGATCCAGTCTGTGAACCAGACCGAGATAGACATTGCCGGGTTTGTTGTATCTTTCTTTCAAATCCTGTTTCAACAGTGTAAGTAAATCCGGATCTCCTGAAGCATCCTCCTGGGTAGGCACATTAACGGGTTTCGTAATGCCTAAGAGGTGATTGTCTTCGAATAGTACAGGAATTCCCCCGGATGGCTTCACATGATCAGACATCATCAGGACTCCCAGCGGCCTAAAATACCGCAAGGCAGATCCAGCCCACTACGCGTAATTGGCAGTCCGATCTCGCCAGCAGTAATGCTGCCGCCGTATTTGGCAGACATCGTCATCGTTAACATGTTGCGCAGAACAGTTGGAGAGATGCCTGTTGTATACGAGTTGATGAGCAGGAACAGCGGATTATCCGACAAAATATCCATGCAGGACTTCAGGAATGGATACAGGTTCTGCTCCAGCTTCCATGTCTCTCCATTAGGTCCCCGGCCATAGGAAGGCGGATCCATGATAATCGCGTCATAGCGGTTACCACGACGCTGTTCACGTTGCACGAATTTGAATACATCATCGGTAATAAAACGAACAGGGCGGTCTGCAAGACCCGAGAGTTGAACGTTCTCCTTGGCCCATTGCACCATGCCTTTGGCTGCATCCACGTGTACTACGGAAGCACCAGCATAGGCTGCTGCAACCGTTGCGCCGCCCGTATAGGCAAATAGGTTCAGCACGGAGATGGGGCGACCTGCACCTGCAATTTTATCCATCATCCAGCTCCAGTTGGCTGCTTGTTCAGGGAACAGACCCGTATGTTTAAAGCTGGTTGGTTTAATGTGAAATTTAAGGTTTTCGTATCCGATCGTCCAGCGTTCCGGAATTGGCTTTTTCATATCCCAGCTACCGCCACCGGAGGAACTGCGGTGATAGTGACCGTGCACCTGACGCCATTCATTCGTTTCTTTTTCGAGAGGCCAGATAATCTGTGGATCGGGTCTGCGCAAGATGACATCGCCCCAACGCTCCAGTTTCTCGCCGCCTCCTGTATCGATTACTTCATAGTCCTTCCAGTTCGATGCTACGTACATAGTTGTTTATCCATCCTTCAAAAGTCATTTGGATACTATTGTACAACAATTAAGGGCCTGTACGCCAGTTGGAGCAAGCGTAAGGATTCTTTTGCTATTGTGAAGAGGGTGTAAGACTATATACTGAAAATGGAGCAAAGTTCAAAATTTAATTTGACAATGATAATCATTATCACATATGATTTTGATAATTCAAAGTTCCTTTTAATCGTTTGATCTAGATGACTAAGATAAAGTGAGGGAAAAATAGATGGCTAAATTGTTGGTTGCTTATGCGAGCATGACCGGGAATACGGAAGAAATTGCAGAATTGATTGTGGAGGGAATTACTCAGGGTGGGCATGAAGTGGTCCTCAAGGACGTTATGGATTGTAATGCAGCCGATGTGCTGGATTATGATGGCTTCCTTATTGGTGTGTACACATGGGGAGATGGCGAGCTGCCGGATGAATTCCTTGATTTTTACGAAGAGCTGGATGAACTGGACCTAAGCGGCAAACGAGCGGCTGTCTTCGGAAGTGGAGACACTTCTTATGAGCAATTTTGCGGGGCAGTGGACCTGGCTGCTGCGAAGCTGCAGGAACGTGGGGCGGAGGTATCTCCAGAGATGCTGAAGATTGAATACAGTCCTATGGAGCAGGAGAAGGATACTTGCCGTGATTTTGGCAAACGCTTCGCCGCTGCCGGATTACAGGTATCCTAGAGATCGTGAGAAAACTTAATGTTCAGGCAGCCGTGCAACCGAAAGGTGCAGACAATCCGGAGCGATTGCTTGAAGATTATAAATTGGAGGAGATGCTGCGCAGCCCGCATCGGTTCATTCGCCCAGAACCGGAGGCTGCTCAGCGCTCCCCGCTGCAATGGAGACACCGTGTTCAGTATGCGGTCAGTCATGCGGTCAACGCCTTTTATAGTATGGACCCCGATGTGCGCAAGGAGGTCCCGGTACAATATTTGCTCGAAAAATGGTGGCCCAAAAAGGCAACGGGTTTTGATTCAGTCCTTCATTACTGGGATGTAAAAAATAAAATGATCGATGAGTTGTCGCTGGCAATCGCCATGAACGATGACTTGAAGCATCCAGTGATCCTGTTCGAACAGTGGAGAACCGAAATTCCTTCACTCTCGATGCATTTGTCGATGATTTTCCAGGCTGCATGGCAACCTGAAGGATGGGACTCTCTGCTCGTTCAGAAATTCATGGTGGTTCATGATCCTAACGTGGTCGAAGCATTTCAGCACATGGTTAGTGTGTTCTGCTGGGAAGCCTTCGGCAAGCTGCCAGGCATGATTGAAATTTATTGTTTGCTGGAAGGTCGTAAAATTCGATATATCCCGGGACGTCAGTCTCTGATTCGTTCAATGGATTATATCAGGCTTGTACGCGACAGTATTCCGCAAGCGGAAGATTTGGAATCCGGTCATTTCACTTCCCGTGACAAAGCACGCATTCATGAGGAGGTTGACCGGCGGAGAGGTGAAGTGGAGCCCAAGAAGAATTGGCTCATGTGAGTTTTGCAGAAGATTGTCGGTCGAAAGTGAAGATAAGGGAGGAGCGATACAATGTTAACCGGTGTGAATCAGGATATGGGGAGTGGCAAGAAACGTGCAGGAAGCTGCGAATTCAGTCCGCTTCCGGTACCACAGTCAGTAATCGGACGGTTGCTTGATGAAGCGGACCCTTCATTGTATGTGATGAGCTCTAAACCTTGGCGATTTATGCTTTTTGCTGGAGAAGGGCGCCAGCTTTATTTGGAAGCGGTCAGGCAGAGCTACCCTCCTCACTTGGCGGACCGTTATGGTGACTGGGCTGCCTATCAATATACGGAAGCCATCCCCGCGCATCTGATCGTCGTTGCACCGACCAGTGGAAGAGAGGATCATCTGTTGCCGGCTAAGGCCTGGAGCAGACGGTTTTCCATGCTGGCAGCTGAACAGGGACTTCAGGCCGTTTGGAAAATGAATGATTATCAACAGCACCCCGTGTTTATGAATCTGATGGGTTTAACCAGTGAGGAACAGGTTTTGGGCGTATTTCATATCGGTTACGGAGACCAGCCTGCATTAAGAGGTGTGGATATAAGCAGACCAGCCTCTGAACTGATGACAGTGTACGACCATCTGGTTTAAAATCATTGCCGGCTAAAAGAACAGGGATATTATTTATTCTTGTCTGTAAGAAATTCGTTTACGCGCTGACGGTATGTTTTATCCCCTGAATAGGTCGAGTACAAGCGATTGGACACCGTAATGGTATTTCCGAAGAAGAAACGTTCGAATTGTGTCTGCCTGCCACCGAATGATCCTGCTCCCAGCTCCCAAATCAGGCGAAACAGGGCAGTACGCTGGTGTGCAGCCTGATCATTGCCTTTCAGGTAAGTATCCAAATGGCCAGCAACGTTAGACCCGAATTCTTCCTCCTGTGGTACCATGATCATTCCGCTGGATGCGAGCAGTTGCATGATTTCAATCATCTCGGGATATAGCTTCGGATATAGAATATTGGCAGCCATCAACGGCTGGGGTGCGGGTAAAATAAAGCCTCTACCGTCAGGGATCGCTCGAACTTCGGCTGCAACGGCAATGGCCTTAAGAGACTCCAGACCAGCTAATACACGGGCTGTTTTCTCAACGACGTGTGCTTCGGAAGCCAGATCAAGCGTATCGGTGAGCAGTTGGAGGGTACCGAGGATAAATTCGGTTTTGGCAATATATCGGCATAAAACTTGATGTCCTGCGTGAATGTGGAAATTGCTTCCGCTAAAGAGACGTGAGGACATTTCTTCATTTCCAGCAAAGAAAATTCGATCATGGGGTACCAGTACATGATCAAAGATGACGATATTATCCATTTCTTCGTATCGGGAACTGAGTGGGTAGTTGAAGCGGGATTCGGCCGCGTAGGTATCCCGGCAAATGAGGCTGATGCCAGGCAGATCATTGGGTACGGCAAAGGCAAAGGCAAAAGGATTTTCATCATCAAATGGAGCAGGCGAAGGCGATGGATATACAAAAATTTCGTCACTTGTTGCACCCTGTGTAGCCATCATGAATGCTCCGCTGATAATAAGGCCATCTTGAGTCTGCTCCACCACTTTGGCTGCAATTGCATCCTCGGTCGCGTCCATCTGTCCGGATATTTTGCTGGCATGGGGCTGGATAAAAGCGTGAGAGAGAGTAATATCGTTGTCTCGACAGAATGCATAGTAGTTCTTCAGATTTTCCGCGTACTGAGGTGATAACTCGGTAAGCATATCTGCAGCCGTGTAGAATGCCATGATTGCTGTGTTCATGTAGTCAGGTGACCGACCCAGGAATCCGTGATGAGTACCCGACCAGATGCTCATGGCTTCACGGCGCCTGCGAAGATCATCAACCGTTGTTGGTGGCAGAAACGATAAACCCACAGGTTTTCCGTCCGCAGGTGACTCATATGTCATCTGGCCTGCCAGTTGCGGATTAGATTGCATGTCGTAAAGTTGCGCTTGCGTCTCCATTAGCCCTTTGAAAGCAAGATGTTCTGATCTCTTACCAGTAATGAGTTCACCTTTATACCAACAGGGCACGGTCTGGGCATTGATGCGTTCCATATACTGCTTGCCACTTTTAACAGGCATCGTTATTCACCTCTTGGATAATCGTTCATAGGCAGATTCACTGCTCTCGTAGTTTACGTGAGCAGCCTGTTCAATGTGCATCCTGGGAGTGGAATAACGTTTTGCAGAATAGGGCTTGATAATAATTATCATTCTTGTTACAATACAAAAAGAAAAAGGAACCGGCCAGGGCTCCTTTAATTTAAAGCAAAAATGAAATTGTTATTTTACTTCAAATGTTTTGCAGTCTGTTTCAGCAGACTGGCTAGCCTCTTTGGAACTGTGGCTCACGATATAAATCGAAGAAGCGTTACATTTGTTCTCTTCAGCCCAGTGCACACAGGAATTTACTTCACACAATACGTCTTTTGCCATGATAAATAACCTCACTTTGAGTTTTATTACATTCGTTGGTATAAAGAAATATCCCGATTTGCAAGTTGCCGCTTGCTCATTTGGAACTTTGCTGCTCTCTATAAATAGAGGGCTTATTTGCGTTATACACAACGATGCACTTTCAGAATAGCAAATTTTGTTATAGCTTGCAACATGGGCTGTTGGTGCACTGCATTTTCGTGGGCTCATGGAACCGAAACTTGAAACAGCCCAGCCAGGAATCCATTCAGGAGGCCCGGCCGGGCTGTGCTTGTTATATGTCTAGCGAATCAAGCATTCACGGGTGAACGATAGGCTTTTTCAAGGGACGGCGCATCAGGTGCTTTCCACCGTGGCAGTTTGAGGGTAAACAGACTCCCTTGGGGGCTGCTTGACGTGAGGGTCAGATCGCCCCCCTGGGCTTGAGCGAGAAGACGGCTGTAAGTGAGCCCGAGTCCCAGTCCACGCGACAGACGTTTTTTGATCTCCCCACGATAGAAACGTTCGAATATTTTGGACCGATCTTCCTCAGCAATGCCTGTACCGTTGTCCAGTACGTCTACGAAGAGAAATTGTTCTTCAGCACGCAAACGAAGTTCAAAGGCGGCTCTTTGGCCGGAGGCGGTCGCCTGTAAGCCATTATTCAGCAAATTAACGATAATTTGCTGAATTCGCAATGCATCTCCAATGGTATAAAACGAGCCGCCGGGTGCATGTAATGCAACCTCTGGTGATTTATCCTCATAAGCGATTTTCCACTGATAGATAATTTCTCCCACCAGCAAATTCAGATCAATGCGTTCATGGCGTACAGCAACGCTGCCTGCACTCATCGCATTATAGTCCAGGAGGTCAGCCACCATGCGTTCCATACGTTCGGATTCCTTTAATGCAATATCAAGAAACTCTTTACCTTCCTGCGGGCTGACGATATCATCACGAACGGCCATAACCAATCCTTTGATGGAAGTCACCGGGGTTTTCAGTTCATGAGTTACTCCCGCCAGTGAGATAGTACGCCATTCCTCCAGCTGCTGTAAACGAAGGGACATCTCGCGAAAGGAATTCACGAGTTCGTTCATCTCCTGCTCCCTGGTATCCAGATCCAGGTTGACCTCATAGTTACCGGTTCGAATCTGCTCTGCGGCATGAGCGACCTGACGTATAGGCTTGGAGAGCTTACGAGATAGAAGGTAGATCGTAAACCAGCCGCATAGAATCAGGGCTGCAAACAGCAGACCTACAATCAGCAGTGTATCCGAACTGTATGTGATGGCTTTTTTGGACTGCATCACCCATACCTTGCCCAGTGTCTGATTGGCATCCACTACATTGACAGTAACGCCGGCAAATTTGTTGTTTCGCGGCTCCAGCAGATCGTCAGACAGTCTGGAATATACATCTTGCTGTGTCATTTTCGGTTTGGAATAGATCAATTGGTTATTGTTGTCGAGGATCATGATGCAAAAATGATTATCCGTATTAAAAAGCTTTATACGCTTATCCACCAGCCTGTCGAGATCAGGGGGGATGTGCAGCCTGTTCCCGGACACGGACACCTTTTCTGCAATTTCCAGTCCCAGAAGCTCAGCCGTTTTGAGGCCCTTTTCAAGGGAAGTTGTTCTGATCCAGTAGAGTGCACCTGCAACGATAATGATGAACCCGATACACAGGATCAGAAAATATTGAAGTGTCCAATAGGACAGAATGGATGTTTTTCGTTTTGGCTTTTTTCGGTTTAGTTTGCGATCCAAAATTGATACCCCATTCCCCGTAAAGTCCGGATTTCTCCCGTTTCTGGCAGCCAGTGAGAAAGGGCCTGACGCAGCCGTTTAATCGAGAGATCCACGGCGCGGTCGCTCCCGTCGTAATCCATGCCCCATACCTGTTCAATGAGATGCTCCCGGGTGAACGTACGATTGGGATATTCAGACAGAAATATCAGCAAGGACAAATCACGAGGGGTTAGTGCAACTTCTGCACCATTTAGCAGCACCTGCTTGGCTGCCAGGTCAATGACCAGATTCCCGAAATAACGTTTGCCCTCACCCTCCGCAGTCCAATGCGGGTTGCGGCGAAGTACCGCGTTAACTCTTGCAACAACTTCCTCCGGCACGAAGGGCTTGCTCATATAATCGTCAGCACCAGCATTCAAACCGTTGAGACGGTCCTGAATGTCATCCAGTGCTGTTAGCATTATGACAGGACAAGAGCTCTTTTCACGTATCATCCGCAGCAGATCCCATCCGTCCACTCCTGGCAGCATTACATCGAGCAAAACTAGGGCAGGGACATCAGAGTCAAATAGAGTTAGGGCAGTGGGTCCATCAGCTGCATGACGGACGTCAAACCCCGCTTTTCTCAGATAAGCAGCCAGTACACGTGCAATAGCTTGCTCATCCTCGACGATGAGTATGGATTTCAAGAAGGTGTCTCCTTTCACGACATAAGCTTGTGTACTGATTTTACATGAGCCGGGGTCTAAAGCCAATTAGGCAATTATTTTCAGAAAAAAATGAGTTGTGCGTCAAGTTTTGACGTCATCCTGACACATTGGGTTGTTAAGATTCATGCAACAACCAACATATACAATACCCAATTGGAGGAGATAGAGATGAACAAAAAGACAAAAACATGGGTGATATCCGGCGTGGCCGCGATTGCTATTCTTGGCGGTGGAGGTTATTATTTCGCAAACAGTTACATGGGGAACAACGTGGATATCGAGCAGGTGCTTCCAGCGAGCACGGCAGCATCGACAACAGATGCAGGCACAGGCACAGCAGTAGTGAATGAAGCAGCCAGCGCGGAGCAATTGAACGGGGACTGGACGATCAGCGAAGGTTCAAAGGTGTATTTCTCTGTAACGACATCGCAGGAGACCGTAAACTTTGTGGACGAGCAGGTCAGTGGAACCTGGACTATTCATGTGGACGATGCTTCCCAGATGAAAGCAGACGGCCAAATTGAGATGAGCGGAATTGACTCGGGTAACGGTCAGCGGGACGGGCACGTAAAAGAAGCGGACTTCTTCGATGTCAGCACGCACCCGCAGGCGACGTTTAAGGCAACTTCATTTGAAGGTGTTCCTACGGAGTGGACGGCGGGACAAACGGCAGATTTTAAAATGAGCGGTACCCTGACGGTCAAAGGCGTCGAAAAGGAGGTCACTTTTGATGCCAAGGCCGCTTATGAAAATGATCAGGTATTGTTGTCTGCCACAACGATGGTTACGTTCGAAGATTTCGGCATGAAGAATCCACACTCCGTCGTGTTATCCACCGAGAACGACATTCAGGTACAATTGGAACTGAAACTTAGCAAATAATGAGGTTGTCTATTGAAAGGACAAGATAAGGTTTTGGATTTATAACAAGATCAGCACTGCCCCGAATCGATATAATAATATAACTTATCATTATCAAAACCTGTTCCCTGCCGTCTTTAGGCAAAGGGGACAGGTTTTTTGCGTTGTGGTGTAGTTTTCATACAGGTGGACCGGACAGACGGAGTCGTTTTAGGTAAAAGCCCACTACATCAACCTGTTAAAATAACTGCTGTTTCCTTTGGATAATGCCGTGTCGCACCTCACATGAAGCGCTTACAATTAGATAGGCTTCATCCATGATTAAGCATGCACGACCAATTACAAAAAAAGGGGGAGACAAAGAGTGAACAAGAAATACATAAGCGGCTGTCTTGTCTTGTTAATGCTGTTCTGTGATTTGGGAATGCTGGTACGTCCGGCTGCTGCAGCACAAGTGAACGTGGCATTGAACAAACAGGTTACCGTCAGTGCGGAAGATCTGCAATACAATGGGAACAAGGAGTATGCCGTAGACGGTAACGCCGATACGAAGTGGAGTGCAGACAGCAGGAATGAAGCAGATCAGCCGCATTGGTTAATGGTTGATCTGGGAGGAACATATCAGGTGTCAGGAGCTGAGCTGACGTGGAAAGATCAAGGCCAAGTCGTGAAGTATCGTGTTGAAGTATCATCAGATGCCATTCAATGGACAACAGGTGCTGATCAGACAGCAAACGAAACAGCCGAAGACATGGCGAAGGTGACTTTTCAGGCAGATGACGTGAGATACGTGAAGGTAACCATTCCTTATTACGCTGGACCGGATTGGTGGCCAGGCATTGCCGAGCTGAAAGTCTGGGGACAGGAAGAGGGGCTTGAGCCAGAACATATTACTGCTTATTCTCCGATTAATATTTCCACCTTAATGGGTGTCGCACCGGTGATGCCTGCTGAAGTTCAGGCTCTTTATCAGAACGGAAAATCGGCAAATATTCCGGTGGCATGGAATGAAATAGAACCTGCCCAGTATGCTTCCAGCGGAAGCTTCACCGTTACTGGTGCGGTATATGGAGCACTTATTCAGCCGGTGGCTAACGTACAGGTTGGGGGATACCGCGAAGATTTTATACGAGGGGTGGATATCTCAACGTTAACGGCAATCGAGGACAATGGCGGTAAATATCTGGACAGCAATGGAGTGGAGAGAGACCTGCTCGACATTCTTAAGGACCGTGGTGTGAACTATGTTCGGCTCCGTCTGTGGAATGATCCACAGAAGTCAGGTGGCTATAATGACAAGGCAGATGTAATCCGCTTAGCCAAGCGGGTGAAGGAAAAGGGGATGAAGATCCTGCTCGACTTCCATTATTCTGATGAATGGGCTCATCCAGGTCAGCAGCTTCGACCAAAAGCATGGGAGGACCTGTCTTTTGAAGAACTGAAGAAGGCCGTTTATGATTATACTGTCGAGGTAGTAGGCGACATGAAAGCAGCAGGTGCCATGCCAGACATGGTCCAGATCGGAAATGAAATTAACAGCGGTGTCCTTAACGGCTTGAACAGCAATGTGAATTTTGATGAAAATGTTGCGCTGCTGCAGAGCGGTGTAAATGGAGTGAGGGCCGTTGATGGGGGCGATCAGGTTGAGATCATGATCCATCTGGCTGAAGGCGGCAAACCGGAGATGTTTGACTGGTACTTCGGAGAAGTGGAGAAGCGCGGACTGGATTATGACATTATCGGGCTATCCTACTATCCGTTCTGGCACGGAACCTTCGCGGACGTACGACAAACGATGAATAATGTCTCCGCCAAATATAAAAAAGAAGTCATCATTGCCGAGACTTCTTATCCATTCTCCTATAAAAATGGGGATGCTCATGGCAACATTATTGGCAGTCCAGAAGCACTTCATGTGGGGGGCGCAACCTTCCCGGCAACTGTACAAGGGCAACATGACGCCATTGCCGGCATTATGGATCTGATTGCAGAAGTTCCTGATGGACGCGGAGCAGGGTTCTTCTACTGGGAACCGGCATGGATTGCGGCTAATGTGGGCTGGATTGCTTCAGAGGGTGACGCTTGGGAGAACCACGCGATGTTCGACTATGATGAATATCCTGCCAATGGAGGGTTCTCATTCGAAGGACGTGCCTTGGAATCACTGGACGTGTACAAACGGGGCATGGAATCTGTGCCGGCAGATCGTCAGCAATTATGGGCTGCCATTAAACGTGCAAGTGAATTGGTGGCATCGGATTTTACACCAGCCAGTTGGCCAATGCTGGAACCAGCCATTCAGGCAGCGGATCGCGTGTACCAGCGAGCTTACACTTCGGAGGTTCTGACACAACAAGAGGCAGATACAGCAGCAGCAGCACTCGAAGCCGTCATGCAGCAGCTTGAAGTCATTCCTGCCGTTCGGAAGGCGCTTGAAGTTAAAATCGCAGAAGCAGGGACATTCCATGAAGCGGATTGGTCACCGGCAACATGGACTGTTTTTAGTAAAGCACTCGCCAAGGCGAAACAGATTCTGGCCGATCCAAGAGCTACCCAGACCGAAGTGGACAAAGCAGTTGCAAGTTTGGACAAAGCCATTCAGGGATTATCTGATGTAGACAAAACCATGTTGGTACAGCTCATAGAAGAGGATCAGCAGCGGAGCGAATCTTCGTATACTTATCGGAGCTGGAACGTTTTGCAAACTGCTCTGCAGGCAGCCATTGTCGTGAGAGACAAGCCGGATGCAGTACAGGCTGAAGTCAATCAGGCTCTGGAACAGCTTCAACAAGCTGGTCGCAACCTTGTTCTGCTGGAAGCTTTAACAACTGGCAAGACAGCAACGGCTTCCTCAAGTGCAGGTACGGGCGGCGGACAGGACAACTCACCAAACGGAGCCATTGACAGCAATCCCAATACGTCCTGGGGAACGGATCAAAGTGTGGACAGTTGGTGGCAAGTAGACCTCGGAACCGTTGCGAATATCCGCAAGTTCGAAATGTCCATGTGGAGTGGCGGCATCAAATACAGAATCGAAGTGTCTAAGGATAATCAAAACTATGTCACGGTTGTTGATACAACAAGTGACGTCGTTGTTTCCACCAGTCCAAGACACATTCTGCCAGAGGGTACACAGGCGCGTTATATTCGGGTTACCGTTACAGCTGGCTCAACATGGGTGGGATTCATGGATTTTGAAGCATATGGCACATTCCCCGCGGACAAATCGGTTCTCCAGACCACCGTGGATTCAGCTTCGAAACTGCAGCAAAATCAATATACGGCCGCAAGCTGGAGCAAATTGGCGGAGGCGCTCGCTGCAGCCAAACAATGGATTGACGATATAGAAGCTTCTGTTCAGGACATAAGTCATGCTGACTCATCGTTAAAAGAGGCAATACGTCAGTTGGTGCGGCAAGAGACAGTCCCTGGACCTTCACAACCAAGTCAACCATCACAGCCATCATCTACTGAAAGTCCTGCTGTTATTGAACCTGCACCGGAAACGGAAAACCAGACAGTAGGTAGTTCGAACCTAGTCAAAGGAACTTTGACCGGGGATCAACATTACGCCATTCAACCCGATGCGCAGCAATGGATTCAATGGGGCAAAGAATTGAAAGCAGGAAATAAACAGCTGCAGCTGATTGCTGACGTTCCCAGCACATTCAAGGCTGTGACGTTCCATGTGCCTGCGAGTTCATTGGCAGCCTGGATTCAAACGCAGGAGGTTCAGTCACTGGAGCTGACTGTTGATCATACATCGGTACGTATACCGGTGAAATCACTGCAGGGGATCGATGCTGCTGCCAAAACAATTGATGTTGTAGTATCGAAAGGTTCCACAGAGAATTTATCCGAAACACAAAAAGCAGCCATCGGTAATTATCCCGTTATCAACGTCAATCTGTTGGTGGATGGTGAAGTATTACCATGGAATGATCGGACCATTGAAATCGTATTCTCAGATACAGGTAAACCCAAGTCAGAACATACTGTTCTCATTGTGCAATCCATATTGCCAGATGGTCATATGAAACCAGTCACGTATTCCAAATATGATGAGACTGCTGGGGGAATGATCTTCAAGCCCCTTCAATCCGGTTCATTTGTTGTAACTGAGGTTCAGATACCTCTAAAAGATATACAGACCCATTCATGGGCAGTAAATGAAGTAAAGAATTTGTATGGAAAAGGGATTATCTCAGGGATGTCCGAGAACCGTTTCGATCCGCTGGGAGAACTGACAAGAGGGCAATTCTTGCATATGGTCATTCAAGGGATTGGCAGCGCTCATATGCCAAACGCAACCCAATCTTTGCTGAGTGATGTGCCAGAAGGACAATGGTATTCCGCGTCGATCCGTCTTGGATTGGAGATGAACATCATTCAGGGACGTGCCAATGGATCCTTTGGAGTCCATGATCTTATTACGCGTGAAGAAATGGCAGTGATACTTGATCGTGCAGTTCAAGCTGCCAAACAGGGTGGAGATTCAGGCCCAATTTCAGTCGCTGGTGCTGAGTTCAGGGATAACGAACATATCGCAGATTATGCGAAGCAGGCTGTGTCCTCCATGCAGCAGCTAGGTTTGTTGAAGGGAATGAGCGACGGAACCTTCGCACCAAAACAGACGGCTAACCGTGCTCAAGGTGCAGTTGCCGTTGCTAGAATGATGGAACAGCTGTATTGAAACAGGTAGATTAGTGAGTTGGAGGGTTGAGCCATATATAGGCTGGACCTCCAACTTTTTTTTCAGAACGAACATTAATCTGGACAAGATGAAAATAATTCTGCTATGATTCAAATGATAATGATTCCCATTATCAAATAATGTGATTTTTGGGGGGCCATCATGTTTAAGTTCAGATTCAGATCCACTCTATCGTTATGCACTTTGTTTCTTGTCTGTGTTCTTGTTCTTGCCGGGTGCGGCAGTGCGGAGACAGCAAATCATGAAACAGGAAGCGGCAGCGGACAGACAACAGAAAATAATGGCAGTGCCGGAAATGGTAATGCATCCGAGGGATCAAGTGAAAACGAAACACGTATCTACAAAACAGCCAAAGGCGACATTACCATTCCCGCGCATCCGCAGCGTATCGTAACGGATTATTATGGCGGCGAGATTTTGTCGGTGGGAGGCAACCTGATTGGTGTGGAGCCAAGTGCCTTTGAAAATCCGTTTATTAAGGAACAGCTGAAGAATACGACGGATGTTGGTTATCCGGTGAATGTAGAGAAGACGCTGGAATTGCAGCCCGATCTGATTGTGGTGATGTACGATGATAATTATGAAGAGTTGTCCAAAATTGCTCCAACGGTGCATATTCCCTACGGAACAGCAACGGACATTTACAAGACTGTGGAGCTGTTCGGTGACCTGATTGGTGAGAAGGAGCAAGCTGAAGCATTTATTGCCGCCTATGAGAAAAAGGCTGAAGAAGGACGCGAGAAGCTGAAAGGCATTGTCGACGAGAATACAACTGTAGGACTATATGAACTGACCGACAAAGGAGATCTCTGGACATTTGGAGACAACGCAGGCCGTGGCGGACAAGCCGTATACAATGCGTTGAAGCTGAAAATGCCAAGTAAAATCAGCAATGACAACCAGACTGTGCAATTATCTCTTGAAGTGCTGCCGGAGTATGCCGCAGATTATATGTTTATGACGGTATACGATCCTGAGAAAAAGGGAGATGCATTGAAGGAATTCAAACAATCGAAGGTGTGGAATGGCTTGGAGGCAGTGAAGAATCAACGCTTCTTCGAAAATGATTTTGATACGTTCTATCGCTATGACCCGATTGCCATTACAGCACAGATTGACCTTTTCGTGGATCTAATCACCAAGAGTGCACAAGCCAATAATTAAGCAAATAAACGAAATTCAGACCTGTCTTAAGGCTATGGCCAAGAGACGGTTTTTTTTTTTGATAGCAAAAAAATATTAAAGAAATCATTAATGTCATATTGACATTATCAAAAACGTTTGTTATCATTTCGATAATATCATAATGACATTATCAAGAAATGGGGAATGAGCGATGTTTGGATTCCGATTCGTGAAGTTTCAGCCCAGTGAATATGTAATGAAAATTAAAAACGGGAAGGTACAGCGAGAGGGTGTGGGATTGTCCTTTTACTACTACGAGCCAACAACTTCGGTTGTTGTACTGCCCGTATCTTCCGTGGATGTTCCTTTTATGTTCGAAGAAATTACGGCTGACTATCAAACAGTGACGGTTCAGGGCCAATTGAGCTACCGCATTGTGGATTACCTGAAAATTACGCAAAGTTTGAATTACACGTACAATTTACGCAAGAACAAGTATATTTCTGACGATCCCGGCAAGCTGGACCAACGCGTGATAACGACAGCCAAAGTATTGACCAAAAAGCATTTGGAACAGATGCCCCTCAAGGAGGCCATTCAATCCAGCGAACGGCTCGCAAGCAGCATGAAGCGTGAAGTGGTGCAAAGTGAGGAGCTGGAGAAACTGGGAGTGGAGCTGATGAGTTTATCCATTCTTGCCATTCTGCCAAACAAGGAAACGATGCGGGCGCTGGAGGCGCAGGCACGCGAAGAAATTTTACGTCAGGCGGATGAAGCATTATATGTGCGCCGGAATGCCTCCATTGAGCAGGAGCGTCGAGTGAAGGAAAACGAACTCAATACGGAAATTGCCGTAGAAACGAAAAAGCAGCAAATCAGAGAAACACAATTGCAGGCAGAGCGCTCGGTCAAACAGAAAGAGAATGAAATGGAGCAGGAGCAGCTTGAATTCAACACGGCCATGGAGGAGCGGAAACAGCAGCTCATCGAATTGACGATCGCCAATCACAATGCCGAAGCTGATGCGAAAGCCTATGAAATTGCTGCGGTCATGAAATCATTGCAGGAGGTGGAACCAAATGTGCTTCAGGCGATGGCCAACATGGGGATGAATTCGGATAAACTGATTGCTCTGGCGTTCCAGGAACTGGCTGAGAACGCGGGCAAAATTGGTCAGCTCAACATCTCACCTGATTTGTTGCAAGGATTAATGTCTGCACCAGCCAGAGAACAGGGAGGTCGATCACGATGAGACTAGGGCAAACAAGTAAGTCCTCGCGCATACAACATGCTGACCAAAACCATCTAGGCGATAGCAAACTCATTTTGGTGAAACGTAAAACAAGACTGGAAGAACTGGTAGTTCGTTATAACACTGTACAACAAGCCCAATTTTATATCGAACGTCTTGGTGCTGATTTTAGCGATTATATGGAGGAGGATCGACGTTATCGGCATTCCGTGCAGCAGGCTCAGCATCAGCTGAGTCAGCTCGGCCGGGTGCAGACCATTGATCGGGAACATGTGCCCAATTTTATATTTGGAGAACAGGACATCGTTGTGGTAGTAGGACAGGATGGACTTGTGGCGAATACGCTGAAATATGTAACAGAGCAGCCGCTCATCGGCGTGAATCCTGACCCCATGCGTTGGGATGGAGTACTGCTTCCATTTACCGTGGAGGATCTGAAGATGATCATACCGGATGTTATACGAAAGCAGCGTTCCCTGAGAGAAGTGACACTGGCGAAAGTGGAACTGAATGACGGACAATTTCTCTATGGAGTTAATGATTTGTTTATCGGACGGAAGACGCATGTATCTGCCCGTTATGAAGTTCGTCTCGGTTCATCGGTAGAACAGCAGTCATCCAGCGGTGTGATTGTATCTACCGGTTTGGGTGCGACGGGCTGGTTCAAGAGTGTGCTGGCTGGTGCAGCCGGCATTGTCGGCTCCGAGGCATGGAAGCATATGCACATAAATGAAGATGGCAACTCGGTGAGTGCCATTACTCATGAACATAGAATGGAGAACTTTGGATGGGATTCCCCTTATTTGTACTTTACGGTTCGAGAACCGTTTCCCAGCCGGACAACAGCGGTCAACCTGGTATTCGGAAAGGTTCATCAGAAGCAGCCTCTGCGGATTGTATCACAGATGCCGGAAGACGGAGTCATTTTCAGTGATGGGGTAGAACAGGACTTTCTTGAATTTAATTCCGGAGTGGAGGCCACCATTGGACTTGCAGAGAAACGAGGACGTCTCGTCGTCTGACCCTTTATTTCCGTGCCATTTCCGTCTAGAATGGGTAACTAGATGTGAACAGGGCATCCTGGTGCGGAAAGAGAGGTTATACAATGCAATCGATATTGTTGGTTGAAGATGATGCCAAGCTCGCAGGCTTACTGTCATCGTATCTCAACCGAAATGGATTCCAGGTACATGTCGTGGAGGAGTTCCGCCATGTACTGGATGAATTTTTGAAGACCGGTGCGGATCTGGTCCTTATGGATGTGAACCTTCCACAATATGATGGATACTATTGGTGCAGGCAGATCCGTACGCATTCCATATGTCCCATCTTATTTATTTCAGCACGTGACAGCGGTATGGATCAGGTTATGGCGCTGGAACACGGTGCGGATGATTATATTACCAAACCTTTTCAATACGAGGTGGTTTTAGCCAAGGTGCGAAGCCATCTGCGCAGGGCGTATGGCACGTATGCTGCAGCACAGCAAGAGTTAAAAGTGAGAAATGGACCCATGGTGCTCTACCCCGAAAGGTTTGTACTTGAACTTCATCATCTAACTGTGGAGCTGACCCAGAAAGAATCTGTCCTGGTTGAAGCATTGATGAGCAAGGCTGGGCGTGTGGTTGGCCGCGAACGTTTGCTTGATCTGATGTGGGAGGATCAGCACTTTATCGATGATAATACATTGAATGTGTATATAACCCGTGTTCGTCGCAAGCTGAAGGATCTGGGTGCAGAGGATTTGCTGGAGACGGTGCGGGGAGCGGGCTACCGTTTACTCGATCTGGGGACGGCTGCTCAGGAGGGACTGTAAATGAGACTTTTCTTCAGAGACCAGTTACCCCTGATTGGTTTCTATTTGCTTCAGATGCTGATAGTCCCTTCAGTATACTGGCTTTCGGGCGAAGCTCGTCCTATTAGTATTGTCTTGTACGGCATGTTGATCAGTACGGTTATCTTCGTCGTGTACCTGTTTGTGCGTTATGCTCAGCTTCATCATGTCTACCGCGCACTGCACGAGCCAAAGCAGCTGGTCAGGGAACCTTTTCAGCCGCTGGGTCATGCTCCAATGGCAGAAGCCATTAAAGGGTTAATCCATGAACAAGAACGAAATCGACAGCAAGAGCTGGGTGAACTGCGTACTCGAAACGAGCAGCAGGTCGTTTTTATGAATCGCTGGGTTCATCAGATGAAGACGCCATTGTCAATCATTCAATTAACACTGGAGGATGTGGAGGATCAGACAGCTGGAAGCATTCAGGATGAACTGGACAAAATGCGCAAAGGGCTGGAGATGGTTCTTCATTCTTCCAGATTAGAGCAGTTTGAAGGAGACTTTCGTGTAGAGCGTCTCTCTCTTGGTGAAGTGATCCGAGGAAGTATTGCTGAAAATCGTCGCCTGTTTATTCGCAAAGGCATCACACCGGACATCCGAATTGAAGGCGATCTCCACATATACAGTGATGCCAAATGGCTGCGTTTTATGTTTACCCAAATCTTGACGAATGCCGTTAACTACTCGGACAGCAGATCTGGCAAAAAGGTCATTATGACCGCATACGTTCAGGGAGACCGCACCATTTTGGATGTTCAGGATGAAGGAATTGGCATATCAGCGGAAGACATTCATCGAGTGTTTAATCCTTACTTCACAGGGGAGAGGGGAAGACAGTATCATGAATCCACCGGCATGGGGCTATATCTTGTCCGCGAGATCAGTGCACGTCTGGGGAACCAGGTTGAACTATTCTCCAAACTAGACGAAGGAACGCTGGTCCGCTTCAGTTGGATGAATCAAAAGTAAGAGCACTATGCCAGTTGGCAGTAAAAAAGGGCAGTATTGTAATTCGGAATCAGATGTTTATGTGTGTGATCAGGTTGGCCAGGCACGATTGGCTGTCCTGTTTTTTGCTTTTTGATGAATGTCTCGGAGAGCGGAAGATATGCAGTCGATCAAGCCCAACATCATTTTTTATCCAGGAGGCTTGGTAGAACCGGAGAGCTATTCCCCATTGGCTAGGGAACTCGCTAAAAGGGGGCACCGGGTCTATGTTGCAGAAATGCCACTGAATCTGGCGATATTCGGTCAGAATACGGTGGGAAATTGGGTTAAAGGATTAGAATAATTAGGATGGAATAAGGGTGGTATGGGATCTGGGATCTGAATCGGTCATATCGTAATTGGCATTCTAAATGTGATAAGTTCGGGGTTAGTTTCAGCAAGGACATGACGTTGCTCTATGCGTCATGTCTTCTTTTTTTTGTACTCATTCGAAAAGCCCGGTTCGTAGAGCTGAAATACAAGAACAGCTATGATTTAATTTACATCATGGAAGAGAACATAACCTTAAGTTCACTGTAAGGAAAGTTTAAGGTAAATCGATGGCGGGCCTGAAGCCGGTCCGTTAGGATAAAATAAGGGAACACAAGAATGATACATTGGGGGGAATAGTTATGGAGATGTTACAGGTCTCGGCACTTAATAAAATATACCAGGGTAAAGTTCAAACTCAGGCCCTTAGCGATATTCATCTGACGATCAAACAGGGTGAGTTTGTTGGCATTATGGGTCCTTCAGGAAGTGGTAAAACGACGCTCCTGAATATGGTCTCTACAATAGATGAACCCAGTTCGGGCAAAGTGCTGATTAACGGCATGAATCCTTTTGATATGAGAAAAAAAGAACTCGCCATGTTCCGGCGCAGGGAACTCGGATTTGTATTTCAGGATTTCAATCTGCTGGATACGCTGACGGTTGCAGAGAATATCGTATTGCCGTTAACGCTGGACAAGGTAAAATATAAGGAAATGGAGAGCAGGCTGACACGGATCACGAACCAGCTCGGGATTGATCACATACTCGATAAACGCATTTATGAAATTTCAGGCGGACAGCGGCAGCGTACAGCCATTGCCAGAGCAATGATTAACATGCCATCGATCGTGCTCGCGGATGAACCGACAGGGGCATTGGATTCCACCTCTTCGCAAGCCGTGATGGAATCACTTGAACAGATTAATCAGCAAGAGAAAACGACCATCATGCTGGTGACGCATGATCCACTTGCCGCCAGTTTCTGTCATCGCATCGTATTTATCAAGGATGGCAAACTGGCTGCAGAGGTCCATCGCGGGGATAACCGTCAGACCTTCTTTCAGCGGATCATCGACACTTTATCCTTCTGGGGAGGTAATTCACATGAGCTTTCCTCAGTTCGCGTTTAATAATATTCGGCGGAATGGACGGGCGTATGTTGCCTTTTTTCTGAGTAGTGTATTTATGGTTATGATCTTCTTCGCTTATGCGGTATTCAGCTATCATCCTTATGTGGCGAATATGCCGATTGGCAAGACAACGGCGTCTGGAATGCAAATTGCTTCAATTATTGTGTATGTATTTGCAATCTTTTTCGTCATGTACTCCATCAGTGCTTTTCTAAAATCGCGGAATAAGGAATTCGGCATCTTGACCATATTGGGTACAGAACCAGGACAGATTCGAAGACTCGTCATCATGGAAAATATGCTGATTGGTTCCCTGTCCATTGTGGCTGGAATAGGTGGTGGCATGTTGCTGTCCAAGCTGTTTCTTATGCTCACTACTCGGTTTATCGGTATGGAGGATCTGCCCTTTTATTTCCCGACAAAAGCGATTTTGATTACGGTTGGTGCCTTTTTGCTGCTGTTTTTCTGTATTTCCCTGTTTACGTTGCTTTTTATCGGTAACAAGCGGGCGCTCGAGTTGTTAAAAGGTACGAGTAAACCGAAAAAGGAGCCCAAAGCATCCTGGCTGCTTTCACTTATAGGGCTTGCGTTGCTGTCGGTCGGTTTTATTGCCCTATACAATGATTTATCGGGTGGAAACATACTGATCGCTGCGGTAGCAGGCATAGCTGGGACCTATTTTTTCTACTCCCAGCTCTCAGTTCTGGCTATTCGATTGATGAAACGCAACCGTAAGCGGGTGTGGCACGGAACCCGATTGTTGTGGATTTCAGAGATGAGTTACAAGATTAAGGATAATGCACGCATGCTGTTTATGGTGACGGTCGTGATTGCCATCGCATCGATGAGCGCTGTAGTCATCCTATCCCTGGATCAGCAAAATCGTCAGGTCTTTAAAGACAATGTGTTCCCGATTCGTTACAACGTATATAGTGCATTAGACCAGCCCAATATGGCTCCTGTTAATGAGGTTCTGGACGCTGCCGGCCTGGATTATCAGGAGGTTTATCTGGAGTATCTATATGCGAACACGGATGACATGCGTATAACAGTGATGTCCTTAAGTGACTTCAACCGTTTCAACACCATGCGAAGCAAACCGACGTACACTTTGGCAGATCACTCAGGAATTTTTATTGATTCCAGGAATGATGACAGGCCGTTAGAGAATGAAAGATTTCGTCCACATGCGGATGGAGATCAGCTCGTGCTGAATACCGAATCGGAGTCTCTGGAAGTCAACATCGAGCATACTGAAAAAGACCCAGTATATAGCGATATCCTCTATTCAACAGCCGTGGCGGTTATCAATGATCAAGAATATAACGAACTCACGAAGTCATTAGATAAGCGCGAGCTTTCTGGCAAATATCTTTATCAAATCCCATCATGGGGACAGTCTGTACCGGATCGTGAATCATCTGAAGCTCTGGTCAGTGACCGCTTGAAAGACATCGATGAAGTCATAAAGGAGCGCTCTGCGGATAGGGAATTCTCCGGTTATTTTACGACACGATATACTGATTTCGAAGAATTCAGACAGACAACAGCGCTAATTACCTTCTTGGGTATTTTTATCGGTTTGATCTTTTCAATCTCGTCAGCAAGTTTTCTGTACTTCCGATTGCACACGGATCTCGAAGCAGATGGAAGAATGGTACATTCCCTTTCGAAGATGGGACTCAGTTTCCAGGAGATGAAGAGATCATCCACAATTCAGATTGCGGTTCTCTTTTTCTTCCCTATTCTGATCTCGATCGTGGAAACACTGGTTGTAGTTAGACCGTTCCTGACTCAATTCGGGATCGCCAACTATACCGTTCCCGTATTAACTGTATTCGGTGCGTTTTTGCTGGCACAGACATTTTATTTCTTTGTTATTCGTGCAAAATATATCTCTTCGCTGCGCAAAATGATGGTATAGATCATACTAAGCCGGCGTTGCTCAACAGAATATCATGGAGAGCCATAGTCGGGATTCCTTGATTCCAATCAAGGTGATCCCGGCTATTGTGCTCTATGATGAATTTATTCCAGAACATCGAAGGAGGAATAAACGATGAGCACAATCTCTTTACAAGCCATAAAGGAGTTTCATCCAGAACGTTTTACAAAGCGCATTTTGTTTCAACACAACGGTGGGGTGACATTTGCACTTCATTTTTTGCCGGGACAACAACTGCCTGTTCATAAACATCCGGGAACGGATGTGATTGTCCTTGTTATGGAAGGGGAAGGAACGTTGAGCTTGGATGGTGTTGAACAAGAGATCCGGCAGGAGGATGTAGTCTGCTGCAGTGGAGAGGACACCTTTGCGTTCCATAACACGGGATCACGTGAAGCACGGTTATTTGTTGTATTGAGCAAGGTGCCCGATGAATCGTATGCCCGGGACGTATAAATGGAACTGAATCGCTCCAGTCTGTAAAATTCCACAACAATAATAAAAAATCATACCAAGCAAAAAGCGTACTATACTCTCTTAAATGCAGAGTTTTAGTACGTTTTTTATCGTGTTTATATGTTCGTCTCACGAGCCATATGGATTACCAACTTAAAAGTATCCCAGCATTTCCTTTGCTTCATTCGACATCATCTCGGGAGACCACTGGGGTTCCCATACCAACTGTACATCGACATCCTTATGATCTGTATGCTCCTGCAATACCCATTTCACAGCTCCGAGAATCGTATCATGAAGCGGGCAGCCCGGAGTGGTCAATGTCATGCGGACCGAAACCCGTTCCGGCTCCTCCTGAACTTCATATATGAGCCCAAGATCAACAATGTTAACGCCTAGCTCCGGGTCGTAGACCTCCTTAAGACATTCAACTAGTGGGTTCACCTGTTCCGTCTGTTCCATACGTTCCACGCTCCAGTTCCATTCTTAATGTTTGAACACCCTTGCAATCATGAAGATATAAGCCATAGAGAAGATAGATAAAAGGGTACCGCCGACCATCATCACCTCTGCCAGATTGATCAACACACCACTGATAAGCAGAAGACTGGAAGCAACCATTGCGATCAATCCCCAGCTCACATGTCGTTGACTTAACATGCCAGCCATAAGAGGCGTTCCTGGTTTTCCGGCTTGCTTGCCATATTTGTGCGTCCACCATAGAAAGGGGACAATCTTCGATGCATAACCCAGAATGGTTAATGAGACCCAGCCACCAAGGTAGATCCAGCCTGCAAGAAGGAGAACCCGCGGATGAAGCAGTAGTTCGGGTTCTTGCGAAGCATAGATCAACAGGGCAACCATAAATGCTGCCAGAGCACGGCTTACGTAGACAGACCAGCGTATGCCTGGGCCGGGATTGTTTTTGTGACGTTTTTCCTGGATTTGTTCCAAATGATATACGTAAACCAGCATACCTGCTGTCAGTAACAGGAGTGCGAGCCAGAGCATACCTCTTTTCAGATCGGTCAGAAATGCCATAATCCCTGTGATTACAGCTGCATTCCACAATAACAGGACTACCTTTTGAAGTCGGACCGGGTAATTATGCGACAGGTAGAACATGGGCAGCATTTTGTAGCTGAATCCCGTAATTAACATGCCGAACCACCCGATGGTCCCCATCCAGATATGAGCCCCGAATATTCGTTCATGCAGTCCGTCCCATTGTCCGAAGGCAAAATTCAATCCCATCAGCATACCCGTCAATCCGGTAAGAACCAAATAGAAACAAGCACAGGCCGTACTTACCGTAATCGGGTTCCATTGCGATGCTTTATATAGCGTGACCGCCATATTCCACCCGAACAGCAGAATCCCAATCAGGGCACAGGTAGCAAAACAAGCAAGCCAGTGCACATCTGCCCGAATGAAACCATATAACATGCCAAGGACGCCGATGCTAAAGATCATATAGTGAATGTAACCAAGCCGTGTACTATAAATATCCGATTGCAAAATCACATGAGTCAGTTGATATACAGCCCCCATGGCCAGCATGGTCGCCCATCCCAAGACAAACAGATGGGCATGGAACCATCCTTCCGGCCCTCGTAACTCATCACCAAGCCAGCCTGTCAGGGACAGAAGGGAAAACGCATGGTACGCAATAAATCCGAGGATGCCTGTACCGATAAACCAAAATGGCAGCCTGGACATGACGCTTCCCTCCCTTATCCTTTTACGATTCTAAGCTTGGCTGTACCATCCACCTGATCCTCTACGGTGTAAGAGCATCCGAGATTATTCAGCTCTTCCATCAGAAATACAGGAACACGGTCATTATGAATGAGAACCATCTGTCCAGGCTCACAGCGCTTTAGTACGGCCAGTGTTCTCATCATGGGCTGTGGCGGCTCTAATCCCCGGTTATCCAATGTGATGGTTGGGGACAGGGTCGTCTCATCAGAGCTGTAAGTAAATTTAGTTGATTCAGACTCTCCGGTGCAGCCAGAGGAAGCTTCTTCCGGGTTCAGGACTTCTGCGTTATTGAATGTCACGTCCTTGGACCATGTTTTATTTTTCCGGTGTACGAATGTGGTACACCAATGCTCGGCATTGATTCGTTCCGAAGTATGGGAATAGCCTCTCATTTTAAGAATGCCGAGCAGGGGTGTCGGCTTGAAAGGAGTGTGGAGCACAAACACATCCATGGGGTTCAGCCCCTTAACGGTACTCATAATGAGTTGGAACGGCTCTATCTTTTTGCTTAAATGGGGCCGGACATCGAGTTCTATTATTCGGTAATCCGTTGAAGACATACGGCTCACATCCAATCCTTAAGTTCGTGCTCAGTTTGGAGCTTCCATTTTACAATTTACTGATTTTGATCTGGAAGACAGACGGACCCTGTTCGATATATTCCCAGGTGAAACCGTCTGGATGAGTGGATTGAAACTGGAAACGCAAGGGCACCGGATCATGGTCATTGATCAGCAGCATGGCTTCATTCGGCGGCAATTGTTCAAAAGTCTCGAAAATGATTTTATGTTTCAGATGCGGTGGATACTCGGTTGCATTAATGGTTGCTGCATATGTGTTCATGGGTTGTTCCTCCTGAATCGGTTTAGTGTTGTGCTGCAAACTGAGTATAAAAAAGATGTGTAGACACCTGTGTGAGCGTGCTCACACATTTTGTTTTGTCATAATCTTGCCTTATTTTCACTCGCTTCCAGCTAGGGACGCGGATTACGGGAGATTTAGAAATAGGTGATGTGCATTATGTTTCAGTTATTGTGATTTTTTGCACAGTTACGATACGGAGACATCCTTATATTTAGCGACAAGATGACAAGTGATGAGAGGGATGGTTTCAATCCTCCATCCAGTCATAGAGAGATCATACCCAGAGGAAGGAGGAGCCTGATATGAAAGCAAGACTGGTCGACCCCTTTGGAAGAATTCATGATTATCTTCGAATTTCGGTTACAGACCGCTGCAATCTGCGATGTGTATACTGCATGCCAGAGGAAGGCATGCAGTTTGAGCCAGCGGATCAGATTTTGTCACATGAAGAAGTTGTCTCCGTTGTTCAGGCGCTTGCTCCACTCGGAATCAGAAAATTGCGTTTGACCGGAGGGGAGCCTCTTGTTCGAAAAGGACTTGACCAACTAATTGCAAATTTATCTGTGATTCCTGGCATTGAAGATATTGCAATGACTACGAATGGCATTTATCTGGCCGCCTGTGCGGACCAACTGAAAGCAGCAGGGCTGACAAGAGTGAATATCAGCTTGGATTCCCTGAACCCTGAACGGTTTGCCAAAATTACCAGGGGAGGAAGACTGCAACGTGTGCTTGATGGAGTGAGAGCCAGCCAAAAAGCCGGACTTCAGCCGATTAAGCTGAATGTGGTGCTAATGAAAGGCGTGAATGATGATGAGGTGGAGGATTTTCTGCGCTTGACTCTGGATGATGAGATTCATGTCCGCTTCATCGAATACATGCCCATAGGGGAGAGCGGTGATGCCTGGAAATCGAGTTTCATGTCTTTGCAGCAAGTGTTGGATACATGCGAAGCAAGGTGGAATTACACAAGCTGTGATGTCTATAGTAATGGCCCGGCAGATAGTTACCGTATTGATGGGGCAGCTGGTACATTTGGTCTGATTCACCCTGTAAGCAGTCACTTTTGCGGTACATGTAACCGAATGAGATTGACGGCAGACGGGAATATCAAGCCCTGTCTTTATTGGTCGGATGAATTCAACGTACGTCCACATGTCGGGAACGACAGTGAGGTTCAAGCCATGTTTCTCAGAGCACTGGGGGTTAAGCCCGAGACACACGACATGCTCAAGGCTCTAAAAGGTGAAGAGATCCGAGGTGTTCCGTCCCTCCGGCATATGTCCCAAATCGGTGGTTAGCAGAATAAAAGTGATAAATGTCGGCTCTGGATGTGATTCCGATCTGAAACTACATGTCATATTAGCAGGAGGAAAACAATGAGTAAGCAAAGCACACCATGGATGGGGAAACTTAAATATTTTGCGAAACGGGAAAAGAATGCGGAGGGCTGGAGCGAGATGTCACCGGAAAACCGGGACTGGGAGGACGTCTATCGGCGGCGCTGGCAGCATGACAAAGTTGTGCGTTCGACACATGGCGTCAATTGCACCGGATCCTGCAGCTGGCAGATCTATGTGAAAGACGGAATTGTTACCTGGGAGACGCAAGCCACCGATTATCCTTCCACAGGTCCGGATATGCCGGAATTCGAACCAAGAGGATGTCCGCGCGGAGCGAGTTTTTCCTGGTATCTCTACAGTCCGCTGCGTGTTAAATATCCTTACGTTCGAGGAGCATTGCTGGATCTGTGGCGTGAGGCACTTCAATTGCATGGTGATCCGGTCAAGGCCTGGTCCAGTATTGCGGATGATCCGGATAAGGTCAAAAAATACAAATCCGTTCGCGGTAAGGGGGGATTGATCCGTGCGTCATGGAGTGAAGTAACGCAGATTATATCGGCTTCCCTTATTCATACGATCAAGCAGTACGGTCCTGATCGAATTATTGGCTTTTCGCCTATTCCTGCCATGTCAATGGTCAGTTATGCCGCAGGTTCGCGATTCTTGTCCCTGATGGGATCGCCGCTGCTCAGCTTCTACGACTGGTACGCCGATCTGCCTCCAGCCTCACCACAGATTTGGGGCGATCAAACCGATGTGCCGGAGAGCAGTGACTGGTACAATTCCGGATATATTCTTGTCTGGGGTTCCAACCTGCCAATGACGCGTACACCAGATGCTCATTTTTTGGCTGAAGCACGCTACCGGGGAACGAAGGTCGTATCCATCAGCCCGGATTATGCCGAATATGTCAAATTTGCGGACACATGGATGTCAGTCAAACAAGGTACTGACGGAGCTCTTGCCATGGCTATGGGACATGTAATTCTCAAAGAATTCTATATCGAACAACCTACGGAATATTTCATGCAGTATGCCAAACAATATACGGATTTTCCAAACCTGCTGATCGTGGAGGAGAAAAATGGAGTACACACAGCCGGCAGATTTCTTGTCGGAGAGGACTTGGGCATCACGGGCAACAATATGGCCTGGAAAACACTCGTCTACGACGATAACAGCGGTACATATGCGATGCCGAAAGGAAGCCTGGGATTCCGCTGGGGTGAGGAAGGGACCTGGAATCTGAAAATGGAACAGGTCGAGAATGGCGAACCCATTGATCCACGGTTATCTCTTCTCGGGGTGCATCATGACTTGGTCACGATTCAGCTGCCTTATTTTGACGATGAGGGAAGGCATGTTATGGAACGTCAAATTCCTGTTCGTCAAATATGGCTTGAGGATCGCTGGATTATGGTAACTGCAGTGTATGATCTGGTCCTTGCTAAGTATGGAGTAGAACGTGAAATGACACGGTCAGCAGATTCTGCCGAAGTAATCACTATCCCTGACATGGCGCGGGCTCGACGAAGTACAGCGTATGAGTCAGTGGATGGTTTGCTGAATGGTGGGCAAGTGAAGCCGTTCACACCTGCGTGGCAGGAACAGATTACAGGCGTACCGCAGGAAACCGTGGTGCAGATTGCGCGTGAATTTGCCCAGAATGCGATAGATACCCAGGGACGTTCCATGATTATCATGGGAGCCGGGATCAACCACTGGTACAACTCGGACGTGATCTACCGTGCGATTATCAACCTGATTCTCATGACCGGTTGTCAGGGCGTTAATGGCGGGGGATGGGCTCACTATGTCGGACAGGAGAAACTTCGTCCCGCGGAGGGATGGCAGACGATTGCCTTTGCCCGTGACTGGACAGGGCCAGCACGTCTTCAGAACGGTACATCGTTTTTCTATTTTGCAACGGACCAATGGAGATACGAGGAAACGAAAGTAGGCGAGCTGACTTCAGCACTGGAGGGTGAACCCCGATTCCAGCATGTCGCAGATTACAATGTCATGGCTGCCCGCATGGGCTGGCTTCCGTCTTATCCGCAATTCAATCGAAATTCGATTGATCTGCATCAAGATGCTATCAAGTCTGGAGCCACAACGAAAGAGGAAATGGGTGCTTATGTGGCATCGGAATTGAAAAATAAAAACCTCAAGTTCTCCATCGAACAGCCGGATGACCCGGCGAATTTCCCTCGTGTGCTGTTTGTATGGAGAGCGAATCTGATCTCCAGTTCGGGCAAAGGTCATGAGTATTTCCTGAAACATTTGCTCGGTGCAACGAATGGCTTGCTGAACGATGATGATAATGGCCTACGGCCAGAACACGTGGAGTGGGTGGATGAAGCACCCGAGGGCAAGCTGGATCTGATGATCAATCTTGATTTTCGCATGGCAGGAACAGCGATGTATTCCGACATCGTTTTGCCAGCTGCGACCTGGTATGAAAAAAGTGATTTAAGCAGCACGGATATGCATCCGTTCGTGCATCCGTTTAATCCGGCAGTCGCCACGCAATGGGAGTCCCGTTCGGATTGGGACACTTTCAAGGAGATCGCACGTGTCTTCTCGGAGATGGCCGCGCAGCAATTCGACGGACCACAGCATGAGATTGTGGCGACACCGCTGCTGCATGATTCACCCGATGAACTCGCTCAGCCGTATGGCGAGATCAGAGACTGGAGTGCGGGAGAATGTGAGCCTGTTCCCGGCAAAACGATGCCTCACATTCAGGTTGTGGAACGCGACTATGCGGCGGTATATGACAAGATGACCTCGCTTGGTCCTGTGGTGAAGGATAAACCGATTGGAACCAAGGGCATCTCTTGGTCAGCCAGCGAAGAGTACGAGAAACTCAAGGGCATTCTGGGTACGCGCAGGCAAGCGGGAGCAGGGCAAGGTTGTCCTGACTTGAGCACTGACCGAAATGTGGCTGAAGCCATCTTGACCCTATCCACAACAACAAACGGCAAGATGGCGGTACGTGCATGGGAGTCGCTTGAGCAAAAAACAGATTTGCATCTCAAGGACTTGGCAGAAGAGCGTTCAGAAGAATGTTTTACTTTTGATGAGATTACCTCCAAACCCAAAACGGTTATTACGTCACCAGCATTCAGCGGATCGGAAAAGGGCGGCCGACGCTACTCGCCATTTACAACCAACGTGGAACGGCTTATTCCATGGCGTACACTGACAGGCAGACAGCAATTCTACATTGACCATGAAATGCTTCGCGAGTTCGGGGAGACACTGGCGACGTTCAAACCAGTGCTGAAACATACGCCTTTCCACCCTAACAGCAAACGTCCTATTGAAGGCGGCAAGGAAATTGTCCTCAACTATCTCACGCCTCACAACAAGTGGTCGATTCACAGCATGTACTATGATGCACTGCCCATGCTGACGCTGTTTCGGGGCGGCCCGACGATCTGGATGAATCATGAGGATGCGGAGGAAGCGGGGCTTGTCGATAATGACTGGATTGAATGTTTTAACCGGAACGGTGTTGTCGTAGCCCGTACAGTGGTTACTCACCGGATTCCTCGCGGAATGGCATTCATGTATCACGCCCAGGATCGGCACATTAACGTTCCGGGGACCAAAATATCAGAAACCCGCGGAGGTACGCACAACAGTCCGACAAGGATTCATGTGAAGCCGACCCACATGATCGGCGGATATGCCCAGTTAAGCTATGGATTCAATTATTATGGCCCAACAGGCAACCAGCGTGACCTGAATGTCATCATTAGAAAACTGCAGGAGGTGGATTGGCTTGAAGATTAAAGCACAAGTCAGCATGGTCATGAATTTGGATAAATGTATCGGGTGCCACACGTGCAGCGTTACGTGCAAAAATACATGGACAAACCGATCGGGTGCGGAATACATGTATTGGAATAATGTAGAGACCAAGCCGGGAGTCGGCTATCCCAAACAGTGGGAGAATCAGGAGCGGTATCGCGGCGGTTGGGAGATGAAAAATGGCAAGCTGGAGTTGAAATCCGGTACACGTACCAGACGATTGCTTAATATCTTCCATAATCCGGATCAGCCGACCATCGACGATTATTACGAACCCTGGACCTATGAATATGAGAAATTGACGAGTAGTCCAGAGAAAAAGCATCAGCCCGTGGCTAGACCCAAATCCCAAATTACGGGTGAATACATGAACCTGGAGTGGGGACCGAACTGGGAAGATGATCTGGCCGGTGCACATGTGACCGGGATGGAAGATCCCAACATGAAGGGTGTCGAGGAATCGATCAAAATGGATTTTGAACAGGTGTTCATGATGTACCTTCCGCGAATCTGTGAACATTGCCTTAATCCTTCCTGTGTGTCTTCCTGCCCTTCGGGAGCGATGTACAAACGGGAAGAGGACGGTATTGTGCTGGTCGACCAAAACGCGTGCCGAGCCTGGAGATTCTGTGTGTCCAGCTGCCCTTACAAAAAAGTATATTTCAATTGGCAGACCAACAAAGCCGAGAAATGCACCCTGTGTTTTCCGCGGATTGAGGCGGGTTTACCAACGATCTGTTCGGAAACCTGTGTCGGTCGTATCCGATACATTGGTCTGATGTTATACGATGCAGACCGCATTGAAGCGGCGGCTTCCGCGGAGAGTGAACAGGATTTGTATGAATCACAAATGGATATTTTTCTGGATCCGCATGACCCTGAAGTAATTCGCGAAGCAAGGGAGGCCGGCATTCCGGAGGATTGGATCATCGCCGCTCAGCAGTCGCCCATCTACAAAATGGTTGTGGACTGGCGCATTGCACTTCCGCTTCACCCGGAATACCGGACTATGCCGATGGTATGGTATATTCCTCCGCTGAGCCCGATCACGAATCGGGTAGAAGGGCAGGGAAGTTCGCTGGATGCAAATGATATCTTCCCTGCCATTGACAACATGCGAATACCTGTAGAATATCTGGCCAATCTGCTCACCGCAGGAGACACGGAACGCATTCGTGATGTACTGCGCAAAATGGCGGTCATGCGGATCCACATGCGGAATCAGCAAACCGGAAAAACCAGTGATCCTGCGTTGCTTAACCGGGTGGGTATGGACGAACAGGAAGTCGAAGACATGTACCGACTGCTCGCTATTGCCAAATATAATGACCGCTTTGTGATCCCGCCTGCTCATCGGGAGGAAGTGGCGGATCTCTTCAGTGAACAAGGAAGCTGCGGGCTTGATTTTGCAGGGGGACCAGGCTCCTGCGGTGTATTCTGATGGGAGAGGAGACAACGACTACGATGACGACCGATATAAATACGGAATGGAGTCAGGCATCGGACGAACGGGTGGGTGGGGCTAGAAAAGTATGTAAGCTGACCTCCTATCTGCTGCAGTATCCAGATACAGCATGGAGAGAAGGGCTGCAGGGTGTTCGATCTGCTGTGCAATCTTTCATGGATGAAACAATAAAAAGGGTAATTCTTACATTTGTTGACGAAGCGGAATCTGTAGATTCCACGATCTGGCAGGACAGATACGTACGGACGTTTGATTTTGATAAAAAATCAAATTTATACTTAACCTATGCTCTCTATGGAGACGAAAGGGACCGGGGGCCTGCTTTAATTGACTTGAAACGCAGATACGAAGCTGCGGGGTTTTACATGGAATTGAATGAGCTGCCCGATTATTTGCCCGTGGTGCTTGAATTTATAGCGGAGGCTCCTTCTGAAGATGCTTATGGAGTGGTGTCGAGTTGTTATAAGTCTTTGGTAACGATCACAGATAGTGTATTGGGGCAGAACAGCCCCTACGGACCATTATTAAAGCAAATCTTGAAGGTTATCCCCAAGCCTGCTCATGTTGACGAAGAAGTTCAGGACCATACCCAGGCACCGCAAGCCGTGCCAACCTGGATGGGGAGGGGGAGCCGATGAGCACACCGGAGTTGTTCTTATGGGGTGCCCTCCCTTACATGGTTCTCATTTTTTGTGTAACTGCAACCATATGGAGGTACGTAACGAATCCTTTCAGCTGGACATCCAAGTCCAGTGAGATGTTAGAAAAACGTATGCTGAAATGGGGAAGCTTGCTGTTTCATATTGGCATATTCGCAGTGATCTGTGGCCATATTGCGGGATTAATTGTTCCGGTGGAATTCTATCGCTGGATTGGCCTAAGTGACGAAGGCTATCATCTGATTGCCATTGCGGGCGGGTTGCCTGCGGGAATTATCGCGTTTGCCGGGGGAGTCATACTGCTGGTACGCAGATACGTGGCCACCAAAGTGCGAGCGACAAGCAGTACAGGGGACTGGATTGCCCTCGTCATGCTTCTTGTCGTCATCATAACCGGTATATTGGCGACATCTGCTAATGCAGTAAATCATACCGGCTTTGATTACCGTACTACGATCAACCCTTGGCTGCGCGGGTTAATGGTATTTCAGCCTGATCCAACGTTGATGCAGACCGTGCCTATGAACTTTAAAGTACACATCCTGCTTTCGTTTGTCCTGTACTGCGTCTTTCCGTTTACCCGTCTTGTGCACATGTTAAGCATGCCGCTCGGTTACCTTAAGCGCAGTTATGTATTGTACCGCAGACGTGACGGGTCTGTTTATCCAGATCAAAAACCAAACAAAGAAAGGGCGATGTAAATGCAGAACAAAGGCAAAGTCCAACTGCCTTTGCAAACGGCAAGTTTGGTTCTCGGGTTCATGGTGTGGGTTATACTATCTTCCTTAATGCCATTTATTAAAGAGGATATTGCGTTGACCTCTTCACAGCTAGCTTGGTCTACAGCTATTCCTGTACTCATTGGTTCAGTTGCCCGGATCCCGATTGGATACTGGACAAACCGATATGGGGCACGCAATATTTTTATGATCAGTTTTGTTCTGCTGCTCGCGCCAATATGGTGGATCAGCCGATCCACTTCTTTTCTGGATTTGATTATAGGAGGTTTTTTTCTCGGGATTGGCGGAGCGGTGTTTTCCGTAGGTGTAACTTCACTGCCCAAATATTATCCCAAAGAGAGACACGGATTTGTTAACGGGATCTATGGTATCGGTAATCTGGGAACTGCATTGTCTGCTTTTGGTGCTCCGCTGATTGCGGATCAGATGGGGTGGTCCAAAACGGTTCTCCTGTACAGCATTCTGCTGCTGGGAATGGCTGCCTTGAATTTTGTATTGGGCGACAAACAGGAAACAAGGGTTAACGTACCGCTGATCCAACAATTAAAAGCGGTCTCGCGAAGTCCTAAATTATGGCTGCTGTGTTTATTTTACTTCCTGACCTTCGGTTCCTTCGTGGCGTTCACCGTGTACCTTCCCAATTTCCTGGTCAGTCACTTTCAGATGGATAAAGTGGATGCAGGGATACGTACAGCGGGATTCATATTGGTTGCTACCATTATGCGTCCGGTCGGGGGCTGGCTTGGAGACCGCTTTAATTCCTTTAAAATACTGATGTTTGTATTCGGCGGATTAACTGTTGCAGCGATCGTATTATCCTTCGCGCCGTCAATTTACATGTATACGGTTGGTTGCCTGACCGTTGCCTTATGCGCCGGTACGGGAAACGGAACTATTTTTAAGCTGGTTCCAATGTATTTCGTCAAACAACCAGGTGTCGCTAACGGTATTATATCTGCAATGGGGGGACTTGGCGGCTTTTTCCCACCATTAATGTTGACGCTGCTATACAGCATGACAGGTCATTATGCGATCGGATTTATGGCACTCTCAATGATTGCACTGGTGAGTTTGGTGCTTGTCTTCTGGATGTTCTATGAGGAGAAGCTTCAGCTGTCTGCGAGCATATTGGAAAACACGATCGAGGCCATCCTGATTACGGATACAAACAGCGTTATTCGCTCCGTGAATCCGGCTTTTACAGCAGTAACCGGTTATCGGTCCGATGAAGCTGTGGGGCAGAAGCCCAGCCTGCTGAAATCAGGCAAACAGGATAAATCATTCTATGAACAGCTATGGGCTGATCTGAAGCAGCAAGGGTATTGGCAGGGAGAGATATGGAACCGGAAGAAAAACGGAGAGATATATTTGGAATGGCTGAGTATTACTGCGATCCGCAATGAAGCTGGGGAAGTAAAGTTCTATGCGGGCATGTTCAGTGATATGGGGAAAAGGGATCTTCCTTCAGCATAATATGCTGCATGACGAGTGAATACGGCAAAAGACCTTAACAACAGTGTCATTGGTGTTAAGGTCTTTTCATTCGTAATTAGTTTATACGATTTTATGTTCATTAAATCTTAGCATTAGAGGTAGAGTTTTGATATCTGCTTACGTGTCGCGTTGATGCTTCAAGGCCTGCAGATCATGGATAATGATTTGTTTGCGATCCACTTCAAGCAGATTTTCCTTGGTGAGCTGATTCAACAAACGATTGGCTGTTTCCCTGGTCGTGCCAATGGAATTGGCGAATTCCTGATGGGTCATGGGCAGGTTGATAATGATTTTGTGACCGGAAGGCTGACCGTGCTGCTCAGCCAACATCAACAGGAAGGACAGCACACGGTTGCGCACGTCCTGACCGGAGAGCACTTGCAGTTTATCCTGCAGTTCGCGAATTTTATCGCCGAGTACCCGCATGATTTTGATCGCAATGGCTGGTGTATTTAGCATCAGGCGTTCAAACAGTCTGACCGGGATGGCAATCAATTCCGCTGGAGTGATGGCTTCCGCTGTAGCAGGATAAGGATGGGCGTTGAAGAAGCCCGTATGCGGGAACATATCTCCCGTTTTCAGAAAGGAAACGATCTGCTCGTGCCCGTTCTCATCCGTTTTATATGCTTTTACGATGCCGGTTCGGATAAAAAATACAGCTTCCTTTTCGCTGCCTTCGGCAAAAATAACCGTTTTTTTATGAATGTTTCTTGAAATGGCGATATCCTCAACCTGCTTCAATTCCTCAGGACTCAGATCCTGGAAAATGGGGAACTGTTGGAGGAACTCCGCTGCCGTATCTTTGTTTTCCCTGCGCATTAAGATTCTTCCTTTCTATATCCATATCCATTAGGAGGTCAATGGTGAAGTGACAGTACCTAGAATCGTTATTCCTCATGAACATGGCGGGTGGGCCATGGTAAGTGTACCTTTTGGGGCAGGCGTAATGGCCAGCGGACCACAGTGGCTGCATCTGCCACTATTTATGGCATGGCTTGGATTATACCTGGCGGCATACCCTATGCTGCAATCTCTTAAAAGAAAAGCAGATCATCGCCGCCTGTACACATGGGCAGTTATATATGGGATGGCTGCAGCGGTATGTCTGGTGCCGCCGTTGATCGGGCATCCTTCCATACTGGCCTTTGGCCCAGTTCTGGTCATATTATTGCTCATTAATATCTGGCATGTCAGACACAAGGCTGAACGTTCGCTTTCGAATGATCTGTGTGCCATGTTGATGTTCTCGCTTGGAGGCGCAGCAGCATATCTCATTGGAACGGGAGTCTGGGATTACCGTATGGCAAGCGTTCTGTTGTTTTCCTTTTTACATTTTACAGGAAGTACGTTCTTTGTGAAATCAGTCTTCCGGGAACGAAACAACAAACGCTGGGTAACCATGACCCGTCTCCTACATATCATCCTGCTCATCATTCCCGTCTTAGCCGGATATCCATGGATGAGCTTAGCATATGTCTACTCGGCTGTTCGAGCATTTGTATATGCTGGTCGGACTCTGCGCCCCATGAAAGTGGGCATGATCGAGATTGCTGGAGCGGTGCAATTCCTGGCTTGGTTTGTTCTCTTTTAGTCTTAGTCAGCATCATTTTATCATAACGCGATATCTGAAATTAACGGGTGACATAGATCACATGGCATGTGATGAGGAATACAGACGATCAGGCAATATGCATCTTATCTTGCGGCATGGCTCCTTGATGTTTTTGGGGCAGCAACCCAGGTTAATGAAAGGATAGATGTTATATAGACATGAGAGGGGATGACCCGGATGTGGACTGCATTCATGTGGGGAGGCATCTCCGCTTCAGCAGTAGTTATTGGTGCGCTTGCTGCACTGTTTCTCAAGATTCCCAAACGGGTGATTGGCTGGATTATGGCCTTCGGTACGGGAACATTGATTGGGGCAGCTTCATTTGAACTGATTGGAGATGCACTGAATGATGGCGGGATTATCCCGACAGCAATCGGATTTACGGCGGGTGCTGTGGTGTACACTTTGTTCGACCTGCTTATATCCAGTAAAGGCGGTGCTGGGCGCAAACGTTCAGCACATTCGAAACCCGGAGGCAGCAGCCAGAGCGGGCTCGGGATTTTTGCAGGTACGGTTATGGATGCCATTCCGGAATCCATCATGCTAGGCGCAAGCCTGCTGACCGGAAAGGGCGTGAGTGTGGTACTCATCGTTTCTATTTTCGTCAGCAATATCCCTGAAGGTCTATCGAGTACAGTGGGTTTGCGAGGCAATAACTACACCAAGTCCAGAATTATCCTGATGTGGCTTGGTGTACTACTGATTTCTGCGCTTGCAGCCTTGTGTGGGTATCTATTTCTGGAACAGCTTCCGGATGAGATGGCTGCGGCCATTGGGGCGTTTGCAGGTGGCGGTATTATAGCCATGATCTGCTCCACCATGATGCCTGAAGCTTTTGAAGAAGGCGGGCCCATCGTAGGCTTTATTGCTTCCATGGGGCTTCTCGTGTCCCTGCTGCTTGATCTGTAAAATCTCCAAGTAAAAGCAACGTACCAAAAAAAGAGTATCCGCTCAAGTATAATGTTGAGGTACGGATACTCTTTTATCTTGCCAATGAATACGAGTGGTTTCTCAATGATTACTTGAACAGTTCCCTCCACAACCACATGCTTCCTTGTGCACTTCACCCGGTTTGAGCAGCCGGTTTAATTCAACGGATTTGGTGAAATACTGGCTGATCTGTTGATGCAAAAGGCTAAACTCACGCTGGGCATACATGAATCTGCGGATAAGCGGGTGATCATAGAGCGCACGTTCTTCTTGTTCGTACACCTGCATTTCGGATGTCAGCAATTCAATATTTTGACGTTCTTTTTCCTCCAGAGCCTGATGTTTCTCCATAAACTGCTCATATTGCGCTGTAGCCTGCTCATCTGCGGCAAACTGATCGATCATCTCCCGCATCTCACGGTAACCTTTATCCTGTAGCAACACGGAACATAATTCTTCCATTTTAAGCATGATCGCCTGTTTGTCCATTTTTACGATTGTACTCATCTTGTTAACCTCCTGTAGAGTGTTCCTTTTATTATCACTGTATACCTGATCCTCGTGGTGCACTGTGACGATACTCACATCTTGTATGAGTTATATAACGTTCCTGTTCGGGGGCTCTATACCCGGATTATTGAATTCTTTGCTGAAGCTCTTCCAGTTGAAGAAGATGAATGACATTCCCAGCTACCTGAAGCAGACCTTCAGACTGCAGGATGGCCAGTTTGCGACTCAAGGTTTCGGGCGTAATGCCTGCCAGCAGTGCCATATCCTTTTTGAAAACAGGAAGCTTGATTCCATTTGTCTCCATATTTCTCGTATGAAAATTCAATAAAAGCTTAGCAATTCGTTGTTCAGGGTTCATTAAACTAAGGGCAGTATTCCAGTCTTCGGATTGTTCAAGAAGATCGGAAACAGCCAGAAGAAAATGATAAGCAAGCATCGGATTATGGTCTATTAATCTGTCAAAGTCCTGCCTATGAAGGGTGCATAAAGTTGATATTTCCAACACCTCTGCATGAACTCCATACGGTTTTTGGTGTAACAGAGCGTCATGCCCGAAGAAATCACCGGGAAACAGGAAGCGGACAATATGCTCTTTGCCGTTCTCGGCGTATTTGGATAATTTCACACATCCCTGATGAACCATGTATAACTTAGCTGAACCTTCCCCTTCCTTCACAACAATTTCCCCTTTATGATAGCTCCGTGATTGCAGCAAGGAAGCGAGCAGGGTGGATTCTTCCGGTGCGAGGTGCTGGAAAAGGGGGACTTTGACAAAGCAGGGAGCCTTGATTTGAGAATCACACATCATGATCAGGATCCACCTCGTTTCATTCGATTTATGTGTTGAGGATATAGAAGGGACTAGTGCTTCATCGCCTTTCCTCCGTGATTCTTGCCATCAGAGGTTACACGAAGAACAGCAGAAGCACCCTTGGATACATGTTTGAACTGATGGGTAACAATGGGATAATCGCCCTCTTCCGTTACGGTAAACTCGACGACTGCACCTCCACTTGCAGGAAGCATAACCGTCTGTAATCCATATTGGATATTACGGGGATTTCCATCCATGTAGACCCGGTCCATAATGGTCCCGACGACATGGAAGGAGGAGACTTCGTTTGGCCCTGCATTGCTTACATAAATTCGCACCGTATCACCAGTCTTGGCGAGCAAAGGGGAGTTGACCAGACCATAGTCGTTGCCATTAAAAACAACGTAATCCGGCTCATCATTCATAAAAGCATCGTAGCTATGCTCTTTGTACCATTCACTTTGTACGAGTGTGTATTCACGATCAATCTGCCCGTCAGAAGGGTAGCCGGCCTTCGGCTCGACAATAATCAAGCCATACATGCCGTTCGCGATATGGGCAAGAACCGGACTTGTTCCGCAATGATACATGAAGACTCCGGGCGACGATGTGCTGTAAGTGAATGTACCCTCCTCACCTGGCATAACGTCTACGAATTTGCTGCTTGGTGAAGCGTGTACGGCATGAAAATCCATGGAGTGCGGCAAGGCAGAATCCTTATTTTTCAAAGTGAAAATTAATGTGTCGCCTTCGGTTACGCGCAGAATGGGTCCAGGTACGGTGCCGTTAAAAGTCCAGGCATTATAGATTACTCCTGCGGAGATCTCGATATCGGTGACTTGGGCTGTCATCTCAATGTACACTTTTGAGCCTTCTCTGCGGATGACGGGATCAACAGGTTGACGACTGGTTGACTCCACAGGAGCAGCGTCGTGCTGAACAGGCTTATCTATTTCCGCAGCATTGCAATGGGAAAGGACGGCCGTACTTAATGTCAATGCAAAAGACAATTTGATTAGACTCAACCAAGAGAACATGGGGAACACAACCTTATTCAAGTGATATAATTCACAAATAAACCAATATCATGATGCAGCCATGTCTAGTGTACGACAGTTCACTGGAGACAGGTGTGACCTGAAACACACTCTCCAGAGATGATTCGTTTTTTTAAAATTTCCGCAGATATGGCACGTTTCTTGTACTACGCGATGGAGTTACTTATAATTTTAAATGGGGTGGAATGGAAAATATTGATGGTTGAATTTGCGGTAGCGCATATAAAACATATTTGTTTCCAGTGAGAGGAGTAGATTTGAAATGAAACAGTTCGAGGATGAAGGAGCCTATAAATATAACTTCTATTGGGTGCTCCGCCGAGGTGAACGTGTCGATGTCAAATGTCAGACATGCGGCGGTCACGCTTATATCGAGCAATGTCAGGATCAAATGCAGTGGAAATGCTCAGCATGTTATGCTCATGGGGTGGAAAAGCCGGTATATCAATATCATGCCAAGGGTAATTGTGTTCTGTGTGAACGTTGGTTCAATATCGAAGTGACAGACGATAAACAGACTTCGCACAAATCAACACACATTGATTGTCCACACTGCGGCGCCGTCAATCAAACCCAGCTGCATAGCAAGCCTGTTTGCAAAAGATATATTATGGACACTCGGGACGGGAGAGATCCAATCTTCGGTATGGAGCTGTATTTTCTGGACTATGTTCGAGGTAAATTGGTGTGGGCTGTTAATCGAGCGCATTTAAATTACCTGATTTCATATGTTTCTGCCGATTTGCGAGTGAGACGTGGGAATGTACCGCTCAAGACGGCGTCACATTATCTCCCGGTTTACATGAAGGAAGCGAAAAACAGGGACCAGATGGTTCGCGCGCTGACCAAGCTTTTGCACAAGACAGGCTGAGGAGGAACCAAGGGAAGCGACGAGGAGGAATGGAATGAAATTACGTGCCAAACTACTTATATTTGGAATAATTTTAGGTAGTCTTCTCATCCCTGCCTATTTTATTTTACAGACGTACGGTGTATTCCAAAAAGAGAGAGTGCTATCAGACTATGTGCTCGCGGTAGATGTAAATCGGGAACCGTATGATGCATGGCCGCTCGTGAACAGTTTCGCAGCCATGGATAAGAGTGAGGACAATCGCCAGTTATATTACCGGGTGGATATGAACCATATCAACTACCTTTTTCAATTGGCTTATCAGGAGTATGGCGTCACACCAGGTAATGAGAATCCTTTTCTAGCAGGTAACGTGGAATATCATTCTCCCGAAACGACGTACGTAAGGTCGGAAAAAGAATATTCAAATGCTAAGGATTATACAACCTCACTTCATTTTTATAACAAAGAAGAGCAGGAGATCTATACCTACGAAACGACGGGCAAAGGCGATGGGAATTTGGTAAAATCCATTATTCATCAGGGGATGACTCGTTCCCATAATGGAGGAAGTGAAGCGGCGCGTGATCCGTACATTAACATTACGGCATTATTTCACGACAAGCTGAACGTTGATGTAAATCTGACGGTTGATGAAGAACAAAAAATCGTATGGATACGAATGAATAAAGCGGAGGCGAGATGATGAATTTGTTTGGCGTACATAATGGACCAGCATATCTGGAAGGGATCGTTCAAAAAGTAACGGCTGGGGAGAACCAGGAAGTCGAGTGGAAAGGCAAGTTGCAGACAAAGGATGGTCATGACAAGTTCCATATCTTTTATTATGGTGACTTGATGAAAGATGATCTGATAACCTGGCAGGATTCGACACCATTAATCGTATATGCAGAGCACACTGTGACCGGAGAGCGTTATTTGCTTATCGATGCAGCTAAACATGGTTATGATGCAATGTTGTGTGAAACTTATCCGGAGGAAGAACTGAGCAAAAGGTCGCTGCGTCCATATCTGGACGTGGAGGGAGAGGATACGTTTGAAGTCCACTTGTCAGCCTTTTACAATGTGCCGTGGGATGAGGAATTCGGGGAAGATGTGGATGAAGATGGAACCTACGAATTGATCACTGGCGATTGCATGGATTTTAACCAGGTTAAACGGGATGGATATGATGCGTTCTCCATTCGCATCGTGAATCGTAAAGGTGTAAAAACAGAAATTGTTCAGGAGGAGCTTGCCTGAGAAATCCATCATTTGATTTGTAGAAGAATGACCTGAAGATAGGAGATGTCATTAATGTATGTGGTAACCCGTACGCTTAAACCAGTATCCGCAGAGGAGCTTTTACGTTTTGAGCAGCAGCATTCCGTTTCATTGCCAGTTTCTTATCGGCAGTGGCTCGAGCAATATGGGGAAGGAACCTATTCGGGCTGGATGAACGTACAGAGGCCGGATCACGAGGTATTGAAGCCTTTTGCAGAATATGACTTTTGGATGCATACCGACGTTACCCCTGTCAGTCAACAACAGCTGGAGGATTGTATTAGCATAGGTAGCTCCGTGGATGGCGACTTCCTGGCCATTCATCCTGAAATTGACGGACTTTTGTGGCTCCCTCGCCACGATGAGCAGATTACTTTGTGGAAACATACGGAATCGGAGTTTGGCGACACGCTGGACCGAATCTATTGTGGGTACTACGGTCAAGCTGAAACGATAAAGCCAAGCTATTTTGAACCCTGGAATGAGCTGAGAAATCACACTTTTTATCATTTGGAAGATCACAAGGATCGGACGTCAATCCAACATCTGGCCAGCTTATGTCAAGCACAGTTCAAGTGGGATGCGGTGATGGAAAATGAGTATACATGCAAGCTCTTCATGGCTTCCATTGGTGGATACCTGCGTTTTAATTATGCGAATGGCAGGGAAATTGCCCTCTTTTATGAAGAGATCCACGGGGTGGAAGGGACCACGGATTACGATATAGAGCATTTTTTGCTCGCACATCACTGTAGAATCATGAATTGAGACGGAGTGGAGGAATCATGGATGAGTTGGTTAAACGAAAAAATTGCAGAAAAGTGGAGGAAGGAAGGGAAACGCTACGCCCAGAGTGTAAATGATTTTGTGCGCAGAAGTATCGCGGGAGAAGTGCCGGATGAATCGAAACTGGCGAACGACGGACGGGCAGAGTTCAGTGCGGAAGTATGGGACATGGTGAAGAAGGGAAACGTACAGAACGATCTGCATCGACTGCGTAAGGAATTACCCGCGGCAACTTGGCCATTCAATGAAACATTTCAGTCATCCATGCAGGCCGTGCGCGTAGCGGGATATCTGGATAACGATACTGTTGTCTTTAATAGTGGTTTTCTGACGGATAAAGGATGCGTATATACCGGTGATCACGAACATGTGCGTTCTTTTCCACAATATCAATTCGCTGGGCAGTCGCCGGATGGTGAACAGTATGCTCTGGCAGGCACTGAGGGGATCCGCGTGATTACACAGCCAGATCGTCATCTGGAAGGAAAAGAAGTGGCAATGTTCCGCTGGGACGACATCCAATCAGCCATTCATCAGGCGCTGCCCCGAATCGAATCCCTTGCTGACTGTGAATATCCGGAACGCACACTCGAAGGTCTCATTCCGTTTGATCGTGGTCAGGCGCTTATCATTTTGTCCCATTACGGAATTTATCTGGTGGAGCATGGCAAGGTATCTCCGATGCACCCTGATCCTGCAGAGGTGGAGGAGCACGAATTGGAGGATACACAGATTTCCATGGGGCATGCAGCGGTGTCTCAGGATGGTCGATGGATTGCGTTTGGCAGTCAGGTTAGTGACCATATGCTTCTGGATCGTGAACGTCATCATACCTATGCGCTTTATCCTGAATCCAGTTACCCGCATCATGCGGTGTTTACCAGAGATCATCAGTACGTCTGGTTTAATGCGTGCCATTTTTACAATGGAGTTACGATGCAGGTGAATTTGGATGAAGTGGAAGGCAATGAATCGAAAGAAGATTGGCCTATGATGGATGAAAGCGCTCGTGTATATGCTGCCGTAGAAATACCACAAGGTATGGTTCTTGGCGATGCATATGGTTACCTCAAATGTGTGGATAAGAAGGGGCAGGAGGTATGGAGACATTTTGTAGGCAGCACCATTTATTCTCTGGCAATCTCGCCTGATCAATCCAAGCTCGCAGTAGGTACGTATGGGGGCATGGTGCATATCCTTAATCTGCATTCCGACCGAATGGATGACTACAGTATTGGAACAGGAACTCTCCGTGAACTGGAGCGTTTTGTTGTGTGGCGTGGAGAAGAACCGTTACGTTGGTAGGATGGTTATCTGGACCATAGATGTTAAAAAAGATCTGGGCGTTCATGGGCGGTCGAGCCTGATGGAATGCTGCGCAGCAACAAACTTATTTCGGATGAACAGGTTGCTCTAAATGGAAGAGTGGCTGAATCTGCTTTCTTACGCAGTCATGATCCTGATCGAAGATGGTGGGAAAAGGAGGCGTTCTGGGTTACAAGTCGTATATGCATGAACGGACATAATACAGCTGAGAATGGGGGAGTCTTATGCAAACGGATATGAACGAAAGAATGAATGAGCAGATGAATCATTTGAATGAATTATTACATAAAAAAGTGAAGGATGAAGAGATTAGACAGTTGTATGAAGAATATCAGCAGCTGGGAGGGGCTTCCGAAGACAGCCTGGCTCTTTTTGAGAGAGAGTTTGGTGTCCGCCTGCCAGAAGATTTTCGGGAATTCTACAAGTGCAAGAATGGCAGTGGTTACGCATTTCATGTCCTGTATACTGGTGATGCCAAGAGAGAGGAATGTACCCCGTTTTACTTGATGTCACTGGAGGAAATCCGGGAAACCAAGCAATATTTCTGCGAGCGGAGTGAGAAGCTGGAAGAGCACTATTCGGCAGAAGAGATCAGTAAACTGGATCCGGAGATCAAGCCTTATTTATTTCATGAACCGTGGATTCCATTTGCGACGATGGCTGGGGGTTCCCTGTATCTAATGCTGGACTTTGATCCGTCAGATCAGGGTAGTTATGGTCAGATTATCATTTATGTGCATGATCCGGATTTTGTTTATTATAAAACAGATACCTTTAAGAGCCTGCTGCAAGAATCCAACCGCAACCTGGAGATCATGGATGAGATTGAGTACTGACCCAGGTTCTCTGGATGTTGAAGCGGTTGCTACTCAACAAATGAAAAAAATTAAAATTGCAGGAACTGCATGCAGCAGCTCCTGAATGGTTCGAATGTTATCCCTGCTGGAAAAACCGATGACCGTGAAACCCCCCACCTGAAGGGCCTCCATGCCCCCCGGGAGCTCCACCGTATGGGCCGCTGTGATAGCCACCACCCGGGAATGGTCCGTGATGGCCGCCGGGATACCCTCCTCCCGGATATCCGCCATGCCACCAAGGGCCTCCGACGGGAATTGGCAAGGGCAGCGGGTAAAATGGCGGGTATGGATAGGGGTACGGATAAGGATAGGGATAAGGTGGTTGCGGTGCTGGCGGGTAGTATGGATAGGGATATCCGGCAGATGACGGAGATGAAACCGAACCAGGTACGTATGCCATGTGATAAGCCTCCTGTATTTGGATTGGTGATATCAGCCTATGCCATAATGCAATCACGTGACACTGCTATAACGTCGGAACAAGTTGAATATTAAGGGGGATTTGAATGAGAGCGATACCTTTTCATACGGCTCCGATAGGGGCTGCATACATACATTTAATTGACGAATTGATCGAGAAAACAGGGCGCTTTTTCCTTGTGGACAGACGATATAAAGAGGAAACTCCTGCAGGAGTAGCGAGAGTTTTACAGAGATTGAAGCCGTATCTGATAGAAAGTTGTACCACGGAAGAAATGATGATGAAGACAAGAGCGTTTTATACTGAAGGAATCTACAATATATATGAATGTACGCCAGGCTCTGGGCAGATCCTGAAGGAAGAGGCCGATGGTTTCCTGGATTGGCTGTATCCTTCTATGCCAGATGATCTGTGCTTTCTGAAGGAAGATGGGAGTGACTATTTGTATACGGAAGCCCATGAGGACGGATGTGGTATGCGCATTACAGAAGAAGAAGCGACAGATCTCATGAATCGTATTCCTGGGTTATCGTTTGTCTTCTAAATGTCCCCTATCTAATTGCTATATCAAAACTAAAGCCAAATTGCAGATTTAAAACTTCTCCCGATTTGGGGTTTAAGGCAGTTTCAGTGAGTCTAATATGATTATCTCGATTCTCGAAAAAGACCTTCGAAGAGAGCAATTCTGTGCAGACTTTATTGGAGAGCTAATTATGGGTGGTTTTAGAAAAAGAAAGATATAAGGGAAGCTGCTCTCTATGATGTGGTAGATTACTACTGGAACATTTTACAACTAGAAAGCTGGCTCCTAAAATGATATATTATTCTTCCGGCCGCAAGAAGCCCGGAAAACTCAAAAAATATTTTGAGAAATATCTTTACAAGTTAAGAAGATATGTGGTATATTCTAATTCCGGCCTTGAAAGAGTCGGGAATGAAGTTTGATCTTTGAAAACTGAACAACGAGTGAGTAACGATCTTGCTTGCAAGATCGACGCTGAGAAATCGGTACACGTCATCTGACTGTATGATTTCGAAGCACAATTGAGATTTTTAATCTCGTCAGATTCAAAATGA
>NZ_JABMCB010000199.1 GCF_013359935.1 Paenibacillus xylanilyticus
CAACTTCATAATAAACTCGTCATTGAAGATGGCGGGAAGAAAATCACTTCATACGGACGTGATTTTGAAACAGGGAAGTTAGTGGGTAACACCTGGACTATGCCAGAGAATATCGCTGCAGAAAATGAAAAGTTACTGCAGATCTCTCTGTTAGAAGAGGCGAAGAATGAACTGGAAAGTCAGGATTGGACGGTACTTGA
>NZ_JABMCB010000200.1 GCF_013359935.1 Paenibacillus xylanilyticus
TGGTATTATCCCCTTTTAGTAGACAAGAGAAAAAAGACATCTGTTAAGATGGACTTAATCTTGCCAAACGAAGGGGATTTTTTTATGGCTAAAAAAGGACAAACTTTCCGGCGGTACTCCTTGGAATTGAAATTGGAGGCGGCCCGGCTGGTCAACGAGGAACACATGAGTATACGTGAAGTGGCGAAACGTTTGGATATTCAAAATAAATCTCAGGTACAAGTATGGGCTGCAAAAACGAAACAGGGAATGAGTCTAGAACCTGCTACATCCAAACGGGGACGCCTTAGAACCAAGTTTTCCAGTATGGAAGAAGAGATGGCATACTTGCGAGCGGAGATTGAATACTTAAAAAAGCAGTATCCAAATCTACACAAGGAGTGACGAGTAAAGCTGCCAGATTTCAAATCATAGAGGACCTGCGAGCACGCCATGGTCTGGCTTGGCTCTTGAAGTTAGCTGCGGTTTCCCGTTCGGGCTATTATAAGTGGAGAAAAAGTAGACAGGCGACAAGCGAACGTAGACAAAAAGAACATGAATTGGAATCACACCTGCTTGCCATCCATCGCGTGCATCCCTACTTTGGTTATCTTCGAATGACGGTAGCTTTACGGAGGGAAGGCCTTAGAGTCAACCACAAAAAGGTGTACCGATTAATGAAACAATTAGGCATCTGTTCTGTCATTCGAAAGAAACGTCGATTCTTTGGAAAACAAGCTTCTGTGGTGAATCCAAATCGGCTTGAGCGCAAGTTTCGGGCGGATACGCCACGAACGAAGCTGGTTACCGACATTACCTATATTCGTGCTGGAGAACATTTTGTGTATCTCTCTGTTATTCAGGATTTATACAATAACGAAATTGTAGCGTGGCATCTTTCTGAACGAAATGATCTTGCTTTAGTTCATGAAACGCTGGATAGACTCCGTCAGCACGTGGATCTAAGTGGCGTAATCCTGCACTCGGATCAAGGATTTCAATATACCTCGAAGCCTTTTAACCGTAAACTGAAACAGCTCGGCATGCTAGGCAGTCACTCCAGGCGTGGAAATTGCCTAGACAATGCCAGTATCGAGTCTTTTTTCTCTCACTTAAAGACCGAGAAAATATACTTGAATAAGGCGGCAAATAAGGCAGAGGTTGAACAACAAGTGAGAGAATACATATTGTTTTACAACCAAAACCGATTTCAGAAAAAACTAAACGACCGTTCCCCGGTAGAATACCGGGAAACGGCCGCAGCTTAAATCTTGTCTTTTTTTGTACTGTCTACTTGACAGGGTTATGACCA
>NZ_JABMCB010000201.1 GCF_013359935.1 Paenibacillus xylanilyticus
AACGCATGTAGGAGTCTCAACGGGACAGTTTCAGAAAACTTGGCTTCATCATTCCTGTCCTCGGATAGAAAGTTAGACTTAATTAAATTAGGTCCTTGCTTTTCCTGGTATTAACCAGTTATAGCAAAACAAGTCGCACACTTGTTGCCTTTGGACTGATTGCCTTGATTGCCGCGTGAACGATTGCCCTGAGCTCCCTGGGAACGGTTACCGCGTGATTGATTGCCTTGAGCACCTTGCTGTGCACCTTGGGAGCGATTCCCCCGGGATTGGTTACCCTGAGCGGCTTGATTACCTTGAGCAGCCTGATTACCTTGGGAACGATTGCCGCGAGATTGATTGCCTTGAGCAGATTGGTTGCCTTGGCTCGTATTATTACCATTGTTGTTGCTGTTGTTGGAGTTATTGTTATTGCTGTTATTATTGTTGTTACTACCGCGTACAAGGGATACGGATTTCACATGCTGCATGGGAATGCGGACAATCTCCTGATTTTTCAAAGTCATAATTAACTGGTTCTGATTGGCATCGGCCAGGATGCCTTCGACTTTTTCAGGCCCCCCCCGGTTAATCTGAACACGACGGAAGCGGAGTGCTTGCATAACGCCCAAAAACGTGTTGGATGGGATCGGGTTCCCCATGGCTGCATTTCTGTTACCGCCGGAACGACCTGTGTCTGTTATGCTTTTGACATGAGTTTCATTGACATAGACAATACCTTCCTTGCAGTTCATCGCCATATAGTCCCAGCGTACGTCCATCAGTGTGCCCTGTACGGCATCTGGGCCTCCCCGGTTAATCTTAATCTCTCTTCCCAACAAACCTCTCATGCCTTGACCGTTCATAGACATTGTGTTGTTCCCCTTCCGTGATATAAGTTCAGATGGACAAAAATGGCGGATGTTTTGATGATCCCTTCCATTCGTCATTCGTGTCTGTCTGTAGTTTAATCATATGTAACATGCTATTTGGGGGGACTAGCCTGACAACCATTTCTATACTATTTTGGCTATAATCTATGAGAAGAAGGCAATGTTCATAGATTAATGGCTCGAGTATTCCGCATTCCGGAAGGCCTGACTTGTTGGTGTTATGAATAAACTGTGTATCAGCCCTTACGGCTTGCTGTGCTCCTGCATAGGATGGTGTAACAGCCTACGGGCAATCTCACAGGTCTTCGAAAGGCGGATGGAAATGGCTTTACCTGTCTACCACATCACTGTGTCCGATAACGAATATCAACAGTTAACATCGAACATCTGGTCAGATACGTTTGTGAACGGAACGATGCAGATGGACGGCAAACAGCTTCCAATCCGGATTCGATACCGGGGAGGACACACACGTGGCTATGTCAAAAAATCATTTGAGATTCGAACGTCCAGCCGGACGTTCCATTTTAACGCTGAGTACGATGATCCCTCCCTGCTGCGCAATGCACTCTCTTTCCGTTTTTTTGAATCCATTCGTGTCCCGGCTCCGTCTACACAGCACTGCATACTTTATCTGAACGGGCAGCTCAAGGGAGTCTATTTGCGAATTGAGGGTGTTAAATCGTTCTTTTTTCGGCAGCGAAAGATACCTGTTCGAAGCATTTTCTATGCAGTGAACGATCAGGCAGGATTTGCGATTGATCCGAACTCGGATGAAACAGACACCGATCTACTGTCCGGATATACTCTGATTCGCGGTAAGGACGAGGACCGCACGAGGCTCCGTAACTTTATCCAGCAGCTGAACACGAAATCCAGACAGGAATTGCTTCGCTATTTGCAGTCGAGAATCGATACGGACAACTATTTGCGCTGGTTGAGTGGTGCTGTACTTACAGGAAATTTCGATGGTTTTCATCAAAACTACACCTGGTATGAGAAGATCAAGACCCGGAAGTATGCCATTTTACCGTGGGATTATGAGGGAACCTGGGGAAGAAACTGTTACGGAGCGAGAGTGAACCCTAACCTCGTTCGAATCCAGGGTTATAATAAACTTACAGGACGGCTGCTGGCCTTTCGCCTTTTTCGTCAGCAGTATAAGAGAATGATGAAGCAGCATCTGACGAACGCTTTTACAGAGAAGCGGATTATGCCGGTTGTATATCGATTGCACAGCCAGATTCGTGAAGCGGTGGAGCAAGACCCCTACGTGAAGTGGCCCCTTGATGTTTTTCACGGTGAACCGGAAAAGATCCGTACCTATGTGGCAGAGCGCCGGGAGCATCTGCAGAAGGAATTACATCGATTGTAGATGTCACAATAGAGGGAAGTTAGAAACTTTGACCACTGCAGGCAAGGGTCAGGGTTTTTCTGTTTTTTTAAACAGGGGTGTGATATGTTTTTAGGGATAAGATGGGGACGGAATATGGGTGAGGTGCGTGTACAGGATGTGGTGGATCAACTTTTGTAAACGCTTTAAATTCAGGACGAAATTAGTCTTGTTTTTGTCAGCAGCGACGGTATTGATTTCGGGAGTTACAGGACTGATTACGTATCGCATACATATTGCTCTTTTCAATGAAGAAGTCAGTCGGCAGTACAGCCTTACAGCTGAGCAGATCCTTGCACGCCTCGATTCCCGGGTGAACGACATGTACAAAGTCACGGATTACATCACACTGAATCCCTCCGTGAAAAATGCCATCAAGGCACAGGCCGCAGGCATCTCTTCCTATGATCAGATGAAGCTGGAAGATGAACTGGATGATCAGCTGTACCAGGTGCGGCTCGATGCACCGGAGATTATGGGGCTCCGCATTTATGATCTGAAGGAAAACATATTCAATCTTGGCGCCTTTGCGGGGTCGTTTCAACAGATGGATCCTTCCTATCTGGCAGAGATGGTTCATAGACTGGAAGGAACGGGCGGCGAATACGTATGGAATCGCCTGGGACCGGATGCCTTCCTGCAAGAGGAACAATCCAATTGGATTCTGGCAGGACGCTTAATGCGTTCTGTTGACCTGGAGACATACGGAGTGATGTTAATCCTGTTTAATACCTCGCTGTTCGAATCGTATCTCAAAGACCTGCGGCTAAATGATGAGGTTGCTGTTTATCTGTTTGATGCTAAAGGGGATCTTCTATATGCATTTCATAATCAGGATGCAAACCCGCCGCCGCTTGCACAGCTGAGCATGGGAGCAACCGAAATCAGGGATGAGCAGGGAACCACCCATTTGTATACCAAACAAACCTCGGATAAGGCTCACTTCACGCTGGTCAGCAAGGTATCACTCGCTCAGATTCAGAACAAGGGAAAGATCATCGTAAAAGTTGCCGTGTTCTCTGCGGCAGCCAGCGTATTATGCTCCTGGTTTATCATCACCATCATCAGCGGCAGATTGCTGCGTCCGCTGGCGAGCCTGGTCAACGCAATGAAGAGAGTGCGTGATGGGCGGTTTGATACAAGGGTCCGAATTGAGACCAAGGATGAACTGGGCTTCATCGGTGAACGGTTCAATGCGATGGCATCCCGGATCGATACGCTGATTCATGAGGTATACGAGCGGGAACTCAGTGAAAAGGAAGCCGAGCTCAAGGCCATTCAAGCCCAGCTGAACCCTCATTTTCTGTATAACACACTTAGCATGTTTTTCTGGAAGTTCTATATGCTGGGCGATGAGAAATCGGCTCGCCTGGTCACAGCCTTGTCCGAGATGCTGCAATATACGTTGGAACCGGTGCAGCGACTAACGACACTTCAGGATGAAATGACGCAAATTGATCATTACCTGCAGATTCAGCAGGCACGGTATCAGGAAGCATTGTCGATTGAAATTTCTGTTCCTGCGGAATTGCTTCGTTGTCAGGTGATCCGATTACTGCTCCAACCCATCGTGGAAAATGTTTTTGTTCATGCCTTTGCTGATAAAAGGGATAACCGGATCTTGGAGATTCGGGCTTCGCAGCCATCGGGAAATGAGGCCGAATCGGACATGCTCATCATCGAAATTTCAGATAACGGCTGCGGCATGGACACATCGGTCATTGAACGCATTATGGAGCCGGTGGCGCATGCGGATGAGGAGCGTCAGCACATTGGCATGAGAAGTGTACTTAGACGAATTGAGCTGATTCACGGCGAACCCTATGGTGTCCAGATCGAGTCGGCTGTAAACCAGGGGACGCTTGTACGTCTTCGTTTGCCATATCAGCTCGGAGAGGGAGTCATGCCTGGGAATTCGGATGGCAGAGAGGGGAAGGTTCAGTGAATGGACGAATGCTCGTGGTAGATGATGAAGCGTTATTTCGTCAGGGATTGATTCATCTGGTTCGCAACAATCCCCTTGGCTGGGAGGTCGTTGGTGAAGCTGCAGACGGAGAAGAAGCAATACAGGCAGTGAACAGCTGTACACCTGATCTGATTATTACGGATATCAACATGCCTGTGATGGATGGCCTGGATTTGGCCGAACGCATACACGAGAGCGGACAGGACATCATGATTATCATTTTGACCGGGTATCGTGAGTTTGAATATGCACAGCGTGCCATCCGTTATGGGGCGATTGAATTTTTGCTGAAGCCATTTTCCCTTGATGAAGCGTGTCAGGTGCTGCGCAAGGCCCATGAACGGTATCGCCGGAAACAGTCCGACATCCGGATCAGGGAACAATACAGCCAGGTGGACCGGACAGAGAGACTGCGCGAGGAACTGACTTCGCTGCTGCTGGGCCAGCAATTCGGGGAGATGATTATTCGGCTGGAGGGATTACTGGATGAAGCCTCCGGAATGCCGCTGCCGCAATGCAAGGCCGAAATTCATGTGCTCATGAAGGTCATGACGGACCTGCTTATACAGCAGCTGCAGCCGCAGGAGTCGGGAGGCTTTGACCAATTTGGTCCAGATCCGCTGCTCTGGATTCATACCGTTCCTGAAGCCATTGCCTGGGCCCGCTGCAAAAGCGAAGAATGGTTGGACATGATGATGCGGCACACACAGGAACAGCAGGATCATGTAATTACACGTGTCATTCAGTATATTGATATGAACTATTCCAGGACTTGCACGCTGCAGGCCGTGGCTGCCCATGTTCATGTGACCCCCAACTACTTAAGCCATTTGTTCAAAAAGGAGACCGGACAGGGCTTTAGCCAGTATGTTAGCAAACGCCGGATCGAGAAGGCGAAGCTGCTGCTGCACAGCACCCGGCAGAGCATGGCGGACATAGCGGAACAGACCGGGTTCGATAACTCCAGCTACTTTACAACCGTATTCAAACAGATGACAGGATTGTCGCCCCGCGAATACCGCAAGCAGCCGAATGGAAGTAACAGCGAATAGCCATCAGCCTTTATCTGGTTTGTAGCCAAAGTTAAAGAGAGTTTATTTTTTTATAAGTCACGTTTCCAGGGAGAGCCCCACCATGTGGGGTTATTTTTGTGTAGAAATTTAAAAAAGAATCGTTAAATAACAAATGTTTGCGCTTACATTTTTATCTAAAATACAACTATAGTACATCAGCAGGCAGAGAGGAGTGATGAACATGAAGGGGGAACTGGCCGCAGGAACGCCGTCTGGATTACAACCGCCGGACAGCGAAATCAAACATCGGCTCCGTCAGCAGCGGCTGCGAAGGTTCAAGACCAATATTCCGTTAATATTGATGTTTATTCCGGTCATTCTGTTTTACCTTACCTTTCGTTATGCACCGATCGGAGGCCTGGTCATGGCCTTCAAGGATTATAACTTCTATGACGGGCTCTGGCACAGTCCCTGGGTAGGCTTTCAGCATTTCGAGACACTATTTAGCGATCCACGGACGGTGGAGATTATCCGTAACACCTTGTTTCTCAGTTTGCTAAGCATCATCGTAGGCTTTCCCATTCCGATCATCCTGGCCATTATGCTGAATGAGGTGCGAAACATGGCCTTCAAGCGGACGGTGCAGACCGTGGTCTACATGCCGCACTTCTTCTCCTGGGTCATTATTGCGATGATGATCATGACCGTCTTCTCCTTGGAAAATGGAATCGTAAACCGCTGGGTCGAAGCATGGACGGGAGCTCCTTATCCGTTCATGTACAACAAGGGCTCATGGATTGCCGTGTTTGTCGGCTCGGGAATCTGGAAGGACATGGGCTTCAATGCCATCATTTTTCTGGCGGCACTAACGACCATTGATCCGAGCCAGTATGAGGCTGCACAGATGGACGGGGCGAGCAAGCTGCGGCAGATCTGGCATGTAACACTTCCGGGCATACGCTCCACCATTATTCTGCTGCTCATTCTGTCGATGGGACGGGTGATGGAGGTTGGGTTCGACCAGGTCTATATGCTTCAGAATTCCAATGTCAACGAGGTGGCGGATGTCATCAGTACGTATATTTACCGCACGGGTCTTCAGGGAGCACAGTTCAGCCTGACGACGGCGATGGGATTGTTCGAATCATTGGTCGCATTTATTCTCATTTTCTGTGCGAATTATATCGCACGCCGATTTAACGAAGGTCTGTGGTAGGGAGGGAGAACAGCATGAGAAAAACCAGAGGAGAAAAAGTCTTTTATCTGATCAATTATCTATTGTTAACATTGGTTGCCGTCAGCTGTATCCTGCCCCTCCTGAATATTATTGCCTTGTCATTCAGTGATGCGCGCGCCGTCGTTTCCGGCAACGTGGGGTTATGGCCGGTTGACTTCACCTGGTTCTCCTACCACAGCCTGATTACGGGAACGCCAATTCTGAATGCGTTCTGGAACAGTGTGGAGATCACATTGATCGGTACAGGGCTGAGCATGGCGGTAACAATTATGGCGGCATATCCGCTGTCACGCAGGCATTTTTACCACCGCCGCTTTTTTACGATGGCGATGGTGTTCACGATGATTTTTAACGGCGGACTCATTCCGACTTACTTGGTCGTGCAGAATCTCGGTCTTGTGAACAGTTATGGGGCACTCTGGCTGCCAGGTTTGGTGAGCACGTATAACATGCTGATCATGCGGTCCTATTTTGAAAACCTGCCTGGTGAAGTGGACGAGGCCGCTCGCATCGACGGCTGTGGTGAGCTGGGGCTGCTGTTTCGAATTGTGCTGCCACTATCCAAGCCTTTGCTGGCGACGATTGCCCTCTTTTACGGTGTGGGGTACTGGAATTCATTCATGAGTGTGATGATTTATATCAATGATACGTCCAAATACAACATGACTGTGCTGGTCCAGAATATGATTATGTCCAACCTGAATGTACAGGATTTTACTGACCCAACGATGATTTCCAATCTGACGCCGGAAGGCATCCGGGCAGCAGCGGTTATCGTGATGGTCATTCCCATTTTGGCGGTATATCCGTTCCTGCAGAAGTATTTTGTCAAAGGGGTCATGCTTGGCTCGATCAAAGGTTAAGACTGGCTGTGAGTTATACCGTGTGGGTTCATATTACAGGAGAGAAAGAGGGTCTTATCTATGGCGTTAACGAAGAAGACATGGATGAAGTCGGGTCTCGTTCTGGGCTTGGTTGGCGGAATACTGGCCGGATGCACAGGGGGAAGCGGCGGCAGCGAGAAGGCTGAAGGTGAAAGCGGCAGGGGGAATATCACGTCAACGATCTATGATCGGGGTGCTGTCCCGAGCGGCATGGGCACGATCGAAGACAACATGTGGTCCAAGTGGATCAATGAGAACGGTCCGGCCAATGTAAAGTATACTGCAGTTCCCCGCTGGGAATCCCAATCCAAGCTTAATGTACTATTTGCTTCAGGCAGCGCGCCGGATGTCATTTTCGAATTCGGAACGCCCATCCGCAATACGCTGTTTAATCAAAAACAGCTGATGCCGCTGGATGAGTTGATCGAGAACTCCAGCGTGGAGTACAAAGCGCTGATGGAGAAATATCCCCAGTTGAAGAAGGCCGGCATCAAAAGCGATGGCAAGTTATATGAAGTTGGCCGCATGAACGAGGTGTTTCCGCTGACGAGCTTTTTCATCCGGGAAGATTGGCTGGAGAAGCTGAATCTGGAGGTACCGACGAGCGAGGAAGAGATGCTGGCTGTGGCCAAGGCCTTCACGGAAAATGACCCCGATGGGAACGGAGCGGATGATACATATGGCATCGGCGGGTTTCAATTTGGGGATACAGCGGGGCTGTTCCGATATATGTTCAACGCCAACTGGGTCAACGTGGAGGATGGGGAGATTGTGGTCGGCCCCAATCACATGAAGGAAGCGACCGCATTTAAACGTGCCTTGTATGAAGCAGGCGTGGTAGATAAGGATTTTCTGACCGACAAGGACGGCGCCAAGGCGAAGCAGGATTTCCTGAATGGCAAAATCGGCATGTATGCCGCCATGACTTCGGATTATACGGGATTTGCGGCCAAGGAATTGGATACGCTGATGCAGAATGTTCCGGAGGCCAAATTAAAAGTCATTGCTCTGCCAACCACTTCGGTAGGTCAGTACACGATGGTATGGAACAACCCGGTGCAGATGACTGCGGTCGTGAATGCACGCGCCAAAAATCCGGAAGCGGTCATGCAATATATCGATTTTCTGACCAAAACAGAGACGGGCCGAACCTTCAAAAATGGATTTGAAGGCACACACTACACCCTGAATGATCAAGGCTGCCCGCGCATCTCGGATCAGGAGAAATACAAGCAGGAGATCAGCTGGGCAGGGGACTATGCCATGATGTACAGTCGCCTGGAGGAAGGCAAATGCGGATATACTGAAATGCTGTTCAGCGAGGAGATTCCGTCCCAGAAGGAAGGGCTTCGCCTTTTCAAAGAAGCTCGGGAAGTATACATGACGGATCTTCCGGTGGGCGAGGGAGTGACCCATTCGGAACATATGCCGCAGCTGCCCAAGGAGCTCCAGGTGAAGCTCACCAATGTGACGACAGCCATCAACGATATTTTCACCCGTTCCATCATTGGCGGCAGCAAGTATACGGTTGAACAGGCTGCTGAGGAAGCACAGCAGAAGTGGGAACAAGGCGGCGGACCGGAGATTGAAACATGGTACAAGGACTGGTGGAACAAGGAGAAGGATAATGTTCTGGTCTGGGATGATTTCTATGAAATCTATGAACAGCAGCAGGCGGATTTTAAGAAGTCGGAGTGAATGGAATCTCTGGATCAGTTCTTGATCAGTTTTGATAGGAATCAATTTTAATTAAAGTTAATGATTAAGCCTGGGGTGCTGCCCAGGTTTTTTTGTCCTGAATGGATATCCTCTTGTTCATTTCAGGTTAATAATGAAAAGGAAAGAAGATATTAACGATTTGAACGAGTAAAATGCGATATAATAATCGTATTGGTTACGTGAAATTTTACATAGAGTTAAAGAAAGAGACTAACGGAGCTGGCTGCGTAGACACAAAAATGAGTCACGGTTATCAAGCGCTCCGGGGCCGGAGGAATGGTAATGATCAAGCTGTTGTACTACTTGAAGAAGTATCGGGTTGCCGCAATCGCAGCACTGGTCATGATGCTGATTGAGCTCGCGGTGGAATTGGCTCAGCCTTACCTGATCTCCAAAATCATTGACAACGGGATCCAGCAAGGCGATCTGTCCGTCGTTTGGTTATGGGGCGGCGTTCTCGTCGGCAGTGCCGTAGTGGCATTTGCGGCCGGAATTGCCAGTTCGTTTTTTGCATCACATGCGAGTTTGGGGTTCGGATTCGATCTGCGGGAGAAGCTGTATGACAAAGTGCAAGCGCTCTCGTATGCGGTATTTAACCGCTTTGCCACGTCATCGCTGATTACCCGATTAACCGGAGATGTAACCCAGGTGCAGGATACGGTATTTATGAGTCTGCGGTTCATGACCCGCGTGCCGCTCGTGGTGATCGGAAGCATGATTATGGCCGTTGTCGTGAATCCAAGGTTGGGGCTGCTGCTGGTGGTAATGGTCCCTGTACTGCTCGTATTTGTCATCTGGATGATCAAAAAGGCCGCGCTGCTGTTCCGCAATGTGCAGCGCAGACTGGATGCCGTCAATGGAGTCATCCAGGAAAATCTGACAGGCATTCGGCTGATCCGGGTGTTCGTCCGGATGGGCCATGAGATTGAGCGCTTTGCCGGATTCAGCGGCAAGCTGATGAAGGGCACAATCTCCGCGCTGCGCCTGACGGAGACGACCATGCCATTCATGCTGCTCATGATGAATGGCTGCATCATCGCCGTCCTCTGGTTTGGACGGCGCGACATCTCCACCGGCAATGCAAGCGTCGGTGAAGTGGTTGCGGTCATCAACTATTTGCTCCGCACCATTGGTGCCATGTCTGCGTTGTCCTGGATTCTGGTGACATTCTCAAGAGCCAGTGCTTCGGCGCAGCGGATTAACGAAGTGTTTGACACAGTGGATACCTCGGAGACTGCTCAGGAGACATCTTCAGCACACAATATGGGTTCTGGAGAGAAGAGTAAACGGCCTAAAGCTGTTCAGGGTGCAGTTGAATTCCAAGGTGTAGGGTTCAGCTATCCAAACAGTGATATTACGGTCCTGGAGGATATCACGTTCTCCGCCAAGCGAGGAGATCGCATCGCCATTATGGGAGCGACAGGTTCAGGTAAATCCTCACTCGTACAGCTTATTCCAAGGCTGTATACCGAGGAACGGGGCAGGGTGTTGATTGATGGCACCGATGCAAATCAACTGGACATTCCCACATTGCGAGGAGCAATTGGTTATGTACCGCAGGAAGTTATCCTTTTCACGGGTTCAGTGAGAGATAATATTGCCTGGGGACGGGAAGATGCAACACTGGAAGAGATTAAGGAAGCCGCGAAGCGTGCCCAGATTCATGACACGATTGAGAAACTCCCGAATGGATATGACACTCAGTTGGGCCAGCGCGGGGTTAACTTGTCAGGTGGCCAGAAGCAGCGTCTGTCCATTGCACGTGCATTGATTCGCCGCCCGAGTATTTTGATTTTGGATGACAGCACGAGTGCACTCGATGTGGCGACTGAAGCGAGGTTGCTGGACGCCCTGGAAGAACTGTCCTGTACAACGTTTATTATCACCCAGAAGATCAGCTCAACCACCTCTGCGGATCTGATTTTGCTGCTGGATGATGGGCGATTGATTGGACAAGGCAAACACGAAGACCTGATGGATTCGTCCGAGCTGTATCGCCGAATCTACGGATCACAATACGGGGAGGGTACACCACATGTTCAAAGCGTTCATTGAACCTTTCCGTCAGCCCCCGCCGCCACTTGATCCCAAAGCGCTAAAAGAAGGTGGTGGCCGCAAGCCGAAGGCGCGGGCCAAGAACTGGTCCGGCACACTGGGCCGGATCTGGACGTATCTGGCCCGCCGCAAAGTGAAGCTGACGCTGGTGCTGCTGATGGTATTTGCCAGTTCCGCTCTGGCTTTGCTTGGTCCGTACATGGTCGGTGTGGCCGTGGACAATTATATGGATGGAGAAGCGACAAGCTCCAGCTGGATGACGTTTCTGCTGGGTCTTGCAGCGGTGTATGTGCTGTTCTCGCTCACCTCCTGGCTGCAAAATATATGGATGATTGAAATCGCGCAGGAGACCATCTTCCGGATGCGTTACGATCTGTTCTCCCATCTGCACAAGCTGCCAATTCCATTTTTCGGCAAGCGTCAGCAGGGTGAGATTATGAGTCGGGTCACCAATGACATTGAGAATGTCAGCGGGACGCTGAACAGCTCGGCCATTCAGATTTTCTCCAGTGTGTTGACGCTGCTTGGAACGTTTGGCGTGATGCTCTGGTTAAGTCCATTGCTGACCTTGCTGACGTTTATCGTCGTACCGCTGATGGCGATTGGCATGCGCTGGATTACACGCAGAACCGGACCGCTCTTCAAAGAACGTCAGCGTAACCTGGGTGAACTTAACGGGTATATCGAGGAGACCTTGTCCGGACAACGAATTATCAAGGCCTTTTCCCAGGAGGAGCGGGTGGTTCGCGGATTCGAAGAGCGGAATACCCGAATTCGGGTATCCGGTTTTTGGGCACAGACCATTTCCGGTTTTATCCCCAAACTGATGAATGGATTGAATAACCTGAGCTTTGCAATCGTTGCAGGGATCGGTGGTATTTTGGCCATCCAGGGTACTGTTACAGTTGGGGTAATTATCATCTTTGTGGAGTATGCTCGTCAGTTTACGCGTCCGCTCAATGACCTGGCGAACCAGTGGAATACGCTGCTGTCCGCCATTGCCGGGGCTGAGCGGGTTTTCGAAGTGTTGGACGAGGATGAAGAAGCGAAGGATGAAGGGGCTGCAGTATCTCTGGAAAAGGTTGAGGGTGCGGTGCGCTTCGATAAGGTTTCCTTCGGATATGATGAGGGACGGAATATATTACATCAGATTAGCTTTGAGGCGAAACCGGGTGAGATGATTGCGCTGGTCGGGCCGACGGGCGCCGGGAAAACAACCTTGATTCAGCTGTTGTCCCGCTTCTATGATCCGACTGAGGGCATGCTGACCGTGGATGGCCGGGATATTACCACCATTCGTCGTGAAAATCTGCGTTCTCACATGGCGTTTGTCCTTCAGGATTCATTCCTGTTCCAGGGGACGATTCGGGAGAATATCCGTTTTGGCCGCCTGGATGCAACAGACGAGGAAGTCGAAGAAGCTTCAAGGCTGGCCAATGCCCATTCGTTTATCATGCGCATGAAGGATGGGTACGATAAAGTGCTGCAGGCTGATGGAAGCGGCATAAGTCAGGGACAGAAACAGCTGCTTGCCATTGCCCGGGCCATTTTGGCCGATCCGTCCATTCTCGTATTGGATGAGGCGACCAGCAGTATCGATACCGTTACGGAGATCAAAATCCAGGAAGGGCTGCAGCGGCTGATGCAGGGCCGTACCAGTTTCGTCATTGCCCACAGGCTGAACACGATTCGGCAGGCAGACCGGATTCTGGTGCTGAAGGATGGGCAACTGCTGGAACAAGGCTCGCATGATGTGCTGTTGGAGCAGGGCGGTTTTTACAGTGAACTGTATTACAGCCAGCTGCGCAAGAAAGCGCAATAGTTGCCTATGGATCATCGGATTATATAGCATTGAATATTTATCGTTACAACAAAAGAAGAGCAGGGAGGGGGGATAAATGCCCTTCTTTCCTGCTCTTTGCTTATTTCTTGAATGAGAGAAATCATTCGCGTTTATTTCGTCACACTGCTTAGTTTGTAGGCACCGTCTGTCAGCCGGTTTGTATTGGCAAAATCCACACCAGGCTTGTTGGTTTCCGGATTAATGATCGCAATCGCGATATCATAGGTTCCGGCAGCAAGGCCTGAGACCGGAATGGAGTCGGTCAGGGTGTAGGTACCCGTTTTCCATGTGGTCAGATTGACGGTAGTTGTTTTCTTGGCAACCACTGTATTGCCGCTGCGCAGCTGAATCTCAACAGGCCAGGCAAAAGAGAAATGCTGAACGCCTTTGTTTTCCACTTGGATTGTTGCCGTAAAGGTGTTTCCGCTAATGGTGGAAGGATGGGATATTTCCTTCACAACAAAGTGATAACCCATTCTTTTCTTGAGTGCATCGATATTCGCCTGCAATGCATGGTTCAAAGGAAGCGAGGCTGGTGAGTTCGGCCCCAGCCAGCTAGGCTTGCTGAGCTCGGTTTGGCGCAGGGTTTCCGTGAATCCACTGCCGCTGGTCAAGGAAGCCAGCATGCCGGAAGCTCCCCCGTAAAATTCTCCACCGGAGATTCGTGTGTCCCAGAAGTTGGCATGTGCAGGCTGCTGCTGACCGATATCATCCCAGTACCCATTCTGGGTGCCCGTGTACCATCCCCAATCCGCATCAAAGCTGTCTTTATGCCCGAAGACATCGTTGAACATGCCCATAACCATGCCTTTATTGTTGGTTTTGGCCAGAGCAATGCTGCGCCGGATCAGCACCTGCATTTTGTCCTCTTTGCCGGCAAAGGCATCAATGTAGTGCTGGACGTACTTGTTGGAGATGTCATTGGTAGGGAAAGCGCCTGTGTAGTTGGTTTCACCATTTGGACCGACATAAGGCCAAGTATGGAACTCGCCCCAGTGTCCAAGGGAACCAATCTGGATAAAAGCAATCGGCCGATCATTGGTGTTATACCTGGCGGCGATGGCCTCTATGGCCAGTTTATGCCGTTCCTGCAAATAGGTAGAACTGTAGTTGGGGGAGAAGCCCATGTTGTTGCCTGCCCCCATCCCCCCGGTCGTATCGTTATATGGCGTCCCGGGAGAAATGCCTTGGCTTATCATGTCATTGTATAGCCAGTCGGGAATATCCCGATGAGCCTGGCCTGTAGGACTGTCGAGAATGAAGCGCAGCACCACTTTGACGCCCTTGCTTTTCCAATAGGCAAAGTTGTTGGTTGCTTCAATTGCACTAAAATCATAGGTGCCTTTGGTAGGCTCAAGTTCCTTCCAGGTTACCCCAGCATACACGAGCCTGTGCGGCTGTTCATAAGTGGTGCTCTTGGCGGAAGGTGCCCAGCCTTTGAATGGGTTATTGAGCGGGCTGTCAAGCTCTACCGGATTTACAATCGTGTTGTTACCCGAACCGCCACCCGATCCACCTGAGGTCAGCAGGTAAGCGGACAGCGTCTGTCCCGCGGCAGGCAGCCTGGATGTATCGGAACTGTTGTCGATATAACCGACCCGGACCGTGCTGCCAGCATTGATCTGCAATGCAGCCAGAGGAATAGCCACTTCAATCACTGAAGAACTGCGATAGAATTGTGCACTGGTGAGTGTGCTGCTAAAATTCCAGCTCCAATCGCTTCCGCTGCCAGTGTAGGCATATAAGCTTGTATTTTCGAGCAGCCACTCGACACCTGTCGTTCCCCAACCAGAAGCCTGGTAACCTGTTGTGGTATTGTTATCGGTATTAATCCAGAAGCTGCCCATCGATGTACTCAGCCCCGAACCTTGAACGAGCAGGTAGAGGTTCGTTCCATCATTCGTCAGTTTGAGCGTTTGAGCTGTGCCGCTATTGGTCGCAAGCGTCCCAACAGTGCTCCAATCACTGACGTTGCCATCAATGGTAACGGCTGCAGCGGCAGCCTTGGGCATTGCTCCAGCAGGCAGTATTAAGGTGATTAGGAGAACAAAAGTCAAAAAGAGTCCAAGAGTCAGCTTGCTTCTATCCAACAATCTTGTCATCGAATCCCTCCTGAGTAATGAATTTCTGAAAATTCCGGTATTGAAATTGCTGTTCCTCCTCAATGGATCATTCACGATAAGGGAGGGTTACTTCTTCTGTTCATCTCCTTCCTGTTCGCAAATATCGCAAGATAATAACGTATTATGTAAATATCATGGTAGCTATTGTAGGGAATTGCATTTTCTGAGTCGGGATAAATTTTTGCGGCAAATTAAAAGTGTGGTTCTCTGTGTTGTTTTCCGCGTATAAATTGCATTATAGGGGATGTAATGGCGAGATACAACAGAAAATTTTCCAAAATTTATCTGTTTTTTTGTGTCTTATTGTAAGGAAAATGCGTAGTGTTTGTTGTAGAGATCATCTGTACTGAAATATTTTTGCCGCAATTTTTAGTTATGGTGATCCAATTATAAAATAATAACTTTAAAATGTAAACGCTTTATAACGTATTATACAAACAATTAATCTTTATGGACACTTAACTTGTCTATTAATTTGTATTGCCGCAAATAAAATAAAAATTTAGCCAAAATGGATTGACAACAACTAAAAACTATTTTACTATCGTTACATATTCGTAATCCTGTAAGGTTTCTTTACATCAGAATTGCAGGATGGCATTTGCCGCAAAATTAAGAGCAACGGAGTGTGTGAGCATGGGGAAGATAAAAATGGCGTTTATCGGTGTGGGGGATATGGGGTCGCACCATTGTATCGGTTTTGATCTGCTTGAGGAATGTGAGGTTCGCTATATCTGTGATATGAATGAGGCCAATGTGGTGCGGACCCTGGTTGAACTTAAGAACAGCAACCCTGATGTATTGAAGGATTATCGTGAATTGCTGCATAAAGAGGATTTGGACGCGGTGGTCATCAGTGTACCCAACTATTTGCACCGTGAAGTGGCGGTTGCCTTTTTGGAAGCTGGCAAGCACGTATTCCTTGAGAAGCCGGTTGCTCATACGATTGAGGATTGTGATGCCATTATCCAGGCAGCCGAAAATGCTGGACGTGTTTTGCAGATCGGACTTGTGTATCGATATTCCAATCTGTATCGCCGGATGGCGAGAGAGCTGGAGAGTGGGCGTCTTGGCGATGTGAAGATGATGTGGTGCAAGGAATTCCGTGATCCGTTTCCACCGGCAGATTGGTTCTATGACAAATCCAAGTCTGGCGGAGCCATCGTAGAGAAGGATTGCCATCACTTTGATATTTTCAACTGGATGATCCAGGCGAACCCTGTCCGTGTTTTTGCCTCGGGTGGACAGCATGTCATGAAGCAGGGCGAGCCCAACCGGATTGAGAACTCCTACAGTCATTATCCGGCCAAACAGATTTCCGATACCTCAATTGTGGACCATGCGTTTATCACCATTGATTATGATAATGGCAGCAAGGCCAATCTTGGTCTGTGCATGTATCTGAAACCCCGCAATCTGATGGGGGAGGGACTTGAGATTGGTCTGATCGGGGAGAATGGCGGCCAGATGGTTGCCCGTAATGACAAGACCATTGATATCGTCGGCGGTCAGGACTGGACCCGAGATCACCTGGACATTGATGTGACCTCCGATTCCATCATGGGCGGACACACAGGGGGGCAGACCCAGCGAATTGATTTTCTGAAATGTGTGCAGGAAGGCAAATCGCCTTTTGCTAGTGCGCAGGTTGGCCGTAACGCTTTGTTGATTGCCCTCGCGGCAGAGAAATCCATCGTGGAAGAACGGTATGTGTATTTAGAAGAAATTACAGGCTGAGGGGTGTCATCATGAACAGATTGAGAAAATATGACACACTGCTGTTCTTTCTCTTCATTTTGCCTTGGATCATAGGCTTTATCACCTTTTTCCTGTTTCCTTTTGGAACATCCGTATTTTACGCATTTACGGATGCCAGACTTCCCGGAGCAACCAATTTCAACTTTGTCGGTTTTGATAATTTTACGCACATGATGGATGATCCGATCTTTTTGAAAAGTCTGCTGAACACGATGTATTTTGTTGTATTCGGTGTTCCCATCGTCACGGCCGGCATGCTTGGTCTGGCGATGCTGCTTAATTTTAATGTCAAAGGGATCGCGCTGTTCCGAACCTTCTTTTATCTCCCGACGCTGGTGCCGATCGTAGCAACGGTCATTATCTGGCGGCTGGTATTCAATTCGGAATTCGGCATATTGAATGCCGGACTTGGTGCTCTCGGTCTGGGCAAGATTGACTGGATCGGCGGAGAGCATACCATTAAGCCTGTCATTATCCTGCTTCAGGTCTGGATCTCCGGCAGCGGGGTGCTGATCTTCCTTGCCGCCCTCAAGAATGTTCCCAGGCATCTGTACGAAGCGGCGGCCATCGACGGGGCAAGCGGCATTCGGCGATTTTTCCGCATCACCTTGCCGATGATTAGTCCTTCCATTCTGTTTGTCATCATTATTCAGACGATGTATAACTTTCAGATGTTTACGGAAGCATTGCTGCTATCCAAGGGTGGGCCGAATTATTCTGCTTATACGTTTGTCTACAACATTTACAAGTCCGCCTTTACCGATTTGAAGTTTAGCATGGCGATGACGCAGTCGATTTTCCTGTTTGCCGTGATCTCGCTGGTCACCCTGATTCTGATGAAAGTTTCCAACCGCTTTGTGTATTACGAGGGAGAACGATAGGAGGAATGCTGCATGAATACCCGAAAAGTAGCGGTAAAAGCGTCCCAATATACATTGCTGATCGCGGCGTTGATGCTGTTTGCAGGGCCTCTTGTATGGATGCTCTCAACCATGCTGAAAACCAAGGCGGAGACATACAAGGTGCCTCCGACAATACTGCCGGAACAATTCAGTCTGGAAGCATTTGAACGATTGTTTGCTGTGCAGCCCATGATGTGGCAATGGATACAGAACTCATTTACCATTTCGTTTTTTGTGGCGGCAGGAGCGGTTGTATCCAGCTCGCTTGTCGCTTACGGTTTCTCCCGTTTTGCAACCAAATACCGGGATATCCTGTTTCCTGTTGTCCTGGTTACATTGATGATCCCTCCTTCCATAATGATGATTCCCTCGTATGTCCTTTTTTCCAAATTGAACTGGATCGACACCTGGCTGCCGTTAATTGTTCCATCCTGGCTCGGAGGTGCTTATTACATCTTCCTGTTTCGGCAGTTTTTCATGACCATTCCCCAGGAGCTGGATGAAGCTACATATCTCGACGGCGGCAATCGCTGGACGGTGTATGCAAGAGTCATTATGCCGCTCTCCAAACCCATTATTATGACGACCATCATTTTTGCCTTTGTGAACTCCTGGCTCGATTTTCTGGGGCCGTTCCTGTATATCAAAAACGCCGAGATGTTCACGCTGAGTGTGGGGCTGCAGCTGCTGATTGGTCAGACAAGCCAGGATTTGCCGGCACTTGCCGCAGGAGCATTCATCAGCATTGTTCCCATTGGCTTGCTGTACTTGTTCGCACAACGCTACATCGTTGAGGGGGTGGTGCTCACGGGCACCAAAGGATAGATGGGCTGCCTGCTTTCCGGTTTTCAGAGTGAGATGACTATTCGATATGATGTAAAGGGGAGCTGTATATGAGAGGAAAAAGCAAACGGCTGTTCAATGTGTGGGCACTTGTACTTGCCACGATGATGGTCATCAGTGGATGTGGAAATGGTGAATCATCAGAAGTGGCCAGCTCCGGCGGTTCCGGAAGCAGTGGGGGGGAGTCTGTAACCATCACATACTCCCAGTGGGGGACGGCAGAAGAGCTTCATCGGACACAGGAATTATTGGATCAGTTTATGAAGGAGAACTCTGATATTACGGTTAAGCTGGAGGGCAAGGATTGGGGCAGTTATTGGGATGGATTGACCGCGAATGCAGCGGGCGGCACGCTTCCTGACGTATTCAAAACCAGCTATGCCTATGTGGAGAAGTACGCCGAACTCGGCATTTTCAAGGAACTGAACGGCTTGCTTGCTGATAACCAGTTTGATCTGAACAACGTGGATCCAAGTCTGCTCGGTCTACATCAATATCAGGGCAAACAAGTATCCTTGCCCATCGATGCCAATGTCATCGTCTGGTATTATAACAAAGCCATATTTGAGAACGCCGCAACGAATCCTCACAACGCTCCGGTTCCATCGCTTGAACCGACGTGGAATGAAATCACTGATATTGCAACGAAGATGACACTCGACAAAAATGGGAAAAGTGCGGATGAGGCTGGATTTGATGCTGGCAATATCGTACAGTGGGGCATGTCGGTTTCCCCGGGATCCACAATGGATTGGTTCCTGGAGCCAGCGCTCTGGTCCAACGGCGCCAAGCTTGTGAATGACGATGGCTCGCTTGCGCTCGAAACACCGGAAGCAATGGAAGTGCTGAACTATTTTATCGATTTGACCAAAAATAAAAAAATTAACACCACCCCTGCTCAGATTGAAGGGTTGGGAGGACAGGTTAACCTCGCAATCACTACGTCGAAGGTAGCGATGAATCCGGGTGGCAGCTGGAATACAACCAACTACCAGGAGGCTGGCGTGGAATACGGCATTTCGTATCTGCCCAAATTCAAAACCAACCAGACCGTAGTTCAGCCTGCCGGACTTGCGATCAGCTCCAACACCAAACACGAAGAAGCGGCCTACAAGCTGCTCGCTTGGCTCGCCGGACCGGAGGGCCAGACCGAACTGGCGAAGCAAGGATACTCCATTCCGGCCAATAAGGCAGCGGCAGATGCCTACATTTCCACTGTTGGCGAAGATAATAAAATCTTCCTGGACGCGCAGCAGTACGGCATTGTTTCACCGTTTACGACGAAGAAAACCGATCTGGTATGGACGTATGGTGAGCAATCCCTTAAACTTCCGCTTGCAGGAGATGGGGATCTCAAGGCAGCGCTTCAGGATCTCGCGTCCAAGATGCAATAAATCGATAACGAGAGAGTTTTCGTTGTAGATTTGCAGAATATAAAAGTAGTATTCGGCGGCAGTCATGGGAAAGAAACAGCCCAAGGCTGCCGCTGTTCATTTTTCATTTTTTGCATAGAGAGCTCATGTGAAGCCTGATGTCAGAGACCATAAACCTTAGAGCGCATTGACTTCTTGCAAGGAGAAATATAGAATTATATTTGCCGCAAATTTGTGTTTGCAAGAATGAAATTGCCCCAATATCCATTGGGTTTGAATAGAAAGCTAGAGGAAAGGTGGGGCTTCAAATTGGCTAAATTGAAGGACATTGCAGAACGCGTAGGGGTATCCATCTCGACCGTTTCACGTGTAATGAAAAATGATGTCAACCGCTCCGTGAGTGAGGAGACCCGCAAGAAAATATGGGAAACGGCAGAGGAACTGGGGTATCGTTCACAGCGTCCCGTGAAGAAAAAGAAAATGGAACCCAAAACGTCGTATGCAATCGGCTGCGTTGTGGCCATTCCGCAGAACAAATACAACAGTCCTTATTTTTCGGTCATTATGGAAGGCATCGAGAAGCAGTTGGCTGAATCCGGCATGCGCCTGGAGTTTGTGTACAGCATAGAGAACGATGGGGATACTGTGCAGCTGCAGTCTCTGGTGAAGGAACATCGGATTGATGGCATGATTGTGGTGGAGCGAATTGACCCGGAAGCGTATCGCTGGCTCAAGGCCAATGTGCGCTCTGTTGTGGGGGTGGATATCACGGACCCCGACATTCCTGTGGTGGGTTATGACCGGGAAGCGGCTGCGAGAGAGGCGACGAATCATCTGATCGCCCAGGGTCATCGCCTGATTGCCTATGTTGGCGGCGCGGAATACAAAAATGATTTCCGGGCGGAAAAACGTTTCCTTGGTTACCAGCGGGCGATGAATGAGGCGGGGCTTCCGATTGACGACGACTGGGTCATTGATGTGAAGTGGGATGTATCGCTGAGTTATGAACTGACCCGGAAGGCATTTGCCAACAATGAGAGCAGACCTACTGCCATTTTTGCAGCAAGTGACATGATGGCCATTGCTGCGATGCGGGCAGCAACCGAGCAAGGTCTACGCGTACCGGAGGACATCGCCTTTTTTGGTGTGGATAATATTGAAATATCCGAATTCACTTCTCCACCGCTGTCGACCATCCATGTACCTAAACTGGAGATGGGGATGTTCGCGGTCAAGCAGCTGCTGGATTATCTGGATCATCAGCATGAAGTGGCTGTCAAAGTCATCATTCCGTACCGCTGTATATTTCGTCAGTCTTCCAATAGCAAGCGGGAAAGTGATTCGGTCTAAACTTAGGCCCATTTTTGTTGGTAATCCCGTTACATAGTGAGAAGATCATTTGATTCACAAGTGTTAACCGAAGAGTTCCCTCATCCAAGACTGGATGAAGGAACTCTTTTTTTATAGCATTCGGGATAATTTCCGGTACTCCCGAGGGGATATCCCTTCATGTTTGCGGAAAGTGCGGCTGAAATAATGAATGTCCGGGTAACCACTTCGTATGCCAACGACCTCGATGGAACAGTCCGTTTCCCGCAACAATTTACGTGCTTCACTCAGACGGATGGATTGAATGTATTCGTTTGGGGGTATGCCGACCATCTGTTTGAACAGTTTGGCCATGTGATCCACGCTCAGATTCAAATGTTTGGCTATGCCTGAATTGGTCCAAGGCTCTGAAGGAGCTGCTTCGATCTGTTTCATGAGCTCGCGCAGCTTGTCTCCGTGAACGGAAACATGGCGAGACGAGCTCAGGTACGGAGAACGCAGCAGATAGGTAAGCAGCTGCAGCATCAATGCTTTGCATATCAGTTCATATCCTGGTGGACGCATCGTAAATTCATGAACCAGCTGCTCCATCAGCTGAACTGCAGCAGAGGACGGTGTATAGACTGGATTCGCAGATAACGGTGTCATCCCTTCTGCGCAGGCTTCCGCGGCGAATTTATGCAGCTGAACATGGTCTTCGTTTACAACCATATCCGCCTCGGTCTGTATGGTCAATTCATTAAAAAAGTCAAAGTGAATGCCGATGAAACGTGTCTTCGGATGGGATACGGCTTCATTCTGATGATAGACCCCGGACGGCAGCATAATGAGCTGTCCCGCCTTCAGTGTATAGCGTGTATCGTGCATGTAGGTTGCTGCTTCGCCCTCACAGACGTACAACAGTTCAAAATCATACAATCGCCGTCTTGGCAGCTTACCTGGGGGGAGAGTCTGGAACTGCGCGTAGTGAACAGTGGGAGACCATTCCCTGAAACTGGCGGTTCTTTTTACTGGATAATCCGTTTGTGGGAGGGACACGGGCTCAGCTCCTCTCTTATGCAATTCAATGACCTGATCATTTTAAAAACAAAACGGAATTGTACAAATAATCTCTTGATCTTCTAAATAAAAATCCGAATGACTCATCTATAATACAAGTATTATCACATGTTCAACCCATAGTTACAACATCACGGATTAAGTCAAAAGGAGTTGAAGTGGATTGAACACTTTTTCCGCGGAACGAAACCCCAGATATCGCTGTAACGCATTCGCGTTTATGGCAGCGGGTGAGTTTCCTGCTCCTGATGATTGGGAGAAGTGTGTGCCGCTGAAATTGGTCGATACAGTGACGGGCCTGCCTCCTCTGCAAGCCACAGAAGTGCGCTTGGGCTGGAGTGAGGAATACCTGCATATCCGTTATGTATGTCAGGACCCCTATGTCGTATCCGACTTCACGGAACGAGATCAGCCTTTGTATGAACAGGACGTTGTTGAGATTTTTATCGACGAAGAAGGCGGTGGCCTGAAGTATATGGAGCTTGAGGTCAGCCCGCACAATGTTGTATTCGATGCCTTTATTCATAATGTCGATGGAGCTGGTTTGAATCTGAAGGCAGACGTCACTTGGCAGATGAAAGGGCTTCGAACGAAGGTAGAAACGGATGATCAAGGCAACCGGGTATACTTTATCCACATTCCATCCTGTAATTTCAAGTCACCTCTAACTTCGGGATTGTGCTGGAAAGTGAACATGTATCGCATAGACGAAAATGAGCAGGGAGAACGGGAGTACCAGGCTTGGCAGCCTACTGGTGCCATTAACTTTCATATACCTGCCAAGTTTGGTCTGTTTCAACTGGTATAGGATCGCCATGCCAAACGAAAACAAAGGATATGATGAGGAGGGATTTGAGATGAAAAAAGGGATTAACATCTGGTCGTTTCCAGGGGACTGGGCCATTGCAGATTGTATTAAGACAGCCAAGGAGGCTGGCTTCGATGGAATTGAGCTTTCGCTGAATGGGGAAGGTGAGCTAAGCCTGTCTGCTACAGATCAGGAAGTCCGCGATATTCGGGTACGTCTAGAAGAGGCTGGGCTGGAAATTGCAGGCCTGGCGACTGGGTTATACTGGGATTATCCGATGACGAGTGCCAATCCGGAGATCCGTACCAAAGCACTGGATGTGTGCAAAAGACAGTTGGAACTTGCTTCGGCATTTGGCGTGGATACGATCCTGGTTATTCCAGGTGCCGTAGGAGTTGATTTTATCCCTGACAGCGAAGTGACCGATTACGAGGTGGCCTATGAGCGGGCCCAGGAAGCTATTGCCCACCTGCTGCCGTATGCTGAACGTGCCGGAGTGTCGATTGGCATTGAAAACGTATGGAACAAGTTTCTGGTGTCACCGCTTGAACTTCGTACGTTCATCGATTCATTCCAGTCCGAGTATGTAGGTTCCTACTTTGACGTAGGCAATGTGGTGCAGAATGGCTATCCGGAACAGTGGGTTCGCATTCTCGGACACCGGATCAAAAAGGTACACTTTAAGGACTATCGCCGGCAAGCGGGCGGACTGCATGGTTTTGTTGACCTGCTGGCTGGGGATGTGAATTATCCTGCAGTTATGGAAGCACTGCATGCCATCGGATACGACAATTACGTCACGGCGGAGATGATTCCCCCATACACCCATCATTCCCAACAGATTGTCTATAACACATCGAGAGCGTTGGATGCCATCTTGGAGAGACCCATCCAATAAAATCGTATAACAACGAATAACAGAACTCATTATTTTGATATTAGGAGGCAAACACATGTTAAAAGTGGGTTTGGTTGGTTTCGGATTTATGGGACGTATGCATTTTGATAACTATGTACGCCTCGCCTCGGAGGGGGAGCCTGTAGAACTCGTCGCCATCTGTGATTTGAAAATAGAGGAACTGAAGCATGGGAAAGCAGCCGGAAATATGGCGACAGAGCAGGAGATCTATGACCTTACACCTTATCGGCTGTATGATGATATCGCTGTGATGGTGGAGCAGGAGGAACTGGATATCATTGATATTACATTGCCTACGCCGCTGCACGCGGAATTAACATGTGCCATGTTGGAAAAGGGCATCCATGTGCTGTGTGAGAAGCCGGTTGCACGCAATTCAGCGGATGGGTGGAAGATGGCACATGCCGCCAAACAGACTGGGAAAACACTGATGATCGGTCAGTGCTTGCGCTTCTGGCCTGCGTATGACTATCTGAAATCCGTGGTGGAAGACGGTCGTTATGGAGCGGTAAAGGCAGGCTATTTCTTCCGTGGTTCAGGTTTGCCTCAACCATGGTTTCTGGATGGAGACAAAAGTGGTGGCTGCATTTTGGATATGCACATTCATGATGCGGACATCATCCACTGGCTGTTTGGCAAGCCGGATCAGGTTTCCACACTCGCTCGTAACGTGATTCCAGGAAGCGGCTATGACACGGTATCGACCCATTATGTTTATCCTGACGGCAAGGTGCTGAATGCACAGGCGGATTGGACGCTGGAGGGGGATTATGGTTTCTCGATGACATACCGAGTGAATTTTGAGAAGGGGAACCTCGTTTTCGAAAACGGTGAACTCAAAGTGAACCCGAATGACGCTCCAGGTTTTGTTGCCGATCTTTCCCCGGACTCGGGATATTATCACCAGATCCGTTATTTTATCCGGTCGGTAGCAGAAGGGAAGCCTGTAACGGTATGCACACCGGAGAGTGCGGTTGGCAGTCTTGAAATCATTGAGGCGGAGATGCGTTCTGCGGATGATCGGGGTGCGCTCGTATCGCTCGGGGAGAAGGCTGGCAGCCTGACAGCGGAGGCATAGTTTATTCTGTAATGTGAAATTAATCCATGACGATCTGTCATCATGTGGATATACTGGAATGAGATTGTTTTTCCGGGAGGTCCCTTGTCATGAAAAATCGTACCGTGGCGTACTGGCTCTTATTTATCAATGCGATCAATCTAATTACTCTGGTAGCCTATCCATATATGCTGTTTATGAGCTTCTATATGATTGCAAGCAGTAAAACAGACGATTATATACTGGAATATATTGCCGCAGGGGTACTGGCTACCTATCCGGTCCCGGTCCTGGCATCGTTCACCTGCTGGGCGTTCTATAAGAACTATAAGTTCAAGACTGCGCTGGTCATGGCAAATTTGATACTGATTTGGGTGGCCATTCTTTTGCTTGCGGCGCTTGCCTCTACCCTGGTCTAGACTAATGAGAAAAAGAGCAGAACCTTCCTATACGAAGGTTTTGCTCTTTTCTTTTGGCTATCTGCCAACAACTCTCCAATTATTGGCCTGCTCCACCTTCAAAGGCTGATGCCTGCGGATATAATCCTCCACCAGTGCTGCCATATCGGTGGCGCCTTCGTGCAGTACCTTTTTGCCAGGGTACATCGCGTAGTCTCCGCCACCTGCCGCACGATAACTGTTCATCACCACCGAATATGTATCCGTCATCTCAAGCGGTTTACCTTCACGTTCCAGCCGGATCACACGATTCCCCACAGGCTCTGATATATCCAGCTCGTATTCAATACCTGCCCACATGTCATAGTTATAATGCTGCGGTTTCGGGGTCATGTAAGCCGGATTGACCATCACCTTGCCAGAAGCATCCACCTCAAAGTAACGAGCCGTTTGCTCCAGTGCATCCCGAATGTCCTGACCGCTTAGCTCCAATACAGTCAATGTGTTGGGATAGATAAAATTGGATAACACATCCCGAACCGTAATGTGGTGTCCGAAGCCACGAGCTTCTTCACTGAGCAGTGCCGTATTGGAAAGCTCAGCCCCGGTCGCTTCCATCTGTACCTGATGCACAAAGTCAATGAAGGGATGTGCCGAGAGCCGCAGAGCAGTGGCATCGTTGATGGACAGGTCCCCGGCTACCTCGCCAATCGGCTGGTCGAGCCAAGCCTGAGCCGCGTTTTCCAAGTCTTCCGTAAGATCCATGACGACAGCATCCGGCTGTACGTTACTGTTCTCATCCAGAAGCAGCAAACGAGCTTCTTTCTCGGTAATCTTCCACGTTCCGTCCGAATGCTGCTCTAACTGAACGTTTACTTGTCCAATACCGCTGCCGCTGAAGCTGGGTTGAATGACGGTCACGCCATGAATTTCGGCGGTAAGCTGACGGTGCTGATGCCCGGTCAGAAGTACATCAATGCCTTCGATGTCACGACAGATGGCATAGCCCTGGTTTTCTCCGGTTAACCGCTCGGCAGGCTCCCCCGTCTCCAGATCACACTCAAACCCGCCATGATAGCTGACCACCATCACGTCCGGCCGCTCATGCTCGCGAATGTAACCAACCCATTTCCGAATGGTCTCCAATGCGTCAAGGAACTGCAGGCCTTCTATATTTTTTGGATGCTCCCAGTTCGGGATATAGTGAGTGGTTGCACCAAGCAGGGCTACTTTAACACCCGAAGATAATGTCTTGATGAGATAAGGGGGACCATACGCCGGTACCTCCGGCTGTTCACTGCTTACAATATTGGCAGATAACCATGGGAAATGGGAGGCTTCAACCGCTCCGCGCAGCAATTCCTGACCATAGTTGAACTCGTGATTGCCCATTACAGCAGCATCATAGCCGAGTTCATTCAGAACAGTGATGAAGGGATGAGCTTCGTGATTCGTAACCAAGGAGGCCGCATACGAGGCCAGAGGAGAGCCCTGCAGCAGATCCCCGTTATCCACCAGCATTAATTCGGGTGACCGTTCACGCTCCTTGCGAATCAGGGAAGTGAGCAGAGCAAGCCCTGCCGGGCGGTACGCATTGGTATTGTAATGGATGGGGCGGATGGCCCCGTGCAGATCGCTAGTGAACAAAATGTCGAAGCTGGATGTATTCGTTATGGATGTCATTTTACAATCTCCTCTAATATATAAGTTTAAACATAAGGGATTACAGGCTGTTTTGCCTATAAATAACGAGTGAAGACCAGCCTCTCTACCTATATCTTCAACCATAATGAGCCTATTCTAACAGATGAAAGTCTCTCTGACAGCCTGACAAGAAACTTTACAAAACTCCAAATTTCGTTTCACATCGCGCAAATATTTGCCAATTATAGTAGACAAGTATTGAAAAATAGAAACTCTTTGGAGGGTGTTCGCTTGAAGAAGTCCGCTTTATTTTTACCATTGTTGATTTTGGTTTTGTTTCTAAGTGCTTGTGGGTCAGGCAGTACATCGAGTTCGACTAACGAGGCGAATTCGAGTTCTAATGCTTCCGGTACATCTACCGATACGGCAGAAACAGACAAAGCAGCCGAAGGTTATGTACCAACCGAGTTGACTGTGCAGTTCGTTCCATCCCAGAATGCAGACACGCTTGAAGCCAAAGCGAAACCACTGGAGAAATTGCTGGGCGACAAACTGGGCATTCCGGTAAAAGTCAGCGTATCCACTGACTACAACACGATTATTGAAGCGATGGCTTCCAATAAAGTAGACGTAGGCTTCCTGCCACCAACGGCTTATGTACTGGCAAAAGAAAAAGGTGCAGCACAAGTTATTCTGCAGGCACAACGTTTTGGCGTAAATGATGAGACAGGTGCTCCTACTGAAGAATTGGCTGATTCCTATAAATCCATGTTTATCGTGAAAAAAGACTCGCCGATCCAATCCATTGAAGAACTGAAAGGCAAAAAGATTGCCTACCAAAACGTAACTTCTTCCGCAGGTTATGTATGGCCGGCAGGTCTGCTGCTGGACAGAGGCATTGATCCATTGAAAGACGTAACACCTGTAACGGTAAAAGGTCATGACCAAGGGGTTATTGCTGTATTGAATGGTGACGTGGATGCAGCTGCCATTTTCCAAGATGCCCGTAACACGGTTTCCAAAGACTACCCAACCGTATTTGAAGATACACGTGTACTGGCGTTCACAGAGCCGATTCCTAACGATACGATCGCTGTACGTACAGACATGAATGCTGACTGGACAACAAAAATCAAACAGGCGTTCATCGACATCGGTAAAGATCCGGAAGGCCATGAAATTATCAAAGAAATCTACACGCATGAGGGCTATGTAGAGTCCGATGACAGCAAGTTCGAAATCGTTCGTCAATACGGCGAAAAAGTAAAAACCGAGTAGTCGTTTTTGATCAAAGCAGACATTTGAAATACCAGATTGTCATTAGCTTTTATTGTATGGAACAGATGTATTCGCAGTGCGGACAGGCCAGTTCAGCGTGATATACGCTGCGCTGGCTTGTCCCGTTACTGCAGGTCTTGATTGGAATCTATGAATGAAAGAAGGATAAATGCCATGATTGAGCTTCGCAATGTAACCAAAACATACGCAAACGGCACCAAGGGCCTGAATAATATCAATCTCACCTTTGAACAAGGTGAATTCATTGCGGTGGTAGGATTGTCCGGTGCAGGTAAATCCACGCTGCTGCGTTCCATTAATCGTCTCCATGATATCAGTGACGGAGAAATTTTGATCAACGGCAGTTCCATCACGAAGGCGCAAGGCAAGCGATTGCGCATGATTCGCCGGGATATCGGCATGATCTTCCAAAGTTTTAACCTGGTCAAACGATCCAGTGTGCTCCGCAACGTTCTGGCAGGACGCGTAGGTTACCATTCCACAATGCGTACCATTCTGGGCCGTTTTCCAAAAGAAGATACGGAACTCGCATTTGAGGCGCTCGAACGGGTGAACATTACAGAGAAGGCTTACTCCCGTGCAGATCAGCTGTCCGGTGGACAGCAGCAGCGTGTGGCGATTGCCCGTGTACTCGCACAGGAAGCAAAAATCATTCTAGCTGATGAACCGGTCGCTTCACTTGACCCGCTCACAACCAAACAAGTTATGGATGACCTGAAACGTATTAATCAGGATCTTGGCATAACCACGATCGTTAACCTTCACTTTATTGATCTGGCAAGAGAGTATGCCACGCGCATTGTTGGCTTGCGTGCAGGTGAAGTCGTGTTTGACGGTCCTGTGGAAGAGGCAACGGATGAGCGCTTTGCCGAAATTTATGGCAGACCGATCCTCGCAGACGAGTTATTGGACAAACAGGCTGTAACCGAGCAGGGAGAAGTTTTGGTATGAAGGGGCAGTCTGGCGCTTCACTTCATAAACCGCTGACGGGAGCAGGGAAGGAGCCTGGTTCCGGACCAGGGCAGGTCGTTCATCGTCCCAAACCGCCCGGCCGCACCAAGCATCTGCTTACGCTAGTCATCATTTTGCTGCTGCTCTGGGCTAGTGCCAAACAGACCGATGCCAGCTTCAGCGAGCTGATCGAAGGATTCCCCAACATGCTCGATCTGTTGAAGGACATGTTTCCACCAAGATGGACCTACTTCGATAACATCGTACAGGGCATGCTGGAAACCATTCGTATGGCTCTGATCGGTACGACCATCGGTGCCATTATTGCCATTCCGGTATCGATCATCTGTGCCGGAAACCTGATGCCAAGCCGCTGGATTTACTACCCGGCCCGTTTTGTACTGAACCTGATTCGTACCGTGCCTGATCTGCTTTTGGCCGCACTGTTTGTCGCTGTATTCGGTCTGGGTCCGATTCCTGGTATTTTGGCGCTTGCTGTATTCTCGGTAGGATTGATTGCCAAGCTGACCTATGAAACGCTGGAAACCATTGATCAGGGGCCGCTGGAAGCAATGACGGCTGTCGGTATGAATCGAATTCAGCTGATCGTCTATGGCGTGGTGCCACAGCTGGCTACGCAGTTTACGTCCTATGTCCTGTATGCCTTTGAAATCAATGTGCGCGCGGCTGCCATTCTTGGATTGGTAGGTGCGGGAGGTATCGGACTGTATTACGAAGCAACGCTTGGATTCCTGGAGTATGACAAAACGAGCGTGATCATCCTCTTTACCCTTGCTATCGTCCTGATCATCGATTATGTAAGTACTAAGCTGCGGGAGAAATTGCTATGATGAAAAATGAAACGAGCGTCATCCGGCGCAAACCTCGGAAAAACCCGCTTCGCTGGGTCATTGTTTTGCTGCTCATCCTATTATATGCCTGGGCACTGGCGGGTGTACCGTTCACCGGCTTCAAGGAAACAGCTGGCCAGATTATGAAGGCAATTATAGCCGGGATTTTCTCGCCAGACTGGAACTTTGTCTATTTACCGGAAGGTGAAGATTTGCTGCGAGGATTGCTGGACACGCTGGCGATCTCCATCCTGGGAACCGTCATTTCGGCTGTACTGTGTATTCCTTTCGCCTTCTGGTCTGCCAGAAACATGAGCCGCTTCCGCGGAATCTCGGGTGCAGGGAAAATGGTCCTGAGCTTTATTCGTACCTTTCCCGAAATCATTATGGCTTTGCTGTTTATCAAGGCCGTAGGACCGGGTTCCTTTGCGGGTGTACTCGCACTTGGACTGCATTCCATCGGGATGCTGGGTAAACTGTTCGCTGACGAAGTGGAAAATATCGATTATGGTCCTTCTGAAGCGCTGCTCGCTTCGGGAGCCACTCGTATGCAGCAGCTGTGGTTCGCCGTACTGCCGCAGGTGCTGCCTGGATTCCTCAACTATACGTTGTACCGATTTGAAATTAACGTACGTTCTGCAACCATTCTGGGTGTAATCGGGGCAGGGGGGATTGGTACACCTCTGATCTTTGCGCTTAGCACGCGGAACTGGCCGCGAGTGGGGATTATCCTGCTGGGGATCATTGTGATGATTACGATCATTGACCTGATCTCGGGGTACATTCGGAAGAAGCTGGTATAAATTATAGAAATCTTGGATTGTGCACGGCTTCTTCAATCCAGTTCAATTCAACTCCTGTTCGAGCACTCATTACACTGCATGCACCTTGACTTTCACAGAAAAAAATAAAACCGAGACCATGCAGCCCAGTTATTCGGGCTATATGGTCTCGGTTTTTGTGTAATTTCTTAGCTAGCCAAAGGCAGTGCTTTGGATACCTGAACCGTAATCGTTTCGGTGCTTGTCACACCAGCTGCATTGACCAGCTCAGCACGGTACGTATACGTTCCGTTGGCACGACCGGACAGGTCTGTTGCCGCGCTTTGAGCAGATGGTGTTGCAGCGTTCAACGTTTGGGTATCGATCAATACATCATTCTCATAGAGGCGATATTCTGTTGCGTTCGTACCCCACCAGAGATTCATGGTGACTTTATAGTTGCCATCGCCATCCCAGTTGTCTTGGGAGAGGACTGCTTTGCCTGGAGCAGCATGGGCCACTTGAACGGTCAGCACTTCACTGCGAGTTGAACCGCTGGTGTTGGTTAGCTCGGCTACATACGTATAGGTGCCATTGGCTTTGCCAGTAATACTGGTTTTAGCAGATTGTGCTTGCGGAGAAGCACTGGTCAGCGCTTGCGTATCAATCAACACGCCGTCTTCGTACAGTTTGTAGCTTGTTCCGTTTTCACCCCACCAGAGGTTCATGCTAACGGTATATGAGCCTTCAAGCAGACCGTTGGTATGACCATTGTTGGAGGAAAGCACCGGTTTACCCGGTGCGCCCACTGCAGGAGTGGAAGGTTGCTCACCTTCGCCTTCATCTACGGCAGCTGCAAAATCATCCAAGCTTCTAGGTTTCAATTGATATACATCCTTGAAGATGGCAGCAACACCCGTAACATTAATTTTGTCGCCTGCTGCATAAGGGAAGCTCGTTTCAGTTACCCCTATGCGTGTATCGACACGTACATGCGTGCTTGTCCCGTCCGCTGCAACCGCGTCGAATTCAAACGAGCCAACAGGTGTTGCACTGACAATGTTTTCAACAGTTACGTCTTTCAATTGGATCAGTTGTCCCTGATTTTCATCCGTTACTGTAGCTGCTTCAACTGGAGCCGGGATATCAGCTGTTCCTGTTTTCTCAAGCGCAACAATGTCAGTCAGTTCGAACTCAGAGTTGTACAGTGCCGTAGCAGCTGTAATTTTAACTTTGTCTCCAGCGTGGAAACCGCTTGTGCTTTGGAAGACATACAGTCCGCCCGTTTCATCCTGCAGGTAGAAGGATTGTCCGCCAAATGCGCCTGGTTCCGTAGTCACAACGCCTTCAACGGTTACGGTTGTTCCGGCTGTTTTGGTACGTGCTTCAGCAATCGTGATTGCTGCAGGAATCGGACCTTCTTCTTCAGGAAGCTGTTCTGCTGGAACATTGCTGATTGTGACGGCATTCGTAATCAGATTGCTGCCGTTCAAGCGAAGACGCAAGTTCGCTGCACCGGATGTACCTGGCTTGATGCGAACGTTCAGATCCTTGATAGCCCGGCCTTTGCTGTCGGAAGTTACGCTAAAGGTGGAGCTGTAGCCGTATGAAGTCGGCCAAGTGCCATTTTCATTCTGAATCATGGCCACCTGGGTTCCGCCAGTCAGATAGATTCCTGCACTGTACCCGGATACGGTGGTGTTGGCAGGCATATTTTCCACGACAACGCGAATCTGGAAGTCCTCTGCATTAGGCAGTGTATCCTGTTTCACGAAGCTGTAGGAAGCGTTGGCACTGGAAGCAGGCCCGCCATAGGAACCTGGCTTGAAGGTGGAGCGGTCATACCATTTGTACCCTGCAGCAGGTGCAGACCAAGGTTCAGCCTGTGGCTCAGTGGAAGCGGCTGGTTCCTCGAATGGCAGTAATGCTGTTGGGTTATCCAGTTCCAAGCCGTTTACTTGGGTCAGGTCCGTATAGCTCTCTTGTGTAGCGAGCCAGTTGATCGTGTTCACAAGCAATACACCGTCATCGACTTCCTTGAAGCCATCATACGTTGTTTTACGAGCGCCCGTCTCTTCACGCAAATATTTTGGCGATGCATCTTCTACCGGAGAGGAGTCCCCGATAAAGGCAGCTTTACCTGCGCCCAGCTTGGATACGGCTACGTAAGGACCTTCTTCAATCCCGCCGCCATTGTATACGCCCTGATCGACAGCATTAGGCCATGCTGCATTCGTTTTGGGCAGGTATACGATACCTTTGGCTTTTGTTGGATCGGTGATAGCCAGGGTAGAACCTGCGTGCATCGCTACAGCAGATACACCTTCTGTAATGCCAAACGCCTGTTCCGAAGGAACGATATTGGTGGCATTAATGTCGCCGAGTGCGTTATAACGGAAGCGTACACCGAAATTCTCGGACAGCCAGTCTGTGCTGGTTACATTCTGCATGGCTTCGGAGTTACGTTCCTCTGCACTCATGCCTTTGGCAGGATCTTCGAATGCACCACGGCGATAGCCGTTGAACGCTTCGGAGCCGTCCCAGCGGTTTTTGTTCCGGTCAGCATTGTAGTGGTCACCGATGAAGAAAATGCTTCCGCCTTTTTCAACGTATTCTTTCAATGCTGCCTGCTCTGTTGCCTTGAAAGGAACGTTAGGCTCAGCAATGACAAATACGTTGTAATCTTTCAGATCATCATAGGTAAAGGGAGTGGCTTTGCGCAGCTCTTTTACATCATACCCGTCATTTGCGAGTGCATTACCGAAGTCGGAGAAACCTCCGTCAATAACCCAATCTGCTGCTCCGGCTGTCTGTGCATGTGTATTGTCAAACAGTACCTTTTTGCCTGCATTTTCGTTCACAACTTTCGCCTGGATAAACGGTGCCGGATCCGTTGGTCCCTCTGCATGAACAGCAGCATCTCCATTCCATAATCCGACCTGAAGCGGTAAAGCCATAGACAATGCAAGGAGTGATTTTAACCATATTCCTCGCATGCGTGTTATTTTACCCAACCAAATCCCTCCCAAATATTAGTTGATTCATAAGTTCGTCCATATTCTATCACACCAAAATCTCACATAGTCATAACAATTTGTAAAAAATACCTCGAGTTTTGTAAAATTGAGCCATTGGTCATGCGTCAAAACGATAAGTAGCGATAAAAGCTTACATGAGATGTTTATTCTTATATTTAAACAAACAAGCCATCTTATTATGAGATTACTCAATTGGAGCCCGGCGACTTTTTTTTACCCGTATCAAGGATCGAGGCCACCAATCTTAAAATGAGATTTCGATGACATGTGAAAGGTAGTGGAGGAGACGAAGTCGATTCTGGAGAAGTGTAGCGTTCGCCTTTATCTCCGGATTTCTCCCTTCAAAAAGGGAGATGAGGAAATCAGGGGATAACAGCGATGGGAAGAACGATTCGTAAACGGAACGGTTGCTCGTAGAACATAGGGAACTTATTTTTGAAATGAGTCTCCATAAAACACTGAATATTGATCGTTTTGGACGGATATTTGCCTATGTCAGGGGAGACAGGATGTCTATAATAGTACCCGTTGGGTGAGATAACACTGCTCAGAAAGGATTGAAAGGAGGACGGCGCTCTGGCAGTCGGGTAAGCAAGTTACCTTCTTTTATTTTTGTAAGCGCAATCATAGAGATGTGCGATCTGTTTAAAACAAGATAAGCATCACCTATTCTGTCACAAGGAGAGTGAAGGTTGATGAATTCGAACAAAACAGTTTGGGTACATAAGGAATCGGTTCCCCGTGTACAGACCAATCGAAGGAAGGCACGCATGCCGCTTGCAGCCAAGGTGTTATCTTCTGCACTCAGTGTCGCTTTGCTTATAGCAGGAACTGCGGGGACAAGCGGAGCCGCCGCTTCAAATGGCAGCAGCGCAGCAGAGGCCAACCTGCAATCACACAAGGGGGGCGGTTCGTTGAAAGGGATTCAGCTCGAATATCTGGATCGGGGACTGGTGGCAGCATCAACATCCGAAGGTGTTTTCCTAAGCTGGAGACTCCTTGGGGATGAGGCAACAGGTTACAGTGACAAAGGGCTGACAGGCACGAACTTCAATATATATCGTGACGGCAAAAAGATTGCTACGGTCACAGACAGTACGAATTATGTTGATCCGGCAGGCAAAACGTCTTCCCGCTATGAAGTGGCTGCTGTGAACAATAAAGGAAAAGAAAGCAAACGCAGCAGCTCCGTCAAGCCGTGGGCAAACGGCTACATGGATATTCCGCTGCAAAAACCGGCTGACGGTGTCACGCCTGCGGGAGAAGCCTATACGTACTCCGCAAATGACATGACCGTAGGGGATGTGGACGGGGATGGACAGTATGAATTTTTCGTGAAATGGGACCCTTCCAATGCCAAGGACGTATCTCAAAAGGGCTACACCGGTAAAACGTACGTGGATTGTTACACACTGGACGGACAGTTGTTGTATCGGATTGATCTGGGGGTCAACATCCGTTCGGGTGCTCATTATACACAGATGCTCGTTTATGATTTTGACGGGGATGGCAAGGCAGAGTTGATGTTCAAGACCGCACCGGGTACCAAGATCATCAAATATAACCCAAAAGGCAAAGTGACGTCCGAGAAATTCATTACGCTTCCAAAAGAGGATCGCAAAGCGGGATATTCCAACGAAGATGACTACCGTTTAAGTGCTGACGGGTACTATGATCACGTGGTAGATATGTTTAAGAACTGGCATAAACATGCAGAGGTCGTGAAGGGGAACTGGCCTGCTACACTGGAGGAAGCCTTCGGCATCGAGAAGAAGTACGCCTATCCATTGTCCCAGCAGGATGCCGAGAGTCTGGCGGATTACTTCATTGATGTCTACGCTCCAAGCCGCAGTGACAAGAATGAGCTGCGCAAGTTTGAAGGTTTCATCCTGAATGGTCCTGAGTATGTAACGGTATTTGAAGGAAAATCAGGCAAAGAACTGGAGACCATTCCTTATGAGCCGGAACGGCATGATGATGGTCTGATGTGGGGCGATTATGCGATGGCGCGTATCGAACCGGGGAACCGGGTAGACCGTTTTCTGGCAGGGGTGGCCTATTTGGATGGCAAGAAGCCATCTGCGATCTTTGCACGCGGATATTACACTCGTTCCACCATGGTCGCTTATAACTGGGATGGCAAGAAGCTCAAACGTGAATGGAAAGTGGACAGCGGCTGGACACCGATGAAAAACCCGTTTAATGACGGACCCCACGGTGTAGATGGTACAGATCCGGAGTATGGCTCTATTACCACTCAGGGTGCACATTATTTCAGTGTGGCTGATGTCGATGGAGATGGCAAACAGGAGATTGTCTACGGTTCAGCAACGATTGACCATGACGGTAGTGTGCTGTACAGCTCAATGGACCTGATGCCTGCCGAGAGTGCTGCACCGGGAACTATGGCCCGTCTGGGACATGGAGACGCATTGCATGTCGCGGATATTGATCCGGATCGTCCGGGACTTGAAATCTTCATGGTTCATGAAGGCGGTTCGTGGGCTCCATACGGATATTCCTTGCGGGATGCCAAGACCGGTGAAGTGATCTATGGCGGATACACGGGGAAAGATACCGGACGCGGCATGGTTGGGGATGTAGACCCAACTCGTCGAGGTTTGGAGACATGGGCCGTAGGATTGTGGACAGCCAGTGGTGAGAAAATAAGCGATAAGGCGCCTGGCACAAATATGAATATTCGCTGGGCAGCAGATATGACCACCCAGATTGTGGATGGTGCCATTGATGTCACACCAACCATCAAGGACTGGAATCGTGGCACGCTGCTCACCGCTGACGGAACATTAACCAACAATCATACCAAAGGGACGCCTTCTCTCGTGGTTGATATCTTCGGGGATTGGCGGGAAGAGATGCTGGTGAGAACCGAGGACAGTTCGGCAATCCGCATCTACCTGAGTACCGAGAAGACAGACCGGAAGCTGTACACGCTGATGCATGATGCGATGTATCGCGTTGGCATTGCCGGACAAAATAGTGGCTACAACCAACCGTCCTATCCGTCCTTCTACATGGCATCGGATATCGACTGGTCGAAGGTAACGCTGCCCAAGTTCTACACTCCCCAATCAGGTAAGGGTGGAAAGTGATTAAATCCGATTAACAAGTAATATTTCTATTATACGAAGTAGCTCTGGAATACCCTTATGCGTTTTGGCGTATGAGGGATTTCAGAGCTTTTTGACATTTGAGTGGGAATTCCTCTGATCAGACCATCAGCACCATACGATTTTCTTTTCAACACCATTACTATTCTATTCTTTCTATAAGTTCAAATGATCTGTCGAAGCGAGCGCTTCGATCTTGTAGTTTCCGTTATCATGGATCAGTGTAGTGATGGAACACTCGGGAATAAGACGATTTTGCATGGCTATAAAATGGGAATGCCAGACGTTAAGCTCACGCTCGGTAAAGGTTTGTATAAGAAAATCGGTAATAAGTCCGCCATGTGTAACTACAATGATGTTACTGTTTGCCCGCTCGTTATGAGCCAATTCGGTAAGTATAGAGGCCAGACGTTCACCAGCCTGCTTTGCCGAATCACCCACGGGTGGGATGTATTCCGGATTAGCCGTACATTGATCCCACATCGCAATGAATTGTTCAAAGGTCTGATCAGGGCAATCCCCCCAGTTCGCACGTTCACGCAGGCGGAAATCCTCGATCACAAGGGAATGAGTATGATGGGCAAGCTTTTCGGCGGTTGCTACTGCTCTTCGGAGTGGGCTGGAGACGATTTTGGTAATGGGAAGGGGAGCTTTGGCAAAATGCAGTGCGGTTGCTTCGGCTTGCAATGACCCTTCAGCAGTGAGGGAGACATCGCCGATGCGCCTTTCTTTTAAACCATGCCTCACCAGATGAAAGGTAGTACTCATGACATGGACCTCCTTATGTTAGGTAGTTTTAATCCAGCAGACAGAATTGCTACAATGGTAAAAAGTGAGGATCGCTGCAGCAATGGAGGTATGGATATGAGCACGAAGCGTTGGACGGGGAGCCTGTTTCAGGAGGAGCTGCGAACGGAGGACTGTGGGCCTCGTTTTTACGCATACTATTATAAGCAATGGGACAATTACAGCATGGCTTATCACGATCATGACTCGACTGAAATCATGTATATCATTTCGGGGATGTGCAGAGTGGATGTACTGATGCCGGATGGGAGTTCGGAGCAGGCTGTACTAAAAAAAGGTCAGTTCATTCTACTGGATGCAGGTGTACCGCATCGTTTGCTGGTCGAAGATGGCGTGCCTTGCCGGATGCTCAATGTGGAGTTTGGTTTTGCCGGCTCGGGGCCTGGACAACCCTCCATTCGTCAGCTCGCACGTGAAGAAGAAGAGGTCGATATTTTTCTGACTCACGCCTCTCCGTATCTGGTGCTGCCTGACCCGGAAGAAGTGTATCACATTATGAAAAGTCTGGTGCTCGAACTGGACCAACGTGGCCTAATGGAGCAGGGAAGTTCGGCTATTCCGATGAAGATCATTCCTCCAGATGAACGGTCACATCATCGCGAAGCCCGGAATCTGAAGTCACCTGAACAGGGGACACTGGTCCGTACACTGTTTATCCAGCTGCTGGTCCGGGTTGCGCGTCTGCGTGGGGAAATGAGCCGGAGTGCGCTGGATCAGACGGAGCTGTATGTAAAACGCACCATTGAATTCATGCATCACAATATGGATCGCAGCATTCAGATGAAGGATATCGCAGCAGCCGTCAATTTGCATCCGGGCTATTTACATCGTATTTTTCGTCAGCACACGCAGCGGACACCTACCGACTATCTTACGATGCTTCGAATGGAGAAGGCCAAGATGCTGCTGCAGCAGACCAATATCCCGATCTCTGAAATTCCCGATTATGTGGGGGTGGGCAGCCGTCAATATTTCCACATGTTATTCAAAAAATATACAAGCCGGACTCCAGTTGAGTATCGGTCCATGATGGAGCGGCATGTCAGCCAGTACCCGCCGGAGGGATGAGTCGATTATGGTTATCCATTGAAGCATGCCAAGACTGGAGCGGGTCGTAAAAGTTAGGATTTTTGACAACCTGATCTGGAAAAGGTCATGATTTTGATAACGCTTCCCTAGTTCCGGTTGGTACAATGATTTCATGAAGTGAGGTCATTAACCGAAGCACATTGTTTCGGATTACGGGAGGGCATGTGAATGTCGTTTAAAGTGGCGTTTATCGGGGCAGGAAGTATCGGTTTTACACGGGGCTTGCTGCGGGACTTGTTGACGGTACCGGAGTTTAACAACATAGAGATTGCGTTCTGTGATATTAATCAGCACAATCTGGACATGGTGACAGAGCTGTGTCAGCGGGATATTCGGGAGAACGGACTGGATATTCAGATTCAGCCTACCACAGACCGGAAAGAGGCGCTTAAGTACGCGAAGTATGTACTGTGTACGATTCGTGTCGGGGGGCTGGAAGCATTCGCAACGGATGTGGACATTCCGCTCAAATATGGGGTGGATCAATGTGTCGGCGATACGTTGTGTGCAGGGGGCATTATGTATGGACAGCGCGGCATTGCCGAAATGCTGGACATTTGTAAAGATATTCGCGAACAGAGTGCACCGGACGTACTGCTGCTAAATTACTCCAACCCGATGGCCATGCTGACGTGGGCTTGCAATAAGTATGGGGGCGTACGTACCATCGGATTGTGTCACGGTGTACAGCATGGACATCACCAGATTGCGGAAGCTTTTGGATTGAAAAAGAGCGAAGTGGATATTATCTGTGCCGGCATTAACCATCAGACTTGGTATATCCAGGCTTCTCATCAGGGGAAAGATCTTACGGGAGATTTGCTTGAAGCCTTTGAAAAACATCCGGAATACAGTCGTACCGAGAAAGTGCGGATCGACATGCTGCGCCGCTTCGGGTACTACAGCACGGAATCGAACGGTCACCTGAGTGAATATGTACCTTGGTACCGTAAACGTCCGGAAGAGATCAAGGACTGGATTGATCTGGGCAACTGGATTAATGGCGAGACGGGTGGATATCTGCGGGTATGTACAGAGGGAAGAAACTGGTTTGAGACTGATTTCCCGAACTGGATGAAGGACGAACCCATGAGATTCATTCCGGAAAAACGGGGCGAGGAGCACGGTTCCTACATTATAGAAGGGCTCGAGACAGGACGCGTATATCGCGGACACTTCAATACCGTTAATAACGGTGTAATCTCCAATCTGCCAGATGATGCGATTATTGAAGCACCGGGATATGTGGATCGCAACGGCATCTCGATGCCGCATGTCGGTGATTTGCCACTTGGCCCGGCTGCAGTGTGTAATGTAAGTATTTCTGTACAACGGCTTGCCGTTGAAGCGGCTGTGAACGGAGACGACAAGCTGCTTCGTCAAGCATTCATGATGGATCCGCTTGTGGGTGCCGTTTGTAATCCAAAAGAAATTTGGCAAATGGTGGACGAGATGCTGGTTGCACAAGCACAGTGGCTGCCGCAATATGGTGAAGCGATTGCGGCCGCAGAAGCAAGACTCGCTGCTGGCAATCTCATTCCTACGAAGGAATATGAAGGTGCAGCACGTCTCAAAGTGAAAACGGTGGAAGAAATGCAGCAGGATCGTGATGCCGCCAACAAAAATGCGGGTGAATCCGATAAAGGGAAAGACCGCGAGAAAGTGCAGCAATAGCTGTAATTTTAGTATGGTCAGAAGATAAGTTGAACGTGAACCATGCAAGGCCCACTCCAATGTGTTGGAGGGGCCTTGTTTTATTATTTTTTCTCCACGAGACGAACGACAAAGGCAAATGAAGTATCCCCATCACCTCCCTAATATATTCCAGACGGAAAGCAAGATAATAATGTTGCTCTGCAATGGGCGGGAACGGAATTGAAGGGACTTGGGCAGCCTGGCAAATGGGCGTTCGAAGCTGGAGGAACCAGCAGAAATCAAAGAGACCTTTTCACAAATTGTTGACAATTAAGGCGCATCAAATATATGGAAATGGGCAAGACACTCGACTCTTCTCCCATGCTATGTTATTATAAGTCTCTGATAACGTGGTAACGAACTAAAGCGTTTGGGTTTTGGTTACAGACATGGAGGGTACGAGAGATGAGAAAAAAAGCGATATTATTATTATTTATCAGCATATGCATGATCGTTGTAGCTGGTTGTTCCAGCTCGGGAAGCAAGGACGACAACACCATTATTGTGGGGATTGATGATAAATTCGCTCCCATGGGTTTCCGGGATGAACAAAATGAAATTGTTGGCTTTGATATTGATTACGCCAGAGCCGCAGCGGAGAAAATGGGTAAAGAAGTTACCTTTCAGCCGATCGACTGGTCTTCGAAAGAGTCCGAGCTGAACAGCGGCCGGATCGACATGATCTGGAATGGTTACACGATTACGGACGAGCGCAAGGAGAAAGTGCTGTTCACGAAGCCGTATCTGGAAAACAGTCAGGTAGCGATTACTCTGGCAGATTCCCCAATTACGAAGCTGGATGAGCTGGATGGCAAAAATGTGGGATTGCAGGCACTGTCCTCCGCGGCAGATGCGCTGGCAGCGAGTCCCCTGAAAGATAAAGTGAATGCTTCCGAATTCAAGGATAACGTGCTTGCCCTGACGGATCTGAAGACGAAGCGCCTAGATGCGGTTATCATCGATGAAGTGGTGGCGAGATATTACATGTCCAAGGAAGAGGGAACATTCAAATTGCTGGATGAATCCCTTGCTCCGGAACAATATGGTATTGGGATCAAAAAAGGCAATGAAGAGTTGCTCGATCAGCTGCAAAAAGCACTGGATGAGCTGAATGCAGACGGAACGGCTGCCGAGATCTCAACCAAGTGGCTGGGTGAAGACAAAGTGTTGAAATAGACAGGCTAGTGCCTGACATACGATTGGAAACAAATATGACCCCGTATTCCATGTTGGAGCAGTGACTCCAAAGGAGTGCGGGGTTAACAGATTAGAGGAGACAAAAATCATGAGTTGGGATTATATTTCTACTATTTTGAAGCCTATGCTCGAGGGAGCGCAGACGACCATTTTCCTGTTTTTGGTCGCTATTGCGCTGTCCGTACCGCTTGGTTTTGCTGTTACACTGGTCATGAGGAGCCGATTCAAACCGCTCGCATGGCTGGCACATACGTACGTCTATGTTATGCGGGGAACACCGTTGTTGCTGCAGATCCTCTTTTTCTGCTTTGGTCTTCCACTGCTTCCAGTGATCGGTGAGTATCTGGTATTTGACCGGCTCGTTGCCGCTGCCATTGCTTTTATTCTGAACTACGCGGCGTACTTTGCCGAAATCTTTAGAGGTGGTTTGCTCTCCATCGACAAAGGGCAGCATGAAGCTGCACAGGTTCTTGGTTTAACGAAATGGCAAACGATGACCAAAGTGATCATTCCACAGATGATTCGGGTGGTATTGCCTGCAACGGCGAATGAATCCATTACTTTAATCAAGGATACGGCTTTGTTATATGCGGTGGCGGTTCCTGAATTGCTCTACTACGCTCAAGCCGCAGTGAACCGGGATTTGCAGCTGGTCCCTTTTTTCGTCGCAGCGATCATGTACCTGCTGATGACATTGGTGCTCACATTGCTGTTCAAGGCATTGGAGAAGCGGTTTTCATTTGAATAAATTAAATCTGATCAATCAAAGGACTGTCTGCATATGACACATATTATAGAAGTAAATCAGTTAAGAAAATCTTTTGGATCACTCGATGTACTGAAGCAGGTATCCTTCAACGTGGCGCCGGGTGAAGTCATTGCTGTGATCGGCCCATCCGGCTCGGGTAAAAGCACGATGCTGCGCAGTCTCATTCATCTGGAGGATATCTCCGGTGGAACGATTCGCATTCAGGATCAGACGCTGGCTGACAATGGCCGTTATGCTGGAGCTGCGGAAATTCGCAAGATCACAGATCGTATGGGCATGGTGTTTCAGCATTTTAATCTGTTCCCGCATCTGACCGTACAGGCGAATCTGGAACTGGCACCGAAGACGTTGAAAAAGGAAAGCTCAAGCCTCATCCGCCAGCGCAGCCTGGAATTGCTCGGCAAAGTGGGGCTGTCCGACAAGGCGGATGCCTATCCGGCCAATCTGTCCGGCGGACAGAAACAGCGCGTAGCGATTGCCCGCGCATTGATGATGCAGCCGGACATTCTGCTGTTCGATGAGCCGACATCGGCACTCGATCCCGAGTTGACCGGGGAAGTACTGCGAGTGATCAAAGAGCTGGCGCAGGAGAATATGACGATGATGATCGTCACGCATGAGATGAGCTTTGCCCGCGATGTTGCAGATCGGGTCTTCTTCATGGATAACGGCGAAATTGCCGAGGAGGGCCCGCCAGAACAGATTTTTGGCAATCCAAAGTTGGATCGCACACGGACCTTTCTTCAGCGGGTGGAAGTAGATTCTTAAATCCAAATGAAAATGAAAAAAAAGTGGTGTTCCATTGAATATGGGAGCATCACTTTTTTTTGGTTCAAGCTATTTAAGAGATATACCCGTCAAAAAACCACTCCCCTTCAGGTGAACGGATGAAGGAAAACTCGTACTCGATTTTTCCCTCAGAACCTTTTGTCGTAATAGTTCGGGCAATAAAAAGCATGAAGTGGTCTGAATCCTTTTGATCATAACCTCTGAACTCGAACTCGTCCCAAAGCATGCTCTTAATGAAATCAGCTTCATAAGAAGAATCTCCATGTCGAACAACAAATGCATTTCTGCTAGAGGTTATCTCCACATTGGGAGAAGATACGGACTCGATATAAGCGGTATCTTCTGATTCCATGGCAGCCATGAGTTTAAACGTCATATTCAGGGTCTCTCTCAGGTTTGTCCTAGCTTCCTCTTCGTTTACGCTTTCCTGTAGGAAAGTAACTTGTTCCTGCAGGCGAGTGTTCTCTTCTCTCAGTTCCTTGATAGTTTGGGTCATTTCGGCGTTCTGCTCGCTCAACTGAGTGTTCTCGACAGATGAACCGGGTTCATCGCAGCTTGTTAGTAATAAAGCGGCGGATACGAATAAAAGAAATCTTTTAAACATGATAACCCTCCTTATACTGGAAAATAGTAACATACCTTCTCTGGAATTACATGATTTAATCGACTCCAGATGTCCAACAGAACATATCTACCTTCCGCCAGGTGACGTGCCGATGAGCAGTTCACGAAAGGAGATGTTTAGTAAAAGTGAATAGTTTAAGGTTACATTATTACAAATTTATTAATATATATATTTATTTTCCATAGCGACATCATTCCCCTTACTTCGACAAGGATATGCATTTATTATGAGGTGGAGGATAGTGTTTGAATCCAGAATGGCTATGCAGCTTATTCTTTTGAAAGGAGGTTAATATATTCATTCATAAAGTAACAAAAACCTTTACGTTAGTAAATGTATTGGGGAAAGAGAGAAAATTTATTTTTTTCTCAAGTTATGAAAGCGCTTCAAAACTTCGATTTATACAGAATTATTATTATCTAATTTGCTATATGATCACGCCACTATGAAGGGAGATCGATCCGATCATGCAGTGTATTTACAAGTTATGGAACAAACTGGGCACCATGATGCTCGTTTTTGTCCTTTTGGTCGTTAGCGTAGGCAGTGGAAATGCATTAGGGGCAGCAAGTTCATCGACAACTTCGAATACAACCCGGGTGTCCGTACATGACCCGTCCATTTATTATGATTCGTCCACGAACAAGTATTACATTTACGGCTCGCATCTGGCTCAGGCCAGCAGCACGGATCTCCGAAACTGGTCTTACGAGGGAACGCAGGGGTATGCCAACAGTACCTTATATGCACCCTCTACCTTTGAAGGCTACTATTACATCAAAAATAAAAACAGCAACCTATACCTGGATGTCACCGACGGCTCATCTGCTGATGGGACAGGCATTCGGCAGTGGTCCTATAACGGGTCCGACGCGCAGAAGTTCAGAATTATGCACTACAGCAACGGGGAGTACTACCTCCTTACCGCCAACTCGGCCTATAAAAGTGCCATTGACGTCAATGGCGGCTCGGCTGCCGACGGTGCTCTCATTGAGCAGTGGGCGTATTGGGGTGGTACCATGCAGTTGTTCCGGATTCAGCAAAATGCGGATGGCTCGGTTGCTTTCCTGACCAAGGCTTCCGGATATACCAGTGCGCTGGATGTGGCGGACGGAAGCACGACTGCCGGTGCCAATGTACAGCAATGGAACTACTGGGGCGGGGATATGCAGAAATGGGAGCTGGTCAAAGCAGGCGGAACCGGGAATGCATCCCGAAGCTCGGGAGCTGCCTTGACATCCGCTCTGGCTGTATCCTATGCCTGGGCCGGTTATAACGATCAGGACAGCTCCGGCGGTCACGCGGTATGGGCGCCAGCATCGCCGATTTACAATGCTTCTTATACGTGGGCGGACGGCTCCAAGGGCGCCTACATGTTGTATTACTCCACTTCTTCCACCTATATTCGCTCAGCTATCGGTTTTGGTGTATCCAAGTCCGTTAAGGGACCCTACGAGTACATTGATACCATCATCTACTCGGGATTCACAAGCGGAAGCAATCCGATCACGACTACGTCATCTCTTGGAACAAAAACCGTAAACACATGGTACCAGAATACCAATATTCCCGAGCTGATTGACAAAGGGACGTTGTCTGGCACGCGAAGCGGCTGGTTCCTGAGCAATGGCGGATTCAATAATACACTGTTTCCCAACGCGATCGATCCTACCTTGACCTATGACAGTTCCGGCAAACTGTGGATGAGTTACGGATCCTGGTCAGGGGGAATCTATATTCTTCAAATTAATCCGGATACAGGCCAGCCGATCTATCCGGGAACGGACAGCGGCAATACGGACCGTTACTTTGGCAAACGCATTGCGGGAGGTTATGGGAAAACGGGAGAAGCTCCCTATATCGTGTATGACAGGGATGCAGGTTATTACTACCTGTATGTAACGTACGGCGGATTGGCCAATGAGGGCGGTTATCATATCCGCGTGTATCGTTCCACCACGATTGACGGAACATATACGGATGCTGCTGGCAATCAGGCCGTATATGCGTCTGCTTCGGTTGATCAGTCCACTCGCGGCGTGAAGCTGTTCGGCAACTATACGCTGTCGGGCATACCGCTTGGTTACAAATCGGGAGGACACAACTCCGCATTTGTCGATACGGATGGCGCAAGGTATCTGATCTATCATACCCGTTTCAATAACGGAACCGAGTATCATGAGGTTCGTGCGCACCAGCAATTCCTGAATGCCGACAAATGGCCGGTGACAGCCGTGTACGAATTTTTGGGAAGCAGCATCTCTTCCACGGGTTATAGCGCAAGCGACATGACGGGAACGTACCAGTTCGTTAACATGGGGCTGGATGCATCCATTAGCGGCGTAGGCATGCTTCCGACCCAGAGCGTCACGCTGAATGCCAACGGAACGATATCCGGTGCGGTAACCGGTACATGGTCGAATACTTCCGGTACGTATTACTGCACGATGGTGATTAACGGTGTAACGTACAAAGGTATATTCTTTAAACAGAAAAATGAGCTATCCAGCCATAACGAAGTGATGACATTCTCGCTGATTGGTACCAACAATCAATCGATCTGGGGTTCCAAATAGAACACCCGATTAGACGATACAAGCACTAAGTCGTGTCATGGATGATGGAAGCCCAAAACCATTTTCGAAATAGAAAGACTCACAAGACTGGCCGGGAGGCCTGATGCTTCGTGAGTTTTTTTTATATTCAAAAATACGATGTACATTCAAAAAATAAGGTGGCTAAGCGTGAAGTCTGGAGAGGGTAAAGTAATGAAGCTTACTTGGGTTGAAATACCGCCAATACCTGTACGTACCGAACAACTTATCGCGCTCCAAATAGAGCCCGTTAGACACGAACCTCATTTAAGATTCACTAAAGGTTTGTCCCCTACCATGGTTGCATAAGCCTCAGGTGCTTAACAGAAACCAAGAAGGAGGATTTATCACTTGAATAATTTACTACAAAAAGTTGCAGTAACGGCACTGTCCGTGACAATGGTGACGTCGTCGTTCGGCCTGATCGCTAGCCCTAACGCAGCGTATGCCGCAGAGGATACAGCCGCTACAACGACCAGCACAGGCATTACACAAGCGTACGAATCATTATTCCAGACAGATAATGTCATTGATATCAACGTTACGATTGATGATGCAGACTGGGAGAGCATGCTTGAAAGTCCGCTGGATAAGGATTATAAGAAGGTCAGTGTGGAAGTGGATGGCAACAAGCTGGATAATGTCGGTTTTTCCACGAAAGGCAATCTGACACTGAAGTCCGTGGCATCCATGGAAGATTCGGACCGTTACAGCTTCAGACTGAAGTTTGATAAATACGACAAGACGCAGACCCTGCTTGGTCTGGACAAAATGGTACTGAACAACAACTACGCAGATCCATCGTACATGCGTGAAGTTCTTCACTATGAAGCGCTGCGCAGTGTTGGTATGGATGTACCGATGACGAACTACGTCAACCTGTATGTCAACGGCGAGCTGGTCGGTTTCTATACAGGTGTTGAAGCGGTGGATGACAGCTATCTGGCGCGCAACTACGGTGAAGATTACGAGGATGGGGTCCTCTATGATACGGATGAGAGAAGCTATCTTCAATATGAAGAGGGCAGCGACTACAGCACACTCACTGAAGATTTGGGTACGGACGAGAATAAAACCAAACTCAAAAACTTTATCAAAACGCTGAATGACATGCCTGAAGGGGAAAAAGGCGATATCGAGAGTGTGCTTGACGTTGACTCCGCACTTCAGTATATCGCAGGGAACATGGTTTTCGGCAACTATGACAGCTATAACGGCGACAAAGGGCACAACTACATGCTCTACAGCGATGCCGATGGCAAGTTCACGGTTGTACCTTGGGACTTTAACATGTCCTTCAATGGGTATTCGGGTGGAGGCGGACGTGGAACAACGACAACCGGATCCACTACGACCAACACCAATGCAACGAACGTATCCGTGGACGAGCCAGTATTGGGCATCAGCATGGAAAATGTACCGATGATTAACAACCTGCTTGCCGTACCGGAGTATAAAGAAAAATACTTGAGCTACGTCAACGAGTTGACGGACTACCTGGAAGGCATCCAAGACCGTATTACAGAACTTGCTGATGTCATCCGTCCTTATGTAGAAGCAGATCCAACCAAATTCTACACGACCGAACAGTTCGAATCCAACATCGCTTACTCTGCTAACGCTGATGCAGCAGATGGCATGGGTGGAACACCGCCGGAAGGATTCGATGGCATGACGCAACCAGAGGGCATGGAAGGTATGACGCCCCCTGAAGGTTTCGAAGGCATGACACCTCCAGATGGAATGACACCACCCACACAGTCGGATGGGGCAGCGGGAACAGAGACAACAGACACCACAACAAGCAAAGGGAATACCCAAACACGTCCTGGCGGTAACTTTGGCGGTGGCGGAGGCGGCATGGGCTCCATGGCAGCAGGATCGCTGACGACATTTGCCCTGAACCGGCTTGCCAATTTGCAAGAGCAGCTTGGACGTGAAGTGACTCCTTTGCCTGAGACTACGGAAGATACAGGCTCGGAAACTTCCTCTGAAACGGGAACAACGGTCAAAACCATTTCCGTCACGCTGGATGGTCAGGCGATTACGTTCCCGGATCAGGACCCGCTGGAGCAAAGTCGGCGAGTAATGGTTCCTGTAAATGCAATCCTTGAAACGCTTGGTGCAGAGGTGACCTGGAACAAAACAGCGAAGACGGTAACGGCTGTTTTGAATGACCAAACCCTTGTACTCCAGATTGGAAGCAGCACGGCAACGGTTAACGGGGAGACGATTGATATCGATGAGCCACCCATTATCCAAAACAGTCGTACACTGGTGCCTGTACGCTTCATTTCGGAAGGACTCGGATTAACAGTGGATTGGGATCAATCCGCTGCACAAGTAAGTCTTACATCCAAATAATCCATATTGGGAAAAGGGATTCGATGAGCGCATCGAGTCCCTTTTTTTGTTTCGCTTCTTCCTATGTCTGAGTTCACCTGCCTAAATCAACATCGGAGGTAAACTCTAGGACATCTTCTTTTCTGCAAGAATTGAACTTCGGCCCTTGATATCAAATTTTGAATATGACTATTGATCAATAATTCTTCAGGATAGGTCATTGAATCAAACAGTCAGAAACCTTACTTTTAAATAACGATAGAAAACGCTAACAAAACAGAAGGAGTGGTGTTTTAATATGCGATGTCTGGAATTTTACCTTGCCATTTTGTGATAAATGCAGGTTTGGGAAGATCATGGGGTCTTTGTATTAAATAAGAATAGATCAGTAATTACCTCCCCAGTTTTTTCGACTGTAATCAGGATTTTAAGTTCATTCGTCGAGTTACAACACCAGCCATGACCTAAGTCCAAAGGAGGATAAATATGAGAAGATTTTCAGCCATTCTATTCATCGGGATATTAATGACAGCGCTCACCGCTTGTGGAGGAACCGGTAATCAGGCGGAGGAAAACCCTGCGGGTAGTACTAATCCAGGGCAAGAAATTTCTGGAGACCTTACCGTATTCGGGTGGGGCGGCGGTGAGGAGCTCCAGTCCCGGAAGGAAGCAACCAAAATGTTCAAGAAGCTTTATCCTAAAGTGAAGGTGCATGAAGTTTGGCTCCCTGCAGATAACATCGATGTTAAGCTGGATGCAGCTCTGGCTGCGGGAAATGCCGGTGATGTGATTATGATGTCTCCAGACTGGAAAGGGTTAAGATCCAAGTGGTTCGAAGATTTAAATCCTTATATTGAAAAGGATCAATTGGACCTCGAAGCTTTGTTTACGCAGGGAGTTGACGGAGGATATGTAGATCCGGACGGTACACGCAAAGGTATGCCGACAACAGCCTCGGATTTTATGATTGCGTACAATAAAGACATTTTTGACAAGGCCGGTATCCCATACCCAACAAATGACTGGACTTGGGATGATTTCTCAGCAACAGCCAAGCAGGTCTCCTCGGGTGAAGGAGTAAGCCGGGTCTACGGTATTGTGTCCCATTGGATTTGGCAAAGCTTCGCTCCCTTTATATACGGCGGGATGCCATATAACGAGGATTGGACCAAACAGACGTTGGATGATCCCAATACCCTTAAGGGTTACCAATTGTTCGGCGACCTGGTGAACGCAAAGGCAATGCCGGATGACGCAGCCGCCAAGAGCATGCCCATGGACCAAATGTTCGCCGCAGGCAAAGCTGCTATGTATCCGCTAGGTGTATTTGAAGCTTCGACGATCGCCAAAAATATCGGGTCAAACTTTAAATGGGGAATTGTGATGCCTCCAAAAGATCCGTCCGGAAAGACCGTAAACATTAAATTTCAGACCGGCTTCGCCATGAATAAGGATTCTAAAAACAAAGAAGCTGCTTGGGCTTATATAAAAACTGTATCCCTGAATAAAGAGGTAGGCGATTTGTACAGTAAGGTAAATCTGCCTGCGGCGAAAGAATCGGCTGAAAGTACGTTTGCCAATTTAAAAATTGAAGGTACAGATATCTCCATGGTGGATTTTGTAACGGGGCTGCAGGATGCCATAACTTTCCCTTGGGGAGGCTCCATTGCCAAGGCAGGGGATCTCTACGAGCAAACCTGGCAGCAGGTCACCGTTCAGGGGAAATCGGCTGAGGAAGCGGCCAAAGCCTATACTTCACAAATCCAGGCCGCTCTCGACTCCATCCATCAAAATAAATAATAGAAGAACAACACCCGGTTTAACCAAGGGGGAGATCTTTTCCCCCTTTCTATCATAATCCGGTCTCAAATGGAGGCATTTATGGAGGCGAAAGAATGAAGGCTCGAAACAGCAGCAGTGAAAAAAGGGAGGAGAAACCATTTTTCCTCTTTATCTCGCCATGGCTTTTGGGTTTTTTAATATTCACCTTATATCCCATGGCTTATTCCATCATTCTGGTTTTCACAAATATGGATATGACCGGCTCAGGCGAATTTATTGGCTTAGATAATATCATCAGGGCCTTTACACAGGATCCGCTATTTTATCGTTCTTTGCTGAACACGCTATATTTTGTGGTGGTTTCCGTTCCGGCCAGTTTGCTCTTGTCGTTTCTGATTGCTCTTCTGCTTAATCAAAAAATTAAGGGGGTTGGTTTTTTCCGAACCAGCTTTTATATCCCTTATATCACATCCGGCGTTGCGGTTACCTTACTTTGGGGTTGGATTTTTAATGCTCAATTCGGGCTCGTTAATTATTTCCTTTCTCTCTTCGGCATTACAGGACCGAATTGGTTAAGCGATGCCAAATGGGCAATGCCGGCAATTATTATTATGGGGGTCTGGACCATCGGAAATTCCATCATCATTACACTGGCGGGGCTGCAGGATATTCCGGAAGCCCTATATGAGAGCGCTGAAATGGATGGAGCAAGCAGTTTAGTTAAAATTACGCGGATTACCCTGCCCCTGATAACGCCAACACTTTATTTTAATCTGGTCATGGGGATCATCGGTGGTTTCCAAATCTTTATGCAACCTTACATCCTGACCGAAGGCGGCCCAAGTTACTCCACCTATACGTACATGATACATATTTATAACAGCGGATTTAAATATAACGAGATGGGTTACGCCTCTACTTTGGCCTGGTTATTATTCATCGTTATTATGATCATCACTCTAATCGTAAACCGGACCTCCAGATACTGGGTTTATTACGATAACTAATTTGGGAGGTGCAGCCATGGAGGCTTATTATAAAAGTAAAAGAACCAGCGACCGGATCAGAGTCAGCTTGAGTTATGTCGTATTGACGATCGTTGCAATCGTATTTATCTTTCCGTTTATATGGATGCTTTCCACCGCTTTTAAAATCCCCTCGGAAGCCTATACGCTGCCTCCCAAAATCATCCCGGGAACGTTTACGTGGGATAATTTCATTCAGGGCTGGCAGTATGCGGATTTCACACGCTATACATGGAATACCTTAATCGTAACGGGGCTGGCAACGTTTGGGACGGTTCTTTCCGCTTCATTTGTAGCCTATGGCTTTGCACGATTTAAATCCAGATACAGCGGATTGTTATTTACCATGGTGCTTGCTACCATGATGCTCCCCAGTCAGGTGACTCTCGTTCCTACTTACCTGTTGTTCACCAAACTTGGCTGGCTTGATACCTTGATGCCTCTTATCATTCCCTCCTTTTTTGGGGGAGGCGCGTTTAACATTTTCCTTCTTCGACAATTCTTCAAAACGATCCCGAAAGATTTGGATGAAGCCGCCTATATTGACGGTGCAAATGCCTTCCAGATTTATTACAAAATCCTGCTGCCGGCAATCAAACCGGCTTTGATTACGGTGGGTCTCATGTCGATTACCTTTCACTGGAATGACTACATGTCTCCGCTAATTTATTTGAACAGCGATGAGAATTTCACGCTGGCTATCGGTCTGCAGTTCTTCCAGAATTCTTTTGGCTCCTCGCAAATACAGATGTTGATGGCGGTTTCCCTGATCACAGTTATTCCTGTGCTGATCCTCTTCTTCATCGGACAAAAATATTTTGTTCAGGGGATTACGATGACCGGAATCAAGGGTTGATCTCATCGGAATCGGCTGTGCCGACAGTTAAGCTGCCAGTGTGTTTGTGAAATCTCTTTGGCGACGAACCGGTCATTTGTTTGAACTGCCTGGAGAAATGCTCCACATTACGGTACCCGCACCGGTCTGCAATCTCCGCAACCGTGTAAAGATGATGTCTGAGGTATTCTTTGGCTAAGCGAATTCGACTATGAATAACATCATCCATACACGAGAGACCAAACAATTTCTTGTAAATTAACTGCAGGTATCCCGGACTGATGCTAATGATTTTTGCCATTTCCGATATTGTCCAAGGGTGGCTGGGATTATTGTGGATCGCCGCCCGAAGCTTTAAAAGATTATAGTGCTGAGGACTAATTTCCTCTTGAAAGTAAGACTCAAGCAGTTTGTTGAAAAGGGTCCGGAGCAGACAATCTATGGATGATTCCCTGTAGTCTTTTTTGAATGAATTCTCTACGACAAGCAGTTGGAATAGCTTGTGGCAATATTCGGGGTCATCCAAAGGAAAAGGTTTGCCAAATGGAAGCGAGGTTTCGGTCACGTAAGGTTCATCGCTTTCAAAACGAATCCAGTCATTAATATATTGCTCTGCACAGGCACGATAATAAACTTTTTGATGCGGCTCAAAAAGAACGGCACAATGGGGTGGGTAATCCTTTAGTTTTCCATCTACCCAGAACTGAGCGGGAGTCTGTGTGATAACCAAAAGCCAGCAAGGATGCCCTTCGGGAATATCAAAAACAAAATTGCTGTTATGTGCTGCGTCATACTCAACGTAAAAAATGTTTGTCATTGCTCTTCACCTTTACCATCTGGGTTTGTCAAACGGACCATGTAAGTTAGATCGTGTTATAGATCAATTTATCTTGATTAATAGAATAGAAAAGTAGGTAAGCGTTTTAGTTGTTTTCTATTATAGGGATTTATTTTCAATTAATAAATTGCATAATTACTTTTTACGAGGAGTGTAGCTTGAATGAAGAAGCAGGGGTTAAATCCATACCTTCCATCCTGGGAGTACGTCCCTGATAGTGAACCTTATGTGTTTGATGGCAGAGTTTATGTGTACGGGTCGCATGACCGGTTTAACGGACATGTCTTTTGTTTAAACGACTATGTATGCTGGTCCGCGCCAGTGGACGACTTGGGGAATTGGCGAAATGAAGGTGTGATCTACCGAAAAACAGATGATCCGCTAAATCCGGATGGCAGTATGTGCCTGTATGCACCAGACGTTACGGTAGGTCCTGACGGACGTTATTATCTTTATTATGTGCTGGATAAAGTGCCGGTTGTTTCTGTGGCTGTATGCGATACACCTGCCGGCACATATGAATTCTACGGTTACGTAGAATATGCCGACGGCACCCGACTGGGAGAAAGAGACGGGGACGAGCCACAATTCGATCCCGGTGTGTTGACGGAAGGACTGCAAACGTATCTGTATACCGGCTTCTGTGCGCCCGGAGACCAATCGAGACATGGCGCGATGGTGACAGTGCTTGGTCCGGACATGCTGACGATTGTGGATGAGCCCGTATTCGTCGCTCCTAGTCAACCCTACAGCGAGGGCAGCGGATTTGAAGGACATGAATTTTTTGAGGCACCTTCCATCCGGAAGAGAGGGGAAATCTACTACTTGGTTTATTCCTCGATCGGCATGCATGAATTATGTTATGCTACCAGCAAATTTCCAAACAAAGGGTTCGAATATCAGGGCGTAATCGTTAGCAACTCCGATCTACATATTGACTCCTATAAACCAGCTGACAAGCCGATGTATTATGGCGGCAATAACCATGGCAGTATTATCGAAATCAACGGGGACTGGTATATTTTTTATCACCGCCATACAAACGGGGATGCATTCAACCGTCAGGGCTGCATCGAACGGATCTCTTTTCACGAGGACGGAACCATTCCTCAGGCGGAAATGACTTCCTGCGGCCTGAATGGGGAGTCTCTTCGAGGAAAAGGGGAGTACCCGGCATACCTTGCATGCAATCTTTTTACGAAAGATGATCAAATGTATACAGGAGGTTTCGGAGAGGGAGCGTGGCTGGACAGCCGCTTTCCGAAGATTACCCAGGATGGAAGAGATGGCGATGAAGAGACCGGATATATTGCCAATATGGTGGAATCCGCCACGGCAGGTTTTAAATATTTCGATTGTAACGGAATCCGTCAGGTCACGATCAAGGTGCGCGGATATTGTAATGGAGTCTTCGAAGTTAAAACCGCATGGGACGGTCCAGTGTTGGGAATGATTCCGGTACATTTTACAAATGATTGGAAAAAATACAAGGCTGAGATTACCGTTCCGGACGGCAGACAGGCTTTGTATTTTACTTACAGGGGAGCAGGAGGAGCGAGCTTGGCTTCATTTACATTAGAATAAACGGCTGAACGATTCGACCTGCGTACAAAACAAAGCAGCTGCTGGTAATCCAGCAGCTGCTTATTTCATTTGAACAGGATACTTCAATCATCAGGATGAGCGGCTGCCGCAGCTTGCTGTGAATGGCTGCGAAATTCGCTTGGTGCGATACCGGTCCACCGCTTGAACTGCCGGCTGAAATGCGCATTGGTCTTATATCCCAGCATCATCGCAATATGGTCAATGTTTAGGTCTGTTTGCTTTAAAAGCCGCTGGGCTTCGTTCAGAAGGGTTTCTGATAAAAACTTGCGTGGTGCTGTGCCATATACCTGCCGAAAGATCCGATTGACCTGCGACGGGCTAATGTTTAGCGACTTGGCAATGTCTTGGATCCAGGTTCGCTCGCTATCCCGAATCTCACCATGAAGATGGATATATCTTACGGAATCCTCAATGTGCTCGGCAATTTGACGGGCGATGGCTTCTTTTCTGGATAAGGTAACGGATGCGTTCTGAGATAACTGGCCGACCAGGGAGCCGAGCAATTCGAATACGGCAGCATGAACCTTCATCTGTTTGGAGGAAGACAGCGGAATGGACAAGTGCTCTGTGGCCAGATCATACAGTGTACACAGTGAAGAGGACAACCCCAGAGCTAAAGTCGAATCTGCCGGATAATAAATATCCTTGCAGCGATTGAGTTCTCTGCAAAAGGAGGTGTCGTGTACGCTGAAATGAACCGAAAAGTAAGTGAAGCCCTGCGGTCCGGCACCGGTGCAGGAATGGGTCATACCGGGGCGGATGAACAGAAGGTCTCCGACAGACTGACTGTATAGTTGTCCGTTGACCACCATGTTCATCTGACCATCCAGCATCCAGTGGATTTCGTACATGGAATGCTCATGGGACGGATACGTCCAACTGGAATCTACTTTTCTTGCATGCAGCCCCAATAATTGAAAAGACATGCGAACATCGGGCAGACGGCCTAAATATACGGCTTCCGAGAGCTTGGTCACAGGAACCTCCTCGTCATGTTCTGTATTCCAACATCTTACCGTTTCGTCTATATCAATTGAACTAACTATTTACACAGAAACGGAGAGGACAGAAAAAACCTGAAAAAGCGAAGCGGTCGCCTAAAAGCTTTCTGAAAGAAAGCTGCATCGGAAGCATAAGCTATCACCGGATTTTCCCCTTATGAAGAGGGAATCAAAAAAATCTGGGGATAACAGTGATTGGAAGGTTATTCTGTCATCGGAGTGTCCGTGTAAATCATCTTTAGTTCAACTGATATAGATTCATCTTAACAGAAAAATAATGCGTGAAAAGGGTAAGTCGTTGGAGTGATTAGAACATCGTCATGTACCCTAGCTGGTGCTAAGGTAGTAGTATCAACCCGATGGGGGAGAATGGGGGGCAAGCTTGAATGAGAATTATTCGATTTCTGGACGGACAAGAGAAGTGGCTGGCAGCCGTTACGGATGATGAGAAGGCCTATCGTTTGCCACAGGCGGATTTTATGACTCTGATCTATCAAGCTAGGGAGCAGGGAATTTCTCCCGTTCAACTGGTTGAAAGCGCTTTTAAACCGTTAAACGAACTGACCGATGATTGGACTTCATTGCATCTGATCACGCCAGTGGAAGCTCCGGAAGTATGGGCGGCGGGTGTGACTTATCAGCGGAGCCGGGAAGCGCGAAACTATGAAGCTACGGATGGAAAGCTGGATGCGGAGACCTTTTACGATAAGGTCTATGATGCAGAGAGACCGGAGATCTTTTTTAAATCCACAGCAGCCCGGACCGTCGGACCGAATGAGGCTGTCACGCTGCGCAGTGACTCCAGTTGGCAGATCCCGGAGCCTGAGCTGGGATTGGTGCTTGACGCTGATGGCAGCATTGTGGGCTATATCGTTGGCAATGACATGAGCTGCCGCGATATCGAAGGGGAAAACCCGCTGTATCTGCCGCAAGCAAAAATATGGCGCAATTCCTGCTCCATAGGTCCGGCCATTCGTCTAGCGGAAACGGTGCAGAATCCTTATGAATTCAGTATCGTCTGTCAGATCTATCGCGATGGAGAAATGGTTGTTAAGAGTGAAGCGAGTACGAGTGAATTAAACCGGAAGCTGGATGAGCTGGTCTCTTTTCTGGCGAGGGACAACGATCTGTTCGACGGCACGGTACTTTTGACAGGCACAAGCATCGTACCACCCAATGAGTTTACGCTTGAACCTGGGGACCGTATTGAAATATCCGTTAGTAATATCGGGACACTGATCAATCCTGTCATATCAAACTAGTATATAAGGAGGATGAATGCTATGACCGCATTTCAGGTAGAGCAGACATACAGAAATTATATAAACGGGGAATGGGTGCAGGCTGTGTCCGGAGAAACCGAACCCAGCATAAATCCGGCGAATCGGAATGAGGTCGTTGGGTATGTACAAGACTCCGGCGTAGAGGATCTGAACCGAGCTGTTGCAGCTGCGAAGGCAGCAGCGAGGGATTGGCGGAGGTTAACCGGTGCGGAGCGCGGTAACTATCTATTTCAGGCGGCGAACGTGCTGGAACGCCGGGCAGCTGAGGTTGCGGAGGCGATGACAAGGGAAATGGGCAAAACACTTCCTGAAGCCAAAGGAGAGACGATGCGCGGAGTTGCGATCTTAAGGTACTATGCCGGTGAAGGAATGCGAAAAACCGGTGATGTCATTCCTTCGACCGACAGCGAAGCGCTGATGTTTACAACCCGTGTGCCGCTAGGCGTCGTGGGCGTTATTGCTCCGTGGAACTTCCCTGTAGCGATTCCCATTTGGAAGACGGCCCCGGCCCTGATTTATGGCAATACGGTTGTATTAAAGCCCGCACAGGAGACCGCAGTCACTGCGGCTAAAATAATGGAATGCTTTGAGGAGGCGGGCATTCCGGCTGGCGTTCTCAATCTGGTATGCGGGAGAGGCTCAGTGATCGGTTCTGCACTTGCTGAGCATCCGGATGTGGGTGGAATTACATTCACAGGTTCCAATGAAGTGGGCAAGCGGGTCGGCGCCGCAGCCCTGGGACGAGGGGCCAAGTATCAACTTGAAATGGGCGGGAAAAACCCGATCATCATTGCGGCAGATGCTGACTTGGATTTGGCTGTCGAGGCCACGATCAGCGGTGGCTTGAAATCGACGGGCCAAAAATGCACGGCTACCAGCAAGGTCATTATTGAACGAAAAGTATATGAAGCCTTTAAAGAAAAGCTCCTCTCGCAAATCCAGGAGATTCGACTGGGTGACGGCATGTCTTCCGGAAGCTGGATGGGTCCATGTGCGAACGAAGGACAGCTCAAGACCGTACTGAGCTATATACAAAAAGGACAGGATGAAGGAGCCGTTCTGCTGGCTGGCGGAAAAAGGGCCGATGGTCCAGGGCTTGAAGAGGGATTTTATGTTCAGCCGACCGTATTTGAAGGGGTCGAATCGCATATGTCCATCGCCCGGGAAGAAATTTTCGGTCCAGTGCTTGCCTTGATTGCGGTGGATTCCCTCGAAGAAGCTATAGAGGCCGCTAATGATAGTGATTATGGCTTGAGCGCTTCCATCTATACACAAAATGTCGGAGCCATGCTTTCTTTCATCCGGGATATGGATGCAGGATTGGTACGGATTAATGCGGAAACGGCCGGCGTAGAGCTGCAGGCTCCGTTCGGTGGAATGAAGATGTCAAGCTCGCATTCCAGGGAACAGGGGCAAGCGGCTATCGAGTTTTTTACAGCGATCAAAACAGTCTTTGTGAAGTCATAAACGGTGGGAGGGTCTCATGTACGAACAGATTATGGCGATTATGGGGGAGAAAGAGTCCGACTGCTTTGATATCATGGCACAAGCTCCAGGGGCAGCAGGACGTCTGCCTTTAACCGATGATTTGCTGCGAAATGCTCCAAGCGGCGACTTGTTCGGCATGTCCCAGAATGTTGGAATGGGCTGGAAGCCCGGAGAATTGAACGGTAAACAGTTTCTGATCTTAAGTACGCAGGGCGGTATCCGCAATGAGGATGGCAGTCCCGCAGCTCTCGGTTACCATACGGGCCACTGGGAGGTCGGCTTGCTGATGAAAGCTGCTGCAGAAGAACTATCGAGCCGCGGAGGGATTCCGTTTGCCGGATATGTCAGCGACCCTTGTGACGGCAGGTCACAGGGAACGACCGGCATGTTCGACTCGCTCCCGTACCGGAATGATGCCGCTCTGGTGTTTCGCAGACTGATTCGCTCGCTGCCAACACGTAAAGGCGTGATCGGCGTCGCAACGTGTGACAAAGGTCTGCCAGCGATGATGCTCGCGCTTGCGGGCATGCCGCAGCTGCCAGGCGTGATCGTACCCGGTGGCGTCACACTTCCGCCTGTCGATGGAGAGGATGCTGGTAAAATTCAGACCATCGGGGCACGGTATGTCAGCGGTGAACTCTCTTTGGAAATGGCGTCGGAGTTAGGATGCCGTGCTTGTGCAACACCGGGGGGAGGATGTCAGTTTCTGGGTACTGCGGCAACAGCCCAGGTTGTAGCAGAGGCAATGGGGATGACGGTACCGCATGCAGCGCTTGCACCTTCCGGGCAGCCTATCTGGTTCGAAATGGCACGCCAATCCGCACGCGCACTGATCAACATGGAGTCCCAGGGGATGAGAATGGCGGATATTGTTACAGATGCGTCGGTTCGCAATGCCATGACCGTTCATGCCGCTTTCGGCGGATCGACCAATCTGCTTCTTCACATACCGGCTATTGCCCATGCAGCGGGTTTAACCGTGCCCACGGTACAGGACTGGATACAGGTCAACAAGAATGTTCCGAGACTGGTTAGTGCCCTGCCGAACGGACCAATCTTCCACCCCACCATTCGGGTTTTTCAGGCCGGAGGTGTCCCCGAGGTCATGCTCCACCTCAGACAGCTTGGCCTGCTGGATGAGTCTGTACCTACAGTGACAGGTACGTCATTGGGCGAGGTGCTGGATTGGTGGGAATCGTCGGAACGCCGTCATCTCATGCGCAAGCAATTGAAAGAGAAGGACGGCATTGATCCGGACAGTGTCATCATGAGTATAGAACACTCGCAGCGTCTTGGGATTTCCTCGACCGTGACATTTCCAACCGGGAATATCGCTCCCGAAGGCTCTGTCATCAAATCGACATCCATTGACCCAACTGTGCTGGATGAGCAAGGCGTGTATCGTCATCGTGGCCGGGCCAAGGTGTTTACAACCGAACGTGAGGCGATCCATGCGATTAAGACGGGCGGTGTTCTGGCTGGCGACGTTGTGGTACTGCTCGGGCGTGGACCCTCAGGAACAGGGATGGAGGAAACGTACCAGCTTACGTCTGCGCTCAAGCATTTGCCTTTTGGAAAATATGTTTCGCTCATCACCGATGCCCGATTCTCCGGTGTGTCCACCGGAGCTTGTATTGGCCATGTTGGCCCCGAAGCACTGGCAGGCGGGCCGATCGGCAAGCTGCGAAACGGAGATTTGATTGATATTGTCGTGGATCGGGGCACGCTGGAGGGCAGCGTAAACTTTGTTGGAGAAGGGGAGACGGAGGTTTCGCCGGAGGTAGGAGCTCTCATCCTGGCACAAAGGACCTTTCATCCGGATATGCGGCCTGATGAAGCGCTGCCGGATGATACCAGACTGTGGGCTGCGCTGCAATCGGTCAGCGGTGGTACGTGGAGAGGAAATGTGTACGATGTAGACCGGATCATAACCGCCCTGGAAGCCGGCAAAAAAACACTGGGATGGTCATGAAATCTTATCTTCTGTTGTACTTGCCATTATTTTCATACCGGAGGTTGCTACTATAATGAATATGATCACCAACCCCATTCTTCGCGGCTTTCATCCCGATCCGTCCATATGCAGGGCGGGGGAAGATTATTATATCGCTACGTCCACCTTCGAATGGTTCCCGGGTGTACGGATTCACCATTCCCGGGATCTGGTTCATTGGCGACCGATATCTTCTCCGCTAACCCGCATCACACAGGTGAACATGGAAGGAAACATTAACTCCGGAGGCGTATGGGCTCCCTGTCTTAGCTACGACAACGGCATGTTCTACCTGATTTACACCGATGTCAAAAGCCGGGTAGGCGCTTTTAAAGATACCCACAATTACCTTGTGACAGCCACGGATATCGAAGGCCCTTGGTCTGAGCCGGTGTATCTGAACAGCAGCGGCTTTGATCCTTCCCTGTTTCATGATGACGACGGACGGAAGTGGCTGGTCAATATGATTTGGGATCACCGTAAGGGTAAAAATCGGTTTTCAGGCATCGTTCTCCAGGAATATTCCGTCCGGGAACAAAAGTTGGTTGGGCCTGCTGTTAATATATTTAAGGGAACAGAATTAGGACTGACGGAAGCACCGCATCTGTATAAGCATAATGATTATTATTATTTAATAACGGCTGAAGGGGGAACCGGTTATGAGCATGCGGTTACAGCAGCACGTTCCCGTACGCTACAAGGCCCTTATGAGGTCGATCCTTCCAATCCGATTCTCACGTCATACGGAAGGCCCGATTTAGATCTGCAAAAGGCCGGTCATGGCAGTCTCGTCGAAACGCACACTGGAGAGTGGTATATGGCCCATCTGGTTGGCCGGCCCGTGAATCAAAAGTTTTGCATACTAGGACGTGAGACTGCTCTTCAGCTGTGCACTTGGAGCGAGGACGGCTGGTTGAGGCTTGCGACCGGTGACCGGTATCCTGAGGTCCAGGTGCCTGCACCGAAGATCAAGGCACATCCATTTGAACCAGCAGCGGAAATGGACCACTTCGATCAATTCGAGCTCCGGAACGATTGGAATACACTTCGTATACCACCGGATCCGACCTGGCTCAGCCTGACGGAACGTCCCGGTTACTTGCGCTTACGCGGAATGGAGTCCATGAGCTCGACGCACAGGCAAAGCATGGTCGCCCGGAGACTGCAGGCTTTTGAGTGTGAAGCCGAAACCTGTCTGGAATTTGCGCCGGACCATCCACAGCAAATGGCCGGACTGATTCTGTACTACGATACCAAAGACTATCTCTATTTACGGGTAACTTTTCATGAAGTGAAGGGACTGTGCTTGGGCATTATTCAGTCCAGGTACGGGATATATGACGAACTAATGGAGGATATCCCGTTAGAATCAGTGAACCGGATCCGGTTAAAGGTTGTGTTTAAGTACGATCATGCCTGCTTTTTCTATGCGCCAAATGATGACCAGTCCTGGTATCCAGCAGGCGGGTGGTTTGATATCACGCACCTGTCAGATGAATCTCCGGAATATATCCGATTTACAGGAACCTATATTGGTCTTTGTGTGCAGGATCTTGGTGGGACCCGGAAGCACGCGATTTTGATTACTTTGTATATAAAGAAGGGAACAGCCGAACGGTCTACACCGATACGGATATGCTCCCCTCATAATTGAAACCCAAACAAATAAAGAGGCGGCCTCCCTATGAAGGGAGCCGCCTTGTTGTTGCTTTCACTCTTATATGAATTCAGACATATCCCTTTCACCTGTTTAGGGCATTGGAATTTCCAGACAGAAGGACATTCTCACACGATTACGGAAAACACGGAAATGTTTTGGTTTTTTCAATGAAAAATTGTGACAAATATCACTGAAAACTTATAAATAATGTGATTGTCCCTACCGATAACACTATAGTTGATATTCGAAATGAATCGAAATTCGCTTCAATATTAACTCAATCACATAGGGAAATGGGTGGCTCAACACATGCGGAGCATGAGCATCGGTACCAAAATAAGTTTGATTGTTATCAGCATATTTATCGTATTTTCCACAGCAGTAGCGTTAAGTGTCATTCTGGAAATGAGGCAGGGGATTACGACATTTGCCACGGAAAAGGCGAAGCGGGATTTGGAGATGGCGAATCAAATCATTACATACAAACACCCCGGCGACTGGGCCATCAGGGATGGACAGCTCTACAAAGGAGACACATCCATGGAAGGCAACTTCGATCTGGTGGACGAGATTGGCGAGGCATCAGGAGATACGGTCACCATTTTTCGTGGCGAAGAGCGCGTGGCAACCAACGTGATGATGGATGGAGAACGTGCTGTCGGAACAAAAGTATCGGAACAGGTCGCCCAGACCGTTTTACAGCAGGGTGAAAAATTTTACGGGGAAGCCGTTGTAGTCGGCCAGAACTACCAAACGGCCTATCAACCGATCAAGGATGCATCCGGGGAAATCATCGGGATCCTCTATGTAGGGGCATCCCAATCGCTGATCGATGTCATTATCTCCTCATTTTTCAAAACCTTCTCGATTGTAGTCCTGCTGGCGATGGCGGTGGCCATTATAGCGGTTATCCTGTATGTCCGCCGGGTGAAATTAAGAATTGAACGAGTGTCCATGGCGATTAAACGTGCGGGCACAGGTGACTTTACTCAGCCGATTGTCGACAACGTCAAGGATGAGATCGGCATGCTTGGCGCTGGATACAACGAGATGAGAAGCAGCTTGAAGACCATTATTCAGGGTGGCCTTCAGGCTGCAGAGAAGGCTGAGCATTCGACTGGACTTCTCTTGACCATTGCGGAACAGACGGCACGGGAATCAGAACAGATTGCCTCGTCAGTGGAACAGGTCGCCAGAGGAGCAGAGAGCCAGACGATCAGTACCGGAGAAAATCTGCAAGCCATGGAGGAGGTGGCGATCGGAGTACAGCGGATGGCAGACAGGGCCTCCAGCATCTCTGAATCAGCCCTGTATTCCCGCAGGCAGGCAGAAACCGGAGGTGAAGCGGTGCAGCTGACCGTTCAGCAAATGTCGACGATCGAATCCTCTGTTACCACAACGGATGAAGTCATTCGCATGCTGGAAGGGAAGTCAGCCCAGATTAGCCAGATGGTTACCACCATTCATGAGATTGCCAACCAAACGAACCTGCTCGCTCTGAATGCATCGATCGAAGCGGCGAGAGCAGGGGAGCATGGCAGAGGGTTCGCCGTAGTGTCTACCGAGGTTCGCAAACTGGCTGAACAGGCCGGAGATTCTTCGAGTCGCATTGAGGAACTGGTGAAAGCCATGGAACAGGACATGCTGCAATCGCTATCGGCCATGTCCAGAGTGAAGGAGGAAGTGCAGGAAGGGCTGCGCTTGACTCGCGAGACAGAACAAAACTTCAGCCTGATCCGGGACACGAACCTGCAGATCGCTACGGAGATTGAGGACATGGCTGCGACGAGTGAAGAGATGTCTGCAGGCGTAGAGCAGATTGTTGCTTCCGTACATGAAATTGCACGTCATGCCGAGACAGCCAGTGCCAATTCGCAGCAGGCTGCCGGATCTGTTCATGAACAGCTGAAATCAGTGGAACAAATCAAGGCCTCTGCGGCTGTATTGTCTGATGTTTCGACAGAGCTGCAAACCTCACTCAGCCCGTTTAAGATCTGATATCTGTTACAATGGTGGAAAAAGGAGGAATAAGTATGGCTCCCGATAAAACAAAACTTTTCCCCAACGAAAACATTCGCACCGTTTGTTATATTCAAAATTTGCCGCCCCGTCCCAACGTGGACATCGGTGACTATACCTACTATAGCGACAATAGTAATCCGCCTGAACATTTTTATGACCGAATTCTGCATCATTATGATTTTCTGGGAGACCGCCTGGTGATCGGCAAGTTTTGTGCGATTGCAGAAGGTGTGACCTTCATTATGAATGGTGCAAACCACCGGATGGAGGGAATGACGACCTATCCTTTCAATATTTTCGGTGGAGGATGGGAAAAAGTGACGCCCACTCTGGATCAGCTGCCATTTAAGGGCAATACCGTACTGGGCAACGATGTATGGCTTGGGCAAAATGTAACGATCATGCCGGGTATCACAGTCGGAGACGGTGTGATTGTTGCGTCCAATTCGACGGTTACCCGGAACATCGAGCCTTATGTCATTGTTGGTGGCAATCCGGCCAAGCCGATCAAAAAGCGCTTCGACGACGAAACGATTGAACTGCTGCTGGAACTGAAATGGTGGGATCAGGATGAAGAGTGGCTGGATACCCATTTGGAACAATTGGTTTCCACATATGACCTGCAGATATTGAAGGGACTTTTGAATAAGAAATAGGATTGGTTTCGAAAAGAAAACGAGGCAGCAGCTGGTTCCTGACGGAGCCGGCTGTTTCTATTTGGACACCATATGCCTATGCCCTGTGGCCTAGCTGCAAGAAATAATGTCTCAACATTGAGGAAAGAGATGGAATGTTTCGTGTGATATACCTCATAGAATATCGTTAAGTAAGCGCTTCCAAATACCAATATGAATTCACGGAGGGGTTCAGGATGCGAGTCAAGAGTGCTGCAAAACCGCTCATCGCCCTGTTATTATCGGCTGCTTTATTTGCCGGATGCCAAAGTGTTCAGCCACCGTCGGTAAGTGAACCGCAAGGAACGGTAGATCCGCCTGCTACGACCACTCAAAATGAACCAGCACCTCAAACCAACAAGGAGACCCCGCGTAATGAGACGCTGTACGTCAATGGACTGCAATGGGGGCCGCCAACCAACTTCAATCTGCTCAGTGGTAATCCCGCCTTTCCTGTAAATTACGGAAACTCCAGGGAATTGGTGTATGAGACACTGTTTATGGTGAACCAGTTGGACGGCGCGCTTGAGCCGCTGCTTGGCAAGACGTATGAATGGACGGATGACACCACGCTGCGAATTGAGCTGAACGAGGATGCCAAGTGGAGTGATGGGACGGCTTTTACGGCAGACGATGTTGTGTACACTTATGAGCTGGGCAAAAAATATGACATCAACTGGAGCAGTTTTTGGACCTACATCCAGGAAGTAAAAGCGGACGGACCGCAAGCCGTTGAGATCAAGCTGAACCCTGATAATCCCAATAAACTAACGGTGCTGGATAGTATTGAACTGATTCCCATGCTGCCGAAGCATATCTGGGAAGAGATTGAGAAGAAGAATAATAACGATCTGACCGCGATTCGCAAAGAAATTAACGACAATCCGGTGGGCACCGGAGCTTACAAACTGCATTTCTACAATGATCAGAAAATCACGATTATCCGCGACGACAACTACTGGGGACAGAAACTATTCGGCAAACTGCCTGCACCCAAGTACATCACTCATGTGATCTACAAGGATAATGCCGCAGGTGATCTGGCGTTCAAGAGCGGCCAAGTGGACGTCTCCCAACAGTTTATCCCGCAGGTGTGGAAAATGTGGGAAGGCGGGGCTCCGATCAAAACCTACCTGAAGGATGCACCATATTATTTGCCGGGTTCCATGCCAAGCATTTTCTTCAATCTGTCCAAGGCGGGACTGGATAACGCAGACGTTCGCCGGGCCATTGCGATGAGCATCAATTATGACAAAATTTCCGAACTAGCGATGAGCGGATACTCTGCACCGATGCAGCCTTCCCTGACTCTGAACTCGGATGCCGAGTCCAAGTACGTTGACCAGAATGCGATCAAGTCGCTGCAATGGACGACGGATATTGAAGGAGCGAACGCGCTGCTTGACCAGATTGGGGCCACCAAAGGCAAAGACGGTATTCGTGTCCTGAACGGAACGCGCCTCGGGCCTTTTGAAATCGAATGTCCGTACGGCTGGTCAGACTGGAATGCTGCCCTGGAGATCGTCGCACAGAGTGCCAAGGCGATTGGCATTGAGATTCGAACCAAATTCCCGGAATCCCCGGTCTGGACCAATGATCTGCAAACCGGCAAATTCGATATCATCATGAACACACCTGCGGGCGGAGTGAGTCCGAGCCAGCCGTGGAACCGCGCCATGACCATTATGTACTCCAAAGGAGTCGCTCCACTCGGCGAGATGGCATTCTGGAATTGGGGCCGTTATCAGAATGACCGTGCAGACGCAATCATTGAAGAGATTCCTTCCGTGTCGGATGAAGCAAAACTAAAAGCATTGTACACCGAGCTCAATACGATCTGGCTGAAAGATATCCCGTCCATTCCACTGATGTACAGACCTTGGGTGTTTGATACCGTGAATGAATCCGTTTGGAAAGGATTCCCGACCGAAGGGGACGGCACCAACATTCCACCGCAGATTTCAATGGATGGCGCAGGCATTAAGGCCCTTTACCAAATTCATAATTAAGCGATAAAAGAACGTGCTCACCTGAGCACCAATATGACCTTATCCGTAAAATTCGGGGGGTGCTGATCCAATGAATGCCTACGCCAGATATGTAGCGAAAAAAGTGTTCTGGTATGGCCTGACCCTGATCATTGCCATTGGATTGAATTTTATTCTGCCAAGATTGATTGAAGGCAACCCGGTGAGCATGATCGCTTCCAAAATGACCGCAGGCATGACCGATTCGGACTCCATCAAGCGGGTGTATGAGACCTTTACCGTTGAATTTGGTATCGATCAACCGCTGTGGACCCAGTTCGGGATATATCTGAAAAATCTGTTCACAGGCAATCTCGGCACATCCTTCGGACTATATCCGAAGCCTGTGACGGACATTCTGGCCTCCGCCGTCCCTTGGACGGTGGGGCTTCAACTTCCGGCCATCCTGGTCGGCTGGCTGGTGGGTAATCTGCTCGGTGCGATTGCAGCATACCGGAAGGGTGTTTTTGATAAAGTGCTGTTCCCGGTGGCCCTGTTTATCAATTCCATTCCTTTTTTTACTCTGGCTATTATTATGCTGTATGTCTTTGCTTTAACACTGAAATGGTTTCCGCTGTCCGGGGGATATGACTTCCAGATGGTGCCGCAGTTAAGCTTCGACTTTATCATGTCGGTCATACGCCACCATACCCTGCCGTTTCTGTCCATAGTGCTGGTGACCATCGGAGGTCAGGCCATTGGCATGCGGGAGATGTCCATTTATGAGCTGAATTCGGATTATGTGCTGTACAGTAAACTGCTTGGCATCCGCGATGGCCGCATTGCGCGCTATGTGTTCCGCAACGCCATGCTGCCGCAAATTACAGGACTCGCACTCTCCATAGGCACGATGGTTGGTGGATCGCTGATCTGTGAAATTGTATTCAGTTATCCAGGCATCGGGACATGGCTGTTCACGGCCATACGTCAGCTGGATTATCCGCTCATCTCGGGATGTACACTGTTAATTGCCATCGCCGTACTGCTGGCGAATTTCACGATCGATGTCATTTATGGCTTTATTGACCCACGCATCAAGGCTGCTCAAATGGAGGAACAATGACATGAAGCATTCGATCTCTATTTTGCTGAAGTCGCCCAAGTTTATGATTGGTGCGGTGACTTTTGTAGGCATGCTGCTGCTTGTGACCATCTATCCGCTCATTAATCGCAGTGACCCGCTGGAGATGATTGCAATGGCGTTTCAGCCTCCTGGGGATGGATTGCTGCTGGGATCGGACAATTTCGGGCGCGATATCTTTTTGGAATTAATGTATGGCATTCAGACCTCCATACGGGTGGGATTGATTGCGGGTGTTTTTGCGACGGTGATTGGGCTGGTCATGGGCTTGGTCTCCGGGTATATCGGGGGCATGCTGGATAATTTTCTGACTGCGGTCACAAATATTTTCATCGTGATTCCATCATTCATCATTTTGATTCTCATCTCGGTCAGTATCGATTCCCGCAGCTCCCTCGTGACGGCCATCATTATCGGAATTACGAGCTGGCCATGGACAGCTAGGGCGGTACGCGCTCAGACGACATCCTTGCGCAGCCGGGATCATGTGCATATTGCAAAGATTTCGGGACATAGCACACCGCGCATCATTATCCATGAGATTCTGCCGTATATCGCGTCTTATGTAGTCATGGCTTTTGTGCTTCAGACAGCCTCGGGCATTTTGTCCGAAGCCTCAATCTCGATGCTGGGTCTCGGTCCGTATAACACAATATCACTCGGCATTCTGATGAACTGGGCACTGGTGTTTGAAGCCCCGGTGGCAGGAGCCTGGTGGGCATTTATCCCTGCGGCATTTGCCATCGCTGTCATTACGTTCTCGCTCTATCTGATGAATACAGGCATGGACGAAATCTTTAATCCGAAAATAAGGAGCTAAGACCATGAACCAACCTATACTTCAGGTCAGCGGCCTCAAAACCTATTATCGTACCCGGCTCAAAGAGAACGTTTTTGCGGTCGACGGGGTCGAGTTTGGACTGAAAGAAGGGCAGACGCTGGGCATTGCGGGGGAGTCCGGCTGTGGCAAATCAACACTTGCGCTCAGTCTGATGGGTTTTTATTTCCCACCCCTCCATTATGGTAGTGGTTCGATCCAAATCAATGGCACGGATATTATGCAGCTAAACAAGGAGCAGCTTCGCTCCCGTATTCTGGGGAAGGAGATTGCCTATATTCCGCAGGCCGCCATGAATGCGCTGAATCCCACGCTGCGCATTATCCGATTCATCGAAGATATCATGAAGGAACATCGCCCGGGGATGAAGCGTACGGAGGTACGGAAGATGGCAGCCGAGCGCTTCCAATCGCTGAATCTGTCCCCGGACGTGCTGGATATGTATCCGAATGAGTTATCCGGTGGCATGAAGCAGCGAACGGTGATCGCGATCTCCACCATTTTAAACCCCAAAGTGCTCATTGCGGATGAACCGACATCCGCCCTGGACGTGACTTCACAGAAGGCGGTCATCCGCCTTTTGAAGGATTTGCTGAAACGGGAAGTCATTAAGTCGCTGATATTTATCACCCATGAGCTGCCGCTCCTGTATCATGTCACGGATGAGATCATGGTCATGTATGCCGGGGAGATTGTCGAGCGGGGAACGGCAGAGCAGATGATTTTCAATCCGCTGCATCCTTATACACGTAAGTTGATGGGATCCATTATTGTGCCGGAAGAGGGGATGAAGGAGCATAAACTTGCTGCCATCCCGGGAGCCCCGCCGAATCTGAAGCATGTGCCCGAAGGCTGCCGATTTGCAGAACGCTGCACGCTGGTTACGGACGACTGTCGTCAGGGCAAGATTGAGAACATCCATGTGGATGAACGGATCTATCGCTGCCTGCTGACACCGGAAATCCTGGAGCAGATCAGGAAAGAGGAGCAGCTTGATTAATGACTCCCGAAAGGAGTGAACCCGCATGGCGATGGGCAAAGTGCTGATTAGCGGCCGTCATTTGACGAAGGTATACGGTACAGGCAACCGTAAAAAGGCGGCGGTAGACGATGTCAGCTTTGATTTTCACCAAGGCGAGATTATATCGATTGTTGGCGAGAGCGGCAGCGGCAAGACCACGCTTGCGAAGATGATAATGGGACTGCTTAAGGAAACAAGCGGGGCCATTGAATACAATGGAAAGCCGAGACAGCTGAGGCGCTATCGTGAACGTAAAGCCTATTGGAAGGATATTCAGGCCATTTTCCAGGATCCATTTTCATCGTTCAATGTCTTTCATCGGGTAGAGAAGCTGCTCGTGGATTGTATCAAACTTCAAGGATTGAAGCTAAGTGATGATGAGGAATACGCCAAAATGAAAGAAGCCTGTTCCTTCGTGAACCTGAAGTTTGAGGAGTTGTACAACAAATATCCGTTCGAGCTGTCAGGTGGACAGATGCAGCGGCTGATGATTGCCCGGATCTTCATGCTGCATCCGAAAGTGCTGATTGCAGATGAACCAACCTCCATGGTGGATGCCTGTTCACGTTCCACGATTCTGGATATGCTGCTCAAGCTGCGTGATGAGAATCGAATGACCATTGTGTTTATCACCCATGATGTGGGTCTGGCTTATTATGTGAGCGACACGATCTGTATTATGGAACATGGGCGGATGGTGGAGGCAGGAAAAGCGGAGGAAATCATTCACCATGCGGAGCATCCTTATACAAGACAGTTGATTAACGATGTACCCAAGATTCATTCTCCCTGGGTGCTGGATTAACATAAATCAAGCCCTGGACCGGATGACAGCGGAACAGGGCTTTTGTAGTCCAATATGAAAGGGTTCGTTCAGCGAGTGGGTGGTGGTAGGGTCTGCTCAGACTCTGCTGATGGGGCTGTTGAATGGGTGTGATCTTTCGCGTTATCCTGGTTCGTCTGCTTGCCGGAATAATAGTTAAGAATATCATCAACGGTAGAAAATACGACATTTACATTATATATATTGTTGTTTGTTTGAATGAAAACCTTCTTTCCAATACAGGGTTTGCTGCCTTAATTAAGTGCCTCTTTCATGGTTAATCCTGCCGTGAATACGGGAACTTTCCCTGCAGGAAGCTGGATTTCTTTGCCCGTTCTCCGACTTCTGCCCATACGCGCTTCACGATCACGTACCTCGAATTTTCCGAATCCGACAAGCTGAACTTCCTTGCCTTCTTTTAAAGCCTCTAAAATCGAATCGAGTACGACAGTTACGGCCTTTTCAGCGTTCTTCTTGGAGAAACCGCCAGATTTGGCTACTTCGGCAATCAATTGTTCCTTATCCATGTGTAATCCCTCGCTTTGTTTGATTTGGTATTCGGTCGGACTGTGATCTGGTAGGTCAGAAACGGAATAAAAACAAAAAGCTGCCTGTAAAGGCAGCTTGAATATAATTAGATGACCGTAACGTTTTCAGCTTGTGGTCCACGGTTACCTTGAGTTACTTCGAATTGAACGCGTTGTCCTTCATCCAAAGTTTTGAAACCGTCGCCTTGAATTGCGCTGAAATGAACGAAAACGTCATTTCCTTCTTGAATTTCGATAAAGCCGAAGCCTTTATCCGCGTTAAACCATTTCACTGTACCTGTTTGCATGTGATTCCTCCAAAAAAATAAGTTTTTTAAACGACCATTTTGATTAGGGCTAATGAGAAATTAACACTGATCAGGTATATTCAAACCACAGACTTGATGTCCGCTAATGTATCGATTAATATGATAATACCATGTCCGCTAATATAAGTCAAGATTTGGAGGTTTTTTTAAATGAGCAAGGCATCTGGGGTTCCGGCACAAGGGGAATTGGTTGTTCAGGAGTTCATACATATGCTTACGAATAAGGGAGAGCTAACGCCCAAAACATTAAGGGAATATGCGAGTGATCTGAAACATTTTACCGAATGGTACAAAGGAAGTGCAGCTGCAAAAGAACATCTCATGCGAATCGAAGACGTGGATACATCGACGTTAACGAGCTACCGGGATCATTCACAGAATGTGCTGCAGTTGAAGCCATCGACCATTAATCGCCGACTTATCACACTGAAGCGTTTCTTCAAATGGGCTGCAGCGGAATCCAGGATCAGCAGTGATCCTTCCAAACCTCTGAAATTCATTCCGGAGGACAAGGTGAGCCCTCGCCGAATGACAGCCATGGAAGAACAATCATTCCTCTCTGCGGTCGAACAGGGCAACTCACTTCGTGATCAGACAATCCTGACCCTCATGTTCCATACGGGTTTACGGACGATGGAGGTATGCAACCTCGAGCCGGTTGATATTGAACTGGGAAAACGAAGTGGGCAGCTTACCGTGCGAGCCGATAAACGAAACGGACAGCGGAAAATCCCATTGAACAAAACGTGTAATCTGATGCTGAAGAAATATATCGCAGGTTTGGATCCGCATAGCCCTTACCTGTTTCCTTCCGAGAAGACCAACGATCGTCTGACCGAGAGGGCACTGCGCCATTTGATTAAAAAGGTGATGACTGCAGCCGGACTGGAGGGGCTAAGTTCACATGATCTGCGTCATCGGTTTGGCTATGCCATGGCAGAGCGAACTCCACTGCACCGTTTGGCGGAAATAATGGGGCACACCAATCCGGACACAACGATGATTTATGTAAAAGGTTTGAATATTCATCTCTCAGAGCAAGAAAAAGATAGCTCACCATCTGAAGTGGATTGAAGGGTGGGAAGGGTCTATCATATTCGCCAATGATTCTGTTAAAACTGGACTTAAGTCAAGAAGCCCTGAACTCTTTAAGCGGATCAGGGCTTCTTGACGATCTGCGTACCACTTTCAAGCCATTTGCGCTTGCCATCTTGATCCAGTTGTTTCTCCATTGTAATGATCGCATAGGTACCATCATGCTTTTCCCAGAACTGAATTGCTTTTGAGTGGTCAGGATTGAGGAGAAGAGCAGGCAGGGTATCTCCATTTTCAAGTAAAGTTCTGCGGGTATCGCTGTAATAGAGATCAATAAAGGAGGAGCGCTCTTTGTGGGGAATCTGATGTATAGCATGCTCCAAACTATAAAATAGCTTCCATTCATTTAGGTTTTCCTTATCACCATCACTACCCATCACTCTATGAATTGCTTTTAATCCCCCGCTCCACGAGCGTGTTAATTTATTACTCAATTCCTCAGAATGATCTTCCCACCTTGATGATTCCGTGGACGACTGGAGTCGTTCGGAGCGTATAGTTTCCGTGATTGCCCCACTACAGAGCAATATTGCACCAATTCCTGTGGTTACCAACCCTGCTTGTAATCTATTCAATGGAATGACACTCCCTTCTCGCATTTTTTGTACAGAATAGATGACTATAATTTACCATAAATATAAGATGTAAGTGATCCGAATAGGAGTTTGGAATCATTTAAAGTAAGCGGTTACATAAATGAAATAATATTGTATAGTATGATGGCAACCTTGGAGGAACGAGCAGAATTGAATTTAGCAACATGCTGACATATGGCTTGTGGCGCGCAGCCCACTCAAATAAAAGGGAGGAATTCGCAAGTGTACCGGGTATTACTGGTGGATGATGAAGAGGATGTACGCGAAGGGCTGGTCGTAGAGGTGGATTGGGAAGCACTGGATCTGCGGATTGTCGGCCTTGCAGAGAATGGCCGCGAAGCGTTGGAGATGGCCGAAAGGGTTGAGCCGGATATTGTGGTGACCGATATCAGCATGCCGTTTATGGATGGACTCGAGCTGGCACGAAGATTGCGGGAACGCAATCCACTCGTGAAAGTTGTCATTTTGACAGGCTATGATGAATTTGATTACGCCAGGCAGGCCGTCTCACTGAGTGTGGACGAATATTTGCTGAAGCCGTTCTCCGCCGGACATCTGACGGAACTGCTGACCCGTCTTCGGGCGCAAATGGCATCTGAAGTGGCAGAACGCAAAGATGTCCAGCAGCTGCGGGATCATTACTATACAAGCCTGCCGCTGGTGCAGGCCGATTTGATGGCTACCCTGCTGCATCGGCAGAAGCCGCCTGCGTACATTCATGGTCAAGCGAAACAATGCGGGCTGGATTTGCAGGGTGAGCGGTACGGGGTATCTGTTTTAACGCTGCATTTGGAGGGAGACGGGAAAAAGAATGGTGGCCATGAGGGTACGTTTAAATCGGAATTAGCCGGTGCAGGCCAACGATCGGTGGAAACGGATAAACATGAAACCGGAGGATCATTGCGTCAATCCGAGGATGCGGAGCTGAAGCAGTTCGCTGCACTTAACATTGCATCAGAGGTGTGGACGGAACATGGGGCAGGACATGCTTTTATGCACCAGGAGGCCATTGTTCTGCTTTTTGTTGACCGATGGGGTCATCCGGAGGGGGAGAAAAGACAGCAGCAGGCACTCGAAAATGTCATCCGGAGCATGAATCATTACTTGCGCATCCCGGCCACAGTGGGGTCAGGGGCAATGGTGGATACGCTCACGGATGTGAAACATGCTTATGAAGATGCACTGCTGGCGCTCGACTACCGACTTGTGCCGGGAACCGATTCACTCATCTATATTGCGGATGTGGAGCGGCAGACTGCAGGCAAACTGCGTTTCGACGAGTTGAAGCAGCAGGCACTGACCCGCTGTCTCAAGGCAGGAACCCAGGTAGAGCTCGAAGACGCCCTGAGGATCATTTTCCGGGAAATTACGGTAGAGCATGGACGAGGTGACATCCAGCTATATCTGATTGAAGTTTTAACAACGGTTTGGAAGGCGGCACAGGCATCGGGAGAGGACATGGAAGATATCTTCGGTGCAGGATTTCAGTTGTATGCGGATTTGTTCCGTTTACCTGGATTATTCGAGGCACAGAGCAAAGTGCGGGATGTCTGTATGCTCGTACAACATCGGATTGCCAGCGGACGCCAGCATGTGTACAAAGATATCGTGGAGCAAGCGCTGCTGTTTACGAAGGAACATTACGCCGATCCTGATCTGTCCATACAGAAGGTATGCGGCCATCTGCATATCAGTTCAGGGTATTTTTGCGGTATTTTCAAAAAAGAAGTGCAGCTTACGTTCCTGCAGTATCTGATGCAGATCCGTATGGAGGCGGCCAAGGAACTGCTTCGCTCCACGGAGCTGAAGTCGTTTGAGATCGCGGAACGGGTAGGCTTCGCCGAACCGAATTATTTCAGCTTTTGCTTCAAGAAACATATTGGCATTTCGCCGAAAGAATATCGCAAGCAATCCGCGCTGACAACCAGTGAAGGTGCAGAACGATGAGAGCGTTTGCCGGACGGATGGGACAATTATGGCTTAGAATGCGTTCCCGTCTTCGGTCTTCAAAGGTTAGCAGTATCCGGTCGATTATCACGTGGTCCTTTTCCATCTTCATCGTACTGGTGCTCACCGTGATGGCGCTGCTTCTGCACGATAAATTCACACAAGCTGCCGAACGCAGCGCCGAACTGACGACGAGACAGATTGTGGATCAGGTCAGTTACAACCTCGAGGACTATGTCCGGAGCATGTCGCATCTGTACCGGGCCATTGAGGAGCATATGCTGCGGGACGGGACATGGGAAGGGGAACAGGTGGACAAACAGCTTGATACACTGCTCAGCAGCCGGGAGGACATTATCTCGATTACCCTGCTCGATTCCAAGGGCGAGCTGCTTAAGAACAGACCTACGGCAGATTTAAAACCAAGCGCCCATGTGACACAGCAAGGGTGGTTTCAATCTGCGCTCAGAGTGCCGGACCATCTTAGTTTTTCACTGCCTCATATCCAGAATATGTATGCCGGGCCCTACAAATGGGTCGTATCGATGAGTAAAGGGATTACGGTGCGGCAAAACGGTCAGGATCGGCAGGTGATTCTACTGGTGGATATCAACTTCAAACAGATGGATGAACTGAGCCGGCGGGTCAGTCTGGGGCAGCGGGGATACGTCTACATCATCGACGAGAGCGCAGGCAATATCGTTTATCATCCGCAGCAGCAGCTGATGTACATGGGACTCAAAAGTGAAAATATCGAACAGGCTTTGGTCGCCACGGGCAGTTATGAAGATGAAGCCGATGGACAGAAACGGCTGAATACCGTGAAGTCTGTTGCCAATATCGGATGGAAAATCGTTGGAGTGGCCTACCTGGATGAAATTATGACGACCCGCCAGGAGGTCAATGGCTATCTCATCCGGGTGTTGCTGGTTGTTTTGGTGCTCGTCATTCTCGTATCCATGCTGCTCTCTTCCAGTTTGACACGCCCGATCCGGCGCATGGAACGGAAGATGAAGGCTGTGGAACGAGGGGATTTCAACGTGGAATTGACCATCCAAGGACCACTTGAAGTGGAGCGGTTATCCCGTCGTTTCAACCTGATGGTGAACAAAATTCGCACCCTGATGAATGAGATCATTCATGAACAGGAACAGAAACGGCGTCTCGAACTGGAAGCGCTGCAGGCCCAGATTAATCCTCATTTTCTCTATAACACATTGAATTCTGTCGTGCGGATGGTGGGCATGAGTCGTAATGACGAAGTAATTACCATGATCACCTCGCTCTCCCGTTTGTTCCGCATTAGCCTCAGCAAAGGTAAGACCATAATTACCGTCCGCGAAGAGCTGGAACACGCACATCATTATCTGACGATTCAGCAGATGCGATTCAAGCGCAAATTCCGGTTCAGCATCGATGCCGATGAGGATATATTGGATTGCCTGACACTGAAGCTGGTACTTCAGCCGCTGATCGAGAATGCCATCGTGCATGGTATCGAGTATCACACAGAGGAAGGCTGTATTGAGATCCGTGTTTATCGGGAAAAGGAGATGCTGGTGTTTCGCATCACGGACAATGGTGTCGGCATGACAGCGGAGCAGGTGTCAGGACTACTGGGTGGCAGTCCCATCGTCAAGAGTGGTGCGGGTTCAGGTGTAGCCGTGCGCAATGTGCATGACCGAATTCGGCTCTACTATGGGGAAGACTGCGGCCTTGAGTTCGAGAGCGAACTGGAGGAAGGAACGACAGTCTGGATTCGGATTCCGATTCAATGCGAACGGGAGGAAGGCAAAATTCATGATGAAGAACAAGGCTAACAAGGCGTCCATTGGCAGGATGGTCAGTACAGATCCATTTAATGAGTTCAGTCCGTCCATCCTCGGTGTACGCAGCTTCATGGGGATCGTTGCAGTAAGCTGCTGTCTGTTCCTTGGTACAGCCTGTGGTATATCCAATGCGGATTCGGTCCAGCCACCACCTCGTGTCGCTCTGATTACGCCTGCAGGAACAGGTGAACTTGCCGAAGCCATAAGGCTCGGAGCAGAAGCAGCGGCCAAGGAAAATGGGGCTGAACTGATGACCGTGGAGGCTTTTCCGTCTGAGGCGCCAACCCATGCACCAGCCAATCCTGATTCGATGATCCACCTAGAGATGGAGCTGCAGGAATTATCCGGGCAAGGTGTCGGGGCGTACAGTTCACGCGAACAGGCGCAGATTCGGGCGGTCACACAGGCATTGGAGCAGGGGGCTTCCGCTTTGCTGGTTGATCCACTAAGTGAGGAGGCGCTAAGCGAGATCATTCAGAAGGCACAGACTGAGAATGCAAGCGAAATGAGTATTCCGGTCATTGTTCTCAACGATGAGTTTCCCGTGAAGGGCATAACGAGTGTGATTTCTATGGACAATGTGGAGGCCGGACGCCAGGCAGGTGAAGCGATGGCCGAACTTCTGGGAGGGCGAGGCAGCGTAGCTTTGCTGGGGCCGGATCCGGTGAATCCAGGGCTGATCCACCGGGAGCAGGGAGTCTTGGAAGCACTGGAGCAGTATCCTGAGATTCAGGTCGAACCCAAATCCGTATGCGGTACCCGGGATGTGTGCTGGCAGGCAGCGAAGCAGCTGCTGGATGAGCAGCAGGTGGACGGCTTCATTGCCCTTCAGGAACCGGCCTCTCTGGGCGCAGCTGATGAACTGCATCGCCGCAAGCTGGAACATCAGGTCAAGATCGTTGGTTTTGGCAGTGAACAGCAGCAGCTGGAGCAGCTGCAGGAAGGGGTGTTCCAGCACCTCATTGTGCAAAATGGCTTCAGCGCAGGTTATCTTGGATTGAACCAGGCGGTGGCACGGCTGAATGATCAACAGGTCCAGACGAGAGTAACTTTGGAAACGAAGCTGGTAAGCACCGATAATATGTTCTGGATGGATAACCAGAAGCTGCTGTTTCCTTTTGTGCAATGAAGACGGAAGACATATATCAACAGAGGAAGATTTCGATAAAACAGATGAAGATATTGTATTCGAAAATGGTGTAAACCCTTTCATAATAAAGATATCGGTGAAGCCGAATGAACTTGGGGGAGGTCATTAGGATATGAAGAAAACGTGGATGACATTGCTGCTTACCGCATTTATGGTTGCTGCGGCTGGTTGCAGCAGCGGCGGGGACAGTGCGGGCGGAAGTACAGGAACGGACACAGGAGAGCAGGCAGCAGGAGGTACGGAAACGCCGAAGATTGGTGTCGCGATCTACAAATTCGATGATACGTTCATGACGGGCGTACGGAATGCCATGACGGCAGCGGCAGAAGGCAAAGCCACACTTGATATCGTGGATAGCCAGAACGCACAGCCGACCCAGAATGAGAAAGTGGATCTCTTTGTATCCAAGAAATACAGTGCCATGGCCGTAAATCCGGTGGATCGGACGGCAGCAGGCGTCATCATTGACAAGGCCAAGGCGGCAAGCATTCCTGTCGTTTTCCTGAACCGTGAACCGGTAGCCGAAGACATGAACAAATGGGATAAAGTCTACTACGTGGGCGCCAAGGCTGAAGAGTCGGGTACGATCTCCGGCCAGCTGATTGTGGATTACTGGAAAGCCCATCCGGAAGCGGACAAAAACGGGGATGGCAAACTGCAATACGTCATGCTGAAAGGGGAGCCGGGCCATCAGGATGCCGAGCTGCGGACCAAATATTCTGTACAGGCGATCCAGGATGCTGGTATTGAAGTAGAGGCATTGGCGGAAGATACGGCGATGTGGGACCGGGTCAAAGGGCAGGAGAAAATGCAGGCATTTCTCGCTTCCCATGGCGACAAGATCGAAGCCGTGCTTGCCAACAACGATGATATGGCACTCGGTGCCATTGAGGCATTGAAGGCGGCAGGGTATTTCAAGGACGGCAAAGCGATGCCTGTTGTAGGTGTGGATGCGACGGCTCCTGCCATTCAGGCCCTCCAGGACGGCACGATGCTGGGGACCGTATTGAATGACGCCAAGAACCAGGGTGCTGCGACAGTCGCTCTCGCTTCCGTACTTGCTAAGGGCGAGACACCTACGAAGGATAATACGGGGTATGACATTACGGATGGCAAATATGTCTGGATCGCCTACAAGAAAATTACGAAAGACAACATTGCCGACGCCCAATAACAGTTGCAGAGAGGGACGTCCGTCTTACAGGTGGCGTCCTTTTTTCTGGGCATATGGAAGGGAGGAATCAACATGGAATCACCTTACCTGCTGGAGATGGATGGCATATCCAAGGCATTTCCGGGTGTGCAGGCACTTAGTCAGGTTACGCTGAGGGTAAAACCAGGAACGGTCCATGCCCTGATGGGAGAGAATGGGGCGGGCAAGTCCACACTTATGAAATGTCTGTTCGGCATGTATCGACCGGACGAAGGATCAATTCGAATCGAAGGAAAACAGGCAGACATCCCGAATTCCAAAGCGGCGCTGGAGCATGGAATATCCATGATTCATCAGGAGCTGAATCCGGTGCCTTACCGTCCTGTGATGGAGAATATATGGCTGGGGCGTTTTCCGATGAGAGGGTTACTGGTCGACGAGAAGAAGATGTATGCCGATACCCTGGCCTTGTTTGAGGATCTGAATCTGGATATTGATCCGAAAGCGCAGGCAGGAACATTATCCGTATCCAAAATTCAATCCATGGAAATTGCCAAAGCGGTCTCTTTTCATTCCAAAGTCATTGTCATGGATGAACCGACTTCGTCCCTGACAGGCAAGGAAGTGGAACAGCTCTTTGCCATTATTAATGAGCTTCGGAGCCGCGGCGTATCGATCATTTACATCTCGCACAAAATGGAGGAAATTCTTACGATTTCGGACGAAGTGACCATCATGCGTGACGGGTTCGTCGTCGGTACCTGGGATGCGGCTGAGCTGACCACGGATCTGATCATCACCCGGATGGTTGGGCGTGATCTGGACGAACGTTTTCCGGAAAGGACCAATGTTCCGGGAGAAGTGATAATGAAGGCAGAAGGCCTGACTTCGAACCAGCCTCAGTCGTTCAAGGATATAACGTTTGAGCTCCGAAAAGGCGAAGTGCTCGGCATTGGCGGGCTCGTTGGAGCGCAGCGGACGGAACTGATTGAATCCCTGTTTGGGCTCCGCGGACTTGCTTCAGGTACGATCTCCATTCACGGACGCAAAGTGAAGATCAACTCACCAGCCGCAGCGAAACGTCATAACATGGCTTTGCTGACCGAGGAACGGAGGGTTACGGGAATTTTTCCGGTGTTGTCGGTGTATGAAAATACCATTATTGCGAGTCTGGGACGATATCGAAACCGAGTGGGACTGCTGGATGAGAAAAAGGGGCGCGAAGAGGCACGGGAGCAAACCCAGAAGTTCAGAACCAAAACGCCTTCGGTTAACACGCTGATTCGCAACCTCTCTGGGGGTAATCAGCAGAAAGTACTTTTGGCGCGGTGGTTACTGACCGATCCGGAAATTTTGCTGCTCGATGAACCGACACGGGGCATTGATGTGGGAGCCAAGTTTGAAATTTATACCATTATTACCGAACTGGCCCGTCAGGGCAAAAGCATTATTATGATCAGCTCGGAGATGCCTGAACTGCTGGGCATGTCGGATCGGATCATGGTCATGAGCGAAGGAAGGCTGACCGGTATTGTAGAGGGAGCCGAGGCAACAGAGCAGGAAATTATGAGGCTGGCCGCTCAGCAGCGGATGGCTTAGACAGGAGGGAACAGATGAACACACAAGTAATCAATCAGGTGAAGCAATATGTAACGCAGCGCGCCATCTTTATCGTACTGATTTTGCTCGTCATTGGTATTGCCATTGCCGATCCGAACTTCCTTGCATTCTCTACGCTTCGGGATATTTTACAGCAATCCTCCACTCGGGCCATCATCGCACTGGGGGCGGCCTTCATCCTTGTCACCGGTGGAGTCGATCTGTCTGCAGGACGGGTGGTTGGTCTGACGGCAGTGGTATCTGCATCGATGCTGCAGATTGATGAGTACGCGAATCGGTTCTTCCCCGATCTGCCACAATTGTGGGTAGGATTGCCTATCGTTATCGGAATTGTAGCCGGTCTGGCCGTAGGGCTGGTGAACGGAATTATTGTAGCCAAATTGCACGTACCTCCTTTTATCGCGACATTGGGAACGATGGTAGCCGTGTATGGTTTGAACTCGATTTATTTTGATACAGAGCCGAATCAGTCACAGCCGATTGGAGGACTCAGACCAGACCTTACGGTTATCGGATCGGGATATATTGATCTGGGCGGTGGTTATTCGATCCCTTATATTGTACTGATCGCGATTGCTGTCGCGTTAATCTGTTGGGTCGTTTTCAACAAAACCCGTCTGGGCAAAAATATGTACGCCATCGGCGGTAACATTCAGGCAGCGCATGTATCAGGGATTCATGTGGCACGCAATCTGATCGCCCTGTATGCCATTGCGGGAGCGTTGTATGGGCTGGGTGGTGTGCTGGAGGCAGCACGTACGGGTGGTGCAACGAATAACTACGGCAACATGTATGAACTGGATGCCATCGCGGCATGTGTTGTGGGTGGAGTTTCCACTGCAGGAGGCATAGGTACAGTCCCGGGTGTCATGGCAGGTGTTCTCATCTTCGGGGTGATCAACTACGGCCTCACCTTTATCGGTGTAAGCCCATATTGGCAGCTGATTATCAAAGGATTGATTATCGTTGCGGCTGTTGCATTTGATATCCGTAAATATATGGCGAAGAAATAGTTATGTTAATTAGTAAGAAAGAAGAAGCCAGCGCTCTGGAACGTCAGAGCGCTGGCTTCTTCTTTATGAATGAATGATCCAATTTAGCACTAGAACTAATGGCCCCAAGATACAGAAGATCAGTATGAATCGAGCGACATTGAATGCAACGCGGGTACCGTAATGATAATCATATTTTCGAGCAATCACCACAGCAGGCACCCAGAAAATTGCAGTTGCTACAAAAGGCAAATGGAGGCCGTCATTTCCATTGCTATAGATTGGCCAGTTCATCTGATGAAAGAGATAGTAACTGAAACGAAAATCCTCAGGTCCCCACGCATAATTAAATGCAAATCCCAAAGCTATGACCAGCAGAGAAAATGTGCCCAAACCAATTGGTTTTCTTTGTTGTATCATGAAATCTCCTTCACATTCCGGATTTTATTGAAAATAAATCCATTATCGTAGTATAACATACCGAAAAAAAGATGAATTGTGTTCTGAAATATTGTTCGATACAGAATGTATATGGGTATTTATTCCATGAGACCTTCCATTCCAATTTGGAGAGCTTCCATTAATCGACAACATTAGCTACTCATTATGGCTATAATACATGTAAATAAAATGTTAGATGTGAGTAGATTGTCAAAGGGGGCGAGGCTGTTTGCTAACGTACACGATGAAAAGGGTTATATTCCCGCTGGGCTGCCTGCTTGTAATCCTGTCCTCCTATTTTCTGGGCCGCACTTCCAGCCTCACATTGATGATCATTGCGGGATCCCTGTTTGTTGCAAGTATTTATGGGGAAAGACGATATCCTGTATTGCAAAAAATCCAGTGGATCTTCCTTGGACTGTTTCATTACTTCAGTGAATTGAATTGGTGTAACATGCTGTATTATCTGCTCATCATGACGATGATTCAGGACAAACAGCGAGTAGTTCAGACTCTGCCCATTTCTCTCCTGCTCGTGCTGGAATATACTTCGATTCGCCTTTCCTATGTCACCATAGATGCTTACACACTGCTCGTTTCCCTGTTTGATGTACTCACAGCTTTTGTGATTATTTTTCTGTACCATACACTGATTAATAGCGAAGCCGAGAAACGCAGATTGCGCGAAAAAAATCATTTCCTCACCCTGCACGATCCACTTACTGGTATGCTCAACTACGAAGGATATATGAATGCACTGCAAGAGACGGCTGACAAGGAGCGTTCCTTTTTCTTAATCCTTCTGAATATTCAGAATTTCAACGGATTCAACAAGGAAGTGGAAGACAATTGGAGCACGATTATAACGGGGACAGGGGACAGCATCTCCAGACATTTCGCGGATGCGTATGGGGTATCCCGCTATGCGGGAGATCGATTTTCAATCATTTTGCCCGAGGTTGCGGGTATCGAGGAACGAATGAGTACGATGCAAACCACCGATCTGAAAGGATTACAGGTTACGTATAGCATTTCGGTCTATCCGGAGACAGCAGAGACCCTCCAGCAGTTAATAACGATTGCAGAGGAGCGACTATTTCAGGCACAGCGCAGCAAGTGGATTAAGAATGAAGAAGAGGTCTACCGTTCGGAAAGGCTCAGGGCTGTTGGAGAACTTGCAGCCGGCATGGCGCATGAAATCCGTAATCCGCTCACGGCGATTCGTGGATTCTTGCAGCTGTCACGCGGACAAGCGTACAATATCGCTCCGTGGTATGAAGTGATTATGGGTGAGGTTATCCGGGTAACGGACCTGACAGCCGAGTTTTTGCAATTCTCCAAACCACAGGCACATCTAATGAAACCGGAGAAGCTGGGTCACTGCCTTGAACGCGTCTTTTCATTAACCGAATCGGATGCAGCATCCCGTGGACACCGGATTACATTAGAGATGACAGGCGAATCAGTTGTGGTCAATATGGATCGGGACAAGATCGTACAGGTTCTGATTAATCTGATTCGTAATGCTTTTGAAGCAATGGAAGACCCGGGTGAAGTGCGTATTGGTTTGTTACATGATGGAGAAGAAGCACTTATCTCGATTACGGATACGGGCAGCGGCATTCCGGAGAACGCACTGGCGACGATCTTTGATCCATTTTATACGACCAAGGAAGAAGGTACAGGACTTGGACTGGCACTCTGTCAGAAAATTGCTTTGGACCATCATGGCAAAATTACCGTTCATAGTGAAATAGGGATTGGCGCTACATTCACCCTTCATTTACCTATGGGGGCATAATTCCAGCAAACAAAAATGCTGAACTGCTCACCGTTAAATAGACAGATAAAAAAACAAAAAAATAGTTCGTTTAGAAACCTTAGCTCAATGAGTGCTAAGGTTTCTTGTTTTGCTGTTCTTGAGCATTCATTCGGAAACAGACCGCCGAAATACTCCGTTAACGTTAGTTAATGTAGTATCACATATAACGGTGAACGGCACTGTGAACATCTTCATACGTGTCATACCTCGTAAGATAATAACATTTTGTTTTAGTTTAATTATCAAATTATACGTTCATGTGAATTTGACGAGCCTCCAAATATCGACAACATCAGCTAATCATAATCGATATAATACATGTGAAATAGGATCCGAGTTCGAGAATTATGTCAAAGGGGACGAGCTTGTTTGCTAAGTTACACGATAAACAGGGTGGGCGGTTCCATTATTCAGTAGACTAATGTTCAATAAAATGGAGGGGATGCTATGTACCAAAAAACGATTCGTAATAGTTTTACATTAGACGGCATTGCTATACATAGTGGAAATTTGTCAGAGATAACTCTGCATTCTGCACAACCAAACACAGGTATTGTTTTTAGAAGAGTGGATGTAGATCCATATGAAATTATTGAAGCTAAAATCGGTAATGTATCCAATACAGAACGTTGCACACAGCTTAAAAACAAGCATGGATACGCTGTATCTATGGTTGAACATACAATGTCTGCTGTGCGCGGGATGGGCATCGATAACGTGATTATTGATGTTAATGGTGAGGAATTGCCTATTTTTGATGGCAGCTCTTCCTATATTGCAGCGAAGATTTTGGAAGTGGGTTATCTGCAGCAAGAAGTCCCCAAAACATACCTTCATTTACAACATAAAGTTAGAGTTGAGCATGGTACTTCTTTTCTCGAAGCTCATCCCTCCTCTACGACCTCCTACTGCGTATGTTTTAAAAACGAACATCATGTTCCCTTCCTCTCAGATCAAACGTCCTATTTTAATTTTATTGAGAACGATTACTTGACGGATATTGCACCTGCCAGGACATTTTGTTTTAAAAAAGAAATCATGTATTTAAGAAGCAAGGGTTTAATTCAGGGTGCTTCTTTAGAACATGGCATAGTCATTGGTGAAAAGAAAATTTACCCTAATTTACGGTTTCCTGATGAATTGTCTCGTCACAAGCTGCTAGATCTGATTGGTGATTTGGCTTTGAATCCTTATTTTCATGCCGAAATTATAGGATCCGGCACCTCTCATTATTTGAATACTCTTTTTGCTAGAGAACTGTTAAAAAATCTAAGGTGAGTACAAGGGAGAATATACCATATGCCATATAATCTAAATGAAATTTCTGAAAAGTTAAATGGGATTTTAGTAGGCGATGGAAATGTCGTTATAACCGGCGTAGGTTCAATTAATTCGGCCATGAAAGGGGAGATTGCGTTTGTTACGGTACAAAATTTAAATAAATTGGATGCATGTAATGCTTCAGCGTTAATCGTACCAGAAACGCCATCAAAAGAATTCAAAGTTCCTGTTATTAAGGTGAAGAATCCAAGACTCGATTTTATTCAATTAATTAACATGTTTAGTGAAAAGACCAAAAGCAGTGGTGTAATATCATCAAAAGCCATTGAGCCTTCTGCAACGTTAGGCTACAATGTTCAGATTGATGAATTTACGGTAGTAAAGGAAAATGTGTCTATTGGTGATCATACTATTATTTCTGCTCACTCGTTTATTGGTAAGAATGTGACAATTGGAATGAATTGCTTGATTCATCCTAATGTCACAATTTTAAATGATACTTTTATTGGAGACAATGTCATTGTTCATTCAGGGGCGGTGATAGGCGCAGACGGTTTTGGCTTTGAATGGGATGGGCATAAACAGGTGAAGATTCCCCACATTGGAAATGTCATTATTTCTGATGATGTTGAAATTGGGGCGAACACAGCTATTGATCGTGGAACGATTGATTCAACGATCATCGGTAAAGGAACCAAAATGGACAATCTTATTCAAATTGGTCATAATGTTCAGATTGGTGAGCACTGCATTATCGCAGGCACAAGTGCAATTGGGGGATCATCGAACATTGGCAATCGCGTTATACTGGCTGCTGGAAGTGCTGTTATAAATAACATTACGATTGGAGACAATTGTGTTGTTTTAGCTAAAACAAATGTTTCTAAAAATTTGCCCGAAAACTCAGTGGTGTCAGGATATATAGCTCGTCCACACAAGATACACCTGCAACAATCCGCTGCACTTTCTAGACTTCCTAAAACAATAAAAAAACTTAATGAAAAACTTGATGAACTTTCCAGAACAAAGGCAGGTGCCAAATGATACATCACTCAGCCATAATTCACCCTTCCGCAGTAATTGGCAACAATGTCGAAATCGGACCTTATAGTATCATTGAAGAAAATTCAAAAATAGGAAGCGCGTCTAAGGTTGGAAGTCACGTTATCATAGGATCCAACACGATATTGGGCAAAAACAACTGCATTTCACATGGCGCGATCATCGGTTCAGATCCACAAGACAAAGGTTACCGAGGTGAAGAAGGATATCTCATTATTGGGGATAATAATACAGTGAGAGAGTATGTAACCATTTGTAAAGGCTCTTCAAAAGGCGATCATTTCACGAGAGTAGGAAATAACAACTTTATTATGAACTATGCCCATCTCGCACATGATGTAATGATGGGAGATCATAATGTCATCGTCAATAAAGTTCAAATTGGTGGACATGTTCGTATAGATGACTATATCACTATCGGTGGCGGTTCTGTTGTCCACCAATTATGTAGCATTGGAAGTTTTGCGATGATCGGTGCGGGAAGCAAAGTTTCCCAAGATATCGTTCCATATTCTTTAGCAGATGGTCCGCGTTCGTATATATATGGTATAAATATCGTTGGTCTAAAAAGAAATGGATTCTCAAATGACGAAATAAACACGATAAAAAAGATTAATGCCATTTTATTCCGCCAAAAACGAAGTCTCAGTCAATCCATTGAAGCAATACATAACTTACCATATTCTGAATTTAAAGAACACACATTGAATTTTCTGAATAGATCCACACGCGGACTTGTACGGATGAAGCGATAAAAATAGAAATGCTATAGGAAAACGCCGCACGGGTCCGGAATAAAACGGACCTGTGCGGCGTTTTTGTGTTGCAGCGCAGTGGATGAATCAGTTTAGCTGCCCTTGTTGAAGCTGATAATAAAACCCTTTTTGATGCATGAGATCTTCATGATTACCTCGCTCGGCAATCTGACCTGAATCGATGACCAGGATCTGATCAGCCTCCCGGATTGTGCTCAGTCTATGGGCGATCACGAAGCTGGTCCGGTCTTTCATCAATGTACGCATCGCCTCTTGAATTTGCATTTCCGTACGGGTATCAATGCTGCTGGTTGCTTCATCCAAAATAAGAATGGCTGGATCCGCCAGGATGGCCCTGGCGATCGTCAGCAGTTGCCGCTGCCCTTGGCTAAGGTTGCTTCCGCCCGCAATAATAGGGGTGTCGTAACCTTGGGATAACTTGCGAATGAATGAATGGGCATTGGCCAGCTCGGCTGCCTGCCTGATCTGCTCATCTGTAGCTTCCGGCTTGCCATAGGCGATATTGTCACGGATGGTCCCCGAGAACAGGTAGGCATCCTGCAGCACGATGCCCAGCCCGCGCCGAAGGTGGTCCTTTTCCAGTTCCGAGATGTCAGAGCCATCAATGGTAATTCTTCCGCCTGTAATTTCATAGAAGCGGGGGAGTAGGTTAATGATGGTTGTTTTGCCTGCACCTGTCGGTCCGACGAGGGCGATCATCTCGCCAGGCTGAGCGGTGAAGCTGACATTTTTTAAGATCTCTCTTTCGGAACTGTATGCAAAAGACACATTTTCAAAAACTACTTTGCCCTGAATGTGGTTCAATTGTTTTTGCTGTTTCTCGTCATATTCACTCGGTGTATCGATAATCTGAAACACACGCTCAGCACCAGCAATAGCTGCCTGGATCAGGTTGTACTGGTTCGCCAGATCATTGATCGGCCGCTCAATCTGGCGGGAGTAAGCGAGAAAACTCACAATCAGTCCAATTGACGTCAGATCGTGGTAAGCCATCCATCCACCTACTGCTGCCAGAATGGCAAATCCAATGTTGTTCATGACGTTCATCGTAGGTCCGACCAGTCCGGATACGGTTTGAGCCTGCGTACTGGATGTACGCAGTTTTTCATTCAGGTTCATAAAATGCTTATGTGCCTGCTCTTGACGGTTATAGGCGGCGACCACCTTTTGTCCGGCAATCGTTTCCTGCGCAAAACCATTCAGCTCCCCGAGCAATTTCTGCTGGGCAGAGAAATGTTTGCGGGTCCTGGAAGCGATCAGCTTGGTGGCGATCGTGATCAATGGCACGGTCACCAGACTGAGGAGTGTCAGCCGGAGATCCAGCGCAAACATGATTGACAGTGAACCAACGAGCAGGATGGCACTGGACATCAATTGCGTGACACTCTGGTTCAGCGTGGTGGAGACGTTATCGACATCATTGGTAGCCCGGCTCATCAGATCTCCGCTTTGATTTTTGTCAAAAAAGCTGATGGGCAGCTGCTGCAACCTGGAGAACAAAGCCTGACGCAGATCCTTCACCGTCAATTGGGAGACACCGATCATGACATAGGACTGCCCCCACATCATAAGCGAACTCAGCACGTATACAGTCAGCAGCTGGAGACAGTCTTTCAAAAGACCATCTGTCACTTTTGGAACGATATGCTCATTGACGGCACGCCCAAGAAGGTAGGGCCCTGCCAGATTAAGCAGTGTTCCCAGAGCGGTAAGCGCCAGAGCCACGATAACCCCTTTGCGATGGCGTCCCATGTACGACCAGACTCGGAGGATGGCATGCTTGGCATTTTTGGCTCTTACTTTGGGAACGGTTTCCCGGCCTGGCGGTCTTCCAATGGGAGGGACGACAGGTGGCTGTGTGGAGGAAGTTGCAGGTTTAGCCAAATTGAACATCCTCCTTCCGCTGTTGTGAATAATAGATGGACTGATAATGTGTGGAGTGGGTCATGAGCTCGTCATGTGTACCACTTGCAACGATTTTCCCCTCGTCAAGCACATAAATGCAGTCTGCATCCTTCACCGAGGAAATGCGCTGTGCAATCAAAAAAGTTGTGCTGTCTTTCATCAGGGAATGCAGTGCTCGCTGAATGCTTGCCTCGGTTCGCAGATCAACTGCACTTGTACTGTCATCCAAAATAAGAACCTCCGGTCGCATGAGCAGGGCACGGGCAATGGAAATACGCTGTTTCTGCCCGCCGGAGAGATTGACTCCCCGTTGTCCCAGCTCCGTGTCATAACCATCTTTCAGGTTCGTGATAAATTCATCCGCTGCCGCTGCCTGTGCCGCAGCACGAATCTCGGCATCGGTGGCATTTGGTCTGCCGAAACCAATATTATCCCGGATGCTGCCACTGAACAGAATGGATTCCTGCAATACGATGGACACCCGGCTGCGAAGCAGCTGAAGATCCCAGTTCCGCACGTTGACTCCGTTTACAAGCACTTCACCCAACGAGGCATCGTACAGGCGGGGAATCAACTGAACGAGTGATGTTTTGCCTGAACCTGTGGAACCGAGTAACGCCACTTTTTCCCCGGCACGGGCTGTAAGCGTAATTCCCGTGAGAGCATCTTCGCCATCGTAACGGAAGTAGACATCCCGGAATTCCACCTCACCTGTTCTGTTGGCGGGCATGGAGGCCGGATCAGGGTGCATCGAATATACCTGATTTGGCAGTGCCTTTTCCCTGTGAGGCTCATGACCGGATTGAATATCCGGCTCCGTATAGAGAACCTCGTTGATCCGCGCGGCAGATACCTTGGCACGGGAATAACTCATCATCATCATACCGATGGAGGTAAGGGAAGAGAGTACTACGGTTACGTAATTGATAAAAGCAATCAGATCCCCGGCTGCAATATCGCCCCCTACAACCTGAAAGCCTCCAAACCACAATACGGCCACAATCGTCGCATTCAGCATCAAGCTGAGGACAGGTGCATTCAATGTAACAATGCGCCAGGCTTTTACGGCTGTTCCCGTATAATCCTCATTGGATTGGTTGAAACGCTTTTTCTCCATACCGGCACGGGCAAAAGCCTTAACGACGCGCATACCAGCGAGATTTTCCTGGAGAACGGCATTCACTTTATCCAGCTTGTTCTGCACACTGGCAAACAGCGGGTAGGAAGCGGATATGAGGATATACAAAACAACAAAGAGAACGGGCACGGTCATCATAAGAATCAGGGCCAGCTTGATACTGATCGTGAAGGCCATAATAATACTGCCGATAATCAGCATGGGCGAACGGATGAACATCCGCAGAAGCATCTGCACAAATGTCTGCATCTGGGTAATATCACTCGTTAGCCGCGTGATCAGCGACCCTTCCTGGAACGTATCCAGGTTACGAAAGGAAAAGGTTTGGATATGATCGAACAGTTCCTGACGCAGATCGGTGCCATAGCCAACAGATGCTTTGCTGGAAAAGAGCGTACAGCCTGCACCACCAACCCAGCCGATCAGGGCAAATAAAAGCATGAACAGTCCTGTGCGCACAATGTGGGACAGGTCCCCCGCAAGTACACCATCATCTACAATGCTGGACATCAGCTTCGGTTGAAGCAGATCCATGGCGACCTCAAGTACCATGAGTAGTGGAGCGAGTATGGCCGCTGTCTTATAGGGGGTCAAAAATCGTTTTAACGTCCACAATAGGAAAATCACCTCATTCAGTTATGACCTGGAATCATGCTGTAAAAAAACCACACATGACTCAGGATTCACGGAGATTCTGAATCATGCGCTGTGCAAGCGCTGACATCAGTTGTGTCTCTTCTGGTGTAAAACCTTCCTGAGCCTGGAGTTCAAGTGCCTGGAACGCTTCTCTCAAATCTTTGAGCGCTGCCCGTCCCTGGTCGGTCAAATAGACACGCAGACTACGCAGATCATTCGGATCGGCTTCACGCCTTACATATCCCGCAGTTTCCATGCGTTTGAGCATGACTGTAACGGTTGCAGGGGCGCGGCGAAGCTGCTCGGCCAGACTTTTCTGGGTTTGACCATCTTCCCGGTCAAGCTGGAACAGCAGTGGCGGTTGTCCGGGGTACAGCTCGGGGTGGTTAACAAGCTTCTCATGAACCTTATAACGCTGCAGCTTCACGAGTTCCGATAACTGCGCCAATAGCCGTTCATTTTGGGCTGAATTCATAAGCTCTCATCCTTTTAATTAGTCGACTAACTAAATCATAGGTTTTATCTGACATATCGTCAAGAGATTTGTGATATCAAAAACGTGCACTTAACTGGGTTTGAGAACGCCCCCTAACTCCAAGGGAAGGTTGTATTTGCAATCAGTAAAACAGGGCTCCGGATAGGATCCGCAGCCCTGTTTGGATAGGAGAACATTTTACAAATGGATAGAAGGGGGATAGCTCGATATTACATTGGTTCAGATCGTGACGGATGTTTGGCTGCAGGAGAGATGGAGAGCTTGCGCCAAAGCCACTCGACCGGACCCAGCGAAAATTGGCGAAGCCAAACATGTGAGAATAACATCATCAGGATACAGATGCCGGCCCACATAGATAAGACCAGAAGCGAGGACGGATGACCACCTAATCCCAGACCCCAACCATAGAAGAGTACGGAAGCCAGAATGTTCTGCAAAATGTAACAGCTCAGCGCCATCTTGCCGATTTCTCCTAAGCGTTCGAAGAGGCGGGGCAAAGTATTTTTTTCCAACAGGTAAGCAATCAGACCAAGATAGCCCAGCGTAAGGACGGGGGCACTGATGTAACGAACAAACAGGTCCATCATTCCTCCGGGGATCAGCAGGAGCAGGTTCAGCGGAATGCCTGCGGCAAGTCCGATGTTCATTAATTTGCGGCGTTTACGTCGTGCAGAAGGGTGGTCTGAAAATACGCCCGCTCGCATGAGCAGGGCACCAAACAAGAACAGAAATATATTAAGAGGGATAATCGCGATGGATTCCGTTCGGAAGAAAACGAAGTTGCTGAGCCGGAACAGGACTTGCTCCCACCACGTTCCCGCTGCATATAGCTGCGTAATTATCTCCATGCCATTAAAGGAAGAACCGGACTCCGAAAGTGCCAGCAATGCTGTAATTCCGCCCACTCCAATGAAGTGTATACTGCCCATGATCCCCATGATGATCAAAATGAAACGACGGGAACGGTGGATGATGAAAGACACCATGATGCCTGTAATCGCATAACTCATCAATACGTCATATTCCATCACCAACGTGTAATGCAGCAAACCATCGATGAACAGCAGCACACATGTCCATATGTAAATGCCAGGCCAGGTGTATCCTTTGCGCAGTGCTTTTTGCCTCTTTAATTCCATGCCAGCTCCGAAGAGAAGTGTAAGCAGGCCGAGAAACTTTCCGTTTACCAACAAAAGCATCAGCGTTTGCAATATGCGATCACCTGTGGCCCACCATGGCTGAAGGGGATCTCCAAACATTTTGTTCAAGTTGCCCAGATAGGCAAAGAGCCAAATATTTGTACCCAGTGTACCGATAATAGCAAATCCCCTGAGAACATCCAGCAACACGATTCTTTTCATTACGGCGTAACCTCCTCTTTTTATAACACGACTGAATTAAAAACGATATAACACAATTGTATTAAAATAAACAACTGAAAGAATGGCTTTTACATAGAGTATGGGAAATATTGACGGAGGAAAAAAGCTGTGTTAAATTCTTATTATCTAATTGTTAATAACAAATTGTTAATAACAGAATGGGGTCGTATATATGGCAAACGAAGGTCATTCTGGTGGTCGTCCGTCGGAGCATCAGGATCACGTAAATATAAGTGAGCAGCAGTTTCTCGAGACATATGATGCTGGGGATTATGAGCGTCCATCCGTAACGGTGGATATGCTTGTATTCACCATACGGAGTGAAGCTCAGTCCAATTACCGCAAGCTTGCCGAGCCGGCACTGCAGCTGCTGATGATTCGCCGGGGCGGTCATCCCGATCTGGGGAAGTGGGCATTACCGGGCGGATTCGTGTCGATGCAGGAATCACTTGAAGATGCGGCACGCCGTGAACTGGTTACAGAGACCGGGCTGGATAACATTTATCTGGAACAGTTGTACACGTGGGGGGATGTGCATCGTGATCCTCGTACAAGGGTTATCAGCTGCTCCTATATGGCACTTGTGGATAGCAGTGAGCTTGAACTGGAAGCTGGAGATGATGCAAGTGAAGCTGGGTGGTTCAGGGTAGATCAGCGATTGGTGGAAGAGAAACGTCATCTTCATGAACACGGTCGTACGACAGAACGCAGAGTACAGTTGATGTTGTCCAATGGTACAGAGGAGCTATCGGCTGTGATTGAGGTGAAGGAAGCGGTGGAGGGCAGTGTGCGAAGCAGCAGCATGACAGTAACGGAGGTTGAGGGCATAGCGTTTGACCACGCCAAAATGATTCATTATGCACTGGAACGGTTGCGATCCAAAGTGGAGTATACGGATATTGCATTTAATCTGATGCCGGAGACATTTACGTTAACGGCACTGCAGAAAGTATATGAGATTATCAGTGGCAAAAAGCTGCTGGCTGCCGCTTTCCGGCGCAAAATCGCGGGTTGGGTGATAGAGACCGGAGAGTTTACAGGTCATGCAGGACACCGCCCTTCCCGCTTATACAGGCTAAACCCGGATCGTCTGACAACATAGTGGTTTTATAAAAAGGAGGGCACATGAATTCATGGAGAAGTTTACGTTTTTCTGGCGTACCGCGTCACCCTTTTCCCAGTGGCATCCGGCGGATTTTAGGGTGAATGGAACCCAGTATACCAGCGCGGAACAGTACATGATGCATCAGAAAGCGCTGCTGTTTGGTGACCAGGTCATTGCGGACAAGATTTTGAAGGCCAGCTCCGCTTCGGTACAAAAAAAGCTTGGCAGACAGGTCGCCGGGTTTGACCAGAAGATATGGGAAGCCGAGTGCAAACGCATTGTTTATGAGGGCAACGAAGCCAAATTCACACAAAATGAAAACCTGCTCGCAGCATTGCTGGCCACTCGAGGGACGACCCTTGTCGAAGCAAGCCCGGATGATCGAATCTGGGGTGTTGGGCTGGCAGAGGAAGATTCGCGCATTCGAAACCGAAGAACATGGCGGGGAACGAACTGGTTGGGCGAGATTTTGACCCGTCTGAGAGAAAATATAGGAAGTGATTAGGATGAATGAAAACAACCAACGAAAAAGTACGAATCAACTGAAAAGCAATAACCAGCGTTCAGGCCGGGCGCGTATCGCTCAGGAGACACTGGCTATTTTGGAAGAAGGACAATATATCAACGGATATGATCGCAGGGTACCAATCGATGCAGATCTGAAAAAAGCAATCCAGGGTTCGGTTCTATACCGTCCCAACGAGCTTCCTGCACTTCGGGAGCAGGTGCATCAATTGAGGCTATCGTCTGAGGCAGCAGCTGTTCAGATCGAAGTTACGGGCGAGACCACACTTGCGGCAGCTTCACGTCTCGTAGTGGACGAGGGGAGAACGGATGTCGTTTGTCTTAACTTTGCCTCAGCGAAAAATCCTGGCGGAGGATTCCTGGGAGGAAGTCAGGCACAGGAGGAGAGTTTGACCCGGGCTACAGGGTTATATCCATGTATCGTACAGATGAATGAAATGTATGACCACAATCGCAAGCTGCGCACTTGTCTGTACTCCGATTACATGATCTATTCACCGGATGTTCCGGTCATTCGGGATGATGAAGACCGGCTGTTGGATAAGGCCTATGTATCTTCATTCATTACGGCCCCAGCGGTTAATGCTGGCGTCGTGAGAGAAAGGGAGGAAGCAAATGAGCAGCAGATCGAAGCGGTTATGAAACAACGAATTCGATCTATTTTGGACGTGGCTGTGATAAACGGACACCGCGCCCTTGTCCTTGGTGCTTATGGTTGCGGAGTGTTCCGGAATGATCCGGTTGATGTAGCAAAGTATTTTCATGATGTTTTGGTACAGGAAAACTTCAGGCATTCATTTGAGCGAATCGTATTTGCCGTATTCGATCGGTCAACTGGACAGAAAACATTTAAGGCATTTCAAGATCGTCTGCATTTGGCTGGCGAGTGATTAAACTTTTTTTCGGAAAGGAGAGGATTTGGATGCAATTTCGAGAGATACAACAGGATCTGTTTGCGATGGATGAAGCCTATACGCTTGCTCACTGCATTTCAGCGGATGCGCGAATGGGTGCGGGGATTGCAGTACAGTTCCGGCAAAGATTCGGATTGGAGGTACTTCAGGAACAGGCGAAGCAGGAGCCGCTGGAGATCGGCCAGTGTTACGCAGTAGGACGGACATTGAATCTCGTGACCAAGGCGAAGTTTTCAAACAAACCGACCTATTCGTCCTTTACCCAAGCTGTGAAATCCATGCGCGACATATGCGTAGAACAAGGAATCGGCAAGCTGGCGATGCCGCAGATTGGCTGCGGGCTCGACAGACTGAAGTGGGATAAAGTGAGCGGTATTATTCAGGATACGTTTGCTGATACGGATGTTGAGATTGTTGTTTGTACCATATGAGCAATGACAGCAGCTTTAGCATATTTAACATATACAGAAAAAAACCTCTGCTTCGAACGGAGGAGAACAGGGCAGTGCTAGTGGCTGCAATGTCTCCAGTTTCGTAAGCGAGGTTTTTTGTCATTTCATCGTGACATGTTCCTTATTTGCTCTGGGTAAACATCTCTTTGGCTTCATCCAGTGCCATTTTGTTGCCAATCGCGGAATAGTCGAGCCAAGGTTGTGCACCGATCGTATAGACGTGACCTGCCTTAACGGCTTTCAGACCTTGCCAGATCGGATTGTCTTGCAGTTCTTTGAACATGTTTTCCGCTTCTTCATCCGAGTTCACCACTACGAAGATGGCATCTGCATCGAAGTCAGGCAGTATTTCACGGGAAATGACCTGGTAAGGCTTCGAGGAATCAATGTCTGCGATGCCTTTGGCCGGGGTCAACCCGAGATCATCATACAAAATTGGACCCATTGGACGGCGCGTACTGAACACGCGCAATTCTTTGGCCGTTACACGGATGGCCATCACGGTACCGTCACCGATCTCGTCATGAATCAGCGATTTTACTTCATCCGTTTCGGTTGCATAATCCTGAATGTATTGCTCCGCTTCCTTCTCACGATTCACCAGTTTGCCGATGGCTTTCAGATGGTCACGCCATGTGCCGTCATCCAGATTAAATACATGCACAGGAGCAATTTTCTCAAACTTGGCAATGTCATCACCGGAGAATTCTTCATCCAGATAGATGACATCGGGCTTCAGGGCAAGCAATGCTTCCATGTCCGGATCTTTCACCGGGCCCAGTGGAGTTGTGTTTTGCAGTTGATCTGCGACATGGGACAGGAACCCTTTCGCTTCGCCGCCAATAACGGAACCTACAGGTGTGATGCCGAGCGCCAGCAGGTCATTGGTCAAATGAATGGACATGGACGCGATGCGCTGTTCTCCGGAAGCTGGGCTGTTACCCTCTTGTTCGGTTGAAGTGCTGCCAGCAGATGAAGAGCCTGAAGGGTTGGCATTTCCGCAAGCGGCAAGCACAAATATCAGACAGAGGCTCAGGGCAAACAATAGGTTTTTCTTTAACATGAATATTCACATTCTCCTTGAACATCACTTGGATGCTAGTTAGTAATAGGTTTAAAAAAGTAGATCAGCGTATCAATCATTTGGTTCTCACCAGCAGATATAAAAAGTAGGGCGCACCGATGGCAGCCACCACAATTCCTGCGGGGATGGCGTTTGGTTGAAAAATCGTTCGGCCAATCGTATCCGCAGCGACCAGGATCACCATGCCGATCAGTCCGGCCGCCGGAATCAGGTGGCGATGCATGGGACCCACAAGTCTGCGGGCGAGATGCGGTGCTGCCAGCCCGATGAAGCCGATGCCGCCAGCCATGGATACACTCACGGCGGACAGCGCCACAGTACATAAAAGAAGCCATATGCGCTGCGATCTGACGGGTGTGCCAATGCCAGTTGCAGCCGCGTCTCCTAGACCAAAAGCGTCCAGCGTTTTGGAGCGGCTCCAAATGTAGGGGACACAGAGTATAATCCAAGGCAGCAGAGCCTGTACATGAATCCAGTCCCGTCCCCACACACTACCGGCCAGCCAGCGGGCAGCGAAGGAATAGGTGTCTTCATCCAGGCGTAGGGACAGATACAGCGTTAACGCATGAAATCCGGCGGCGACAGCGATACCGACAAGAATGAGCTTGATGGGAGATACCCCGTTATGTCGGTCATAGGCCAGCAGCATAATGATCAGTGCCGAGATGACACCTCCTGCAAAAGAAAACAATGGGATCAGCAGGGCAACCGAGCCGTCGATCGAATAGGACAGACTTACGAAAACCATGAGCCCCAGGGCTGCTCCAGCATGAAGACCAAGAATGCCGGGATCAGCAAGCGGATTGCGCGTGATACCTTGCAGGGCGGCTCCCGAGATGCCCAGTCCTGCTCCGGCCAGTACCGTAATCAGAATGCGGGGCAGGCGGTAATCGAACAACACAATCTGATCGTCCGGACTGCCATTGCCGAGCAATGTTTGCAGTACAGCAAGGGGAGACAGACGAATTGTTCCCGTATTCAGGCTGATTACGATCACTGCACATGCGATACAGAGCAGCGTAACACTGACGACAATGGATCGTTTCCCTCGTGAGGGCACATGGGATCTCATCGTTACAATGCCCTCCTTTCCTTGCGGGCCAGATAGAGGAAGAACGGTACGCCGACAAAGGCAACCATGATGCCTACTGCCAGTTCCTCCGGTGGATTCACAATGCGTGAGCCCAGATCGGCCAATACCAGAAGGATGGCTCCGAGCAGGGAGGACATGGGAATGATCAGACGGTAATTGACACCGACCAGCTTGCGGGAAATATGCGGAATGACCAGCCCGACAAAGCCGATGGAGCCAACGGCGGATACGGACACGCCAGCCAGTATGACGACAGCTGTCAGCGCGAGCAGTCTGGTCATGCGAATATTAATCCCCAGATTAAGCGCGACTTCTTCTCCGAGCGACATGAGCGATACGCGCCGGGCAAGAGGTATGGTCAGCAGCAGCGTGATCAGAAGCACAGGAACAATAAGTCTCAGATGCCGCCATTCAATGCCGCCAAAGCCGCCTGCATACCAGAAAGCGAGATCCTGACTCAGGTCAAAATAAATGGCGACACCCGTGCTGAGCGAGCTTAACATGGCTGCAACGACAGCACCTGCAACAGTCAGCCTCATGGATGTCAGGCCCCCAGGCGTGGCTGATCCAAGCAGGAAAATAAACAGGGTGCTTAGCACCGCACCAGCAAAAGAAAGCCCCATTAGCCAGGCATAAGGCAGTCCTGGCCATAGGGCAAAGCTCAACGCCACCATGAATGTGGCGCCGGCGTTAATGCCCAGCACCCCCGTATCCGCCAGTGGATTGCGGGTGATTCCCTGCATTAAGGCCCCGGCAACAGCAAAGGCAGCGCCAACGACAGCAGCAGCAATAACCCGGGGAAGACGGAGCTCATGAATGATCTGGTGAGGTGTCAGAGCCGGGTTATACTGAAATATGGCAGACCATACCGTTTCGAGTGTTAACGATTTGGCACCCAGCGAAATGGCGACAAACAGGCTTATCAGCAAAATGGCGATGGCTGACAAAAACATTAGGCCAACCGTCACCGGGGATTTTCGAGAGTTGGATGGACGACGCGGCAGTCCCGGATGTTGAATGGGAGTCACTCCTTTTGTTGCCAGCAAGATCATTTCTGCTGTTATTGATTATCATTATCAATTAGAGTTCATTATAAAATCTTAATTCAGGCCCGTACATGGCATAAATTAAGATTTGGGAGATGGACATTTTTTAGATTACATAAAGGATAGTTTATTCGTCAACAGCGTTACGGCTTCATCCAGCTGGATGTTGATGGAATAGGGAGCGTATACGACCCAGGAATTCCAATTAATAATATGAACGCGACCGTTCCGTACGGCAGGATACTGATTCCATAGCGGATCAGCAGTGATCTGCTGCAGCAGCGATTCACGTTCCTTTAGCGAAGGAACAGCTAGCAGCAGAATATCGGCCTCCAGTCCATCCCATTCTCCGGGTGTTATGGACATCCAGTTGAACCCCACGCCGGGAGGTTTGCCAGCGAGCTCGGATTGAATACGTTCAGGGGGATTCAGCTCCAGGCTGCGGTAGAACACATGGCCGAAGTTGCGGGTGCTGTACATGCGTGGTCCCTTCGCAGTTAAAGTACAGACTGCAACAGTGGCTTGTCCAACCGTCTCCCTGATCTTCTTGCGTGCACGCTCAGCCTTGCGTTCATGCCGTTCCAGCCAGTCATTCGCTGCCTGGGTGCGGTCCACGATAGATGCAATCGTATGAAGATGACCGAACATATCGGTCTGATTCCAGGGAATGGTGATAATCGGAGCGACATCTCCGATATGTTCCATGGCTTTTGCCGCTGCATTGTCCTTGGTCAAAATGAGGTCGGGATTCACCTCCAGGAAGGCCTGACGACCTTGCTCCCAAGGCTCATAGGCATGAAATGGCAGAGTAAGCGATTTGGGAATATGGGGAAGATGCCCCTGAATCTGAGCTGCACAAGGTGTAATGCCCAGTGTCATCAGGTGATCCGTGTAAGGATACGAGAGAGAAACAATGTTGCGGTGCACCTGTTTCGCATAGGTTGTCGGTGCGTATCCGGCATGATTTCGAAAACGGCGGCTGAAATAGAATTCGTCCCGGTAACCGACACTTCGGGCAACGTCACGAATGCGCATGTCCGAGGCCATCAGCAGCTCCTTGGCCCGATTCATGCGCAAATGGGTTAAATATTCAATCGGGTTTTTGTGCATCCGGCTCTTGAAGAGCTGCGAATAATACGATGGATGCATGCCTGCCAGTTCGGCCAGTTTTTCCAGTTTGATCTCATGCATATAGTTGTCACGCATATATTGCATCGTGAGTTGGAGCCACTGGTTCGCATCCCCATGTGCTTCTGTACCCGTCTGCATTTCCTGAGGCCAGAGCATGGTCAGCAGCTCAGTCATCAGCAGTTTCTTTTTATGAGCAGGCTGTCCGGTTTCAGCAGTCAACTGCGCTGCAATGCGCTGTATGCCGTAATAAGGGCCTTGTATCCAGCCTGTTACCGGGAAGTTCAGTTCGCGTTCATAGATGCGCCGCTCATCGGTTTTCTCTGCTGCACGGAACAGATCATAACTGATGATATACAGCTCGGTCTCGTTTCCTGCGTCACTGGATAGTTCCAGGGCAGTGCCTGGTGTGCAGAGGAAGGCAGATTTGCGGTTGACCGGGTGCTCGGTCCCGTTCATCATCAGTTTACCCGTAAATTTGTGCATATATATAAAGGTATGGTGGGCAATGTCGGGTTTGCTCCAATACCATTCCTTATCGTCGAACCTAATCAGGTCTGCTTGGTGAAGTTCGAGCAGGGTATCTTCCAGAAAAAGCTCCAAACCATGATGTTCGCTCCCTTCCTCGTCTCGATCCGGAGAATCAACTGCGTTTGAATGGCTTATCACTCCGAGTGCCCCCTTTCTTGGTTAGGTTAATTCCTTCTACATGGAGCGTAACCGCATATCTGAAGTAAACCACTGCCGATATGTCAGTAAGCTCAAGATGATGCTGGTAATGGCAGCTGAGCTGGTGAAGGCAAACACAATCAAAATCTGATAACGGACAGCTTCGACCGGGTCGGCTCCTGCGATAATCATGCCGGTCATCATGCCTGGAAGCTGCACAAGCCCAACGGTTTTCATACCGTCAATGGTCGGAATCATGCTTGATTTTACAGAGCGTTTTAATACGTCCTGAAATGCACGCCTTGGCGTAGCGCCTAGGGCTAACAGTGTCTCAATTTCACCTTTGGAAGCCTCGACCTCACGTTTCATCTGATTCAAAAACAGCCCCGAGACAACCATCGCATTTCCGATCGTCATGCCGCTCAAAGGAATGATGTATTGCGGGGTCGGCTCCACTATGTGAAGACCTAACAGCAGCCCCATCATCAATAGCTCGGTCACCGTAATGGCAGCTGCAATATAGAGAGAGATTCGGCGAAGTCCCTTGCCGCGCTTGCCCGCGTTGATCGATGCCACAGTAATCATAAAAGCTACAATTACAATAATCAGAGCAGGATGATCCGAGTTGAAAATAAACTGAAGGACATAACCCACCAGCAGAAGCTGTACTGCGGAACGAATCGTACCTATAGCAATATCTCTTTCCAGACCAAGCTTCTGCCAAACGGAAACCAGCATGGTCAGCATAATAAATATGATGGTGAAACTCAGTGCGAGGATGGACATGGGTTCTCCTTATCTGCCTCAGGGGCAGGGTGCAGAATAAATTGCCGGGCCAATTCCGTATTCGGGTGGGCAAAAAAGAGGGATGTGGACTCCCGTTCCAGCAGGGTCTGATTGCCCATGAACCATGTCGTTGTGCTAAACGAGCGCGCCTGTTCCTGATCATGGGTGACCCAGACCAGCGAAATGCCTTCCTGCTTGCTCCATTCCGTCAATTGCTGTTCCACAAGCCGGGCATTGGTCCGGTCCAGAGAAGCCGTGACTTCATCCAGGAGCAGTACCTTTGGACGAAGCATCATGGAACGGATCAGCGATATGCGCTGCTTCTCTCCGCCTGACAGATCACTGGCCCGCTTATGTATATCCAGTCCTTCCAGACCCATTCCGGCAAGCAGAAGTAGAGCCAGTTTCTGATCATAGGGTGTCCGGTGCAAGAGATGGACGGTTTTCAAATTATCTTCAACGCTGCCTGCAAGCATGACGGGTTGCTGCGCGACATAGGACATGCGCATGCGCCAGGCTCTGGGGTCGGAATCAAGGTAAGAAGTGCCTTTCCACAGGATATCTCCATCATCGGGTACATCCAGCAAGGACAGGATGCGGAGGAGTGTGCTTTTGCCTTGACCGGATGCACCCAGTATGGCAATTCGCTCTCCTTCGGCGATGGGGGCATTTACTTTTTCAAACAATAGTCGTCGTTCGGTCGTACCCATATATTTAGTGAGATGCTGAATGGTTACCAGATTAGACACAGCTGGATCGTCCTTTCATCCGTGATCTGCTGATAATCTTAGCAAAAATGCTGGAGAATTGAAATGAAACGGGGCTTAGCCAGGCATGCAGGAGCAGAAGGTGAAACCATCGTCTGACGCCAGAGGTTCTTTTTGGTAATATAGAGGAGAGTCAGATTTGGAAATGCATATAATAGAGCATTTTGCATAAACCGATTGAGTGACTTCCAATCAGCAAGATATAAACCGAAATGATACTATTTGTCTAATGTATTCGGGAGCGACTTGAATCGAATTATGCAAAATGCGGAGTGAAGTCGGTTCTACCAATTTGGTACTAGGGAGGCTTTAATATGACGGGAGTTACTGGAGGACAGGACAAAGTCAAGTGGGGCATTATGGGCACGGGATGGATCGCATCCCAATTTGCCAGAGATCTGGAACATGCCGGAAATGCCGTGAAGGCAGCTGTTGGCTCGCGGACGCAGGAAAGCGCGGAGAAATTCGCAGCTGAATATGGTTTTGCAAGCGGATACGGATCATATGAAAAATTGCTGCAGGACCCGGAAGTGGACATTATCTATGTCGCTACACCCCATCCGTTCCATAAGGAGAACGTAATGGCTTGTCTGGAAGCGGGAAAAGCAGTGCTGTGCGAGAAGCCGTTCACGATGAATGGCCGCCAGCTGGAGCAATTGGTGGAAACGGCGCGTAGCCGCAAACTCTTCCTGATGGAGGGCATGTGGACCCGTTTCTTGCCTCCGATCGTTCAGGCGCGGAAATGGATTGCGGAAGGTCGAATTGGCGAAGTGCGACTTGTCAAAGCAGACTTTGGTTTCCGTATAGGCTGGGAGCCTGAAGGAAGGCTGCTTAACCCGGACCTGGGCGGGGGTGCGCTGCTGGATGCAGGCGTATATCCCGTTTCATTCGCCTCCATGATCTTTGGGGAGCAGCCGCAGCATGTGTGGAGCACAGCGAATATCGGAGAGACCGGTGTGGATGAACAATTCTCTGTACTGCTGTCCTACTCGGAAGGGCGTTCGGCGTCATTGAACGGGGCGGTTCGGCTTAATTTGAGTAACGAAGCGGTCGTTTATGGTACAGAGGGGTATATTCGTTTGCCGCTTTTCCTCGCCGGGAAAGAAGCGTATCTGCATGTGAACGGCCAGGACGAGCCTGAGACATTTACGGATGACCGGATAAGTATCGGTTATGCATTTGAAGCTGAAGAAGCCGGGCGCTGCATTTTGGAAGGCAAAACGGAAAGTTCGATTATACCGCTGGACGAGTCCCTTGAGATTATGAAGCTGATGGACACCATTCGTGGTCAGTGGGGCTTGCGTTATAAATTTGAATAAATGAAATCACAACCCCAGGACGGCTTTAAGCCAGGCAATTGCACGGAGAAACGATGGGAGATATGCATAGATGGATGGGAGTGGGATAAGGATGAAAATTCTGGTTTCGGGGTTTGAACCTTTTGGCGGGGATGCCGTGAATCCTACGGGAGAACTGATGGCAGCTCTCGCGCAGGAAGTGGTGGAAGGTGCCGAGTTGAAAACGGTACTGCTGCCGGTACATTTCGATGAATGTGCGGATCTGCTGATCGCAGAGATGGAAGCATATCGCCCGGAGGTGGTGATTGCCTGCGGTCTGGCAAAAGGCCGGACAGCGGTTACCCCTGAACGCATTGCGGTGAATGTAAAAGACATTCCGCCTGGATCCTACGCGGATAACCAGGGACAGCGCCCTGTGGACGAGCCCATAACCGAAGGCAGCCCGGACGGTCTGTTCTCGACCTTGCCCATTCGTGCCATGGTGAATGAGATGATTGCAGCGGGCATTCCGGCAGCGGTATCCAATACAGCAGGGACGTATATCTGCAACAATACGATGTATCGTGTGCTGGATCGAATTCGTTTGGAACAGCTGCCGATCCGGGCGGGATTTGTACACTTCCCGGCCTCCACCGAGATGTCGTTGCTGCAACCCTCGGTGCCTTCCTTGCCGATAGGTGTAATGCTGGATGCCTTGCGGGTTATGATTCGTACAGTGGTGGCGGAAGCATGAATTAAGGATTGGTTTGTAAGTAAGTAAGTACGTAAGTAAGTAAGTAAGTAAGTAAGTAAGTAAGTAAGTAAGTAAGTAAGTAAGTTGGGTGGAATGTCAGTTTGAGAGTGATTTCTTTCTGATTATTGCGGCTCCTAAAACGTTTTCCGGATTTATCTTCAACATATATATCTTTCGTGTCTGTACCGAAACAGATGAAAGGGGCTGTCCCATAAAGTCATGTGAATGACTATGGGACAGCCCCTTTTGGATAATTAGCCCGTGACAGTCGTGCAGCTAACGGGAGTTCGCCGCATAGATGACGATGGTTTAACGAACTTTGCACGTGTTAAGGGGCGAGATTCCGCTGAAACGGCGTTGTAACGAATTGTAGAGATGTTATTTCTTCGTTCCAGTCGCCCGATCACAGGTTTTTGGTGGAATAACGTGTCTGATGTTCATTAGTGTGTCCTATTCGAACGAATGCTCCAAATAAGATGTGACCGGTTCGTTAGCGGCCTAAGCATGAGGCAGCAGATTCAGCAAAATTCGAACACGTTTCTTACCGAATATAGTCGTCCAATATGACTGCTGTTGCTGGCTCAGATCCGCAGCAGATTCAAGTCGAATTCGGGAACAAGGCCTTCTTTCATGGCTCGTCCAAGCAGTGCTGTAATCGCACCGTAGCCGTCATCGCCCAGATGGGCACTAAATTCGTTCACATACAGATCGATATGCTGCGCTGCCACATCCGGGTCCATTTCCTGTGCATGCGCCATGACGTACTCTCTGGATTCATCGGGATGTGCCCAGGCGTATTCTACAGATGCGCGTGCCCATCCGGCGAGTGCATGAGCGTCCAGATTGCGGCGTGCAATGATTGCTCCAAGCGGGATCGGCAGACCTGTGTCACTTTCCCACCAGCTGCCCAGGTCGGTCATCAGCTTCAGGTCATAGTTCTGGTATGTGAAGCGCGCTTCATGAATGACCAGGCCGGCATCGATTTTGCCGTCACGGACAGCAGGCATGATCTGGTCGAACGGCATCACAACGATTTCGCCCACTCCGCCAGGGACATTCTGAGCTGCCCACAGACGGAACAGCAGATAAGCGGTTGAACGTTCACTTGGCACGGCAACCCGGCGCCCCGACAGATAAGCAGGATCGGTCGTACCGTCAGCGGTAAGAACCAGTGGCCCGCACCCTCTTCCCAGTGCACCGCCGGAAGGCAGCAGAGCATATTCGGACAGCACATAAGGCAGTGCTGCATATGAAATTTTCAGTACATCCGGACCGCCAGGATTGGCAGCCAGACCGTTGGTAATGTCAATATCCGCATAACGGACGTCCAGTTCAGGGGCACCCGGAATCAGACCGTGTACCCAGGCGTGAAAGATGAACGTATCGTTAGGACAAGGGGAAAATGCAATTTTCATGATGTAAGTACCTCCCGTAAAATGGAACTTGCTGCCTGGAGCGCATCCAGGGCATCCTTGATGCGCCAGGCATCGCGGTCGCGTGGACCGACCGCGTTTGATATGGCCCGCAGTTCGAGCGCAGGCACGCCGAACTGCTTGGACGCTGTTGCCACGCCGAAGCCTTCCATGCCTTCGGCGGTGGCATCCGGCACGCGGCGCAGCAGCTCCGCGGCTGTCTCAGCCGTTCCGGTCGCCGTGGACACGGTGACCGCCGTACCTCCGCTGACAGCGTGCCCGGCCCGCTGCAGCTCATAGCGCAGGCGCGCGGCAAGCTCCGCGTCCGCCGCCACACGGGACGAGCCGAATCCGAGCTCGTCCACGCTCAGGAAGCCGTCTGGCGTCTGCGAGCCCAGATCGGCGGCAACCATGGCGTCGGCCACCACGAGGGAGCCGACGTCCGCCCGGCCGGGGAACCCGCCGCCGATGCCGGCACTGACCACCAGCGAGTACGCTGGGGTCAGTCCGGTCCCGGCAAGGGGCCCCGGGGATGCGGCAGATGACTGTGCCGCATCCGGTCCGGCTGGCGCGGTGGCACCCTGCGCCAGTGCCTGCACGCCAGCCGCTGCGGCCAATGCCAGCGTGGCTGCCGTGCTTGCTGCAACCGCTGACGGGCCAACCCCGCCAGCGATCACGTCAAACATGCCCGCGGGGTGGTCACCCAGGCCGCGGAGTACGGCTTCTTTTTCCGCATCGACAGCGGTCACGATTAATACACGCGGAGCCGCTTTTTCGGGTGCTGGGCCCGTTGGCCCTGTATGGTTTAACGCTTGATTTTGCTCATTCATCGGAGTTCTCCCTTATAAGGTGTTAGATTCAACGCTGTATTTGGTCATCTCCATCATAACGGAATGGGAAAGTGCGGAACAACCTTTGCATTCATTTATCTGAGCATTTTGCCTGAATCCAACAAGCTCACTTTACCGAATGATGCCTCAACTATAATTCCATGTTTAACTGCCCACGCGAGCCCTATATGTTATTTCATATATATAAAGTTATCGCGGATCAAACGGGAAGTCAAAGTTAACCGTTGACAAGCGAATCTAACTGTATTAATAATAATAGTACAGTTAATACACCTCAGTGTTAGGAGCATACACTTCAGATACAGTCAGTCATTATTAAGCTTACGGGGTATTACATCATATTTTTTTGGAGAGGAGGTGCGGGATGTTCGAATTAGATGTACGCAGCCGTAAGGCGATCTACGAACAGCTAGTGGACAAAATCAAGGAAATGATCGTGTACGGTGTTCTCCAACCTGATGAGCAGCTTCCTTCCGTGCGCACACTGTCAGCGCAGCTGACCGTCAACCCGAATACGATTCAGAAGGCATATCGGGAGCTTGAACGTGAAGGTTATATCTACTCTTTGCAGGGAAAAGGGAGCTTCGTATCATCGTCTGTGGAACATCCGAATGCAGCCATGAGAGATGAGATTAGAGCGGCACTGGTGAAGCTGATTGCAGAAGCTTCGTATTCCGGTTTAACCAAGGCGGATCTGACGCTTTTGTTCCAGGAAGCGATGGCCCGTATAGAAAAGGGGGAGCCGAATGATTGAGCTAAATCAGGTCATTAAAGCGTTTGAACATGAAAAAGCGGTTGATGGCGTAACGATGCACATACATAAGGGATCAATCTACGGTTTGCTCGGTTCCAACGGGGCAGGCAAAACATCGCTGCTCAAGATCATAGCAGGCATCTATCGTCAGGACAGCGGAACAGTTCGCATCGATGGGGCTGAAATTTATGAAAATATGGACCTCAAGGGCCGCACTATCTTCATGGCAGATGCGCCTTACTTTTTCCCGCAATCTTCCATTACCCAGATGGCTGCCTTTTATCGTTCGGTATATCCGCGCTGGAATGAGGAACGGTTCGCGCAGCTGGCGACAGTGTTCAAACTGGACGTAAAACGCAAACTGCATCGCATGTCCAAAGGCATGCGCAGGCAGGCAGCTGTGTGGCTCGGGCTGAGCTGCATGCCGGAAGTGCTGCTCATGGATGAGCCGATAGACGGCCTTGATCCGGTGATGCGTCAGCAGATCAAAAATCTGCTGTTCCAGGAAGCCGCCGAGCGCCAGGTGACCATTATTATTTCGTCGCATAATCTGCGTGAAATCGAAGACCTTTGTGATCACGTCGCCATTATGCACAAAGGCCGCATTATAGTAGAGAAGGATCTCGATGATCTGAAGGCCGATACACATAAAATTCAGGTTGCTTTCCGCCATCCTGACGATGCGAAGGCAGTGGATGATCAATTGAACATTTTACATGAAGAGATGCGGGGAAGTGTCTCACTATACATTGTCAAAGGTAACCGTGAGCTCGTGACGGAACGGTTTCGCTCCCTGAATCCTTACCTGCTGGACGTGCTGCCGCTGACGCTGGAAGAAATATTTATTTATGAAATGGAGGATGCAGGGTATGATATTCAACCGATTATTCTGTAACCGGGGCATCCTGTACCAAAATTTCAGGCAGCATGGCTGGCTCGGAATTCTGTACCTGATCACGCTGCTGTTTTCGCTGCCGCTCCATATTGCGACGGAGCATAGAGATATCCCGCAGCAGATTACCAGCTTGTTTCAGTCGAACGGGGAAACCCACATTTTGTTTGCAATCACCTTCCCGGTGGCGATGGGCATTTTTCTTTTCCGTTATATGCAATCCGGAGCGCCGTCGGATTTGTTCCACGGTTTGCCGCTGCAGCGCAAACATCTGTTAACGGTGAATCTGCTAACCGGCTTCGGGATGATTCTGGTTCCAATCTGGCTTACCACAGCGATTACCGGCTGGGTATGGGCTGCTCAGGATGGACTCGCTTTTATCTTTAACGGCAGTGAGATCTGGATGTGGGGTCTTAGCATGAGCATTTATTCGCTGTTTATGTTCATGCTGACGGTGGCTGTGGGCATGTGCATCGGCCAATCCGTACTGCAGGGACTAACGGTCTATGCAATCCTGTTGCTGCCTGTCGTGTTCTGGTTTATCTTTACGCTGCACCTGCAGCATTATCTGTTTGGATATCCATACGGTGATATGAACAGCTACGCGGAGAAAATATCCCTTGTTCTGCGTATGGCTTCAATCAGCAATTATCCGGTGATTGGTAGGGAACTCGTAATCTACGCAGCTTTGGCCCTTGTATTCATCCCATTGTCTTATGTCTTATATGCCAAGCGCAAAGTGGAATCCGCTACCCAGGCCATTACGTTTACCCTTGTAAAACCAATATTTCGCTTTGGTTTGATGTTTACGCTGGTACTGATTGGCGGAGCCTACTTCACGATGATTGCACCGCCAGGATCAACCGGGTGGACCATCTTCGGGTATGTTCTCGGTGGTATTGTCGGGTACATTGTGGCCGAGATGATCATTCGTAAAACGTGGCTGATCTGGAACGGCAGATTACTGCCCAAGCTGGTTCTATATGGTCTCTTGTCTGGGTTGATTCTGTACGTGCCTGTTGCCGATTGGAACGGATACGCTGCCAGAGTGCCAGAGATGAATGATGTCAAAAGCATTAAACTTGGCGGGGATCATTACACTTACGTTAACGGTGTGAATCAGAAGGTGGATGATCAACCATTTTACTCGGATGACCCTGAATTTATGGAAGCTGTCCTTGCCCTTCATCAAAAAATAATCACTTCGGATCTGTCTTTGCCAGACCCCGTTTATCCGGATGATAATTATGATGAGTATGTTTACATTAACTACAAATTGAATAACGGCAAGGTCATGAAGCGCAGATACCAAATTCCTGAAGCCGAATTCAGACAGGAACTGATGGCTTTGAAACAGTCCCCGGATTATAAAAGGGTGGCCTATGATACGTATAAACTGGATGAGGATTTGCTCAGTATTGGTATCCGTTCAACCATCAGTTCGTATCGCAAAGTATACATTGGCAGTCCTGACCAGGTCCGTGAGTTCAAGGAGCTGCTGAAGCAGGATATTCTGGACCAGACCTATGAGGAGCAGCGTTCCCCGTGGCAGTCGTTTGCATACGCGGAAATGAACCAGGAATCGGCTTCAAATGATCCGTATCAACCGAAAGAGATGTGGAGTTTTGAAATTAAACCCAGCTATGACCGGGTGATCGGATGGTTAAAAGAGAACAAATTATACGATCAACTGCTTATTACTGCCGATGAAATTGCTTCGGCCCAGATCGTTAAACAGGAAATAGACAGTCCGGGTAATCCTCAGTGGGTATATGCTGAGCCGGAATATATTGACGGAAACTTAAGCGGCAGCAAGCAGGTTGCGACTAAAAATAAAAAGATCATCAGCGACCTGCTTGAACGTCAGCGATCAGGGGAACGGACAGAGAAAGCAACCGTTTATCAGATCAAGCTGAATGCCATCCGCGGTGAGAACATCTACATGATGCTGAAGGAAGAGGATTTGACCGAAGACATGAAGGCCATTTTGGCCGATCAGTAGATTACATTGTAAGCGGGAAGGGTTCTCCCGCTGCATGATGTTGTATGATGTACAGCCTGGAGGCTGACTTGACGAAATGAGAGTGTTGGAATATATTAGAAAAGGTTGAGATTCGCGCTAAAAACAAGATAAAACTGCGAATTATATAGGGAACGGTTAATAAGGGAAGCACCCGTAAAATCAGGCAATCGTCTGACTTTGCGGGTGCTTTTTTGTGTTTGTTTCGGCCGCTTCACCTTGGATCAACTGGAGAACGAAGAAGTTGTATTACATTTAGAGTGAACGAGGAGGAAGGTTCAATGAACATGGTGGAAGATCGATTCAACATGGACCAAGGCACGAGTCACGGTCATGTTGCGAGGAGAACTGCAAGGTGGTTTATCACCCGCCTGTGCATCTCGCTGCTGCTGGTTGTCAGCATGGGCTCAATCCATGCTTTCACACCAGCTGCCGAGGCGGCAGGACCGGATCTTGGTGTAACCGCGCAAAAGTCGTGGGAAGCCCTGCTTAAGAAGGCGGATGCTCAAACGAAAGCTTCCCTGCAGCAAGCGTACCAGAAAGTGGGGAACTGGACGACACAGGAGCAGAGCTGGGAGCAGAAAACCAAAACACTTCATGCAGCGAATGCGGCTGAGTTATCCAGGCTTCGTCAGGAAATACGGAAAGCAGATGAAGCGAAACTGGCTGCTCTGGCCGATACGTTGAAGCGTACCCAAACCCGGTATGAACCGATGTTTACGTTGTATACCACAGTCAACAAGCAGCTTGCAGCAGCAAGAGCCGCCAAAAACAAGGAATGGACGGCCGCACTCCGAGCCCAGGCGGAGACACTAAAACCGGCTGTACAGCTGGCGAAGGCAGATGTTCGCATGAAGAAACAGCAGCTTGCCGATGCCCGCAAACGCAAAAGTACCGAGGATAAGCGTCTTCGAAGTATGCTTGCGGCGGCTGACCCGTTCAAGAAACAGATTCAAACAGGCAAAAAGCAGGCAAGCCTAACCAAAGAGAGATACGCGAACGCACTGAAGCTGTTCAAACAGAACATCAAACAAGGCCAACCCTCACGTGTGTTGAGTTCATTGAATCAGCTCTCATCTGCGGCCGAGAAGTGGGCCGGCTCCAAACAAAATATCCATGCATTGGAGCAAAAGGTTGCCGATACCTACCTGAAAGTAAAAAAGGAGCTCGCAAAGAGAACACAATAGATAAAGTCCAGTTCGGTGCCTCACCAACATAATGAGTCCATTCCACTTTTTGCATGAGTACAGTCGAAGATGAACCGGGACTATGATACACTCGGATATAAACGACGTGCAGGAGGCTGTGAATGGCAGACAAAGAAGATTTGACCCGATTCGGCGTGGCATTTCCTACCCCGCTGATTGAACAGTTTGATGAGTATATTGAAGAGCGGGGTTATAAAAACCGATCCGAGGCTTTTCGTGATTTGGTTCGCAAAACGCTGCTGGAGCCTTCTCATCTGCAATCCGAGCAGGATGTGGCGGGTACCATTGTCATGGTTTATGACCACCATATCAGCGATCTGCCGATTCGGCTGATGGAATTGCAGCATCAGGCACATCATGACATTATCTCCAATATGCATGTACATTTGAACCACGATCAGTGTCTGGAGGTTATCGCAGTAAGGGGCAACCTGGGGCGCTTGCGTCATCTGCATCAACAGATCCAGGTTCAAAAAGGGGTACTCTATGCCGAATTGTCCGTGACATATGTGGATGAACTCAACAAACTCGCGACCCGTCACAGCCACGATCACAATCACAGCCATCATTATGAATGAGTTTCAGCTCTTCATCATGTAGTCCCATACATTTAAAACAGACTGTTGGTTAAGAGCCAACAGTCTGTTTTTGTTGTCAACGTTTCTGACCTGGTTGTTTGAGGTGACAGAGTAAACACCATAAATCCACCGTAATATTTTGTGAAATGAAAATAAATGGATTTTGAAGTCAACTTAGTTAACACGGAAAATAGTAATTGTGCTACAATTGCTAAAAATAGTAACACGGTTACGGATTGAACAGCATCCAGTCTGGAGAATTGCTGCATATCCAAAGGGGGAAAAGGGTAGATGGGCCAATTTTCATGGAGAAAACGTTCAAGCCAAGCAGGGCTGAGTCTTTTGCTTGTATGTGCGGTTGGACTGGCAGGATGTGCACAAGGTGCATCCTCGGTCAAGGAGAGTGGGCAATCAGCAGCTTCACATTCAAGTGACGAGCTGGTGCTTGCGGTTGGTACGGAGCCTGAAGGTGGATTCGATCCGACAACAGGTTGGGGACAGTATGGTTCACCGCTCTTCCAGAGTACTTTGCTGAAAAGGGATGCCAAGCTGCATCTGGTCAACGACCTGGCAACAGACCATTCCGTCAGTGAAGACGGTCTCACATGGACGATAACGCTGCGGGATGATGTGAAGTTCTCTGATGGTGAGCCACTGACGGCAGAGGATGTAAAGTTTACGTTTGAAACGGCGGCCAACAGCGGATCGGTGATTGATCTAACCAATATGGCTGGTGTACAGGCTCCTGATCCAACAACGGTTGTATTCACATTGAAGACGCCGCAGTCCACGTTTATCAGTGTTTTGACTACACTCGGGATTGTCCCTGAACACGCCTATGGCTCCGATTATGCCGAACACCCTGTCGGATCCGGTCCATACAAGCTGATTCAATGGGATAAGGGGCAGCAGGCCATCGTGGAGGCCAACGAGGAATACTACGGCCAAAAGTCTGCATTCCGCAAACTGACATTCCTCTACCTGGATGAAGATGCAGCCTTCGCAGCGGCACAAGCCGGATCCGTGGATATTGCCGCCATTCCGGCCGCATTCAGCAAGCAGCAGGTGAACGGCATGACACTGGAATCGGTCAAAACCGTGGATAATCGGGGCATCATGTTTCCCATGCAGCCAGCGGGCGGGACTTCTGCAGACGGCTTTCCGGCAGGGAATGATGTGACGTCCGATCTTGCCATCCGCCAAGCGGTGAATGTAGCCATTGACCGCAATGCATTGGTCGAGGGGGTGCTTGAGGGATATGGCCGTCCGGCTTATTCCGTCAGTGATGATCTGCCTTGGGGCAATCCGGATACTGTATTCGCAGATGGGGATGTTCAAGAAGCGAAGCGGATTCTGGCGGATGGAGGCTGGACCGATGCAGACGGTGATGGGATTGTTGAGAAAAACGGTGTAGAAGCCGAGTTCAACCTGCTCTACTTTGCAGGAGACCTGACCAGACAGTCGTTAGCGCTTGCTGCAGCGGATATGGCTGCTCAAGCTGGAATCAAAATCAATGTGGAAGGCAAGAGCCGTGAAGAAACGAAAAAACAGGCTTACGCCAATGCCGTCCTATTTGGATGGGGCAGTCACGATCCGCTGGAAACCTACAATTTGTACAGCAGTACGCATAAAGGAGAGGGGTACTATAATGTGGGACTGTATTCCAACCCGGCGGTAGACCGCTGGATGCAGCAGGCCCTTCAGGCTACGAGTGAAGAAGAAGCCCTTCCATTCTGGCAAAAGGCAGAGTGGGACGGGACGACCGGATTCAGTTATCAGGGGGACGCCCCATGGGCATGGTTGGTCAACATTGATCACCTGTATCTGGTCAAGGAAGGTCTGAACATTGGTGAACAACAAATTCACCCGCATGGTCACGGTTGGCCGGTGACATCCAATCTGGAGGAATGGTCCTGGGATGACAATGCGAAATAGGCATCGAGGGGACAGATCCAGCCTGAATCAAGGAGAGATGGTATGACAGGCAGTCGTGGATGGGCCATGTTTATTGGTGTTAAGATGTTGCGACTTTTATCTCTGTTGGTAGGAGTCAGTGTAGTGGCTTTTATATTGATGCAATTTTCGCCTGTGGATCCGGTAGAGGCCTACATTGGCGGAGACATGATCAGGGTGAGTGCTGAGCAGCGAAGCCTTATTGAAGAACGCTGGGGATTGAATGATCCGCCTATCCAGCGGTTATTCGCCTGGGGCCAGGCATTGCTTCAGGGTGATCTGGGAACATCGATGATCTACAGACAGCCGGTTGCTGATATTATTCAGGAACGATTCCTGAACTCTGCTGCGCTTATGGCGGTGGCTTGGGTTCTATCCGGTGTGATTGGATTTGGTTTGGGTGCAGCCGCAGGGATGAGAAGGGATTCCAAGCTGGATCGTCTGATCTGTTGGTATTGTTATACGCTGGCTTCCACCCCGGTATTTTGGATGGCCTTGCTCCTGCTCATGGTGTTCGGTGTATGGCTTGGATGGCTTCCGGTGGGTCTGGGAGTACCCGCAGGGATGGCAGCCGATCAGGTCACATGGACGGATCGAGCCATTCACATGATTCTCCCTGCATTGACCCTGAGTCTGACAGGTGTGGCTGCCATTGCCCTGCATACCCGTCAGAAGCTGTTGGACGTACTTGAATCGGACTATATTGTCTTTGCCAGAGCAAGAGGCGAGCGAGGGGTACAGCTGTTTCGCAGGCATGGATTCAGACATGTCGTGCTGCCCGCGCTAACACTGCAGTTTGCTTCATTCAGTGAACTGTTCGGCGGAGCCGTTCTTGCAGAGCAGGTATTTTCCTATCCGGGCCTGGGGCAGGCCACCGTTCAGGCTGGGCTGCGCGGAGATGTGCCGCTGCTGCTTGGGCTTGTGCTGTGCAGTACCGTCTTTGTTTTTACAGGCAATATGATTGCAGACATTCTGTATCGTATCATTGATCCGCGGATGAAGGAGGAGCTGGTAACATGAAGCCGAAAGTAGAGCAGTCCTCTAGGCCGGTCCGTGAAATGCCTCGGTTGCAGAAAGTGATATTGGGCAATAAGGGGAAGCGGAACAAGGGTGAACCACCGAAGCTTCAAGCAGGAATGGCATTAGGGGAAAATGGCTTCAAGAGCCAGCAACGGTATCACAATCCGCGAAAACGGGCACTGATCAGGGGGAGTTTGGCATTGATCTGGATCGCGATCGTGTGGCTGACAGGGTTCATGCTCCCCGCAGAATCAACCTTAACTTCATTAATGGATCGGAATTTGGCCCCGGTATGGGCACATCCCTTCGGCACGGATTGGCTGGGGCGAGACATGTTCATGCGGACATTAAAGGGATTGGCGACCAGTATTCAGGTTGGGCTGCTTGCTGCCTGCGGTGGTGGGCTCGTGGCACTGCTGCTCGGTTTAGTCGCCGCTTCGGGCAAGCTTGCTGACAGGATCGTTTCCTGGCTGATTGATCTGTTTCTGAGTGTGCCTCATCTGGTGTCACTGGTAATGCTGGCCTTTGTCTTTGGTGGAGGGTTGTCCGGCGTGGCGGCTGCCATCGCCTTCACTCATTGGCCGAATCTGGCCCGGATTGTACGTGCGGAGATGATTCAGCTGAAATCCGCAGACTATATTCATATTTCACGCAGGCTGGGCCAATCCCGGTTTCGTATTGCTGTACATCATATGCTGCCGCACCTTGTACCGCAATTGTTTGTTGGTATATTGTTGATCTTTCCTCATGCTATTCTGCATGAGGCTGCCATTACGTTTCTGGGACTCGGGCTGTCGCCGCAGCAGCCGGCGATCGGCATTATTTTGTCAGAGTCGATGAGATATCTATCTGCGGGCATGTGGTGGCTTGCCTTTTTCCCGGGGCTCGCGCTGTTATTGGTTGTTCGTGCCTTTGATGTACTGGGAAGCAGTTTGAAGGTATTGACAGGTACAGGCAGTTCAAGGGAGGTCGGATCATATGGCTCTTCTTGAAGTAAAGGGAGTCTCCGTTTCATTCAGACGTGCTCGTGGCTGGTTTGCACATGAGGAGAGCAAGGTCATTCAGGATCTGGATCTGACCGTGAATGAGGGCGAGATTGTAGCTGTCGTCGGTGCGAGCGGGTCTGGTAAAAGTGTGCTGGCACAAGCGATCATGGGCATTCTTCCGGCCAATGCCAGGATGGAGGGACAGATCAGTTATGCGGATGAACCACTGACGAGAGAGCGGCAGCTTCGTCTGCGCGGGGATGAACTGGTGTACATTCCCCAATCCGTTAGTTATTTGGACCCGCTGATGAAGGTGGGGAAGCAGGTCCATCCTGTTAATCGGAAGTCAGATCAGCGCCGATTGTCATCCAGATCACAGATGGAAAAAGCAGAACAGGAGCTGGCGGGCCGCTATCAATTGCCTCAGGGAACCTCCAGGAAATATCCGTATGAGCTGTCCGGAGGCATGGCCCGGCGGGTGCTGATGGCTACAGCGACCTCCGGTGAGCCCAAGCTGATTATTGCCGATGAGCCGACTCCTGGTATCCATCCGGAAGTGCTGGCTGAAACGATGAGGCAATTTCGGAAACTGGCAGATCAGGGAACAGGCATTTTATGGATTACCCATGACATTGCCTCTGCATTGACCGCAGCAAACCGTATCGTCGTATTCTATGCCGGTTCCTGTGTAGAGACAGCGCAGGCTGTCGATTTTACGGACAATGGAAATGGTTTGAGACATCCTTATACACGTGCACTATGGGATGCTTTGCCGCAGAATGGATTTCAGCCCATCCCGGGCTCCCAGCCCCTAGCGGATCAAAGGATGGAGAAGGGATGCCCGTTTGCACCCCGCTGCCAAGCGGCGACTCATGCATGTATAGATAAACATCCTGAAATACGCAAGGTCCGAGGTGGAGAAGTGAGGTGTATTCATGCCACTTGAAGCACGGAATGCAGGTTACCGATACAACAAAGATAACTGGATATTTCGCGAGATGAACATGGAAGTGGAGCGTGGACAAGTCGTGGGATTGTGGGGACCCAGTGGATGCGGAAAAACGAGCTTGGGGCGCATCCTTGCAGGATATGCCGAACCTGTGACAGGACAAGTGCTGCTGGACGGGAAGCCGCTCCCTTTAACGGGAGTTTGTCCAGTCCAGCTCGTATTTCAGCATCCCGAGAAAGCAGTCAATCCACGCTGGCGAATGCGGCGTGTGCTGGGCGAAGCTGGGATGGAGGACCAACAGCTGCTGGATGCATTGGGTATTCAGTCTGGCTGGATGGATCGCAGACCCGGCGAACTGTCTGGTGGTGAGCTGCAGCGTTTTTGCGTAGCACGCGCACTGGGCAAGGAGACGCGTTACCTGATCGCCGATGAGATGACTACGATGCTGGATGCCATTACTCAGGCCCAGATCTGGCATACTGTAATGGACACGGCTCGCCAGCGCAAATTGGGGCTGCTTGTCATCAGCCATGATCATGATCTGCTGAGCAGGCTGTGCGACCGGATTATTCCCATGCCTACATTGTAGCTGCAATCAGAAATAAGCCATCTTCCCTTGATCAAATCCAGGGGAGATGGCTTATTTTCAGTATTTTGCATCAATCATTTTATTTGTTTATTTTGTTCAAAAGCACGGATAATCTGCGCATGGCTTCTTCAACTGTTGACCGTGGACAGGCTACGTTCATGCGCATGAATCCGGTGCCTTCCAATCCGAAGACTGTTCCGTCATTAAAGGCGAGGCCTGCGTCGTTCAGCAGCATCCGCACAAGATCTTCCTGCGGGATACCCAGCTTGCGGAAGTCCATCCAGAGCAGGTAGGTTGCCTCAGGCAGCTCGATTCCAACGTCCGGCATATGCTCTGCAGCATACTGCTGTACGTATTCCATGTTTCCGCGAATGTACGCAAGACAGTCGTCCAGCCATTGCTCGGCTCCGTTATAGGCTGCCTCTGCTGCAACAGCACCCAACGTGCTGATGCTGGCGAGCCCCATCGTTTTTACACCTTGCATAAAGGATTCCCGCAGGCTGGCGTTCGGAATGATGATATTGGAGGTGCACAGGCCGGGAATATTAAATGTTTTGCTTGGTGCCGTGCAGATGATGCTCAGATCCGCGATCGCATCCGAGACAAGAGTCAGCGGTGTATGCGCGCCACGTTGGTGCACAAGATCGGCATGAATCTCATCCGAGACCACCAGTACATTATATTGCACACACAGAGCAGCAAGACCTTCAAGCTCTTCGCGAGACCACACACGTCCAACAGGGTTGTGAGGGCTGCACAGGATTAACATTTTGACCCGGCCTGTCTGCAGGCAGGACTCCAGATGTTCCAGATCCATAGTGTAATGGCCATCTTCGAGACGCAGTGGGTTGGTCATCAGTTCTCTGCCTTGACCACGTACAACTTCATAGAAGGGGGCATAAACCGGAGTCTGGATTACAACGGCATCTCCCGGTACTGTGAACCGCTGGACGGCAATACTCAGGGCAGGAACGATCCCAGGTGTGAATACAACCCAATCATCACTGATTGTCCAGTTGTGACGCCGCTCCATCCATTCTCTCAAAGCTTTATGATAGGATTCCGTACGTACCGTATAACCGAAGATGCCGTGTTCCATGCGAGTCTGTAACGCCTCAATGACTGATGGTGGTGCGGCAAAATCCATATCGGCCACCCACATGGGCAGGGCATCGGCCACACCGAAAATTTCCTCCAGCGCGTCCCATTTCTCTGATCCGGTAGAGAGACGATTAATCGGCTCATCAAATGTGTTTTTCTTCATTATTAGGTTCCCCCTTCTAATCCGTTCATTCGACCACAATCGACAGATTATTATCTAATAAATTTGCTGTTTTCGCAACTCCCAGCCTCAACTTAAACTCCATAAGGTATGGTCCGAATTCCCTGAATTTATTCATAAATTCATGCATTTTCTATCATTTGATTCCAGTCACGATGTAAAAGCTACTTTTGGTTAAAGGGTTATTCCCTACAACTGAAAAAACCATCACAGTGCCATCTTACGATGACTTCCTGCAATGGTTATAGACTGGCTCAGCTTGTCTCATTCAATGAATTACAAGTGCTCGTTGAACCATCCGGCGATGTGCTCAAGACGTCGTACCCTCAGATGTGGGTGGCCGCCTCTGGACAGTTCATGATTAGCACCGGGGAAACGAACGAGCCGGGTTGTCTGTTTGCGGCGCTTCAGAGCAACATACAGCTGCTCAGCCTGCTCAATCGGACAACGCAGGTCCTGTTCACCATGCAGGATCAACAGCGGCGTATTTACATTACCGACGTAAGCAAGAGGGGAGTGTTTCCATAATTTTTCCGTATCGTCCCACGCATTGCCGCCAATCTGATCTTCTGTGAAAAAATAACCGATGTCACTCACGCCGTAAAATGAGAGCCAGTTGGAGATGGAACGCTGGGTGACAGCCGCTTTGAAGCGGTTCGTGTGCCCGACAATCCAATTGGTCATGAAGCCCCCGTAGCTGCCCCCGGTCACGCCCAAGCGGGTTTCATCAATGAATTCGTAGGTGGATAAGGCATAATCAACGGTCTCCATAAGGTCGCGGTAATCACCACCGCCATAGTCACCACGGCAGGCGTTCACAAATTGCTGTCCATAACCCAATCCGCCTCGTGGATTGGTATACACAACGGCATAGCCCTGTGCTGCGAGCATTTGGAATTCATGCATAAAGGTAAAACCATACATCATGTGAGGACCGCCATGAATTTCAAGAATGGTGGGGATCTTGATGCCGTCTACCATGCCCGCCGGTTTCATGATCCATCCTTGCAGTTGAATTCCATCCGAAGTATCAAACCAGAAGGTTTCCGGTGTACTGAGCTGGATCTCCCCTTCCAGCTGGGGATTACTGTGAGTCAGTTGAATGGAATCTGTTCCTTGATCATCAAGCTTGGGATATAAAAAGAGGTCACCTGGGTTTAGCGTATCCGCTGCGCCTGCAACGATGTGTCCGTTTTCCAGTTCAGCGAACTGATAAAATTCCTTCTCAGCTGGTAATATATACTCAGCGTGACTGCCATCCCGCGCAAAGCGTGCAATTCGGACACTGCCCTGGGCAGTAGCCAGACAGAGAATGGATGAACCGTCGCGGCTAAATACCGGACCTGTCGGGGTCAGATGTGCGCGCATATCCCCAACAAGGCTGTGATTCATCTGTACGTCCCAGTCACTGCTCAGGCACACAGGTTGGCCGCCCGAGATAGGAAGGGTGTAGAGTTTCACGAGTGTGGCATTTCCGTAGGATCGATCACTGGCAAGCAGGGCAAGAGATTGTCCATCTGGTGCATAAGCCAAACGGCTGAAAGTAAATCCTTCCGGGGTTAGCTGCTGCACATCGGACCCGTCTGCTTTGGCCTGGTACACGTGATTGGTCAGTGTATAATCGTTATGCTCCTCACCTTCCTCCGGCATTTGGGCAATCCAGACAATGGATGCTCCGTCAGGTGCCCACGCATAATCTCCGACATCATAGTGACCTGAGGTTACTGGTGTGGCTTTACCACCATCGATCGGGATAAGGAAGAGGTGAGTCCGTCTGCCATTCCATAATCCTCCGCCATCGGACTTCATGCGAATACGGTCCACAACGAGTTCTTGCAGCAGTTTGCTGTCCTGATCGGAGTCTGCTTCAGTTTCTTCAAGGATATCGACCGAAGATTTTACAAGTAACGTCAGGCCGTCCGGAGACCAGGTGAGTGAACTGGCCCCGTGCTTCAATCGGCTGATCTGTTGTGCTTCTCCCCCATCCGAGGCGATTAGCCAGACTTGTGTTTTTCCGTCATGCTCCCGCAAAAAGGCAAGCTGTGACCCATCCGGCGACCAGCAAGGTGAATGATCCTTATCACCGGAGGTGAAAGCTCTGTCCTTCCGGCTCTCCAGATGGAAGAGTCTCAGGTGAGAAGAATAACCGTCTCGTTTTTCGTTCGTTTTCCGGCTTACATATACCAGCTGTCCGCCATTGGGAGACGGAGTTGGATCATTAACCCATGTCATCTGAAAAAGATCTTCCGATGTGATGCCACGCAGACTGTTCATTGTTTGTCCTCCCCCTGATTTAGCAGATATAATTTCCTGACCTTTCCATTAATACTAAAGGAAAGCGGGAATGAGGACAACATGCTTCTACACGTCTGGCGATTACTCTACTCAACATGTGCCAGCGTAGAAGGAATTGCTGAATATACGGCGAATCCTAATGGTTGAATTGTTATGAAAGAGCTGGATATTGGCCTGATCATGCTGTTTGATATGTTGGTGTTTTGGTTAATAAGTTATGTTATTTCTGTCTGTCTATCTGTCTATCTAGTAAAGAAAGAATTCATATATAGATATAGATCATACATATTTCTGTTGAAATGAAGGAGGAGTACGAAATTGTCGACATCCTATGAACAGCAGCATGTGGAATATCCTAGCCGAAAACGAATGGGATGGCTTGCGATGGGGGCGGCACTTTTTGTGGCAGCCGGATTTTTTTTGATGTTTAGCGACTCTTCTGATTCAGGAGATTCTGTAATTTCTTCGGTGGTTGGTCTTGTTTCTGTCCTGTTTTTTGGACTCTGCCTCTGCTACAGCCTGGTGAAGATCATTAAGAAGGAACCTTCCTTTGTCGTCGATGACCAAGGATTCGTGGACTCCTCATCGTATACATCAGGAGGATTCATCCCCTGGAAAGATGTAGAGAATATTTTCATGTATGAGCTGATGGGGCAGTCTATGATCGGAGTTAAACTTAGGGACGAGAAGGCCTTTCTGGATCGTCAGACTGGCGTAAAACGCAAGCTCATGACCGTGAACACACAGATGGTGGATGCTACGGTGAGCATTGCTCAGAGCAGTCTGTCTTTACCGCTGGAACAGCTATATATCATGATGGTTGGAAGATGGAAGCGGGCGAGTGAGGAAGCGCGTACGCGTAACCCGCTGGGCAAGTCTTAAAATCGAACTAGTCTCAAATAGGAGGTATGCAAATGACACATGGACAGAAGAAGCGCACCGTTCTGCTGCCTGATGGTACTGCACTGCCTGCCATTGGGCAGGGTACCTGGTACATGGGAATAAACCGTTCCGTCCGAGCAGAAGAAGTAAAAGCATTGCGTAACGGCATTGAACGCGGAATGACGGTGATTGATACCGCAGAGATGTATGCTGAAGGCGGAGCGGAGGAAGTTACCGGAGAAGCGATAGCGGACTGCCGGGATGATGTTTTTCTGGTTTCCAAGGTCTATCCGCATCATGCAGATCGCAAGCAGATGGTTACCGCTTGTGAGAACAGTCTTAAACGTCTCGGTACGGATCGGCTGGATCTGTATTTGCTGCATTGGCGGGGACGTGTGCCGCTTGAGGAGACAGTTCAGGCTTTGGAGCAGTTGAGAGAAGCGGGGAAAATTGTGCGCTGGGGCGTATCCAATCTGGACACGGAGGATATGCAGGAATTATGGGATATTCCGGCTGGACAGCATTGCGCCGTGAATCAGGTATTGTATCATGCGGCATCACGCGGCATTGAAAACGATCTGCTGCCCTGGTTGCGGGAACGACATGTCCCTGTGATGGCGTATTGTCCGCTCGCTCAGGGAGGAAGGCTGCGGACCGAGCTGCTGGAGCATCCGGTCATTCGTGATATTGCCGGACAGCGGGGAGTCAGTACATCACAGATTGCATTATCCTGGGTCATCCGTGATGGTGATGTGTTGGCAATTCCCAAGGCCGTACAGTTATCTCATGTGGCAGAGAATGCCGCGGCCATGGACATTGTTTTGACACACGAAGAAGTGGAACGGTTGAATGGTGCATTTCCTGCACCTGAAGGCAAAGTTCCTTTGGACATCGTATAGATTCGGTGTATTACACTAGGCTAACTCACAGATAGCTGATGCCAAGAAAGAGCAGATCTCATGATCTGCTCTTTTTTTATTTTGCTCAGAGTGTTTGGACATTCATGAGAAATGATTGCATAAAGTTAGAAAGGAATGGGCTTTACATTACCAGAACACTAGTGTACTATATAACTAACACACAGATACAGGAAGGAGCGAGTGCTTTGTGACTATGGAATTTGATAACAACTTACCTATTTATCTGCAGATTATGCAGTACATCAAGAAGCAGATTGTAACAGGCACACTGAAGGCTGGAGATAAGATTCCTTCGGTTCGTGAACTGGCGGCTGAATTACAGATTAATCCCAATACGGTACAACGGACATTTCAGGAGTTGGAGCGGGAAGAAGTAGTGGAAACGAAACGGGGTCTGGGAAGATATGTGACAAGTGAGGAGTCGAAAATTATGACGATCAAAAAAGAAATGGCAGGAGAGCTGCTGGAGCGTTTTTTGACAGGCATGCAGGAACTGGGCATTGAGGAGCAGGATATCGTTACGATTGTAGCGGAGGCCGTAGCGCAAGGGCAGCATTCACAGCAGGGCAATGAACAGGGAGGGGCGGGGCATGAGTAACATCCTTGAATTGAATCACGTTAGCAAAATGTATGGCGGCAAGAAGGCTCTAAGCGATGTTACACTTGCCATCGCTCCGGGCAGAATTGTGGGACTGCTCGGAAGTAACGGCAGCGGCAAGAGCACCCTCATGAAGCTGGTTGCGGGTTTGCTGCATCCTACGAGTGGAACCATTCAGATTACGGGTAAACCGGTTGGACTTGAGACCAAGTCACTCGTTTCTTTTATGCCGGATCGCCCATTGACCGAGAAATGGATGAAGGTTCGTGATGCCATCGCATACTACCGCGATTTCTATGCTGATTTTGATGAAGTGAAGGCCAGGGAAATGCTTGATTTCATGAAGCTTGCAGAGGGTGACAAGGTACGGCATTTATCCAAAGGCATGAACGAAAGACTTCAACTAACACTAGCTCTTTCCCGCAAGGCTCGTCTGTACTTACTGGATGAACCTATTGGAGGTGTCGATCCGGTTGCCCGCGGCAAGATTCTGGATGCCATCGTGAAATTTTACGACGAAGACAGCAGCCTCATTATTTCCACCCATCTTGTGACGGATATTGAGCGGATTTTCGATGAAGTCATTTTCATTCGTGAGGGCGAGAAAGTGATGCAGGAAGAGGTAGAGACGCTTCGCCTGAAATACGGTAAAAGTGTGGATGAAATGTTCAAGGAGGTTTATGCGGAATGATGACATTGTTGAAGTATGATTTTAGAAGAAATATAAGCAGCCTGCTGGCTGGGCTGGCGATCCTGATTGTCATTCAGATCGTTCTGGTATCATTCCTTCCTGAAGTGGAGTCAGGCATTCTGGCTATAGTAGCCTACATCGGCATAGGCGTGGCCCTGTTTGTGAAAATGATTAAAACCTACTGGTCCAACATCCGAGCCTACAATCGGCGGCTTGTACCCGTGTCGGAATTATCCCATGTGATCTCTCCACTTTTGTTTGGAACGATCTGCGGATTGGCATTGTTCGCTGTGGGGGTACTCCATTTCACCATCTATAATGCCGCATACCCGGGTTCACAGGTCGCAAGTTATATCGAGATTATCAACATTGGAATTTCGGATGTAGCAACGGGTGTCCTGTTTGCCTGGTGGACTGCGATGTTCATGGCCGTTACCATCTTTTTGTCGATCTCCATTGGTGGAAGCTTCCGCTTCAAAGGCGGACCTTGGATTGGCATTGTTTCATTTTTCATCCTGAGCACCCTGGTAAGCTGGCTGGATAATCTCATTTTCTCCGGACGGATTGATCCGATGGACGTTTTCCAGGTTACCGAGAGCGATACCGAAATTTCGTTTACCTCCAGCATGTTCGAATGGTCTGGTGCCGTGTATGCGCATATTGTGTTCGAAGCTGTGCTCATGGCTCTGTTTATTGCGGCGGCGGTTTATCTGAACAGCAAAAAGGTAGAGGTTTAGACCACCAATTCATTCTTAAGTTAGCACATCTGTCAGATGGATCAGAGGATTGGTTATACTCCAGGCAGCACAGCTGAAACGGGCGATCACGATCGCTCGTTTTTTTATGGTCTGGAAGCTGGGAATTCTCCACGTTATGAAGCCTTTTCCAGTTCGCATACGTAAATAGAGATATAATGTGTGCTTTATGCCGGAGCAGGTTTAATTTGAGTAAAAGGGGAGGATGTCATGGAGCTGTATTTCAGGGACAACTTTTTCAACGCAGGCTACACCGAAATCATGACTCAGGATCAGGAGCAGGCAGGACATTTGGATTTGAAAAGTGCATTTGGCACATCGATCGATGTGTTCGATCCAGCGGGGCTGACCTGCAGCGGTCAATTCCGCATGTTAAGCAATCGCTGGGAAATAACCTCAGCGGATGGAGGACAAATGGGTGTCTTACGAGCCAGAATGAGCTTTTTCAGCAAAAGGTATGAATATGATGCGGGACCACGAGGTGTGTATGAGGTAACCGCCCCGGCATTTTCTCAGGAATATGACATTACCGGGATGGGCGGCAGAACGGTGGCAAGCTTTAGACGTACAAGCGGCTGGTTCAGTTCGGGAGCTTTTGTACTAAATAATGAGTCTGATCAGCTGGAATCCTATGAATTGATAGCCGTCGTTATGGGTGTGCATGCGATTAACAAAAGACGGAATTCAGCCGCCACATAGATCATATTAACCAACCCGAACCAGATGGTTCGGGTTGGTGTTGTTATGGGGTTATTCGCATCACGTGAGCCGGTTCAGACCTCACTTCTGGCTCCGGATCTGCATAGCGGGCAAGCACCTTGGCAGCGGTCTCGGACATGCGCTTTCGAAGCGCCGCATTCTCTACAATTCGAACCCGTTTGCCCAGAAAACGCATTTTGGACAGCACATAATCCATTTCACTCCGGGGAATCGTCAGCTCAATCCGGTAAGAACGCTGTGCTTCCACGTACTCAACCTGTTTCTCGAAGCAGGAGAAGGCATATAGAATTCGCGACAGTTCCTGGTTGAATTCAGGCAGCACTTCAATCGTGACCGTTGTCTTTCGTTTCTCGGTCAAAATAGGAATCAGTGCGATGTATTGCGACAGACTTTCCGGTTCGATGTGCTGTGGCTCCGCAGTGATCATGTTGCGCAGCTTGGTTGACATCAGCTTGCCGAAGCGGGGAGCGTACCAGAGCACGTACCATTCTTTTTTGACCATGGAATATTCAAGCTTATAAGGGAACCCGAATTGATCCTGAATGATTTGCCCATTGCGGACCCGCCCCGTCAGACGAAAGCCCTGCTGATGCATAATGATCTTTCGCAATGGTTTGAGCAGGGGATGGGAGACGCTGTTTTCTTCACTCTTCGCTTTTTCGGTCAAGTACTCCTGCAGGTTCAGATCCTGCTCCATATCCAGCATATCTTGCAGTTTGCTGTACGTGGAAGGGGTCAATGCTTCCTGGGCAGCCGTGTGATTCAGCATCATTCGGAGCCAGGACCGTTCCTGCGAAGTCCAGGTGAAGAGTCCAGTCTCATTCAATCTCGTCATGATCTGATAGTTGAACATCTTCTCGAACAGATTCATAATATTGCGCAATCTCCTTCCATTCCTTGATCATCTCCTGACGCAGCCTATGAGGTGCGATGACCTCGCAGCTTGAGCCGAAGCTCCGAAGCCACGGCTTAATCTCCGTTGTACCATTCACCCGGATTTCATACAGAAAGGTGTGATCCGTTTCGGGTGTAATCGTGCCCCACTGGCCTTGCAGACGCACCCGATCCAGAATGAAGTTGCGCTGACCGCTCTCGGGATGAAAAAAACGGACTTGAACCGTTACCGTGTTCGCCGTATCCACCAGCCAGCTGTACCGGCTGGCCTCAGCCCATTGCTGTTTGAGTTCAAGCATATACGCTGCGTCGACCGCATCCAGTTCCTCCATCTGCGTAATGCCTTCCATCCGAAACTTCACAAACCCGCGGCGCCCTTGATATCCAATGACATACCAACGGCCATACTGGTGATCATAAACCACTTCGAGCGGAAGAATCCGATTGGCGTGTCCGCCGGCTTCCCGTTCAAATCGCGGATTTGTATTCTGCGAGCTGTAGCTGGATGGCTTTTTGGGTGGAAAATAGACAAACTGGACCCGCTTGCACTGGCGAATGGCACTAAGCAGCGTGTACAAGTGCGCTTCGTCCAGAATGCGGGAATAATAATGGTACTTGTATATAAAAGGTTCAGTGACTTCCTGCTCGGGATAGCTAGTGGCAATTGCCTTCTTGAGACTGTCTCTTAACAAATATCCCTGTACTGACGGGACTTGGGTATTGGCCATGATGTCTACAAAATCATATAACTCCAGCTGCTCCTGGGCCGTTAGTTTGGTGAGGACGTCCTGCTGCAGCATATATCGATAAGGCCTGCCACCTGATTCCTTCCGGATCACGCCGACTTCCTCCAGATACTTCAGATCGGTGCGGATCGTTTTTTCGTCAGGCAGTGCCAGTTCCTCGGGCAGATCGGCACAGCAGGCATCCAGCAGTTCCATGGCGGTCAGTGCGCTGCCTTGCAGCGTATGTAAAATGACGGAAAGTCGCTGAACCTCCGTCTCTTTCATCGATTTGGCACGATAGAGGAACAGCAGCATGGGTTCTGCAGTTTCACCATACTGAAAACGGACGAGGTCCGTCATCTCTTTACTTGGCTCGGATCCGCTGCGCGGGTCCACAACAGTTTGCATGATTTCTTTTAACCTGCGTGTGGTTTTATCGAAGGTATGTACGGAGATGCCAAGTCGTTCGGCATACTGTTTGCGATTGTATGCACCGTTTGTCAGAGACAGCATGCGGAGAAACTGAATTTCTTTGTCAAAGCTTTCTTTGGCCATGAATCATCACTCCCTGGTGGCCTGGAGTCAGGCAAATAGAATAATGCTATGCTTCTCACTTCTCGTATCCCTTCATTGTAACAGGAAGAGTGGCTGGTTTCATTTTAAACTTATAAAGGTCGCCATACTTTCGCCATGTTCTTGTATAGATGGGTTAGGCATAATGAGGGTATGAAGAGATGTTTGGAAAACAACAGAACAGATGAAGGAGGCAGGCAGACATGACCCACGTTCATGAAGAAATGAGAGAGACGATTCGGCAGCAGCTTGCACAGATTGAACAGGAGGAACGGGTGCGCATTATCTATGCCTGCGAGTCAGGCAGTCGAACCTGGGGATTTCCTTCACAGGATAGTGATTATGATGTGCGTTTCCTGTATGTGAGACCGCTGGAATGGTACTTGTCGATTGAAGATAAACGGGATGTCATTGAACGGCCGATCAGTGATCAGCTCGATATTAATGGTTGGGATCTGAAAAAGGCGCTCAAGCTGTTTCGCAAATCGAATCCACCGCTGCTGGAGTGGCTGCAATCGCCCATTCACTATGACGAAAGGTACAGTGTGGCAGAACACATTCGTTCATGGTCTCCGCTCACGTTCTCGCCCAAGTCGTGTATGTACCATTATCTGAACATGGCCAAAGGGAACTTTCGGGATTATTTACAAGGCGAGCAGGTGAGAATCAAAAAGTACTTCTATGTGCTGCGTCCACTGCTCGCGTGCGGCTGGATCGAACGATATGATGCAATGCCGCCAATGGAGTTCGATCAGTTGCTTGAGGAGATTATACCTGCCGATACCCTGCTCTATGCAGAAATTCAAGAGCTTTTAAGACGAAAAAGAGCCGGCGAGGAGCTGGATCTGGAGCCGCAGCTGCCAGCCATTCAATCCTATTTGGCAGAGAAAATTGAGCATTACGAACACATGGCTGCGGCCATGACGAATGAACAGGTAATTCAATATGAAGAACTGGATCGCATTTTCCGCTTCGCACTCGAAGAGGTATGGGCGGATGAAGTGTAGGCAGAAGGACATGAAGGCATAGTAATCAAACCGGAAACGTTCCGCGCCTGGAATGGGAACAAAATGATCCAGCCTGAGATTAAAGTACGAGGTCGTGCATATTTGCACATCATCTATGGGATGGATTACCTGGAACCCGACAAATTGTCCCGGCTCAGTAAACGCAAAACGTCCAAAAAAGAACGTCATGCCCTGATGGAAAGCGCACTTGGGATGGAGGGGATTGAGCGTTTTGTACGCAGGGAGCCTGTGGAGCGGGTTCATGAATGTGTGCTTGCGACACTCTCTCTGGAGTCCGAAAAGGTCGATCCTCGATTGTAATAGAGTTCGAAAAAGCGGGGAATGCATATTGTATTAGCTAGAAATAAGGCAGGTTTGGATGAGATCTAGGCCTGTCTTTCTTTTTATTTGTAAAAATTTTGCATTTAAGATCATTTGAATTAGGAGTCTTAATTTCAATATAACTAACCTAAGCCCTATATCCTTCGCATGTCATCTGGGTAATAATGTTATATATAGCAAGTAGTCATTGGAATCTCATAACGTAACGATAGGGGGTAACCTACATGGCGTCAATGATTCTGCTGGTGAAACAGACGGAGGACGATGAAAAGGTTATTTATCGATTCGGACCCAATGAGCGGAAGATGGGACTGATTGAAATGAACAAAATCAAGGAAAGCGTGAAGGAATTGGAGCCCGTTCAGGTCGAAGGGGTAAACCCGAGCTTTTTCTTCAATCGGGCAGCACAGCGGCTGGTTCGATGTTTATTCAGGGAAGGCGGCAAGTTTCCGGAACGGACAACGTTTGAATCCTAATTTTCCTCGGGCTGTGCAGTAAGAGTTACTCGCACAGATGGCATATGTTGTGACACGAAAAAAGTCCAAGCTCATCCGATTTACGGAGCGCATGGACTTTTTTTGTGTATCAAAATGTTTTGGCAAAAGAAATGAGTGCCGTAATGGTAATGATGTTCAAGAGTGTCGAGATGAGCACCGTCTGAGCGGCAAAGTCAGGTTCGTTGTCATATTCCTCGGCCAGAATGGACGCATTTACACCGGTAGGCATACCGGATGCAATAATCAGTGCCTGTGCAGCAATCCCCTCCAGACCCAGTAGCAATACAATCGAGATTCCGATAGCCGGGCCAATCAGGAGACGCAGAAATGTGCTAATATACACATCAAGACGATACAGCCGAATAGGATATTTTACAATCTGTGCTCCGAGTGTCAGCAGTGCCACGGCAACCATACTTTGCTGCGCATATGTCAGCGGCATGGAGAGGAACGTAGGCAGCGGCACCTTCCACATGTGGAACAGAATCCCCAGTAAAAGCGCATAGGGAACCGGCATTTTGAGAAAACCGATAATCACCGCACGGTAGTTACCTTTTAGCTTCGCACCCTGGATGGATAGTACTCCATACGTAAAAGTCAGCAGGGACTGCAAGGACATGACCAAAGCCTGTATGGAAGAAGCCAGCGGGTCTCCGCGAAATACGAGCGCATTAATCGGCAGACCATAGTTGCCTGCATTGTCCAGCATAACACTGTTGTTGAAGGCGGCCTTCATGCCTTTGTTCAGCCGAAGTGTACGTGCTAACACGGACCCTACGATGTACAGAATAACTACATATATGGCATAGAAGAGAGTAACAGTCCCGAGCAGTTCACCCGACATATCAGAATGATACATGCTCATAAAGACGGCTGCGGGGGTAATACAATAGAAATTGATTTTGGCGAGGGTGTACAAGTCGAGCTTGAACACCTTTTGCATCCAGGACCCGACTCCGATGAGGAGAAAGACGGGCAGGACGACTTCAAGCATGATGTCTGCTATCATCAGTTCAGCTTCCTTTTTCATGAAAATTTCAGTCCGATTTCGAAAACACTTCAACCATTATATCATTTTATACACCAGGGAGGTCATGTGAATATGATTCCAGATCATCTGGATGTTGGGTTATCGATTCTGTTTATCGGATTTAACCCCAGCATTACATCAGGCGAAACCGGTCATCATTATGCCTATAAAGGCAACCGTTTCTGGCGCATTCTTGAACGTTCCGGTTTGACTCCTCGTTTATATCATCCGGAAGAAGACGGTGAGCTGCTTAAGCTAGGGTATGGATTTACCAACATTGTAGCCCGGCCCACTAGAGGTGTGGAAGATATTACACGTGAAGAATATGCGGAAGGACGCCAGATTTTGCGGCAAAAGCTGGAACAATTCCGACCGGAGGTTGCCTGTTTTGTCGGGAAGGGAGTGTACACCCAGTACAGCAAGCGTGCCAAAGTGGAATGGGGCTTCCAGGACGATCCGGTCGTACCGGACATTCAGGAATTCGTTGCACCGTCCTCCAGCGGACTGGTACGCATGTCGATGGATGAGATCGTTGCGATCTACTCACAGCTTAGTGACTTTGTTTCACAGAAACGATGAGGGTTATAGGCGGGAGAGAGACCGAACAAGATTACTTACTGTGCCAAAGCTTGATGAGGATTCGCCCAACCGGCTTTAACCGGATCGGAGCGAATTCTTTTTTTGGGATAAAGTGAGAAGTTTTGGAAAGTACTTCCGTCTATATAGTACAGAACCATGCATGGAAGCTGTAGAGAAGGGGGATTACATGACTCAACATATGCAGGAGGAGGAGCTCATCGAGCGTATTATTGCGGGGGATAAACAGCTTTTTTCCGTGCTCGTGGATCGATATAAAAATAAAGTCTACGGCATTTTACGCGGAATGGGCGCGAGTCATCCGGATGCGCAGGATCTTGCACAGGACACGTTTATCCGGATCTATCGTTATCTCCCGTCCCGGAGGGAAGGAAGCAGTTTCTCTTCCTGGGTATATACCATCGCTGTGAATCGGATGAGGGATTTTATACGGCAAAAGAAACCGGTCATGACGGCAGATGAACCTGGCATGGAGCCAGCCAGTGAAGAAACGCCGGAAAGGCATGTGCTGCATAAGGAGATGCAGCGGGAAATTTACCGCCAGATGGAACAACTGCCGGAATCATACCGGCTTGTCCTGCTGTTGAAATATACCAATGAGCTGAGCTATGAAGAAATTTCAGATATTACCGGCATGAGTGCAGCGCAGGTTCGAAACGCCATGTACCGCGGGAAAAAGATGCTCAAGAAACAGATGGAGCGCAAAGGAGGGTTAGCCACATATGAAGCCTATTCCAAATGATGAGGACCGGTTATGGGAGCAGCATTTGTTCCGCGAGGAGCCTGAACCAGATTTTACGCTTCAGGTGATGAAGAAACTGGATGGTGTCTCCATGGAACGTGAAGCAGAAGTGAATTTTTTCGTGAAAAAGTCTTCCAAAACCCATTGGATGCGCCGTATGGGGGTTACAGCAGCGGCTGTTGTAATTCTTGCAGGGGGAGCCTGGTTTGCTAGGGATTATAAAATAGGGCCTGAACAACCTGCGGTCAACGCAGTGAATAATCCTCCACTTCCCAATATTCCTGTACCAGAGGAACTGAAGTACTCCTATCTGGCTGATGATTACAAACGTCTCAAGCCGCTCGGTCTTGTGGTTAATCCCAATATTCATATCGAGGATCAGGGTTACACGCTTAAGATTGAAGATGTACTAGTGGACCGTTCGCAGATTGTACTTACTGTACAGCAAAATGCACCTGATGGGAGTACGATATATTCGGTTAATCCCGAAATGGGAAGGATTCATGTTACTGACGAAGAAGGACGGGAGGTCGCGACCCTTGCGAGGGATACCAGATCAAGCGGCGGCTCTCTTGATAAGTTTATTTTTCAGCTGCACGATGATATCCCTGATGAGGTAGTTGTACGTGGGGAACTGGGGCATTTGAATGTAGGGGGCCAATACAACTTCGAAACAAAATCATACGAAGATAAAGAGACGGTGGATTGGAGCTTCCAGTTTAACATCGATATGACCAAAGCCAAATCACTGGCTGTTGAAGCTCCTATGAATAACACATATACGACGCCAGAAGGTTTGAAATTGGATATGACGCAGCTTGTACGAACGCCAAATGGAACCCGGCTTGATATGAATGTAAGTCTAGACGATCAGTTGCGTGACAAAGTAGGTGAAGACTGGGAGAAACATATGGACATCCTGTATCACATCGAAATTCCCGAAACGAATGAGTACCGAATATTCAATGGAAGCAGAGCTATTGCACGTTATGCCAAATTCAGATTAAGGGATACGAGCCAGTTAAGCCAGAATGGTGGGCAAATGAAATTGTCTGAAACGTGGGATCCTGCTTTAGTGACGGTGAACGCGAAGAACATCCGCTTTGTGCTGGATGGATATACGATACCAGTAAAGGCAGAGAAGGGGATAGAAGTGGATTTGGACAAGAGACGTACGGAACCTAACCGATTCTACACTTTCGCCCGATTTGAACAGTTTGGCGATGAGGTTCTCTTATTTGATTACAATTATGAGCCAGTGTATAACGCGTCAAAGGGTGGTTTGGAGGAGAAATCCTCGCTTGTTCTAGAGGGAAGTGGAAGATTTCGAAATGAGATCAGCGGCGATAAGTGGGTAGCTGTTGATCGTCATGGAACGGAGTACCCTGTTGAAGTGATCGGAATTGTGGATAAGCCTGATCAAAATGAAGAATATATTGTGGATGATTTTAAACTGATGATCCACGGTTTTTACAAAGAGAACGGAACGAAATTCACCTTGAAAAGAACGGTAGTCCATCGGGACTTTCGGGATGTGAACTGGGCAGTGGATCTCCCTTCGTTTAAAAGTCTGCCTTGGGAGTAGTAAGATGGTTTTAATGAGCCCTTTAAATAACGGAAGCCCCGCACTATTGCGGGGCTATTTCCATATGTACACGAGCCTTTTTTTAAGGCGTAAGGCGATATCCAGTTAAGCTGATTCCCGTGGAATAAGGGAAGTGGCGAGCATGACCGTCTCCTTCGGTGTCCCTGGGCGTTCAATGCGTCTCTGCAAAGCCTCAATGGCCCGCTGTCCAAGCTCCTCCTTACACAGGTTGACCGTCGTCAGAGGTGGAGAAGACGTGGCGGCAGAGTGGACATTATCAATGCCGATCACGCGGCAGTCTTGAGGTGTGGAAATTCCGATCTCCTGCAGCTTGTTCATCCATTGCAAGGCGATATCATCATTCACTCCAATCCATGCATCGGGTCTTTCATCCTCGGGCATCTGCATGATCTCTTTTGCCAGTTGGTTAACCCATTCCCCTTGCTCATAAGGAACATTCCACTCCCGGAATGTCGCAGTGTGACCCTGACCTGTATGGAAATGATTCAATGCCAGCTCCATGCCAATCTTGCGCTGGGCGAAGCTGGCCGCACGACCGTCATCCGTAATTAATCCGATTCTGCGGGATTGTAGCGATAATAGATATCGGACAACGGTAATGCCTGCCTCCAGGTTATCATGGCTGATCGTATCGCAGTTCAGGAGCGGTTCCTGATGATCCGCCAGAACGATGGGACGGCCTGTTTGAGCAAGTCGCTGCAGAACGGCATGAGGAAATGCACCCATAACAATGACGCCAGCGCAGCGTTCCCAGTCCAGATGCGGAGCGATTGCCCGTTCCGGCGGTGTATGTTCATCCCCGGTACCAAGTGAAGGGGATACAATGGCATGATGCCAGCCACGCTCATTACAGCCAGAGATCATACCGGATAACACCCGCTGCCAGTAGTGAGGCTCCCCGCGGTTTAGCTGATTCATGCAGATGAGCGCAAACGGTGGTTCCGATTGATCTGCAGCCGTGGGTGCACCACTACTGCCAGGCGTGTTTTGACGGTATCCCAGAGCTCTGGCTAATTCAAGCACACGGGCGCGGGTGGACTCGCTGACTCCAGTCTTGCCACTGAGTGCACGGGAAACGGCATATTTGGATAATCCAAGCTGGTCAGCCAGCGTCTGAATGGATACTTTGCGGGACATTTTCATGACTCCTTCATATGTAAACAAATATTATTTTGAAGTGAACTCGTAGCAGTTTTAAATTGACGACATCACCAAGACACAGTACACTACACTTAATAACGTTATTATATATTATGATAACAAAAATAACAATAATAAACCTACGAAAAGAAGACACCATCTCTGGGAGAGTAAAAGAGCAGCTAAATCCAGACACCCAACCATACTTCATGTCGAAGGAGATAACGCCCATGGAACAGTTCAAATTACCGAAAATCCCCATGCCACATCTGGAATTGCCGCAGGCTGTGCAAGATATTCTGATCGAGGCGGACCAGCAGCTGCAGCACAGACCGAGACTGCTTGCGCAGTTCCGCAACTGCTTTCCGAGTACATTGGAAACGACGACCAAGCTGCTTGAGGATGGGACAACGTTTGTCATTACCGGAGATATTCCAGCCATGTGGCTGCGTGATTCAGTGGAACAAGTCATGCATTATGTGCCGCTCGCGAAGGAAGATGTAGCATTACAGCGGATTATCGGAGGACTGATCAAACGGCATATGTTCTATGCTGACATCGATGTTTATGCCAATGCGTTCAACGAAACGGCCAATGGCTGGCACTGGGATGCGAATGATGAGACCGAGATGTCGCCATGGGTGTGGGAGCGCAAGTTTGAACTGGATTCCCTTTGTTTCTCCATGAAACTGGCCTATACATACTGGCGTGAGACGGAATTAACAGATATTTTCGATGATCGCTTCAAACGGGTGATGGAGAGTGTGGTCCATTTATGGCAAACAGAGCAGCGTCATGCCGAGCAATCGCCATACCGGTTTATGCGCCGCAATTGTCCTGCCCATGATACGATGCGCAATGCAGGACTCGGAATGCCTGTGAACTATACGGGAATGATTTGGTCCGGTTTTCGTCCGAGTGATGATGCATGTGATTTTCACTATAACATCCCTGCAAATATGTTTGCTGCGGTGACCCTGCGCCAGATGGGGGAGATCGCCAAATGGGTATTCCGGGACGAACAATTGGTTAGCGAAATGACACGGCTTGAAGAAGAGATTCGTCATGGGATCTCTCTTTACGGCATATACAATCATCCGGTCTATGGACGAATCTATGCCTACGAAACAGACGGTTACGGCAATTATTGCCTGATGGATGATGCGGGGACGCCGGGGCTGATGTCCATCCCGTATTTTGAATATGCGTCAGCGGAGGATGCCGTGTATCAGAATACGCGCCGGTTTATTTTAAGCAAGGAGAATCCGTTCTATTATGAAGGGCAAGCAGCCAAAGGGATCGGAAGTCCGCATACTCCGCCAGGATATATCTGGCATATGGCGCTGTCCATGCAGGGACTGACGGCGGACAATGACGAGGAGATGCTGGAGATGATTGAACTTCTGGAGAATACAGATGCAGGGACGGGGTATATGCATGAAGGCTTTCATGCCGATGATCCGGACACCTTTACAAGACCGTGGTTTGCCTGGTCCAACAGTCTGTTCTCGCAGCTGGTGTACAAAGCAATGAAAAAAGGGATCCTATAGAGGGATATAAATTGGTTATACTGTTACACTCAAATACTGCAATTGCATTACCATCTTTCGATCGCTGTTATCATTTTGTGAAAATGCAACAAAATACTAAACAGTCAAGCCCAACCCGCAAATCTGTGCGGTTGGGCTTGGTTGTTTATGAAGCTATGGAAGGCCTCCGTGCTACATTGTTTTCAGCAGATCGGCAATGAACACTTTCCGGCCCGAGCGGGCGCTTTCCAGGGAAGCGAGCACCATCGCCATGCTGAACTGGTTGTCGCTGCAATCCGTCTCTGGCAGTCGCCCCGATTCGAGCGCAGTGAACATGTCTTCGAGGCAGCCATGATGTCCGGATTTCTCCATCACAGGCAGCTGACCTTCAATTCGTTCTGAAGGCTGGAAAAAGGAAGGTTTTCCGTCAGGACCAAGGTGCTCCGCAGCAACAACTTCTGCATAAATATCATCATGTCCATCCCAGATGGCCGTCCCTTTTTCTCCTGTTACACGCCATGATGCTTCCCATGAAGTAGGTGCGCCTTCTGCACACCAGGATCCGCGGTAGTTGAAGACGGAACCGTCAGACATTTCGAAGATGCATAAAGCCATTGCATTGCCTGCATACCAGGAACCTGGAGGATTGAATTCGTGACAGTAGACCGACACCGGATTGGCTCCGAGGATAAGTCTGGCCTGATCAAATGTATGAATGGCCATGTCCAGCAGCAGCGGACTGTCCATCATATCACGGAATCCGCCAAAATGAGGTCCGAGGAAAAAATCTGCCCCCGCATAACCGACCTTGCCAATGCTGCCTCCGGCGATAAGCTCCCGAAAGGCACGAATGCGCGGATCGAAGCGGCGATTCTGCATCACAGCCTGGATGCGGCCTGTCTTGCGTGAAGTCTGGACAATGTCCTCACATTCAGCGAAGGATTCTGCCAGTGGCTTTTCGCCAAACACATGGCATCCTTGCTGCAATGCTGTCATGGCGATGCCATAATGACTTGCGGGAATGGTGACATCAAATACAATATTGGCTTCTGTAGCTTTAATGGCCTCAGCAATATCCGTAAAAATGGGACAGGAGAGACCGTGCCGTGCAGCCAATGCTGCTGCTTGGTGTTCCTGTAGATCGACAAGCCCAACGATTTCCGTGTCCGGTCTTTGCATGGCGTAGTCCACCCAAGTATTGGACATGGCTCCACAACCTGCGACAACTATCCGATGCTGCTGACTCACTCAATCATCTCCTTATACCGGATTCGGAACAAAATCTCCGCCGCGGCATTGTTTCAGATAGCGAAGAGCGTGCACCTGTCCCGTCATTTCCAATTCATCTTTGTACACCGGGTCGTGCCAGCCTTCAATGTCGATCATTCCCTGGTATCCGTTTTGCCGCAAAATGGTGATGATGTCGGACCAGTTGGTATCTCCGAAGCCGGGCGTACGATGCCAGACAAACTCATGTGGACCATGAACACCATGTTCCTTGACGATATCCCAGGCAATGGTTGCATCCTTGCCATGCACGTGGAACACTTTGGGCGCCCATTTGCGAAGCTGGGGAATCGGGTCAATGAGGCTGGTCATCTGATGGCAAGGCTCCCACTCGAGGCCAATGTTTTCATCCGGAACAGCATTGAACATCATTTCCCAGGCCGTCGGATTGTGGGCGATATTCCAGTCGCCTTTCTGCCAAGTTCCGTCCATATCACAGTTTTCAAAAGCAATTCGTACACCCCTGTCTGCCGCCCGGCGTGCCAATTCGCCGAAAACCTCCTTAAACCGCGGTATGGACTCGTCAATGGGCTGATCGGTAAGACGACCCGTAAACCCGGAGACAATATCCGCTCCAAACAAGTGGGCATGATCAATTACCCGTTCCCAGCTGGCTAATGTGTCTGCGTTGTTCCCGGCACCGGTCAGCGGATTGCCGAAAACACTGACTGCAGAAATGGTAATGTCATGTTCGTCTACCAGCTCGCGGACACGTTTGGCTGTTTCGGCAAGGTCCAGATCACCTGTCGTTTGCCAGAAGGTCAGATTGAATGATTCGAAATCATGCTTCATGATCTGCGGGATTACACGGACAGCATCTGCTCCACCCACGAGGGTGCCAATGCGCAATTGATTTTTCATGGTTGTATTTCACTCCAATATTGGCTTATAGTACTTCGTGACACACTCATTATAGCCGCGCATCTGCCGTGTGGCTCTATACAATCTTGTGCAATATTAGTCCGATTTTGTGAGGAAGGGGAAGAGGCCGTGCTGGACCTGAAAGCGCTTCACGAAAATACCCGAATTGATCATAAATCACATCCGTTTCAACTGTTCCAGAATCGCTGCTCAGGCATGAAATCGGAAGAGTGTATCATGTATCTGCATTGGCATGAGCACTTTGAATTGATTGCCATGCGTAAGGGCAACGCCGTGTTTCATATTGACAGCAGGCCTTATACGGCTGGACCGGGAGAGGTACTGGTCATTCCGGGAGGGACGCTTCACGTGGGTTATGCCCTGGAAGAGGGGGATGTGGAGTATGATTCGGTCGTCGTCAATGCGGCATTATTTCATGACTTCACGCATGATCCACTTCATTTGCAGTACGTGGCTCCGTATCTGGAGGGGCGAATTCGCTTTCCGGTAAAGCCAGCGGAGCAGGACAGGATCTGCCTCGACTACTACTCGCTAATCCATGATGCGATTGAAGAGATGGTTATGCAGCCGCCTGCCTACCAGCTCGTTGCAAAGTCCAAACTGCACGCCTTGTTTACGATGCTGGCCCGTACCTTTATGCCCCAGCAGCTTCCGGAAAGAACAACGGGTTCGTATTTTCCAAACCGGGAAAGGTTTAAACAATTGATCGAACATATCGAAGCCAATGCTGCCGATAAAATGTCCGTGACCGAAGCGGCCAGTCAGGTGGGACTGAATACATATCATTTTTGCAAAATGTTTAAAAAACTGACGGGCCGTACCTTCGTCGAATACGTGAATGGATGTCGGATGACAGAAGCCGAACACTTGCTGCGAACCAGCAATCTGACCATAACCGAGATTGCTGCCAGAGTGGGGTGCGACAATGCCAATTATTTTACGAAACTGTATAAGCAGTACAAGGGGATGACTCCTTCCGAGGGGCGGATGAAGAAGGAGACTGGAGGACTGCACTGATCTCCCTTGTACGTACGGAAAAACCCGGATAGCTGCCATCTCTGGCTCTGATCCGGGTTTGAATTATTAATGGTCTGAAGTGAGAAGGCATCTAACCTTCCATTCTTATTTCATAAACCTGGCGAACAGGCGATTTGCTTTTTTGGAAAGGTCGTCCATTTTGAGATTGGCTTGATCCAGCTGATTGTAACCCCATTTGATCGTCTGCAGCATACGTGGTGAAATGGGTGTGCCTTTGATTTTTGGATAAATGTTGTGATATGCCCAGACGAGATGTTCCCACCGATTGTCATTGCCTTCCTTAATGTACTCGGATACATCAAGCACTTTCGCACGTCCATTCTGAAGCAGCACATTTTTGAGATGCATGTCTCGTGGATTCAGGCCCCGGCTGCGTACGGCTGCACGGGCTTCGTCGACATCAATCATGACCTGCTCGGGAACCGGGATTCCTTTTTCCAGACACTCCAGCAGGGTATCTCCGGGTTCATAACTGATCACGAGAATGTTTCGTCCGCTGCCGTAATAAGTGGGGAAATAAGGCAATCCTCTGAGTTGTTCATAGACCCGCTTCTCGTTCTCCAGTTTCTCCAGCGCGTGATCGGAATACACTTTGAAGGCGTATTGCGGCAATCCGTCATAGGTAAAGACAGCCGCATCCGTACCTGTTCCGATGCAATAGATACCTTCTGCATGACCGATGATATTCACCAGCTCATTCCGGTCGCTGCCAATGACCTGGATCTGTTGCAAAGCTATTTCCGCCTGGAACCAATCCGGTCGATTCATGGGTGGTGCCTCCTTTTAGGATATGCCTGTACATGTTCTAATGATATGCAACATCCTGTCCTCTATTTAGTATATTATGCGTTTTGCTCCGCAATTTCATCTTTTGGTGATGTTACTATATAAACGTTACGCTTCGAATCGGAAACGGTTGCGTGCAGAAGAAAATAGCGGGAGAGCTTGCGGCATTTTTACCCTATCCTTTATACTGTGAGCATCAAGGGATCTCAAGCAGATCCGGTATACAGAAAGGCAGAACAGCTTATGGCACAATACCCGCAGTGGTCTTATTCGCAGTCGCGGGCAAGCATGTTCGATGAGTGCCTGCGCAAATATTATTATCATTATTACGGAGCCCATAACGGCTGGAAGACCGAATCGGCTGATGAGATGCAGGTTCGACTGTACCGATTAAAACAGCTCAGCAATCTATATCTCGTGTTTGGTGATCTTGCACACCGCATGTGTGAGTCTGCGGTTCGCAGCAGGGAGGAAGGCAAAGACAAGCCGCGTGAGCATTTTCTGGAACAGACGATGCGCAAGCTGCTTAATCAGGCCTATGTGGAATCCATGGATCTTGATCAGTGGCGGCTGGACCCGAAGAACCGGGTGATGTTATCCGAGATCTATTACGGAGATGACACGCTGAATGACCGAATTGCAACCATCAAGGAGCGAGCTTCGGCATGTGTCCACAATATGTATCAGACGCTTACCTGGGAAGACCTGTCCCGGGCGAGTACGGACATTTTGGAAATTGAGAAATGGGACACCATGATCCTGCATGATACGCGTGTATATGTGAAGATGGACTTGTTGTATCGCCGCAGCAACGGCAACATTGTGATTGTGGATTGGAAGACAGGCAAGGAGGATGACTTCACGGATCAGCTGATGCTGTATGCAGCGTATGTGAGGGACCATTACCGGGTGCCGCTGGAGCAGATTGAGCTGCGAGTGGAATATCTGTTGACCGGAACACATCGCGAGTTTACCCCGACCGAAGAGGAACTGCAGAAGGTCGAGGACAATGTGGGAAGATATATCGAAGAGATGCGTTCCTGCGTGGCGGATGAGTATTACAATCGTCCAAAGGAGATGTCGTACTTTACCCCGATGCCCTCACGCCGGGCATGCAGGGATTGCAATTTCCGGGAAGTGTGCAGTGACCGAGCAGTTTGAACCACATGAAAACCCAGAACTTATAACCATACGCGAGTCTATTCCCCGTAAAAATAAATCAAGAAGCGCCAGTTCGGTCAATGCCTGACCGGACTGGCGCTTCTTCTCGTTCCACAGGCCAGCGACAAGGCGCCGGGTGGAACGACCATATACAGATTACTGGACAGCGGCAGGATTCTCCAGCGCCTGTCCTGCAGGAACATAGGCATGCCCGAGATCCCGTGCCACTGCCTCATACGTGATGTGTCCATTCAGCACGTTGACCGCGCTGCGAATGGACGCATTGCCGCGAATCGCGGAGGCTGCACCATGGTTGGCCAGCTGCAGCGCATAAGGCATGGTGGCGTTGGTCAGCGCCACCGTGGACGTGCGCGGCACCGCGCCTGGCATGTTCGCTACCGCATAATGCACGACACCATGTTTCACATAAGTTGGTTCATCATGGGTCGTGATATGATCAATGGTTTCGACAATCCCGCCTTGATCAATCGCCACATCCACAATGACCGATCCGGGTGCCATGGTCGTAACCATCTGCTCGGTGACGAGTTTGGGCGCTTTGGCGCCGGGGATCAGCACCGCACAGATCAGCAGATCTGCAGCAGCGACAGCTGCCGCAATGTTGGATGCACTGGATACCAGCGTATGAATCTGATTGCCGAATATATCATCCAGCTGGCGCAGGCGGTTCAAATTCAGGTCAAGGATGGTCACATCCGCTCCCAGACCAATTGCAATTTTTGCCGCATTGGTACCGACCGTACCTCCGCCAATAATGGCCACCTTGCCACGGGTAACACCAGGGACACCGGATAACAGAATGCCTTTGCCACCTTCGGTTTTCTCCAGCAACTGGGCCCCGATCTGAGCCGACATTCGTCCGGCAACTTCACTCATTGGGGTTAGCAATGGGAGCGTACCGTTAACCTCAAGCGTCTCATACGCTATGGCGATTACCCGGCTTTCGATGAGCGCTTTGGCCAGTGCTGGTTCCGCAGCCAGATGCAGATAGGTGAAGAGAATCAGTCCTGGACGGAAATAGGCGTACTCACTCGCAAGCGGTTCTTTGACCTTGATAATCATATCCGCCTTTGACCAAACGGCTTGGGCCAGATCCTGAATGACAGCTCCGGCTGCCTGATACTCGCTGTCCGTAAATCCACTGCCCAATCCTGCGCCCTGCTCAATCATCACCTGATGCCCCGCTCTGACAAAATCAGCAGTACCGGCAGGGGTTATGGCTACACGGTTTTCATTGTTTTTGATTTCTTTTGGAATCCCGATTCTCATACCCATGCACCTCGTCCATTTAATGGTTGTCAACTTATACTACAAGTTTATGACCTGACTAACGGATTTGCACCTTACTTTATGTCTATGTTTTCGAAGATTTAATCAACATCATGTCGAAAAGGGCTGTTCAGGACATTTGTCCATGAATTATAATGTAAGAAAAAATAACATTACGAGGGATCGATATTGAGAAATGATCGTGTTTTTACGATAAAGGATCTTTTGGCACGGCCTGTCTTTGCCAAAGCGCGTCTGGCTGCAGGACAAGGGGGAACATCTCGTCAGGTCGGATGGGTTCATGTCTTGGAGATTACCAATGTTTCTCCATATGTCAGTCCCCATGACCTTATATTATCCACTGGGCTGTGGCTTCAATCGGAAGAGGGACGTGAAGAATATCTGCTTCAGCTGATTCAGAGTGAAGCGGCGGGGTTGTGCGTCGAGTTCGGCACCAGCATACATGGCATTCCTGAAGAATTAATTAAACTTGCGGACAGTCACCAGTTTCCGCTCATCGTATTTGAACAGCCGGTAAGGTTCGTTGAGATTACACAGGATATTCATGCTCTGCTCATTAATCACCAGCACCAGCTGCTTAAGAGTCTGGAGACGTACTCTCGTCAGCTTCAGCAGCGGACGTTACAGAGTACCGACATGTCTGCTGTACTGAATCTGCTTCATGAATATGCGGCCAAACCGGTTGTGTACATCTCTTCTATGGAGCCAGGCAGCTTCGTGCCAGGTCTCCCCCCGGAGATGGAGCAGGCAATCTATACCTGGTATGAACAGGAAGTGGAGCATTTGGATCTCAATGATTCGGATACCGAATTATGGTTTCGCATCGATGAACAGAATGTATTGCTGTGTCACCCAGTCGTCTGTTTTGGCCAGGTGTTCTCTGCAGTGGGCATGATCGTGCATCCTTCTGCACCAGTGGAGTACCTCAAGCTGCTGCTTGATTATACAGCGAAAGCAGCAGCAGCTTTGACCCTGCGTTCGCAGTTTCTCGAAGAGAAGATGGTCCGCAATCAGAATGAATTAATTCAGGATTTGATGAATGGTCATATCCATCAGGAGGAGCAGGCACAGACCCGGATGGGACTTCGATTGCTGGTGAAGGGCCAGTACTGGTTTGCTGGAGGGGTTATTGAAATTGAGCATCAGCTGAAAGGGACAGGACGGGAACGGATGGAGGCAAACCATCAGGATATTCTGGTTTTGTTAAGATCCCTGCTTAAGAAGAACAATCTGCCCAGCCTGATCATGCTGAAAAATAACCAGGTCTACCTATGCTGTGCCAAGGAAGAGAGCAGTACATCTACGTCCCAGAAGCTGGCTAAAGCACTTGAAAACATTATTGGTGATGTGAGACGGTTTGCGGGTCGCAATCTGAAGCAGGTTGCGATTCATGCCGGGTTTGGCAAGATTCGCAACCGCTTGACCAGCATGCCGGAGAGTCTGCAGGAAGCTTATCAGGTTATTGAGGTTTCCCGATCCGTGAAGCGGATGGAACATATCTGCTTTTACGAACGTATGGGTATATATCAAATGTTGAAGGCGCTGCCTCAATCGTTCCTTCGCCCTTTCGTGAACGACCATCTGGGTGTGCTGATCGAATATGACCGTACACACCACCTCCAGCTTGTGGAGACGCTTGAAGCCTATTTGCAAAACTTTGGTTCCAAGCGTGACGCTGCTGCCCAATTGTTCATACATCGACAGACTTTGTACAATCGATTGGAGAAGCTGGGAGAGCTGATGGGACCCGGTTTTATGGAACAGGGGAGAAGAGTCTGCCTGGAGATGGCGCTGCTTGCTCATAACATGATTGAGGATGAACAGGCTCATCGTTCCTGATGATGTGGAAGCAGTGGAAAAGTGGTTTAGTAGTTTTTACCGATACGGCGGGACGGACGCAGTTCTGGCAAAATCGAATGACCTGACACGGAACGTCGACCGCGAAAGAGCTTGGGTTGACCCGTGGATGGGGCAAGGGATAATGAAGTAGGAGCCGCTAATCGGTAAGGAGATAACGTTCGATCAGTGCTGCCCCCTGTCTCTGACTTTTGGGAATAAAGTTCTTTTTCTCCCAACCATTCAACCAATCGTTCATGTTTGATTCCGAGTTGTCCGCTCAAATTACAGATATCGAGGTTTTTTCTCACACAAATCCGCCTTTCCTGGAATATCGTCTTATGGTATATGGAAGGTAAGCAAGAAGTTTGAGATCAGTGAATGCTTATGTATTTCAGAGTCTGCCATAGGCAAATGCCACTAGATCGGTGTGCTCGATTGGCGGAACGGTTAATTATGTTTAAACAGCGAAATTAGTTCATCTATCCCGTGTTAAACGTTTGCATCACGCTGTTTAGAGATTTTTCAATTATTTGGCTTTCTTCAAGATTTTATCATTTCATGTGTTACTGCGCGTCTCAATATAGTCTCAATTTTGCAAGGGTATCGCGTATAGTAAAAGTACCAGTATCTAGTACGGAGGACATACATGGGAAACAGTAGTGAGGTACAGAGCGACAGACACGATGAACATGGCAAACGTTTTGTAGGACGGGCCAAGGAGATGATGACCCTCGATCGATGGTTTGACGATCCGGAAGCTCCTTTAACCATTTTTTCAGTAACGGGAATGGGAGGGATCGGCAAATCATCCCTGCTCTCGGAGATGTTGTCGGTATCCCGTAATCGGGGGGCTACGGCCATATGGATGGATGGCAGATCCTGTGGTTCAACCCCCTCGGTCTTTTTGGAGTATCTGTCCTCGACTTTGGGGCTGGAAACGATGGAGAGCAATGTCGATCTCCGGCCTCTTAGCCGTCTGAATGAAACATCAGTGCACAAGAGATTGGTGATTGCGGTAGACAATTATGAAGAGCTTGCCTTACTGGAAAGTTGGTTTATGGAGGTTTTTGTGACCAAACTCTCATCTGCCGGGGTACTGGTGATTTTGGCATCAAGGTCTAAACCAACTACGGCATGGCGTTCGCATCCCCGATTGCGGCAGCGTCTGGTGCAGATGCCGCTTCAGCATTTTACGAATGTAGAAGTTTCGGAATACATTGCTGGTGCAGGATCGTTGAATACCGGCATGGCGGGGACCATTGCACGCATGACGGACGGGCATCCGTTTGGGCTTGCTCTTGCGGTGGAAGCGGCGAACCATCGGCAAAATGTAAACCTGGCGGAGTGGGCAGAACTGTCATACATGATCAGTGCACGGCTGCTGCTTGAATTGACGCTGCCGCGGCTGCATCCCATGATCGAGGTACTCACGCTGCTCGAAACAGCGAATCAGGAATTGTTATCTTCTGTCCTGCAAACGGAGGTCACACTGGAAGAGTACCAGGCGCTTAAGCGAATGTCCTTCATCCGCTCGGATCCGGATGGTCTGGCATTGCATGATCTGGCCAGATTGCACCTGCTTCGGGACTTTCGTCAGCGTGAGCCGCAGCGGCTGCAAGCCATGCGTGTACGTATTGCGGGCTTGTTAATGCCTCTTCATGCACAGGCCGGACCGCATGAACAGCGACAGATTGCCCGGAGGATGCTCCTTTTGTGTCAGGAATCCATGCTTCAGCATCGAAAATATGCGGATGTATCCACCGAGTCCCTGTTTTCACCGCTGGAGGTGATGCGGGAAGGTGACCTGCCCTTACTGCACAGATTGTTGGAGGAATGGTGCGAATACAGTGTAGAACCATGGCAGGCGGAGCCTTACCGTCCTTTTTTAGATGAGTTGGCACAGCGTTATCCTGAAGGAATTGTATTGATGCGTGACAGGAGCGGTGATCCCATTGCCATGTTTATTACGGTACTCGTCCACCGGGAGAGCAGTGAGATGCTGCTAAGATATTTTCCGGCAGAAATGAAGGAATGCTTTACCCCGCAGGAACTGCATTGTGATCCGGATCAGACGGATACCCATTTTGCCGTACTGGCAGCTGCAAGGGACGATGTGCCGGGTTACAAACGTGAAGAACTCGTGGGCTATATGGCATTGGACAGATTGTCCCTGCTGGGTGACGGGGCGAGAGTGATGCTGGTCGCTACCAACCCGAACCTCAAGTTGTTTTTGCAAAGCATCGGTTTTCGAATGAGGCGAGCGCGAACTCGCGTCTGTGACCAGTATGAAGATCAGGCGGATGTGCTGGATCTGGATTTGCGCAATGGACAATTCGGAGAATGGGTAATGTCCCTGCTGGATCCCGAAAACCAAGGGAGCAGGATACAGCATGGCTCGAAAGATGGGGACATGGATCAATTGCCCTGGACTGAATCGGATTTGCGAAAAATGCTGGCACATCTGCACTCTCCAGGTGAACTGCATACCTATGCTGCACGAGTAAAAGGTGTGCAAGATGGGATGGAGCTGCAGCTGCGCGTGCTGGATTTGCTGGAGGGACGTGCCCACGGAATTTCTCAGCAGGACCAGATGCTTTTGTATGCAGCTTACTGGACCCATGCGGGCAATCCGACGGCCGCGGCTCAGGCCTGTTCGATGAGCCGGGCCACATTTTACCGCCATTTGCGAACTGCGCTGATCCGGCTGACACGGGTATTATAACTTCATATGGAAAAAATGAAGAAGAGGCTGGTCATAGACCAAGTCTCTTCATTCGGTTATAGAGCGTTGCTCGTGAGATGCCGAGCTGCCTCGCGAGTGTCCGCTTATTACCACCTGTTGATTGTAGACACTGGAGCAGGAGATTCGATTCATATGCATCCATCTGTTCCTGATAGGACAGGGGAGAGACTTCAAATGAGGGGCCATTGTTGTCTTCTTGAATGATTTCCCGTACATCCCCGGTAGAAGATAGTGATGCCAGATCTGTTATAGTTTGTAATGTTGCTGGCTCATCAGCTGTGGAAGACGGCAGTTCCACAGTTAAGGTGAGGGATTCCGGCAGATATTCCGGCTTGACCTCACCGTCTGTTGTAAGAATGGTGATGCGTTCAATCACATTGCGAAGCTCCCTTACATTGCCTGGCCATTCATAGCTGAACAGCAGCTTGAATACTTCGGGAGGGACCAGTTCGATGTGGCGGTTATAGAGCAGAGAGAACTCTTGGAGAAAGCTTTGGGTTAGTTCGTATATATCTTCCTTGCGCATGCGCAGGGGAGGAATGATGAGATTAATGACATTCAGGCGGTAGTAGAGATCTTCCCGAAACTGGTTCTTGGCAATCATGCCCAGCAGATTCTGGTTGGTTGCCGCGATAATCCGGCAATTCGCCTGTTTCATGCGTGTTCCGCCAACGGGGAAGTAGCTCTTCTCCTGAAGTACACGCAGCAGTTTTACCTGCAGCTCCAGTGGCATTTCGCCGATCTCATCCAGAAAGAGTGTACCGCCTTCGGCAAGTTCAATTTTCCCCTTTTTCCCTTTTGGATCTGCCCCGGAAAATGCCCCTTTCTCGTATCCAAACAACTCACTCTCGAACAAAGAAGCGGGGATGGCTCCACAGTTAATGGCAATAAAGGGGGCTGTCTGCGGCTCGCGCAGGTCATGAATGGCTTTGGCAAACAACTCCTTGCCTGTTCCGCTCTCCCCGAGAATAAGTACCGTGGCTGAGGTCGTGCTGATCTTGCGTATGGTCTCGAGACACTGTTTGATGACCGGGCTGCTGCCTTTGATTCCTGCGAACGGGTCCAAATCCGGGCGCAAACGCGCGACGGCTTTCTCCAAATGCTGAACTTTGGATGTCATATGTAATAATTCCTGATGCAGGCGAATTTCAGTTGTTATATCTACTTCGGCAGCTACCGCACCCACAATGCGCCCATCCAGTACAACTGGACGAGCATTGATGAGAGCAAACAGATCCGGCCGAGGTTGATGCTGCTTGCGATAGACGGTTTCGCCAGTGTACAGCGTCTTGAGCGATTGCAGCCGATCAGGTGGGAAAAAGTCTGCTGCCGGCTGTCCGATGATGTCCTTTTTGTTAATGGAAAAAACATGCTCTGCACCTGACGTCCAGTAAGCCACCTTGGCTTCTTCGTTAATCAGGGTTAGCGCAGTCCCTGCCGTTTCGAGTGTGGTCTCAAAATAAGCCTCTATGAGGCGATGGGCGTGCAGCATTTGTTGCAAAACATCATTTAGCGAAATATATCCCATTGGAAGACCTTCATCCTGAACCAGCAGGTAGGGGCTTTCGTTGAAATGGTGAAAGGTCTCTGACAGGTCGGTGGACGAAGAAATAATGGGTATAGGAAGGGACTCATTCAAATTACTCAGGTCTGTCCTCAGAAGGGACATCACATCTGGAAGTAAATGTTTCATCGGTTTCACCTCATTCGAGCATGATGATCAGAAACGACACCTGTTTTGTTCATCGCTACTTGCAGTACGAATCGTTGTTGAGCAATGAAATGATCGGGGAATGATTGTTAGACATATTATAGCGCTCGAAATAAGTTGTGTATATATTTTTTGACATGGGGTGTAGGTGTTAAAGAGTTGGAATCTAAATAAACAAGGTTAACAAAATTAGTATACGCTTACATAAATACATATTGCTTCTCTTTTTAACTAGTTTTAAATATATTAAGTTCCTAAGTTAGAATCAAGTGAAGAAAAGTGACATCGTAATAGGGTGGTTTACACATGGGGGGGAATCGCGTTGTGTCTCGAATTTTGGACATTTCAATTTGGGATGCTTATTTTTTAGACATTAAACGTGAGGGGAATGTGCTATAAGGGTGTTGAATAGAAAAAACCATGCGACCTTAAAAAACTGGGGATCACATGGTTATATGCATAGAGGAAACGGGTTATCTAAACATGTTTTTGACCACCATCCAGAGATTTGCCGGTTTTTCGGCAAGACGGCGAGTGTAATATGGATACCACATGGTTCCGTAGGGGACGTAGCAGCGAATCTGGTATCCTTCCCGGGCAAGCCGTTCCTGTTCGCTCATCCGCAGTCCGTACAGCATCTGAAACTCAAACGCATCAGGAGAGATTCCCCGGTCTTTGGCATACTGTTTGGTCCATGAAATAATGTGGTCATCATGTGAAGCTACTGCCGTGTAGACGCCCTGATCCAGATGCTGGCGAATCATGGACTTGAATTGCTCAATGACTTCGGATGCGTTCTGATAAGCTACTGCGGCAGGCTCTTTATAAGCGCCCTTGACGAGGCGAAGCCGGATGCCTTCACGAATCAAGTCCCGTGTATCCTCTTCAGTCCGATGCAGATAGGCTTGCAGCACCGTTCCCGTATTATGAAGTCCCTCGGCATGAAGACGGCGAACGATATCCAGTGTGGCTTGGGTGAATGGACTGTCCTCCATATCAATGCGGACAAACAAATTATGCAGCTTCGCCTGTGCTGCCACGGAGCGGATATTCCGATAACCTTCCTCCGGGTCGAGCGCAAGACCCATCTGGGTTGGCTTCAATGATACGTTGGAGTCTGCACCCTGGCGAGCAATGCCTTCCACGAGCCTTATATATTCATCGCGATACAAGGCAGCTTCGCTCAATCGGGTAATGCCTTCTCCCAGATGATCCAGTGTGGCCATAATGCCTTTGTTGTTCAGAACCCGAATCTCTTCCAGCGCTTCTTCCAGTGTGCTGCCTGCGATAAACTTGCCTGCCAGTTTTTTGCCGTATTTGATGGACAGATTCTCCACAGCTTTATTGCCCGCAACAGTCAGCAGTGTTTTGCGGTACATTTCCGTTCCGATACTCACACTAGTTTCCTCCTTATGGATCATGCTTCTTATAATCCGTTTATTAAGCAAGAATCGTGCCAAAGTGTCGTGTTCCGCTGAATCATTCGTAAATTGGAATGGTTGGACATCGTGGGCATTGGGCAGATCTTTTATTTTATTCCTCCCCAACCGGAGTTGGCACGGATCTTGCTACATATATTGGGTGATAAGTAAAAATGCATGGCAAGTCAGGCAAGCAGCCAGCAACCCCAACATCCTGAAGGAGGAATTATTCATGAATATCCCTTTTGTTAACGAACCATTTACGCCCTTTGCTGTACCGGCCAACAAGGAAGCCTTTGAGAATGCACTTCGCAAGGTGGAATCCGAGCTGGGACAGGAATATTCCATTATTATTGGCGGGCAAAAGATAACGAGCACTCGTACCTTAACCTCCGTAAACCCGGCGGCCAAGGATCAGATGGTTGGAACGATTTTTCAGGCAGATCAGGAGCTGGCAGAGCAGGCGATTCAGACGGCAGCAGAAACGTTTCGTACCTGGAAGCATACGGACCCGAATGAACGCGCACGGTATTTGTACAAAGCAGCCGCGCTCATGCGCCGCCGCAAACATGAGTTTTCTGCCTGGATGGTGTATGAAGCAGGCAAGACCTGGCCGGAAGCGGATGCGGATACAGCGGAAGCCATTGATTTTATGGAGTTTTACGCCAGGGAGATGCAGCGTCTTAGCGAACCTCAGCCTTTGGCCCGGATTGCAGGCGAGGACAATGAATTGACTTATATCCCGCTTGGTGTGGGGGTCGTTATTCCACCATGGAACTTTCCGCTGGCCATTATGGCAGGCATGACTTCAGCTGCACTCGTTTCGGGAAATACAGTCGTCCTGAAGCCTGCCAGCACCACGCCGGTTATTGCAGCCAAATTCATGGAACTGCTGGCTGAAGCGGGAGTACCGGATGGCGTCGTGAACTATTTGCCAGGACCAGGCAGTGAAGTCGGGGATTATCTGGTGGATCACGCGTTAACCCGTTTTATCAGTTTTACCGGGTCAAGGGATGTGGGTCTGCGGATTAATGAACGGGCAGCACGCACAGCTCCGGGACAAAAATGGATCAAGCGGGTGATCGCGGAAATGGGCGGTAAGGATTCCATCGTTGTGGACAGCGAGAGTGATCTGGAGCTGGCTGTGGAATCCATTACGGCATCGGCATTTGGGTTCTCTGGACAAAAATGTTCCGCCTGCTCCCGAGCCATTATTCATAAGGATGTGTATGATGAAGTATTGCAGAAGGTGATTGAGCGTACAAAGAAGCTTACGATGGGCAGTCCACTTGAAGCAGGCAGTCAGGTGGGGCCAGTAATTGATGACAAGGCATATGCCAAGATCAATGAATATATTGAAGTGGGCAAAGGGGAAGGAAGGCTGGTATTGGGCGGAGGTACTGGGGATGCCCAGGGTTATTTCATTGAACCAACGATTATTGCGGATGTTGACCCGCTGGCCCGGATTGCACAGGAGGAGATTTTTGGACCTGTGTTGGCTTTTATCAAGGCAGATACGTTTGAGGAAGCACTGCATATTGCCAACAATACTGATTATGGCCTGACAGGTGCGGTTATCTCGCGGAATCGTAAACATCTGGAACAGGCGAGACGGGAGTTTTTTGCAGGCAATCTGTACTTTAACCGGAAATGCACGGGAGCATTGGTAGGCACTCATCCGTTTGGCGGATTCAACATGTCGGGGACCGACTCCAAAGCGGGCGGAAGAGACTACTTGCTGCTATTTACACAAGCCAAGCTGGTATCGGAAAAATATTAAATTGAACAGTGGCTCCGGCCTCTAACAAACCAACGTTTTTTATGCTATTATTCCGGGAAAATATACTCGTTCGTGATCTGGAAGCTGCAAATTCGCGCAAAAGGAGGGAGAACCATGTTAGGAATGCAGTTGGTGCAGGAGCAGCGTGTGCGGCTGTCCATCACACCAGAGATGAAGCAGTCCATTCATTTGCTGACGTTGTCCAGTCAGGAACTGGTCCGTTATCTGCTGGAAGCAGCGGATGAAAATCCGGTCCTTGAAGTAGAAGAACACGCTGCCCCGCTGGTTCGGCTCCCGCGAAGAGGGAATCAGGGAACGTTTGCTTCCTATGATCCGCTGCTTCAGGCCAAAGGTGCTGAACCAACACTTGAGCAGCAGCTGTCCGCTCAGATTCGCATGTTGGATCTCCCGCCAGCGCTTGCGGCAGCAGCTGTATATTTGGCAGGGTGTGTCAATGATGACGGCTATCTGACGATGGATTTGGCTGAGGTGTCATCTGCATGCGGTATATCCATGGATAAGGCGGAAGCAGGATTGAATATCCTTCAATCGCTGGACCCGGCAGGCGTGGGTGCACGCAGCCTGCATGAGTGCTTGCTGCTTCAGATCCGGCGGGATCCGTCAGCCGTTCGCTATGCAGAGCGGATGGTAGAGGCGGGACTGGCGGAACTTGTACCGTTCCATCCGGGCAAAGCGGGGACCCGGCTCGCTATTACTTCAAGAGAGGCTCAGGCTGCGTATGATTATATTACCCGGCTTGATCCCAAGCCCTGTCGTTCCATTGGCTGCAGTGAGCGTCCGCACTTCATTATCCCGGATGCCGTTGTGGAATTGCGACATGGCGAGGTATATTTGGGGCTCCATTCGGCAGGGAACCTCCGTGTATCCTTGAATGAAGCATGTTCTCGCTGGATCAGACATGGATCTCCGGACGAGGTCTGGTCTGCCCGGGCAGCGGAGGCAAGAGCAATCGTTCGCAGTGTACAGCTGCGGCGCAGAACATTGATACGTGTACTCACGGCTGTGATGGATGAGCAAAATCGCTTTTTGCATGAGGGGCTAGCGGGGCTGAAGCCGCTCAATCTTGCGATCGTTGCCAAGAAGATTGGCATGCATGAGTCCACCGTAAGTCGTGCTGTTAACGGGAAATATATTCAGACGCCTCATGGGGTATTTGAACTGAAGTCTTTTTTTGCCACAGCCATTGGGACAGCATCTGGAGATCAGATGTCTGCCGCAGCGGTTAAGCTTCGGTTGAAGGAATTCATTCGTACAGAGCAGGTTAACCAGCCTTATTCTGACAGCCGATTGGCAGCACGGTTAGCCGAGGAGGGAATCGTGATCTCCCGTAGAACGGTGACAAAGTACAGAGAAGAGCTTCAGATCCTGCCTTCGCTTGAGCGAAAGCGCTGGGGGTAACATCACAATGCGTTCTCTCATAACATAACAACAGAAGCCTCTGCAGACCGGGTTACGGTCTTGCAGGGGCTTCCTGTTTCATTTTCATATAATCTCAATAAATCCAATTAGCGTAGGTTCATTACATATTATGCAGGAAACGCTCCCCGGCAATACCCGGAGTTGTCATCTGTTCCGGATGCATGATCTCTTCAAGCTCTTCTATTGTGAGCAATCCGCGTTCCAGGATGATTTCTTGGAGCGAAGCGCCGGTCTTCAGGGCTTCCTTCACGATGGACGCAGCTACATCATAGCCCAAATGCGGATTGAGTGCCGTAATGACGCTGAAGCTTTGTTTCATGATCAAGGCACAGCGTTCGCGGTTTGCTTCCATTTCCTCCACGGCATAACGGGTGAACACATCAATGCCGTTATTCATGATTTTCAAGGATTGCAGCAGGTTGAATGCAATGACTGGCCCCATGACATTCAATTCAAATTGTCCGGCTTCACAGGCCATACAAATGGTATGATCATTCCCCATCACCTGGAAGGAAACCTGGTTGATAACTTCAGCCATAACGGGATTGACCTTCCCTGGCATGATCGAAGAACCGGGCTGGCGAGCCGGAAGGCGGAGTTCGTTGAATCCCGCACGCGGGCCGGATGCCATCATTCGAATGTCGTTACAGATTTTGGACAGGTTGACCGCGCATACTTTGAGTGCAGCAGACAGCTCCATATAAGCATCCGTATTTTGCGTGGCATCCACGAGGTCATCAGCCGTCTGCAGCTTCAGTCCGGTAACATCGGACAAATGCTCGGTTACCTTGAGGATGTACTCCGGTTTGGCATTAAGTCCGGTACCTACTGCCGTAGCGCCCAGATTAATTGTAAGCAGGCGGCGGTTTGCAAATTGCAGACGTTCCATATCGCGTCCCAGCACTCGTGCATAGGCACCGAATTCTTGTCCCAGACGGATGGGCACTGCATCCTGAAGATGGGTGCGTCCTACTTTGACCACATCATTAAATTCCAGTTCCTTTTTAAGAAAAGCGTCCTGCAGCCGCTTCATGGTAGCGAGTAACGTTTCAGACAATTGATACGCGGCGATTCGCAGTGCTGTTGGAATGACATCGTTGGTGGATTGCGACATGTTCACATGGTTGTTGGGGTTGCAATGGAAGTAGTCCCCTTTGTTCTGCAGCAGCAGTTCAAGTCCGCGATTGGCCAAAATTTCATTCATATTCATATTCATGGAGGTGCCTGCACCGCCCTGAATGGAGTCAACAATAAAATGATCCAGATGATGGCCTTTCATCATCTCTTCTGCGGCCATGACGATGACATCGCCAATTTTGGGTGGCAGCATTTTCAGCTCCATATTCGTGACTGCTGCGGCCTTCTTCACGGCAGCCAGAGCTGTAATCAGCTCCCGGTGCACCGGAACGCCGGTAATCGGGAAGTTTTCCACGGCCCGCACCGTCTGTATTCCGTAATAGGCATAAGCAGGAATTTCTTTTTCACCAATAAAATCTTTCTCCGTCCGTGTGGACATTGTAGACATTTCTTTCGCCTCCAGTGGCATCCAAAAATAGGTCAGCTCCGGCGATGCCGAAGCGCACTCAGTATATCACTTAAGCAAAATGGATGCCAGGCTAAATGATTTTACCCGAATTACCGATAATAATTAAAATTAGGGGTATTAACCTGGCTTCATGCTGGGTGGATCGAGGTGTAACAAACTTATCTTATAAATTATGCACCACAAGGAAGAAAAGGTATTCATGGTGGACAAGATGGGTGTGCATTTGGTTTTTTTCAGTGATGTAGATCACATGATATTTGGTCGATGATTGGTAAAATAGGAAAAAAGGACTATGAGGTGTGAATATGAAGTGGACTTTAGGCGCAAAGACAGTCGCAGGTCTGGTACTAATTTCAATTATTACGTACGGAACTAGCGGCTTTTTTATATTTTTCCTCCAGGACTGGCTCTCGTTTTCGATGCCAAGCTGGTTATATATCACCTTAGTGCTCATTCTAGGGGTATGCTGGAACGGAATTCTTGGATGGTTCGCCTCACGCTGGCTGACCCGTCCGATTGTTCACCTGGCGAAGGCAGCACAGCAAGTCTCTTCAGGAGATTTGACAGCCGAAATCCCCCAGCGCCGTGCGCAGGACGAGCTTACCGTTTTATATGATGCGTTCCGCGCCATGGTTGCCAATCTGAGAAGTATTGTGAACGACATTGCGGACAGTACGCGTACCACTTCACAGAATGCCCAGTCTCTCAGTGAGGCGATTACACAGGCGGCAGAACAGATCGAGATGATGTCGGAAGCGGTAGATCACATTGCGGTAGGGGTAGAGGAGCAGAAAGTGACTTCCCACCAGTCGTTGATTACTGCGGACGAGATGTTGAACGATTTCCAACGCATGCACAACCAGTCGATTGGTATGACAGAGATGTCAGGGCAGATGGAACGTTCGGTTGGCCACACGAAGCAGACATTCTCGTTTCTGATGAAGGGAATGGATGAGCTGGCTGTATCGCATAATCGTTCCCGTGACATTATGCTTCTGCTGGAGAAGGAAGCTTCGGACATCGAGGCCATCACACAATCGGTCAAAAACATTGCCGAAGAAACTGCACTGCTTGCCCTGAATGCATCCATTGAGGCGGCTCGTGCCGGGGAAGAGGGAGCAGGGTTTGCAGTTGTTGCGCAGCAGATTCGCAAATTGTCGGACGAGAGTACACAATCGGTTCACCGAATTAACGAACTGATTAGTCGTGTACAGCAGCGCATCCGTGATACGGCCCAGTTGATTCATGAGCAGCATGGACTTGTCGTGACCGAATCCCAGCGGACCATTAATGTGGATCAGACGCTGCAGGAATTAACCGGAACGGTTGAGGTATTTATGAAGGGTGCACATGATATCGGATCCAAAATCGCGGAGCAGACGGTTCGGGTTGAACGGACTCATGGTCACGTAAAACAAATTCAGGGGAAAGCCGGCTCGTTCTCGGACGAGGCCAGACGGATTATGGATGCCGCACATGAAGAAACGGCAATCATGCAGGAAATCTCCTCCTCGGCTGAAGAGCTGAGACAACTCACCGATCGTTTGATGGACAAAACCAAAGCATTTCGGATGCAGCCTTAGGCTGTTTCCGGAATGTTTTTTTCTTTTTATGGATAAAGCCGAACATTCTTTCGTAAAAATAGATGTTTGTAAAGTTTTTTTATGAAACATTAACAAATTCGCAACGACTGGGCGATAAATGACGATATAATAGTATTATTCCATTTTAAAAGAAGGAGCCCAGCATATTGAAAACTTGGACAGGTATCCTGCTGATGATCGTTTTGGCGGTTGTTACCATCAGTACAACCTCAGCTTCCAGAACTTCCAATGAACAACAAAAACAGCTTAACATAGATGATCAATCCAGCCAGACCGAAGCGGTCGTGGCATCCAATATTGAAACGATGAATGAAGCATCCTTTTTATCGAAAGAAGCAGCTCCTGTAAAAAAAGAGAACGTTTCGGTTGCTCCGGAAAATGAAAATGTGAGACTATACCCCATGCAAGTTGAGGGTTCAGGATATATTTACAACGGCATGATTCTTGAAGTGAATGGAAAGACGCGTGAGTTCAGTGAGTGGCAGGGGGAAGGCGGGTCCTACAAACCCGAAGTACATGAACTGGATTTGAATGGAGACGGCAAGAAGGAGATTGTTGTGCTGTTTACCGAAGGACATGGAACAGGTATTTATTTGGGGCAAGCGCACATTATAGATCCGGACACGCTCGAAGAGATGAAGATGGAGTCTCTGGATGAGGTCGTGAAGCAGCATGTCCAATCAAGAGTGGACGTAACGTCAGGGCAAATTACCATTAACGTCGCTGTGAATGGAGTGAATGTAGAACCTTCTAAGATAGAGGGAGAAACGGAAGGCTTAACCTATAGTGATGAACTCAAGTTCGGCGACGTGGTGTATTACAGTGTGGAGAACGGCCAGCTGGTAGTGACAGCGTCCGGTGCATATGGTCCATCTGAGTACGACGGTGATCTGACATTTGTCTATGCCTATCAAGATGGCGAGTGGAAGGCCGTGAACGTGGAATACAGTACAGAAGAGTATGAAGATGAGTATTACGAGTCCTTTGATTGAATTTACTAGGTAGAGAAGAATTAAAGGTTTGATTGCACGTAGGAAAAGAATAACTTATGCTTCTGTCTTTTTAGACAGGGGCAGTAACGGTGAGGCTGAAAAAAAACGAGGATATTTAGCCTCGCTTTGTACTGTGCCAATACAGAAAAATTTCCATAATATTGAATTAAAATGGTTGACAATCCCACTTTAGTCGTTTAAATGTATAAAGGACAATTCAATTTTAGTGTCTGGGAGGGATTTATAATGAAAAAAAAGGTCGTGCTGGGATTAATGGTGGGCACACTGACACTCGGGATTGGTACAGGTGCACTGGCAGCAACAGGGCTTGAGCCAATTAAGGCATATCTGAATAGCAAGATTTCTCTGAAAATGAATGGTGCAACTGTCACAGCCAAAGATGCCAATGGCAAGACGGTACTCCCCATTACCTACAATGGAACAACGTATTTGCCAGTGCGTGCAGTGGGGACATTGCTAGGTACGGAAATCACTTATGACAGTGCAACCTCTTCGGTTCTGATCGGCGGCAATAATGGATCTGCCCCAATCGAAGAGAATAAGTTGTCGTTGAGTTCACTTGGAGAAGCCGTGCTTGGAACCTCCGGGTGGCACACCAAGGACCCGGGCGACACCGAGTACAAAGGGACAGATTACAAAGATGTATATCTTCATACAGACTCCGTGAAACAAGGTGAGAGCTTTCAGATTATGACACAAAAAAAGTATTCCAAGTTACATCTGGAACTGGCAGCCATTGCGGGTTCCCACGACATCAGAATAATAGATCATAATAATACAACACTGAAAACACTCACAGTTGCAGCAGATAGTGGGTTGCAGGGTGTAGATGTTGATGTTTCCGGGGCTGATTTTGTCTTTGTGGAGATCGTTGATGAAGAAGCGGGTTCTTCTCTTTTCGTTCCATTGACCACTTCATATCTGACTAAATAATTTATTCTTGATTAAAAAACGATTATTGTCACGTCGTTATCTGGTCCAGTTGAACCTTCGACGCATCCAATAATCGTTTTTGGTGTGAGAGAAAATGATCTAGAGTTATGAGTTGGTTAACGAATCATCGTGTCCAGCGGTTTCAGATTGGCTTCGATCTCTGCCCGGCGACCTTCAAGGAATGGTGGCAAGGCGAGCGATTCTCCCAGATGGGCTAACTCTTCGTCTGTATCAAAACCAGGCCCATCTGTTGCGAGCTCAAACAGGATGCCATTGGCTTCACGGAAGTACAGGGAACGGAAGTAAAAGCGATCGACGAAACCGGAATTCGGGAAACTGAAATTGCGAACACGTTCCACCCATTGTTTCAATTCTTCTTCATTGTCTACGCGGAAGGCAACATGGTGCACGCTGCCGCGTCCTGGTCTCTCCATCGGCAAGTCGTTGCGTTCCTCAACGTGAACCTCTGATCCGCTTCCTCCTTCGCCGGATTCAAATACGATGACATCCGGCTGCCCTGCTACAAAAGCAGGATAGGTCCCTTTTTGGCGGAAGCCAAGCAGTTCAGTGAGGACCGGAGCCGTCAATGATGCATCCTGAACGGTAAGGTGTACAGGGCCAAGACCGACAATGCCATACTCAGCCGGCACCGGGCTCTGATCCCATGGTTTGCCGCCAGGTACACCTTTATTGTTCTCGTCGGAAACCAGGATCAGACGCTGGCCTTCGAAGTCGGTAAATGAAAGGGTAGCCCGGCCTCCACGGTTCGTGATTTCACCATGAGGGACTTCAAACTCATCAAAACGTTTTATCCAATATTGGAGTGCTTCATCACCAGGAACACGCAGAGAGGTGGCAGAGATGCTGTTAACGCCTTCCCGTGTCTGTCCGGCCATCGGGATTTCGAAGAAGGTAAGCTCAGTGCCGGGATTGCCTTTTTCATCTCCATAGAAGAGGTGATAGACGGAAACGTCGTCCTGGTTTACTGTTTTTTTGATCAGGCGAAGGCCCATGACAGTTGTATAAAAACGATAGTTCTCAGCGGCGCGTGCGGTCAGTGCAGATACGTGGTGCAATCCTTTGATTTGCATTTCAATTCCTCCTGAATAAGTGGGATAGGGATATATCTAGTATTTGTATACTTATTTAACTTTTATAAAGCGACTAACTTTTAGTTTGTTTTGATCTGGATTTATCTTAACATAAAGATATTTAGAAAGCAACACCTATATACAACATTCAATGGGATAGACTTTCCCTTCGTTTAATGCCAAAATGAAAAATATGACATTTCGAGATACTACTGCTTGTATATGAAAGGAGATGGAGATGGGATTTCCCCAGTGGCTCGACCCTTATGATGCAGAGCCCTTTATCATGTTTTCGAATCCACATTTGTGGGCGATGGGCTCATCAGCAATGATGATCATCCTGCTGTTCCTGTTTCGAAACCGATTGAGGACATGGCCGGAGCGTACACGTCGGGTGATGCGAATTGCTCTGGCAGTCTTCATGCTGGGCTGCGAAGTTGTACTTCAATTCTGGTATGTCTACGGTGGGGTGTGGAGTGTAAGGACTTCGTTGCCGCTGGAGCTATGCAGTCTTTCCCTGTTGTTGTCAGCCGTGCTGCTGTTAACACGAAGTCGCCTGCTGCATTCTTCCCTATTGTTTGCAGGGATTGCAGGTGCCCTGATGGCGATCATAACCCCCAACCTGGGATATGCGTATCCACACTTTCGTTTCATTCAATTTTTTACAGCCCATGCCTGTATTATTCTTGCTTTACTCTACATGACCTGGGTGGAACAGCTTCGTCCAAGTTGGAGGTCTGTAGCAGGCTCGATGATTTTTGTGAATGCGGCTGCGCTGGTTGTATACGTAGTGGATGTGCTTCTGGAAGCCAACTATATGTTCCTACGTCACAAGCCGGAAACGGCATCCGTACTTGATATGCTGGGACCTTATCCGCTATATATTTTGGGGGAAGAGGTGCTGGCACTGGTGATGTTCTCGCTGATGTATGTGCTGTTCTTCGCCATCCCAGAGCGATTAAAGAATCGAGTGAAGAAGGGGAGAAGTTCGGCGGTGTGAACAACTAAAGTTAAAAATAAAAATCCCGCAGTATCCTGAGCATCAGGAGACTGGCGGGATAATTGATTTTTTCGAGAGAAACATATTGGCGAACACGTTATCCACGAAGCAGGGATTCTGCACCATCCACGTAGATACGCGTACCGGTTACATGGGAAGATTCATCGGAAGCCAGGAAAAGCACCAGGTTGGCTACCTGCTCGGACGTGCCGGGTTCGCCTTTGAGCGGATGTTCATGACCTTCCGGGAATTCTACCGGGATCTGCACTTCCTTCAGGTCATCTGAAGGATAAGTATTGTCATCAATATTGGTATCAATGGCACCAGGGCACACCGCGTTGACACGGATCTTGTAACGCGCAAGTTCCAGCGCAGCCATCTTCGTAAAAGCGGTTTGGCCTGCTTTGCTGGAAGCGTATGCAGAGAAACCGACGCCAGAGAACACCCGGTTACCATTAATGGAACTGGTGATGACGATGCTGCCTCCGTGGTCTTTCAGATGCGGGATGGCATACTTGACAGTTGCGAATGTACCGCGCATATTTATCCCCATCGTTTGGTCCCAGTCTTCCGGTTCCATCGTTTCGATAGGGGCCATCGTCCCGTTGATGCCGGCATTCGCGAATACGATATCCAGTTTACCGGCTTCTGCTGCGGCCTGGTTAATTGCCTTCTGCACATGATCGGGTTTGGAGATATCGCATTCGATAACGTTAGCTTCTCCGCCGGCTTTTTCAATCGTCTGCTTCGTTTCTTCTGCGTTTTCGGGTGTACGGTCCAACAGAAATACTTTGGCTCCATGCTCGGCGAAACGTATGGCGGTTGCCTTCCCAATTCCCGAACCACCTCCGGTCACAATCGCTACTTTCCCTTTCAGACGCTGTTCACTCATCCTAATCCCTCCGTGTCCTAGAAATTTCAGTGTACTCTCTATCTCTACATACCCGGTTCAGGGGAGGTGAATCATATCCATATATACTTGTCCAGATAAAAAACAGGGCCGCTGAACGGTCCTGTGTGTGTACATAAGATGACGTAGATATAAGATGATCAAGCTGAAAAGTTATTTATGTTTCTTCCAGTCCAGAGAGCTGTTATTCAGCAAATACTCAAAGTCATTATCCCGCCGTTTTTGTTCCGCTTTGCGAGCTTCCTCCGCCTGCTGGCGTTCCTGTTCCTTGCGGTCTGCCTCGGCAGCCTTGGCTTCATCCGCCTGAGCTTTCAGTTTCTCAAGCACTTCGCTGCTGAGCAGGTCCTTCAGTGTCGTTGGTTTATCCTGAGCTGCTTTGGGAGCAGCAGGTTGTTTTTTTGATTTTGCCATGGAAAAATCTCCTCTCAAACATAAATCAGGTTCCCTGTATCGATCAGTAGTCATAGTATATCAGGTTCCCCGGATCCATTCCAACGAAACGATGCAATAAAAGAAGGAGATTGACTGTTCCGTGACGAATGAAAACGGGTATAAAATCATATAGTATTACCGATACTGCGACTATTCCCTGGAGAAAGGAGTCGTTGTTCGTGGAAGTTGACCGTAGTTTATTGAAAGGGCTTGCATGGGGAATTGCCTTCAGCTGCCCGCTATGGATTGCGATAATTGGCTGGTTCCGTTTGTTGGGGTGGATGCTGTGAGATCAGCGGGTTGCAGAGCTGCTGTGTATATATGACGTAGAGGGCTGTTTTTTAACACCTTCTATGTAAACGCTATCATTGAATAAAGCTCTGCCTTGCGTTTTACGCAGGACAGAGCTTTTGTTTGTCGTGTACCGAGGAGATTTATTCCTCTGGCATTTTTACAGGTTGAGGATATTCCAGCCCGTGAGTATCTACAGTCACTTTTTTCATCACCTGATCGGTAACCGGTTTGTCTTCTTGGCCTATTTCCTGAGCTGCAATTCCATCGACTACGTCCATACCTTCTGTAACTTTGCCGAAGGTAGCATAAGCATTATCAAGATAATCAGCATCGGCTAACATGATGAAAAACTGTGAGCCGGCTGAGTCTAGGTTATCTGATTGACGAGCCATAGAAATCACTCCACGTGTATGATTCAGATGGTTTTTGTGTCCGTTGGATGTGAATTCACCCTTAATGGCATATCCTGGACCTCCCGATCCGTTACCATTCGGATCTCCGCCCTGAATCATGAAGCCTGGAATGACGCGGTGAAAGATCAAGCCATCATAGAAACCCTGATTGGCGAGTGAGATGAAATTGTATACCGTGTTCGGCGCAATCTCCGGATAGAGCTCGATCACGATCTTTTGCCCATCCTGCATTTCAATCGTGGCCACCGGATTTGGCCCTTCAGGAGGAGCCGGAACGGCTTCCGTAGCACCGCTTGAAGGACGTCCGCAACCACTAATAACGATAAGCAGCAGCACCATAATCAGCGATGCAGCTGTTGTTTTTTTCCATCGTAAAGACATGAAAACGTTCCCCCTTGCATCTCTGCATAATATGTTTCAACGGATTTATTTTGGGATAATCCATCAACTATCATACCGTTTTTTGGGACTGAAAGGCAATCCAAGCTTTGATATTGCGGGTCCCAGGGATGGTCTTCATGGAAGCATAGGTGTAAAATAAGGAAAATGCTTCCGCAGCAGGGACGTACGGGTCTGTTCCGTCCGCTCCAATACACGGCAGTCCCGACGTCAGTAACGGAAAGGACGTGCGGGTATATGAACTTCTCGTGGAAGCGTAATTTGGTGATTTTGTGGATTGGTGTGTTTTTTTGCAGCACCGCGTATTCAATCTCCATCCCGTTTCTGCCCTTGTTTCTGAGTGGCGATCTGGGCGTTCGTAATCACCTGGAGTTTTGGTCAGGGCTTGCCTTTGGCATTACGTTTCTGGCCAGTGCGTTGGTGTCTCCCTTCTGGGGGTCACTGGCTGACAAATACGGGCGCAAGCCAATGCTGATCCGGTCGGGATACAGCCTTGCGGTGTTGTATTTGATCAACTATTTTGTACAGGATCCATATTCACTCATCGTTGTTCGGCTATTTCAGGGGCTGCTCGCTGGTTTTGTTCCGGCTGCCATTGCACTGGTGGGCACCAATACGCCGGAAGAGAAGACTGGGTACGCACTGGGGATTATGTCCACGGCCGGAGCTACCGGCGGTATCATTGGTCCGTTAATTGGCGGGGTTGTCAGCCACTACTTTGGCAACCGGAATGCGTTTTTATTTTCGGCCATCGTAGTGTTAGTCTCTGCGATCATCGCAACCTTCTGGGTGAAAGAGGAGAATTTCAACCGCAACAAGGCGCGCTCCCATGTCATGGATGATATTCGTGAAGCCAGGGCGAATCGGTTGTTTGTTACCGTGCTTGGCATGATGGGCATTTGTACATTTTCCGTGATGATTCTGGAGCCGTTATTGACGGTCTACGTCATGGAGATGGGCATTCAGCCGGATCGGGCATCGCTCAGTTCGGGTATTATTTTCTCAGCAGTTGGTGTAGCCACGGTCATTATGGCACCGAGATGGGGGAGAATCGGTCAGCGCATCGGTTACGGTAAAGTACTGATCATTGGACTCGTAGGTGGAGCAGTGGGGAATTTACTGCAGTTTTTCACGACAGGTTATATTGGATTTGGTGTATTGCGGTTTGTGTATGGCCTGTTCTTCGCAGCTGTGTTCCCGGCCATCAATGCCATGATCGTACAGGTGACTGATCCGGGTTTCCGAGGCAGGGCTTTTAGCCTGAATCAATCCGCATCACAGATCGGTACGATGGCGGGGCCGATTATCGGCGGTATTCTTGGGGGATGGCTGCCTATTCGCTGGATTTTTATCATTAACGGAATAGCGCTGCTGCTCACCGCCATTGTGGCCAAGTGGTCCGGGTTGGAACATAAACTTCCGGGATCAGGCAGATCAACATCAGAGAAAGCGGTATCAGCGGATCGTTAGATGGATATGAAGAGAGGAGATGGCGCTGTAGCAATACGGCAGCCATCTTTTTACTGTTACAAACTATGCTGAAATGTCATATAGACTAAAAAAGGAACCCCCCTTTTGCAAGAGGATTCCTTTTATATGAGATATTCAGATTGTACCATTTTAGACTGTTCCACTTCGTATTGCACCTGCGTTATTCTTCAGGATCGGATTTCTCCTTCGGGATGGCATGCTCCACAGCATCACGTTGATCTTCATCCTCCAGGGCATCCGGAAATGAATCTTCCGTAAAAAGTCCAAAATCAGGATCGATATCCCGCTCGGTCACCAGATTATCCGGTGTAGGGACATGTTTTTTATGATCGTCCTCCATTGTGCTGCACCTCCTTATCCCGCTTTTGGGTGGATCGCCAGAACTAACGTCGCGGGAGAATATCATCCTGCGGTTTGGCATCAGCACCGGCACCATTGAGCAGATCGGTACCATGGAGGGCATCCGGGTCAGGTGCAGCAGGATCAACCGGGCTATCCGGCTGCAGAAGATCCGCATCAGGTACGGATTCCAGCGCAGGCTCTGCCAAACGTGATTCCAGTTCCTCGTCTTCTACCGCAGCTGCAGCTGCAGGAGGAAGAGCGGACTCATCGGTTTCGATGCGTCTTCCGGATACTTCATCGAACGTATCCATATCACTTTCCGGCACTTCTGTTTCTGGTGGAATATCGCGGGACCTCTGGTATCGGTCGTAATAGCGGTCGCTCTCGTCATTGCTAATAGGTCTGTCCTGCAAAGGCATAGGTAAGCAACTCCTCTCAAAAAGTTATATTTGATTCCTGCATCGATTGTGCTGATATCTTCAAAAGGTTCATACCCCGTAGTTACCCAAAGGCTAAACGTTGTAATCTCGCGCTTCTTAGCATTCCCTTGGTTGCACCGAATATGACTAAATAACATGAACTGTTAATTCAACAATAAGGAAGGGGCAGAATAAACCTGAAGAAGCGAAGTAACAGGTGTAGTAATGCCTAGATTGTTATATGTTTTAAAATTTGGGGAATACATATTTGACCAGAAAGTACAGGAAGCCGAAAAAAATGATCACATAAGCCGCATATTTAATAAAAGTGGAGGCGACCATGCTTGAATCCGATTTATGCTGAATGTCTTTCCGTTCTACCTCTACCGTTTTGTGTGGCTCGTTCATTTGAATCATCTCCTTATAAGTGGTGGTTGCTTTGAGGAACCATTACACCCACTGGAGCAAATTGAATCGCAAAGTCGCAATACAGCTTTCGCCCGAGGCCTATGTTATGATGGAGCATGATGAAGCAGGGAGGGATTCCAGTTGGAATGGTACACACTTGGCAATATGATCACTCGAATTCGGATTGGGCAAAAGGCATCTACACCCGGATTTTCGCGCACGGTCATTAGGCGTCCGGATGGGTTGTTCTGGGTTGGTGGCATATGGTCTGGACAAGTTGTCCAATTGCGAGATTTTCTTTTTTCGGATATATGGACGATTTATGAGGATGAGGAAACCGAGCAGTGGTTGAAGTTTCGCGACTCCTATGAACGGACGGAACGCGAGATGATTGAGAACCAGTTCGAAGATCTGCGCGAGTAAAACGAGTGATAACTGGATTTCCCTATTATAAAATGGAAATAAATATAGGGTTAAACCAAAATGTGATTTTTTTCGTTTGTCCCTAGAAGGTGACACGTTAAATCGTGGCGAATCATAAATGATAGAGTTATGGGATTGATAAAATCAGCATGATGTGTCAATGAATTAATGCAAAATGCTCAAAATATGAACTTTGAGGTGCTGTGAATGAAAAATGTGCCCAAAGCTATCATCGTCCTATGGATCAGCCTGTTATTCATCATGTATTGGCCGCAGGGGGTGAGCGCGGCAAGTGTACAGGAAGATAATAGACCTGTCCCCATTACGACATGGGAAGTTAAATGGGGGAATGAACACGATCAGGGATTTATCAGCGAATTGGGAAGACCCGATGAAGTCTGGGAGCGGCAAGGAGTGGACAGGCCGGATTACACCACGGTTAATCCTTCTGCGGAGTCACTTTGGACTCGCTTGACCATTCCGCAATTGCACGAGGATAACTCTGCCATTCGCTTTGAAAATATTAAAGGTCAACATATTGTGATTTACCTTGAAGATCGTAAAGTGTATGAAAATTATCATTATAATTACGACAATAATGCGGTGCTTTTACCACTATCCATCAAAAATTCGAATGTTCCACTGTATATATGGACTGAAACTGCCAATGGTCGACTCGGAATATTCGGGACGATTGAGGTAGGGAGATACACCATTTTGCAGGAAAGATATATTCACAATGGCTTGTTGGATGTGATATTAGGGGCGACCTTTCTGTTTACAGCCATTACGATGCTGAGTTGTACGTTCTTTTTCGGCAAATTCCATAAGGGGTTATGGATCTCGTTATGTATTGTCATGGGTTCAATTGGAACAATGATCATAACGTATTCGCAATTTTTATATACGTTCTACCAGATCTACGGGGATCTGTACTCCATACTGTTTGATATGGCGATGCTGGCAGGAATGCCTGCGTTATGTTATTTCTTCGAACAGATTATCGGAAAAGGTCCTTATGGAGTTTTTACCAAGTTGAGAAAATTCCAGCTCGTTTATTCGGGTATTGCGATTATGGCCCTGCTATTATATTTCATATCGAGCGGTCAATGGGATTTCTTTTATGTAATTTTGGTTCAAAAGGCAATCGGCGTCATTTTGGTGATTCTGCTGACTTTGCTAATGATTGGCGCCATCTCCCAAGCGCTTCAGCAAAATAAGGAAGCGATGCTGCTGGCTGCGGGATACAGCACGTTTGCACTTATCAGCGTAGCGGAACTGTTATGGTACTACCAGCGCAATGGCACATATCATCTCATATGGTGGAAGTGGTCTATGGTTGCTTTTATCGTATCGCTTATCGCGATTCTGGGCAGTCGTTTTGCGGAAAAACACAGACAGGTCATTGAATACTCCAAGGAACTGGAGTTGTTCAACAATGAGCTGCAGCGCTCCGAGAAGATGGAGATCATTAGTGAATTGGCTGCTTCTGTGGCCCATGAGGTTCGGAATCCACTCCAGGTGACCAGAGGTTTTCTGCAGCTCATGACTGAGCAGGAAGACAACAAAAATAAGGGGTATGTGCGCATTGCACTGGAAGAACTTGACCGGGCATCAGGGATCATTACGGACTTTCTGACATTTGCCAAACCGGAGTTCGATCATATTGCCTCTCTTAATATTGCAGATGAATTCACTCATATTGAAGGGATTCTGGTGCCTATGGCCAATCTGGAAGGTGGTAAAATAACGACCGATATTCCGCCAGATCTCTGGATCCGAGGCAACTCTTCCAAGTTCAAACAGGCTTTTATTAATATTATCAAAAATAGTATCGAAGCTCTGCAGGGGCAGGGACAGATTGACATATGGGCGTATGCCCAGGATGGAATCATTAAAGTTCATGTAAGGGATAATGGGGAAGGGATGGATGAGGAAGCGCTGGTCCGTCTGGGTGAGCCTTATTTCTCCAACAAAATCAAGGGCACCGGTCTTGGCATGATGGTTACCTTCCGCATCGTGGAAGCGATGCATGGAGAGATTTCATTTACAAGCACAAAAGGGGTAGGAACGGAAGCCGTTGTATCTTTTGCCGAGTTCGTCGATTGACGGACTGGCAGAAGATTTGGCGGCTTCAGTCGTTCGCTACCCCTTGTTCGTTTAGTGGTTGCTTAGAGCCTTCAATGGTTTTCTCAGGTTCTCCATGGTCCGCAATTGACGTCATAGTTTACTTTGGACGGATTGGGAGGAATAACAAGAACATAGTCGTTCTGCTGCTCTTCCACCGTACGGATCTTCACCTGTTCCGGAATATCAATGCCGAATGCATCGCGAAGTGCCTGTTTTGGATTGGAGTGCAGTTGTTGTCTGAAATGCTCATCGGTCCAGGCCTTTTCAATAATATCCTCATGTAATGTTCTCTCAGATACCATCATTGTTCAACAATCCCTTCTTATATGAAATTTGAACTTTCACAGCTTCATGACTTCCCGCGGAGGGTTAAGGCATGTTCGCTGATCCAGTAGTGAAACCCGCCTTGATGAAGCGATCTTTTATGCTGCTTGATCGCCTCGACAGCTTGTACAAGTGTCTCGCATAAGTGAGTATCAAAAGCAAACAAGTGCGAAATTCCTGAGTTAGACGATGTTAGCGTATCATGATACCGGTAAGCAATATCTACATATGAGTTCATGATAGGGGTGCTGTACATGTTGTTCCGGATCCGCTCACTTAACGTTCGTGTAGGATAAGGTAGTTTAAGAGCAGCAGAGACATGGGAAAGAAAACTATTGTAATTCCCTTGCGCTGCATCCTGATCCATGTCGTTAAAATCATCTGTCATCTGGAGGGTCATGAGTGCGATGTTAATGTCAGGACATACTGCAGCTATCCGGTGTGTCTGGTCCAGAAGAAGAAGGGCACCTACGGCACCGAGCTGAAGTGGGGCTGCTTTATGGGCAATGAGAAGCGGGTTGTCCTTGAAGTAATCCATCTGTTTCTCGCCGTTAACACTTACAGCCCAATCCGCTACATATTGTCTGAAGTACGTCCAAAACTGGGAGGACGGGCTAAATAAGTCTGAGTAAACACGTAAAGCATCCATATAGTATAGATTACCCAAGGATAACTTCAGCGTACTGTCTTCAGGACGTTCATCCATAACCTCATCCAGATTGAGAAAATACATCATATGAATCAGACAGGCCGTGCTTAACTTGTGTGCAGTCTGTGGGGGGAGTCCGTCTGAAATTTGCATCCAGAGCGGAATAATGTAGCCGATATAGCTGTGACCTGAATCACGCAACAGGGGATTAATCAAATGAAGTTGTTCCAGTGCATGTCCTGCCATCGGTTCAGGATAGTTCTGCACCAGCTGCTCGGCAGCAGCGAACACCACCTCCAAATCGGATCTAAACGGATCAAACCATTCTCTCCGCATCGTTTTCTTACGCCCTTCCTGCAATAAAATGATTAAGGACTATTCGACTAGATCATGGAGTTATACCCAGTATAGCGGATATGAATTGAAAAAAATAGGATCTTTTGTGATGAATTGTGAAATAAATGATGACATTTTGTATTTTTATGGGATAAAAAAGAGGGATTTAGGCTCAAACTAGAGGTAGATCACAGTATTTCGACATACGAAAGGCGGAAAAGAAATGAAACACAGATGGAAAACATGGTTGGCAAGTGGTATGACAGCTATATTCATATTAGCGGTATCGGGAAATGCTGTCTCTGCCAGTTCGGTAAAAAAGCCCGACAGTACTGACCAGAAAACCCCAGCTACCTCCACGAGTGACAAGCATCCGTGTATACAGGCAGGGCATGGATTATTTATGATTGGGGAAACCGCTGATCTGCTCGGAATCGGGTTAAGAGACCTGAAAGAGCAGATGGAGCTTGGAAAGACGTTGACTCAGATTGCCAAGGAGCGTAAGGGCCTTAGCGAAGAACAGTTACTGCAGAAGCTGAAGCCCTCTCTTGCGAAACGTCTGGATCAAGCAGCGGCAGATGGCTGCTTAACCAAGGAGCAGGTCTCCGCAGCCAAGGCTGGCATGGATGAAAAGCTGAAAAAGGTCATCAATACCCCGCTCAGAGAGCTGCGGAGGGAATTTGCAGGTCATGGAAGAAAGCATCCTTCCTTGAACCACAAGACGATTGCCCAATTTATCGGCATCACTCCCGAACAGCTTCAGGAACAATTGAAAAGCGGCAAGTCGCTTGCTGAAGTTGCCAAGGCACATGGGATCAGTGAAGCACAATTAATTGATAAGCTAAAGGAGCAATTGACCGGTGACCTGCAGCGGCTCGTGAACCGTAAGGGCGGGGCACACCAGGCCCCACGGGAGCAAGCGCCAGGGCACCCGGCTTCGACCGAGTCTGATTGATCTATGTATATGCAGGGCGCCAGTCTTCCTTGGAAGACTGGCGCCCTGTCTTCGTCAATTCGTATTAAAAGCCAAGGTACCGAATGTTGTTTGGCCGGCGAGGTCTACACAAATTCCAACGATCCTAGCTTGTTTCCCTGGAATGGCTTGCACGAACCGGTGTAACGGGCCCGGGTGTTCTTCGGGGATCCATTCCATCCAAACCATGAACAGGCGAGTTGTGTTTTCTCTTACGCTGCAGCCCAACAGTATAGCGGGAACCCGGTAACCGTGAAAGTCCGCAGCTAATCGCCAGCGCTATGGCTGCCGTCACCAGGAATGACAGCAGGGTTATCGGCAAATGCCAGCCACCCAGCTGGAGTGGTCTGGTGAAATAGGCGATTGCATAGATGATTAATGCATGCACGAGATATCCGCCGAAAGAATAACGGCCGATCCAGGTCAGCAAGTTCAGAAATTTCGTTGTTTTGCCCCTTAAAAGGATAAGGAATCCATACAACATGAACATTTGCGCCATGATAATAATGAACGTTGTCGGCTTCAGATATGTCGATATATTCAGATTGACGACATCTCCCGATCCTCTCAGCACATCGTAACCCAGCCAGATGTACATGCCAATGAATATACTTACCATCCACGGCAGTGCCCGAACGCTCCAGTTTCTCCATGTATCCACGGCCCATGCGCATACCGCGCCCAGCAAAAAGTAGAACCAGTACATCACCCAGGAGTAGGAACGATACTCCAGCAATGTCGACCAGGGCTGAGAAAGGGATGCTGCCCAGCCGCCCATGTCATAATAGGACCATTTCATCAGCAAGCCATATATTCCCGCTGCAATCAGAACAAGGAACAGGACGGAACGAGTAGGTGTTATCCTGGTTATTTTAATGATCTGACGATATACCAACTGGACTCCGATCCAAAACAGAGGAAATAACACGTAAAACTGAAAAATCATAATGACAAACCAGAGGTGATACCCTGTCTGCGGGATAAAGAGCTCACGGATCAGGCTGCGTAGATCGAGCGTACCTGAGCTCCAAAATTCAGGCGTGAAAATGCGGACAGACAGCCAGTAGATCAGCGTCCAGAGGACAAACGGGATATAGATATCTCCGAACCGTTTACGGATGAACCGGGTGTATTCCGGCTTGGCCTGACGATGATGATAAAAGAGCATTACACCGGACAAAAACACAAATGTCGGCGTTCCGAACCGGGTCAAATGATAGATCATGGTCAGCATGATGGAATCCGGTTGTTCAATATCCGAACGATAGATATATTCGGCGATGTTGTGCTGCATAACGATGGCGAGAAACGCGATCCCCCGCAGCTGCGTCCACTCTTCTATACGCGGTTTACCCAAGTGTGGACCGCCTCCTTCCAACATACATGATCATTAAAGGTTACTCTTTCAACATTAAGAGGAGATTAAATGGTGAAAATAGGATAAAAAAAACGGCAGCCATTAAGGCCACCGTCATTATGTTTATTATTGCTGCGCCTGAGCATCTTCATCAAACAGATTTTGAATATAGGCCTGGAGTTTGCTCTTATCTACACCCAAGACTTGAGCAGAACCTGCTAGCTCGTTGGTTAACAGTTTATTTGGCGGAATCTGCTGTTTGTCCACTTCACTCACGTTAATATCAAACCCGAGTGAGGCCAGCTTCAGCATCTGTGTAGGGCTGAGATCTGTCTCAATATACGGAGCAACAGCCTCCAGGATGTCCGGAATTTTAAAGAGTGACGTGGTACTTTGCAGCTTTTTGGCGAGCTCGGTCATGAAGATTCGCTGCCGCTCGGTACGGGTGAAATCGGAGGTGGCATCATGCCGGAAACGCACATATTGAAGGGCCGTTTTGCCATCCATGTGCTGAAGTCCTTTTTTTAGATCAATATCGTACATATGTTTATCAGCTTTGCTGGTGTAATACATGTCTTTTTCCACATCAATATCTATACCATCGACAGCATCGACAAGAGCCATAAATCCGATGAAATCGGTGTATACGTAATGCTGGATCGGGATACCGAGCAGATTGCTTACGGTTTGTTTGGTCAATTCTGCGCCGCCGTAGGAAAAGGCAGCGTTAAGTCTACTTTTGCCATGTCCGGGAATATCCACATACGTATCTCGCAGGACGGAGAATAAATGCGCCCGTTTGGACACGGGATCAATGGAAGCCACCATCACGGAATCCGAGCGTCCTGCATCGTCACCTCTGGAGTCACCCCCGAGAAGCAGGATGTTTACACGTTCCTTGCCTTCCCACTTGGGAATTGGAGTCGTTGAAGTGTCGTTGCCAGGGTCTGTCTGAGGAGTGGATGTGGACGATGAGGAAGTACCTGAAGCGGTTGAGATGCTATTGGCAAAATGAACAATGGAATATCCGTAATATACAAGGACACCCGTTACGGCAAGTGCCAGGGTCAGGGTCGTCCCCCACAACCATTTTTTAAGCATAATCTTCACCTTTCTATTGTTGAACTGATATGTAACCCAAACCATTTTAACAAAAAGTAAGGAAAAAGTCCTCTTTGATTTCGAATATTCGGTCAGTAGTCGTATTGTTTGACAAATAGTTGGTGGGTATTATAGTGTAAAAACGAATCACGTTTTATGTAATGGAGGTATGAACACACTTATGAATCAATCTGTCTTTAACTGGATCAATCAGTTCGCGGACCAGGTTCCGCCTCTGGACTGGTTCATGATTACTTCAGCCGAATATGCAGTGTGGGTTATGATTGCCCTTCTGGTTATAGTCTGGTTTCTGGGTAATCCGTCCAAGCAGCGTATTGTCTTTTATGCATGTGTAGCGTCCATTCTGGCCCTTGGTCTTGCCAAGTGGGGCATTTCCCCGGCAGTAGGTCATCCAAGGCCGTTCGTGGAAGGGAATGTGCATCAGCTGGTTCCGCATGTACCGGATCCCTCTTTTCCAAGCAAACATGCCTCGTTTGTATTTGCGCTTGCTGCCGCTTCATTTTTCATCGGACGCCGTTTCGGATTGTGGATGCTGCTGCTTGCCGTGCTGACGGGTGTCTCGCGTATATATGTGGGTGTGCATTATCCGGGAGATATTTTGGGCGGATTTATTCTGGGCAGCCTGGTCAGCGTCATTCTGATCGCGACGCGTCACTATACCAAGTCGATTCCGGATTTCTTTATCAACATCCATCGGCGGGTTTTTCGGTAGAAATGAATGGATGCCATTGAGTAGGGAAGGGCGTACACTTTACATTAGAGTCTTGAGTTTTTGGCTAGACCAAAGACTTAAGGCTTTTTTGTTTTTATTTTCGAAGTTACATGAAATTTCTGAAAATTAAATTCGCATATCTACAATTCATGTCGATAGGTGTCGATATATTATTCATATGTATTAGTTTATGGCTAATTTGAGGAGTGGGGAAAATGAGGTTAACGATTCGCATGAAGTTGTTGGCTGGGTTTCTGGTTGTGGTTGCATTGCTTGCGTTTGTAACTACCTATGCATTGACTCAGATTCAGGGGATGTCCAAAACTTCTGAAGAAATCGACCAGATGTGGATGCCCAGCGTTAGTCTGCTTGGCACGATGAACGGTGATGTTTCCGATGTGGAGCGTCAGGCTCTTGCAGCCATTGTTGAGACGGATGAGAATTCAATTGCAGAGATAAGTGAATCCTTGGAGCAGCTGAAAGTCAAGATTGAGGATGAGCGCAAACAGCTACTTGAGCTTGTTAAGGGCAGTGACGAGGCAATGGCACTGTATAATACGTTCAGCACCAACTATGATGCCTATTTGGCGAAAATGCCTGAATTTGTAGAGCTGGGTATGGCTAATAATTTCGGGGGAGCCAGCAGGCTTCATACAGAAGCCTATCCATTATGGGATAAAGCCAATGATAGCATTGCCCAGTTGATTACGATGAGCAATGAATTAGCGGGACAAGCTACAGCTGACTCGTTGGATGAAGCCAATAGTGCCTTTATCATCATTTTGGTAGTAACAATTATTGCCTTCCTGATCGCAGTCTTTATTGCATTCTTCATTGCTAGCATTATCTCGAGACCGATTCAAAAGATGAACGCTTCAGCGATGCTGATTGCGAATGGTGATCTAACAGGTGAAACGATCATGCTTAAAAATAAGGATGAGCTTGGCACGTTGGCTACTTCCTTCAACACGATGACGGAAAACCTGCGTGCGATGATTCAGTCCGTTTCCATGACTTCCGAACAGGTAGCCGCTTCGTCGGAAGAACTGCTGGCGAGTTCAGAGCAAAATACGCAAGCATCCGAGCAAATCTCCGCGACGGTCGAGCAGTTGGCTGTCGGCACTTCGGACCAGGTGAACATGGTGAAACGTTCTTCCCAGGCGATGAGTGAGATGGCCATCGGTTCGGAACAGATTGCAGAGCTTGCTCAGAGTGTATCCGTATCTGCTGTGGATGCAGCGAATCAATCGGCTGAAGGGAATATGATTATCCAGCAGGCTGTGGATCAAATGGGATCGGTTCGTACTTCCATTGCTTCACTTACTGAGCTCGTTACAGGGCTGGGAGAACGTTCTGCTGAGATTGGCAGCATCACAGAGGTAATTAACAACATCGCCCGTCAAACCAACCTTCTTGCATTGAATGCCGCGATTGAGGCTGCACGTGCAGGGGAACACGGACGAGGTTTCGCCGTTGTTGCCGGAGAGGTTCGTAAATTGGCTGAAGAATCATCGGAATCCGCGCAAAAAATTACGGAACTGGTACAGCTCATTCAGAATGATACGAACCATGCGGTACAGGCGGTAAAAGTGAACAGCAGTGAAACCGAAGCCGGAATAGAGATGGTTACTGCGGCAGGACAAGCCTTTGAGCAAATCTCGGAAGCAGTAAACAAGGTCGCTGGAGAAATTCAGGAAGTATCTGCCGGATCGGAAGAAATGTCAGCAAGTACGGATGAAGTGGTTCGGTATGTGGACCAAATCTCCAACATAGCTGAAGAGGCATCAGGCGGAGTACACAATGTCTCTGCGGCAACCGAAGAACAGCTGGCTTCCATGGAAGAGATTGCATCTTCAGCAGCTTCTCTTTCCAAAATGGCAGAAGAATTGCAGGAACAGATCAACAAATTCAAAGTATAGAAACTACCAGAGACGGTTACTTCATGCGCGCGATCAGGCGTCATGAGTAACCGTCTTTTTTGCTCTAAGGTAATTTTGACCTATCTATTTTTCGAGAAGAGAAGGAATGCCTGAAGTAGCTGTTAGGAATTTGAATCAATAAAGCGGCAGTTTCTGTTGATTGTGGACATAGTAATGTTTACCACTTATGGAAATTAACATTGCGATGGTGGGTATATGGACCTATATTCTGATTTAGTTGAAATAAACTACCCGTAACGGCTGGAAACGAAGTGGTATCAAATAGTTACAATATTTTAACCTTTGGGAAACACTTCATATTCCTGCTGTTTTCCATGTGGATGACGGTTTCATTCCTGATTCTTAGTGCTCAAATGGCCTGAGATGAATACAGGACTTTGGTCTGATGATCGCAATGGACAGCCCGTTTACAATGGGGCAAGCCCGGAGAGAACGAAGCCAGGTTAAAATTCTGTAACATCAGGGGGAACACGACATCATGAACTGGAAAAGCAAAATCATTACCGCAAGTCTAACAGCAACGATGCTGATGGGAAGTCTGACAACAGGAGTACTAACGGCACCGGTTTCCGCAGCAGCTGTTGAACATTCCAAACTGAAAGTAATCTGGGGAGTTAACATGCGTACTTCACCATCATCTTCTGCTGGCGTTGTTCGTATGGTACCAAAAGGGGAGACTGTTACCGTACTTAAAAAATCCGGATCTGCATGGTATAAAGTACAAGATTCCAGCAATCGGACAGGCTACATATCCTCTTCTTCAAAATACACAAAAGCTGTTAGCGGAAGCACAACGACTTCCGGTTCGGGCAGCAGTACTTCTGAGACAGGCAGTGCAGCTGTAGAGAAAGTTATTGCCGCTGGCATGAAATATTGGGGAACACCTTATGAATTCGGAGCGAGCAGAAACAGTACCGCTACTTTTGACTGCTCCAGCTTTGTCCGCCAGGCATTTATCGATGCACTCGGAATCAAGCTTCCTGCAGATTCACGCCAGCAGGGCACTTATGTAAAAGGCAAAGGTGCCGTTAAGACGGATTGGACTAAACTGAAGCGTGGGGATTTGATGTTCTTTATGTCGTATAAAGGCACGAAAGCTTCCTCTTACGCTGGGGTTAACAAGTCTACTGCAAGAATTACGCATGTCGGAATCTATCTTGGAGACGGAAAGGTACTGCACACCTATTCCAACGCTGGTGGCGGAGTAACGACCAGTGACATCTCGGGCAAGCACTGGGAATACCGCTTCCTCTATGGCGGAAGTGCACTGTAAGATCAGCAACAGGCCAATTTCGGAGCTCACGCAGAATAAATAGGATCGTGAGATAGGAAATTTGGATACAGCAAAGGACCTTCCATCATTGCCGAAGACGGCAGATGGAAGGTTTTTTTGGTCCTGTTTTTAATCCTGGTAGTAGAGACGGAACATAATATCCTGATTATAGTTACCGAATCCTTCACCGTATAAGGTAAGGCCGCCCACATGCTGCGCGTCCTCCTCAACAGACAGCCGCAATGTCCATTGATTGCGTTCCACCGGAATATCCGAAAGTGTGACTTCAGAGACACGCTGCCCATCAATAAACGTTCCTTCCTGGGTAATTCGCAGCACCTTCAGCATGCCGTATTGATTGACACTCTCACTCCACCAGTCAGGGGTAAATACACCCCGTCCATTCCCCGAATCACCCGGGCTTGTCCATTCACCCACAACTATTCCATTGAGCATAAAAGTAATATCCGAGGGCCAATTCGGATTGACCGAGGGCGCTTCAGAACCGATCTCCAGCGAAAGTTCAATGGAGTTGATCTGCTGTCCGGATAAAATGTAGTTTGGAATTTTGTATTCCACAAATCCGCGTCCAAACCAGAGAATATGCGCATGCATCCGTTCCGGGTCCAGGAAGTAACGCGGATCGTCGTATTGCCCGATCACATGGCTGGACGTAGCCAGACCACAAGTGGGATATACATCAAAATGGGTGTAATGTCCGACGGGAACGGCAACTTCATGAACCTTGCTGGATGTTCCGGTTTCCTGCGGCATGGAGATGCCAATCCAATCAATGGCAAGGCTGTTCATTTTGTGAGTACCACCATCCTTGCGGACCATCTTGGACTGGATGATGCCTACATCCTGCAGCTTTCGAACGTGCATCGTTACAATCGCACTGCTTAGGCCAAGAGAAGCCGCAATATCTTTTACGTTCATCGGGTTCTCCGCAACAAGTCGTATAATCTGCAAACGGACCTCGCTGGCGAGTGCTTCATATAGGGGCAGCCATTCTGCATCAGTATTTGCTCTAATCAAGGGGGTTCCTCCATTATCAAGTTCTAGAATTAAGTCAAACATAAATCCATCCAAAAGAATAACATTTTTAAAAATTCAGGTTGAAATTGGCGTTATAATCGATTTTAATATAAATATGAACGTTGATCCATAGATTATCAATTAATTTTTATATTAATCTTAAGGAGCTGAACTTCACGATGGTAAAAGCAAAAATGACGGTAGACAAGGATTTCACAATTGGTGTAGTTGACAAACGTTTATATGGTTCATTCATTGAGCATCTCGGACGTGCCGTATACGGCGGTATTTATGAGCCAGGACACTCCTCGGCGAACGAGGCGGGATTCCGTACGGATGTGCTGGAGATGGTCAAGGAGCTGCAGGTTCCGATTGTCCGTTATCCTGGGGGAAACTTTGTATCCGGTTACAATTGGGAAGATTCCGTAGGCCCGGTGGCAGAACGTAAACGCAGACTTGAACTGGCCTGGAGAACCATTGAGACAAATGAATTCGGTTTCAATGAATTTGTGGACTGGTCCAAACTTGCAAATTCAGAAGTGATGATGGCCGTCAATTTGGGAACAAGGGGTGTGGATGCAGCCCGGAACATCGTGGAGTACAGCAACCATCCGGAAGGTTCGTATTACAGTGATCTGCGGATCAAGCATGGTTACAAAGAGCCTCATGCGGTCAAAACATGGTGTTTGGGTAACGAGATGGACGGCCCATGGCAGATTGGTCATAAAACGGCAGAAGAATATGGACGGGTTGCGCTGGAAGCGGCCAAAGTCATGAAATGGACAGATCCCACCATTGAACTGGTTGCCTGTGGTAGTTCATCGCTTGGCATGCCGACGTTCCCGGAATGGGAAGCGACGGTGCTCGATCATACCTATGATCATGTTGAATACCTGTCTCTCCATCAGTATTACGGCAACGCGGATCAGGATACACCAACGTTCCTGGCGCGTTCACTGGAAATGGATCGGTTTATAGAGACGGTTATGGCGACTTGTGATTATATCAAAGCGAAGAAGCGCAGCAAGAAAACGATGTACCTGTCCTTTGATGAATGGAACGTATGGTACCACTCCAACGAGAGTGACAAGAAGCTGGACCCATGGCAGATTGCACCTCCACAGCTGGAGGACGTATACAACCATGAGGATGCGCTGCTTGTCGGCTGTATGCTGATTAGCATGCTCAAGCATGCGGATCGTGTGAAGATGGCTTGCCTGGCACAGCTGGTCAACGTTATCGCTCCGATCATGACAGATACGGGTGGTGCGGCCTGGAGACAGACGATTTTCTATCCGTTTATGCACGCTTCCGTATTTGGACGCGGAACAGCGCTTGTGCCGCTGATTCAATCTCCGAAATACGATACCAAACAAATTACGGATGTTCCGTACCTGGAAGGTATTGCGGTTCATAATGAAGAGCAGGGTGAAGTGACTGTGTTTGCCGTAAACCGCCATCTGGAAGATGCACTCCAGCTTGAAGTGGATCTGCGCAGTTTTGGTCAATGCAGCCTGCTGGAGCATATCGTGCTGGAAAGTGATGATCTCAAAGCAGCGAATACCGCTGCACAGCCGAATCGCGTAGCTCCGCATAATCGTGGTGGTGCAGAAGTGTCAGGTACCCTGGTTACCGCAAGTTTGGCGAAAGCTTCATGGAACGTCATTCGACTGAAAATTCAGCAATAGAATTGAAGGTTCAAGATAAAAAGACTGGATGCGAATCAAACGCATCCAGTTTTTCGTTTTTAGGGTGACTTTCAATTCTCGAAAGTTCACAACTTCGAATCAAAAACAAAGCTTTCTCCATCCCGGGGAATGAGCACCTGTTCGTGCAATTGTTCGGAAGCCAAATAACTGGAGAGGTCCGTGCGGGACATCATGCAGTGATTAATGGCATCCATATGAACAGCAATGACATGCGCATCCGGTGCTTGCCTTATCACTGCAGCCACATCAGGACCGTCCATGGTGATCGGATCGCCATGGGTAAAACGTGCGCCTCCCGCATTCACAACAATCACTTCGGGTTGATAGCGCCGAATAGCCTCGGCCGGTTCGTTACACCAGATCGTGTCCCCTGCAATATACGATACGGGTTCCCCATCTGCCTCCAGTACAAAACCGGACACCTTACCCATCCGTTCCCCAATTTCTCCTGTACCATGCTGCCCAGATGTTCGTGCAAAACGAACCGAGTGGTATTCATGCTTCTCATCCACAGCAGTAACGTTGGTGAAGCCGGCTTCGGTAAATACATTCTCATCCCCTGGCTGACACAGCAGGGGTACATCCTTGCGAAGCTGCTCCGCAGCGGCTGCATCCCAATGATCCACATGGGTATGAGTAACAATGACCAGATCCGGACTCGTGTAATCTGTCTCTGTTTCCGGCAGGGAAACCCTCGGATTAGGCAAATCATTAGGTGTGTCAGGAAAAGCAGGCATCATCTCAGGGTCCATAAACATGGGATCAACGAGGATGTTCAGATTTCCATATTCCAGCCATAGGGTGGCATGTCGAATCAATTGAATTTTCATTGAACCTGCACTCCTTCAAGATGTAATGATATTCTCCTATATGTTATACAACCCGTTTTCGCGGTGAATAACACGCCGATACAATATTTACATGAGATAGGTAATGTTCAATCTGCCCAAAAGAAAAACATGCCGCACTGCAGCGCAGGCGGCATGTATAGGCATTCGTTTATCCTGAGATGGCTGTGTCACCGCCGGCTTCCCGTGCATGGGTGTACAGATCCGCGTAGATACCTTTGGCTTCAATCAGATGCTGATGAGATCCTTCCTCGACAATTTCCCCATGCTCCATGACCAGAATACGGTCGGCGTGCATAACGGTAGACAGGCGATGTGCGATGACGATCGTGGTTCTTCCCTGAGAAACGGTTTCCAGTGCTTGTTGCACCAGCTGTTCCGTATGGGAATCCAGATTGGCCGTAGCCTCATCGAGAATGAGGATACGTGGCTGGAACACCACAATCCGTGCAAAAGAAATCAGCTGGCGCTCCCCGGCAGACAGTCCGCTGCCGCGTTCGGAGAGGCGGGTATCATATCCCTGCGGCAGCCGTGAGATCATGACATGTGCGCCGACAAAACGGCAGGCTTCAATGGCCTGCTCTCGCGTAATATCCTCGCGAAACATGCGGACATTGTCAATAATGGAGCCTGAGAACAGGAAAGGTTCCTGCTGAATAAGGCCCACGATCCGGTGAAGTTTGGCCTGAGGCAGACGCCGAATGTCTGTGCCATCAATTTCGATGCTGCCCTGGTTTACATCGTAGAACCGATTAAGCAGGGAGATCAATGTGCTTTTGCCAGCTCCCGTTGTTCCCACAATGCCGACCATTTCCCCTGGGTAAAGGTGCAGGTTCAAATGTTGAATAAGTGGGCGGTCTGCCCGATAGCCGAATGACACATCGTTAAAATCAATTTGCCCCATCACGTCACGTGGCTCCAATGAAGAGGCCGTTCCGGTTTTCGGATCAGCGACTTCCGGACGGGTATTCAGAATGTTCCAGATTCGATCCATGGAAACGGTGGTGGATTGGAACGTATTCCATTGCATCGTAATTTGGTTGATTGGCTGAAAAAACTGGCGGATATAGCTGATAAACGCGTAGAGCACCCCGACCTGCAGCGACTCACCCAGCACGGCACGTCCGCCAAGCCAGACCATCATCACCAGAGCCGCATTGCCCAGGATGTCAAACGTTCGGTTAAAGATGACATTGGAGCGGGCCTGGGTAATGTTGGCCTTTAAGTGAAGTTTATTCTGCTCCGTGAAGCGTTTCTTCTGTTCTTCCTCCTGATGGAAAACCTGAATCAGAAACATGCCGGACAGATTCTCCGCCGTAAAAGCAATCAGACGGGAGAGACGGGTACGGGCATTCTGATAGGCTTGGCGCAGCTTGCTGCGAAACAATACCGCAACGATGGCAATCACAGGCAGTACAATCAGGGAGTACCCTGCGAGTACCGGATCAAGCTGGAACATAAAGAAGATAATGAGCACCAGCATCATGCCATCCCGAATCAGGCTGAGCAGAACCTGGGTGAAGAAGCTGCTGATCGTCTCCGTGTCACTGGACACATTCGTGACCAGGCTGCCAATATGGAAGCGGTCGAAGAAGGACATGGACATTTTGGAGATATGCCGGAAGAGGTCTTTGCGAATGAGAGAGACGATGTTCTGCCCGACATGCTGCAGCAAGTTATTTTGTATATAGGTGAAAATAAAGCTGATTATGGCCAGTGCCAGATAGACGGCTGCCAGTTTTACGAGAAATCCCACGCTGGTCTGGCCAATCGCCAGATGGTCATCAATAGCTATTTTGACCAGATACGGCTGGAGCAGATCGGCAGAGATCCCAAGCAAGGAGCATAAAAAAATGCCCAGAAAGGCAAACCGGTGTGGTTTGGCGTAGCCCATCATCGCTTTAAAAGAAGAACGTTTACCGTGTTCTTTTGCTGAAGCTGAATCAGCGTTGTTCCCGGATGGAGACTGCAGTGCGGAACTCGTTTCGGTATGGCTGCGACCCTTATGATCCCTCATGATGCAATCCCTCCTCCTGTAAACGGTAGGTTGCAGCATACAACCCTTCCGCAGCCATCAATTGTGAGTGAGTTCCCTGTTCTGCAATTCGTCCTTCATCAAGGACGATAATTTCATCCGCATGGCGGACGGCACTGATGCGGTGAGAAATAATCAGGGTGGTCTTGCCTTTGCCGATTTCCCGCAGGCTGCGCAGAATGCCGCTTTCGGTGACAGCGTCCACCGCACTCATGCTGTCATCCAGAATGAGCACCTGGGCTTTTTTGATCAATCCACGGGCCAGACTGGTTCGTTGACGCTGACCACCGGACAACGTCAGCCCGCGTTCACCGAGCAGCGTGTCGAATTGATCCGGGAAACGAATGATGTTGTCGTAGATCATGGCCTGCTTTGCACTGCGTTCCACGGTATCGAGTGGTACCTCCCGGTCGCTGAATGCAATATTGTCACGAATGGTAGTGCTAAACAGGAAACCATCCTGCGGGACATAGGCGATGCGGGAACGAAGACTTTCCAGCGAAAGCTGCCGTATGTCCGTACCATTCATTTGAATCGTTCCTTCAGGCGGTTCATATGTACGAAGCAATAGTTTAACCAGTGTGCTTTTGCCTGATCCGGTTTTGCCTACAATACCTACGGTCTGTCCAGCCCCAATCTTCAGACTGATGTGTTTGAGTGCCGAAGCCGAACTGCCTGGATAGGAAAAGGACAGGTCATCAATGGTAATGTCATTGACCGCACCGAGTGTTTTAGCCCCGGAGACTTCCCGCACATCCGGTTCTTCCGTCAGCAGATCGTTAACCCGTTCGAGTGACGCTCCCGATCGCTGCATGGTATTGATCACATTGCCAATCTGCTGAAGCGGGCCCATGATGATTCGCAAGTATAGTGTCAATGCCACAAAGCTTCCGAGTGTAATGGAATTTTGCATCGTCAGAATCCCGCCAACCAGAAGGGAAACGACCAGCGAAATGGCACCAAGCAGTGGCAGCAGTGCTTGAAACAGGGAAGAGAGGCGAACGAGCCGCAATTGCTTTTCCTTGATGGCATCCACCGTTGCTCCAAATCGTGCCCGAGCGCCGTCTTCGATGGCAAAGGTCTTCGTTACGCGGATGCCGCCCAGCTGCTCTTCTGCAGATTCGGTCATGCTCGCGAGGGCGTCCTGCACATCACGGGAACGCTTCCGAATGCGGGGACCGAAAAACACAACCAGAAAGGGAATCGCCAGCAAGGGCACGATACTGATCAGGATGAGACTCATCGGAATTCCGCTAAGCAGCATCATCACGATACAGGACAACAACAGGAAGGTGGCGTTTGTCATCATCGTCACTCCATTGGATATGGCTTCACGCACGGAGGTGACGTCATTCATGACATAACTGAGCAGCTTCCCGTTACCCTGCTTGGAAAAGTAGTGCTCACTCAGTTCGGAGAACTTGCCGAATATGCGCTCACGTGTCATGAATTCGAAGCGTCGTCCAAGTCTCATAATCATGAACTGCCCAGTACCGAAGAGAAGGTTATAAGCGATGGCTATAGCCAGAAGCCACAGACTATACCGGATGACGGTGTCCATTTGAAGAGTATTTTGCATGAGCTGGTCCGTGAAACTGCCCAAAATTCGGGGTAAAGAGGCCTGACCGACATTGGAGGCAATAATCAGCACAACGGCAACCAGATACACGGGCCAGTTGCTGACGACATAGCTTCGAAGTAATCCTGTCTTGGACATATCATTGGTTCTCCTTTGTTCAGGTGGAAGTTGGTTACGCTGCGGAGGCAAGAAAAGGGCCGACACCTGAAATTAGCGCGTCGTGCCCTCTTACTTTATGCGATCCCGTTTGCTGTTTATCCGTAAAACAAATGATTTCTTTCTTTATCTTATTTTTGCGCTAATCCGAATCATTGTCAACGAAGCATGGAAGAAGGGCATAAAAGTGAAAGTTCACAGGCCATTCAGACATGGATATGTAGTTTTTTGCACAGGTATTGTCCCAATGTCGAATTCTCTGAAACATTTCTTGAAGATGTCCCGTCTGTAGGATTGAAGAAGTCAAAAATAGGGTTTACTACTACTTAGGAGGTGCCAGGAAATGAAACATAAAAAAGGATTGGCTGCAGCACTTGCACTTTGCGTTTCTCTGACGGCAGGAGGTGCATCTGTACTCGCTTTTTCGGACGTAAAAGATGAAGGACAAAAAACGATTGTGGATTCCCTGAGATCAAAAGGGATTGTCAGCGGTGTAACGGCGGATTTGTTCCGTCCGGATCTCGCATTGTCCGAGCCGCAGGGTGTTCAACTGATTGTGAAGGCATTTGGATTGAAAAATGAATACGCAGCCGCTTCCGCGCAAAATAAAATCAGTCCGGATACCTGGTATGCAGATGCGGTACAGGCTGCAACCCAGAATGGTCTGTCCATTCCGGTAGAATTGAATCCCCAAGGCAAGATGACACGTGAGCAATTTGTTATTTTGCTTCATGAAGGCATTAACACAACCGGGAATTATCCGGTCATCATGAAGTATAATCTTGTTAAGGACGAAAATAAAATCGGTAAGGACGCCATATCTGCAGTCCAGAACCTGCTGAACATGAACATCATTGAACTGGATAAGGACGGGAATTTCCGTCCAGATCAGTCGCTTACCCGTATGGAGGCTGCAAGCATGATCTTCAATGCACTTGAGTTTGTGGATAAACACGGCAATGGCGGCTCGGCAGAGCCCGCTCCGACGAATCCCGGTGAAGGCCAGCAAGCCATCGTACCTGAAGTGACAACCACCAAGGTCGATGACAAAACAACCAAGGTCAAGCTCACTGCTGAAATGCCACATCCTGGTTACGGTTTGAAGATTGATGATGTCAAACTGGAGAAGGATGGACGTGCCATCGTGCTGTACTCCATCATTCAGCCAGATCCGGACATGATGTACCCGATGGTTATTACAGAGGTTACGGCGGAGACCGACATTCCGACCGGTTATACCGCTGAAGCTCAGCCTTCCGGCAAATAAGCCGAACCGTTTCCGGTTTGTCCTTTCAAGGATCGCTTCATGAAGGAACGTACAACTTGCTATAATATACTTAAAACCCGCCGCAACCATATAAACATGGACGGTGGGTTTTTGGTTTGTTTTTATTTTTCAATCTGATGTTTGGTCTTGTGTTTCCAGGCAAAATCAATCCGATTAAAGCTTTGCTGTGCGACACGTAGGGGATTGAAGAATTCCGGGTAGATGCCCAGGAGTTTAAATGAAGTAACCATAGCCGCTTCAACAACGTATACAATCCATAGCGAAAGAATTAATCGAACATACAGGAGGACCACATATGGATTCACGCGAGACATTGGATCAGGAGCTTGAACAGATTTTGAAGTGGGAAAAAGAACAGAAGGACTTGTTTATTTGGGATAAAATCGGTCGTTTGCCATTTGCGATGCTGGATAAAGTAATGCCAAAAGCGATCAAACAAAAAATTGGTGACGCCTTGAACGAAGTCGGACAGTACGTGCAGAATGGCGGCAAATTTCTCGTTCAAAAAAAGAAGGTGACCAAGCTGCTTCAAGAGGAAGCGGAAAAGTCCGGTTATTCCATGACAGACTATACCTATCGCCTGGAACAGGATGCCGAGGCAGAAGGGACCGCAAAAATTCATAGCGTGGAGAAGCTGCCACTTGAAGTTTTGGACCGTGTTGCCGACAATATTACCGAGAGCAGAACCAAGTTTGCCGCAGCACAAGGTGCCGCGACGGGAATTGGCGGAATTGTAACGATTGCAGCGGATATTCCGCTGGTGATGGGGCTTTCCCTGAAAGTACTTCAGGAAATGGCATTATGTTACGGTTATGACCCGGATGATCCCCAGGAGCGGATATTTATCGTTAAATGCCTGCAATTTTCCTCCGCCGATATTGTAGGCAAGAAGGCCATTATTGATGAACTGGCCGAGTACGACAATCCGGACAAGCAGGTACAGGTGGTTTCACAGATGCAGGGCTGGCGGGAGGTTTTTAATTCCTACAGTGAATCCTTCGGCTGGAAAAAGCTGTTCCAGCTCATTCCGATTGCCGGCATGGTGTTTGGTTCGGTGAGCAACAAAAATACGATTCGGGATGTCGCCGAAGCAGGTAAAATGTTATACAAAAAAAGGCTGATTCTTCAGCGCTTGAAGTAATCATTCATAACAAAAGGGTTCCCGCTTATCTGCGTACCAGACGAAGGCGGGAACCCTTTGTGATTGTATTGGATGCTATCTAAATCTGATTCTGAAAGATACAGCAAGTGGAGTGCAGCAAGTTGTAAGATATCTCATGTTCAGATCGATGTATATCCGTTATTCTTCACTTCCGTTTTCTTCCGCCCAGCGTTTCAGCACCTTATCCGATGGGAGCAGGAAGGTGAATATGCCGATCAGCGGCAGGAAGCTGCACATCTGCATGACTGGAGATACACCGAACACGTCGATCCAGTTCCCCAGCACGAGTGCACCGAGCCCTCCCATACCAAATGCCAGTCCAGTGATCAGGCCGGAGACGGTTCCGATTTTGCCCGGAATGAGCATTTGTGCATACACTACGGTCACTGAGAAGCTGGACAGCATGATGAATCCGATAATGGTCAGCAGCACGCCGGTCCAGAACAGATTGGCATAAGGCAGCAGCAGGGCCAGCGGAGCAGCTCCGGCCATCGACAGGAAGATCATGTTGCGTTTGCCGAAACGGTCCGCGAGGGGACCGCCGAAGAATGTGCCCAATGCACCTGCAGCCAGGAACAGGAAGATATAGATCTGTGCGTCCTCCGTGGACAGGTTAAACATATCCTTCAGATTAAACGCATAAAAGCTACCGATGGAAGCGACATACCACGAACGGACAAAGACGAGCAGGATCAGAATGGTGATGGCAGCTGCAATTTTTTTGCGTAATGCCGGATTGGGGGCACGGCGGGCAGCCGCCTGTTTGCGCAGGTAACCTCCCGATTGCAGCATGCGGCCATACCAGCGGGCTATATAGATCTGTACCGCGATCCCCATGGCTGCAATGCCAGTGAATCCGATGGCACCAAACAATCCGAACGGGATGAAGATCCATCTCGTCAATAGCGGAGCGAGAGACTGTCCGGCGTTACCACCCACCTGAAAGATGGATTGGGCGAGACCCCGGCGTGGTCCTGCGGCCATATGGGATACCCTGGAACCCTCCGGGTGAAAAGCTGCCGAACCAAGTCCGACGAAGATGACCGAGATCAGGACAGCCATATAACTGTCGGCAAATGCCAGCAACAGCATGCCGGTAAATGTGAAACCCATTCCGATCGGCAGGATCGAAGGCGTAGGTTTTTTGTCCGCAAACCAGCCAACGACAGGCTGCATGATGGATGCGGTAAAGTTGATGGCGAAGGATATCCATCCGATCTGGGTATATGTAAGGTGCATGGAGTCTTTCAGGATTGGAAAAATAGCCGGAATGACAGACTGGATCGAGTCGTTAAATAAGTGAACCAGACTGATGGCAATTAGAATCCGGTAAACGGTGCTTTGGGCATCCAATCCGGGTTGGTTTTTCGAACGCATCGCAGCGTCCTTGGATAATGAAGTTTGCATGGACATGTACTTTTCTCCTTTGGTCGCGGTCACGAGGGATCAGCGCCTGATAATGTATTGTGCCTAAGCATATTGTTACATAATAGGATAGATTCATTGAGGCGACAAGGGGAACAGGTGAAATAAATGCCGACGTTGGAAACGGAAACACAAGGAAGGACATTGAAAAACCAGATAGCATATATATCACATTTATGGTTATTTTCGTTTCGTTTATTGAATACCCTCTTAGCCGTTCTTATTAACATGAATACTCGGTGGCACATTTCACCTGAACTTCACTGATGGATACGTGCCTGCAAACGATGCTGTCATTATGGTAATTTCAAAATTGATATTAGAAATTGAACATGAAAAAACAAGCCGAACAATCTTCCATGTGAAGAGTTTGGCTTGTTTTTTTAGTAAAGAATAGCAGAAGTGCTGGCCAATTAACGATTATCAATCGTCTCCGGGTACATATCGTGGTTCATCATGCGATGTTCAGCCATCTGTTCATACTTTGTTCCTGGTTTGCCGTAGTTGGTGTACGGATCAATGGAAATGCCGCCACGCGGCGTGAATTTGCCCCAGACTTCAATGTAGCGGGGGTCCATCAGCTTGATCAGGTCATTCATGATGATGTTCACACAATCCTCGTGGAAATCACCGTGGTTGCGGAAGCTGAACAGGTATAACTTGAGGGATTTGCTCTCTACCATTTTTACATCGGGAATGTAACTGATATAAATGGTGGCAAAATCAGGCTGACCCGTGATCGGGCAAAGGCTCGTGAATTCTGGGCAATTGAATTTTACAAAATAATCGCGGTACGGATGCTTGTTATCAAAGCTCTCCAAAATTTCAGGATCATACTCAAATGTATATTTCACGCCTTGGTTGCCCAGCAGCGTCACATCTTTCATTTCATCAGGTTGTCTCGTCAATGTCTTAACTCTCCTCGTTCCGTTCAAGCGAGAAGCTTGCCGGTATATATGATAGGGATCCCAGGTCTTGAATTCAAAGCCTTTGGTTGTTCCTGAAAATTACATCATGCTGCCCATTCCACCCATACTGTCCATCAGACGCCGCGTTTGTTTCCCCACACCAAGGTGTGCAGCTGGGGAAGCACGCGGACATCGTTCAGGTCGTCCGATGCACTGACTTGATCAATCAGCCATTCATAACGGGCGAGCAGGGATGACGCCAGATCCGGCGTATCCGCAGAAGTGACATCCGGGTTTCCGGTCTGCAAAAACAAATCTGTGCCGGGATACCGTGCATGCACACGACGGGCATAATCCAGGTCTGTTTCATCGAAAATTACGATTTTCAGACTGTGGCTGCGTTCCGCCTGTCCAGCGGATAATCGTCCGATCAGGTCATCCAGCACGTCCCAGTCCGTGTCCATGCCTGAGCTAGGCGGCTTGGGCGAGACCGTAACTTCGTCAATGTCTGCTAGCCAAGGCTGCCAGCGGGAGCCCTGCGTTTCCACCGCTGTGCGGATACCGTGCTCCCGCAGCAGGGAGACCAGGCCGCCCAGCGAGGCGAGCAGGGCGGGGTTGCCGCCGGAGATGGTTACATGGGAGAAACGCGAACCGCCAACGCGGCGCAATTCTGCCCATACGTCCTCCGGCGTAATCATCCGGATTTGGTCCTTGCCACTGCCGTCCCAGGTAAAAGCCGAGTCGCACCAGGAGCAGCGGTAATCGCAGCCCGCGGTGCGGACAAACATGGTTTTCTGCCCGATCACCATGCCTTCGCCTTGAACCGTCGGACCGAAGATTTCCATCACGGGGATCCGTTTCTCTTGGCCTCGTACGGAAGCAGAAGCCGCGTTTTCTTGCAAGCTACTCATCGATCATCCACTCCCGTCTAGCCTCGGCGTAGCTGGTTGGTGTCTCGTAGAGGCGCACGAATTCGGTTCGGCCACCTTCAGTAAGCCCGGCATATGGTTCAGTCTGCAGCGCATGTTCCATCTGTTCGAACAGCCAGACGACCATATTCTCAGCCGTTGTATTCATAAGGGGAAGAGTCTCGTTCAGGTACTGATGGTCCAGATATCCTTCAATTTGTGTTTTCCATATATCCTTGATATGTCCAAAATCAACGGTCAGCCCGGTTTCACCCGGATAACCGCTAATGCCAAAAACGACTTTATACGTATGGCCGTGCAGGTTTTTGCACTTGCCTTCATAACAATGCAGATGATGCGCAGCATCAAAGGTGAATTCCTTGCTGACGAGTACACGTTTGCGGTGGTAACGCAGCTGTGATGGCAGAATATCCTCTCCAATCCGCTGCAGATGCTCAACAATACGGAACGTTCCTGGCTCCCTCATCGTACGTCTGCTCCCACGGATCCGGCAGCGGCGCGCTGCTCAACATAGCGATCCAGTCCGGCTTTGCGCAATTTGCAGGCAGGACATTCACCGCATCCATCACCGATCACCCCGTTATAGCAGGTCAGTGTCCGCTCGCGTACATAATCGAAGGCTCCGAGGTCATCTGCCATTTTCCACGTTTGAGCTTTATCCAGCCACATCAACGGAGTATGAATGACAAATGGGTAGTCCATCGACAGGTTGAGGGTCACATTCATCGATTTAACAAACGAATCCCGGCAATCCGGATATCCGCTAAAATCGGTCTCACATACACCTGTAACCAGGTGACGTGCTCCTTTTTGCTTCGCCAGGATGGCCGCAAAACTGAGGAAGAGCAGGTTGCGTCCATCCACAAATGTGCTGGGCAGCTCGCCTTCTTCATGAGTAATCTCGACATCGGTACGGGTCAGTGCGTTGGGCGCAAGCTGATTGAGCAGGCTCATGTCCAGCACGGTTTGCTGTACACCTAGGTCATGTGCAATGGCGGCAGCACATTCGATCTCCTGCTTATGGCGTTGTCCATAATCGAAGGTGACAACCTCGACTTCGGCAAATTGCTGCTTGGCCCAGAACAAACAGGTGGTACTATCCTGACCGCCGCTAAATACGACGACCGCTTTTTCTTCGTTCAACATAAAAAAACCTCTCCATCTTCTTAAGATCAATCCATGCACCTAGGCACAGAGTGTCGGAAGAACAGAGAAGTTCATGAACTGGCATCCATCAAAAAACACACCTTCCCTTAAACTGCTTCAAAAAAGCAGCACGGTAAAAGTGTCCTTAGTTTTTTACGTACGTTATCATTGTGTACGCAAGACTTGTAATGACCATTACAGGGTCAACGTCTTATAGAGGGAGTTCGCGAACCTCTCCCATGCCGAAGGCATGGATTTTCTTCTTCAATTGTCTGAACCATTATAACACGAAACCGCCCGGTGACCACCCCGCTTGTGTCATCGGTATTTTGCATCATTCGATTACACTCGCTCCAGGGTGCAATATATAGACGAATAGGACCATTTCGATCTATATATTGAAGATTGGGAGTCGCTAATTGGATTTTTGCAAAATGCTCATCATAAATGCGGTGATCACCGGGCAGTTCATTTAATCAACACATTGCCGAAGGGAATAACTTCCTTGAGAATGCGTTTAAATAGCCCTTCGTCATTAAGGTCCCGTTCCAGTCTGCTATTCTCGCGTCCTGCCTGGAAGAGCACCGAGCCCTGTCCCGTCATTTTCCAGTGGTAGTTCATATGCTGGCTGGCGAGATTGTTTCCATACACAGTGAGTTCCAGATGTGCATTTTCGGGATAAGCGATGATGCTGCCTGCATCCACATATAGTGGAGCAGTAGGGTGCAGTTCCTGTTGGCAGACCTGACCTTGGGTCAGCAGTCCAATCTTGCCCTTGCCGGAGAACTTCATTTTGACCGCATCCTGAGTGATCAGCATGTTTTTGATCTTCTGAATTTTGGTATGCATGGTCACACCGTCCGAGTAAAAAAAGAGATGCCGAAAATCGTACAGCAAATCGCTGTTCTCGGTGAGTTCAACTTCCTTCATGGTGAATCCAGGAGGCAGTGCCGCCACAAATTGGCAAGGCCCGGTGATTTCTGATTTGATCAGCTTTTTTTTGCGAACCATGCCTGTGATGTTCATGAACTTGTCATTGCGGCTGCCGCTCGAGCCGCGAAAGGCAACGATTTGCTGAGGATGCAAAATATGAAGCCGGTCATCCTGGACCAGCGAGAAAGTAACCACTTGTCCAGCTCCGCCGGCTTCGGTGTTGTTCAGGTGAATGTGCATGTGCTTGCTCCTGTTCTTTTATACTCGGCCCGAACGACGACGCATTCCCCAACGCATAACACGAATCAGAACGAAATAGCCTAGTATGAGGCAAATTACAGTAATAATCATCGTTTGGATGCGTTTGGTCGTGGCATTTTTGGCATCCTGATCTTCCTGCAGTTTGGTGACCATATCGGTCAGTTTCTGATTCTGTTCTATTAATTGCTCATTTTGGGCCTTGAATGCTTCCACATTGGCTTGGGCTTGTCCCAATTGAGCCGAAGTCTCATTAAGTTGGTTCAGCGTTTGTTGGTAGCTTTCCTGCAGGGCGTTCACTTCCCCGGGTAGCTCGGAGACGCGTTCCCACCCGCTGTATATGTCTGAAAATATATTGGCACTAGCTGCACTTACGGTTGATGTCAGAGAGACGGTGAATAAAATGCAAGTGGTGAATAACACCCGAATGTAATGACCCTTGATGGGTTTTGGCATCATTGGCACCTTCTTTCGGTGAGGATTGTCTACTGCCGAATTCGTCATTATTTGTTGAAATACGACTCTTACATTATACGTCAAAACCAGCGTGTTGGGTTCAGGGCATTGTATTTTTTCCAAGAGTAGATACCTGTTTAATTCAGCGATCTGCAGGGTAATATACGTTCAAGGCAGCACGCGGACAGTTTGACAATATATCATTACCCCGGTTCCGGGTGTTTGCCATTCACAATGACGAAAATTATAAAAATAACAATATATCCGATTTTGGAAAAAGATCGTGAACGAAGGAGAAGAAATTTATGTATACGACAGAACAAACCACACCAACCAAAACAATTATGATTACAGTAAACGGCGAGCCAATTGGACGTAAATTGATCATTGACAGCGTGACCTATGCCCCGGTGACAGAGCCAGAATGGGCACCATCCATGACTGATTTGGGGATGAATCAATCTACCCTCTAAGTTGGGACTTGTCATAAATTCGGAGAAGAAAAGCTTGGCTTAATGCCAGGCTTTTTCGTCGTTTTTTGTCGTATTAAGGCGGATTTGGGGGTGAAAAATTATTTTATTGGAAAAATATTATACGAACATATGTTCCGTGACAATATAGTGTCCATTCACCCTGATAACTTATAAGATAATACATATAAATCGGGGGAGAGACTACCAGTGAACTCAGTCTTTGAAGTATGTTATTCGTGGAATAGAGAGGCCATACCGACAGGAGGGGCCGACCCCGTATATATGATGGTTGAATGGCGTTACGGGGCCCCTGCCAAAAGACTTAGGAAAGTAGCACCTAAAATTGTATCGAGAGACATGGAACTTTTGCTCAAACCGGAATTTGGAATTGAACTTAAAGGGATTTATGGTTGCCGATCCAAAGAGACGGACATCGGTTGGATTCTGCGGCTTGGCGACGTATACAAGGGGGAAAGTAAGCAGATTCTGCTTGAATTTGCGATGGGCCCCCGTGTATCGGGAAAAGCAGCCATATGCTCTGCCTACTGGAGTACACGCAAGGTGAAGCAAAGTCAGAGAGTGCTGCTGCGTCGGGAGCAATTATATATTCAATATACGAGTCATTTGGGAATGTTGAGACAGCCGGAGGATCCGAAGGTAGAGAAGACGATTAAATTAAGTGAGACCGTACCCTTGATCAAACAAGCCTTACGAGCTTATGAAAGAGGCCGTGCACAAGAGGGAAGCAATCTGCTTCGCAGGCACGCAGATGCTCTGTTAATCGAAGCGGCTCGCAAACAGGATCTGGATTATTACCAGGAGGCTGAGATTGTGGAAAAACTGCGTCACCACTATGAAATTACGTATGGTGCATCACATAACAGCCATGGAAAAGCCATGTCAGGCGAATAGGGACAAAGAACTATTGATGACCAAATAAAAAAGGATGTTTCTACATAGAATTTAAAGGTGAAAATAAAGAATGAGTCGAATGTACTATATATCATAATGATAAGTTGGTTGGGATTGTATCGAATTTTTTGAACAACAAGTGGAGGGTCCGGCAAAATGACAGACCGACTGATCCGGTTAATGCGCATTATAACTCTTGTGCAGGCGAAACCGGGGATTCTTGCCCGTGAGCTAGCCGAGCGGTGCGAGACAACGGAAAGGACGATATATCGCGACATGGAGGCCCTCAGCGCAATGCATATTCCGATCGCCAATATGGGACATGGCAGAGGGTACAGATTTATCAGCCACTTTGCCATGTATCCGTTAAACTGGTCTGACGAAGAAGCTCAAGCTTTTGTACATCTGGCGGAAGTTATGGATGATATCCGCCCTTTGCTGAAGCCTGCCTTTGAGAGCGCATATGAGAAAGTGGTTGCATCAAATCAGAAGAACAAAACGGAGCGGGTGGAATGGTCGGAGCAAATTAGCGGTTTATTTCAAATTGGAATGTCCGCATGGCAAAATGACAAAGAACAGAGGGATAACTCACTGGTAACCCTGCTTCAAGCCGGCATTTCACAAAACACGATTGAAGCAGAACATCTCTCTCAAGGCACGAAGAAGATTGTGCGACTTGATCCCTACGGTCTGATTCCTCGTGAGTACCGCTTCGATTTGTTGGCATACTGTCATTTTTCGGAGAGGCTACAAATCTATGAAGTAGGGAACCTACAGAAAGTTCGGATTCTGCCTCGTACATTCCGCAAAGATGACTTCCTCTTGCAATCCCATTTACGTACGATGGGAGCCAGTCAAGGGCAAGAGAGGATTGCCTTCAAGATTCGTTTCTCCCGCGATGCAGTTGAACATGTGATGAAGCAAAGATTTTTGGTGCGTCCCATTTTAACGATGGAACCCGAGGGAACGTTATTGCTTGAGACCATATTGAGTGATGATCATGAGTTCATGGGGTGGCTTGCCCAATATGGGCCAGAGGCTGAGATCCTTGAACCTGAGGCATACCGGATCATGATGAAGGAACGTCTGGAGCGCTGGCAGCAAATATATCGCTGAATCCGGCGTAACAGGCGTTCCTTTTTGCGTCATGAAGCGGAAGTTAACGTGGACATGCTATTCGTTAGTCTTGAACAGATGTGCCAGATTGCCAAAAGGTGATTCCTTCACATCATCATCTGTGCTGCTTGAATAGACGACTTTGGATGCAATTCCTTCATCATCAGCGGCACAATTGGTTTCCAGACTGAAGCGGTCAAATTGATGCATGAATACTTTGGCGGTATTAATGGCATCATCCAATGCACGATGCTGAGTACCGTCGAATTCAATTCCACATAATTCCAGTGCCTGGGTTAGGCCCAGCTGACGGAATTTGCCTTCCTTGCGAACAGTTCGCGACCACTGCTGCTGCAGATCGTTGTGGTTCGTGATCCAGGCAACATCAAGTTGATGTGTACGACAATGGGAAATCAATTTGCTGCGGTCATCCGGCCCCCAGGAACACATGTAATACACATCGTTCCCCATCCAGGCAATAAAGTTTTGCAGTGCCTCTGGAAAAAGTGGAGCGGCATCAATATCTTTTTGCGTAATTCCCGTAAATTGAATGGTGTCAGTCGACAGGACGGATTTGTTGGAGGGACGAACATATGTATGAAACGTGTCAGATACGTAAAGGCCGTCCGCTCCCTCTGTAACTTTTACCGCACCGATATCTATTATTTCAGAAGAGTAGCGAGCATTACGGCTAACCGTGAATTCAAGATCATAGATAATATATGGCATAGGACAAGCTCCTTTATCATTAATACATGTTCTATTTCTCTATATTACAGGGAAGCCTGCGGGATGTCAGCCTGTATTGCAATTCATTTTCACTGCATACTCGATTTGCACACAGGAGTTGACAATTTCTTGTAGATGCTCTAATGTGATCAAAAATGCTAACAGCGATTATCGAGGATATGATTACGTAAGCCGGCTTCAGGCAGAGAGGGAACCGATCGGTGTGAGGTTTCTGTTGCTGCTTCGTAGTTCCCACCTCGCGAGCTGCGGAGGAGAATGCCATCAGGCTGCAACCACCGCCGGAAGGGCCCGTTATGCCCAAGAAGGACTGCGTGATCTCGCATTGGACATATGGTGAACGGGACCGGTTTGTTCAGCATGCTCAGGGAAGCTTGGGATATATCAGCGAACTGAAATGCGCAGTTAAATAAGGGTGGTACCACGACACATTCGTCCCTTGACGAATGTGTCTTTTTGCTGTTTACAAGCGCTAGTTTGCAATAAAAACGATCAGAAAGATAAGGGGTGTGGAATGGATGCGTCAAAGTGAAATGCTTGTTCCAACATTACGTGAAGCGCCAGCAGAGGCGGATGCAGCCGGGCATCGCTGGTTACTCCGCTCTGGCATGATTCGCCAGCTGGCTGCAGGGATATACAGTTATTTGCCTTTGGGGCGACGTGTGCTGCTCAATGTTGAACGGATCGTCCGCGAGGAGATGGACCGTGCCGGTTGTCAGGAAGTACTGCTTCCTATTATGCAGCCTGCGGAACTATGGGAAGAATCCGGAAGGTACAATCAGTATGGACCGGAACTGATGCGTCTGCAGGATCGGCATGAGCGGGAGTTTGCCCTTGGACCAACTCACGAAGAAGTGGTGACTGCTCTTGCACGCGATGAGGTGAACTCCTATCGGAAGCTGCCGTTCACATTGTATCAGATCGGGACCAAATTCAGGGATGAACGGCGTCCGAGATTTGGCTTGTTACGGGGACGGGAGTTTATCATGAAGGACGCATACTCTTTTGCTTCCGACTGGGAAGAGCTGGACCATACGTATCAGGCGATGAATAAGGCGTATTCACGGATTTTGGAGCGCTGTGGCCTGGAGTATATTCGTGTAGAGGCAGATGCAGGCACAATAGGCGGTCAGGGAGAAACGCATGAGTTCATGGCACTGGCTGATGTGGGAGAGGATACAATTGTATCCTGTAAGGATTGCGGATATGCTGCAAATCTGGAGAAGGCAGGATATCAGACCACTGCAGTTGTAACACAGGATACAGAACAGCAGGTGAGCAAAGACGTTTCCGAGTCCGTGAATGAATCCCAGATCAGTGCCTTGGAACAATCGCCCGTTCCAATTCATACACCTGCCATTCGTTCCATTGCCGAGCTCAGTTCCTTTATGGGCCAGGGACCAGAGCACATGATCAAAACGCTGCTCTATCAAGCAGATGGTCAACTGGTTGCTGCACTTGTTCGCGGAGATCATGAACTCAATGACATTGCACTGAAGCAGGTATTGGGCGTGGAGGAACTCATTCTGGCTGATGAAGAGGCGCTTGCAGGGCGTTCTGATCTGGTGGTAGGTTTCTTGGGTCCGATCGATCTCCATTTGCCGATGGTGGTGGACGCTGATGTGGCTGCAATGGAGAGTGCCATTACGGGGGCAAATGAAGTGGATATGCACTATTCCGATGTACGTCCGGGAATTGATTTTGCCTTGGAGAAAGTGGAACGAATCCGCTTTGCAGCTGAAGGAGATAGCTGTCCGGCATGTGGAGCGAAACTTGTGTTTACCAAAGGCATTGAAGTAGGCCACATCTTCAAACTGGGTACCAAATACAGCGATGCGATGGGGGCTTCCTTTCTGGATCGAAATGGCCGCCAGTGTGCACCAGTGATGGGCTGTTACGGTATTGGGGTCTCCCGTCTGATGGCTGCCATTGCCGAGCAATATGCAGGAGATGACGGAATCAGGTGGCCAGCAGCCGTTGCCCCTTATCAAATTCATCTGATTCCGGTCAGCTGGAAGGATGAACAGCAGCGTCAGCTTGTCCTGGAACTTGAACAACAATTATTGGATGCGGGATACACCGTATTGACTGATGATCGGGATGAACGGCCTGGCGTAAAATTCAAGGATGCGGAATTGATTGGTCTGCCTGTTCAAATTGTGGTGGGTAGGGACGCTGCAGAGCAGCGTGTCGAATTATGCTCTCATGCTCTTGCCGACAAAGGGGAGACAAAACGGATCAGCATGAGTGTAGAAGAGGCACTGAATCATGCAAAGGAAGTGCTCCAGCTCAGATAAAGTCTGATCCGTTGGTGGATCAGAACACTGTACAGTTACATCGTAAAGTGACATATTTATAGGTCCGAATATTATGCGAAAATGCTTATTAGGCGTATTATGCGGAAGAAAGAAGGAAAAGAAGGTCTATAGACATATAAATATGCAGAAGTGTCTGCGTAATATCGTACCAAATAACTAGTCTTTACTAATGGTGTATTCTGTATATTGGCAAATTAAAAAGTAGACATCCCGGGGAATATGTTTAACCATACAAACAAGTGCAGGTATGCAAATCAAAGTTGTCCATTTTGTTTGCTTGGAAGGCGGGAAAATCGCGTGATAGTGGCAATTATGCATATATTTTCTATAGTCCGTGGTTAGGGACTCTGGAAGCGTGTGTACGATGAAGTACGTTTACGGATTTATTTTTACGGCAAAGCCTTTCCCGGTTATATGTGCTGGTTTAACAAGTCAGCAGCATCTCATTGTTGCTTCCAAATACGAAGAAGAAAGGGTGCTCCTTCAGCCATGTTGGCTTGAGGAACACCCTTTTTGTCGTTGCTGTTATGATCCCTCTTGGTCCTGTCGTACCGTGAAGCAGATCACGTTAATATCAGATCTTGCCTTAACTTAAGAAGCAGCAGGCAGTTTCAGTTGTTGACCCGGATAAATCCAGTGAGGATTTTTGATGTTGTTCAATTTTTGCAGTGCTTGCCAGGTTGTGTTGTATTTTTTGGAGATGGAATACAGGGAGTCTCCGGATTTAACAACATATACTTTGGCTGGAGCAGGTTTGTTCGGTGTCGGTTTCGACGGTTTTTCTGGTTTTGGTGTTTCCGGTTTTGGTGTTTCTGGCTTCGGTGCAGTTGGAGCCGGTGTCTCTGCAGTTGGAGCCGGTGTCTCTGCAGCTGGAGCTTCTGGTTCAACTGTAGGTGCTTTCGCTTCCTTGATTCGGCCATCTGTTTTGATATCTACAGCGCCAAGTTTTTGCATGTATTCAATCAGCGCTTCGTCCATTGCACCGTACATGCCGGTAATGGTGTATTTGTTGAACATGGTGTACTCGTCACCACCAACAGCTGTGAAATCGTTGGTAGCCAGTGTATACGTTGCTTCCGGATCAAGAGCTTTGTCGCCAATCATCACGGAATGTACGCGGCTGCCTTTAGCAGCTGAAGAATCAATGCTGAACGTCATGCCGGATACTTGCGGGAAACCACCGCTTGGTTCCGGGTAGGAGGCTGCGCCGTTTTCAAGGGCTGCGAGAACATCGGAGCCTTTTACATCAAGCGTTACAACCTGATTACCAAAAGGAAGTACAGTGATAATGTCGCCTTTGGTTACGGTACCTTCTTCAATGGAAGCACGGATACCGCCGCCGTTTGTGAGCGCGATATCTGCGTTGCTGACATCACGGAGGGCGTCTGCGAGCAGGTCACCCAGGTTCGTCTCACCCGCACGAACTTGTTCGCGTTGACCATCGAGCAGAATGGCAGTATTTGCTACCTCTTCTTCGAGAATTGGTTCCTGTTCTTTCTGAATGGAATTTACGAGTGCTTCTACTTTTTCATTCGGTTTAATATCTTTTGCTTCTGTTTCATCAATGAGCGTAGCTTGTTTCTTCGTTACCTTGCCACCATCTACCCACAGATCGATGACACCTACAAAGTTGGTATACTCTCCTGCACTCGCGATCAATGTCCCGTTATCGGATACGAGACCGTCCTGCAGGATGGTGTGGCTATGTCCGTCGATGAATACATCGATACCCGGAACTTCTTTTACAACTTTGAAGCTAGTGTCTGTACTGGAAGCATCTTGTCCAAGGTGACCGAGTACAATTACAACATCTACTTTGCTGCGAATTTCGTTCACCAGCACTTTGGCTTCCGCAGTCGGGTCAGTAATATCCAGACCTTCAACATTTTTCGGATTCGTTTTGTACATCGTTTCAGGTGTAGTCAGTGCAATGATACCGATTTTGACACCGTCAACTTCTTTAATGAGATAGGGATCGAAGAGACGTGTTCCGTCTTTTTTCTTCACATTGGCACTGAGCATTGGAAAGTTCATCATATCTGCAAGTTCGATGAGGTGTTCGGAGCCGTAGTTGAATTCATGGTTACCCGGAACGATGGCCTGATAGCCCATTTCGTTCATGACTTTGACGATACTCTCGCCGTTCACGAGTGTTGCAAAGGTTGTGCCATGCACCGCATCTCCTGCATCAAGCAAAAGGGTGTTGGGGTTCTCGCTGCGGTATTTGTCCGCAATCCCGGCCACTTTGGCATAGCCCATCGCAGGCGAAGCTTCGACTGCACGTGCATGTGTGTCATTCGTATGTAGAATCGTAATGTGTTTACCTGTGCCCGGAGTCGTGTCCGTTGCAGCAGCCGCAATTCCTACACTGCCAAACAGTAAGCAAACCGTTAGCAGAAGTGAAACGTATGTCTTCCAGAGTTTCATATGAATCGGTAACCTCCCCAAAATATGATCTGCTTGAGCTCGCACAGCTCAAATTGTATTTTAGCAGACTATGTTTCGGAAATCTCGTGATTTACGTAAAAATAGGTAACCTGAAAGTAACATCTAATCTGTCAAATGGGAAATAAAGTTTAAATTCCACAAGAAAGGAACATGTGTTCTTATATAGAGTAAAAAAAATGCTGCGCTTCACGCGGCAGTCCTGTACGCAAACAGAATTTCTCCAGGGATTCATCCGGTTCCGGCTTGACCCCTGAGGTCAGTAATTGAATGGCAAAGCGATTGGCCTGTCTTTCCAGCTTGCCGGGAGCAAAATAGGAGTGCTCTTCCAAAAAGAAACGGTTGATGCCTTTGTGCAATCGGTCGTGTCCAAGTTCATGAGCACATACAAACCGCTGCCATTCCGGCGGCAGTTCACTGTGAATGACAATAAACCTGCGACGGAGCTTGCGGAAATACAGCCCTTTGGTGGACTTGCCCAAATTGGTGAAACGGATCTGTATTCCAACGGCTCTGGCAATGCTGAAGGGGCAGTTTGTCCGATGTTTGCGAATCAGCTTTGTTACAATGTCATCCATATCATCTCACCTGCTGCTTCATTTTGATCAGCTTGCTCTGCCTCATGGGCGTTTGTCCGGTTCATCTGTTTTTTTGCGCTTGTTCATCTGTTTGGCTTCCCAGAACAGACCTGTCAGCACATCCTTGATGCGTTTTTTGTCCTCATCATCCAGTGGAATTCCGTCAAACATCAGGTCATCCTCGTCCTCCAGCATTTTCTTGAAATCGCGGCGGTCCTTATAGGTCGCCCATTCCGGGATATCCTGAGGTTCGTTTACTGCGCTTGCTGCTTCAATGTATCCAGCCTGCTTCATCATGTCGGCATAGGAAACGGAAAGGGCATCTGCCAATTTGCGGATCGTGGCGGGTTTCGGAACACCGCGGACTCCATTTTCAATGCGTGAAATTTGTGAGTTGCTTATTCCTGCTGCTTCGGCGAGCTGATTGATGCTATAGCTCTGCTGTTCCCGCAGTTGTTTCAGATAAGGGCCAAAAGCGTGCTCCACAATTCATGCCAACTCCTTCAATTTGTATAAGTGTATTTCATTAGATACTAAGAAACCCTTGATGCTGCGTTAACGCTCTAATATCTGCTGGTACCCCGTTTCGGATACGGATCGTTCTTCCAATCGCCGTTATCCCCAGATTTCCTTGATCCCTTGTTGAAGGGAGAAATCCGGTGATAAATGCGAACGCTATCGCTTTTTCAGAATCGATTCCGTCTCCTCCACTACTTTAGCACTTATACGAGAATTCGTGTTCGCATTAACATTCAAGTACCTTCTTAATATTAAAAATGGAAATTCGCTTATACGAGGATCTGTGATTATCTGTACTATAACGTATATATACCATTAGGTAAAGGGAATTGAAACATTTATGCCAAAAGGTATAGGAAATGAGAGCGAGGGTTTTATTTTATCGTCAAAATGACCCGAAATGAAGGTTTACTCCAATCTCCAATAAGTGGTATCCTCAAATAGAAATACGAACAAAATACGAACACAACATTAAAATGAAACCATCTGTATGTACTGGAAACCGGAATCTTCATGGTTACTAATCCTGCGGAAGTGATTCCAAAAGGCAACAAAAGAAACCTGGACAATGGCCGTTACTATTTTAGCAAAATGCACAACCCTAATAAAAGAAGAGATGTTTAAGGAAACCAACCCTTAAGGAGGAGAACGAATATGGAATTATTGCTGCCCGAACTGGATCGACGCAAAACACAAACTGCCGTGGAAGCGGCGCTGGAAAAATACCGGATTTACAAGACGATTGCATTTGAAGAACGCGAGGTGATGGTCACGGCGAGTTATACGGAGCGTTTCCATGGTCCCACCAACGTCACTGGGGATTCAACGGCCAGAACGGCGATCTACAATGTCGATGTACAGCGTGCACGTCAGGCGTATTGCGATACGATTGATTTTATCGTGTCTCGTCTCAGTGAGAAGGAACGGGTGCTGGTTTGTGAACGGTACCTGAAAGATGATGATGTGTTTGATTACAAAGTGTACAACCATGTATTTGATCCGCCTGTGAGCAAGGATACGTATACCAAAATCAGAACCCGTGCTTTCTATAAAATGGCGCTTGCCTTATCCGACCGGGGATTGATCAATGTGGAGCCATTGTCTGTATCCCGAAAGAGCCGTCAGAAACTTGGCTAAGACGAGCGCAAGTTCATCCTTTAAACTCCCCTGATGATTGTATACAATAATTGAACAACAACAAGCGCAATCGAAGGAGTGGAATCTGCATGTCGCAAGAAGCCGGAATGCAGGAAATGTACACGCTGAAGACCATTGCGGAGACGCTGAATACGTCCAATGACCTGAGTCCGATGCTGGATACAGTGGTAGGCAAGCTGCTTGAGCTGACCGGATTAACGACAGGTTGGGTGTTTCTGATTGGTGAGCGTGGAGACTATTCCTGCGTTTCTGACCATAACCTGCCGCCAGCCCTGCTGCATAAAGAGAAGGAGCCCATGCGCTGTGGTACTTGCTGGTGCGTAAACCGTTTCTGGGATGGAAGACTCGATAATGCTGTCAATATCATAAATTGCAAACGGATTGAGGATGCGACAGAGCATCAGTGGGGAGATACCCATGATATCACCCATCATGCAACGGTTCCGCTGCGTTCAGGCGATAAAATGATGGGACTGTTGAATGTTGCGTCACCGGGGAAAGAGCATTTCAGCGACAGCGAGCTGGCGCTGCTGCAGGCTGTAGCCTATCAGATCGGCAGTGCCATGGAACGGATGCGATTGTACAGTGCGGAGCAGAGACGAGCTGATCTGTATGCCAGGCTGGGAGAATTCAGCAGATCGCTGGGCCTGAAAATGAACGAGTGCAGCAATGCTGACGACATGGCCAGAACAGTTGTAAAACTGCTTGTGCAGCACTACGATTGGCCTTTTGTCGCACTGTTAGCTCAAAAGAATGGAACTTTATCCGTACAGGCTGCGCATGCCAATGGCTTGGAGGAGACGAAAACATTCTGCGAGATTCCTCCAGAGGTGGGACGCCGGCTGCATCGTGTGATTGATTCTCATCGCGCTGCACAATTATCATCAGCGGAGATTGGGGAGTTGGCTGCGCTTTGCGATACATCGCTCCCCGTATCCGCGATGTCTTCGGGCCTCGCCGCTGCCATTCCATTAAGTCCTCCTGGGGAAACGGCTGTGCTGGTTGTGGGGCTCGGCTCAGCGAGTGATCTGCTTCAGGCAGATCGGGAGGTCATGGATGCACTGGCAGAACATATTACAGCTTCCTGGGAAAGTCTGAGACTGGTGGATAAACGCCGGGAGTTAACCCGTCTGGAGGAACGAAACCGGCTCGCTCGGGATCTGCATGATTCCGTAAACCAAATGTTGTTCTCTCTTTCATTGACCGCCAAGGGAGCGGAGCGCATGTTATCCGGTTCAGCGGAGCTGCATCCGGCAGCTGAAGCCATGAGAGATATCCGCTCGTTATCCCAGGAGGCGTTGAAGGAAATGCGCGCCTTAATCATGCAGCTTCGCCCGGCGGGACTGGAATCCGGTCTGCTGAGTGCACTGCAAGAATATGGTACAGGGCAGGGTTTGCAGGTCATTGTAAACCGAACGGGTATGCGTACCTTGCCTCGCAGTATTGAAGAGGGACTCTGGCGAATTGGACAGGAAGCCCTGAATAATGTACGCAAACATGCGGGAGTAACCGCGGCAGATATTACCCTCCAGTTAACCGATACTGAAGCGGTACTGGTGGTTGCGGACCGTGGGAAAGGTGGAGCCAAAAGGCGGCAAGCCATGCCTGCCAGCTCGCTGGGTCTGTCGATTATGAGAGAGCGTGCCCAATCGCTGGGAGGCAGGCTCGAACTCGCAAGTTCATCCCGTAAGGGAACATCGGTAACGGTAGTAATTCCACTCCCGTCCGAATTGGGTTAAAGTCAGGGGGAAAAGACATGCCGATTACGATTTTACTGGCGGATGATCATGCCATGGTGAGACGCGGACTGCACGTATTTTTGTCCACGCAGACGGATATGAAAGTGGTGGGCGAAGCCTCCAACGGGCAGGAGACGCTTGATCAGGCGGAAAAGCTGCAGCCTGATGTGGTGCTGATGGATCTGCATATGCCTGTGCTGGATGGGATTGAGACTGCCAGGCGCCTGCGCACGCTTTTGCCTGGAATCCGTATTATTGTACTAACGTCGTTTGCCGATCAGGATCATGTTATTCCTGCCGTACGGGCTGGGGTAAAAGGGTATCTGATGAAGGATATTGAACCGGAGGATCTTGCCGTTGCTATAAGGAATGTGTATGCAGGGCAGGCTGAACTTCATCCTGTCGCAGCCGGACAGTTGATGCATGTGATGGCATCATCTGACGTGTCGCTGCAAGAACAGCAAAGTGTAAGTGCGGATCCATCAGCAACCGGGCAAATTCAGGAACAGCAGAAGCTTAAGCAGCCTCTGCAAATGAACGGAACATCGCCAGGACCGGATATGCTGACGCGCCGTGAACAAGAGGTATTGGGCCTTATTGCACGGGGGTTGAGCAACAAAGAAATTGCGGTGCAGCTCGTAATTACGGAGAAAACCGTAAAGACACATGTCAGTCATTTACTCGACAAATTGGGGCTGGCCGATCGAACTCAAGCAGCCATTCATGCCGTGAAAAACGGCTGGGTCTGACCCATTTGGGCTCTATTCTCAGCCTAAAGTCGTAGAAACTCAACCGAAAGGTTGAGTTTTTTTGTGCTGCAAGTTAAGTCTATCTGCTGAGGAATTGGAAGATAAAGCAAGGTAAGATAAGAACAGAAGAAATGAAGGTTGATGATGGAAGATCTCACAAAAACAAGTAGGAGTGTGGCATAGATGAAGATTATCATATTGGCAGGCAGCAACCGCAAGAATGCAACCAGTACACGTTTAGGAGAATATGCGGTGGAGGTCATCCGCAGTCAGGGACATGAAGCCAGCCTGTTTGATCTGTACCAAACACCGGTTCCATTCTACGCACCGGATGAAAAGCAGGCGGATGATGACAATCTGGCAGAGCTGAACTCGCGCATGCTCGAGGCGGATGCCATTATTTTATCCACACCAGAGTATCACGGCAGCATCAGTGGGGTACTCAAAAATGCGCTGGATCACCTGAGCCAGGCTCACTTTAGCGGCAAACCGGTGTTGTCCATCAGCTCTGCGGGGGGAGCGGTAGGTGTGAGTTCCCTTTTGCAGCTGCAAGCCATCGTTCGCAATCTGCATGGTATTAATGCACAGGAGTGGATATCCATTGGTGGTGCACAGCGCAGACGTTTCGAGGCTACCTTTGACGGATACGAGGAGTATGAAGGCAGCCAGGACATTGAGGATCGAATTCAGCGGGTAATCGGTTCATTCCTGAATCTGGCTCAGACATTAACAACTGCGCGGAACTCATCCGGAAGCTGAGAATTGTTGATTTTCACCTTAAAAGCTAAAGAGATAGTAACAGAAATAGAGAGAAAAGAGGTCATCCACTTGATAAAAGGCATATTTGAAACGCATTTGAACGTGACGGATTTGGAGAAATCACATCATTTCTATGAACAGATTGTTGGATTGCCGCATGCCTATGGGCAGAAGGAACGCGGGAGCTCATTTTACTGGATTGGTGGAAAAGGTAATGCCATGCTGGGATTATGGCAAAAGGACCCCGCGCAGGTGCAGCGGCAGCATTTTGCTTTTCACGTATCACTGGAGGACATGAAGCACGCTGTCACGTATCTGGAGGATAAAGGGATCGAGACACACAACTTCCTTAATGATGATATTGGGGAGCTGTACGTATTTGGCTGGATGCCGGCTGTGTCGGTTTATTTTACCGATCCGGATGGTCATTCCCTCGAATTCATATCCATGCTTCCGGATGAAGCGAAGCCGGAGCTGGGTATGGTGCCATGGAGTCAATGGGAGAAGATGCACGGACGGGCGTGATTGAGCAGGAGGTAGTCAGATGATATTTGAAGAAGTGAAGCTGTATACCGCTCGTTTGGCAGAGACCAAACATTTCTATAAAGAAACGCTCGGACTGAACGTGGTTACTGAATCCGATTCTTCATTCACCCTGCAGATCGGTTGGACGAACATGATATTTGTTCACAGCGAAATGGAACAAGAGCCCTTTTACCACGTTGCCTGGATGATCCCGACGAACCGTTTTCAGGAGGCCAAGGCCTGGGCAGCGGCACGTGTAGAGCTCAGCACGCAGGAGGGGGAGGACGAGACCTATTCTGAGAACTGGAATTCCCATTCCCTCTATTTCGAAGATCCGGCTGGCAACATTCTGGAACTGATTGCTCATCACAGTGCGCATAATGAGAGTGACCGTCCTTTCACGACGGAAGATGTTTTGCACGTTTGTGAGGTGGGGCTTGTATCAGAAGATGTATTGTCCACGGTAGGAGAATTGGAGCAAATGGGACTGAAGCGGTGGGGAGCGATCAGCAATACCTTTGCCCCGGTAGGGGACGTAAACGGTTTGTTTATCGTGGTGAAGAGGGAAAGGATTTGGTTCTTTTCGGAACAAAAGGCGCAGATCTTTCCGCTGGAAGTTGTCATTCAAGGTGTCGGCAGGCTGCAGATTGGGTAAATGATTGAATCTGGAAGCGAAACGGGCATATATGCACGATTTGATTCATTTTATAGAAGTAAACACAATGTAAACATGATGTGATGAAGTTCATTTTCGGTGAAGGAGTGATGACGTTATGGATCGACGTTTGTTGGAGGAGGGCCTGATGGTCATCGTTTCGAGTCGGGAGCGTACAGGTGATCTGTGGCATGCCCATTACGGAGCAGGAGCGATAGCAGCCTATTTCTGGGTTCGGGAAAATCGTCTGTCTGCCCTTGCGGCGGGCAGCGTTACCGCAGAAGCGAAAGCGATGCTTCGCAAACACGGAAGTGATCAGCGGCAAAATTCCTCAAGTGGTGAAATGCTCGAAAGGGAAGAAGCTGAGGCGCGGATCACGGAAGCGCTGGATCGTACGATCGGCGAACTTCACTGGGTTGGACACCAGGCGATCTATGGCGCACTCACCTTGAAATCTATCCGTGAACTGGATGGATGGGGAACGGAGCAGGATATCGAACGGATGGTTGAACTGATCGATTCGTTTGAGAAAACCATACCGGGAAGATCGTGGCTAAACACAACGGTTAAGGAAATCCGCAATCTGCAGATTGATGAGACAGACGAATTTCCTGATATCGAAGGACCAGAGCAGCTGTCCCGGTTGATTCTGGATGAGCTGGGAGCCTTCCCTGCCATCTATCAGGCAGAAGCTCATCATGATCTGATCGGCCATATGCTGACCTATGGACATGCGCTCAACATCTTGCATGAGCTGGGCTATCCGGCACTGTTTCACAAAGGAATTCCACCGTTCCTGACAATGGTAAAAGCCCTGCGCTTGAGCCGGGAAGCAGTCGGTGAGAACGGACAGTGGACACTGCAATCTCCGGTAGATGTGCTGCCATTGGTTCCTGCCGAACGCTCGGTGGCTCTGCCGCATGAACTGGAATACTGGCATACTGACCGTCGCTCCCGCGATTGGAACGAGGGCCATGTATTCAAATTTCCGTTCAGCTTCTATCATCATGCGAGAAATGGGAACTCGTTCCCGGAGAGCTGGGAAAATTTCCGATATATTATTGCATAGGGATATAACTTTAAGGTGCTCACTTATGGCAATGAAGGATGCCTAGTAAGCAATGGCAAACATATAATTAATAAAGAGTTACTGCCTGAACTGGCCAGTGCTCTTTATTTGTTTTTAATGGGACCAGAGCTCAAGGATGAATAGGATCAGAATCACTCTGGACACGAGTAGGAATGGTTGTTTAATGGAAGGTTTGTGAGCAGCCCAGACTCCCCAGGAACTCATAAGCGCAATACTTTCCCAGAACACCAATAATGGAACGCCTTCGGGTGACAATGGAAAGGATAGCTCTGGAAGCCCGGAGTTTCGGGATCCCATAAGAACAGTGGTCATATATACGGGTATGAGGGAGAGGACCATATAGAGCAGCGTTTGCAGCCAGAAGAAATAGATCTTTAAAACGCGCAGCAGAATGACAGCGAGCAGGAAAAACAGTACAACGACTGAGGCGAATGTTGCAGCAGTCCATCCAAGGAGTACTTCTGTCACAACGTCCGTTTCTTTATAGAGGATGTACATCGTCACGGCATACATGACAGGTCCTGACAAATAACTGGGTATGGCTATCCACAAATAAAACCAATCCGATTTTTTCATGAGATCCATCCTTTATAAGGGTCTAATGTATATGTATTAGAACGTAATATATGAGGAGAACGTTTGATGACTACATAGCGAACACATGGAACCGACTTTTAACCTCCCGGAAGGCGGCGACAATCAGGCGTAAACCGTACGGATTACCGTCAGCACAAGCGAAAAAAGGGTGTAAGATTGTATTATCGGATTAGCAGCAAGGAACACATGCCGATAGCACATACGCTAATGTACAGCCGGCCTGGTGGCCGGTTTTTTGATGCGGTGATGGTGTGCCTGCTCTAATCGGGTATTTATGTAAGACGAATTTAATAAACAGGAGGTTACGTGATATGAAAACCGTTTTGTATGTTCCACTGGATGATCGGCCAGCTAACTTGGATGACGTCATTGTTCAAGGGAGGGCAGCAGGCATCCATATCGTTACGCCGAACCTGGGTGATATTCAAAACCGTCTTGATTCGGAAAAAACGACAGAAGGCACAACGCTGCTCGGCACGTCTGCACCTACGTATGGCATTCCGACCAACATTTATGCGTTTATTCTGAAGCATGCTGCCCAAGTCGATGGATTCATTATTTCATCCGATATGCTGGCCTATGGGGGCCTGATTGGCAGTCGTCAGCTTCGGGAGGACGGAGGAGGCACCTATCCGGAATATGACGAAGAAACGACTCGGTTGCTAAATGTGATCCAAGTGATCAAAGAAAAATATCCGCGTAAACCGGTGTATGTCATGGATACGGTTATGCGGTTAGCGACCACTTCATTTGCAGACGGTCTTGCTTTGGATGCTTACAACGAGTCCCGTGCACTCATGCAGCAGCCGCGTCAAACGTATACCGAATTTGAAGACATTATAAACGGCTACAACCTGTCTCCGGATGGAGTGGAGTATGGCGAAACGACTTATTTCAATAAAGAGCAATATTACAATACCAGACAGCATAAATTCAAAACGAACCTGTACATTCTGGATCAGCTCGCCCGCAAAGGGTACATTGATTTCCTCGCTGTAGGTGTCGACGATGCCAATACACAGGGGGTTCAGATTAATGAAATTAATTATGTAGAGGCACGGATTAACGAATGGTTGGGGGGAAATGAAGGACAAAATCCGGAGCGGGCCATCATCCTACCGGATGCGGATGGTCTCGGTCATGCGCTGGTCGCGCGGATGGCGAATCAGCTGCTGCGAGGAGGTACGAAAACACGTTACGCTGTGAATTATTACGGGCCGCACGGTTCAACGATTATAAATACCTACGAATATATGAATGTGCATGAGAATGTCTCTCGTCACATTGATATTGTAGGTGGAGTGCTGGTGGCGGATGCAGCTTATCCGGTAGATGATGAGGAAACTACTTCGTTTGACATCTCTTCGGAACTGGATCGCATGACAAGCCGACCTCCAGGGAAGCCGGATAAACAGCATGGTGTGGATATCGAGATTATTGCGATTACGGCACTGGATCAAGTCCAAGCGGCAGTTGAACGGCTCACAAGTATTAGCGAGCAAGGATTGCCAGCGGTACTGATTGATTTTGTCGGAAAAGGACCTGCCAATGTGGATGTCGCGGAAGCACTGCTAAACAGTCCCTATACCGGCCGGGTTCTGGGGTACAGCGCATGGAATACACCAGGGAACAAAATTGGCCTTGCCGTGGGCATGGGACAATCCAGATATGCTTTTGTCACAACGGAAACGCGGGCATCCGCTCTTCGCGATGCTGTGAATGCACATGGATCCTTGCTGTTTAAACGTTTCCTGAAAGATTACTATTATAAAGCTGTAGCGATTGCAGATATCCGTACGTACTCCAGGGCTCATGCACTCTATACCAATGTGGCTACTCTGGCCGATCAGAATATGGTGCTGTTCAATTCCGAGGAAGATTATGCTCACCTGCAAACCTTGCTTCGGGATCTGATGCAGACCTACACTGCGGGGCTGGCCAACAAAACAGCCTTTGCTCCGGGTAATGTGGCCATCAAACAAATCCACGCTTGCGATGTGTCGTATGCGAAATACTGCAATGCAGCACTCGCATATGCAAATCCGGATTTCATCTGGGGACGTGCGTTTGAGATTACCTTGAATCCGCAGGTTACCCTGAAATAATGTGAACCTATAAACTTTACACTAGACTACTACGATTGCAGAACCATCTTACGATCACTGTTATACCCGGCTTTTTGTGATTCCCTTCTCTAAAGGGAAAAATCCGGTGATAAACGCGACCGCTCTGCTTCTCCAGATTGATTCTGCACTCTTCGTTCTCGTGTAAATGTTTCAGTTCATCTTATATTGTGAGAAACGTGGACTCGTCTTTTTTCCACCCAAGACACGCCTTAAACCACACGGAAGTCATACGATTCACCATCCGCGCTAGGGAGAAAAGGGTGTAAGATTGTATTATCGGATCAATTGCAAACGGACACACACCGAAAGCACATACGCTAATGTATAGACCGGCCAAGGGGCCGGTCTTTTTGATGCGGTGAATCGTGTCCGGCATTGATTTCGATATTCACTCAGTCCATAAAGGGGGAGTCCTTTGCTGCCGTATTGAAAGTTAAATTCAAGATGTACACCGTTACGGAGATAGCAGAAAAAACCTAAAGAAGCGAAGCTAAAAGCTTTTTGAAAAAAAAGCTACTTCGGAAGCATATGCTTCGCCTTTATCACCGGATTTCACCTTTGTAAAAGGGAACCAAAGAAATCTGGGGATAAGAGCGATCGGAAGGTGGTTCTGCTAGCGGAGTTTAAGAGTGTAGTATTCTTTTATTTAACTTATTGGCTGCATCATGCGAGCAGATGACAAACTTGCAGCTGAAGGGGGCGAAATGAATGTGTCTATGAAAAGTGAGACGAGCTTAACAGCTACAGGGACAAGTCAAATGAGTGTGGCTGTGAGACAGACACTGAAGCAAAAGCTTGCGGCACTTGTTCCGGCATGGAATGGCCGGGTGCTGGATGTACTTTCACAGGGAGAGGTGCTGACTGGACCTTGCGCTGTGATTGCTTTTGCCGAAGAAGTGCTAAAGTCTGCCTGGGCGGGATATCGACGTATTATTAAGATTTCCCCATATGTACGCCCGGAAGATGGAGGAGCAGAACAGCTTGAAAAGTGGTCCGCAGAGCTGGTGAAGGGACTGCATCAGGTGCGGCTGGAGGATGAGGAGGGTGCAGCTTTTACCTGCATCTATTTTGGCTCTTCCGACTGTGACAGGGTGGACGCCGGATCGGGCATGATGACGCGAAGTCTGCGGTTCGGGGTGTATGTTCCTGAATCTATTGAGGACAATGCTTCTCTAACTACTCAGGATCCTTGGATGGCTGCGCTCCAAAACTGGACACGGACAGAGCTTGGCTCCGAATGGTCTGTGTATGGCGATGTTTGGCCGGGAGGTTACGAGAAGCAGTCTGTGTTGTGGCGATTGACGGGATACAGTTCAGCTGCGACGGGTACTTCGGCCCTGGAGATCCGAAAGCAGTGGACTGGACACGTCGTTACTGCGGATGCGGGGGCGACCCGGCATGCGGTCACACGCCTGGTTGAACAACTGGCTGTTCAGAGCCGTATTGCTTTGGCGAATACAGACGACACAAGGTACCTGACTGTGGACGAAGTTTCAGCTGATTTGCAGGCAGATGCCTACCTGAATGGGCAGATCCGTCTGACGCTGCAGCAGCGTATTCGTCGTCCGGGAACGGAAGTGCCACTTATTCGCGAGATTCATCACAGCAAGGGAATCGAGTAGTCATTATGGCAAGAAATCGTGAGTAGGTTGGATGGGAATTTGTAATCTAAAGATGAGGTGAGATGGCGATGGCAAGCTCCGTTAAAAAAGGCAAACCGGCTGACCCGCAATATACGCGGGCGGAACTGATGAATCATGCGGAAGCCCTCTTTGCCGTTAAGGCAGAGGTGCTGCATGGTGCGCTGTACGAAGCAGCGCAGCAGACGTTTTCCATTGAAGAAACACAAGCAAGAATCAACCAATTTATGAAAGCGAAGGTGAAGGGATAATGGCAGGCGGAACATGGGAGCAAACGAATCGTCCGGTCCTTCCGGGCTTATATATGAATTTTCAGGCGGCAGCATCTTCAGCCATTCAGGCAGGCAATCGGGGAACCGTTGTTGTTCCGATCAAGGCAAACTGGGGTCCGGTGGGCACATTTGTGGAAATCGGTAGTGAAGCGGCTATTGAACGCATTTTCTCGGCGCATGCGCTGGATAATGGTACAGCCTATACGTCCTTGAAGCTAGCCCTGCTGGGCGGCCCGAAGAAGCTGCTCGCCTATCGGATAGCGGGAGCCACGGCAAAAGCAGCCAGTCTTACGTTGAAGGACAGCAGCGACACGGACGTACTGCAGCTGGATGCCAAGTATCCGGGGGATCGTGCGAACGGATTCTATGTCACGATTCAGCCGGGAGTAATTGATAACACCAAGCATGAAGTGCGCCTGTTTGAAGGGAACCGGATGCTGTACGCACTCCTGACTGCGGATATTTCGGCAGCTTCTTTGGCCAAACAGATGAATGAGGATGAGTCCAATGAGTGGGTGAATGCTCAGGCGATTGGCGATGGTACGGGTGTGGTTGCGACCGTTTCAGGTGCGGCATTCAAAGGCGGTGTGAGTGGCAACGATGATCTGACGAACGCGGAATATATTGCAGTACAAGGCGCGCTGGAAGGCGAGCAATTCGATGTATTGGCACTGGATCAGGCGGCGGATGCGCCTTTGCTGGCAAGCTTTGCGGCTTGGGTGAAACGTGTACGCAGCGAAGGCAAACCGGTGATGGCTGTATTTGGCCGGGACTACCGCAGACGATACGTCTGCAGCAGCTGCACAGAAGGCTGCCGCACGTTCACTCACGTTGAATCACGAAGGCGTGATTAATGTCGGTACTGGTGTGCGTCTTGGCGATACTTACTACAGTTCAGCGGAGACATCTGCATATGTCGCCGGTCTGATCGCCGGACAACGTCTGAACGAATCGACAACGTATGCAGCGACTCCATTCGATGACGTGACGCGCCGCTGGACTCGTGCCGAACAGGAGCAGGCTGTGCAGAATGGTGTGTTTATTTTCTTCCATGATGGACGTCAGGTGAAGGCACTTCGCGGTGTGAACACGCTCGTGACCCCTGCTGCAGGACAAAACAACGCATGGAAAAAAATCCGTTCCATTCGTGTCATGGATGCGATTAACACGGATTTGCAGCGCTCTGCAGAAGATGCGTATATCGGTAAGGTGAATAACACTGAAGAAGGCCGCCAGGCACTGATTGGTGCGATGAAGGCCTATCTTGCGCTGCTCGCACAGAGCAATGTGATTGAGGCTGAGGGGTATGACGTCATTCTCGACCCAGCCTATTATGGCGCAGCACCGATCCTGAAACCGGAGGCAGATCAGGTATTCCTGCAGTGGAATGTGAAGCTAACCGATGTGATGGAGCAGTTGTTTGGTACATTTTACGTGCAATAAGTCGAGTGGAGGGAAAGGTCCGGGGTTAAGCGTAACCGAAAGATTGTTCTTACCACGGAGTTAATCTGTGTAACCATGAATTAGATCAAATTATATACATTTCAAAAGATCCCAAGGAGGAATTAACCATGTTGGATGCATCAAGAGTTATTCTCGGTACCCATGGTCAGCTGCATATCGATGGCGTGTGGCAGACGAACATTAACAAGTTGGAGGCCAGTGTGGAAATTGAAAAACGTGAGCTGAACCTGGTCGGAAACGATTGGAAAGTTCACAAAAATGGTGCGAAAAAGGGAACAGGCACGATGACAGGTTACAAAGTTACTTCCGACATGATTCAGCGCGGTTTCACCAAGTTCCAAATCATCTCGAAGCTGGACGATCCAGAGTCGTATGGACATGAAAGTGTCCTGCTTAAGGGCTGCATGGTGGACAAAATCCAGCTCGCAAACTGGACAGCGGGTGAGGAAGTGCCGGAGGAAACAGGCTTTACGTTTGAAGGGTTTGAACTGTTGAATCCGATTGTAGCGAATTAAGATCAAGGATGGCCTTATAAGGATGACCTTGTAATGGAATTTGTCTGATCAAGCATATGAGCAGGTTGATATAACAAGATAGGGACACACATGGAGGCTGAGAGCATCTCGGTCTATTTGTTGCCCTAATTGTTGAAATGAGTTATCCAATTGTGAGATGAGAAGGAGATTGCGCCCTATGAGTATGAATGAAAACATGTCCGAAGAACAGATTTTGGACCAGCTGTTTGAAGCAGCAGAACGTTTGCCGGAGGAGAATGTGCGCATTCAGCGTCTGGATCTGCTGCTGACCCTGCGTGGACTGACGTCCTCCAAAGTGGATCAGATCCGTGAGCGCTGCACGATTCGCAAAACGACGAAAGGCCGCACCGAGGAAAAGGTGGATACCGAAACGTTTAACGCACTGCTGATTTCCGAAGCAACGGTAAAAATGAATGTCCGCGGCCTAGAACTGTCTGGTTGGGGAGATACCCGTATCACCGGCCGCATGAAGCTGTCTGGTGGGGAACAGGCAGTTCGCCGCATGCTGCTCGCGGGTGAACTGGATGCCGTAGGAGACAAGGTACTGGAGTTATCCGGCTTCGGTGTGGAGATTGAAGACCTAAAAAACTGATTCACTCCGGCGGGATGACCACGTTCCTGTATCACATGTGGGTTCGTCACCATCTTCGTCCCGGAGAGTTTTGGTCTTTGCCGCGAGGCGAGCGCTCGCTGTTGATTGCGTTCTCGGAAGAGGAAATGGCGGCGATCACCTCACAATTGAATCGATAATTAGCTTAGACAGGGGGTGAATGAAGTGGCAGAAATGATTGTGGGTTTATCCAAATCCAATGCGGAAATGCGGACCACGATCCGTTACCTGGATCAGATCCAGCGTTCCACGGAACGTCTGGGGAGAGTTCGTTATCAAAGTCTAATCAAGGTGAACAATGAATTGAGAACGACCGGGCGCAGGTTGGAAAGCATCTATAGTACGGCTGTTCGATTGAGCAGGCTGCGAATCACGCCGAAGATTGGACTGGATGATCAATTGAGCCCGGCACTGGACCGTGCATTAGCGAAACTGAATAGTTTCCGTAACCAGATGGTGAAGGCTTCGGGAACGGTTTCGGTAGAGGTGAAGCAGAAGGTTGAAATGGCTATGGGGAAGTTGAGTCCGGCGAGCGGTCCTTCGTTGTCTCTAAACATTGGGAGCAACAATAATACGGTAACTAATGCTGCAAAGGAAGAGCCTCTGCCCAAATGGCGTGAGTTTGCTCAAATGTTTAATGATATTGTTGATCCGCTTAATAATGCAACAGACTTGCTTGGTAAGTTCGGAAATGGTGTTAAGGTCATCTACGATAAATTTAAAGGGAAACCAAGCACAAGCAGTATTTCCCAATGTTGCTGCTGCTCTGGCGGAAGCCTCGTGGGGAGGCTTTCAAAAGGCGGAGCTAAAGGTGGCAAAACCAAAAGTGCAGGTGGTGGCAGTGCTAAAACTGTAGCCGCAACAGAGAGCGGGAAAAAAGGCCCTTACAAGAGCGGCTCCAAGTCCTACCAAGAACGTGCGACGGGAACTGTAAAAACGCCTGCTTCCGATCCGGCGAAAAAAATTATTACTAACATCTCTGGTGCAGAAGAGAAGAAGCTGAAAGTGGACTTTGATCAAAAACTAAATTCTAACCGAATCGGCTTCAGTGCAAATGTGCCCTCAGGATCGCCAATGTCCAATATGTCTTCTGGCAATGGTATGTTCAGCAAACTGAGCGGGGGACTCGCGAAGGGAGCGGGTAAACTTCTTGGACCAATTAGCATGCTTGCCGATGTAGCGAATGTTGTCACTGCTCCTCCTGAGGAACGGGGCAGAGCAGTCGGATCCATGATCGGTGGAACTGCTGGTACCGCGATTGGTAGCGCCATTGGCAGTTTTATTTTACCTGGGATCGGCACGTATATTGGCGGTGCATTAGGTGGATGGGCCGGAAGTTCGGCAGGAGGCTGGATCGGGGACAAAGCGAAAGATATTGGGAACTTTATGTCCAACGCTACGGAAGGTGCAGGCAAAGCGTTGTCGACTGCAGCGGATTTTGTTTCTGAAAAAACGAAGAATATTGCAAGTGGCATCTCCAATTTCTTCGGCTTTGGTTCTAAAAAAGAAGAAAAAACCGTCTCAGCATCAACAACAGTCGCTAACCCAACTCCAGTACCTACTGGTCCGTCGATGCCACCAGCCTATATTCCATCTGCGCTCACAACAACTGGGCCTATGGCTTATGCGAACAGCAATGGCGGTCAATCTACGACAGCTGCTCTCATGGGAACAAGTGTGATGCAGTCCCAAGCGATGGCGCTCGGTAACGGCGCTCAGACGAATGGGAAATCATCTACGATGACAGTACAAATTTCAGAAGACCAGATGAGCAGTCTGGCCGGTTACCTCAAGGATTTTAAAACCGAAACGACCAACCAGATCGCCGTCAACGTGCCTCAAGGGGCTGTGCAGGTGACTGTCCGTGAAAATGCCATCGACTACGATGCGATCACACATCAAGTTGGACAGCGAATTTCGGGAGAGTTCCGCCGAGCGATGGAAAATCGTAAAACCATTATGGCCTAAGCAGAAAGGAGGGCTGTTATGAGTGTACTTAAAGACAACGTGGAAGGAATTCAAATGGAATTCACCCTGAAGGACGGAACGACATCGTTCAAATTCCCGGTGAAGCCGGAGGAGCTGACAATTTCAAGGTCCAAAGGATTTGAAACGATCAATATGCTAGAGTATGGCGAGTTTGATTTTGCACAGGGAGAGAAGGTGAAGGAGATCACTTTCTCTTCTTTTTTTCCGAAAGAATATGATGCGTCCTATTGCATGTACGAGCCTGTACCTGATCCGCGGGTGGCGATGAATATCCTGAATACGTTTCTCGTATCCAAAAAACCACTTCGTTTCATCATTTCCAACACAGGGGTGAACGTGCCGGTGTATCTGATCTCGCACAATACGACCTTTCGGGGCGGTGAGAGTGGGGACATTTATTTTGACATTACGCTGCGCACCTGGCGGGATTCCAAAGTGGAGAAGATCGGCGCGGCAACATCAGGAAGCAAGTCGGGTTCTCGTACCGATCTGAAAAAGAGCAGCAAGACCTACACCGTCAAATCTGGCGATTCTCTGTCCAAAATTGCAAAGCTTGAGCTGGGCAGCAGTTCCAAATGGAACGAGATCTACAAGCTCAATGTGAAAACCATCGGCAGTGATCCGAACCGGATTAAGCCCGGACAAAAGCTGGTGATGCCATGACCTACAAGGTTATTGTGGACGACAAGTATGACCTTACCAAGCTGGTGGAGACGATTACGCTAAAGGATTCACTCGATCAGATTGCCTATCAGGCCAGCATTCGGCTGGCGGTGTCTGCATCTTCCGGTTTGCCTGCGATAACACCAGGGATGGCGGTGCGGATCAGCGGGGTTCCTTTTGGCGAAAAAACCATGGTTCATCTGCTGCATCCTGCGGTCATCTGGGAGGTGGAGAGCTCGAATAGCGGCACCAAACGGTTGTCTCTCACGGTGTACGACCGGATGATCTATCTGGAAAAATCGGAAGACGAGTTTCTCCTGCCCAAAGACCAAACGGCCACGCAGCGGCTCAAAACGTACGCCAAGGAGTGGAAGATTCCATATGGAACCTTGCCAGACACCAAAACGAAGCTGGGCAAAGCGGTGTACCGGTCGCAGACCATCTTTTCGATGATGTTTGCCGATCTGAAGGAAACCGCGAAGTCTGGCGGAGACATGTATCATCCCCGGATGACGCCGGGAGGGCTGCAGCTCTTCAAGATAGGCAGTAATGCGAAGGTGTACGAGCTGGATCGGCTGATCGATCTGACCCAGATGCGTACGCTGGAAGGCGCGGTCACCAAAGTAAAAGTCATGGCTGCGTCAGAATCCAGTAGCGGCAAGGAAGTTCCATCGAAAGTGCTGGCGATTGAGCAGGAGGGCGTGGAGGAACTGGGAACATTGCAGAAGCTGATCGAGGACGATCAGGTGAAAACGGCGACAGCGGCCAAGAAGCTGGCGAAGAGCCGTCTGACAGGCATTCAGGAGACCTTTACCGTTTCGGCACCGGATGTGAATACGATTCGTGCTGGAGATGCGGTACTGCTCAAAGGCCTGAAGCTGATCGTCATGTCCGTCAGCCGAGACCTATCGGCCGGGCCTGGTACGATGACGCTGGAGCTGGGCACGGCGGAGCTGGTGAAAAGGAGGTATTACCTTGAATAAGGAAGATCCGTATGGGCATTTTGCCGAGGTCATGCGGGGTGCGATGAGTACGCATACCCGTCAGGCCGTAAGCGGCATGGGAGCGGTGCTGGGTACAATGACATCGTCCGGCGTGAAGCTGGATGATTTTAAGCACGAAGTGAAGGATTATCTCGTGGCCGAGCTGCCGGGCACGCTTGGATTGCCGGAGCGCGAGGCTGCTGGCGCGATCTCCGGAATATCTGACGTGGCGAATGGCGGAACGACTGGCACGGGAAGGTTTCTTTTGCAAGAAGGGGAAGTGGAAGAAGCGGTGTGGTCTCTGGGGAAAGGCCTGAAGGCTGGGGACCGTGTGCTGGCGATGCGGGTGAATGGCGGTAACGACATTGTGGTGCTGTGTAAGGTGGTGAGTGCGAATGCCTAGTTTGTTCCCGGAAACGGGTGTGGTCTGGGGAGATGAAGAGGACCTGTCGGGTGCGACTTCGGAAGAGGTACGCTTTGGACGGAGCTGGCGATTCGATTACGATGCGGGGGATTTTGTGGTGACCCCAAGTGGCAAAGTGGCTGCGGCAGGTCCGCAGGAAGCCTGGGTGCAGTGGTGCATCAAGGCGGTGAAAACGCCGCGGTACAGACATGTGATTTACTCCCGGAACTATGGCTCGGAGCTGGAAGAGTTGGTGGGTCAAGGGGACAGCCGGGGTGTGATGGAAAGTGAGATTACCCGAATGGTGACGGAGACGCTGCTGGCTGATCCACGCACGGATTCGGTAGACCAGTTCACGTTCGATTGGAATCGGGAGCAGTGCATGTTCTCGTGCTGGGTGGCGAGTGTGCAGGAAGAGATGTTTATTCTGGAAAGTGAGGTGATCTGACGGGATGGCTGAGATTCCGCGTTATTTGGAGGACCAGACGGAGGAACAGATTATGCAGCGCATGCTGGATCGTCTGCCCGCGGATCTGGATAAGTCGGAGGGATCGTTTCTGTGGGATGCGGAGGCTCCGGTTGCGTTTATGCTATCCGAGGCGGCGTTATGGGCGCAGGAGCTGCTTCGGCGAGGGTTTGCCAGTACGGCTGCGAGCAGCGATCCTAATTTTCGTTCGGAAGAGCTGGATCTGCGGGCGGGAGAGCATGGTATTACGCGGCGGGCCGCGGTAGCGGCACAAGGCACGGTGAGGTTCACGGGTACACCGGGGAAAGTGGTGCCAGAGGGTACAGTTGTGGCTACGCTCGCGGATGAGGTATCTGGCGAAGCTTCGCTCGAATACGAGACCGTTGGGAGCGTAGAGCTTGGTGAAGATGGATTCGGTGTGGTTGGTGTGCGGGCGCTCGTTGCCGGAAAAGAAAGCAATGTGCCGGCAGGCACGTTAACCGTGCTGTCTACACCGGTAAGTGGCGTGACGTCTGTGGTGAACGCGGACGTTATCAAAGGCGGTGCGGATATCGAGGCAGATACGGCGCTGCTGGAACGCTTTTATGCCAAAGTCCGCAACCAGGGGACAAGCGGCAACAAGGCACAGTATGTGCAGTGGGCCAGCGAAGTGCCAGGTGTTGGCGCGACACGTGTAATTCCGTTATGGAAGGGGCCGGGCACGGTAGGACTGTATCTGCTGGATACGGACAAACGTGCTGCAGGCAGCGATCTGGTGGCGGCCGTGCAGAAGTATGTGGACCCGACGCAGGATGGTCAAGGTGAAGGCGTTGCTCCGGCAGGTCCGGTGGTGTCGGTCATGCCAGCCGAGGAAGTGCCCATGAACATTGAGGTGAAGTTGACGCTGGCGAGTGATGCAACCTTGGCGGATGTCCGAGCATTGATCGAACGCGGGGTGATCGCGTATTTGAAGCAGCTCGCTTTTGCCGATCCGCTCGTGCGATACACCCGTATTGCCGCGATCCTGCTGGACATTCCCCCGATTATCGACTATTCGGAGCTAACCGTAAACGGCGTAAGCGACCAGAATATCGAGATGACCGCGAGTCAGGTGGCGGTACTGGGGACGGTGGATGTCCATGAGTAGTCTGCCGGGGGTTGTGGCTTCTACAATCTCAAGCCCGAAGGGGAAAGAGCTGTTCTCGTATTTGCCGAGTTATTATGAGACTTCACGTGTTATGCAGGCCGATATGCAGTCCAAAGGTACTGAGATGGATCTGCTGTATCAGGCGCTGGATGAGACATTGGATCAGTTTTTTGTCCGTACGGCGACGTGGGGATTGGATTTCTGGGAGCAGGAACTTGGCCTTGAGACGGATCGACTCAAACCCGTGGAGCAACGACGTGCCGTGGTGGAGTCGAAGCTACGCGGTGCCGGGACATTTTCCGGCAGGCTGGTTGCAAATGTGGCTGAGGCATATGCTGGAGGCAAGGTGGACGTGACGTTTCAACCGGAGGCGTGGAGCTTTACGGTGAGCTTTGTGGATACGATGGGTATCCCGCCCAATATCGATGATCTCAAACGCGCGATTGATGAACTGAAACCGGCTCATATGGCTGTGGAGTATGAATATCGCTATCTGGTGTGGGACGATTTGGATAGGAAACAGGTAACTTGGGATGAACTAGACGCTGCGTCCTTGACGTGGAATGAACTGGAGGTGTGGGCGTAATGCCACAAGAAACGGATCGACTGAAATTGCCTCTTCCCTTGGGGAACGAGACCGTAACCCGGGAGAGTATTAATGGGATTTTTGAGAAAATTGATAGAGGTGTTGCGACACAGGCAGATTTGGATACGCTTCGCGAAGCAGTCAGCCAGATGGATATTCCTGATGCGTCTTTGACGCAGAAAGGGAAGGTGCAGTTGTCTAGCAAGACGGATGGCACGTCCGAGACGGTGGCGGCAACTGAGAAGGCGGTAAGGGATGCGAGGGTGGCGGCTGAGACGAATGCGAAGAATTCGAGTTTGCCAATAGCAGGTGGGGATGTTGGTTCTGGATTAGCAGGACCGCTCAACCTTGTATCAACTCCTACTACTAATCATGTCTACATGGGTTACTATCCTGAAGGGAAAACGGCTGGAAGAAAGGCTTATATAGGATTTGGCAGCGGCACAGCCCCAGCAGCTTCAGATTTTACAATCTCTAACGAACGTGGTGGAAATATTATCTTTCGGGATGTGAATGGGGTCACGAGTGTCGCTGATTTAAAGCAATCTGTCAGTAACGGGAAAGCATCAATTGCCGCTGCGATTACTGGCAAGGGAGTACCAACAGCGGCAGACGCACAATTTGCAACGATGGCGAGTAATGTAGCGAAGATACAACAAGGACGATACCAAAACTTAAATATCACCAACAGTCAGAGCGATGTAACGATAGGAACATCTTATGAGGGGACTAAATGGACTTCATTTGCGAAATTTCCTGCCGGAACAAAGCTGATTACAATGATTACAGGTTCAATCAATTTCGGAAACAGCTATACTCCAACGAGAGTAAATCAATATGCAGCAAGTATGGATATATGCCTATTCGATACTAATGCTAACAGAATCAGTCTTCTGAGTATATCAGGTGGTAATATAAACAACGACAATTATAGCTGGTACAATTTTGATATAGGTGCAACTTTGACTAGTTTATTTTTGGATTCGACGAGAAAGAACGTTGGTTGTAGCGGTTCTATTAAATATGTATCTTACCAAAACGGCAACTCAACTAGAAACAAACCATACACTGCTATTAATATCCCACCAGGCTTCAACGTGGACGGTGAGTTGGAACTGGCACTGTATATCACAAAATCTAATATAACTGACGGTGCCTGGGCAGGAGGTCAAGGTACTGGAATTCACTATTATAGTAGTAGTACTACTATAGTGTCAGTATAAAGAAAGTGCTTTAAATTTTACCTGGTGGAGCTGATTATATCTTTTATAAGACATGCTTAAACGTATATATTCTTCTTCAGAAGCAGTCTCTGTTTGACCGGATAGTCTAGCTTAGATTTCACCACTAAAAAAGGAGGTGAACCATGACCACAAACCAACTAACCACAGCCATCGCAACTACATTAGCGCAGCATTTCCCTAACATCCCAATCCATCCGGCAACTGGCAGCATCAGCCCCAACCCAGACTCCAAAGGCATCACCTACCGCCTACTGTCAGCCCAACTTACTCGGGAACGCAGCGATCGCTTCGTGCAATCCCATGCATATGAAATCCGCTGGCTCGAAGCAGACAATATCCCAGCAACCCTGCCGGACGAGTTATTTGAAGCACTGGAAACGATCAGTGTAGAGGGAACACCCTATCGCGCAACGGAACTGCGGTGGGAGACGGAGAACGACAATCCGCGATTACTGGTGTACTATACCATGCGAACCACCAAAGTATCAGAGTCCGGTACTACCATGCAACATCTGGAACAGCGACATACCGCACTTAAAGCAGCTAACGAATAACAACCAAACGAGGAGATATCCATGAAAGGAATGGGAGGCGTATTTGCGATGTTTACGAAGAAAGAACCTGAAAGTAAGCTCTCGGAAACCAAACAGAAAAACAACCAGAAATACAGCAAAGCACAGTTCGCTGAATCCCGGCAGTTGAGCCGGATAGAGAAAGACATTCTGGCAGCCGTACTGCGGGAGAATGTGACATACACAGTAGAAGAAGCGCAGCAACACATCCAACAATTTATGAATGAGGAGGCACAATAATGGCTGGAGGAACATGGACAACACAAAACAAGGTACGCCCCGGCGTATATATGAATTTTGCATCGGAGGGCTCGCTGCCGGGTACGGTAGGAGAGCGAGGAACAGTGGCTTTGGCGCTTCCATTGTCATGGGGAGAAGCAGGTACGATCCTGACCATACAGGCAGGTGAAGATGTACAAGCCAAATTGGGCTATGACTGGACGGCACCTCAACTGCTGCTGATTCGAGAGGCATTGAAACGGGCACAAACATTATTACTATATCGTTTAAATGCAGGGACACAGGCTAAGGCCACGCTGGAAGAACTAACGGTTACAGCCCAACACGGCGGCGTGCGGGGTAATGATCTGGCAGTTGTGATCTCAGCCAATATCAATGAACCGGACCAGTTCGATGTTACGACGCTACTTTCAACTAAAGAAGTGGATAAACAAATGGTGTCCACCATTGAAGAGTTGAAACCCAATGCATACGTTACATTTACTGGCGAAGGTGCCCTTACAACAACAGCTTCACTTCCACTAACAGGCGGATTGGATGGCACAGCAACGAACCAGGAGCATGCAGATTTCCTAACCAAGCTGGAAGTGCTGGATTTCAACACTGTGGGTCTGATCTCAGACGATGCTACCCTCAAATCTGTGTACACTGCATACATCAAGCGGCTGCGCGATACCGAGGGCAAGAAGGTACAGCTAGTGCTGGCAGATTATCTAGCTGCGGATCACGAAGGTGTAATTAGCGTCAAAAATGGCGTTGTGCTCGCAGACGGTACCGTCCTAACTCCTAAACAAACCGTAGCATGGACAGCTGGCGCAACAGCTGGAGCTAATCTAAATGAATCTCTTACGTTCCGTGCCTATGACGATGCCGTTGATGTTAACGGCCGATTGACACACAGCGAGACGGAAGCAGCCCTGCGTAATGGTGAGTTCGTCTTTACAGCGAGCAGTAACCGGGCTGTGGTAGAGCAGGATGTGAACACATTCCGTTCCGTGACACCGGATAAAGCACGTCATTTTGCCAAAAACCGTGTTGTCCGTGTACTTGATGGTATTGCCAACGACATGAAACGAATTTTCGGGTCCTATTACATCGGCAAAGTGAACAACAACGAAGATGGGCGCAGCTTGTTCCGTTCCCAATGTGTTACCTACCTGAAGCAGCTTCAGGATATCGGGGCAATTCAAAATTTTGACTCCAACACAGATATCACTGTGACTCCAGGGAATGAAACCGACAGCATCCTGATCGAGGTTCAGGTCCAACCAGTAGATTCCGTTGAAAAAGTATACATGAAAGTGAAGGTGGTTTAAGATGGCATTTTTGAAAGCAAGCGATACGATCTCCGGTCAGGAAGGCCGCGCATATGCAACCATTAACGGACAGACGGAAGAAATGTTCTACGTGAAGACACTCGAAGCAACCGTGGAGAAACAAAAAGCAGAGGTCAAAACCTTGGGCCGCCGCGGCGTTCAGCACAAAGCAACCGGTTGGTCCGGCTCGGGTTTCATGACGATCTTTTATACAACATCCCGTTTCCGTGAGCTGATGCTCCAGTACATGCAGAATGGTGTGGACACCTACTTCGACATTGAAGTGACGAATGAAGATCCTTCGTCTACCATTGGCAAACAGACCGTGACTCTCAAAGGCGTCAACCTCGACAGTGTAATCATGGCATCCCTGGATACCGAGGCCGAGGCGCTGGAGGAAGAAGTGAGCTTTACCTTTGAAGATGTCGATATGCCTGTATCGTTCAACTTGCCGAAGTAATCTTGAAGTGGCAAACATATTATCCATAGATCTATAACGAGTTTAACTTTAGCAGCGGGTTTGTAAAAGAAACCTGTTCAACTTGCCTGTGTTACGGGCTATTTGGCGTGTCCAAATTCTTATGCAGTCTCTCTTCGTTTGAAGATGAGCATTACATTAACAGTACATTACACATGCTCTTCGCCGCTTCTTGCGGCGGGGAGCCTAACTTTAGAGGAGGAACGAACAATGAGTGGATTGAGCATGTTTTTTGCACAAAATGCAGCGTCGGATACAACAGAGGAGTTTATCGTATCACCCCGTTTTAAGGATGAGAAGGGGGAGCCGGTTGCCTGGAAACTGCGCAGCATGACCGAGGATGAGAACCAGGAATGTCGCAAGGCCGCAACTCGCAAAATCAAGGGCAAGAACGGTGTTTACACGCCTGACATTGATGCCAACGATTATATGGCTCGCCTGATGAGTGCCAGCGTGGTGTATCCTGATTTGAAAAATGCAGAACTTCAGCGCTCGTATGGCGTGATGGGAGCAGAATCGCTTTTGCGGAAAATGCTGCTGCCTGGGGAATTTGCTGCACTCGGCGAACAAGTCCAGAAGCTGAACGGTTTCAATCAGGACATGAACGAACTGGTGGATGACGTAAAAAACTAATTAAAGAGGGCGATTCGGAAGCCAATCTGGCTTATTACGCTCTCCATGAATTGAACATTCTCCCGCATGAGCTGATGGCCTTCTCTACACGTGAACGAGCGGCTATATACGCCATGATCTCCATCCGCGTGGAAGAAGAGAAGAAAGAACGGTCCAAGAACCGTGCGAGGAAAAAATAAAGGGGAAAGGAGGGAGAAATGAATGTATGCCATGTTTGCAAGACTGTATCTGATGTCAAACAAAATGGTTCAGCAATTTCAAAATCTGCCTGTAGTGATCAATTCGGTTTTTAATCCTGGAAATCTGAGCAGAATTCAGCTTGCAGGTAACTTATTGAGAGGTGTGTCAGAAGAACAGGCTAAAGTAAATGCCTCTTTTGCGGAAGGTGCTCAGCGAGTACGAGCTTGGATCGGTATGATCAAGTCAGCAGGGCAAACCGTTCTTGTTCCAGCAGCGCAGGAAGAGGATTTGAAACAACGTTACATGGCTGCGACTGGCAATGATGCGCAGGGAGAGACGATATTTAATCGTTATCGCGCGGAAGCTTTTAAGAGTGGGCAAAATGTCACTGATGCTCTGAAGGGAGCACTATCTTTCATTCCGTATGCCCAAAATACGGATCAGGTTGATCAACTCAGAGATATGACTAAACGGTTAAGTATGCTTTCTCCAGATGGGAAAAGTGTGTCGGATGCATCCAGTGCATTGCTAGCTGCGATGAACGGAAATAATGGTGACCTTGCCAAATCCTTCAACATTCCTGCTGAAGTGCTGAATGGGGCTGGCTTACAGAAAAATATTGAAGCATCGGATCTGGATGGGTTTATCCAAAAACTTGATGTTATTCTGCAAAAACAAGGCTACACGCAGCAGGCTTTTGATACCATGTTGGACTCACCACTACAGAAGTGGAATGCACTTGTAAATCAGTTCAATGGGGTACTGGGTCAGATCGGGCAGGCGGCACTTGTTGCTTTATCGCCTTTGTTGGATCGTTTGAACGAAGCTTTTGCGAATGGAGAGTTTACCGTCATTATTGGTTGGATTAGTAATGCTTTTACTATTGCAGTAAATGCACTAACGATGTTGGTAAACGGAATTTTGTTTTTAGCAGGTGTGATACAACAAAACTGGGATATTATCCAGCCTATATTAATGGCGCTTGCAATCGTTGTTCTGGCCCTCGTTATTGCGCAAGTCTACAGTCTAGTGGCTGCGTGGTTGCTGCTTAATTGGCCGATCCTTCTGGCAATTGCTGCAATTGCGGCGATTATTGGCATTCTGAATCTCATGGGGATATCAGGCACGGAGATTTTGGGAGCAATCATTGGTACATTTATGATGTTGGCTGAAAGAGTCAGGGTGGTCATTGCAACAATTTGGAATCTGTTTGCTGCATTAGGAGATTTTCTAATCAATCTATTCAATGATCCTGTCTATGCCATCCAAAAACTGTTCTATGATTTGGGAATGTTTGTATTGCAAATTTTCTATAATGTAATGTTAGGTATAGAGGATTTTCTTAATAAAGCTGTAAGTGCAATAGGGAGTGTTGCCTCCTTTATCAATGATACTTTTGGTACGAACTTGACTGTGATGTCCGAATCGGATATCAAAATTGGCAGTAATACTGTCAAGGGATGGATGGACTCGCTAGAATCACTGGAGCCGCACAGTGATCAAAATGTATTCCATTCCATAAGAATGGATGGAGAATACAATCCTGATGCGTATGGGAAAGGACCGGAGATGGCGGAGAAGTTGCTTTCCGGTTTTTCAACGGGTTCAAAAGCAGATTCCAAAGAAACAGATTTACCTGGGAATTTTGGTGGCTTTACTCCCAAAACACCTTCCATACCATCTATACCAACTGTACCTGCTCCCACTGTAGTTCCCAATAACAACATGAGCAACATTAACAAAATCAACAATATCGGACAGGTGGACAAAATCGGAGACGTTGAGGGTACGGTGGATGTAACCAGTGAAGATCTGAAACTGATGCGTGAGCTTGCAGAAATGCAGGCTATTCAGCGATTCGTCAGTCTGACACCAACTGTTCAGGTTACCACAGGAGATATCAACAGCGGACATGATGTTGACAGTATCATCAGCAAAATCACCGATGGACTGAACAGTCAGATCGTTTCCAGTGCTCAGGGGGTGTATGGTTAAATGGAATATTATATCCAGCTCAGCTTTAACAATCGATCCGAATACATGTATTTCCCGGTGACACCAGAGAGTATTGAGTTTTCGGATGCGGGGGATGGCAGTACGTTTAACGTCAGCGCGTTAGGTGAGATTAACGTGATCAAGTCGCCCAAGCTGCGAGAAGTCAGTTTCAGCGGTATTTTTCCGGCGGACTACAGCCCATATCATCTGAATTACGATGCGAGTCATCCGGCAGTACAGAAGAAATATTATAGTGATCCGTATGAATATGTGAAAAAGATTATTCGCTGGATACAGACAGGCAGGCCCGTCAGGCTGTTCTTTTCCAGTGCAAGGTACACGATTAACATGGCTGTTTCCATTGAGAGCTTCGACTGGAAGGAGACAGCGGGGACGGTGGGCGATATCCAGTATGATATCAAGCTGAAACAGTTCATTTTTTACGCCGCCAAAAAAGTAGTGCCACTCAAGGACAGCAAGGATAAAGCTGCTTCAATAACGAAGACCAAGGACTCGCGGCCTAATGAAAAAGTCCAGTCGAAGACCGTCACACTCAAAGCAGGGGACTCCTTGTGGTCGGTAGCTAAAGCCCATCTGGGAGACGGATCTCGCTGGAAAGAACTGCAGAAGCTGAATGGCATCAAGGATGCACAACTGAAGAAGCTTCCCATCGGTCTGGTAGTCAAGCTTCCGTGAAAGGAGGGGGAACATGCAGCAGCAGATCAGTTTGGATGGCAAGCAGGGAAAGTTGAAGGAGCAATTATGGCTGGATGATAAGCAGGGAAACATCTGGGATATTAGCGAAATTGCCGGCGAAATTACCTACAAAACCTCCCGCATCGGCAAGCCGTCCTCTCTGGAATTTACGTTGGTCAAGGGCAGCCTATACCAGAATTCGAAATTCACATATGAGAATGGATATGTCGTAAAGTATATCAGCAGCGAGGTAGAGATATTTTATGGATATATCTTTTCGGTGGATAGTGGCAAGGACGAAAGTGTCAAAATCAAGGCCTACGATCAGACGCGTTATCTTACCGCAAACCAGACGTACAAGTTCGTCAACGCAACCGCTGCTGATGTGATCAAACGAATTGCCACTGACTTTCAGCTGAAAATGGGTGATCTAATTCAGCCCAAATACGTCATTCCACGCTTGTTATTTGATAACAAAAAGCTTATCGACATGATCTGTGAGGCGTTGGACCGAACGCTGATTTATGGCGGCAAAAACTATATCTTTTACGACGACTTTGGCAAGCTTGTGCTTCGGGATGTGGAAGAGATGCCTTACGGCTTTGTTATTGGAGATAACAGTCTGCTTACGGATTACAGCTATACAAGGTCGATTGACGACCAGACGTATAACAAGATTAAGCTGTATCGGGACAACAAGGATACGGGAAAAAGAGAAACGTTCGTCCATCAGGACTCAGGCAGCATCCGTCAATGGGGGCTGCTTTTTTTGTACCAAAAAGCGGACGATGGCCTGAATGAAGGCCAGATTGATGCCATGCTAAAGACCCTGATGACGCTGCGTAACCGCGAGACTCAATCATTAAAAGTGGATGCGCTTGGCGATTTCAGAGTTAGGGCAGGCAGTTATGTCAATATTCAGATTGAGGAACTGAAGATAAATCAATATTTTCTGGTAGACGAATGTACACACAAGGTACAGGGAGGCGTGCACACGATGTCGCTGGATTTGAAGGTGGTGTAACGATTAATGATGCTGGATGTGATTAAAAAGGCGGCCGTAGCCGCCGTGGATGCCAAAGTTCCTGTTCAGGTCATGTACGGAACAGTGACGAGGACAGAGCCCTTGGAGGTTACCGTTGAACAACGGCTGGCTTTGGCTGAGCCTTTTCTGGTGCTGCCGGAATCCGTAGCGAGGAAGAATTGGGCTGTGGGTGACCATGTCCTGTTGTTACGGGTGCAAGGTGGGGACAGTTTTGTTGTACTGGATCGGCTGGTGAAGACATGATTCCACAAGGCGCACAAATGAGTGTAGAAGATCAGGAAGAAGCGGCTGTTCTTCCAGGTTTGACGTATGTGCTTCAACCTTCTGGGCAGCGGATTGGAAGGCTACAGCTTGATGGGAAAGATGCGGTGAAACAAGCTGTGTACAAAGCGTTGTCCACCCGCCGCTACGAGCATCTGATCTACTCTCCGGATTACGGCATGGAATGGTCCTGGGAAGGAATGGCCGGACGATCCATGGTGGAATCCGAACTGGATCGTTGGATTCGGGAAGCGTTGCTTCCGGATGATCGCATTTCGGATGTAACCGAGTTCGATTTTGTTCATGAGGCGGATGGGGTACGGGTGTCTTTTACCGTAGAAACGGATTTCGGCTCTTTCAGGGGAGAAACGGAGGTGACCATGAATGTATGAACAACAGACGTTTGAAATCATTCTAGACCGAATGCTGGACAGGGTGCCGGATGGTGTGGATAAGCGTGAAGGCAGCATTATCTATGATGCGCTCGCGCCAGCTGCTGTGGAAATGGCTCAGATGTATATTGAGCTGGATATTAACGCCAATTTAAAATTTGCGGACACAGCTTCAGGTGAATACCTTGATCGGGCGGTGGCCTGGTCAGGCATTACTCGGAAAGCGGCTACCCGTGCTCGCTGGATCGGCAGCTTCAAAGATAACGCGGGTAAACCCGTTGAAGTTCCTTTGGAGAGTCGTTTTTCCACAGGGGATCGGGTGTATGTTGTTGTGGAGCGCATCGCTGCAGGGAAATATGTGCTGGAATGTGAGGTTGCGGGAGCGGAAGGCAATGAATATACAGGGGGGCTGCTGCCCATCGATTATATTGCCGGACTGACGACTGCGGAACTGACACAGCTGCTTGTTCCTGGTGAAGATGAGGAAACAGATCAAGCTCTGTATGACCGATATCAGGACAAAGTTTCCCGTCCGGTCACGAGTGCCAACAAATATCAATATGAACTGTGGGCAAGAGAAAACTCAGGCGTTGGTAAAGCAAAAGCTTTTCCGCTATGGGACGGTCCGGGGACGGTAAAAGTGGCGCTGTTAAACAATGAGATGCACGCACCCGCTGAGGCGGTGATTCACGCGGTACAGGAATATATCGATCCAACCCAGGATGGGATGGGCGAAGGCGCGGCTCCAATCGGCCCCGTGGTCACGGTGGTGGGGGCAGAAGAAGTACCGATTGATGTGGAGGTGCAGGTCACACTTGCTTCAGGCTCAACGTATGAGGGCGTAAAAACGCTGATTGAAGAGGGCGTTACTGCCTATCTGAAAGAGTTGGCATTTGCCGATCCGCTAGTCCGTTGGACACGAATTGCCAATGTCATTCTGGATATCCCGCCTGTGATCGATTATAGCGATCTGTTGGTGAATGGCGGCATGTCCAATCTGGAGATTGCACCCGGTGCAGTAGCCGTTCTCGGGATGGTGAAGGTGACATGAGTAAAGCTGAGGTGCTGATGTCCCTTTTACCCCCGTTGTATGAAAATGTACTTGAGATGCAGTTGCTTACGGAGACCGAAGGCGAAGAACTGGACAAGATTGCGTTGGGATTGGAAGGCGTATTGGACCAGTTCTACCCGGAGTCTGCAACCTGGGCATTGGAACGGTATGAGCGGGATTTGCAAATTCCAACGAATCCAGCCAAGCCGGAAGAGCAGCGGAGATCCGTCATCATCTCCAAAATGCGGGGCAGTGGCAAAGTCTCAGGTTCAATGCTCAAAAATGTGGCACAGGCGTATGAAAGTGGCGGGATTGATGTGTCCGTCTCACCCGTGGAATATCTGATTCGAATTCGCTTCATAGATACATTGGGATTGCCGCCTAACCTGGACGATCTGAAGGCAGCGATTGAGGATATCAAACCGGCACATATGACTGTGGAATATCGACTCCGGTATTTGACGATTGCCGAAGTGGAGAGCATGACGTTGGCTGAGATCGAACAGACCCGGCAGGATAAATTTTCAGGAGGTGGAGCTTAAAATGAATGATCCAAATACACCGAATCTCGGGCTAAACAAAATTGACCGCAGCTCGCCATCGACAACCTATTTTGATCTGGACAAGTATCTGGATCAGAACTGGGAGAAGGTTGATGGTTTTGCAGAGCAGGTAGAGGAGAAGACCGAAGAGACGGCTGCACAGGTTAGTAACATCCAAGAGCGGCTGGATACGGAAAAGCGTAGATCTATGACACTGGAGCCAGGATTACAGATTATCAATGCTGAACGTACCTCGGCGTTTAAATTGGAAGGGTTGAAGGGCCGTACGCTGGTGAATTTGTTGGGGCGTGACGGAAATTTTGAAGATGTTACGAAATGGAATGTAGGGCTGGGCACAAGAACAGTCGTAAATAACGTCATTACGGTTACAGGTAACGGAACGGGCATAAATCCTCAATTGACGAACTACAATCATATTTCAGCCCTAAATCCTAGGGTAGGCGATAAACTGTTTTTGCGGGTTCGCGCTACTCACATCGTTGGAACAGCTAAACAATTACAGCTTTACCTGTATTCAAATACTATCGGTAGATTTACAGCGATGAACATTGATAACCCTGTTAACGGAACAACTTATGATATGTACGGAGTAATTACAGTAACTCAAGCTATTGTGGATGGATGGGACACAACATTTGGATTTAAATTAACTGCAGAATACGCTACTTATGAAGCTTCGAACGGATCACAAGTGCAGTTCTCTAATGCAGCTATCTACAAAGTTTCTGATGAGGATAAATCCCTGACATCGAATCAAATGGCTTTAAAGTATCCTTATGTCGACAGTCTCCAACCCGTTCGAAATCCGTATGCGATTCGTTATGGAGAGAATTTGTTGCCTTCACTTATGAACTCATCATTTGTTCTCTCTAGTAATTATGTAAACGGTCCGTATGAATGGTCAAATTCATTAGGAGCTGACGCAACAGGATACACAATCGTGAAGTTTAATGTTATGCCCAAGACGAATTACACGTTTAGCGCCGAAACATTTTTAAATTTAAGCACATCGGTGTACCCTTTAGATCTGCAAACTCCTGCACCACTCAGGCCTTGGACTAATGATTCAACGTTCACTTTTAATAGCGGACAAAATTCAGAGATTAACTTCTTATGGAGAGCGTCATCAGGAGGGAATCCAGCTTCGCTCAAAAATCCGATGATAGCGCTCGGCACGACAGCCAAACCATTCAAACCACGTGAAGATGCTATGCTCGCATTGCAAACGGATTTATATGCTGATCCATTAACTGGGGCCAATGCTGACGAAGTGTTTGAGAAGGATGGGCAGTATTACAAACTGGCGAAGTGGAAAAAAATATCGTTTGATTCCACATACACATACTCTTTTTTTAATTCATACGCAGGAGGAAAGTGCGTCAGATTAATGGACGGAATATCAGATAGAAATAAAAACTATCTCCCTATTGCAACTAAATTCAATGGAGTTCGCTTATCTGATGGATCACCTTCTTTAAATGTGGATCAATACAGCAGAGGAGATTGGGACACAGGAGCAAATGGCGCAATTTTAGGAATAGGAGTTTCAAGTGTAGACAGCGGATGGGGAGACTCATACACACCTACACCTGAAGAGATTAAGGCGTATTTCATGGGATGGAAAATGAGTGTAAATGGTTCGCCTCGGGCTACAGCGTACGACGGTACTGGCACGAAAGTTTGGATACGTATTACGCGGATGTTGGACTCTATAGCTTTAGCAAATGGCGTCGACTATACAACGGTTCTCCCAACAACTTTCGCGGGTACGGACTCTCTAGGCAATTTGTATACACCGTACCAACTCGTCTACCAACTTGCAACGCCAACTGTCGAACCAATCACGTCAGAAGGACAATTGACGTTTACTGAGGGCAGTAATCAGGTGGAAGTGGGAACGGGGATTGTGTTAAGAGAACCCGCTAAACCTATTAAATTTGACAATTATGACATTAACACTGGAAAGACAATGGGGAACGCCACTGTATACGCGGTTGGTAAATGGATTGCTCTTTACGAAAATGGACATTTGAAACCTAACGGTTGGGGGGTGTTTGAAGGCCAAGACAATGGAAAGGCAATTGCAATATATGGATACCGGTATAATCCATCAGCAGCATATTCCGTCACTTACTTGATGAAGGATGTGTCCCCGGTAACATCTTTTCTTGGCTCAATCTCAGTAAACGAAAAGGCGCTGCTGACAGATCTGACTAAAAGTGTGCATCGGAACACGGCTTCGTTATCCATGCTGCAAATTTCCGCTGCAGACGGAGGAGTGCTTAAAAACTACGTCGATAATAAGCCATGGCAAAAGTACAAAATTACGCAGGATAACGGAAGTGTAATTCAACTTCCACACAATTCAAACTTAAATAATATTAAAACTGGCGGGCAATACGATTGCTTCAACGCTGTAAATGTACCCGGCGGCGTGGCAAATGCTTGGTTTTACGTCGAGGTTCTAGTTCATTCAAATGCTCCAACTCATGTAATCCAACGTGCTTCAAGATTGGATACGCATAACACACCTACCTTATTCATGAGGACATGTATGGATAATACATGGAGTGCTTGGAGTCCTGACGTTTTTCAATCTGGCGTTGATGCAAAAAAAGGTATCGTGGATGCCATTAACGCCAATGGTGGGAATGCATCCACATCTGATCCATGGGCAACGTTATCAAATAAAGTAATTGCTTTACGCAGGCCGATCCAAGAAATAACCCCCAATATCGCTTTCGGTCCACAAGAATTCACAGACGCAACGAGGCTTTTCTATTTGGATATCGCAACCCTTCCAGCAGGAACACGGTTTATTCAAATCAATAGGGTGGGCACAGGAACCAACGCAGTCCGATTAGGAAGTAGTTATAGTGGAACAACAGCAAGTGTTGTCCTTCATGACTCTAATGGTGTGGAATGGGTTATTTCCACTAGCGGTGTTGGTAGTGGAAAGTCTTTTATCCACATAACTATTGACTTGCAAAGGGGAACCGCTAGTTATCTTGAAGCCATTGCCGTGGGTGATCAAATTACCAATATGCCGAAAGGGTTTAATGTTACCGGGCCATTGTTCTTTAAATATAAACACACAAAAGGTCCCAATTTTTCGGATTTTTATGGGTACTTCACCGCAGGAGCTAAGATTATTTATACATGAAAACGTACAGAGAACAGTTAGTTGAGTATATGGATTTAAAACCGCAACCTTACAACGCTGCGTAATCAAAAGAGATCAACGTAATTACTATGAACATAGATGTTTGACAACAGAAAAGTGTGAACGGGTTCAGTGAAGTAAGTGCTTCATACTACGAGGATCATAACTATGGAATAATGAGCATGTTGTGGTATTAGACTTTAGTTAGGAGAGACGTAATATGTTCGGAAGTGGACTTGTTGTCATGAATAAACGAAAGCTCGTAAATCCTACTTAAGGAGGTGAAAACCATGGAAAAATGGGACACCATATGGAAATCTTTTATTGCTCTGCTAAGCAGCTCAGCAACCTATTTCTTCGGCGGCTGGTCAGGTGTACTTGGTGTACTACTGGTATTCGTTATCCTTGATTACCTAACGGGTATCGCAGCGGCGGGGGCGAGTGGCAAGCTCGAAAGCAATGTCGGGATGTTCGGCATCGCGCGAAAGGTATTTATATTTGCTATGGTATCGGTGGCTCATCTGGTGGACGGTGTTCTGGGAGACGGACATTTGTTCAGGGATGCGGTCGCCTTTTTTTATATCGCAAATGAACTGTTATCCATTATTGAAAATGGGGGCAAACTGGGAGCACCGATTCCGCCTGCGATCCGGCAGGCCATTGAAGTGCTCAAGGGCAAGGGAGGGGACGGGGGAATTCCCGGTAACTACACTCCTCATTCCAGAGAATCTATTGCACCGTCAGATCATAAGGATGTAGATCAACAGATTAGAGACGATACGAAGTAAGGATCTACCATTCATTCCAACGTGTCTTGTGATAACAGACAGGGCACTACCAATTCAAAAGTATGTGCCATTAGCTACAAGTAGTGAAAGAGACGGAATCGATTCTGAAGAAGCGGAGCGGTCGCCTTTGTCTCTGAATTTTACCCTTTAAATAATGAATCAAAAAAATTCGGAGACAACAGCGATCGGAAGGACGATCCGTATCTGGAACGGTCGCGTACTGATTGGTATGCTTTCCTAGTGGATAATTGGTACACAATAGACTGTCGATAGAAGTTTATATAGCACCGACTAGCTTGCGCATTAGATTCAAAACGACATAACCATAACCAACTGAGCTTATCTTTTACCATCAACAAAGGACACGCACACAAGCAACCCCAAGCCTCCTGGCATTAACTATATACAAACGGCAATTTGCCGCATAAAGGGTGTGAGAAACATGCAAACCAGAAGCTCAGGCAACACGCAGGGCATTGACGTCTCACGTTACCAGGGCAACATTGACTGGGCCAAAGTGAAGGCAAGCGGCATGACGTTTGTGTTCATCAAGGCAACCGAGGGACAGACGTATACCGATCCGAACTTTCAGAAAAATGTAAGCGGCGCACTAGCGGCAGGCATGCTGGTCGGAACGTACCACTTCTTCCGCGCAACCTCCACGGATGGGGCCAAGGCGGAAGCGGCGCATTATGCCAATACACTGAAAAAAGTCGGAGGCGCCAAGGCACTGCAGCTGCCACCGGTCATGGACTATGAAAATAACCCGGGCAATCTGAGCAAAGCACAGATCAACACGGTAGCCAAAGCCTTTTTAACTGAATTGGAGCGTCTTACGGGTGTAAAACCAATCATATATACGGGCAATTCATTTGCCGGGAATTTTGACACTTCACTTGGCACGTATGATCTGTGGATTGCGCGTTACAGCAGCACACGTGTGCCGGATGACCAGCCTGCCTGGAAACGTTGGACGTTCTGGCAGTATACGGACTCGGGTAAGGTGAATGGAATTGGCGGCAACGTGGATATGAATGAGTTCGAGGGATCGGCAGCCGAGCTGCGGGCCAGATATGCAGCAGCAGCACCGAAGCCACCAGAACCATCTGAGCCGACGAAGCCGACAAAACCGACTGAACCATCGAAAGGGGGCGAACCGATGACAGCCGAAGAGAAAGCCGCGTTTGACGCGTTGAAGGCACAGGTAGATAAACTACAGGCACGTCAGCAGATGGAAGTTCCGGTGTGGGCCAAGGCAGCCGTAGATGCAGCCCTGGCGTATGACACCAAAAATCCGCTGTTCAGCATCGACAATGGGGCAAGTTATGATTTTTACCGTTTTCTCACGGTCATGTATCGCAGAGGTTTGTTCAAAAAGTAAGTTAACTCAGATCTGATTGATAGAGGTATGATAGACGTTAACAGTACGTGGGATCGAGGGGACACATCGGCATTTTTCTGTCGAATGGTGTTCCTTTTTTGTGTTTTATGTAACTAAAATTAATGCGTGAATAAAGTTAAAGACTTATGTCCGCAAAATGCTTGTCTAATTGATGAATGTGATGTAAAGTAAGTTACACGAAATTGTTTTCAACCACTGTTTATTTACATAAACCTCCTCACCATGACATAAACATAACATAACAAGTTATTGTAATGTCTCCCTGTTGTACAATCCTGCATCTGTGAACACTCACATCCATGCGCAACTCAAAAACTGCCTTCATGATAAACCACTGACGTGCTTCATCCTTATAGGAATTAACCATTCATTATTAGATGCTGCCCGATCCTTCCAATCGCAATTACAAACTCAATTACCAAACAAACAAATTTTCACTAAAGACGTTCCTTATCCCATACTTTTTGTTTGCTATCCATCATTTTTGCTCTCATCAAGAGTAGAAGACTACTATTGCTAATTGACCTCAGTTCAATTTTTGAGCAACTAGGCTATTTTCCCGACTCTATACATCTCGTTCTTCATTATTTGATCCATATATTACATCTGTAAATTCGGTCAAAACAAACTTTTAATCCTATTCTATTACAACCACTATCACTGGTATCACAGGCATCTAAAGCCTTTTAAGGATACAAGCAATACACAAGCACCAAACCGATAGCCATCATTGGAGTTTTTTCACGCCAGCATCACACACATTATGAGACAGGGAAGGGTGTTGTACGTATGCGAATGAGAAAAAAATGGATGTCCGGAATCATGGCGATGGCCATGAGTACAGTCTTGATCCTATCGGGCTGCTCCAGCAATGAGGGGGCTGGGAATTCACCTGCTCCGGCCGAAGGCAGCGAACCTCCAGCAGAAGTGAGCGAGGCTCAGGATACGATGATCATGGGCCGCGGTGGCGATTCCGTGGCGCTCGACCCGGCAATTGTAACAGATGGAGAGTCGCTCAAAATTGGACATCAGGTATTCGACTCATTGCTGGACTACAAGGAAGGCGAGACAGAAGTGGTGCCTGGTTTGGCAGAGAGCTGGGAGATTTCGGCGGATGGCCTGAAGTATACGTTTAAGCTGAAGTCCGGCGTGAAGTTCCATGATGGTACAGATTTTAATGCCGAGGCTGTCGTGTTTAACTTCAACCGTTGGAGCGATCCGGCGAGTGAATATAAATTTGAAGGGGATTCCTTCGACTATTATGATTCCATGTTTGGGCCAGAGGATGGCCGTGTCATCAAGGAAGTGAAGGCGATTGACGAGACGACTGTCGAGTTCACGTTGAACCAGCCGCAGGCGCCTTTCCTGCAAAACATCGCGATGACACCATTCGGTATTGCCAGTCCAACGGCGATTCAGGAGAAAAAAGAGAATTTCAAAAGCGAGCCCGTGGGCACAGGCCCATTTGTATTCAAAGAGTGGAAGCGGAACGACTCCATCACTCTGGAGAAAAACCCGAATTACTGGAAAGAAGGATTGCCGAAGCTGAACAAAGTCATTGTTCGTTCGATTCCGGACAACACGGCACGCTTCAATGCGCTGCAAAATGGCGAGATTGATGTCATGGAAGACCTGAACCCGGATGACCTGTCGATCCTTGAAGGCAACAGTGAGTTGCAAAAGATCGAGCGTCCACCGTTCAACGTGGCGTATATTGGCTTTAACTTTAAGAAGAAACCTTTTGACGATGTAAAAGTAAGACAAGCCCTCAACCATGCGGTGAACAAGCAGGGCATTATTGATGCTTTCTTTGCTGGACAGGCTCAGCCTGCGGTGAACCCAATGCCACCGACACTGTGGGGATATAACGATTCCATTGAGGATTATCCGTATGATCTGGAAAAAGCAAAAGCATTACTGGCCGAAGCCGGCTTCCCGGACGGATTGCCTGACCCGGTGACATTCTATGCAATGCCTGTGTCGCGTCCTTATATGCCTGACGGCAAGAAGGTGGCCGAAGCGATTCAGGCTGATTTCGAGAAAATTGGAGTGACCGTTAACATCGAATCGCCGGAGTGGGCGACTTATCTTGATGATGCGAAAGCTGGGGAGAAGGACGACATCTACATGCTTGGCTGGACCGGAGATAACGGCGACCCGGATAACTTCCTGTACACGCTGCTGGATAAAGACGCGATTCCGGGTAATAACCGCAGCTTCTATGTAAACGAAGAATTGCATGTGCTGCTGACCGAAGCGCAGAAAGAAACGGACCAGGACAAACGCGCCGAGCTGTACAAACAGGCTCAAGTCATTATCAAGGAAGATGCACCGTGGATTCCACTTGTGCACACGACACCTATTCTGGCAGGTAAAGCCAACCTGAAAGGTTTTGTACCTTCCCCACTGGGAAGTGAATCGTATGCGAATGCCTACTTTGAATAAGTCCTTGTAAGTTGACTGACTACATTTATTCATTCAAAGCGCTGGTGAACATGTAATGCTTGGCAGAACCCACATCTGGTTGTAACGATCTAAAGCATTCTTGTCTGCCGGCGCTTTTATGATTACATTTTGCATGATACGTCAAAGGCAGGTGAATGTGAAATGAACAGCTATATTGTCAAACGCATCCTTGTGCTTCTGCCCGTTTTGCTGGGCATGACCCTGATCGTCTTTTCTATTATCCACGCCATTCCGGGTGATCCTGCAGAGACCATACTTGGGCAAAAGGCAACCGAGCAGTCCAAGCAGGCCCTTCGTGACCAGCTCGGCCTCGATAAACCGTGGTTTCAGCAGTATTTCGCCTACCTTGGCGATTTGCTCCAAGGAGACTTGGGCACATCCATCCGCACCAAGGTACCTATTGCCCAGGAAATCGTGCCTTATCTGACAGCCACCCTCGAATTAACGATGGCGAGTATGTTATTTGCGGTCATTATAGGCGTTAATGCGGGGATCGTCAGTGCATGGAAACATAACTCCTGGTTTGATTACTGCTGTATGGTCATTGCGCTCGTTGGCGTGTCGATGCCGATTTTTTGGCTGGGTCTGATGGAACAATGGCTGTTTGCCAACAAGCTGCACTGGCTGCCTTCCATTGGACGAATGAATGCGCGTGATCCCGTTGAAGCCATTACGGGTCTATATGTACTTGATACGATGATTGCCGGGCGTTGGGACCAGTTGTGGACCGTAACCAAACATCTGATTCTGCCAAGTGTAGCACTTGGAACGATTCCGATGGCCGTTATTGCCCGGATGACTCGCTCCAGCATGCTTGAGGTCATGAGCTCGGATTATATCCGCACCGCGAAGGCGAAGGGACTCGGTCCGTTTTTTGTCGTATATGGACATGCCCTCAAAAATGCCTTTATCCCAGTCCTGACCGTTATCGGCATACAGACGGGCTCTTTGCTCGGTGGTGCGGTGTTGACCGAAACCATCTTCGCCTGGCCGGGTGTGGGACGCTATATATATGAAGCCATTAGTTCGCGGGACTACCCCGTGATTCAGAGCGGCATTCTGATCGTGGCCTTTTTCTTCGTGGTGATTAATCTGATTGTCGACTTGCTCTACGCTGTGTTTGATCCGCGGATTAGCTATAAGTAGGAATGGTCCATCTCATCTTTCATTCATATCCAAGAAGGGAGACGCCGCATGGCCAAATTATCAACCAACACCGGACAAACTATTGACGCCGCATCGGCACGTACATCCGGTCCATGGCGGGAAGCCTGGAGAACATTTCGGCGCAATCGGCTGGCGCTCGCTGGACTGATCATTATCGTGTTTTTCATCCTTCTGGCCTTCCTTGCTCCATACATTGCCCCTTACGATTACAAGGAACAGGTGCTGACAGACCGGCTGCAGGCCCCTTCGGCAGAGCATTGGTTTGGAACTGATGATCTGGGGCGTGACGTGTTTTCCCGTGTATTGCATGGTGCACGCATCTCGTTGTGGGTGGGATTCTTCTCGGTCATCGGTTCCATTATTGCGGGAGCGTTGCTTGGTTTGATTGCCGGGTTTTACGGAAAATGGGCGGATATGCTCATCTCACGCCTATTCGATATACTTCTGGCGTTCCCGGGCATTCTACTCGCCATCGCCATTGTAGCGATTCTCGGTCCATCTCTGCAAAACGCGTTACTTGCCATAGCCATCGTGAACATTCCGACCTACGGACGGTTGGTGCGTTCACGTGTACTTAGCTTGAGACAGGAGGAATTCATAACATCTGCCCGCACACTGGGTGCGAATAATATGCGGATATTGTTCCGTCATATCCTGCCGAACAGCCTTACTCCGCTGATTGTACAGGGTACGCTGGGCATTGGGACAGCCATTATTGAGGCAGCAGCACTGGGGTTTCTCGGCATGGGAGCGCAACCGCCTGATCCCGAATGGGGCAAAATGCTCTCCGATTCCCGTCAGTTTCTGCAGAAAGCACCGTGGACGCTTATCTTTCCCGGGCTTTCCATCATGTTGACCGTACTCGGCTTCAACCTGCTTGGGGATGGGCTGCGTGATACCCTTGATCCGAAGATGGTGAAATAAAACAAGTAACGCACTCCAGCCTTACGACATTATCTTCTTAAATTCTTCTAAGTTATTGCATCCTATCATTAAGCCGCGCTAAGCCGGTTCGAGTTTGACTCGAGCTGGCTCTTTGTATTGTCTAATTGATTACGTTAAAATCAAATGTGCATGCATAAATGAAGTGTTAATCACCCATTTTGTTAAAATAACGCCCAGCGTATTGACACCCAATTTTGCCATATGTTATATAAAAGAAAGGGTTTAGCACTCCAGACTTCTGAGTGCTAACAAATGATGGTTTTTACTACAGGACTACATATGGAATGATTAATTTATTTCATAGAACGAACTTAGATATTACACGGGAACGAAGCGTGCAGAACCAATCTGGAGAAGCGAAGCGTTCGCCTTTATCCCCGGATTTTTCCATCTAAAATAATGGAATCAAAAAAAATTGGGGATAACAGCGATCGGAAGATGGTTCTGTTTAGCGAAGTGGTATGGTGTAATGTTAAGGAGTTTGTTCTATAACTCCAATTCAATCATTCTATATCCCAAATTGAAAGGAGAACACCCATTCATGGCCAAGAAACAGTTCCAGGCAGAATCCAAACGTTTGCTGGATATGATGATCAACTCCATCTATACCCAAAGAGAAATCTTTTTGAGAGAATTGATCTCCAACTCCAGTGACGCCATTGACAAAATATATTACAAAGCTCTCACCGACGATACTCTCGTCTTCAACAAAGAGGACTACTACATCAAGTTGACCATCGACAAAGAGAATCGTACGCTCACACTGACGGATACCGGAATCGGGATGAGCCAGGAAGAGCTTGAGAACAATCTGGGGGTTATCGCGAAGAGTGGTTCCCTGGCATTCAAGAAGGAGAACGAAGCCAAAGACGGCCATAACATCATCGGACAATTCGGGGTTGGATTCTACTCTGCATTCATGGTGGCGGACAAGCTGACTGTAACGAGTAAAACACTGGGCAGTGACGAAGCGTGGAAATGGGAATCCGAAGGTGCGGACGGATATACGATCTCACCAGCCGAGAAAGATTCCGTAGGTACGGAGATCGTCCTGACGATTAAACCGAATACCGAAGAGGATTCGTATGATGAGTTTTTGGAAGAGTATCGCCTGAGATCCATCATCAAGAAATATTCCGACTTCATTCGTTACCCGATCAAGATGGATGTGACAAGTCAGCGTCCGAAGGAAGGTACCGAGAACGAGTTTGAGGAGTACAAGGAAGAGCAAACCGTCAACAGCATGGTGCCGATCTGGCGCAAAAACAAAAGCGAGCTGACCGAAGAAGACTACAACAACTTCTATATGGAAAAACGCTACGGTTTTGACAAACCGCTCAAACACCTGCACATCAGCGCAGATGGCGCAGTGGTTTACAATGCGATCCTGTTTATTCCGGAGAACACGCCGTTTGACTACTATACAAAAGAGTATGAAAAAGGCCTTGAATTGTACTCCAACGGTGTCCTGATCATGGACAAATGCGGTGATTTACTGCCAGACTACTTTGGTTTTGTAAAGGGTATGGTGGATTCGGAAGACCTGTCCCTGAACATCTCCCGTGAAATGCTGCAGCATGACCGTCAGCTCAGCCTGATCGCGAAAAATATCAAAAACAAAATCAAGAGCCAACTGCAAAGCTTGCTGAAGGATGATCGTGAGAGCTACGAGAAGTTCTATCAAGCGTTTGGACGTCAGTTGAAATATGGCGTATACAGCGACTATGGCGTAAACAAGGATACACTGCAGGATCTGCTGCTGTTCTCTTCTTCCAAAGAGAAAAAGCTGGTGAGCCTGGACGAATACGTCTCCAGAATGCCTGAAGACCAGAAGTATATCTACTATGCATCCGGTGAATCCATTGAGCGGATCGAGAAGCTGCCTCAGATCGAGGGCGTACTCGATAAAGGATATGAAGTGCTGTACTTCACCGAGGACATTGATGAATTCGCGATCAAAATGATCATGAACTACAAGGAGAAAGAATTCAAATCCATCTCCAGCGGTGACCTGGGTATCGAAGACAGCGAAGACAAAGAGAAAAATGAAGCAGAGGACAACGATAATAAAGAGTTGTTTGAAGCAATGCAAGCACAGCTCGCAGGGAAAGTAAAAGCCGTGAAAGCTTCGAAACGCCTGAGAAGCCATCCGGTATGCTTGTCCACCGAAGGTGAATTGACCATCGAGATGGAGAAAATCCTGAAAGCCATGCCGAACAGCGAGAATGTACAAGCGGATAAAGTGCTGGAGATCAACGTGAATCACGATGTCTTCAAGTCCCTGAAAGACGCATTTGCACAGGATAAGGAAAAACTGAGCCTGTACACTAGCCTGTTGTATCATCAAGCATTGCTGATCGAAGGCTTGCCAATTCAGGATCCGGTAGAGTTCACAAACGACATCTGCAAAGTGATGGTGTAACCGCCTCGCCGAGCATTGAGCATTAAATTATGCGCGCAGCTTAACGCTGTCAGCATTTCCTATGAATAGGGCAGCAGGCGCAGCGCTGACCATCTCCACCCGACAGGGCAATTCCGTCCCTGTCGGTTTTTTATTTTCTCCCCCACTAAGGACAAAAATGGGAGACGGTGGGTCATGGGAGCGCTGAATGGGAATATATAAATGGCTAATCAAAGAATAGGGTTTTATCTTTTCAAACAAATAATGAACCAACGGAGTAATGAAGGGGACGGAATCGATTCTGGAGAAGCGAAGCGCTCGCGTTTGTCTCCGGGTTTTCCCCTTGCAGAGGGGAATTCAGAAAACCTGGAGACAACAGCGATCGAAAGAACGATCCGTAACCGGAACGGCCACCGATGCACATTAGCACTTATTTTCTCTTCCTCACCAATGGAACGAATGGAAGACAGAGGAGCAGGGATGCGATGACGGCAATATACAATGACTAGCCATAAGAAAAAAAGGTTGTGAGCTTTTTAGACTATTTAGTTGGAATACAGCGAAAGTAGTGATGGGGACGGAATCGATTCTGGAGAAGCGAAGCGTTCGCGTTTGTCTCCGGGTTTTCCCCTTGCAGAGGGGAATTCAGAAAACCTGGAGACAACAGCGATCGGAAGAACGATCCGTAACCGGAACGGCCACCGATACACATAGCACTATTTTTTCTATTTTTGAATTGTCTGAATGTATTCCTATTTCATGTATATCATTTATTCATTTAGGTGCACGGACGATAGTCTGTCAGGGTATAATAAAAGAAGAAGACTGTACATCACAGTTTGATGTGAGAAGAGATGACAATCGCAGACAGGTTTTGCTTTTCGAAACGACTGATGTTGTGTATAATCACTCAAAATAGAGACAGTCGGCTAGGAGTGATCACATGCAATGGAACGATCTGAGAGAACATAGACAATACCCTGAACTTACGAAACTTGATGGCGCTCGCGCTGCATATGAGCGGGACTATTCCAGACTGATTCATTCACCGACCTTCCGTCGGTTGCAGGGCAAATCCCAGGTGTTTGGTGCCGGGACAGGCGATTATTACCGCACCCGGTTGACCCACTCGCTTGAGGTGGCGCAGATCGCCCGAGAGGCGGCAAGAAGCCTGCTTCGTCGTTATCCCCAAGTGGATTGGAGTCAGGCGGACAGCCCGGGACTTATTATTGATTCGGAAGTGGTGGAATGTGCCGCGATCGCGCATGATTTCGGACACCCGCCTTTTGGACATAAAGGAGAAGAAGTGCTGGACGGCATTTTGGATGACCTGATCAACACCGAGGTCAAGAAGATTATGAAGAAAAGCCGGGGAGCCAAGTCTCCCCAACAGGAACCGGAGATTCGGGCAGAGCTGAAGCGGAAATACGAGCATTTTGAAGGCAATGCACATAACTTTCGTCTCATCATGTTCCTGGAGAAACGGGAGGATATTGATGGACTGAACCTATCTGATGCCGTGCTGCTCGGAATAAACAAGTACCCCTACCCTGGGACCGAGAGCAAGAAAGGCATGTACCATCATGAATGGCAATATATCCATGAGATCCGTAATCGGTGGAGCATGCCGGCAGGCAAAAAGACGCTGGAAGCCCAGCTCATGGACCTTTGCGACGATATTGCCTATTCCGCGCATGATCTGGAGGATGGGATCAAGGCAGGCAAAATCGAAGTGCATGAACATTTCCTGCAGGATCCGCATATCCATCGATTGATTGTGGATAAGATCACAACGCTGGAGGACCTGTTCTGGAACGGATGGACCAGAGAGTCGATTGGGCAAAAAGTAGAAGAAGTGCTCGCTTCGTTCCTGCGTGTCTGGAATGAGAAGATGCCATTCTGCGAGCATGATTACTCCCGTACTCGCCGCGAGGTCAAAGCGTACTGGGTCAGCCTGTTTGTAGGCAGTCTGGGCGTAATTGACGACGGAGACTGGAAAAAGGTCACGTTTGTCCGTGAAGGTGCCGAGGATCTTGATATGCTGCGTACGGTGAGTGTGCTCAAAAGCTTTGCCTGGGTAACCATGATTCGCGACCTGCGTGTGCAGCGCCTGCAAAAACGCAGCGAATGGATGATTAAGCGGCTGTGGGATGCGTTCCTTGATCCGGAAACGTCCAAATCGATTATTCCATCCGACTGGCTGCAGCGATATGAGAAAGATCAGGCCAAGGCGCATCCGATCTGGACCTGGGAGCATATGGTGATTGATTATATTGCGGGTATGACCGATGCGTTTGCTGAGAAAATATACAATGAATTATATGGCCTGAAGGTGGGTTCCATCTATGATCTGGACTAGGGATAGGGAGTGAAACGCTTGGATACAAACACAGGCGAAGGCGCAAACAACACATTAAGCCAGGCATTCAGTCTGGGCGTGCTCGACCTGGTGCCAAGGTTGAATGGCGCATCTGCGGAACAGGCTTTGCAGCAGTCCTTAACATTGGCCCAACAAGCCGAAGCCTGGGGGTATACCCGGTACTGGACGTCTGAACATCATGATATGGATGAGCTGGCATCAGCATCACCTGAAGTGCTGCTCGCGCATATCGGGGCCAGGACCAATTCGATCCAGCTTGGTTCTGGTGCCGTTTTGCTGCCACACTACAGCCCGCTCAAGGTGGCTGAGTCCTTTCGGCTGCTGGGCGCACTCTATCCGGGACGGATTGAACTGGGTCTTGGGAGGGCTCCGGGTGGTGGGCCGCATGCAACTATGGCACTCAGCGGCAATTACTTGCAGCATGTGTCCAAATTACCGGAATCACTGGCCGCACTGACCGAACTGCTCGAAGACCGATACACCTATGAGGAGCATCCGGTATCGGCCCGGCCAATCCCGGAACGTCCCATCTCCCTGTGGATGCTGGGCACAAATGTCAAAAGTGCTGAATTTGCAGCACAGTTTGGGATGGGATATGTATTCGGTCAATTCATGAGCGATGCCGATGGTACGGAGGCTGTAAGGCGGTATCGGGAGGGTTTCAAACCTAGCAAAACCATGCATGAACCAAGAGTTATGGTTGCGGTTAGTGCATTGTGTGCGGAGACAGAGGCAGAAGCTCAAGCTTGGAGTCGAGAAATGACAGATCGGCGCAAAAGGAGTGGACAAGCTGTATCAGCTCTGCCGTCCACCAAGAGAGAGTATGACAATAACACGAATAACAATACCCCCAACAGCGAAGCGAGAGGCATGGATGATGGCGAGGCGCGCAAACACTTTGCTGGAACAGCACCGAAGATCTGGGAACAATTAAGCCAGGTAAGTGAGCGACTGGAGACGAAGCGCTTCCTCGTTGTTACGGCTGGTCCGGATTACGAACGGAGGCTTAAGTCTTATCGATTGTTGGCTGAGGCGGGGAAGGTATTCGTTTGAGTGAGTGACGGTTGCTCGGTTCGTTAGTATCTGCCCTGCCAACGGTCAACCTTGCACGTCTGAAGGGCTGCAGATCGGGTTTACCCGTATGCTGCAGCTCTTTTCTTATTTCACTTTGTGCACGTTACATAATGTATCATTGTTGAAATGTGGTGTGTACGAGGCACAAGATTTTACAAAACAGATCATGTTCTAAACAAAATAATGTTATAATACTTTACGTCAGTTTACCTATGGATATATGATGAAATAGTATTTTACAAGATGCCAAAAGAAGGGTAAAACCAAGACCAAAGTACCGTAAATTCGGATCGGTTCCGAATAAGGCATAAGGGGGAAATCACATGTTCAGCAGATTCAAGATCAGGAGTATCGGTCTGCGTATCAGCATCGCGTTCTATTTGTTAATCCTCTGTTTAATTCTCCTTAGCGTCACCGTCATTTCCCGGTTGAATGCAATGGAAGCCAACACCAATGAGATTACGGGCAACTGGATGCCTTCGATTCAGCAAATTAACCGGTTGAACTATACTACGGAGCATATTTTGTCGTTGAGTTACCGCCACTTTGATGCTCAGGACGAAGACAAGGCTGGGCTCGCTGAAGAGCGTACCAACTATATTCGCGAAACGGTGCAGACCATTAAAATATACGATCAGCAGGAGAAAGCAGCAGATGAACAGGAGCATTGGGATGCATTCAAGACGAAGTGGGCAGCTTACCTCAAGCTGAATACCCAAGCGATCAATTTGAGTGATGAAGGACAATCCCAACTGGCCAAGGAAGTATCGGAAAAAGGAGCTGATTCCTTCGATGCTATGCAGGTCGATCTGGATTATCTGGTGGAATACAATCAGAATCAGTCGGATCTCTCTGCTGCGCAAACGATCAGGTCTGTGCAGGATGGAAGAATGATCATTATTGTTGGGGTACTGATTATGATTGCGATTACGGCTATTGCGATTCCTATTATCCGTTCCCAGGTTGTTAAACCGCTGCTGCGGGTCATCAGTGCGGTGAAGCTGATTGCAGAAGGTCAATTGAATGTGCAGGATGTACATACCAAACATGAAGACGAAGTAGGGCTTCTGGCCAAAGCGGTAAATATGATGAAAGGTAATCTGACTTCCATGGTATTGAATGTCAGACGTATTGCAGAAGCGGTGAATCGTCAGAGCAATGAGCTGGCCATTTCTTCGGAGGAGGTCAAGATCGGCAGTCGCCAGATTGCGATAACGATGGAAGAGTCCGCCAAGGCAGCGGAGAGTCAGGCGGTAACCGCAGTGGAATCGGCACGTACCGTTGAGGGGCTGAACGAGCACATTCAAAAGCATGCTGATCAGGGAAACCAGCTAAGTCTGATGTCAGATCGTGTGCTGGAGCAGGGGTTGAACGGAAGCAGGGCCATGGAGCAGTCGGTGCAGCAAATGCAGCAGATCGCTGGTGCTGTCTCGGCTTCCATGAACCGGATGGAACAGCTAAACCGTAAAAACGAGGATATTTCCAAGCTGGTTCAGGTCATTCGTGACATTGCTCGCCAAACCAACCTGCTGGCATTAAATGCTTCCATTGAGGCGGCTCGTGCGGGAGAGAGCGGACGCGGGTTCGCCGTTGTAGCAGCAGAAGTTCGGAAGCTGTCTGAGGCTGTCCAGACTTCAGTGGAGGAGATTACGGTGATTACCGAAGATATCCAGCAGGATTCCCAAGGCGTAGTTGCAGAATTACGTACGGGCGTTCGGGAGACTGAGCTGGGACAAGAGCATGTGCGTACTTCGGGCAATCTGTTCCAAACTATTAACGAATCGGTAGAGGGAATGGTTCAGGTCATAGGTACAATGACCGCTGGCCTGGAAGGCATGCAGGAAGCGAGCGGGCGCATGAATGATTTTAGCCAACAAATCTCTGCTGTATCGGAACAATCCGCAGCCAGTGTGGAGGAAGTTTCTGCCTCGGCGGAAGAACAAGTAAGCTCCATGGAAACGATCGGCGGCAGCATTCAAACGCTGAAGGAACTGTCTGACGACCTGCTTGCTTCCATCGAGAAATTAAAAATATAAACCTTCTTCTTATAATAGAAGAAACATGAAGGACGGCTATGGTTTTGACTGATTCAGAAAGAAGTTTAACCCACAAAAAATATGTGTATACTTTTGCCTGTCATGAAAATGAACGTGAATTATGTACGCTTGAGCTTAGTACAATGTTTGGTTTGGATTCGGCGGCACATTTGGATTCCAGGTCATATGTCCGGTCCAATATTAACGTTCCACCAGGCAGAAGTCCATTTATCCATGGGAGGCTGGATGTGTTATCGGAAGCTGACACGGTGAATGACCTGCTTCCAGCTGCTGCGCGTATCCACTTGCTTCCGGAACAAACGTTCAAGGTAGTTTGTCTGAAAGAAGGAGATCATATGCCTGACTATGACCGTTCCCGCCAGTTGGAGCGAGAAGTGGGGATGTGCATCAGAGGCAAGGCACAGATGAAACAGCCGAAAGTGACTTTTGGACTAATAAAGACAGGTGAAAAATGGATCTTGGGTCAGTGGACAGTTGCGGATCGCTCGTGGCAAAGTCATCAGCAAAAGCCGCAAAATTATTCAACCGGTCTCGGCGTTACACTAGCGAGAGCGCTCGTCAATATAGCCATACCGAAAGTGGAAAACCACCGGCTGCTTGATCCATGCTGCGGCATGGGTACGGTAGTCATTGAAGCTCTGTCCATGGGCATCGAAACAAGAGGAAACGATCTGAATCCTTTGGCGGTTCAGGGAGCGCGAATCAATCTTCCGCACTATGGCTATGATCCGGCTTGCATCACGCTTCGGGACATGAATGAATTAGACGGTACTTACGACGCGGCAATTTTGGACATGCCCTACAATCTGTGCTCCGTTCTCCCGGATGAAGAACAGCGGCGCATGCTGACAAGTCTGCGCAGGCTGACGAAACGAGCCATAGTTGTATCCACCGAATGGGTGGAAGAGCATCTGCTCGCAGCGGGATGGGAAGTGAATCAGTATTGCACCGTTCGTAAAGGAACGTTTATACGTCACATTTGGTTATGCACATAGTTATATAATAGAAGAAACCTCCATGCCGGAATGAAACAATTTCCGATGTGGAGGTTTTTTTATTTCGATTTTTAGAAATAATAGTAAAGCATTTGTACAATTATGCATGGAAAATAGCGGATGAATTAGTATTTATGACTATAGTCAACCAAGTTGCGTGGGAGTGTTTTGCCAGCCAGATGAGCTTCCAGATTTTCTACAAAAATATCCAGCGCACGATCGGTATATTGCTCCGTACTTCCTGCGATATGGGGAGTAATTAACACATTGTCCATTTTCCATAACGGGTGTTCTGCAGGAAGGGGCTCTTCCTCAAATACATCGAGTGCAGCAAAGGCAATATGCCCACTGTCCAGGGCATGAAGCAGCGCTTCCGTGTTCACGCTTGGACCTCGTCCTACATTTACGAAGCAGGAACCTGGTTTGAAATGTTCGAATGCAGTCTGATCATATAAATGGTGGGTTTCGTCAGTAAGGGGCAGTATGTTAATGACATAATCACCTTTGCCCAAAGCTTCATGCAGTCCGGACATGTCGTACATGTGGTCCACATTAGGGACGTCCTTGCCGGAACGGCGAACCCCAATCACATTCAGGCCAAAGGCCTTGAGAATACGGGCTGTCTCGGTGCCGATTTCTCCTACACCTACAATAACGGCTGTTTTGCCGTGCAGTTCTGGCAGAGGTTTGCCGGGAGCTTTCCACTCGGCTTCTTGTTGATGAAGCATGGCTTGTCTCAGCCAGCGGCTGTGCGATAACATCATGCCTATAATAATTTCGGTGATTGGAATGGCATGTACGCCATTTGCACTGGTCACCTGAATGTTTTTTTGTTCCAAATCCGAAAATGGGAGGTTATCCACACCAGCGGACCAGACCTGGATCCACTTCAGTGAACTGTCTTCATTTAGTGCATGTTCAGTGACAAGGGGAGACCAGCCTACAATGATTTCAGCTTCCTTTAACTCTGCTGGGTCAATTTCCTTGGCTTTGCCAACGGTCAGTGAATAGCCTGGTGCGGCATCTAAAATGCGCTGCTTCTGCTCCGTAGATAAAGATGGAAAACATACAATTTTACCCATAGTGTGTAACCTCCTGAATTCAATTGATTTTGTGAGTTAAGTGTAGCAGATTTGAGAAGATTATGCAGAAAGGCAGGAATACAGCCTCATGTGCAAGTGCCGACACTTGTGTCAATCTATAATTACCCAGCTTGAAACAATACATAGGAATATGAAATAATAGAACGAACTTTAGAGAGGTGTATACGATGATGAATAACTATTCATATACGGATCTACCATCACGGCGGGAAAGATTGTTTACAGCGATTCGCCTTCCGGCAGCTGTTCAGGAGTCCATCCAATTTGATGCAGGGCTGGTGAAGAACAAGCTCGACTTTCGCAAATGGACGGATCATCGGGATTATCACATTACCTTGCAATTTCTGGGTGATACACTCGTGAGTGATATCGGGCATCTGCGCAAAGCGCTGCGCACAGCCAGCAGTGGATTTCAGCCGTTTGAACTGCAAACTTCCGGGTGGGGGACTTTTGGTCTCAAGGATGCACCGAAGGTTTTGTGGAAGGGTGTGGACGGAGAACTGGAGTCATTGAATCGACTGCACAATAAGATTGTGGAGGCCACATCGGCTCTTGGGTATGTATCAGAATTAAGACCGTATTCGCCACACATTACAATTGCGCGAAAATTTCTGGGTTTGCTTCCAGGAAATGAAGATAAAGGGATTATTGGAGTGCTTCCGGAACATTCCTTGGGTGCTAAATCATGGCTGGTAGAGGACTTTGTACTTTATGTGACAAGGCTGGGACAATCGCCAATGTATGAGGTTGTGGATACGTTTTCATTTTCCTGAAACTCGTTTTTATGACATAAAATCACATTGACATTACGTTTATCCCTATGTAATATTAGCCATCGTTATTCAAATTCTTTTTTTTGGGTTACTTAGTTAAGGGAATTGTTGCGACAGGAGGAATCTTCGAATGGATATCATAAGCAAGAATCGTTGGGTAGCACCGATGTTATCTGTGCTGCTTGTATGTATAGTGGGGGTTAATGTAGTTCAGGCAACTGGAAAGTGGAACGAGGCAAGTGATAGTAGACAGATGACTGAACTTGCGTCTTCTGTGCAAAATAACGGATCAACTTCTTCTGAAGGGGACAGGCGAATGATGGTAGACGGGACAAGTCTGTCTGCTGAACCATCGGTTCATTCTGCAAACTGGACAGTTTCACTGCCAGCCAAGGACTGGCTTACGGCTGCTCAGGAAGAGCAGGAACTGAACAAAGCCAAGGCCAAACAGAAGGCCAAAGCTGCGGCTGCGGCGAAAGCCAAAAATGAAGCTGCCTTGAAATTGGCCAAAATAGAGAAGGCCAAAGCGGCTGCTGCATTAACAACTCCCCCCCAAAAACTTTACTTTACGCGGACCAAACTTCTGACGCAGGAAGAATCGAAACTTGCAACCTGGTCATACAGTGTGTCCGATAAAGAGCTGCTTCTGCTGCAAAAAATTGTCATGGCAGAGGCGGAAGGTGAACCGTACGAAGGCAAAGTGGCAGTTGCCAATGTTGTCTTAAACCGGCTGCGGTCAGCCAATTTTCCCGATTCCATTTACAAGGTAATCTATCAGAAATCCCAATTCAGTCCAGTAGCCAACGGGCGTCTGAAGCGTATGGTTCCCAATGAGGACAGCGTAAAGGCAGTCAATGCTGCATTGAACGGGCAGAAGGAAGTCGCCGATGATACGTATTATTTCCTTTCATTGACGCTTGCCGATGATCTGACAGTTGCCCATTCCAAGAAAAAAGTAAAAACGATTGGTCATCATACTTTTTACAAGTAATTGACCTGTAAATTCTGCAAACAGGCGGGGTAGTTAACTGTGTTTACATTACACTAGCCCTGAAATGTCCTGAAACGGAGTTTTATTTCAATATTTGAAATGATCTTTATATTCTAAATTACCCTTTTTTCTGGTAAATCATACGTCATATGAAATGAAATTGAAGAAGGTTCCCTTCCAAAATGCGGAGGGGAACCTTTTTGTGTGCTTTTATATTTATGGTATCAGATCTTAGACCAGGACTTGCGTATCCTCAACCAACACCCTCGTAGAGACGTTACAAGGGCCCTTAGAAGACTTAGAATGGAATTCGGGTACCTGACAGCGTCGTGGCAGGAATTCCGGCTTTGAAGCGTTCCTTGGACGTGGAGGAGAACTCGGCTGTAGCCGGGAACAATAATTCATGTACAGCCTGTGCACAAGACGTAGGATCATAGGACTGTCGGTTCCATGGTTTGCGCACAACTTTCAGCTGGCTTTCAGCTTCATGCGGTGTCTCGGCCCGCTCGCATAATTGTCTGAAGCGCTTGGTAATCACGTCTGATGAATGTATAACCTGACCATATCCGGCTTGTACAAAATACTCACAGTTTTCTTCTTCCTGGCCTGGGAGCGGTGGAATGAATAACATGGGCAGCCCTTTGGCCAAGGCTTCGGTGCAAGTCATGCCGCCTGGTTTTGTAATGAGTACATCGGAAACGTCCATCAGCTTGCTTACTTCACGGGTGTAACCGAGAATGCGGATGTTCGGATGCTGGAAGCAGGACATCTCCTTCATTTTGGCGATCATTTTCTCGTTGCTTCCGAGACAGAACACGAGCTGTATCCGATCCGCCCAGGAGGTTAATAGTTTCATATGCTCTTCGTCAAAAGAAAGTCCCCAGCCACCGCCCATCAGCAGTGCCGTTGGCATGTTTTGCAATCCCATTTCCTGACGGAGGCGCACTTTGTCACCTGCTTCCCAAAAATCAGGATGCACGGGAATTCCCGTCACCTGGATTCGGGACGGATCGACTCCGCGGATTTCGAGCAGTGCTTTCACCTGAGGGGTGGAGACGAGATACTGGTTTACTTCCGGGTTGATCCATGTGCCATGTACATCGTAGTCGGTGATAACGGTATACAGTGGGATGTTAAGCCCCTGACGTTTCAGCCGGGAAATAACCGCATTCGGAAACGGATGGGTGCAAATTACGGCATCCGGCTTCAATTGGGATACAACCTGTGCGGTCTGAGTATAAAAAATCCGATGCAGAGCGAGTTTGGTGAGTCCGTTCAACGATTTATTATATTGTGTCCGATACAGCATGCTGACGAGTTTGGGCTGGACGGATAATGTTTTTCGATAAGCGGAAAAAATAAGCGGGGCCACCGTCGGATTCAAAAATTTGCCGAGTTCGATGACACGACTATGGACATGTGGACTGACCTTTTTGATGCCGCTTGCCAGTGCATGGGCGGCTTGGGTGTGACCGGTGCCGAAACCTTCGGATAATAAGAGCACTCTTGGTTTTCGCATGAGTTCACCTTTATTCATAAATTTAAATTTGATAAGTTCCCCGTTATGCCGTACCCTTCATTACTACATGAATATACAGCGAAACGGAAAATGATGTTCATTCCATAAATATTTACACGGAACTCGATGTTCTGAGACAGTCCATCTTCGTTCTATCCGTATTATTGGAACCATCATACACTATAGACGACGATTGAATCACTTTCCACTGCATTTCGGTTAAAATAAATTAACACAAATTTGTAATGTTAGGGTTGCAATCTGTTGACGAAGGTGATAATGTAATTTTTGACCGAATGACCAGATTGTATTTTTGGTCATTTCATGAGGTGAATTCAATTAAAGGAGGGGATATGATGGCTCCGATTGACCGGAGGCAGCAGGTCATCCATGCAGCAGCTCAGTCGTTCGCCATGTTTGGATACAAAGCTACCACGATGGATCAGGTAGCCAAGATTGCGAATGTTGGCAAAGGAACAATTTACACCTTTTTTACGAACAAGGAGCAGCTGTTTGATCAGATTCTGGTAGAAGTGATCCAGGAGATGAAGAACATTGCTCACCGTGAAGTTCATCAGGAAAGTGCCTTTTTTGATAACCTGTTTCGTGTGCTGGATTCATTGCTGGAATTCCGTCGTGACCATGACTTACTGATTAAGTTGTCCCAGGAGCTCAAGGATTTTGGAACAGTTCAGGCCAAGGAAGGACTGGACAAGGTGGAGAAGGTCATTTCCGATTTCTTGTCCAAGGAGCTGGAGAAAGCCAGAGACAGCGGTGAGATTCGGGATTGTGATCCGCAAGTAGTGGCCTTCATGATGATCCGGTTGTACACCGCGCTCACCTCCGATTGGAACAAGCAGCATGAACCGCTCAGCAAAGAGGAAATCAAAAATTACTTTCGCCTTTTCTTAATGGAAGGAATTGCTGCCATCACTTAATTTGAAAATTCCCTACTATAATATGGGTTATTTACTAACGAGAGGGCAGTGAGGCTTGTCGAGAGACAGGTTTGTTTTTTTGTCTTGAATTGACCGTTTGAGGAAAATGGTCATTTCGTATTTCAGCAATTTGCTGAATTGATTCATTTTTTTACATGAAGTTATTCCTGCTCACGGAGCAGAGAGTTAGGGGAGAAAATGACATGAAATCTTTATCCGTGTTTTTCAAGGATGTGGGATCGGCCGTGAGAAACCCGAAGGTGTTGATCCCCGTCATTGCAGTTATGTTTATCCCGATCCTGTACAGCGGCATCTATCTGGCTGCCTATTGGGACCCATATGGTCATGTTGACCAGATGCCGGTGGCTGTAGTCAATCTCGACAAGGGTGCAGAACTCGAAGGCAAATCCTTGCAAGTGGGCGACGATCTGGTAGATGAGTTGAAGAAGAATGGGGATTTTGAATGGGAGTTTGTCAATGCGTCGCAGGCCAAAGAAGGCATGCAGAACGACAAGTACTACATGCAAATCACGATTCCTGAGAATTTCTCCTCCCAGGCAACGACGCTGCTTGATGATAAACCGCAGCCAGCTGAACTGATCTACGAACCAAATGGCAATTATAGCTTCGTAGGTGCACAGATTGGCAAGACGGCGATCAAGGATCTGAAAGCGAAAGTATCTGCCAAGGTGACTGAGGCTTATGCGGAAACGCTGCTCGACAAGTTTACCGAAGTGTCTGACGGACTGGCGGAAGCCGGTGATGGTGCGGGTGAACTGAATACGGGAGCAGGCAAGCTGGATGATGGTGCGGTCAAGCTGAAGGACAATTTGGCCAAACTGGCATCCGGAACGCTGGAACTTCAGGATGGTTTATCACCATTGAGCGACGGAGTTAACGCATTGCATACCGGGGCGGCCAAGTTAGAAAGCGGAACAAGCAGTCTGGTATCCGGTCTGCAGCAGCTCCAGACGGCAGCCTCGGATCAACTTCAAAGCGGGGCAGACCAATTAAAGGATGGCAGTGACAAACTGGCAGCAGGCCTCCAGTCGTCTCTTGATGGCACTGGCAAGCTGCAGACAGGACTGCAGTCATCCGAACAGGGCAGCGCGAAGCTGTCCGAAGGTCTGCAAAGCGCAGTGCAGGGTAGTGGCACTTTGGCGGCAGGTTTGCAGTCAGCCGTAGATGGCAGCGGCAAGGTGGCAGACGGCGCCCAAGGTGTGGCAGACGGATTGAAGCAGCTGGCTGCATCCAATCCGGAGCTGGCTGCGAGCGAGGACGTACAGAAGCTGCTCGCAGCAAGTGAGGCCGTAGCAGAAGGCAGTGCGCAGCTGCATGAGAGCGAACAGAAGCTGGCACAAGGTGCTGATCAGCTTCACCAAGGCAACCAGCAGCTCGCTGCAGGTGCGACAGAGCTGCATAGTGGCCAGCAGCAGCTTCTGGCTGGTGCAGACCAGCTCGCCGATGGGCAGCAGCAGCTGCTGGCTGGAGCCAACCAGCTCAGCGAAGGCGGAGCACAGCTCTCCGACGGACTGAAGCAGTTTAGCGGCAAGCTGGGCGAAGCGGCAAGTGGCGGTACTCAGCTGGTGAACGGAGCCAAGCAACTTGGCACAGGTACAAGTGCCCTGCAAACGGGTGTAGGCAAGCTGAGCGGTGGTGTGAGTTCCCTGACTGACGGTTCCAAACAACTTGGAGATGGAGCTGGTGAACTGGCTGATGGTTTGACCGAGCTCAAAGATGGCTCAAGTGAACTGGCGACCAAGCTGAATGATGCCGCTCAGAAAACGTCTGAAGTGAAGAAAACCGATGACGTGGTCAATATGTTTGCTGAACCGATCAACTCAGCTGAGAACGAAGCGGAAGCCGTGTCCAACTATGGTACAGGATTAACACCGTTCTTCCTGTCCATTGGATTGTTTGTCGGATCCCTGATCTCGACCATTATTTTGAAAATGCGTGATACGTCCGTACCCGGCGCATCCGGCTGGAGCCGTTTTGTAAGCCGTACGCTCGTATTTGGTTCCATGAGCATTTTCCAATCGGTTATCGTTGCAAGCTTCATGCTCTATGGTCTTGGTTTGGAGACACACAGCGTACCGCTGTTCTATCTGTTCACGATCATTACAGGACTGACATTTATGCTGATTGTTCAGGCGCTGGTAACCTGGCTTGATCTGCCTGGACGTTACGTGGTCATTCTGCTGCTGGTATTCCAGCTTGCGGCAAGCGCAGGTACTTTCCCGGTAGAATTGATTCCATCCTGGCTTCAGGCGTTTACCCCATGGCTGCCGATGACTCACAGCATTATGGGCTTCAAGGCAGTCGTATCCAGTGGGAATATCGATGTGATGTGGCATCAGGCAGGAATCCTGGCGATCTACGCAGGAGTATCCGTTCTGTTGACACTGGCATTCTTCCTCTGGAACGGCCGGCGTCCGAAAAAAGAAGCCGAAAAGGCCGAATCAGGTCAAGTGGTGACAGCATAGTTCTGAAGTATTGCGGAGTATTAGCTCGGATCCAAAAATAAACTTTGTTGCACAGTATCAAAATTATGCAATATAGTAGTCAAAAAGTGCAAAGAGCTTGTGACCCCAAAAAGGGTCGCAGGCTCTTTTTGTATACAAATGCATGTTCGGGCAGCACTTTGCTCGAAAATGAATGGAGATTTTGGTGATAGGAAGCAGAAACGCAGGCTGTATATGGAATGATTTTCTTTTGTCAGCAGATAAATTCAGTTGTACTCTAACATAAAATGTGTATAATTATTCGAAAAAGAGATGATTTTAAACGTCATTACACTAAAGCTGTACTGCAAAACATTTCTTATCAGAGGTATTAAAAAGTTTAAATTGCGCTGATGTTAGGTCAGTGTTAAAATAATAGAACTATATCAAAAAACGTCGCTCCATTTCAGCAGTCGTGCCAGCGATTGCGAGTAATTATATTCAGTGCTTTCTACCCGGCTTGCCCGGAAGCACTTCAATCAATGACTTCTTCTCCTGCAGCAGAAGTACTTTTAACTTGATGACCTGATTGCGGTCACCCCGTTCATTCCAGCAGGCTCTTATCCAAAAGGCCCGCTCCTCCCGTTTCATTGTTGCTTGTTGCCTATGTTCTTGATCTTTCCGAAATACTTCATTATAGAAAGGTTGCGTTCCATGAGACACATCGGATTACCTCCTAAACAGGGTTTGTATGACCCGCAGTTCGAAAAAGATGCATGCGGTATGGGTTTTGTTGCCAACATCAAAGGAGTACCTTCACACGATATCGTAAGTCAGGCACTGACCATGCTCAGTAATATGGAGCACCGCGGAGGACAGGGCAGTGAGCCGAATTCCGGTGACGGAGCCGGTATTTTGATTCAGATTCCACATCGTTACTTTGCACAGGAAGCAGAGCGTCTCGGTTTTGCGCTGCCAGAGCAGGGAGCATATGGCGTAGGGATGCTGTTCCTTTCTCAGGATCCTGAGATTCGTAACGCACACCAGGAGAGCCTGAAGAAGATCATTGAAGAAGAAGGACAGACGTTCCTCGGTTTCCGGGATGTGCCGACCTTTGATGAGATGCTCGGTCGTTCTGCACTGGCTGCGAAGCCTTATGTTCGTCAGGTGTTCATTGGCAGATCAGCAGATCTGAACGATGAGCTGGCGTTCGAGCGCAAGCTGTATGTGATTCGCAGACGGGCTGAGCTGGCTATTCGTTATTCCGCGGATGAGAAAGAAGGCAGTTCGTTCTACCTGCCGAGCTTGTCTTGTCGCAAAATTGTTTACAAAGGCATGTTGACCACTGAACAGGTTGGACAGTTCTATCTTGATTTGCAGGAAGATCTGGTTGAGTCGGCGATTGCACTCGTACACTCCCGTTTTAGCACGAATACATTCCCGAGCTGGGAACGTGCCCACCCGTACCGTTTCATGATCCACAACGGTGAGATCAACACGATGCGTGGTAACGTGAACTGGATGCATGCACGTCAATCGCTGTTTGAGAGCGAAGTGTTCGGCAACGATATCTCCAAAGTGAAGCCGATTATCAATCCGGACGGTTCGGATACCGCGATGTTTGATAATACACTCGAATTTTTGTATTTGAGTGGACGTTCATTGCCACACGTGGCCATGATGATGGTTCCTGAGCCTTGGAGCACGGACGAGGGAATGGATCCGGCCAAAAAGGCATTCTACGAATATCACAGCACAATGATGGAGCCTTGGGATGGACCGGCAGCGATGGCCTTTACCGATGGTTTGCAGATTGGTGCAACACTGGACCGTAACGGTCTTCGTCCGGCGCGTTACTATGTAACCAAAGACGACCGCATTATTTTGTCCTCCGAGGTTGGAGTGCTTGATATTGCTCCGGAAGACATTCTTTACAAAGACCGTCTGCGTCCAGGTCGTATGCTTCTCGTGGATACACAGGAAGGCCGCATCATCTCGGATGAGGAAGTAAAAGCTCTAATTGCAGCCGAAAATCCGTATCAGGATTGGCTCGATGAGCACTTGATGGATCTGAATGAATTGCCGGAAGCACCGGAACTTCCCGATCCAAAACATGATAACGTGACCCAGCTTCAGCTGGCCTATGGATATACATTTGAAGAACTGCGCAAAGTGCTGGAGCCAATGGCCTCCACAGGTATGGAAGCTACAGGTTCCATGGGTTATGATGCACCGCTGGCAGTGCTGTCGGATCGTCCGCAGCGTTTGTATAACTACTTCAAACAAATGTTTGCACAGGTAACCAATCCGCCGATTGATGCGATCCGTGAAGAGATCGTAACGTCTACGGCAACAACGATTGGACCGGAGCGCAACCTGCTCAATCCTGAACCGGAAAGCTGTCGTCAGATACGCCTGGATACGCCGGTTTTGTCCAACGAAGATTTCGCTAAGATTCGTCACGTGCGTCGTCCAGGATTCCGCTCGATGACCATCCCGATTTTCTTCACGGCCAAAGAAGGAGCAGAAGGACTTCGCAAAGCGATGGATTTGCTCTTCGAAGCAGCTGACCGTGTCATTGATAAAGGGCATAATATCCTGATCCTGTCTGACCGTGGCGTGGATGCTGAGAATGCAGCCATTCCGGCACTGCTCGCAGTTGCAGGTCTGCATCACCACCTGATCCGTCAGGGTACAAGAACCAAAGTCAGCATTTTGCTGGAATCGGCAGAGCCGCGTGATATTCATCACTATGCATTGCTGCTGGGCTACGGTGTAAGTGCCGTGAACCCTTATCTGGCGTTTGAAACGCTGGATGACATGATCCAGCAAGGGCTGCTGCGCGGCATCTCGCACGAGAAGGCTGTCAAAAACTACATTAAAGCCGCAACCAAAGGTGTTATTAAAATATTGTCCAAAATGGGAATCTCGACGATCCAGTCCTATCGCGGCGCACAAATTTTTGAAGCGGTTGGCCTGAAGTCTGATTTCGTTGATCGTTACTTTACATGGACACCTTCCCGTATCGGCGGTATTGGTCTGGAAGAAGTGGCTGCTGAGGTATTGACCCATCACAATCGGGCCTTTACGGACAAAGACGGCAATGACAAAGTACTGGATTCCGGCGGTGAATATCAGTGGCGTAATGATGGGGAAGAACATCTGTTCAATCCTCAAACGATTCATACGCTTCAGCATGCGGTTCGTACAGGGGATTACAACCTGTACAAAAAGTATGCCAAACTGGTACAGGGTGAAAATGATCAATTGCTGACCATCCGCTCCATGCTGAAACTGAAACCGGTGGGACCTGCAGTTCCTCTGGAAGAAGTGGAATCCGTGGAAAACATCATGCGCCGTTTCAAAACGGGTGCGATGTCCTTCGGTTCGATCAGTAAGGAAGCACATGAGGATTTGGCAATCGCCATGAACCGTGTTGGCGGTAAATCCAACACAGGTGAGGGCGGGGAAGATCCGGCTCGCTTCATTAAAGATAGCAACGGCGATTCACGTCGCAGTGCAATCAAACAGGTTGCATCCGGACGTTTCGGTGTTACCTCAAACTATCTCGTGAATGCTGACGAGATCCAGATTAAAATGGCACAAGGCGCGAAACCGGGTGAAGGTGGACAGCTGCCAGGACGTAAAGTATATCCTTGGGTCGCTGAGGTTCGTGGATCGACACCAGGTGTTGGTCTGATCTCACCTCCACCGCATCACGATATTTACTCCATTGAGGATCTGGCTGAGTTGATCTATGATCTGAAGAACGCCAATCCGCGTGCGGACATCAACGTGAAGCTGGTTTCCGAAGTCGGCGTGGGTACCATCGCAGCGGGTGTAGCCAAAGGACGTGCCGACATTATCCTCGTAAGTGGATATGATGGTGGTACGGGTGCATCGCCACAAGGTTCGATCCGTCATGCCGGTATGCCATGGGAACTGGGCCTTGCCGAGACACATCAAACGCTGATGCTGAACAATCTGCGTGACCGCGTTGTTTTGGAGACAGACGGTAAAATGCTGAATGGCCGCGACCTGGCGATTGCTGCATTGCTTGGAGCGGAGGAGTATGGTTTCTCCACAGCACCACTCGTGGCACTGGGATGTATCATGATGCGGGTTTGCCAGATGGATACATGTCCGGTAGGTGTGGCAACGCAAAATCCGGAGCTGCGCAAAAATTATATGGGTGATCCGGCTCACGTCGTTAACTTCATGCGTTTTGTCGCTGAAGATGTACGCGAAATTATGGCTGAACTCGGATTCCGGACCATTCAGGAAATGGTTGGTCGCACGGATTGTCTCGAGACGGTTGAAGCGGTAGATCACTGGAAGAAAAAAGGGGTGGATCTGTCTGTGCTGCTGCATGTGCCTGAGATGCCGGAAGGCTCTGCACGTTACCGCACACAGCATCAGAATCACCAATTGGAAGAGACGCTGGATATGCAGCAGTTGCTGACGCTGGCTCAGCCTGCAATCGAATCCGGTCAGCCGGTTGAAGCGGTACTTCCAATTACCAACGTTAACCGTGCAGTCGGTACGATCCTGGGTAGTGAAATTACCCGGAAATACGGTCTTGCCGGATTGCCTGAAGATACGGTTCAATTCAAATTTGTCGGCTCTGCCGGACAAAGCTTCGGGGCCTTTGTACCTAAAGGTATGACCCTGACGGTTGAAGGGGACTCCAATGACTATGTAGGTAAAGGATTATCCGGAGGTAAACTGATTGTTATGCCTTCGCCTAAAGCAACGTTTGAAGCAGAGGATAATATCATCATTGGTAACACGGCTCTGTACGGGGCAACCAGTGGTGAAGCCTATATCCGCGGTATCGCCGGTGAGCGGTTTGCGGTGCGGAATTCCGGTGCCAAGGTGGTTGTTGAGGGTGTAGGTGACCACGGTTGTGAATATATGACCGGTGGACGTGTTGTTGTTCTGGGTGATACAGGTCGTAACTTTGCAGCCGGGATGTCCGGAGGTATTGCTTACGTCTATGATCCGGAAGGCACATTCCTGCAACGTTGTAACCTGGAAATGGTACTTTTGGAGCGGATTGAAGATGTAGCCGAAAGTGCAGATCTGCGTGGCATGATTCAACGTCACGTGGCGTATACAGGCAGTGCTGCAGGTCAGCGCATCCTGGATCACTGGCAGGATTCCGTGAACCAGTTCGTTCGGGTTATTCCGAAAGACTTCAAACGGATGACCGAGCAGATCGAACGTGTTCAGGCGACTGGATTGACAGGAGAAGAGGCTTTGCTGGCTGCATTTGAAGCCAATATGCGTGAGCTTGCACGTGCAGGTGGTTAATCTTCTCCTTTAGCAGGAGTGCATGAACAGGTTGTATGAAGAATAATAGGAGCTTTATGGCTGCCAATCAGGCGCTGTAGAGCTCCTATTTGTGTTTCGACAAAATTAGAACCCGAACCAAAAACGCTATCGCCATGAGACGACAACATTGAGGAACATTCTCAAGTATAATAAGGCTAGTTTTGGAGTGCAGGGAAAGTATATAGATAAGAGAGGTTAGCGGAATGAATATGAAGAATCCAAACAGGGGCGAACGTAAGCCGACGAGTAAACAAGTTGAAGCAACCCAGATGGACATCAAGAAGGTTTTACTGCAATGCGGAATCGACCCGGAGCGTTGGAACGATTTCATATCCTCCGTCAATAATGAGCACCAATGACAAAATTACTACATAAAGACGAAGAACTGGAGGGAGTTCAAGACACAAAAAAACCCAGGAACCGAAGAGATGACTACTCGGGACTGGGTCTTCCTTTATTGGCATTAATCCATGCTGCGCTCCATTCGGACAAAAGCAATAAAACGACGTGCCTCTTCTTCTGTTAAGGGTTTACCATCAATCATCAGGTCAAAGCGCTCCAGCACTTCCTTATCCGATAATTCGAGGGAGTCCACAAATTCCCGGACGTCTTCATCCATAACCACATCGCTCTGCTTTGTACGCCCAATGAGATAATCAATGGATACGCCAAAAATGTCAGCAAGCCTGGTTAATACTTCAAAATCCGGCTTACGTCGATTTTTCTCATAATGGGAGAGAGCAGCCCTGGTAATATGAATGGAGCTCGCAAGTTCTTCTTGAGTAAGTCCCCGCTGTTCCCTTAATTCAGCAATGCGATTTCCGTAGTTCATACGCTTTTTCCCCCTGAACGCCATGTCAAATATATATTATAACAATCCTGAGCTATTTTTTGATCAGGGCAGCTTTCCTGCAAAATGATGACATCTGGACAGACCTATATCCAAAATAGGTCTGTCTAAGTACATCTCATATTGTCGTAAATCAAAAGAACCATGTCCAAATACTGCTTGACATGATACAATTTGTATCGTAAATTGAACGTATGGAAGTTACAAAATGTATCATTTGGAATAATTTAAGTGTCTCCAAGTTGCCTATGCAATATACCCGTGAGAAGGAATAATGGCAACACTTGAAGGCTAATCCATTCTAAAGGAATGAAACCATGAATTCAATGATTCAGGAATGGGCCGATCTAGATTTAAATGTCCATATGTACATTCAGGAGTTTCAGGGTAAGACAGTAGATCGCAAACGACGTCCCGTTCTCCTACTTGGGATGGATACAAGAGCGATTACCTTCCTGAGTGACCTGGTTTTACCGGTATCGTCAACCATGTTGATTGGTTTGGATGTAGAAGATCGCCAAGTATGTTTAAGGCTTCAGGCAAGCTTGCAATGGAAACAGCCCTTTGGGGAGCTCACATTGTATCATTCAAGCCTGCATATTCAGCAAGAGCAGACACTATATATAACTGGACAGTTAAATAACATGCTTCGCGAAGTGCAGTTTCCTTCGGTATCCCGATTTGCATATGAAAAAGCAGCGGAGCAACCAAATTTGCAGGAAACCTATCATTACATCGATTTTACCATATGAAGCCTGGCAAATTCTAAACATTTTCTGAACAAGCATGTACTTAACGCCATTTTACTATATTTCATAGCGTTGTGCATTAGTTCTTTAACACCAAAAGCATTTTGCGCGATGAATAAAAGGGCGAGGGGGATCATACATTGAGGAAGTTTGGATATGGTTGAAATACACTGCCACATTTTATCAGGTCTTGATGATGGTCCTGTTCATATGGAACAGTCCATCGACATGGCTGAAAAGGCGGCAGCCTCGGGAGTTACCTCGATCATTGCAACTCCGCATCACCTGAACGGGCATTACAATAATGAACCGATTGTGGTCAATCAGGCAGTGGATCTGCTTCGAGCAGAGCTTCGCAAACGCAATATCCGCTTGGAGATCCGCCCCGGACAGGAGATCAGGGTACATGAGACTCTAATTCGAGACTTACACGCAGGAAGATGCTGCACACTCGCCGGGAGTCGCTACATGTTGCTGGAATTGCCCTTTGGCTACATTCCCTCGCAGTTCACCGGAATACTCCATGAACTTAGGGTAGCCGGTATTGTCCCTATTATTGCTCATCCGGAAAGAAACATTCCAATCCAGAACAATCCTGGCTTATTGGTTGAATATCTCCATCAGGGCGCATTGATTCAGATCACAGCCCAGTCGATCATAGGACTTTTCGGTCGAAAAGTTCAGAAATGGTGTTTTCATTTTTGCAAAGAAAACCCGTTTCATTTCATTTCATCAGATGCTCATGACATACAAAATCGGTCATTTGCAATGAATGCTGCATATGAGCAGCTTGAACGACGATTTGGGCGTGACTTGGTTGAGCGATTGAAAGATAATGCTTGGTCGTTATGGCACAATCAATGTATAGAGAGAGAGCAAGAAAAACCGCTGGTCCTAAAGCGCAGGTTGTTGTTCTGGTAATCAGTCAGATCAAAAGAACGACCATCATAATTATTGCCGAGTTGAATGGGAGGAATAAAAGGTGGAACTGAAAGAGTACATGCAAATATTACGCAAGCGAATTTGGATCATCGTAGCCTTTGTTGCTGTTGCTTGCATTGGGGCAGGTGTCAAAAACTACTTTTTTACCGTACCTGTGTACGAGGCAAACGCCAAATTAATCGTCAATCAGGCATATAATGCAGAAGGTTTCCCCAGTCTCGATATAAGCTCCATTCAAACTAATATTAAGGTCATCAACTCCTATATTGAAATCATTAAATCTCCAGCAATCCTCGATAAGGTGGCTACTACATACCCCGATCTTGGCATGAGTGGGAATCAACTGGGACAGAACATCCAGGTTTCCACGGCAAAAGAATCCCAAGTAATGAGTTTAACAGCTACCGGTGTATCTTCTGAGAAAGCGGCCAAAACAGTTAACGCCGTTGCCAAAGTGTTTAAAGCCCAAATCCCCGCAATTATGAAAGTTGACAATGTGACCATTCTGAGTGAAGCCAAACCCACGGACTCCTCGAGACCCATTAACGTAAATCCTTCTTTGAATATTCTGGTCAGTTTCCTTGTTGGTCTTTTACTGGCTATTGGTTTTGTATTCCTCTTGGAATACTTGGATGATACTTTGAAAACTGAAGATGAATTGGAAAAAGAATTGGGTATCCCAGCGCTCGCTGTCATATCCAAAATCAAGAAAGAGGAAGCTCGCATCTCCAAACAAACAACATCTCAAAAGCAGGTAGGTGATGGCCAGTATGCCACGGTTAACCAATGATAAAGGAAGCCTAGTTACAATGGCTAACCCCAAGTCCAATTCATCTGAGGCTTATCGAAAGTTAAGAACCAACATCCAATTTTCTTCCATTGATAGTCAAATCCAAACAATTATGATTGCTTCTGCTTTACCCGAAGAAGGAAAAACAACAACAATAGGAAATCTAGCAGTTACCTACGCGCAGGAAGGGAAAAAGGTTTTGCTTATGGATACCGATCTGCGTAAACCTGCCGTACATCGCATGTTTAATGTTCCCAATCATGTAGGGCTGACCAGTGTATTGTCTAGTCAATATAAAGTTACGGAAGTTTTGAGAGAAACAGATGTGGAAGGATTGCATGTTCTCTCTTCCGGCCCGATTCCTCCTAATCCTTCTGAAATGCTAGGTTCTCGTAAGATGACAGCTCTGCTCGAGAGTCTGAAGGAAGAATATGATGTCATTCTGTTTGATACTCCTCCTGTTCTGGCTGTAACGGACGCTTTAATCATCAGTTCATTGTGTGATGGCGTAATTCTGGTAGTCAGTGCGGGCAAGGTGAGAAAGGATCTGGTGAAAAAGGCAAAGGCGCATCTTGAACATGTAAATGCACGGATACTCGGAGCTGTACTGAACAATGTGCAGGTACCAAAAAGTCGGAATGCCGACTATATCGAGAATGCATAAAAGATGCATGTTTTGAATTGAAAATAGGTTGTCAAGGTCATGTCTACTACACCTCTATCAAGGTAGGCACTCGGTCACACTGTGGGTAGTGTACCTTAGACGTAAATCGTCAAGGGTGTGACGTGAGGTTGGGTTGAATGCCCCTTTATGAAATTGAAAGTAAGAATTTCATCAATTTATTTCAAGGTTTCATGGATTAAATGGTTCAACTCATACTTTAAACTATAAAAAATTAGGATAGGGTGGTATTTATGACTAAAGTGAGGAAAGCAATCATTCCCGCAGCCGGTTTGGGGACCCGATTTTTACCCGCTACAAAGGCAATGCCTAAAGAAATGCTCCCTATCGTAGATAAACCGACGATTCAATACATTGTGGAGGAAGCAGTAGCTTCCGGTATTGAAGACATTATTATTGTAACAGGCAAAGGGAAGCGTGCCATTGAGGATCATTTCGACAGTGCGTTTGAACTGGAACACAATCTGTTGGAAAAAGGTAAGCTGGGTTTGCTGGAAGAAGTCCGGAAATCCTCCAACGTTGATATTCACTACATAAGGCAGAAGGAAGCACTTGGTCTGGGGCATGCAGTCTGGTGTGCGCGGAATTTTATCGGCAATGAACCGTTCGCCGTGCTGCTTGGCGATGACATTGTTGTGTCCGAAGTACCGTGCACCAAGCAGTTGATTCAACAGTACGAGAAAGTTAATCAATCGGTGCTCGGTGTGAAAACGGTAAGCCCGAGTGAAACTTATCGCTATGGAATTATTGACCCGCTGCATACTGACGGAAGACTCTCTTCTGTAAATAGTATGGTAGAGAAGCCGCCACTCGGCTCCGCGCCTTCCAACCTGGCAATCATGGGCCGATACATTTTGACGCCTAAAGTATTCGAGTATTTGGAAGAGCAAAATGTTGGTGCTGGTGGTGAAATTCAGCTTACAGATGCGCTGCAAATGCTTAATCACGATGAGGGAATCAGCGCGTATGATTTCGAAGGTTCCAGATTCGATGTGGGCGAGAAACTGGGATATATCCTTACTACGCTAGATTTTGCTCTGAAAAATAACGAGCTGCGTGCACCCGTCTTAATGGCAATCGAAGAAATTCTGATGAAGGAAAAATTGAATCAAGTGCTTGTTGCAGGAGGGGATGGTCTGTGAATCTATCGGGACCAGAGTACTATGGAAGCGGCGGAGAAGCCATAGCCAAAGAAGGTAATGGAAAACTGCTTGACCAGCCGTACTCACAACGCGTTGGCGGGTATGCAGATGTGATCAAGCCGTTCATTGATTTCTTTGTAGCTGCTGTGCTATTGCTGCTTACATCACCGATCATGCTTGTCATAGCGGTGATGATCAAACTCGATTCCAAAGGACCGATTATATTCAAACAGGAGCGTTACGGGAAAAACGGAATCAAGTTTAATATTTATAAATTTAGAACGATGCGAACGGATGCACCGAAGTATGGGTTATCTCCAACGACAAGCACTGATCCCAGAATTACACGTCTGGGCCGGCTGCTTCGCAAAACGAGTCTGGATGAGCTGCCGCAATTGCTTAATATTATCAAGGGTGATATGAGCTTCGTAGGTCCCAGACCAGAAATGAAACGAATTGTAGAGGAAAATTATACGGATCTGGAGCGCAGACGTTTTCTTGTGAAACCAGGTATAACCGGATTGTGGCAGGTGAGCGAAGCTCGCAAGGAGCCCATTCATCACAATTTGCAATATGATTTCCATTATATCTCCAACGTCTCACTGCAGTTAGACATTAAAATTATCTTCAGAACCGCCATGGTTATGATTAAAAGCAACACATTTTGACTGATGGAGCGTGAACGAATTGAAACATATTGTAGTGACGGGCGCAGCCGGCTTCTTGGGCTCACACCTGGTCAAATCACTAATTCACCAAGGTCACCAGGTTACAGGAATTGATAACCTGTCGACAGGAGTATCCAGTAATTTGCAAGAGGTGGCGAATAGCCCCCTCTTTTATTTTCAAGAAGCTGATGTTACTCTGCCCGATTCACTAGATTTTCTGGTGGAACAACCTGTGGATGAGGTGTACCATCTTGCGTCGCCTGCTTCACCCAAATTCTATCAAGCGGATTCGATCGGTACCATTTGGGTGAACACCAAGGGAACCTATCATTTGCTTGAGCTCGCTCGAACCAAGGGAGCAAAGTTTTTATTTTCCAGCACGAGTGAAGCTTATGGAGACCCTGAAGTGCATCCACAGCCTGAGAGCTATCGCGGTAATGTGAACACTTGGGGCCCAAGAGCCTGTTACGATGAGGCCAAACGTTTGGGCGAAGTTTTTTGTTATGAATACTACACGAAACACAGAGTTCCCGTTAAAGTAGCACGCATATTTAATACGTATTCCTCCGGACTGCGTAACGATGATGGCCGTGTCATTTCTAATTTTGTGACTCAGGCACTTACGGGTCAGGATATAACCGTTTATGGGGATGGCTCGCAAACCCGTTCGTTCTGTTATGTGGATGACAATATCCGTGGTTTGCAAAAACTGATGGAAACGGAAGAGGCAAATGGAGAGGTTATCAATATCGGCAACCCAACGGAGTACACTGTCCTTGAAGTGGCGTATTTGGTAAAAAAGTTGGCCCAATCCGACAGCAAGTTGGTGTTCCTGCCATTGCCTCAGGATGATCCCAAAGTCCGTCGTCCTGTGATTGATAAGGCACGTACTGTGCTCGGCTGGGAGCCAGAAATTTCACTGGAAACCGGATTGAAGTTAACGATTGAGAATGTACGTGCCACGCTACAGGAAACCCCATGAAGCTGATTAAAGTGAGATGAGATAAGTGCATAAAATATTGATTGCCCACAGTTTGTATCCACCGCATGTTATTGGCGGGGCTGAAATATCAACGCAAATATTGGCACAGACGCTCAACCCCAGTTATGACGTCAAAGTCATGACAGTGGGTGGGCACAAGGAAGGCGAAGTTCTGACTGATACGGTGAACGGAATTGAGATATTAAGATTGCCATTTCACAATCGGTATTGGATCGGTGATTCTGCCCAACAAGTATCAACTCCAGATAAAGTGCTATGGCGAGTGCAAGATATTTTTAACTTCAGGCAGTATCGGCATATTAAACGATATCTTTCGGAGACGATGCCGTCGGTAATTCACACCCAAAATATCCCAGGGTTGAGTTTGGCGATCTGGAAGGCAGCTTATGAACTGGATATACCAGTAGTGCACACCCTTCGGGACTTCTCATTGATTGAGCCTATCAAGATATCGGCATACTCCAGAATGTACAGAAAAATCTCCAGGAGATATAGCCGAATGATCTCAGCCGTCATTGGTATATCAGGGCATATTCTCATAACACATACAAATATGGGATTATTTGAGAATTCATCCAAACATGTGATCCATAATATTGTTGAGAAAAATGCGGCAGTTCAGGACCTGTATGCAAGTAAAGAGGTACACCATAATAAACCGTTGGATATTGGATATTTTGGTCAATTAACTGAAGTGAAAGGTGTTCAATATTTGATTGATGCAGTAATACGAATGGATGAGAAGATAGCAGGAAGACTATTCATTTTTGGGGATGGACCAATGCTGGATCAGTTGAAGAGAATGACTGGTTCAGACCCTCGCATTATTTTTAGAGGTAAAGTAGAGAAATCACAAGTTGCCCAAAAGATGAAAGATATGGATCTTAACATTGTTCCTTCAACTTGGGATGAGCCATTTGGTAGAGTAGTCATTGAGTCTTATCAAGTGGGTACACCCATCTATGCATCAAGGGTTGGAGGGATGCCAGAAATCCTACTAGATGCCCGACAATTTTCATTTGCGCCCCATAGTGTAGACGAAATCGTCAAGGCCATTCTTCACTATTACAATCTGTCTGAGCAGGACAAAAGACATTTGAAGCATCAATGTTTTACTCATTGCCAGTCCTTCAATGAAGATTATCTTCTTAAGGAACATAGTGATATCTACGAAAAGATAATCACGCGTAGAGGTTAACGTGCAAATGATTACACTGATTGAAAGGACTCATTTTATTATCTCAGGGCCTTGGTGCTGTGGATTGTGTACCAAGTGGTCATGTTTCTCTAGTAATTTGAAAGTATAACTAAAGGAATACACTAATATTTGCATGGCTCAAGTAGGGTCTCGTGATGATTATAATAAGCCTCAGAAAGCGGGGTGAGCACAGTGAAGATTTTGCATATTGGAGAATACGTAGTTGGTGGTATGGCAACCTATCTCAATGAGGTTGTTGCATATCAGCGGCAACATTTTGATGTCTATTTGCTGATGAGCGCCTATAACAGTGTCACAACTTTTGATTTGGAGCCAGATCATATTTTGCAATACAAATACAAGCGTCATCCCAGGCACTTTCTTTCGGCTATGTGGCAGATTCATCAGACTATTCGCAAATTACAACCAGATATCATTCACATTCATAGCTCATTTGCGGGTTTGCTCGCTAGGGGCTTGTTTTTCGTTCAGCCGAGAAAGGCTCGTATTTTTTATTGCTCTCACGGTTGGGCATTTCTTATGGATACGAAGCCATTATTAAAAAAGGGATATTTGTTGATCGAGAAATTGATGGCCTATAAAACGGATGTAATTATTAATATCTCTAAACATGAGCTGGAAAGTTCCATACAACTTGGGCTATCAGCTTCTAAGTCCAGGTTGGTGTATAACGGTGTTCGTGAGCGAGAAGTTAACACCCTGATTCCATTGGTTGAGGCAGAAAGAGGACCTGATGTTGTGCAATTGTTGTTTGTAGGTAGGTATGATCGGCAAAAAGGACTGGATCTGCTGCTGCAAACATTAATTGAAAATCCTGAATTGCAGAATTATATTCGTTTATATGTCATTGGAGATAGTGTGATCGAGAATAACGAATGGATTTTTCCGGACAATGTTATCCGTTTGGGTTGGGTGGATAATGCAGATATTGATCGCTATTATCAACAGTGTGATGCAGTAATTATGCCTTCTCGCTGGGAGGGGTTTGGATTGGTCGCTGTGGAGGCTATGAAAAACCGCAAGCCTGTTATTGCAAGTCGCCGTGGAGCTCTGCCTGAACTAGTTGAGCACGGAGAAAATGGATACTTATTTGACATTGAATATTCTCATGAACTGCTACACATTCTCAAGCATCTTAATAAAGATGAATTGAAAAATATGGGCGAAGCAGGATATGCCTTGTATAAAAATAAGTTTAGTGCCGAGCGGATGAATGAAGAGCTTGTGAATCTCTATCAGCATGGCTATGCAGACAGTGTAGTCCAAGGAGCTTCAGCACCAGGTCGTTTGGAACTTTCTAAGAGAGCTGGAGATGTACATGACTAAAATATATATTAATGCACGATTTCTTACCCAAACGATCACTGGAGTTCAACGATATGCACTTGAACTTGTGAAAGAGATGGATGAAATGATTGATCGAGGAGAAATCGATTCTTCCGAATACGAATTCTGTCTGCTGTCTCCTTCAAATATAGTTACTCGACCTGACTTTAAGCATATTCGTCACAGAGTGGTCGGTAAACTAAAAGGACACTTATGGGAGCAGTTCGAGCTTCCTTTCCATACGAAAAGTGGGCTGTTAATTAATCTATGTAACACCGGGCCCGCTTTTAACAAAAATCAGATTGTTACAATCCATGATGCTGCTGTTTTCAACTACCCACAGGCATTCTCCTTTGCTTTTCGTGCTTGGTACAAATTCCTAATGGTTCGTTTGGGTAAAAACTCTAAAAAAATTATTACGGTATCCCACTTCTCCAAAGGAGAGCTCATGCAACATTGTAAAATAGCAGAACACAAGCTTGTCGTCACTCATCTGGGTATTGATCATATTCATCGAAAAAAGGCCGCTACAGGCACTAAAGAGAAATATGGTATTGATTCTCCGTATATTTTGGCTGTTAGTACAATGAACCCCTATAAGAACTTTAATTTGATTTTTGATGTGCTGCCTGAGATCGAAGCCCATAATTTGAACGTGGTTATTGTGGGATCCAAAAATAGCAAGGTTTTTGGTGAACAGGCATGGACTGAATCTGATACAGTGAATTGGGTGGGATACGTTACAGACGAAGAACTAAAAGCGTTATACGAAGATGCTGCTGGGTTTATATTCCCTTCCTTATATGAAGGCTTCGGTTTACCACCACTGGAAGCAATGGCTTCGGGTTGCCCAGTGATTGTATCTTCCCGTGCCTCCATTCCTGAAGTATGTGGGGATGCAGTTCTGTATTTTGATCCTAACAGTCCAAAAGATGCTGCTTCACGATTAATTGAAATTACATCAAATCCAGATTTAAGCCAGCAATTGTCGTATAAGGGCAAAAATCATTCAGGTCTATTTTCCTGGAACAAATGTGCAAAAGACACTGTGAATATCATTATGAGCACGGTGTGAATAGTGAACCCATATGGTCTTTCAAGGGAGATAAGTTGCATGCATAAAGTTTTTGTCGCAGTAGATTTTCCACCGGAAAAAGGAGGAATTCATGATTATGCTTATGGGCTAATATCACAGATTCCTGCAGAAGAGGTTACGGTTTTAACCAATATAATCAAAGATACGGAGGAATCCGATCAGTTTGACCGGAAAGCAGACTTTGAGATCATTCGGAAGCGGATATACTGGAACTCCAACAAGGTTCTGCTAATCCTATCGCAAATTATCTTAATTCTACAGCTTATTTTTCTGAAATGGCGTAGAAAAACGGATGAGATACACTTTGTTAATGTGTTTCCAGTAGGCGTAGCCGGACCGTTCATGAAAGCACTCTTTGGAGTGAAATATTTCCCTTACGTTCACGGTCTGGATGTCATGGGGATGGTAAACAGCCGGTTATTCCCGCTCCTAATGATTATTCTTAGACGATCTGACAAGGTAATTGCGAACAGTCAGTATACCAAGTCAAAGTTGATTGAGCTAGGCATATCTGAACAGCAGATCGTTATTATTCCTCCAGGTTTGAATGTTAGCAAATTGAGTGGGAATTCCGAATTAAATGAAGATGTCCGGGACAAATATGACCTGCATTGCAAAAAAGTAATGATTACTGTCTCGCGCCTTGTTGAGCGGAAGGGGCATGATATTACGCTAAGAGCGATTCGCCATGTCATCCCGCGCATTCCCCATCTGAAATATGTCATATGTGGTGATGGACCTTATCGAAGTGAGCTGGAGCGTTTGGTTCGGCAGTATGCTCTTGAGGATGTAGTCGTTTTTACAGGAGGTATCTCTGATGACGAACTTCATCAATTGTATCAATGCTCCGATCTGTTTATCATGCCGAGTCGAGACATTAAGGAAAAAGGTGATGTTGAAGGTTTCGGGATTGTATTTTTGGAAGCTAACTATTACCGGTTACCTGTCATTGGTGGCAACAGCGGCGGTATTCCGGATGCCGTCAGGGATCACGTTACCGGCTATCTTGTTGATCCATTGGACGAAAGGGAGATTGCAGACCGGATCGAACAATTGGTGGTGGATGAGGAACTAGCACAAAAGCTCGGCGATAATGGCTACGACTGGGTTATCAATCATTGTCTTTGGTCACATCGTGGTCAGCTGTTAAGACAATTGGCCTGAGCACAAAAAAACTGCATATTTTGGGGTGAGAAGATGAGGGCATCAGTAGCCATCTGTACACACAACAGGGGACATGACACCATGCAGGCTGTTGATAGTATATTAAGAGGCGAGTCTGACTACAAGACATATGAAATTTTGGTTATTGATAATCGTTCTACGGATAACACAAAAGAATTGTTCGAATCCATGAACTTCCCGGAACATGTGCGATATGTTTTTGAGCCGCAACTAGGATTGTCCTATGCAAGGAACAGGGCCATTGAGGAGGCAAAGGGAGAGTTTGTCATGTTTTTGGATGACGATGCCCTTGCTGCTCCAACATGGGTTGATGAAGTTATAAAAATATTTGATATGGATCCTGCCATTGGTTGTGTAGGAGGCAAGATCGTTCCCATTTGGGAAGGTGGAAAACCGGAGTGGATTCCAGATGAAATTGTTACTTTGTATACAGTAATGGACTTCTCGGACAGTGTTGTGGAGATGAAGGCTCCTCATATTCCGTTTGGGGCGAACGTATCATTTAGAAAGAGCATATTTAGGGAAATCCAGCCGTTTAGAGTAGATCTTGGTCGTGTCGGAAATAACCTGATGTCGAGTGAAGAGAGTGAACTCATTGGCCGGGTTCGATTAGTTCATAAGATTTATTACAGTCCATATGCGGTGGTAGAACATAAGATTGCTAAAAGCAGATTGAATAAACGTTGGTTGTTTCGCCGGGTATACTGGCAAGGTATTAGTGACGCAACCCGATATCAAAAAAGCGCATGGGGAATTTATAAACATCTGATTCGAATCGCACAGTCGGTTTTACTTATTGTGATCTCGTTTAACAATGTAAAAAAAGTGACCAGTCAGATGGCTAAAATATCTTATCGTAATGGAACGATTGTTGGTTCATTCCGAAATGGCAAAGGGTTGAACACCTAATGAACATGGCCGTTGCCAAAAACAGACGAGAATACAGCATGATTCAAAACATTCTCATGACCAGTTTTGCCAATATTCTCATTATGGGTGTTACAACACTGACGTCCATTGTGACAGCCCGCATGTTTGGGGCTACGGGTAAAGGCGAGCTTGCCGCTGTGCTGTTCTGGCCTGCATTTATATCAGGACTTGCAGCTCTCGGGTTACCGACTTCACTAATCTACAATGTTAAAAAACACAGTGATCAATTGCCGACATACATCAGCATGAGTTTTGCCGTCCAGCTTCCCATTAGTCTAATTGCCGGCATAATCAGTTGGTTTGGTATTCCCTTATGGCTCTCAGGATACTCTGAATCCGTAGTTACCATTGCACGTTGGTATACGGTCTCCATGGTACCTATTCTATTACTTATGGGAGTGCTGGCGGCATCAGCTCAAGGCACGGAAAAGTTCCATATTTATAATCTGTCCCGACTGCTTGCACCTCTTATTAATTTGTTTGGACTTGTTGCACTATGGGCTACAGGGTTATTAACTGTGGAGAAAGCCATCATGATCAGTTTTGCTGCCAATATTCTGGTTCTGCTTGGTTACATGTTCATGATGCGACGACAGATTTTCGGTCCGATCAATCAATTAGTCGCCCAATTCAAAACTTGCATTCACTTGTTTAGTTACGGCATCCGCGTGTATGGAGTAGAGTTGTTGGGAACGTTGTATAACCAGTTCGACAAAATTATTATTCTGGCGCTATTAACACCGATGGATTTTGGTTTATATTCTGTTGTTTATGCGCTGTCCCGCATGTTCAATGTAGTACAGATGGCAATCACGAATGTGATATTTCCCAAAGTTGCAGGAATGGAACAGGAGAAAGTGCTGACACTTGTAGGAAGAGCTTTTCGAATCAGTATGGTTCTTATGACGATCATCATCATACCCAGTATGCTGATTGGTCGTTTTTTTATTGGCCTACTATTTGGACCTGAGTTTCTCCAGGCGAGCAGTACCTTTTATCTGCTTTCTCTTGAATGCATTGTAGGCGGAGGATCATGGATTCTGGCTTCAGCTTTTAATGCACTGGGTCGACCAGGCGTAATTGTTTTACGTCAGGTTATTGCACTTGGTGTGACGATTACCTTGTTTTTTGTGTTAACTCCGTTGTTTGGACTGTTTGGGATTGGCCTCGCCCTGTTGCTGGGCTCATTTGTACGTATTTTGATGTCACTGGTATCCATATCTGTAATCTTCAAGATGCCGATTCGCAAAATGCTCTATGACCGAGCAGATATTTTATTCCTGAAGGATCGTTTAAGAGAGAAAAATATACTCAAAGGAGCCGGAAAAGATGCCAAACTTGCAAAAGACTCATCGCATGGATGAGTTGAAGAAGAAGCTTGAGCAGATATTGGAGATCATGCCTCCTGAGTCCAAAATCTACTATATTGATTATCCTGTGCATAGCAATTGCGGCGATCTGTTGATTATGAAAGGGACGGAAGCCTTTTTCAAAGACTATCGAATAAAAGTTGCTGAACGTTACAGTGTTCACGATTTTAATGAACAAACGGTGATCCCGAAAGACCACATTATTGTGCTGCATGGTGGTGGGAATTTCGGCGATTTATACGAAGCCCATCAGCGTCTCAGGGAAAATATAATCCGAAAATATCCCGAGCATCGGATCATTATTCTTCCTCAAACGATCTTCTTCAAGGAGGAAACAGCTCTGCGTAAAACGGCTGAAGTATTCAGCCAACATTCCGATCTTCATCTGTTTGTACGAGATGAACCCTCTTATCAGATAGCAACGGAAAACTTTAAAGGGTGCCACGTTTCATTAATACCAGATATGGCACATCAATTGTGGCCGATCGAGAGAAATAGCTCTCCGCGTAAAGAACGATTGAATTTTTATAGAACAGATATTGAAAAAGCCGCAGAACCCTCCCATATGGTTGCAGATCAGCAAGGAGATTTCCTGGATTGGCCTACCTTGTACAATCGGTACGAGCGCAAACTGGTATATTGGCTGGGACTTGGACTTCGGAAAGGAAAAGGCAGACGGCTGCTTCAGAAGATCTGGATGAAGTATAGTGATTATTTGGTAAACAAAGCGATTCGTTGTTTTAGTGAATATGAGATGATCCATTCTTCCAGATTGCATGGTCACATCTTGTCCTGTTTGATGGCAAAGCCCAATCTTCTAATTGATAATTCCTACGGTAAAAACTCCGGATATTATCGAATATGGACCCACCAGGTCAACACGGCAACATTGGATTTATCTTCTAAGAAAAGTGCAAAGATCGATCATAATTACATTGAGTCAACCGTGTCTGTGTAGGTTGCACATCAATTTCAAGGAGCATCCGTTTTTTGAAAAATATAGAGTGGAGTGATCATATTGCGAATCGTGCTTCTCTCAGGAGGATCGGGGAAAAGGTTGTGGCCCTTGTCCAATGATACACGTTCCAAGCAGTTCCTCAAAGTGCTTGAAGGTCCCCAGGGGCAGTCGGAGTCAATGGTGCAGCGGGTATGGAGACAGTTACAGCAGACCGGATTGAGTGAACAGGCGACGATTGCAACGAGCAAGCCACAGGTGGAGATTTTACAAAGCCAACTGGGTGAGGAGGTTGACCTTGTGGTTGAGCCGGAACGCAGGGATACCTTCCCTGCCATTGCTTTAGCGGCTGTCTATCTCTACTCGGTGCAGGGTGTCAGCTTGAACGAAACCGTAGCCGTACTTCCGGTTGACCCTTACGTGGAGGAATCTTTCTTTTATAAAGTTATGGATCTTGAACAGATCCTGGCGGAATCCAAAGTGGATTTGGCATTGATCGGAGTGAAACCCACCTATCCTTCGGAAAAATATGGTTATATTGTAACGGAACCAAGCGAAACAAGAGAAAAAGAACATATGCAATATGCCAAGGTAACCCGTTTTCAAGAGAAACCTCGCGAGGCTGAAGCAGCAGAGATGATAAAACAATCTGCCCTTTGGAATTGCGGGGTTTTTGCGTTCAAACTCAATTATCTGATTAATCTGCTGATCGAGCTTGAGCTGCCAATTCAGTATGAAGAGATGCTCAAGCAATACGGAAGGTTGGAGAAAATCAGCTTCGATTATCAAGTCGTTGAAAAGGCCTCTCAAATTGTAGTTACACCTTACGATGGATATTGGAAAGATCTAGGGACGTGGAATACGCTGACAGATGAAATGAGCACCAACATTGTGGGCAAGGGTGTAGTTACAGAGAGTTCAGTAAACACCCATCTGGTCAATGAGTTGAATATCCCGGTATGCGTATTGGGCGTTTCAAACGTGATTGTTGCTACGAGCCCGGATGGTATCCTGGTCAGCGAGAAAGAAGCAAGCCCACAAATTAAAGAACTTCTCAAAGATAGTACGGAACGTCCCATGTATGAAGAACGCCGCTGGGGCTGTTACAAGGTTCTTGATTATACACGGAATGCTCAGGGTGAAGAGGTACTAACCAAACGCATTATTATTGGAGCCGGAAAAAATTTATCTTACCAGTACCATCTGAAACGAAACGAAGTATGGACAGTCGTTTCCGGGCAAGGTGAATTGATTCTGGACGGTGATATTAGACAGATTAATCAGGGCGATACCATTTCAATTCCGTCTGGCGGAAAACATAGTGTGAAAGCTGTTACAGAACTTGAAATTATCGAAGTCCAGATGGGCAGTGAACTGATCGAAGAGGACATTGTAAGAATTGAAATGGAATGGGCAGACATCATCCAAAATTGTGTGAACTGGGGGAAAACAAGATGAATATTGCAGTAATTGGAACAGGGTATGTAGGTCTTGTATCGGGAGTCTGCTTTTCGGAGATCGGCAATCGGGTCATCTGTGTAGATAACAATCAGGACAAAGTAGATATGCTTAATGCAGGTGAAGTTCCCATTTACGAGCCTGGACTCAAAGAACTCATGGTCGCCAACAAGCGAGCAGGCAGGTTATCCTTTACGTCCGATATCGCTGAAGCCATTCGTGAATCCGATATTATCTTCATCGCAGTAGGAACCCCCTCTTTGCCAAATGGAGATGCCAACCTGGGGTATGTCGAGCAGGTAGCCATCGAGATTGGGACCCATCTGGAGAGCTATAAAATTGTTGTGACCAAAAGTACAGTGCCTGTGGGCACCAATGATCGCGTCAGAGAACTGATCCAGAGTATTTCCACTCAACCGTTTGACGTTGCGTCTGTCCCTGAATTTTTGCGAGAAGGCTCTGCAGTGAAGGATACGCTGAATCCGGATCGTATCGTGATTGGTACGGACAGTGAACGGGCAATCAAGGCACTCAAGAAACTTCATCGCCCACTAACCGAAAATCTCATCATTACTGACATCCGGTCAGCAGAGATGATTAAATACGCGTCCAATGCATTCCTCGCAACAAAAATATCATTTATTAATGAAATTTCAAATATATGTGAAAAGGTTGGCGCGGATGTTACGCGTGTAGCCGAAGGCATGGGATATGATAAACGAATCGGTTCTTCATTCCTGAAAGCTGGTATTGGTTATGGAGGGTCTTGTTTCCCCAAAGATACACAGGCTCTGATTCAAATCGCGGGCAAAGTTGATTATGATTTCAGACTTTTAAAATCCGTTGTTCAGGTTAACCAGGATCAACGATTTAATGTGATTCGCAAACTTGAAGAGATTTTCGGTACCGTTAGCGGTAGAACCATTGCCGTCTGGGGACTTGCTTTTAAACCGGATACGGATGATGTAAGGGATGCACCTGCTATCGATATTATTAGGTATTTAACAGAAGCGGGGGCTGTTGTTAAGGCTTATGATCCGATTGCCACAGCCAACTTCCGCAAAGAAATGGATGTCGCCTCGATCGCATGGGAAGATAACCCGCTGAAGGCTGCCAAAGGAGCTGATGCACTTTGCGTGCTGACAGAATGGAAGGAGTTCTCCCAGATGAACCTGATGGAACTTGCGAGCATGATGAATGAAGCGATTATGATTGACGGGCGTAATGTCTACAACAAAGAACAAATCCATGCTTCTGGGTTCCAATATTACTCTGTAGGCCGCCCTGGCCTCAATCATGCAGAAGGTAAAGCCGCAGCGATCATCTAAACAGGAATATCATCATAACGTGAGTGAGGACATACCATGAAAAAGTGGATGAAAATTTCGATCTGGGTGGTTTCCATTTTTGTCATTGCTGTGTTTGGGTATGCGATGTATTTATACCAATCCGTGAAGTCTACAGCTGATCAGATTTACGAGCCGCGTGATCCAGCGCAGCCTGTCTCTATTTCGGACAATAGAGGCGGGCTGCCAGTAGATATCAATAGCAAGGAGCCATTCAATGCTCTTATTCTGGGAGTGGATGAACGTCCGAACGATCCGGGGCGCTCGGATACAATGATCGTATTAAGTGTGAATCCTGGGAAAAAACAAGTGCTCATGTTTAATATTCCGAGGGATACACGAACCGAGATTGTTGGCCACAGCACAGAAGACAAAATCAATCATGCGTATGCCTTCGGCGGTGTAGACATGTCGGTGAGAACCGTAGAACAATTTCTGGATGCCCCCATTCATTATTATATGAAAGTGGACATGGAAGGTTTTGCGAAAATCATTGATCTGGTCGGAGGTGTAGATGTAAATAATCCATTTGCATTTGATTATGAGGGTCATCGTTACGAGCAGGGGAATATTCATTTGGATGGTGTGGCTGCCTTGGGTTTTTCGAGGATGCGGTATGATGACCCCCAAGGAGACTTGGGGCGTAATGGACGGCAACGTGAGGTTTTGAAGCAAATGATGAAAAATACGATGCAATTCTCCAGTGTACTCAATCTTCAAAATATGCTGGATGAGCTGGGTACACATGTCAGAACAGACCTGACTTTTGATGAGATGAAGGAACTTATTCTTGATTATCGCAGTGATCTCGAAAATGTGGACACAGTGGAAATCAAGGGTAAAGGCGAAAAGATCAACGGAATTTACTATTATATTGTGGAACAGCAGGAGCGAGATCGCATTCACGGGATAATTGAAGAGAATTTAAAGAATTAAGAATCTTCGATGGGCAACGAAAGTGGTGATGACAATAATTGTGGAGGAGGGCTCCAGAAAAAGGAGACACGGTCGCAAACGAAGAGTGTACGGTTTTATTCTGTCCCTGCTGTTGATCGCAGCCTGGGTTTTGGTGATCTGGTCCATGTCCAACCAATCGTATCAGCAGCAGACCATCCAGCCTTGGCTGCATCAATGGTCCGAAAAAGTCAAAATCGGATTTGTATTGCCTGATGTGCAATTCACTTACGGAGAGCATGACTATTCTTTGAGACAGAGACCTTATGACTTCGCCGAGTTTATATTTCGCAAGAGTGCGCACTTATTTGTGTATGCAGTGCTGGCGGTGCTTGTCTTCGGCGGACTGCGGTACAGGAAAATGCATATGCTGACCTGTATCGCTGCTTCCCTGATTGTTGTAGCGATTATTGCCTCTATTGATGAGTATATCCAGCAGTTCAGCCCTAACCGGACAAGTTCGATACGTGACATCGGAGTGGATCTGATTGGTGGCTTCTGCGGAATTACAATTTATGTGGCGATGAAGACCATGATCCGGAAACGAAGATCTCGCAGGCATTCGTCAACTCCAAACAAGTGATTTCCCAGGAAATGCTCTGTGCCAACCAGCTTCTACTTTCCTGCTATCCATCATAAGAATGGAGTAGGACAGGAGGGGTGGACATGCTGCGAAGACGCAATCGCAATGCTTTGTTCAAAAAGATCGGGTTCATCGCACTTGTGCTGCTGCTGTTATGGCTTATAGCCAAAACCATTCCATATCTTTTTCGTGCGGATGCTCCGGATGAAGCTGCTTCGGTGGTTGAAGAGTTTTACCATTATGAGCAGGCGGGAGATTTCGGCAGTTCATGGGAACTGTTTCACCCACTGATGAAGGAACGTTTCTCCAAAAGTGCCTATTTGCAGTCCAGAGCACATATTTTTATGCAGCATTTTGGCGTGGAAACATTTGAGTTCGAGATGGAAAAACCGGAGCGGGAATTTGATGTCACGGTGATTGACGGCGTAGAGCCATTTGCCGAGGCTTACAAAATCGGAATAATCATGAAGTACAGAAGCACCTTCGGTCAATTGAATCTTGTACAGACCTGCTATGTGGTGAAGGATGGGGAGGACTGGACATTGCTCTGGTATTACCCTGGAAAGGGTGGGGAGCAGCACTCCGGTGAAAGCCATAAATGATCTTCTGAGGCGGGTAGGCGGATGATATTGATCGATACTTTGCATCACTTTGTATCATTTTCCCGAAGAAAAGCTCTATAAATGCGAGACTTTTGTCGCATTTATAGAGCTTTTTTTGCGTTTCGGCCCTATTTAAAGGGCGATGGGCTTGACAATAGTCCTGGGGTCAAGTAAATTACGAGTTAGATACAAAATGTATCAAAATTCAGCTTCTAACGACAAATAACAGGGACGACATCGCTCCTTGTTGAGGGGAAGGAATTTCAGTGATCGAAACGAGCCGCTTTTACTGTGTCAGTTGTGGGATGATTGTGTCGGTTGGTAGAGGCTCTGTCGAATCAAAGGAAGAGGGCTATGGAGGCAATCACGTATTTCGCACCGGATTTTATCGGAGTGAAATGCCGCTTGGATGCTGTGGAGCGTGTCTGATCCATACAAAGCGCAAGGAGAACACCCAGTTTACGGGACAATATACTAAAGATTATGATACACTATGTTCATATGAGAAACGGGCCTGATTAAATATGCCCGTTGATGAGGGAGTGAATTGAATGCAGCAGGAGCCGGTCGTCCGACTTCAGGGCGTCAGTAAAATCATATCTTCCCGATCGTTGGTCAGCGACCTGACTCTGGATATTTCTCCGGGGCAGGTTTTTGGTTTTTTAGGGCCTAATGGTGCCGGGAAAACGACAACGATTCGAATGATGGTCGGACTAATGTCCATTAGCAAGGGAGATATTTTCATCTCGGGACACAGTGTAAAGAATGAATTTGAACAGGCAGTGGCTAATGTGGGAGCCATTGTAGAAAATCCGGAAATGTACAAGTTTCTCACCGGATACCAGAATCTTGTGCATTTTGCCCGCATGTCTCCAGGGATTACGAAAGAGCGCATTGCGGAAACCATTGAGCGTGTAGGGTTAACGGCCCGTATTCATGATAAAGTGAAAACCTATTCTCTGGGGATGCGTCAGCGCCTTGGTGTGGCGCAGGCCATATTACATAAGCCAAAGCTGCTTGTGCTGGATGAGCCAACCAACGGTCTTGATCCGCAGGGGATTCGGGAATTAAGGGATTATCTGCGCCAGCTCAGCCGTGAGGAAGGCATTACCGTCTTTGTTTCGAGCCACTTACTGTCGGAGATGGAACTGATGTGTGATACGGTTGCCATCATCCAAAACGGTAAACTGATTGATGTGAGAAACCTCAGAGCCGAAGCCGGGGCAGATGCACTCACGGAAGTTGCCTTTGAAGTGAATGACGCGCAGCGTGCCGCAGAACTGGTTCATGATGCTGCGGTCCAAGGGAACATGCTTGTGGTACGTATATCACGTGACCAGATTCCGGATCTAAATGCCAAACTGGTGAGTGAAGGCATTCAGGTATACGGGATCCGTAACGTAACGCACACACTCGAAGACCAATTTTTACAAGTGACTGGGGGCGGAGGTATTGTCTAACTTTGGTAATCTTTTATTGAATGAAAATATGAAAATATTTCGGCGGCCCCGTACGTGGATCATGCTTTCATTTTTGGCGTTAATCTCGCTGTTGTTTCCGGTGCTGCTGAGAGAAGGCATGGCAGCCGGTGACGTTTACTTCTGGGAAGCAGCTATCACTACGGTTCAGATCGTGTTCTTCCTGAATACCATCTTCTGTGTTGTCATTGCAGCTGAAGCGGTAGCAGGGGAATTCACATGGGGGACCATCAAGCTGCTGCTCATTCGTCCATGGTCACGAAGCAAGATTTTGGCCTCAAAATACGTGACTGTCATTGCGTTCAGTCTGCTCAGTACGATTCTGATCCTGTTGCTCGCAACGGGCATGTCCTATCTGCTATTCTCCCATGATGGATCTGTGAGCGGGAGCGGCAGCTCGGCGTCATATGCGTTTGAGTTATGGGCATATCTGTATGTCGATCTGTTTATTACGCTGGCTATTGCTTTTATGGTTTCTTCCGTGTTTCGTTCGGGGGCATTGGCGATTGGTCTGTCACTGTTTATCATGTTCACCCAGAGTATATTCGCCTTGATTTTCAATCCGGATCGGTATGAATGGGCCAAGTTTGTCCTGTTTAATAACATGGATCTCAGCCGGTATATGAGTTCAGGAATGGACTTTGGATTGCTCGGCGGGGGTAACGCGGGAATGACCCTTGGTTTCTCCGTTGCTGTACTGGCGGTTTATTATGTCATCTTTATGGTCATTTCATGGGTAGTTTTCAATAAAAGAGATGTGGCAGGCTAACCGCCTGCTGTTTTTTTTTGCCCATTTCACTCACTGAGAAAAGGAGACCTCACGATAACAGACTCCAATTGTGGCAATACTTGCGTTTAAGGGTACATATAATCAAGTGACCGTCAAAGAGTGCACCAGATTATCGCCGCAATACGGGGAGCGCAGCGTATGGAGGGATCAATTTCTTGATAAACAATAAGTTTTACCGAATTTGCACAGCCATTATTTTGCTGCTGCTCATTGTCTATTTGGGAGATAAAGTGAATTTTATTTTCCGCCCGTTAACATCACTAATACATATCATCATTATTCCGCTACTGATCGCGGGCTTTTTCTATTATTTACTTCGGCCGCTCGTTGACTACATGGAACGACATCGGATGAAGAGGGCTCTGTCCGTTCTCATTATTTATGTCGTGATTGCCCTGCTGATTGCCGGATTCAGTGTGCTCGTATGGCCCTCACTCCGGGAACAACTATGGAACTTTATTGAAAATACACCGGTTTTGATGTCCTCACTTAGTGCTCAGCTAAACGAACTGGAGAGAAGCGGCTTCCTGTCCAAATATCTGCCCGAAGATTCGGATATCGTTTCACGATTCTCTGACTTCCTGACTCAGGGAATTGCGCAGGTAACGGATTATCTATCCGGGCTGTTCTCGGTTGTATCCAATCTGGTCATCATTTTGGCGACATTTCCGATTATGCTGTATTACATGCTGAAGGAAGGCAGCAAGTTTGGCACCAATCTAACCCTGCTTCTGCCGAGAGGTTACCGGAAGGACGGGGAAGAGACCGTTCATGAAATAGATGAAGCGCTGAGCAATTTTATTGTAGGGCGAGTGATTGTCAATGTCGCGCTGGGAATCCTGATGTACATCGGTTTTCTTATCCTCGGATTGCCTTATGCGCTATTGCTGACGGTCGTATCCATCATATTAAATTTCATTCCTTATGTCGGTGCGATCCTGGCAGCCATACCAATTGTTATTGTAGCCTTTATTGAATCTCCATCCATGGCGATCTGGTCGCTGGTCATTATCGTGGTGGCGCAGCAGATTCAGGATAATCTGATATCTCCTTATGTCTATGGCAAGCAGCTGGATATCCATCCGCTGACAACCGTCATTTTATTGCTGGTAGGTGCTGACCTTGGCAATATCCTCGGCATGATCATTGTGATTCCGTTGTATATGATTATCAAGATCATTTTCCGCAAGATTCAGAATCGAATTGTGGAGGATAGAGCAGAGAATACGTGAAGATGAGCATATCTTTTTTGATGAAATACCAAAAGAGCACTTCCGCGAGGGAAGTGCTCTTTTATATTCCAATACGGCATTAACGTGTGATTAACTGTATCGCTTATGAACTCTTTTCGGATTCGTCATCCGTATACTCAGACATAACGAGCGGCTCTTTAGGTACAACTGCCACTTTATAGAACCGGTTTTTGTCTTTTTCCAGAAGAACAAAGGTCAGGTTCTCGAACTCATACTCATCCTGCTCGTTCATCTCCGGACGGTGGCTGTAGAGCCATCCACCAATCGTATCCCATTCATCGGCATCGAGGTTCGACATAAACATGTCGTTAACCTTGGACAGGGATACCTTACCATCCATAATGACATAGTTTTCGTTGATGACCTGGATGTCTTCCACTTCGTCCGCATCGAACTCGTCGCGGATCTCGCCGACAATCTGTTCAAGCACATCTTCAATCGTCACAATACCTGATGTTCCGCCGTATTCATCGACCAGCACGGCGATATGAACGCCATCCTTTTGCATTTTCTTGAGCAGATCCTTAACCGGAGTCGTTTCATGAACAGCAGATACGGGCTGGATCAGTGAAGAAAGATCAACAGGTTCATCGTTTCCGTAAAGCTCAAGGAAGAATTGTTTGGTATTGATGATACCGATAATATCGTCTTTGCTCTCGTTCACAACCGGGAAACGGGTGTACTGCTCTTCACGAATGATCTCCAGGTTTTCCTCGTTCGTTCTATTCACATAAAGGCAGACCATATCGGTCCGGGGTACCATGATTTCTTTGGCTAACATTTCATCAAAAGCAAAGATCCGGCTTACATAACCGAACTCAGCTTGGTTGATTTTACCACTTTCAAAGCTTTCATTAATAATGATCTGCAACTCTTCTTCGGAGTGTGCATCTTCATGTTCAGAGGCAGGTTTGATTCCGAACAGTTTCACCAGTTGGTTCGCTGAGCCGTTCAACAGCCAGATAAAAGGATACATAATTCGGTTAAACCAGATGATAGGTGTAGACGTCAGCAGTGCAACAGTCTCGGCTTTCCGGATTGCAATCGTTTTTGGAGCGAGTTCACCAACCACAACATGCAGATACGTGATGGAAGCAAACGCGATAACAAACGATAAGAACGAAGAAACCGCCTCAGGCATTTTCAAGCTTTCAAACACAGGGTGGAGAATCTTCTCTACCGTTGGTTCACCCAGCCAGCCCAGTCCCAGAGATGTGATCGTGATTCCAAGCTGGCAGGCGGACAAATAGCCATCCAGATTGGCAACGGCCTGTTTAACAGCCAGCGCACGCTTGTTCCCTTCTGCAATCATTTGGTCGATCCGGCTCGGACGAACCCGTACCAGAGCGAACTCCACTGCAACAAAAAACGCCGAAAGTCCTATCAAAAACGCAACCATTACTAAATTTATCGCATACCTCTCACTTTCCATTCACTGCTCTTCTCCTTTAGGTAATAAGTTTTTAACGAATATTATATCGAATTTAACGCCAGAAGACCACCTCCTGCGGAGCAAAAGAGGAAGACTATGGAAGGTGAAATGCTCTAAATGGCGGTGTGATGCGGTTTCTCAGACTTGATGGAGAATATGTAGATGCAAACACAGTCAGAATAGACAGCCATTTCAGCATAGCAGGCGGGCAGTAAACCCTAAGATTAGTTTGCGTATGTAAAGTTTTATCTATACGGACGTTACGAATAGGTCCAACATTGGGTATCTATGATTAGCTATATGCTTTATCGTCAAAACTGATGAAGTGAGAGAGAAAGGCAAGATTGTCATCGAGGGGGAAGCCGGAATGTTTTGGCTGGTCATTATTTTACTCGTTTTTATTTTCCAGGCAGCCACCATTATCATATTGGAGTTCAGAAATCCGTCCAAAGCGGTGGCCTGGCTGTTTATTTTGTTTTGTGTGCCTCCGATTGGTTTTATCGTGTATTACTTCGTGGCACAGGATTTCAACAAACGAAAAAAAGTACGCAAAGCCGGATCGAGAATTTTCAGGGAGATTAAGGAAACGATATGGGAGCAGGCTCATATTGTGAAGGAAGCAGCCGAAATGCCTGACAATCGCTTTATGCACCAGCAGCGGTTGTTTAATCTGCTGTCCCATCTGTCGGAGAGCCCTATCACGGGCTGCAACAGAAGCAAAGTGTTAACGAACGGGAAAGAGGCCTTCCCGGCCATGTTAAGGGAAATGGAGAAGGCGAAGCATCATCTGCATGTGGAGTTTTACATTTTTCGTGATGATGCAATCAGTACCAAGTTTCAGGAAGTGATGATTCGCAAGGCACGTGAAGGTGTAAGAGTCCGGTTTATCTGTGACGGTCTTGGCAGCCACAAAATGAGCCTGGGTTTTATCCGCAAGCTTCAGGATGCCGGGGTGGAATTCCATTATTTCCTTCCTCCGCTGATTGCCACCATTGATCGCAGGGTCAATTACCGGAATCATCGGAAAATTATCGTCGTGGATGGAAGGGTTGGATTTGTGGGCGGCATTAATGTCGGGGATGATTACCTCGGAAAATACCATAAAATGGGGTTCTGGCGGGATACGCATATGCAGCTGGAAGGTGACGCCGTTTATTTCCTGCAAAACACATTTCTTAACGACTGGAAGCTTGCTTCCGGTGAGCAGATTACCGAAACGCAGTTAAAAGAACTGTTTCCGCCTCATATATGCAGCGGGGACGAAAAAATTCAGATTCTGGCCAGTGGACCTGACCAGGAGTGGGATGCGATTCAGGAAATGTGTTTTGGAGCCATCTCGGTAGCCTGTGAACGCATTTATATTACGAGTCCTTATTTCATTCCGGATCCTGCCCTGTATGAAGCGCTGAAGACTGCTGCTGTAAGCGGGGTGGATGTGAAGATCATTATTCCCTATCAGTCTGATTCACGGCTTGTGCATCTGGCTTCCCTCTCGTATGTGGAGGAATTGCTCCGTGCTGGGGTGGAGTTTTATCAGTATCGAAAAGGATTTGTACATGCCAAAGTCATGATTGTGGATGAGCTGCTTGCCACCGTGGGGACAGCCAACATGGATATGCGCAGTTTTTTCTGCAACTTTGAACTTACAGCCGTTCTGTTTGAATCCTCCTCCATGGATCGTTTGATAGCGGATTTTGAAAAGGATTTGAAGGTGTCCAGCAAGATCGACCTTAAGGCATTTCAGGGACGTTCACGAGGGCAAAAGGGGGCAGAAATCCTTTCTCGCATGCTTTCTCCGCTGCTTTAGCCGTTTTAGGTTCGATTTCTGAAGATAAATTCACTTTTTTTGAATTTATCTTCTTTTTGCTAACTATTTTGCTCAAATTTGATCTTTTATGATATAATAAATATATAAATCATGTCTTGGCGAAGGAGGGGGGTCTGCGGGAAACAGGCTCCCTTTTGCTCTCTTTTCGAAGTGTAAACCGGAATTAAGACATATTTGAATCCATTTCATATTGCCTTTAGTTACTTATAAGAAGGGTACTTATAGAGTTAAGCGAGATCGTTTTCTACTATATGTAGGTTCCCCTTTCAGTATTTAAATGCTTTATGAAATTGATTCACATATCAATCAAACGGGGGGGATACCATGTCCAATGTAACGGTTAAAGAAATAACATCGAAGCCGGATCGGAATGTAAAAAGCTCGGTATTTACGCTTAAGCTCCTGCAACGTATTGTGATGATTCTGATCGGTGCTGCACTGATGGCTGTTTCACTTGAAATATTTCTCGTGCCCAATGGCGTAATTGATGGAGGAATCACGGGGATCTCGATTATGGTGTCAGAGCTTACGCATCTGCCGCTGGGGATTTTCCTGACTCTGCTCAACTTGCCTTTTCTGATTCTCGGCTATAAACAAATTGGTAAAACATTTGCGTTATCCACGCTGCTCGGGATCGTGGTGATGTCCATCGGGACCTCATTATTGCACCATGTGCCGGCATTGACACCGGGTGAACCATTGCTCGGAGCGGTATTTGGCGGATTGATTCTGGGTGTGGGTGTCGGGCTCGTTATCCGTTCTGGCGGATCGCTGGACGGTACGGAGATTGTAGCCATTTTGCTGAGTGAGAAATCACCGCTGTCGGTAGGACAGATTGTTCTGTTTATTAACGTCTTTATTTTCGCAGGTGCCGGATTTGTATTCGGTTGGCCGAATGCCCTGTATTCCATGATTGCCTATTACATCGCCATGAAGATGATCGATATCGTCAATGAAGGATTGGATCAGTCCAAATCGGTATGGATTATCAGTGAGAAGTACCGCGATATCGGTTCAGCGCTGACGGACCGTCTCGGTCGCGGCGTTACTTTCCTGGATGGAGAGGGCGGATTCAGCGGGGATGAGAAGAAGATCATCTTTGTTGTTATCACTCGTCTGGAAGAAGCGAAGCTGAAGTCCATCGTTGAAGATTGGGACCCGCAAGCATTTGTGGCGATCGGTAACATTCATGACGTCAAGGGCGGACGTTTCAAGAAAAAAGGTATCCATTAGCGAGTCTTACTCGATGTAACATGCATATAATAAAAAAATGGCCGGCACCCTTGGTTTGAGGGTTGCCGGCTATTTCTTTTTCAGATGCTGAGTGATCAGCTCAACAGGCTGGGGCTCAACGGATGCAATGAGATCGCCTACCTGCTGCAACCGCTCCACAATATTCATCAAATGATAGTCTTTGACCGAGACGTTGTTTCTTACTTCTTCCCAAGTGAGCGGAGTGGATACGGTACCCCCGGGTTTTGCACGTGGCGTATACGGAGCTGCCAGGGTTTTGCCGCCATAATGCTGCAGATAGTCAAAATAAATCCGGTCCCCGCGATCCTTTTTGAGTCGCTCCAAGGTGAACAGGTCAGGATGCTTCTGGGTAACATACTTGCCAACAAAATGACCAATATACCGCAGTTCATCGAAAGTAACACCCTGACGGATCGGAACGATGATCTGTATACCTGTTGCCCCAGAGGTTTTGGGTACAGATCTCAATCCCAGGGAAGTCAGCGTTTCTCCAACAATCAAGGCGGCCTGCATAATGCGGGGTTCCTCTTCAAGTGAAGGGTCCAGATCAATCATCCATTCGCATGGCAGATGGCTCCCCACGGCATGCAGAGAGGGATGAAACTCTAGGGCAGCAAGATTGCCAAGCCACAGCAACTCCGGCAGGCGATCCATCACGACATAGCGGATGCCTTCGTGCATCTCGGTGCGCACAAAATCCGGAATCGGTTCAGGTACATTTTTCTGATAAAAAAATTCACCGCCTGCGCCATGCGGATAACGAATAGTGGTTAGAAGCCGATTTCTTGTGTACGTAAGCAAAAAGGGTGCGATGGCCGCAAGCTTTTGCAAGTAGATGGCTTTGGTTACCCCTGCCTCAGGCCACAGCAGCTTGTCCGGATTGGTTACGGTAAGCTCCGTGCCTTCTATAGTAATGGTACCTTTTATCGTACGGGCCATATAAACACCTCCTCTATACAACATGAACGCGGTAATATAAATTCACACTTCGATAACGAGTTGACTGGCAAGACAATCATCACGTGAGACCTCTGCGAATGTTTGTATACTCGGGTGGCGCAGGGTCCGATGCTGAGTCAGTTCCATGTACTGCACCTTGACGCCGATTCGGGGCTCTATCCACGTAGTCTCTGCACTTCGCTCGGGCACATTGTAAAAGGGTCTTTCCTTTTGAATCAGAGGTTCAACTTCTTCTGTAAGTTTACGCCAGGTGGCGGAGTTCAGCTTGCCAGTGCCCACATGACCAATATAGACAAAATGCGGTCCATCATATACGCCAACGGCAATGGCATTAACGATGCCGCTCCGGTAGGTGACCCCGCCAATCATGGCGTAGAGATCATGCATGATTTTGACTTTCTGCCAGCGTTGATCCTTGCCGTTGATAGCATAGGTGCTTGTAAGATCTTTGCAGACAATACCTTCCATCTGGTGCTGCCTCATAACCGTGAGCAAAGAGGAGGCATCGGAGGTGTTGGTCACTTCCTGTACGTGTGGGCCCGTGTTAAGCACCTGGTGCAGGAGGCGCTGGCGCTCTGCAAGCGGCTGGTCGGTGACCCATGTTCCATCACAGAACAAAATATCAAAAACCATATACGTCACCGGAATCTGATGCACGGCTTGGGCAATTCCGTCAGGTCTGCTCATGCGGTCCCGGCGCAGTACATGGTAAAAGGAAGGTTTTCCCGTTTCCGGGTCTAGCGCAATAATTTCGCCATCCAGGATATAAGAGGGAACGCTGCACAGGTTTCGTGCGGAAACCAGCTCGGGATATTGGACAGTTCGATCATGCAGTCTGCGATTTATCAATTTGAGTTCATTGCCATCCTCGTAAGCAAGCATGCGAACGCCATCCCATTTCACCTGAGCAATCCAGTTGGGTCCGGTTGGAATGTTATCCCGGGATATAGGCTCAAACGGGGTCAAAGGTGTGAACATGTGCAGGCTCCTTTCTGTCATAATCTGCTGCGGGCTGTGGATATTTATATTTTGGATAAACGTGATTTGAATTGATGTACCAGAATGAGCAGTACAGGGAGTGCGATACCGCAGGTAAGATCCCAATCAATCCAATAGGGAATAATCACCTTGAGGTAGAAAATTTGATTTGGAGAAACCAGAACGGACATGGCCAGAATTAGAAGAGCTGACGGCAGGATAAGTGAACGGTAGCTGGATAGGCTGAACAGATGTGTAATTCCTAAGACAAAACTATAGAAGAACAGAATGCTTTTGAAAAAAACAGCGATAATCCACACGGATGCCATGAAGGCTTCAATCCGCTGCAGAAAGTTGCCTATATTAATCTTTTCCGACAGTTGAAATGAAGCGAACCAATGATGCTGTGTCATAAAGGGCCCCATCACGAGAAGACAAATGGTCAGCGTCAGTGTTAGCATCAGACCGCCAATAAGTCCTGCCAGAAGGATATCCTTCTCCAGGTGTGGCTCCTGCTTGGCGTAAGGAAACAGCATCATGAAAATACATAACTCACAGTACGGATAAGTAAGTACTGCAATGAAGCCCCGGAATGGATCAAGGAAGCCTTGGGCGAGAACAGGCTGGATATTTTCCAGTTTGAGATGAGGAAGGAGACACACCGTCAATATAAGCAGAAACAATACAACTAATGGGAGAAAAACCTCGGCACTTCTGGCTATACACTCCAGACCGCATATAAGTCCCCATACCAGAGGGCAGACAAAGAGCAGATGTACAATCCACAGTGGTGTATCGTGTAAGATCTGGGTGGACATGAAATCGCCGATTTCCCTGACGAATGTGGATGTACTGATCAGAAAATAAAACAAATAAAAACAGCTGAACAAACCCCCGATCCAAGGTCCTAATGTTCGAAGTGCATTCTCAACCAAATTCAGCCGGGGATGAAGTTTGTAGGCTGCCAGCATGATGGACAGAATCCCGATTCCCCCAGCGACGCCCAGCAACGCAGATATCCAGGCATCTTCGTGCGCGAACGAAGTGATCATGGCTGGAAATACGAGAATCTGTTCACCAATTGTACAGAGGAACAGTAAGGCGCCAAGCTGCCTTACCGTCAAACGTCCCTTTTCAACCATTTGGATTCTCCTTCGTTTGTCGAGCTGGATATTAGGTTAGGATGCGCCAATTTCACCAAATATATAATAAAAAAGCCCGGACATTGGCAATCTCATAGAAAAGAGCTGCACACTGTCCGAGCTGTCTCGGTATAACATGGGATTTATGAATTTATAAGAAAGTCATCAAATAACAGGTTTATCCGGCTGTGATCAAGCGAACACGTATATTTTGCGGGTCGGTGGTAAACCAGCTGCCATCATGTTCTTCAAGAGCGGCACCTTGCTGCCGCAATTGTTCCAGAGCTTGCTGCAATGGTTCCTGTCCGGCGTATACGATGGTAAAATAGTCGATCCCTGTGGCACGGTCCGGATTCACCGGCGCGCCTGTCCCAGCCCAGATATTCAGGCCAATGTGGTGGTGATACCCGCCGGCGGAAACAAATAGAGCTGACATACCAGCGAAATTGCCTACGACATCAAAACCGAGCACACCTGTATAGAAGCGGCGGGATTCTTCCAGGCTGCGTACATGAAAGTGTACGTGACCGATAACGGTTCCAGCAGGCAGGCCATTCCAAGGCTCATTCTCGGAGAGGTCAAACAAACTCTGCACATCCACCGGATCGCTTGACATGATGTAGTTATTGTCTGCATCCCGTCTCCAGGTATCACGCGGACGGTCTGCATAAATTTCAATTCCGTTCTGGTCCGGATCAGAAATATAGAATGCCTCACTCACCAGATGATCGCCCTGACCAATCTCAATGCCGGAGGCAGCGAGGTTGCGAAGGGCAAGACCAAGTGACTTGCGGTCAGGCAGCAGAATGGCGAAATGATACAATCCGGCGTGTGAACGAACAGGCAGAGTCACCGCATCGGTTAGCTCTTCAAGACGCACCAGGGACTGTTTGCCGTCAGCAGTCATCGTTGCCACCCCTTCGTGACGTTCCAATACTTGGAGTCCGACCACTTCCGTGTAAAATTGAATGGATCGCTCCAGGTTGCTGATTTTCAGGCTTACTTCGCCCAAATGGGTGGTGCTGGGGATTTGATATGGGGTAGTCATAAGAGTATCCTCCTAATAAATAAATGGTTTTATTCATCTCATCTAAATGACAATGAAGGTATGGTAACGTTAATGAATTCTGAATCATAAAGGCTAAACTTTATAATTATAAATAAGTTACTTTTCATAAGTTAATATAAAATATAAATTATCTTTCGTCAATTGATTTTTCAGATTGGAAAGAGGAGTCACTGTTTTGGTAATGGAAGTCTGAACAACAAAAATCCGGCTGCCAGAGCCGGACGGATCGTGCTGAACTCGATTATATTTTTCGTTATGTTTTGGATTTGGACGCGGCTCTTTTCTTTTTGGGGGGAGCTTCTGTGTCCCCTCCGACAACAGCTTGAACGGTCTTTTTGGGAGCGCGTTTTTTGGGTTTGGCTGTCGTTGTTCCAGGGTCAGCCGGAATGGGCTTGACAGCCTCGATACTGGCCTGCAGTGCAGCCATGAGATCCATGACATTTGCTTCCGGTTTGGCCGGTGCAATCTTGATTTCTTCACCTGCAACTTTGTGATTAATAAGTTCCAGCAGTTTTTCACGGTAGTCGTCTGTATATTTGCCGGGTTCAAAAGGCGTAGACAGCTGGTCAATCAGCAGTTTCGCCATCGTCAGCTCTTTATCATTGACATTTTGGGCTTCGGGCAGGTTTGGCACCTGGGAAACGGGACGAATTTCATCCGGATAGAAAATCGTTTCCATGGAAAGACAATCCTCTAGCACGCGAATTGCAGCCAGGCTGCTTTTCGAACGAATGGAAACCTTGGCTATGCCAATTTTTCCGGTATCGCGCATGGCGGTCATCAGCAGCTGATAGGCGTTTCCGCCGGCCTGGTCCGGGGACAGATAATATGTTTTCTGAAAATAGATCGGATCGATCTCGGTCAAGTCCACGAAATCCAGAATGGTGATGGTTTTGCTGGCCGAATCATTCAGTGCCTCCAGCTCGTCTTTCTCGAAGAGTACAAATTTTCCTTTTTCGTATTCATAACCTTTGGTGATTTCTTCCCATTTCACATCCACTTCACAGGAAGGACATTGTCGTACATAAGCGAGCGGACTGCCGCAGACTTTATGGATGTATCGCATGGAGATGTCTTTGTCTTCGGTAGCCGAGAACATTTTGACAGGGACATGCACGAGACCGAAGCTGATTGCACCTTTCCAGACCGTATGCATGGGTCGGCTCCTTTCCGGGGTACCTTTTTATTAGTAGTATGGGCATCTCGGTGCCGGGATAATCGTCATCAGTACGAATTCGTATGGTTCAGGCTGACTGGGGGATGATAACAGAAACATGCTTGAAAAGCAGAGGGTTTTTAAGCATGTGAAGCAGGAAGTGAACGAAATGAACAAGCCGGGAGGTGCCGAAATGAAGAACAGAAGGGATGAAGAAGAAGCACACAAGCATGCCTTTTCTCCATATCCCATTGCCGGGGCTGAGGATTCCGAAGCGTTCCATACGCCAGCTAGTGCGGTGAACTGGGAAGCGGTGACTTCTGAAAAGCTGCCACTTGACCGGGAATCATTCATGCTCGACATCGATCGGATGGTCAATGAAGGGCTAGGTGGAGGTCAGGTTACCGAGGATAACGGCTTTATTGGTGAGAGTACGACTGACACGATGATTCGTGAACCACATGATGATCCGGAAGGAGAGTATGAATAAGATGATGGATGTGAAACGCGCCAAGGCAATCTACGATTCGAAAGATACCATTGCCGTGACACTTGAAGGGGATCCGGTCTGGATCGAACATGTGGATGAGGCCAACGGAATGGCAACCGTTCAGGTGGGCAGCAATCCCGGTAATACACAGACGGTTCGTGTGGATCGCCTGGAGGAGTAGAGAGTAAACGACAGGAAGAAGGATGTTCAGGTAAAGCCGGTGCCGTCAGGTGCCGGTTTATTTGTCTTTGGGTCTGGCCGGTCTCGCTTTCGCTTCCAATCCCCGGTGTTGCGGGGGAAGAAAGGGACCGATATAATAAGGTTCAAAGTGAACTCAGGCGGCTGGACCGCCAAAGGTGGGGCGTATATTGAATCAGAAGCATGAGCAGTGGGTGTATCACTCCCATGGCATTGCAGATACAGAAGCGCTCGCGTCCGCACTTGCCGAACAGGCAACCGCCGGAATGGTAATTGCACTGGACGGTGATTTGGGCGCGGGCAAAACGGCATTTTCACAAAAGTTTGCCTGGCATTTGGGTATACGTGAAGTGGTGAACAGCCCGACGTTTACGCTAATCAAGGAATATGAAGGGCGTTTGCCTTTATATCACATGGATGTGTACCGTATTTCACTGGAAGAAGCGGACGAGCTTGGACTGGATGAATACTTCTATGGTGCCGGAGTCAGTCTGGTGGAGTGGGCCAGTATCATTCCCGAGCTGCTGCCTGAAGAGCATCTGCATGTACAGATAGAAACGACCGGTCCGGAGGATCGCACGATTACGCTGGATGGATACGGTGAGACTTATGCCGCCATATGCCGGCAGTTCAGACAGAATGGAGTCAAATGATGATGGAAGATTTACAAAAAAAGCCGCGTCAGCGGTTTTTGGCGTTGGATACGTCCACCGCGGTGATGGCTGCCTCGGTGATGGAAGATCACGCGCTGCTGGAGGAGCGTAATGAACGTGCCGAACGGAATCACTCCGTGCACGTCGTGCCTGTAATGGAACAGCTGCTGGCAGCCAGCGGCACAGAGCCAGGCAGGCTGGACGGCATTGCCGTCGGCATTGGCCCAGGCTCATACACGGGCATCCGCATTGCGGTGACCGCGGCGAAAACGCTCGCCTGGGCATGGGACATCCCCGTTGCCGGGGTGTCCAGCCTGCAGGCAATGGCCTGGGGCGGCTGGCACCGCGGCCTCACGGCCAAGGCCGAAGCTGCGGCAGAGGATGCCGCAGCAGGGGCTGGCGGAACGCCATCCGCGGACCAGGGCGGCACAGGTGCCGCCCCTGTCCACTGGATCGTTCCGCTCGTGGATGCACGGCGCGGTCAAGCCTACACCGCGCTGTTTGCCTCCGCCGGGAGCGATGCGCCCCGGCGGCTGGCGCCTGATGCCATCCGCCTGGTGGACGGATGGCTGGAAGCCCTCGCCGCCCGCATGGCGGAGGCGGCGCCGGAAGAGCGGCCCGCTGCCGTCTGGATTGTCGGCGAGACGGGCCCGCATGCGGCAGCAGCGGCTGAGCTCCGCTGCCCCGCAGGAACGGCGCTCCAGCTCGTTCCCTATGAGCTGGAAGGCCGCTGGATCGGGCGCCTCGGCGCCGAAGCGCTGCTTGCAGGGCAGCGCGATGACGTACATGCGCTGGTGCCGAATTACACCCAGCTGGCTGAAGCGGAAGCCAATCTACTGCGCAAAGGCTGAAGAAAGGGTGGCGAGCCGGATGGACGGTATGGAAGCGTACGGGCAGAATGCAGCGCTTCAGTTCAGACTCATGACATTGAATGATATCCCTGATGTTATGATTATTGAATATGAGGCTTTTACAATGCCCTGGACGGAAGAAGCATTTCGAAACGAATTGACGAATAATCATTTTGCCAAATATATGGTCATGGAACTGGACGGTACGGCCATTGGATATGCCGGAATGTGGACCATTATGGATGAGGCCCACATTACAAACATTGCTGTCAGACAGGCTTACCGTGGGCGCAAGCTAGGCGAAAAGCTTTTGGATGAGCTCATGAAGACAGCGGCATATCTTGGCATGGAGCGAATGACGCTGGAAGTCAGGGTGTCAAACCTTGTTGCCCAGCGTTTGTATGAGAAAAAAGGGTTTGAATCGGCAGGTCTTCGCAAAGGCTATTACTCCGACAATCAGGAGGATGCGATGATTATGTGGGCGAATTTGCCGCCTGCTGGCCGGAGCGGCGAAGAGGAAGGAAGCGTAACGGATTCATGAATGAACTGAGTGATAAACAACAATCAGCTCCATCCTATATTTTGGCGGTGGAGACCAGCTGTGATGAAACATCGGTTGCCGTGGTCAAGGATGGAAAAGAAGTGCTGTCCAACCTGATCTCCAGCCAGATTGAGACACATAAGGCATTTGGCGGAGTTGTGCCTGAGGTCGCTTCACGCAAGCATGTCGAAGTAATCACCCTGATGATGGAGCAAGCCATTGACCAATCCGGCATCCGCCCCAGAGATTTGAGTGCAATTGCGGTGACCCAAGGACCGGGACTGGTTGGTGCATTGCTGGTCGGTATCGTTGCAGCCAAAACGCTTGCCATGGCCTTGGGCAAACCGCTTATTGGCACACATCATATTGCCGGCCATATTTATGCCAACCGGCTTACGCATGAGCTGCAGTACCCTGCGATGGCACTTGTTGTGTCTGGCGGGCATACGGAGCTTGTGCATATGGAATCTGAAGGCAAGTTCAAACTGATCGGCCGCACACGGGATGACGCTGTAGGTGAGGCCTATGACAAGGTAGCACGAGCACTGGGGTGCCCATATCCAGGCGGCCCTCATGTGGACCGGATGGCGTCCGAAGCAGAGCAGGTTGTGCCATTACCTCGGGTATGGCTGGAAGCCGGTTCATATGATTTTAGTCTCAGTGGTTTGAAATCGGCTGTGCTGAATGCACTCAATCAGGCCAAAATGCGCGGAGAAACACTGGAGCCATCGGCCGTTGCACGCGGGTTCCAGGAAGCTGTCGTGGAGGTTCTGGTGGAGAAAGCAGTAAGAGCCGTTCGTGAATATGGATCACGCCAATTGCTGCTGTGCGGAGGTGTAGCGGCTAACCGCGGCTTGCGCTCTGCATTGCAGGAGCGTTGTGCCAAGGAGGGACTCGAATTGTTGATTCCGCCGATGGAGTATTGTACGGACAACGCAGCGATGATCGGAGCTGCCGCATATCTGAAATGGCAGCGGGGCGAAATATCGGAATTTGATGCCAAGGCAGATCCGGGATTATCCTTGGAGGCCTGGTCTGTCCAGTCCGTGTAGACAAGCATTTGAATTAAAGAGTTGACAGCCGATATGTGAAGAATGTATATTAGTTACAAATTTAAACAGGATATTGAAGTCCTGAATTAAAACGCAATGAACAGGAACAGTAGGGTACATCCGGGTCATAGAGAGCTGCGGGGTGGTGCAACGCAGTCGAAGGAAACCTGAAACTCGCCTGGAAGCGGAATGATGGAACACGGTAACTCTCTGGAGATTCCGAAGTACATCGTTACGGGTCGCCTCCGTGATTGGGCCATTGTAGGGTGAATGATCTGCATTTTGGATATGAGCTCTGCAATGACTAAGGGGACTTTTAGTCATCCTTGGGGAATAGAACCGTATGGACGCATACCGGAATCTGCCTCAGGTGAATGGAAAAGTCAACAAGAGTGGTACCGCGAAGGTTATAGCCTGTCGTCTCTTGCAATATTGCGAGAGAGGGCAGGCTTTTTTGATTGGAAAAATGGTTTTTACATACGATAAATGTAATGAACGGGAGCAGTAGAACGATGAAGCGCTCAGAGAGCTGCGGGGTGGTGCGACGCAGTGGCTGATATCGTTTGAATCTCGCCCGGGAACGGAGCTGTGGAAGCAGAAGTCCTGTGTACACGGCAACGGCTGACCTCCGTTATAGGGTGTTTCTCCAGAACAATCCTTTACACGCTTCAAACAGCGTACTAATGGTGAGACTGGAGACGACGAGGTGGATGATTCACGGCGCAGGCCGGGATCGTCAAGCAAGAGTGGTACCGCGGAGGGGAAATAACCCGCCGTCTCTTAGATGAGATGGCGGGTTATTTGTGTTTGCTGCCGGCAGCAGGGTGGGCAATGGGATTCCAATAATCATGGTTTGAAAAAGAAATGAGTCCGGCGTGCAAGTCGACGTGCACATCGGCATGGAATGCGAATGAATAAACATAGAAAACGGGAAGCGAACGCCTCGTTCCGATCCCCAAATCCAATATACAATTAAATTTGATGGAGGTTGATGAATATGACAACGAACAATAACAAACGAATGATTGAGATTTTTGATACGACACTGCGCGATGGAGAGCAGGCACCGGGAGCGAGTCTGCAGCCTGAGCAAAAAATTGAACTGGCACATCAGTTGGCTTCTCTGGGTATTGACGTCATCGAGCCTGGATTCCCGATCTCAAGTCCGGGTGAGTTCGCGGCGGTCCAGGCGATATCGAGACAGCTGCAAAACGTGGAAATTTGCGGATTTGCCCGTGCGGTCAAAGGAGACATCGATGCCGCGGTGAAGGCAACTGCTGATGCAGCACGTCGCCGAATTCACCTGTTCATCTCTTCTTCGGATATTCATATTGAGCACCAGTTGCGTCGTCCGAGGAGTGAAGTCGTCGCTACTGCACGTGAGATGGTGTCTTATGCACGCCAATTCACGGATATCGTGGAATTCACTGCCATGGATGCAGCCCGCACCAAGATGGATGATCTGATCGAGATGGTTGAGGTAGCTATTGAAGCTGGCGCCAGCATTATCAATCTGCCGGATACGGTCGGTTATGCGCTTCCGCATGAGTACGGAGAAATGTTTCGCCGTGTCCGCGAAGGGGCAAGAGGCGGCGATCAAGTGAGGTACAGTGCTCACTGTCACAATGATCTGGGACTTGCGGTGGCAAATAGCCTGGCTGCGATAGCGAATGGGGCTTCCCAAATCGAAGTAACGATTAATGGGATAGGAGAGCGTACAGGAAACTGTGCCTTGGAAGAGCTGATTATGGCACTCGAAACGCGTGGAGATGCCATCGGTGCCACGACGAATATCAAATTGAATCAGCTGTACGAAACCTCCCGCCAGATCAGCCGGGCCATGCATTTCCCGATTGCTTACAACAAACCGGTCGTTGGACGCAACGCGTTCCAGCATGAATCCGGAATCCATCAGGATGGATTGCTGAAGAATCGGAACACATATGAAATCATGGATCCTGAAGCACTGGGTATTCCGCGCAGCATGATTATTCTGGGTAAACATTCGGGTCGTCATGCGCTGAAAGACCGTGTTCGCAAATACGGATTTGAGCCTGATGAGCAGCAAATGGAGCAGCTGTACGAAGTATTCAAAGAAACTGCCGATCAACAGAAGGTGGTCAGTGACGATCAGCTGCTGCAAATGGTCAGCCAGACGATGAACATCCCTGCGCAGGATTATGAGCTGGTCGAACTGCAGGTAACGGCAGGCAGCATGACTGATCGGATGGCAGCTGTTCGAATCCGGACAGGTGCAGGCGAACAGACGTATTCTGCGGTTGGCAGTGGTCCGGTAGAAGCGGCCATCCGTGCGATCGGTCAGAGTATTTCCGATGATATTACCTTCGTGGACATGGAGATCCATGCACTGAGCGGGGGAGAAGAAGCAACGGCAGAGGCGGCTGTTGCGGTGGAACGTGCAGGGCGGGAATTCAGGGGGACTGCTACACACAATGATATCGTTATGGCGGCGGGTCTTGCCTATGTCGCGGCATGTAATGCAGCTGGGCTCAAGGCAGAGTCTTCTGAAAGTGACAAGTCGGTACACGTTTAAACAGGTTGATAGTTGATGGTTGATGGAGCTAAATAAAGAATGATGTGGTTCATTACGATTCTGAAGAGCAGACCTTATTTACAAAGGTCTGCTTTTGTCTTATTATGTGTAATAATCTATATGGGTAAAAAACGATCTGTCAAGATGTGATTATAGTTATCCACATATTCAGGATAATTTGTGGGTAACTAATGCGAAGTCAATCCAGCAAAGTTTTCGAAAATAAAAGGGTTTAGGGGATAGTGTGTAGTAATAATATCCACAAAACTGTGGATAACGTGGATAACTCGGTGGATAAATATGGTTTTTATTCAAAAATGCGATTCTACCGCTGTATAATTAACTTGAGTGGTTTGCTTGCTATCTTGCTTACCTGTGGATAAATAGGAGAAGAGTCAGCTGAAAAATATTTTTCAAAATTCGAGTAAATTTGACAAATGAAAAAAGCTGAATATAAATTCATATGTTTATTAATAAATTAACAAAAAAGCCGATCCCATCAAGGAATCGGCTTCTACTGTTTCTTTATTTTGCTTGCGTAAGTTGAATGTTCTGGAATCATAAGAAATGAGAGCTCAGGATTCCATAGCCAGGGCTTCCCAGTCTTCGTATGCCTTGGCGAGCTGAAGCTTGCGTGTTTCTGCATCATTCTGGAGATCCTGCAGTTTCATATAATCCTGATACACCTCTGGAAGGGCCATCTGGGCTTCAAGCTCCGTAATTTCTGTTTCAAGATCGGCAATCTGCTGTTCCAACGCTTCCTGTTTCCGTTGCCGGTTTCGCTCCTCGCGTTTGGCTTGCTTGTCGGCTTCGAATGAAGCGGCTCCCGACTTTTCCGTTGTTTCCTGTTCGGATTTGACAGACCGCTTGGAAGAAGCGAGCGTTGCTTCTGCAGCTTCACGTGCAATGTCCTCCAGCTCCTGCTTTTTCTCCATATAGTCATCATAGTTCCCGAGGTAATGCTCTGTTCCTCCGGGGTGCAGCTCCACGATACGTTCGGCCATTTTGTTGAGGAAATAACGGTCATGGGAGATGAACAGCAGTGTGCCTTCATAGTCCATGAGTGCCGCTTCCAGCACTTCTTTGGCGAACAAGTCGAGATGGTTCGTAGGCTCGTCGAGAATCAGCATATTGGCTTCCTTGAGCATGAGCTTGGAAAGGGAGACCCGGGCTTTCTCCCCACCGCTCAGCGATGAAATCTTTTTGAGTACATCATCTCCGCTAAACAAAAAGTTGCCAAGCACGGTGCGGATTCTCGCTTCCTCCATGCCAGGATAGGCACTCCAGAGCTCTTCCAGCACGGTATTGTTAGGATTCAGGCCCGTCTGTTCCTGATCATAATAGCCGATCTGGACTTTGGTTCCCCACTGGATCTCGCCGCTTACCGGACGCAGGCTTCCGGTGAGGCATTTTAGCATCGTGGATTTCCCGATCCCGTTGGGGCCAATCAGGGCCACCGTTTCCCCGCGCCGCAGATCAAATGACACATTTCGGAATAAGGGAGAAGCTTCGTCGTAAGCAACAGAAAGATCGTCAACACGAAGCACTTCCTTGCCGGACATGACCGCGGTCTCAAACGAGAAATGTGCCTTTTTCAAATCACCCATCGGCTTATCCAGACGTTCCATCTTGTCCAGTGCTTTGCGGCGGCTTTGAGCACGTTTCGTTGTGGAAGCACGTACAATATTTTTCTGAACAAAGTCTTCCATCTTGGCAATTTCGTCCTGCTGCTTCTCGTACTGCTTCATCTGACTCTCATACTCAGCAGCCTTCAGTTCCATATACCGGCTGTAGTTGCCTGTATATTTTTTGGAGCGATGCCGTTCGATCTCCACAATGGTAGTCACAAGCCGGTCAAGGAAATACCGGTCATGGGACACAACCAGCAATGCCCCCGAATAACCTCTCAGATAATCTTCAAGCCAGGTTAGCGTCGGGATGTCCAGATAGTTGGTAGGCTCGTCCAGCATGAGCAGATCCGGTGCCTGAAGCAGAATGCGGGCAAGAGCAAGACGTGTCTTTTGCCCACCACTCAGCGTGGCAATCGGAGTATCAGGCGAGAATTCACCAAAGCCCATCCCGTGTAAAACGCTGCGAATGCGTGTTTCCATCGCATACCCGCCGTGGTCTTTAAACCAATCGGAGCGCTGGGCGTAGCGTTCAAGCAGGTCCGCATATTTTTTCTCGTCCTCCATCTGGGCGGGATCGGCAATATCCTGCTCCATTTTGCGCAGTTCCGTCTCAGCCTGGGTGAGATGGGCGAAAACATGCATCATCTCTTCCCATATGGAACGGTCGGATTGCAGGCCGCTGTTCTGGGCGAGATAACCCAGTGTGGTTTCTTTGGATTTGAAAATTTGCCCGCCATCATAGGACATTTCGCCTGCAATGATTTTGAGCAGGGTGGATTTGCCTGCACCGTTTACACCGACGAGTCCGATGCGTTCACGCTCTAATATTTGTAGGTTCACGCCGTCCAGAATCGGATCGACACCATAACGTTTAATAATTCCGGATACTTGCAGCAGCATATAATTAAGTTCCTCCATAGGTCCTGTTCTTGATTATTCAACTACATTCCAGTTTACATGAAATACAGATCAAATGCACCGATTAGGAGAGCCCCCGCGTGTAGTCTTTTTGTTCAATCAGTGATAAACTGAAAGAAGGCATGTTATTACATGAGGATTTTGCAGAAAATCACTCATTTTAATGATTTCAACGAGATGACAACTGGTCTTAACATATAATTGTTTTTTTGTATTGACGCTTTTTTAATTACCTTCCACATCAACAGGAGGTTATTCAGGGACATGCAGGATCGGACGGAACAAAAAAGCCAGCTTCGTTCCAGACTAAGGCAGAGTCGTGATCGGATGGATGAAACGCTTCGTCAGCACGCGATGATGGAAATCAGCCTTGTAGCCAAACGTGAGTTGCGGCGGCTTCGACAAGATAAACAGAGACTGACCATTTTCAGCTACTTGTCTTATGGAAGCGAAGCACCCACGACCTTTCTGTTTGAGTATGGCTGGAAGCATGGCGACAGGATGTTCGCACCGAAAGTGCTGGCCAATCCAGTACGAATGGAATTGCGGCGGGTGAGAGGCGAGAAGGATATCGAGCCTGGCGTGTGGGGGATTCCTGAACCCAAAGACACCTGTGAAGTGCTTCACCGCGAGGACTGGCCGGACATTGATCTCGTCATTGTACCGGGTCTGGGATATGATCCTCACGGTGGGCGAATCGGTTACGGAGGCGGTTATTATGATCGCTTTGCCGAGATACTTGAAGCGGAGTGTTATACGGCGGGTAGAAGGCCGCTTCTTGCTGCATTCGTCTTGCCGGGACAGCTGCAGGATGAAATCCCGATGGACCCGCTTGATCTGCGTATGGATCTGTTGATGACAACCGAAGGTATACTACATATCGAATAAAGGGTTGTGATGTATTGAGCTCAAATGCAATGAATGGATCGGATTCGGGCGAAGGAAAGCTGACTCATTTTAACGAGCAGGGACGTGCCCGAATGGTGGATATTTCGGGAAAGGAAGTCACTGTGCGAACGGCAGTGGCCGTATCCAAGGTAACGATGAACCCCTCTACGCTTGAAGCGATACGGGAGGGCCGCATCGGAAAGGGCGATGTCCTCGCCGTAGCTCAAATTGCGGGGATCCAAGGTGCCAAGAAAACGTCCGACTGGATTCCCATGTGCCATCCGCTCGCGCTGAATGGTGTGGATATCCGTTTTGAGGACAATGGCCTGGATGAATTATCGATCCAGGTTACCGTCAAAACCGAAGGCAAAACCGGAGTCGAGATGGAGGCACTTACGGCGGCCTCGGCGGCGGCATTAACGATCTATGACATGTGCAAAGCATTGCAAAAAGACATGATTATCGGACCAACCCTGCTGCAATCCAAGAGTGGTGGTAAAAACGGTGATTTCAACCGATAAGGGACATTTATTTTCATAGAGGAGAAGGGTGATCTTTATGGTGTGGAGAACAGCAATCCTGACAGCCAGCGACAAAGGGGCCCGCGGGGAACGTGAGGATACAAGTGCACAAGTGATCCGGGAGCTTGTGGAAGAAGAACTGGGTGGGGAAATCGTGGAGTACCGCATCGTTCCGGATGAACCCGATGAGATTATTGCGGCTTTGATTGAGATGACTGACTATTTTCATGCCGACCTGGTACTGACAACCGGAGGTACGGAGCTGGCGATTCGTGATATTACGCCGGAGGCCACACGTCGGGTCATTGAACGTGAAGTTCCTGGAATGGCCGAAGCGATGAGATACAGCGTCATGGGCAAAAATCGTTCAGCGATGCTGTTCCGGGGTGTGTGCGGTATTCGTGGACGTACGCTGATTGTTAATTTGCCGGGTACGCCGAAGGGAGTGCATGAACATCTGGCAGCGATCATGGATCAGCTTCCTGAAGCACTTCTGATGGTTACAGGGCAATTCAAGCAATAACAGAACCACTCACCCAACAGCAGCGTAAAAGAAATGTTCATTCATACTCCTTAGTTGATTTTGCGGGTTATGTAAGTGGTTACATCTGTGGTATGATGGGCTTAATTCAAAATACAGCAGAGGCATCTATGAGTATATGGCCGAGTGTACGCATCTTCGAAGCTTGAAACGAGGAGGAATATCAATGTTTAGTTCCATTGGACCAACAGGTTTTATTTTGCTGGCCGTGATCGCGTTGTTGTTGTTTGGACCCAACAAGCTGCCGGAACTGGGACGTGCAGTCGGACGTACCTTCCGTGAATTCAAAGAAGGCGCACGTGACATTATCTCTGATGATGATTCGTCCACTCGCAAAGAGCAGGATAAGGACAAACCGCTGGCAGCGGAAAGTCAGCCCGCCCACAAGCCTGCGGACAAGCGCCTGCCGGAGTAGTCTTGACGGCAATGAATGAGAAATCCCTTCCTGCCGGAAGGGTTTTGTATTTTAAGCTGGCAACAATGGAGGGCAGGAATGACGCAGCAGAATGAAGAAATGACCATTGCGGAACATTTGAGCGAGCTGCGCAAGCGGCTGATCTATGTGTTGAGCGTTTTTATTTTGGGCCTGGTGGCAGGCTTTTTTGTAGCAGACCCGGTGTACCGTTATTTGACCAAAGCAGAATCGGCTCAGGGTTTTGTGCTGCATGCTTTCTCTTTCTGGGATGGAATTGGAATCTACATGAAGATTGCCGGGTTGTTTTCCTTAATTATTACATTGCCGTTTACAGTATTTCAGATTTGGAAGTTTGTCAGTCCAGGCTTGAGACCGCGTGAGCGAAAAGCCACGTTGAAGTATGTGCCTTATGTATTTCTGTTATTTCTGGTTGGACTGGCCTTTGCGTACTATGTGGTGTTTCCGATGGCACTTGCCTTTACATCTACGATTACGGAAAAGATGGGGCTTGTGGAGACGTACGGGATGAAGCAGTACTTCAGTTTCCTGTTTGGCATTGTGCTGCCGGTATCGCTGTTATTCGAGCTTCCGCTGCTCATCATGTTCCTGACAGGGTTGCGAATATTGAATCCGATCAGGCTTCGCAAAATGCGCCGGGTAGCCTATTTTGTCCTTATTTTTATCGCAGTGGTCGTGACACCGCCGGATTTCATATCCGATCTGCTCGTCATGATTCCCTTACTGCTTTTGTATGAAATCAGTGTGTTTCTGTCCGCCATTGTATATCGCAAGCAACTTGCAGCCGATGAAGCGGCAGAGTCCCGATATGTTCGTGCCAAAAATGAGCAGAGCGCAGGTTAAGAGGCATTTTCCTGTGCTCTTATTCTTATCTTCTTTTAGACAGGATGCTTACATTGTACTGAGATTTTGGTGTATTAGTTCTGGGACAGGCAGGCATATTTTGTCCAGCAATGGATACAATGGAGAAGGGCAATCTGCTGGTTCGGTTGTAGGGTTCACTTGTGGCTCTGAACCGGGGGCTATTCAACAAGGGATACAGTACTTAAGCACGTCATTTCGGTGTCCTGATGTTAATGCAGCGTAAATTCTCATATGAATTCATGAAAAGGACTTGAAATCATGCTTCAAGTTGAGTATCATAAAGTTGGTTGTTAGCACTAAACACTGTCGAGTGCTAATACATATGGCTACAACCTACAATGCAACGTTATATAATTTCAAAAGGAGGCTATTTTTCATGATCAGACCTTTAGGTGAACGCGTATTGGTAGAACCACTGGAGCAAGAGCAAACAACTTCTTTCGGGATCGTACTTCCGGACTCTGCTAAAGAAAAACCGCAAGAGGGCAAAATTATTGCCGTTGGAGCGGGTGCACTGAAAGACGGCGTACGTGTAGCTCTGGAAGTGAAAGAAGGAGACCGCGTAATCTTCTCCAAATATGCCGGAACAGAAATCAAATTCGAAGGTAAAGAATATTTGATTATGAAAGAGAGCGATATCCACGCGATTCTCGACTAATTCAAATTTAATCGGTTAACCGAACCATATAGCAATACCATTTTACACAATATACTAGGGAGGTTTTCTTACCATGGCTAAAGACATTAAATTTAGTGAAGACGCTCGTCGCTCCATGCTTCGCGGTGTGGACGCATTGGCTAACGCAGTAAAAGTAACACTCGGTCCTAAAGGCCGTAACGTGGTTCTGGAGAAAAAATTCGGAAGCCCGCTCATCACGAATGACGGTGTTACCATTGCAAAAGAAATCGAACTGGAAGATGCATTCGAAAACATGGGTGCACAACTGGTTAAAGAAGTAGCAACCAAAACCAACGATGTTGCCGGTGACGGTACGACAACAGCTACTGTACTCGCTCAAGCGCTGATCACAGAAGGTCTGAAAAACGTAACTGCAGGCGCCAGCCCAATCGGTATCCGTAAAGGGATCGACAAAGCGGTAAAAGCGGCTGTTGCTGAGCTGCAATCCATCTCCAAACCGGTTGAAACCAAACAATCCATCGCACAAGTTGCAGCAATCTCTGCAGCTGACGAAGAAGTAGGCGAACTGATCGCTGAAGCTATGGAAAAAGTGGGTAAAGACGGCGTTATCACTGTTGAAGAATCCCGTGGATTCGCAACAGAGCTGGAAGTGGTTGAAGGTATGCAATTCGACCGCGGTTACATCTCTCCATACATGATCACGGACACGGACAAAATGGAAGCTGTTCTGGACAACCCGTACATCCTGATCACAGACAAAAAAATCTCCAGCACACAGGACATCCTGCCATTGCTTGAGAAAATCGTACAACAAGGCAAACCGCTCGTACTGATCGCTGAAGATATCGAAGGCGAAGCGCTGGCGATGCTGGTTGTGAACAAACTGCGTGGTACATTCAACGCTGTAGCTGTTAAAGCTCCAGGCTTTGGTGACCGTCGTAAAGCAATGCTGCAAGATATCGCTGCCCTGACTGGTGGCCAAGTAATCACGGAAGAACTGGGTCTGGACCTGAAATCCGCTGTTGTGGAACAACTGGGTACAGCTCGTCAAATCCGTGTAACCAAAGAAAACACAATCATCGTTGACGGTGCTGGTAACAAATCCGATATCGATGCACGTGTTAGCCAAATCCGTACACAACTGGAAGAAACAACTTCCGAGTTCGACAAAGAAAAACTGCAAGAGCGTCTGGCTAAATTGTCCGGCGGCGTAGCAGTAATCAAAGTCGGTGCGGCTACTGAAACAGAATTGAAAGAACGCAAACTGCGCATCGAAGATGCCCTGAACGCAACTCGCGCTGCGGTTGAAGAAGGTATCGTATCCGGTGGTGGTACAGCGCTTATGAACGTATATCACGCGGTTGCAGGTGTAAGCCTGTCCGGCGATGAGCAAACAGGCGTGAACATTGTCCTGCGCGCTCTGGAAGCTCCAATCCGCACGATCGCGGCTAACGCTGGCGAAGAAGGTTCCGTAATCGTGGAACGTCTGAAAAAAGAACAAGTGGGCGTAGGCTTCAACGCTGCTACTGGCGAATGGGTGAACATGATTGAAGCAGGTATCGTTGACCCTGCGAAAGTAACTCGCTATGCGCTGCAAAACGCAGCTTCCGTAGCAGCTATGTTCTTGACAACTGAAGCGGTTATCGCTGACAAGCCAGAACCTGCAGGCGCTGCTGGCGCTCCTGACATGGGCGGCATGGGTGGAATGGGCGGCATGATGTAAGCAAAGGTGTAAAAACCTTGTCATACATCTAGCAACTCATATTCATGAGTAAAAGAAGATCCCAAGAGATGTGCACTTGTATAAGTGACCTCTTTTGGGATCTTTTTGTTTTGTTCCGTGACAAAAGGATGGGCAGGCTAAAAACGGGAAATCCAATTTGATGTACCTTTCATCTGATTTTCAGATTCACTTAAGGTAGCCAAGGTAAGATGAATCTTGTAAACCCCTTCTCGTGTTAAATAGATGTGTGACTGGCCCTATCGGATTGTCCTCCGGTAGGGCATTTTTTTCCTAAATTATCCTTTTGATGATATGATATAGAATGAAATAGATGGATAGAAAAAAACTATACGATGGGGGAGGGAGGCCAGCAGTGGACGCCAGGTTGCATCCGTTGTTTTAACCGATTCAGATTAACGGAATGGATCTACAAACGTATTACATTGAACAACCACCATCTCCCGTGTTAACAGCTTATATAGCGTGCTTCGGGGAATCGGGCATAACTCCTTATGCCGGTTATAACTTGACGGAAGGTGTGCCCAGCTGGGTATTACCGGATGGTTGTACGGATATCCTGATAACATACAATGCTGTCTGTGAGCAGCACTCATTTGCTTACTGTGGCAATTATACAGAGCGGAAGTTGTACGGCGAAACCCCGTTGACCGCTGCCAGAGAGCATCGAAGGAGGTTGTCCGAATTGTACAATAGACCAACCGAGCCTTCGTTTATACTGGAATCGAGAGAATATAACATAAAGGAGACTTAATCTATGAATGGAACAATGCAAATTAGGGATCACTTGTTGGACGAACTGGAGACAGGCGTAAGAACCGGAGCGTCTCTGATTCGCCTGATTCGTCCGGAAGAATGGGCTTACCGTCCTCAGGAGAATATGCGTTCACTGGTGGAGCTGGTCCACCACTGGATCCAGATCACGGCATCAGATCTTGCCATTATGCAGGAGAAGAGTGAATCGGAAGTAGGAACGATAGAGAATAGTCTATCCGGCATAGAGGATATTGAACAACTGGAAGCCACGTTGTGGCGCAATTTTGAAACGTACAAAGCGTATATCGTATCACTGAGCGAAGAGGATCTGTTGAACCGCTCCACCAAAGCCTTCTATATGGAACATGGACATGTACAGGTTAAATGGCAAATTGAGACGGTAACACATGTATTTCATCATCGTTCCCAGTTGTACAACTATCTTAAGCAACAAGGGCATGAGTTAAACTTCTTCATGTTATATGCATAATAGTGAGGCCCCGAAGGCAGACACTTTCTTGTGTCGCGCCCTCGGGGGCTTTTGTGTTATTAGTCTATACAAACTATGAAGTCTAGCAAAAATAGACGTAATTCCTCGGTCAATTTACCGTTACAATGCTAGATTTCAAACATAGAATACCGTATCAAAGCAAAAAGGAGGTGATTTCGATGGCCATCCTTTTACCACAACAGTTTTACAACCTGGCTGCAAGCGTAGGGAAATCGTATTACGAGAATCTGTTTGGAGGTACAAATGCCAGCATCACGGTCAACAATTTTGGTCCTTTTCCGGTAGACCTGGTTGTAACCCGTGTCAACGCACCCGTTATAACGTATACGATTCCTGCGGGTAACAGTCTTACGTTGTCGGTTCATTTGCTGCTCGTCGCTGCTTTGTTGACTACGGCGGCAGGTGCTTCTACAGGTACGATCCAAATCGCAACATCTGATTTCTAATTGATGCAGCATGCTTTGATGAGCTCCTTGCCCGACATGATGTGGGCAAGGGGCTTTTTTTATCTTTTAGAAGATCTTAGTTATATATATGAATATAGTCCACAGCATGCTACTCCTATATATTCCCTCGTTTTGTTTACGATGGAGGCAATTCGAGTAATTTATAGTAGAGGCATTCGGTAGGGATGCACAGAGGCAGGAGGGGTAGAATATGAATCAAACAAATGGAAGCAATATCAAGACGAGAGATACGTTTCTTGAAACGGAACGGCTCGAATTCTCTACATGGAGCGAAGAAGACCGCCCCTTGGCTTCGGCGCTATGGGGCGATCCTGAGGTGACAAAATGGATTAGCAGGAAAGGGTTTCTGAGCGAGGATGAGATTGAGGCCAGACTTGCACAGGAAATGGAAAGGCAGCAGGAAATGAAGGTACAGTACTGGCCTCTTTTTGATAAGGAAACAGGTGTGTTCGTGGGGTGCTGTGGATTGCGGCCTTACGCACCAGATGAAAAAATCTACGAACTGGGTGTCCACCTGACCAGGGATCACTGGGGAAAAGGATACGCACTGGAAGCATCTAAGGCGGTGATCCGCTATGCATTTGAGGAATTGGACGCCCATGTGCTCTTCGCAGGGCATCATCCTGAAAATAGCGTCTCTAGACGTCTGCTGCTGAAGCTCGGTTTTATATATAAGAACGATGAATTTAACGAACTGACTGGCAAAATGCATCCGTCCTACATTTTGACGAGATCAGACATGGAATCGTTGCACTTAAACGGTTGATCTTCCGTTTTTCATTGTTTTTTTATTCGATTTTCAGCTTCTATTAAGGTAGAAGGGGTAACATATTTCTTGTAAACCCCTTCTCGTGTTAGATAGATGTGTGACTGACCCTGCCGATATTCGGCGGGGTATTTTTTTGATTTATTTTTGAAACAAACAAAAAAACAAATATAAACAAAACATAATAAAGATATATTATGGTTTAATCATTGACTAGTGAAGATAATCAAAGGTATAATGAATGTGAAAAAAGGAACTTACTATGTGCGTGAGAAGTATCATCATCTTTCAAAATGAGGAGAGAATGATCATGAACGTGACCCTTACCAACGAAACGACGCAAGTGGCAGGTTGGAATATACCTTTTGTCCGTGAGATGGCAGAGATTACACAGCATATGTGGAAAAATGGCTGGGATGAGCGCAATGGCGGCAATGTCAGCTATCTGCTGGAAGAAGAGGAAGTCACGAGATATATCGATGTCAATCAGGTCATACGCCGAATCAAACCGGCATTTTCGGTACATGAATTGGCAGGCAAGTACTTCATCGTGACCGCTTCGGGCAAATATTTCAAAAACGTGCTTGCTGATCCGGAGAGCAATCTGGGTTTGCTGCGTGTATCGAATGATGGACAGGAGCTGGAAGTACTGTGGGGCCTGAAGACTGGTGCGAATCCGACAAGTGAGCTGCCCACACACTTTATGAGTCATATTGAACGTCTGAAAGTGGACCCAAACCACCGGGTAGTCATGCACAACCATGCCACTAACGTGCTGGCGATGACGTTTATCCACGAGCTGGATGAAGCGAAATTCACAAAAACCCTGTGGCAGATGTGTACAGAATGTGTGGTCGTCTTTCCGGACGGCGTAGGTATTATTCCTTGGATGGTGCCAGGGTCGAATGAGATCGGCCGTGAGACAGCGAAGAAAATGAAGGAGTATCACGCGGTCATCTGGCCGCAGCATGGGATCTTCGGGACAGGAACAACCATCGATGAGGCCTTTGGTCTCATTGAGACGATTGAGAAAGCAGCCCAGGTCTACATGCTGGTTGCGGGTCATGAGATCCGGCAGAGAATTACGGATGAACAGCTGACAACGTTGGCTCAGTCGTTCGGGGTTACCCCGCGACCAGGCATATTGGACTCGAATGTTTAGCGAAGAGACAAGTAGAGATTGCGATTCTTGTGGAAGGAGCGCTCCCCGAGAAACACCTAAGAAGCTTCTAATTGGTGAGAAAAGCATAAGGAAAACATCTATACTAATAGAATTGACAACTGCCCTAAACCTTGGTAAAGTTCTATAAAACCGCAAAATGCATTCTGGGAATGTTACCGATATGGGCATAACCTGAGCTGGCTTGTTTACGCTATATGTGTAGACAGGCTGGTTCGGGTTTTTTTGTTGCCTTGGATCGGAAGACGTGGTTGTACATTAGTTAATGGAGCTGAAAGGAGAGTTCGGTATGAGTAATTTCAAATTTCCCGAAAACTTTTTATGGGGTGGTGCGATTGCCGCCAATCAGGCGGAAGGGGCTTACCTGGAGGGTGGCAAAGGGCTGAGCATCGTGGACCTCCTGCCTTCCGGAGAAAATCGCAGAAGCATCATGAAGGGGAACGTACCGGGATTTAAGCCACAGGAAGAAGAATTTTATCCTTCACATGAAGCAATAGATTTTTACCACCGTTATCCCGAGGATATCGCGCTATTCGCTGAAATGGGGTTCAAGGCGCTCCGCGTTTCCATTGCATGGGCACGCATTTTTCCGAGTGGGGAAGACGCGGCGGCAAACGAAGCTGGGTTGCAGTTCTACGACAACCTTTTCGATGAAATGCTTAAGCACGGAATTGAACCGGTTGTTACGCTTGCCCACTTCGATGTACCAGTCAACCTCATTGAGAAGTACGGGAGCTGGAGAAACCGCAAGCTGGTGAATTTGTTCGAAACCTATGCCAAAACTGTATTTACGCGTTACAAGGGGAAGGTTAAATATTGGATGACGTTCAACGAAATCAACATGTTGTTGCATTTGCCGTTCCTGGGTGCCGGCTTGGCTTTCAAGGAAGGAGATAATGTAAAAGAAATTCAGTACCAAGCGGCTCATCATCAGCTGGTCGCAAGCGCACTAGCAGTTAAGGCCTGCCATGAGATCATTCCCGGGGCAATGATTGGCTGCATGCTAGCAGCGGGCAGCTTCTATCCGTATACCTGCAATCCGGAGGATGTGTTCCAGGGTATGGAGAAGGACCGGGAGTCTTACTTCTTCATCGACGTGCAGTCGCGAGGAGCATACCCAGGCTATGCGAAACGCTTCTTTAAGGATCATGGTCTGAACATCGTGATGGAACCGGGGGATGCTGACATTCTGAGAAATCATACCGTTGATTACATCGGATTCAGCTATTACTCCAGCCGAACGACGAGTACGGATCCGGAAGTGGTCAAAAACATGACCAGCGGTAATGTATTCGGTTCTGTTGCCAACCCTTACTTGGAGAAATCCGATTGGGGATGGACTATCGATCCGAAAGGTTTCCGCATAACAGCGAATCAACTTCATGATCGCTATCAAAAACCACTCTTCGTGGTCGAAAATGGCCTTGGCGCTAACGACGAAGTTGGGCCAAACGGAGAAATTCACGATGATTACCGTATTGATTACCTGAAGCGGCATGTTGCCGAGATGGGAGAAGCGCTGCAGGATGGCGTTGAAATTATCGGTTACACCAGCTGGGGGCCAATCGATATCGTGAGCGCATCGTCCGGCGAGATGAAAAAACGCTACGGTTATATCTACGTAGATCGCGACAACGCAGGTCATGGAGAATTGAAGCGAATCAAGAAAAAAAGTTTTCATTGGTATAAAAAAGTAATTGCATCCGGGGGTGCCGATTTGGAGGCATAAGACAATAACTTGTTCATTAGGAAGGTTCACCACGGCTGGTGGATCTTCTGAGTAACAGGGTTCCTGTGAAAGCGTTGACATATCCTTGAGTTCGCGATATACTTTACGCAATTATATCGTTTTGGGATTGTTACTACATACCATGTAGGCAAAACCTAAGCATGCAAAAGTAGGCGTCGGTTTATTTGTCGTTCGTACCGGTTGGTCAATCTCTATGGGCGTACTAACCTTGCGGCAAAAAGCTGTCCGTCTTCCGGGAATAACGTTTCAGGACGTTTATCCGTTTTGTGATGCTTCAGGTTTTTTTGCATTTCCAAAAGGCGATAGGTTGCAGTTACGAGTGGATCGTGAATGGGGGATGGAAGTGAAAATAGCCAAGGTCATTAACAACAATGTAATCAGCACATATCAGACAGACGGGGCTGAGCTTGTCGTGATGGGACGAGGAATTGCCTTCAAGAAGAAACCGGGAGACAAAGTAGACGAGACCCGCATCCAGAAGGTATTTGCCCTTAAGAACAAGCAGACTTCTGATAATTTCAAAATGCTGCTGCGTGAAGTTCCGATCGAACTGGTCGAAATTGTAGAAGAGGTCATCACCCATGCTAAGGATAACATGGGTAGAAACCTGAATGAAAATATTTACGTGTCCTTGACGGATCATATTAATTTTGCGATCGAGCGATATCGCGAAGGCGTCGAGATCAAAAATGTGATGCTATGGGAGATCAAGCAACTCTATAAGTCTGAATTTATTTTAGGATTGAACACGCTGGAACAGATCAAATCCAGACTTGGATACGAACTTCCCGAAGATGAGGCTGCCTTCATTGCGCTGCATATCGTTAATGCCGAAATGAATGAAGAAGTCGTGACCACGATGAACATGACCAAATTCATTCAGCAAATCATCAATATTGCGAAATATCATTTCAAGATGGAATTTGACGAGGAATCCCTTAGCTATTTTCGGTTCATCACCCATCTGAAGTTCTTCTCGCAAAGGGTATTAAATGGAACGCACTACGACAACAACTATGACCATATCTACGACATGATTAAAGAGAAACATCAAGAAGCAGCGGCCTGCACGGAAAAAATCCAAATGTTCGTCAAAAAGGAATACGATCACGACCTGACGAACGAGGAAAAACTGTATCTGACTGTGCACATTGAAAGAGTGGTTAATCGTTAATAAATAAATGTTGACAAATATGGTTTTATAATTATATTATGTGATTAACAGGAAGAGAATATGATTTAACTGGGATTGTTACTGGTTATGCAGGCAAAACCTAAGCCATGAAAAGGTATGCATCGTTTGTGCACCTTTCTTCAAGGCTTAGGTTTTTTGCGTGCAAAAAATCAAAGACCTGTCGCCAAAAAACATGGGGGTGCAGATTATGAGTCATGAAAAGCTGGCCAAAGAAATCGTTCAGCTGGTCGGTGGAGAGAAAAATGTCGTTTCTCTGGTGCATTGCGCAACGCGGTTGCGGTTTGTATTAAAAGACGATGCTAAAGCCGACAAGAGCAAATTGGAAAAATTGGATGGTATCATTGCCGTAAAGGAGAACGGTGGACAGTTCCAAGTTGTCGTTGGCAATACGGTACCAGAGGTATACAGCGCTATCGGAAAAGTGAGCAACATTTTGGAAGATTCCTCACCCAAGGAAAAATCGGGTAAATCCGTCAAAGGCATTGGCGGCATTATCGACGTGATTTCAAGCATCTTTGCTCCGCTTTTGGGTGTCATGGCTGGAGCCGGTATTTTGAAGGGACTTTTGCTGATCGCCAGCAATGCAGGCTGGCTTGAAACAACGGATACAAGCTATATCATCCTGTATGCTGCTGCGGATAGCCTATTTTACTTCCTGCCGATGCTGTTAGCGGTTACAACCGCGCGTAAATTTCAGGGTAACATTTTCGTTGCGCTGACCATTGCAGGCGCATTAATATATCCGACCATTATTACGTTGAAAAACGAAGGAACACCAACCGATTTCTTTGGCATTCCGGTGGTTATGATGAGTTATTCATCGACTGTTATTCCCATCATCATCTCGGTTATCGTGATGAGTTTATTGGAGAAATGGTTCAATAAAGTTATCCATCAGAGCGTGAAGAACTTCATTACGCCGCTGCTGCTCTTAGTCATCATGGTACCGCTGACGCTAATTGCATTTGGTCCATTCGGTGTGTATGTAGGTAACGCCATCGCCTCAGCTCTGGTTGCTGCATTTGGTTTCAGTCCTATGCTTGCGGGAGCCGTAATGGGTGCGGGCTGGCAATTATTCGTTATTTTCGGGGTGCACTGGGGCCTGGTGCCAATCTTCATCAACAACGTTGCAGTGCACGGCCGTGATGGCATTAAGCCTGCCGCAACAGCTTCGGTATTCGCTCAGACGGGAGCTGCTTTTGGGGTCATGCTTAGAACGAAAAACAAAAAGCTGAGAACTCTTGCAGGGTCCTCCACGTTAACTGCTTTGTTCGGAATCACTGAACCTGCGATCTATGGAGTTACGCTTCCGTTGAAACGCCCATTTATCGCGGGACTTATTGGAGGAGCGATCGGAGGCGCGATTATCGGTCAAGCGGGGACTCAAGCTTTTGCATCCGGTGCGCCGGGGTTGCTCACCCTACCGATCTTTTACGGCCCAGGCGGCCAAGGTTTCCCGGGATTGATTATCGGAATAGTCGTTTCCTTTATCGTATCGGCAGTATTAACGTATATTATGGGCTTCAAAGATCCTGTGGGTGAAGAAGAGGACAAGGGCGGTACAGCAGAGAAAACCGTTCAATTGGTACCCTCGACACCAGCAGCAGATCAACTGGTGCTTAGCCCAATCGAAGGCAAAATCGTTGATCTGACGGAAGTTCCAGACCCGGCCTTTTCATCCGGCGCTATGGGTCAGGGCGTTGCCATTGAGCCAAGCGTAGGGAGAGTGGTTGCTCCATTTGATGGTACGGTTACTGTTGCTTTCAAGAAAAAACACGCTCTGGCTGTCGTATCCGACAGTGGTGCGGAAATATTGGTTCATGTCGGTGTGGACACCGTCAAATTGGATGGGCAGCATTTTGTCTCGCATATCCAGGAAGGCGATCGGGTGAAAGCTGGAGATCTGCTGCTAGAGTTCGACATTTCACAGATCAAGGCTGCCGGGTATCCTACGGTAACACCGATCATTGTAACGAACTCGGCTAATTACCAGCAAGTGCTGCCAGTTAAAGCGGATGGAGAGGTTAACACGCAAGAACCGCTGCTGTGCCTTTACGGCTCAAAGTAAAACTAAATTTCAAAGACGTTCCCTATATTCAAACCGTTAGCAATCACCTTCAACAACCTAAATGGCCTTTGGTTCTTTGAACCGAGGGTCATTTTCTTTTTTTCGGCTAACAAACGTCGTTTTGGTTCAAAAAAGTTCAAAACGCTGATAAAGAACAGCTTTGTTATTCATTATTGAATCGTAGGATGCATTATCACACGCTGGCGATTTTCGGGTGAAATGACGTATTGTCATTGGCCCTGCGATTTTGCATAATAACAATGCTTCACAGATGAGAGATGGAAGGAAGTTATGATGATGCTTGGCAAAATGAAGAGAATCTTAATCGGCAGACCGATGAAATCGACTGAACTGGATGCAGAAAAATTGGGGAAATGGAAGGCACTCGCCATTCTGTCCTCTGATGCGCTATCCTCCGTTGCTTATGGTACGGAACAGATTTTATTGGTGCTGGCAGCAGCCGGATTTGCGGCCCTATGGTATTCTGTGCCTATCTCCATTGCTGTGCTGGGATTACTCGTCATTTTAATTTTTTCCTATCGACAGACCATATTTGCTTATCCAACAGGGGGCGGCGCTTATATTGTAGCCAAGGATAATTTGGGTACAACACCGAGCCTGATTGCCGGTGGATCTCTGCTGGTCGACTATATTTTAACGGTTGCCGTAAGCTCGTCCGCGGGGACGGATGCCATCACCTCGGCCTTTCCCGTGCTGCATGACTACAGTGTTGTGATTGCGCTAATTATGATTATCTTTCTAACCATAATGAACTTGCGGGGAGTCACGGAGTCGGCGTCAGTCCTGGCCATCCCGATTTATCTGTTTATCTTCTCGATTGCCATTTTGATTATATCAGGCGGAATTAAGTTTCTTGCTGGTGGCATGGAAGCAGCCGCGCCTGAGTTCGGAACAAGTCTGTCTCATGTGAGTATGTTTCTGCTGCTAAAAGCATTCAGTTCAGGCTGTTCGGCTCTGACTGGCGTGGAGGCAGTAAGTAATGCCATCCCGAACTTCAAACAACCTGCAGAGAAAAATGCAGCCGGAACGCTAATGCTCATGGGATGCATTCTCGGGGTTATGTTTATCGGAATCACCTTGCTGGCCTTCGGTTACGGGGTGAAGCCTGATCCCCACGCCACGGTCATTTCACAGATTGCCGAAGCGACTTTTGGCAGGGGATGGATGTACTTTATCATCCAGGGTGTGACTGCGCTGATCCTGTTCCTGGCAGCGAATACTGCCTATTCCGCATTCCCTCTGCTGTCCTTCATGATGGCCAAGGACAAATATATGCCTCATATGTTTATGGTTAGGGGAGACCGGCTGGGCTTCTCGAATGGCATTATTTTTCTGAGTGTTATGTCGGCCTTGCTTGTTGTTGGATTCAAAGGAAATACGGAAAGCCTGATCCCGCTCTACGCGGTGGGTGTGTTCATTCCATTCACGTTGTCACAGCTCGGCATGATGATTCGGTGGATCAGAGTCAAGCCGTCTGGCTGGCAGATGAAACTGTTGGTAAATACAATTGGTATGCTGACTACACTGTCAATTACATTGATCTTCATTTTCACTAAGTTCACGCAAACGTGGGTCATCTTTATCTTTTTACCGCTCGTCGTATATGCCTTCATGCGTATTCACCGCCATTACTGCAACATTGCAGATGAACTGCGCATTGATATCAAACTAGATAAGCCGGCCAAAAAAGGCAATACCATCGTCATTCCTGTAGCTGGCATCACGCGGGTCGTCATGAACACAATCAGCTACGCGCAGACCATGTCGGATCACGTAGTCGCCTTGTATATCGGGTTCGATGATGAGGCTATTCGCAAAATGGAGTTGAAGTGGGAGGAATGGAATCCTGGCGTTCGGCTGGTTGTTATTAAATCGAGATATCGCAGCATTATGGGTCCGCTGAAGAAATTCATAGATACCGTGGAATGGAAAACGGCCGAGACTGATCACATCACGATTCTAATTCCGCAATTCATCACCAAGCATTGGTGGCAAAATGTACTGCATAACCAGACCAGCTTCATGATCCGCGCCTATCTGATTAACTACAAGGACGTCATCGTGACAACGGTCCCGTATCATCTTAATCGGTAGATTGCTGCGTCTCCCCTTTGTCGACAGGTTCATTTGGACTTATTGTAGATTATTGTAAAAAAAGGATGAGGATATTACGGCATCCCTGTTAATATTTTGTTTACACAACGAACCACAGGAATACCCCGGAATGGGGGTTCTTGCGGTTTTTTTCGTTCGTTTATAAGTAATCAATCTGGCTAGGTGAATGCTCGCTCATCGGGTAAAGTCCCTTGCCACGATTAACGCTGCGTTGATTCTGAGTGAATTCTGCTGTGACATTTGAGTTTTACACTTGATCATGTGGTGTTGAAGTTCAAGCGAAGTTCACACACCGAATGCGTAGACCAAGGGGGAAGAAAATCCGATGAGTGAACTTGACAACCGGATCAGCTTGCCCGCCGCCAGACGGCGCGTATCCGATACCAAAGAGCGCCGGACAGCTTCGCTGCGAGTGCAGCGGATGCGGGAGAATTTGCTGGCCTATGGTTTCCTGGCACCATCGCTGCTTTTGTTTGCAGTGTTTCTGTTTTATCCGATGTTCAAGTCTGTATATCTGAGTCTGCACTCCACAGACCCTACCGGGCAGATCGCGGCCTATGTGGGATTGGACAATTTCAAAGCCGTGTTTCAGTCAGGACTGTTTCTGCAGGGCATGAAAGTAACGCTGCTGTTTGTCCTGTTCACCGTGCCAACCGGCATCCTGGCTGCTTTGATCCTGGCTGCATTGACCCACAACCGTTTTAAAGGCATGCGCTTGTTCCAGTTTGTATTTTCTCTGCCCGTTGTATTATCTGTCGGTTCATCGGCCGTCATCTGGAAATTTCTGTTCCACCCGACTCTGGGCATGTTGAATTATCTGCTTAGCAAGGTGGGTATCGATCCCATCCCTTGGCTGACCAGCCCGGATTGGGCGTTAATCTCTATTTCCATCATGACGATCTGGATGAATCTTGGATTCAATTACATTATCTTGTCCAGCGGACTGCAGGGCATCCCGGATGAAATTTACGAAAGTGCGAAGATTGATGGTGCAGGTCCTCTGCTTACGTTTCGTAAAATCTCCATGCCGCTGCTTTCACCAACTCTGTTTTTTGTTACGGTCGTATCGATCATTGGTGCATTTCAATCGTTTGGACAGATTAACATATTAACCCGTGGTGGTCCAATGGACAGTACCAATGTATTCGTCTATTCCATCTATCAGGAAGCCTTCGTTAATTTCCGCTTCGGAACGGGAAGTGCACAGGCACTCATCCTGTTTGCGGTCATTATGCTGCTGACCCTGATCCAGTTCAAGTGGGTGGAAAGGAAAGTACATTATCAATGAAAACACCTTGGACGAAGACGCTATTGTATGTACTGCTTACGATCTGTGCAGCGCTTGTGCTCTATCCGGTGCTGTATACCTTTTTCATGGCAGTCATGACACCTGAGGATGCGAGCGCCTATCCGCCGCATATCATTCCGCAATCGATCGATTTATCCAACTTTACCGAAGTGTTTGATATCGTTCCGATTGGTTCGTTTATCGGTAATACGTTCCTGGTTGCGGGTCTGACGATGCTCGGGCAGCTGATAACAGCCAGTATGGCTGCATATGCCTTTGCCAAAATGCAGTTTAAAGGAAAAAACATCATCTTCAGCATGTTCGTTGCAACGATGATGATCCCTTGGGAAGTCACCATGATCCCGAATTATCTGACTATACGCAGTTGGGGGTGGCTGGATAGTTACCAAGGGCTTACCGTACCGTTTCTGGCAACGGCATTTGGCACATTCCTGCTGAGGCAGTTCTTCATGCAGCTGCCGAAGGAGTTATTTGAGGCGGCGAAGATCGATGGATGCGGACATATCCGGTATTTCGTATCGCATGTCCTGCCACTTTCCCGTCCTGCACTTGGAACACTGGCCATCTATTCATTCCTGAATATGTACAACTCCTATCTGTGGCCACTGCTTGTTACAAACACCCCAGAGATGAGAACGGTACAGATCGGAATTTCGATGCTGGAATTCCAGGAGTCCACGGCATGGAACCTGGTGTTTGCCGGAACTGCACTTGTCATCTTGCCTTCCCTGTTGCTGCTGGTTTTCGGTTTGAAACAGCTTGTCCGCGGTATGGCTGCAGGCGCGCTGAAAGGCTAATTAAGTCAGGTTGGCGGTTTTGATACCAAGGAACGAACAAATAAGGCTCACTCTTAAAATAAGTTCTTTAACGGCTGCAACTAGTGAAGGGAACGAAATCGATTCTGTAGAAGCGGAGCGTTCGCCTTTGTCTCAAGATTTATACAACTAAAACTAATTCAAATAAATCTGGAGACAACAGCGATCGAAAGAACGATTCGTAACCGGAACGACTAAATTGCAGGACGTAAGTACTTAATTTTTAAAATGAGCCACAAAAAAAGGAGAGAGATTATGCGTTTGAAAAAAAGAGGGACATTTGCTTTAATGCTGGCTGCACTAATGTTGGTTATATCCGCCTGCGGCGGCAAAACAGAGACAAGCAGTCCGGCGAGTGGTGCTCAAGCGGATGCGGCAGCTGCCGAACCGACTCAACTGACATGGTGGCACTCGATGTCTGGAGCAGGAGAGAAAGCCATTAACCAGCTCGCTTCCGATTTCAATGCAAGTCACCCGGACATTCAGGTGAAAGCAATCTATCAAGGGAAGTACGATGAGAGTTTGAACAAACTGAAAGCATCCATGGGATCGGACAGCGGTCCGGACATCATTCAGGTATACGAGATCGGCAGCAAGTTTATGATCGATTCAGGCATGATTACACCAGTACAGGACTTTATCGACAAAGACAAGTTTGACCTGTCCAAACTGGAGCCGAACATCATCCGTTATTACACGATTGATGGCAAACTGAACGCGATGCCTTTTAACACTTCGAACCCGATTCTGTACTACAACAAGGACATGTTCAAGGCAGCAGGTCTCGATCCGGAGAATCCGCCGAAGACCTATGAAGAGTTTGAACAGGCTGCGAAAGCTCTGGCGAAAGACGGCAAGCCGGGTGCATCCATGGCGATCTATGGCTGGTTTATGGAGCAGTTCTTTGCGAACCAGAATGCAGATTATGTAAACAATGGTAACGGAAGAGATGCTGCAGCGACGGAATCCCTGCTGAACTCCGAAGCGGGTGTGAAAACACTGACGTGGTGGAAGAAGATGATTGATGAGAAGACCCTCTCCAATCTGGGTCGCAGCACAGACGATACAACCGCAGCATTTACGGCAGAGCAAATCGGCATGACACTGGATTCTACCGCTGGATTGCGCAAAATTGTAGAAGGCGCTGGCGACAAGTTTGAACTCGGAACAGGCTTCCTGCCTCGTCCGGCAGATGCCAAAGAAGGCGGCGTTGTAGTTGGTGGCGCAAGCTTGTACATCATGAACAACAAGTCGGAAGCACAACAGCAAGCTGCTTGGGAATTCATCAAGTACTTGGCAACACCTGAAGTACAGGCCAACTGGAGTGTTGCGACAGGATACTTCCCAATTACGACAGCAGCCTACGATCAGCAAGTATTAAAGGATAATATGGCGAAGTACCCGCAATTCCAGACAGCAGTCGACCAATTGCACGCTTCCGCTGATTCGACAGCAACATCCGGGGCCGTAATGGGCGTGTTCCCCGAAGCTCGTCAACTTGTCGAAACAGCGATCGAAACTGTATTGAATGGACAAGGTACACCGCAAGAAGCGCTGGATGCTGCAGCAAAACAAATTACAGACAAGATTGCACAGTATAACAGTACAGTGAAGAAATAAGAAAAGTGTAGTAATCCAACGGAATCATCCGTTAGGTACAGTATCGAAGTATTATATAACAACACAGCGTATGCGGCGCTCATAATGGAACGTCGCATCGTTTTGCTGTGTCTAAAAGTATGATCAAGATTCGGGTTAACACTTCTTTTAATATTAAAATGTTATCAGTTTATGTCGAGAAAAATATTTGATTGAAACAGTATGTAATAATACCTAACTTAAAATGGTCAAATGCGCATGGCTTAATGATTATTTTGAGTCATAAAGTCACGTTTTTCATTCAAACATGGTCCTATAATTGATTTTAAAACACTATTTATTAAAACTGTGTAAAGTATATGTCCTAATTTATATCAAAATACAAGAATATAGTTTACATCATAAAGGAGTTCATTTATCTTATATATGAACCAATGTACAAGCTCTTTGAACAAATGATTGCAAATTCGAAACATGGGGGTAGGAAAAGGATGTATAGTAAGCAAATAAGGAGTTGGCTCAGATTATTCTTAGCCATGGTACTGCTGATCACAGGGGCTATTCCGGTTGGGTTATTTAACAGCAAGGCAGCTGCTGCGGACGAGCCGTTGACGGTTGCTCAGGCGCAAGCCAAGAATTCTGACGGATCTACAGCGACTGTCGAAGGATATGTTGTTGGCTACTACAATAGCGGAACTTCCGTCCAATTAAGTCCTCCTTTTACTTCTGACACCAATTTTGCACTCGCAGATCGTCCGGATGAGACGGATGTGACCAAAATGATGCCAGTCCAAGTCCCTACAAATGCTCCGCTTAGTACCTTTGGATTACAAAGCAATATTTCCTTATATCATTCCAAAGTTCGCATTAATAATGGTACATTAAGCTTGTATTTTACAGTTAATGGTATTAAAAGCGCCACCTCCACCTCCACCACCTTCCAACTGATTGATGAGACACCTGAAACCAAAGCGGCAAACGTTACCGCTAGTCCCTCCTCAGGTACGGTTCCAGCTGGAACAAAGGTTACTCTTGCAACAACCACAGTTGGTGCCGCAGTCTACTACAAGCAAAATGACGACACCGACTACCTCCCATACACCGTACCCATTACAGTAAATGATGCAACTTATATTGAAACCTATGCAGCAAAAGACGGTCTAGAAAATAGTGATGTTACCAATTTCGATTATACAATCGTGGATAGTACGCCAATCTCCATCTCCAGTGCCAGGAACCAATCGGAGAACACCCCGGTTACCGTTCAAGGGATTGTGACCTACCGGGAAGAGTCTGGAGGTATGGCCAATCTGTACATCCAGGATGAGAATGCCGGAATCGTCGTTCGGGGAACGGATTCCACAGTAGAGCCGGGAGACCGTATTGAAGCGTATGGCCCACTCACTATTTATAACGGTTTGCTTCAGATAGAGAAAGACAAGGCCGGGTTCCCAGGCGGTTACATCAAAATTCTGGACAAGAATCAAGAAATTCCAGCACCGATCACTCTGACATCCAAAGACTTCATGCCGGCTGAGGGCGGAGGCAAGGGTGCAGGCGGTATTTTTGAGGGGATGCTTGTCGAAGTGAATGAAGTCACAGTGACAAGAAGCAGCAGTTCTACCTTTTATGCGACAGATGCCGATGGTGCAGAAATCACGATCTATGCGAAGAATAGTCCAACTGCACTGGCAGCAGGCAAAACATACGAAAAAGTGACAGGCGTCATGACATATCACACAAGCTATGGCCTTGAGCTGATTCCACGTACAGCAGCAGATGTTGTCGAAAATTTGCTCTCCGTAACAGCCAGTGCCCAGTCCGGTGGTATTGTCAAAGGATCAACCGTGACCTTATCCTCACCAACAGCAGGAGCTGAAATTTATTACACGGTTGATGGAACAGAACCAACCCAAACATCTATCCTTTATAGTGGCCCAATCACAGTAGACGAAGATACGGTTGTTAAAGCGATCGCCGTATCAGATGGAAACACAAGTGATGTATATAGCTTTACGTACACCGTTCTTCAGGAGCTGGACAACCTGAGAATCCACGATATTCAAGGAGCATCTCATAACTCTCTGTATGATGGTCTGGCTGTCCAAAATGTTGAAGGTATCGTGACTCATGTTGTCAATGCAAGTTCGTTCTATATGCAGGAGATTCCTGGCATGGAAGATGACGACATAAATACATCCGAGGGTATCCTTATTTATAAATCTACTCATGGCATGGCGGTAGGCAACAAAGTCAGCGTATCCGGTCAAGTGAAGGAATATGCGACAGCAGCGACCGAGCTGGCGACAACTGAAATTGTTGCTACAGCAGTTACGGTTGACGGTGAAAATCAGACGCTGCCTGAACCTGTAATCCTTGGGAAGAATGGCCGTATGATCCCTACCGTAATTGATTCCGATCAGTTCGGTGAGTTTAACCCGGATATGGATGCAATTGACTTTTACGAAAGTCTGGAAGGCATGAGAGTACAGCTTGATCAAGCCACGATTATCGGTCCGTATTCTAGTGAACCAGGACTGGCAGTCGTAGTAGATAATGGTGAAAACAATCCGTTACGAACGCCTGCAGGAGGCGTCATTCTGACAGGAGATGGTGCGGAACCATTCGAGAGCTCCCTGAATCCACAGCGGCTGTTTATCAATAAAAAGCCTTCTCAGGCCGTTAAAACGGGGGACAAACTCGCGGATTCTGTCAAAGGTGTGATGACTTACGCTAACGGCAATTATAAGGTAGCTCCGGAAGGGAATTTGCCGGCAATTATTTCGAGTGACCTTAAACAGGCAACAACGGTCATTAAGCAAGCTGATGATAAACTGACGATTGCAACCTTCAACGTGGAGAATTTCAGTCAGAAGGATGCTGCAAGAGCAGTGAAAATCGGTGGTATTGTGGTCAACAACCTTAAGAATCCTGACGTTATTGGTATCATGGAAGTACAGGATAACGATGGAGCAACCGACAGCGGAACAACTGCTGCGGATGCGAGCTTCCAGACCTTAATTGATGCAATTGCTAGTAATGGTGGTCCTACTTATAAGTACACGGATATTGCTCCGGTAAACAATCTGGATGGCGGGGCTCCGGGTGCCAACATTCGTGTAGGCTTCCTGTACAACGAGGCGCGTGTTTCCTTGAAACAAGGAAATAAGGGAGATGCTGCAACAGGAATCCAAGTGGAATCGGATGGAACGCTGTCCCTGAATCCAGGGCGTATTGATCCAACAAACGATGCATTTGCAAGCTCACGTAAACCTCTTGCAGCTGAGTTCGAATTTAATGGAGAACGAGTAGTCGTGATTGCGAATCACCTTAATTCCAAAGGTGGCGATCTGAAACCGTATGGAAGTATACAGCCTGCGACACGAAGCAGTGAAATTCAGCGTGCCAGACAGGCAGCGGCAGTGAATGGTTTTGTGAAAGAACTCTTAGATAAAGATCCTAACGTAAATATAGCTGTGCTTGGGGATTTCAATGACTTCCAGTTCTCCAAGACTTTAAATATCATCGAAGGCAGCGAATTGGACAATCTGGTGAATAAGCTCCCAGAAAATAAACGCTATTCCTACATCTATGATGGCAATTCACAAACACTGGACCACATTTTGGTGAGCAAAAATCTGTCTGAAACGGCAGCCATTGAAGTGGTGCATGTGAATGCGGATTTTGAAACAGCTGATGGACGCGTCAGTGACCATGATCCACTGCTTGCACAATTAAGCATTGGCAGCAGTGAAGAAGAGGGCGACTTCAACCTTCGTGTATTGCATACCAACGACACGCACGCGCACTTGGATAACATTCCGCGCCGCGTAACGGCGATCAAAGAAACACGCAACGAGAACACCTTGGTGCTGGATGCCGGAGACGTGTTTTCTGGAACCTTGTATTTCAATCTCTTCAATGGTCAAGCGGATCTGGAATTCATGAACATGATCGGATACGACGCAATGACCTTTGGTAACCATGAGTTCGATAAAGGCACAAACGTGCTCAAGGAATTCATTGAAAAAGCGGAGTTCCCATTTGTAAGTGCCAATATCAACTTTACGAAGGATGCCAACCTGGGCAGCTTATACAAAGATACCATCGGACAACCAGCTGAGAATGCTGAGATCTATCCGGCTATCATTACGGAAGTAGACGGCGAGAAGGTCGGAATCTTCGGCTTAACGACTACGGATACCGTATCCCTGTCCTCACCGGGAGATGATCTGAAGTTCGAGAATTACATTGCAAGTGCACAGGCAACAGTTGCCATGCTGGAGCAAGAAGGCATTAACAAAATTATTGCACTGACTCATCTGGGGTACTCGGAAGACCTGAAGCTGGCAGAAGCCGTGGAAGGCATCGACATTGTAGTGGGTGGTCACTCACATACGATTCTAAGCGAGCCAGTTGTGGTCGAAGCTCATGCTGAACCGATTCTGGTTGTCCAAACAGGAGAATATGATGTGTCCCTGGGTCAACTGGATGTCACGTTCGATGCAGAGGGTGTGTTGAAAACGTGGAATGGCAAATTGCTGAGCCTGGATGCAAAGGATTCCGCGGGTAAATATGTATATCAAGATGACCCGGCAGCAAAAGCAAAGCTGGCAGAATATGCACCACTGCTGGAAGACTTCAAGAAAGAAGTTATCGGCAAAACGAACGTATTCCTCGATGGAGAACGTGGTAACGTGCGTAAGCAGGAAACCAACCTAGGTAACCTCATGACAGACGGCATGCTGGAAAAAGTGAAATCCATCGTCAAGGAAAACGACGTGAAAGGATATGTGGCCATTCAAAACGGCGGCGGTATCCGGGCATCGTTCCAGAAAGGTGACATTACGTTGGGTGATCTGCTCACCGTTATGCCATTCGGTAACAATCTGTCTGCACTGAAAATGACAGGTAAGGAAATTACAGCTGCACTCGAAAATGGTGTAAGTGGTGTGGAAACAGCTGAAGGACGCTTCCCGCAAGTATCGGGCATGCGCTTCTACTATGATTCCACCAAACCGGGCGAGAAAATTGATTCTGCGACCAATACCGTGACGCAAGAGGGTCAACGCGTAGTGAAAGTGCAAATCAAAAATGCGGATGGTACGTACACGGATATTGATCCAAACGGAAATTATATCGTGGCAACGAACTCCTTTATGGCGAATGGGGGAGACTTCTACCGCGCCATGAGAGCAGCGAAGGATGCCAACCGCTTCTATGAACTAAATCTGGTAGACTATGAGGTCTTCCATGAGCATCTGGATCGAGTGGGTGTAGTCAATCAGACAACAGAAGGACGCAGTACGGATCTGAAAGGATCTCCGCTTCCAGGTGATGGAAACGGAAGTAATCCTGGTAATGGTGGAGGCAACAATGGCAGCAATCCGGGCAGTGGCAATAGTGGTGGAGGCACAACGACACCAACAACACCGGTAACGCCAACCAATCCGACCACTCCAACAACGCCATCAGCTCCGGGTAATGGAAATGGTGGAACGACAACACCGAATCCGGGCGTCATTCTCAAGGATATCGGCAATCACTGGGCAGCTGCTGCAATCGAGCAGGCCATTTCCCGGGGAATTGTGAACGGATATGCAGACGGTAATTTCCGTCCTAATGCTTCGGCTACACGTGCTGAATTTGCGGTAATGCTTGCGAGAGCATTCGAACTTCCAGCCAGCAGCAAAGCGTTAACGTTCAAGGATGCTGATAAAATCCCGGCGTGGGCACAATCGTTTATAGCTCAGGCGGTTGAGCAAGGCATTATCAGCGGATATACCGATGAGACATTCCGTGCATCAGGCAAAGTATCACGTGTGGAAATGACAGTCATGCTGGTAAGAGCGCTGGGACTTCCGATCGAATCCAATGCAACGTTAAGCTTCACAGATGCAAATCAAGTTCCGGCATGGGCAGTTCCTTACATTGCAGCAGCTTATGAAGCAGGATTGATTAAGGGCACAGGCAATAACAAGTTTAATCCGCTTGCGAATGCAACCCGTGCAGAAGTGGTGACGCTGCTGATGTCGGCAAGTGAGCTATAACCAGAATCCGTATTAAAGAAATGATGCTTCGCAATCAGAAACAGGTCAGGTTTGGTCAAATGCCTACAAATCTTAAAAGAGTTTAACTTCTAGCACTCGATTAAACGGCTTGCAGATCATAATCTGTAAGCCGTTTTTTTTACTATTAATTACTGTTCATTTTCACCATGAGCGAGTATAGTAAACAGGATTATATTGGAAGGGGTGATGATATGCAGGATCAACCAATCTTGCTTGCATTGGTTGCCATAATCGCAGGGATTTTCAGCATGTTGGGTGGTATGAAAAATTGGGATTGGTTCATGAGTACCTTTCAGGCAGGACTTTTCGTGAAAACGATTGGGCGACAGGCAGCAAGGGTAGTCTATGGCATTTTGGGTGTAGTACTCATTACAATTGGTGTGTTATTGTTACTTATCGGATAAGGTAGTAGTTCAGTTCAAAGTATACCTACATAGCTCCACTAGAAGTACATCTCAAATGAGATCTAGCCTTAATGAAATCAGGTTGCTCGAATTCCAGAAAAAGCAGCATATAAAAAAAGACCACCGAAAAATTCGGTGGTCTTTTTTCCAAATTGAGGTTGATTCAACTCGATCTGGTTTAATTATCTTTTAAATCTGCAATGGAATTGATGTCCATGTAGGCTGGTACAACCAGACCTGTTTTGGCACCGTCCATATTCGGACCCAGATCATCGATCTGATCCTTATATTTGTTGTAATAATCTGATGAAGTAAGTGGCAACCATGCGGCTGGCGTAGCATCTACATCACCGTTGGCGATGCCCGTCCACATTGGACCGATTTCAACTTGAAGGGAAGTTACATTGTAACCGAGTTTTTCCTTCAGAATATACTCCAGCAAGTTGGTACTTGCAATTTCGGAGTCCCAGGCCACATAACTTAGTTTGATGGATTCGCCATTCACTGGAGTCAGACCTTTGGTCCACTCAGCCACTTGGTCACTATGCTTCTCTGAATAAGCAGCAGCAGCTTGCTGAGCATCTTCTCCATTTTGAATAGCGATCATCATTTCACCCATCTCTTCAGTTGTCCAAGAGAAGCGATCCAGGAATTCATAAGCGACCGGTTTGTCTTCCTTTAACCCTTTACGGGCAATTGTATGAATTTGTTCGGCTTCACCGTAGACACCTTCCGGATCCTCCAGGTATTTCAGGTCGTATGCGTTGAACATCCAATGGGGTGTCCAGCCAGTAACGATAACCGGTTCCTTATTCTTAACAGCTTTATCCAGCGTAGCTGTCATTGCGGCTCCTGAACCTTCAACCAGTTTCCAGTTGGACAAACCGTATTTCTCAATGGCACTTGCTGTGGATCTCATAATGCCTGCACCTGGATCGATACCGATGATCTGATGGTTCACTTCATCGCCTACATTGGCATTAGCTGTTGGCGCGGAGGAAGCAGCACCGGTTTCCAGATCTTCAATCGAATTCACGTCCGTCATGTAACTAGGAACCACGAGACCTGTACGTACTCCCGTCATATTAGCACCCAGATCATCGACCTGGTCTTTATAACGATCCCAGTAGTCAGCGTGAGTTAACGGAAGCCAAGCTGCTGGCGAGGCGTCTACGTCGCCTGAGGCAACACCCGTCCACATCGGTCCGGCTTCAACCTGCAGGGCGTTTACTTTATAGCCCAGTTTGTTTTCCATCACATATTTCAGCAAATTGGTGCTGGCGATCTCGGAATCCCAAGCAACATAGCTCAGTTTGAATTCGTCGCCATTAACAGGAGTCAGACCTTTAGTCCATTCGGCAATCTGATCGGCATGTTTCTCCGCATAATCTTTGGCCGCTTGCTCTGGAGAAGTACCGCCCTGAATGGCAATCATCATTTCGCCCATTTCATCCGATGACCATTGGAAGCGGGACAGGAATTCATAAGCGACAGGATGATCTTCTTTCAACCCTTTACGTGCAATGGTGTGAATTTCTTCAGCATCACCGAAGGATTTCTGAGGATCTTCCAGATATTTCAGATCATATTTGTTGAACATCCAGTGCGGAGTCCAGCCTGTAATAATGATCGGTTGTTCAGCTTTAAGCGCTTTGTCCAGTGTCGCAGTCATGGCTGCACCAGATCCTTCAATGAGGGTCCAGTCGGATAGATTGTAATCTTCAATCGCTTTTGCAGCAGACTTCATGATCCCTGCACCTGGATCAATACCAATGATCTGGTAATTGACTTCTTCACCTACAGCGTTTGCTGCTGTGTTGCTGCCACCGGCAGAAGAACTGTTACCAGTGAAATATTGGGAAAAGCCTGCAACGAGTACAACGAGTGTAGCAGCTGCAGCAATCCATGCTTTCTGTTTGCCTGATAAACGAGAGGTCTTTTTGCGACCAGGCATGAACAGATTTTGTGTGAAACGATCGAGTACAATCGCGAGTACCACGACAGCCAGACCCGCTTCAAAACCCTTACCAATTTGAAGCTGTGTTACCGCACGGTATACTTCAGCACCAATACCCTGTGCACCGATCATGGATGCAATGACAACCATGGACAGCGACAGCATGATCGTTTGGTTGATACCCGACATGACAGTAGGCAAGGCGAGTGGAAGTTGTACTTTGAACAACTTTTGCATGGAAGTTGAACCAAACGCATCAGCAGCTTCGACCAGTTCGCCAGATACCTGTTTGATACCCAGGTGAGTCAAACGAATGGTTGGCGGAATCGCAAATATGACAGACGCGATTACACCTGGAACTACACCAAGACTAAAGAACGTAACGGCTGGCAGCAAGTAAACAAATGCAGGCATCGTCTGCATGAAATCAAGCAGAGGCGTAATAATGCGTGATGCGGTTTTGCTGTATGCGAGCCAGATTCCGACCGGTACACCAAGCAGGATGGAGATCAATCCTGATGTAATAACCAGGCCGAGTGTATCCATGGATTGAGCCCAGTATCCCAGGTTATCTACAAGCAAGAAACCGATAACCGTAAACAGGGTAAGTGGCAGCCGGCCAACAAGGAACGCCAGTACACCAAGTATGGCAATAAACAGGAGCGGATGTGGGAGCATGAACAGCCCTGAGAAAAATCCGACAACTTCCTGAATAATGATAGAAATTACATTAAATAATCCGGAGAGCGAGGAGCTCATCCAGTCAACGATGGCTTCAATCCACGACGCTAGTGGTATTTTGGGAATCATTCACGAGTTCCTCCTTTACTGCAACTTCACCGCTAAGAGCACCCAGCAGGGCACCGCGGACGATAACACCTTGCAGACGGCCATTCTCACCGACCACAGCGAGAGGCACATGGGCTGAACTTGTAATTTCAAACAATTCGTGGATCAGAGTTTCAGGTGGAACCGTTGGTCCATCTGTAATCAGAATGTCATTCAAAGTTTTGCTCTCGCGCATCGCACGGGATGCATCTTCTGCAGTGATGACACCAAGCAACTTCTTCGATCGGTCAATGACAAACAGGTTGGATATACCACGTTCGCGCATTAATTCGAGGGCAACACGAGGACCACGGTCAAGCGTAATCGTTTCAGGGCGCCGCATAACATGAGCAGCCGTGAGGACTTTGGACAAGTCCACGTCTTCGACGAAGCGGGCCACATACGAGTTGGCCGGTTGAATCATAATTTCTTCCGGAGTACCGATCTGCACGACAGCGCCGTCCTTCATGAGGGCAATACGATCGCCGATGCGCAGCGCTTCGTCCAAGTCATGGGTAATGAAAATAATGGTCTTTTTCATTTTATCCTGAAGCTCAATCAGTTCGTCCTGCATATCTCGGCGAATCAGTGGGTCAAGCGCACTGAACGCTTCATCCATTAAAAGCACTTCCGGGTCATTGGCAAGTGCACGAGCCAGACCAACACGCTGCTGCATCCCGCCACTCAGCTCATCCGGCATCTTGTCTTCCCAGCCTTTGAGCCCAACCAGTTCGAGTGAGGTTTTCGCTTTTTCCCGGCGAACGGCTTTATCAACCTTTTGGATTTCAAGTCCATACTCCACATTATCAAGAACGGTACGGTGCGGGAATAACGCAAACTTCTGAAATACCATGCTGATCGTTTTCCGGCGCACTTCGCGCAATTGTTCTTTGTTCATTTTACGTAGGTCCTTGCCATGGACGAGAATTTCTCCGGATGTCGGTTCAATCAGGCGATTGAACATACGAACCAGCGTGGATTTACCACTCCCCGAAAGTCCCATGATGACAAAAATCTCACCTTGCTTAATCTCCATGTTGACCCGGTTGACACCAACCGTTATCTGTTTTTCTTTGGCCAACTTTTCTTTTCCCCAACCTTGCTCCAGTAATTGCAGACCTTGCTCGGTTTGGGGGCCAAACAGTTTACTTACATTCTTTACTTCAAGTATGGTCATGTTTTCACCCCTTCTGATGTGTTGTGCACTTCGAACGGCTTTCAGCATCCACAAGCCCATACACTTGTGCGCCCAGCCACGAAATCCGGTAATTGTTGCTTCGCTTCCCGTCTTTCTGGGTAACGTTATAAATTGTAACAATACTTAACCAGTATAGCAACCGAATAAACAGTACATAATGTTTGTACAGTAAAAACTGTACAAAGTTTTCCGTCCGAATGCTCTATTTTACTCCTTATTATGGCTAATAAGCCGCCTTTACATTTGATATTGCTTTTCCTACAATAGAAAATGAGCTAATTTAAGCTGTTTTTGGTTAAAAGATAGTCGTAGGCAGATGCAACCGGTTAAGGTTCCATTTTCATACATTGGGTGAACGAAGCCCTCTGGCATATAGGATGTCCGGCCGGATGCTTTCCCATGTAAGCAGAATCTTGTATGGTTGCAATTATTTGTGCCAAGACTGGGAATGTTCAGAATGGAGGTTGCAAGCATGGGCTTGGACCATTTACAAGAAGAACAGCAGGCAACCGTTCTTAGAATCCGGAAACGCGTCATTGAAGCTATCGGGCGCAATATGGATCTATACGGCGTTACGCTGTCCACGGGACACTTATATGGATTGCTTTTTTTTGCAGACAAACCAATGACCCTTGACGATATGGGCCGGGAAATGGAAATGAGCAAAACAAGCATGAGTACCGGCGTACGTACACTGCTGGATCTGAAAATGGTAAATAAGGTATGGAGCAAAGGCTCACGGAAAGACCTATATGAAGTGGAGTATGACTGGCACCAGACGTTTACGGATTATTTTGCGATCAAATGGAGAAAAGCTGTGGAGAGTAACCTTCAGGTACTGCGCAAGTCAGTTGAGGAGCTAAATCGATTGATTAAAGACCTGGACGAGCATGCAGATGCCGAACTTCTTCACATTCTAAAGGAAGACAAAAATAAAGTGTTACAGGCGGAAGCATATTACAAATGGCTGGATCGACTGATCGACACCATGGAAGATGAAGAAATCTACAAACTGGTTCCGCGGGAAGAAATTCAAGACAACTCCTAGCACGAAACCAAAAGGCGCTCTCCTGAAATGGAGGCGCCTTTTTTTTGCTTGTCTATTTATAATGAAGAAAATAGATCAGACATCATTCCTAAATCGACTAGAATTGTACAATTAATCCAGTTTGAGACAGGGCAGCATGCTGTTCTGCGATATGTACAAGTTCGTCCATAATCTGGTGGCGTCCCGAAGGTGTCCAGCTCTTAGTGAGCCAACTCGAAATATCATGCACATTGCCGCCCAGTACAGCAGGCGAACGGTTCCATGAAGACGTTTGTTTCATACGTCTGAGCAGTTTTTCACTGGCTGGATGCATCGAGAGGCGGTGGATAAACAGGTGGTCTGTGTCCAGTAAAGGAATGCGCTCCGCAGGGTAATCGACCCACTGGTGTTCTGGCGGAGCAATCTGTGCAGGCTTCAGCATTAATTCATTGTACAACAAATGACTCAGGGGGTGATTGATCGTCCCCTGAAGCCGGATCATTGGCGGCTTAACCTCGACAAGTGTAACTCGTTCATGATCGAAAAACTGCTGTAGACGTCGGGCTACATCCAGCGTTCTGAATGCGAGCTGTTTGAGATTGGCCAAAGCCTGTTTTTCCCGTCCAACCAGTTCGGCAATACGGACATGATGCTGCTTCCAGTCCTGGACGTGCTCAAGGAGAATGGTTGGAGCAATGCTTTTCAGCTTATCGTAATAGGGTGCATGGTATGAGTCAGCAATAATCAGATCGGGCCTCGATTGACGCAGCTTGTTCCATTGCAATGTGAGCTCACGCTGCTGTTCACTCTCGCTTGGTTCCTGATCATTGAATCCGTTTATACTCGCTATCGCTTCCACCCCAAGAGAGGACAAATGGTTCTCCAGACCGAGGATGGATGCCGTAGCTATCCGTAATTGATCTCTCTTTATATATACACTGGGCGCAATGCCCACGGCTTGTTTGAATTTGCGGTTAAAATAATACTCGTTACCGTAACCTACGGATTCAGCGACATCTTTGATTGAGCGATGCTCCTGCTGCAGCTGTTTTTTGGCTTCGTCAATTCGCAGGCGATTCAGGTAATCTGTAGGTGACATGTCTTTGGCCTTCTTGAAGCTGCGGGAATATGAGCTCGGTGTAAGTCCGGCGATTTTGGCCAAATGGTCCATACTGATTCCTTCACCCATGTGTCGGTGCATATACATAATGCTTCGCTCCAGTGCAGGATCGACCTTCTCCTGGTTGACTTCTAGGCGACTCTCGGAAATGTACTGCAGCAATTCGTGAAGCTGGGTGTGTATGTTAATAAAATGTTCCTGCTGAACGCCCTGATAGGCTGTGTATAATTGTTCAAAGCGCGACACCATCTGCTGTTCATGGCGAACAGGCATTGGACCTGTTGACCATTGGAATGGTAAACCGGGCTCGGATGCCATGGTCCATTCACCCCGTACTTTCTGCAAACTTACCGTGTTTATGCTTAAGAGGATACATTCCGTAATTTCGGAGCGTGAGGCGGCCTCAATGGTTGTACCTTTTTCCAGAACAAATAATTGGTTGGTGTGAGCTGTGTGGACTTCATCATTCAGTACCAGAATACCTTCTCCTTGCAAAATAAGACACAGCATAGGCCGGGAAACCGTCATGCCATGCACACGGAAATTCTCCCCACGGCGCACACGGCACATGGAAGAGAGGAGTGGTAGAGTTGAGGTTTCAGCAATGAAGGGAAGCTGTTCATTCATACGGACCATCCTTTGTCTCATTTTTTTAATGATAACAATTATCATTCTCATATGGAAGATATTTTTGAAAAATAGTTGTGAACATAAAAAAGAGGTTACCGAGAGCCACAGGGCTTCAGGGTAATCCTCTTTATGTTTATTAAAACAGTTTAGTTTGGTGTTACCAATAGGATATCGTCCAGGAATACGTCGCTTAACACGTGGTTGCCTGTTCCATTTGCCTGAATATGATACAGGCGATAGAGATCATTCGCGTTGACATAGAACATGCCTGGTACGCCATCTCTAAAATGGAAGCTGTCCCATTCGTCGCCAACCAGTTTGGTCACTTTGAGCGCCGAACTTACGGAGTAGAGACCGTTGTTGCTGGAGATGTAAACAAGTGTTGCCGTACCATTGGTCAGCTGGTTCGAAACGTAATTGACGTTGCTCAAATTCAGATTCGCTGTTTTGGAAACCTTATTGCCGGAGACCGTTTTGGCGTACGCTTTTTTATCTGCATCAATGATGACGGCCTTGTCTGTGCCAAGTGCACTTATTTCTCTGATGCTCTTGCTGTGGAGCTGGAGTGTTTTGCCCGAGGTCGTAAGGGCAAAAGCTTTGCCTGTCGCATAGTTGTAATCCTTGTTACTGTCCAAACTGATGCCTTTGTTGTATACATAAAACGAGTTACTCCAGCCCCCGGAATAGACCGCATTGACATCCAGTTTTGCTTTTGGATTAACCGCGGTGGCCTTTCCTGTACTGTAGTTCACTTTGTACATCACCACTGCATTGGTGGAGTAGTAAGTTTCATAAGGATTGGTGTTGACCATCAGCTGCAGAGCATTTTTTGCCGGATTCATAAAGTAAGTGCTCTCTACTGCGCCTGCGGCAATCCGCTGCACCGCTCCGCTGCCATTGGTCGCTTTGGAGACAATCCAAGTGTTACCGTTAACGAGCGAGTTATAATATACACGACCATTTATGACAGCAAGCAGTGGGAAATCCGTATCCGCTTTGTCTGCAATCTTTTTGACGGAAGAGGGTGCACCATCACCATTTGCACGATAGATCGAACCTTTGGCATCCATATAATAAATGAACCCGTTGTCCGTATCGTAACGCAGAATGTTTGTTGCAAACGTCTCGGCGGTATCACGCGACCCGTCATTCGGCACCCGAAGCAATGTTGTGGAAGTTTCGGATGAAGTGTAGTAAAGGTGTGACCCTGCTGCAACAAGGTCAACGCCCTGGAAATCAAGCAAAACTTCTGTGGTACTGCTGCCATCACCGGATACTTTGTACAATACGCCGTCAGAGTCGTAATACACGGTGGATTGACTGAGGGAAGCTGCATGTGCGGCGGTTCCTCCACCCAGCATGGCTGCAGTGATCAGTGTAAACAATAGAAATGTACTAATTGTGCGCTGCATGCCTGTAAACCATTTGTTCATAAAACCATCGACACCCTTCATCAATATGTATGTAGTTCATTCCTTAAGTTATATCGGTAAACTAGGGAAAAAATGTTATATCACAGACAGACCAAAACCTCAGCCTGATTATAAAGGGAAGGAACGGAATCAATCGCTGCAGCACATCTCCTTGTTCGGTGAATGAATGATGCAGAGGAGGGATCGGGGCAGGAGCCCGTTGGTAATCGAGGGCAAGCTTTAACTGAAAGTCTGGGTACCCTTTGGTACCCAGCTTTTTGCATAAACGAACAATGGTTAATAAGCTTGTATAGGTGGCTTGAGCCAGTTCATGAGCAGTAGAATCAAAAACGACTTCGGGATTGCTAAGAATATAGTCTACCGTCCATTTGGGAGGAATATGATCCCACTTGTGCCATGGTCAGATCTGACTCTCAGCCAACTGCTGGCGGCTGTTCCATAGCGTAACCAAACGAAGCAGTACGAAGCTGATGAGCAGAAGTGCGGCCCCGATCAGAAGAAGCACCAATGGGCTGATGAGCAGCATGCCGCTGGCCTGACCAGCAATGAGTGCCAGCAGTGGAATAACGACTAGACCTCCGAGCTGATATGCTTCCTGAAATCCACGGACTTTGGCCGAGATCAACACATTGAACAGAATAACCATAAGACTGCATGTCGGAACAACCCACAGTACGAGAATGACCCAATTCAGATTGGGAAACATCATTGCTTCGAACATGGGGTACATCAGGATGTTGGCAATGATCCCATAAATGAGAAAGGTAATCCAGGACAGTATGATCGAAGGAATCAGAGCAGCAAGTACCTTGCCTTTGAACAGGGTATCCATGCTGATTGGTGTGAATAGAAGGCCTTCGAGTGTTTTGCGTTCCTTTTCACCCGCGAAGCTGTTAGCCGTCAGAATGCTGGAAGCCATCACTGGAATAATGAGAAACAGCGGTGCAAACATGTATAAGGCCAGATAATAGACGATGCGATGGTTATCCGTAGGCATGGAAGCCAGCTCCGGAATCTGTCCCGAACTGCTCAATGTATCCAGACTGTCGAGCAGGAACCCGAGATTTCCAATGGAACGAAGTTCAACTCTGGAGGCCATCCACATGAGTACGGCAGGCATGATCACCCCAACAATGAGTGGAACAATCAACATGGGGAGCCAGAGCTGGATGCTGGCTGTGATGGCCCGGATATCTTTGCGCACAAGTGCTTTTATCGCTTGACGGTTATTCATGATGGTGTGCCTCCCTAATGGCAAAATAGATGCTCTCCAGATCACTGCCGATAATGCGTGCCTGATAAACTTGTCCATGCGTGGTTAATTTCCTTAACAGCATGGGAATTTCATTACGGGACTGGAGCTGAAATACCGCTTTGTCAGCGGAAATGATCTCCGGATTGAATCCTGCTACCACACTCCACCCTTCAGGCATGGCGACTTCCACCTCGAGTCGTGGTGTGGTGAGGTACCGGTTCACGATTTCCTGCTCGGATCCTTCTTCAACCTTTCGACCCTTTTCCATAAAAATATAACGATCACATACGGCCGAGAGCTGGGACAGTACGTGGGATGAGACCAGAATCGTCATCTTCTCCTCCTGGTTCAACCGACGAATAATGCGCAGTACCATCTGGATTCCATCTGGGTCAAGTCCATTGGTGGGTTCATCCAGAAACAAAATGGACGGGCGATGAAGCAGGACTCTCGCAAGGCCCAGTCGTTTCTTCATGCCTGTGCTGTAGGTGCCCACTTTCCGGTGCTGATACGCCTGCAATTCGAACAGTTCCACAAGCTCATCAATTCGTTTATTGTGATGCTGTACACCAAAAGCCTCGGCGAAGAAAATCAGGTTGTCGCGTCCGCTCATATTTTCATACAATCCGCTCTGTTCGGTGAGTGTACCGCACATCGCCAGCACCTTCTCCGCTTGGACGGAGGGATTCAACCCGTTGATCATTACGGACCCGCTGGAAGCCCCGAGAACGCCGTTCATAATCCGGATCAGTGTGGTTTTGCCCGATCCATTGGGACCAATCAGCCCGGTAACACTGCCTGGTTGAATTGTGAAGCTGACATCACTCAGCGCCTGATGCCCCTTGAACTGCTTGGATATGCTGTGAACTTCAATCATATGCCTTCACCATCCGTTCTGAATTTGAAGATATTACGTCGGGCCGGACAAAATCGTTCAAATGAATCGAAAAAAAGATAAATATTCAGTCTAAAGACCCAGGAGGGAGAGGGCATTTCTACCCTAAAGTCCGGCAAAATCGGGTCTCAGGTTTGTTTTCAGTCTCTCTTGTTCATTGTATTGTGATAAAAAGGATGCAATATCCCGTTTCATTGCCAACCATAACTTGGTAATCAAACAGGAAGGCCTTATTCGTATGATGTATGCCTGAATATTCATCTAACGCCGGTCTTGGTTACCACCAGGGCCGGCTTGACGTTGCAAGTTTACGTTTCCAAGCGATGAAGTGCCAATGTTTTAGAAGTACATAACTACTATTTTTTAATTCGTCTAACACATCATATATACGTATACTGTATTGGCGATCCGATGTGTTTAGACTAGAGGAAGGTGAACGAAATGGCAGCATCCAATGAGTACCGTTTTCAGGTGAACCTGAGTGGTATGATCCAGATTTTATCGAATCATCTCTATAGCAGTCCCAAAGTATTCCTGCGTGAGCTAATGCAAAATGCGACCGATGCCATCACGGCACGAAGCGAAGCAGAGCCCGGATTTCAGGGAGAAGTGCGCGTGGAGCTGACTGGTGCAGGTGAGCAGTTAACGATGATGGTGGAGGACAATGGCATCGGATTGACCGAAGCGGATATACACGAATTTTTGGCGATGATCGGACAATCCTCGAAGCGTGGACAGCAAGCCCTGCTGGACGGTGAGACTTCATTTATCGGCCGATTTGGGATCGGCTTGCTGTCCTGCTTCATGGTGAGCAATGAAATTGTCATGCTGACCCAATCCGCGAAGGGTGGGCCTTCGATGGAGTGGAGGGGCAAGCCTGATGGCACCTACACCATTCGGCAGCTCGAGACACAGTTATCTCCGGGGACGAAAGTGTATTTGCGCTGTACGCCAGAGGCCGCTCATTATTTTGAACCGGAATATGTAAAAGAAGCCTTGTTCTATTATGGGGCCTTATTGCCTTATCCAGTGACACTTCAGAGCGGAGGAGTACAGGACATCGTCAATGCCGAGTCGCCTGCGTGGCTGACGCAGCCGGAACTTGCCAAAGGGCGCAAAGCGGAAGTGCTTGCCTTTGGTGGACGCCTGCTCGGGGAGACGTTTGAAGATTTCATTCCGCTGACAACAGCTTCAGGTCGTACCGGCGGGATTGCATTTGTCCTCCCACATGCCGTAAACCTGAATGCCAAGCGATCCCACCGGGTCTATCTGAAGCGAATGCTGATCTCGGAGAAGGCAGAGAATATTTTGCCGGAGTGGGCGTTCTTCGTGAAGTGCCTGATCTGGACAGATGAGCTTCAGCCGACAGCTTCGAGGGAACATTTTTATGAGAATGAAAAGCTGGAAGAAGTACGCACGGAACTTGGCGATGCACTTCGTCAAGGGCTGGCTGACATGGCAGAGAATCAGACGGAACGTCTAAAGAAACTGATTCGCCTGCATGCACTCTCGATGAAGGCACTGGCTGTGCAGGATCAGGCGTTTTACGCGATGATTCACCGCTGGCTGCCATTTGAGAGCACTCGGGGGCACCGGGAACTCGGGGAGTTAATGGATGAAGGAGAGACGTTATACTTCACCACGACAGTGGATGAGTATCGCCAGATTCACCATGTGGCCTCTGCACAATCCCTGTTGGTTATTAATGGCGGGTACATCTATGACAACGAATTAATGGCTGCGCTGCCGCTTGCGGTAAGGAATGTACATACCGAGCGATTGCAGCCGGATCAGGTTTCGCTCAGCTTTACCGATGTACCGCCAGCTGAACGCAATCAATATTATGACGCTTTACGTCTGGCTGATGCTGCACTTCAGCGTTTCCGCTGCCGGGCTGAGGTGAAAGGGTTCAAGCCGGAAGACCTGCCGGTCCTATTCACCCTATCGCAGGAATCTTCTACGCTTCGTGCATTGGAAAAAGCGAGTGAGGAGAGTACAGACCTGTTCTCTTCCGTACTTGGCTCGTTATCCGCTGGAATCAGCTCTGCTGGATACTCAACCTTGTATCTGAACGTGAATAATCCAATCATTCAGCGGGTGTTAACGACGCCAGATTCCCAAATGACGCCGATTGCCATCGAAATGCTCTATGTGAACGCCCTGATGATGGGGCATTATGCCATGAACCGACAGGAGCTTGAGGTGCTGAATCAGGGTATCGTTCGTTTTATTGATTGGGGTTTACGCGCAAATACGGATCGCAAGGGGGATGCATGATGAATACAGAGATGGATTTTGAGGATTTGATGGATGAGGCTTATGGCTTGCCTAACGGAACTGCGAAGCTGGGCATGCTTGAAGAAGCGGCCCGAGTGGCTGACGTAAACGGCATGGAGGAAGAAGCATACGAAGCACGATCCGAGATTGTGGAGACAGCCACGTTCTGTGGATATCCGATGAAAGCTCTTATTGCTTTTTCCTGGCAGCTGGGCAAGTTTGATCAAGAGCCGGAGCGTTATGATGAAGAGACACTAATGTGGTCATACAAATGGATCTTGGGCGAACTCTCCAGTTTTCCCGAGGTTTCTCGCGATAAGATGATGGAGCTGCTGGAGGACTTTGGACGGCGTTTCAAATCCTTTGGATACAGTGAGCGTTCCTACTGGTATTATCGCTTCCGCATATCCATGGATCTGGGGGACTTGGAGGAAGCGGGGAGCAGCTATGCCAAGTTCAAAACGATGGACCGCGACTTTATGAGTGATTGTGAAGCTTGTGAACAGGATGAAATCATGCGCTACTGGATCCTTGTGGGAGACGATGGGAAGGTCCTGGAAGCGGCCAAGCCAATCTTGAAGGGACGGATGAGCTGTGCAGAGATTCCGCACCTGACTTTATCTGAAGTGCTGATGCCGCTTTATCGGCTTGGACGGATTGAGGAAGCGGACAAGCATCAGCAGAAGGGTTACCGGTTGATTAAGGGTCAAAATGATTTTGTACAGAGCTTTGCAGAACAGATGGATTATCTGGCACGAACCAATCCGTCGAAGGGAATCGATGTGTTGGAAGAAAGTTTGGTACTGGCAGTGGATCATGAGGACCCTTTTGCCAAAATGATGTTCTACGCCAGAGCAGCCCAATTGCTGCGCCGCTGGGCGGACGAATCGCCAGAATACCGATTGCGCCTTCCTGCTTCCTTCCCGTATGAAGGGGATCCCGGAGACCTGCGCACATTGGCTGATTATTTTGCGGACCATGCCAATGCAGCTGCAGCCAAGTATGATCAGCGTAATGGCAATCACCATGTTTCTTCAATGTTGATCGGAGTATAGCTAAAACAGGATAAGAAACAGGCTTGTTCGAAGAAGGAGATACTCCTTCCGAACAAGCCTGTTTAACGTGTCTGCATATGAGTTATGCAGCTGTAATTATGGTGTCTCCGTATTGGCAGATGAAGGCTGCTCCTCAACAGCTTCATCAACATTGGAGGTTTCTGGTTGAGGCTGCTGAGCCATAAGTTCAGACACAATCTTATCTGTTGGTTGCGTAAACAGTTGATACATGATGGCTGCCTCTTCTTGACGAATAAGCGGTTTGTGAGCGAGGACATCCACAGAGCCATCCTCCAATACTTTCACTTCGGGTCCGTGGATACCGAGCTTAACCATCATCTGGATTGCGGGTACAGCCCATTTATCCGAATGGCCAGCAAGTTTCACATCCTGGAACAGCTCATTTGGATATTGCAGCTGCAGTGATCTCCAGATCATAACCATGGCTTCCTGGCGGGTAATAACTTGATCCGGCTTGAACTGTTTCGAATCCGCACCTGTGATCATGCCGGATTCATAACCGAGCTGGATGTAGCCTGCTGCTGCATGATTGGCCCAGTCCGTATCAGCTGGCGGTGTTGTTTTGCTTGGCTTGAGTCCGCTCATTTTCAGAACGTCTTCAATGAATTCAGCACGTGTAACGGCTGACTTGGGTTGAAAAGCTTCGCTTGCATCATTTTCATAGTGACCAAGCGACTGTAATCCATAGATGGCCTCGGCATAAGGGCTCTCCGGACGAACATCCCGGAATCCCTGAGGCTGCTGTCCTTTTTTCTCATATCCCAGCGGATTGAGGTAAGGCTCCTTCATATAAATCGTTCCGTCTGCATTCTCCTTAAAGGCTGTGAATTGACCAGTTAACCCATCCTTGAACAGGTTCTCATCCACTTGAATCAGGGGGCGTTGGCCCAGGAAGGCATCCGAAATACTCAGTTGGCCCAATTCTGTGCCGCCTTTCAGAGAGCTAACAATCGTGCTAAGTCTTAGATCGGCGTACAGCCCAGCAAAGCGCTGCAGCTCATCTGTAGATTGGGGTGTGAACTCATTGAATTCGACCGGCTCCGCATATTGTGGGAAGAAGGTCTGGATGAAAGCCGGGTAGAACAGATTGCGAAGAGCTCCCGCCTGGTTGTACGTAAGGAAGACGCCTGTATTTTGCTCAGGGATGAGGAAGAGATAAGAGCTGAAACCGACCAGGTCGCCTGCTTTGGTAATAATTTCGGGACTGCTGCCTGCACCAGGCAGCTGGAATGCAGCTTCAAATCCATACGTTGTATCCGGAAGTACCGGATGGATGGAAGAGCGATATTGCTCCATGCTTTTGACAGTGGATTCCTTCAGAATACGCTCATTGTCCTTCACACCATCATTCAGGAAAGCGATCATGAAATCCCCAATGTCTTCTGCTGTGGACAACATGCCTCCTTGCGGCATCGGCGTTGGGGAGAGGGTGTACAGATCAAGCGGATTATGTAACGCGTCATAGCCTGTTGCAAGCTGGTCCTTGAACTTGTCACTCAGCACAAAACTGCTGTTATCCATACCCAGTGGTTTGAAAATGTGCTGCTGCATGTATGTTTCAAATGGTTCGCCGCTGACATTTTCTACAATCATACCGAGCAGCAGAAAAGAGAAGTTGTCGTACATGTAGGCGCTGCCAGGTTCTCTAACGACAGGAGGCATGTGCTGCTGTGCATATTCCTCCATGGTGACCGTTTTGTTGAAATCAGCGTGGATGTCTTCCTGCTGGGGATCGCGAATCTCGAATCCGGTGGTGTGTGTAAGCAGGTTTTCCACAGTGACGGGTTTGTCGAAAGGATTATCGAATTCAAGTCCCTTTACATAGGTCTGAAAATCCGCTTGCAAATCAACCTTGCCCTGCTCTACCAATTGCATAACGGCTGCTGCCGTAAATGTTTTGGAGACCGAGGCTACGCGAAAAGCAGTACTCTTCGGATCGACAGGTGTTTTGTCCTCTTGATCGGCATAGCCATAGCCTTTTTCCGCGAGTACTTTGCCATCCTTGACCACAACAACGGAAGCGCCAACATACTGGGCCTTGGCTTCGGGAGAATCGAAAAACGTATCGAGAAATGCTGATGCTGATTCGTTCGTCAGCGCTTTGGTTTGTCCTTTTTCACTGACCGGGGCTGCTGCGGTTTCCGCATGAACCGCTGGTGCCCAGAGACTTAACGACAAGATGAAGGCCATGAAAGCTCCTGTTAGCGAGGTGGTTCTGAAGCGGGTCCTTCGATTGGGTAGATGCATGTAAACACTCCTTAACGTAAATTTTGGAAAAAAGCCTGATCACTGTGTATTACTTCCTATTGGCAAAGTAGGTTTCACAAAAGTGGATTGCGATGTGTTTTTCATTCCATCCAGATTGCAAACAGAAGCGAATTAGAAAAGGGAACAAAGCCGTATAGCAAAAGGGAAGCCAAAAGGCTTCCCTTTCTCTGTCATCAGCTCATGATGCACATGGCAAGGACTCACTGGGCCCCGTTAAGGGCTTGAGCGATTGTCGGAAAAATATGAGTGCAGAGGCACCAATGATGACATACAGGCCTGCCATAGCATATGAAGGCAGAAAAGCTCCAATCGTTAATCCCAGGCTGCCAAGCAGGGCAGCTGCATTATAACTCATGCCATCTGCGGCCATATAAGCCGCCCGATTCGAATCGGGAATCATCCCGGCAAGAAGAACCTGGCGTACCGGCGAATACATGAGTTCGCCAATCGTCAACAGAACAGCAGACCCGATTAGGAGAAGAGCCCAGTTGCTGAATGCTAATACGGCAAACCCGGCCGTGTAGAGGCACATGCCGACTGTCATGATGGATCTGGACTGGAAACGTGCCATCCATTTCGAGAATGGGATAGCGACCAAGGCGACCATTACCGTGTTGATGGCCATGATTAGACTGAACATGTGCAATCCTGAAATATCCCAATGGAGCAGTTGGGCACTGAATTCACTTTTGAGACGGACAGCGATGTATTTATCCATTTGGAACTCGAGAGAGACGGCCAGCACCGATGCAGTGAAAAAGACCATGAACCGTTTGTCCCTGAGTACACTTCCATAGGTCTTCAGCATGTTTTTTCTGATCGGGGTGGCGACCTGACTGGAGTCCGTTCTTTCCATGCTTTCCTGAATGAAAAACATTAGGATGAACAACGTGATCAAGCTCTCTGCAAATACCAGACTGAACAGGACGAATCGGAAGGAGTCGAATAATAATCCGCCCATCAAAGCTCCAAACGTAACAGCTACATTGGTCGTCCAATACTGTAATCCGTATACATAATGTCGCTCATGTTCACTGCTTACGTCCACGATCATCGCACCTGCGATCGGAATGGTGATGCCGGAGCTTAGACTGCTAAGAAAAAACATGACGCAAGTCAGTTCTACCGAATTCAGCCAGGGTGAATTCGCTGCAGCCAGCCAGAACAAGGCGAATACTTGCGCACATTGAGCAATAACCATCATTTTTTTGCGTCCAATCCGATCTGACCAGTACCCTGCGCCCAAGCCAGCGATCATGGAGGAAACAATATTGACTGTCAACAGCAGGCCAGCCCAACCTGCCCCCATCTGTACGCTCAGATAAATCGCCATAAAAGGGATGATGGATTTCTGTGTCAGGTCCGTAAAAAAATCAGTGATAATACGAATTTTGATATTGCGGTGCAAATCGGCATATTTCATCAGATGCAATTCTTCCTTCCCGTTGGTCATGTGGATGTTACTGAGTATAATGGAGGAAAACCTGAAGAAAAACTGTAGAAGCGTGTGAAAGGATTTCGTATTTTAGCAAGGGTAGAAGGGCAGGGGGATTCAGTGGAAGTAGCAGACCATTATATTCAATTGCGTATGACCTTTTCGAACGTTCATGATGAGGAGGAATTGCATACGACAATTGGTGAACTGGCACAACATTTGTGCTGCACCATGCGCAATATGAATCTGATTATGAACAAGTTCATGGATAACAACTGGATACAATGGAATCCGAAGCGCGGCAGGGGCAAAAAGTCTGTACTCGTCTTTTGTGTACCCCTCCTTGAGGTAGCCAGAGAGAGGTTTGATCGCCTTCTGCAAGGCAACAGGCTGGAAGAAGCATATGAATTGGCCGCCAGACTGCCGTTTTCGTTACGGGAAATGTTGATGCAAGGATTACAGGACCAGTTTGGTCTTCGTTCAGACCAGGGTGCTATGGGAAGGATTGACACGCTGCGGATACCACAGAACTTTCCGTTTGAGACATTGGATCCGACCCAGGCTGCCATGTGGGGAGAAGTGGGCATTGTAGCTGAGGTTTTTGATCGATTGGTACGTTACAATGCTGAGCGTCAGATGTGTGAGCCGAGTCTTGCCGTGGCATGGGAGAGCAACCCGGAAGGGACGGAGTGGACATTTTATTTGCACAAAGGCGTTCTTTTTCATCATGGCAGGGTACTCGAAGCAGACGATGTAAAGTTCACGTTTGAACGAATTATTTTGGATATCGACAATCCCTGCCGGCCGCTGTTTGGCACGATTGCGAAAATAGAGACGTTTGATGCTCTGACCGTACGTTTTGTGCTGCATAACCCAAATTTCATGTTTCCGGATCTGATGAGCAGCATGTGTGCATCAATTTTGCCCCGGGATGTGGAGCCCGACCGGATGCATCCCATTGGAACAGGACCTTATCGTTTAACGCGTAATCACCCCAGACTGCTGGTTCTGGACGTATTCCCTTCCTATTTCAGAGGGCGTGCCTACATTGATCGGGTTGAGGTGTGGCAGCTTCCGCAGTCCGGACTGATGGAGTCGGTAATCAAGCAGGACTTGTTTCCGGATGGACAGCCTCATGCAGTTCAGCATGAAGTTCAGGGCGGAGTCTATATGACATTTAATATGCGAAAAGAAGGTCCGCAGCAGGATATATATTTTCGCCGGGCTGTGCAGCAGCTGTTGAATCAGCAGGAGATGATGGATGCGTTTCCGGGTACGGGCACACAGCCTGCATATAGTCTGGTACGGGAGCATTTTTGGGAACCAACGGATGCAGAAATTGTGGGCTGCTCTATACAACAGAAGCGACCGGAGACGTTGGAGTCCAACACGAGAACCTCGTTGATCAGAGCTGAAGAGCTGTTGAAACGAAGCAGCTATGCAGGCCAAACGCTGCGGTTATGGGTGGAGGATGGAAAGAAGATGGAGACGGACATGCTCTGGTTCGTTCAACGTTGTGAACAGATCGGATTGCATGTAACCGTAGTGCCAGGTGATCCGGTTAGTGCGGTGTATCATGATGAATTCGGATCATGTGATCTCGTATACACAGGAGAGGTATTCGATGAGCATGCCATGCTGGGCCTGTTGACCATGTATACTTTTCAGAATACGCTGTTCCTTGTTGCCATGGATGATGTTTGGAAAAGGGAATTGGATCAGGAGTGCAGGCGCATCGTAGGAATTCAGGATGGTGGCGAGCGATTGGGAGCATTGCTGGAGTTGGAAGCCAGACTTGTTGACGAGGCTTTGCTGCTTCCCGCATACAGTTTCAGGGAAGAACACGCCCATCATCCCTCACTCCGTGATTACAAGGTTGTCGGATTTGGGATGCCGGATTTGCGCCGGTTGTGGGTGAAACGCAAACCGGACGCCAAGAATGAGGAAACGAGTTATCCGGCTTACATCCCGCTGTGGTAAGGTGAGCCACAGGCGGGATGAGCCTTGAAGAGCGAACGGTTATTCTGTGCTTTTCTTAGTAAACTCAATAGGTTTCGTACCTGGTTCCATTAGAAATGGAATGGAAATGGAACGAGCTTTATTCTGTTCATCCATCTGAAAAGTGAACGTGATCTTCAGTCCAAACAGAACAAGCAGGACAGAGAAGGTGTCATTTCCGGTGTATTCCATAGGCATTTCCATGTCATTGAAAATAGCCTCTAATCCATCCTCTTTTTGTTGAATGGACATCTCTCCGTAGCCAGAATGATTGTAAATGCCTACATAAGTAGTTATAGGCCGGTCAAGGGGTTCGGCTTTCACTTCATCCTCTTTTTCCTCCGTGCTGGCTGCTGGTTTCGCTTGCGGATCTAAGGTATCTTGAGTTTCCGTTAATTCAGACTCAGGCGATTCCTCACCCCCCATCAATTTGGCCAATTTACCGCTCCAATCCACGGGTTCCTTACCAAGGAGACGATCCATGATGTTGAACGTAACGGTATATGGAATGATGCTCCCATTGGTATTACATAGCACTACGATCCCAATCTCTTCCTCTGGCATAAAGGCAACCTGCGAACTAAAGCCATCAATGGCGCCGCCATGATGAATCAGCTGATGGCCGCGGTAAGGTTCGATGAACCAGCCCAGTCCGTAAGTGCTGACAGGCAATTCTGGGCCTTGAAAGGGAGAATCACACGGCATCTGGGGACTGTACAATTCTTCCATTTGTTCCTTGGAAACCAATTGTTGCCCATCATGCTGTCCCTGATTCAATTGCAATCGCAGCCAGGCGATCATGTCTTCCAGATTGCTGTTGATGGAACCTGCCGGACCCACGGCATCGATGTTTCGATAAGGAATTCGTAGATGTTCGCCGTCTTTTTCCATATATGGAGCGGCAAAATCAGGCTGAAGCTGCATTTGATCCACCGAGAACAGGCTGGACTTCATCCCCAGCGGCCCAAACAGGTGATCCTGAACGAGCTTCTCCCAGGAAGTTTCCTTCAACTTACCGACCAAGTAGCCTGCTGTCATGTACATCAGGTTTTGATATTGCCACTTATTCCTGAAATCCTCATTCGGTTCAAGATACTGTAGAGCGTTTACGAGTTCCTCTCTGGTCCGTGCAGAGTTGTACCATATCATCTCATGTCTGGGGAGTCCCGAACGATGGCATAACATATCGCGAATGGTCAGGCGCTCTGTGGCCACAGGGTCGAACATTTTAAAATCTTCCATATATGTTTTAACTGGCGTATCCCATTTCAGCAGTTCCTGATCGACAAGCATGGCAGCTGTTGTTGCTGTAAAAGCTTTGGTACTGGATCCGATGGCAAACAGGGTATGTGGAGTCACTTCAAGTTTGGAGTCCAGATCGCGGTACCCGTAGCCTTTTTGCCAAATGACTTCATCCTTGTGAATGACAGCGACCGCTGCGCCAACACCTTTCCATAATTGCAGCTGCTCAGCTACAAATTCATCCAATCCGTCCAGCGATGAGTGAAGTTTTGTTATGGTCATTAATTTCCCTCCAATGTAAATGTGAAATAAGTTCAAAAGAAAACACAAATCGTATGTAATGTCGTGCATGAGATTGTTCCATATCAACTATGCCTTTTTTGGATAAAGTTAACATCCGACCCGAGACTGATTTGTCTGGCAGCACTTGTCCTAACAAGGGGATTGAAAGCTTGTCAAACCAGTCCGCATAAATCGAACAAGTCCCTCATAGACATGTACTAATCAAGTAGGGGTTCTGCTGTACGCACAATCCTGAAGTGAAAACATGTGCTAAAGGGGATGATGTCATGCGCCGAATATCATGGATGCTTGCCATGGTATTGGTCTTATCGGCCTTACTTGCCGCCTGCGGGAAGAAGGATGCGGCAGCCGTGGTCAAAGATCTGAACGAAGTCGTAGGAGAGATGGAAAGTTACCAGGGAGCAGGTGTCATGACACTGCACACCGGAGATACGCCGCAGCAGTATAAGGTCGAGGTGTGGCATCAGAAGCCTTCATATTACCGAATTGCTCTTACCAATGCCAAAAAGGATGTTACCCAGATTGTACTGCGGAACGATGAGGGCGTATTCGTCCTGACACCAAGCCAGAACAAAAGCTTCCGCTTCCAGAGCAACTGGCCGGATAACCAGGGTCAGGTCTATCTCTATGAGACGCTGATTCGCAGCATTACAGGCGATACAACCCGTCAGTTTGCGGATGAAAAGGAAAGTTATGTATTTGATGTAGCTGCCAATTACAATACGCATGCGCTGGTCAGACAGAAAATCTGGCTGAACAAAAGTGATTATGCGCCCAAGCAGGTGGAGGTATCCGACTCCAACGCAAACGTAGTGGTTGATGTCAAATTTGATAGCTTCAAATTCGGTGCCGAATTCGGCAAGGATGCATTTGATATGCAGCGGAACATGACAGCTGGGACAGAAGGAAACAGCGGAACGGATACAGGCAGTAATCCGGCTGAACAGGCAGGGGAGAATGGCACCAAGGAGCCGGCAAGCTCTGAGACTGACCCGGGCCAAGAACCTGCTACTGGTTCCAGTGAAGGAGTCAGTGACGGACAAACTGGTGTGAACGAGAACAACGAACAGCAAGAAGCTCAAGATCAGGCCAGTGCCGATCCGGGTACAGAGGAGCCTACCATGACGGAACCGGAAGGGTCAGACAGTTTTGGCGTGATTGAACCGACATACGCTCCGGAAGGGGTCAAGCTGAAAGACGATCAGATTGTAGAGGAGTCCGGCGATTATTCTGTCATGCTCCGCTACGAAGGAACGTATAATTATACGATTTTTGAAGCCAGACCACAGGACAGAGCTGTTTCCCTCGCCCCATCTCGCGTTGTGGATCTCGGATTCACGCTGGGAATGCTGAGCGGAGATGCATTACAGACGCTGACATGGATGACGGATGGAATCGAATACAGAATAACAAGTGCCGATCTGCCTGAGAGTGAAATGGTCCAGATTGCAACATCCATGCAGGAGCAGTCAGGCAAATGATGTTAAAGGTATAGTAGACAGGGCATTAGGAATGATAAAGAGCATCGGGGACTTGTTCTCCGGTGCTTTTCAATGTACACAGATAGGTTCCTGCAGCATAGTATGAGAATAAAAGCTTCCTATGCCGTAATGTTTACAGCCTCAGAAGGTGAGCAGAGACTGGGCAGGTTGACCCAATAATACAAAACACGCTTCTATGCGGGAGGAACCGGGTAAGTAATCGGTATAGGCAGATAGGACATGACGTGAAGATGCATTTAGTATTCATGTTGTATCGCTTATCAGCCTGTTTCTTCATCCGTCTCCGGCTTCGAAATCATGTTTGGCACGTGTTTGGAGTAGCTGTTCTTCTGTTCATTTGACAGTCACATGCTTGAGCATTACGATGGAGTCTGATATGTGAGCCGGATTAAGATGACTAGAGAAGGTGACAGAACGTGCAAGGACAATATCGGCCAACCCAAGCGGAAATCAACTTGGATCATTTGAGAAACAACGTGGATGCTTTCCGCTCAGCCCTGCCGCAAGGCATGAAGTTTCTAGCTTGTGTCAAGGCCAACGCCTATGGACATGGTGCTGTGGAGACGGCCAGAGAACTGGAACGAATCGGAGTGGATTATCTGAGTGTCGCTTTTCTGGATGAGGCGATTGAACTGCGGCAAAACGGAATCAAGGCTCCGATCTTGGTATTGGGTTATACACCGCCTGAAGGCATTGCTGTGGCCAGGGAACATGATGTGACCATAACCCTGTTCAGCAGGGAAGTGCTTGAAGCGATTCGAGATCTGGATACAGGATCTTCCCATAATAAACTGAAGGTTCATATCAAAATCGACAGCGGTATGGGACGGCTGGGTCTGCTTCCCGGTGAGGAAGCTCTCGCTTTCATACAGGAAGTGGCAGCCATGGAGCAGGTCCTGCTCGAAGGCATGTTTACCCATTATGCCAAGGCGGATGAAGAAGACAAGACCTATACACTGGAGCAGTATCGACGGTTTCGAAGCGTGGTTGAAGCGCTGCGGGATCAGGGATGTGTCATCCCGATTATACATACGGCGAACAGTGCCGCTGCCATTGATACACCGGAATTATCCTATAACATGGTTCGAGTGGGCATCAGTCTGTATGGGCTGTACCCTTCAGCCGAGGTGAATCATCAGGTAGTGAAGCTGATCCCGGTATTGACACTGAAGACGAAGGCGGTTCTGGTCAAAACGCTGCCGCCTCATTGGGGCGTCAGCTACGGAACCCGTTATGTGACTCAAGGGAACGAACGAATTGCGACCCTGCCTATCGGCTATGCAGACGGATTTTCAAGAATGCTGACAGGTAAAGCTCAAGTGCTTGTACGTGGCCGCCGTGTTCCCGTCGTCGGTACGATCTGCATGGATCAGTGTATGGTGTCGCTGCAATCTTTCGCTGAAGAGGCGGAAGAAATTCAAGCCGGCGAAGAGGTTGTTCTCATCGGTCACCATTCTGATGGTGTCATCACCGCAGATGAAGTGGCTACCCAGCTTGGTACGATTGCCTACGAGGTGATCTGCATGATGGCCCACCGGATTCCGCGAATTTATTTCCGGAACGGTGTGGAAGTCGTCAAGGTTAATCCTCTTTTGACATCCTGACAGGTCAACTGGACGCTATTTCCATTAAACTTTTTTTCGGAACAGAAGGAAAACTGTCGGAGCATCTCGAATGTTGTTATATTGACGAGGATGAAAAATCCTGAAAAGAGATGTTTGGTCTGTACGAATATTGCCCCCCATGTTTATAATGGAGTACAGCATACTTGATATACTCGGGGCATATATATTCCTTTGTATAAAAGTTCTGGAAAAACGTAATACTGGTTCACAATGGCGAAAGGTTTGTGGGGGTGGAAGATAGGTGGCCAACTTGCAGAACACCAAGCGGATTATGATCAGTTTGCCTGATCATCTCCTGCAGGAAGTGGATGGCATCGTAGCGCTGGAGAATTCCAACCGCAGCGAATTGATTAGGCAGGCCATGAAGCTGTATTTGACGGAGCGGAAGAAACGTTACATCCGTGAGTCCATGCAGCGCGGGTACATGGAGATGGCAAAAATTAATCTAACCATGGCATCCGAGGCCTTTCACGCGGAGGAAGATGCGGACAGCACTCTGGACCGCTTAGTTAGCGGGGTGTAGACATTGATCGTAAAACGCGGTGACGTTTTTTTTGCGGATCTTTCTCCCGTTGTCGGTTCCGAGCAAGGTGGAGTCAGGCCGGTGCTGGTCATCCAGAATGACATCGGTAACCGGTTCAGTCCAACTTGTATCGTGGCGGCTATTACCGCCCAGATTCAGAAGGCAAAGCTTCCGACGCATGTAGAGATTGATGCTGCAGCACATGGCTTTGACCGGGACTCGGTTATCTTGCTCGAGCAAATACGGACGATTGACAAACAAAGACTGACTGACAAGATTACCCATCTGGACGAGGAGACCATGAAATTGGTCAATGAGGCGTTGCAGATCAGTCTGGGTTTGATCGATTTTTAGGGTGCAAGGCAGTCCGTTTGGGCTGCCCGCCATCCGCCCGTAACGGGATGTTCCTTGCGGGGAACACACAATTACAGACAACAGATCATAGGAGCGTATTGCAGCCCAAGGGCAGCGGTACGCTCTTTTGATTAAACAAAAAATGAAAGCGTAGAACATTGGCAGGCTTTTCGTTATAATGGAACCTGAGAAACCGTTTACGCCATGACGTATATAGAGGTGGAGGAGACATATGAGCATTTATATTAACCAGGAGAAATTACAATTTCATTTACAGACCCGCAAGGCGAGTTATGTATTCCTGGTGCTGCCTTCGGGATATTTGGTACAGCTGTATTATGGCAAGAAATTACGCGACACGGACCTGAGCTGGCTGCATGTTCGGACCGAGCGTGCTTCCTTCAGCCCGAATCCGGTACCGGAAGATCGGACGATTTCATTTGATACATTGCCACTGGAACTGCCAGTCTATGGAACAAGTGATTTCCGTAACCCTGCAGTTCAGCTTCAACTTGAGAATGGTTCAAGCGTTTCGGAATTCACATATGTTGGCCACCGATTGGAAAAAGGAAAACCTGCCCTTCAGGGTTTGCCGGCAACCTACGTGGAAGCTGCAGATGAAGCGGATACGCTGGTGATCGAGATGGAAGACCGCGTGGCAGGAGTCCGCATTGAGCTCTCCTATACAGCTTATTCGTCCTTCAACGCCATTACGCGGTCCATGCGTATCATAAATGAGAGCGCTGCCTCGGTGAACGTGGCGCGCGCACTAAGCACATCCGTAGACTTCCCGCATGCCGATTATGAGCTGCTGCAGCTATCGGGTGCATGGACGCGGGAACGCGATATTGTCCGTCGCCCTCTTGCTTCCGGCCTGCAAGGCGTGGAGAGCCGTCGTGGTTCAAGCAGCCACCAACAGAACCCGTTTATCGCGCTGATGACTCCTGGTACGGATGAAGATCAGGGAGAAGTGTACGGCTTCAGTCTCGTTTACAGCGGAAGCTTCACAGCCCAAGCGGAAGTGGATCAGTTCCACACTACGCGTGTATCACTTGGCATTAACCCGTTTGAGTTCAGCTGGAAGCTTGAATCCGGAGAAGCTTTCCAGACGCCTGAGACGGTCATGGTATATTCTGATGCAGGACTGGACGGCATGTCCCAGTCTTATCATGAACTGTATCGCGAACGGCTTGCCCGCGGCAAGTTCCGCAATGCGGAGCGCCCGGTACTGGTGAACAACTGGGAAGCAACGTATTTTGGCTTTAATGCAGACAAGATTGAACAGATTGCGCGTGCAGGACAGAAACTCGGTATTGAGCTGTTTGTGTTGGATGACGGCTGGTTCGGACATCGCGACAGCGACAACTCCTCGCTGGGTGACTGGATTGTGGACAAGAACAAGCTGCCTCAAGGTCTTGATGACCTGGCGAGCCGGGTAACCGGACTCGACATGCAGTTTGGACTGTGGTTCGAGCCTGAGATGATCTCGCCGGACAGTGAATTGTACCGCAAGCATCCGGACTGGTGCCTGCACGTGCCTGACCGTCGCCGGACAGAGGGCAGACAGCAGCTGGTGCTGGATTTCTCCCGTCAGGATGTCCGGGATGAAATCGTACGCATGCTGAGTGACGTGTTGGGATCTGCACCGATCTCTTATGTGAAGTGGGATATGAACCGAAATATGACGGAAGTGGGTTCTGCGCTGCTGCCAGCGGATAGACAGCGTGAGACGGCACACCGCTACATGCTTGGATTGTATGAAGTGATGGAACGAATTACATCCTCATTCCCTAATATTCTGTTTGAGAGCTGTTCTGGTGGCGGCGGCCGCTTCGATCCGGGAATGCTGTATTACATGCCACAAACGTGGACAAGCGACAATACGGATGCCGTGTCCCGTTTGCGTATCCAGTACGGAACGAGTCTGGTATACCCGGTAAGTTCCATGGGATCACATATCTCTGCAGTACCGAATCATCAAGTGAACCGAATCACTTCGCTGGAGACTCGCGGACATGTTGCCATGTCAGGCAACTTCGGATATGAGCTTGATCTGACTCGGTTCACTGAGGAAGAGAACGCTATTGTAAAGGCTCAGGTGGAGCTGTACAAAGAGATTCGGAATACCATTCAGTATGGAACGTTCCGTCGTTTGCTCAGTCCGTTTGAGGGGAACGAAACGGCATGGATGTTTATTGCACCGGACGGCAGCGAAGCGGTTGTATTCTATTTCCGTGTGTTGTCTGAACCGAATGCGCCGCTTCAACGTCTCAAGCTGAAAGGACTAGATCCGGATGCGGATTACCGTCTGAAAGGCAGCACCGAGACGTATACAGGGGATGCATTGATGTATGGCGGAATTTCTGTAGGCCGTGCATCAGGTGATTATCTGAGCGAGATGTTCCGATTTGAACGGGTATAGTTAATTCAGCGTTTAATGCAGTGCTTTTCGGGGAAGACCGGGATACGTCGGGGTGACGTTTTTCGGTCTTTTCTCATGGGTTAGGCGAAGTTATGAAGCAGGATCTGGATTGTAAGAACTTGTAACCGGGATGAATGCTGGAAAACTGAACGGAATTTTGTGATAATATAGGGAAGAGCAATCTGCTTGAATGCAGGTTTGATACTGTGATTACTGCAGCATAGCTGCCCTGAACATGCTTGATCTGAAACGATTCAGGAAGGAAAGAGGGATTTATTTGTCTGAACAGGGAACGGTTCTGGAACCCAATGAAGAAACAATAAAGGCGGAACGCCAGGAAAGAATCATCAAACAGGTAGCCAAGGAACTGTCACTGTCCTTGAAGCAGGTGCGCACGACGTCGGAGCTTTTGGACGAAGGCAATACGATTCCGTTTATCGCCCGCTACCGTAAAGAAATGACAGGAGAGCTGGATGAGAACCAGCTGCGGTCCATCGAGGAACGCATCGTATACTTGCGTAATCTAGAGGATCGCAAAGTGGAAGTCATCCGTATTATAGAAGAACAAGGCAAGCTGACTAAAGAACTGAAACAGTCCATTACCCAAGCGGTCAAGCTTCAGGAAGTGGAAGACCTGTACCGTCCATATCGTCAGAAGCGGAAAACGCGTGCCAGTGTCGCCAAAGAAAAAGGGCTTGAGCCGCTGGCTGTATGGATTTGGAGCCAACCTAAACAGGGAAATGCTCTGGAAGAAGCCTCGCGTTACATCAATGCTGAACTCGGAGTCGAGGATGCTGAATCAGCTCTCCAGGGAGCCAAAGATATCCTGGCCGAGAATATTGCGGATGACGCAGCGATACGTGCATGGATTCGCCGGTACACATTGGATCACGGCATGCTGACTTCGGAAGCGAAGGATGCTGAGCAGGAATCTGTATACGAGAACTATTATGACTATCGTGAATTGGCCAAAAAGATGCCTCCGCACCGGATACTCGCCATTAACCGCGGGGAGCGTGAGAACATTCTGAAAGTGGGTCTCGATGTACAGCCAGAGCCTGCCCACCGTCATATGGAAGGTCAGATTATCAAAGGAGCATCTGCGGTACAGGATATATTGCGCGCTGTGATTGAAGATGCCTATAAGCGCCTTATTGCTCCGTCGATTGAGCGTGAGGTTCGAGCTGAACTGACGGAAAAGGGTGAAAGCCAGGCGATCTCGGTATTTTCTGCCAATCTGCGCAATCTGCTGCTTCAGCCGCCAATTCACGGCAAACGTGTGCTTGGTGTCGATCCAGCCTACCGTACGGGCTGTAAACTGGCCGTAGTGGATGACACAGGTAAACTGCTGGAAGTGGCTGTCACTTATCCGACACCGCCGCATAACAAGAAACGTGAAGCGGCTGAAGTGTTCCATCGGATGATCAAGCAGTACGACATCGGCCTTATCGTTATCGGTAACGGGACGGCTTCGCGTGAAACGGAACAGTTTGTGGCCGAGATCATTCAGGAAAATGGTGATGAGAGTCTCGTGTACCTGATTGTCAATGAAGCCGGAGCAAGTGTGTATTCCGCCTCCAAGCTGGCACAGGAGGAATTTCCGGATCTGGACGTGGCGGAACGCAGCGCAGCTTCCATCGCCCGTCGTGTACAGGATCCGCTGGCTGAACTGGTCAAAATTGATCCCAAAGCCATTGGTGTAGGCCAATACCAGCATGACGTTTCCCAGAAGATTCTGGAGGAAAGTCTGAAAGCAGTCGTAGAATCTGCGGTTAACCATGTCGGCGTGGATGTTAACACGGCTTCGCCGTCCCTTCTGTCCTATGTTGCCGGCGTGAATGCCACCATTGCCAAAAATATTGTGAAGTACCGCGAAGAGAACGGACGGTTCACGAACCGTCGTCAATTGCAGAAGGTACCTCGCCTGGGTGCCAAAACCTATGAGCAATGCGTAGGTTTCATGCGGATTGGTGAAGGCGAAAATCCGCTGGATCGTACGCCGATTCACCCGGAATCCTATAAGGTCGTCGATCAGCTGTTCAAGGAACTCCAGGTTGAACTGGACAAGCTGGGAAGCAAGGAACTATCCGTGCTTCTCTCGGAGCAGCAGCCTGAACAACTGGCTGTCAAACTGGACGTGGGTGTGCCTACACTTCGCGACATTCTGGATAGCTTACAGCGTCCTGGACGTGACCCGCGTGAAGAAATGCCTCTGCCTATTTTCCGTACGGATGTGCTGAAAATTGAGGATCTGGTCGAAGGCATGGAACTGCAGGGTACCGTTCGCAACGTTATTGATTTTGGGGCTTTTGTGGATATCGGAATCAAAAGTGATGGGCTTGTCCATATTTCACAACTGAGTAACGGTTATGTCAAGCATCCGATGGATGTAGTTTCTGTTGGTGATAATGTAACGGTATGGGTTATGAATGTGGATACCAAAAAAGGCCGGGTCGGCCTGACGATGAAAAAGCCTGCCTCGCAGCAGTCTTCCTAATCCAAAGATCGGAGAACAGCCTTCCCTGTAATGGGAAGGCTGTTTGTTGTCGGCTTTAATGGTATTGTCGTCCGTTCCATATTCTTCGAATGAGTTATTGAAGGGAGAGAGACTTGTATGTGGACATAAAGAGTGAGGTCAGGTTCTAGAGTTCACGATCCGCGCTGCGCGGTGTGCCATTGGCAGGTTTGTTCCGGTAAAAAAACCAGCATTCGTTCAGCAGCTTGATCTGTCTGCTGTCCTTTTTGTGAAATGCACGCATCAGTTGATTGCAAAGCCATTGAGGCAAGGGTATCTCCTCCTCTTGCATAATTCATCTGTACGTTAGCATATGTGGCAACAGCCTGGACTGTGCGGATTAACCCGTGGTGAGCCAGGAAAAATCAATATCCAGCCTCGTCATTCGACGATGTCGGTTCAGAATATGATAAAAAGCGCAAAATCCCGTTTAGGAAAATGCGCTTTCAAGTTCGGTTATTCAGGTGAAAAGATGAGGAATAATGAATCAGAGCGATTCCATTTCTTCTTCGTACCATTGTTCCAATTGGGCCTGAAGCGCCCGAATTTCAGTGAGTAAGGAAATCAACGGATAGTGAGTCTCACGCAGTGCGGCGAAACTTTGCTCCAGCGCATTGATATAATCCAGCCCGCCGATGATGCTCAGCTGCTCGTTCAGAAGATCAAGATTGTCACATTCAGCGATGGCCCAGGGCAGCACAGGTACATCTGCTGCGGTAAGTTTATCAATCTCTTTGTGCAGGCGCAGGTTGAGTGCACTGAGCTGATAGGCGTAATCGGCAGGCATTTCCACAAACTGCAGTTGATGTTCCTGCTGCAGGATGACATAGCGCATTGTAGGCATAACGAGTAATAATCTCCCCTCATACATTCTACTTGACAGTGTAGCCTACGAAACGGTTAAAATTCAAGTATTATACCGGAAATTGAAACGGTCCGAGGGGTGTGAAAGGAGGGGAAACGGTTGGATAATGCCGAATTGCAGCGGTGGATTGAGCAGGTATCTCTGGAGCATTTCGGGGTTCCGTTCACCCACGAGGCGCTGTTTAACCGACGTCTGACGACAACCGGCGGGCGATATATGCTTAAGAGTCATCGAATTGAGATTAATCCACATCAGCTTGAAGCGTACGGGCGGGATGATGTCGAGAAAATCATCAAGCATGAATTGTGTCACTACCATCTCCATATTCGTGGACGAGGTTATCGCCACAGGGACCCGGAATTCAAGGCACTTTTGCAAAAGGTAGGGGGTTCGCGGTTCTGTCAGTCCCTTCCGGACGGCAAGGGCAGGAAGCCGCTGCCATATCGTTACAAGCTTGTATGCAAGAGCTGTGGTACGGAATATTTGCGCAAACGGAAAATGGATCCCAAGCGTTACAGATGCGGCAGGTGCGCCGGCAAGCTGGGTCTTCATCATATTACTAACGAGTAGCTACTTATATAAACAGATCCTGCTGAAGATGGGGATAATGCACCTCATGGATTGGCGTTTTTCCGGGTATTTACAGTTGGGAAGAAAGTGTAGACAAGGCTGTTGACTTGGCTTATTAATCATGATAAATTAAGTTTATTCGAGATTATTCCCTGATAGCTCAGTTGGTAGAGCACTCGACTGTTAATCGAGTTGTCACAGGTTCGAGTCCTGTTCGGGGAGCCATTTCTTGGAGAGATACCCAAGTGGCTATAAGGGGACCCTCTGCTAAGGGGTTAGACTGCGTAAGCGGTGCGAGGGTTCGAATCCCTCTCTCTCCGTTTTGATATACTTCACTGCAAGGGATGAGAACCCTAGAGGTTCGTCGGAGCATAGGCTTCGATAGCGATACATCGCAGTCTCGAACGAAGTGAGAGTATCCCTCTCTCTCCGTTTTGATTTACACGAATAGAATCCCCTTCACGATGAATCGTCTAACGAGTCATCGTGAAGGGGATTTTTTTCTTTTTCTCATTTGGTGATCGTCACCGCTTCATCTACAGTGAGATTCCCAAGACCTCGTATAAACCCTTCTTGCCGGCTTCCGTAACTTCAACCGAACGGCTGCCTGGTTTCTTGCGTGTCCAGTTCAGCTGAGTGAGCCTGCGTTCCAATTGTTCTCCCAGCAGTCCGGATATGTGATGACGTCGTTCGCTCCAGTCCAGACATTTACGGGCAATGGCCCGCCGGGACCCCGGTTTCACCTGAAGTTCAATTCCGAATGAAGTGAACCATTGAACTCCTTTCTCCGTAATGTGATAATCCTTGGCCTGGTCTTCTTCTGGCTCTACGAGGTATCCTTCTCGCAATAAGGCATCGCACAAAGAGACCCCAAGCTTTCCAGCCAGATGACCATAACAGGTACGAGCAAAACTCAGGTGCTGCAGCTGATTGGACTGTTTGAGAGACCGCACCTGAACAGGAGGGGCGATACTGCCCATCGTTTCAATCAGAAAAGCAATCTCCTGGCCTGCCAAACGATAGTAGCGGTGTCTTCCTTGCCGTTCAACGACAAGCAGTCCGCCTTCAACGAGTTTGGCAAGGTGATTACTCGCCGTTTGGGGTGTGACACCAGCCATATAGGCAAGCTCACCCGCTGGCAGTGCCTGTCCACCCAGCAGTGCTTCGAGAAAAACAGCGCGACTCGGATCAGCAATTAATGAGGCGATAACAGATATATTTGGATATGCATTCATACTTCGATGATACTTGAACTATTGGCGTATTACAATCAGGACAGGCTTTCGCAGGGGTAGAGCTCTCCATGGTGAAGGCCCGAATGAAGGAGACAGGAGATGGAGTATACACATGAATCAGAAAAATATGAGAGAACGATCTTCCGAAGGATCGGAAATGGATCAACACGAAACGATTAACCCAAGCATTTTATACTATGGAACACCAGTCTTGATACTGAGCACGCTGAACGAAGATGGGTCAACCAACCTGTCTCCATTGTCCTCTTCCTGGGCACTCGGAGATTGTCTTGTCATTGGCTTGGGCATTCAGGGGAAAGCGTATGAGAATTTAAGAAGACACCCTGAATGTGTAGTTAATTTGCCGGATGCGTCCATGTGGAGGAAAGTAGAATCTTTGGGACGGTATACGGGTACATATCCGGTTCCAGAGGAGAAGAAACAAATGGGTTACGAATTTTGTTCCGAAAAATTTAAAGCAGCGGGCCTAACCGCACAAGACTCGACTCTGGTTCAACCTCAGAAAATAGCGGAGTGTCCGCTTCAGATCGAGGCATCGGTGCAGCATATCCGCACGCCGGAGCATACGCCTTATATGGCTGTTGTTGAGGTAAAAGCACTGAAGGTACATGCACAACAGAAGCTTATATCTGGACCGAATAAAATTGATCCGGCGAAGTGGGATCCGCTAATTTATAATTTTCGCCATTACTTTGGTTTGGGGGAGAGACAAGGGGAGAACTTCCGTGCTGAATAGGATCGGGGTAAAAGAAAGAATAGAAACATCCTATGTAATGCAGAATGTACAAGTGGAGGCCATGCAGGTCTTCACTTTTTTATGTGCCATTTTGAATCGGAAGCAAGCCGGCATAATTCATTATTTTATTGGACAAGGAATGGGTAAATAGTAAAGAAAGATGCATGTAAGCATATACATAAGAGAGGTGATGAGTATGGAAATGGAATATCTAATGCGAGTTCTCATAGCGGGGATTTGCGGAGTACTTATCGGGTATGAACGTAAAAACCGGATGAAAGAAGCGGGGATACGGACTCATTTTGTGGTTGCTGTAGGTGCAGCACTTATGATGATTGTTTCGAAATATGGATTTCAGGATCAGGCCGGCTGGGACAATCTGTCGCTGGACCCTTCCCGAATTGCGGCCCAGGTCGTTAGTGGGGTGGGCTTCATCGGAGCCGGGATGATCTTCACGCAGCGTCACACGGTCCGGGGATTGACGACAGCCGCGGGCATCTGGGCAACGGCGGGAATGGGACTGGCTGTAGGTGCTGGGCTTTACTGGACGGGAGCGGGTGTAACCCTGCTGATTGTCCTCGCTCAGATGCTGCTGCATCGGCCCACACGCTGGCTTGTTTCGGCGAGAACAGAAACGCTGACCATTCATCTGGGACAGGAATCAGAGAGCCTGAAGGCCATATTGGCACTGCTGGGGCAGGAGAAAATTTCGGTCATCGGATTCAAAACGGAACGGCAAACAAGCGCAGACTCGGGTGAGGAGACTGTGCTTGAGTTCACCGTGCAGATGCCCGGTTCGTACCGGGGAGAGCAATTGATCGTTATATTGCAGGGTGTGCCACATGTAAAAACAGTAGAATTGAAGTGAAATAATCACCATTCCCTGGCAGCAGCAGGGGTTATTGACCGCCTTCAACCATGCTTTCAGGTCGGGAAACCGGTTTTCCATCCAGTACACAGTGAATGGCATGAGCGACACCATGCTCCACATTGGTCAAAGTTATAGCCTTGGCAAGTGCCTGGATTTCCGGTTCGGCATTCCCCATGGCGATGCCGAGGCCTGCCATTTTCAACATGGAAACATCATTGAAATTGTCACCGATGGCTGCTGTATCTTCCATAGGTATGTTGAGATGAGCCGCCAGTTTGGTCAAGGCATTGCCTTTGGATACATCGGGATGCTGCATCTCGAAATTGTGTTCAGAGGATACTACCATGGCGACATCGGATCTAGAAGCAAAGTACGCTCTTCCTTCCTGCAGTTGATCTGGGTCGAGTGAGAAGGCCATGATATTGTAGATATGGGCTTCCGCAGGAATCTCCTGATGGGAATGGACACGATGGTAGTCTTTCTTGTCATAGTGCTTTTTAACGGCGCGAATCAGGCGCTCTACATCCTCGCCAGGGCTTGTGCCCAGAATCCGGTCCATCTCGGCGAGCATGGCTTCGTGGCTGCTAATGGGAGCGTAGATCCCCTGCTGGGTAGATGCTTCATAATAGCACTCATGATCTTCCAGCCATTGCATAACGGATGCTGCTGTCTCACGTTCAAGCGGAAGATGATACAGACGTTTCCCGTCGGCATCATGAATGGTAGCTCCGTTTGACCCGATGACAGGTGTATTAATCCCGCCTTCCTGGCAAATACCCACAACGTCAGAGTAGACGCGTCCTGTTGCAATCGTAACCTTTAACCCTTCTTGCTGGGCCCGCTGAATGGCAGCTGCATTTTCCGGACTGATCTGACTGTCTCTGTTCAATAGTGTTCCGTCCAAATCCGTGGCAAATAATTTCATATATTTACAACTCCTTATCTTCTGTTGGTTCAGGAATGAGAATCTCGACCTGTTGTTCAGCTAGAAAGTTACGCCAATCGTCTGAAGGCCATTGATCGGTAATCAGTACATCCACCAGTGACCAGTCGGCAAAACGATAGCCATACCGTTTATCAAACTTGGAACGGTCAGCGAGCACGATGACCTCCTTGGCAGCCTGCATCATTTTTTGCTTAATCTTGCCTTCTTCTTCGGAAGCGCTGAATCCATCCATCGTAATCCCGCCAATTCCGATAAAAGCTTTATCCACATAGTAATGGGAGAGCGTCTCTATAACCGAGGCTCCATAGACATAACGCTGTTCCTTGTCGACTTTACCGCCGAGTAAACGAATATGGACAGCCGAGTGATTGGAGAGAAGATCAGCAGAATGAATGGAGTTGGTGATGACCGTGCAGGATTTTCCATCCAGATGTTCAGCACAGGCCTGCACCGTGGTGGACGAATCCAGAATGATGTTCTCGCCTTGGCGCACCATGGCTGCAGCGAGTTTCCCAATGGCCCGTTTTTCTTCCGAAACATAGAGCAGGCGATCCTTGTAGGAGATATATTCACGTGGAGGAGAGGGGAGGATCGCCCCACCGCGTGTGCGGATAATGGCATCCTGTTCTTCCAGCTTGATTAGATCCCTGCGAGCCGTATCCCGCGAGACGTCAAAGAGGGAGACGATCTCGTCGGCCGAGATTCGGTTATGTTTGCGAAGATGTTCGATAATCAGCTGCATTCGTTCTTCTTGAAACAAACATGCCGCCTCCTTGCTAATGATTGACCGTGTAATAACTGATATTCTAATTATAAGTATTTGTAATTGTATTTGCAATATTGTAAGTGAATATAAGTTTTTATAAGTAGTTTGTTCTTTCTTTTACAAAATGTCAGCATTCTGATGACATTGGTATGATAGCCGATATAAGGGGGGGGCTATATAGCAGCCAATCAAGGTCATTGTTTTTGAAAAAAGCTCATAAAGAAAAATTTCAAAAAAAGTGTTGCACTATTTTATTTTATTGTGGTATACTCATTCTTGTCGCCAAGAAAGACAACTTGTTAATAAGGCCCGTTGGTCAAGGGGTTAAGACACCTCCCTTTCACGGAGGTAACAGGGGTTCGAATCCCCTACGGGTCATATCTTCACCACCTTTTTATAAGGAAACCTCGCAAGTCATTGTTCTTAAAACAAGAGATGATATGGCACATCGGTGAAGTTACAGCAAGAGCCATTAGCTCAGTTGGTAGAGCACCTGACTTTTAATCAGGGTGTCGAAGGTTCGAGCCCTTCATGGCTCACCATTTTTACATTTGAATATGCGGTCGTGGTGGAATGGCAGACACGCTATCTTGAGGGGGTAGTGGGCGTACGCCCGTGGAGGTTCGAGTCCTCTCGACCGCATTACATGAACAACATCGAAAATAGACTCTCATGGTTATCCATGAGGGTCTATTTTTGTATTCTGCTATATGCCGAGATGCCGAGTGAAATGCACCCTGGCGATTAAGGGGCTGAGGATTCATAGACGTTGTGGTATAATTATCTATATTGTGTTGCTCGAGGATAGGTTATGTTTAAGATGAAATTTTAGATTATTACGGTTGGAAGGCGGTCCTGTATGCAGTCGATATATGAGCGAATTGAACACCTGATTGCCGAACGAGGGATGACGAAGAAAGCGTTCTGTCAACAACTGAAGATTAGCACCGGAAATTTGGGTGATTGGAAACGCGGGAAGTCTATTCCGAGTACGAATAAACTGATTGAGATCGCTTCGTTTTTTGATGTGAGTCTGGATTGGCTCATGATCGGGCGTCCATCCAAGGAAGCGATGGTGCGGGAAAAACGGGAAGATTATTTTTTGACGTGTTGCGGCAATTGGATTGCCAGGAGAGTGAATTATCGACTGTGGAACAGTCTTTTATTAGTGAATATATTGAATTTACCCGCTATCGCAAGTCCAAGGAGAGCAGAAATGCTGATGACTATCGGTACAAGGAAGATCATAAACCTGAATCAGATGAATCGGTCTAATGCAAAACCTCTGAACAACCCGGATATATATTCCGGAGCTGCTCAGAGGTTTTTTCATTGTTCCCATTGTGCCTAGTACCATGCACAGTTCATTTGCGGAATGCAAGAATCTCACTGCCTAATAAATCGGGTCGAATCGTATTCCAGATCTGCAGGCATTGTTCCTGAAGTTCCCAGGCAGCCATGCCGAGCAGACGAACTCCTATTCCTCCACTGGCGAGCAAGCTGGCACCGGCAAGCATTCGGCCGTCTGGAGGCAAGGCAGACCTGATGCGTTCCAGTTCTGCAGCTCCGAGCCCGGGGGCGATCATCCAGAGTGCGGCAGTATGGGTGAAACCCAGCAATGCAGCTGATTGTTTTGGAGCATCGCTCTCCGGCTCCATGCCGAATCGATCCCACACTGCCAGCTGATCACCTTGCCATATCTCGGTTAAATTTCGATATTTGTTGAACTGGAACGATTCACCTCGGTGAATCCGTCCAGCTGACCAGACGTCTGCATAAGCGAGAATGGCCTGCTCTTCCAGATGGAAGGTGGCGGTGAGTGAAGAGGAACTGCCTTTGAATGGAATAACGCATTCCGGAAAATATTCAAGCACAGCCCCCTTTTGGATCTGGAAGTGATGATTAACCGACGAGGGAAGCGAAGGCGTGGGATGGAGCCGTGTAGCTGACGTGCTGCTCAGCATCACATGGGTGCCTTCGTCCAAATGCCACTTGGAATGATAATGGTCTCCGTTAAGAACACCGGGGGAGACGTCGGATGTGTAGATGCATAAACCACCCCCGCCGCCCGGAGGGCGAAAGGATCGACTAAATCGGAGAGGGGCGCTATAAAAACGATCCGTCATGACCGTGCGTCCCCCTTGAAGAGCGAATGTGGCTTGAAGCTCGCTGCGTCGCATCACGGCTCCTTCAGCATGAGTGCCCGCCTTAGTCGTGGTTCCTTCCAATACGGAAGATGAATTAATGGGTGTGAGCTGAGCCGTGGTCATGGCTGTGTGAATGCTGATGCGCAGCGGCAGCATCGTCATCCATGTATTGATGTTCAAGCCAGTGCACGATCTCGGATACGCCTTCACCGCTCATCAGGTTCGACATTACATATGGGCGTCCTTCCCGTACGCGCTCGGTATCATCCTTCATGACTTGCAGGCTTGCGCCAACATAAGGGGCGAGGTCGGTCTTGTTGATCAGCAGAAGATCTGAGCGTGTGATTCCGGGACCGCCTTTGCGGGGCAGTTTTTCCCCTTGGGCAACGTCAATGATGTAAATGAAGACATCAGCGAGTTCCGGGCTGAATGCAGCAGAGAGGTTATCGCCGCCACTCTCGATGAAGATGAGTTGCAGATCGGGAAAACGTTCGACTAATTCATCCACAGCTTCGAAATTCATCGAAGCATCCTCACGAATGGCCGTATGTGGGCATCCGCCTGTCTCTACGCCGATAATGCGTTCAGGTGCAAGGGCATTTTGACGCAGCAAGATCTCGGCATCTTCCTTGGTATAAATGTCGTTGGTAATGACTGCCAGACTATAACGGGTACGCAGTGCCTTGGAAAGCTTCTCCACGAGAGCGGTTTTACCTGAGCCTACCGGGCCTCCAATGCCGATTCGCATAGGTCTGCTGCGATCGAATGCCTTACGTTCCCACTCCGGATGATGCGTATGATTAGCTCCTCCACACATAACAAATTCCTCCTTGGTTATCTTCTTTATTTTAAAAGAAAGTCGATATTGATCATGATTGCTGTTAGGACATAAATAGACGGGCAGGTAAGCTTTCATGCCGCATGGCATAGATTTCCTGGGCAATACCGAAACTGTGCATGTCTTCCGGGTCGTGGTCCCGAATCCGAATCCATTCGGACTCGATATCGTTTAACAGTTTTTGTATGAGCATCTGGGCCTCGGTCTGCCCGATCGGCAGGAGACGCAAAGCACTGTTTACATAAGCATTCACAGAGGTATACAAATGTCCGGTAACCGCCTCGTCCAATCCAATCTCCAACTGATAGTTGATATACCCATGAATGGTGGTTATGCCGCAAAAAGCACCGTGTTCCAGCACGGCTTCGTCAATGAGTGAGAAGTCCATCCAAGGGTAGAGAGAACGGGCGAGTTTCAGAAGTCGCTTGCCCATCTTGTGTCCGCTTTCCCTGATTTCGCGGGGGGTACGCTGGGCATGCACTCGCTTGTCATAGAGCGCAAGTAGGGCTGCATTCCGTTCCTCCAATGCGTGGTAGACTCCTTTAATAGCGAGCCCGTCAAGCCGAACAAGACTGGAATGAAGCTGGCTGCGAATAAATTGTTCGAGCTCGGCGGTTGTTCGAATGGTACCGTCATGAGTGTATGCTTCCAGGCCAAACGAGTGGGAGAACCCGCCAATGGGCAGGGCAGAGTCGAGCAGTTGAACATAACGAAGCAGCTTCGTACCGCTATGCATCATGACGAGTGTCCTCCCTTTTTTTTTTTTCTATCTTATTTCCCTCTTCCCAATCAAAATCTAATATAAAAATAATTTGAGAATATAGGATGGACATAAGTTAACACGATAACGAAGAGGCAGGACGAACCTGAAGAAGCGGAGCTGAAAGCTTTCTGCAAGAAAGCTGCATCGAAAGCATTGACTTCGCCTTTATCACAAGATCTACCTCTATCAAAAAGGGTTCAAAGAAATCTGGGGATAACAGCGATCGGAAGGTTGTTCTGCCAGCGTAGTGGCAAGTGTAACAGTCCTTGTATATTCTTGTTATTTTATATTAGATCTCAAAACATGAAATAACGCTGTGCCATTGGCAGCTCCTCTGCAGGTTCACAGGTGAGCAATACTCCATCAGCGCGAACCTCATAGGTTTCGGGGTCCACTTCAATATGAGGTGTCACGTCGTTGTGAATCATGTCCTTTTTGCTCACCGAGCGGCAACCTTTGACGGGTTCCACCCGCTTGTTCAGTCCAAGCGTTTCCTTGATGCCGGCATCAGCCGCAGCCTGGGAGACAAAAGTGATGGATCCTTTGGCGATCGCGCCACCATATGATCCGAACATCGGTCTGCCGAACACGGGTTGAGGTGTCGGGATCGAAGCGTTTGGGTCACCCATTTGGGCGAAGGTAATCATGCCGCCTTTGATCACCATTTCGGGTTTAACCCCAAAATAGGCTGGGTTCCAGACGATCAGATCAGCTAGCTTGCCCACTTCCACAGAGCCGACGAGGTGGCCGATTCCGTGAGCGATGGCTGGATTGATGGTGTATTTGGCGACATATCTCTTGATCCGATCGTTGTCGGATGGTGAGCCTGGCTTTAATTCCAGCTTGCCGCGCTGTTTCTTCATTTTGTCCGCAGTCTGCCACGTACGAATAATGACTTCGCCTACCCGGCCCATCGCCTGGGAGTCCGAACTGATAATACTGAACACACCGAGATCGTGCAAAATGTCTTCAGCTGCAATCGTCTCGGGACGAATCCGGGAATCAGCAAAAGCAACATCCTCAGGGATTGCCGGATCCAGATGATGACACACCATCAACATGTCGAGATGTTCTTCAACCGTATTTCGCGTATATGGGCGTGTCGGGTTGGTAGAAGAGGGGATCACGTATGATTCGCCAGCAGCTCGGATGATATCCGGTGCATGTCCACCCCCGGCACCTTCGGTATGATAGGTGTGTATGGTGCGGCCGTTAATGGCAGCGAGTGTATTCTCCAAAAATCCCGTCTCATTCAAGGTATCGGTATGAATGGCTACCTGGATATCATGTTCTCCGGCGGCAGTCAGGCAGGCATCTATGGCGCTTGGTGTTGTGCCCCAATCTTCATGCAACTTCAAGCCGATCACGCCAGCTTCAATCTGTTCAATGAGCGGGGCTGTGGTCGAACTGTTGCCTTTGCCAAGATATCCGATATTCATGGGGAAAGCCTCAGCGGACTCCAGCATGCGGTGAATATGCCAGGCTCCGGGTGTGCAGGTGGTTGCTTTCGTACCTGTTGCAGGTCCTGTGCCTCCGCCAATCATGGTCGTTACGCCTGAAGACAATGCCGTTTGAATCTGCTGTGGGCAAATAAAATGAATATGGGTATCAATCCCGCCGGCAGTTACGATCATGCCTTCGCCGGCAATGATTTCCGTGGAAGCGCCGATTACAAGCAGGGGGTCAACCCCATCCATGGTATCCGGATTGCCGGATTTGCCGATGGCACAGATGATTCCGTCGCGGATACCGATATCCGCTTTTACAATACCCCAATGATCAATAATAATGGCGTTGGTAATCACAGTGTCCGGTGTGCCATGGCTGCGAAGAGCCGATGCGGACTGGCCCATGCCATCCCGAATGACTTTTCCGCCTCCGAATTTGCTCTCATCTCCATATACAGCGTAATCGTGCTCAATCTCTGCCCAGAGCTCCGTATCTGCCAGCCTTACGGCATCCCCGGTGGTGGGTCCGAACATGGAAGCGTATTGTTCGCGAGACATGCGTTTCATGATGGATCGCCTCCGTCCTGTACAGGAGGTGGTGCGAATGCCTTCAGGAAAGTTTCAAGCTTCTGCGGATCTGGCGGCTGGTCAGCCGATCCTTCCGTTAATCCGTTAAATCCATGAATCTGACGTTTGCCGCCAAACGTGGTCAGTTCAACCGGCTTCTCCTCGCCGGGCTCGAAACGAACTGCGGTACCTGCCGGGATATGCAGACGATGTCCGAAAGCCGCCGTACGGTCGAAGTCGAGCGCAGCATTCACTTCATAGAAATGAACATGAGAGCCGACCTGTACAGGGCGATCTCCGCGATTCAAAACAATGAGTCGTATCGTTTGGCGATCAGGATGACAGACAATCTCATCCTGTTTTAATCGATATTCACCTGGGATCATGGCAATCTCCTGCCTTTCTCAGCGTATGGGTTCATGCACGGTAACCAGTTTTGTCCCATCAGGAAATGTGGCTTCCACCTGCACTTCCGGGATCATATCCGGTACCCCTGCCATGCAGTCGTCACGTGTAAGAATAGTACCGCCATATCTCATCAATTCCGCTACGCTCATTCCGTCTCGTGCTCGTTCCATGAGCTCGGAGGTTAACAAGGCGATAGCTTCGGGGACATTTAGTTTAAGTCCGCGTCCTCTGCGTTCGCGCGCGAGATTGGCGGCTACAGTAATCAGCAGTTTTTCTTTTTCCTGCTCCGTCCAGTGCAAGGGCAATCCGACCTTTCCCATAAGAGTATATAGCTTTATGGATCGTGTTATATGTTAAATATACTCACACAGGGTGAATCCTTTGTCAATACGGTTTGAAACATATTAGCAGCATGCATGAAACGAGTAGGCGTGAAATAAAATTATGTAAGCATTATTGACATGGAGAGTCGGACACTCCATAATTTGGATCAACGAACATTTCGGGATTAAATGTCCTTAATGTTCGTCAATAGACTAAAAAAAGGGAGTGTAGGCTATTGAAGAAGAGGTCGGTCAAATTATGGGGTATTTTGCTCGGTGCGGTCATTGCTTTGACGGGATGTGTAGAAGGGGGAACACCACCTGAAACTTCAGGTTCCGGTGGAACGGGAGAGACTGCTGCATCCAATGAGACAATCAAGGTAGGCATTCTTCATTCCTTAAGCGGAACGATGGCGATCAGCGAGGTGTCTGTCAAGGATGCCGAGATGCTTGCGATCGAAGAGATCAATGCAGCTGGTGGTGTCCTGGGTAAACAGATCGAGCCTGTCGTTGAAGACGGCGCTTCGGATTGGCCGACTTTTGCGGAAAAGGCCGGAAAATTGCTTCAGCAGGATAAGGTAGCCGCTGTATTTGGCGGGTGGACCTCGGCGAGTCGGAAGGCCATGCTCCCGGTGTTCGAACAGAATCAAGGTCTCTTATTTTATCCGGTGCAATATGAAGGACTGGAGTCATCTCCCAACATTTTTTATACAGGAGCAACAACGAATCAACAAATCGTGCCGTCAGTAACCTGGTTGCTGGAGAACAGAGGCAAGAAATTTTATCTGCTTGGCTCGGACTATGTTTTCCCGAAAACAGCCAATCAGGTCATCAAAGCTCAATTGGCAGCTGAAGGTGGAGAGGTGGTTGGTGAAGAATATACGCCGCTGGGCCATACTGATTACAGTACCATCATTAGCAAAATCAAGGCTGCTAAGCCGGATGTAGTTTACAACACACTTAACGGAGACAGTAATGTAGCCTTTTTCAAACAACTGAAGGATGCGGGCATCACTTCGGAGCAGATGACGACGCTGTCGGTAAGTGTGGCGGAAGAGGAGATTCGGGGAATTGGTGCTGATGTGTTAAAAGGGCATCTGGCTTCATGGAACTACTATCAGACAACAGATACTCCTGAAAACAAAACATTTGTTGAGAAATATAAAGAAAAATATGGTGCGGACCGGGTAACGGCTGACCCGATTGAAGCGGGATACGTAGCAGTGTATCTGTGGAAAGCAGCTGTCGAAAAAGCGGGATCAACCGATGTGGAGAAGGTTAAAGAGGCGGCAAAAGGACTGGAGTTTGATGCTCCGGAAGGAAAAGTGACCGTAGACGGAGAGAATCAGCATATCTACAAAACCGTCCGGATCGGGGAAGTGCAGGAAGATGGTCAGTTCAAGGAATTGTGGAACTCCGGTTCACCTGTCAAACCAGACCCTTATTTGAAAACCTACGAATGGGGAGCTTCTCTTAGCAGTCAATGACACGATGCTTCATGTCCAAACTTCTGAACTCAAGGATGAGGGTGGGACAACACACCCTCTCACAACGTTACATTAAAGCGTTAATGCGAGTTTCTGTGATATTTATATCTGTAATGAGAGGCTTTCGGCATGGGAAAGGGGGATGGCAATGGATATGTTTGTTCTGCAAATGTTCAATGGGCTCAGCATCAGTTCGATCCTGCTGCTGATTGCGCTGGGGCTCGCGGTAACGTTTGGTCTCATGAATGTCATCAATATGGCTCACGGTGAGTTGATTATGATTGGTGCCTATGCAACATATGTGACGCAAAATCTGTTCATTTCGTATGCTCCGGCAGCGTGGTTTGAAGTGTACTTTATCGTGGCTCTGCCGATCGCGTTTGGTGTGGCGGCACTTGTCGGCTGGCTGCTTGAAGTGGTATTGATTCGACATTTGTATGGAAGGCCTCTGGACAGTCTGCTGGCTACATGGGGAGTGGGGATGATGCTGCAGCAACTGGCACGTACCATTTTCGGGGCGCCAAACGTTGGTGTGTCCAGCCCATCCTGGCTTAATGGTGGTCTTGCAATCTCTGACGGCATTATATTTCCGTATAAACGACTCTTTATCATCGTACTCGTTGCAGTGGTTCTGCTGTGTATGTATCTGTATATATACCGCACTTCTTCCGGGAGACGGATGAGGGCTGTCATGCAGAATCGGAGCATGGCGGGCTGTCTTGGGATTTCTACCCGACGGGTGGATGGCATGACCTTTGCTATCGGATCGGGAATCGCAGGGGTTGCGGGCTGTGCTCTGACGTTAATCGGGCCGATTGGTCCTTCGCTCGGAACCTATTATATTGTAGATGCATTTATGGTCGTGGTTCTCGGAGGGGTTGGCAAACTGGTAGGAACGGTCTGTGGCGCACTTGGGATTGGCATGTTCAATACGTTATTCGAAACCTACACATCTGCTTCAATTGGGAAAGTGCTGGTGTTTGTATGTATCGTTGCTTTTCTGCAATGGAAGCCGCGCGGGCTGGTTGCCATGCGGACGCGCAGTCTCGATTAACACGAAAAAGGGGGTTATCTGATGTCGGCACTTCTGAAGTCAGGCAGTTTGAAAACGAGAATCATATGGGCGGTCGTGCTTATCCTGATGTGTCTTGCCCCATTAATCTCTACGGAATTTCGGCTTAGTTTGCTGGCCAAATTCCTCGCACTTGCCATTTTGGCGATAGGACTTGATCTGATCTGGGGTTATGGTGGGGTTCTTAGTCTGGGACATGGGGTGTTCTTTGGGCTTGGAGGTTACGCCATGGCCATGTATCTGAAGCTGCAGGCCAGTGGTACTTCCCTGCCTGATTTCATGGGATGGAGTGGTCTGACGGGTCTGCCCTGGTTCTGGGAACCGTTCCGGTCGTTTCCGGTGGCGCTATTTCTGGGCATTGCCCTTCCGGCGTTACTAGCTTTTGTTTTAGGTTGGTTTACGTTCCGTAACCGGATTACCGGTGTGTATTTCACCATTTTGACTCAAGCGCTTGTGCTCATCACGGTCACCTTGTTTATCGGCAAACAAGAGTGGACTGGTGGTACGAATGGTATAACCGGATATAACTCGATCTTCGGTTTCACGCTGCATTCTGCAGGGACAACGATTGCGCTGTACTATATCACACTTGCGATCCTGGTGCTCACATATCTGCTGTGCAGGAAACTGGTGAACAGCCGGTTTGGTCAGGTGTTGGAAGCTTCACGGGACGGAGAAAACCGGGTACGTTTCCTTGGATATGATCCAGCAGGATACAAAACGCTAACGTTTGCCCTTTCCGGGGCACTTGCGGGGATAGCAGGTATGCTTTTTGTTCTGCAGGTTGGTATTATCTCGCCTTCCATGATGGGGATTGTCCCCTCCATTGAAATGGTATTGTGGGTTGCCTTGGGCGGTCGCGGCACACTGATTGGAGCTGTGATCGGGGCGGTTGTGCTTAACGCTGCCAAAACGGGGATAAGTGAGGCGTACCCTGAAGGTTGGCTGTTTGTTCTGGGCGGGCTGTTTGTAACAGTTGTTTTATTTATGCCTAACGGACTTGTCGGAGTTTATCGTAATGTCATTCGATTGCTGAAGCGGAGAGGAGAGGTTGTGCATGTCCCAGTCAGTCAGGAAAAACCTGAAGTCTACTGAGGCCGCATCTGTGTTGCTGGCTGAGGATATTACCGTGGCTTTTGGCGGATTCGTTGCAGTTAAAGGCATGAACTTGAAGCTGCATGCGCATGATCTGCATTTTCTGATCGGCCCCAATGGTGCGGGGAAAACGACAATGCTGGATGTGATTTGCGGAAAAACAAAACCTCTCTCCGGCACTGTGCGGCTGAATGATGGCACGGAGCTGACACGTTTGAAAGAGCACCAGATCGTCCGGAAAGGCGTGGGGCGCAAATTCCAGGCGCCGTCCATCTTCGGAGGGCTGACTGTACAGGAAAATCTGGCTTTGGCAGCGGAAAGTCAGCGTTCCCCTCTACGGACTCTTCGAATTCCGCGGTATGGGAAAATAAGTGCTGCGATGGAAAGGGTTATTCAGCAGATCGGATTACAGGATCGTGTGTATACACGAGCGGGAGCACTCTCTCATGGAGAGAAGCAGTGGCTCGAAATTGGCATGCTGCTGCTTCAGGAACCACGTGTGTTGCTGCTGGACGAACCGGTTGCGGGAATGACCGATGAAGAGACGCATAAAACGGGCCGTTTGTTACAGGACATTGCACAGGAACGTTCGGTTGTGGTTGTGGAGCATGACATGGAGTTTGTCCGTGAGTATGCGGCAAAGGTGACGGTGATGCATGAAGGCAAGCTGCTGAAGGAAGGGACCATGGCGGAGGTACAGGAAGATCCTCGGGTAGCTGAAGTCTACTTGGGCAAAAGGAGGGATGATCATGCTGTCATTGCAACGAATTGAATCTGGTTACGGAGAAAGCAATGTGCTGCGTGGTGTGAATCTCGATGTGCAGGCTGGACAGGTGGTATGTCTGATGGGCCGTAACGGTGTCGGCAAAACAACACTGATGAAAACACTGATGGGGCTGCTCAAAACCCGGAAGGGGAACATTCAGTGGAAAGGGCGGGATATATCCACTTTGGACCCGGCAAAACGGGCCAAGGCCGGCATTGGATATGTTCCTCAGGGGCGCGAGATTTTCCCGCAGCTCACAGTAAAGGAGAATCTGCTGCTCGGTCTTGAGACAGCCGCACCGGGAGTGAAGGTGTTCCCTGAGGATGTGCTCGCGATGTTCCCGGTCCTTGCCACCATGTATGGACGTCAGGGTGGAGATTTGAGTGGTGGCCAGCAGCAGCAGCTTGCCTTTGCGCGAGCGCTTGCCTCGCGGCCCGGTTTGTTATTGCTGGATGAACCAACCGAAGGCATACAGCCTTCAATTGTTGAGGATATCCGGCAGGTCATCCTGCAAATCAAGGCAAAAGGCGACATTTCGGTGCTGCTCGTTGAACAGAGCATCGACTTTGTGCGCGGTGCTGCGGATTATATTTACGTCATGGACAAAGGTGCAATTGCATTGCAAGGTTCACCGAAGGAACTGGATATGTCTCAATTTGAACACCATCTGTCGGTATAAACCAGAGTGTGTCTGGTCCCGGTCATGATCGTTTGTCCAAAATATTGGAGTACTTAGGGTATAGGCGTCGAATGCAGTCTGGACAGATGTCGTGCGTAAATTCGGCGTGCGTGTGTTTCTCCAGGTAACTTTCAACTGAATTCCAGATGTCTTGTTCATCCTTGATTTGTTTGCAGACCGCGCATATGGGAAGCAGTCCGCGTAGTGTGCGCACCTCTGACAGAGCTTGCTTCAGTTGCTGTTCGATCTGCTTCTGCTCCGTGATGTCTGTGTGCGCAATCAGGGCAAGTTCTATTGGAAGCGAAGGATCTGACTGGGGCAAAGGCGTTAGTTCTAGACGGAACCACCTTATGTCCAAGTTCGCAAATTGCAAGGATATGTCGTATGTATGGCAATGGTCAAAGGAGTGCTGAATCTTCTCAAAATGCTGGATGATTGCCTCGATTCTCGTTCTCTCCTCATAAGCTGCCCATGTCTGAAGCAGATGAAGATAATGAAACGTTTCGGAAGACAAACGGTAGATGTCTGATCTATTCTGTTCCGAATACAATTGCCCAAGTCCATTTTGCCATGCGGTATTGCAGCTGCGGATTCTCCAGTTGCGGTCGACGATAATGAGTTGATGTCGTATGGACTGGAAGGACAATCTTTCCAGGTCAGTCGTAAAGTAGCTCATGAATGGGCCCTCCTTGGCAATCAGTTAAAGGATAGGGGCGGCATGGTAATGGCGTGTCATCGCAGTTCATCCGGAATTTGCAATAGATCTGCGACCTGGTTTCGGAACCGGGTTGCTTTTCGTGTGCCATGAATGAGGTTGGATAAACGGTACGGCGGGATGCCATGCTGTTCACAAAAGGTTTTTTGATCCATCTGAAGCTCAGTCAGGCGTCGTTTGATGGCCCATCCGAACGGAGTCACGGGTTTCTTTTTGTTCAAAAGGGTTCACCCCTTATCGAAGTATTCAACCCGCCTCCGGTTGTGTGAAATAATGGAAGATACGAGCTGTGTATCTTATTATATACGTAATTACGTCATGTAACAATTATAAAATGATGAATTTTAGTGTCTTTGTGTCATTTAATGACGTAAAAACGTGTATAAGACTAGGGGGAATGACAAAAAAAGCACGTCAGCAAGGAGGTTGCTGCGTGCTTTTTTATCGTCCGAGGAAGTGTGAGGAAGCGAGTGTCTTGGGGTGAACGGGGTTAGGCCCGGTAGGCATGAAGCCCTGCGCCAAGCATATGGAAGCTGGGGAACAACGACTTCATGGACATTGAGGTTGGCTGTGCCGGTCCATCCGCAGCAGAGGCGCTAACGGTATTCCATTCATGCTCCAGGTCTGCGGCCAGGCGAACCAGCAGTTCCTGCGTAGTATCATTATCCAGAGGGAGGACTTTAGATGCTTCGGATATACATGCACTCATGGCTGAGTGCAAATAACCCATGACCGCTTCCTCGACGGGGATTTCGAGGTGGTGGTTGATCCAAGCGTGAACAGTGGAGAGGCAGCCTACAGACTCGTATTTGGCAAGGGTGTGTTCGAGCTGGCTGAATTCAATCCAGGGATGAAGAGCCCGGGCCAGCTTGATCAGTCTTTTGCCCATGGCGGTGGCTTGATCCCTTAGATCAGCAGGAGTTCGCTGAACGTGAACCAATTTGTCAATGAGAGCCGTTCGCCATGTGTCGTTATGATCTGTTGCACTGTAGATGCCCTTGATTGCCATACCTTCAAGTCGAACAATGCTGGGGTGCAGCTGGCAGCGCATAAAGGATTCCAGATCTGCAGCATTTCGAATACTACCTTCAGAGATATGCACATCCATACCAAAGGAATGGGTAAACCCTCCGACCTGGATGGAGGAATCAAGCAGTTTGACATAATCGAGCAGCTTATTCCCACGGTTCACGGTCTTTCGCCTCCTACGTTCGTTAAATGTTATATTAAATAACATTTATACTCCTTTTTGGTTCCTCTTATGCTTTTAAATCCGAATTATATGATATATATATTCACATAAATATCCGTATTTTGTCAATAAAATCTTTGGAATTCAGTTAAAACAATTTAAATGTTAACATACATAACTTTTTAGGTAATGTAAATGTAGGGAAAGGGATGGGGACTCGAGAGATCATCTTATTGGGATGCTAAATTACATGAATATAGATGGAAAATGATTTGAAATTTAATGTATGCAATCGGTAAGCGATCATGACGATAAGAACCGGTATTTGGAGAAAAAACACAGGAGAATGACACTTTTTAGAAAGTGCTTTACTTTTATATCATAACCCTGTATAATCATTTTTGTTGCCGATTATTTACGACATGCGGTCGTGGTGGAATGGCAGACACGCTATCTTGAGGGGGTAGTGGGCGTATGCCCGTGGAGGTTCGAGTCCTCTCGACCGCATCATAAAGTACGATAAGAAGAGGTTTTCCGATGGAGGAAAGCCTCTTTTTTTGCGTTTGTAGATAGCGTAAAAAAAGGCCATTCCCAGTAGAACCTGACATTCTATGGTTCTGTGCTGATGATGGCCGCAGTGTGGTGCCTTTATTTCAACAACTTCTCGATATCTGCCTGAATTTGGTCAGGAGTCGTTTTTGGAGCGTAACGCTTCACGACACGTCCGTCCTGATCGACAAGGAATTTGGTAAAGTTCCATTTGATGGCTTTGGAGCCGAGCAGTCCCGGTGCTTCTGTAGTCAGATGTTGGAAGAGAGGATGAGCGCTTGAGCCGTTTACGTCGATTTTCTCAAACATGGGAAAGCTTACACCGTAATTCATCTGGCAAAACTCGGCAATATCATCGGATGATCCTTTTTCCTGGGCGAACTGGTTACTCGGAAATCCCAATACTTCAAATTGACGGTCTTTGAATTTGTCGTAGAGTTCCTGCAAACCTTCAAATTGCGGGGTCAGTCCGCATTTGCTCGCCGTATTTACAATCAGCAGCACCTTATTGCGATATTCGGACATTTCCACTTCCTGTCCCCGAAGGGTGTTGACTTTGTAGTCATAAACGGTCATGATGTGTCGCCTCCATATAATAATAGTTGAGTTCATTATTCGTATACTTATATTATATTGTTTACAATTAGATAATGCAAAATTAATAAAAAGATATTCGCCCTTTATTGGATGTTTAAATGATCCTTAAATTCCAGACATTTTTCATAAAGACGAGAATTAGTGAGCTTGATCGAGATGGATGGAGAATGGGGATGTTGTAAGCGCTATTATTAATAAGTAATGGCATAAATTCGTCAATTCGATGATCTGTACAGACTTTACATCAACATGGCGCGGGTGTATGATTCATATCGTAATTTCTATTTCAATTAAACTTAACATGAAAAACGAAACAAACGATAATATCGCTCTGATCAATACACGAAACTGGAACGATGTTTTAATCGCTGAGTTTCCATTCATTCATGGGTGGGAAACGGGGGAACCAATCGGAATGGCTGTGCAATGCAGCTGGTCCATGGGGTGAATTTTTCGGTGCAAGCCGGAAATAGGGCGACTCTCGCGCCCGAATCCGTCAGCTAACCTCGTAAGCGTTAAAGGGAGAGGCAACAAGCCGTACGCATATTCATGGCGTCTTCGTCATGGGTTATTTAAGAAGCGTTCGGGGAGGCCTTGGTCCCCCACGCTTCTTTTTTGTTGTCTTTTCACGCCAAGGGAGGAACGAATGATGGATAATGAGATGATTTTAGTAACTGCACCGAATGAAGCGGGGCGCAAGTTTATCAAGCTTTTGATGTACAAAAAAATGCCGTTTGCCGTTCTGACCAACAGTGCTGGGGAAGAGCGGAAACTCCGGAGAATCGGAGTGGAGAACGTGATCCGCATGAATACAGCGGAAGCGCAGAAATGGTTTCTGCCGCAGTCCAGCGTAGGCAACGTTTTTATTTTTGAGAACAGTCTGAACCTGACCTGCCGGTATTTGCAGATCTGCCGTTCATGGACCTCGAAATCGCTATGCGTGATCACCGAACAGAGCCATCCCAAAGGGATTTACCGTGGAATGGGAGCAGACCGGATTGTATATTCCCTCAATGGAGAGGTTGGCTTTTTGCTCAATGGTTAATGTGATGACTGCCGATTGATCCGGTGTGAGGTGCCTGTTATAATTGAATTTATGGAAAAATGGAATTCTGAGGAGACTCATGCATGATGATGGGTCTTCTTTTTTATTGATCAAGGTTGCGTTCATGGCTAACAAGGAGGAATAGGCGTGCCGGATGTACGTGGATTAAAGTGGTTGTTTTTTGATGTAGGAGACACGTTGGTAGACGAATGGGAGCCGGTAGATGATATTATCGGGCAGTTCGTAAGAGAAGCCTGTTCACTTGGATATCCGGTGAAGATTGAGATGGTGCGAGAGATATTCGCCTCCTGTTACCGTAAATATGAGCAGTGGCCCATGAAGGTAGCGATTCGGACATTAATTAGTGATGAACGTCATAGGGAGCAGATTCAGGAGAAGCTGAAGTTCCGAAAGGAGCTGGAGAAGCCTTTCGCTGCTGCTGATGCTGTGCTGAAGGAGTTGTCACGCCATTATCGGATTGGCATTATTGCCAACCAGAGCCCGGGGACAGCTGAGCGACTGGAGAGCTATGGTTTGCGCAGGTACGTCGATGTACTGGCCTGTTCGGCAGAAGAAGGCGTATCCAAGCCGGACCCGGAGCTGTATGCAGTGGCCCTGAAACAGGCTGGATGCGAGCCCGGGGAAGCTGTAATGATTGGAGACCGGATTGATAACGATATCATTCCTGCCAAGAAGCTGGGGATGCGAACAATTCGGATCCTGCAGGGTTATGGACGGTTTCAGCCTGAACTGGAGGGTCAGGAGCACGCGGACTGGACGATCGAAAGTTTGGAACAGCTAATTCCTTTACTCGTGCCTAATGAAGAATAGCGGGTAAAGTATATTTATAGAAGCCTTGCGAGCGTCATCAAATTGTGGACAAGGCAAATGTACGGCATTATAAAAGGCTGATCGCTTCAAGTATAGCTACTTGAGGAGATCAGCCTTTTTGAGTTGACATCCGGCTACCGGGACCCTGTTCCCTCTTATTAGAACAGCATAATGGTCTGGATGATCAGATAGACATTTAGGATAACGATCACGGCAGCGATGATCCAGGAGATGATTTTGAGCCACAGTTTGTTGGCGAATGCCCCCATGCTTTTTTTGTCACTTGTGAACATCACGAGTGGAATGACCGCAAATGGCAGCTGCAACGATAGGATCACCTGGCTCAATATCAGCAATTCTTCCGTTCCGTGCTCACCGGCGATGGCGGTCACAATAACAGCAGGGATGATGGCAATCAACCGGGTCACCAAGCGGCGCAGCCAAGCCGGAATCCGAATGTTCAGGAAACCTTCCATGACAATCTGTCCGGAGAGTGTGCCTGTTAGTGTAGAGTTCTGACCTGACGCCAGCAGGGCGACACCAAACAGGATGCTTGCAATGGTCGTGCCCAGCAGTGGTGTAAGCAGGTGGTAAGCATCTGTGATCTCAGCAACCTGAGTCATGCCTGCACTATGAAATACAGCTGCGGACACGATGAGTATGGCTGCGTTAATAAACAGGGCCAGCGTCAACGCGATGGTTGAATCCATGGTGGAGTACCGGATGGCCTCTCTTTTTCCCTGAGGCGTCTGTTCGATCTGACGAGTCTGTACGATGGAAGAATGCAAATACAGATTATGCGGCATGACCGTTGCTCCGATAATACCGATGGCGATATAGAGCATCGCCGGATTTTGCAGTATCTCGGCACTTGGTACAAATCCGGTGAGTACTCCGCCCATATCCGGTTTGGCAAGGAACAGATCAATCCCGAAGCACAGGGCAATGGTTGCCATCAGCACGATAACCAACGTTTCCAATGCGCGAAAGCCCTTATTTTGCAGCAAAAGGATAAGCAGGACATCCACGGCCGTAATAATGACGCCGTATAACATGGGGATGTTGAACAGCAGCTTCAGCGCGATGGCTGAACCGATGACCTCGGCCAGATCGGTAGCTGCAATGGCCAGTTCACACAAAACCCATAACATCATAACAACCGGCATACTGAACCGCTCGCGGCAAGCCTGAGCCAGATCCCGTCCTGTAACAATACCGAGCTTGCCAGCGAGTGACTGCAGTACCACTGCCATAAGATTTGAGATCAAAATGACGGATAAAAGGGTATAGCCGAATTGTGAACCACCGGCAATATCTGTTGCCCAGTTACCCGGGTCCATATAACCAACAGCGACCAGATAACCGGGGCCGACAAAGGCGAGAAATTTTTTCCACCAGGCGGCGTTTTTCGGAACCTTCATGGAGCTGTGGGCTTCCCCGAGTGAAGGAGCCATGCCTGCCGCAGCCAACGGCTCAGCCGAAGCAGAGTTGAATGGATTTTTTTTGCTCATGCTTAATCACCTGACTTTTTAATATTGATTGTATTGATATTCCGAGGATGAAGGCGGGAAGCTTTCATTTGATATGTCTGAAAATATATGTCGTTACTTACATTGTACTCATTCAATAATTTTTGTCTAGTGCAACTTTTATGTAGATGGACAAAATAAACTGAAAAGGGAAACGGCCTTTAGTATATTACCCAACCTAGGGAAGTTTACAAATTTATGCCCCAAATAATATATGACGATATCGAGATGGAAGGCAGATGCATGAAAAGGGCACGGATGCAGAAACTGATTGTAACCAGCAAACGTTTCAAAATGAGCCAGAAGTTTAAATTGAAGTGTAGGCAGCAAAAATATTGGAGTGAAGGAGAGATTTCTAATGGAAGCTTTATATACAGCAACAGCAACAGTCAAAGGTGGACGTACGGGTTCAGTGACATCATCGGATGGTGTGCTCAAACACGATCTCAAAATGCCAAAAGAGCTGGGCGGCTCCGGTGGAGAAGGTACGAACCCTGAGCAGCTCTTTGCAGCGGGATATGGTGCATGTTACGAAAGTGCTCTTGCAAACGTAGCGCGCAAGGCTGGCGTAAAACTGGAAGATGTGGTTGTAACAAGTAATGTATCCATTGGAAAAGACCCTGCAGATGATGGATTTCAGCTGTCGGTTCGTCTGGATGTAAGCATGCCGGGTGTCGACCACAGTCAGGCAGAGGATCTGGCTCGCAAAGCTCATGATTTTTGCCCGTATTCCAAAGCCACACGTGGCAACATCGACGTTGTATTAAACGTTGTCTAAACCTGTACTCGCTGGAGTAAAAAGCAAGATATATTAAGCAGGCTATCATGGGATACCTGTATACGGTACAAGCCCTGCTGGCAAACGGCAGGGTTTTGTATTTTATATTTCAAATGAAATGCAGGAGATTGCAGGTCAGATCGCGTACTCTTTTACATAATTATACTCTTGCTCCATGCCAGGCATCTGAAAAGGGGGAACGCAAATGAGTATTGAAGAGATGATTGAGCGAAGGTTTGTATGTACGAAATGTCGGGGAACAGATTGCAATATCAAGGAAGTGTCCATGTCGGGAGCCGGCCTTAGCAAAATGTTCGACATTCAGCATAATCACTATTTGTTTGTAGCCTGTTCTTCCTGTGGTTATGTGGAGGTATTCGACCCGGATGTGTTAAAGGGTAAAAAACAGGGTCAGGTGGGAACGATTTTGGATATTTTATTCGGCGGATAGAGTGGCATAACTTGGTCAGCTTGGAATCAATTCATAAAAGCAGCACAGTTCGTCCCGCCCTGAGTTGACATCGAACAAAAATTTCTTTAATATGACTTAGTACTGAGAAGTGTCATGCAGGAAACAAATTTGAATTGACAGGTGATATCCATGTCTTATAGACCAAGTATTGCAAAATTGCAAGTAGCTAGCAAAAACGAAAAAGACGGATTGTATGAATTTACAATGAAGCTGGTAGATGGCACACAGTGCCGCGTATTCTACTCCAAATCTCCGGAATGGAAGATGACAGCGATCAGCCGTCTGCAGAAAACGCCTTGTCCGGTATGCCGCAAAGATTTTATTTGCAAATGCATGGATCAATGGGCAGGTGACCTGCATCAACAAATGATTGAAGACGAGTGGATGGAAAAGGCGATTGCTGAGTAATTGCCGAACAGATACGAGCGTAGGCTTAAAGCCTGCGCTCTTTTTCTATTCTATTTTATGTTTAACATGTATAATTTTCTGCGAGTGCCGAACGTGAAGGGTAAAAATGGGTAAGTTAACCTAACAGCCATAATAAGAGGAGGTCTCGATTATGACATCAATTCGAGCGGATCAGCATCTGGGACACCCGATTGTACTCGTGGACGGGGTTTGTCACTTCTGTCAGGGATTAACCAAATGGATTATCAAACGTGATCCGGAAGGGAAATATCATTTTGCATCACTTCAATCTGATGCAGCCAAGGATTTGCTGAAAAAAGGGAATCTTTCGACAGACAGCATGGATACCTTTGTACTCATTGAAGATGGCCAGTATTATACACGTTCAACAGCTGCGCTGAGATTGGCCAAAGGATTGAAATTCCCATATCCATTATTATATGTTTTCATCATTGTGCCCAAATTCATTCGTAATGCGGTATATAACTGGGTAGCTCGCAATCGTTACCGGTGGTTTGGGAAGGACGAGGCATGCATGCTGCCAACACCAGAGATCAAGAATCGATTTTTATAAATAGCTATGGTACAGCACATTGTATCCGCAAATATGATTAATAAAGGAAACATTTGGGTAATGAGTACGGATCATATTTATTTGGGAGGAAAAACATTTGAAGAAGTGGACTACACTCATTATCGGGGCATTATTGGCAGTAAGCATGACAGCGTGCGGAAGCGATGCAGATAACAGCACTGCAACGCCGCCGGCGGGTAACGAAACGACAAACGAGGGCAATACACCAACGTTAGAGGAAACAAAGATTCCTACACTGGAAGAATTGATTACCAAAACCAGCGAAGCTGCCAAAGAAATGAAAAGCTTCTCAAGCGATGCAACCATTGATCAAAATCTGAAACTGGAAGCTGGCGAACAGTCGCAGGATCAACAGGTTAAAACATCGCTGAAGATGGATATCATCAAGGATCCGATGATGATCTATCAGGAAATGAACATGGAAATGTCTGGTCAGGAGGCCCAAAACGTGAAGCAGTATATCACTGCCGATACGATCTATTCGCAGGTGGGAGAGCAATGGGTTAAAATTCCTGATGATCAAACGAAACAGCTGATTGAGCAAATGCAGGCAAGCATGAACCCGGAAGGTGAACTGGAGCAATTCAACAAGATTGCGGAAGACACCGAAATTACCGAAGAGGGCGACAATTATGTCATTAACGCTGACGTATCCGGGGATAACGTGAAGGAATTGGCTCAATCCGTAATGGAGCAGAACGGATCGGACGCCCAAACGCAAGCGATGCTTGAACAAATGAATATTACGAGCATGCAGATGAAATATATGGTGAACAAGGAGTCTTATCTGCCTGTTGGTACGGATGTAAACATGGTTATGGAGATGGAGCAGAAAGGACAAAAAATTACGATGGACATGAAAATGACCAGTACCTTCTCCAACCATAACCAGGTAGAAGCGATTGAAATTCCGCAGGAAGCATTGGATAGCGCGAAATAGGGAGTGGTAAGACTAATAGAAATGATCCATTTGCCATCAATGTAACTTCATGTATAAGTTGAAGACATCTTTGATACGAGTATGTGTAAACCCAGGGGGTTGCCATCTTGAATCAGGGGTGTTTTCTTTTTCTCCAACAACTGGTCAGGGAGCATGATGTTATAGTATAGTCGTGGAAGCGATTAAACAATGTGATGTCATATGAAGTGGAAGGAGATTCAAGCAATGATTGAGTATGCTCATATACACCATGTTAGCCTGGCTGTACGTGATCTGGAAGTTGCCAAGCAATTTTATTCGGGATTGCTCGGTATGCAGGAGATTGAACGTCCACCGTTCCGCTCAACAGGTACGTGGTATGCGATTGGCAGTCAGCAGCTGCATCTGCTTCAGCACCCTCAGGGACATACGCTGCGTGAGGCAGGAATTGATACAACGGATGGTCATTTTGCCATCTGGGTGAAAAGTCATAAAGACACGATAGCCTGGCTGGAACAGCAGGGGATTGAGTACGAAGCGAGACCGGAAAGTGTTGCCGGGTTTGCGCAGATCTTTATCCTGGATCCAGACCGTAACATCATTGAATTTGCTGCACCTTATCATTCATGAGGATGCCGATAGTATTGTTAATTGTATAAATCTCTTGCTCGTCCAGAAATTGTATGCTATATTATCCATACATTCATAGCACTTGACGGAAGCACCGTCCATATTCTGCATTTCATGCGGATAGTGGACGGTGCTTTTTTTTGTGCTTATGTACAGGGAGGGAAGGAGAAATTGATTGTACTGAAGGCCGTACTTGCTTCAAAAGACAGAGAGTACATCAGTGCCTGGCTTGATTTTGTACAGGGGAGTCCGTTTGGTGCAACGATGCGATTTACCGCCTTTTCACAGTGGGAATCGTTTCAGGAGTATATGCATGAACATGAAGGACAGGAACTGCCGGATCTGGTTATTGCAGAACCTGAGTTTCTGAATCCCTGGCTGGAGAGTATGGGTGGAGAGCCAGGTGTTCCTTGGCTGCTGCTCAGTGAAGGTCACGAGGATGTGGAGGAAGATAAGCGATTGATGAAGTATCAACCTCTGCCCACATTGTTGGATGCGGTTCTGAATGCAAGCCGGCAGCCGCGTCGCAAAAAGGTACATCGTCTAGGACAGCAAACCATCTCCATTGGAGTGGTGTCAGCTTCTGGAGGAAGCGGAAAGACCGCTGTTGCACTGCATATGGCGAAGCAGCTGGGGCTGGCCGGATACGCTGTGCTTTATCTCAATCTGGAGACGCTGGATAGCGTGCTGCCATTTCTGGAGAAGGGATTAAAACGCAGTGTACAGCGTATGCCAGATGCAGAAACGGGGTTGTCCCGACTGTTGTACGACCTTAAGGTCAGCAGAAAGGGATCAGGCAAGCAAGGGCAGACACAAACTTCTTCCAAAGGGATCGATGGTTACGTACTCCGGCATGAAGGGCTGAAGGCAGATGTCTTCTGGCCATTATCAAACCGGAAGGAATTGCTGCAAATGTCGTGTGAAGATACGACGGGACTTATTCAATACTTATCCATTGCTGGGCAGTATGACGTGCTTATACTGGATGGAGATTCTGATTGGGATGGCCGTAGTGAAGGCATTTTGGAAGCAGCAGATGCATTGGTATGGCTGGTTGAAGATGATCTGTCAGCCATGCACCGATGGGGACAGTGGATGCTGCATGCGGAGCGAACAAAGCCGGATCTGCATCAAAGTGTGCTGGATCGTGCCTGCTTTGTTGTGAATAAATACCGGGATAGTGTAGTTAATGCTTTACCACGACCTGATCTGCAGCTGAATGCGGTGCTGCCTTATATCCCTTCCTGGAAGCAGCTTAGCCAGGAGGAAGTGATGCTAAGTTCTCCCATATTTCAGCGCGAAATAAAGAGGCTGTGTGCCATGCTTGTACAGGATGGAGAAGAAGATCTGAAACAGACGGGTCGCATCCACAATGGGGATGGGTGGGCATTATGAGCGATGTATCCAATAGAATGATGGACCGTGAAGAACAATTCCAGAACATGCGTCGGGAAGTCAGGGCAGGCCTGGATTTAACGTCTGCTGCCGGAGACAAGGAACTGTGGCAGGGGATTGAGCGAAAGGTACTGTCTGATCCGATGCTGGATGATCTGACTTCTGGAGAACGGCACACATTGGTGCAGCGGCTATTTGATTCGTTTCGGGGGTTGGATATTCTTCAGCCGCTTGTGGATCATCCTGATATCACGGAGATTATGATTAACAGTCACCGGGAGATCTTTGTCGAGCAGGAAGGTGAAGTGAGCCAAATCCAGCTTGAATTTGAATCCAGAGAACGGCTGGAGGATATTATCCAGATGATTGTATCCGGGGTGAATCGAATTGTGAATGAGTCCTCCCCGATTGTGGACGCACGGTTAAAGGATGGTTCCAGGGTCAATATTGTGCTGCCGCCGATTGCGCTAAAAGGTCCTACCATGACGATCCGTAAGTTTCCGAGTGAGCCGATGAAAATGTTGGACCTGATCGATAAAGGTGCATTGCATGAGGAAGCCGCAGAGTTGCTTCAGCAGCTGGTACGCAGCAAATACAACATCTTTATCGGTGGCGGAACCGGGTCGGGGAAAACGACTTTTCTGAATGCATTATCCCAGTTTATCCCTGCGGATGAACGGATCATTACGATTGAAGACTCAGCCGAGCTGCAGATCGTCACCGTACCGAATCTGGTATCGCTGGAAACACGGAATGCCAATACCGAGGGCAAGGGTGAAATCTCCATTCGGGATCTGATCAAGTCTTCACTGCGGATGCGTCCAAATCGTATCGTGATTGGTGAGGTGCGGGGTGCGGAGGCTTTGGATATGCTGCAGGCTATGAATACTGGACATGATGGAAGCTTATCCACAGGTCACGCAAATAATATTACGGACATGATCAGCAGATTGGAAACGATGGTGCTCAGTGGAGCGGAACTTCCAATTGCGGTTGTGCGGCAGCAGATCAGCTCAGCCATTGATATCTTTGTCCATTTATCCCGGCTGAGAGACCGTTCAAGACGGGTGACGGAGATCAGTGAAGTCATCGGCATGCAGGACGGAGAAGTGCTGCTGAATCCACTCTTTCGTTTTCAGGAGAGGGAAGAACGGGAAGGCAAGATCATTGGCGGATTGGTACAGGTCGGAAAGCTGAAGCAGGTTGAGAAAATCCAAATGGCCGGGCTGGGAGATTGGCTGAATGAATACATAGGACGATACTACACAGAATTACCAGAATCAGATAACAACCAGAATTAAAGCTATTGGAAGGTGATCATGTTGGGTGAATCCAGACAGGCATTAACGGATTACACCGTATACACGCTATCCCGGAGACAACGAATTGTCTGCATGCTGATTAGTGGAGTGCTATTTTTCGGTGTCGGTATTTTGTTCTATCATCACTGGCTGGCTGGAATTGTTTTGGCTGCGGGGTGCATATGGGTGCCAAAACACTGGACAAAGGTACTGCTGGAACGAAGAAGAATGACTCTGAGCTTGCATTTTAAACAAGCGTTATATGCGCTATCTTCCGCATTGGCTGCGGGGAAGTCGGTCGAAAATGGTTTTAAGGAATCGGTTGAGGATCTCCGGATGCTCAATCCCGAAGCGGATACCGATCTAATCCGTGAGTTCACAATTCTGCGGACACGGATGGAGTATGGTCAACCCATTGAGGAGGCGCTTCAGGACTTTTCGGACCGGGCCAGTATCGAGGATATTACGAATTTTGCCGATGTATTCATCACCTGCAAACGGACGGGTGGAGATCTGGTTGAGGTGGTTCGCCGAACCTCTGCTGTAATTGGCGAGAAGCTGGACATTCAACAGGATATTATGGTCGCGGTGGCTCAGAAAAGGTTTGAGTCCAAGGCGATGTTCGCCGCTCCGTTTATATTTCTAATCTTTTTAAATTTGACGGCCAAGGATTTTATGGAGCCGCTGTACAGCGGGATGGGGTATCTGATCTCCAGTGGGGCCTTGGCAGTACTTGCCTGCTGTTATCTGTGGATTACACGCATTATGGATATCAAAGTATAAGGAGCTGATTCGATGCTGCTTCCCGTTATATTCGCCGGGTTGCTCGGAGCGGGATGGCTGGTGCTGGATCGAACGCGAGGACAGACCTACCGACATCTGCGCAAACTTCAGATGGAAGGATTGCGTCTGAACAGGCTGCATGGTCCCTTTCTGTTTTTACTGGACAGATTCGAGGCAGGCCGCAGATTGCCTGTGCTGATGTTCCGCATGCAGCATGCCATTCAGAAAATGTACGGCATACAGCACAGTGGAGAGAAAACGATGCTCTATAGTGCTGAAATGTTGACTTATGCTTGGCTGATGCTGCTTGTGGGCTGTCTGCTATCCCTTGTTGGTGATATGGGTCTCGGAGGCATGGCAGGCGGGCTTGCCCTTGGTGCTGCACTGCCTTTTGCACTCTACAAGGATCTTCATACCAAGGTGCAGCGAAGGGATCAGGATATTCTCATGGAGCTGCCCGAGTTGTTAAACCGGATTGTATTGCTGGTAGGTGCCGGAGAAACCGTACAAAGGGCTATCGTTCACTGTGTTGCCAGTCAGGGTGACCGCGACCACCCGCTGTACAACGAGCTGCGAAAGACCGTTGGCGATTGGAATAATGGTTACTCGTTTCAACAATCGTTTGAACAGTTCAGCCGCCGGTGCGGTGTACAGGAAGTCACGATCTTCACAACGACGGTGCTGCTGAACTTCCGGCGTGGGGGAGGTGACTTTGTACTTGCGCTGCGGGATCTGTCACATGTGTTGTGGGAGAAACGCAAGGCTGTCAGTCGGGCAAAGGGAGAACAGGCTTCTTCCAAACTGGTGTTTCCGATGGTTTTGATCTTTTTTACGATTGTGGTCATGATCGGAGCACCTGCTTTTATGATGATGAATATGTAGGGGGAATTGGGATGCAGGAATTGATGAAAAGCAAGGCAAGTGCATTTTGGAAGGAAGAGGACGGGCTAGGAACGCTGGAGCTGATTCTGATTATTGGCGTCATTATCATTATTGCTTTGATTTTCAAGGATCAAATTAAAACCTTGGTCACTCGGTTACTTGGTCAAGTTAGTAAGAAGAGTGATGAATTTTTTGAGTAAAAGGTTCAAAAAGGAGGATGGGAGCTTCACAATTGAAGCTTCCCTGGTCTTCCCGGTGGTGCTGTTTATTCTCGTGTTAATTCTGTTTTTCTCCATGTACATGTACCAAAAGACCTTTTTAAACCAACATGCATATGCAGCATCGGAACGTGCCGCCTACAGTTGGGATAACAGTCACAAGCAGGCCACGACAGGTGAAGTTGTGGCAGGTGAACATGACAATCTGTACTGGAGACTAACGGATGACCGAATGCTCGGAGCCTTGTTTGGGTGGGCCGGCGCGGATAATCAGATTAGTGTTCCGGTGCCAGCAGGGGATGGAGAGAATCTCACCGAGAAGAAATTATCCCAAGCAGTACAAGGCATGCCGAGTGGCATGCGTGGAACAATTGAGTATCAGAATTCTCTGGTGCAGCGAAAAGTTACGACCCAGCTGGAGCAGGTTATAACTTTACCGCTGCCATCTTTTTTGTTTGATTCAGGTAACAATGTTCTGACGCAAGGATCATCCGCAGTTGTAGAGCCGACAGAATTTATCCGAACGGTGGATCTGATCCGTTATTATGCTGCCAAGTTTAAGGGGAATGGTGGAACCGCAGCAGGTACAGCAGCTGAAGCAGGGCAGGTTCTACAGCATTTTGGCAAAAAACAATAAGCAGAGAAAGGAGGAGAGCAGCGCTGTTCAGAAAAAAGAATGGTGAATCTGGAGCTGTAACCCTGTTCTTGATTTTAATCCTGGCTGGGATCTATATGTTTGTGGCTGTGTTCATTGATTATGCACGGATAGCCGCTTTTAAAGTACAAGCAGAACGCATGACACACGCGGCGATGAGATCGGTGATGTCTGCATATGATACTTCGCTGCGGGAGTATGGCTTGTTCGGGTATGGGGACAGCGGTGGTGAAGCTATTATGGCCAAGGTGCTGAATGATAGTGTGAAGCCGCCCATGGTGAAGGACGGGTTTCCAATTTTGGATATCCAGTGGGATACAACTACCCTGAGCATGGAGCGCGAACTGGGCAGATATGACATTTTCAATCGCCAGATCCAGGAGGATATGAAATATCGGGCTCCGGTTGATTTCACACTAGAAGTGGTCAATCGCTTCAAACCAATGTCGGAGGAAATGAAAGAAGCTGCACATACCGTAGACTTGCTCAAAAAATTGCAGAAGCTGTATGACAAGCGCGAGGAATTGCTGGATGAGGCGATAGCCAATCAGACGGATGCAGCCAATAAATTGAAGGATCTTCCGGCTTTGATTATGAGCCCCCCTTCGCCTGCCATTTACGATGAGATGATGGAAGAAACACCAGAGACTGCTGCCGAGATCGCGGCACGGTATACGGATTATTTGAGCAAAAAACAAGCAGACGAGGGACTGCCATTCAACCAGCAGCAATATATCCTGGAGCTCGCTCGTTACAGGACAGGTGTAGGTCATGTGGTGACAGGCATAAGCACGGTCCTGCAACCGGCACAACAGGCTCATCAGTCGAAACTGGAGGAAGCTCAGTCCAAAATTGAAGAAGCGCGCAAAATCAACGAGGAAATGAAACGGGTCATCGCTGAGGGAGAGAATCGTCCACAGAATGCGAGTTATGAAAAAGTAGGGAATTCGACCCTTCCCGGACAAAGTCCACCATCTACCGGATCGGGCAGCGAAGCGAAAAATACACGCTCGCTTGCTTCCGAGCTAGTCAGGGCTGACTCGTTGTTCGACCAGTTGAATGAACGGATTCGTTCGCAAACTTCAGATTTTAATAATGTGAGAAAAGACAGTGTCGAACTAAACACACAGCTTCGCAATGTCACTGGTCAGAGTGGTGTTCCGGTTAAGCCAGCGGTTAGACAGGCCAGTCAGGTCACGGAACGATACATGGACACTTATGTACGAAGCGGTCCGTCCAATGTCATCCTTCTCAGTAAACAGCTGCTGGAGGATGGTCGGGGATCTGATGCCCAGCGCAAGGCTAATGACAAAGAGTCCAAGGGGAAATTGAAAGACATGCAGCGAATTTTGTCACAGATTGAAAGGGGGCACTCCGGATCAACGGAAGCATTCAAGCAATTAGAGCAGTATTACAATGCAAATATTGCACTTAACCAGGCAAGCCGTGAGGAAGCCAAGAAGGCAGAAATTGCAGGCGACCCGTACGATGCTGGCGGTGACTCCATGAACGGAATGGACAGTTTGTTTGGCGGAATGTCTGGTCTTCTGGATCGTCTTGGGGATGAATTGTTTCAGAATGAGTATGCACTCGCCTATTTCAATTCGATGGAATTTGGGCAATTGCTGGATTGGACTGAAGGGAACGGGGATTCAAATGAAGTCTTCAAATTGGAGAATCAGGAACTGGAGTATATCATCTACGGTTTTCATAATGCTTCAGGTAATATTGCCGCTGCATATGCAGAGATTTTTGGCATGCGTTTAGCAATTCGAACGGCAGAGGGCTTGATTGAAAACAGTAAGCTCGGCAATCCGCTTCTGGTGTTATCTGCAGCAATTTTATATGGGATTACACACGCCATAGCGGATATGGTGAAACTCGCCAAAGAGGGTAGTGTGGAGCTGTCCAGATATATCAAGGTCAAGCTTACATACAGGGACCACCTAAGATTATTCTTGTTAATGCATAGTAACAATGAACGCAAGATGTCCAGAATGTTGGCTTTGATCCGAATGAATACAGGCGTGAATCCGGATGAAAAACAAACATATGCTTCAGGTAACATCCGCAGCAGTATCAAATTGTGGTTTTTACCCGGAGTTGTGAAAAGTATAGGTGCGATTATGGGTAATGCAGACCAGGTTGAAGATGGGCGATTATTCATAGATCGGAAGACGGATTATTCCTATTGAATAATGCAGTTTTTTCAATGGAGGGATTATGGGGAAGCAGCATCAGCAGAAAAAGGAATGTGCACGATTGCGGATTTGGTTAGGAGAGTTGCGCAAACGGGGAAGATTAAAATCCCTGCATGAGCAGGCATGCTCTCCGAGAAAGGAACAAGGCAGCATCGTATTGGAAGCTTCACTCGTTCTGCCTGTGTTTCTGTTCTTTGTCATGTTTCTGATCTATATCGTGCAAATGACATTGATCTCGACAGCCTTGCAGATCACAGCAGGTGAAGCTGTGAAGCAGCTCTCCACCAAGATATACCCGGTCTCCCTTGTGTTCACTCCCTCAGATTCGGCTGGCGGCGGAGAGACGGGCAGTGACTGGAAAATACCTGAGTTATCCCTGACCGAGTGGGCTGAAGAGTACGCCTCATCGCTTCCGGAACCGTTAAGTCATTGGGTGCGTGCGGCTGCCGCCAGCGGTGAACAACCTTTGCAGGAGATTAAGACATCCGTTACGGAGACTGTACTTGATCCAGCCGTGAAACCTTTGCTTCAACCATTTATTGATCCGGTATTGCTGGATATGGAGCGTGTACATGTTAATGGTATATCTGTGCCGGATCTCAAAAACAAAACCAATCCGTATTTCAGGTTGGAATTAAGTTATGAACTGCCGATCAAAGTGCCCTTCCTCGGCAAACCATTGCGGATTCAGGCTGCAGCCGCTGAGCGCGTATGGATCGGGGATACGGGGGAGGGCTCGAACAGCGGTGAGGGAAATGGGGACGCCTCAGGTTCAGTAACCGTGTTATCCAAGCCGGAGCCGGCATACATAGGGAACAATGCAACAATCAAGGTTAAGTTAGAGCCTGGGGCCACTGCGAACTTAACGATATTTTACAAGTCGGGGGAGAGCACGGCTAAACATATCGGCTGGGCGACAGCAGACGAGAATGGTGTAATTGAGTGGAACTGGTTTGTAGGTACACGTACAACGGAAGGCACATGGACATTTGTAGTGGAAACCGCTGATGGAGTCAAGACAGAAACCGAGTTTAATGTGGCTTCCAGAAAATGAGGATATATAAGGGGTGATGGAGGTGGATTGGTTCTATATAGCCTGTGGTTTATACGTGATGGCTGCCTTTGTAACAGATGTGCGATCCATGAAAATTCCGAATCGGCTGACCTTGCCTGTGACCGCCTTAGGTGTGTTGGCCCATGGCATTTGGGGAGGTTGGGAAGGGTTATTGTTTTCTGCTGCCGGATTCGCAGCCTGTTTCGGCATTTTGTTTCTAATGTACGCTATCGGGGCAGTAGGTGCAGGAGATGTGAAACTGTTTGGCGGGATTGGGGCTTGGGTGGGGCTTTCTTTTGGCATCCACGTTATTGTGTATTCTGTTTTATATGCCGGGGCAATTGGATTAATTATTCTTTTGTTCCGCAGGGATTCAGCCAAACGGATTCGTCACATGGCAGGTGGGCTTGCAGGTTTTTTCATGATGGGTTCGCTCAAACTGGTTAGCAAGGAGAAAACGTTGAAATTCCCGTTTATGCTCGCTGTATTACCAGGCTTTATCAGTGCCTGCGTCTATATGATTTAATAAAAATATATCAGATATGTAAGATGAATATGAATATAAATATGAATTTCACACCCTAACGGTAAGTGCAGAAAATATCAATGGAAAGAGAGGATTGGCATGTATGGATTAACGAAAGATTTTATTCGAAACGGCGGCGCATTTATGGTTTTGGAAAAAGCGGAAGGGCTGCGGATAGACGAGTTAAGCCGTGTACAGACTGGCATGATGTCCTCCAATCATATTCCACGGTTGCTGCCTCTTCACATACGTGAGATGGATCGGAATGTCAGTCTTCAGTATGATATTTCCGGATATAAAATGTTGTCGCAGGTTTTGAAAACAGGCAAAATCCAGCTGCATGTGCTGTACGGTCTGTTGTTTCAACTCGCAGATACTTTCACGGAATGCCGTCAATACATGCTGGAACCTCGTAAATTAATGCTGCAGGAGGAGAGTATATTTTTAAAAGGATCACTGGAGCAAGGAGAGCTGGGCATGGTTTATGTGCCTGTCCAGGACTCGTCGTCTGCAGACTCGACTCCGGGACAATTCCGCGAGCTGGTAATCAGACTGATGGCTCATGTGCAGGAATTGCAGGGGGAAGGAATTCAGCGAGTCCTGCAATTATGTGATAACGAACGGTGGGATATTGGACAACTGCGCGATTTATTGCTGGAGCTATATGCGAATGAGCAAGAAGGCTCAGGTAGTTCTTCATTCCTGTCATCACGTGTCATTGAAACAAGAGAAAACGGGAGTGTAAACGAACGACTTGCTCACGTTGAACCAGTGGATGTTCTTCCTCAAGTGCCACGTTCGTTTAGGCAGAGTGACCTTTCAAAGATCGAGCAAGGAACAATGCGGGACGAACAGTCCAATCTTCGTCAGCCCTCGGCCGCGTTACCAGAACAGGAAGAGGTGAAAGGTAACAAGGTAATCTCAAGCTTTCTAAATACACGTCCCTCTAGGGAAGCTTCACCACCATTTGCAGGCAGCGTAGATCCATCATTGCACCAGTCTAGCGGAATTCCTTATGAGGAAGACATGGAAATGGATCCGAAGACCGGAACGTCTAAAGTGACATATATCATCCTTATTTGCATGGTCAGCATAGCCTTGGTCTGGAGATTCGCATACATGGAGCAGCCCGGGCAGACACCAATGATCATATCCACCGTTTTAAGTCTTGCATTACTTGCGGTTGCAGGCTGGGCATGGGTTACTAAAGGGGAATTCAACTTATCAAAAGCCGTACAGCTTAAGAAGATTGATCAAGCTACTTTTCTGGGGTTGGGTAAAAACAAAAATAAAAACGAAGAGGAAGCAGAGGGGATGTATCAGGAAAGCTGGCGCTGGAATGCTTCTGATCCGAAGGTAGAAAACAATCCGCCTGAACATGGGTATGCAGGTACAACTCTGAATTCCCGCTTTCAACAGTTACATACAGAATCAGAATTTGTACCCATGACTCAATATTCCAATTATGCCGCTGCATCAACAGCTGATTTAAACCAAAACGATCTTGGAACGGAGGCTACCGTAAATTTGCAAAGCATCTCCGTCGAAGCAGGGAAGGATGCATCTCCAGCATCTCCAGCCTTCTATCTGGAGCGCAGATCGGCAGCAGGTGATCAGAATGAACGGATGGATGTACGTGGAGCTTCTTTTGTGATAGGCAGATCGGCAGAGATGGTTCAGTGGGTGGATGCGACAACGGGTGTGTCCCGGGCTCATGTGGAACTCAGCCGGAACAAATCCGGCTATGTTATTAAGGACCTTGGCTCCGTGAATGGAACCATTCTTCAGGGCAAACCGCTGGCACCTTATAAAGAATATCCACTGGAAGATGGGGACACATTTACTTTGGCCGAATCCGTTTATACCTATCGTTCAGTCGGATAAACCGCGATGTTTCAAATCTTCCAGGGCATCGGTGAGGGTTGGAAAGGTGAATTGAAAACCATAATCCAGTGCCTTCTGAGGGATGACACGCTGCCCCTGAAGCAGTACAACAGAGAGTTCTCCAACCACGGTTTTAATCAGGAATCCGGGGACCGGGAACCAGTGTGGTCGGTGATATACTTTGCCAACCGTGCGTCCAAACTCGTCATTGGTCACGGGATTCGGAGCGGAGGCGTTCACCGGACCCGAGATTTCCTTATTATGAATCGTAAAATCAATAAGCCTAACAATATCCAATATGTGTATCCAGGTCGTCCACTGTTTGCCACTTCCAATTCTGCCGCCTACTCCAAGCATATAGGGCAGCTTCATTAACGGAAAAGCTCCTCTTTTATGACCAAGAACCAGGCTTACACGAATTTTGACAAGTCTCACATTGTTGATGGCATCCGCAGCGATCTCCCATTGCTCAGCAACACGAGATGGAAAGTTCATAGATTTTTGCGGACAGCTCTCATCAAATGTATCTGTTTGGGAGGTTCCGTAGATGGCCATGGCTGATGCCTGAACAACAACTTCCGGTTTATGTTCCAGCTTATCTAACAGCCGGGCTACCTTGGATACAGTCGTTACCCTGGATTCCACAATCTCGAGCTTGGCTCTGGTCGTCCAGCGCTGATTCAGTGTTTCTCCGGCAAGGTTGACCAACGCATCCAATCCCTCCAGTAAGTGAGGCATCTCCTCTAGCTGTTCCCAATTTATATATGTAAGGCGTTCGCCGGGATCATGAAGATCAGGCAGTTTGCGCGTAATAACCTGAACCTGATGTCCTGCTTGCAGCCAGTAATCTACAAGTGCACTTCCTACAAATCCTGTTCCTCCACAAATGGCAATCTTCATGTTTCTGCCCTCCCTGTATTGTGATATTTCATAAATTGGATCAACAAACAGCCCCGGCGGTAAGCAATGCCTGACTGGGAATGACTTACCTGATGGAGCTTGTGTGTTGGACAATGAGTGGACTATTCTATCCACGTTTTGAATTTTCCTTATTTATTCATTAAATGTTTGTAAGGCGAATAATCAATTTTGTTTTTCTCCAGAAATTTAACCAGAAACTTATTATCACGCTTGGGTGTGGCTATAATGTATCCTTTAATACAATGATCTCTGGACACCTCGGTTGCTTTGTTTTCAACAGCGATTTTACCAATCTCTGCAGCAATGGAATGTTTGGCGATATCGCGAAACGGTCCCGGTACGGGCTCTACGAGTTGATCCAGGAAAGCCTTGGCCTCATCCGTCCATAAGTGGCGGCTCGTTTCCACCCAATAATTTTGCCAATCCAGTTTGGACTTGCCGTCTGCTTTTGGGAGCACTTTCAAAAACTTGCGCATCATAAAAAATCCGCCGACACACATGCTGCCAAGCAAAAGAAAGGTCCAGAATGCAATCGTATTCATAAACCAATTGCTGGGGGAACTGCTGGCCAACGTCATAGCGTAGGATTCGAAAATCATTGCGGAGTCACCTCGGTTCATTGATTTTCACGGAAAGACGGATTCCGCCCACCATGTTCCAAATTAGCTGTAAAAAATAGCCTGTATCCCGAATTATAGCGCATTTCTAGATTTATTTCGATAATCGCGTTAGAATAAGGGATAATTCAGAAAAAGGGGGATCAATGATGCTGAAAATCGGCTCCCACGTGTCCTTTTCGGACAAGGGATTATTGAGTGCAACGAAGGAAGCGTCCTCGTACGGTTCCAGTTCGTTTATGATATATACAGGTGCTCCGCAGAATACGCGCCGCAAGCCTATTGAGTCCATGTATATTGAGGAAGGCAAGCTTGCCATGCAGGAGGGCGGAATGGAAGATATTGTTGTCCATGCGCCATACATTATTAACCTTGGTTCTTACAAAGAAAACACGTATGAGCTGGCTGTGAGCTTCCTTCAGGAAGAAATTCGCCGGACACATGCCATTGGCGTCAAAAATATCGTGCTGCATCCAGGCGCTTTTACGGACAAGGATGCTCATTATGGCATTGGACGGATTGCCGAAGGATTGAATGAAGTGCTCGACGGTGTTAAAGAGACCGATGTCAAAATCGCGCTTGAAACGATGGCTGGCAAAGGAACCGAAATGGGCCGCAGCTTCGAAGAGATCGCACAGATCATGGAGAAAGTAACACACAACGAACGCCTTGCCGTATGTATGGACACATGCCATATTCATGATGCAGGCTATGATATTGTGAATGATCTGGACGGTGTGCTTGAACAATTTGATCGCACGGTAGGGCTTGACCGCATCACAGTAATGCATATTAATGATAGTAAGAACCCTGTAGGTGCACGTAAGGACCGCCACACACCCATTGGATCGGGCTGGATTGGTTTTGAAGCCATTAATCGTATCGTCCACCACGAGGCACTTCAGGGACGTCCGTTTATTCTGGAAACACCTTGGATTGGCAAGGAAGCCAAGACACAGCGTCCAATGTATGAAGTAGAGATAGCATTGCTTCGTGGAGATGTGACTGGTCGATTTGGTCCGGAATTCCTGACGGAAGTGGAACAGCTGCAGCATTTTTTCAAAGGAAAAGAGATTGACTCCCGTTCCTATATTCTCGATATTTGGACACTGCTCAAGAATGATGCCAAAGCCAAAAAAGCTGATCCACGTGAACCGCTGGAGCGGTTGTATGATCTGGTGGCTGAAGCCGCGTTGTTCCCGCATTTGAACGAAGAGCAACTGAATCAACGCTTGATCGCCTGGCTTGCAGGAAAAGAACTGCTGGTCACGGCTTAATTGAAGGAGGAAGAATAGCCCGATGGAGATTCACGCTAAACAAGTACGTCCTGATTCCAAAAACCGCGCCGATCGGGCGCGGATGCTTATTTCCTGTCCGGACGGTCCAGGAATTGTTGCTGCAGTATCCCATTTCTTGCACCAGCATGGTGCAAACATCGTCCAGTCGGACCAGTACACCATGGACCCGGCTGGGGGCATGTTTTTCATGCGCATTGAATTCGATTTGCCACAATTGACAGCAAGTCTAGCCAAGTTGGAAGCTGATTTTGCGGAAGTGGCAGAACGATTCAAGATGGAGTGGTCTCTCTCTGCGGTCAGCCGCAAGAAGAAACTCGCTATCTTTGTATCCAAGGAAGATCACTGTCTCGTTGAATTGCTGTGGCAATGGCAGGCAGGGGACCTGGATGCTGACATCGCTCTCGTGGTGAGCAATCATTTGGATATGAAGGACTACGTGGAATCATTCGGTATTCCGTATCATCATATTCCGGTTACTGCCGATACGAAGAAGGAAGCGGAGCAGCGTCAGCTGGACGTCATTGGTAATGATATCGATGTGATTATTCTTGCACGTTATATGCAGATTATTTCCCCGATGTTTATTGAGCATTACCGCAACCGGATTATTAACATCCATCATTCGTTCCTGCCAGCATTTGTTGGCGGCAAACCGTATGCCCAGGCATACAACCGTGGTGTTAAAATTATTGGGGCAACAGCTCATTATGTGACTGAGGAACTGGACGGCGGACCGATTATTGAGCAGGACGTTCAGCGTGTAAGTCATGGAGATGATGTAACCGAATTGAAACGGATCGGGCGTACCATTGAACGCGTCGTACTTGCACGTGCGGTGAAATGGCATGTCGAAGACCGCATTCTGGTTCATGAGAATAAAACCGTTGTATTTTAATCTTTCACTTTAATACTGTGCAAGGTTGATTCGGGACTACACGAATCTGCTATGCATATAAGAGAAAAGGCGATTACCTACTCGTTAGCCGAATGGGGGTCGCCTTTTTGCCGTTTCCATATTCGTCCGCACACACCAAGGAGAATACCAAACAAGAGATGTCCCATTACCCAAAGAGATATCGCTCTGAAGTCTAATAGTCCGGGAACACGGGAGGATAACTGGGAGAGAGGTATATACAGCAGAGAAGAAACGGCACCGATTAGAATTCCTCGAAGCAACGGATGTCCCGAACGCTGAATCCAGCAAAAATAGAAGATGCCAATAATTATGGAAACGCCAAGATGAAGGGTGAATTCAATCCATTCAGGTAATGTTGGCGGAAGCCAGGGGACAAAGTCGACATTCAGCAGCAGGGTATAAACCTTTTCGCCGGTGTAAGCCTGAATCGCTTTAAGAAAAAATCCAAGGAATAAGCCGCTAATCACGCCTGTTAAAGACCCCGATATCCAGGGTAATGGATGATTTAGCGACTTTTGCTGCAGCGAATAATGTTCCGGCACGAGACAAGCCTCCTTTTATCCTGAAGTAACACAGACATAGAGTTTTCGAATCAGATGAAGGACTATTATATTGTCAGATATATTGTCAGAAAAAAACTTCGAGCTCTAGAAAGTGTATGGTTTTCCGGTTAAAGGTTATACTTCTTCCGATGGATTTGCGAGGCTTGCCAAGTCGGAACTGGGCCGAAATGCTCTGCAGAACAATATTATTCAGCACTGGAATAAGCCCGTCTCACCCACAAACAACCGAATTTTCCGGAACTTCTAAAAGAAGGTTATGGAAAAGCTTCACGCCAAGTGATACAATACAAAAGTGAATAAGTCAAAATGAAACATTCAAGCGGATTCACTTAAGTTATATACGGTTTGCTTGTATGATGAGAGGGATTCGCTTGCGCACCCGACTTATCTAAAGACATGAGGAGGACAAACCATGACTGACAAGAACGAAGCGATTCAAAAGGACGAGAACAACACAATCGACAACCTGTCGATCACAACTGTACGTACTCTGGCAATTGATGCAATCGAGAAAGCAAAATCTGGACACCCGGGAATGCCTATGGGCTCCGCTCCAATGGGTTACCAACTTTTTGCAAAAACGATGACACATAACCCGGACCACCCAACTTGGGTTAACCGGGACCGTTTTGTGCTGTCTGCAGGACATGGTTCCATGTTGCTGTACAGCTTGCTGCACCTGAGCGGCTACGATCTTCCTATGGAAGAATTGAAACAATTCCGCCAATGGGGAAGCAAAACTCCGGGTCACCCGGAATTCGGACATACTGCTGGCGTTGACGCAACGACTGGCCCACTGGGTCAAGGGATTGCAATGGCTGTAGGTATGGCAATGGCTGAAGCTCAACTGGGCGCGACATACAACAAGGATAAGTTCAACGTAATCGACCACTACACTTATGCAATCTGTGGTGACGGTGACCTGATGGAAGGTGTATCCCACGAAGCAGCTTCGCTGGCTGGACGCCTGCACCTGGGTAAACTGATCATGTTGTTTGACTCCAATGACATCACCCTTGATGGTGAATTGAATCTGTCTTCTTCCGAGAGCATCGCAAAACGCTTCGAAGCTTATGGCTGGCAAGTATTGCGTGTAGAAGATGGTAACGATCTGCCTGCAATCGAAAAAGCAATTCAAGAAGGTCAAGCGGACACGCTGCGTCCTACACTGATCGAAGTGAAAACCGTAATCGGTTATGGTAGCCCGAACAAACAAGGTAAAGGCGGCCATGGCGGTACTCACGGATCCCCACTGGGTGCAGACGAAGCGAAATTGACCAAAGAATTTTACAAATGGGTTTACGAGGAAGATTTCCACGTACCTGCTGAAGTTCGCGATCACTTTGCTCAAGTCAAAGACCGTGGTATCTCTGCAAACAAAGCTTGGGACGAGAAATTTGCCGAGTACAAAAAAGCATTCCCTGAGCTGGCAGCTCAGTTCGAAACAGCAATCAACGGTGACCTTCCAGAAGGTTGGGACCGCGACCTGCCTAAATATGCTGCAACAGACAAAGCACTTTCCACTCGTGTTGCTTCCGGTAACGCACTGAACGGTCTGGCGCATAATGTGCCTCATCTGACTGGTGGATCTGCTGACTTGGAAAGCTCCACAATGACACATCTGAACAACATTGGAAACTTTACTCCAGAAGATTATTCTGGCCGCAACATCTACTTCGGTATCCGTGAATTCGGTATGGCGGGTGCAATGAACGGTATGGCACTGCACAGCGGTGTGAAAGTATTCGGTGGTACATTCTTCGTATTTACCGACTACCTGCGTCCGGCTGTTCGTCTGGCTTCCCTGATGGGTCTGCCTGTGACATACGTATTGACTCACGATAGTATCGCAGTTGGTGAAGATGGTCCTACGCACGAACCAATTGAGCAATTGGCTTCCCTGCGTATCATTCCTAACCTGACGGTCATCCGTCCGGCTGACGGTAATGAAACATCTGCAGCATGGGCTTATGCGCTTGAGAACAAGAGCAACCCGGTTGCACTGGTACTCACTCGTCAAAACCTGCCGATCCTGGAAGGAACAGTAGAAGGCTCCCGTGAGAACGTAAAACGCGGTGCTTATGTTGTTTCCGATGCAAAAGACGGCAAAGCTGTAGCACAAATCATCGCTACAGGTTCCGAAGTACAACTGGCTGTCAAAGCTCAAGCTGCACTGGCTGAACAAGGTATCCAGGTTCGTGTAATCAGCATGCCGAGCTGGGATCTGTTCGAGAAACAGGACAAAGCTTACAAAGAATCCGTCCTGCTTCCGGATGTTAAAGCTCGTCTGGCGATTGAAATGGCTTATCCAATGGGCTGGGAGAAATATGTTGGCGATCAAGGCGACATTCTCGGAATCAGCACATTTGGTGCATCAGCGCCTGGCGACCGTGTTATCGAAGAGTATGGCTTCACAGTTGATAACGTGGTTAGCCGCGTAAAAGCATTGCTGTAATAGCTTGATAAGCGCTGCTATGGATGGGATGGCGTGATCTGTCCTGTTCATGGCAGCAAAGTTATTTCCGGCAGAGAAAGGATGAGTATTCATCCTGATCTGTTTTGCCTTTTGTTTTCATTAACTTCAGGGGGAGCGGGTACGCATGTCACAGTTTGATCAAGTCAGTGTAGTGAAAGAGGCCAACATTTATTATGATGGCCAGGTAACCAGCAGAACGGTTATTTTGGGGGATGGCAGCAAAGTGACTCTGGGCATCATGCTTCCAGGCAGCTATGAGTTCGGTACGGATTCCCGTGAAATTATGGAGATTCTGTCCGGCGATCTGAGAGTATTGCTTCCCGGAGAAGAAGAGTGGCAAGAGATTCAAGGTCAAGCTACGTTCCACGTGCCTGCCGAATCCAAATTCAAACTGGAGATACGCAGCGTTACCGACTACTGCTGCTCGTACCCGGCGGAATAATACAAGAAGGGTAGCCAAAACCGCAATCAGCGGATTTGGTTTACCCTTTTTGCTTCTGGAATTGAAGTGACAAAGTTCAAGCTGCAAGCTTGTCAGCCCCGTGGATTTGAAGTATTCTTATGCTAAGTTGTTTGAATGGAAAACGGAAAAAATAAGCTACCGATATCAGGAGGTTTTTAGATCATGGCAAAAAAAGTGAAGTTTGATTACAGCACTGCCTTGCAATTTGTGAACCAGCATGAAGTGGACTATTTCGCTGAACCGATTCGTTTGGCTCACGAGCAGCTCCATAACGGAACAGGAACAGGATCGGACTACCTGGGCTGGATTGACCTGCCAACCGCTTATGACAAAGAAGAATTCTCCCGTATTCAAAAAGCGGCTGCCAAAATCCAAAGTGATTCCGAAGTGCTGATCGTTATCGGTATCGGTGGTTCATACCTGGGTGCACGTGCAGCAATCGAAATGCTAACACACTCTTTCTATAACAACCTGCCAAAAGAGAAACGCAAAACACCTGAAATCTATTTTGCAGGAAACAATATCAGCTCCACGTATGTAACTCATTTGCTGGATCTGGTGGAAGGCAAAGACTTCTCCGTAAACGTGATCTCCAAATCGGGTACGACAACCGAGCCGGCCATTGCTTTCCGTATCTTCCGTGCAGCACTGGAGAAAAAATACGGTAAAGAAGAAGCCCGCAAACGTATCTATGCTACGACGGACAAAGAGCGCGGCGCACTGAAAAAACTGGCGAACGAAGAAGGATATGAGTCTTTCGTTATTCCGGATGATGTAGGTGGACGTTACTCTGTTCTGACAGCAGTAGGTTTGCTGCCGATCGCTACAGCTGGCATCAGCATCGAAGAAATGATGCAAGGTGCGGCTGATGCATCCAAGGAATACAGCAACCCGAACGTAGCTGAAAATGAAGCATACCAATATGCAGCTGTTCGTAACGCGTTGTATCGCAAAGGTAAAGGCACAGAGATTCTCGTAAACTACGAGCCGTCCCTGCACTTTGTATCCGAGTGGTGGAAACAGCTTTACGGAGAGAGCGAAGGTAAAGATTTCAAAGGAATCTATCCTGCATCTGTAGACTTCTCAACAGATTTGCACTCCATGGGTCAATTCATCCAGGAAGGCAGCCGGAACATCTTTGAAACGGTCATTCAGGTAGCTGAAGTGTCCGATCATATCTCGATCGAATCCGACCCGGATGATCTGGATGGTCTGAACTTCCTTGAAGGCAAAACGATGGACTTTGTAAACAAAAAAGCGTTCCAAGGCACTCTGCTTGCACATACAGATGGTCAAGTACCAAACCTGATTGTGAATATTCCGGATATGTCTCCATATTCTTTCGGATATCTGGTATACTTCTTTGAAAAAGCATGCGGCATCAGCGGATATCTGCTGGGCGTCAATCCATTTGACCAACCAGGGGTAGAAGCTTATAAGAAAAATATGTTCGCATTGCTGGGCAAACCAGGCTTTGAAGAAGAGAAAGCAGCGCTTGAAGCGAGACTTTCTGAATAATTCATGGTTTGACTCATATAGTTAAATAAAGCGTGTGTAATGACACCCGGGCTTCATTGTGAGGTAGAATGCAATGTACCCCGGATGTTTAAACCAAGGCAGTTCATCCGCGTCCGCGCGGGGAACTGCTTTCTTGTAAAATGGATTAAATCGGAAAGTTGGATTGAAATGCTTGAACGTTACCGCACGGTTCGAGGACCGGGCAATCTGGAAATTGTCATCAAGAAGTCGCGATTTATTGGTCATATTATGCCAGTTACAACGGAAGAAGAAGCGGTTGCTTTTATCGATGAAATCAAGAAAAAGCATTGGAATGCCACTCATAATTGCTCCGCTTACATGATTGGGGAGAGAGATGAGATCCAGAAGCAATCCGATGATGGAGAGCCAAGCGGAACTGCCGGGAAACCCATTCTGGAAGTCATCAAAAATCAGCAGCTTAAAAATGTGGCTATTGTGGTTACGCGTTATTTTGGGGGAATCATGCTTGGAGCAGGCGGTTTAATCCGTGCCTATACGGATGGCGCTGTAGCAGCAATTGAAGCTGGAGAAGCCATTACCAAAGTGCTTCATCGTGAAGTGTTTGTAGAACTGGATTACACATGGCTGGGTAAAGTGGAGAATGAATTAAGAAGCCGGGAAGTCCGTACAGGTGAAACTGGATTCACCGATAAGGTTACGTTGACTTGTCTTCCGCCGGATAGTGAAACCGAGGCATTTATCGCCTGGATCACGGATTTGACGCAAGGGCAATCCCGGATCACGGAGGGACAGCGGCTTTATTTTATTGAAGGGGAATAAAATATATGGCTAGAAGAGCAGTCGAACAAGAGTTGTCGAGGGAGCGGATCCTGGAGGCGGCGAGGCATCTTTTTATTACCAAAGGATACCGCGCCATTTCGATGCGAAGCATCGGCCAGCATCTGGGCTATAGTCATGGGTCGCTGTATTATCATTTTAAGGAAAAGGCAGAATTGTTCTATGCCATCGTGGTAGAAGATTTTAACCATCTGGGACATTTGCTGCTGCAAGCGATGGTCAGGCCAGTCATGGGCGGTATAAGCAAGGTAGAGCACATCATGCTGGAATTTATTCGTTTCGGTCTGGAGAATCCGTATCAATACGAGATTATGTTCATGATTCGGGACGAGGAGTTGTTGTCCTATTGTCGTACGGAGCAGGGAAGATGCTTTGAATTGTTCGCTTCGATTGTTAGGCAGTACATGAATGAAGAAGGCTGTACGGATGAGGATATTCAATGTGTGCCGCGCACGCTGTTTTTGTCTATGCATGGATTCATATCGTATTATATTCAGGATCGTGTAACGTTTGCTGAGATTGAACCGTCGGCGCTATCTCATGTCAAAGTGCTATGCCGCAATCTACAACACCAGCCTGGCGTCCAATAAAAGGCGCTTTTGTCGCACTCCTATACTTCAGGGCGGTGAATTGTCATAACATTAATTCTTTATAACGTTGTCTCGCGAAAGTTTAATTGCGCGGAAGACCAAGACAGGCGGATCATAGCCCTAAACCAGGGTAGACCGCCTGTTTGTGTTTTGCTGAACTACCCTTCCATGATCTTGATAAAATACTCTCGCTCGCGAGGTCCGTCGAATTCACTAAAATAAATCCCCTGCCATCTGCCCAACAATAATCTGCCTTCATGAATGATCACTGTTTGTGATGGTCCGGTTGTAATCGATTTCAGGTGAGAAGCCGTATTCCCCTCGGCATGTCGATATTGGGGATGTTCCCAAGGGTATACTTCATCCAGACGAAGCAGCACATCATGCTTAACATCCGGGTCAAAATTTTCATTGATGGCGATGCCTGCAGTTGTATGGGGACAATAGACAAGTACAGTTCCGCTTTGCACACCGCTGCTCTGGACAATCTGCGCCACTTCCCTCGTAATATCCTTGATCTCATCCCGTTTGGAAGTTGATAAATGCTTCGTATATAACATTCTTGCACCACTCCTTCTACATGTGTTATGTCCTCTAGATTGTACCTTAACCACTCCATATCAAACAAACCAAGTTAAAGGCGAATATAAGATTTACGCAATGACAGCGATCGAGAAATGGTACTGCAATCCGTGCAGGTTTGAGTGAAATTTTACCGTCCGACTTATTTTGACTTATTATTGTGTAATCTTCCTACATTCATCTTAGATAAGCCCCATTTATATACAATAAAAGCATTGACGATTAGCACTGCAAACTGGTAAAGTATCAGATAAGCAAAAAAACCAAGTAGACTAATGGGAATAATATTAAAGTGATATAATTCAACTCAGGGAAATGAATGTACCAAAGCAGGGAGACTGCCGACCGGATATGGAACCGGAGGCTGGGAGGGAATGCAGCAATGAATACCGTTCTTCGTCACAAGGGATGGACTTGGGGATTCCGCAGTACTGTATTGCTATACTTTATCGTACTCATTGTGCTTCCGATTATCGGTGTGTACGTCAATTCCTTCTCCGAAGGATGGAGCAATTTTGCCGAAAGCATTATGGATCCGATTGCATGGAAAGCTGTATTGCTGACGGTTCGGCTGGCTATAGTTGCAACACTGATTAACGTAGTTCTGGGCACGATGATTGCCTGGGTGCTTACGCGTTATCGTTTCTTAGGAAGATCGTTTCTGAACAGTCTCGTAGATCTGCCTTTCGCACTTCCGACTGCGGTTGGTGGACTGATGATTATGCTGCTGCTGGGTCCGGTCAGTGCCGTGGGCAAACTGGCTGAAACCATGGGTTTTGAGATTGTGTTTCATCAGCCGGCGATTGTCATTGCGATGACCTTTGTAACGTTTCCATTTGTGATTCGTGCGGTGCAGCCTTTGCTTGAAGAGATCGACCCTTCCGAGGAAGAGGCCTCCTACACCATGGGGGCATCAAAGGCTCGTACGTTCAGGCAGGTGATTCTGCCATCGATGGCTCCGGGTATGATCAGCGGTGGTATGCTCGCTTTCTCCAGAGCCCTTGCAGAATTCGGTGCAGTTGTACTGGTGGCGGGCAATATACCGGGCAGAACGCTGACGGCTTCCGTGTTTATCTACGGCGAAATTGAAAGTGATAACCCTACGGGTGCAGCGGCTGTATCCGTGCTGCTCCTGACGCTCTCTTTCCTGATCCTCTGGCTGATTAATCTGGTGCAGATGCGGGGGAGAAGACGATGAGGCGGTTATTGATCGGACTGACGTTTGCGGTATTTATTGTACTTCTGATTATTCCTCTGGGACGCATTTTTATCGGAGCATTTGAAGATGGTGCAGGAGGTTTCCTGGATGGGCTGATGCGCCCTGAGGCGCTGCACGCCTTGATGATGACTGGACTTGTTGTGCTGGTCGTCACGCTGTTAAATACATTGTTCGGCATTATGATGGCAATTTACCTTGTACGTGCTGGTTGGCTTAGCGACCGGATCAAAGGGTTGCTTAACAGCATTGTGGACCTGCCTTATGCGGTGTCGCCTGTCATTGGTGGGTTAATGATTGTATTGCTGCTGGGGCCGAACAGCATCATGGGTGCTTTTTTTGAAGGAATAGGATTCAATGTGGTCTATGCCTTCCCTGGCATGGTCATTGCAACGTTGTTTGTCACCTTTCCGCTGATGGTCAGGGAGGTTATGCCTGTCCTGCAGGAACTCGGTTCACAGCAGGAAGAGGCTGCGTCTACACTTGGCGCTTATGGATGGAGAACGTTCTGGAGCGTTACCTGGCCATCCATCCGCTGGGCTGTTGTATACGGACTTGTCCTTACCGTGGCGCGGTCGCTCGGGGAGTTCGGTGCAGTGCTTGTGGTGTCCGGCAATATTATGAACAAAACGCAGACGGCAACAACGCTTGTTTATCAGGATGTTGAGAATTTTAATGTCTCTGCCGCAAATGGTGTGGCATTGGTACTGGTTACCTTCTCCGTTGGGCTGCTGCTCATGATGGAATGGGCCAAAAAGCGAAAGGAAGTGCATTGAGATGCATGTGGAAGTCCGTGATCTGAACAAACATTTCGGTCAATTTCATGCGGTAAAAGATGTCTCGTTCGATATTGCCAAAGGCCATCTGATCGGTTTGCTGGGACCCAGCGGAGGCGGGAAAACGTCCATTCTGCGCATGCTCGCTGGTCTGGAAAGCCCCGGCTCAGGGGAAATTCGCTTTCACGGTAAGGTCGTGAATCATCTGCCTCCGCAGGAGCGGGGAATTGGATTTGTATTTCAGAACTATGCACTGTTTAAACATATGACTGTATTTGATAATATCGCCTTCGGACTCAAGGTCAAAAAAACACCCAAAGCCCAGATTCGTGAACGGGTCATGGAGCTTGTTGAACTGACCGGGCTGAAAGGTTTTGAACATCGCTATCCGCATCAACTGTCCGGTGGACAGCGTCAGCGTGTAGCCTTTGCACGGGCTTTGGCTCCAGAACCGCAGCTGCTGCTGCTGGATGAACCTTTTGCGGCCATTGACGCCAAGATTCGCCAAGAGCTGCGTTCGTGGTTGAGAGAGTTGATCGAGCGGGTCGGAATCACTTCGATATTTGTAACCCATGACCAGGATGAAGCGATCGAAGTCGCCGACGAGATTATGATTATCAGTCAAGGCCGGCTCGAGCAAAAAGGAACACCGTGGGATATCTACAAAAATCCGCAGACGCCATTTGTAGCAACCTTTATCGGAGAATCTACCGTTGTGGAGGATGCCTCACAGCTGAAAGGGTTTGAACATGCGGTAGAGGGAGAACATACACGTGCGCTGATTCGTCCGGAGTATATCGAGATTGGTCTGAAAAACGAATTCTCGATGCTATCCGCTACCGAGAAGGGCATTGTGAAGCATCTTCACTTCCGTGGTAGTGAGTGGATGGTTGAAGTCGAGGTACAGGGTCACAAGCTGATCACATACCGTTCTCTTGAGAAAACAACGCTGGAGATCGGTCAGCAAATTCGGGTGCTTGTGCACCGGGCTTACCTGTTTAATGACACGGATAGCTGGGTTGTCGAGAATCGTTTGAAGGAAGATCCAATGCCGGTCATGATCTAAAATGCGCCCGAAAGAGAGGCTGCCCATGCAGACGATGAAGAAGAAAAGAATCCCCCCCTTATATGCTGTCCTTATGCTTCTGCTCGTCTGCATGACCGTAGGATGCAGCAACCAGGAAGCGGAAGGCGAACAGAATGGACCCTCTGCAGGTGAACAATCCAATACGCTGGTCATTGGTGCATACAGTGTTGCCAAAGACGCTGTGGGAGAGCTGCTGCCGAAGTTCAAGAAGGAATGGAAAGCCCAAACCGGACAAACGGTTAACTTCCAGGAATCCTATGAAGCCTCTGGTACCCAGGCAAGAGCTATTGTTGGTGGGTTCGAGGCCGATGTAGCACTGCTCGCCATGGAAAGTGATATCGACAAACTGGTCAAGGCCGATCTGGTGACCTCCGATTGGAAACAGGCTCCGAATGACGGCATGATTACCCGCTCCATCGTTGTTCTCGGAACAAGAGATGGCAATCCGCTTGGTATTCGTGATTTTGAAGATTTGACCAAGCCGGGAGTCAAGGTACTGTATCCCAATCCCAAAACGTCAGGCGGAGCCCAGTGGGATATCAATGCGATCTATGGAGCAGGATTGAAGCTGTCAGAAGCAAATGGCCAGAAGGACCCTGCCGCTGCCAAGGCTTTTCTGGAGAAGGTGCATAAGAATGTGGAGTCACTGGACAAGAGCGGCCGATCTTCCATGGCAGCATTTGAGTATGGTGTCGGTGATGTCATCGTCACTTATGAGAATGAATTGCTTGCCCGCATTGCCCAGGGTGTAAAGTATGATATCGTTGTACCGAAAAATACGATTCTGATTGAAAATCCGGCGGTCGTGGTGGATAAATATGCGGATAAACACGGGAATCGCGAATTGGCTGAAGCTTTTGTGGATTATCTGCGAACACCTGAAGCTCAGCGTATTTTTGCCAAGCATGGCTTTCGTTCGGTAGATCCTGAAGTGTTTGCGGAGACCGAATCCACGTTTCCAACGCCTGAAGGCCTGTTTGATATCAACTACCTGGGTGGTTGGGACGAAGTGCGCAGTACATTGTATTCCAAACGCGGAGTTTGGTATCAGGTGCTCGCGGGATTGTGATTGGTGGCGTGTTATCCAAGGATTGACATGAGGCCTTCATTTCGCTGAATATAGTAGAGATGAAGGCTTTTTGCTGTAAATGGAAATCATAGAGTAGTGTGCAGATCACGTGTCTGGAGGGTCTTGCAGAAAGGTGTGAGATAATGAGTACAGAGATCAAATTATCCCAGAGTACGGCAATTCGGTTGGAACAAGCCCGTGGTAAGGGCATGTCTGACGCTGCGATCCTGAGGGCTATACAGGCCAAGGACGTGGCAGCTTTTGACGCGGTATCCGAAGAGGATTACAAATACGATGAATTTTTCTCGTATGCGGACGAGCACGGCGAGAACCTGGAAGCAGCAGTTCAAGATGGCTATCGGATTACATTTAACACCCGTGGCGGACTCGGAATCTGGGTGGAGAAGGCGTTTGGTTTACAACCGGACCGTGATTTCACGGTCGGTGAGGGCATTGTAACCGGATTGAAGTTGAACCCGGAGCAGGCAGAAGTGCTGGCGAAGCGTCTTGCCTCGAATTGGGTCATTACGGATTCGAAGGATGTGCCTGAGGGTCAGGAACTGACACTTAAATTGCGTGCCTTGGTCTAGGCGACAAGCGGACCGAACGGAAGTTACATACGCTGACTACATGGAGTCAGAGATCAGGCTTTCCCTGGTGCAGGATTTGAACTGCTTAGGGAAGGCTTTTTTTTGCAAAAGCAAAGGGTGAGGATTACAATTTAGGAAACCAAGTTTGGATGAGAGAGGGGATCACCATATTGAATCAGCTGACATTCTTAGGAACCGGGGATGCCATGGGCGTGCCGCGTGTCTACTGTGATTGCGCAGTCTGCACAGAGGCCCGCCTAACCGGGATCAACCGGCGTAAACGCTCTTCTGTTCTGATCCATTCAGATGGCGAAGGGGTATCGTTTATGATTGACTGCGGACCAGACTGGAGATCACAGATGGAGGACCAAGGATTGCGTATGGTGGATACGTTATTAGTGACACATGCGCATTTTGACCATATTGGAGGTTTGCCGGAATGGGCGGATGCCTGCCGCTGGCTGGGGGTTAAGGGTAAACTGTACGCACCGCGTGAAGTGATCGCAACCATTCAGAGTCAATTTCCTTGGCTGAGCCGGCACATGGACTTTCTGGAAACGGATGATGATATCCAGCTTGGCGGATGGAACGTGCATTCCTGGAAGGTCTGTCACGGTAAAAACGGTTATTCCTATGCGTATCGTCTAGAACGGGAAGGGTATAGCTGGGCATATTGTTCGGATGCCATTGATCTGAAGGAGACAGAGAAAGAGCCACTGTACGGGCTGAATCTTTTGGTGCTGGGAACGAGCTTTGTCCATGAGCTTGCGGAGTTTTCCACACGTTCCGTGTATGATATGCGGGAGGCGCAGGAGCTGCTGCGGGAAGTGAAACCAGAGCGCACTTATTTTACCCATATGTCTCATGACGTGGATGTACAGCAAAACTACAATTTGGACTCAGGTATTACGCTGGCGCTTGCAGGCATGAAGGTACCACTTGGGACAATATAAATTGAAATTCGTATAGATCAACTGAAAAATAAATTCAGAAGAGCGTATCCTTTGCAGGAGGTTCTTCGTTTACATAGTGTAAGACCATAAGAGTAAGTTGTCGAAGAGTAAGTCATTGAAGCAAGATCAATCAGGAACCAACAAAGGGGGGCCCCCAACATGGCCTTTGTGAAGTCCGTGGATTGCAGAATCAACAGACCACATGATAACAGTAAACAGGTTGAACCATATATCCAGCCCGGTAATCAAGCCGACTGCACGCTGGAACAAAATATTGAAAATGCGCTGCCGAGCCTGCTGGGTTCCCTGTACGCCTATTGTCTGTCTTTGACAGGTTCAGTCTGGGAAACAGAGGATCTGGTTCAGGATACCTGTGTGAAAGTACTGTCGTCTTCGGCAATGCAGACCTTCGGTACAAAACAGGAGATGAACTGGGAAGCTTACCTGATCCGGATCGCACGCAACACGTGGATTGACGTGATCCGAAAGCGGGAGAAATTGGCTTCCAAACTGGATAGCATGAAACCGTTAATGCAGGAGTTTGCAGAGGAAGAGCGATTTGAGGAGATTGAGTCTGCCATACGAATCCTTGTCCATGAGCTGCCACCGTGGCAGCGAGCGATATATATATTACGCGATGTAATGAGTTATACGACGGCAGAGACTGCGGAGATGCTGGATACATCGGAAGGAGCGGTCAAAGCTGCGCTAAATCGGGCCCGCTCTGCCCTGGATCGTGTGAGACGCAGTCGCCAGGAAATGGAGACCGAAGAAGCGAGTGGAGCAGGTGAAGATTCACAAAACGCGGAGCAGCTGCGAAGTTATTTGATGGCTTTTCGTAGTGGAGATACCGCGCGTCTGATTGATCTGTGCCTGAGCCGCACCGATGACCCAATGGCAGTGGCAGGAACCATCCTGCAGCAGTCTTTGCCGTCTCAATCGATGCAGCCAATGTATGGGTATTCATACTCCAGCGTGAACTCGATGTCATATGGAGGAGGGTACGCTATCAACATGGTTGCTTAAACCGGGAGGCAAAAGGCATGAACCATGTACCTTATGTAGTTGAACAAACAGCCCGCGGCGAGCGGAGCTATGATATTTATTCACGATTGTTAAAAGATCGGATCATTATGGTATCCGGAGAGATTGAGGACCAGATGGCGAATGCCATCGTGGCACAGTTATTGTTTCTGACCGCAGAGGACCCGGAAAAGGATATTCAGATGTATATCAACAGTCCTGGTGGATCCGTAACTGCCGGATTTTCGATCTATGACACGATGCAATTTGTGAAGCCGGACATTTCAACGATCTGCACAGGCATGGCCGCGAGCTTCGGTACGATTTTGCTGGTCGGTGGAACCAAAGGGAAACGACTGGCTCTGCCAAACAGTGAGATCATGATCCATCAACCGCACGGGGGTACGCGCGGGCAGGCATCGGATATGCTGATTCACGCAAACCGGATCATTCAGCACCGTCAGCGGCTCAATAAGCTGCTAGCAGACCATACAGGACAATCGCTGGAGCGGATTGAGCGAGATTCGGATCGGGACTATTTCTTGACCGCAGAGGAAGCGGTAGAGTATGGATTGGTGGATAAAGTGATATCTAGCACCTGAGTAAGCAAGCTTTGCAATTTCACAAAATAGGAACGAATAATGGAGCCCGGAAGGTCATTTGACTTCCGGGTTCTTGGTTCGTTTACTGTAACTTCTCTTTAATTACCGCAATCAGTGAAAACGTAGTGGGGCCTAATCATTCCTTTTAGCGAGCTCGACGAGTCTGTGCATACCTTCACGGATCTGCTGTTCGTGTGCATAGGAGAAGGACAAGCGCAGCTTGCGGCTGGCGGAAGCATCCGAAGGATCAAATACCGTTCCCGGTACAAAAGCGACGGAATGCTCCATACACTGGTGAAGCAATCGGCCCGTATCAACGTCTTCCGGAAGCTCCACCCAGATATTGAGTCCACCCTCAGGCTGGGTCCAAGTCCAGTCCGTTTCCTGCAGGCACTGTTCCATAACTTCCATTCGTAATTGTATGGCGGTGCGCAGCTTGGATAAGTGCTGATGCATGCGCGGAGATTGAAAATAACGGAGAAAGAGCTTCTGGTTCAAAAGGGGTGATCCGTTATCCGCCAATGCTTTTACCGCCTGTAATCCAGGCATAAACCGGGGGCGGCACATAATTGCCGCAATTCGCAGACCAGGTACAACATACTTGCTGTAGCTGCGAATGTAGAGTGTATGTCCTGTCGTGTCGTACGTAAAGATCGGTGCCGGAGGTTTATCTTTAAAATAAATATCATAAGTGCTGTCGTCCTCGACGAGAAAACATCCATATTGTTCCGCCAGTTCAGGCAGTTGTTTCCGCTGTTCGGTTGGAATATTAATGCCGGTTGGATTCTGAAAGGTAGGCGTCATGTAAAAAAGGCGCGGCTTCTCCGTCTTCATCAGATGCTCAATCTGCTCCAGATCATAACCCTCCGGATGTATATCCGTAAAGATCAGGCGTGCACCCTGTTTGCGGAAAATTTCCATGGCAGGTCCGTAGGTTGGTCTTTCCATCAGAACCCGGTCACCCGGTCTGACCAAACTACGGGAGATCAGATCGATGGCCTGCTGTGCGCCCGAGGTGATGAGCACTTCTTCTGCCGAGATATAAAATCGTTCTTTCAGCGTCAGATGGCTTGCCAGCGCACTACGGAGTTCCAAATCACCCTGAATGGTAGAGTATGTACCGAGCAGGCGGGGATACTGATCCAGCAAATCACGCATGAGTTCTCCCCAGTATCGGTTGGGCAGCAGGGCCGGGTCGATCAGTGACTTGGAAAACTGGTATTCCGCTTCAAGAGACTGCACGCGAGCGAGTGAATCCCAATGCAGCCAGGCGGAGACAGCAGGGTCATCTGCCTGATCTGCTACAGGCGAAGGGTCGGCAGGGCTGACATAGTAACCGGACTTGTCCTTGACGTACACAATCCCGCGTTCCTTTAACTCCTGATATGCTTTGAAAACCGTAAGCCGATGTACACCGAGCTGTTCGGACAGGCTTCGCACAGACGGAAGTTTTTCATGTTCGGCCCACTCTCCCGCCTCGATACGTACCACAAGATAATGAACCACCTGCTCATATAGTTTGAGGCTGTTATCTGTCATCAACATGGCTTTGCCCACCCGACTCACGCTCCTTTTGGACTCTATTGTAACAGGAAATGAGAGTGTTCTGTTCTGTTTTATTCATTCTGTTCTGTAGACAGTGCTATATGATGGAGAACAGATGAAGGAGGGGCTAGCATGGTTGCAGCAGCATTTACGGTAATGTGTCTTATTTTTGGAACAACGTTTCTGGCGATTAAAATTGGAGTGGAGGCAGGCATGCCGCCTTTTCTATCGGCCGGATTGCGCTTTATTATTGCAGGGGCCTTGATGTTTGCATGGATGTGGATGAAAGGAAAGGTAAACCTGTCGCTGCTGTGGCGAAAAGAAATGCTCCTGACCGGAGCAGGACTGACCTTTGGCACGTTTGCGACCTTATACTGGGCGGAGCAATATGTAAGTTCTGGCGTAGGGGCCATCCTGTCGGCAACAGGACCGCTGATGATTATGGTGATGCAGACCGCTTTGTTACGGCAAAAAACATCTGCCCGCATGATTGCAGGCTGTCTGATCGGTTTCGGGGGAGTGGTTCTTGTCGTTTTACCGGGTGTAACCATTGGTGGAAGCTCACTGTGGCTATGGGGCTGTATCGCCGTTCTTGTTGGAGAAGTATGTTATTCTGCAGGTGCGCTCTACTCCAAAAAGGTGATAAACCAGTTCAAGGAAGCGAGTCCTGTGGCAATTAACGCGGTGCAGATGATGTACGGAGGCTTGTTGTTATCGGGACTCTCTGCCGTAACGGAATCGTGGAGCACAGCTGCGCTTGATTGGTCTCCGGCCGTTTTGTCCCTGATCTATTTGACGGTGATCGGTTCAATGGTTGGACATAGCCTGTTCTACTGGATTATGTCCCGTACCAACCCGTTGTTCCCGGCAACCTGGTTGTATATTTCCCCTCCGATTGCGGTCGGCCTTGGAGCAGTGGTTTATAATGAACATGTAAGCTGGATCACCTGGATCGGTGTTGTGCTTATTGTTTCAGGCTTGCTGGCGATGAATGAGAAAGTGATGAGCTGGCTGAAAAAAGGAAAACAATCCAATTCCTTGGTGCATACTTCCAAACCTGTGGTAAAATAGGCATTACTATTTTTACATAGGAATGAGGCGAGGAATAAAGTTGAATAGACAGAGACTCGGTGCGATATTTCTGTTTGCGGGAATTTTCCTTTATGGCATTATTCATATTGCAGCTGTTATACATGTCCCGTTAGTAACCGTCTGGGCGACCAGATGGGGGCGTTATTTGGAAGCTGTGTCCGAGACAGGTGGCCTCATTGGATTGGTTGTGGCGATCTTATTGTTTGTTGCAGGCGTGGTAATTCTGTTGACTGTTCTCATGGCTGATTTCCCCAAAGGGAAAATGATGCAAGAGATAAGGGAGCGGAACCGTGAGTTTGAGGAACGGTACGGAAACAACATACGAAATTCATAACTTAATTCAATGTTGAATGACTTCCACATATGGGGGGCATCCCGATATCAATAGAGATGAATTTTAGGATATCAACAAAAAAACAGCCTCTGGTTCAGCGAATTTATTCGCTGCCCAAGGCTGTTTTTTGCTTACAATATTACCTATCGTTCTCGTATTACTCCGCGTTCAGCACAAATTTCTCAATGACCTGCTTCACGCCGTCTTCGTTGTTGCTTGCCGTAATGTAATCTGCCAGCTCTTTGAGGGCAGGGATCGCATTACCCATTGCTACGCCAAGGCCTGCGACTTCCAACATCTCATGGTCATTCCAGGAATCCCCGATCGCAATGCACTCGCTCAGTTGGTGGCCAAAGTGATCCGCCAAGAAGGTGAGTGCATGGCCTTTCGTTCCCTCGCGATGCATGATTTCGAGGAAGTATGGTTTAGACTTGGTGATATGCACTTCAGATCCGAGAAGCTCACGCAGATCAGCTGCCACCTCATCGAGATAATCCGGCTCATCAATGATGAGCAATTTCGGTGTTTTTTGCTCAATGACCTTAATGAAATCCGGTTCGATATGGTACTGAGTACCATTCAGTTTGGCATAGTCACGCAGCTTGTCATTTTCTTCACGGGCATACAGCTTATCATCAATGTACGTTTGCAGATGCAAATTATGCTCCAGGCAATAGTCGAACAACTTACGGGAAGCGTCCTGTGGAACATAGCGCTCGTAGAGTACTTTTTCATCCAGCAAGTTTTTCACCAAGGCGCCTTGATACGTAATGATTGGCACGTTCAGCTTCGTTTGGCGAGCGAGTGCCTGTGCAGAAGCATAGGCACGTCCTGTTGCTAGGGTAACGACTACACCATGGGCAACCGCTTGTTCCAGGGCAGTTTGTGTTGCTGGGGTTACTTCCTTGTTGTCGTTGATGAGGGTATCATCGATGTCGATTGCGATTAATTTGTAGGTCATCTGAGTTTCTCTCCTTTTATCTGTATCTATAATATGAACGAATGGATATGAATTACACGAGACCACTCCAAATGCAGAATCATCTTTCGATCGCTGTTATCCCCGGATTTCTTGAATCCTTTATACAATGGGGAAATCTGGGGATAAAGGCGAACGCTTCGCTTCTTAAGATTGATTCTACTTTTTCCGTTAAAGTGTAATCCTGGAATACGTTCTAAAATTATGCTCACATCTAAGTCTATTCTTCGAGGAAAACGAGGCCGATAAAGTCCTCAAGCTCCAGATTGCCGAAGTAGTGTTTCACATCAAGGCCTTCAAGCGCTGTACGCACTTCGGATTCCTCATAACGCTTGCCACGCAGCATGTCTTCGATATCCGCCACATCACCTACGCCGAAGAAGTCACCGAAGATTTTGATATTCTCGATTCGTCCGTCCTTGATGTTCATGCGCAGATCAATAATGCCGACCGGAAATTTGCGGGTATGCTTCACATTGCTCTCCGGCGACAAACCATAGTTCCAATCCCAGTTGCTGTAACGCTCGGCGGAGATTTCCTTGATCTTGTCCCAATCTTTCTCCGTGAGTTCATATTGGGGAACATCCTGCGGCTCCATGCGGAAAATGTGACGTAACAGCTCGTCCCGGAATTGCTCAATGGTCAGGTTGCTGTCAATTAGATCCCGAATGTTGGCTACCCGGCTGCGTACGGATTTGGTGCTCTTGGATTTGAACTTCTCCGGATTTACGTTCAGGGATGCCTGCACGTGGTCCAGATTCAGGTCAAACATCAATGTCCCGTGACTGAACATGCGTCCGCGCGTGGAGAACTGGGCGTTACCCGAGATTTTCTTTTCTCCGACCTGAAGATCGTTGCGTCCAGTCAGTTCGGCATTGACACCAAGCTCCTGCAAAGCTTCCACAACAGGTTGAGTGAACTTGCGGAAGTTGTGGAAGGATTGGCCGTCATCCTTGGTAATAAAACTGAAATTGAGGTTGCCCAGATCGTGGTAGACGGCTCCGCCACCCGAGAGGCGACGTACGACCTGCACGCCGTTATCCTGAACATATTCGATGTTAATCTCTTCAATGGTATTCTGATGTTTTCCGATAATAATGGACGGGCGGTTGATGTAAAACAGCAGATAGCTGTCATCCATCGGCAGATGCTTCAGAATGTATTCCTCAATCGCGAGGTTTACAGAAGGATCTGTAATGCCCTGGTTATCAACAAACAGCATGGTCATTCCTCCATTAATGTATGTGAGGGACGATTATCCCTTATGTAGTGTTACGCCTGCGAATCAAAATTCCTCTTCTATTGTAAACGAATTGTCGATTGGACACAAAGGAATTGAAGCAGGGAGCGCATCGCTCAGACAAATCAGGATTGACCCATCACAGTCACGCCATCCATAATAAAAATGACATGCAGAAAGGATGACGGACAAAAATGAGCGGTTTCATTGAAGTTTTCGGACATGGCGGTGACGTGGAGACTGCTGCGTCAAGGTTTGGCGGGAATCCTGGGGATTTCCTCGATTTTAGTGCAAATATTAATCCTCTGGGTCCGCCCAAGGAAGTACTGAAGGCGTTGGAGCAGGGATTGCAAACAGTACTGCGTTACCCTGATCCCGCACACCGGGCTTTTAAATCATTGCTCGGCGAGCGTCTTGGCCTGTCAGAGGAGTACATATCTGTAGGCAATGGTGCTGCAGAAAGCATGGCTCTGATCTTGCTGGGGCTCTCACCCCGGAAGGTGGGCACAGTGGAACCCGGATTTTCGGAATACCGTTCCTTGTCCCGGCAATTCGGGGCAGAAGTACATCATGTCCTGGGACGGGAAGAACTTGAATGGCGAGCGTTGCCTGAGGATATCGAAAAACTGATGGAACAGGTGGATCTGCTATTCCTTGGACAGCCCAATAACCCTAATGGTGTGCAGTATCCCGTAGAAGTACTGCACCGGCTGGCTCGTCATGCAGAGAAGACGGATACCGTCCTGGTGATCGATGAGGCATTTATGGATTTTATCCCTGAAGCACGGCGACAATCCCTGGCTTCCCCATTACAGGAATATCCACAGGTCATCATCATTCGCTCGATGACCAAGTTTTATGCCATACCTGGCCTTCGGCTGGGCTACGCGATGGGGCGTCCGGATCTGATTCGTGCGATGACGGAGAAACAGGTGACCTGGAGTGTCAATGGACTGGCACTGATCGCGGGAGAAGCTTGTCTGTGCAGTGGGGAAGCCTTTGAACGGGATACACTGGAACAGGTTTCGCTTGAACGAGAGAAGTTGACGTCCGACCTGGAGACTTGTGGATTTGACGTGACACGCGGAGAAGCGAATTTCATACTGGCCCGTGTGCCGCAGCCGTGGACAGCGGCAACCATGCAGGCGGCTCTTGGGAAACGCGGTATTCTGATTCGCAGTTGTGCCATGTACCCGGGACTTGAAGAAAGACATATCCGTTTGGCGGTCAAGGACACGACGTCGAATCTTCGTCTGGTGAACGAAATTAAAGGTATCATCGGACAAACGATTCCGGGAATGACGGCAGGGGGGGCGGAGCAATGACGCTGCCATTTTTCCAGTACTATACCCATGCGAAAGCAGATCAAGACGAATATCGTTCTGCTGCATGGCCGGGGCTAACCATCCGTGCGCATGAGCGTCATATTCGAGCATCCATCCCTAATCGGGTAAACGCCATTTCCAGTGCGGTGTACGGCGGTGGGATGATTGAACTGGATCGCATATTCAATATTTATGTGGACAAGCATTATCGTTGTGATGACCCACAGCGTGATATTACAGACTTCCTGATGGGATGGGAGGAGCGTACAGCTGCATGTGCCGGATTACTGACAGCGGTTAAGCTTGCGCACACTTCCGTTCAGGAATATATGGGCGATGAAGCAGGGATCTTGTGCTGTACCACAGCCGGGGTTTCAAATGCTGCGCGTGCTGGTTCTGCAAGATCGGTGTTTGATGCGGCGGGGAACATAACTAAACCGGGTGAAGTTTCTGGCCTGCCCTATACGCCCGGAACGATTAATATCATGTTATGGATGAACGGCTACATGACACCCGGAGCAATGGTTAATGCCATTCAGACAGCCGTGGAAGCCAAAACGGCAGCGCTCGCGGATTATGGCGTGATGGATGCCGAGAACGGGCTAACGGCAACCGGAACGACAACGGATGCGATTGTGCTCGCCACAAGTCAGGTGGAGGAGAAACCACTGATCTCTTACGCCGGAACGGCTACGATGATTGGGGCAGCGATTGGGCGGCTGGTGTATGACTCCATTACTGAAAGTTTGCAAGCCGGCCAGATTTGGAAAGAGAGGAACTGCAAGCGATGATATCTCTGAGTCAATTGGCGGGCTGGCCGATCTGGACTGGAATGACAGGGGCCTGGATTATTTTGGCGGCATACATACTGGATCGCTTCATTGGAGACCCGCGCTGGATTCCCCACCCGGTGATCGGCATGGGAAAGGGGATTTCTGCACTGGAGCGGGGGATCAGAAAACGAGTGAGCAGTGATCAGTGCCTTAAACGGGCTGGGGTCCTGTTTCCTATAGTCATTGCGGGTGGTTCCTTTGCGCTTACTTGGGGAGTGGTATACATACTTGGACTCATTCATCCCTTGGTTGCAGCTGCAGCTGAAGTGGTACTGATTGCCACCACCATTGCGTCCAAAGGACTGAAAGATGCAGGCATGGAAGTGTATCGTCATCTGAGTCAAAAGGATTGGCCTGCGGCGAGACGTTCACTCGGCATGATCGTAGGGCGTGATACAGCTCATCTGGATGAACCGGAGGTGGTACGGGGTACGGTGGAGACGGTAGCGGAAAATATTGTGGATGCCATCGTTTCTCCGCTATTCTATGCCCTGATTGGCGGTGCTCCGCTGGCGATGGCTTATCGGGCCGTGAATACGCTGGATTCCATGGTCGGCTATAAAAATGAAAAATATATGCATCTCGGCTGGGCATCCGCGCGTCTGGATGACTGGGCGAACTGGATTCCCGCACGGATTACCGCCTTGCTGCTGATAACGGGAGCATGGTTCATGAGGCTGGATGCAAAAGGCGCAGCACGCATGGTACGCCGGGATGCCAGATTGCACCCCAGCCCAAACAGCGGATTTCCGGAGTCGGCGGTTGCGGGAGCTCTGGGCATCAGGCTTGGCGGACACAACGTTTACCATGGCGTGGCTTCTTTTCGAGCCTATATGGGCGAGCAGACCCGGCTGATGGAAGCAGAGGATATCGTGCGCACCACACGTTTGATGTTTTGGTCGGCGGGGGCCTTTGTGCTGTTATGCTGGCTGACAGCACTCGTAATCTGGGCAGCAGGAGGCGCACTGTGGTGGAATTAAACTGTGAACAGCATGGAACTGAAATACGGGATATTGTGTTTATCCGTCATGGTACAACGTCTTGGAATGTTGAAAAAAGATATCTCGGACATACCGATATCGGTCTTCTGCCGGATGCAGAGAGGGAACTGGCACCGCTTCGCGAGTCCATTAGCCCCATCCGATGGGACACACTGTATAGCAGTGATCTGCTGCGCTGCCGGCAGACCCTGGAACGAATCGCACCGATGCAAGCAGGACAAGCACAGCTTGATCCACGTCTGCGTGAGATTGATTTTGGGCAATGGGACGGGCTGACTTACGATCAGCTCAAGGACAATCCGCACTACCGGGATTGGATAGATGCACCGCAGGATGTGACGCCACCGGGCGGCGAGCCTTGGCAGGCTTTTACTGCGAGGATTGACTCCTTTCTGACGGATTGCCTGTTGTCCGCTTCGCCAGAGGTATATTCCGGAGAAAATATGGTTCCGGCGATAGCCGTGGTTACCCATGGCGGCGTAATTCGTTATGCGGTATCACGTCTCATACCGGAACTGGGATTCTGGGACACACAGGTTATTCCGGGGCAAGCGATTAAGGTTCGGCTGGAAAAAAGCAAAAACAGCTGGGTATCAAGCAGGGTGTCTTTTCCATGAATCGGGTTGTAAGGATGTGCAATATAACCTATAATCACAACAGAAGTGTGACTTCAGCATGGATACATCTTTGGTTATGCACATAAGTGCTAACGGATGCGATATGCTCACTTGAATGGTTACAATATCAGCGACCACGGGTCCCGTGTGCATGCATCAAATGTCATCGAGTTTATACGAGCGATGAACGGCACAATGGGTGAAATAGGGAAGCCGGTGTGAATCCGGCACGGTCCCGCCACTGTAAATCAGGATGAGCAGTCCTGTAAGTCAGGTTACCTGCCCTGGACGTACAAACCGGTGTTCCTTCGAGGAAAGGACAGCGTTTCGGGCAGTTCTATGCGCATGTACAGTGGTTACGCTGAAGATGTGCAGATCGCCATATGCGAGACGTCATCCCTGATCCTGGCGTAAGGATCGGGGATTTTTTTGTTCATATAGGATGAACCGAAATATTCACACGTAACGAAGAGTGCAGAACCAATCTGGAGAAGCGTAGCGCTCGCCTTTATCCCCGGATTTTCACGTTAATAAGAGAGAATCAAAAAAAAATCTGGGGATAACAGCGATCGGAAGATGGTACTGCAATCGTAGTGGCCTAGTGTGGTTTTCTAGGGTCATTTTATTTAGGAACACAAATTCAGGGGGAAACGGGTAAGGAGCACTACTTAAGAGAGAACATAGAGAAGGGGAGAATGAACAACATGAATATCAAAAATTGGAAAAACGTAGCGTCACTGCTGAGTGCAGCGGCACTCGCACTGGCTTTGGCCGGATGTGGCAACGCAACAACTAACGAGGGCACAGGTGCTTCACAGCAGCCGGCACAGGAGCAATCCCAAGGCCAGGAGCAGACGGATCTCAAAACACAATATCCACTGACGGTAACCGATGCGACGGGTGAATCCTTTACGTTTGAGCAAGCGCCAGCCAAAATCGTATCCGTATCCCCGGCAGAAACCGAAACGCTGTTCGCACTCGGGCTGGACGAGCAGATTGTAGGGGTATCCGACTATGATGATTATCCTGAAGCCGCAACAACCAAAGCGAAAATGGGCGGCGTCTCGAAGCCAAACGAAGAGTCTATCATTGCTGCTGAAGCAGACATCGTATTTACAGGTATCTCAATGAGCGAAGATGCCGTGAAAAAGCTGCGTGAACTGGGTATCACCATTTTTAAAACCGATCCCAAATCGGTAGACGATGTAATGAACAACATCGAAACGTTTGGCAAAATCACGGATCATCAGGAGCAGGCACAGGAGCTCATCACCAAGATGAAACAGGATGTGGCGGACGTAACTGAAGCGGTGAAGGCTGTTAAGCCGGAAGAGAAGAAAAATGTTTACGTTGAATTCTCCCCAGGTTGGACGGTAGGTAAAGGTGAGTTCATGGACGAACTGATCACTGTTGCCGGTGGGATCAACGTTGCTTCCGACCTGGAAGGTTGGAATGAAATTAACGAAGAGAACATTATTGCTTCCAATCCGGATGTGATTTTGTACGCGAACGATGTCATTGATGAAAACTCCAAAACATTGGATCAAATCATCAAAGAGCGCAGCGGCTGGGATCAAATTACAGCTGTGAAAGACGACGCAGTCATTGGCCTGGATGCCAACCTGCTGAGCCGTCCGGGACCACGCGTAACGGAAGGTTTGAAAGCTGTAGCCAAAGCGATCTATCCTGATCTGTTCCAATGAGTAAAAAGCTGGCAGTGTACGGAACAGCCGGAATTCTGCTGCTTGTGCTGACCGTGCTGATCTGTACGGGCATCGGTTCGGTGGCTCTGCCTGTCCGTGACATTGCAGGCATTCTGCTTCATCACATGCCATGGATCGGAGACTGGATCACGCCCGACTGGAGTACGTCAGCCGAGCAGATTATATGGAAGGTTCGTTTCCCGCGCGTGCTGCTTGCCGTGCTTGTGGGTGCATCGCTGGCAATCGCCGGAGCGGGATTTCAAGGGGTTCTTCGTAACCCGCTGGCAGATCCGTTTACCCTGGGCGTATCGTCCGGTGCATCGGTGGGGGCAGCTTTTCTGATTTTCTTCGGATTGCAGTACGCGCTGATCGGAATCTGGACCTTGCCGCTTGTTGCGTTTCTGACGGGCGTACTCACGTTGTGGTTTGTACTTGCCCTGGCTCGTGAAGGGCGCAAAATACCGACGCACAGCCTGATTCTGGCTGGTGTGGTGATGCAAAGTTTTCTGGGAGCGGTGGTCTCCTTCCTGTCGACCATGTCGAAACAGACGATTAATGAAATTATATACTGGACGATGGGAAGTCTGGCTCTGCGTGGGTGGTCGTATACGGCCATCCTTTTCCCGTATTTTCTGCTGGGCCTGATTTTCCTCTGGAGCCGTGCACGTTCATTGAATGTCCTTGCTCTGGGGGAACGGCAGGCTGCGCATATTGGGGTTGGAGTCGATCGGCTGAAGTTGTCCGTGCTTGCTGTGGGAACACTTCTTACCGCAGGAGCGGTCTCCGTATCCGGCGTTATTGGATTCGTTGGATTGGTGATTCCGCATATTCTTCGGCTGCTTGTGGGGCCTGACTATCGATTGCTGGTACCCTTGTCCGCCATTGGTGGAGCCATCTTCATGGTATGGGCTGATACGATTGCCCGCTCCTTGCTGGCACCGACCGAAATTCCGCTGGGTGTGGTGACGGCCTTTGTCGGTGCGCCTTTCTTCGCGTATTTGCTGCATCGGAACAAAAAGCTGCGAAAAGGGGTGATGCCATGAGTACGAGCATGGGTACAACCATGGATACAAGTGTTACCCCAGGAAAGCCGCTGATCGAGGTCGCGGGTGCAGATAAAATGTACGGTGACCACCGAGCCCTGCATGATGTGGACTGGCGTGTCACGGAAGGGGAATGGTGGGGTGTCGTTGGTCCAAACGGAAGCGGGAAATCAACGCTGCTCCAGCTCATCGCCGGAACGGAACAGCCCAATGCAGGCAGCATCCGGATTGCAGGGCGGGAGATTACCTCTTACAGTCGCAAAGACCTGTCACGTATGATTGCGGTATTGCAGCAGGACGGTCTGCCTGCCATTTCCTATCCCGTCAGGGATGTTGTGGAGATGGGGCGTTATCCTTATCAGAATTGGCTGGGCAGGGAAACCTCCGATGGGGCGGCAGTGGTAGACCGGGTCCTGGAAGAACTGGGCTTAACCGAAATGGCCGACAGGCCGCTGGATGCACTCAGCGGAGGACAGAGACAGCGGGTGGCACTCGCCAAAGTCATGGCACAGGAACCCAAGCTGTTATTGCTGGATGAACCGACGACTTTTCTGGATATCCGATATCAATTGCAATTCATGGAGCTGTTATCTTCCTGGCGCCAAAAAAACAAGATCACGATTGTGGCTGTGCTGCACGATCTGAACCTGGCTGCGCAATTTTGTGACCACATTCTGGCTCTTCGTGAGGGTATGTGTGTAAGCAGTGGGACACCGCAGTCGTTGATGACGGAAGAAAACATTCGGGATATTTTCCGGGTGAACCCAGCCATGGTGAATCATCCCGATCATGGTCTGCCGCAATTATTGCTGCGGCGGGAACAAGAATGAACGAAAAGGGGCAACCCCATATTTTGATGAAGGAAGTGCTGGCGGTATGAATAATGAACAGGTGTTGGAACAGTTAATTGGTCGGATCGTGGGTCCCAATGAAGAAGTTGCTGCAGAAGCCTCGGCGCATGTGGATGCATTGACAAAACCGCCCGGCAGTCTGGGCAAACTGGAACAGCTGGTTATTCGTCTTGCGGGGATAACCGGAGAGGCCCGGCCGTCCCTGGATCGCAGAGCTGTTATCGTTATGGCTGCCGATCATGGCGTGGTTGCGGAAGGCATCAGCGTTTTCCCGGCAGAAGTAACGCCGCAGATGGTCCATAACTTTCTCGCTGGAGGAGCGGCAGTCAATGTTCTGGCTCGTCATGCAGGCGCAGATGTCATCTGTGTGGACATTGGTGTGAATGCCGATCTGGAACATCCGGATCTGGTCTCCCGCAAAGTACGCAAAGGAACTGCCAACATGGCTCAAGGTGCAGCCATGAGTCGTGATGAAGCAATCCAGGCCATTCTTGCCGGGGCTGAGGTTGTGGCTGCTGAGGTTGCCAAGGGAACCAAGTTGTTCGTAACCGGGGAAATGGGAATCGGTAATACCACAGCGAGTGCTGCGGTCATGTGTGCCTTAACCGGGACAGCACCTGCTTCAGCGGTTGGCCGCGGAACCGGTATCGACGATGCAGGTCTGCAGCGCAAGGCTGCCGTGGTCAGCCGGGCACTGAGCGTGAATGCACCGGATGCAGACGATGCATTGGACGTGCTCGGCAAAGTGGGCGGATTGGAGATTGCCGGACTGACAGGTGTCATTCTCGCAGCTGCAGCCCATGGCTGCCCTGTTGTTGTGGATGGATTTATCTCCACTGCAGCGGCGCTGATTGCAAGACAGCTTGCTCCGGTCAGTGTGGAGTATATGATCGCTTCCCATACTTCACATGAAAGTGGACATGCCGCACTTCTGCGCGAACTTGGACTCAAACCGATGCTGGATCTGGACATGCGGCTGGGTGAGGGAACCGGAGGCGTGCTCAGCCTTCATTTAATTGATGCAGCTTGTCGTATATTGAACGAGATGGCCACATTCGCAAGTGCTGGCGTATCGGACGGCTCGAATGAGACTGGACGTACGGATGACTCATCGACAGCTGCCTCGGAGGTTCGGGGAGAGGTATCTCCATGAGTGTGCTTGTAACGGGCGGGGCGAGGAGCGGCAAAAGCTCCTTCGCCGAGCGTCTCTGCATGCAGCGTTCCTCCGAAGCCTGGTATGTGGCAACCGCGCAGGCATATGACGATGAGATGCGCGAGCGGATCCGCCTGCATCAGAACCAACGGGATGAAGCAGGGTACCTGTGGCACACGGTGGAGGAACCGCTGGCATTGTCTGAACTCATCACACGTATGGGAGAATCCCACACAGGAACGTCTGCTCCAACCATTTTGGTGGATTGTCTGACACTCTGGTTAACGAATGTACTGCTTACACATGAGCATGAGCCTGAACAGGTTGTTTTGGAACATATGAATGCACTGGTATCTGCCATAAAGTCCTATCCCGGACTGCTTGTACTGGTTACGAATGAAGTGGGTGACGGTATCGTACCTGAGTATGCATTAGGCAGAAGGTATCGGGATCTGGCGGGGATATTGAATCAGCGGATCGCAGCCATTTGCCGCGAGGTGTTTCTAGTGACTGTAGGGATTGCCATTGAGCTGAAAAGTAAGGAGTATCGCTTATGAGTATTGACGGAAACGACAGCCAGCATGACCGGGAGTACACGAACGGTGAGGACAACATGAATCAGGTGAATCAGGTGAATCAGGCTCCAGCTCATGATACAGGTAAGGTAGGTAGTCTTGATCAAAAACATGCGGCTGCGGCCGCTTTTCAATTTTTGTCCCGTTTCCCGGTAAAAATGCAGATCGACTTCGTCCCGCCATTGCTGCGGGAGAGCGTGGTGTATTACCCGCTGGTCGGGGCGGCTATAGGTTTATGTGTCTGGCTCAGTGGCGCGATTACAGGTGCACTGCTGCCATCGTTTCCGGCGGCCGTGTTGACCTTGACCCTGTGGGTATGGCTCACTGGCGGGCTGCATCTGGATGGCTGGATGGATACAGCGGATGGTCTGCTCAGCTATCGTACCCGCGAGCGGATGCTGGAGATTATGAAAGACAGCCGCGTCGGAGCAATGGGCGTGATCGCCTGCGTGCTGCTGCTTATGATGAAAGCGGCATTAATCGCTGATTTTATTGCACATGGCAGCTGGCTGTATGGAGCACTGCTGATTTTGCCTATGATCTGGAGCCGCTGGTTCATGGTATACGCCATTTCGGCTTGGCCGAATGCCCGGGGAGACGATGGACTTGCAGTCCTGTTCAAGGGCCTTGGTGAACGAAAGGAAGTCCAGCGAGCACGAAGCTCCGCGATTGGGTTGACGATCCTGGCGGCCGTCATTACACTTGCCGCCGTGTGGATCTTCGAGCCGGACACCAGCATGGTTGGAGAGCTGGCTATAGAGAGTGGACTGGGGACATTACCTTGGTGGCTGTACCCTATTGCGGCTGTGATTTTTGTACCGCTGGCTGCCTATCTCATCGGCAGGTTCGTTGCCGGACGCATCAGCGAAAGGCTGGGCGGGCTTACAGGAGATACATACGGTGCAATGAATGAGCTGCTGGAAGCCGCACTGCTGACGGTGTTAAGTCTGCTGCAGGGATTGTTTTTGCTATAGGGAACGAACGGAACGAGTATGTGGAGCATAACGCTGAGAGATGAGTGAGGTGAAGGAACGTGCAGGATACGCCTGTAGGGCAAGCGGCAGTATTGATGCTGCAAGGCACGGCATCGGATGTGGGGAAGAGCGTCATTACAACGGCGCTATGCCGGATATTCAAGCAGGACGGCTTCAGACCTGCCCCGTTTAAATCACAGAATATGGCACTGAACTCCTACGTAACCGAAGATGGCAAGGAGATTGGCAGAGCTCAGGGAGCGCAGGCCGAAGCGTGCGGTATTGAAGCGACAACGGATATGAACCCAATTTTGATCAAGCCTGTGCGGGATATGCACTCGCAGATTGTGGTGCACGGTGTGCCTTTTGCCCAGATGAGTGCTTCGGACTATCGTCAGCATTTCCTGCCGGAAGCCAAGAAGACAGTCATGGATGCGCTGAACCGGCTGCGCGAGACGTATGATATGGTGCTGATGGAAGGTGCAGGCAGTCCAGCCGAGATCAACCTGAAGGATCGGGACATCGTCAATATGAATCTGGCAGGCTGGGCGGATGCGCCAGTCATTCTCATCTCGGATATTGATCGCGGAGGTGTGTTTGCTTCCATTGTAGGTACACTTGAACTGTTGGAGCCGCATGAGGTCCAGCGTGTAAAAGGATTTATCATTAACAAATTCCGCGGCGATCTGTCCCTGCTGCAGCCTGGACTGGATTGGCTGGAAGAGCGGACAGGCATCCCCGTATTGGGTGTACTGCCTTACATAAGAGATATTCAAATTGAAGCCGAAGATTCCGTAGTGCTGGACTCCATGCGCCATGGTAAATTAGGGAAACAGGAGCTGGATCTTGCTGTTATTCGTTATCCGCGGATCTCGAATTTTACGGATTTTGACTCGCTTTCCCGCGAACCGGATGTCAATGTGAGGTATGTGACTTCGCCGGAGGAACTGGGACAGCCGGATGCCATTTTGCTGCCGGGTACGAAGGATACGATTGGTGATCTGGAATTCCTGAGAGCGTCGGGTCTGGAGCAGGCCATTGCCAGTCAGACCGAACGCGATCATGTGCAGCTTGTGGGCATTTGCGGTGGATACCAGATGCTTGGGAAGCATCTGAAGGACCCATTTGCAGTGGAGGCCAATCAGGTTCAGGAAGCCCGAGGTCTGGGTTGGCTGCCGCTGTCTACGACTTTTCTGCAGCATAAGCAGACAGTAAGAGCTTCAGGGCGTGTACAGCAGCAGCATCCTATTCGTCTACATGGTGAGCGGGATTCAGTTGAATTCATGCCTGTGAACGGGTACGAGATTCATATGGGCGTGACCGAATGTCATGATCCGAAGCAAGTGTCTGGACTGTTTGAGATCGCACATCCCGGTGGCCAGCCATTTCAGGAAGGATGGGGGACGGTAGATGGAAAAGTATGGGGAACCTACTTGCATGGTCTGTTTGAAAGTGACCAGTTTCGCCGTTCATGGCTTAATGGCCTTCGGGAAAAGAAAGGACTCGTTCCGCTTCAGGAAACCTATAGTGCTCATGAACGGAAGGAAATGGAGTTTGACCGGGTAGCGGAATCTCTGCGCTCTGCACTGGACATGAAGCGGGTATACGAAATTATGGGTGTCCAGGCCCCGTATCAACCGTAAATGAAAGACGTATAGGGACGTACTATGACCGCAATTTTAATAAGTAACAGAATACCCCCATGTATAACCACAGTACCGGAAACCGGTATGCTGTTATGCATGGGGGTATTTGAATGCCTTTGGTTTAATTGTGGTTCACATGTGGGAATGATGGTTTAATGTTATACCTGGCTGGCTTATTTTAATTGATTTTGAACTTCTTCATGGCAGACTGGAGCTCCATGGCTTGTTCATGCAGATGGCGGACGGTATCCGAGTGGGAATCCATCTCACTCAGCTGATGCTCGGCAGTCGAAGCGATCTGCTGCATGCTTTCCCGCGATCTGGAGGTAATCTGTGCCGTTTCTTCAACGGATGCACTGACTTCCTCTGCACCTGCAGAGACTTCCTCTGTCGAAGCCGATACGGTCTGGATGGTCAGATTGACGTTTTGGATTAATTCGTTAAGCTGCTGGAAAGCTGTTCCTGCCTGCTGAACCACATGGGTACCTGACCCAATTTCCTCTGTTACCCGGTTCATGGCACTCACCGAACGTTCAGCATCCTCACGAATGGTTCCGAGATAATCGGCAATTTCCTCCGTAGCTGTCTTGGATTGCTCCGCCAGTTTGCGTACTTCACCTGCTACAACAGCAAACCCGCGGCCATGCTCCCCAGCACGTGCTGCTTCAATGGAAGCATTAAGTGACAGCATGTTGATCTGTTTTGTGATCTCAAAAATGGATGTAACAATGGTTCCTATCGCGATCGAACGTTCGTTCATCGTTTCAACATAACGCAGCGACTCGCTTGCGGTCTGACCAACGCGTTCCATCTGTTGAACAGCATCCTGCGCCAGACGGTTACCGTTGACGGCTTCATTCGCTGCTTCACCGATCTGTTCCGATACTTCGGCAGAGGAAGAAGCGATATGCATAATGCCCTGTGTAATTTCTTCCATAGCGCGTGCATTCTCGGCAGCGCTCGACGCGATGGTTATACTGCCTTTCTCGGCGTCTTCCGCAGAGCGGCTGGAGTTTTTGACCATACCGGACATCGACTCAACCCGTTTTAACAGATCATCGGAGCCTTCAACCACTTCATTGGAGGTGGACAATGCGCGGCTGATCATTTCTTTCAAATTGAGGGTCATGCTCTGGAAACTTGCTGCGAGTTGTGCGATCTCGTCCTTACCCTTAATCTGAAGTTCGGCAGTCAGATCGCCTTGGGAAATCTTTTTACTATGTTGTACAAGCTGGATGATTGGTTTGGTTACTCTTTTGATCATGCTGGTGGAGATGAGCCAGCCAAGCACAAAGACCAATGCTGTGATACCCAGGCATAACCAGAAGATCTGGACATTTTTATCCTGAATAAACTGGGCATCCATACTTACGGCCATGATCATGTTACTGCCAGCGATCGGAATAAAGGCTGCTTTATGTACGCCGAAGGAATCGGAATAGACTTCACTGATGACCATTTCTTTTGTCTCGACAGCCGTATTCATCGCGGACTGGACACTGATTTCATCTCCGGCCAACATTTCTGAGGCAGCATTCGCAATGACAACGGTGGCTTTACCTTCCTCGATGGATACAACGTAAGACGCATCGAGATTATGTTCTTTTGCTTTTTCAGCCAAATAGGATTCGACAGTCAGTGCGGCACCTTCAGCACCTGCCCCGCCACTTTGCACCTGCAAGATCTTGGAGGCTGAAATGTTTTTGTATATATCCTGAATAGACGTGTTTAGGACTTTGTCGAACTGCGGGAGCACGTAACTCTGCATGATATTCATGGACACAGCATAGAAACTGATACTAAACAACAGGGAGGCCACCAGCAGAACGAGGAACAGCGTGCCTCTGATTTTGCCGGCCACCGTACGATTACGAAACATAGGATCATCCTTTCACGTCATGTTCATTAACATTTGTCGCTTTTCCGTCCCTTAAGACTATGTACCAACGAAGAAAGGCCTAATTTTCACGTTGAGAAATCTTGGGAATAAGCGGATATACCTATATTACAAAATTAACCGGGGGTTGAATACAATAATTTTCATTAAACGGTGAATTTTTTTCAGAAATCCATGAATTTATTACATGCTTATTACATAATATCAATTAATACCTACCAGAATAGTTTGTTATATGATATATTGTTCAATATCGCTTCAAGCGAGTAGAAAAACCGATCTATCGGTATGCACATTTTGAGGAGGATTTACGAAATGGATACTTTTCTAGTCATTCTGAACGTAGTGATTATGCTCGTTCTTCTTGGCGTCCTGTATTGGATGCAAAAGAAACATATTTCCTTTACGAAGCGAGTATTCGCGGGTCTGGGAATCGGGGTTGTGTACGGCGTCATTCTTCAACTGATTTACTCTTCTAATTCCGACATTGTTACCAAGTCTGTTGATTGGTTTAATCTTGTCGGTTCGGGATATGTTCGATTGTTACAGATGGTCGTAATTCCACTGATCATGGTTTCCATTATTTCGGCTATCATGAATTTGAAAGGCAAGCAAAACCTCGGCAAAATGAGCTTTTCCATCATTGCGATTTTGCTCATTACGACTGCCATTGCCGCAAGTGTAAGTATCGTAACAAGTCTGAGCTTCAACCTGACTTCGATTGAGATCGAAGGTGGAGACAGAGAGCTCGCACAGGTACAGAAGGTCGAGGAACGTCTCGTTGATGTACAGGATCAGACGATTCCTCAGCAGGTGCTGGAATTTATTCCTTCGAATCCATTTGCAGACATGACCGGGGAACGCCGTTCGTCCACACTTGCTGTCGTTATATTCTCGGCGTTTATCGGTGTAGCAGTCCTTGGACTGGATCGCAAAAAGCCACAGCAGGCTGAAACATTCCGAAGCATGGTGAATGCGGTATATGCTGTAGTCATGCGGATTGTAACGTTGGTGCTCAGGCTGACGCCATATGGTATTCTGGCGCTCATTACGAAAGTAACGGCGACAACGAATCCGGAAGAGATCCTGAAGCTGATCAAGTTCGTCATTGCTTCCTACGTTGCGTTGATTGTGATGTTTATCATCCACCTGATTATTATCGCACTGTTTGGTTTCAATCCGCTGACGTATGTGAAAAAGGTTTTGCCAACGCTGGTATTTGCCTTCACTTCCCGTTCAAGTGCGGCTACAATCCCGCTTAACGTGGAGACACAGACGAAGAAACTTGGCGTATCGGATGGTATTGCGAACCTGTCGGCAAGCTTTGGGGCTACTATTGGTCAAAACGGCTGCGCCGGGATCTATCCGGCCATGCTGGCGGTCATGATTGCTCCTACGGTCGGCATCGATCCGATGAGCTGGGATTTCATCATTACCCTGATCCTGGTTGTCATGATCAGTTCCTTCGGTGTAGCTGGTGTAGGTGGCGGGGCAACCTTCGCTTCCCTGATCGTGTTGTCCACGATGAATCTGCCGGTTGCACTGGTAGGCCTGCTGATCTCGGTTGAGCCGCTGATCGACATGGGTCGTACGGCGCTGAACGTGAACGATTCAATGACGGCTGGTCTCGTATCCAGTAAAATTCTGAAAGAGAATGATCAGGATACATTCAATGATCAAAGCCGTGATCTGGATTCTGCGGTTCAAGCGTAACCCGGAATCAAATAAGCATATGGCTTATGAGCAGCAACAAGCCAGAATTAGCCGCCCTACGGGTTAACCCGTAGGGCGGCTTTTTGTATAAGACCAACAGATTGACGTTATTTAGTGCTGTTCAAAGGAAGGGAAATGTGATAGAGTATTCATGTTTTGGCCCGGTGCCAGACCGCGGTTCGTAACCATCCCGCGTAATCAAAACTAGGAAGGCAGTGTATGTGTTTATGTTTAATTTGGGTTGGGGAGCGCTTTTCGTTCTCGTAACGTATGGTTTTTTCCTATTGTGTTACCGCCTGTTCGGTAAAAAGGGTCTGTATGCCTGGATCGGTGTGGCTACGGTGATAGCCAACATTCAGGTGACCAAAACGATAGATATTATGGGGATCGTACTGACGCTCGGCAACACGATGTATGTCAGCATGTATCTGACCAGTGATCTTCTCAATGAGAAGTACGGATCGGGTGAAGCGCGGAAGGCCGTATGGTTCGGATTTTTCACGCTGATCATGACGACGGTATTGATGCAGATGGTCATATTCTTTGAACCGGCACCAACGGACTTTGCTCAGGATTCCATGAAAACGTTGTTCGGTCTGCTGCCACGTCTGGCACTCGGAAGTCTGACAGCTTATTTCATTAGCCAATTCCTGGATGTGCGACTGTTCAGCATGCTGCGGAAGATGGCACCTGGACGCAATCAGTTATGGATCCGCACGAACGGCAGCTCGATCGTCAGTTCCTTTGTGGATACATTGGTGTTCTGCACGATTGCATTTGCTTTCATCTATCCATGGGATGTCTGGCTCGAAATCTTCCTGACAACGTACATTATCAAATTCGTGTTGACCGCGGTGGGTACGCCGTTTCTGTATGCAGCGCGCAATTTTAAAATCAAGGATGAAGCCTAGTCAGGTTTAGTCTGCATTCGTAATCATAAGCAGTTGACTGCAATAAAAAAGCTTGATAACGAAAATGACCCGCACAGCCACATGTTATGGCTAAGCGGGTCATTTTTAATTTCATACATGTAAGATTAATCCGTCAAAATTTGCAGCTCTTTTGGATAGGAAGTCAGCACCTCGACGCCGTTTTCTGTTACGAGAACATCGTCTTCAATTCGAACTCCGCCTGCACCCGTATAGATCCCTGGTTCAATTGTGAACACGGTGCCTTCCTGCAGAGTATCCATGTTCTGTCCGTGCAGAGAAGGGTACTCATGCACATCAATGCCCATCCCATGCCCCACGCGGTGCAGGAAACGCTCGCCGTATCCGGCGTCTTCCGTCACTTGACGTGCTGCACGGTCAATATCGGCACAAGCCACGCCTGGCTTCACCGCACGGATGGCAGCTTCGTTTGCGGCAAGCACCGTGTTATAAATGGTCTTCAATTCAGGTGAAATGTCACCAAACGCAAATGTACGCGTAATATCAGATGCATACCCTGCAGCGTATACGCCCATATCGAACATCAACAAGTCGCCATGCTGCAGTTTGCGTTCACCCGGTGTACCATGCGGCAGACCTGTCTTGGGTCCGGTAAGCACCATGGTATCGAAGGAAGGGCCATCTGCACCCAGTTTCTTCATCTGATATTCCATTTCAGCTACCAGTTCAATCTCGGTAACACCTGTGCGTACATGAGACAGTCCCTGGCGAAGGGTCTCTTCAATGAGATGAATGGCATGGCGGATGCGGGCGACTTCGTCCGGTGTCTTCTTCACGCGCAGAGTGCGGAGCAGAGGACCGACATCTTCAAAGTTGACAGCACCTAGAGCAGCAGTCAGCTGCTCGTAACGCGCAACGGTGACGTATTCTTTTTCAAGGCCCATCCGGCCCAGACGTCCCTGATAACGTTCGAACAATGCATAGGGATTGTCGGTATCGGAATGAGTCGCGATATTGGTTACCGAGGAGGCCGCCGCAGCAGCTTCAGCATCCAGGGCAGGAACAATCAGCAAAGGTTCTTCGCCACGGGCGAGAACAAGACCGAGAAAACGTTCATGCGGGTTGCTTGCAAAACCGGTTAAATAGTAGATATGTTTCGGATCTGTAATCAGCATGGCGTCCAATCCTTGTGCAGACAGATCAGCTTCCAGACGGGATAAAGGGCTTTGATTCATGAGTGTATACGTCCACCTTTCAGTTCGTTCTATCCTTCTATTATAGAAGAATATTGAAAAATGCCAAAGGGGAAGGGCATGAGACCTGTATCGAATGCCGCCAATTTTCGGTTTAGGCGAGCGGAGGGAGGGGTAAATACAGGGCGAAACGACGTTGAGATAGTTAGCCGATCCCGATATAAGATACAGATACCGATGCAAATGCAAATACCGAACTGATACTGAGATCAGTTATCCTTGAACATACCGCAGCAGCATTTGGCAGATTCGAATTTGTTTATTGAATGTATGCCCAAACAATGCTCCATTACACTCCATCCAATAGAAGGAGATGAAAAGATGAATAACCGACTAAGTGTTCCGCTATACGCTTCGCTGTTAAGTATGTCTCTGCTGGCGGCCTGTACATCAGGCGATCCATCCACAGAATCTCAGCAGGTGTCACAAGGGCAAGGGATGGGTCAGGGACAGGCAGCGAGTGGAGGCAAAAACAATTCGAATACCGATGAGGGAGGTACGCAGGAAAATGCGGTCATCCCGTATCAGGCCTCGGTTTTGGTGACTGGACTGAATGCACCGTGGGAACTGGTGAGTGTGCCGGATGGACGGATGTTTGTTACGGAGCGTCCCGGAACCATTCGTGTTATTAAGGATGGAGAATTGCAAACTGAACCGCTCATTGCGTTTGAGGCTCCGTTCAATGAAGAGGGCGAAGGGGGATTGCTGGGCTTGGCTGCTGATCCGGACTTTGAGAATAACGGTTATCTCTACGCCTACCATTCCTATCTTGAAGGAGACGGGATTGCGAATCGGATATTGCGTTTGAAGGTGAATGAGAATGAAGCTGTGATCGACAAGGAGCTGCTGGGCAACATTCCAGGCGGGACGAATCATAACGGAGGCCGGATCAAAATTGGCCCGGACAACATGCTCTATATTACGACAGGTGAACGTTATGAACCGGAACTGGCACAGGACCAGGGCAGCTTGGGTGGCAAAATATTGCGGATTGGTCTCGATGGATCGATCCCTGAAGACAACCCGTGGCCGAACTCCCCCGTATACAGCATGGGACATCGGAATGCGCAGGGTCTCGCATGGAATCCGGATAACAAGTACCTTTATGCCACCGAGCATGGCCAGCGTAACTATGATGAGATTAACCGGATCGAAGCAGGTGAGAACTATGGCTGGCCTGAAGTTGAAGGGGACGAGGATGACAATACTACCTATCTGGCCCCAATTGCTCATAGTGGTGACGATACATGGGCACCATCGGGTTTAGCTTTTATAGAGGAAGGACCGTGGGCGGGTTCACTGCTTGCGGCTAACCTGAGAGGCGAGCAATTGCTGCATATTGTTCTGTCCGAGGATGGTACACAAGTGGAGAAGGTAGAATCTGTTTTTGAAGAGGAGTGGGGACGCATTCGTAACGTTACTGGCGGAGAAGACGGGAAGTTATATATCCTGACGAACAATCGGGACGGACGCGGAACGCCGCGGGATGGGGATGACCAACTCATTGTGCTTACGCCAGAGAGCTGAGCTGTGTGTGGGGATTTTTAATATTGAAGCTGTACCCATGCGTTTAATAGAACGCAGCCCGTTCGTTAAAATAGATAAAAGGGGCGTCCCGCCATGTCTATGGCTTTGGGACTGCCCCTTGATTTCTTTTATTATGAAAGCAGCATCAAATCATTGCCGTCAATTAATCCGCGCTCTCCGCAAGTTTGGCGATATGTTCAGCTGGTTCCTTCGTGTATTCTCCGCCATGGTAACAGAGCACTTTGTTCAGTTTCAGGCCGATCAGCCTTTTCAAACTTCTCAGCGCTTCGGGCATGTCCGGTGTTGCAGGTGGCGCAGGTCCAACCAGCTCATCGTCCACGACACGAAGTGCGTCAGCGGCAAGCAGGAATTGTGATTCACGGAAGTACAGGCAGATATGTCCTGGCGTGTGTCCCGGTGTATGGATGACCTGAATTCCGCCTTGAAGAGGCAGCATGTCCCCATCTTCCAGAATTCTGCTGATTTCAATCTCAGGCAGCTGGGAAAGGAGCTGATTGGCTTGCGCAAGCACTGGTGCGGGCAGCAGGGCTCTGCGTTCAGCTGTGAACTTTATCAAAGGCTTTTCACCTTTAATATAGGGAACTTCATCCGCATGTGCCCAGACCTCGAGTCCAGGTATCGCATCCAGAAGGGCGCCCAGATTACCGATATGGTCAATGTCCTGATGTGTCAAAATGATGCGTTTGACATCAGCCAGCTGTACGCCTTCCTGCTCCAGTGCGGACTCCAGACCGGCAAATTGGCCAATCATGCCTGTGTCCACGAGGGTGATGCCGTCTTCATCGCGAAGCATGACAGGGTAGATGGGGTTGTCTCCCGAAGGTGTGGGAATGCTGAGATGCAGCACCGTTAGGTCAGTCGTCTGATGATTCATAGGTTTCCGGATCAAGTCCGGTCCACCTCCTTTTAAATGATTTGGTAGGCCATTTTATTCAGGACGAAGATATTTTAAGTGTTTTCTGTACCTCTTGATTGTATCCAGCATGGCTTCAAAAGTTTGTTCTTCCTTCATGTCTTCCTTGACGATGGAGGCAAACGTAAAGTTTTCATGAATGAGCCTGTTCCTCGCCTGGAAGACCTGACTGAGAGCATGAGCCATGTTTTCCTTTCCGGATTTAAGAGTGATTTGTTGTTTGGTTAATTCAGCCTGGATCATCTCCATATTGGAGCGTGCACGGTAAGCAGGAATTTTCATCAGCTCGGTCGAATTAAAGCTTTTTTGATAGACGTTTTGATACAGCTGATTTAACATTTGTTCCATAATGGAGCATAACTCAATGACGAGTGAGGCGTATCTGCGATTTTTTCGTTGATCCGATTGTGATGAATCGAGTTTCTGTCCAATATCATGATACTCTTGTTCCAGTACTGCGATTTCAAGCTTTGCTTCTTTTTTGATCTTTTTAAAATCTTCTTTGGTCAGCATGCCTGTCCTCCCATCTAAACCGAGATATGATTACTCCATTATCTCATATTGTTACACGGAGTGCCTCTTTTCCATGGGGGCAGGATTGTGACTGTTATTCCATATTCGAACCCCAGGTTCAGAAGGGAAGGATCTGATGTCCATGAAAACAGCGATTGTAACAGGAGCAAATTCCGGCATGGGGCTCGCAACCACCATTCAACTTGCAAGGCAAGGGTACAGGGTCATTATGGCCTGTCGCAGCGAGAAGCGTGGACAGCAGGCCCTGCAGGATGCTTTGCGCGATTCCGGTTCTAACGCGATTGAACTGATACTGTGTGATTTGGGTTCAATCAAGAGCATCCGCCAATTTGCCCAAGCCTTCCGGGAACGATACAACACGCTAGATGTCCTGGTGAATAATGCTGGTGTGGTGATGCTGAAAAGACAGGTGACCTCGGATGGATTTGAACAGAGCATTGGCATTAACCATCTGGGTCATTTCCTGCTCACATTGCTCTTAATAGAGCCTTTGAAAGCTGCGGAGCAGGGACGAATCGTGAACGTGTCATCCGGTGCGTACAAAGCAGGCAAGATCCACTTTGACGACCCGCATCTGCACAAAGGCTATAATCCGATCAAAAGCTATGCGCAGTCCAAGCTCGCCAACGTGCTGTTCACCCGTGCTCTTGCCCGTAGAGTGGCGAGCAGCCGAGTCACGGTGAACTGCCTGCATCCAGGTGCGGTGGGCACAAGCATTGGTGTGGATCGCCATACCGGCTTTGGCACGCGTATCATGGCTTTTGTTGGCAAGCTTCCATTTTTCCTGTCTCCCGAGGACGGGGCACAAACGGCAATCTATCTGGCGACAAGTCCAGAGGTAGAGAAGTTGACAGGACGCTACTTTTATCAAAAGAAAGAGCAGAAGCTAAAAGCACATGCGATGGACGATGCTGTGGCTGAACGTTTCTGGACATGGAGCGAGCAGCAGGTTGGACTGAAGCCTGATGAGAAATTGTAATGGGCCATAGCTGAAGTGCAGCACTGTGCTTCACTTCGGCAAATGACCCAAAATGGCGATTCACGTCAAGTCCAATGACGGATACCGTCAGGCTTTTGCTTTCACGGTCTGCTGTATCTGCCGGATAAATGCCTCAATGCTCTGGATGCCTTGATCTCCCTGACCGTATGTGCGGACAGAGGCGGATAAGGCATTTTTCTCATTTTCACCAAGTACGAGCGAGTAAGGCACTTTCTCCATCTGTGCGTCACGGATTTTGTACCCGAGCTTCTCGCTGCGCAGATCTGTTTCGACCCGGATTCCGGCTGCTCGTAGCTGACTCTGCACCTGCAGAGCATAGTCCACATAGTGATCGGAAACAGGCAGCAGCTTCACCTGCACCGGGGCAAGCCAGAGCGGAAATGCTCCTGCATAGTGTTCAGTCAGAATGCCAATGAAGCGATCGATTGAGCCATAGATGGCGCGATGAATCACGACAGGACGGTGTTTCAGGCTGTCCTCGCCAACATAAGTGAGATCGAATTTCTCCGGCATTTGAAAATCAAGCTGAATTGTTCCGCACTGCCAGCTGCGTTTTAGCGCATCAAGAATATGGAAGTCAATTTTCGGTCCGTAAAAGGCACCGTCTCCTTCATTAATGCGGTATTTCACACCGCGCCGATCCAGCACATTTTGCAGTGCACGTTCTGCCTGATCCCACAGTTCCTCCGATCCCATGGAATCTTCGGGACGAGTGGACAGCTCAATTGTGTATTCGAATCCAAAGATATCGTACATGCGCCCAATCAGGGATATTGCCTGGTTGATCTCATCCTCAATCTGTTCTGGCATGACATAGAGGTGAGCATCGTCCTGACAAAATGTCCGCACCCGCATCATGCCATTCAGTGCGCCCGAGAATTCATGGCGATGGACTTGACCGAATTCCATCATGCGGATGGGAAGCTCGCGATAGGAATGAAGTGTATTTTTGAAAATGAGCATATGACCTGGGCAGTTCATTGGCTTCAGTGCAAATGTAGCGTCGTCTACCTCTGAGAAATACATATTGTCCTTATAGTGCTCCCAATGACCGGATTGCTCCCACAGGCGATTGTTCATCATTAGAGGAGTGCGAACCTCCTGGTAACCTTCCTGCAGCTGCAGCTCGCGTGAGAATTGCTCCAGCTCTGTACGAATAGTCATGCCTTTGGGAAGATAGAAGGGCATGCCCGGTGCTTCCTCCGAAAACATGAACAGATCCAGTTCTTTGCCCAGTTTGCGGTGATCCCGTTTCTTCGCTTCCTCCAGCAGATGTAGATGTTCGTCCAGCTGGGGTTTGCTTGGGAAGGCAGTACCATAGATTCGCTGCAGCATTTTATTATCCGAATTGCCCCGCCAGTAGGCCCCTGCAACATTTAGCAGCTTGAAGGCTTTAATCCGTCCAGTGGATGGAAGATGGGGACCCCTGCACAGATCGAAAAACTCCCCTTGATCATAGATCGACAGTTCCGCATCCTGCGGCAAATCACGAATCAGCTCAAGTTTATAGGGGTCCTGAATCTCTTCGAACAGGCGAAGGGCTTCCTCACGGCTAACCACCCGGCGGCTAATCTTCACATTTTCCTGCACAATCTTGTTCATTTCCCGCTCGATGGCAGCCAGGTCACTAATGGACAAGGCATGCTCCAGATCCACATCGTAATAAAAGCCGTCTTCGATAACGGGGCCGATCCCCAGTTTAACTTGCTCCGCACCATAAATGCGTTTCAATGCCTGTGCAAGGACATGCGCTGTACTGTGGCGATAACGCTTCAAGCCTTCCTCGCTGTCCAGTGTAACGATGACAAGTTCACAGTTCCGTTCCAGTGCCATATCGAGATCCACGTTTACGCCGTCCACAATGCCTCCGATAGCCTGCTTGCCCAAGCTAGTGCTGATGGACGAGGCGACTTCTCCGACAGTAATGCCTGACTCGTAAGAACGAACTGCTTCGCCTTGAAGGCGAATTTCAATGGGGTTACCTTGTTGATTACTCATGCGAACCACTCTCCAATGTTTAAGTTTGAAGCGCAAAAAACACCCGTCCCGGAAAAGGGACGAGTGCGCTCAGCTCGTGGTTCCACCCTAATTTGGTTATGAATACCTCCTGTCGGCCAGCCGCCGAAAACAGAAAACATCATAACCCTCATTGGGATCCGTTATCGTGGATCAGACGGTGAGCTCTACTGACAACCAAGTTGGACGTCCATGGGAAGTCTGACCGGCTGGGGTTCGAGGCCACGGCTGCAGAGGGGTAATTCCGGTCCGTTCGCTGAAGAAGGTTTCACCAATCCCTTCTCTCTCTGGGCAGCACGCAAACGAAATCATGTCTCTGGTCATCGCCATATATACAAAGTTAATGTCATTCAAATTGGATTGAAAATGAACTCAAGGTCCATATCAATATATTGGAACAGGTGTTATTGAGTGTCGATTATATAGACTGAAAATGAAAAGGTCAAGCGGATATTTTTTAGACTTTGTCAGAATGACGGTCCCATATTAGGCGAATGACGGTTCCCTTCCCCAAAGCGGATTGAACCTCAATCCGGCCCTTCATGGCTTCAATCAGCCCTTTGGTTACCGCCATGCCGAGACCTGATCCGACATCGGATGTAGCGGTATCCGTGCCGCGATAGTATCGTTCGAACAGCTTCCATACGGTCTCCGGGTCCATCCCTCGTCCATCATCGGCAAATTGGACACAGAAATCACCTGTCTGCTCACCTGATTGTACACTTACGACGAGGGTAGTATTCGGTGGATTATGCAGCAGGGCGTTGGCGGTGAGATTATCCACGATTCGTTCAAATGATGGAATATGCACATGACCGTTCACCGGAACTGGGGCAGGTTGAAACGTGATGCGACCTCCCCCATAAGCAGGGTTGCGTTCGGCGCGGTGAACAAGATCCTCCAGTAGCGTATTTACGTCTGTTTGTTCCACGGGCGGCTGGTATCCACCGCTGCGCAGCCGATATGTCATGGCCAGATCGTTCACCAGCCGGTCCATGTACATGGACTTATCCAGCATAATGCCTGCGAATTCCCTCACTTCATCAGATGTCCAGTTGTATTTCTCTGCTTCAAGCATGTGCGCATAACCCTGAATGGAGGACAGAGGTGTCTTGAGGTCATGTGTGATTCCGGCGATCCATTCCTCGCGTAAGGACTCGGTCTGCTTGCGGAGTTCTTCATCACGTTTGAGTGTACTCGACAACGTCTGGATGGATCGCAATACTTCCGCATAGACCCGATATTTTTGACGCCATTTTCCGTTTCCCTTCTGGCTGCGTGGCTTGCCTCGAGGACCTGTCGGTTCCTCGTAGTGCCCGCGTTCGAGCCGCTGCAGCCATTGGAGCATATGCAGCATGGGATAGCCAAAACGGTTGGCATACCAGAGCGCAAGCAGCACAAGCAGGGTGATGATGGATATCAGAAGTGCAATTAGTGCAGGGCCGAATATAAAACGATAAGGGTTCTCATTTACCACAGCCGGGTTGCGGGCAAGCGGAACACTCAGCATCCAGGTAGACTGGTTCTGTTCATCATAGATGGTCACTGTAGTCATTCCATACCTGGTAGGGTATCGCGTACGCAAAATCAGGTCCTGAATGCTGTAGCTGTCTGGCGTGCCCATGGCGGGTTCATTGAACGAAGCAAGCACGCGTCCCTGTTGATCCAAAATTAGCAGATATGCGTCCGCCGAGCGAATAACTTCCTGCAGCTCTGATTGAAGCACAAGCTTGTCATTTGCATAACTACCGCCGCTGAAGGTTTGCTCCAGCATCGTTACGGCCTGATTGCTCTCCCCATATAACAGGGTGAAGTTGATTCCGTTTCTTTCCCGGATCAGCATGTAGAGTTGATAGGGGAAGGGCTTTCTCCCTTCCCAATAGGATATAAGCTCTCCGGGGTTATAGTGGTTCGGGACATCGGAAGGAGTGTGAAAAGCATCCACCACATGGCCTTGTTCATCGAGAACCTGAAGCCAACCGTTGTTCTCTTCTACACGCTTAAGCAGCTCTGGGTCATATCGAACCGTGCCATCGGGCAAAATCTCTGCCGTACTGATCAGTTGTTCGAGCCCCACAGAAGCAAAATCTTCAACAAGGCTGGCCTCATTCAGCTGCTGGATGACCCAATAGGCGATACCTCCGCCGAGCACCAAAATCAGGATTACAGCTCCGGCAAGTAGGCCGATGAAGCGTGTCATCAATCTGCGCCGTATACTCATTCGCCGGACTCCATATCGGACGGAATGAGTTTATATCCCAGACCGCGGACATTCACCAGCAGCTCAGGTCTCGAGGGATCGGCCTCAATGCGCTCACGAATCCGGTGGATATGAACCATGACGGTGTTGTCGTCGCTGATGGATTCCGATCCCCAGACCCGCTCATACAATTCGGATTTGGTGAAGATTCGATTGGGGTGTTTGCAGAAAAAGAGCAGCAGCTGATAAACCAGCGCCGGACAGCTGACCACCTGACCTTCTACCCGGAGTTCACCGGCTTGCTCCAATACTTGAAAACGACCGTAATCATAGACGCCTTCCTGCGGTGTAGCGGATGACGGAGTTACGTCATGGAGTGAGGGCAATCTGTTCGCTGCGGTCTGTTTAGGCAAATAACGTTTCAGCAGTGATTTAATCCGGGCGACCACTTCCAATGGATTAAAAGGTTTGACTACATAATCATCTCCGCCAACCGCGAAGCCGGTCAGTTTGTCATAATCGGTTGTTTTGGCGGTTAAAAAAAGAATGGGGGCATCCGTCAATTGACGCAGAAAAGGACAGATTTCCAGCCCGCTTCTGCCAGGAAGCATGACGTCCAGCACGATGCAATGATAGGTTTTGTTTTCGCATGCGCTAATCGCATCTTCTCCCGTGGTGACCGTGTCAATGTCTATGAACTGCTCTTTGAGCAGTACCGTTTTTAACATATGTAAAATCGCCTGTTCATCATCCACAAGCAGGATTGAAACTTCATTCATGACGTAAAAGATCCTCCCTGATTTTTAGGTGTAAATTGACCGTTCGTATGATCATTTCTATTGGTCTATCAGGTTTATCATACCATTCAGAAGGGCTGTGCAGTGTGCGGGCAACCTTAACAGAATCTTAATTATGAAGCGCAGACCTCCTCAGAGTTATGGTAGACGTAAGATGAGGTTAGGCGAAGGATAAGATTGATTCTGTACACTTAACTGGAAAGATATCGTTCTACAAGAAGGAGTGCAGGGAAGTGAACAGATTCAATAAGAAGAGTGACCAGCAGGATATGACGTTAATGCAGGGAAAGTACACTACGAAATCAGGATATGCTGTGCATGAAAAACTAAGGAGCAGGAGAGGCTGGCAGCTGCTTGTAGCAGCCATTGGATCGTGTGTAATACTATCTGCCTGCGGGAATTCGGAATCATCCAGCCAGGCGGAGCAACCATCGGCAGAACAAACAGCGGATGCAGCTCCAGCGGGAGCGGACACCAATCAGGAAGAGACTACGGCTGCCAAGGAGGGCGCGATGATTACACCTGACAATTTTATTGATACCTTAATGCATGGTTCGAAGGAGGACATATATAATCAGATGAGTCCGGAGCTCAAAGACACGTTAACACTGGAACAGTTCAAGGCGTCTGCGGACAGCTTCCTGGAAGGGGTCAATTCTTGGGATCCGGTTGTGGAAGTCAACCTGAATAACCTGTCTGAGCATTCCTGGAGAGATGAGACGGGAACCAAGGGGATTCAAGCTTATTTTACCGAAGAACATCAGATTGCCGGCCTATTGATCCAACCCCTTGAAAGGCATGAGGAGACGGACAAGAAGCTTACCAAAACCGAATTTCAGTTTCCTGTGAAGGGCGAATGGTTTGTGTTCTGGGGAGGAAACGATGTGATGTCCAACTATCATTATGCGCATGAAACGCAGCGTTACGCATTGGACATCGTTCGAACGCAGGAAAATTCAAGTTATCAAGGGGAGGCCACGGCGAACGAAAACTATTACGCTTTTGGTGAGCCGCTCTATGCTGCTGCTGATGGGAAGGTCGTCGAGATCAAAAACGACATTCCCGATAACACGCCTGGAGTGATGAATGCCGAAGAACCAGCAGGAAATTTTGTGGTCATTGATCATGGCAGTGGGGAATACAGCATCACGGCACATATCAAGGAAGGCAGTGTAGCGGTCAAAAAAGGGGATAAAGTCAAGCAAGGTGATCTGATTGGTGAGCTTGGAAATTCCGGTAACTCCAGTGAAGCCCACCTGCACTTTCAAGTCTCGGACGGACCTGATCTATTCACTTCCCGTTCGCTCCAAATCCGTTGGGCAGATCCGAGTCAGGTGCTAACGCGAGGAAATGTTTTTCAGGGACTTCCTGAATAGCCAAGTAAGTTTTATTGGCTGGATACATGGATGCGGTTAGCCAAGAGTTGAAATTGGAAGCATAAGTTAATTTTGAGTCCTGATAGAACGCAAAATGATCATTCAATTAGACAGTCGGCGAATTTCGTCGGCTGTCTTTGCGTTTAGCCAACGGTAGGTTAGTTTATAAGACGATCTCAACGTACCGAGAAACTTACATTAAAAAGTACATCTCTGTGCTAATCCAAATGGAACTAGAAACGAAGAAACGACAGCGTCTTGTAGAGAGATTGTCGTTTTTCACTAAAACTCTAAACTTGTATAATTTCTGCTATCTGTTCTTTTACTTGTACATCACATAATCCACCGTGATAACAAACGATGGATATAAGATCGAGATCGACGTACTTGTTCAGCGAGAGCCGTGCTGTATTCATATCAGGTGTAGTCGGTGCATGAATACCCCCTAGTTTTCCGTTTACACTGTACATGGAATCCCCAGCAATAAGAGTTTTACTTTCCCTCAGGTAAAAACTGAGATTGCCTGGTGTATGTCCAGGGGTGTGGATGACGCGGATTCCCCCGCAAAACGGTAGTTCCTGACCATCTGTTAAGGTTTTGTGTACCTTGCCCTTTGGAGGATTGACCAAATGACCATCTTTCAAGAGAGGCAGCTCCCCCTGAATATAAGGCTTATCCAATTCGTGTGCATAAACCCTAAATTCGCTACCACACGCCTGCATAATTTCTGGAAGATTTCCTATATGATCGAGATCCTGATGACTCAATATTACAGCTTTTAATTTGTCTAACGAGACACCAGCCTTCTTCATTGCCATACGTAAATCCTCGAATTGACCTGGAAAACCCGTATCTATTAGAATAGTCATTTCTTGGTCCTTAAGAAGAATGGGGTGTATGACATTCCCTTGGTAGTCCAGACGAAGCATTTCGATTCCCTTTGCGATTTCCATAAAGATTAGTCCTCCGTAGAATGAATTTTTAAATAAAGTATCTTCTTTCTGTAAACGATCCAGATCCGTATAAAGATACGGGGAATGATGCCATCACTTACTACTTTTATGGATTTAAATGCGTAGTAGGTGACACGCCTTAGTAAGTACTCCAAAAGATGATGGGACAGTATGAGATTTTCTCAAGTGAAGAACCGTTTGAGTAGGAGAAACGCAATGTTAAGCCTATCATCAATTAAAAAAGAAGTGGTGACCCAAGATTGGCAAGCAAAATCAAAGCAGCCCGCAGCGAAGGTATTCGCGGGGCTGCCATGTCTGTTGTGGTTAAAAGTTATAATCAATGCCTTCTCCAGCGCCTGTGCGGGCGTTTACGTATACGTGAGAAACACCTGCGATCCCTGTGACGGGAAATGTGTATACAAGCTTATTGTTGTGGATCTCCAGCTTTGGCTTACCCGAGACGTTTACTTTTGGGCCAAGCTTCGAGTAGGCTTGCTCCGCTGTCAGCTTCGGGTGAATGGGGAAGGTTTTATTGTAATGGGAAAAATAATTAGACGCATCAAAGCTCTTCAACACACCGGTATGGCGATCAAATTGCCATACGACTTTCATCTGCGGAATGGAAACTTGCTCCCGAACCGGAATATACGTGAGATAAATGGAGGTTTCTTTTATCTCTTTGGCTACTAATGTCAGACGTTCGTCAGACCAGCGAGCCATCCAGGTGTCCGCAACCGCAACAGCCTGCTTTAAGTCCATGGATTGCTCCACAGCTTCTTCTTTGGGGATCGAGCCGTGGCTTGTCACTTGGAGCACGTGTCCGCTTTTACTCAGTGTTGCAATATAGGAGCTGGTTTGTTTTCCATCGGTGTCCGATAACTTGAAATCCATGACTTCTCCGAATTGGGGGCTGCTCCCGCCGGAGACCATGTGGACGATTTGCTTACCTGCCCCTTTATTCCAAGCCTCGCCCATGAAGATTTTCGCTTTGGCAGCAAGCTCCGTAGCCTTATAAGTGGTTTCACCGGCGAAAACGGTTCCTGGCTTCGGAGGTATGTAAGGATTCTGGTTATACAGGAACTCGTTAAAGGCCTTATTGCCGTACGTGGAGACCGAGTCAAGTTGAGACAAGGCCACTTCCATCGCGGTCGATATCTGTTGTATATCTGATAAAGAGGAATTAACAGCTTTCTCTCTCATCTGATCGAGATACGGCAGGGCGGTCCTCGCGAATGTTCTCATACGCTGAATTTGTTCTAATTGATCCGGGTTGAGCGACCTTCCCTTCTCGCTGGCGGGATAGGCCAAGTAGCGGCTGCCTTCCGTGATAAACGACTCATATGACCAAGATTGAAAGTTCATTGTAACGGATCCGATCCTTACATATTGTAAGATAAAATTGGCATTTTCAATGGCAGATTGAAGTGCTGCTTGCCGATCTGCAATCGTAGATGCCGCAAGGGACTCCGCAAGCGCATAGTCAAAATCGCGCAAGTAGAAAGATTGCATATGTGACCAGTACTGCGTATTGCGCTGTTGCTGCTGCTCCCATTGCCGATTATTCTGATGCTCTGTATAACTGAAATACGTGCCCGCTAATGTCGTCAAGCAAAGCAAGCCAATGATGGATTTGGTGCGAACGTTCATGTCTTTTAAAGCTCCCGTCTTTGTCTTCAGAATGCTTATCCACTTTAACAAAGATGAGAACACAGTTTAATGAGTAAATATTGCCAATTCAAAATGGCTACCTGTTAGGCTAATTCTGCACGTGGTATCTAGTGATTCACTCATATTGGACAATGAATGGAGGGTCTATGTACGAGCTGACTTATAAAAATCGGCTTGATCTACAAAAGAAAAGCAGGGCAACCGATATATATATGCTGCACCTAATCTTCACTTGCAACGGAAGAGTGGCATTATAACATCTCATGGAGGTCATCTGCTTGAAATTGCACAAAAAAGCGTCTTTATTTTTATCTGTTCTTCTGTTATCACCTATGGTATTGCCAACGACGAGTATCTACAATTTTAATGGGTCGGGAAACATTGCCTTTGCGGCTGAACCACAGGCTAATTCAATCTATATTATAGGACCAGGTGTATTTTCACCTAATCGTGAGTTACAACTGACTGCGAACGGTATGATGAGCGATAGCAGCATTACAGATATCAGTTCAACGGCTACTTGGAATTCTGACAACGAAGCAGTTGCTACTGTATCCCCAGGAGGAATTGTGACGGGGGTAACGGTGGGTACAGCCAATATTACTGCATCACGTGATGGGAAAGTTTCTAGTACGTTCCCTGTCACAGTAACTTGGGCAACATACCAAAAGTTACAAGATACCAAGGATGCATTAGAACTACCATTTACCGGTGGTCAAACTGAGGATAATGTTACTTCAAAAATCAATTTACCTACTCAAATGGAGAATGTATTTTTGTCATGGTCTTCATCTGAACCAACGATTATTGCAAACGACGGTAACGTCAAACGTCCTCCATATGTGGGTGGAGATAAGCAGGTTACGCTTACGGCTACACTTCGAGCTGGAAGTGAAGCTCCAGTAACGAAGGAGTTTATCCTTAACGTTGTTAAAGCAGAACCTGCACCAGAGGATAAGCTTCGTGAAGCTTTAGATGAGTTGCGGATTACTTATTATTATGGAGACACGGCCGAAGGGGTTAGAAGTTCAGAGGTAGGCTTACCTATTGGAGGGAAATATGGATCGTCCATATCTTGGGTATCAAGCGACCCTTCCATCATTAGTTCCGGCGGTAGAGTGTATCGGACGCTAGATGATATGGATCATGTAGTTAAATTGACTGGAAGAGTATATGTGGATGGTGTTTTTGAAACTCGTGATTTCTTCGTTAATGTTAGGTATATAAATAGAGATAAAATGATTACTTCGTTCGCTCTTGATGAGCATGTTGGAGTTATAGATGAAGATAACAAGACAATTACGTTCGATATACCTCGGGGTGCATCTGACAAATCCATGATTGTTACGTATACTGCAAAAGGATTACAGGTTCTCGATAATGGTATTATGATGACTAGTGGAGTATATAAACTATATCCATTCTTCGTTAAAAATTACAGTGTCACTGTTACAGATGAAATGCTGAATCCTGTACACTACAAGTTGGTATTTACAGGCGAATCTACAACACCAGGACCGACGCCAGTGCCATCACCAACGCCAGCACCAGTGCCAACGCCAACGCCAGTGCCATCACCAGTGCCAACGCCAACGCCATCACCAACGCCAACGCCAGCACCAACGCCATCACCAGTGCCGACGCCAGCGCCATCACCAGCGCCGACGCCAACGCCATCACCATTGCCAGCACCTTCACCAACGCCAACACCAGTGCCGTCACCGACGCCAACACCAGTGCCGTCACCGATACCGGCACCTACACCAACGCCGGTACCTACACCGACGACAACCGATAGTGGTTTTAACAAAGATATATTTAAGCCTGGAACTAGTGCTACTCAAATTCTAGAATCAAAAATTAACGATGCTTTAAAAAATCAAGGTAACGTGTTTAAACCGATTGATATTAAAAATCATTGGGCCGAACAAACCATTGATATTTTCACTAAGTTGAACATTATTAAAGGCTATGAAGACAAGACGATCCGACCTAATCAGGACATGTCCCGCGGAGAGTTCGTAGGAATACTGTCCCGCATTTTTGATGTTGGTGGAACCAAGCAAGTTGCTCTAAAAGATATTAAAGGTCATTGGGCCGAAGACGCCATTGTGCAGTTTACGCAAGCGGGTATTATTCGTGGAAACGGCAATGGAACATTCAAACCAAACAAGGCAATTACACGTGAAGAGATGGCCGTGATTCTATCCAAGATCGTTGATTTTCAAGGGGTAACCCAAAACAAGATGGATAATTCCAATCCGATTCAAATGGTAGCACAAGCGGGTGTTATTCAAGGTAATGGGAATGGGGACCTCAATGCTAAGGGCACAGCCTCAAGAGCGGAAGCATTGCAACTCATCCTTAACACCTTAAAGCTAAACTCCAAAATTAAAACGATGCTTGAACTTTTATAATTAAATTAAGAAGGACAAAAGGCGCCTCGATTAGTAGGCGCTTTTTTGTATTCTTCAATTAACGAGCAGGATAGCGTATCGCCTTTTATTTGATTGCTAGTCGTCGATGGAACTCGCCCAACCAATTGGGCGTACACATAGGGAACTTCATCGTTTGACTACCTTTATTTATATAGTATATTCATGCTGGCAATGGATAACGCTTAAGGTTAAATATATGTTACGCGGGAGGTATCGTTTCTTGAAATTTGAACTAGGGCGTTGCTTACTGAATGAACGTTTGAAGGAATCCGGAAAGTCAGCGGAATGGCTGGCAAAAGACTTACTTTTTAAACCGGAACGAGTTTACGACTTTATTGAAAACAAAAGAGTGATGCCACTCAAAATTGCCATATCGATCGCCGATTCCATTGGTTGTGATGTTCGTGACTTGTATGAATTAATTCCGAACGATAATGAAGTACAGGGAGTTTAATCGAATAAGTGGCAGGTCGCATTAAAGCTACAAATGTGATTCATGAACCTAACGAAAAAAACAGGGTCAATATAACAAAAAGGCAGCTGCTCAATGTATGAACTGCACCTCATATGTTAGACATAACTAACCATGGGGTGCAGTTCATTAGTTATATCCGGCTGCTATTTATAGCAAAGTATTGTGGATCAATTTATTATTTAATCTTAATACGATAATAGTAGTCTTCGGTCATTTGCTTGATAACGTCCTCACGCTTCATTTTAACGCTGTATGGAAGACGGTTTTTATCACCGATGATGAAATCCTTATATGTACCAGCTTTGGTATTAAGCAATTTCGTTTCACTTGTTAGCACCGTATGGTCTTTAGTGAGCGTTTCCATCACGATGACCGGTGGTCTTGATACGTCTTTGGTCAGCGTATAGGTAAAGTCCAGATTGATGCCGCCTAGGAAGGACTTGCTATCCATGGAAGTAATATAATCATAGTTTGCCTCTGTGGTCAGGATTTCAACTGCATCGTTCTTAACAAGAGGGTAATCTTCTTCCGGATTTTTAATGGAAATCGTATTGTTTGCTCCATCCCACTTTACTTCATAACCAAGTGACTCACCGACCAGCCGAAGCGGTACATAGGTTTTTCCATTATAGGAAATTGGAGCTTCTGAAGGCGTCCCGATCACTCGGCCCTCCAAGAGCATCATAATTTGCGGAGACAACTGGGCAGTAATCTGACTTCCCGCTGCCCAAACAGTAGTAGGAATAAGCAGTCCAGCTGCCAGGATCAGGCTCGCTTTCCATCGTTTCTTCATATGTATCCTCCTTGTTACATGTAGTAATATCTTATATTTTGGAGGGACGGTCATAGGAGTAGAAGAGACTTTTTCCCTAATTACGCTGAGAAAAACCGCGAACAGGACTAGTTAATGTCGAATGAAGGCGGAAAATTGTATCAATATTCTAATTTTGTACAAATGTTATTTACAATAATTAGAAACATATGTTCTAATGGTGGTATTCCTTTTCTAACTGGAGTATTTCTTCGTGTGACACAGAACGGGATTGTGTTTGTTGTCCGTGTTGGATAATAAATGTATTCAAGTCATTAAAGGAGGCAAATAGGATGAATAATAAATTATTAAGGGTAGGAACTACGTATATCCCGGTTTCAAATGTAGAACTTTCTTCTCAATGGTATGTAGACAAATTGGAGGCAGAGTTAAACTACAAAGACGAAGACAAAGCCATTCTTAATTTTGCCAACCAGAGTATTTTCCTTATCAGATCTAAAGAAGATCAAAGCTCCAATTTTATTGATGTAAACGGAGTTGAGCGTTTTTCTATCACTTTTGAAGTGAATGGAATACAGGCTCTAGAAGCAATACATAAAGATTTTAGTGATAAACATATTAGAGTGGGGGCAGTTGAAAACAGAGGTCATTCCGGAAGGAATTTTGTTTTCTTTGATTTGGATGGTAATCAATTTGATGTATGGAGTGAACTAAGTCCAATTTTCAAAGAGAAATACCTTCCTTCGCAATAGAGAAGACTGCTCACATAGGAATGTTTGGGGGATGACGCCTGCTTCCCTTCTCCGTTATAATATTCGTCATACTGGAGTTTGATCTGGAACAATGGGGGAGTAGACATGAAGCTGGATGGTGTACAGATTGAATATGCATCTCGGGATGACTTGCCAAGGATTGTGGAAATTTATAACTCCACAATTGAGAGCCGGATGGTGACAGCAGATCTGGAGCCGGTGACGGTAGAGCAGCGCATTCCGTGGTTTGAAGAGCATTCGCCGGACCATCGTCCGCTCTGGGTGATGAGGCATGAAGGACAAGTTGTGGCCTGGGCCAGCTTGAGCTCATTTTACGGGCGTCCTGCATACAACGGTACAGTGGAAGTGAGTGTGTACGTTGATCAGCAATGCCGGGGAATCGGGGCTGGAGGACGCTTGCTGAACACGATTTTTGCTGCATGTCCTGCGCTGGGAATTACGACGATCCTGGGATTTGTCTTTGGACATAATGAACCAAGTCTTGGTTTGCTGCGTAAGCATGGCTTCGAGCAATGGGGGTACTATCCGGAAGTGGCTGTGTTGGACGGCGTAAACCGGGATTTGGCGATTCTGGGCAAAAAAATAACGTAAATTTGCTGTAACTAGGCCATGAGCTATGATCAGGAATCAATTGCTAATGAACCCTACTAACTGAAAACCTCCAATTCACGTTGACGTGGATTGGAGGTTTTTTTATGTTCTATTGAGGATGTGAACCGTTCTTAAAACCCCAAGCTTCTGCAGGATCTCCCTGATTTGTCCGAGATGGCGCTCTTCGTGATAGCTTGTAAAATCAATCCACTGAGCAATCCGGTGCCGAAACGAAATGCGGAAACTTGAACTTAAGCATAGAGGATTGGAATGGAAATTGCGAATGTGAGCAAATGGACATTGTTAAACGAACTTATTAAAACAGAAATAAAGCCGTTCATCAGGAACGACCTGTTTAGAAAAACAGCGATCTCCAAAAAAAGATTGACGGGTAGACCACGGCAAACTATAATCGGTAACAAGTAACTTGATATGTGAGGAGTCCTGACATGATATGTTAGTAATCGACGAGGTGTATCACCATACAGCATTGCAAATATCATCGTCCGATTTATTGTACCTTATCGAACGGCTGAAGGTCAAAAAAGAAAATGAGATTGAAACTCTCAAACATAAAATTGAACAATTTGAGCAAAAGAAGCGTGCGGAAGAAGTGGCCTATCAATCTATGTCGACGGTACGCAAGTGGTTTGCAGGACGTCCTGCTTCTCATCACCAGGCGGTGGAGTATATGGTTCAGGTGAAGGAACGTTTTCGCAAGATGGAGCAGATCCGCCGCCGCATTCGTGAGTTGGATCGGATCGTTGAACGAATTGAGCACCCTCACAGCAAGGAAAGGGACGAGATCGAGCTTCCGCCCGATACGATCCGTGAGATCAGACAGCTTAGTGAAACGGAGGATGTACAAGCATGACTTTGGAGACGTTAAGCTCCGGGATCGATACGGTCTGGGTTGTACTGAGCGCGGCCATGATATTATTGATGGAGGGTGGATTCGCCCTGCTGGAGGCCGGGTTTGTACGCTATAAAAATAGTGTGAACATTATTATGAAGGTTTTTGCCGACATTACGATAGGCACATTACTGTTTTATGCCGTCGGATTCGGCTTGATGTACGGTTCTGATGCCGGAGGTTTTGCCGGGGTTACGGGATTTTTCCTGAATGGCGATTTGTCTCATATCGATGTGCCTGTATCGCTTGAAACGTTTTGGCTGTTCCAGGCTGCGTTCACGATTGCTGTAATATCCATCGTGTCAGGTGCTGTGGCTGAACGGATCAACTTCCGGGCCTATCTTTTGTACATCATCTTGATGACTGCGATTATATACCCAATTGGTGGTCACTGGGCATGGGGCGGCGGCTGGCTCAGTAAGCTGGGCATGCAGGATTTTGCCGGATCGGCTGTCATTCATGCGCTCGGCGGGTTCTCGGCCTTGGCTGCAGCGATCATTATCGGTCCACGCAAAGGCAAATACACTCCACATGGCGTAAGTGCGATTGCCCTTCCGAGCAACCTGCCGCTTGCCTCTGTAGGTGCATTTCTGCTGTGGTTTGGCTGGTTCGGTTTCAATGCAGGGAGCACGCTGAGTGCCACCGATGCTAGAATTGGTCATATTGCATTAGTCACCATGTTATCGGCTGCCTCGGGTGGAGCGGTTACGCTGTTATACACGCTGTTCCGCTTCAAGCGTTCAGATGCGCCATCGGTCATTAATGGGTCCCTTGCTGGTCTGGTCGGCATTACCGCAGGCTGTGCTTTTGTAGGCGATGTTGCTGCGATATTTATCGGGGCGGTTTCCGGACTGCTCATGATGGCAGCAACGAATTGGCTTGACCGTCGTCAGATCGATGATCCGGTCGGTGCTTTCCCGGTCCATGCTGCATCCGGGATGTGGGGCACGATTGCCGTAGGGCTGTTTGCCACAGATGGTGGATTATTCATGGGTGGCGGATGGAGGCTGCTCGGTGTTCAGGCACTTGGGCTCGCTGCGCTTGTCATCTGGGGCTTTGTCATGACATGGCTCGGACTGAAGCTCATTGGCAAAATGGTTCCGGTTCGTTCCACGGAAGAAGAGGAAGAACTGGGACTGGATATTAGCTACCATGGTGTGATGGCTGCGCATCAGGCTCATGAGTTTCTTGATGGCGAAGAGCACATTCGGGCATTCCAGCGTGATCCGTCCGATCGGATTCGTTAAGAAAGGTAGGGGTTAAGAGACCGACAGATGCTTCTGTGGGTCTCTTTTTTTAACCTCAAGCAGGGAAAGAAGTCGGGACGGAAGAATATACAGGTGTGAACGTGAATATGTCTCACCATAGATGTATTGGCTGAAGGAGAGGATCTGAATGATTAAACCTGAACAATGTGAACGTCTGACCAGAAAAGCCCGCAAGACGCTTGAGGAGTATGGATTGGGCACTGCCGCTGATTTATTGGTGTCCTCAAGCCGCTGGGGGATCCGGCTTGATGTATCGACACTCGATGAATACCGCCGAACGGGAAATTCACGTGTGGGAGGGAATCCGGACCTGCCTGAGCACATCCAATGGCCCCTGACACAGGAGGGTGTGCCGATGACTTTTCTTGCCCAACTGAATCTCGTGGACTTGCTTCCTTATACCCCGAATGATGGACGCGTGAGCTTGCCTGAGCGAGGGATGCTGTACTTTTTCATCGGAGTGGATGAGCCAGCTTATAATATTGAACACCATGTGATCTATGAACCCGATTCTCATAACTTGACTAGACGTGAGCCTGACGGTGATACCGCTCTGGAAACAGAATTGGTTGCACATGCCGTAACGGTACTGCCTAATCTGGAGTTTCCTACATACGCTTACGTTGATGCCCAGGCGCTGAATGCATTATCTGTACAGCAGACGGGCGAGAACGACACTGCAGACCCGGAAGGTGGGCTGTATGAACGATATCTTGAATTTGAATCGGACTGGAATCACCCGAGTACCCAAAACTGGGGTGGCATGTTTGGATACCCTGACGGTCAACACCCGGATGCAGAGCATCAAGCCCTGTTACAGATCGTGCTCGGAGAGGAATACGAGTATGATGAACAAAAGTGTGAAAACAAACTGACCGCACATTATGGTGGAGATCCGGAACGTACACGGCAGGAACTTGATAATACCTTGCTGCTTCTGAAAATAGATACTCACGATGCCATCGGCTTTCAATGGTGGGACTGCGGGGAACTGCAATTCTTCATTCGTAAATCTGACTTGTTTGCCGGAAGGTTCGATCAAACGTATTGTTCGTTATACTCGAGTTAAGGCCCGGTTTGAACGTATATAAGCAACAAAACGTCCCTGATTCCGTCAATATGATGGAGGAGGGACTTTTTTTGTTCGTGAATGTTGGTTTTGGTGCATAGCTTGTTTATATATAGGGGGTATGATCTTGGTTGAAATACGATCATATGTTCTGTATAATGGGATGAAAAGGAAGTGATATCGGGTGATTCAATCCGCATTTAAACATATTGATGTGGCTGTGACGTCATTGATAGATATCTGTGATCAGCTGTCCGAACAGGATTTGACGTTGACTCCAATTGAGGGCGAGCCCCCGGTTGGTGAACTGCTCTCTCATCTGTCGATGATCTGTCGTGCGGATGTGTACATATCGGAAGGGGCATCGGAAGAGGAGATGGCTTCGTTTTACGAAGAAAATCAACCCCAAACCCTAAGTGAGATCAAGCAGGCACTGATTGAGAATCAGATGTATCTGTATCAACGGTACAGGCAGTTCAATACAGAGGAACTGCTTAAGGTGACTGATTCCTACTGGGGAGCATCCTATAGTCGTCTGGAGTGGCTGCTCGAGATTATGGGGCATGTTTATCATGACAGAGGACAATTGTATACGATGCTAACCTTAACGGGAAGAGAGACGAAGGTCCCATTGCTTAAATAGTTAACATATTGATATTCTCGGTGCTGCCTGAAGGAGTATCGATCTGATAGAATACATAGAAGCGTACAATCCGGTTCAGGCAAAGGTTAAAGGAGCAACTGACTGACGATACTATTCGTTAACAACGGAGGCTCAGGGTTGAAACAGAATCTTACATATCATGCGTTAATAGAAATGCTTCAGAACGTTCCTGAGTTGCATCAGGCAACGGAGATCGAGCCTATTTTGAAGGGATAAAGAAGCTGGGATTCGCTGCCCAAAGCTGGGCCTATTTGCATCTGAGACGAGCATCCCATATTCGATGGGACAGATCCAGGGTTACTTTGGTGGTGGCGAGCCCGACGAGCTGTTCTGGAGGTTGTATTCTCTGTACACTGCAATGGCACTTGTGTCTTCCATGCTGGATTCAGTAGGTGAAGCCGGAAGAGACGGATGATATGGTGGACAAGATTGAGCTTGTCCGGGAAGATCATGATGATTTTCGCAGATTCATTCCCCGGTGGTATAATTTGAAGAATCAATGATTCATGGAATCGAAAGGAATAATGCCGTGGCACAGCCAGCTACCATTCTGCTTGTGGATGACGAGCAGGATATTATTAAACTGATGGAGATTTATTTTGGCAATGAAGGTTACCGGGTTCTTACGGCGAGTGACGGGATCGAGGCGCTTGAACAATTGAAGCGAGAGCCGATCGATCTGATTATCCTGGATGTCATGATGCCGAATATGGATGGGATTGAAGCTTGCATGAAGATTAGGGAAGAGCAGAAGATGCCGATCATTATGCTCTCCGCCAAAAGCATGGATATCGATAAAATAACGGGGCTGAGCATCGGTGCAGATGACTATGTGACCAAGCCGTTTAATCCCCTTGAACTCGTCGCCAGGGCCAAATCCCAGCTTCGCAGGTACCATACGTTTAATGAAGGGCGGGAGCAAAAGGAGCATGAGTGGGTTATCGATGATCTCGTCATTAATACCGATACGCATGAAGTCTGGGTGGATGAGCAGCCTGTTCGTCTGACTCCCCGTGAGTTTGCCGTGCTGGAGCTGCTTGCACGTCATCAAGGCTCTGTTTTAAGCATGGAGCAGATTTACAGACAGGTGTGGAAAGAAGAATTTATGGAATCGAATAATACGGTGATGGTTCATATCCGGAAGATTCGGGAGAAGATCGAAATCGACAGCAAACATCCGAAATTTATTCAAACGGTGTGGGGCGTAGGCTATAAAATGATTAAACCATAACAATAATACATTAACACAACGCCACAATAGATAAGCAGTTAAAGCGTATTCGCAGGGAGTCATGAAGATGAATTCAAAGTTAATTCATACGGTCCGTTGGAAATTTATCTATGCATTTCTGCTGAGTGGGGTTCTGACGGCGGCTATTCTGTATGGTGGCGGCAAGGTTGTGCAATCCATCTTGGCAGCCCAGACTTATCCCAATTACTCCATTCCGGCCAGGGCAGTCCGGTGGCTGATTAACCATATTGGTTCTGTTCCGCTGATGATTTTGATCGGCGTACTTGCTTTTGTGCTGTTCTTTTTCCTGTTTACACGCAGGGTGATGCTGGTCCTGGACGAGATTACGGCTGGAATTCAGGAAGTGGCCAAAGGCGAATTGGCTCATCGGATCGAGGTGAAGACCTCGGATGAATTTGGTGTTGTTGCTTCCAGCATCAATCAGATGGCCGAGCAATTGCAGCAGTCACTGCAGGAAGAGCGAAATGCGGTAGCTGCCAAAAATGATCTGATCACGGGGATCTCTCACGATCTGAGAACGCCGCTGACTTCCATTCTTGGTTTTCTGGAGTACATCGAGAAGGACAGGTATCAGGACGAGATTGAGATGCGTTATTACGTCAGCATTGCATATGAGAAGTCATTAACATTAAGGAAGCTGATCGACGATTTGTTTGAATATACACGAGTCAGTGGTGGAAGCCTCCCATTGTCTCTGACACCTCTCAATCTGAATCCGTTCCTGATGCAGCTGGCCGAAGAGTTTGCTCCAATGCTGGAAGAAGCGGGCATGACGTACAAATTCATTGGCGGTCAAGAGCCGCTGTGGATTATGGCAGCTCCGGGTGAGCTTGTCCGTGCGTACGAGAATCTGTTCAGCAATGCGATCCGGTATGGGGCGCAGGGAAAAGTGGTGGAAATTGCACTGTCCCTTGATCAGGGAGAAGCCGTGGTACGTATCAGTAATTATGGTGAACCCATTCCGGCACAGGATCTGCCCCGTTTATTTGAAAGGTTCTATCGGGTCGACAAATCCCGCTCACGCGACACGGGTGGAACGGGGCTTGGCCTGGCCATTGCAAAATCCATGATAGAATTGCATCATGGCAGTATAGCTGCATACAGCGAGAACGGCAGAACGGATTTTGTGACCCGTTTCCCGCTGGCTCCTGCTTCCGTTCACCATGATGCGGAGGAATGGTAACAGGTAACAGAAGCGGCGTTTGTTAAGAAAATGATAAGGAGTTGACCACTTCCTTATTAAGAAGTATTCGGTAAGCTTAACCTCAATCCACAGAGGATCTACACAATGGAGGAGGAGACCGAATATGAGAGGTTCATTACGTACAGTCAGATCAAGATACATATACATTTGTGGAGCAAGTGCGCTGCTTAGCGCCGTGCTCCTGTTTGTCGTTTCCCACATGTCACGTTTTGCTTACCATCACATCTGGTCTGAATCGACATGGGTGACTCGTTTCATCCACTGGGGAATCAACCATGTCGGAACAAGGCCGCTCGTGATATTAATCGGAGGAGCCTTGTTTGCCTTGTTTTTCTGGATTCGTTCCCAAAAAATCTCGGATGATATGAACCGGATTGCAGCAGGAACACAAGAGTTGGCCTTCGGACAGGTGCCGGCTCCGATTGAGGTGTTAAATGGTGGAGAGCTGAGGCAGATTGCCGTCAATCTGAATGAAATTGCGCATCGCATGCACGCGGGGAAGTTACGGGATCATGAATGTTTGGCACAACTGTCCGGGAATATTCCAAGTCTGAGTCAGCTTTCTGAAGAGATGCCGGAAGGAGAACGATTGGAGTGGGGTTCCATGCAAGCTGATCTGCCGATCAAGCTCACGCTGTACGGCGTTCGTTCAGCTCTGGAGGAGATTATGGGAGGACACTGTCGGGACCAAGCGGAGAATCAGCATTGGGTTAGGCTGGCCTATGAACAGACATTGCTGTTACAGCATGCGCTTGAGTCCGTGCATCTGAAATCACAGGAATATCCTGTTTCAGGAGAGCAGGCAGGCAAGGAGCAGGAATGTTGAGATTTCGAATTAAGCAGGGAATCTATCGAGTATTTGATGTATCGGTGGTTATCGTTGTTTTATTCGTCATGGGTTGTATCTATATCGTTACTTACGGCGAAGCTGTGCTCCGCAATAATCCGGAGGTGATAACAAAAGTCTCTTCGACGGTTATTAAAGATGCGGCGGGAGCTGAAATTACAAGATTTCGTACGCAGTCCAAAGGGTTCACAGAATATGCGGACCTGGAGGACATGCCGGATTTGTTGGTACAGGCGTTCTTGGCTACGGAAGATCGCCGCTTTTATGATCATGACGGGTTGGATTATATCGGTATTGGCCGGGCCGTCGCGCAGGATGTCATTCACATGGATTGGAGTCAGGGAGGAAGCTCCATTACACAGCAGTTAGCCAGAAACCTATATTTAAACGGAGAGAAAACGCTGGTACGCAAGGTGAATGAAATGTCGATTGCCCTTTCCCTTGAAAAGAGATTTAACAAGGATGAACTGCTGGAGATGTATCTGAATCATATCTATATGGGACGTCAGCAGTATGGTGTGAAAGCAGCTGCCTGGCGCTACTTCGGCAATGAAGATCTGCATCAGCTTGAACTATGGCAGATTGCTACCTTGGCGGGAATTCCAAAGGGACCTTCCATATACAATCCGGTGGATGATTATGAACGGTCCAAGCAAAGGCGATCCGTCATCCTTACGCTGATGCATGAACAGGGACTTGTTACCAAAGGGCAAATGCTGGAAGCGCGCCAGGTAGACTATACGCCGCCTGCAGCAGGCATGTCTGCTGCAGGCGAATATAATAAGCCGGATTATATATCTGCGGTCGATGCCGTGATACAGGAAGCCGCTCGTCTCACGGGCAAGCGTGAAACAGAGATTCAATCCGCCGGTTGGACTATTCACACTGGTCTCGACAGTCAGGCACAGCTTGCCATGGAGGAGACATTCCGTGAAACTTCGCGGTTTACGGACGATCGTGAGGACCAACAAGTACAGGCGAGTATGGTCATTGTGGATCAGCATAATGGTGAAGTGAAAGCGATGATGGGTGGACGTGACCCTGTGACAGGTGGCATCAACCGGGCAATCAAGGATGCCAGGCAGCCCGGTTCGGCATTTAAGCCTATTATTGCGTACGGCCCGGCTCTGGAATCCGGACGCTTCAGCCCGGAAAGCATGTTACCTGACAAACGAATATCCTATGGCAGCTATCAACCTAGCAATTTGGGAGGACAGTACAGAGGTTCAGTCAGCATGTCGCTGGCACTTCAGAAGTCCATTAATGCCCCGGCAGTATGGCTGCTTAAACAGACAGGGCTGGAAGCAGCACATGTGTTTGCCGGCAGGTTAGGAATTGAACTGGGTCAGGAAGATCTCAACCTCTCGATTGCACTGGGAGGCGTACATAAGGGGATATCCCCGCTCAAAATGGCCCAGGCCTATTCCGTATTTGCCAATGATGGCAAGTACAATACGGCACATCTGATTCGTGAGATTACGGACGCAGATGGACAGATCATTTATGCGCATAAACCGGAAAACAAGCAAGTGATTGCATCCAGTACAGCGAATGCCATGACGAAGATGTTGCGAAATGTGGTCAGCCAGGGAACAGGCAGTCGGGCGCAGCTGAGCCATGATCAGGTAGCGGGAAAAACGGGGACGACACAGGCAGCTGTGCCTGGAGTCGGGAGAGACGGTAATCGGGATCTGTGGTTTGTCGGATACACGAGCAAGTGGACTGCAGCCGTCTGGATGGGGTTTGACCATACGGATGCGGAACATTACATGCGCTCGGGCAGTGGAAACGCGGCAGATATGTTCGCAACGGTAATGAGACGTGCGGCACAATAGGGCCGGAGATGTTCTGTTTTTTCAACGCTGGCAATACAAAATATGGATTATAAGGTATAATGTACGTTTTACTTGTTTGAAAGGAGGATGAGATGGGAGATAGAGAAAGAATGACCCAGGTCGATACAAGTTCACTGTTTTCTGAACCGGGAGCCAGAGTGGAGCTGCCTGGGATTTCCGGATTGGGTGGATGGCTCATTTTAATTCAGATTGGCTTATTTGCTTCGCTGCTGCTTCTGATCGTGGATTTGTCCCAGGTCGCTGTTATTATGGATCCGGCAAAATGGGGACTGATCAGCGATACGGAAAAGGATCTGTATTATCAAGTCATGAACCCTCTCCTGTGGTTTGGCATCATAAGTAACGTCATTCTTCTGATCATTGTCATTGTAAATCTGGTTCTGTTGTATATGAAAAAAAGGCAGTTTCCCCGCATGATGATCACGCTGTACATTGCTAACGTGCTTGCCGGGATCGGAACATGGATCATGATTGGACAGGCCGAGATTCCAGGAGCGCTAAACGGGTTTGATACCACACCAGCACGGAATTTAACCATACGATCCATACTGACATGCTGTATCTTTATTCCGTATTTTCTGAAATCAGTGCGGGTGAAGAATACGTTCGTAAAGTAATAGGATTAGCAAAAGACATACAGCCCCAAACAATGGCATGCTAAAAGGCCCGTTATGGTTCAGGTTTATCCTGCACGTAACGGGCTTTCTTAGTGAACGTCTGATGTATGAAAAGGAACGTAATTCATTATGATTTTGCCCTTAACGCCCCAGGCAAGCGGCGTATCATCTGATTCAGAACTTCAGACAACACCAGCCCGACAGCGATGGCCCCGGATAACATTAACGCCTTGGCAGCCATCTCCATGGCTGCACTGTAGTCATTTTGCACAAAGCTGCGCATGGCGTTGTACGCGAGACCACCAGGGACCAGTGGAATGATGCCAGCGACGCTGAAGATAATGACCGGTGCCCGGAACAGGCGGGAGAACATCTGGCTGATGACACCCACCGCAATGGTAGCTGCAAGCGTAGCGGGAACGGCATCTGCCGCGTATTCGAGCACAACATAAATGAGCCAGCCAATCATGCCAACGAAACCGCCGTGAAGCAACATGCGGCGGGGTGCATTAAATATAATTCCAAACGCAGCCGAAGCGACAAAGCTGGTCAGAGCCTGTTCTATAAAATGAAGCATAACCTGCATTCCTCCGTCTTACGTAAAAAGTGAAAATACAACCGCAATGCCTGTACCAATGGCAAACGCAGTCAGAAACGCCTCGGCTCCCTTGGATAACCCGGACACCAGATGTCCGGCCATCAGGTCACGCACAGCGTTGGTAATCAGGAGTCCTGGCACCAGCGGCATGACCGAGCCGATAATGATTTTGTCGCGTTCATGTCCTGCCCCGATGGCGACAAGTAGAAAGGCCAGCAAACCAATGACAAAGGCTGCGCTCAGCTCCGCGAAAAACTTGACCAGCACAAGTCGGTGGAAAACAATGACTGCGGCATAACCGATACCCCCGCAGATCACGGCAGGCAGGAAGTCGTCCCAGCCCCCGCCGAACATAATGGTAAAACAGCCGCTCGAAAGTGCCGCAGCAAGGAGTTTTACACGTGCAGAATAGGAAGAGGGCTTGCCTTCAATCTGCAATAACAGGTCGTGCGCTTCCTGGACGGTTAATTCCCCTTGTCCTATGCGACGGGAGACGGCATTTACCTCGGACACCTTATCCAGATCCGTTGTGCGCTCAGAGATGCGGATCAGCTTGGCCGGTTCGGTCGCATCCACCGAGAAAAAGATGCCTGTCGGCACAACATAGCTATGTGAATGGGGGAGCCCCAGGGCGGCGGCCATCCGTTTCATCGTATCTTCCACACGGTAGGTTTCACCACCGCTTTGCAGCATGATTTTACCTGCCAACAAGCAGATGGCAATCACGCGGGACTGTTCTGTCGTATTCTTTTCAGTGATCTCCGTCCCCGTCTGAGCTGGGGGTGGAGGATCATGAGGGATGTATTTCAACGGGATCCTGCTCCGTTTCATATGAGATAAGGCCTGGGCCGACACCATTGTATCATATTTCACACGTTAACACGGAAACATACCGCATGAGCACATAAAGTCGTACACCGTTTACTCCATTCATTTTTGAAAAAAAAGCTTGTTCCAGCGCCAAAAAGGCCACGTTCCCAATACCTGAAGGGTACAGGAGCGAAGCCTTTGGCATGATATACGCTCCAGGTCACATTAACAGGGTAATGACCAGCAGCTCATACAGCACGAGGGGCAGAATGGTCGGTCCAAACAACGCGCGTGGCTCAGGATATCCATGCATCGGCGTAACCTGAAGATACAGAATTCCCCGATCTGCGCTGATGATGACCCCTTCCCATACCTGACCATCGATATTTTGGACCTGTACTTTCTGGCCCACATACTGCCGGGCTGTATGATGAAGCATATTCCGCACACTTTGTACGGATTGGAGCATCGGTTGATTGGCCTGATAAACGACGCGTGCGGACGGTGTGGATGTGGATTCAGACATGGTGCACAACCCTTCCTCGAAATAAGTTCTTACTTCAAGGTATGCATCTGCCTACAAAAGGTGATTACACCAATGACATCTGAAGTGTTCCACTATCTTGCGCCGGAGAAAAAACCGCTAACGATAATTCGCTAGCGGTCAAGTGATTATACAATAGAAATAAGAGTTATCCAGAATATATGTCTACAATGAAGTATTACTTCAATTTCTCTAATGACTCTTTAATAGCTGGACTCAGACTGTAAGTCTTTAAAATGGTTTCGATTGCTTCTGCTCGTGTTGCTCCGCTGTTCGGGTCAAACGTCTGCTCATTTTTACCCTCGAAGATTCCCAAAGCAGCTGCCTTCTTGATGGCATCTGCACCAAATGCTCCATCCAAATCGGTAAATTGTACATTGGATGTATCGATGTTTAGGATGAGTGAATTCAACACGCGTGTGATGATCAGGGCCATCTCCTGACGAGAAATGGTTTGTTCCGGACGGAGCGTACCGTCCTCGTATCCGTTCAGTACTCCAACAGCTACCAGCTTTTTGAGGTTATTGGTGGACCAGCGATTATTAATGTCACTGAATCCTGCGAAATCCTCTTCATTAAGTGTTACTTTACGTGATGCCATATCTACAAAAGCACGATCAATCATTGCTGCAAATTCAGCACGAGTGATTTGTTCATCTGGCTCAAATCCGCCATTAGGATATCCTTTGATAACGCCCAGTTTGGTCAGTTTTTCAATGGACGGAAACGCCCAGTGTTGTTGAACATCACCAAAATGTAGTGTTACGAAGGCATCACCTTTGCTGATGATCTCAGCCGTCTTAGCCTCCACACCAGCGATTACATTGCTATCTGCATTAACAACCCGGGTTCTGAAAATATCGTTAGGGTCTTGGTAATCCTCGGATTTTTCTGGTGTACTTGGTTGCTCCGATACTGGAGTTTCTGGTGTAGTTGTATTTTTCGGTTTTGGATCAACAGGCACCGTTGGCGTTGTTACTGTACCAGTCGATGAACCGGATGTTGTGCTATTGTCACTGCTAGGAACGGATGGCGGACTGGATGGCGTTGTACCACCACCACCACCACTATCAGTACCATTTCCATTTCCATTGCTTCCTTTGACAACTTGGACCATAACTTCAGAGGTACTATCAGCTACACCGTGTCTGGCATCACCGAAATATTTAGCGGTAATGGGGTGATCTCCGACACTTAGATCGCTTGTTGTGAAATATGCTTTTGCCACACCGTTAGCCACACCATCCGGCCACATGGCAAGTGTAGCTAATTCGGTATCTCCATCCATAAGGACTACGGATCCAGCAATATCCCGGGATATTTGCGGGTTTGTTTCTGTCTTAACGTAAAAAGTCACCGGGTTTCCAAATTGGGATGGATTCAGGTAACTCGTAACCTTCGTTACCGTTGGATGTTCTGATGGAGACGTTGCCGTAGTTGATATCGTTTGAGTTAGCGGGGCTGAGGTACTGCCCTTAAATTGACTGTCCCCACTATACTCCGCAGTAATCTGATGGTCACCAGCACTAAGGTTTCTTACTGAGAAAAATGCTAGATCAGGTTTAGTCACGTCAGTGCCTAGTGTGGCGGTACCTAATACTGTATCGCCTTCCTTAAATGTTATCGTGCCTGTCGGAGTTTCGTAAGTATCCATATAATTTCTACTTACTGTCGCCATAAACGACACAGGCTCTCCTTCTGAGGCCGGGTTACGCGTGCTTTCAATATTAACGGACGTATTAACTAGATTTTCACTACCGTCTGGAGGGGATGTACTTTCACCATTTGGCGGTGTTGGTGTACTTGCACCACTTCCCTCTACAACTTGGATCATAATCTCAGAGGTACTATCAGCTACACCGTGTCTTGTGTCACCGTAATATTTAGCGGTAATGGGGTGATTTCCGATACTTAGATCACTTGTTGTATATGATGCTCTTGAGTGACCGTTAGAAACCCCTTTTGGCGACATCGGAAGCGTAGTTAATTCAGTCTCACCATCCATGAGGACTACGGTGCCTGAAATATCTTTGTATATTTGTGGATCTGTTTTTGTACTTACGTCAAAAGTCACCGAGTTTCCAAATTGAGATGGATTCAGGTAACTGGTAACCACCGTTACACTTGGATGTTCTGAAGGAGATGCAGCTGCAGGGGATACCGTCTGTGTAATTGGATCAGAAATACTGCCGCTATAATTGCTGTCCCCACTGTACTCAGCTGTAATTTGATGTTCTCCAGCACTAAGGCTTTTCACGGAAATAAGCGCTTTACTAGGAATCGAATCATTTACTACATTTGCACTACCAATGAGGTTATCTCCATCCTTGAATGTTACCGTACCTGTTGAATCAGCATAAACATTAGACGTTCCCTTCTTGATTACCGCCATAAACGTAACAGGATCAGTTTCTGAGGCCGGGTTACGTGTGCTCTGAATAGTAATGGAAGTACTAACAAGTGATGCACTTTCGCCTGGAGGAGTTGTGCCTTCTTCTGCGTAAACAGCAGTGGCAGAAGTAAACATCAAGGCGGTTACTAGCAAAGCGCTGACCTTTTTCTTGAACTTAAAGAACATATGCATGACTTCCCCTTCAAAATTTTAGTAGTGATCTGTGATCATGGAGGAGTACAGGGTCACAGAAACAACAAAAATAATATCGTCAGATTTTGTCGAAACTTTAATGTTTTTGTCGAAATATCACATAACAATCTGTATTCAACCTTTTTTTTGGCCAACTGGGCCGTACCTGGTTACTTCTACTTAAATATAAAAATAAGGCCATTGACGGCATGGAGTATGCGGTCAATGACCTGTGCTGATGTGGATTCAGATAAGGTGTACATTCCTTGCTCGAAATAAGTTCTTTCAGATCAGCATCAGCCCACAAAAAATGATTACACAAACGACATCTGAAGTGTCCCGCGTCCGGCCTGATAACCAACTCTGCCCAGTGCTCCATTCACAAAAGTGAGCTGCGGCGGAATGTGACCGAGGTCCACATCGTACAATACAGGGACATCCAGATCACCCAGTGCCGAGGACAGGGCATCGGTGAAGTTGAAATCTCCGGTATCTGAGTAACCCGCTGGTCTGCCGAACAAGAAGCCTTGCACTCCCGCAAACCAGCCGGCCTGCCTCATCTGCCACAAATGGCGATAGATATCCCCAGCATTCATCTCACAGCTCTCCATATACCAGATCGTGCCCTCATCTGCACAATACTGATCCAGGTACGATGCAACCGGAGCGTAGGGGGTTCCGATCAGGCAGGTGATCGTATCCATGCAGCCGCCAATGAGTCGCCCCGAGAACGTAACAGGGGAGTTCGCATCATCGGGTTGACCGAGTTGTTTCCAGCGGGAAGGGGTATCCAGGTTAAATCCGGGTAACTCTATTTTCCAGGCCGATTGGTAATGAGTGGAGGAGGATTGCGTGAGTTGCCCTCCTTGCCCAGTCTGTAATACATCCATCCAGCGGGCGGTCACAGGATCAAGCTTGTTGGATCTGAGGTCCACGTAATTGGTGCCATGTGCTGTAGCTGTGCCTGTGAGCAGGGTATAGGCGAATAAAAAGGTGCTGATGTCCGAATAGCCCAAGACCCATTTCGGTGGTAACGTCCGAAGAGCTTCCCAATCCAGCAGGGGCAGGATATCCATCAGGAACTCCCCGCCCCACGGCGGGATGATGGCTTGAATCCCCGGATCATGGAAAAAGGCATTCATCTCTTCGGCACGGTTCTCTTTGGACGAACTTACACATTTCATATTTTGCCGCAGCCAGCGGCTCTCCTGAACGTGGAAACCAAGCTGTTTCATATTGCGCTTGCTCTCCTCTAAATAATGATGCAGGGATTGCTCCACACCACTGGACGGTGCAGCCACCCCAATAATGTCTCCCGGAGCAAGCGGCTGAGGATAGCGGATTGAACGGGTATTCATGTGTAAGCCTCCGTTTCTGGTGAAATATTACCCTAAACTTATATGTTTCTATTATATGGAATACTTCTGTTTATCACAGTCACTATTTAGCGATTAATTGTCTAACGGAATCTCAAGGGAAAAAGGTGCTTTGACTTTCATCGGATACGTGCTCAACTTCATTTGCAGATCGCCTTTCATTTTGGCTCCGTTTTCGACAGTAGAGTGGACGCTTGTAATCCCTGAAGAATCCACATCTTCAGTACGCCAACTGGAGGATGGAACTTCATAAGTCTTGCCGACCTCATCCTTTATTTCCGTAAAAGCCAGAGTGAACCCGCCATTGATGTCTGGAACAGAGAACTCCAGAATCCGGTCTTTGCCCACAACCTCGCTTCCCATAAACTTTATAGTAGAAGGACCTCCCGTTATGCGGCCGGATTCCAAATTAAGGGTGAAATCCAGTTCATCTTTTTCCAATCCGGAAAGGCCAGAACCCTGTAAAGTCAGCTTCTTCGGAATGGAGAAATACATACTCTCAAAGTAGATGGAACGTTCGTCATCGCCACCCATCGTTGTGTCTGTTCTCCATGCACGCCCTTGCTCATCAACCAATTGAAGATCGCTAAGCCCAAATACCTTTTTGGTATTCTTCGGATCGAATGTCACATCAAGCACGAGACGAGTCGGGTAAAGCGTAGCCTGTTTCACCTCAATACGCTGTCCATCTACCGTTAAGGTTTGATTCACTGGCAGGACTTTTTTCATGCCTTTGGTTAAATTCTTGTCTACCGGTAATGTCACCTTCCACTCACCAGACTGTGCTTTATCTCTGGGTTTGAACACTACACTCAACTCTTCAGGAGGCGAAGCTTCATCGGTAAAGATAACATCAATATAATTTTCATAGATATTCATGTCAGAAATCTCTCCAGGAGAAAAATAACTAAATGCGACAGGAAGATTTTTACCATTCTCATCAAGCAAATCGATATCATACTCACCCTTCTCGAGAGCTTTCATGCCTTTCATTGTATAAAAAATAACCATGCGTGACTCGTCGGTGATAATACCGTCAATGGTCACGGAAGCACCGTCATGTTCATCGGTGATACCAACCTTTTGCAGCAGGGACTGATCAATCGCCATCTGTAAGCCTTTATCCTGGCGAATCATACTGACGATACCTTCCATCCCAGGCCATTGTTCCACAAAGGACGCGAAGGCGGGGGAAACGCGGATACATCCGGTAAACAGCAGGATAATGGCCGCTGTCGAGATGGAGCTCATGTACCAGCGCACCCGCGATCTGCGCCTGCGGGCAGCTTGGCGGATTCCGGTCTGCACAGACTGATGCACAGCAGCGTCCGGTACCGGGATGGCATTGTATTCCACTTTGCGTCCATTCAGACGTTGTTCCAGTTCTTCAAATGCCTTCTGTTCATCGGTCATGATTCATGCATCTCCTTTCGATTCTAGTTGATCACGGAGCTGTCCAAGCGTCCGGTGAAGTCGGGATTTCACTGTACCGGTGGGGATTTCGAGAATCTCAGCGGTTTCAGTCAAGGAGAAACCTTCGAAATAGCTCAGAATGATAATCTGCTTGCAATCCCGGTCCAGTGCAGAGACAGCGGCGGCAAGATCCGGGTCCGCGGGTCGATCCCAACTGCTCGGCTCATGCATCTCCGTGACGGGGCTATACCGATTCTTGCGTTTGCGTTCGTCTGCACAGTAGTTAAGCAGGATGCGGATTAGCCAGGTGCCGAAGTATGAGGGCTCTTTAAGTTTTTTTAGTTTGCGGTATGCTCTATAGGTAGTCTCCTGTATGGCTTCCAGCGCATCGCCTTCGTTGTGGAGATAGGCGTAAGCGATCCGATATAGTCGGCTCTGATGCATCTCCATCAAGGCCGCAAAAGCCTCGGCATCCCCTTTTTGTGCGGCAACGGTGAGCTCTGTAGGGGTCACATGGGGCCTCCTTTCATGGCTGCGTTTCGTATTAGACCGTGTAAGAGGCCGATCGGTTCTTGTTTTTCAAAAAAATATGTATGCAATTGCCCAATTTCTCGTGCAGAGGCATTTAAACGAATACCAAACAACCGTCAGGACGTCTCTTGTACTCCAAGAAAATCCTGACGGTTGTCCATGTTGTTTCACAATGTATTCATTCATTATTGCTGTTTCGCCGCAGCCGCTTCTTGCAGGCAAGAAGCTGTAGAAGTGTTGCCACGTTCAAGTGCAATCTCCAGTGCGGTCTGACCCGCCGAATTCAGCGCGTTCGGGTCGGCATCATGCTGGAGCAGCAGGTGGATCAGTTCAGCCTGATCCGTATGGAATGCTGCGGAGTGGAGTGCATTCTGCCCATCACTATCCAGAATAGTCGTGGATGCTCCATGTTCCAGCAACAGGCGGATCACCTCGGGAGAACGCTCTCCTGCAAGCGATGCATGGAGTGCCGTGTTGGAAGGAATAAAAGAAATCCTGGAATGGGAAATGGCGTTTACTTCGGCTCCATGCTCCAGAAGAACACGTACCACGTCTGCTTGTCCATAATGTGAGGCATATCCCAGCGGGGTGAGCCCATCTTCATTTTCTGTGTTTGCCAGCTCGGGTAGGGAAGCAAGCAGAGATTGCGTATTCGCCACGTCTCCATGCTGTGCTGCCTGAAATAGTGCCTGAATTGATTCGGATTGTTTCATACGAATAACCTCCATTCTAATCCTCAAAATAAAGTCGCTTGGCTGCTTCTAGACCGGGAACGGCAAAACAGGCAAGGGGAGAAGGCAGATCATCCAGCGGGAACCAGCCGATCTCGCCAATCGCTCCGCCTTCTTCCAGGTTCCGGGCGATGCCGGAGATTATCTGGGCCGAGTAGAGGACCGATATCCAATGCTCGTCTCGTTCCGGGCGAATCGTCTCTGCAGTGCAGAGCAGGTTGTCGATGGCAACGTCCAAATCGACTTCTTCCTTAATCTCCCGAATGACCGCCGTCTCCAGTGATTCGTAAGGATCGACTTTCCCCCCAGGAATACTCCACGTGTATTGTTCCGGCTCACGATTGCGCCACACCAGAAGTACTTCGTTGCGTTCATTCAGGATGACGGCCCCTACACCAATCCGAGGTTGATCGGAAGCAGCTGCAACTGTTAGCGTAGACGCTGCGTATTCGGATTTCTGTTTCGCTGATGTTGATGTGGATTGAAACGACAGCGGAAGTCCGGTCCGAGCTGCCCACTCCTCAGCCAAAATGCTCATCGAAATCAGGTCATAATGAGTTCCGTCCCGCAATACAGCGGACCGCTGCCGACCTTCCTCCCGGAATCCGGCTTTCAGATACGCCCGTCTGGCGGCTTCATTGTATTCGATCACTTCCAGCGCAATCCGGTTCAGGTTCAGCTCGTGAAAGCCATACCGAATAATGAGAGCGAGCGCATCACTCCCGTATCCCTGCCCACGATCCTTATCTTCACCAATCCCGATGGCAAGACGAGCCGAACGGTTATTCCATTCAATTCGGTATAGAGCGGTAAAACCAATAAATCGATTGTCCTCCAGCGTTCGCAGCGCAAATTCAAACCCATTGTCTCTTCGGACAGCAGATGAACCTGTCTCATCCGGGGTTAGCGGAACCGCAATGTCTGTATCCAGGTTGCGCAAATATTCGTAATTGTCCGTGTAACGTGCCAGACGCATGCAATCTTCCGGGCATGGGGCGGCGAGCCGGACTTTGGAGCCGTGAAAAGCATTGAAATGACGTGGAGCCATGCTGCGTGCACCTCTTTTGATTTATCATTTATTTTTTGGTTGTGTGATCTGAAAATGTCTCGTACTGTCATTATACTATGGATATCGGCCATCTGCCGAAAGACAGCAAAAAGGCTCTGCCGACCAGAGTGTCAGCAAAGCCCTGTTGATGGGGCACAAAGCCCGGTTATTATACTACAATGAATTGGTATCCTGTACAGAAGGGCGGTTTATATTTTTACCATAATAAATCTCGTCCATCTCCAGCTTCAGCCACTCCGTAATTTCATGCTGTTCAGCTTTGCTCAATTTCTCCTTGGTATAACCAAAGAGATAGTTGTCGAGATCAAACGCCTTCAGCTTGCATTTTGTATGGAAAATATTTTCCTGATACACGTTCACATCAATCATGTCGAAGCCGTTCTTGATCTCATCCGGAATATAATTCTGGATCGAACCGATCTCGTGGTCAATAAACAGCTTGCGTCCGCTCGTATCCCGCGTGAAGCCGCGTACCCGATAATCCATGATCATGATATCCGTATCAAACGAATGAATCAGATAATTCAGCGCCTTGAGCGGTGAGATTTCCCCACACGTAGAGACGTCGATATCCGCACGGAAGGTACTGATCCCTTCACTCGGGTGGAATTCGGGATACGTATGCACGGTGATATGGCTTTTGTCGAGCTGCATAACGACGTTGTCCGGGAGCGGGCCCGGGGATTCCTCGAAGGATTCCTCAGGTACCTCCACAATCGGTCCTTCCGAGACGAGCATCGTCACACTTGCTCCTTGGGGCACATAATCCTGCTGGGCAATATTCAGCACATGGGCACCGATGATATCAGCTACATTTTTCAGAATTTTGCTCAACCGGTCTGCATTGTACTGTTCATCGATATATTCAATATAAGCTTCCCGTTCTTCTTTGGTTTTGGTATAGCAGATATCGTACATGTTGAAGCTCAGCGACTTGGTCAGGTTGTTGAATCCATGCAGTTGAATGCGCTGCTCTGGCGTTAATGTCATGGCTGCAGTTCCCCTTTATCCATACGACATGGTAATCGCAGTTTTAATACTACTTATACCCAACCTGCCTCGAAAAAAAACATAAGTCCGGATTCAGCTTAATTAGCCGCCGTCAGAACGACGAGTCTTCATATTCACTTACACTGTTCATCCGCTCATCTTCGGCAATCGACTGAATATCCTCTGAAGTGACGCTGATGATGGTGTAATCCTCATTTTGCTGTTTTTTCACGGCTTTTTCCTTCATAAAACGGGGACTGCCTTCCGCGGCGTCTTCATCGTAAACCAGCAGGATACCATCACTTTTGCGCAGCAGCAGGTCATCCCGGGCAGTAAATTGCCATGGGCCGATATAAGGCTGCCGGCTTACCGCTCCGTAGTAATCCACACCCTGGAGAATGGTGCGATAATATTCCTGTTTATCTTCCTTCCACTGTTCCTCGGGGTTCTGAAAAGCCGTAATAATAGACAGCTTCAGATGTGGATACGTCTTCTTCAGCTCAAGTACCACTTCGCAGGCCCACAGGTCCACGCCATATTGCCCAGGCGTCAGCACCCATTCCAGCCCATCCTCCACAAGCGGCGTGAGGCGGGAGGAAATGGCCTTTTTGATGAAAGGAATTCCTTCATGTTTCTGTCCGAAAATCTGCAGTTCATGTGCACGATATCCGGTAATCAACAGGTTTTTCAATGTGGGTTCCTCCTTTCAGCAGGGCTTGTCTTCCTGAATCGATCCAAGAAACAAGGATTACTTCGCCGGCTGCGCATCCGTGCGGAAAGGGTACAGGAATTGTTTCGGTATCTCAGTCTCGAATTTCATGAGTTCATCCGTTGTGGGATGAATGAACGATAGCACGCGTGCATGGAGTCCAAGACGTCCAAGTGTTTTGGTGCGTGAACCATATTTTTTGTCACCTGCAATCGGATGACCGAGATCCTCCATGTGCACACGAATCTGGTTTTTGCGGCCGGTCTCCAGACGAACCTCGAGCAGGGAGAATTCACGATTGGATTGCAGTCGTTTGTAGTGTGTAATGGCATGCTGTCCATCATTGGGGCGTGGACTGGAATACATCTTCATGGTTTTGCTTTCCTTCAGCCACGAGGAGATGGTGCCCACGGGCTTGGCTACCTGGCCTTCGACGAGCGCCACGTAAACACGCTCCTGCACCTTATCTTTCCAATTGTCCTGCAGGTGATGCTTCACTTCCTCACTCTTTGCAAACATCATGACACCGGATGTATCGCGGTCGAGTCTGTGCACAACAAAAATCCGGTTCCGCGAATCCGTGCGGCGTACATGTTCGGTCAGCTGACGATACGCGGTAAGCTCATCACTGCGATCGGCCGCAATGGACAGCAGTCCGGCTTCCTTGCGAATAACAATGATATCATCGTCTTCATGCAGAATCGTAACTCCTGTCAGAGTAGGGGCGGCTACGGCGCCTTCCTTGCTGATCGATACGATCTGCCCCGGCGTCAGCGCATGGTTGAACTTGGTAACCACCTTCTGATCGACGGAAACTTGTCCGCGGCCCAAAATGGATTTGACGGCATTCCGGCCTGATTTCAAATGCTCGAGCAGGAAGTTCAACAGTTCATCCGGTTCCGTTACTTTATATTGGCGGAGTGGCTCCTGCTTGCGGTAATGGGCATTGCCTGCGCGTTTGGGTGAACCGCCTGAATGCTTGGGCTTGGCAGCCCCTGCAGACTTGGTTGAAAAATCTCGTTCTGGCTTCTGGGAGCGTGCTGCCGAAGCACCAGCTTGCCCTTTACCCTTGGCCGAAGGACGGCCTGTTGATCGTTTGCGTTTATTCATGAATACTAATCTCCTTCTGAACAGCCTGTACCGCTTGTGTGCATACGATCCGTTCATTTCGTTATGCAGTTCAATATACCATTAACCGGGGGCAAATAAAAATAGGTGGATCGAATCTGTTATGCATCCAAGCGAGCGAGAATCGAGTTTCATAGAATAACGTATCCCATAGCATTGGAGGTGTTACTCATGGGTGTATTCCTGGATATGAGAACTTCGATGAACTCGGGAACTGTAGGACAGCCCGGTTTATCCCTGGGTCCATCCCCGGATGCGTTCGGATCGATTGGCCTTCAGACCCTTGGTGTTCCGAATCCCATTATCACCTTGAATGGCACGGTTGGCGTAACCGGAGAACTTGGAGATACATTCGTTGTGGAAATCGTACGCGGTCACTTTTACGATCCATTCTTTGTAATCTATCGGGCTGAAGGCACGATTGGGCAGAACGGCGGGGCTGAATTCCACACGTTTACAGCACAGGATCTGTCACCGCCACCTGCTCTGGAAAGTGTATATACTTCGTTTATTTCCGGGGTGTCTACGGCAGTACGTACCGGACCAGAAATGTTCTATGGCATTGCAGCAACGACATAGATTTATTGGCATTCATTCATCCGAAAGCAGAGCGTCAGAAGAATGATTTACTGAACCAGCAGAGTTTGCGACATACCCGGAACAGACAAGTGTTGAGAAACAGGTTTGGCGCTCCAGGAAGGATTCCTCCGATTCAGATGTACAATGAGAAGCAAAAATCCCGGCTCCATGAGTCCGGGATTTTTGCTGTAGGTGCGTATGAGGTTAACATGTTGATCCGTCAGGTGCCATGCTCCTCCAGATCAGTTGGCACGGCCTTTGAGAATGATGTTATTGGCTTTGCCAAAGTCAATGGCGACTTTCCCGGCCAGTGCAGCTGTACGTTCAGCAAGCACAACCGCATTGACCCCACAGCAGAAGAGAGCCACATCGAAGGCATCCCGATTCGTTTGAATCCACTGAAGGGTTTCGTTCATTTGATCCCAGCTGTCAAAAGGCAGTGTGGCTGCAATATTCAGATGATAGGGCTCCTGAACAAGCATATTATGCAGCGCCTCAAGCTCACGGGTAACTAGCAGGACCCGTTTGCCTGCGAGCATTCCCCAGAAGCGTGGCATCTGGGCCAGTTCCCGATTCACACATGCATGGCAAGTGAGGGGGGGAGAGATGCCGAAATGCGCGAACAGCATATCGGTCAGCGGCCGTTTGAGGTGATCCGGGGCTTTAATTGAACTGTCACCGTAGGGAAGAACCCCTACGATATCCGCCCGCTGCAAGGAAGCGGCCACCTCATCCCGAAGCTGCAGGTTGGGAAGACGAAGCCCTTTTTGACCCAGATTCGCCTTGATGGCCCATCGCTCGAGCAGAACCTGCTCCGTCGTCCAGACGGTCTCCTGGGACATGACAATATTTTCGCCATCGCCCACACGGACAAGAGAGAAGGGACGCTGTTCTCTTAGCGCCGCTTCGAGTTGATCTAACACACCATCGATTTCAAGATAGTTCGAATTCATAGCAGCATGCGGACCTCCTTTGAAAATTCAGGTTTCTCTATTCTATGTTCGTGCTTTGCTAGCGTGTTGTACGTTCAACCCGAAGAACCAATCTTGGGATGTATATCAATCTATTTATATAAGAACCAGTGCAAGCGTCCGTACCGGTTCTATCTTCCTTTCATACGCTATAGAGTCGACTGCCAAAAACTATGAAAGCGATCCGAGCTCCTGTGAACGAAGATTGGCAGATTCGGATGAGGAGGAATGTGATGTCCAGGAAAGTCGTGATTGAAATCAATTTCAACAACTATGGGATGGACCCGCAGCGATTGACGAGAGAATGGCTGGAGCGGCGAATGGGTATTTTTCGCACCTTTACATTGCACTGTCTTATAGCACAAACGAATCAGGATTTCCTGACGGTGGTGAAGCTGTCCAAAGAGTCGGGAGAACTGATGCAGGAGATTCTGGCGGAACAGGAGCCGCTGCCTGCCAACATTCGTTTTGGGACGAATATCGAGAGCGTGCGGGCGATTTTGGCATTTGCCGAAGGAGCAGAGCACATTTATATTGCCCGTCTGGATTCGGATGATCTGTACCACCGGACCTTTGTACAGCAGCTCTATGATGTGCAGCCACAGCCGCAGACGATGGCACTGATCAACCAGAACGGATATCTGTGGGACAGCGTCAATAACGAGATGGCACCGACGTTTCATCGTTCTCCGCAATTTTATGTCTACTTATACAAAACGGCCGAGTACGCAGCAGGATACCGCGTGAAGCTACCAGGCAGAGGTACACATGGCAATGTCATTGACTTGCCCCATGAGCTGCTTGCTTCCCGGAATTATGTCAATATTGTTCATTCAAACAACACTTCGGTTAAAAAGGTACCGCCAAAAGACCGGTTAAGCCGGGACGAGATGGCACAGGTCTTACGCGAATTCATGATCTGATCAGGGAGGGATTCATCCATGATTAAAGGACAAACAATTCTGATCACTGGAGGAACAGGCTCCTGGGGTCAAAAGCTGACTGAGGTGCTGTTGGAACAGGACCCGGCCGAGATTCGCATCCTGTCCCGTAATGAATACGCCCAGATTACCATGGAGCGGGATTTCGGCCATGATGCGCGTCTGCGTTTTCTCATCGGGGATATTCGGGATTACCGGGCAGTGGAGGATGCGTGCAGGGGAGTGAATGTCCTCTTTCATCTGGCTGCACTGAAACATGTTCCGGTATGCGAGGACCAGCCGGACGAAGCATTTAAAACAAATGTCATCGGCACGCAGAATATTATTCGGGCTGCAATTCGCATGCAGATTCCCAAAGTCATCGATGTCTCGACCGATAAGGCGGTTGATCCGATTAATGTCTACGGTATGACGAAGGCTCTGGGTGAAAAAATGATGATCCGTGCCAATTGGCTGAGTGAACGTACCCGGTTTGTCTGCATCCGGGGTGGCAATGTGCTGGGTACAAGCGGCAGTGTGGTGCCATTATTTCGGCGACAGATTGATGAGGGCAAGATGCTGACAATTACCGATAAGGGTATGACCCGCTTTTTCCTGACCCGTACGGAAGCCATTCACTTGCTGCTTAAGGCGGCTGAGGCTGCGGTGGGCGGAGAGACGTTTGTGATGAAAATGAAAGCCTGCAAAATGACGGATCTGGCATCGGTCATGCTGGAACAGGCCGGACGCCCGGCAGGCGATTACAAGATAACAGGGATACGTCCAGGCGAGAAATTGCATGAAGTGCTGATCTCGCCCTTCGAGGCGCCGCGCACATACAAGTATGATGAACAATATTATGTAATTCTGCCGCTGGAACCGGACAAGCGCCTGGCAGATCCGTACAGCAGCCTGCCACGCGTGACCTTCTCGGAATACCGTTCGGACAGTGCCATGATGAACCGGCAAGCGATTGACCAGTTTTTGCGTGCAGGCGGCTATATCGACTAATCAAAGGGAGGCGGAGCGTTTGGAGGTGGAACATATGCAAGACAGGATAAACAGCCGCTCCCTGAAAGCCGTCGTGATTGGTCTCGGCTATGTCGGACTGCCCATGGCGGTGGAGATGGCACAGGCGGGTTATCGTGTTCATGGGATCGATATTGATGAATTCAAGGTGGCGAGGTTGCGCAAGGGTGATTCGTATGTCATCGGGATCGAAGATGAGGCCATACAAACGCTAACCGAAGCCGGCTTGTTTGCAGCAGGTACAGATTACGCCGCAGTAGCGCAGACAAATGTCATTGTCATCTGTGTACCCACGCCGCTGACGATGGATCACCAGCCGGATATTTCCTATATTGCGGCGGCGGTGGATGGCATGACTCCTTATTTGCAGGAGGGAAGCCTGGTTATTTTGGAGAGCACGACATACCCCGGCACAACCGAGGAGCGCGTGAAGCAGCCGATCGAAGCAGCCACGGGCTGGGCTGCAGGCGAGCAGTTTTATGTCTGTTATTCTCCCGAACGGGTGGATCCAGGCAGTGTCAACTACGGTGTGAAAAACACCCCTAAAATTATCGGAGGCTCGACCCCTGCCTGCCTATCCTATGGTAAAGCGTTCTACGGCTCGTTCCTGAGCGAGATCGTTCCGGTCAGTTCAACGACCGTGGCTGAAACGGCAAAGTTGTTCGAGAACACGTTTCGCAGTGTGAACATTGCGCTGGTAAATGAGCTGACTCCTGCCTGTGAACAAATGGGCGTGAGCATCTGGGAAGTGCTGAATGCGGCTGCGACCAAGCCGTTTGGGTATATGCCGTTCTATCCCGGTCCAGGCATCGGCGGACACTGCATTCCTATAGATCCGATCTATCTGTCCTGGGCTGCAAGCCGTCAGGGCTCGGATCTGCAATTCATCACGCTGGCGGACGCGACCAATCGGAAAATGCCGGAGCGTGTGGCCCAGCGTGCAGCAGCACTGCTGGAACAGAGCGGAACACCGATTCAGGGGGCACGCATAGTACTGGCAGGCATGGCTTACAAAAAGGATATCGACGACCTGCGCGAATCGCCAGCCCTGGATGTCTTCCGGCTGCTGAGCGCAGCAGGTGCAGAGGTCGTTTTCACGGATCCGATGGTGCCGGTCTTCCGCAAGGATGACGGTACAGTGCTTCAGTCCCAGCCAGCAGTACCGGGCTTGTGGACGTGGGCCGATCTGGTGATCATCACAACCGACCACTCGGGCTTCAATTATCAGGAGATGGCGGACCATGCGAAGCTTATTTTTGATACACGCAATGCAACTGCCGGATGCCACGGGGGGAACATTGTGGTGCTTGGGCAGCCTAATCGACGTGATGCAGCAGCTGTGCAAAGTGTCCAGGAAGTGAATGATGTGCTACTGGAACAAGAGGAACAACATGAACAGGTGACGCAGAACGTAGAGCAAGCTCATGAGGTAGCAAAAGAAGAAGAAGAAGAAGTAGAAGTAGAAGAAGTAGAAGAAGTCAAATATCAAGAGAAATCGGGGGATACCCATGGCGAATCATGATCGGGTGAGCGAACGTTATTATGGCGAGATCAACTCGGAAGAATCCCATGAAGCGACCCGGACCCGCATCCACTGGATGTGCCGCGAAGCCACAGGCAAACGAATTCTGGATGTGGGGTGCAGTCAGGGTATCACCTCCATTTTGCTGGCGAGGGAAGGGTTTCGTGTCACAGGAGTTGATCTGGAGGAAGAGAGTATCCGGTATGCACAAGGAGAGCTTGCCAAAGAATCCAAACCTGTCCGGAACAATGTGGAATTTCGCATGTTGGACATTACGCAGTGGAAAGTAAAAACCCTCTTCGACACGGTGCTGCTCGGAGAAGTGCTGGAGCATTTTGCCCATCCGGAGACGTTATTGATCCAAATTCATCGGCTGCTGCAGGAGGAAGGAACCCTGATTGTGACCGTACCCTACGGATATCATCCGTTCTATGATCACAAGCAAACCTTCTATGCAGGAAACCTGGCGATGTGTCTGATGCCGTATTTTGAAGTCTTGAAACTGGAAGTTCATCATAAATATTTATGTTGTGTGGCCCGCAAGCGGCGGAAAACGCAGCTGCATATGTCGCCAACCTTGAAACAAGTGACGGAGTGGATGCAGCTGGATCATGTACATTTTGCTGAGGTTGAGCAGAATCACCTTCGATTGATGAAACTGCGCAAGAAAGCGCTGGACCAAGCGGTGGAGCAGGTGAAACGGCTTCGTCGTCAGGAGAATGTTGAAGGGTAACGGGATAAGGGAGATGCACCATGTGAGAAATGGGAGTGTGGGCAGTTTGTGCGATGAGTCAGTGGGGAGTTAGGGCAAACCATGTGTAGGAAAAAATAGCAAAGCTTGTAGACTGCAATATGCGTATGACAGGAAGGGGCTCGGAACGTGATCACCATCAGTCTGTGCATGATTGTGAAGAACGAGGAACGCACGCTTGCGCGCTGTCTGGGCTCGGTAGCCGGAATCGCAGACGAGATTGTCGTTGTTGATACCGGTTCATCGGACCGAACAATGGACATTGCTGCGCAATATACCGACCGGGTCTACACGTATGAGTGGACAGATGATTTTGCGGCGGCGCGAAACTACTCATTCGACAAGGCCACTCAGGAGTATATCCTGTGGCTGGATGCGGATGATGTTCTGCTGCCTGCGGAAAGGGCGAAGCTGGAGCAGTTGAAGCAGCAGCTGCCGTCCGAGGGGGAGACGGCAGCTGTGATCTTGAACTATACGCTGGCCGAGGGGCCGGAGGGAAGTCCGCTCGTGACGGACCGACGATTGCGCCTGGTCAAGCGGGATGCCGGGTGCCGCTGGCATGGCCGGCTGCACGAGCAGCTCAGCTTCCCGCCGAGCGGGGTCATTTCGGCAGATATTGCCGTCACGCACCGCCGCGAGGCGGGCCATCATTCGGCGCGAAATGTGCGCATCCTGCGCAAATGGATCGCCGAAGAGGGCGCAGCCCAGGGTCGCCTGCTGTTCTATTATGCAGGCGAATGTTTTGACCACCAGCGCTATGCGGCGGCGGCCCGGGGGTACGCAAAGCTGCTGGAGCAGCCCAGCGGCTATCGTGAGGATCGGCTCATTGCCTGTGCACGGCTGGCGGAATGTTACGAGCGGCTTGGTCAGCCGGGACGTAAACTGGGCGCACTGCTGCAGTCGTTCCAGTATGACCTGCCGTATGCGGATTTCTGCTGTGCGATCGCGGCCTGCTTTCATGAACGACAGGAGTTGGTCCCTGCGATCTACTGGTATTTGCAGGCAGTGGACGTGAGCAGCCGCGACACGGGTCTGCGTCCGGTTCCCGAGGCATGCCGCACCTGGCTGCCGCATGCTCGCCTATCCCTGTGTTATGCCCATCTGGGCAACTGGGAGCAGGCCATGATGCATAATAGGAAAGCCCGGGAGTACCTGCCAAACGATCCCAGCCTGCTTGATAATCGGCAGAAGCTGGAAGTCATTTTACGTAAAGAGATGCGGAACCGGAAAGAGCAGAATGAAGGATAGCCTCGAAAGTAGAGAGATAAATCTAGGTACTCATTTTGCAATCAACGCTTATTTAATGATATCGCTTGTCCAAACAGGGATGAGCGGTTGTTTTTATTTTGATGAAGAAAGCTTCAAACGTTTTACAATAAAACGCGGTTGCTCATTCGGGGCTGGCCCGTTAAACTAAAGGGAGCGGCGTTTTGCTTGACGGACAAGTCATGAGAACGCCATTTTGTTGTCAAGGATGCGGCAATGGTGCCGTGTTCGGATGTCAGAATCGGATGGGACCAAGCTGGTGGAGGAACACCAGTGACAAGTAAGGAGTCTTTACATGAGTGTGCAAGCACCTACTTTAGAAGAAGCGCAGGGTCTCCTGCAAAAATATTATGGCTACCCCGACTTTCGCGAGGGTCAGAAAAAGATCGTGTCCAGCCTGCTTGAATACGAAGATACGCTGGGCATCATGCCTACCGGGGGCGGGAAGTCGATCTGTTATCAGATTCCTGCTCTGTTATATCCGGGGCTGACGCTGGTCGTCTCCCCGCTCATCTCGTTAATGAAGGATCAGGTCGATGCGCTCACGACCGCCGGCATTGCTGCCGCTTATATCAATAGTACGTTAAGCGGCAAAGAAGTGAATGATCGCATCCGCGCGGCGCAGCGCGGTGAGCTGAAGCTGCTCTATGTCGCGCCGGAGCGACTGGAGCTGGACTGGTTCCGCGATGAGATGGGGCAGCTGCCCATCTCCTGCGTTGCCGTGGATGAGGCCCACTGTGTGTCGCAGTGGGGGCATGATTTTCGGACAAGCTACCTGGCGGTAGCGCCGTTTGTGGACAGTTTGCCGGAGCGGCCGGTGGTTGCGGCCTTCACGGCGACGGCGACGCCCGAGGTCATGGGCGATATTCTGCGGCTGCTGCGTTTGCAGGACCCGCAGACCTATGTGACCGGACTTGGGCGGGATAATCTGGCGTTTAGCGTGCTGCGCGGTGAGAGCAAAAAGGACTTTGTCCTGAACTACGCGCGCGAGCATGCCAGCGAGCCAGGTATTGTATACGCCGCGACCCGTAAGGACGTGGACGATCTGCATCAGCGTTTGCTGCATGCCGGATTGCCCGCAGGACGGTACCATGCCGGGATGACGGATGATGAACGGGCCCAGAGCCAGGAAGCTTTTTTGTACGATGATATCCGGGTGATGGTGGCGACCAATGCATTTGGGATGGGGATCGATAAATCCAACGTGCGTTATGTGCTGCATTACAGCATGCCGAAGAACATGGAGGCGTATGTGCAGGAAGCCGGACGTGCGGGACGGGACGGAGAGCCAAGTCAATGCATTCTGCTGTTTGGGGCACAGGACATTATTACTCAGAAGTTCCTGATCGAGCAGAACCCGATGGAGGGCGATCGCAAACAGAACGATTACCGGAAGCTGCAGCAGATGGTCGATTACTGTTACACGACGCGTTGTCTGCGCAGTGCGCAGCTGGACTACTTCGGGGAGATACATGAGGACAACCCATGCGGCATTTGCAGTTCCTGTACGGACGACCGCGAGCTGGTGGATATGACAATTGATGCGCAGAAAATATTCAGCTGCATTCACCGCATGCGCGAACGGTACGGCGTATCCCTGGTGGCTTCGGTGCTCAAGGGCTCGCGTGCCAAAAAAGTGCTGGAATACGGCTTCGATTCCCTGCCGACCTACGGCGTGATGGGCAACCGCACGGAACGGGAAATTGCGGAGATCATCAACGTGATGGTATCGGAAGGCTATCTGATGTTGTCCGAGGGACAGTACCCGGTTGTGCGTTTGCAGCCTCTGGCGGTGGAAGTGCTCAAAGGCCAGCGTGAAGTGATGCAGCGGGTAGTGCGGAAGACGGCGGCAACGGCTTCGGGTACGAACTACGGTGGACGTCGTGGACGCGATGCGATGCCATCGGCGGTCAACGAGACAGTATTCGAGCAGCTGCGCCTGATCCGGCGCGATTTGGCGGCGAAGGAGCATGTGCCATCGTACATCATTTTCAATGATGCAACGCTTCGCGAGATGAGTGTGGTATGTCCGCAGACGGAACGTGACATGCTGAGTATCAAAGGGGTCGGTGAGGTCAAGTACCGCAAGTATGGGCTGCCTTTCCTGGAGTTCTTCCAGAAGCAATCGGGCGAAGAAGTGGATACGGATGATGATGCGTTTTACGAGTTTGAGTGAGAGCAAGAGGGAAATGATGAGGAGTGAGAGTGATTATCGGGTGCTGGCTTCGTGCTCTCGGTAAAGTGGCGTTTGATATGGATTATGACTCGTGTATTGCGAATCGTGGATCCTGGATGGAACTTGAATGCGGTCTTTTTCAGGTTAAAGTTGGGGCGGAGTGTCTCTGTATGGTGGACGAAATAAGCTGAATTGTCTTTCAAAAGGTGGACATTGCTGTTGGAGAAAGCAATTGTTGGCTCGCACAGGATATGGAGTCGATGAGTGATCCTAGGCCTATATATAGTAGATCAGAGGTTGGCGGAAGCGGATGTCTTTTTGAAAAGGATGTCCACCCTTTGAAAGACAAAAGTAGGATATGTCCATGAGACGTGGAATGGATATATATATAGATATAACAAGAACAGTATCCAAGACTGGGTGTTGACAATAGGTTTACATGAACAGCATCAGGGGATGGATGGCTGTGAAGCTTTACTTTTACCAAAAAATATGGTCTGGGTGTCCAGGCAAAGGTTGTGAACCATGAAGGTTATTCTTTCTACTTTGAATGCAAAGTACATCCATACCTCGCTGGCGTTGCGGTGTCTGAAGGCGTACAGTGAGAAGGATTTTGATATTGAGCTGGCGGAGTATACAATCAAGGACCCGGTCATGAATATTGTGTCCGATCTGTACCAGCGCGGCGCGGACGTGATTGGGTTCTCGTGTTACATCTGGAACATTGAAGAGACAATCAAGGTCATTGATAATCTGAAAAAGGTTATGCCTGACGTGAAAATTTTGCTGGGCGGGCCGGAAGTGTCCTATGACACGGAATATTGGATGAACCGGATTCCCAATGTCGATTTCATCGTCATGGGTGAAGGGGAAGAGACGCTGCATCAGCTCCTGACGGAGCTGGAGGGGAGCAAGAAGTTCCATTTTGTGTATGGACTCGCGTATCGCAAAGGGGAAGAGGTCATTCTCATGCCAGGACGACCGAAGGCGGATCTGAACGATCTTCCGTCACCGCACCGTTTTGAAGAGGATATTCCGGATCTCGGGAAACGCGTTGTTTATTTTGAAACCAGTCGGGGCTGTCCGTTCAGCTGTCAGTTCTGTCTGTCCAGTATTGAGGTCGGCGTACGTTATTACGATATTGAGCGGACGAAGTCGGACATTCTGTACCTGATTGAGAAGGGTGCGAAGCTGATCAAGTTTGTGGACCGGACATTCAATATCAAGCGCGATTACGCGATGGAGATGTTCAAATTCCTGATCGAGAATCATCAGGGGACGGTGTTCCAGTTCGAAATTACGGCGGACATCATGCGCCCTGAAGTACTCGATTATCTGGCAGAGAATGCGCCGCCGGGCACATTCCGGTTCGAGATCGGGGTACAGTCCACGAATGATCCGACGAATGAACTGGTGAAACGCCGTCAGAACTTTGCCAAGCTGAGCCGTACGGTGAACAAGGTCAAAGCCAGCGGCAAAATCGACCAGCATCTGGATCTCATCGCCGGACTGCCGGAGGAAGATTATAATACGTTCCGCAAGACGTTCAACGATGTGTTTGCTTTGGGGCCGGAAGAGCTTCAGCTCGGATTCCTCAAAATGCTGCGCGGTACCGGCCTGCGTCTGGATGCGGAAAAGTACAACTACACGTATATGGATCACGCGCCGTATGAAATTCTGGGCAGTGACGTGCTGCCGTTCAGCGACATCGTGCGCCTGAAACGGCTGGAGGATGTGCTGGAGAAATACTGGAACGCACACCGGATGGACCATACGCTCAAGTATCTGATGGAGCAGGAGTTCAACTCGCCGTTTGATTTCTTCCAGGCGTTCGGGGATTATTGGGAGGGTCAGGGATGGCAGAAGATCGGTCACCAGCTGGAGGATCTGTTCACCCGTCTGCACAGCTTCCTGGAATCGCGCAACACGCCGCATATGGATATCGTGCTCGGCCTGATGAAGCTGGACTATTTCCTCGGCCACAAGTACAAACCACGCAAAATCTGGTGGGAAGACGCGCTGGAGAAGGATCAGTGGGCGCTGTATATGAAAACGCTGGCTGAACGTCCGGAAGACGTTCGTCTGCCACGTGTTGCCGGTGCCTCAGGCTCGGCATGGCTGGAAAGCAGCGGCACGAGTGCGATTGCCGCTGCTGGGAATTCGACTGCTGCCGGGGAAGACTCTGCCGCGGATGCGGCGGGTGTGATCGGCAGCAGTGCCGGGGCTGCAGCGTCGCTCCCTGCGGGCGACGCAATTGGGTCCGCCGCGGATGGAGCGGCGGACGGTGTGGACGGCAACGCCTCGCGTGCGCTGCCGATGACCTCGGCCATGACCGCACAGACGGTCATGGGAGCCCGTGCTTTCGCCGACCTTGGTCTCGGCGAAAAGGAACTGCAGAAGCACGCTGTACTGGACGTGCTTCCGTTCCGGCTTGAGCGTGTGCTAGCTGGCGCCAGCCCGCTTGCCGCGAAAGGCCGGACGCTGCTGGTCGTGGTATACCAGCAGCATGAAGGGCAGCAGGCGCAGTATTACACGCTGCCGCTGGGAGAAGAAGCCGCTGCCATGTAGATGCAGCGGCAAGGAGGAAGCTGCATAGGCCGATTGGCGGCATGCAGCGGGAGAAGCGTCACGGCTTTGCGATCGTGGCGCTTACCCATGAGGTAAAGCACCCATTGGGTGCTTTACCTCATCCCTACGCGGCTTGCCACTACACAAGCCGCGCCCCGCTCTACCTTTTACCAAATTTATATGTTTCAAAAGCATCGGAAGGTCGTCTAATTCCCCATCTGGGAAGAAGAAGGCCTTTCTTTTTTGTTTTGGAGATTCCTCTGAGCGAGTAACGGTGGCCTCATTCTCGTTCTACATGACCAGATATTGATCCATTCGTTCGCTGCTCTTTAGCTCGTTCATAGCCTCTGTTCCTTTTACCAGTTGGTGTTTATAGCTGGCCTTCCTCCTCCTTATACAAGGTTTTTTTAATTTGATTTAACTTATATCGTTGTTCTGAAATAGTTCATTCCTTTTTATAATTCGCTCAAAATTTGTCATTATTTAGAATAATATGTGATAAAAACTATCTTTTTCTTTTAAATTTAAAATATGAAAAAAAGTGCTTTTCAAGAGTAACGTCTTAGTGTAACATAGTGGAAAATAAAACCTTTTTTTGAATATTAAACAAGAATTAAGTCTAAATGACGAAGTTTATGCAATGGAACAGAAACTATCATTTTTTTGTAAAACCATCTTTAAATAACCTACTAGGACTACATGAAGTCAGAATAAGAGGGGGATAGGATAGACCCGGGAAGTCTATCGATAAAACATGAAGTATATCTGTATAAATTGTGAGACGGAGTATAGCGAATTCCGTTATACATGTACCTGCAATGGGATGCTGGATATTCAACAAGACTTTAGTGCAGTCGATACGGACGAATTAAAACATCTTTTTCATCAACGTTTGTCTGACCGCCGGTCCATATATGCCAGTGGTGTATGGAGGTATAAGGAGCTTATTTTTCCGGATGTGGAAGAAGAGATGGTTGTTTCGAAATATGAAGGGAATACAGGGTTGTACAGTCCGGAAACCGTGGAGCGATATGTGGGGGCAAGATCCGTATGGTTAAAAGCGCAAAGTGAAAACCCAAGTGGTTCCTTCAAAGATAATGGCATGACGGTTGCGGTTACCCATGGTAAATCCATGGGATACAGCAGATTCACTTGTACCTCCACAGGAAATACATCCTCTTCATTAGCGATGTATGCAGCAATCGCACAAACAAAGTCCTATGTTTTTGTGCCTAATAAAAATATTTCTTTAAATAAAGTACTGCAGACCTTGGCGTATGGTGCGAATATTTTCTCCTTCGAAGGTACATATGATAACGGAATAAAATTTTTAGAAGAACATAGTGAATCACTGGGCCTATATATCTGTAATTCGATTAACCCATTTCGGATTGAAGGTCAGAAAAGCATTGTGTATGAACTTGCACAAGACCTGAATTGGGAACTGCCAGATTGGATTGTGGTGCCAGGTGGAGCTCTGAGTAATGTATCGGCTTTAGGAAAAGGTCTTTCCGATCTGTTCGCCTTGGGTTTTATTGATAAATTGCCTAGAGTTGCTGTTATTCAGGCAGAAGGAGCCAGCCCCTTCTATAAGATGATTACTGCACAAAAACAAGTGCTTGAACCTGAGCCGCACCCATACACCTTAGCTTCAGCCCTTAATATTGGTGACCCACCAAGTTGGCGTAAAGCGATGCGTACGCTCAAGGAGACCAACGGTGCAGCCATGTCTGTCACGGATGAGGAAATTTTAAATGCTAAGGCCGTGGTAGATGCTTCTGGAATCGGTTGTGAACCTGCTTCAGCAGCAACGGTAGCCGGTGTCAAAAAGTTAATTCAAGCTAACATAATCGATAAGGACGAAACGGTTGCATGTATCTTGACAGGCCATATTTTGAAGGATACAGACGCGCTTCGTATGTATCACATTGAAAAGGACCACCCCTATTCCAATAAAATTATTTCATCTTCTCTTTCTATGGAAAGCATTATTGAGAAAGTAAGATAACGGTTTATACAAACTAACGTAGAGATGGAGATATTGTGAATGAGTAATGAAGCGTTAAGCATCACAAATGAATTATATGAACATGGCTACAATGCGTATACTGGAGTGCCATGTTCATTATTAAAGGGACTATTTAGGATTTTAGAAGATAAGGAGTATGTTGAAAAGAAAGAGATTGTCTATATGCCCGCAATTCGGGAGGATTCTGCATTAGGTGTTGCCGTAGGCATGCATTTAGGTGGCAGGAAATGTGCAATTTTAATGCAAAATTCAGGTCTGGGCTATTCGATGAATGTCCTGACATCCTTATATTCAATCTATCAAATTCCGGCTTTGTTAATCATCAGCTGGAGAGGGGCCTTTGAGAATGATGCAGTCGAACATGATCTCATTGGCGAGAGGCTTCTTCATGTGCTAGATGCTATTAAAATACCTTATGTGGAATTTGACAAAGAACATAGTGCAGCTTCTGTTAAAGCTTGTACTGAGCTTATTGAAAAGAATAGCATGCCGGTTGCTTTGTTGATTAAAGAGGCGATTTAAGGAGGCCATATGAGGAAAATAGAAGTTATAGAAAAATTGATTACAGATTATCCAGATGCTCATATCATATCAACTTGTGGATACATTACGCGAGATTTGTATAATGCCAGTGATAGGCCAGAACACTTTTATATGGTTGGTTCAATGGGAATGGCGGCACCTATTGCCTTGGGATTGGCCAAAACAAATCCTCAAAACACATTTATTGTTCTGGATGGGGATGGGTCGTTTGTAATGAATTTTGGTATTACGCTTATGATTGCCGAGCACAAACCCTCCAATCTTATCCATATTGTTTTAGATAACGAAATGCATGAAAGTACAGGGGGACAACACACTGTTCCCATCTCAAACTCAAAAGCAATCATGGAGAATATAGGGTATAACAAGGTGCATGTTATTGAAACTCTGGATCAATTCCCGGAGATCGTGGAAGAAGGCCCCGTTATGATTCATTGCAAGGTAGAAGCTAATTCAGGGAAAATTGGAAAACGTGTAGAGTGGACACCACAAGAAATTGTAAAACGCTTTACGTCTACCTTGGCTGTGAGTGTCTCTTGATTTGTACCTGTGAAACGGAGGTTTGAAACATTAGCCAAATATCGTTGCTAGATTGCACATTGAGAGATGGCGGAAATCTGAACATGTGGATGTTTACACCTGAAGAGATTAAACTGCTGATCCATCAATTGGATCATGCGGGCGTTGAGATTATAGAAATTGGATATCGCGGCGGATCGGGGAGCAATCGATCCACTCAGGTTGGAAGCGTTGCCAAGTGTGATGCTGAATTGATTCTTTCCCTTCCGCAACAACTTAGGTATTCACAGTATGCTGTCATGGTAATTCCTGAAGTCTGTGCACTTCGTCAACTTGAAGACTTGCGGGACTCATGTGTGACTTGGATTCGTATTGCTGCATACCCCCAACATGTGCAAAATGCATTAACCTATGTCTCTGTATTGAAAGACTGGGGATTTAAAGTTTGTTTGAACTTGATGTCAGCGAGTTATATTGGTGCTGGTGAATTAGCCATGATTGCCCAAGAGGCCGAACACGCAGGCGCTGACGTCTTTTATTTTGCAGATTCTTACGGTGCTTTTCATCCTGACGATATTACAACCATTGTAAATACATTAAAGAATAAGACAGAGATACCGCTTGGGTTTCATGGACATAACAATCTTGGGTTGTCTTTTGCTAATACGCTGAGAGCTATGGATTTAGGGGTGTCTTATATTGACACATCCATATGCGGAATGGCTAGAGGGGCAGGTAATCTGGCTACTGAGCAATTCGCAGCGGTCATGAATAAGTGGAAGCGGTATGAAGTGGAATATGATTTAACGCCCATATTACAGCTTTCCGAGTATTTCCTTGAGAAGGTATTAACGGTGCCGATGAAAATTGCCCAGCCGGAAATAATCTGTGGACTAAATAACTTACATTACTATTACTATCAGCACATTGATCGTGTCAGCAAAACGAATGGTCTTGATCCCATGTACCTTGGCTACCGAGTTGGTCAGCTAATGCCGCTTGGAGTCGACGCGGATATTGTGGAAAAGATAGGAGAAATAATTCAGTTGGAACAAGGAAGTACCATTCCCAAAAAGTGAGGAGATTTATTGTGAAAGCACAAAAACTCAGAAGTTTGTTTGCCGGTGATCAAATTATCCAAATCGTTGGAGCGCATGATGGATTAAGTGCAAAGCTGGTAGAGGAAGCGGGTTTTGACGGAATATGGGCAAGTGGTCTGGAAATTTCCGCAGTAAATGCTGTGCCGGATGCGAATATCCTCACGATGACGCAATATTTACAAGCCGCTGCTTCAATGGATGCTGTAACCAACATTCCGGTGATCGCAGATTGTGATTCGGGTTATGGAAATGTAAATAATGTGATGCATTTGGTACGTGAATACGAACGTAATGGTATTGCTGCTGTCTGCATGGAAGATAAATTGTTTCCCAAGTTAAATAGTTTTGCTGGGGGAGAACAAAAGCTCGCTACCATTGAAGAGTTTTCCGGAAAAATACGAGCTGCTAAGGATACACAGCGCAACCCTGATTTTATGGTAATTGCTCGAATTGAAGCACTCATTGCGGGTGCTGGAATGGATGAGGCTGTAGCAAGAGCGGAGGCTTATGAAGAATCAGGAGCAGACGCTATATTAATTCATTCCAAGAAAAATGATCCCTCTGAAATTTTACATTTTTTAAGTCTCTATTCCAATAGATTACCCATCATCCTGGTACCCACAACCTATCCTCAGATTAGTGCCTCAGAGCTGCAAGAGTATGGAGTAAAAATGGTTATTTATGCAAATCATGGACTCAGAACTTCCATCCACGCGATCAGACAAACATTCCAGCAGATCAAATTGGCAGGGAATACCTTACAGATCGAAGATAAAATCGCATCGGTTCAAGATGTTTTTAAATTGCAAGGGCTTCAAGAAATGCTTGATGCCGAAGACTACTATACAGAACAAAGATATAAAAAGGTGGAAGTGCCGGTTATAAGTAAATAACGATAAAGGAGCTGTTTGCCTTGTTAACCACTGATCAGCTGCAATCCTATCATAAGGACGGATTCATTTTATTGAAGAATGTAATATCAGCCGAGGATCTAGATAGGTTAAGATCGGCAATAGAATTGGTTTATCAAAAAGTTAACAGTGATCCTTTACAGTTCAAGACCAGGTATACCCAAAAGGATGAGGACTACGATACATGGGGTGTTGCGGACATCTTATCTCCGGAACTTCGTCACCCTTCTTTTGACGAGTTGTTTGCTAATCCGAAAATGATGTCTTCTATATCTCAAATCATTGGTGATCAACTTCGATTTTGGACAATGCATTCTTTCTGGGCTCCTCAAAAAGTGGATTACAATCTTGTTTGGCATCGTGATCAGCAAGATCCCTATGATTTTGATCAACAGGGACAAACTACGTTTCTGCTAGCCAATCTTTCTTTATATGAAGATGAAGCTTTTAAAGCAGTCCCTGGTACGCATATCAGAGCATTGAATGAACAAGAACTGCAAGCGATTTTAAACAGAGAATCGTCCCCCCTCCCTAATGAAGTCACACTGTATTGTGAACCTGGTGATCTCGTACTATTTAATGCTTTAATACTTCACCGTGGATCTACTAAAGCGGGTAGTGAAAGACGAACTGTCCATTTTAGCTTGCAAGCCAAGGACGAAGCGAAGGGCGGATATACGTCACGTCCTTGGATGAAGGATAAAGCATATAGAGAAAGTCTTCACCCTGTAACCCAAGAACTCATTACTTCCTTAATTGAATGGGAAGATTCGCATCCGATAAAGAAATCGTTGGCCGGAATGCGAAGAGCCTATAGAGATCATAATCACATTACCAAGTAATTTCTAAATATCTGAATAGAGGTGTTTGAGATCAAAACGATTACACTTCATTTTCTGAATTCAAACGTTGTTATGTTGGTTGAAGATGGAGTTCAAATAGACAGGGTGATTGACTTCTTCAGCACACATTTTGTTATCCATGAACCACTGGATGATACTTCTTCGTGTATAGCAACCATTCGTATACAAAAGGGAGCAGCAGATCCTGCAAATTATGCTGATAATCAGGGTTGGGAATCTGTATATATTCGAAAAAGTGCATCTGCATTTTTTACGATTCCGGCTGTGCGTCAGCAAATTGGAGAAAAAGAGTATTTATTCTGCGAGCATACAAATACGCTCTTAACGTTTGATGCTCCTAATAAATTCATTGACATTACAAGTGGCGACATAACCTCTGAAGCATTTAATTTGATTTTAATTGAGCTGATTAGAGATGTCGTGATTAAGAATGAAGAAAATGAAGGAACCGTAATTCTTCATGCTTCGTGTGCTTTCCGTAATGGCTTAGCCTACTTGATTACAGGGCCGAAAGGCTCTGGCAAAACAACGACAATCATGGAGTTGGTACATCGGTTCGGCTATCAATTAATGAGCGGAGACAAGACGTTTCTATTTGAAAAAAATGGTGTTCTGATGGCGAGTGGTTGGCCAGATTACCCCCATATCGGCATAGGAACACTTACCAAATACCCGGAAGTGATCAAGAAAGTAAATATAAACATGAATGCGGAAGAAATTAAGGATATTTGGTCGCCTAAACATAAGGTAGCCGTTGATCCCCAGCTATTCAGAGAACTAATGCCATCATCTGAACCAGGAGTACAATGCCCGGTGGCGTATATTTTTTATCCAACCGTTTCATCTTCTCCCCATTGCTTCATTGAATCGTTATCCAATCATCAAGATAGAATAGGAGAAAATATTGAAACGATACCCGAGAACAGCGACAGTTCCTGGAATCATTATATAGAAGTTAATCATGACAAGCTTCAATTATCTGTCAGCAAAATTACAGAAATGTTAGAGCAAGTGCAAGCGTTCCGAATCATCGGTTCAGGGGTACTGCCGGAACATGAGAGTATTTCATTACCACTGCATTTAGGAGGATAAAATGAACGAAAATATACAGCTTCAAGATCATGAAAGGCTTCTACTGCTCTGCTCACGTATTGAGATGACAGTAGAAAACGAAGAAGAAGCTAAAGTAATTATTGATAAGGGATTTGATATCGATACATTGGTTTCTTTGGCGAATCGTCACAAGGTGCTTCAGCTGATCGGCGGCCACTTACTTCGATTGGATCAATCAGGAAAAATTAAAAACATGTATAAGCGATTATTCAATTCCTACTATATCAGTAACAAACATCGTAATGAATTGATGTTTGCCGAAGGGTTGCAGGTCTTAAAGGCATTTGATCAAGAATCGATCAAAGCGATCCCCCTCAAAGGCTTTGTGCTTCTTCCAAAAGTATATAAAGATATGGGTCTTCGAATTTGTAATGATTTGGACTTCTTGATTGATTTATCGGATCGAAACAAAGTTTCTCAGGTGCTTAAATCACTTGGGTATGTGATTGGTGATTATGATTGGTCCAGTAACACGATAAACCAAGTATCGAGACAAGAGGAAATGCTTTGGAAAATGCATATTGGCAACATTTATCCGCATGTAAAACTTTCTGAGGACCCGATCGTAAGGCATATCGATATCGATTTTTCTTACGATGTTGATCTAAAGAAAAATTATCAAGCATCAAAAGAATTACTGGAGAATGCAGTACAAACTAATTTAGAAGATACACCTGCTTATTTACTTGAAGAAATGGATTTTTTGATTCATATCGCCATCCATTTATATAAAGAAGCAACCAACGTTCAATGGGTACTACTGCATGCCGATTTAAATTTGATTAAGTTTTGTGATTTGCGAGAATGTACGCTGAACCTGTTGGAAAGCGGGCGATTGGATTGGAATTTACTCGCAAAACGAGCCAAGGACCTGCTTGCAACTGAAGCGTTGTTCTACTCTTTTTACTATTTAGATTACTTGTATGATGAACATTATTCAGACGAGCTCCAACCGATTTTAAATATTAGAGATGAAACATTTCTCGAAAAGTACGGAGAGCTGGATTATGGTAGCGCCGTGAAATGGAAGAAATCATTTGTCGAGCGCTTTTTCTCCCTTTCGAATGCGGATGAATTAGAAGGAACCTCAAGACTGGAACAATTTAAAGAAAAAATGACATGAAAAGTAGGTGGAATTATGGATAATGAGTTGAAGCAAAAAGTAATCGAGATTGTCATGACAGTGACAAAGCTCGAAAAAACACCTGCGGAGCAAGAGATTTTGCCGATTGATTCCTTTGCATCCGTAGCCATTATTGTTAAATTGGAGGATGATTTTAGCATCATGTTTGAAGACAAGGATCTAGTTCTTGATAACTTTTTATCAATCGGCTCCATTGTCAACATGGTGACTGAAAAGAAATCATTAGTTAGCTAAATTTACGAACGTAGGAGCGCGCGATGTTAAAAGAAATAAAAATATCTTCGAAAGGCTCTGATCATTCCTATGATATTACAGAGCAAATTGAATGCTGCCTGGGAGACATGGAAAAAGGCAGTGGGATCGTACATGTATGTGCAGTTGGAAGTACGATTGGCTTAACCGTCATGCGTTATGAGCCCGGTGCGGTTCTAGATCTGTTACAGATGTTAAATGAAATAGCCCCCCATGAAAAAAAATATGAATACCAACATTTTCGTACGACTGGTGATATGAATGGAAGTTCCCACATCAAGAGTTCCATTTTAGGAACAAGTCTTTCGCTTCCTGTAAGCAATTATAAATTAGCAATGTCTCCCACCCATCGTGTTGTCTTATTTGATTTTGATTTGCAGGAAGCAACCCGTACCCTTTTTATTGATTTATAGAGAGGAAAATATAACTATGAAACTTCGTATGGCAACTCCGGGACCGACGCAGGTTCCCAATGAAATTTTAATGGCTGGTGCAAAGGAAGTCATTCATCATCGTTCACCACAAATGCAGACATTGATTGAGGAAATTAATCAGGAGCTTCCCAAATGGTTTCGGACACAAAACGATGTTTACATTTTACTTTCATCAGGGACCGGGGCGATGGAGGCGGCAATTTCTAATAGCTTAAATATTGGCGACAAGGCAATCGTAGTGTCCAATGGGTATTTCGGTGAGCGATTTGTAGATATTTGCCGCATTCAGGGTGTCGAAGTGGTAGAGATCCGCACTCCATGGGGAACATCTGCCTCAATGGAATCCATTGCGGCAACGTACGAACTGCACCCGGATGCAAAGGCCATCTTAGTAGTCTATAGTGAGACTTCTACAGGAGTTAAGAACGATATCCAAAGTATTGGGCAGTATTTTAAGGATAAAGATACGCTCGTTATTGTGGATGCAATCAGTGGTTTGTTATCTCATGCGCTAGAGATGGACGAGTGGGGGCTGGATATCGTACTCGCTGCATCACATAAAGGATTTATGATGCCACCTGGACTCGCTTTTGTTAGTGTGTCCGCAAAAGCATGGAATGTCATTGATCGGGTGAAGCCGCGCAGTTATTATTTCTCTTTTGCACGTTATCGCAAATTTTATCCGATGGCTCCTTCAAGCCCTGGTGTATCTCTGCTTCAAGCTCTGCAGGTATCTTTACAATTATTAAATCATGAAGGTTACGATGCTTGTGTACGGAGGCATCAAGGGATTGCTAAGGCGGTAGGAGCTGCACTTGAAGCATTAGGTTTTGAATTGTTCGTTCAGGATCCGAAGGTAAGAAGTAATACGGTTACCGTTGCTAAAGCACCTGGTGGTATGTCAGCAAAAATGTTACTTCAAATCCTCAGTAACAAATTTGGGCTTACCGTAACAGGCGGACAAGGTGAATTAAAAGATACCGGTATTCGAATTGGTCATGTCGGTGCAGTTGATGTAATCGACATAATGGGTATTTTCGGTGCTATTGAAATGAGTTTAAGCGAAATGGGCTATACCTTTGATCGAGGAAGTAGTCTGCAAGCCATTCAAAATTCATTAGCGGAGGAATCAGTCTATGTTTAAGTTATACCAAAGAGAAAAATGTCCCTATTGTAAGCCTGTGAGGGAACTGTTAACCGACCTGGGTGTTTCTTACATCAATATCAATGTTACGAAAGAAAGATCCGAAAGAACAGAACTGATTGAGCTTACGGGTGTACCTTTTGTCCCGGCTCTGCATGATGGAGATCATATTCTTGCGGGCCGCTTAGAAGATAACCAGCATATTCTTGAATACATTCAACAGCATTTTTCCAAAGTAGAACAGGACGTTAGTGCGAAATGAAGATTGCTTTAATTGGCGATATTCATAGTCGGTTTGCTCAAGCGGAACAAGTGGTAACCAAAATACGTACAGATCAAACTGAAGCGGAAATCATATGTATGGGTGATGTTTTTGAAGTGGAGAAAAAACCCGTATATTCAGCGGATGAAACTGCGATAGAACCGATGCCATTATCCGACTATGTTATGGATTCAACGCATCCATTTATCCATACACTTAATACGTTTCCAGGCGTTATCGGTAATCAGGAAGAAAAACTGATGAAGCTCATGCCTTCAACGCAAATACCTGAAAATATCGCTATCTTTTTAGGTTATCCAAGAGAAATTACCAAAGGGGATCTGCTCTTTATCCATGGTCATCAGCTGTCATGGGTAGAGAGGGACCCCGATGTGTTCCATCCATTAATTGAAAATGCAATGTTAACTTATCGGCTTTGTTTTTATGGTCATAATCATGATCAAAGATTATTTGGTGTCAATCAGGTCGATGGAGAGATGCTTTATGAAGAAATCCCCATTCAGTTGGGGAGTCCGATACCTTTGGACAAGTATGAAAAATACCTTATTAATGTTGGAGATATAAAGAGCACACCTTCAAAATGGGCGATTTATTGTAGTGATGCGGATACCATAACCTTTTATGAGTTATCCCCTGCCAAAGTATAGAGAGGAGTATCTCATTGTGGCTATTTTAATAATCAATCGAAGAGATCATGCCATCACACCCTATGAAAGCTGGTTAATCTCAACAAAACAAAAACTAGTGATGTTGTCTTCCTCCGAATACCAGTTAAGTTATAATCACGTTGTAAATAACTATGAACACATGGAATGGTTCGATCATTTTTCGGTCAATGGTAATGTCGAGAAGCGAGCTATTGCTCTACATAAAATATACAAGTTCACTGCCATTATTGCTATTTCTGAATCAGATCTGATTCGTGCAGCGGAATTACGGGACTATTTAGGCATTCCAGGCCAAACGATGGAGAGTGCTTTAGCATTTCGCAATAAAGTGATGATGAAAGACAAACTAAAACATTCAGACATTCAGCTGTCGCCTTATTGCAAGGTAACTTCTAGTCTGGACGTATTGAAGTTTGTTGCATCTCATTCCTATCCAATCGTAGTGAAGAAAGTAGACGGGACAGGCTCCAAAGAAGTAGCGATCATTCATACAGAATCAGAACTGGAGCACAGATTAGAAGAAGGCTTCAAGGGAGAATGGATCGCGGAGAAATTTGTATCGGGACGAATTTATCATATTGATGGTCTTGCCATGAAGGGGGAGCTTTTATTTTGCTGGCCTTCTGTATACATTAATTCTTGTCTCGCTTATATGGATGCGAAACCATCAGGAAGTTACATTCTAGAAGCTGATAATCCACTTGTTAAGCGGTTGAATGAGATGGTAAACCAGATTTTATCCTATCTACCATGCCCGGAGATTATTGCATTCCACGCGGAGGTTTTCCACACAGAGGATGATGAATTAATATTGTGTGAGATTGCCAGTCGTGTAGGTGGTTCGAAGATCGGTATAACATTAAAAACGGCCTTTAATATTGATTTAATGAAAACATGGGTTCAAATGCAATGTGGTATCCCGATATCCTGGGAATCCGTTGAGAGAGAGCCGCGGACGATCAGTGGTAATGTGCTTGTCCATCCAGGGAAAGGTACGTTTTTAGGCCCCCCAGAAACGGAGTATCCGGATGAGATAATCGATTTTGAGCTTCTTGCATCCTCTAACCAACACTTTAACTATGGTCGTAACTGCAATGATTGTCTGGCTTCCTTTGTATTAATTGCCAATAGTGAACAGGATATAGAAGAACGATTACTGGCAGCAGTGGATTGGTTTCAAACGTCAATGAAATGGGACAATGGAGAAATCATTCAACATGCATAATCCTTCTGTCATATTTCGTTCATTGCCATCTAAAGATCAGCTGCGCTTATTTGTTAAAGATCGGATTGGAACAGTGGGTTCACTAAAGGTGGTGCCTGTTTTCGAAGAAAATCAAGAAAGCATCTTTGCTTTTCTGGAAAAAGAAGATTGCGCACATCTATTCTCGGAAAGCCCATACATACCCGTTGCTTCTGAGATCCATTGTACAGACTCCATCGAAGAATTGATTGCACAGCATAATGCTGCTCTGCCCTCTACCTGCCGCGAAGTTTGTCTGTGGGTGGAGAGTTCAACGTGGGGGGTGGAAGAATCCCTTTTTGCGTTATTATATGCTATTTATTTTAGCAAGAAAGTGGTAAGCCTGAATAGCTTGGATGAGTTCACCCAAAATAAAGGGCTAAGTGTCAGAGGCCACGATGACTCTTGGTTTTTTATTATGCCTTACTCACTCCTAGATGGAGAAAGTAATCTTAAACTAGCTCATTTTGCAAAGCCCATGGGATTTCTTCCTTTTACCGATTACACTACTTTAAGTTTATATTTGTTGAAGCGTATCGTGCTAGAGGACAAGTTAAATAGCAGTATTCGGATGAATTCTGTGCTGGCCAATCGGATTAAACTCCGAGAGGATGAGGCCATACAGGCCGTCGCGGGTCAGATGGAAACCCATTACCTACCTCGAGATCATTGTTCCCTGGAAAGCACATCAGACTTCATGTTCCGACAAAGCAGGCTGCTCGAGTTTAACTACATGTCACATTGTCGCGAATGTGCGATCGTAATGAATGATTATTTGTTTTGTAGTGTGCAGGCAGGTGAACCCGATAATGATAACAACACTGAAGAATGCAATAAATTTGCACCACGCTGCCTGCTGCACACAGACCAATGCTGTATCGAAAATCGCAAACGGCTTTCCATCAAGGACCTGTATGCCAAATTTCTGTTTTTGAATGGCTGCAACCTTGGTGACGGAGCACAGAGCTTTATTCCATACCGTCATACGATCGTTAGAAACCTTATAGAAGGGCATGCACTAAGCGTCATTACAACACCAAGTATTAAAATCGGTGATGTTTCTGAGAATATTCTGGCCCATAATATATCGAAATACGGGTATACCGAAGGGGTCAAAACACAGTTTATCAATGAATTCCTTAGGTATAGCGGTATTGAAAACAACTATTACTATCAAATTGGAGATCCCAACTTGATCTATGGGGGTCTTAAAGTCAAGAAGACTTGTGTGTCCATGACTGATGCATCAAAGGTCGAAGTCACCCTGTCTGATATAGCTCAAGAAACATATGCTGAGGTTGATATTCAGGTGGAAGAATCGAGTTTGCATGGGTTGGATATTGCGAAAATATCCCTTATGGACTCTGATCATAGACAAATACCTTTACATCAGAAGAAACTTTACTTCGCTTTTATTAAAAGTGATGATTCCAGTGTGAAATTGCTTTTGTTCTCAAACCAACCGTTTGAAAGTGATGAGATTCATGTGGTCATAACCGTACAAAATCATGTGGAAGAAGCGATGAAGCGAATTGAAATCTATCAAGATAGCCTGGACTTTTTTAGGGAATGTGTTTCCATAGGCAGCCAATTAAAAGGGAAAATAGAGGATGTCTATAACTACTGGAAGTCCATCCCTTATTTATATCGTCGATATCGCTACTGCTTACAATCGAGGAGCAAGCTGGAAAATACGCTTCGCAAATTGGAACAGAAATATTTGAATTTGAGTCATGAAATATATAGTCAGATGGTTTCCTATACAAGGAGCAAGAGGGATATATTTTTTGAAAAGATAAGCGAAAAGCGTACGAATATCACTGCGCTTGCCTTTACTTCTACTTGTTATGATTGTGGTTATGCAAGTGCAAGATTTGAATCTTCGATTATGACAGGTCCAGGGAAGTCAGTGAAACGAATAAGTTATAAATGTTTTCAGTGTGGATGCATTTCTGATTTTCCTGAGGCTGCATTGTCGATCAAAGGGAATCCATATCTCCGTTTTGGGAGAGAGGGTTTAGAGGCGAAATTGTATGAGATAAGTAATCAGCAAAATGTGCCTCTCGAAATAAACATTGCAGGGATTAGCATTGATAGCGAACTTATTGATGTGGAGATTGATCAGGATAAATTGGAAATTCAGCCGGGGGAAAGTTCATCCATATTTATTAAGTTGAAGCCAAGCTCGGAATTAAAGCAAGGCGTTTACTTGTTCTCTTTTTACATCTTGGTAAACAGCCAATTCTATTACTTATCCAAAACATTTGGATATGAAGAAAAGTAATAAATACAATTAGTGAGCAGGCAGTCACTCCAATATAAGTGGCGTATTAGAATTCATATTGGATTGCAATTATTAGTGAAATGGAGTGGAGCTTGTGCGAACGGTTATCATAAATAGGTTTTCTCCGAATACAGTCAATTACGAAGAGTGGCTCAGTGGTATTAATAGTGAATTCATAATCTTTTCGAAGCATAAACATATCGAGCATTTTGGTGATTTCTTCGATGAGAAAATTGGATATGAGAATGTCGATACTGACGAAAGAGTCTATTCCGCAATTGTGCAGCTTCATCAAACAAAGAAAATTGATTGGATCATTGCTGCTCACGAATTTGATTTATTGAAAGCTGGACAGCTTAGAGAATATCTAAATATTAAAGGGCAAACTGCGGAAAGTGCACTTGCTTTCAGGGATAAAGTTGTTATGAAAGAGAAGGTTTCCGAAGTAGCTAATGTACCTGCGTTCGTAAGAATAAATCATGTATTTGATTTAATAGAGTTCAAAAAGAAACATGGTCTTCCTATTGTGATCAAGCCGGTGGATAGCGCGGCTTCTGTAGGTGTAAAAATCGTCCGTGATGAAACCGATTTTGAGCGTCTTCTAGCTAACGGTCTCGACAAGAATCTGGAGGCTGAATGTTTTGTTGATGGAGACATGTATCATATCGATGGATTATACGAAAAAAATAAAATTTTATTGTATAGCCCTTCCCGCTATATCAATGGATGCCTAGCTTTTCAGGATAATAACTATTTGGGCTCCGTGATGTTAGATAAAGAAGACTTGCTATATGAAAGACTTCAGCAAACATTGCTATCCGTATTAAATGCACTCCCCGTACCCGACCATCCTATTGCATTTCATGCAGAGTTTTTTCATACTGCTAATGATCAAATATTATTATGTGAAGTCGCCTGTCGTGTGGGTGGAGGGGAAATTAATGAAGGTGTAAAGTTTGCGACCGGAATTGATATATTACAAGAATCTATAAGATCCCAATGCGGTCAAACCATTAAATTAAACCAGACCTCGAATAGACTAACGGGTTGGATGTTAGTACCTCCTCAAAACGGGAAGTTGTTATCTGTAGATTCTAATCTGCCCTTTGAATGGGTACTAAAGTGCACCATTAAAGAAGAAAACATCGGAAAATCATTTAATGGTGCCGAATCAAGCGTAGATGCCATTGCTTCACTATTAATATATGGAGATAGTCAGACAGAGATAGAAGATCGACTGCATATGTTGTATTTATGGTTCCAGGAAAACACCGTGTGGGAATACCGCACTGAACCCGTCATCATAGGAAATTCTCATGAGTGAATTTTTTCAATTGCATCGAAATGTAAGACTGAGGGTTATTATTATTTTTTTTAGTACCCTCACATCCAACATGATCTTTCCTTTTATGTCTATCTATTTCGCCAGATTTATTGGAATTAGTGCAACAAGTTTAATTCTCTCCATTGCCATTTTGTGTAACATGACTGCAGGTATGTTGGGAGGATATTTCTCGGACCGAATAGGACGTAAGAAATTGATGATTTTATCAGAGGGATTACGTGTAATCACGTACCTCATGTTATTGTTATCAAACTTACCCGGTAACGCTTTTCCTTATATAACCATCGTATTTTTTGTGATGAATAGCATATGCTCCGGTTTATATGGTCCCGCCTCAGAAGCCATGCTCCTTGATGTAACTAATTCAGCACAGAGAAAATTAATGTACAGTATATTATATTGGGCAACCAACCTGTCCATAGCTTTGGGGGGCACGCTTGGAGCGTTACTATTCAATAACCATTTATTCTTTTTATTCATGTTGTTATTATTCTCTTCCATATGCTCGTTCATCATTACTTACAAATTTATTGTAGAAACAAACATGCCCCAAGAGGAGCAAAACAAAAAGAAAAATGTATTTAAGGATCTATTTGTTAATTATAGGACTGTAATGAAAGATTCTCTGTTTATCCTTTTCATCCTAGCTAGTATGTTGTTATTTTCGATTGAAAGCCATTTGGCAAATTTTATAGCCATTCGCTTAGAAAATAACATTCAGGATTTTGTACTGTCACCTCTAAATTGGACGTTAGATGGAATACAGGTTTACGGTTATTTGAGAACAGAGAACACGATACTTGTCATTATTCTTTCAATTATTTTCACGCAATTCATAAAAACATGGCCTGAAAAAAGAACGATGTTTATAGGGTTTTTGATGTATATTTTTGGTTATGTCATTTTATCATACAGCAATCAAGCGTGGATTTTATTCGGGATAATGGTAATAGCGGTTTTAGGTGAAGTGCTTTTTGTGCCTATTTATGAATCCCTTCTAGGAGATCTTGCCCCTGATCATTTGCGAGGTTCTTATTTGGCACTTAACAAAATTGCCACTAAAGGTGCTAGTTTGATTGGTGCAATAGGGGTTTATTTAGCACATGTTTTATCACCAATAGGCATTACCATTTTTGTTGGTTTATCTGGCGTGATCGCGATCCTATTGTTATATATGATTATGCCCGCAATTTATGAGCGTCGTAAACAAATCAATGAAATATAGTATGTATTGAATTAGGAGCAGGACTTCCCTAGATCATTCTGAGAGTCCTGCTTGATTTTGTTTTGATTCATTATGTTACACTCTTCAATGCTTTGTATAGTTTCAATCCGAAGGAGGTAATTAGTCATGTCTATACAGGTTCCTGTTACAGGGGTGCTAAATGAAAAACAAGCACACGCACTCACTTTAAAATTGGCCTATAGTATGGAGGGAATAAGTGCATGTACATACGACGAAATCAATAGAGAGATCATTATTGAAAGTGAGAACGAATCCAAAACGGAATATTTGCTTGATATTGTCCACAAAATGATCCTTGAAGAAAAAGAAATAAGAGCAATGGGATCTCGCTTGATTAAAACGCAAAATCAACAAAAGCGAACCTATCCTAAAATTGATCAAACTGAGATAGCGAATTATTTTGATTTAAATGGAACAATGAAAAAAGAACTCGCAGTAGAACTGTATTCCATATTTGATTTGATTTTTCAAAGCATCAGCCAAAACTACAACGCAAAAAACAGAAAATATTCAGCTCTTATTCAACGTGAGGTAATGGATGTATGTAAATATGTAAATTACTTCCCTCAAAATGCATACTTTGTAGCTGAATTGCCTCATGACTATTACGCACTCAAACAAGTTAAAATTGAAAATGATATTCAAAATTCCGTTAGGTTAAATGAATTTATGCTTTCGCCTGCTGTATGTTTTCATTGTTACCAGGAGCTAAAAAATCAAAAAATAAAAGATTCGATCGTTTTTACGGCTGAAGGAAGCTGTTTTAGACACGAAGCAGCCTGGAGAGTTGGCCAACATCGAATGAACGAATTTTCAATGAGAGAAATTATTTATTTTGGACAACCAGAGTTTGTTTGCCAAATACGTAATGATATTTTAGAGGAGATCTGGGATCTGTTCAATGAATTAGGTTTTTGCGGTAGAATAGAAACTGCGCACGACCCGTTTTATTTCCCTCAGGATTCCCCACGAGCACAACATCAGATGCTTGCAGATATGAAATACGAATTAGTTGTGGAGATTCCCAATTCAGATATTTCCTTTTCCATCGCCTCATTTAATAATGTCAAAGATACGTTATGTAGGGAATTTGATATAACGTCCTCAATGGATAAAAAACACCTGCACTCTGGTTGTGCAGCATTTGGTATTGATCGTTGGGTCTACGCCTTAATGTCCACTTTTGGGTTGGATCTCCAATGTTACCCGCAAAAAATCCGTGAATATTACAGGAGATCAACACTGTGAATTTACATTAGCGTGTATTAAATTGATATAAAATTGGTGTTTATAAACTTAATTTAGGTTGTATTTCTCCATAACTGAGTCTCGGAATGCTTCGTATTCTGATAATTCTTGAGAAGTGAAGGATTGTTGCCAATTAGTTTGATTATTTTCTTCTAAGCTGAACTTCCCTAAGTTATCATTGATTAACCCATACTTACCATAGGAGTTTCTCAGCAAAAAAAGAACACTGTTATCACCCTTCTGCAGTTCTACATAGTCATTAGCTGTATATTTGACGTCTCCTGCCAGGCTGACGGGTTCAATGATCGTCAATTCGTTCTGATTAGAAGAAAAATCATCGGGTTTTTTCAATATCTTCTCAATCTTAATGTTTGTATTGGTGTGAAAGGACTGCATGATTCCATCATCAAATGCAGTAACGACATGCTCTCGATCTCTAAAGTTTTCTGTGGCATAACCAATGACGATCAGTTTAGCAAATGCATCCAGCTTGTCTATTTCATGAAGGGTTAAGGAATTGGGCGAGAGGTTGACCACTTGATGAATGGGCTCATCCGGTTTCGAATGACCATTCACATAAGCAATTGTAACAACAGAGACAGCCAGTACAAATAATATAGAGATTAAAACATACTTCTTTTTAGAAAGAGACATGATCTCGTCCTCTCTTTTATATTTAATTTCCTTGCGAGATATTGCTTCATTTCTACTATACACATATCTGAAAATTATTGTAAATTGAATTAGATAAGTCAGAAGAATTCAAGGAGGGGCATATGAAGACCATCGTTTATATGGTTAGGCATGCGGAGTCACCTTATACGGAAGGAACGGAAAGGACGAGGGGACTTACCTTGAAGGGCAAAGTAAATGCAGCCAAAATAACAGAAATATTAAAGGACGAAGGAATACATACCATCATCTCAAGTCCGTATGCCCGAGCTTTCCTAACCTTGGAGGGGCTGGCAACAGCTCTGGAATTAGATATTCGGATTATGGAGGACCTTCGGGAAAGGCATTTTTCAGATGATATGATTACGCATGAAGAACTTATGCCTGCTTCGAAGAGGATGTTTGAAGATCCCGATTATGCATTACCAGGAGGGGAGTCTAACACGGTTTGCCAGAATAGAGCTGTGGACGTGTTCAAACAGATTTTAGAAGAATATAAGGGGACAAAAGTAGCTATTGGCACGCACGGACATGTAATGACGTTGATGATGAATTACTTTGATGCAAGTTACGGCTTCGATTTTACGAATCAAACCAGCAAACCGGACATCTATAAACTCCAATTTGAAGAGATGGAATTAGAGAAAGTAACAAGGGTATGGGAAGAATAGGGTACAAGGGAATGCGTGAGAACGCTTGAACGTACATTTGTGTGCAGGTAATGTGGATATTTATTTATATTGAAAGTATTGGTTCCAATGACGTTACAAAACGTATTCCATGAAAACGTGGTAATTGGGCTGAACTGAGAAAGGGGTGGTATGGATGAATCAACAGGAATTCGGCCGTTATTTATTAGCGATGGGCGGAGAAGAATTTGAGCCAGAAGATGATGAAGAGGTTGAAGCAGACCATCTCTACGGATTTTTTCAGTGGTTTATGCCATCGGGAGCAGGCGTTGAACGCGTGTTTGAGCCGATTCCAGACGGCCAGCGTTTCTTGGACAGAATACGTCCGATCTATGAAATGCTGAATCCCGAGGACTTCACCGGCGAATATGTGCCAGGTTATTTCAACGGTGGACATGAGGATGCTTCCGAGGCAGCGCTACGTGGTCTGGGGGAGGAGTTAATTCAAAGATTGAAGGGCCTGTTCTCCATGGTACCGGAGGATGACGAAGTGGCGGACGTAGCTAGGAAAGCAATACACGATTTGGCAAGTCTGACGGAGGTCGTTGTGTTACCGCCAGGTGAAATTGGCAAGTTAGAGCAAAGAGCAATTCAAGGTACGGATGAAGAGGATAGTGAGGTCGTTTACGTAGCGCTTGGAGACCTCCTTCGCTCACGTAGCGATTACAACGAAAATATCGAGCTATTGAGCGAAGCATACTATTCTATCGCTTGCGATTATTGGGTAGCCTATTACTTGCAATGGCCTCGTTATCACGGTTTGCAAGAGGCGGAAGACTGCCTGTATCCTTACTTTGAGTTATATCGCTATGGCTATAATCTGCATTGGACTCAGAGTAAGCTATTTATCGGCAGAAGATAAAGATTGAAAGATCCGATTTTAGTAATACAAGAACGTGCTCTAAAAGATAAGCCAATTTAAAAGATAAGGGTGATTGATGTGGAACGAGGACTCATTATATTTTTGAACGGTACGTCAAGTTCGGGGAAGACCAGCATTGCGGTGGAAATGAAAAAGCAGGGAGACATTCCGTTACATCATTTGTCTGTAGATCAATTTTTCCAAAATTATGACCAGTTTATCGACAATACATATCCAGATATGAAACCAGCAAGAGAATTAGAAGCGAATGTGATGACAGATATCCTTTTCGATCCGATTGTCTCATTGTACTATTCAACCATTAAACTGTTTTCGGAGATGGGTTTGAATGTCATCGTGGATACGGTCATCACCAATGACAAGTGGTTTAACGGTTTTTATGATTTGCTTTCAGATTATCCGATAATGTTTGTAGGCGTACATTGCTCCAAAGAAGAGCTCACCAGAAGAGAGCAGAGCAGGGGAGATCGCGCAATTGGACTTGCTCATTCCCAATTCGACTATATATACTCCTATGATGAATATGATCTGGAAGTGAATACGGAAGAACTAAGTTCAGCAGCATGTGCGGAAAAAATATTAGATTATATGAAGTCTGGTCAGGAATACTCGGCATTTAAAAAGTTAAGCAGAAAAGAGGTTAAAACATCGTAAAAGAATTGAATTCAAGACCAAGGCTGGTAAGCTGGCATTTTGATGATGAGGTGAGATCGGATCAACCGGGAGAATGGAATTGGATAGAGATCACAATGGTTTTCACAGACGGTTCCAGAAGGTGGAGCATCTTATATACACCAGAACGTCTACTAAATAACTTGTCACGACCGGACATTGACCCACCAGGTCTTCATATGCAGCAGCTGATTGTTGTTAGAAGCTATGAAGTGAATGACATTGAGAGAGTCCTAAACGTTTTTGATGAGGAAGATGAATTGATCGAGGCCTCAAGGGAATATCCAGAGTAGCTTCGAAATGATGAGCTCTATATCAGATGTGTTAATACATGTTTCAGGTTTCGAAAAGAAGAAGGGAAGGTTGTCTGATTCTCTATGGAATAGAGAATGGCCTTCCTTTTTTTTTGTACAGGTTGAAATGGCTGCAGAGGGGAGGCAACACTATGAATCCAGAAGATCATATTCAACAAATGTTACAGGCCGTTATTGAAAAAACACAATCTATCATGAACGATAGTCATAAGCAATCCTTCGGCTCTTTGGAATATCTCTGGGAGCACATTATAGAGTATCGGGATGAACGTCAATACATGTCAAACGAGTGGCATATCCGTACACCGCGCTGGCTTGGAGAGTATGGGAATACGCCGGAGGAAGAAGAACTTCTTTCAGACATCTACCGACTGCAAGCGTATATTGCTGAAAATGTAAAGGGCGGATAAGCGGCACATGATGTCGCATTAGTCCGGCTGAAATGTCGCAAAAGTACATGGTAACGCGATGCGGAGATCGTTTATACTCTCTTTATGTTTCGATAATGAAAATCATTATCAATAATATACATAAGGGGGATTTACAAAATGAATCAAGGAACAAAGGGGCAAATGGCAGGTAGTAAGGGCTATGCTGCTCACAAATCACGATTACTCATGGGCTTAATGCTGGTCCTCATTCTTGTCCTGACGGCTTGCGGTGCCGGAGCAGGTACAGATAGCGGCAAACCGTCTGCAGCAACGCCAGCAGAGACACCTGCGAATGAAGAAACCCAGACTGCTGGAGCTTACCCTGTTACGATCACGCACATGAAGGGTGAGCTGACGCTAAAGGAGAAGCCAAAGACCATTGCTGTACTTGATGTCAAATTTCTGGATCAATTGTTAGCGGTTGGCGAGCAGGCAGCAGGTAGTGTTATCGCTGGAGGGAATACCACATTTCCAGAATACTTAAGCGATCAGCTGGGGGACGTACAGGTTCTAGGTACAAGGGACGAGCCCAATCTGGAAGCGATTGTAGCATTGGATCCGGATCTGATATTGATGACTGATTTCCAAGAGAAAGAGTATGAAAATGTTAGTAAAATTGCACCCACAATCGTACTCGACTTCTACGAGGATTGGCGCGATACGTTAGCCACGGTCGCTAAGATTACAGATAAGCAGGACGAGGCAGAGACGGTACGTAAAGCTTATGAGGAAAAAGTCGCAGGTCTGAAGACAAAGCTGTCCGAGAAAATGGGAGATGAAACGGTAGCACTTATTCGTCCGAGAAAGGAAGGCATTCGTGTTCATGGTCTTGAGCATCGGACAGGCGGCATTCTGTATGAGGATTTGGGCTTAAAGGCTCCTGCACTTGTTCAGGAGATCAAAGATGACACCTCTGTTGAAATTTCGATGGAGAAAGTTCCTGATATTGGAGCGGATCGCTATTTCCTGCTGTCTGATGAACTGTTTGCTGCAGAGGCTGAGGTTTTGGAGAGCAGCCCGGTATGGAAATCTCTTGATCCCGTCAAAAATAACCGTGCATATGATGTGAATGCAACACTCTGGATCGCTTACTATGGACCATTAGCCATTAATATTATTGTAGACCAGGCATCGGAAGCCCTGCTCGGATCGAATTAATATGGATCAGTATCTCTCCACTGACTTATGGAAACAAACGGCTGAAGAACATTCGATATGGCTAGGTAAGCCGCCTGAACATAGTGTCCGTACCATTGCTCTGAGCCAGTTACATGAAGAAGCGGCATGCCGAGAATACATCAGTTGGTTACAAGAGTATATCGATGCGCCTGACATGAAGGTGGCCGCTTCAATGTTAGCCAAGCGGATTGGCTATCTGTGGACAGCTCCACTGGTGACCGCGATGACTTTTCATCATCGGCATGTATCTTTTCAGCTGGAGAACAGCTTCCTCTATCATCCAGCGCTCTCAGCTAATGAGGGCGGTACACGATTTCCTTTTCTAGCGGTGAACGGGCTTCAGGCAGAAGCACTGACGGGGGACAGGGAACTGTGGCGGGAAAAGGTGCTAGAGGAGATGTTTGCGGTACAGCTTACACCGCTGTTAAAGACACTTGCTGCGATTGCGCCTCTTTCGATGAGTATTCTCTGGGAGAATATCATGGTCCGCATTGGCTCGCTGTATACGCCTGATGCAGACGATGCTGGGCAGGAAAGCCAGCACATCCGGACTGATTTTTCATATCTGACGCTAGGTGCGCCAGGGCAGGTGTTCGGTGTAAAACGTAATCCGTTTATCCGATTTACAGAAAATAAGGGCAACGTTCCTGTTGCGAAAAACAAGCGCATCACGTGCTGCTTTTATTATCAGATGTCGGGGGAATATTGCAGAAAATGTCCGAAAATTGACAATGAGAATGAATCTCAATTAAAATGACAGCAGCAACAACCTTACCTTTGCTATTGTCAGGAGATGAGAGAAATGCCGCTGCAAGAACAGACAAGTCTATGGAGCGATACGACGGTCAAGATGCTTGACGTGCATAGTGGTACGTTGCAGCCAGGCAGTATTCTTAGCGAAACCGAATTAACATCGAATCTGTTGCTGCTGGCAGGCGGCGGAGAAGGGGAGCTTGCAATGAATGGTGAAGTTCGCCACATTGGAGCTTCTTTTGCTGCTCATGTGATTCAGGGATCTTCCTTTACGCTGACTGCCAGCTCAGGCAACATGGATTATATCGTGATCATGTATAAGGCAACCTCCATAGAGATAGTCTCCCTTGTTTTGCCTTCGCATCGCAAGCACCCGCTGCGCACTTCGTTTGTTCAGAACGCAGGTCCACAAGCAGAATGGGTTCAGATGGCAGAAAAGATCGCAGCGAAATGGAGTCGGGGCGAAGGGCTGGAACGTTTTCACGCCAATGCGCTGCTGCAGGGGATGCTCTACGAACTAATTATGGAGTATGAACGTGGTCAAGGTGGAGCAGAGTCCGACATGGTGGATGTTGTCGCAGCGTATATAGCGGGGCATTATCGTCAGAATCTGGAGCTCAAAGAGCTGGCTGCACTTGCTGGATGCAGCGTAAGACAGCTGCAGCGACGGTTCAAACAAGAGAAGCAGCTCGGACCGATGGAGTATGTCATCCAGCTGCGTATGGAGAGTGCATCGCGGATGCTGCGTCATACGGATGCTCCCATCGGCGAAATTGCTGACCGAATGGGCTATCGTGACATGTATTATTTCAGCAGGGCGTTTAAGAAATATCATGGAGTTCCGCCGCAGTTCTATAGGCAAACTGCTGCTTCGAGAGCCAGCGCTCTCTCTGTGTATTCCTTGCCGCAGAATCGCATGGCATCTTGGTATGAGTCGTCACATGGCCCCGTAATTTGCCATATGCGAGGTCAATATAATGTCACCATGTCACCAAGGCGTATCGCCGTACTCGATGTTCAATATGCGGATCATTTGCTCGCGCTTGGGATGTCCCCGGCAGGAAGTGTAGGAGCGGGAAATGCAGCGTTCCATTTCCCTCAATACATTCGGGCAAGACTTCAGGATACCGAATTGCTCGGAACGTATGAGTACCCCAATCTGCCAGCTGTGGAACGACTGTCTCCGGATCTGATTATATGTACCGAGGTGCATGAACCACACTATGAACGGTTAAGCCGGATCGCTCCGGTTCTCATGTTTAAGCGCAATGAGAGCTGGCAAACCATTCTGAGCCTGTTTGGTGAATTGACAGGCAAGCGAGCAGAGGCCAAGCGGATACTTGCGGATTATCATCGACGAACTGCATTGCTGTCAGAAGAACTTGCTCCAGTACTGGCGGGTAAGAGCGTGGCATTGATTCGTCCGTTTGAGTCCATGGTTCGGGTACATACGGCCTCTCACCGTACAGGTGCTGTGCTGTACCGCGACCTGGGTCTGCCTGCCCCGTTATTTGTAGCCGATCCTTCCGACACGGCTTATCATATTTCAGTCGATAGACTGCCGGCTGTACATGCCAGCCACTACTTTTTGCTTAGCAGCGAAATCATGCAGGAGGGAATGTCAGCGACAGAGCAAAGTGTCTGGGGCATGCTGGATACGAATGAGCGACAGCATATATACTCGGTAGATGCCGCGACATGGATTGGTTGTTATGGACCCACAGGCATCAATGGCATTATCGATCAGATCGCTCAGGCTTTGTTGGCGTGAGAGGTGGTTTATTTTTGAGGAGAAACACATCCCGCTTGTAGGGCTGTCCCTTAAGGCATCAATGTTAAGAAATAGTTATATAACAGAAACAGCATCTATATTCCGAAAGGATCGGAAGGCCTACTTATTCCCTATTTGGGATGATGAAGGGCCTTCCTTTTTGTTCTTCAGAGATTCAGAGAAAACAATCTGATTAGAATTTACGGTCATCCAAGAATGGATGAGGATACATTACGAAAACGCTTTATTTTGTAATAAAATTACTGTTATACTAAATGAAAGATTCAAGTGATACATATTTCTAAAAATGTTTTAGTCAGCTTAATAATCGTGATGAAATTCACAAAGAACTACTTTATAGACTTACATAGAATTAAGGTTTGAGGAAGGTGGTTAGGTTCGATCTTATTTGATGTTAAAGGAGAGTTGCTGATGCAGAATAATCGTCAGAAAGTTCGTAGTTTTCACACGGTAAACAAAGTAATCGCTTGTATTCTGTCACTTGTATTCGTCCTTGTCGCATGTGCGGTACCTGTCTATGCTGAAGAAGAACAGATTCAGACTACACCATCCAGGATTCCTTTAACAGAGTTAGAGGACACGATTGATTCTTATGTGGCTACGAATCAGAAAAATACCGCTGCTGTTTCAATTGTGGCTATCAAGAATGGTGAAACGATTTTTAATAAGGCCTATGGCTATGCAGATATTGAACAACAGAGAAAGGCGGATAGCTCTACTGTTTTTGAATGGGGTTCAGTCACTAAACTGTTGGTCTGGACGAGTGTCATGCAGCTTGTCGAGCAGGGAAAGCTTGATTTGGATACCGATATTAAGGAATATCTGCCGAAAGGATTTTTAAAGAAGCTGGAATATGATGCCCCCATTACGCTATTAGACCTCATGAATCACCAAGCGGGTTGGGAAGATAAAATGATAGATTTATGGTATCTATCCGAGAATCAAGTTATGGATCTAGGAGAAACGTTGCAAAAATTCGAACCTAAACAGATCTATGAACCGAGGAGCGTATTGGCTTATTCAAACTATGGTGTTGCTATGGCTGCCTACATTGTAGAAGTGCAAAGCGGACAACCTTTTTACGAATATGTTAATGAACATATATTCAAACCACTCGATATGAAAGAAACTACAATTCATCCGTCACATCAAGATCGACCAGACCTCATGCTGAGAAGAGATCAGGTTCAAGGGTATACGGCTAATGTGGAACTCATCCCCAAGACCAAAGTTTATATGAACATATATCCTGCAGGAGGTGCCATGGGCACAGCAGAAGATGCAGCAAAATTTCTTGCGGCCCTGATGCCGATCAATCATGGTCATTTATTATTCAAGAACAAAGAAACCTTAAAGGAAATGCTGTCAACCAGTCTATATTATGATGGAACTTCTATCCCTCGAATCGCTCATGGTTTCATTGAGGTAGAGTACTGGACACCTGCACTGGAACACGGTGGAAATACATTGGGTTTTTCGAATAAATTGGTTTTTGACCCCAAATCTAATTTTGGATTAGTTGTGATGACCAACCAGTTTGAAGAAGAGGTTTATTGTTTTGGTCTTGTCCAGAAATTGTTCGGAAATAATTACAGAACTAGCACTGTTACCTCTGGAAACGATGGATATTATCTCACTACACGACGTTCCGGTTCTGGATTTACTAAGTTCTATGCGTATCTTTTAATGGAAAAGTACTCCACATTTGAGCTTAGTAACTTCACCAATGTTGTTGAGAAGGATGGTATCGTTGAGAAAGTCTCTTTTACATACAATGATTATGTACGTGTAAAAAGTTCAACGTTGCTCTTGATCATTGCCACCTTCATAGCTCTTGCAGTAGCCACTGTTTTCAATTTGAGAGCTATTATTGGCTATATGTTCCGGTTATCCAAATACAAATCAAAAAAATGGGAAAGACCCGGGACAGGGTTTGATAAATATCATGTTGCCATTAATGTTGCTGGTCTGGCATTCGTGCTGAATAATGCAGTTCTATACATGAGAGCAGTGAGTTTAGACTCCTCCTATTCTTCATTACGTATCCATCTTATCTTCAATCTAATATATGTGATTCTAGCTTTAGCATATCTTGTCTTGCTCATCTACAAACTTTGGAAGATAAGTTACAGCAAGAAGAGGAAGGCTGTATACATCATGTCTGGCGTGTCAGCTTTACTATTTGCTGCTTTCATTGTGGGATGGGAGTTATATTTTTAGAACCCAAGAAAGCCGGATTTATATAATGCTGAAGGAGAGTAGCTGATGCAGAAAAATGGCCAAAAAGATCGCAGCTATCACACGGTAAACAAAGTAATCGCTTGTGTTCTGTCACTCGTATTCGTCATTATCGCATGTGCGGTACCTGCCTACGCCGAAGAACAACAGGTTGAGACTACACCATCCAGGATTTCTTTATCCGAGTTAGAGGAAACGATTGATTCTTATGTTGCGTCGTATGAGAAGTATACGGCTGCCGTTTCGGTTGTGGCTGTCAAAGATGGCGAATTCATAGTGAATAAGGCATATGGCTTTGCGGATATTGAGAATCAGCGAAAGGCGGAACCATCCACTGTTTTTGAATGGGCTTCCATCTCTAAACTGTTGGTCTATACGAGTGTGATGCAGCTTGTTGAACAAGGGAAGCTTGATCTGGATACGGATATAAGAGAATATCTGCCAGAAGGATTTTTCAAAAAGCTCAAATACGATGAACCGATTACCCTATTGAACCTGATGCATCACAATGCGGGTTGGGAAGATCAAACAGTTACCGAAGTGTATTATTACGACGAGAATGAAGATTATGATTTAGGAGAAACGCTGCGTAAAAATGAGCCGAAACAGATATACAAACCGAATAGCGTCGTCGGTTATTCGAACTATGGCGTTGGTCTAGGCGGTTACATCGTGGAATTGGTAAGTGGCCAACCTTATTATGAATATGTTAATCAACATATTTTTGAACCGCTTCATATGAACGACACTACGGTTCATCCAACGGGGCAGGATCGCCCAGACCTCGTGCAAAGAAGGAATGAGATTGAAGGGTATACGAAAAATTTGGAACTCATCCCTGAGAACAGAGTATACGTAACGTTCTATCCTACAGGTGCAGCTATGGGGACAGCAGAAGATTTAGGGAAATTCCTTGCAGCGCTGATGCCTGTTGATGATAGCCATGTATTATTTGCTAAGAGGGATACACTAGACGAAATGTTGTCAACCAGTCTGTATTATGACGAGACTTCGATTCCTCGATTTGCGCATGGATTTGCTCAGATGGAATATTGGGTACCTACACTGCTTCATGAGGGGAATTTAAAAGGCTTTTCAAGCAAAGTTGTCTTTGATCCAGTATCCAAATTTGGAATGGTGGTCATGACAAACATTGCGTTTGAGGAAGTCTATTATTATGGACTTATTAGCAAGATTTTCGGTAACAGCACATACGTTAATTCGGTTACTTCTGAGGGAGGAGGATATTTTCAATCCGCAAGGCGGCCCGCCTCTAGATTTACCGATTTATTTAGGCAGCTGGATATAACCAAATTTTCAAAAGCGGAGTTAAGTAGTCTTTATAATGTGGTCGAGCATAATGGCGTTGTTGAGAAAATTTCCTACACTCCTTACATGGATTACTTGCCTGTATCGAGTCTAAAGGTGAACTTGATTGCAATATCTCTTATTCCCGTTGCGCTAGCTATCATTTACAGCTTAGGTGCTTTGATCGGTTACATAATCCGGATGCTTCTTTACAAGCTTAAAAAACGAGGAAATCCTCCAACCCATTTTGATAAATATTATCTAGCCATTAATTTCGTAGGTGGGCTGCTCCTTCTTAATCTTTTTATTATCTTTACCAGACTTCCAAGTTATCCTGCTTATTCTTCATTACGCATCAATTTAGGGTTTAACCTGCTATATGTAGTTTTGGCAGTGGCGTACCTTGGCCTGCTCATTTACAAACTGCGGAAGAGCAGTTACGGCAAAAAGCAAAAGGTGATGTATATCCTGTCCGGCATCTCGGCTTTCATCTTGGCTGCTTTTGTTGTGGGATGGGATTTGTATGTTTAGAAAAGTAGGAATGGATAAATGGATGACTTAAGCATATGGAGAGATGCCATGGTTAGACTTCGTAATGCTGATCTCAGGGTGCGAGATGTAAAAAGCGAGCTATTCATAGATCAGAGATAAGGAGGCCACAGAATGGGAATTAAAATGCTGTTTGGCGTGGGGTTAGTCTTCGATACACCGGAATTCGGAACCATCGTTATGGGGGCCAATGAAGAGTTGGATGAACAACTTCCGTCAACAATCAAAGAGATGATCGGTGACCAGATTATCATAAAAAAATGGACGGGGAAGAGCAAGTGTATGGAGTCATTTCTATTCAAATTAATCATTCTATAGCCGGCAAAAAGAATATCGGTATATGTTTGGGGAAAGAGATATCCCCCGACGAAATATCTGCTGGTTCAATCGTCTACTGTTATTCATCAGGACAAATTGATCAGTAGTGCAGGCTTGAGTAGATGCTATGGAGTAGAGGTTTGTCATTGAACTTGCTATGCTCATCTCTACTTTTACAACATCATAAATGTTCCGAAAGCATCGGAAGGTCATCTGATTCCCTATTGGGGATGAAGAGATCCTTCCTTTTTTTATTTCTCAGAATTTCGGAGAAAACATAACTATGCAAATAAGGGAGAGTTTCCGATGAATGAACATGCTAAATATGAAGAGAAGATTACTATAACGAAAGGTTCCACAGACTCACTGCACATTCGCATCCCATACAACCCAGCATATATTCAGCGTATTCGCCAGATTACGGGCAGACAGTGGGAATCCAAATTGAAAGTATGGATCATCCCCTACACTATCGCTGCTGTTCAGGAGTTCATAAATCAGTTCGATCCAAATGATGTTCAGATTCCCCCGGAGTTGTGGGTTGAGAATGAAGAACTGCAGCAATGGAAAGCTAGTAAGGGAAACAACCAGTGGAGCAAAGAACCGTTACAGAAGGCGCTAAAGTTACGAGGATACAGCCGCAAAACGATTAAAGCGTATTGTAATCAGGTCGAACGTTTTCTGAGTAGCTTTCCACTTAAAAGTATGGATGTGACTACATCCAATGTTCAGACGTATTGTTTAGGTTTGCTTGAGCAAGGGATCTCCCATTCAAGTGTGAATCAGACGATTAGCGCGCTCCGCTTCTATTGCAAACATGTGCTCCTTCAACCTACAGATATCCAGTATATTCGTCCCAAGAAGCAGACCAAGCTTCCACAAGTGCTGTCCGAACAGGAAATTGCTCAATTACTCAAATCCGTAACCAACCCTAAACATAAGGCCATATTGTTTCTGACCTATTCTTCCGGGCTTCGTGTAGGCGAAGTTGTGCGTCTGCGTTGCAGCGATCTGGATATTGAAAGGAAAACAATCATCGTGAGACAGGGGAAGGGGCAAAAGGATCGGAGGACGCTTCTTTCAAATCTCGCCTGGGATATCGTGCAGAAATACATAGCTGAATATAGACCCAATCGTTGGCTGTTTCCGGGGCAATCTTCTGAACGACATCTTACCGAGCGGAGCGTGCAGAAGGTGTTTGAAGAAGCAAGGCGACGTTCAGGAATTGAGAAAAAGGTAAGTATTCATGCTCTGAGACACTCCTTCGCCACTCATTTACTAGAAAACGGGACAGATCTACGATACATTCAGGAGCTACTCGGTCATACGAGTGCACGAACAACTCAGCGTTATACGCATGTTAGCACGAAAAATATCCAGCGTATTCAAAGCCCGCTGGATCGGATGGATTTGGGAGAATAGGGCTACTCTAATTTTCCCTTTTTCTCCAAACTTTTCTTCGCAAATGTAACATTTTGGGTTATCATATACGTAGTTCGGATAACGTACAGGATGTGTGGTATTCACAAAAGTACATAAATTAGATGTTAGGCGAAATTAACTTAAATTCATTAAAGGAGAACATATGAAAGACTTAAAAGAATATTGGGTGTTCTTTCCACTGAAAGGGATTGACATAAGCGCAAAGGATATTGAGATTGAATCGCCGCTCTTCGGAGACGCAACGATTATTTCTAAGAAGAATATAAAACAAATTGTAGAAAAACTTAGGTCAGATAAAGAGAGTAACTTTTCCAATCATTTAGATGAAATTTCATATATGCTTAAAAACATCACCTTTAAAGAAAGTTTTCATTCATTTCTGTGTGTTAAACGGAAGGGTAGTTTGTCAGGTGATAAATATGATCAGATAGCGAGTTTGAAGAGTCATGCGAAAGATAGAGCATACGAGATTACAGCACTTTTAACTTTATTGATTTGGGCAAGTAACTCAATTAATCATTTTGTTGGATTGAGTGAACAGTTTTTACGCAAAACAGAGGTTGCTACTCTTTTTGATTTCAATGAAAAATCTATTTCAATTTCATTTACCGGGGATTCATCGAATATTATATCTGGCAGGCTCGGATTAAATAATGGCAAGGAAGATTTAATAGTCTTTACAAGAGCTGACCTAAATAGTCTTTTGAATGAAGACAGATATAGAACTTTAACAGAGATAGTAATAAATAGAAAGAATAAAACTGTTATCCAGGCTTGCATTAAGATCGTTGAAGCAATTCATTCTTTAAATACATCTACGAAACTATTAGATGCCATAACAGCAATAGAAGTTCTATTATTGGAGCAAGGTGAGAATTACGATAAATTTAAGAAGCGAATTGAAATATTGATAGGCAAAGACAATGTAGGTAGATTTCGAATTGATGAATTATTAAAGGCAAGAAATTTCTACGTTCACCGTGGAGATAGTGTTTCAAATCCTAACGATGCATACGATGCAATAAAATTATCATTCGTATGTTTAATTGCAATCTCTAATATCTCGGATAACTTCAAAGGGAAGCAGTCAATAGTTAAATATCTAGATTTTATTAATGAGTCAGAGAAAGTACAAAGTTATTTTGAGGAAGATGATGTGAAAATACTAAAGAATTTAAATAAGCATAAATTGATTGAACTTAATTTGTATGAAATCCTTAAATGAGAAGTATATTCATGGAAGAAGTTAAAATCGCCTAACACCATATTCACGCTTAGGGGCATTCACCCCTCGGTCTGCCCGATGAGATTGACAGGGAAGTGGATTCAGGCAGACACACCTGCGAGCCTAAGTCCTGTCGGACCCGGCAACTTTGCTGCCTTAAGCCTCTCGGCGTCGTGAATACACGAACGTTATATGAAATACGAGCACAGCCAATACAATAATGACATTAGGAGATTTCAATGAGCTTAAACCAGATATCTGTAAGATATGAAATCGATGAACTATGTAAAAGAAATAATATTACTAAAGAATTTCTATCTGAAGTTAATAAATACCAGTGGGAAAGTATCTTATATAACATTGAAGAACGTTTTCTAACTAAAGCTCACTACTCTCATAACCTTCATTGGGGATGGAACAGATTTAGGGAACCTAACTATGCTTCAGCCTTAAAACCATATAAATGCTTTACAGAAATAATTGAAGATGAGTATATTTGGTTTTTAGCTGAAGATGTGTACGACAAGATATGGATATATGAAGGAAATAGCAAATTCATATTTGAACAAGTCATTCCTGAACTTTGTCAGCTGCGTGAATACTACTTAGTATCGAAAAAGTATCATTGGATTGTTTGTGAAGATCATCATAGGATTTTACATTTTCAAGGAAATGATGTTGTTGAACGAATGATAAGATTTGAAAAGAAATATAAAACAAAATGATCTTTTGAGTGTAAATCATAATATAGTCTATTCGTCGAGGATGGCAGTTTAATTATCGGACATTGCGATAATATTGCTGGATTATTAGAAACGAACATTAGTGAAACTACGGATGAGGATTACTACGATCTCAGTTTTATTAATTTTCATTTCGCTGACTTTAAACAGATTTGCTCAAACCGAAAGTATCCCATAAGTAATTTATACATACTTATTTTAGATCATTGTGGTAATAAGATAGGTAATTATTATTTTGTATTGAATACTCAGAAAGCATTCACCTCTTCAGATTTAAAAGATGGGCGAGATGTTAATATTGCTGGTTATCTTCCAATTGCTCTTTCTATGGAAATTCTAAGACTCTGGGATCTTGGTAGAGAGTTAAAACAAAAAAATATTTGGTCTCAATTTACTAACCACCAACGCGAGATCTGGATGGAGATAATCAGAAATCGCGATAATTGTTGTAAAATCTCCAGTAATATTCAGGACATAACTAATCAAACGTACTATGTTGATGGTCGACATATCACAGATAAGATTTCTTTTTATTTTGCGCTGGGTGAATCCATCAATGGCCCTGGAGGTTATTTTGGCGGATGTCTGGACAGCTTGTCAGATTGCTTGTGCGGAGGTTTTGGTGTGAAACCACCTTTTACGATTGAAATCAATGGATTTGCTAATAAATGCGAAATAATTGAGAATATTTTAGAATTGCTTAACGAACATAATGTTAAAATCAAACTTTAAAACTAAAAATGATTTTTTGAAAGTTGATCGAAGAAGACACCGACATCTTATAACAAAATATTCAAGCAGTAGCTCCTTTCGAGCCAGCATTGGAGCGTTCGCTTCATTTAATCAACCATCGCCCTCGGAAATGTCCGGGCTGGAAAACTGCTCACGAATCTTTCACAGAGGAACCGTCGCACTTGGTTTGACAATCAGCCACATAAAAACGGTAGGTGAAATTAATGCAAATAAGATGAAGGTGGATAATGCTTACAATTTTATTCGGTTCGAGGAAACAAAACTGTGGCGTATGCAGGATCTGTAAGTATCAAAAACCCGACATAAATTGCGGGTTTTTGATACTTTATTGTTGGGAGATGAAAGGCGCTACCCAGTAAATTCCTGGACCCATGTGTTGTTATAATAAGCAATACCGATATGAGTATAACTATTATTCAGTATATTTGCTTTGTGGCCAGGGCTATTCATCCACTCCTTCATAACCTGGGCAGGGGTGGTTTGCCCTTTTGCAATGTTTTCTCCAGCGGTATTATATGTGATCCCGAATTCCTTCATCATATCGAAGGGGGATCCATGTGTTGGCGAATTATGATCAAAGTAACTGTTGTTGTACATGTCCTGTGCCTTGACCATAGCCACATTTGACAATTCTTCATTCCTACTCAAGGAACTTAAGGCCCTTTCTTGATTGACCAGATCCAGCACCTGCTGCTCAAAATCTGTTTTATCCGTAGTATTTTTTTTATCTTCCTGTACTTGTCCTGTTGGCTCCTTTTTTTCAGGATTTCCTGCAGGTGCCTGGTTTACTGGATTTCCATCCGGTGTTCGAATCAGATCCAACAAATCCAATGGAATTCCATTTTGGGCTTCTTTTGTTGTAATAGATCTCTCTTGCCAAGATGTAGCTGTTGATGATGCCTGTGTGAGGACAGGGTTTGGTGCAGCAGCATGATCATGAATTGAAATTTGTTTTTGCTCAGGAGTCACTTGTTTTTGCATCATATTGTTATGGGACGAACAGCCTGCCACCAATAATAATATTGTTAAAACGAAAAACTTTGCCATTTGCCAACCTCCTAAATCCGTTAGTTAATGAAGTTCCCGGATTTATGTTTTCCTGTATGCCATTTACTTATTCCTAATATGGTTCTCTCCTTATCCAGTACTTTTTTATGATCGATACCATTTAGATCGCCTTGTCTTTTTTTGTGTTTCGAGGAAAGCAGAGCGTGTTGCGAATGGTTATGGATAAAGAAGGCCATATCGGGTCATAAATGCATCACGGGATGAATGTTATCTATTTCAATGGGATTCCTGATGATTGGAGTATTTCGATGGATAATTGGGAGAATCTACTCAAACTAATTCACTCATTCATTATTGCCGCGAGATACAGTGTACTTTTTGAAGTCCTGCTTAACTAAACGCCTCCGTTGGTGGGATAGACAATTTTATAGGTTATAAACCATATGCTGCATCATATAAAAAAAACTGAAAGCTAGTATTTGATAATTCGATGAAGTCAGCAACTGCGTTTAACACAGTATTCAAGCTGCGGGGCTATCGCCCCTTGATTGACAGATGTATAATCATGGAAGAAATCTCAGTCAACAAACGCCCCAGCCTAAGATAAGAGCGGAATCAGGCGACAACCACTGAGAGGCAAGTCCTGACGGACCCAGTCGCTACGCTCCTTTAACCCTCTCGGATTCGTGAATACAGCAACGTTATCTGAAATCAGGACAAATATGTAATATCAAAATCTAGGAGTTTGATTCGACATGGAGAACTCAAATTTAAAAGATCTTATTGAAAAATACCTGAGCGCATATAATACGTTTAACATTGATGGAATGATAGGAGTTTTGAATGAAAATATTCATTTTCGAAACATTTCTAAAGGTGAAGTGAATTCGGAAACAAAGGGGATTCAGGAATTTCGCACATTAGCAGAGCAGTCAATTCAGGTATTTTCTCAAAGGCGTCAAGTAATAAAGAACATTATTTTCGCAGGAGATAAAGCAGAGGTTGACATTGATTATGAGGGAATATTGTCCAGTGATCTCCCTAATGGAATGAAGGCAGGAGAAACATTAAAACTTCAAGGGAAATCAATATTTCAAATGAAAGATAAGAAGTTAATACTGATTGAAGATCATAGTTGAAACATTATTGAAAGTTATTCATAGATTACCCTGAAATCAGATAACAATATATTCATTCATCGAGCATACGCCCTCGGTCCGGCAGAAGCATTTCAGGGAAGCAGAGGCTGCCGGACATATTTGGCATACGCCAAGCGTCGTGAATGCGGGAACGTTAGCCGAAGTAAGTTCTTAGTTTAGGAGGAGTCTATATGATACTTGAAAAAGTTATAAATAGAATTGAAATACAAAGTGAATATAAGGATTTGGTTGATAAGTATATAGGTCAGATCCTTACCGAATTTAAAGGTAAGATTCATAGCGTTTATATGTGTGGCTCGATTCCAAAAGGTACCGCTAAACCTTTTAAGTCAGATGCGGACTTTACTATTGTCTGTGTAAATCCCAAAGATATTGATTACGAAAGATTGACAATTATTAAAGACAGGCTTTTGAAAGAATATCCCTTCGTCACTAAGATTGATACGATCATTTGCTCGATTGACGATGTATTAAGTAAACCGAATGAGTGGGGTTTTTGGGTTAAGATCATTTGTGTTTGCGTATATGGTGATGATATTGGTGAAAAAGTACCACCGATCGTTATTTCTCCAGCGTTCATTCTAGACTTAAATACAGAGACCAAGGAAGAAGTAGATCGTGTACGTCGTTCACTTTCTACTGCTAGTGATCACACGATGCAAACTAGATATATTAAAGGGTATTCGAAGAGATTAATTCGTGCATTATACTCTTTGGTTATAGTAGATACAGGTGTATGGCAAGATGACATTATTGAGATGAAGAATGACATAATAAACTATTGCGAGATTGACCCCGCTTTAGTTGAGTATCTGTATGCTTGTTACTTGGATAGTGATGTACTAGTTGAAGAGTTTCTGGGAATTGCAGATGAAGTATATAGCTATTTTGAGAATGCCTTAAATACTATGAGAAAATCATAAAGCAGTTTAAAAATTGCGATATCAGTACGGCTCGATACTCGACTCAGTATCTTAGTGGACTAAGCCGAGTATGCACTAAATTTCATAGTTGGCCAGGAACTCACTTGGTTACTTATCATAGCGAGGGTTATACTAGTATATAATGTTAGCTATCTTAGGCTGCTTCGTTATGCCGCGCATCATAGCCTGGTTTTAACAAGCTCCTATGAAGAGAAGCTCCTTCTGGATGAAATGATCTATTATAGATACAGATTACGTACAGATTGAACAATAGGAGCAGCTTGAATCGAACAAAAAAGTGGTGGTTGAATTGGGGTAACCGTTAAAGATTTACTGCAGCTTCCTTCATTTAGAGGAGCACAGGTGGTCACTGGAACAAGTAGGCTTCATCAGACCGTTTCCTCTTTATCTGTGTTGGAAGTGGCGGATGTCAATTTCTTCTCGCAAATTATCCAAACGGTTCAAGAAGAATGGTATGCTGAAGAGCTGGTCATCAGCTCTTTTTATTCGATTAAGGACAGCGTGGAGCAGCAATGTAAAACAGTTCAATACTTGCATGACCTTGGTGAAATGGGATTGATTTTGTACTATGTTGGCATTGTATTGCCGGATATAGCCGATGAAGTGCTTGAGCTGGCAGAATCGCTGAATTTTATTATCATTTGCATGCCGAGAAACGATTACTCGCTTAGGTATAATGAAGTCATTTATGAAGCCATGGAGGCAATCGTAAGCAATCAGAAGGTGAATGAGCATTTCGTGAATGAATCACTGGAAAAGGTCTCGCTGCTGCCGGAACATTTGCGGAGCGTGGAAATCACCCTTAAACTGCTGTCGGACCGGATGAAAGCGAACATCGTTCTGACAAACAGCAACCTGGATATCATCAATCGTGTCATGTGGCCGCGCAATTCATCGCTTGATGTGACGAGTCTGATCCGGTCCATGGCGCCTTCCATTTTGAACGGCAGAATGGGAGAAGATGAGCTGGATTCGTCCTGCTTTGTTGAATACAAACGGGTTCATCAAAAAAACGGGGAAGTCCTTTACCTGTTTCTCATTAAAGAGAATACAAAGCTGCCTCCGAAGACGATGGATCAAATCAGCGAAGTTGTGCAAGTGGCCATCAATTTGTGGGGAGATAAGCACAATGAGGTCAGCGAGTACGCTTTGGTTAAAGCCATCGTGAATGATGAAAGCGAAAAAATGCGCAGATTGGCCAGTTTGCTCCATATTGACGTTTCCGGGATTCAAATGATGTGGCTCGTGTACATTCGGGATTTGTCGGAGGAAAGAAGGGTAAGGGAAGACTTAAAAGTGCATCTCTTGCAATATTATAAAACCGCGGTCATTCAAACGATCGATCACTGCGTTGTCGTGTTGCTAGGGAATTGTTCCTCTAAATACAATGAGTTTGAAATCGCAGCGGATTATATCGAAACGACGAGCCTCATCGCTGACATATCAAGCATCGTTTATTCTCCGAGAATGCGCAACACACAGGACGTACGTCGAATGTATCAGCTCGTAAACGGAGTCTCTAAAGAGGTTCACCGCATTTATCATAACCGCAAACTATATACCGCGGCTGAAGTTCGTTCCATGAAACGAGCCATAGACCTCAGTAAACAAGGGGAAGAAATCGCTGAAGAATGCTTGTCTGTCATGGAGCCAATTATGGACGACCCTGACGCGTTGAAAACCCTGATGACTTTTCTGCTGGATGCGAAGGGGAATATGGATGATTGCAGCAAGCTGTTGTTCGTCCACAAAAATACGGTAAAATATCGCATTAAAAAAATTTGCGAGCTCATCGGATATGATGTGACCATCAATTCCGAATCGTACGATGTTTATACCGCCTGCATGGTCTACCGTCTCATTCATGACTAAAAAGTTCCGATGTTTTGTCCAATAAGACAAAAACATCGGATTTTTTTTTGTTTTCTGAAAAAGACGCTGACCTACTTCATCTTTTACAATAAGAAAACAATATTCGAACGAACAGGATTGGGGGGATCATATGAAAGCCGTTAAAGAGCATCAATCCTGGTTCAGTCTCGGGATCATCTGGGCTGGCGCAGTCATCAGCATCCCGAGTTTGTTGGTAGGGAATACGCTGATTGCTGGCATGGGAGTATCGAATGTATTGCTTGTCACGTTAGCAGGTTACTCCATTATTGTGCTGCTCATGATTTTGCAGGGGATTCAAAGCACGGATTTGGGAAGGCCGACGGTTCAGGTCGCAGGTCAGGTGTTTGGCAAAACAGGGTCTCGAACGATTTTGTCCATTATCCTCGCTATTGCGTGTCTTGGATGGTTCGGGATCCAGGCGAATGTATGCGGGGAAGCTTTGGCCAATCTGCTAGCCGAGATCGGTATTAATATTCCTGTACCGCTGGCATCACTCATCTGCGGTCTCGTGATGGTCGTTTCGGCCATGTACGGCATTAAAGTGCTGCGGGTGATCAGTTATATTGCCGTCCCTTTATTAATCGGAATCAGCGTGTACGGTCTGATCGAAGCATTGACTGGGGACTCTCTGCAGATCATCCAAAATTATAAGCCTGCGGCCGTTATGAATTTTACCGACGGACTGGCAGTAACCCTAGGTTCATTTGCGCTGGGGGCAGTCATCGCGGGAGATTATTCGCAATTTTCGAGAAAACGGTCTGATGTCCTGAAAGCCGCTCTATTCGGGATTGTCCCGGCAGGCTTGCTGATGATCGGTGCAGGAGCCGTCCTGACGATCGCTTACCAAGCCAGCGATATCACAGCAACCTTTTTGAGCATCATGACGCCGTTTGTTGGCGGTGTGATTTTGATCTTGGCTACATGGAAAACGAATCTTGTGAATGTGATTTCAGGTGGTTTTGCCTTAATTAACGTGTTCAACGTTTCGAAGGAGAAAGAAAAGTGGGCTGTCGGCATTGCGGGAACCCTTGGGACCGTACTCGCTGTCCTTGGCATACTTAACTATTTTACTCCGATCATGTCCATTCTGTCGGCTATGATTCCGCCAGTGGCAGGCGTGATGATTGCTTCCTATTGGGTGCTTGGCAAAGGGGATAAGAGATGCTGGCAAGAGGTTGAGGGTGTGAACGTGTTGGGCGTTGTCTCATGGCTTGTGGGCGCGATCATAGCCTGCACGCCTGTCGTGTTATCCTTGTTCCCCAGCCTGCCGCAGGTACCCAATCAGCCGTTGACCGGAATTGTCATTTCTTTTGTCATATATTATATCGGCTATCGTTTATTTGCTCAGAAGACTGTTATATTGGAGGAATCATAAATGAGATATTTAGATGAAACAGCTGTTGAACATATTGCCGTCGGAGCAGCATTTCTGGGAACGGGTGGAGGGGGAGACCCTTATATCGGAAAATTGATGGCTCTCTCGGCCATTAAGAAGTTTGGGCCTGTCAAACTACATTCCGTGGACGAGATTGGGGATGAGGACTTTTTCATTCCAGCTGCGATGATGGGGGCACCTTCCGTATTAGTGGAGAAATTCCCTCGTGGTGACGAGTTTGTGAAGGTTTTTCAGAAATTAGCGAATTATTTAGGAAAAGACAAGATTGCGGGTACGTTTCCGATGGAAGCGGGGGGCGTCAATTCTATGATTCCTATTGTTGTTGCGGCACAGCTGGGATTGCCTCTGATCGACTGTGACGGTATGGGCCGGGCATTCCCGGAGCTTCAGATGGTGACGTTTAACCTGGACGGCATTCCAGCGACGCCGATGGCCATAACGGATGAGAAAGGGAATATTGGCATCTTTGAGACCATTGACAACAAATGGACAGAACGGCTCGCCAGGGTAGCTACAGTCGAAATGGGGGCCAGTTCTTTAGTCAGCCTGTATCCGGCAACGGGTGCGCAAATGAAGCAGAGTGGTGTCCATCATATCGTAACCCTGTCCGAACAGATCGGAGCAATCATTACCTCGAAGAACCGAGATGCCAAGGACAAGCTTCAAGAGCTGTTGAAACGGGTATCCGGCTATGAGCTATTTCAAGGAAAAATTGTGGATGTTATCCGTGAAACCAAGGGCGGATTTAATCTCGGCTGCATGCATCTTGAAGGCATTGAGGCGTTTAAAGCCGGGGAGATGAAGGTTCATTTTCAAAATGAAAACCTGATTGCTGAAAAAAACGGTCAGGTGGTAGCGATGACCCCCGATTTGATCTGTCTGGTTGATTACGAAACCTTGTTGCCTGTGACCACAGAGAGCCTGAAATACGGTAAACGCGTACGGGTTATTGGATTGCCCGCTCATGAGAAGTGGAGAACGGATAAGGGAATCCAGACGGCAGGTCCAAGATACTTCGGCTATGATTACGATTATGTACCACTTGAGGAAATGGTGAAAAAGGCGGTGGCTGAGAATGTATAGAATCGGGATCGATGTAGGCGGCACCAACACAGATGCCATCATTTTGAATGAGGATCATCAGTTGATCCATGCGGTGAAATCCCCAACAAGCCTGGATATTCGCACAGGGATTGAAACCTCGCTCCGGCAGCTGCTGCAGGGGGCGAATATTGATAAAAATCAAATCACACATGCCATGTTAGGCACAACACAATGCACCAATGCCATTGTTGAACGAAAAAAGCTGGCCCAAGTCGGTGTCATTCGTCTGGGGTACCCGGCAACGGCTTCCGTTGCTCCGTACACGTCCTGGCCTGAGGATATGGTTCTGAAGCTGTCGGGTAAATATGCTCTCGTACAGGGCGGATACGAATACGATGGCCAATTGCTTGGAGAAGTCGATGAAGGCGAAATCACAGCACTCCTGGAGGAGTGGCGCGGTAGTATTGAATCCATAGCGGTCATCGGCGTATTTTCATCCCTTAAAAATGACCAGGAGTTCCACGTTCGCGATCTCATCCATCAAATGTACGGACCCGAATTTCCTGTTTCCTGTTCTTCATTAATTGGTTCGGTTGGTTTAATTGAACGGGAAAATGCGACCATCCTCAATGCGGCATTGTGCAAGGTCATTGAAACGACAACCGAGGGGTTTGTGCAGGCACTAGAAGAAGAAGGCATATTGGATGCAGCGGTGTTTTTATGCCAAAATGACGGTACCTTAATGTCAGTAGATTACGCTAAACAGTTTCCGATCCTGACCATTGCCTGTGGACCTACGAACAGCATACGCGGTGCCTCTTATTTGGCAAAGATCAAAGATACGATGGTTCTCGACGTGGGCGGCACGACATCGGACATCGGCGTTTTGCAGGACGGATTCCCGAGGGAATCATCGGTTGCAGTCGAGGTGGGCGATATCCGCACGAATTTCCGCATGCCGGATATTATCTCAGTGGGTCTGGGCGGCGGTAGCATCGTGCGCTCGGAGAATGGCAAAATTACAGTTGGCCCGGACAGCGTAGGATACAGGATTGGACAAGAGGCGCTTGTCTTTGGCGGGAATACGCTCACGACAACGGACATCGCCGTTCGTCTGGGTCTTGCAGATGTCGGGGATCAGAGCCTGGTAGCGCATCTGGATGAAGACTTTGCTAAACAGGTGCAGGACGAAATTGCAGCTATCATTGAACAGACCATTGATAAAATGAAGACATCTTCAGGTGATGTCGAGCTTGTGTTGGTAGGCGGAGGCAGTGTCGTGATTCCGGACACCATACGCGGGGTATCCCATATGATTAAGCCTAAGAACGGGGGCGTGGCTAATGCCATTGGTGCGTGTATTGCCCAAATCAGCGGACAATATGAGCAGATTTACATCTATTCTACAGAGCCCCGTGAGGCAGCATTAAGAGATGCTCGGGAAAAAGCCGTGAAACAGGCGGTACTTGCTGGTGCCGATCCGGCGACGGTTGAGCTCGTGGAAGTGGAGGAAACCCCGCTCGCTTATCATCCAGGAAATGCGACGAGGCTTCGAGTGAAAGTCGTAGGAAACATGAAGTAGAAGAGGGCTTCACATGAGTTTATACAACTTGTGTGGGGCTCTTTTTTGTTATCGATGAGGCGCAAGTTGATGAGCGGAAAAGAATGAGCAGCGAAGCAAAGCCCGCTGGATCATATGGACATGGGAAATACGTATTATGCTAACATCCCCTTTTTCACAGAATTTCCTTTCGTAAATGTAATATTTTGGGTTATTATATACGTAGTTCGGATAATGGATAGGATGAGTGGCAATTCACGAAGTACATTAATTAGATGTTAGATGAAACACTACGGAATAGATTATAAGAAAAGAGGATATTGATAGAGATGTATGAGTATTTACCAACTTTAAATAAAACAGCAGAAAAGTATCGTACTAAAGCACAAAGAGAACTAAAATACTGCGTTACTTGTCAGCCTTATGATGGTGGCAGTTATGTTTGGATAATGGGAGAAGAAACAACTGTAGAAGAGATTTTTGACAGTATTGATTGTCCAGAAAGATATAGAGATGATATTGTAGAACATCTCGGATGCCCTAATTGTGGAAATAGTTCGTTTGATCGTTATGATACTGTTGGTACAGAGGACAACTATAGAATACGGGTTGAAAGTCATTACAACAAGGCACTCAGTAAATATAATAATAAGATCCAAAGCTTTAGAGAGCATCTTGAACAATTCCCCTCATTAGCAGGATCCCATCCTCTAGGTAGAAAAATTTTTAAAGAAATAAGAGAAAAGAAAGTAGACTCGATAAATGTTGGAGTTACTTCATGGTATAGAGCACGTGGTGTAGACCACTCAAAAGTGTTTGATAGTAAGGATTTGCATGCCCCCCCAGTAGGGAAATCTTCTGGAGGAAGATTTCATCATTCAGGACAAAGTGTATTATATCTTGCTGATAGTAAGGACTTAGCTATGACGGAAGCACTCGAAGATCCATCTGTCCCTTCGATTATTTGGATACAAGAATACAAGTTGATAGAAACGATCGATAATGTATTGGATTTAAGATATGACTGGGATAATTTTGGTCAATTATCTAATCTGACAATGGCAGCATTACTTGCTTCAGGATGCATTTTTGAACGTGTTCAAGATAGAAATAATAAATGGAAACCACAATACTTCATCACTAGTTTTATTGCTGATTGTGCAAGATCAGCAGGTTACAGTGGGATACTTTATTCCTCAAGCAGAGATAGTGGTTTTAATTTGGTACTGTTTAATAATAATGACAACATACAACCAGTAGGTAAGCCAAATATATTTATTTATGAAGGAAGAGGCAGTGTTAATTTCTTTGATGATAGTTTTATAGATTTTTAGTATTTCTATGAAGTCGTGGTGCATCATCTAACATCATATCCACGTATCGGAGCCTGACGGCTTCTCGGTCCGCCCTAAGGGGATTGGCAGGGAAGTGGAATCAGGCGGACACATCTGCACCGACTAACCGCATCGCAACTGGCTCCTGGCGGTGTCTTAAGTCGGTGAGACGTCGTGGATACAGGAACGTTAGCAGAAATCGGTAAAATGACAAATTATTTATCTGGGGTGTTTCGGTGAAGTATACACATTTAAAAAATCTGATTCATGCTGATTTAGTTGAATATAAAGAAGTAGAAGGTATGAAACTTATTTTACGTTTTAGAATTCATAGAGACTCAAATGAACAAAATTATTCTGAATTGATTGATGTTAAAGGTGGTTCATTAATTGACCAAGACGATGAAAGATTTCCGTTAATTGAAATTGAATTTGATTCTTATATAGGTTTTTCAATAAGGAGTGAAAGTTACACATTAAAAGATGAATATGAAGAGTTTGAAGGGAAGATTTTCAGAACTTTCAAGAGATCCAGATATTTAGATTACATTAAATTAGCGACATTTGCATCAGATGAACACCCGGGTCCATATAAACATTATGGAGTTGCTGGATTAAATCATATTGTTGACATTATATCCTCTGATGTACCTTACATAAGAATATAATCAGTAGGTATTTCTAGGGAGTCACGGAATTAGATAACAATGTATTCACGCATCGAGTCGACTTCGTCGACCCTCGGTCCGCCAGATGAATTTCGAGGAAGTGGAATCAGGCAGACACACTTACGAGGCTAACAGCGCTGGCGCGCAGCTGGCTCCACCGGAGCCTTAAGCCTCTCAGCATCGTGAATACGGGAACGATATAAGAAATCCCTAAAAGAATAAAAAGGATGGTAGCTTAATGAATTCAGTGCATGATAACGAAGTGATTTCTTATGAAGTGAATTTAAAGAACGAGTATATTGTTGTACATACAGAAAACAGAGACGAGGCAGTAAAGATTAAATTCTATAATGTGATGGCCCACCTATTTGAAGATCATTTATGTGGCAGTATTCTATTGGACATTACAGATTATGAAATTAACCGATTTGTAGATGAAAGTAAGGAGATATTTGAAAAGCACAAACCGTATGGCTGGCCGATCAGTTACGAGAGCATAGATGAATTGAAAGAGGTACTGATCCAAGGGCAGTATAAGTGCTATATAATCTCCTCTTCATACGGATTTAACGGATGGATACTGGCTAAAGAACTAAGTATAACTAAGGGCAAGGAATGAAAGTCTAAGAAAACAATTAAAGGTAGGGACATCTTATAACATAATATTCACGCTGCGGACATTCGTCCTGGGTCCGGCATTCGCCGGACACCCAGCATACGCTGGGTCGTGAATACAGAACGTTATTAGGAAATCAACACAAAGGTTTAAAGCATAAAGCTGAAAAAGCTACTCCTAAAGCTTAAAGAATAGAGGCTTAGAATGATGAAAAACAGTAGAATAAGAATGCTGATAATATTATTTTTTGGAATAACATTCATTGTTTCTGCTGGAGCAATTCTTTATGTATTGAAGAAGGATAAAAATAGCATGGATTTAGGGCTATTACTGACTATTAATTCATTCTCATTTTTAATTGTAGGTCTAAACCTCATTGTCCTAATTACAAGAAGAATTCAAGGGCAGATGAAAACTGGTGAATAAAAAAAAGAGTAACTCTTGGTATTGTAGTCGATTCAAAGAGGAGGCTGACATCCTACAACAACATATTCACGCATGGAGGCTTATTGCCCTTCGGTTGTCAGATGTATAATCATAGAAGGGGCTCAGACAACAAACGCCCTGCCTAAGATAAGAGCTATCTAAGGCTGTGGCGTTTCGTAAATGCAGAGACGTTAGATTAAATTTGGCGAAGTGCGAAAGTGAAATTTAAAGAGGAGTAATTTATGATAATAGAAACTGAAATGACAATCAAAACATTAAAAGAGCTTGTTAGTTCAGGGGAAAAGCATTTTAAACGAGTCGAAATAACGGAGTACGGAAAAATTCGGAATTTTATTTTAGTGAAGTGATATTTGAAGAATGCATATTGTCATTAGATTTTACTGGTTCTTCATTTAGAAGTGCCAAGTTTATTAATTCAAACATTAAAGCTTCAATTTTTAGTGAAACAGATCTATCTAATTCGGAATTTATTAATAATAGTATTGATGCTTGTGTGTTTAGGAATGCAAATATAGAAGGAATTATTTTTTTGAAAAACACTCAATACTCAAGTGAAAATACAATTGAAGATTTAAAAGAAATGGTGAAAAAATAAGAGAATTAAGGTGATAGTAATTCAAGAAGGCCCAACATCATCTATGAGAACAAGGTAAGCTATTTTCAGGAGCATTATGGTGCTCACTTATGTAAATCAGTTCAAATTAAAATTGGAGGAAAAGTCCTTAATGAATTGATTTATGAATGGGATTCTAGGTTAAGCGTTTCAGCAGCAAGGAAGGAATTCAGCCGGACACATCCACACCGAAATAGGTGTTTTGCACCCGAGGCTTTGCCCTTAAGTCGGTGAGACGTCATGAACACAGGAACGTTATACGTAATATTTCGAAAGCAGGAATAGTATGAAAATAAACAAGGCGATGAAAAATTTATTGAATGGGTTAGCTCAGCCAAACGAATTGATAAGTTTGAATCTATTCAACCCCGATTTTTGTGTATGGGATAATTGCATTGTAATTGATGCTTCAAGTTTAGGAGAGAGAGGTTCTATTGAAGAAACCATTTATCATGATCGTACGGATTTGGAAGCCTCAATTAATCATTACCATCTAGACAACCTAAGAACTGGAATAAAACTCATTTCTAATTGGGAAGAGAATTTAAAGTTGAGCTATCCAGAAAGGGACTTTATTTTAATTTTAAGTTCTACAATTGAAGGAGAAGATGTCGTTATTAGGTTCTATCAATTCAGAGATAATGAACCTGAATGGATTAGATTAAACGATCTTGAAGGATATAAAGAAGAAGCCATTTTAGTAATTGAGATTTTGAATAAAGTTCAATGATGCGGATTGCTTTGTATAACATAATGTTTACGCAGCGGACATTCGTTCTTGATCCGGCATACACCGGATACTCAGCATTGGCTGAATCGTTAATACAGGAGCGTTATGCGCCATTACCTGTAAATATTAAAGATAATATTTAAGGAGATAACTTATGAAAACTAAGATACTCTTATTATTTTTTATGACGATAATGTGTTCATCTTGTCAAGATAGTAGTCAACCGACTACTTTAAACAGCGAAACTAATTCAAAAATGAATATTGAACTGCCTCCTGACGTAGTGAGTACAAGTGATGGAACAGAATCAAAAGAGATAACGGAAGGTCGATTAGATCCTTCTAATAATACAGGGTTACCCATGAGCATTGGGAACCTTGATTTGAAAGGAGAATTTTATGATGAAATGCTTCGTAACCCTATAGATCATGATTATGAATTGGAATTTAATGAATTTCAAAATTCCAAAGAGATTATTACAACATTGGAATGGGGGGCATTTGAAAGCAAATATACAGAGATTTGGGATAAAGAGTTGAATCAAATATATAAAACGCTTCTTTCTAAGTTGGATAGAGAACCAAGAGAAGCACTAATTGAATCGCAGAAAGAATGGTTACAATATCACTTAAGGGAAACAAAATTTGTAGAGGAGACATTTATTTATAATGGTTATCTTGGATCAACAGGACCAGTAAGCCTAACCAAAGTTATATGGGAGAGAATTAGGGAAAGAACAATGCAATTATTTGAATATCGATATTTGCTAGATGGTGAAGTTGAGTTTGTATACCAAAGTGAAAAATAAAGTTGGAATCTTGATCAAAGGTTTTCAGATGATGCTTCGAATGCAGTAACGGCGTATATCTCTGTATTCAAGCTGCGCGATACCACCCTTTGGTTTTTAGATGTATAATCGTGGAAGAACACTCAGACAACATACGACCCAGCCTAAGATAAGAGTTATCTAGAGCTGGGTCGTTTCGTGGATACAAGAGCGTTATGAGAAATCTTCGTAAAATAATTACGCAAGGAGCATTCCAATGAAGATTCAAAAACAAGTGATTATTGAAGGATACAATAATGAATGGCCAAGAGCGTTCAATATAATAGAATCGATTATATCTAACAAATTAAATAGACTGGTATTACGAATTGAACACGTTGGAAGTACGTCAATCCCGAGTCTTTCAGCCAAACCAATTATTGATATAGATGTAGTAATTGAATCTATGGACTGCCTGCCACAGGTAATCAAAAAACTAGAAGAATTGGGATATATTCATGAAGGTGATTTGGGGATTAAAAGCAGAGAAGCATTTGCAAGAAGGGACGTTTATGTACCCTACACTAGTGAAGGCAATGAGAAGCACGAACATCATCTATACGTATGCAATAGGGAAAGTGAAGAATTGAAAAGACATATAATGTTTAGAAATATACTAAGAAAGCATCCTTTATTAGTATCTGAGTATGAGGAGTTAAAGTTCCAACTAGCTAATAAATACAGAAACAATCGCCAAGCCTATACTACTGGAAAGACAGAATTTATTACGAGAATAATGAATGAATACCAAGATATTTAAGTGTATTTCAGGTATACGGTTACATCTGATAACAAAGCTTCTTCGCTGCAGTCCATTCGGCCCTTGATTTGCAAGCTGAGGTAACCAGAGAAGCGGATTCATCTTATCACCCTACGGGGCTAAGTCTGTCGCTTCTTAAAGTCTCTTTGGTTCGTAGATAAAGTAACGTTAGCTAAATTCCCTAAACTACCTATTTAGAGGTGTACATTCAGAGATGTCTTATACAAAACCGGTTATTAGAGAACCTTATTATGATTGTCCAAAGTGGTTTGATAATGATGTGTATCGTTCTGAGTATCTTACGCTCTCGGGCAAGTGCACATCTTCTGAAGTTGAACTCTTTTTAATACACTTATTTGGATATAGCAATACAAACATAGATCAATCAATGGAAGATACTTTTAATGAACTACTTGCGAATGAATCTGTAGCTATTTTGGGTGGTATTGCTTTTTATGAAAGTGAAGAAAAATGTATTATGCCAAGTTGTTGTTGTGGTCTAGAACAATTTAAGGAGATTTATAGTTCTATTCTTAATAGAGAGAGTCCCTGGCTTGGACATGATCCTTCACCGGAAATAACTTTTAAGGATAACATGGCCATCGTCTGGTCTAATGATCCAGATTCTAATGGTAGATCGGACGTTTTCCATATTGATTTTAAGTTTGAAGAAATTTTATCATGTCTTGAGCAATCTAAATATGACTTGAAAGATTTTATTGATAAACCGCTCTTTGAATGGATTTATCGAAGAGATCAAGCTACAGCTAATAAAATGAAAGATAGAATGTATGAGTGGTTTCTTTAGGAATTGTAATTATTAGTATTTCTAAGAAGGTAGAAACAGCAGCTATCATTATATTCACCTACGGATCGGCTGTAGCTGCCATAAAATTTTCGGGTTGGTGAACACATAAAGTTATCCAGTCCCGAATCTTTTAAAAAATAACCGACGCAAAGGAAGATGAGAAATATGGATAAAGGGAGAATTATATTTTTAAATGGTGTAACAAGTTCAGGTAAAACCTCAATAGTAGAAGCTATGCAAACTTACTCTGAACCGTTTTTTTATGTTGTGGCCAATGATCTTTTGAAAATACGATTGGTGATAAACACCTACAAGATAATTACTGGAAGCATCTAAGTGAAGCAATAATAATGATGTATCACACAGCAACATTATTTTCGGATCGTGGAAAGAATATCTTAATCGATGGCATACTTGTTGAAAGACCTGAGTTAAAGCCACATTACGATAAGGTCATGGAAATTTTTAATGGGTACCCTTTGGATATCGTCGAAGTGTATTGTCCTTTAGATATCTGTCGTAAGAGAAATGTAGAACGTGGTGACAGAAGGGAAGATCAATCTGATGAGCAAAACAAAATAATGTCGCAAAACATTCGCTATAGTTGCTCAGTTGATACAAGTTTAAATTCACCAGAAGAATGTGCGGACATTATTATTACATCATTATTTCAAAAAAATAAATAATCTCAAACATTTTATTAATTCAAAAGATCAGAGCTATCTAACGGGGAATTGACATCAGGAACAGAGGAACGTTATACGAAATTAGCGTAAATCAGAAACCTTGGAGGCGATTTCATGAAAGTACATAAGATTGAGTTAGCGAAGTGTCTCCCATTTTTAAAGCAACCTCAGGAGATTCCATCCGATTCGAAACGCTTGACGCTGGTTGGGGAATGGGAGCGAGTAATTCTGAACGAAAAAAACCTTTCTCGAGAAGGGAAAAGATAGATGGGGGACACGCATTAGTAGGCCCTATTTTAATAGAAAATGCAAAACAAGGAATGACACTAGAGATAATATTTAATGATATTATACCTGGTCATTATGGATTCACAGCTGCTGGACAATACCCTAATTGGCAGAACCAAAAGTTACACTTAACTGAGTACCAGGAAATTAGCCTTGACTGGAAACTTGATAACAAATTGATGGTGGGAAATTGCGATATTAATGGGAAAACATTCACAGTATCATTAAAGCCGTTCATGGGTGTCTTTGGAATGCCGCCAGAATCAGGCGGAGTACATTCCACGTGGCCACCACGATATTGTGGAGGTAACATAGACTGCAAGGAGTTAGTAAAAGGCAGTAAGTTGTATTTACCGATATCTGTTGATGGAGCTTACCTCGCAATTGGTGATGGCCATGCCCTACAAGGAGATGGCGAGGTGAGTTGCCAAGCAATTGAATGCCCAATGGAAGTTGTTGATATAACGGTTAACGTAATTGAAAACATGAGTTTGTCAAATCCAAGAGCGAATACACCAGCTGGATGGATCACATTCGGATTTCACGAGGACTTGAACGAAGCGACGGTTCAGGCGCTTGATGGTATGCTCAATTTATTGGGTGAATTATATGGATTGAATCGTGTGGAAGCTATTGCATTAGGAAGTTCAATTGTAGACTTGCGAATTACGCAAATCGTCAATGGGGTTAAAGGGGTGCATGCTTGTTTACCTCATGGAATTTTAAAGTAACTCAAAGGGGACGCAAAATTCTTAGAACTCCAAATTCACGCATTGAGCCTATCGTCCCTTGGTCCGGCAGAGGGATATCAAAAAGAGGAAGCGGTTGAGAAAAGAGCTATCTAATCTTCAAGAAGGTGCAAAATGAATAAATGGATCGTAATCTTAGTTTGTTTCCTTCTATTTGCAACAGGTTGCAGTACTACACACAATATCAACACCGATACAACCAAAGAATTAACAAAAAGCTTGAAGGAACTTTCTCCGTCAATCGAAAGAGTCCAATTTACATTTACTCGTCCAAACCTTTCTTGCAGAATAGATATGCGCAACGAACCGAGTAAAGAGGAACTGGAATCCATTCTTATGGAAATGGACGAATTTTCAACTGTAGATAACATCAACGAAATTGCTCGAAGTGTCAAATGGGGGTTGGAAATATCCAATATCTATCTGGATATCAACACGGATCAAAATAAAAAAACAATTGAACATGCGTATTATGCTAGGTATTTCAAGACATCCGACGCCAGTGACCACTCAGATACAAACATTGAGGGGTACGGGACGTGGTATGAGTTGACCGAACAATAGAAATGGGTATCCTTCTTAAAACCACTCAGAGGTTCTCATAAACAAAGGGTGGTTATCCTAATCTTGAACGAATAGAACAAGCCGAAGCGGAATTACACGCTTCGGCTTGTTCTTGTTTGTTTACTTTTTACCAAAACCCTAACCCAATCTTACTTCCCACTTACCGACTTAAACCAGTCGTTCACTTCTTGCGTGATCTGATCTCCGCCATTGGATTTCCAGTTGGCGACGAATTGGTCAAAGGCATCGACCGGCAGTTTGCCGTAGATGATTTTGTTGAAGGTTTCCATCTCGGACTGGCGAAGCAGGTTCCATTTGGAGACCATCGTTGGCGTTGCTGCGCCGGTGAAGTAGTTTTGTTTGCGAATGTCGAGCTGCGACATCACGACTTTGGCAGCAGCCCAGTTTTCGGGTTTGCGGAACTCGGCCATTTGTTTCTCGTATGGGGTTTCGGGCTTCTCGCCGTCAGCCAGTTTTACGAGTGTTTTCATGTACAGATCCGGAATACGGGCCGGGCCGGTCAGGAACGGGAATTCGTTGGAAAAGTCTTTGATCTTCTCTTTGTCACTGGTTGGTTTACCGTCAATGATATCCCAGTCGTATCCTTTGGCAAAGCCGTACTCATATGGACTGCCCGCAGCCGGGTTGGCCAGGTTATCGAGCAGGTAGTTGTAGTATAGGAAAATGGCTTCCGGATGCTTGGCATCCTTGTTGATCATGATACTGGCGTTGACGCCAGAGTTCTGCCACTTCGTACCGATCTTGCCGTCTGGACCTGCTGGAATCGGATAGGCTTTGTATTTCGCGCCAGGTACGTTCTTGAGCAGGTCTGGTGCTGGCCAGTCTGGTACCCAGTTGGCTCCAGGCAGGATGCCAGCGGTGCCAGCGGTCCAGCTTTCGGCGGATTTACCTTCATCCCACAGGGCAGAGTCTGTATGGATATACCCTTTGTTCATCCATTCATTCAGCTTGGCAAGGGCTTGTTTGGCACCGGGATTAATGGAGCCGTACTCCAGATTGCCATTCGCGTCTTTGTTCCATTGTTCCTGGATCGTGCCGTAAGCGCCGAATAACCAGTCGAGCGAGCCCATCCAGGTGTTGGTGTTATTTTTCAGCGAGATCGCCAGTGGGAATACTTTATCCGGAGACAGGCCGTCCGGGTTTTCGTTTTTGAATTTGTCCATGATATTCTCAAGATCTGCGATGGTCTTTGGTGCTTCAAGATTCAGCTTTTCCATCCAGTCTTCTCTGAGCCAGAGCAGGGTATCGTCGTTATCGGTGTACTCCAGGATTGGCATGTTGTATTTCTTGCCGTCCTTGGTGAACGGGTACCACAGCTCGGGATGTGCTGCTGCGTGATCTTTCAGAATTTTGTTGGCGTACTTGTCGAAGAGTTCATCGATGGCGATGAATTGACCAGAGTCGATCAGTTGATTGGTGAGTACCGCGTTCGTCGGAACGGATACAAAGTCAGGAAGCTTCTCGCCTGAAGCAATCGCCAGCTGCAGCTTCTGTCTGTATTGATCGTCATTGGCCGGATACCATGAATCCTTATGCTTCATGCCCAGCGTTTCGAGCATCCAGCGATCGTGTACGTTGTTTTCTTTGGTGTCACCTTGCACATATTTCTTCGGCATACGCACCGAACTGAACTCAATGGGTGGGTCGTATTTTCCTTTGGCAAAAGCAGCTTCAGCCTCGGCTGAGCCGACAGTCGCCGGTGTATCGTCGGTACCATTCTCACTGGCTGAGTCGCCACTGCCGCACGCAGTGATGGTGATAAGTGCGATGACCATGAGCAAGGACCACCATGTTTTGAATTTGATCATTGTTCAATCCCCCTACGGTGTATGATCTTTACAAGTGTAACTGTACCAAGCCGGGCGGGAGGGCATCTATATGAGTTTGTTAGTTTTGATAGGACTCTATTAGTGAAAGTTCAAAAAGATCGGTTTTCAGTACCGAGAAGATGGGATAAAGCTAGAAATGGAGTAGCGGAGCGTAGGAAGCTACGTGAGCAACTACAATGTTTCCAAAGGAAACATACTTCGTAAGCCTCCCGCTTATTTCGGCTGAATCCCATATTCGACGCTGATGATGCCGTGAGGCATGATTCGTAATCAAAAGCGGACTTTTTGAACAACCTCTTTAAGCTGTTTAATGCTGGTCTCGATATTCCTGAGGGGTGACGCCGAACTGACGCTTGAACACTTTGATAAAATATGCCGGGTCCATATAGCCAATCTCCAGGCTGATTTCATATACTTTTTTGGTGGTCGTGACCAGCTTGTGGCAGGCCCGATCCATACGCAGGCGTGAAATATAATCACTGATGCCTTCGCCTGTTTCGATCTTGTAAATCTTGGACAGATGGGTAGGATGCAGGTTCACATGGTCGGCAAGTACACGCAAAGACACATCCAGATGCAGGTTTTTATCCGTAAACTCCTGAATCTTCTTCACATATTCGGACCGGGTATCCTTGACCTCATTGGACGTGCCTTCCTTGAGTTTGGCGAGTACACCAAGTGACCATTTGCGCAATTTGCTGATAGTGGAGAAGGCTTCGCCGCTCTGAAGGTACTCGATATCACTTCCCATAAGGTTCGTCAGTGTCAGCTTGTTCCGGTGGGCAAGATTGGTGAACGAAGCGGTAATGAGAAAACCTGCCTCCATGCAATGCTCCCACGATTCGGACCATTTCTCGTCCAGTTCCGCGCAGACGGCACGTATTTTCTCCTCGGCGGCATCCCATTGTCCGCTCTCCAGCAGATGAATGAAGGTCGGCGGGGTGTAAAGCACGTCCAGTGGACCTTGGGCCGCAGCCGTCTCCACATCGCTGACCCGCATCACGAATTCGCGTTCGTCTCCGACGATCTGCCGGAAATAGGCGGATGCCTGACGGAAACGATCGTAGAGCTGGTCCGGAAAGGTGAACCACTCGGTAATGACGATGGAGAGGGAGCCTTTCAGAAACTGTTTTACTTTGGATTGAAGCTGAATGGAGAGCTTCTCCAGAATGGTTTCTTTGCCTATATCGTCATTCCGTTCTTTCAGCTGCAGCAAAAACACTACATATCCGTGCTCCTCCTTCACACCCCACACGTTCATAAACTCACCCATAATCTCTTCCGCCATGTTGATGATGGCATACTCGATCAGGGTCTGATCATGGCTGTCATAGTGTCCGAATTCTTCATCTAACCGAACGAGCATGAGTGCGGCGTCCCCGGCGTGAAAAGGCAGATCGTAATTGGCGAGTTTCCGCTCCCATTCGCTGGATGAATAGCGATGTCCCTGCAAAGCTTCCAGAAGCAGTCGCCCGCGCAAGTGCGGAAGGTTCTCCCTCAAGGTAAACTGGGTTCGACTCAGTGAACTGACGAGTTCCCATTCGTTGTTTAATTGGTCCATGGCCTTCTGCACGGCGCCCATTAATTCATCGTCTGTCGGCGGTTTGAGCAGGTAGTCTACGGCCTCGTACTGGATGGCTTTTTTGGCGTAATCGAATTCGGAATACCCGGATAACAGAATGCATTTTATTTTTTTGTCCCGGATCCGGATGCGTTCAATCAGTTCAATGCCTGTCATTTCCGGCATCTGAATGTCCGAGATCACGATATCGATGGGGTGGGTGTCGATCAGTTGTAAGGCTTCATGCGCGGAGTACGCTCTATGTACCTGTTCGATCCCCAGGGTGTGCCAGGGCTTGGTCATGGACAGGTTATCGACCCAGTGTGCTTCATCGTCTACGATCATCATTTGCATAATTTTTAGTCTCCCTTGGTGGTGTAAATATAAGGCCTAGAATGAAAATCAATGGATACTTCTTGTGAACCCGAAGTCGCTACGGATTCGAAGGGTTCTTCCGATCGCTGTTCAAGCCCCATTTCCGGATTAGATGATAGCAAGGTTGAAATGGGGCTTGAAAGGCGAACACTTCGTTTCTACAGAATCCCTTCAATCCTTCGCTTTGGTCCACATAACGTTTAACCCTTTATTTATAAACAAGGCCCAACATAAAGATGGAATTGTAATAAAAGTGCAGCGTATGCTTCTTTCCAATGAAGCTTTCCTGTAGCAATCCTTTAGCTTCGCTCTTCAGATTTTTTCTGTCCTCTACGTTAACGTGTAAATGTTTTGTTCAAATGAAATGGCTCAACTTATATTAATGTCGGTGTCACGCTCAGAATCTGTATCTTCACTGGGTATCTCCCAGACGATTTCGGTGCGGAATCCGCCAAGTGGGGATGGGCCGAATAGAAGATAGGACTGACTGCCGAACAGGTGCATGATTCGCTGGTTCGTATTCCAGAGGCCGCAGCCCATTTCCTCCTGGAGCGGCTCCTGCATTTTCAGGTTTAGTGCTTCGTATTGTTCCGGGCTTAAGCCGGGGCCGTCGTCATCGATATAGATTTTGCCAAAGCCGTTCGAGCTCTCCCCGGTAATGCGAATCTCCCCGGATGAATAGGACTTCGCCACACCATGTATAACGGAATTCTCAACCATAGGCTGAAGCATTAATCGCGGTACAGTCTGGGCAAGCATGTCCTCAGGGATATCGATGTGATACTCAATTCGCCCATTGCGCAGCTTCTGGATATCCAGATAGTTGATCAGCAGCTTAATCTCTTCCTGGAGTGAAGACGTCTCCCGTTCCATGCGGGTGGTGTACCGATAATATGCACTTAGGTTATGCGCCATGGAGACAACAGCTTGTTCGTCCTTCATCTGGGCCATGTTGATGATATAGCCTAGACAGTTATATAGAAAATGGGGATTGATCTGCGCCTGCAGCTGCTTAAGCGTCGCTTCTTTGGCTCTAATTTTTTCGTGAAATACATTCTCGATCAGGTCTTGAATCTGGTGGGACATATCATTGAATCGATGGAATAGGAATGAGAACTCATTCTGATCCTTGCTATGAAGACGTACGGAATAATCACCTCGCTGTACGCGGCGTAAGCCCTGGATTAATTTTTTGATCGGATATTGAATGTTTCTGTACAACAGAATCGAAGCGGAAATGCCCACTACAAACAGCAGGGTCATAAAGAGATAGAACAGATTCCGGCTGAGTGAAATCGGCTGCAGAATCTGATACAGCGGGACCACGTCGACCAAATGCCAATCCAGGTAGGAGGATTTTACAGCGCTAACCAGATACTTTTTGCCGTTCAGATTCACAACATCCTGTGTAGTATCCTCCGGGGAATGTGTATCCAGATAACGAATAAGTTCCTCCGATAACTGCTTGTCTGCACTGCGATTCATAATGGGGTCATTGCCCTTGTGATAAAGGAAGGGATCCCCCTGCCCACCTGCCTTGTACGTATCGAGCATGTTCTGAATGTTCTCATAACTGAAGCTGGCCTCAATAACGAGATTGCTGCCAGTCAACATCCCCGGTTGAGCCAAGGAATCGGTGTAAAACCAGTAAAAGGACTGCATGCCCTCCTGCGAATCCGCCCCTTGATCCCCGTATGTCCATTGTCCGCTCATATTGCGTTTCAAATAATCCTCGTCATACCCGGACGAGCGATTGTAGTTGGCGATAACATCCTTGTTCTGCTGTGAGTATACGGCATATCGGGTGTTCCATATATCGGTGACGCCGGATTGGAGCACCATCTTTTCCTGGATGGCATAGCGGGTCTGCATCTGATCGTATCGGTCATCCCATATGTTCAAGCCGTTAAAAGCCCGGACATTGGGATCTCTTGACAGGATCAGACTGAAATCCATCATCTGATTAATGCGGGAATCGATCTGACTGGCTAGAAACGTGAGCTGTTTCGTATTTGAAATCTGCAGTTCTTTGCTGACCACGTTATAGGTGACGTTGTTCGAGTAGGTGTACATGATAATAATGGGGATGAACAACAACACGATTAAGCAGTTGATTTTGGCAAACAGGCTAAACCGGGAACGGGCACTTCTTTCGAATAATATAAAGCGCTTCCATATATGCATGAAAAGTCTCCTTTAATTTCGTTTTCAAAAAGGCTGGTAATCACGAGATCCCTAACAAAACCCTATCCGGCCTAACAATGTTATATAGTCAGAGCTCAGAATGGCCTGATACTATTTATAGCAGAGAACCCCATTACACACAAAAACTTTTTTTGGGAACAGGAGAAGGCACTATGGAGGCTAAATTGGAGGGTCAACGGGTCCCACAGGCGAATGTGGGGAACAAGCTGGAACAGAAGAAAAAGAAACGCTACAAACAGCCGTGGGTACTGCACTTCATGGTGCTGCCGGCGGCGATTATGGTTTTTATTTTTTCTTATATTCCGATGTCGGGTATATTGATGGCATTTCAGGATTACAAGCCTGCGCTTGGATTCGCGGGTTCGGAATGGGTGGGACTGAAGCACTTCAGGTATATGTGGGAAAATGATTATTTCCTGCAAATTACGTGGAACACGCTGTTCTTTGCCTGCTCCAAAATCATCATGAATCTGATTATACCGTTTGTCTTCGCGTTATTGCTTAATGAGGTACGGAAGATGGCGCTCAAAAGAACCATTCAGACACTCGTGTATCTGCCACACTTCTTGTCTTGGGTAACGCTGTCCGGTATCCTGATCGACATTTTGGCACAGACGGGCATTCTCAATCAGTTCCTTGTCTCGGTGTTCGGCATTAAGCCGATTTTCTTCCTGGGAGATGGCAACTGGTTCCGATTTACGATCATTGCGAGTGATGTTTGGAAAGAGTTTGGTTTCAACACGATTATCTTTCTTGCGGCATTGTCCGGCATTAACCCGTCACTGTATGAAGCAGCCGAAGTGGATGGGGCGGGACGTTGGAAGCAGACGATCTATATCACCATTCCGGCGCTGATTCCTATCGGAATTGTAATCGCAACCTTGGCACTGGGTAATGTGCTTAACGCCAACTTTGACCAAATCTTCAACTTATATAGTCCATTAATTTACCAGCAAGCGGATATCATCGATACGTTCGTGTATCGTGAAGGTCTGCTGAGTGGGCAGTTCAGCTTCGCTACCGCGGTAAATCTGTTCAAATCGGTCATCAGTCTGATCCTCATCGTGATCTCTTACCGACTGGCCTACCGATTCGCCGGATACCGAATTTTCTAGAAAGGATGATGACGAGCCATGTATCATAAAACGCTGCCCTACCGTATATTCAGCATCTTCAACAATGTGTTCCTGACCATCCTTTCGGTGCTCTGCCTGCTGCCTCTTTATCACTTGCTGATGGTATCGCTTAGCGCGTCCGCACCTGCGAATGCCGGTCTGGTGACGTTCTGGCCGATTGGATTTACGCTCGAAGCATACGCCAAGACGTTCGATAACGCCAATTTTCTGTCCTCCCTGTGGGTGTCCGTGGAGCGGACGGTGCTGGGAACAGGGCTTGCACTCATCGTGAATACAATTGCTGCCTATGCTCTCTCCAAGGAGACGCGCGTGTTCCGCGCACGCAACATCTATCTCTGGTATTTTGTCGTCACGATGCTGTTCAGCGGGGGCCTCATTCCGGGGTATATCCTCATTCTGAAGCTCGGGCTGATGAACACGTTATGGGCACTCATTCTGCCGGGACTAGTGGCGGTGTTCAACATCATTCTGCTGCTGAATTTCTTCCGCACGGTGCCGAAGGATCTGGAGGAGGCCGCTTTTATCGATGGAGCAGGGCATTTTCAGTCGTTTATCAAAATCTATCTGCCCGTCTCCGTGCCTGTTATCGCCACCGTCTCTTTGTTTATGATGGTTGGACATTGGAACGCATATTTTGACGGGATCATCTATATCCGTGATTCGGAAAAGCTGCCACTCGCGACATTTATGCAAACGATCATCGTGCAGGCCGACATGACGAAGCTTGATCCGGAAGCGATTGCGAACCTGTCGCAGCGGACGATTCGAGCGTCCCAGATTTTTATTAGCGCGCTGCCAATCCTGCTCGTATATCCGTTCCTGCAACGTTATTTTGTGACCGGGATTGTGGTTGGGGCTGTGAAGGAGTAGCCGCGTGGAGCGGAATGAATAGGGTTGTGAAAAAGGAGCTGTTGAACTGGCCTCAGGCCAGGGAGGTGGCTCTTTTTTCGAAGTCTCTTGGAAAGCGAGGGGAAATAAGAGTGGAAAATGCTTTTAACCTTTGATGGAAAAGGAGGCTATTGTTTGAGTAGTCCAAACCCAGCTTTTGAATCTCGATTTAACCAATGACAACCTTGCTATGAAAAAGAAAATAGAATGGCTTATTGTTTTAGATATTACCTGTATCATATTTTTTCAAAAAAACACTGGTTTGAGCCTCCAGGTCCTTAAATAAATTAGCCCAATTCAACTCATTGATAGTTAAATTGTTCCCGTTTCTAAAACTAATTTCCCCATTCTCCTTAACTATAAGGAGCTCACTCTGTTCGATTATTTTTAGCCATTCAGAATTTAAAGAATAATATTTTTCCAAAGCAACTTTGGTTTTTGAGTCGATTGGAGCATCACTGTTGACTAATTCTTGTAAATAGTTCATCTGTTCTAGAGCAGAACTTGAAAAATTCTTGATATTCAAAGAGTTAGATTCTTTAAAACCCTGAAATTGATTGTACATTAAAGAATAAGTATCAGCTATGGGACCTATTGATCTATAGTTGTTGTAAAGCACATTGAGTCCATTATGATAAGAATTTGAAGTTGGATTTGTCTGTAATATTTGTTCATATATCTTATTATTAGTCTGAATGGCCTGTGCCAGCGAGATGATATCATGGGATAAGTTTTGTGATAAATAATCTTTATACAAAGTTTGAAGTTTGTATTGATGAATAGAGAACACAGTTAAAATAATTAGACATAATGTTAATGACACATTAATTATAATGGAGATATTCCTTTGTAATCTCATCTTAGGCCCTCACAATAATTATTATTTTGTTTATTCATACAGTAATAAATTATGAGATAAGTGAATTTGTAAGGAGAAGTGGTGCATTTTATATGGTGTATAATGCCCACTTCTCCTTCTGAATTCTATTCTTTAATAAAGTTCAAAATGCTTAGTTATTTACTCTATATTGGAACTCAAGCGTTTTTTCACCTGAATTATATTTTGAACCATTAAAATAAACATCCCAGCTAACATACATTACACCATTGGCAGCAGAGGAGGATTGCCCCGAATTTCCATTAAACTGTACATCACTTTGAAGTGTCAAGTAGTGCCCGGTATTACTACCTGTATTTTTATGAAGGGTATAACTGTCTGAAGAAATACCAGAAATAGCCGCTGGACTGGTGTTTAATCTGACATTTGTGCTACCTAAAGTAACATTTTTACTAGTTAGTGCTTGGTTTGATGCAGTAATCCAGCTTTTTATGTTACTTAACGAAGGAAGACCAACAACATTAATTTTGGACCAAAGTGTTTCAGCAATTTTCATTGCTAAAGCTGATCCAGATCCTTTTCCGACCATACTCCCATCAATGAATGATCTATCAATGGAAGAATATGCCCCAACCCCGGTAGTAAGTTTAACATTTTTGTATGTGAATAGGTTTTGAGCATTTGTAGTCTTTCCATTAACCGTAACATGCTCGGCTATTTTAAAGCTATTTATCCAAGTAGAGGATGGTGTTACATTTAATGATTTCCACGAACCATATGGAAGTGAAAAGTTTTTGATTTCATCGCCTGCTACATAATATGTATTGGTATAAGTTGTTGGATGCACCCAATCTGTAAAACTACCAACTGCTGAAGGAGATACGAGACTTTTTTCGTTTTCAGCTATTATGTTGAGCATGGTCTCATCTACCGGAATCTCTTTTTGTTCAGTTGGACTTACTACACTGACAAACCAAAACAAATCGTGTTGTGCATCAGATGGAGTTAAGTTATTTGTTTCAATATTGAGTAAAGATTCTGGAATTTTAAATTCAAACAGCAAGATATTTGATTCCCTATCAGTTAGATATAATTTAACATGTGGTTGAGTTTCAAGATCTTTATTCACTAAATTTTTTGTCAGATGATTGTCGTTATAAATCTCAAAAAGTAGAATGTCAAAATCATTACTTTGATCAACCATTTCTCCGATTACACTGTTAATGCCTTCTTCTTGCTTGTAACTACTACGTAAATTACCTTCCGCATTTAATAGCTTGGTAGAGTTGTTATACTCAATTTTAGCATTAAAGCTAATGTTATCTTGATCAATGATTATATCCCCAAGAGATAGTGATGCACCTGAACTTTTTAAATCATTTACATGAGAAACACTATTTTTGTTACCATAGACTTCATCGAATTGTTTAATTGGCATATAGGTTCCAAAGTGTTTTGTGAGTGCACTATCATTACTACTTTCGGCATAAACAGGAATACTTAACATTAGAAATAAAGAAAAAGACAAAAGGATACTTGTTACTTTTCTCATAGATTTAAATCCTCCTTAGATAATAGTTTGAATCTTTTTTGTCCCTCTTACCTCCTTTATAGGGAAATATATCCATAATTATATAGTGTTTACGCCTACCATTCAATAAATTTTATGGAATAATGTGTTAAAATATATCGAAGGATAGTGAAATGAATGAAAATTTCCATATATAGAAACATATCTGTCGAGATTGTTACTAGAAAAGATATCAATTAGGTCCAATAAATACGGAATAGGAGAGAGCTTAAGGAAATATCAGAACAAAAATCGATGCCAGCTAACAGGTATCTATTTTTTTCGCATTAGGGTACATAGCGGAGCCTAAGATTAGAGGGAAAGAAAATCAAGAATTTATAGATGAGGTCGCTGTGATTATTCCTGTAAGCGGTGTAGAAGCCACCCGAGAATTCTTAAATATATGATTAAAACCTTAATCTATCATACTTCCAAGGACCAATTTATTGTTAAGGTACAGAATATTTTAAGTTAAAGGGGCTATACCTTGCTTTACAGGATGAAGTAGACAGTATTGCAATTGTAGTTGAGGTAGAGAATGAGATCATAACAAATTCATATAGATTCAGAGAACTTTAGACTTTGTCATTTGTGAACCTAAGATTTGTACATATGTTCTGAAAAGTGCAGATGGAACGAAGCCCGTTGCCCATACACTCCCAATCCTGTTATAATTCCGGTATATCTATTGCATTGGGGGTTATACCGTGGCAATATTGGCAGTGCCGGATTGCTCGTTCGCTAGAACGGCCTTACGCAAAGCCTGAATAGGGGCGGACTTTGTGTAGGGCGCGACGACAATAAAATCGATCGCCCTGAAAGCATCATTATGTTTCACCCTGCAGGCTTTGCACCTTATTTGTTTGTCCAATAAAAATAAGGGGCTGAACGCCATGCAAACACCATTTATTCAAAATCATCAATTTAATTTTATTCAAAAACAAGCTGATTTCCTGCTTAAAACGCTTCGCTCGGTCGTGGATCGAAAAGTATTGGAGACCGTCCGTTATACAGTCGGTACGAATGCAGTTGGCAGCTTCAACGAACTCACTCCGGATGAGAAGGAGCTGCTGGAGCAGTTATCCACGTATGATACGCCGCATGACGTGCAATTGTACATGAACCAGCTTGAGGAATATCTGATTCCATTTCCGGAAGTGTCAGCGAAGCAGATTCAGAAGCTGTTTCCGAAGGCCAAAAAGCTCAAATTGCCCGATCTGGAATCCATGGATTATGCACACACGACCTATCTGAGATGGATCGACATTGCGACGAGCCGCTTGTTCATTGTGTATCCACACGAAGGCAAGTTTCTCGGGATTGAGGGACGGATTACAGCCACGAACAAGAAGGGGTACTGCATGTTCTGCCATCGCCATCAGGAACTTGGGTTCTTCAACGTAAAGATGAAGGGGCATTCGGCGGATAACTTTGCATCGATCGGCCAGTATGTATGCATGGATAACAAGGCTTGTAACGATAGCATCACCGATATCACCATGCTGGAGAAGTTTCTTTTCTCGACAGTAAAATAATTTCTAAGTACAGAACAGGGTCGCTCTCCGGAGCGACCTTTTTGCTTGGATAATGGAAATTCAATTCTCATGCCATTCTTGTTAGTGTTTAGCATGATATAAGGTTGACCCATTTTCTCAATAGCACTCAGGAATAGACTCGAATCAGATTCTTGATACCCCATCTTGGAGCGTATGGTTCTTGGCATAATTCAGACCCAACTGATGCGCTTGGTTGAGCAGCATCTCATAATGCTCAGGCTTGGCATCCAACGTCTCATATAAAAATTCAACGCTGGAATGAGACACACCGCAGTAATCGGCAATACCGACATTGAGCAGATTCGTGATCGATTCGCCATAGTTGCGCTTCTGCATCTGTTCTTCGGTAACTCCCGCAAGTGCGATCCACAATATCTGCTGATGGTGCAGTTTGTTCGTACCGTAAGCAAAACTGTTGTTCATGACACGATCCACGTACCCTTTCAACATGGCTGGCAGATGCCACCACCAGAGAGGAAACACAAAAGCCACAGCATCATGCTTTTTCAATCGCTCCATCTCCGTTTCAATCTCAGGGGAGAACACCTGATGTTCTTGGGTATAGTCTGGTTCATCCATGCCTCGAAGAACAGGGTCGAAGCTGACCTCGTGCAAATCCAATATCTCATAACCGTGACCAGCCTCGGTAAGACCCTGCACAAAACGATCGGTAACCTGAAAGGTCAGGGAATTTTTTCTCGGATGCGACACAACCACTAATACGTTCATAATGTATTTCACTACCTTTCTACAACGCTGTTTGGTAGCCATGGCTCCATGGCTGATGCTATTATAAACAGGTATGAAATAATCTGGAAGTACGCACTTTGATGTTCTATAGGAAGAATGAAGTGCCATAGGAACATGAAAGTACCCTAAATTGATGCCTCAAAGTTGGCTTAAATAAAGAAATGAAAAAAGTAAGAGGGGTATGTATTTTCTCAGACATAGCCAGATCTTGGAGGGATACAAAATGTCGAAACATGGAACGAACACTCCCAAAAAATATAAAGTGGGTGTGGAGGCGGCCTTGGAGGTCATGGGCGGAAAATGGAAGCCTTTGATTATCTATCACTTGATGACTGGACGGAAACGCACGTCAGAGCTTAGAAAGTTAATACCTGAAATTACGCAGAAGATGCTGACAACTCAGCTAAGAGGTTTGGAAAAAGACGAGATTGTGCAAAGGAAGGTGTATTCGGAGGTTCCCCCTAGAGTGGAGTATGAGTTAACGGCCTACGGCTGGGGATTAAAGCCTGCCCTAGACCATTTGTGTTACTGGGGGGAAGAGCATCTGGAAAAGGTGTACGGAGACAAGTCTAAGGTGTTGGAGGATTTTTCAGAAGGTAGCGAATAAGAGCTTGTGTGTTTCAAGAACAGACAAGAATCAAAATTATAAAGAGGGTGAGGAGTTAATGACAAACAGATATAAAATTATCAGTATAGCTATCATACTGATTCTAGTTCTAACGAATATTTTAACCTTTACGAATTACAGGGACGTTAGACAAGCAGAAACAGAAACCTATCGTTTGTTAGTTAATCGATTTTATTCATATGGGATATTACTTAGTTACGACTACACACATTTAATTAATGAAAGAATCAAGAATGAAACAATGGATGAAGAAGGGATAAGAGTCTGGCTTAATGAAGTTGTCACTAATATGAAAATAGCTGAAGAAACATCATCGATTGCGGCTACTCATTGGAATAATACCACAGGAGATCAAAATCGATATGATTCGGTAAGTGAAATTTCACATTTTTATAAAAGTATTCACACTAATTTACTTGATATTATTAACACAGAAAAAGATTACTCTGTACTTGTTAAGAATGTAATGGAGTTAGAAGAGATATTAGAAATTATTAAAAATAATACTAGTGAGCAGAGAATAGTTGATGCTGATTATAATGAAATTAAAAAACAGTGGAGAGAGCTGATGGATTTGGTTTATGAAGAAAAAGCAGATTCACGATTGCTAAAATCATACTTTTCTACTTATTATTCAAACGAGTCATAGTGTTTGAAGGACACATGTTTTCTAAATATGCCTAATGAAGCAGGTTAAAAAGACCAATAAAATCAATAACGGAGGTCGGTATCTTATGAAAAGTCCAATAATAAATAGAATGGACACAATATTTGTGCATGTATCGGATCTAGAGAAATCAGTTGAATGGTATGGCAAACTTCTTGGTGTAGATATTAAGGGTGAGGTCCGTAGATCCAGATGGAAATATGATTATGATATGTACTTGTTTTAGTTAATCCGAGAACATGAAAGGATCTAAAACCATGAGCGATCTCCATACTCTCTTACCAAGAGATAAACATGATTTTGAAAGAGTAAATGATTTAAAGAATATAGATCAACTAGACCTTATAAAACTAATACCAGAATTATTAGAGTGGCTGCAGGACATCAACTGGCCAATTGCTATAGAAATATCAAAATTACTATTAACTGTCCCTCAGGAAACAATACCGTATATAAGAAATGTTATCGCTGGTGAGGATGATATCTGGAAAGAATGGTGTTTAAGATATTTTGTAATGGAATTACCAACTGAATTAATACAGAGCTTACAAGAAGATATTGAGAGAATTGCATACAGACCAACGAAAGGAGAAGAACTTGAAGAAGTAAATATAACTGCTCAAGAGTTATTAAAATAATTGGATTTTGCAAGCGCAGTCAGTACAACTGATTCTACTCTTTTACTTATTGGGCTTCCTTTATTATGGACAAATTCATAAACAACTCATAAGAAAATAACTGCCAGTGTAACAAACCTTTTAGAGGAGGTCATCAGGATGAACAAGCACAGTGTTTATGAAACAAACAGCCACTATTGGGATACGATACCAAAGGAAAGGACTTTTTAAAATCAATCGTACTTCCCTTATATGGAGCATTCACCTCAGAAGAGAAGTGCCAACTTTTTGGTGATGTTTCAGGGAAAAAGCTTTTGATTTTGTCTATTCGATCTATGCCATAGGCTGGACAACCGATCTTGAAGGTACGTTCTGCCGGATTGCTTCTTATTTAAAAAAAGACGGCGTATTTATCTTTAGTTGGTCTCATCCTATACATAAATGTATTGTGGAAGAAAATAATAGATTTGTTTTTACCAAGTCTTATTTCGATGAATCCTGGTATTCGGTATCTCCTGAGTTTGTTCAAGGCGAGCTAACCTTATCTGATCGTAAATTATCCACCTACATCAATGAATTGGCCAGAGCAGGATTTGTTATAGAGCAGATGATTGAAGAAACCGACAATGACATATTACAACTGCATGATGAAAATAATAATAATCTATTAAAAAGAGCGAGGATGTTTCCCGTAACCTTCGTTATTAAAGCAAGAAAACTTTAAACTCTAAGAGGCCTCGGGTCCGTAAGTTAATGACACGAAACAGCAACGTATCTGCCCTGCGCCAGGCATCAAGTGCATTATAACTTTCGTGAAACACCAGAAAATAATTATTTAGGAGCGGGAAAGCATGGGGCCAATCGATTTAACGAGAACCCTCGACGAATTGGAAGGAGAAAGTTGGGGTGAACCGAATTTTAAATCTAGATTAGTGATTCGTGCACATGCATTAAGAAAGAAACCACTCTGTGAGTTCAGTAATGAAGATTTGAGACTTTTAATACGACAACAGATCAGCTTGGATTTTCTTTTACCTCTAGCGCTGGAGCGGTTAGGGGAGAATCCGTTGGAATCAGGAGATTTATATGTTGGTGATTTATTTTGCTCCATCCTTGAAGTAGATAAGGATTACTGGGATAACAACATAGAATTAAAAAACGAATTAAATGAAGTCATAGGGATATATGAAGATGCCAGAGAAATAGTAGGAAAACATATTAACAAATACAGAAGCAGTGGCCGGTAAGTAAATTTTATGAAGCCCGGTATATCTGATACATTACATTCACGCATCGAGCATGCGCACTTAAAATCGAATATAGAGGAGGACGAATCATGTTCAAATTTGAAATAGATCATTCCTTACACTTATCCTTACTGAAGACCAAAGATGCAGATCAATTGTTTCATCTGATTGACAGAAACAGAGACCATATTGGGAAGTGGCTGAAGTTTCCCAGTATGACTGTAGAAGTGGCTGATTCTAGGGCCTTTATAGAAAGAACGCGCATAAGATACGCCAAGGACGAGGGTTACTGGTTAGGAATATGGAGTGGGGATCATCTAGTGGGTTCTATTGGATACTTATATTTAGATCAAGAGAATAAGAAAACGGAAATGGGATATTGGCTAGGTCAAGAATATGTGGGAAAAGGAATTATTACGAAATCGATTAAAGTACTTATCCATTACGCTTTTGACGAACTTCAATTCAATAAAATTGAAATCGGAGCGGCCACAGATCATGCCAAGAGCCGTGCGATCCCTGAGAAATTAGGGTTTACACTTGAGGGCCAAATAAGAGATTACGAGTACATTAATGGAAGGTTTCTGGACCGAGTAATCTATGGATTAAAAGCTGCTGAATGGAGAGCGAAATAGCACTTCTGGATGGAAAAGTACGCACTTGCAAATTAATCTCAAAATAACTGCCGAGGGAGAGAACTAAATGAGAAGAGTTGACGTGTCCTATGCGTTAATCCTGGATGATACCAATTCCAAAATCTTAATGGTCAAGAATAAAGGCAATGCCAGTTGGTCGCTACCTGGTGGTGCGGTGGAAAGAGAGGAAACATTGGATCAAGCAGCCATCAGAGAAGCCAAAGAAGAGACAGGACTTGATGTAAGAGTCCATGGGATCGTTGCCATCAATGAATGTATATTCGAGAAAAAGCAGGAGCATGCCATGTTCTTCACTTTTAGATCTGAGGTCATTGGAGGAACCCTAGAGATTATAAGGCCTAATGAAATATCTGAAATTGCCTGGATGGATTTGGACAGAGCCGATGAGCTAATGCCCTATTATAAAAATGGAGTACGAAGTCTAATCGAAGGAAACGAGATCCCTCATTATGATCAAGGGAGAATGTAATTGAAGTGACACATCTCCTCATTTAAGCCAATAAAGTCAATGACGGAGGTCGGTATCTCATGAAAAGTCCAATAAGCGTCCATCGTTATGTATTACATAAGGAGTACGAGTGGATATTACCACAAGCTATTGAACTAAGTTAGTCAAAAAAGAAAGTAGTTGACCAACCTGATCAGATGCATTAGTGCAACTAACGGACAGGTTGGTTTGCTATAGACATTTCAGATGGTCCCATCTAATTATATTAAAACTGATCGGTTACAGAGACTGATCGCCTAAAATGAACGTATGAACGATGGAGGTAATATGAAAAAAACAGACTGGATTAAAGTACTCCTCGTAGTGTCACTGTTCGGAAATTTGGCGTTTTTTCAAAATCATGAACGTGCAAGCAGGAAACAAGATATTAGATATGAATTATTGAATTCAAACATTTACAGAGATTTAGCTCAACTGGAAGAGACTATACAGTACCAGATAGATAATAATTGGAAGAACGAGCCTCTTGTTACACAGAAGCTTGATGATGCCATTGATTCAATTCTCTTGAGCCATGTAATGGAGGAAGACAAGAATAAAGAAGATATCCTCTGGGAATTGCACGAGTACTTGTATAAGTTTAAGTATAGTGAAGAAACTTTTGATGTTATTTTAAACGATGAACAACGTTTTAATTTCATTTATTTAGGCGATAAGCTCCGTTCAAGTGGGTGGAACTATGGGGTAGGGGATGATTTAAAATGGAGTGTTTTTAAATCAAAAGTAAAGGAACTAGTAGCGGAAACATAAAAAAATAATTCCATATGAATTAGGATTTAACTGATGCGGAAAAACTATAAATCTATAACGTTGATACCTCTGTTAATTAAACTGAAGACCACACAACACCACCGATCATATATTTACCCATAAGAATATTTGGAGATTCGTGATATTTTAAATGTATTTAGAAGCATAAGTTTGCCGTGAGTCCCGATTATGACGATGTATGATAATTAAATTTAGACAGCCAGCAAGTTGATCGGCTGTCTTTTTCGTTAAACTAACAGGCAGGTTAATGTAAATAGAACTTCACTTCTTCGCTTGCAACCTTTCCCTGTAATAAACGTTTTATTAAAAACTAGGGTGATTGGGAAGGAAGATGAAATATGAATTTTTTTATTTATCTAGGGATCATTCTCATTTTTGTTTCTGGACTTTGCATTGGAGCATGGACGACTGGTTACCAACAAAGAGGTAATTTTTATTCAGAGTCTAAGGAAGACCGTAAAATAAAGAAGAAAGTTGCGACATGGTCTGCTCTAGCAGGTGTCTGCTCGTTTGCAGTTGCTGGATTGATGTATTTACTCAGCTAACGGGCAGGTTAGTTCAACAAAATGTAGGAAAATAAATATGCTTATCTTAATTTGCAGAATCTTCGAATACTGTAAGGAGTGAAAGCAGATTGTCTAGAAATAAATGTTTCAAGATAGGAATTAAGCTCGAGATCAAAACCAGATAAAAGTGAAAGCATGTATAAATTTTATATATATTTACAAATAGAAAAGATGTCATGTATATTTAGTGTTAAATATCTGATATGTGTAACTGGCGTAAACGTGGAGTGAACCGGGGTGGCACATATTTTATATGCCGTACGCCTGGGCGAAGTGTTTGATCTCTTGATCAAACACTTTATTTATTATTCAGGGAATGAAAGGAATGGTGGCGGCAATGAAAATGGCGTTTGTGTTATTCGATGGAATGACAAGCATGGACTTTGCTGGATTTTATGAAGCGGTGACTTGGCTAGTGATTCTAAAAACGAAGGAAAACGTATCATGGACATTCTGTGCAGACAAGGATGAAATTACAGATGATCGGGGGTTGAAAATGAAATCCGACGAAGTGTTACCTGATCTAGGTGATTTTGATCTAGTGTTTTTCCCGGTGGATTATCAACTAGAATGCTTCGATTTGATGAGGATTTCTTGGGCTGGGTCCGAACGGCAGAGTACGTACCGTATAAGATTTCTATTTGTACAGGGGCTTTGCTATTGGGCGCAGCAGGTTTCCCGGCAGAAGTGGGGAAATCCACTACTTCAAAAAAAATGCTAGTTCAAGCCCTGAATAAAAATGTGTATATTTCTGGTGATGATGTTAGTCATCTTCCAGTTAAAGGACGAGGTAAACCCTGGTTAGATAAAGAAACAAACGACTTGACCTGGAAAAACGTATTCAGTTTGACAAAGAATTTGATGGATTCTGGCTATGATGTAGTTGTTGACTACGTGGCTTTTCCAGAAGACATTAATAAAAGAATTAGCAGATTATGATGTGAGAATAATTTATGCGGGTATTAATGGTGTATCGTCTACCCATTATGTATAGCGACGGTTTAAGAGCTGCAGAAAATCAAATGAAAGAAATACGCCAAATCTACTCTGGTATATTCATGAAAATTCAACTAATTTCTTCTGGTAACAACAGCACTACCCATGATGCACATGCGTCATGGGTAGTTTTTAATCATTTTCATATGTTCAGGAGGGGGCCGTGGTGAAATAGCGATGTCCTAATCACTTCGTTGGACAGACAGAGTGGAAAGACAGAGTTTTGTGTAAAAATGGCCACCGACCGGGAACGGCCATTCTTCGTATACATTTCCGAACCGACTTACTTGACCGGCCCCATCCAGGTTGAAATCGTCTTCTGCTGGTGCGGCAACGGCGGTTTCAACTTCCCGTTATCGATCAAATGCTTCAAAATATAAGCGACCAGCC
>NZ_JABMCB010000202.1 GCF_013359935.1 Paenibacillus xylanilyticus
GCCTCCAATTTCAATTCCAAGGAGTACCGCCGGAAAGTTTGTCCTTTTTTAGCCATAAAAAAATCCCCTTCGTTTGGCAAGATTAAGTCCATCTTAACAGATGTCTTTTTTCTCTTGTCTACTAAAAGGGGATAATACCAATATAGCGGCTTTTTTTCGTTTTAGGTATCACGTTCATATCTCAATTCAAAGAAAACTCTGAACTGGAACTTGGCGCAATGCATATCGATAGCAATAATCGTCATAATAAGGAAATGCTGCTGGAAGAAGGGAGGTATACGTAGTGGATGAACAATCTGCCACGAATACGAAAGAGGAAAACATCACCAAAAGCCTGAACGAATCCATTCGCAGAATTGAAGAAATCTTTACGGATACTCCCGATCTGATCATTCGAAGGTTATGCATCAAACAAACCGGAGAACAAGCTGCCATCGTCTATATGGAAGAATTGACAGACAAAACGTCGCTTAATCATGATGTTCTATCCCCGCTTCAGCTTGAAGTGGGGAACCCAGCCGAAGATTTCATTACTACGGTGGGTTATGTTAAACCGTACTCCCAGTGGGATGAACTCAAACTTTCCATTATACTCGGATACAGCGTGTTGTTTATTGAGGGTCGCAGTACTGCCTATGCATTGGATACAAAAGGATTGCCGCAACGCGCTATTGAGGATCCTCAGCAGGAGCCCTCACTGAAAGGGGCACATCAAGGTTTTATAGAGACCGGTTCTCAGAATATAGCCATGATCCGCCGTTATATTGCGGACAAAGAGTTAAAGGTGAAGAGATATATTGTTGGAAAACGAGGACAAACGGCAGTCTCTTTACTTTATTTGGAAGATGTGACCAAGCCGGACATTATTAAAGTGCTTGAAGAACGAATTCAATCCATTGATGTGGATGCTATTATTAACACCGGAGAATTGGCAGAATTTATTGAGGACCAACCGCTTGCCTTGCTTCCCCAGATCATTACGACAGAGAGGCCGGATACAGCCGCTTCTCAAATACTGCAGGGGCGTTGTGTCGTTGTAGTCGATGGTTCTCCAAGCGTTTTGGTTGCACCGGCTACATTCATGTCTTTTTTTCAAACGGTTGATGATTACAGTTCGAGATGGTCCATTTCGTCGTTTCTTAGAATATTGCGCATCTTTGCTTTTTTTATCGCTATTTTTTTACCTGGTTTTTTTATATCCGTGATTTCGTTTCATTTTGAGATTATACCATTGAAGCTGCTATTAACGCTTGGTGAGTCACGTGGACAAGTTCCGTTTCCGCCATTTGTTGAGGCAATCATTATGGAAATCACACTTGAAATGCTAAGGGAAGCGGGAGTTCGTCTTCCCGCTCCAGTAGGACAAACGGTAGGAATCGTTGGCGGTATTGTCATTGGACAGGCAGTTGTGCAGGCTGGATTAATCAGTAATGTAATGGTTATCGTGGTGACCTTTACAGCGATCTCCTCTTTTATTATTCCCAATCAAGACATGATGGCAGCTGTACGGATCATGCGATTCATGATGATGATTCTCGCTACCTGGTTCGGGTTCGTCGGACTAGTCGTGGGCATGATGAGTTTCATCGGCCGATTAATAACATTAAACTCACTCGATACATCCTATAGCACGCCTATTGCTCCATTTAGGGCCATGGATTGGAAGGACACCTTACTGCGGGTACCGTTGTGGATGATGAACAATCGCCCCGTAAGCACGAAATCACGCCAGTCAAAAAGACAAGGGAAAAGCAGAGGATGGAAGGAGAATAAATAGAGATGAAGTCATTACGGCCGGTAACTATGCTTCAATTCATTCTTATTATTTCTACTTTCCAAATCAGTGTTGCTTTTTTGTCTATACCAAGAGAGCTTGCAAGGCATGCAGGGACAGATGGCTGGATGGTGATTTTTTTGGGCTGGGGTCTGGCAGCATTAGCCTCCATTGCGATCGTTAAGTTAATGAAATATAATCCAAACAGTACAATACTCGAATTAATTCAGCGTTATATCGGCGTGTGGGCAGCAAAAGTAGCTTCTTTTATATTTATGGCCTATTATTTGCTTCTGGCATATGACGGTTATATGATTGCTTCACTTGTCATTAAATTATGGTTATTGCCGAGTACGTATATCTATGTTCTAGTCCTGCTGCTGCTCATCCCGACATTTCAGATTGCGCAGCATGGCTTTCAGGCGATCGGACGGTACAGCGAAATTGTCACGATGCTCTCCTTATGGATTCCGTTCATTTATGTGTCGACGCTGAGTCGTGCACATTGGCTCTATTTACTGCCCCTCTTTAAAGAAGGATGGTTTCCTGTTCTTTCCTCCATAAAATTTATGATCTATCCGATGCTCGGCATCGGTCTGGTTTTGTTTCTCTACCCTCATCTCGTTAACAAAGAAAAAGCACTACCTGCCATGATCATCTCCAACACGCTCACTTGTATCGTTTACTTGGGGATTACCCTGATTTGTTACGTTTATTTTAGCCCTGATGAGATCGGGGTGTATAACGATCCAGTAATTAGCATAATGAAGTCCATTGAATTTCAGTTTATTGAGCGGGTGGAGGTAGTGTTCATTGCATTTTATCTGTTTGTATTCTCATGCATATGGATTCCCTCCATGTATCTTGTATCGAGATGCTCAGCGTCGCTGGTGGGAATAGGGCAGGAAAGATACCACCTTGCCGTGTGGTGTATTGTTATTGAAATTAGCTTTTTCCTCTATCGGCCTAGCTTTATTGAATCTGCCACAATAAATTACACACTTAATTTTATTGGATTTATCATGGAATTTGCTCTGCCTGCATGTGTTCTTCTGTATGTAGCGATCCGCAAAAAGAGGGGAAGGGGGAAACACACATGAGATGGTTCGGAAAATTCATTATCTTGAGTGTGTCCTGTATAGTATTGGCTGCGCTCGCAGGTTGCGCCAATGACAAAACCAATTTAGAAGATGCAACGGTTCCCCTTGCTCTTGGATTAGATGTCAAAGATAAAAAGCTACATTATTACATTTCAGCCCCCGTATTCAGTAAAGATATTCAGAAGAAAACCCGCGAAGGGGGAGGAATAGCAGAAGGTTTAAGACAGTCGAGAAATCAGCAGGATGCCCAATTTCCGGGTTCGCTTGCGGGACGTAATTTTCAAGTCATTATTGTAGGGAAACAATTGCTTCAATATAAGGATTGGTTTAAAGTTCTTGATGTCACGTTCCGCGATCCTCGCAATACGATTACCGATCGCATCGTTGCTTTTGATGGTCCTATTGAGGATATTTTTCAATTGCAACCGAAAGATCAACCGTCGTTACCTTTATTCATAAGAGCGATAGTCGATTCAGGAAGTAATAGTTCAGCCACTGTAAAAACAACCGCGCAGGAGCTACATAGACAATTGTATGACCGAGCGATGACACCTTCCATCTCGGAAATCAAGATCGAAAATAACAAGATCATGTTAAAAGGAACAACTCTTTTATCCCATAAAGGGCAGTACAGCACTTCTCTGACCTATCAGGAAACGTCCCTTCTTCACATTTTGAAAAATGAAGCTGAGCCAGGAGTCAGCCTCACTTTTGCTATCGACGATTTACAACAGTCCATGCCCTTTAACATCGACAAAGTGAGTTTTTCATTAGGCGACATATCCGTAAAAATTAAATCGTCTCATGAAAATGGCAGATTTCAATTCAAAATTAAAGTAAATTCGATTATCAGTATAACTGAGAAGTTCCTTGAATTTGAACTGTTGCAAAATTCCGAGGAAATGGCAAATAAACTGGGCAAGGAAATGAAAAAGAACTTGGAGACGCTCATCAAAAAGTGCCAGGATTATAATATTGATCCTGTCGGGTTTGGGTTATATGCCAGGGCTTATCATTACCCCTTATACAAAGAAGCACAGGCTGATTGGGGTGAAGAACTATCCCGAGCCCAGTTTGATGTGGATGTGGATCTTCGAATCGGCGCCACTGGAGCCGTTGAGTAATCCGACAATGACTTGCTCTGTTATGAAAGTCATTCTATGATTTTCATCCTTATAATTTTGTTATTGAGACTAAATTAACGGTCTTTGACTTTGACGATAGTAACTACGGTTAGTTTTCGCTAGACATAGCAATTGCAGCAACTCATCCGTCTTACAGAGAATCAACCAGACGCAATCAACAACGCAGTCAAACTCATCTGAAAAAAATTTTCCTTTTGAGGGATGCGATTTTCAAATTTAAAAATTATTATCATCAATTGTGCAAGTTAAATTAAACATAATTAATATTATGTAAACTAACAGGTAGTTAAAGCTAACTATCTCCAAATAGTGTTTAACAATCACATCATAAAAAAACGAGTATGCATAACGTGCTTTCTTGATTTCCTATAAATAGTTCCATATCCAAACTCCGATACCTAGTGATTTACTCAAGCGGTAACGGAGTTGGATCGCTATCCTGTTCCTTACTTTAAGCAGGGAAAAGCGGATTCCCGTTCATGCCAATCCAGAGTCCGGATGTTTCCAACTGACCAGCCAGATGAAGCAGCCAGTCTTCACGCCCTTTGGTTGCCATAATCTGCACTCCCATTGGCAAGCCATCAGGCGTGAGGTGTAAGGGAACACTCATCGCTGGCTGACCTGTCAGATTGGCGAGTTGGGTGAATGGGGTATAGGTGAGACTTGGCTCAAACATCTCATAGATCAATTGCTGCTGATGCAGCTTGTCCAATTCGCTAATCTGCATCAGATGTTGAATTTGCTCTTCATGAGGTGTTAATTCTCCAACTTTAGGTGCTGGAAAAGCATTAACGGGTGTTACATAAAAATCATACCGTTCAAATAGCGCTGACATTTGCGCAGCAGCCACGTCCCATTCAGCAAGACTATGAACGAATTCTGCGGCCGATACCTTTTTGCCCGCTTCAGCCAGTACCCAGGATTCAATCTCCATATCGCCCGAGGTCAAGGGTCTGCCCATAGCATGTTCCATGGAAGAGATCATTGCCGCCATTTCACCGCTATTCATCATATAGTAGTTCTCCATCAATCGAACGCCGTTGACCGGACTCAGTTTTTCCTCAACGTGATGACCTTGTTCTTCCAACCAGCGGACGAGTTTGAATACGACTTCCTTGGCATCATCACTTACCGGGGTGCCTACTGGTGAATCCGTGGTATATGCAATCTTCAGTTTGCGTTGATGAGGATAGTTCATATCGGCCAAATAACTGCCCGGAAAGAGAGGAGCATGAAACGCAGCCTCAGGCTGAATCACCTGGAGCGTATCCAGCAGTGCTGCACTGTCTCGCACGGTACGGGATAGCGCAAAATCGATGGATGCACCTTGCCATTGGCGACCAACTCCTGGTCCTACAGGTGTCCGTCCACGAGTGGGTTTGAGTCCGAATAGCCCGCTGAAGGAGGCAGGAATCCGGATCGACCCACCACCATCACTGGCTCCGGCCAGCGGGACAATTCCCGAAGCAACAGCTGCTGCGGCACCGCCGCTTGAACCTCCAGGAGAGTGGTTTGTGTTCCATGGATTGCGACTCGGCCCGTGAAGACGTGGCTCGGTAATATTTTTCAGGCCAAATTCCGGTGTATTCGTATGTCCAATAATTACAAAGCCGGCATCACGGAGACGGGTTACAAAATTTGAATTGCGTAATGCCCGATGATCCTTCAGCAGACGAGAACCTGAAGTCAGAATCTCACCCTCCAGCGATTGGGAAATGTCCTTAAGGAGCAATGGCACGCCAGCAAAAGGCTGTTCGCCCGGGCGGACGTAGCCCGCTTCCGTACGAGCGCGTGTTTCATATGTACGAATGACCGCATTAAGCTGCGGATTAACTTCTTCCAAACGTGCGTAAGCCGCTTCCAACAATTCAACCGGGGAAACTTCCCGTGCTCGAATCAGTTCAGCCAAACCAATGGCATCGTAGGAAGTATATGAAAATGAAGACATGATGATCGTTCCTCTCCAAATATATTAATGACTACAACATTCACTCCATATGTCATCGTACCACTGGAATTGTTAAAAGACAAAAGGCACTGCACATCTATGGAGATGCGTCAGTGCCTTTTCATTTATCTATATCATTTTAATTAGTCTGTCCGAAGCTTTGGAGCTGCGTCTGCAGCTGTGGAGGATCGTTCCTGCTGTTTGGATATGGCGAACAGGGCAACCCAGATCAAAATGAATCCAAGTAATTGTTCCCAAGTGATAAGCGTCCGGAAAGCAATCCAGTTTACAAGCACACCCGCCATCGGGAAGCTAAGCTCCGCGAGTGTGGCCACCGAGGCTTTGGTGGATGAGAGACCTTTATAATACAACAGCAAACTCAGTAATCCAGGCAATAGGGCCTGACCCAAAATGTTAAGCGCAACAGCCGCTTGTTCGCCTGTGCCCGAAGGTAATGTCCATGCAGCACCTTCGTTCCAGGTCATAAAGATCAACAGCGGGAGAGCTACGACGAAGCGAAGGGAGGTGACCGTTTCATAACGGGTTTGCCCCAGCATCAGTCGTCCCATTACGGTAGAGCCACCCCATAAGGCCGCTGCCCCAAGGGACAACAGGCTGCCTGCGTGAATCCAGTTGTTCCAGTTTCCAAGCGGAAGCGTGAATCCGAACGTAAGCAGATAAGTTCCTATAAGAGCAACAATGAATAACCAGCCGAAACGGCGCGGTAATGTTTCCTTCAGCAGTATCTTGGCCAAAACAATCGCGAAGATAGGCTGCATCTTTTGCAGTAACAGTACCGTGTTCGGATCATTGTGTGTAAGTGCCAGCGTGAATAAAACCGTTGCCAGTGCTGAGCCACCCCATGAAATAAAGATGACGGCAATCCAGTGGCGGGCTCGAAGATTTTTCAGATCGGCGCGGAATTTCCAGAGGACCGGAATAGCGATTAGACTCACAATGATATGTTCCACCAGTACAATTTGGGTAGAGGTCATCGTTTGTAATAAAATAATGCGGAACAACGGATCCACACCCCAAAGGGCTGCACCGAGAACAACGAGCCAAAATCCGGTGTTGCTTCGTTCCTTACGATAAACAGTTGATGCATGTTGGGTTTTTTCCATATTCAGGACTCCTTCGTCAGAACACGGAATCTTCAGTTGGCAAAATCGACAAAAGCCCCCGTTTTGGCATACACCAAATAAACGGGGGCTCATCCATGGACATATCATCAGGAAAGAAACCTTCCCCTGAAGGGATATGTCATGTGTTGATCTTCTCTCATCCGGACTGTACCGTCGGCCTTGGAGTCACACCAAGTCAGTCGCCGTCGTCCATAGCAGTCAACAGCGAGTCGCGGGCTGGTTCCGAAGAACATCACCGCCGGTTGGGAATTGCACCCTACCCCGAAGATCCTATTCAATTTATAGTGTGTGTACAAGTTGTAACATTAATAAGTTCATCTTATTCCTGTAAGCGCTAGCAGTTCAAGTGTTTTTTTAGAAGACGATATTCCAGCTTCCTTGCTGCCTGCGGAGCAGTACGATCTGTCCCGCATGATATGCATCGTGTAAAACCCAGCGGGCGAGTTCATGTCCCAGCTTTTCCTCTGTATTCATATAAGGAGCTTCGAGATCGGATTGCTGTAGAGAGGCTATCTGTGCTCGAAGCTCGGCAGATACGCTATGCGTATCTTGTATGACTTGGTTCCAGCCATCGGTATTTAAGGGATCCCCTGAATCCCCAAAAGTGGAGACGTTGTCGTCAGCTGCGGGCTGAGAAGGTGTAGTTCCCTGAATCCGATACAACAAGCGGTTATTGTAATAATACATATGGTTAACCAACTGCCAGATGCTTAGTCCACCGGAAGGAGGAATCCAGGCAGCCTGCTCGGCTGTGAGTCCTTCCAGCGCCTTAGCCAACGGTACAATCCAATTACATTGATCCCATGTGTCATCTTTTTGAATCAGCAATAGATCTGTTGCCATGGTATTCATTCATATTCCTCCCTGAATTCGTGGTAACTAGCTAAAGTACTTAAATGTCGTTACAATTAATGTAACATAAAATAAGTTGAATGTAACCACCAATTATTGATTAAGATCGTTACATCTTCGCGGAGGTACTAATGGACAGACTTTGGACAGACTTTGTAAACAGTGATTATCACGACTGGCGTGGCGGAGATCGATCGGAAGATAGATTGGCCAAGCCCGAATGGCAGCAATGGTTTCTAGAACAGTGGCGCTTGCAGGCATCGATACCTGCTTCTATTGAAGATGAGACATCCATGAGAAAGTTCAGAAATGAATTACAGGCTGTGGCAACCCGTCTCTCTGAAGGAGCATCATTAACGGATGAGGAACGGGAGTGGTTGAACGCTATTATGGAGAAAGGACGTGGACATCGAAAGCTCAGCGTTGACGAACAGCAGTTGAGAGTGGAGTGGATTCCTGTGGGAGCTCATTGGCAGCAGGTGATGGCAGAGGTCGCCGCTGATTTTGCCATAACACTCACACAAGGTGAAGGAGCGAGGATTCGAATCTGTGAAAATGCAGACTGCCGCTGGGTCTTCTACGATGATACCCGGAGCCGCACGCAGAAATACTGTGATGACAAGATGTGTGGCAATCTAATGAAGGTTAGAAGATTTCGCGCCAAACGAAAAGGGGAGCAACAGAAGTAACGAACGAAGAAAAGATAGACAGGGGCAAGCTTAAATCTTAAAGCCACAACATTTAGAAAGATAAGCCGCATTGATCAATGTGGCTCTTTGACATGTTTTTGGTGCCTGCCCATCTCATATGAAGACACGATTCGCATGCTGAGGACAGTGAAAACGGACGAAAATAGCCTCCATTCTCATAACTGCAACTAACAACGAATAATAAATCATTTTTATCGAAAATAAGACGTTAAAAAACTACGCATAATATAAATTATACGCAGTTTTATTTTAAAACGATTTTCATATTCTATCCCCTCCATCAGATCGATATTATTCGCCCTAATAGCACAAAATAATACGGCAAATATCGGTTTGACCATTTATTTCACATATAGTCGACATTACAGTCATCGAAAACCTGAGCGCTGGATTCATGCTGGTGCACTATTTAAAAACAGGTTATATTCTTTCTTCCGTACTGATTCGTTATTGCGAAGCAGTACGGGGTCTTTTTCTATTATAAAGAGCTGGAAAGGAATACGAGAAAAGGCTATTGGTTTTGGAGCTATATCCAGTAGGTCATAAGACGCAAGTTCGTACTTGCACGGCCAGCTAGGGTTGCGGTCAGATAAAATATGAAATATATTGGGGGATGTGACATGCCATCAGACATAGGAGAGGGGATGTACTATGAACACACCAATACATACCAATCAGCTTCACATGAATCCGAATTTCGGATTTGCACTGGCAGACTCTATCGTACTTGCAGAGGCAAAGGTGAATATCTCACATCCTGAGGAGAAAGATGCCTTTCAATTGGAAGTCGACCCGGGGCGCAGGTTGAAAGACGGACGCAAGGTATCCGTCATTGCACAGCAGCTTGATGCACCGATCCACCCGGATGACGCTGTGATCATATATGGTCAGGAGCTTGGCTCGGTTCAATATTCTGTTTTTTTGAAACCTGAAAGCACGATTTCATTAAATTCCATAGAAGGTATCGAGCAGCCTGTACAATGGGGATGGACCGATTTTGCAGAAGGAGAATATGAACTGCGGATTTCGCTGCACCGAAAAACACCCCGGATTGCCGAAGGCCCCCTGGAGCCTGAACAAGAGGCTATGGTAAAATATGCACAGGTTGTAACGGTATTCATAACATTGTTTCCATCAGAAGCAATTCAGCATCAATCTGCCGTTTCATCCAAATGGAGCAGGGATCATCATGTTTTTGACGGTTATGGCCGTGGTGGATTTATTTTAGCGGACCTGCCACGTATGTCGAAACGAGTGGAACAACTTATTGGTACTGGAGACCATAACTTGATTGAACATTTCGGAGAAGGTGACCTTTCGGACAATTTACTAGCGGAAGGGCTTATGGCTATCGCGTGGGGTGTGTCTCCATGGTGTTATTCACTCTACTCCGCACCCGACAAGCAAGCGGCTTCCACACTTGCAGTGGACAAGCTTGGTGAGGATCCTGAATTAAGAGGAGTTTACCGGGTCGCCCCAGCTGTACAGCAGTTGAGCGTCGTACCTGTTCATGAACTGGCCAACTGGCCGGCATGTGCCGAGAAGGATTGGCCCGTGATCGATGTATCAGGGGAAGGTGAGACATTGTACATGGACCTGCATGTACAGATCTGTGAGTCGGTTAACGGTTTGCACGAAAGTCCGCTGCCGTCATTTGTGCTTACACGCAGTGAAGGGCGACCGGAAGAAATCAGTCCATTGATCGACGTCGTAATTGTAGATTAAGATAGAACGTTCTTCTGTTTTCGTAGTGTTCTGATGTGAGAAACTTTTCTTCGACTTATACAATAATAATTGAATTGTGGTGACGAATACGGATGATGACTGACGAGATTCGGGAGCAGTATGCGGACGAACTTGAAGCTTTTCACATATGGATGAAGGACGCCGGATACACGGGGTACACGGTAAAATCATATACAGGCGACGTTGCCGAGTTTCTCGCATCTATTCAGGGAAAGTCACTGGAACAGGTGAAAAAGCTGCATGTATTGTCTTTTCTGTCACGTGCACGCGAACGTGGAGTTAGTGACGCTACGAGAAATCGCAAACATGCAGCGATAAACTGCTTCTTCAAGTCGCTAATTGAACTGGAAGTGTTGACGAATAATCCGGCTTCGGGGATCAAAAAGTCCAAAACCGAGAAAAATCGTGCACCTGTCTTTCTGGACGAAAGCGGTCTGGAACGATTTCTCCAATCCGTGCAAGGAAAGTATCGTACACGTAATCTCGCTATCTTTCTATTGATGGGTTATATGGGATTACGGGTTGGTGAGGTGCACGCGCTTAACTGCAAAGATTATAATGCGGAACGCCGCACGCTGGACGTGTTCGGTAAGGGCCGTAAGTGGCGCACACTGCCTGTTCCGGAAATGGTTGCAGATCTGTTATCCCTGGCTGTGGAAGAGCGATTGTCTCCTTGGCGGGCGAAGGAAGAGGCACTTTTTGTGTCTCAAAAAGGGAAGCGATTATCGATTCGCAGTATTCAGCTCATATCAACAGAAACGTTTGAACGCTTCCAGCAAGAGTCTCCGACCCATCAGCGTCTGCACTATTCCAGCCACAAACTGCGCCACTCGTTCGCCACCATGATGCTTAGGCGCGGCGCCGACTTGCGTACCGTTCAGGAGCTGCTCGGTCACGCATCGATTCAAACTACGACCGTTTATACCCACGTCACCAGTCGCGAGAAGGAAGAAGCGATGGCATTACTGGACGTCAAACTCCCTGAATTTGTGGGTGAAAGATAATCTGAATGACGAAGACCTGTCCTAGAGGATAGGTCTTTTTACCGTTTTACTTTTATCACTTCAAAGTCCGGAATAGGAGGATAGAAATCAAACACTTTGAACTGAACAGAATAAATATTATGTAAACCAAATGCAATCAAAATGATGTTTCTCGTTATCAGGATAATATTACCAATGGATGAATACATACCAAAGGACCATTTAAATCTCCAACAACGGCAGATTCAGATGGTCCTTTGGTTATATTAAAATAATGACATTATTCCAATCCGTCAATCTGTTCCTTCAATTTGTTCGCTGAAGCCTGAAATGCAATTTTCTCTGTCTCATTCAATGGAAGTGGCAAAATTTCACGCACTCCGTTGCGATCTACCACACATGGAACTCCGAGATAGACATCGGACACGCCATTGTAATCGTTAAGCAATGTGGATACATTCAGCACCGAACCCTCATTGCCCAGAATAGCTGCCACAATGCGATCCAGTGCGAGTGCAATTGCATAGGAAGTGGCTCCTTTGGCATTAATAATCTCATAAGCGGCATTTTTGGTACGATCGAAAATATCCTGCTGCGTTTCCTCATCCAGTTCGAGATCCGTTCCTGCAACATTGGCAAGACTCCATACAGGTACTTCGGAATCCCCGTGTTCCCCGATAATGTGGGCATGGATGCTGCGTGGATCGATCCCTTTATTCTTGCCAATCAGGTAGCGGAAACGGGCGCTGTCCAACAGTGTGCCGGAGCCAATCACCCTTGAAGCAGGCCAGCCGCTCTGTTTCCAGGAAGTGTAGGACAATATGTCTACAGGATTGGTGGCAATTAGCAAAATACCGTGAGAATTCACCTCGGTAATACGTTTAATGATTTCTTTGAAAATGCTTGCATTTTTCTTCAGCAGATCAATACGGGTTTCGCCAGGCTTCTGGGAAGCCCCAGCCGTAATGATAATGATGTCTGCATCCTTACAGTCCGAATAGTCACCAGCCCATACTTTCACGCCTCCGGTGAACGGAAGCCCGTGGTTCATATCCAGCATTTCGCCTGTAGCCTTATCATGATTCACATCCACAAATACCAACTCGGATGAGCGCTGTCTTAACATTAGCGTGTATCCCGTTGTTGTTCCCACCGCACCCATGCCAATAATAACGACACGGCTTGGTTTGAGCATTGCACTGTTTACCATGTTCATATCCTCTCCTTTTTGGGGTAGACTTCCATCCATATTAAGGTATAAATGTTCTAAAAGAAAGCGATGTCTATAAACTTTTTCGCTTTTGTTGTCTGTTTGAGGAAGATTGCGTCGAAAGTACGTCATGTTTATGCAACCAAGGAACGAGTATGAGGTTGCGGTTACCTTCGGACGCCCTATAAGCCAAGATGAGCCTTTTCGACACGGTTTGTGGTAGAATGGGAGAAGTGGATTCGAATGAATCGTAAAATGAACACCGATTGGACAGGCATGCGCGCCTGCTATTGGATGAGAGAGGTGAACCCCACTTGCGTTTGCAATGGACCAAAATCGCGCAGACAGCATTGCTGTCTATAGGATTAGCTGCCGTACTGGCTGCCTGCACCGACTCAGGTCAGACACCGGTGGCTGAACCGCCCCAAGAGCAGGAAGAGATCGGAAATACAGGTCAGACATTAACGGTTGTGCCCCCTGAAAACACTACGCAAACAACAGATATGACAAAATATCAGATCCAAACGCGTTTGACCGACTTCCAGCTGCTTAATGACAACGGAGGGTTGGCATGGGGGGTGACAAGGAACGAGTTGCGTTTGTATTACACCCAGGATCAGGGGGTGACCTGGTCGAACATTTCACCTTCAGAGAATGTGCAGTTTCCGGCGAATCCGCAGTATGGACAGAGCATTTATTTTGTGGATCGCACCCATGGGTGGATTGTACGTGAAGGAATGGGCGGAACCGATACAATGGTGCTTCGCACGAATAATGGCGGAGCAAGTTGGAGCTTGTCTTCCTTGTCCAAGACGGACAAAGTCACGGCCATTTCATTCGTATCCCCGGAAAAAGGCTGGATTCTGACTACAGTGGATACTTCCATTGGCAAGCAGGACAAAAAGCTGTTTGTTACCGAAGATGGCGGTATCACCTGGAAGGAGATGTCATCCAGTGATGAGGACGATGGGCCAACTACAGCGGAGATTCCGACACGCGGATACACCACCGGCCTGACTTTCTCTGACCCGAAACACGGTTTCCTGACAGCCTTGGAATTCGGAACTCCGAAGCTTTATGTTACGACAGATGGCGGTGAGAACTGGAAGACAGGGCCGACATTTTTTGACCGAAACGATTTCAACGGATGTGGAAATTTCAACATTGGGTCCCCTCAGTTTTTTGGTCGAGAAGCGAAGGGAGCCTGGATGCCCCTATCCTGTTCCAGTGGGGATTATACCAAGCAGCACGGATTTTTCACGGCTGATGGCGGGAAGAGTTGGACTCTATCTACATTCGGTCTGAATAAACAAAAGGGAGTCAATCGCAACCTGACTCCAGCTTTCCTGAATGCATCAGAAGGATGGGCAGTCCAGTCAGGGACAACGTATCAGACGAAGGATGCAGGGAAAAGCTGGAAGGCACTTCCGGGCAGTAAAGTATTGGTCGGGATTCTGGAAGACTATCCGGAGATCGTGAAACTGCAGATGGTGTCCTCGAAACTGGGCTGGATTCTGGTCGAGAATACGGATACCAAGAGGTCTCTGCTGCTGCAAACCGTGGATGGCGGCATACACTGGAAAGTGCTGTAATTTCAAGGGGTAATATACGTTTGAAGAAGGAAACCGAAGGGTTTCTTTTCTTTTTTTATACTTTGTGAAATAAATCACAAAAGTAACCCTCAAATGATGTTATATTGAATTCAAGAAGAGATGGGAGTGATGAAGATGAGAACCAATGAACAAACTCAATTCACGCAGGCGGACGAATTAACAAGATATATGCTTCAATTATGCTACACATGCGATGATGCCAACCGCTGCACGACAGAGGAAGAAGTGAAGGCCTGCATGGCGCAATACGCAAAGACTGAAGAACCCGAGCAAACGGAAGGTGCAGAAGCAACCCGCGGATTTATGAATTTAATGTACGCGTAACTGTCTAAGCAGTAAAATATGAAGTATATTGTGGTTTGCCCCCGATTGGGGGCTTTTTTTTTGTTAAACCACTTTTGAACTCCAGAATGCAAATTATAGAGCAGGTATGTGCGAGCTTACAATTTGAATCGGATAACAAGTTCCTTATTACCCGCGCATATATATTTACAGGAGACGGGTCAAGACTCTGGCTGTCCTAGGTGTAAGAACGGAGGGGAGAGACATGGGCATTGAATCATCCTGGATGTTTGATTTTTTCGGAACCGTCTTTCCGGTCGTGTTTGTTCTGATTATAGGGATTGTGCTTTTGTCCGTGGGGAAAGAAGTATGGAGATGGGGACGCAACAACGCAGAACCTCTGCTGACCGTACCTTCCAAAATAACGGGCAGAAGAATGCAGATCAGTCAGTCGCAAGCTGAACAAGGCAGTTCAGCCCGTACGCTGTATTACATTACCTTTGAAGTAGAGAGTGGAGATCGGCTCGAATTCAAGGTGAACGGTGAAGAGTACGGATTATGCTCCGAGGGAGATGAAGGTCGTCTTTCCTTCAAAGGAACGCGGTATATTGGCTTTGAGCGCTACAACCGCCTGTATTCAGAACGTGTACGCGGATAATCCGGCTGGCTTGCGCCATAGTGGCGTAAGCTTTTTTTAATCCTCTTTTTCTTGGACAAGCGTTTCTTAAAGGTGGTATCGTGTTTCTATATAAGGAGAAAGACTTTTAAAATAAGGTTTCTTGATTCGACATATTCATATGCGATGACAGAAACCTCTCAATAGAGGAGGAGTTAATGATGTCATTTACAGATCAAGTCGTTGTAGTTACAGGAGCAGCCCAGGGTATTGGACGCAGCGTGGCTGAAGCGTACGCGGTTGCAGGAGCCAAAGTTGTACTGGCCGACTTCCAGGAAGCGGAAGGAGCAGCAGCTGCAGCTTCCATACGCAATGAAGGCGGAGAAGCGATCTTTGTTCAGTGCGATGTTCGCAAGGAGAAGGATATTGCGAATCTGATCCAAACAACCATGGAAGAATACAAACAAATCAATATACTGGTGAACAATGCCGGAGTGGCGAGATGGAAGTCTCCCTATGAGCTGACCTTGGAGGAATGGGACGATGTGCTCAATACGAATGTAAGGAGCTGCTTTCTGGCGAGCCGTGAAGCGGCCAAACATATGAAACAAAATGAACATGGAGGCTCTATCATAAACATGGCATCGACGCGGGCGTTTATGTCTGAACCTGAAACGGAGGCTTATGCAGCATCAAAAGGGGCCATTGTTGCTCTGACACATGCGATGGCAGTCTCACTTGGCAAGGACGGCATTCGGGTCAATTGTATCAGTCCGGGATGGATCGAGACAGGTAGCGTAGACGAATTGAAACCCGAAGACCATGAACAGCATCCGGCTGGCCGAGTAGGCGTCCCTTCGGATATCTCCCGCGCATGTTTATATTTGTCGGATCCAGGCAATACCTTTGTCACAGGTACCAATCTGATGATTGATGGGGGCATGACCCGAAAAATGATATATGAGGACTAGAACCGGGATTCACTCGGTCTATTGTACAAATTGAACCTTATAGCAGCCATAAGCCCAAGTTAAGCACTTGGGCTTATTTGAATTTCAGAAGTCGATTGCTATAATGAATGTGATTTTACAACAGTACAGGAATGGAGGGAGTATATGTTCGGGAATCCATCCCGGAAGATCATCGGACTATTACTGCTGATTGGAGGGATTATAATGACAGGGTTTGCTTCGCCAGTAGAGGCTGGCACCGACATACGGGCAGCCTGGGTATGGCAGGCCAAGTCTGTCCAAGACGATGGAGGAGACGAGCTGCTGGCTAACGCAGCTAAACATAAGATTAACAGACTCTATGTAAATGTGGATATGAATTTGTCCAATGAAGTTTACCGTACGTTTATCGCCAAAGCCAGTGCTGCTGGAATCGATGTTGAAGCGCTCGGAGGCGATCCGTCGTGGGCAGTGACTGGTCGTGAAGCACCCATGTTAAGGTTGGCCTCGTGGGTTAGTGAATATAATCAGGGAGCCAGTGTAGATGAGCGATTCGATGCAATTCATCTGGATATCAAACCTTATGTTCTGCCTACATGGAAAGAGGAGGCTGAGCCACTGGTTCAATCCTGGGTCGCCAATATGGAGCTATTGCTTGATCACATGAAGCAGTATGAGGCAATCGCCGTGAATGTCGATTTGCCATTTTGGCTGGATTCTTACACGGTCGCTGGTACCAGAACGACAGATGATGCAGATAACGTGCCGTTATCACGTTGGTTTATGGAAAAGTTTAACCATGTTACTTTATTAGCTTACCGCGATAATGCACAAGGAAACAACGGAATTATACAACTGATAGAGCAGGAAATGAATTGGGCTGATGCCAGTGGTGCCTCTGTGACGGTTGGCGTGAATACGAAGCCGATGCCTGGGGAAGAGTTTACTTCATTCGCCGGAAAGGGCGCAGCCCAATTGGAAAGTGTGATGGCAGAAGTAGCAGAAACGTTACGTGATCATACTTCATATGCCGGCTCTGCCGTGCATGATATTGTGTACTGGGGACAGCTTGAACCGGAAGAACAGTCGGCACCGGAAAAGCCGGCGCTTCAGCCGGAGATTCGCGGAACCTACATCTGGGAGGCTTCTCAGGTAATGGATGATGGCGGCCAGCATATCCTTGAATTTGCAGCAGAGCAGCATATCAATTTCTTATATGTCCGGCTTGATCTGGATCAGCCTTATTCAAGTTATCGGAGTTTTGTTAAACGGGCCCGGGCACAAGGCATTGAGATTCACGCCATGGGCGGTCATCCCATCTGGGGAAGAACAGAGAACCGGCCGCGTATTGAACGCCTGATTAATTATGTGAAAAATTATAATGCTGAAGTCGAACCGGATGAGCGGTTTCAGGGTATTCACCTGGATATTGAGCCATACACCCTGCCGGAGTGGAATTCTGATCGGGATGCTCTCCTGGCAGAGTGGTCCGCCAATATCGCCTTTTTCCAGGAAGAAACGAAAAAGGATAGCAGTCTGGAAACCAGTGCCGATCTGGCTGTATGGTTGGATACCTTTCCTTTGCCAGGAGAGGACATGTCTGTTAGTGAGTTTATGATTCGTACATTGGATCATGTCTCTCTCATGGCTTTCCGCAACAAGGCTGAAGGGTCCAATGGGATTGCGGCGGTGGTCAGCCAGGAAATGGAGATAGCCGATCGTCTGGGCAAGCCGCTGCTGATTTCGGTGGAGATGAAAGAAAATTACGAAGGCACCCATATTTCATTTTACGATACCGGTGCGGCCGAGATGGAACGTGAGCTTGCGAAGCTGCCTGATCTGCTAACGGAATATGAAGCCTATCAAGGTAACATGGTCCATGCGTATGATTATTGGATTAATGCCAAGCCTTAATAGGCGGTTTATATAGGAAATATTTTGTCCCGGGACTTCACAGGTAGTGAGGTTCCGGGATTTTTTTGTGGAAAAAAGATAAATTCGTGTCACCGAATAGGCTCCTGCACAATACGATGTACGGTGATGAAGAGCTGAAGCAAGGGAGGAAACAGATTATGGCTGTTATTAAAGCCAACTCAGAAGACGTCAGGCTGCTGGCTCGACTGATGAGGGCAGAGGCTGAGGGTGACGGCGAACAGGGCATGCTGCTAGTAGGGAATGTGGGTGTGAACCGGGTACTGGTGGATTGCCTGGATTTTGGGGACATTCGTGATATTAACCGTATGGTATTCCAGAACCCAGGGGGCTTTGAGTCGACCCAAAAAGGCTATTTTTATCAGCGGGCAAGGCAATCCGAGATTCGTCTGGCCCAACGAGTGATCAATGGAGAACGGATTTGGCCGGCCAGCAATTCCCTTTGGTTCTTCCGACCTGTGGGCGACTGTCCACCAACGTGGTATAACCAGCAAAATACAGGCCGTTTCAAGGCGCATTGTTTCTTCAGTCCGACAGGTGAAGACTGTCCGGAAGTTTATTAAAATTGGGGAGGAATTACAATGATTAACCAACCATATCAACCAACAACGCAGGCACTGGGCCAACAGGCCAACTCGCAAGTCCAAGGAACATCTTACAAAATCGGTAACGGCATGCCTACGATGTCGCCGACACCAGGTATGGTATCGCCAAGCTCCACAAGTGTACCTCCACTCGTATCCAGTGGCAGTCCAATGACGCCAGCGGGTGGGGTCGTCACAACAACTGCACCGCAGTTTGAACAATCCTACATTGAAAACATTTTGCGTCTGAATCTCGGCAAATTCGGTACGTTCTACATGACATATGAAGGCAACAAAGAGTGGAATGCACGCATTTTCCAAGGAATTATCGAAGCGGCAGGACGTGATCATATCATCATCAGTGATCCAAAGACGGGAAGACGGATTATGCTGTTAATGGTTAACTTTGATTATGCTACGTTTGATGAGCCTTTGTTGTACCAATATCCAGGTGTAATTGGAAACTATCCTCAAGCTCCAAGCAGACGCTAATCCGGTATTAAACGGGGTCGTGCATACACATAAAAAACAATCAGGCTGTCCCACTTGTGGAATTTCATCCACAGGCGGGACAGTTTTTTTAGATATAATTAAGATCAAAGTAACCATTACCTGCAATCATGGCACTTATACATATACGGGCCAAGCACAACGCTCACAGAAAGGAGTTTACATCATGAAAACGTGGATCGAGGGAGCCATCCGGGGTGAAGCTGAGGCGTATGAGCAATTAATGAAACAGTTCCGCGGGATGGCGCTCGCTGTGGCCTATCACAAACTGGAGGATGCTTTCTGGGCTGAAGATGTGGTACAGGAGGCGTTCACCGAAGCTTTTGCCAATTTGTCGAAGCTGGAGAAACCTGAAGCTTTCCCCGGATGGTTCAAAGTGATCGTTGAAAGGCAGTGCTACCGCTGGTTAAGGCGCAGACAGCACGCCACTTACCCAGTACAGGAAATACAGGACACGGCTGAGGCAAGCGATGAGGCACATAACCCGGAACAACTGGTCTTACAAAAGGAAGTGCACCGCATTCTGCGCGATTCCATTACCGGTTTGCCGTCATCCATGAGGCATGTGGTGGACATGTTTTATTTTCAGGGCTATTCACTTAAGGAAATATCCGATTTCCTCAGCGTGTCTATCCCGGCACTGAAGAAAAGGCTGTATGATGCCCGGGCGAAGCTTAGGCAGACAATACCTGTTGCGGACGTTATCTCCGTATTCAGAGAACTGCATGAAGGGGGAAAAGGCATGCTACATATTACGAATGGAGACCATGCAGCTGATCGTTTGCGACAAAGTGGAATTGAAGGAGAGGTACTGGTCTGGCGCGAACTATACACGTTTGGCCCTGTAGCCAGAGATATGGGGAACGAGATGGAGAGAAGCAAGCGTGCAGCCTATCTCGAACATCAATTGGGGATACCGCAGACGGAATACCTGCAAATTGTGGAGCTGGAACGCAAGCTTCATGCATTCCATGAATATAAGGAAATTGTACTATGGTTTGAATATGATCTCTATGATCAGGCGATGTTATCTTACCTGCTCCACTATTTTAAAGGTCAGTCACTGGGGGATACCAAACTGAATCTGTTGTGTATTGATGCTTATCCGGAGATAGAGCACTTTCGGGGACTCGGTCAGCTTACACCTGGACAGATTGGGCGTTTGTCAGGCACCTGGCATATGTTGGGGACGGGGGAAATTCAGGCAGGCAGCAAGTTCTGGGAAGCGTACACCTCTCCCGATATTCGAGATCATATGGATTACTTGAAACAGGATACTTCAATTCACCCGTTTGCCCATGCTGCTTTCGAGGCTCATTTGTCCCGTATGCCATCGCTATCGAATGGTCTGGGTGTCATTGAACAAACGACGTTGGAAGCTGTGAGGCAGGGTGTGGAGAATCCTTATCCATTATTTAAACACGTGGGTGATCGGCTGCATGTCTTGGGCATGGGGGATTTGGAATATTGGGCACATCTGAGAAGAATGACCAAGGAACCACATGCCTTACTACACATCAGTGGAGTGGATACTTTTCCTGATTTTACACAGCATGATGAAAAATTCCGTTACAGCGTGTTATCTCTAACAGAACTCGGCAACCAGGTATTGGCTGGAGAAGTGGATTGGGCAGAATTAACAAGAGAGGAATCCTGGATTGGAGGACTGTGGAACGAAACAGGAAAAAAACCTCTTTGGCGTTGGGACACGTCTACCGGTTTTCCTGTGAAAATGGAATCATAGTTTCTTCCGCAGCAGATACGTACAATAAAGAGTATTCCCGGAGTCTGAACACGAGTGGGAATACTCTTTTATTTAGTTAGCAAAACGTAAACAAAATGGCGTATTCGCTACTTTTGTTAAGTAAATAGCTGATTATCACCATTTCGTTGTCATAGGACACGGATTGACTGTGTAGTCTAGAGTTATATAATAAAAGAAGCATATCCTTTTATTCGACAGAACAAAGATGGAGGTGGAAGCATTGGGAAGTTGAAACTGCATATGAGCGGCAGAATGGCTAATATCCTACATTTTCGAAGGAGGTGGACCTATTTGCCGAAGAATGACGGCGAATAGGATGACAATTTGAGTGACCCCTTACCGAGTATATTAAATTTATTTTTAATTGCTTTGCTTGTATTAATGAATGGTTTTTTTGTCTCGGCAGAATTCGCGATGGTGAAAGTGCGCGGCAGCCGAATTGAAGCTTTGGTGGAAGCAGGCAACAAAAGAGCGATCTATGCTTCCAATATTGTACGTAACCTGGATGCTTACCTGTCTGCGTGCCAATTGGGCATAACGCTGGCTTCGCTAGGACTGGGTTGGCTTGGAGAGCCTGCTATTGCTCACTTGCTTGAGCCCATGTTTACCGCGTTTGGACTCGGTCCGGTATACGTACACGGAATATCAATTGTAATTGCTTTTGTTATTATTACGATTTTGCATATTGTACTCGGGGAACTTGCTCCCAAGACGATGGCAATCCGCAAATCCGAGACGGTGACGTTATGGTCTGCGGCACTGCTTACGTTCTTTTACAAATTAATGTATCCCTTTATCTGGGCTCTAAATGGAATGGCGAACAGCCTGCTGAGATTGTTTCGAATGGCACCTGCTTCGGAACATGACTCGGCGCATAGCGAAGATGAAATACGCATTCTCATGAAAGAAAGCAATAAGAGCGGTTTAATTGACAATACTGAATTGGCGCTTGTTGATAATATATTTGATTTTACGGCAACAACCGCCCGTGAAATTATGATTCCGCGGACGGAAATGATTTGTCTGAACGCCAATCAGTCCATGCTTGAAAACCTGGAAATTGCCAGTGAAAGCATGCGGACCCGCTATCCGGTCTATAACGGTGACAAGGACCACATTATTGGCTTTATTCACATCAAAGATCTGATGCGGTCTCAGCTCACAGACACGATTTCCGTGATTCGTCCGATCCTCGCCGTACCGGATTCGACACCCATCAGTGATCTGCTCAAGCGTATGCAGCGCAGCAAGACACAGATTGCGATTTTGATTGATGAGTACGGAGGAACTTCCGGGATGGTGACGCTGGAGGACATTATGGAAGAGATCGTGGGCGAGATCCAGGATGAATTTGATCAGGAGCGACCTGCCATTGAGAAAGTGGATGAGATGGAATACTCCATTGACGGCATGATGCTGATTGAAGAAGTCAGTGAGCGGTTCGAACTGGACATGGATCGGAGCGACTACGATACGATTGGTGGATGGCTCTACTCCAGAGTAGACGCTATCCCGCCCGAGGTTGGTCAATCCGTGGAATATGGAGGATATGTTTTCGTCATTCAGGAGACGGAGCATAAGCGAATTTCACGGGTAAATGTGATCAAACTGGAGATGTTGGTTGAGGAAGAAGGGGCTTAATCTGATGAATGGTTCTGACTCCGATATGCCTTCATAAGGAGACCGTGCAGTGATGTCACTGCACGGTCTTTTTGTTTGTTCATCGTGGCGTGCATGACAGGAAACAGGTTATAATAAAACAACTTTGCAAGATAGGAGGGAGTACACTTGAGTTATTGCATTGAAGTTGGTTTTACACCCGTGTTTGAGTTTATGGCCAGTTTGCATACATACATATGCCGGAAATCTCATAAAAAGATTGATTTATCGCCAAGCTGGGCTCAGGAAACCGAAGAGAAGCTCTCATCCGAGCTTGTCGATGTCTTGAAGGACATGAAAGTGGATGATGATTGGAAATGGATGTATCTGCTTGTCTGTTTGCGAACTGAGGCAGAGCAGCCAGAATCGTTTATAGATTGGTTCAGACAGCTTGCAGAGGAAGAACTAGAAAACATTTTTGCTCGATACAGCTTCCCCTATCCAGACGACTTGAGTGCGTACAGAAGCAAGATGCTTTATGTATTAACGGAGTGGAACCGGCAATATTTCCGCTTGGTGGATCAGTCGGTTTTGCAGGACCTGCAGCAAGAGGCACAACACCGCAGCAACCAGTTAAACTTCTTTCCTCAGGAGGAGGTGCTGGACGACGCAACCAACGGTTTAATGTTCCGTCCGATCAACGGGCTGGAGAGAGTGCTGCTTGTGCCACAATTTCATTTTCAGCCCCTAAATGTAATTTTATCTTTTGGAGATACAATCGTATGCCATTATGCCTCACGAATTTATACAGGAGATCAGGAATATATCCCTACCCACCATTTGCGGGTTATTCGCAGTCTCGGAGAGAAAAACAGGCTGAAAATCCTGCGCTATCTGACTCAAGGGCCTCGCTCGTTTATTGAAATTGTTCGCCATCTGAAGCTCTCGAAAGGAATCACGCATGATCATCTCTCAAAACTTCGCGGAGCTGGACTGGTGTATGCACACTTCGAAGGTGAAAGTCTGGTGGAATATACACTTCGTCCTCGTGCTTTGGAGCAAATTCTGCCCAACGTACTGAAATACTTGGAACAATAAGCTTTATCAAAATGTGGTTTTTACTAAAAAATTTTATCTCATAGTAGCCGTATGGTTATTGTCACGGAACAGAAATATTTTCAGGTAATCCGTGCAATTCATACGGCTATTTTATCGCTTTAAAGTGGATATTAATGGGTTTAATATAAATATTTTTTTGTGGTTCTCTATTTACAGAACCGAATGGCGTTCTTATAATAGGGCTTATCGAACTTATACCTTACTAATTTCATAGGAATTGTACATATTTTAAATGATTTTAGAAATTAGTAACGGCTGAGCGAGAAATATAAGAGTGATGACAAATCGGGAGGGCATTATGAGATCAAAAGCAATATCATGGGCATCGTTGGTAATCAGCAGCACACTCTTGTTGTCTGCATGCTCCGGTGGTGCGGGTACAGAGACAACATCTTCCGGAAACGGAACGACGAATTCGGGTACGCAGGCGACTCCAGTTGCGGCATCTGCTTTGGATGCTCCATTCCAGGCCACGGACCTGAATCAGCTGCCCGATACGGCGAAAAAGAGGTCCGATACGATTATTGTAGGCCTCACCGATCCAAGCGGCGCATTTACACCTTATTTCCATCAGAGCGGCTATGACGGCAATGTGGCTTCCTTGCTGTTTGCTTCGCTGGTTACGGTGGATGAGAAAGGGCTGCCTGTCCCGGATCTGGCCGAAAGCTGGGATGTATCGGACGATCAGCTTACATACACATTCCACCTGAGACAAGATTCCAAGTTCAGTGATGGTTCACCGCTCACGGCTGACGATGTCGCCTTTACGTGGACGATACTTCATGATAAGTCCTATGACGGCGGATTTGATATTTTCTCATCACAAGTTAAGGGTGGCAAAGCTTATACCGAGGGAAAAGCGGACCATATTGAGGGGATTAAAGTCATTGACCCACTGACCATTTCGGTGACTCTGGAAAAGCCGAACGCAACAGCACTGCTTACGCTTGGTTCGGAAGTACTCTCCAAAGCCTATTACGGCAAAGACTACCAATTCGGGAAGCTGGATTATATTAAAAATCTTCATTCCAATCCGGTAGGCAATGGGCCTTATAAGCTTGAAAAATTCATTCCAGGACAGGAAGTACGGTTCGTTGCCAATGAATATTACTACAAAGGTAAACCGAAAACGGAACATTTCATCTATAAAACTTCGGAAGGCGATACCTGGCAGTTCATCGAAACGGGAGAGATCGACTTTACATCGTTCACGGCTACCCAGGAAAATATCGACAAGCTGAAGAATATCCCTTACCTTAATCTGCTGCCTTACACACCAAGCACTTACGGATATTTGCAGCTTAATCTGGAGCATGAACAATTGCAGGAAAAAGAAGTTCGGCAAGCCATCACCTACGGCCTTGATCGCCAATCCATTTATGTGGATGCCAACCAGGGCGCAGGTGCCGTAGCCAACATTCCCGCTTCACCGATCTCCTGGTCTTATACGGAAGAGGGCATTAATCCATATGCATATGATCCGGACAAAGCAAATCAAATACTGGACGAAGCAGGATGGGCCAAGGGTACCGATGGTATTCGTGAGAAAAACGGGAAGAAACTTTCACTTCATTTCCTTGGAACCAAGAGTCCCGCCACCGATATATTTATCGCTGTAGCCAAGGAGAACTTTGAAGCCATTGGAGTCGAATTCCAGCCTGAAGTCTTTGCTGATTTTAACTCACTCGTATCGAAAGTCGAAAGCGGCGATTACGACGTGGCTTCATTCTCGACTCCGATGCTCACAGACCCTTCAGACGGACTTCAGCAATTTGTGGATGGAGAACTAAAGGGGTATGACAATCCCAAAGTGAAAGAACTGTACAACAAAGGTCTGGCTACGACAGACATCGAGGAACGGAAGGCAGTATATCAAGAGTTATACCAATTGCTGAATGATGAGCTGCCCGTCATTTTCACAAGTTACAAAAAAACGGTCTATGCCTATAACGGTCGTATCGATGGGCTCTCTGTCAGTCCATACCGCGGCATTGCAACCAGCTTGCCAGAATGGTCTCTGAAATAAAATACGAACTACACAAATCGTCCCTTGTGTTTGCGATGCTGCAGATACAGGGGATGCATTGATAAGGAGCCAGATATGAGCACTTACATTGTGAAACGGATGACGTACATGGTCGTTATTTTGCTGGCAGCTTCCGTCTTAATCTTCAGTCTGTACGCCCTCACTCCCGGAGACTATATCTCCAGCAATATCAAGCTGAGTCCCGAACGGAAGGCCGAGCTACGGGAACTGTACGGATTGGACAAGCCCGTGATTGAGCGGTATCTCATCTGGATGAAAAATGCCCTGCACGGGGACTTTGGTTATTCACTAGCACAGCAGAAGCCAGTGCTTGCGTTGTTCAACGAATACATCTGGAATTCATTCCTGCTGGCTGCAGTAACCACGTTCCTCACCTGGTTTATTGCAGTTGTTGTCGGAGTCATTGCCGCTTACAAGCAGTATTCGTGGTTTGATAACTTTGTCATGATTGGCATATTTGCCGCCATGTCAGTGCCTTCATTTTTTATCGGATTATTTCTGATCAAAATGCTGGCTGTTGACCTAAAATGGTTGCCTCCCGGCGGCATGATCACTACGGGCAGCAATGCAACCGGTCTGGCGTATGTCAAAGAGGTGATTCACCACATGACCCTGCCTGTCATCGTCATGACGCTGCTTGGTGTAGGGTCGCTTACACGGTATTTCCGCAGCAACATGATTGATGTGATCAAACAGGACTACATTCGTACGGCACGGGCCAAGGGGTTAAAAGAAAGCAAAGTGCTCTACACCCATGCTCTGCGTAATGCTTTGTTGCCTGCGATAACCCTGGTCGGTTTTGAACTTCCGTCCTTATTCGGGGGTTCACTGATTATTGAGAAGATATTCAGTTGGCCTGGAATCGGTCAATTATACATGCAATCTTTCTCGCTGCGGGATTATCCGCTGCTTATGGGTTTCACGATGTTTATCGCGATTCTGACCGTGATTGGAACGCTTCTGTCCGATGTGCTGTATCACATTGCAGATCCGCGTGTCCGTCTGCAATAGGGAGGCTGTAATTATGACATCTTCAACATCTGTAACCAGCAGTGCTGCAGAAGCTTCCATGCCTGTTCGGGTTGCACCCAGATCTTCGTTGTGGAGGTTGTCGCTAAAACGCCTTCTCAAAAACAAACTTGCCGTTGGTGGGTTTGTAGTCGTTCTGTTCATGTTTATCGCATGTTTTATTGGGCCATTATTTTCACCCTATACGGATAACAAAATTAATATGGCCGCAATGAAACAAGCTCCGAGTATCCACCACTGGCTGGGGACGGACGCACTGGGAAGAGATGTGCTGACCCGGGTATTAATGGCTGGACGAATCTCACTGACGGTTGGTTTGGCTTCGATGGTGCTATCCGTATTTATTGGCTCTCTGCTTGGAGCCATTGCAGGTTACTACCGCGGGATTGTGGATCAAGTCATCATGCGCATCGCCGACTTGCTGCTTACGATTCCCGGGCTTCCGCTTCTGTTCATTTTCGGAGCGTTATTGTCGGATTGGAAAGTTCCACCGGACTCAAGAATGTATATCGTTATGCTGATGCTTAGTTTTGTAAATTGGCCGGGCATGGCCCGAATGGTGCGCGGACAGATGCTGAGTCTGCGGGAGAGGGAATTCATGCAGGCCGCTATCGTGCTTGGATTACGGGACCGCCGCAAATTGTTTCATCATCTGCTGCCCAATATCGTACCTTTGCTGATCGTGATGGCTACCCTGAATATCGGGGGTTCCATTCTTAGCGAGTCGGTACTCAGCTTTTTTGGACTCGGGGTCATGCCGCCTACGCCAACCTGGGGCAACATGATTGATGCCGCCAACAACATGATAGATTTTCAACAACATCCGTGGTTGTGGATTCCGCCGGGGTTGTCCATATTTGTTACCGTAATCGCCATAAACATCTTTGGTGATGGTCTTCGAGATGTTCTAGATCCCAAACAGAAGAGAAGGTGAGTACTCCGCCATGCAAAATATGATTGAAATTGAACAACTCGAAACGCATTTTTACACAGAAGAAGGACATGTCAAAGCCGTGGATGGCGTAAGTCTACAAGTACGTGAAGGAGAGACGGTATGCATTGTTGGCGAATCCGGCTGCGGTAAAAGTGTAACAGCCATGTCCATCATGGGGCTGATCGAAGAACCGGCTGGTAAGGTGGTGGGAGGAGCCATTCGTTTTGCCGGAAAGGACCTGCTGCGTGAGAGCAAGTCCTCCTTGCGTACGATCCGTGGAAATGAAATTTCAATGATATTCCAGGAACCCATGTCTTCGCTGAATCCCGTCTTGAAGATTGGGGAGCAGCTTATGGAGCCGCTAATTGTACACCTGAGAATGACTAAAAAGCAGGCTCGCGCCAGAGCGGTTGAACTGATTGCCGAAGTGGGAATCTCTCGCCCAGAACAGATTGCCAACAGTTATCCTCACGAATTAAGTGGGGGGATGCTGCAGCGGGTCATGATCGCCATTGCCATCTCTTGTCATCCAAAGTTGCTGATCGCAGATGAACCTACCACTGCACTGGATGTAACCATTCAGGCTCAGATCCTCGATATGCTGCATCAGATCAAATCACAGTCGGGTACTTCCATTTTGATGATTACGCATGACTTGGGAGTTGTTGCCGAAATGGCTGATTACGTGGTAGTGATGTATGCGGGCAAAGTAGTGGAAGAAGGGGAGGTTGTGCAATTGTTTGAATCCCCCAAACATCCGTATACCCAGGGACTGCTGCGCTCCAAACCGGTGATCAATCAAAGGCAGGAGGAATTGTACTCCATCCCCGGGCATGTGCCTGATCCGTTATCACTGACAGAATCATGTCACTTCGCTGATCGTTGTGAGCACTGCATGCCTATATGCACTGCACGTATGCCTGCACTCCAGGAACTTGGACAAGGTCAAAAGGCAGCCTGCTGGTTGTATGAGGAGGTTGTTAGCCATGTCTGAGCCTTTACTCGAAATCGAACATCTCAAGACATATTTTCCTGTACGTAAAGGATTACTGAATCGTACTGTGGCACATGTAAAAGCTGTCGATGATATTAGTATCACCATTCATGAAGGTGAGACTTTTGGACTCGTTGGAGAGTCTGGAAGCGGTAAAAGCACGGTTGGGAAATCCATCGTTCGATTAACGGAAAAAACCGATGGGCAGATTCGTTTTCAAGGTGTGGACCTTCACAGCTTGTCTCTGCAAGAGGTACGAAAGATTCGTCCCCAGCTCCAGCTCATTTTTCAAGACCCGTACAGTTCCCTTAATCCACGCATACGTATTGGTGATGCCGTTGGTGAAGCGCTGCTGGATCATGGGCTGGCAACAGAAGGAGAAGTACGAGATCTAGTCAAGGAGGTACTTGCCGCTTGCGGCCTGTCATCATACCATATTGATCGCTTTCCTCATGAATTCTCCGGTGGACAGCGACAGCGAATCGGCATTGCACGCGCGCTGGTCATGAATCCCAAATTGATCATTGCGGATGAACCGGTCTCGGCACTTGATGTATCCATTCAGGCACAGATTATTAATCTGTTCAAACGGCTTCAACAGGAACGCGGACTTGCGTATTTGTTTATCTCTCATGATTTGAGTGTGGTTGAACATCTCTGTGACCGAATTGGGGTCATGTATTTGGGATCGATGGTCGAGACGGGACCGAGGGATGAACTCTTCAGTAACCCATTGCATCCATATACCAAGGCATTGCTGTCTGCAGTACCTGTACCGATTCCGAAGTTGAAGCGCGAACGAATTGTCCTGAAAGGGGATATTCCGAGTCCCGTAAATCCGCCAGCGGGATGCAAATTCCATACGCGTTGTCCATGGGTAGCAGACATTTGCAAACAACAGGTTCCGGAATATCGCAACGTTGGCGGGAATCATTTTGTAGCTTGTCATTTGGCGTGAAAATTATTATTGTCGAGAAGCTCCAACATATAATACATCTCAAGTCGCTATTGCAGCGGCTTTTTTGTTCATACAAGAAATCACAGGGGAGTTGGGGGTGATTGTACCGTCGTACCATTGGCTTATGATGAGTATTGACAAAGGATAACGATATCCTGCATATTTAATTCATAATCTTTATAAAGTGTATTTATTATTGGCGTAAAATGATTACATCCAGAGAGGAGTTATAATGATGGCAACCTGGGGAGGTGAGAAAATGGTCTACATTATTTTAGCCGTAGTCATCTGGGCTGGCGCCTATGCAAGTTTAGCCGCGTCGAAGCAGTCTATGGAAGTAAAACCAATCCGCTCGATCGATGATTTGTTTGATTGAAGAATATAAGGATGGCTATTAGTATCATGAACTTATTCATTTTTCACCTACTTTATAAATAGACATTATAAAGTAGAGATATAAAGTGGAATGTTTATATTTTTTATAAGCCTAAAAACATCAATTAAATGGGAGTTAAAAATATGACTGAAGAAGAACGGATATTAAAGGGTATTTTATTTTGTCCTGGCAATGCGGAGCTGAAGGCCATGAAACTTCGTGCTCACAATCTTAGCCATCAATATAGCCACATGTTCGAGGATCAGACAGAGGAACGTGAAGCGATTCTGACACAGCTACTTGGTCGAAAGGGGGAGCATTGCTTCATTCAAGGACCCGTTTTCTTTCATTATGGGGTTCATACAGAAATCGGAAATCATTTTTTTGCCAACTACAACTTTACTGTTCAGGATGATGCCCGGGTTACCATCGGAGATGATGCCAGTTTTGGGCCAAATGTAACCATTGTTACACCCATCCACCCGCTTATTGCCTCCGAGCGTCGGCAAATGCTCGATCAGAACGGTGTTCTTAAGTCCCTTTGTTATGCCAAGCCTGTTATTATTGGAAACGATGTGTGGCTTTCGGCCAATGTCACTGTATGTGGAGGTGTCACCATCGGAGATCGATGCGTGATTGGTGCTGGAAGTGTGGTGACTCAGGACATCCCGGAAGATTCCTTCGCAGCTGGTGTCCCATGTAGAGTCATTCGAAAGATTACGGAGGCGGACAGTATGCGCTATAAACCGGAAGTTTTGGCGGATTGCAGCCTTGCCGAATAGACACGCTATATAAAGGGAGCAAGCTCTTGTCCTTGGGTGGCTATGAACTTTGCACGTGATCTTCTATAAGTAAATCTCATCATCCTTGACCCCTGATTCATATCCATGTTAAGTTTTTGGTATCTGAAGTCATATGATTTTAAAGGGGGATAGAGTTATGGCTGAATTAGAGGTTGTAGATGTTTATGTGAACCTGTCACTGGATATGAACATTGGCACGGTTCACCAAATCACGAATCGGAATTCGGAGCTTTATCCGTCTATGTATAGATGCACCTGGCGTTAAGTTTCAAATGCTTGGATTTATAGAAGATCGGATAAAATAAGGGAACCATGTCTTGGTCATAACCTCATTCATTTAGCTACTTAACATAAATGAAAAGGATGATCCCTTATGTCAATAATAAACGTTTCAAACCTGACTTTTGCCTATGATGGCAGTTACGATAACATATTTGAAAATGTGAGTTTTCAATTGGACTCCGATTGGAAACTGGGCTTTACCGGAAGAAACGGGAGAGGGAAAACGACGTTCCTTAACCTGCTGCTCGGTAAATATGAATACAGTGGTACGATTTCTTCAAATGTTCATTTTGAGTATTTTCCCTTCCATGTTAAACATAAAGACTCGATGACTCTCGATGTGATTAGTGATGTTCATCCAGATTATCAGCATTGGGAACTCGTGCGAGAGCTTAACCTTTTGCAGGTTTCCGAGGACGTTTTATATCGGCCATTTGATTCCTTATCCAATGGGGAACAAACGAAAGTCATGCTGGCTGCGTTGTTCATGAAGGAAAATCAATTTTTGCTTATTGACGAACCTACCAATCATCTCGATCTGCATGCAAGAAAGCTCGTCAGTGATTATCTGAGCAGGAAAAGTGGTTTTATCCTGGTATCCCACGATCGTTCCTTTCTGGATAACAGTGTAGATCACATTCTTTCGATCAATAAAACAAACATCGAGATTCAAAAAGGGAATTTCTCCGCTTGGTGGGAAAATAAAAAGAGACAAGATGAATATGAACTGGCAAGCAACGAAAAACTGAAAAAAGACATTAAACGTTTATCTGACTCAGCCAAACGGACCGGGGGCTGGTCCCATGAAGTCGAAAAATCCAAAAATGGTACAAGAAACTCCGGCTCTAAGGTGGATAAAGGCTATATTGGGCACAAGGCTGCAAAAATGATGAAACGTTCCAAAAACATTGAGCAGCGGCAGCTGTCTGCCATTCAAGAAAAGTCCAAACTCCTCAAAAATATTGAAAGTGCAGAAAGGCTGCAGATTCATCAATTGGACTTTCACAAAAATGAAATTATTCAACTGGAAAATGTGTCGATTGCATATGGTTCCAATACAGTGTGTAAGGACATAAGTTTTACGGTTGAAAAAGGGGACCGTATTGCTCTTTATGGTAAAAATGGATCTGGTAAATCAAGTATCCTTAAATTGATTTGCGGAGAGGATATTTCATATACAGGTCATCTTCGCAAAGATCCTCAGGTTAGGTTTTCGTATGTGTCACAGGATACATCTGGTCTCGCTGGAAGCTTATCAGAGTACGCGTCTATTGCGGGTATTGACGAGAGCCTCTTTAAATCTATATTACGAAAGTTGGATTTCTCGAGACTGCAATTGGATAAGGATATCTCAACCTATAGTGCTGGCCAGAAAAAGAAAGTACTGATTGCCAAAAGCCTCAGCGAGGAGGCACACTTGCACGTGTGGGATGAACCGCTCAATTTTGTTGATGTCATCTCTCGCATGCAAATTGAAGACCTGCTTCTAGAGCACTCTCCAACGCTTCTTTTTGTGGAACATGACAGTGAATTTTGTGCAAATATCGCAACGAAGATCATTGAGTTATGAACGGGGGAGTGGAAACTCCTTAACTCCTTAATATGCCTATACGAAAGCTGAATTGTTTACGTTTCAATTTGGGTTTTAACCTGCCCACAGATTCAACGCAAGAAAGAAAGACGCTGCCGACATCAAAAGTCGGAGCGTCTTTTTTTTGAAACCTGCAAGCCACTCCATCCGTTTATACCTTACACAAAATCAAATCTGGCATTTGAGGAGGAATGAATATGTGGAAAATGAGGTTGTCGTCCATCCTAAAAGTTACACTTGCTGCTGCATTATCGATCCCTGCAATCCTATCCATCCCAGCCGGAAGTATCGTCGTGGCTAGTCCAAATCTGGCGTCTAGAGCACTTACTGCACCACCACCGCCACTGGAACCAAGTTTTCACTCCCTGGCAGCTCTAAAATATATCTATCAGGCCGATGGTAACGTTGCACCCGGAGGCGGCCTGACAGCAAACGTAACTACAACGACATCAACCTTCAAGGAAATGAAATCCCTTCAAGTCGAGTATCGACTGGAACGTTGGACCGGCTCGGAATGGGTGACCTATCGGACCAGTTCCAAAAAGAAGACACAAACGCAATCCCTTTATGCTCAGTCCAGTTGGACAGTCATCACAGGTTATTACTATCGGGTTGTCAGTAAACATACAGCTGATGACGGAACCAAACCCGAGACTACAACAGATATTTCAAGTAACGTATTATTTTGATTGATTATTGGGTACTGCCAGGAAATTTCTGTTCCTGCAGATCATTGGCTATTGCAATCATTTCATCTTGTGTAACGGTCCCAAATAAACTCATGTTTACCGAACCCATCATCCATTGAAATGTGTTATAGGGTGGGCCGATGTATACAAAAGCATCGCTACCGTCAGCTAATTTTACAACATTGGTTTCACGGAGCATTGGACCTTCAATGACCTGTCCAGGCATGACATTGACATAGTCAAATTGGATAATCTCTTCTTCACCATTCTTGCCTTCACCCATATAGCGGACCCTCATCCGATCGGTTTTATAATAATCGTCAGAATTAACCGGGATATCAGGATTCAGAATCAGCTCATATTTAACCTTTTTAAAACGCTCGGGTATAGCTCTTGACAACAAAAAGTCACCCTTGAATCCCGAGCGAGCTATTTCTTCCGTTACGACTACCTCTTCAAGGACGATGGATTTGTCCTCAAATTGTTGCACAAATTCCTCAGCCTCATCGCCAGTAAAAATTTGGGGAGCCTCATTAATTCCACGTTCAGGTGGAGGCGCTGTTTTGGCGGTTGAAGGATCCGCTCCGAGCTGAGTGGTACGATCCTCAATCACGATTGATTTTACACCGTTGCCCCAATCCTTGATCGACTGGACAAAAGGTGAAACGGCTTGTGTCCCGGATGGCAAACTGAAGATGACACCACCGATCGTTAACGATGCAGCCACCACAATAGATAAGCGCAAAGTGCGCATTCTTTTTTTTCTTACGCCAATTCGCGTAATTTCCCTTTGAACTTGCAGCCAGGATTGACGCATAGGTTCCGTATTGGAGGTAGGGGGAGCAGAGACAGCCTGATGGAAGGCTTCATCAAACGCCAGATCAAACGCGGCATCGAAATATTCTTCCTCCAGCTCTGAATTTAAATGTTCAACATGCCTATCTGACTTGCCTTTGCTCAATGGTCCCACCCCATTCCTTATGTAATTGCTTCTTGATACTGCCTCGGGCCCTGAACAAACGTTGTTTCACGATTTCTTCCGAAGTGTCCAGCAGCTCAGCCATTTCCCGATAGGACAATCCTTCTTTCCAGCGCAGCTCTACCAGCACTCGATATTCGGGTTTCAGTTGTTCCAGATAGAACTCAATGGATTCCTGCATCATTTGCGTCTCCACAGTGCTCTCTACGGATGCTGCTGTCTGATTGATTGTCTCCATATCTATAAAAACACTATCCGTATCCAGTTGGTTACGGTTATTTTTATTTTTTCTCAGATAATTAATAGCCGTGTTTCGGGTGACGACCTTGAGCCAGGCTTTCAGTTTGACTTCGTTCTCGAAAATAGGTTTGTTTTTAATAATCTTGATAAATGCTTCCTGGATAATATCTTCTGCTGCAGTACGTTCCTTGATGATATAAACGATGAGACCATGAACCATATTATAGTATTCGTAATACACTTCTTCCTGAAGTGTGGGGCTCAAATTATGGAAATCTGAGGCCAAGAGTAACTGGAGCCGATTGGCCATGATGTTCTCCTTTCTGGTGAACAATCCACAAACATTGGTATCATTACATTTTACAACATTATATGGAAATGACACAATGGGAGGTTGCTCCGACAATAGGAGAAAGCGTGAACTCACATACCACAAGGAGACTGCCTCACCAACCATGAATTGTGGTCAGCGAGGCAGCCTAATCAACATCAATATGAGATTATTAGGGAATGGAAAATGCTTAGAATGCCCAATCCCCATTCAGGAAGACTGCTTCCCGTTCTCCGCTTGCCGTAATGCCATAGATATTGGTTTCCGGGGAACCCATCATGAAGTCTACATGCGTAATGCTGGAGTTCATGCCACGGGCAGCAAGTTCATCGGGAGACATGGCTTTGCCGCCTTCCATATTAAAAGCATAGGAACTGCCGATGGCCAGATGACATGAAGCATTCTCATCAAATAACGTGGTGTAATATAGAATGCGGCTCTCGGAGATCGGTGAATGGAAGGGCACCAATGCCACCTCGCCAAGATAATGAGAGCCCTCATCCATGTTAATGAGTCGTTCCAGTGTATCCTGACCCTCTTCTGCATGAAAATCGACAATACGGCCATTCTCGAATGTAAGCGAGAAGCGATCGATAATGCTGCCGCCATAACTAAGTGGTTTGGTGCTTGAAACCTTGCCATTGACGCCATGCTTGCTGGGAGCCGTGAACACTTCCTCCGTCGGAATATTGGCAACGAAACGGGTTCCCTGTTCATTAACACTACCCGCTTGCGCCCATATGTGCCCTTCAGGGAGTTCAACCGTCAGATCGGTTCCAGGTGAGACAAAATGTAATGCTTTATACTTTTTGGTGTTTAGGAGAACCGCTTTATGTTCCAACCGGTCTATATGCTGTTCCCAGGCTTGAACAGGGTCATCCAGATCGGCTCTGACAGCGGCGAAAATGGCCTCCCACAGCTGCTTCATCTGTTCCGAGGCAGGCAGGTTAGGGAATACCTTTGCTGCCCAATCCGGTGAAGGACAGGCTACTCCGGTCCAGCTCATTTTGTCGGCCTGCTGATACTGCCGATATTTGGCCATCGCCTGCCCGTATGTACGCTGATGGGTAGAGATTCGTTCTGGATCAATCCCTTTGAGCAGATCCGGACTCGAAGAGAGGACGGTCAAAAAGGCAGCGTTGTTCGCTGCTAGCTCTTCAAGCTCAGCCGCATGCCACTTTGGCGGCTCCTGAAATGACTCTTGCGGAGCCATCTCGAACCGCAGCCGATTTACGGTCTCATCTCCATATTTTACGATGACTTGTTTGGCACCGACTTCGTAGGCTTTACGAACAAGAAGACGCACAAACTCAGCTGTATCAATCATCGCGCTGATCACCAGGATTTGCCCGGGTTGAACGTTGGCACCCACTTTGACAGCCAGCTCTGCGTAACGATCCAGTTTTTGTTCAAAACTTAACATTGTAGTGACCTCCATGTTCTGTGAATTTACCCGCTGACGCAGGAAAAGAGAGGAGTGATCTCCTCTCTCCATGAACCGTTATTATTAAAATGCCCAGTTCCCTTGCAGGAAGATGGGTTCTTCTTTCCCTTCGGAAGTAACACCGTGAATGTTCATTTCTGCCGATCCTACCATGAAATCCACATGGGTAAGGCTTGAGTTCAATCCACCATCGATTAACTCCTGCTTCGACATGGCTTTGCCGCCTTCCAGACAGAACGCATAGGCGTTACCAATCGCCAAGTGGTTAGATGCATTTTCATCAAACAGGGTGTTATAGAACAAAATGTTCGTATCGGAAATCGGTGATTGATGGGGAACGAGGGCTACCTCACCCAGATAATGTGCACCTTCATCCATTTCGATCAGGTTTTTGAGTGCATCATGTCCCTGTTCAGCCGTAAAGTCAACAATTCGGCCATTCTCGAATGTAAGAGAGAAACCGTCGATAAGGTTGCCGCCATAGCTCAGTGGTTTGGTGCTCCGTACGGTACCGTTAACTCCTGTTTTCAGTGGTGCAGTAAACACTTCCTCCGTCGGCATATTAGCAACGAAGACATGACCTTGCTCATTAATGCTGCCACCGGATACCCAGATATGTCCTTCAGGAAGCTCAATGGTTAAATCTGTGCCAGGGGCAGTATAATGCAATTTTTTGTATTTTTTCTTGTTGAGCAGATCGGCACGAGAATCAAGGTTTTGTAAATGTGTTTTCCATTCGGAAACAGCATCCTGTTCTCCAATGCGAACCGTTTTGAAAATCACATCCCACAGCTTATCGATTTGCTGCTCTGCAGGAAGATCCGGGAATACTTTTGCAGCCCATTCCGGGGAAGGAACGGCAACGATGGACCAACTGAATTTATCAGCCATCTGATATGCACGATATTTCTCCAGTGCTTTTCCGCGCACTTTTTGACTTGTCACAATACGATCCTGAGCTACACCATTCAAGAGATCGGGATTTTCCGCGATGACATGCAGAATGGCTGCACCTTCTTCAACAAGTTCAGTCATTTCGCCTGCAAACCATTTCGGTTCAATGGAGAAGGCTTCATCCGGTGCAAGATCATAGTGGAGACGTGTTACGGTTTCATCACTCCAGTTTACTTTGACCAGCTTGGCACCTGTTTCATAAGCTGCCTTCACAATCAGACGCACAAAGTGTGCTGCAGTGATTGGTGCATTGACAACGAGTGTTTGTCCAGGATGAACGTTTACTCCCACTTTGACGGCCAGTTCTGCGTATTGCTGTAGATTAAGCTCGAAATTATTCATGCTATATTCTCCTCCTGTTATATAACGTATTGTAGCTCTCTCGCTGGAACATTAAGCCCCTCATTTCGTGTATGTAAGGGTACATTGAGGTTCCTTCATTGAATAAGGTATACGTTGCTACGATATATATTGTACAATTAACCAATAATAATTACCAAACTAGGTTTACCATATATGATGTAGACCTGTTAGAGATGAGAGATTAAAGGAGTGTATGATGGTGAATATCGAAATTATTCGTGCCGAGATGCGTCGGGAAGACGAGAAATCCTATATTGGAACAACCGTTTTTCGTGCAGAAGGGGAAAAGTCCATTTACGAGGTGACGTTTATGAGCAAGAACGGGAAGGACTGGGATTACAGTCTTCATTTCACGGAGCAATCCGGCGATGAAGAAGAACTCCTGCGTATGGACGAGCTGCTGGAAAACGATGATGATCTGTACGACAAGCTGCTTGACGCGGCTCTGGATGCCTATCCGGCATAATCAGAACAGAGGAAGATGTTCTATTATGTGAATTAACGGACTATACTAGACGGTGTGTGCTCAAACAGGGTATGCATCGTCTATTTTTATGAGAAAAGGGAATAGATATGCCAAAAAGGGGCAGTCTATGGATGGCAAACAGAGGGACAATCGCCTGAATGGGAGGTAACCGTGGATGACATCTGAGAATCTGATCACAGCAGGAATGACAGGACTTGAAGAAGTCGCGCACGATATCCTCAGTCTGCGTACATTATTTGTTAATGTTGTGTTCATCGGTGAACAGGGAAGCAGGAATTGGGTACTCGTGGATACCGGAATGGCGAGATTCACGGATCATATTGTGCGCATTGCAGCAGAACGGTTTCAGGGACCGCCGTCCGCCATTATATTGACACACGGCCACTTTGACCATGTGGGTACTGTAATTGAGCTTGAGCAGTTCTGGGGAGTACCCGTCTTCGCTCATCCGCTAGAATTACCTTATTTAACAGGGTTAAAAGATTATCCTCCAGCGGACCCTTCCGTAGGTGGTGGCTTGATGGCTAGATTGTCATTCGCATATCCCAATGAAGCAATCAACCTGGATGATCGAATATTCAGCCTGCCGGAAGATCACACAATACCTGGAATGCCCGGTTGGCAGTGGGTGCATACGCCAGGCCACACGCCTGGACATGTGTCGCTTTTCCGCGAGGAAGACCGCATCCTTATTGCAGGAGACGCCATTATCTCGGTGAAGCAGGAGTCACTATGGAGTGTGCTGCTGCAGGACCAACAGATGCATGGTCCACCAGCATACTTTACAACAGATTGGGATGAAGCCCACCGATCGGTTCATACGATCCGCCGATTGGAACCCAGAGTGGCGGTTACCGGCCATGGCCATTCACTGACTGGAGATTTCTTGCGCGATTCGCTCGAGCAGCTTGATCTGGACTTTGAGCAGAATGCTGTGCCGGATCACGGCAAATATGTTGATTAATCGGGTAAGGATTGCCATTAGGACAGCCGCGGAGCAGCGCAGCTGTCTTTTTTGTCGTCTGATGATGAAAATGTTCTATATCATAGATTGGTATTTTGTGCCCAGTCGTGATATATTCGAGCCGTATAATATAACCTTAGAATGCAGGAGGTACATATAACAATGACACAGCAGAATACAGCGTATGAAGAGCAATTTGGCGGAATTCCAGCGGTCTGGCTTCGTTTTAATCAATTTGAGGCGGCTGTAATTCCAAGCGTGGGTGCCAACCTGGTTGCGTTTCGTGATACAGAGCGTGGTCATCGCTATCTACGTGAGCCGGATCTAAATAATATGGATGCATTCAAAGCTGCGCCAGCGGTATACGGTATTCCAATTTTGTCTCCACCGAACCGTTATGAAGATGGCCGCTTCCCATGGAATGGCGAAGTCTATCAATTGCCAGTGAACGAGCCGGCTACGGGCAATCATCTGCACGGCTTTTTGCATGAGGCGGAATGGAAGGTTGAAGGGTACGGAACCAATGAATTGGAGAGTTATATTCTGCTCAGCCAGGAAGTTAAAGAGGGGCATCTTTTCCACAAATATCTGCCGTTCACGTTTACGGTAACCCTTCGATATTCCCTTGGCAGCACCGGGCTTCAACAGCAGCTGAATGTTCGCAATAACGGCAAAGAACGCATGCCGAATTTGTTTGCTTTCCATACTGCCATTAATGTCGCGTTTGTACCGGACAGCCAAGTGTCGGACTACACCACAAAAATCACCATTGGTCAGCGTCGCGAACTGAATGAGCGTTCTTTGCCTACCGGCCAATTTCAACCGCTTTCACCGAATGAGGAAAAGTTAAAGGCTGAGGGTGTCAGCCCGTTCTTTGAGGCCATGGACAATCACTATACAGCCGAACCACAGAATGGTCGAAACTACATGGAGCTTACAAATCAGCGTACAGGGGACAAGTTCGTTTATGATGTAGGCGCTTCATATAAACACTGGATGATCTGGAACAACAATACGGAAGGCGGATTTTTCTGTCCTGAACCCCAGATGAACTTGGTCAATGCCCCGAATGTACAAGGTATACCAGCCGAGGAGATGGGATTGATCGCGCTTGAGCCTGGTGAAATATTTGAACAAACCAGCCGCCTTTATCCGATTTACTCGTAAAATAATATGATTTTCGCATTTTGAGTTGCGCTTACAATTTTGTCGAAAAGGTGAAAATCTGAAGGGCAATCATGTATAATATGACAAAGAGATACACGCTTACGAGAGACCCAGACCAACTATTTGGAGGAGGAAAATCAAGTGGAATACCGCATTGAGAGAGATACACTCGGAGAAATGAAAGTACCAGCCGACAGATTATGGGGCGCTCAGACACAGCGCAGCAAGGAAAACTTCCCGATTGGGCGCGAACATATGCCGATGGAAGTCATTCGTGCGCTTGCCATTTTGAAAAAGAGTGCTGCAGCGAGCAACCATAAGCTCGGCAAGCTGTCTGCTGCCAAGTCGGATGCCATTGCGTATGCAGCGGACGAGATTATTGCTGGCCGAATTGACGATCATTTCCCTCTAGTAGTATGGCAGACCGGAAGTGGTACGCAATCCAACATGAATGTGAATGAAGTCATCGCCAATCTGGGCAACCAGCTGCTCGAACAGAAGGGCAAGGAAGAACGATTGCACCCGAATGATGATGTGAACATGTCCCAGAGCTCTAACGATACGTTCCCGACTGCTCTGCATGTTGCCGGTGTGCTTGCAGTTGAAGATCAGCTTCTGCCAGCGATTGCTGTACTGAAATCGACCTTTGCAGACAAAGTCGAAGCGTTTAAGGATATTATCAAAATTGGACGTACCCACCTGCAGGACGCTACACCCATTACCCTTGGTCAGGAAATCAGTGGCTGGGAAGCCATGCTGGACAAGAGTGAGCGCATGATTCGCGACAGTGTTCATTATATGAAGGAACTTGCGATTGGAGGTACAGCTGTAGGAACGGGAATTAACGCCCATCCTGATTTTGGTGATTATACTGCCAAGGAAATTGGCAAACATACAGGCAAGGATTTTGTATCAGCACCCAACAAATTTCACGCACTGACAAGTCATGACGAAGTGGTTTACGCCCATGGTGCAGTTAAAGCGCTTGCAGCTGACCTGATGAAGATTGCTAATGATGTTCGCTGGCTTGCAAGTGGTCCACGCAGTGGTCTCGGGGAGATCCGTATTCCGGAGAACGAACCGGGCAGTTCCATCATGCCAGGAAAAGTGAATCCGACCCAGAGCGAGGCACTGACCATGGTCGTGACGCAAGTGATGGGGAACGATGCTGCGATCGGATTTGCGGCAAGCCAGGGTAACTTTGAGCTGAATGTATTCAAACCGGTCATCATTTATAATTTCCTGCAATCCGTACAACTGCTAGCGGACTCCATCATTGCCTTTAATGATAAGTGTGCTGTCGGCATCGAGCCTAATTTGGGTCAAATTGAACATAACCTTAACAACTCGCTGATGCTGGTCACTGCCCTTAATCCGCACATTGGTTACGAGAATGCAGCCAAGATTGCGAAGCTGGCTCATAAGGAAGGATTATCACTGAAAGAGGCTGCTCTGCAAACAGGCTTGCTGACTGAAGAACAGTTCGATCAGTATGTTGATCCGGCTAAGATGATTGCACCGAAAGCATAATTTAAACATCTTAGGAAAATAGATATGAGAGCAAGATGAAAGAAAAAAGCGACCTGCTTAAGCAGGTCGCTTTTTTTATTGGGGGAGTTTAAATAGAAACAATTTTCCCTTAAAGCCACATCTGATCTCACCTCTAAGCCCCATAACATTCAGACTACGGAAATTTAGATCAAAATGCGTTTAACCCTCTAATTCATATACTCGGAATATACGGATTCAGAATAGGTAATATGCGGATATAATGCTTGTCAGACTTCACGTATCCAGATAAACTACATATGCAGATCTAATTTATTGTTCGGTGAATTGTTTATTTCATTGGAGGTTTCCGAGTTGTCGAAGAAGAGAAGATTTACGATACGCTCCAAAATTCTGTTGGGCTATCTTGTGGTTGTACTGTTATTCGGTGCTGCCTTGCTCGTTTTATCGGCTCAAATTAATGAATTGCAAAAAGAAAATGATTTTATAAGCCACCACGACCTGGAAGTGCATAATCTGACCAATGCCATTGAGAAAGATGTTCTCGACATGGAAACCGGACAGCGAGGATTCATGCTTACAGGAAAAGACAGTTACCTCGATCCCTATAATCAAGCACTTTCGGAGTGGAATTCGAATTATGATCAGCTGTACGGGTTGATTAGTGATAATCCCTCCCAGCAACAGAGTTTGCAAACGATTAAAACCCATATTACACGCTGGATTGAAATTGCAGGCGAACCTTCTATTGAATTGAAGAGACAAGGTGATCAGGAAAAGGTGGTTGCGTTTTTTCAATCCGATCCCGGTAAAAATGAAATCGATCTACTTCGGGCTCAACTTTCAAGTTTCCGCAATACAGAGATTGCCTTAACGGAAGCCCGTGTAAATAGTCTTGCTGAACGCAGCTCCACGCTGCTTACGATCATGTACACCTTATGGACTGCGATTGCCGCATTCTCCATTGGAGCAGCTATTATGGTTTCCGGTAATATTGTCAAAACACTACGGGAAGTCAAACAAACCATCAGCGATATTTCCAAGGGTGGCAACCTGACAGAGCGGATTCATGTGCGAACACAGGATGAAGTGGGTGACCTTGGTCGTGAGACCAACCTATTGCTGGATAAGGTGCAGGAACAGAATCGGGTGAAGGATCAGATTACTAGTATCGCCACTCTCTTGCAGAATCCCAACAATCTTGAGGGACTGTCACGCCTGTTCCTGAATCAGCTTGCCATCCTGCTGGAAGTTCCGTACGGTGTTCTTTACTATTGGAAAGATAATCGGCTGCTGCGTGTAGCTGCGTATGCGGCAGACGGAGAAAAAGAGCGATCTCTTGGCAAAGTTTCCCTCGCTCCAGGCGAGGGACTCGTAGGTCAAAGCGCAGTAGAAAAACGGATAATGCGCATGAACGATTTGCCGCAGAACTATATCCGAATCTCTTCCGGGTTGGGCCATGCATCTGCAACATCGTTGACAGTGGTACCTGTTATCTTCGAGGGCCGAACCATAGCGGTGGTTGAGCTCGCTTCATTAAAACCTTTACAGGAGAATGAACTGGAACAGCTTAAGGAACTAATCGAGATATTCGGTGTTTCCCTTCATTCGACGGCAACACGTATGGAATTACAGCAGTTATATGATGAATCCCAGGTCCTGAACGAAGAGCTGCAGGCTCAGTCCGAGAAACTTCAAGCACAGACTGAAGAGATGCTGTCACAGACAGAGGAACTGCAAATGCAGACGGAAGAACTGCATATGTTAAACGAGCGTCTGGAAGTGCAAAAAAAAGCAGCTGAAACGTCTGCCAGCGAGCTTGCCAATGTGGCAGATCAGCTGCGAACCAGTTCGGGGTACAAATCCGAATTTTTGGCTAACATGTCTCATGAACTTCGTACTCCGCTTAATAGTATGTTAATCCTGTCGGAGATTCTTGCCGAGAACAAACATCAGCACTTGAGTAGTGAAGAGCAAAAATATGCATCTGTTATTCATACATCCGGTAAAGATCTGCTTAATCTCATCAATGATATTCTCGATTTGTCCAAAGTGGAAGCCGGAGAGATGGACATTGATCTGGACGATGTTTATCTCAACGTGCTGCCAGAAATGATGAATCAGTATTTTCTGAAAACTGCCGAGCAGAAAGGAATCGACTTCCGTATCCAGATGCAAGGCGATTTGCCGGAATCTATTGTGACGGATGAGATGCGCTTGCATCAGATTTTAAGAAATCTGCTCTCGAATGCATTCAAATTCACGCATGAGGGTGAAGTAGCCTTGACCATCTCCAGAATGAATCTGGCAGGCTCTGAAGCAGGGGCAGCGGAAACGGATGTGATTGCATTCTCGGTTAGTGATACAGGGATCGGTATCCCGGACGATAAGCTGTTACAGATCTTTGATGCATTCAAGCAGGCTGATGGAGCTACTGCACGCAAATACGGCGGAACGGGGCTGGGACTTTCCATCTCACAATCGCTTGCGGCGCTGCTGGGAGGTTCCATATCTGCGACTAGCCTTGAAGGGCAGGGAAGCGTATTTACCCTGTTCTTGCCATTGAAACGGGAGGAGCCCGAAACGGCGAGCGCTTCAAGACTGTTTTTGAACGAGGTAGCTACAACAACACCTGCAGCAATGAAGGCCTCTTTTTCAAACTCATCGCAAGATGACATTTTACTTACCCCTCTGGAAGAATCGTTGTTGAATGGCCGTCAAGTTCTCGTCGTGGACGATGATATCCGCAATGTGTATGCACTCGCCAATGCACTTGAACAGTATGGCATGCAGGTCATTACTGCACAGAATGGGTATGAATGTCTGGAGATGCTGGAACGCGGGGAAGCCAATCCCCATATCATTTTGATGGATATTATGATGCCTGAATTGGATGGTTACGAAACCACGCGTCAGATTCGGCAACGATTGAATCTTACGCAGCTGCCGATCATCGCATTAACGGCCAAAGCCATGAAAGAAGATCGTGATAAATGTATCGCGGCAGGAGCCTCGGACTATATTAGCAAGCCGCTAAATATCAAAGAGGTATTATCCCGGATGAAGTTATGGCTAAGTCCGGAAACACTTGAAATATGAACTAGATATTCGTAAATCGAGCATTCCAAAATGAAAATTTAAAACCTATGACAGGTTGCAGAGCCAAGGCTGCGATGTTGTCATGGGTTTTATTTTTTTCTCATGTAAGCTATGAAATTAAAAATGATGTTATAATACTTAACAAATCATACGGTTTTCTCAAAATGGAAAGCATGAAATCGCAAATTTGAGCTTGTTTTTCCATGATAAGAGTATAATGTAACATCATTAGTTATATATATGGGAGGTAGTGTCCATGCAACTTACGGTTAAAGAGGCTTTACAGGTATACCCGTTGTCCGAGGCCAGACTGGTTGCCGGCGGGGAAGGGACTTCACGGATGATGAAATCCGTTAATGTCATGGACGCTCCAGATATAGCGGATTGGATCAAATCCGGAGAATTGTTATTCACAACCGCTTTTATCATGAAAGACAATGAGACAGATGCACTGCGTTTAATGCGCCGCCTGAATGACCGCGGCTGTGCTGGACTCGGTATTAAGCTTGGGCGTTTCTGGCAGTCCATTCCGCAAGGGATTATTGAGGAAGCGGATCGTCTGCGCCTGCCACTATTGGAACTCCCGTTTCAATTCACCTTTTCCGATCAGATGAATGCCTTGTTCAAAGCGGAACACGAACGCAGCCACAGGTTGCTCCATGAAGTCGTGCAAAAACAGAAGAAACTGATGCAGTTTGCATTGCAACAGCAGCAGCATCGTAATGTATTTGCAGAGCTTGCGACCGTTTTAAATTACCCGCTGGCGGTCATTGGCTCTCGGGGGCATGTGCTCTATGGCAGCGAAGGCATTGCTGGTGATGCGTTGGCACAGGGCTGGCCATGGAAATCCGTCATGCATCGCGTGAAATGGAATCAGGGCAGTTGTCATCGTGTTCCGATCAAGCAAAATGATGAAGAATACGGGTTTCTGCTTGTGTTCACAGACTCGGCGCTCTCTCTTCGGGCGGAGGAAGAATTATTCCAACAGGCTGCGGACGTACTGGCTTTTTATATGGATATGACGTATCGCGAACACATTAATCCGACCGTACAGGATGAGATGCGTACCCTGTTAACCCAGTACCTCGATAACAAAATGACTGTAGAGGAATTGACCAGACTTAGTGAGAACAAAGGCGTTCACCTGTTCCAGGGTACGTATCAATGCGTACTCATTACACTGGAACCTTCTGTTTTTGCCGAGGGAAAATTGTTGAAACAAATTCATCGGGAACTGCAATATAATCCACTCATGCAGTTTACGGCTTCACAGCATTTTCAGATGGAAGATGGGATCCTTTCCATATATACATGTCCGACCGGCCGAGACTATGGTGAAGAATTATCAAGTTTTCTATTGAGCCGCTTCGCGGATGTGTTATCTGCCCAGGAGGCAAGAGGGGCATCTGCTCCACGGTTCTGGATCAGTAAGATGAAGCATGAGCCCAAATCATTGCGCGAAGCTTATCAAGAGTGTCTGGATACCCGGCAATTGGCTCGTCGCTTCGGGATGAAAGACCGTGCACTGCAGTTCGAAATGCTGGAGTTCGCCTATGTGTTCCAACATGTCCCGGATAACATTATGGAGAACTACTGCAATAAGGTACTGGAGCCCTTACTGGCCAGAGACGGTGACCCGAACCAGGTATTGATGAACACGCTGGAATCATTTATTGAGAATGACGGACTTATCAATGAAGCTGCCAAGCAGCTGTTCGTACACCGAAATACCATTACCTACCGGATGGAGAAAATCGGAAGCCTGCTTCAGATGGACTTCAAGAAAACGAATGACCTGCTAAAATTAAAACTGGTATTTACGTTCCGCAAGTTTGGTCGTGATAAAACAACAGCACGAGCATAAGCAGCTGCTATGCAATAACTAAATGATGGCTAGGTCCAGATGAAGTGTTTCAAGGCGGAAGCCATGCAAGAATAATGGTTTTGTACATCATTACAATAACACCAATATAGGAGCAAAAGACTGTGCTTCCCTTACAGGATGTACGGTCTTTTTTTAGGTTTTATGACATAGAAACCCTAAATCCCGTGCACAGATAACAAATCCCTATTGTGATGTTATGTTATATTACAAAATTGCGTAAATATTGTTGCTGCATCCTATCTTGAACCTTAAAATGAAAAACATCAATCTACAGAAGACCGGAGGTTCTAACATGAGCGATCTCATTAAACTCGTTAACAGCTGGTCTGTCACGCAGTTCGTGCATACCTTTGGTGGATTATTTGAGGAATCACCGTGGGTGGCGGAACGTTCCTGGACTTTGCGACCCTTTGATTCAATGGAACACATGATAAATGTAATGAAAAATGTAGTCGAAACATCCGAAGACAAGGTCATACTGCAGCTGCTTCGCAACCATCCCGATCTTGGAGCAAGGATTAGCATGAGCAGCAATTCCGTACAGGAACAAGCCGGCGCTGGACTTGATTCGCTCTCCCCGGAGATGTATAGCGAACTAAGCCAATTAAACAAGGAATATACAAGCCGATTCGGCTTTCCGTTTATATTAGCGGTGAAAGGTCATACCGCTCATTCCATACTCGAGTCCATGCGTCAGCGTAACGGGCGAGGCAGGGAAGAAGAATTTCAGACGGCTCTGAAGGAAGTATTCAAGATTGCATCCATTCGTCTGGAACAGTGGCTTGCACAAATTGGCCATGAACATGAATTGGTGGCGAAGACTGCTGCAATGCCGAAACGAACCATGTATTACGGCAAAGGGGATGTATGGTTGTACCGATCCTACGCCAAACCCCTGACCGGCATCAGTCCGATTCCGGAATCCCCTTTTACCGGGCGAAGCAACATTCTGTTTGGCATGAACATAAAGGTAGCTGTGCAGGGAGATGAATTTTTGCCTTCTTTTACGGAAGGAGATAATTCTCTTATCGTTGCCACGGACTCCATGAAGAACTTTATTCTCAAACACGCTGCGAGCTACACGGGGGCTACAGTTGAGGGTTTTCTAGCTTACGTCAGTCAGCGGTTGCTCGAGACGTATTCTCAAATGACGAAGGTACAGATGACGGCAGATCAGATTCCTTTTGCAGATGTTCCCATCGGGGTTGATGGAAGTTATCGATCGAGTGCGCTGGTATTCCGGTATTCCCAGAATGATCGGGCCACAGCCGCAATAGAGGCAGAACGAAATGGTCAACAAATTGAATGGAGTAATCATTTCAGTGGTGTGGCCGATCTTCGATTGATCAAGGTCAAGGGCAGTGAATTTTCCGGATTTGTCCGGGACGAATATACAACGTTGCCTGAGGCGATGGATCGTCCGTTGTTCATTTTCCTGGATATCAACTGGCGATACGACGATCCCAAAGATGGAATGGATGATTCCCGTGGACGTTACGTGGCTGCTGAGCAGGTAAGTGATGTAGCTGCTGCTGTTTTCCATGAATGCCGTTCTGCATCCATTCAACACCTGCTGTATCATATTGGACTTCGTCTGTTGAAGCGGTTCGGGCAACTGAGTGAAGTCTCCTTTGAATCCAATAATCGAACTTGGGATACGGTGCTTGAGGAAGTGAAGGAAGGAGACGGCAAGGTGTATACCGAGCCCAGACCGCCTTATGGCTTCCAGGGTTTCTCAATGACAAGGAATGATCTCGAATCAGCGGGCGATGGCTCCAAGAGAGAGGGTGGATTATAATGCCGACAGCAGGAGGACGGATAACAACGCATGTGCTGGACACATCCAAGGGAGTTCCGGCTGCAGGGGTTCGAGTTGAGCTGTATGTTTTGCACAAGGATGAAGAGAAGGAGTTCAAGGTGAAAGTGGCTGAATCGGTGACCAACGGCGATGGACGTCTGGACGTACCGTTGCTGGATGCAGGCAAGCTGGAGCAGGCCGTGTATGAGCTTCATTTCGATGTTGAGGATTATTATGCACAGCGTTCATTCGAAGAGTTAGGGCAGGCACTATGGACGGTTGTACCGATTCGTTTTGCCGTATCCGATGCAGCGAGCCATTATCATATTCCTTTATTGATCGCTCCAGGAGGTTACAGTACATATCGGGGGAGCTGAAGAAATTCGAACGTTGGTTCTGACGCAGGGGAGGGCATCCAAATGACAAAGTATGATTCAATCATCCGGGGGGCCCGGGTCGTGTTAAGAGATCATGTTGATGAACTGGATATCGGTATTACAAATGGGAAAATAACGGCTCTGTCAGCGGATCTGAAGGCGGATGATGGAACTGAAATCATAGAAGCAGCTGGTTTGACGGCGATGCCTGGTGTCGTGGATATTCATGTTCATTTCAATGAACCGGGACTGGCAAGCTGGGAGGGATTCCGCGCCGGATCGGCTTCTCTCGCTGCGGGCGGAATTACAACCTATGTCGATATGCCGTTAAATGGAGTGCCTCCAACGACAAGCCCGGAAGCGTGGGATAAGAAAATGAAAGCAGCCAAAGGACAGTCCTATGTTGATTATGCATTTTGGGGAGGACTTGTTCCCGGTAATCGACAGCAGCTGACCCATTTAGCCCAGTCTGGTGCAGCTGGATTCAAGGCTTTTATGTCCGAGCCGGGCGGAGAAGGGGAAGACATTTTTGCGAGAGCCGATGACCATACCCTTTTGGACGGAATGCACGAAATTGCCAGGCTAAATCATGTACTCGCTCTTCATGCAGAAGACGAAGGAATGGTTGCAGAGCTTGGCGCAAGAAGTATTGCCGAGAGAAAGACCGGGCCAATGGATTATGTACAGTCCCGTCCGGCAAAAGCTGAGGTCTTGGCAGTGAGCAGGGCGCTTCAATACGGAGAACAGACCGGATGCCCATTGCATTTTGTGCATATCAGCACGAGAGAAGCATTGGAATTGATTGCAGAGGCCAAGCGACGTGGGCAGGATGTTACCTCGGAAACTTGCCCGCATTATCTGACACTCACGGACCAGGATGTTGTTCAATTGGGCGCTGTAGCGAAGTGTGCCCCACCACTCCGGAGCCGTGCTGAACAGGAGAAGTTATGGGATGCACTGACATTGGGACTCATTGATGTCATTGCATCGGATCATTCTCCGTGCCCGCCCTCCATGAAACAGTCCAGTAACTTTTTCGAAATATGGGGCGGCATTTCCGGCGCGCAGAGCACATTGCTGATCATGCTGGATGAAGGATATCTTCGCCGACATATAAACTTGCCTTTACTCGGAAGGGTTCTCGCTTTGCAGCCTGCCAGGAGGCTTGGGCTTGAGAGCAAAGGGGAAATTGCCATTGGCAAGGATGCGGATCTGGTGTTGATTGATTGGAATAAAAGCACCACATTGAAAACGGAAGACCTGCTGTATACCCACAAACAGAGTCCTTATGTTGGACGTACGTTTGCCTGCACCATTGAGGAAGTGTACTGCCGGGGCTTCCGAGTGTACGGTGCAGAAGCAGGGTTGTCCCATGAACCTGCAGGACAGTTTATTGCTGCTGGGTCATATGGAACGATTGGCATGCGCGGAACGGAGGGAGCATCATGACAGAGTTTGGAATGTACCTGGCATCCGGTACGCAAGAGCCGATTGTTCCTTTGCCTCAATTGGCAGAAGTGAAACTGCAAACCATGCTGGATTGGCTGTCGACGTTTGGTGCTGATGCCAAGGGCGGGGTTACTCGCCTGCTGTACGACGAAGCCTGGTGTGAGGTGCAGCAAGCATTGGCTGCACGGATGCAGGAGAAGGGATTGATTCCCGAGTTCGACCAATCAGGCAATCTATATGGCACGCTAAAAGGTACAGATTCTGAAGATGGTGGTGAACACCTCCCCATAGTGACCGGGTCACATATCGATTCTGTCGTGTACGGCGGCAAGTACGATGGAGCCTTGGGGGTAGCGGCAGGGGTACTCGCCCTGGAGTACTTGCAGCAGCAATTCGGCGCACCGAAACGAACGCTTCAAGTTGTATCGCTTTGCGAAGAGGAAGGAAGCCGGTTTCCATTTGCCTATTGGGGATCACGGAGTATAACGGGTGTCACCTCTCTTGAAGAGGTTCAACAATTGAGGGACATAAACGGGGTTTCATTTTCACAAGCGATTCGTGATGCTGGGTTCGGACCGGACAGCAGCTATAGACCGGCATCTCAAAAATACGGTGCATTTATCGAACTTCACATCGAACAAGGCCAGGTTCTTGAACGGCTAGGTCATTCCATTGGCATTGTTTCCGATATTGTAGGACAAAAGCGATTTAGCATTACAGTCTGCGGTGAAGCGAATCATGCAGGAACTACACCCATGTCCTGGCGGAAGGATGCACTTGCAGGTGCAGCGGAGATGATCACGGCGGTTAGAAGGATTGCTATGGCAGCAGGAGAACCGCTCGTGGCAACCGTTGGGCGAATCACCGCTGAACCTGGTGTAGGAAATGTGGTTGCGGCGCGGGCCGTATTTTCTCTCGATATTCGTCATACTCGGCAGGGGAGCATAGACCGCTGCTGGCACGATATGCTCCAGGAGTTTAGCCGGATAGCATCAGAACTGCAGCTGGAGCTGAACTGGGAAGAGCATTTGTCGGTTACACCGATTCCAATGAACGAACAGATCACATCGGACATTCAGAAGATCTGCGAGCAGGAACAATTGTCTTATATCCATATGCCAAGCGGGGCAGGGCACGATTCGCAAATTTTCCAGCCAGCTTGCCCGACAGCCATGATCTTTGTACCAAGTCAGGCCGGAATTAGTCATAATCCACTTGAATATACAGCTGAGGAGGACTTGATGCGAGGTTTTCGGGTCCTGGTTCAGCTACTCTATAAATACGGTTACGGGAGTTGAGTGAACATGTCCAACTATAGAGAATTGTCCCCGTCCTTGCGAACGATCATGACGCCGGGGCCAGTTGAAGTCGATCCAAGAGTTCTAAGGGCATTGTCCTTCCCGATCCTGGGACAGTTCGATCCGGAGTTCACTTCCCTGATGAATGAAACGATGGCCATGCTGCGTGAGTTATATATAACAAATAATGAATGGTGCTATCCGGTGGACGGGACGTCCCGCTCCGGCATTGAAGCTGTGCTGGTCAGTCTGATTCAGCCAGGAGATAAAGTACTGGTCCCCATTTACGGGCGATTTGGACATCTGCTTGTGGAAATATCGGAGCGCTGCGGTGCTGATGTTGTATTTATTGAAACAACGTGGGGCTCGGTATTTGATCCCGAAGAGGTAATCAAGGCTATTCATGTCCACAAGCCAAGCCTGGTCGCAATGGTTCATGGGGAGACATCCACTGGACAGATGCAGCCACTTGCGGAGATCGGCAAAGTGTGCCGTGAATTGGATATTCTCCTTGTCGTTGATGCGGTCGCTACAATAGGCGGTACACCCGTTGAGACGGATGCCTGGCACCTGGATGCAGTGATGGGTGGAACGCAGAAGTGTTTGTCCGTTCCTTCCGGAATGGCACCATTAACGTACAACAGCCGCGTTGAGAAAAAACTGTTGAGCCGCAAAACCGTCGAACGCGGACTCCGTGACGCAGCAAGCGCGAGGGCAGAAGGGCGAACCATTGCAAGCAACTATTTCGACCTGAGCCAGCTGCAGGATTATTGGAGCTCTGCACGTTTGAATCATCACACGGAAGCAACTTCGATGCTCTACGGTCTTCATGAGGGGCTGCGCATTCTGCTTCAGGAAGGACTGGATGCCCGTTTCCAGCGGCATCGGATCAATGAACGCGCCCTGGTAGCCGGAATTCAGGGTATGGGACTTCAGCTGTATGGAGACCTGAGCAGCAAACTACCGGTAGTTACGTGTATTAACATTCCGGACGGCATCGACGGAGAATCGGTCCGGAGTATGCTTCTGGAGGATTTCGGGATTGAGATCGCCAGCTCGTTCGGACCATTGAAGGGGAAAATCTGGCGGATCGGCACGATGGGTTTCAGCTGTCAGCGCAAAAATGTACTGCATGTGCTTGCTGCTCTGGAAGCCGTGCTGCTGCGTCACCGGCATGGATTACCTGCTGGTGAGGCGGTGCAGGCAGCACTGGACGTTTACGCCGGGAAGGAGGGAGCCTTATGCTAAACCACATGCCCGTTTCCAGAGAGGTGATGGTCACCTCTCCGCACTACCTGGCGAGCGCGGTTGGAAGCTCGATTCTTCAGAAAGGCGGTAACGCTTATGATGCAGCCATTGCCGTGAGCGCTGCTCTTGGCGTAGTTTATCCACACATGACCGGACTTGGAGGCGATGCCTTCTTCCTCATCCACGATGGAGCCAGCGGTGAGATTACCGCCTACAACGGGAGTGGTCGTTCAGCGGCAGGCATCCATGCCGACACGTTCAAGGCGATGGGCATGAATGTAATTCCTCAGCGCGGAGTGCTCAGTGCAATTACGGTTCCAGGAATGGTGGATGCTTGGTGGGAAGTCTGGTCCCGCTACGGCAAACTGCCGTGGGAGCAGCTGCTTGAACCGGCAGCGCGGTATGCAGAGCAGGGATGCCCTGTATCCCGCAATCTGCGCCTCTGGCTGGAACGAGATGAAGACTTCATTATGGGGCACACACCGCTGCGAGCGGTATTTGCCCCTTTTGGTACACTTTTGCAGGAAGGTGAGCTGCTCGTCCAGACTGAACTCGCCGCCTCCATTCGCCTGATTCAGGTGGGGGGACGGGATACTTTTTATACAGGAGAACTGGCAGACCGCTTAACTTCGGCCATTCGCGAGGATGGCGGCATGCTAGCACCACAGGATTTTGCAGCTCACAAAGGGGAGTGGGTGAAGCCTGTCAGCACCGGGTACCGTGGGTATGAGGTGCACCAGATGCCGCCCAACTCGCAGGGCTTCTCCATGCTGATGATGTTAAACATGCTCGAACATATTGATCTGTCTTCCGTCGCACGCACTTCACCGGAGTTCTATCATCTGATGGCCGAAGTGGTGAAAAAGGCATTTCGTGATCGTGATCGATATCTGACCGACCCGGACTTTCGGGAAATCCCGCTGAATCATCTGTTATCCAAGACTTACGGGGATGAGTTATGGAATGAGATCCAATCTGCTCCTCCGGTAGCACAGCCTTTTTTGTCTAAGACGATTGGGCAGGATACAGCCTACGCGGCTGTTGTTGATCAGGATGGCAACGCCGTTTCGTTTATTCAAAGTCTGTATTTTGATTTTGGTGCAGCCTACGTTCCCGGAGACAGCGGTGTGATCATGCAGAATCGGGGGTCCTTTTTCTCCCTTGATCCGATGGATGCCAATGTGCTTGAACCGAATAAACGCTCTTTCCACACCCTTATGCCGGGTCTTGTCACCCGTAACGGAAAACCTTATATGCTCGTAGGTACACAAGGCGGAGAAGGACAGCCTCAAACGCAGTTATCCGTGCTCACGGGTGTACTCGACTATGGTCTTAACATTCAGGAAGCCATCGGTCTGCCGCGCTGGGTGTATGGACGCACATGGGGCGAAGAAGGTGACACCATGCGAGTGGAAAACCGTTATCATGATGACGTATGCGAGATGCTCGCCCAGTGGGGGCATAACGTGGAAGTCAGAGCGCCTTGGGATGATATTATGGGGCAATCGCAGGGCATCGTTATCCGTGAAGATGGCATGATCAGCGGGGCTGCTGATCCCCGAGGAGACGGCATGGCTATTGGGTGGTAACAGCGGTTAGATGGTAGGTTGTTCCGACCTCGCATTGGTGCAGAGTAACAGAACAGAGACAGATACGGATAGGGGAGATTATCATGGGAACAATCCTGCTGAAAGGCGCTCAGCTCGTCACGATGAATGCAGAAGAAGACGTATTTACAGGCGATCTGCTGATTGAGGATAACAAAATCAAAGAAATCGCCGAGCATATCGACGTTCAGGCAGATCAGGTCATTGACGCTCGTGGCAAGGTGCTGCTTCCAGGTTTTATTCAAACGCATATTCATTTGTGCCAGACGCTCTTCCGCGGCCGTGCGGATGATCTCGAACTAATGGATTGGCTGAGGCAGCGGATCTGGCCGCTTGAGGCAGCACATGATGAGGAATCCGTCTATTATTCGGCGATGCTTGGACTCGGCGAATTGATTTCGAGTGGAACAACGACCATATTGGACATGGAAACCGTACATCATACGGATTCGGCTTTTCAGGCGATGGCACAGAGCGGTATTCGAGTTATTTCAGGCAAGGTCATGATGGACCATGGCGATGAAGTCCCTGAGCCGCTGCGTGAAAATACAGCCACTTCGCTGCAGCAAAGTGTCGACTTGCTGGAAAAATGGAACGGCTTTGGAGGCGGACGTATTCAATATGCCTTTTGTCCACGTTTCGTCGTTTCTTGTACAGAAGAATTGTTGGTAGAAGTACGTGATCTGTCGAGCAAGTACCATGTGAAGGTGCATACGCATGCTTCGGAAAATCGCGGCGAGATTGAACTGGTCGAACACGAACGCGGCATGCGTAATATTGTCTACCTTGATCATATCGGTCTGGCAACTCCGCGTCTGGTGCTTGCGCACTGTGTGTGGCTGAGTGAAGAGGAGAAGGAAATTATTCGCAAGCGTGGTGTAAAAGTCACCCACTGTCCCGGGTCGAATATGAAATTATCCTCTGGCATAGCTGAAATTCCTGACCTGCTCAACCGCCAGATCGCTGTAGGTATCGGTGCAGACGGTGCACCATGCAACAATAATCTGGATATGTTTCAGGAGATGCGCCTGACTGCACTGATTCAAAAGGTTCCCCATGGACCAACAATTATGGATGCACGTACAGTGCTGCGCATGGCAACCATGGGGGGTGCCGAAGTGCTTGGCTTGTCGAAGGAAATTGGCAGTTTGGAAGTTGGCAAAAAGGCAGATATGGTGCTATTGGATCTGGATGATTTCCATACGTACCCTTCCTATGAGACGGATGTCTATTCCCGTGTAGTTTACTCCGCAACTCGAAGCTGTGTGGACACAGTCATCATTGATGGAAGCATTGTGCTTAAAAACCGCAAAATCCAGACAATCGACCGTGGCATCGTACTTCGTGAATCGGATAAGAGCATTGCACGTTTGATGAAAAGAATCTGACCTACGCAGCGTTTCAGAAAATCTGTGAGTTTGAGTGGATATAAAGACTATTCGGAAAGGTGGAGACGAATATGGATATGCATGATCTGTGTGCAATTGCGACCCGTGAAGCACGCTGTGTACTTGCGACGGCGGTCAAGGTGGAAGGTCATGCTTACCGTAAGCAGGGAGTCTCTATGCTCTTGACCGAAGATGGCAGAATGTATGGCAGTATCAGTCCCGGGTGTCTGGAGAGTGATCTTCAGGCACGTGTGGAGCGTGTGCTGGATACTGAACAGATGGAATTTGCCGAATACGACATGCGACCTGAGGATGATCTCTCCTGGGGCGAAACGATTGGCTGCGGAGGCTTGATCATCATTATGCTTGAACCTGTCTGCAGGGAGCTAAGGACCGTAATAACAGAAATGAACGCGTGTTTCCAATCTGGCTCTGCTGTGGAATTGACCCGAACCTTTCTGAATCAGTATTCCTGCATTCAGTATAGGTGGAAACGGGTTATATCAACAGGTGGAAAACATGATTTAACCTTACGTCCATTGCTGGTGACTAACGGGGGTGGTACAGAAAAGTCCGGCCGGCCGCTGACCAATGAACAGGATGCCTTTCCAGATGATATAGATAGCACGATGGATTCGAATCCGGATCGAGTTGATATCCCACATCTTGCCCTTGTCCCAGTCCCCTTGATCGATGCAACCAATGTGTCTTCCAGTTCAGCACCGGCAGAACGTGAGAAAACCGGGGGATCAACGGAAGCTGATGATTGGAACCTGCCGTCGCAGATGACTACGCTATACACGCCCAAACCCCGTCTGATTATGATCGGAGCGGGCAATGACGCGATTCCTGTAGCCAGGCTTGCCAGAGCAGCAGGATTTCGCGTGATTGTAGCCGATTGGAGAGAGGGCTTGTGTACTGCTGAACGATTCCCGAATGTTGAGTTCGTTCTTGGTTTTCCCCGTGAGATCATACCTGTGCTGGATATAAAAAGCGGGGATTATGTTATTCTGATGAGCCATCAGTTCCCGCGTGAACGCGAATTCCTGGAGCTGATGTCGGACTGTGACTATTCTTACCTCGGCATTATGGGGTCCAAAACACGGACAGCACGCCTGCTGAACGATTTACCGCCACTTCCGCATGTTCATTCTCCCGTTGGCCTGAGTATTGGAGCAGATGGTCCAGAGGAGATCGCCATTAGTATTGCTGCAGAACTGGTCGCCTGCAGACGTGCTGTGTCCACTGGAAATCGTTCAGTCCAAAGGGGGAATATGCATGCGAGTGACGGGCATTGTGCTCGCGGCAGGTAAGAGCACCCGCCTTGGACGAGATAAGTTATCGCTTGCCATGCCGGATGGGAGAGCATTGGCAGCCTGGTCACTGCAGGCGGCATTGGATTCTGAGCTGGAACAGGTTATCTGTGTGGTGAAGCCAGAAGATTCCTTGGCATGGATTCCCGAAAACTTGCTTAACTCAGCTTCCTACAGCTACAGGCCGGGGACAGGACTTCGAATTGCTCTTTGTACAGATTATGCTTGTGGCATGGCGGCATCACTTCATTGCGGCATAAAGGCAGCCATGGAATACGGTATGGAAGGAGTTATGATTCTTTTGGGGGATCAACCTTTATTGAGGGCACAGGATATTAATCAGGTATCTGCGGCCCTTGCTGCGAGCAAACTGGCTGATTACGCAGCTGCTGCAGACAGTGAGGGAAGCAAGCCGCCTGTAGCCTTCCGCTCCCATATGGCAGGACACCTCCGATCCCTCCATGGAGATGAGGGTGCTCGCAAAATTATGAGTAACGGCAAATACACGGGTATACAGGTAGCTTTGCCTGAGTTCTGTTTCTGGGACGCTGATACCGAGCCGGAACTAAAACGCATTATGGATTTTGTAAGTGAATCAAATCTGACGAATTAATGTTTGTGTAGGATACAAATCCATAAATAATACTGAACAGAATTAGATACTCCTTGTGGATTATATCTTGACATGAATAGGTCATCCAGACAGTTGGGTGGCCTTTTTTGATGTTATTTGTATCGTTATTCTAGAAATCAAGTGTGAGGTTCTGATCATAATTAATGCATCAAGCACAAAAGACATGATGTATTTATACATTTATCCAAAACGATGTGAAGGTAATTGACGTAGTTCCTTCAGTCCCATATGATTTGAAGAATTATTTGGATCATGCCGCATGAATTTGCGCCATGAGTTCACGCCTGGACGGAATGGATCCAGCGATGCCAAGTGTTACTTGGTGACACCAACGTCCCGAAGATTGAAGAAAGAGAGAGGGGATGGAACGATGGTTATACCAGCGTATGGATCAGGAGCGATGCCATCGGTATGGCAGCCTGGAGATCTGGAAGAACTCCAGATGTTGAAGAACAGGTTGAAGGGACGCTATTGTTTTGCAGCAGGCGCAACATTGCTGCGGACCCAGTGGGAAGGCGGCCTGGTCCCCGCACCGGAGCATATGATTAGCCTGGTTCATATTCCGGGTGCAAGTGGAGTACATGTTGATGGAGACCGAATCGTCATCGGGGCTCTGACCCGATTGAATAGTTGTGCCAAGGACAGGTTACTGAGCCAGCTCCCGTTACTGCAAGAGGCTGTAAATAACATAGCAGCCCCTTCCATTCGAAATGTAGCAACAATCGGCGGTAATATTGTGTCAGGAGTGGGGGATACCCTTCCCGCATTGCTTGTATACAACGCAGAGTTGCATTGGCTGACGGACGCAGGAATGGAGATCCGCTCTCTGGCCTCCTGGCTGAATGGTGGACGCGACGGCAGTCGCAATCCAGATGATGTGTTAATCTCCATCCGTATCCCGATGAACATGTTGTCCAAATCAGATACTGATTTCCAAATACCTGGAGAGAGAGAAATTGCATTTTACCGTAAGGTGGGTCGGCGGGAGACGTTCAGCGCGTCTCTGGTGACGATCGCTTTTCACGGTGAGATGGGTTCAGATGGTCGATGGAATAAGGTTGCGATTGCAGCAGGCGGGGGTTCGGGCATGGCCATGCGCCTTCCGGAGTCGGAGCAATTGCTTCGCAGCGGAGAAGCTTCCATCATGCAAGCCACAGCTCTCGGAAGCACTGCAGCTTCAGAATTCGTGACTTATAGCGATGCATTTGCTACTGAACATTACCGCAAGCAGACTGCTGGTAATCTGTTGGGAGCTGGGCTGTGGGGAGCACTCCATAGGTAGAATTGAGGTTGTTCAAACCGAACAACGGTCAAGTGTTGAGTATTCCTTTGTCGTATATAGATGGTTCAAATTCAATCAAGAAAAGGGGAGAGAGACCATGCTGCTGAATCGGGAATATAGCGGTAAACGCTGGCATCTGCGACCCGACGGGGTTCCAAAAGTAACCGGGCAACTTCAATATCTGACAGATATGACTCTACCCGATATGATCCATGGAAGAGTTCTGCGCAGCACATACCCGCATGCACGCATTTTGTCTATAGACACCACTGAAGCAGAAGCAATGGAAGGGGTATATGCCGTTCTGACATCCAAGGACGTACCCGGATTGAATCGTTTTGGTATCGCGACGCCGGATCAGCCTGTATTTTGCGAAGATGTCGTACGTTATGTCGGTGATGCCATTGCTGCGGTCGCTGCGGATTCCCCGGAACGGGCGGCACTGGCTCTGGATGCAATCCGCGTTGAGTATGAGGAGCTTACTCCGCTGGACAGCACCGAGGCTGCACTGGCCCCTGGCGCGCCAGAGTTGCATGCGCATGGCCCGGGCAATGTTCTTCATCGCACCGAGATCAAACGTGGTGATGCAGAGAAGGCCTTTGCTGCGTGTGAACATATCGTCACGGAAACGTACTATACGCCTCGTCAGATGCACGCGTATATGGAGACTGAAGGTGGTCTGTTTGTTCCAGATGAAGGAAGGCTTAATGTCTACGCAGCGACCCAGCACGGGTACAAAGACCGGATGCAGCTTGCGCGGATTATCGGCTGTCCTGAAGAAAATATCCGTGTCGTATCGTCTCCCATTGGTGGCTCTTTCGGTGGGAAAGATGAACTGAACGTACAGCCTTATGGTGCACTTCTTGCCTTGAAAAGTGGACTCCCTGTAAAAATGCACAATTCCCGTAAGGAATCCGTTCGTGCAGGTCTGAAGCGGCATCCGATGAAAATCGAAATGCAAACCGGGATCAGCCGTGAAGGCATCATTCAGGCTCACCGGGTCCGCATTACAGCAGATACCGGAGCGTATGCCACGCTTGGAGCACCTGTGCTGAACTTCTGCACGGAGCATTGTTTAGGACCTTACTCCATTCCAAATGTGGATGTGGAGGGCGTGTCGGTGTATACCAATAATGGGCTCTCGGGGGAGTTTCGTGGATTCGGCGGCAATCAGGCTATCTTCGCGGTGGAAGGACAGATGGATCGGCTGGCGGAGATTATGAACATGGACCCCTGGGAGTTTCGGAGACGGAACATGAGAGAGAAGACCGACCTGGGACCGCTGAATCAGCGGATTCTGGTTACAGATGGACTGTCACAAGTATGGGAAGCGATGGATCGCTCAGAGCTTTGGCAAAAACATCAGCCTCCCCCGGCGGATCATTCTCTGCCCCCTTGGATCAAACGCGGAGTGGGGGCAGCCCTCGCCATGCACGGTGCGGGACTCGGTTACGGCATTCCAGATCCGGCGGGAGGACGTCTATCCCTGAATGCCGATGGCAAGATTGAGGCAGCATTCAGTTACGAAGAGTTCGGTCAGGGTCTGGTTGCTACACTGGAAATTATGCTCTGCGATCTGTTTCAATGCAGCACTGCCGATCTCAGCATCATCATTGGCGATACGGACCGTGTTCCTCACAGCGGCTCGAGTACGGCTTCACGTTCAACAACCATGGCCTGGATGGCTCTGCAGCGATTACAGACACCATTCCGTTCCAGAGTTCTGTCGGTTGCTTCTGCATTGTCAGGTATTCCCGTCAAAGAACTGGTGACAGGGGCTGGTGGCGTATGGCGCAAAGGTGCGCTTCCTGAAGATGCAACGGACATCAAATCAACGCTGCATTCTGAAAGAGACGGAGAAAAGGAAGAACAGCTCGGTGCAGCTGCTGAAACATTAGAGCCATCGAAGGATCCGGTGGTATCCTCAGGTTTGGTTATCCCATATGCAGAGCTGGTGAAGCAGGGCGAAGAAGAAGAATGGATTTTTGATACTCATTTCGATTATCCGACCACACCGGATCATGTGGTGGGTGGTCACTATTTATATACGTATGCGGCGGTTGCGGCAGAGGTGGAAGTGAATACCCTGACTGGCGAAGCCAAATTGCTCGATACACGCCATATGGTAGCCGCAGGTCCTGTCATTAATCCGATGGGCTTCATCGGACAGATCGAAGGCGGGAGTGTGATGGCACTTGGTTTTACATTAACAGAAGATGCGGTCATGCAGGATAGTCGATATCTTACAACCAATCTGGACACATACCTGATTCCAACGATTCGGGATATTCATACCAACCTGGAGGTCGAGGCTATTGAGGACCTGCCGGAAGGTGATCCTTTTGGGCCAAGAGGGATTGGAGAGATCGGATCTGTGGCGCTTGCTCCGGCGATAACTGCAGCGATTCACCAGGCTACGGGGGTTTGGGTGAACCGATTGCCCGTGCCGCGAGAACAATTGGTCAAACCGCTTGATGTACCTTTACAGGAAGGAGTGAGTCCCTCATGAGTGAGCCACTAGGAAACAGATGGACAGCTGTTGTGAATGGGGAAGAGAAGCAGCTGCACATTGCTCAAACGACCCGGCTTGTAGATGTGCTTAGGACTCATTTGAAGCTGACCGGAACGAAAGTATCCTGCGAAGTCGGTCGCTGCGGTGCATGCATGGTGCTTATGGATGGCGAGCCGGTCAATTCCTGCCTGGTCATGGCTTATCAATGTGAAGGAAGCGAGATTACGACCATTGAAGGACTTCATGGTGAGCAGCCTGATAGTCTTCATCCAATTCAGCAGGCTTTTGTTGAAGAAGGCGGTTTCCAATGCGGTTACTGCACGCCCGGGATGGTCATTGCCACCAAAGCACTATTGGATCAGCATCCGCAGCCTACGCAGGAACAGATCGAAACGGGATTATGCGGCAATCTGTGCCGCTGCACCGGATATGGAGGTATAATACGGGCGGTGCGCAAGGCAGGGGAGAGTTGCAGTGAGCCTTATTCATTATCATCGAATGAAATTAAGAATGAGCATACGAATGTCGTGCAGCATGATTAACGAATTGGAAAAGTTTAGACCAGAGAAGATGTTCTCCTTTTCTGGTCTTTTTTGGGTCTACTTCACATGAACTTACGAATGATGCTCGAAACTCGCGAACCGATAAACAGAGATGTCGAAATTGAAAAGGGCAGATTTCAATGATTTAAATTACATAAATAATATTATGTAAACTAATTATTTTCAATGACCCCTATAAGCTGTATCTATATTGCAAAAAGAATATTAAAGAAGGTCAATCTGATGAACGAGTCTGCTCTTATTCAAAAGTATACAAATATATATTGCGGAATTTCTTCTTGAAATCCTTTCAATACATGGAGTAATCTTGTCAAAGTCGTCCTGGAGTAAATCGTTTTCGCTGTAAGGTCAGATAAAGGGCCTGAACGTGAGTAATATCAGCATATATGTTGATTTATCCTTGTTTGAGGAAATGAAAGTACTGATTTCAGTCTATGTTAACCTGTGCCTGAGAATAATCGAGTTTTGATCGAAAAACGGTATGCAAATTTTAGGTTTATCAACGTTAAAACATTGTTCTTTTTTTTAAAAAGTCATTAAAAATAAGAGTAAATTTCACAACTTATTAACTTCAAATTTAAAAGGTATATATTCCCAGTAGGAGTACATAGACCTGATTATAGATCAATTTCATATGGATTTGCGATGGATTTAGCACCGCTTTCAATGTATGCTTTTGAAAACTGGAAAGGAAGTGGGAAAAATGGAACGCGAACTGGCGTTGGAAATTGTCCGAGTAACAGAATTGGCTGCGTTAGCCTCAGCCCCCTGGATGGGGCGGGGAGACAAGAATAGTGCAGATGAAGCGGCTACTTTGGCCATGCGCGCCATGTTCGATTCCGTGTCCATTCGCGGCACGGTGGTAATCGGTGAAGGAGAAATGGATGAAGCACCCATGTTGTACATCGGCGAGGAAGTGGGTAACGCTGAAGGACCCGAGGTAGACGTTGCTGTAGATCCTCTCGAAGGTACAGAAATCGTGGCCAAGGGCCTGAACAACGCTTTATCGGTTATTGCAGTGGCGGGAAAAGGAAACCTGCTCCATGCACCGGATATGTATATGGAGAAACTGGCCGTAGGCCCTGCTCTGGTCGGCAAGGTCAGCATCGAAGACCCGGTTGAGGTTACACTGGAGAAAGCAGCTGCCGCATTGAATAAAAACATCTCGGATCTGACCGTCATGATTCTGGACCGCGTCCGGCATGAGAGCACGATCAAAACGCTGCGTAAAGTCGGCGTACGGATCAAGTTCCTCAGCGATGGCGATGTGGCCGGTGCCATGGCTCCTGCATTCCCCGAGGCTGGCATTGACCTGTATGTTGGTTCCGGCGGCGCTCCTGAAGGTGTGCTGGCAGCCGCCGCACTCTCATGCCTCGGTGGCGAGATTCAAGGCCGGTTAATGCCGGCCAATGCAGATGAGTTTCAGCGCTGCCTTCAGATGGGCATTGACAATCCTTACAAAGTATTAACGATGGAGGACATGATCGGCACCGAAGATGTCATCTTTGCGGCAACTGGCGTTACGCCAGGTGAAATTTTGGGCGGCGTACGTTATCTTGCTGATGACCGGGCCGAGACGGATTCGATTGTCATGCGTGCCAAAACCAAAACGATCCGTTTTATTCGTTCAGTACATTTCCTGCCCAATAAGGAAGTGCTGCACAAGGTAAGAGAGCTTCAGGCCACGCCGGAACCTTCGGATCGCATCCAGAGCCCGGCCAAAATAGTGGAGCAAGCCGAGTTTAGCCAATCATCCGTTGATTATGGTGTAACGACTTAAACAGCCCTGAATTCCCTGAGTCTCAGGGTCACCAAACGAACGATGGGTCAGCTGGCAAAAGGACTCTTTTCACAATTTGTCGGACGAGATTTTCGCTATATGAATAATCAAAACAGAAAGAGAATCTGCAGGTTCAGATTCTCTTTCTGTTTTATGTAAAAAGCATTGACAACGGTTACAACACATGAGAAAATGTACGCGCGTACATAAAAACATCTTCTACACAATAACATCATAATTCAATAATGTAAGGGGGTGAAATCCATGGCATCCCGTAAAGAAGTGGCTGACCTTGCAGGGGTCTCCGAAGCTACGGTATCCCGTGTGCTTAATGGCGTTGGACCGATCAAAGAGGAGACTCGCCGCAAGGTACTGGAAGCTTCTGAGAAGCTTGGATATGTGCCCAGTGCAATAGCACGCAGCTTCGCCAGAAGCAAAAGTGGTAATCTCGGTGTTGTTTTACCCTATGTCCCGAAGGCACATTTGTTCTCCGCTTACTTTTTCTCGGAAATGCTAAGCGGCATTGGGAATAAAGCCAGAGACAGCGGCATGGACCTGCTCGTCATGTTCAGATCACCTGGCGAAGTAATGAATTATGCCGACCTGTTCCGACGTCAGAAAGTGGATGCCTGCATTATTCTTGGTGCCAAAGATGACCATGGAGAACTGGCAGCCATGCAGCAGCTTCAGGAGGAAGGACATCCTTTTTGCGTAATGAATCAGCATTTTGCAGGCGAATCCTTCCTGGAAGTGGATGCTGATCATGTAGAGGGCAGCAGGCTCGCAGTACATCACCTTACCGAGCAAGGATATCGCAAAATTGCTTTTCTTAACGGTCCGGACAGTTATTCGAACAGCCAGGAACGGCTGCTGGGCGTTCAGATTGGGTTAAAAGAAGCGGGAATGGAGCTGGATCCTGATCTGCTGCTTGAGGGGAATTACAGCAGAAGAAGCGGCGTGGAGGCGGCCGCCACAATCGCAGCGAGGCTAGACGAGATCGATGCGGTCTTTGCTGCTAATGATCGAATGGCTATCGGTGTTATGCACGGATTGCGTGAGCGCGGGATTGAGGTTCAGAATTTTCCGGCTTTTGTCGGATACGACGATTCCGATGCTGCCGAGATGTCTGTTCCACCGCTAACAAGTGTCAGGGTTCCTTTTTATGAAATGGGGGAACTCGCGGTATCGAAGCTAATTCATGGATCTTTGGTTGGAAGCGCTTCAACAGAAGCTTCAGGCTCGCCGTCCGAATGGCCCAGAGAATTATTACCCACGGAGTTGATCATCCGGGCTTCTTCGATTCGCAAGTAATCTAGAGCATGATTTGAATTCCAAAAGGAGGAAATAACCATGTCAAATCGTCTACGTGTCGGAATGGTTGGATACAAGTTTATGGGGAAGGCCCATAGCAATGCTTATCGAAGTCTGCCTATGTTTTTCCCGTCAGCACCACTGCAGCCGGAAATGTCCGTAATCTGCGGTCGCAATGAACAGGGAGTGCAGGAAGCTGCGAGCCAGTTCGGTTGGTCCGAAAGTGTAACTGACTGGCGTGAGCTGGTACAGCGTGATGATATTGATCTGATCGATATTAATGCACCAAGTGATGCTCACAAGGAAATTGCACTGGAAGCGGCACGCCAGGGTAAACATCTGTTTTGCGAGAAACCGCTGGCCTTGTCGCTCGCTGATTCAAGAGAGATGCTTCAAGCAGCAGAAGACGCCGGAGTGGCACACATGGTTGGGTTCAACTATCGCTTCTCCCCGGCTGTGCAGCTTGCCAAGGAGCTGGTGCAGAGCGGTCGTTTGGGTGAAATCTACCATTTCCGTGCGTTTTTCCTGCAGGACTGGATTATGGATCCTTCGTTTCCGCTCGTCTGGCGCCTGCAAAAAGAAGTGGCTGGTTCCGGATCGCACGGAGATCTGGGAGCACACTTGATCGATCTCGCACGCTTCCTCGTGGGTGAATTCAAGGAAGTGATCGGTATGAGCGAGACGTTTATCAAAGAACGTCCGCTTGCTTCCGAAATGACTGGACTTAGTGCGAAGGGCAGCTCCAATGCAGATGCGCCGAAAGGCGAAGTGACTGTTGATGATGCCACACTGTTTCTGGCGCGATTTGCAGGAGGAGCGCTGGGCAGCTTCGAGGCTACACGTTTTGCAGCAGGTCACCGCAGCACCAATTCGTTTGAGATCAATGGCAGTCTGGGCAGTGTCCGATTTGACTTTGAACGGATGAATGAGCTGGAAGTGTATTTTACAAAAGATGAAGAGGATGTACAGGGGTTCCGCCGTGTCCTGGCTACGGATCCGGCACACAAATATGCCGAGGCCTGGTGGCCTGCCGGACATACGATTGGATTTGAGCACACGTTTACCCATGAAATGCTGGAACTCGTTACAGCCATCTCCGAAGGACGGCAGCCTTCACCAAGTTTCCATGACGGGGTCGCCTGTCAGGCTGTACTGGAAGCCGTGGAACGTTCCGTCACAGAGCGGCGCTGGGTATCGCTTGAAGAGATGTGAGTTGGGAAGGCAGAATGAATGCAGATGCAAAAAGCAGAAAGAAGAATGCGACCGATGTGCTTAAAGGCGAAGACGGTACAGATGTAAAGCGACACCAAACTAATCGAAAGCGAGTGAATAGCGATGAGCAAGGCACTGATTGTATGGGGCGGCTGGGATGGACATGAACCGGAGCAGGTAGCAGCGATTTTTGAACGCATTCTGAAGGAAGAGCAGTTTGAGGTTGAAGTTTCGAATACATTGGAAGCTTACGCAGACGCTGAGAAACTGCTCGGTCTGGATCTGATTGTTCCGCTGTGGACGATGGGACAGATTGAACAGGAGCTGGTCAATAACGTATCGGCTGCCGTTCAGAGTGGCGTAGGCTTGGCAGGTATTCACGGCGGGATGTGTGACGCGTTCCGGAACAACGTGGATTGGCAGTTCATGACTGGCGGGCAGTGGGTTGCACACCCGGGTAATGATGGCGTGGAGTACACGGTAAACATCAAGCGCGGTTCGAGTCCGCTGCTGGACCACATCGAAGATTTTCAGGTAAAAAGCGAGCAGTACTACCTGCACGTAGACCCTGCAGTGGAAGTGCTGGCAACAACGCGTTTTCCTGTCGTAGAAGGTCCTCATTCAGCCAATGGACCTGTGGATATGCCTGTTGTATGGACGAAACGCTGGGGTGCTGGCCGTGTATTCTACAACTCGCTCGGTCATCATGCAGACATCGTAGAGATGGAGCAAGTCACTGAAATGATGCGTAGTGGCTTTAGATGGACTGCGGCAGGCAAAGAAATTGCGAAGAACAACGCAGGGAACGCAGCTGCAGTTTACACGGGAATGGCCGATAACCAAACTTAATTTTGCTTTCATTCCATGATAACCAAGTATTATATGAAAAAAAGATATACTTCATCAGCATTTCACAAATCCGATCCGCGTGAAGGGGGCCCACATGCATGAAAACTATGAAAGTAGGCATTATTGGCTGTGGAAAAATCAGCAGTATTTATATGGAAAACTGTCATCGGTTCGAAATTCTTGAATTGGTTGCCGTAGCGGATATTGACCGTACGAGGGCCGAGGAGCAGGCAGCAGCCTACAATGTTCCCAATGTATACACGGTAGATGAAATGCTGGCCAATCCCGAGATTGAACTGATCATCAATTTGACGATTCCTGCTGTCCATGCAGATGTTTGTCTGCGGTCGCTGGAAGCGGGGAAACATGTCTACGTGGAAAAACCACTAGCAGTCACTCGGGAAGAAGGGCAGGCTGTCCTTGAAGCGGCCAAACGCAAAGGATTACTGGTTGGATGCGCACCCGAAACATTTTTCGGTTCTGGCATCCAAACCTCGCTCAAGCTGGTGGAGGATGGCGTAATCGGCAGGCCTGTGGCCGCTACAGCGTTTATGATGAGCCGTGGACATGAACACTGGCATCCCGATCCGGAGTTCTATTATGCCTCAGGTGGCGGACCGATGTTCGATATGGGACCATACTATCTGACAGCGTTGGTACAATTGCTGGGGCCGATCAGTTCGATTGCTGGCATGACAGGCAAAGCAATGGAAGAGCGTACAATTACCAGCGAGAAAAAGAGGGGGCAAACCATCCCCGTGGACATTCCAACGCATGTGGCAGGACTGCTGCAGTTCGAGCAAGGAGCCATTGGCACGTTGATAACCAGCTTCGATGTTTTTGGAGGAAGTGCATTGCCTCCGATAGAGGTATATGGGACGCATGGCACTCTGCAGGTACCGGATCCCAACACGTTTGGGGGCCCTGTGCGCTACCGGTTGCTGGGTGAACAGGATTGGACGGAAGTTCCGTTACTTCCAGGATACCAGGAGAACACACGCGGAATTGGTGTAGCTGATATGGCCTACGCCGCTCAAAGCGGTCGCGCTCACAGAGCGAGTGGAGACCTCGCCTACCACGTTCTTGAAGCGATGTGGGCCTTCCATGATTCAAGCGATGAGCAGACTTTCTATAAAATGAGAAGCACTTGTCAGCGCCCTGCTGCACTGCCTGAAGGTTTGGCATTATATACACTTGATCAATAATACATCGTTCACACGCTCGATATAGTAATAAAGGAGCCCTGTCTTCCATTGAAGGAAGCAGGGCTCTTTTTGGCATACAACGTTATCTAGGGCTCAAACCCGGCCTGGCTGATCCAGATCTCATGGTCCGCAAAATGCTTTTTCATACGCTCCACAAGGATGCGATAGGCTTCTGGATGATACCAGTCTTCCATGCCAATTTGTTGATAGAGCGATTCCATACCCAGTCTTCGGGTTCGTTTGCCTTCGCTGCCATCGCCCATGAAATAATCATCGATGCATACACGTTGAACTAGCGGCCTCAGGATGGTTGGAAAGTTCTCGCTGCTGGGCAGCACAGGTGCAATCGCAACCTGGGTAGGGATGCCCGCATCCCTTAATTGTTCCAGTGCATGCAATCTTCCAGCAATGGGTGGTGCAGCGGGGCTGAAATGCTTACGGATCTCATCCAGATCCGTTTCGATCGTTATGCTTACACGCACACGTTCACCTAACTGCTGCAGTAGGTCCACATCCCGCGTTACGAGAGGACTCCGGGTCTGAACCAACAGGAAATCCGGCGGATGGTCGATCATGACTTCCAGCAATGAACGGGTAATCTGCTCTTTATATTCAGCAGGCTGATATGGATCTGTACTTGAGGACATAAACAACGTAATCTTGCCTTTCGAGCGAGCACGCTTTAACTCCTTAACGAGTATGCTCGCAGCCTCTTGTTTAACATCAACCCAAGTTCCCCAATCCTCCTTGCGGAATAAGGAAACGGGCATTTGTCGTACATAACAGTAAGAACATGCAAAAGAGCAACCGGTATAGGGATTGAGCGTATGGGTGTAACCGTTGAGAAAACCGGATCCTTTGTTCAACAATGTTTTGGGTGTTTTATATAGCAGATTGGTTTTCATCATTTGGGATGCCTCTGTTCGCGATAATGGGCTGGCGTCTGTCCCGTATGCTTGCGAAATACAGCAATAAAATAGGCAGAATTGGCTATGCCTACACGGTGACCAATATCTGTGACCGTTAGCGAGGTACTCACCAGTAATTCGGCCGCCTCAGTCATTCGTTTTTCCTGAACATATTGCACCGGAGTCATTCCGGTAATCCGTTTAAATACGCGATGCAGATGATACGGGCTTCCATGGCTAATCTGGGCAAGCACATCAAGTGTAAGAGTTTCCGCATAATGAAGTTCGATATAGTCCGTTACCGTAGAGATCCATTCCTGATCAGGCACACGTTCACCTGTAGGCTTGCATCGTTTGCATGGTCTGAAGCCCTGCGCCAATGCTTCATCAGGATGGCTGAAAACCAGCACATTTGTATATTTGGGCTCTTTGGATTTGCAGGAAGGTCGGCAAAAAATGCCTGTCGTCTTGACTCCGTAATAAAATTTGCCGTCGTAGGCACTGTCATTGCTGAAAATGGCAGTCCATCGTATTTCATCTATGGGAATGGAATCGGATTGGGATTTTTCCTGACGTTCCATAGGATCACCTCTCGACACATTATACCCTTGTTTGAACAATGTTCAACCGAATTGAACATGAAAAAGCAAGATTTCAATAGCAAGACATCCCGTCTTTCTTTCACATGGAATGAAATATGCTACAATGAGCAGGATGGTGTACATGCGAAATTTATTCATGAAAGAGGTAGGTAAGAATGGTTCGTTTCGGAGTGGTAGGTACCAACTGGATTACAGAAAGGCTTCTAGAAGCTGCTTCACAAGTAAAGGGCTTTGAACTGACAGCTGTCTATTCACGGACTGCTGATAAGGCGAATGCATTTTCAGATAAATATAATGCAGAGTATCGGTTTACGGACTTGGAGGAAATGGCTGCTAGTAATGCGATAGATGCCGTCTACATTGCTACACCCAATACGTATCACGCTGATCAGACAGAGATTTTCCTAAAAAACGGAAAGCACGTGTTGTGTGAAAAACCGCTGGCTGCCAATGCTGCTGAGGTCCGCCGTTTGATAGACACGGCGCGTAATCATGATTTATTGCTGATGGAAGCCATGAAGTCAACGCTTGTTCCCACGTTCAAAATGGTACAAGCGCACCTACATAAAATCGGACCCGTGCGCAAATATGTAGCGGGATACTGTCAGTATTCATCGCGTTACGATAAGTACAAAGAGGGTATTGTGCTCAATGCATTCAAACCGGAACTTGCAAACGGCGCATTGATGGATCTGGGTGTATACTGCCTGTACCCGCTAGTCACGTTATTTGGTGCGCCAAATCAGGTTCAAGCCCAGGCGATGATGCTGGAATCGGGCGTTGACGGTCAGGGTAGCGTGCTTCTCGGTTACGATGGGATGGAAGCCATAGTGACTTACTCCAAAATCTCAAATTCCCATGTACCAAGCGAAATTATGGGAGAGCACGGGAGCATCATCATCGATAAGATTGGCTCCCCTGAACATGCGGAAATTCGCTACAATGACGGTACGGTAGAACCATTGACCGTCGAGCAGACCTATCCGGCCATGTATTATGAGGTAGAGGAGTTCGTTAACCTGCTTCAGCAGGGAAAAACGGAATCGGAGATGAATACCTATGAACGTTCCTATACCACCATGCAGGTGATGGATCAGATCCGCAAGCAGATCGGTCTGGTTTTCCCGAACGATTAATTCGAGAACAAGAAAGTGAGCTGAGACGAGATGAGTAGAGAAGAGCTGAGCAACAAGGACTTAAGCCTTGAACTGGAGCAGATTATTTTTATTGGAAGGACCTACGAGGAATATATGCTGATGTTCGGCCTTACCCCGGAAGATCTCAGAGGCAGATCCATTCTGGATTGTCCGGGCGGAGCTTGTTCATTTAGCAGCCGTTCCCGCAGACAGGGTGCGGATTCCATGGCATCGGATATTGCCTACCAGTTCGCGATTAATAATCTGGAATACAAAGGGCAGCAGGACATTGAGCACACCATCAAGCAATTGGAACAGGTGCGTGAAAGATACAGATGGGACTATTTCGGTTCGATTGATGGTTTGAAACAAGCTAGGACACGTGCACTACAGGATTCTACGGCAGATATGAGAGAATTTCCTGATCGCTATGTCTATTCTGAACTGCCCGTCCTTCCTTTCGCTGATGAACGATTCGATTTGACGTTATCCGCGCATTTTCTGTTTACGTATGCAGATCGATTGGACTTCAATTTTCATGCGCAAACCATTCTTGAGCTGCTGCGTGTAACCAGATACGAGCTTCGGATTTTCCCTACAGTAGAGCTTTCCGGAATACGTTATGAGAAGATGGATGAGCTGAAGACTCTGATTGAAAAACAAGGCTGCACGGTTTCTGAAGTAAAGACGGGGTATGAATTTCAACAGGGTGCCGATACCATGCTCCATATTGTGAAAACCAGCTTTTAAAATTGGCCATTCACTATCCTGGCTTAGGACAAGGTTAGCGGTTGCGTTATGGGGTATATTTGTTGTAGCATGGCAAACCTCGTTATAATGAATGAAACACCAGAAGAGGGTAGGAGGTTTATCGGATGAGAAAAGTACTCATACTTGGCGGGACACGATTCTTCGGCAAACGTCTGGTTGATCATTTGCTGTGGGAAGGCCAATCGCAAATTACGGTTGCGACGCGTGGCAAAACGAGCGTGGACTTCGGGCCAGAAGTGAACCGGATCAAGATAGATCGGGAGGATCCGCAATCTCTGGCTGAGGCAGCAAAGACCGACATGTGGGATGTGGTGTACGATAATATCTGTTACTCGCCGGATGCAGCGAAGTCGGCATGTGAAGCATTTGCGGGACGCACCCAAAGATATGTACTTACATCGACGCTTTCTGTGTATGGCGATCCCAAACCCGGTTTTACGGAAGCGGATTTTGACCCGTACACGTATCCATTGAAATATGGGAACCACGAAGATTTTTCATATGGGGAAGGTAAGCGCCTTGCTGAAGCAGTGTTCTTTCAGGAAGCGAGCTTCCCGGTTACGGCGATGAGAATTCCAATTGTACTTGGAATTGATGATTATACGAGAAGACTGCATTTTCATATTGAGCATGTGCAAAAAGGCAAACCGATCGGTATGCCGAATCCGGAAGCCGAGATTGGGTTTATCAATTCAACAGAAGCAGCAAGATTTCTCGCCTGGCTGGGGCATTCAACGATTACTGGACCCGTGAATGCAGCATCGAAAGGCTCCATTACGTTATCTGCCATGATGAATCTGATTGAGACCGTTACAGGCATGCAGTCCCAGGTGTTACACCAAACCGCCGAAGAAGATATGTCCCCCTTCGGCATCTCGGAATCATGGACGATGGAGACATCCAAGGCAGAAGAGGCCGGTTATACGTTCGAAGCTCTGATGGACTGGTTTCCAGGTCTTGTTCGCGAAGTGGCCCTGGCCCTTCAGTCTGAGGGTTGAACCCCGGACCATATTCAAGTACCAAAAACAGGACGCACGGGAGTGAAAAGCTCTGTGGCGTCCTGTTTGTGTATTTCGTGAGCACAAAAATGATTAGTTCCTTATGCAGCTTGTTTTTAATTCAAGTGATCAGTTAATAGCGGGAGGTACAGAAGCTGAAGCGCGGATGCGCAGTTCCGATGGCAGAATGACCGTTTGGGATTCAGGCTGTGCCGTTCCCTCAATTCTGTCGATGAGCATTTGCATGCCGATCGCACCAAAGTCATATGCAGGCTGCGCTGCTACGGTCAGGAAGGGATCAAAAGCGGAAGCCAGATCCAAATCGTCAAAACAGACGACAGATATGTCTTCCGGTACACGAAGCCCTCTTTTACGCAAAAGACGAATAACTCCAATGGCCAGCATATTATTGGCAGCAAAAATAGCTGTTGGTTTCTCCGGTTGTGCAAGTAATCGCTTGATTCCAGCTTCGTCACTGAAATCGCGATAACCGGTCCGAAGGACAAGCTCCGGATCAAAAGGTATTCCTGCTTCTCGTAAGCCCTCTACATAGCCTTCTTCCCTTAGTCTGGCAGTAGAAACCTCGGAAGAACCGTTGACGAGAGAGATGCGCCGGTGACCCAGCTCCGTAAGATACCGGATTAAGAGAAGCGCGCCTTCCCGACTGTCCCCGGCAATCACATCCGATGTAATACCAGGCACGGTACGATCCAGAATGACGAATGGGATGTTCCTCTCCTGTAACTGCTTCAAGTGGTCAATAGAGCGATCCCCCGCAGGTGCAAAAAGTACACCGTCCACGCGTGTTGACAGAATCGTCTCCACATAATTCTTTTCCTTGTTGTAGTCTTCATCACTATTACTGAACAAGAGCCGATAACCGCGAGCATTGGCTGCATCCTCGGCTCCTCGGGCAAGTGTGGTATAAAAAGGGTTGGTAATATCTGTGATCAATAGAGACAGCATCTGTGTTCGCTGAAGTACTAGACTGCGTGCATTCGAATTGGGGATATATCCGAGCTCATCTATGACCTTCTGCACACGTTCTCTGGTGGCCGTACTGATTCGACCTGTTTGATTAATCACTTTGGAGACCGTCATGGCAGAAACGTTGGCTTTCTTGGCAATATCATAAATAGTGATCAATGGAATCTAACCTTTCCGCAACATAGTCTTATCATTTTATAGGAAAATGCCAATTGACAGCAATATGGGTGCATGCTATGTTAGGGTTACCGATAACCCAAACTTGGAAATGAACCTTTTTTATTTGAATAAAACTTCATATCACCGTGTACTTTTCTGCTCTAGCGAGTTCTGTTCCGCGGCCATGGGGACTACATATTGAAATCGATAAATAGAGTGGATTTTGTTAAATCGCATTATGTAAACGCATTCAATTATTCTGAATCTCTTGCTTCGGGCTGGCGCATCAATGGGTATCGGGCCAACTGAAGCCGTGGTCTGACCGCTTTAACTGCATCCTGACAAGACAACGTGTAATCAATTCGTACCAATCCAGAAAACATTTGAGGAGGACGTTTAGTATGACACATCAGGATTACCGTTATAAACAGGCATTTCCCAAGATTGGTATTCGTCCCACTATTGATGGCAGACGCAAGGGAGTCCGGGAATCACTGGAGGAACAGACGATGCGCATGGCGACATCAGTTGCTGAGCTGATCTCTGCAGAGCTTCGTTATCCCGATGGTACCCCGGTTGAATGTGTTGTTGCCGAGTCCTGTATTGGCGGTGTAGCTGAAGCAGCAGCGGCAGCAGAGCTGTTTAACCGTTCCAATGTTGGTGTTACGATCACCGTCACCCCTTGCTGGTGCTATGGTACGGAAACAATGGATATGTCGCCTTCGATTCCTACAGCCATCTGGGGCTTCAACGGTACGGAACGACCGGGTGCGGTTTATCTGGCAGCTGTACTCTCTGCCCATGCCCAGAAGGGGATACCGGCATTTGGAATCTATGGGGAGGATGTTCAGGATGGCGGGGACACCACCATTCCTGAAGATGTTCGTGTGAAATTGCTTCGTTTCAGCCGAGCCGGGCTTGCAGCGGCTACAATGAAGGGTCGTGCTTATCTGTCTATTGGTTCGGTATCCATGGGGATTGCAGGCTCCATTGTGAATGATTCGTTTTTTCAAGAATATCTCGGCATGCGGAACGAATATGTGGACATGAGCGAGTTGACCCGGCGGATTGAGGAAGAAATTTATGATCCCGAAGAATACAAGCTGGCGCTGGCATGGGTGAAAGAGAATTGCAGTGAAGGACCGGATAATAATCCGGCTCACCTCCAGACCGACCGCAAGCGCAAAGAATATGAGTGGGAAACCGTTGTAAAAATGACTCAAATCGTACGTGACCTCATGGCCGGCAATCCAAAATTGGCAGAGCTTGGTTTCACAGAGGAATCGATGGGTCACCATGCGATTGTATCCGGCTTCCAGGGGCAGCGGCAATGGACGGATCACGCACCTAATGGTGATTTCCTGGAATCGATCCTGAATTCATCCTTTGACTGGAACGGTAAACGTTCACCTTATCTGGTTGCCACAGAAAACGACAGTCTGAACGGGGTGTCGATGTTATTCGGCTCACTGCTCACCCATACGGCGCAGATTTTTGCGGATGTACGGACCTACTGGAGCCCGGATTCGGTTGCACGGGTTACAGGACACCAATTGGAAGGGAAAGCAAAGGACGGGATTCTGCATCTGATCAATTCGGGCTCTGCGGCATTAGACGGAACTGGACAGCAGTCAAAAGATGGCGAGCCGGTCCTCAAGCCGTTCTGGGAAATTACAGACGCAGAAGTGCAGAGCTGTCTGCAAGCAACATCGTGGAGACCGGCCTCGGTCGAATATTTCAGAGGCGGCGGATATTCCGCTGATTTCCTGACCAAAGGCGGCATGCCCGTAACCATGACTCGGCTGAATCTGGTCAAAGGTCTCGGCCCTGTACTACAGCTCGCGCAGGGATACACCGTGGATTTGCCTGAAGAAGTGCATGATACGCTGGATCAGCGGACGGATCCGACGTGGCCATCAACCTGGTTTGCCCCGATTTTGACCGGAGCAGGAGCCTTTACCTCTGTTTATGAAGTGATGAATCAGTGGGGCGCGAACCACGGCTCTATCTCCTATGGACACATCGGAGCCGAACTCCTGACACTGGCTTCAATCCTGCGGATTCCGGTGAGTATGCACAATGTTCCTGAATCCGAAATATTCCGTCCGCGAGCCTGGGGATTATTTGGAACAAGTGAACCTGAAAGCGCTGATTATCGCGCATGCAGCGTGTTTGGACCTTTATACCGATAAGCCAGCATGTCAGACGCCATGTTCAGCCTGACCTGAACGTGGCGTTCTTCAAAAGAAGGAGGCATGAGAGATGGGGACTCAGGCAACACATGTACTTGCTGCTGACTATGGTGCTGGAAGCGGCCGGATTGTCAGAGGTAGTTTTGACGGAAATAAGATCTCGTTACAGGAAGTGCATCGATTCAGCAATGACCCCGTGCAGCTCCGAGACGGTTTATATTGGGACTTTCTAAGACTGTTCCATGAACTTAAACAAGGTATTAGGAAGGGTACCCAAGAATTGACTCAACCGGTACGTTCGATCGCTGTGGATACCTGGGGTGTTGATTATGGCCTGGTGGATGGCGCAGGAAGATTGTGCTCGAATCCCCGTCATTACCGGGAACCGCGTAATTCAAAATGGATGGAAGAGACTCTGCGTATTGTCAATGAAGAGGAGCTATACACCATGTCCGGCGTTTTGCCACAGCAAATCAATACGATATTTCAACTGATCGGAAGTTTGCGGGAAAATGCTGAAGGTTTACGACCGGATATGCGGATGTTGTTCATGCCAGACTTGTTTCACTTTTATCTCTCAGGCCAGCAGGCTTGTGAATATACAATTGCCAGTACGAGTGGTTTATTGCATGCAGGAGAGGCCCAGTGGAATGAATCATTGCTTGGCCGTCTTGGTGTGCCTGAAACATTACTTCCGCCCCTGGTACAGGCAGGCACGGTGCTGGGACAGCTGACAGATGATCTTCGCGAGGAGCTGCGGACCGGACCGATGCAGGTCATATCGGTTGGCTCACACGATACTGCATCTGCACTCGCAGCCATTCCTGCATCAGATCCTAATTTTGCTTTTATCAGCTGTGGTACGTGGTCATTAATGGGTGTGGAACGCGACGCCCCCATACTCGATGAACAGAGCCGCAAACTGGGATTCACGAATGAAGGAACGGTCAGCGGCAAGGTGCGAACCTTGAAAAACCGATCCGGTCTCTGGCTTTTGCAGGAGTGCAAAAGGCAATGGGAACGCGAAAACAAAGCATTCACTCATCAAGAACTGGTTCAGTTGGCCGACACGGCTTCAGCACACCAATGCTTTGTTCTGCCGGGAGATGCAGTATATTTACCACCAGGTGATATGCCTGAGCGAATACGTCGTCAGTGCAGAACCAGCGGGCAGACCATTCCGGACTCGATCGGGGCAATTGTACGCTGTATTCTGGAAAGCCTGGCGCTGGAATTCAGACAGACTCTGGATGAACTGGAGCTTGTCACCGGGAGCAGACCTCATGTGATTCATATGGTCGGTGGTGGTGTGCAAAATCGTCTGCTATGCCAGTTCACGGCCAATGCAACCGGAATCCCGGTAGTGGCGGGTCCAGTGGAGGCAGCTTCGGCAGGGAATTGCATGCTGCAATTGGTGGCGCATGGCGAAGTGAGCAGTTCGTCCGAGGTCAGGGACATCGTGGCCGCTTCTTACTCACTGGAAACGTATGAGCCTGAGGATAGGGAACCATGGCAGGAAGCCTATGAAATCTATCAAAGTCTGAATCAGCAGTTAGCAAAAGGGTCCAACTAAAAAGAATAAGAAGGAGTGGGGAAGAACATGACTGAACAGCAGGTAAGAGAAGAGCTGACAAAATATGCGCGCAGATCGGTTGCACAAGGTCTGGTGGTAGGTCCCGGAGGGAATTTGAGTGCTCGTGCAGAGGGTACGATGCTGCTCTCTCCGAGTGGTTATGCACTTGAGGATATCGATCCCGACGAATGGATTGCCGTTGATATCGCGACAGGTGAGCCACGTGCCGGATCGACACGTCCTTCTTCCGAAGTATTGATGCATCTGTACAGCTATCGCGTAAACCCTGACATCCAGGCGATCGTTCACACTCACCCTGCATATACCATTGCACTGAGTCTCGTGTTCGATGAGCTGCCGCACCTTTTCCCCGATCAGTCTGCACTTGTAGGAGATATCGGGTTTGTTCCGTATGTTCTTCCCACAACCAAACTGCTTGCCGATGCAGTGGCAGCTAAGGTAGAGGTTCATTCAGCGCTTATTCTCGTGAATCACGGGCTGGTTACTACGGGAAAAAATTTGAGGGAAGCCTATTACCGGACCCAAGTGGTGGAAGAGAGTGCGAAAGTGTATATGATTGCAAAAGCAGCGGGCGAACCCAAAGTACTTACCGCTGAACAATACAAGGAGATTCAGTCGCTTGAAAGTGAAGCTTATCGTGTGCAGCTGTTACAGCAGCTCAAGTCCTGAGGTCTCAGCAATCGCTTTCGTCAAAACATGACATGAACCACTAGATACTGCAACTTTTTCCGACAACTATTGCATATCCTGAAATACCGAGTATAATACTTGGTAAATAGGCGAAAAGGGGATGCAATAAACGATGAAAACACACGCTGAATTGAACTCACTTCTTGTTGACGATTATCTGGATCTCCTGAACATAGCGGCACAGTTAGGCGATGATGAATGGAAAAACTCCATTCTGCAAGCTCTAAAAGAAGAAGTGGATGCTAATCGTCATCTGGATTCCCAAGAAATAAGACAGGATCTCTGGAACCAGTTTGAAGGCATTAACGAACAGATGCATGATCTGTTAATGCAGCTCAAGCATGCGGATTCTCCGGAAGAGAAAGAACAAATTATTGAAATGATCTGGGGTCTGAAAGTAGACCGTAACGCCATAACCCGAAAACTAGAAACCATAAGTCGTGCCCGTGCTGGTCAACAGTAAGGGATAACATCGTCATCATATAAAAGCCCGCTTGCTGACCCATGAACTGAAAGGGAGGCAAGCGGGCTTTACTGTTCACATAGAGGTTTAGAACTGCTTCGCTACCTTACGAGCCTGTTCAATCGCATCTTGTTTAATCTGATCAGCCCGTTCCTTGAACTGATTATGGCCTTCCACAAAAATTCCTTCCAGTTTGGGAACGCCGAGGAAGGACATGATGATGCTCAGATAACGATGTCCGGATTCGGTTTGTGCCGCAGGTCCTTCGGAATAAATGCCGCCGCGGGCCTGAATATGCAGCGCTTTTTTATTGGTCAACAGTCCGACTGGGCCTTGCTCCGTGTAACGAAACGTTTTGCCAGCCACGCAGATGGAGTCGATATAAGCCTTCATGATCGGAGGGAACGAGAAATTCCACATGGGTGTAACAAAAACGTATTTGTCTGCTGATGCAAATTGATCTGACAGTTCGTTCAGACGGCTAACTTTGGATTGCTCTTCCGCAGTCAGCTCACTGCCCGATTGGAGTTTTCCCCAGCCACTGAATACATCTGCATCAATATGCGGGATGCTGGATCGGTACAGGTCGAGATGTACAACTTCATCCGAAGGATGGCTCTCCCGGTATGCTTCTATGAATGCTTGACCTGCAGCCATACTGAAGGAGGTCTCATGATCGTGAGGATGGGCAGTAATATACAATAGGGTGGGCATGCAATTCGTCCTCTCAGTAATGTATTTTGGTGAAGAATGATTTCCTAAACGATAAAGCGACCGCAGTAGTATGCATCATGGATCTCTTTTTAATCCTTTATTCGGGTATCTTGCCTAAAAACAAGCTTCAGAAGAGGAATAGTGACCTGGTACTGAATGATGTATAATGAACAGGACTAGCAGCGTAATTATTGTGAGTGAGCAATGTGAGAAAGAATTTCTAACGATACCATGGATGAGTGAGATGAGCGCAAATGGGAATGGATCTGGAGAAACAACGATTAAGCATTGAAGCAGCCAAATTGTACTATCAGTCGGATTACAGCCAGCAGGATATTGCCGTCAGGCTGGGCGTGTCCCGTCCAACCGTATCCCGGCTGCTCCAGTATGCGAAAGACCGCGGTTATGTGCGCATTGAAATTATGGACCCGCTCGAGGACATTGATATCATTGCCGGAGAACTCAAAGCCAAATATGATCTGGATACCGCACTCGTCTGTTTTGCTCCACTGAAGAGTGATGAAGAAATACAGAAACATATTAGTAAAAGAGCAGCTGACTACCTGCAGGATACTGTTCAGGATGCAGACATTATTGGTGTGACCTGGGGAACGACGATGTACGCGGTAGCCAAACAGCTTCGGGCCAAGCAGGTTAAAGGTGTTGAAGTGGTGCAGCTAAAGGGTGGCATAAGCCATTCACACGTGAATACGTATGCGGCAGAGATCGTGCATCTGTTTGCAGAAGCGTATCATACCGTCCCGCGATACCTGCCTTTGCCCGTGATTTTCGACAATATCGAAGTCAAAAAAATGGTGGAAGCCGACCGACACATCGGAAGAATCGTTGAACTCGGCAGACAGGCGAATATTGCCATGTTTACCGTGGGTACCGTAAAGGAAGATGCACTCCTGTTTAAACTTGGATACTTTAACGAGGAAGAACAGCGATTGCTGATGAATTCGGGTGCAGGCGATATCTGCTCACGATTTTTTGATGCGGATGGACAATTAATCAGTGAAGAAATCAATAGCAGAACCGTAGGGATTGACCTGGCCGAATTACGGAATAAGGAAAAATCAATCCTTGTTGCCGGGGGGCAACGTAAAATTGAAGCCATTCACGCTGCGCTCAAAGGGCATTATGCTAACATTTTGGTAACAGACCAATATACAGCGCAGGCTTTGCTCCGTTTCTAGTTCAATATGATGACAACATCTGCCACGGAAATTCGGCGGATGTTTTGCTTTTTTAGGCAGAAGCTATAACCGTTGTTTCACTTACTAAAGTGGATGAACAAAAGTTCATATTGATTTTTACATATGTTCATGTTAGTGTAAGGCTATAAATAATCAGTTCAGATAAGGGAGAGATTCAATTGACTTCAGCTCAATTAGCCAAAATGATCGATCATACCTTGCTTCGTGCGGATGCTACGCAAAGTGAAATGGACAAACTGACCGAAGAAGCAAAACAGTATCAATTTGCTTCTGTATGTGTGAATCCGGGTTGGGTTTCTTATGCAGCAGAGCAGCTTCAAGGCAGTGGCGTGGATATTTGTACCGTTATCGGTTTTCCTCTTGGAGCTTCGACTTCTGAAACCAAAGCGTTCGAAACGACAGACGCTATTGCCAAAGGTGCAACGGAAGTAGACATGGTCATCAACATCAGCGCGCTGAAAGATGGCAGAGACGATTACGTTGAGCAAGACATTCGTGCTGTTGTTCAAGCCGCTGCAGGCAAAGCGTTGGTGAAAGTCATTATCGAAACTTGTCTGCTTACGGATGACGAAAAAGTACGCGCGTGTCAGGCAGCCGTGAAAGCTGGTGCTGACTTTGTCAAAACGTCAACGGGATTCTCCACAGGCGGAGCAACGCCGGAAGATATCGCATTGATGCGTCGCACAGTCGGACCAGATATGGGCGTAAAAGCATCGGGTGGGGTACGCAGTCTGGAAGACATGCAAAAAATGATTGAAGCAGGAGCAACTCGAATTGGAGCAAGCTCAGGCGTGAAGATCATGCAGGGTGGACAGTCCACATCTTCTTATTAATTCTAAAGGTTAATGATCTGTTCTCCAGAATCCGGTATTTTCCGGCTATGGGGAGCAGGTCCTGATCCTTATCCAATGAATTATTTGTAAGCGCTTCACAAATTTTCTGAAAGTTTAATCTTACCGTATGAGCCTTTGAGTTGAAACGAACATCTGGCTTAACTACCTTCAAAGGAGAGATACAATGAAATTTCTGATTGCCATTCTGGGTTTACTCGTTGTGTTTGGACTGGCTTATATCGCAAGCAACGGTAAAAAGAATATTCGTTATCGGCCGCTGGCCGTCATGATTGTTTTGCAGGTGATCCTGGCTTATGCTCTGTTGAATACAGGAGTGGGCACATGGCTGATTGGTGGATTCGCGACCGTATTTAAAAGTTTGCTTGATTATGCGAATGAAGGGATTGCGTTTGTATTTGGTGATTTGACTACCGTAGGTGCAGAGACCGTAGGAACACCGTTCTTCCTCAGCGTATTGATGCCAATCGTTGTCATCTCCGCCCTCATTGGGATATTGCAGTATATCCGAATCTTACCTTTTGTTATAAAATATATTGGTCTGGTATTAAGCAAAATCAACGGAATGGGCAAACTGGAATCATATAACGCGGTTGCTTCCGCCATTCTGGGGCAATCTGAAGTATTCATATCCGTTAAAAAACAAATCGGTTTGCTGCCAAAGCATCGGCTGTACACGTTGTGTGCCTCAGCCATGTCCACGGTATCGATGTCCATCGTCGGTGCCTATATGTCCATGATCGATCCGAAATATGTGGTTACAGCGCTTGTGCTGAACCTGTTTGGCGGTTTTATCATCGCTTCCATCGTGAATCCGTATAAGGTAACCGAGGAAGAAGATATATTGGAAGTGCAGGAAGAGGAAAAACAATCGTTCTTCGAGATGCTCGGTGAGTACATTCTGGACGGATTCAAAGTGGCAATCGTTGTTGCAGCAATGCTCATCGGATTCGTCGCCCTGATAGCGCTCGTTAACGGGATATTCAGTGCTGTTCTCGGCATTTCGTTCCAGGAACTGCTTGGTTATGTGTTTGCACCCTTTGCGTTTATTATGGGCGTTCCCTGGAAGGAAGCGATTCAGGCGGGAAGTATTATGGCAACCAAAATGGTGTCGAATGAATTCGTCGCCATGCTGGATCTGACCAAACAAACTACGCTGTCTGCTCGTACAACAGGTATCGTATCCGTCTTCCTCGTATCGTTCGCCAACTTCTCGTCCATCGGTATCATTGCTGGTGCGGTGAAGGGACTTCATGAAAAACAGGGCAATGTGGTGGCCCGCTTCGGTCTGAAGCTGCTTTACGGTGCATCGCTTGTCAGCGTGCTGTCTGCGATCATCACCGGACTGTTCTTGTAACCCGGATTATTGGAAGGAGTGCGTAAGTTATGTCAACATTTAAAAGAGTACATCTGATTGTTATGGATTCTGTAGGTATCGGTGAAGCGCCGGATGCGGCAGAATTTGATGATTACGATGTGGATACGTTTGGTCACATTGCACGTGAACGCGGAGGTTTGAACATGCCTAATATGGCAAGTCTCGGACTGTCCAACATTAAAGAAATTGAGGGCATTCCTGTCTCGGATTCACCTAAAGCGTATTATACAAAAATGCAGGAAGCGTCCCGGGGCAAAGACACCATGACAGGCCATTGGGAGATCATGGGACTCTATATTGATACGCCTTTCCGAGTATTCGAAAACGGCTTCCCGGATGAGCTGATTCAGCGCATTGAAGAGAAGACAGGCCGTAAAGTCATTGGGAACAAGCCAGCCAGTGGCACGGAAATTATTGATGAGCTGGGTGAGGAGCATGTAAAAACAGGTGCCCTCATTATATATACTTCGGCGGATTCCGTTCTGCAGATTGCTGCACACGAAGATGTGGTTCCTTTGAAAGAGCTGTACGAAATCTGTGAATTCTGCCGGGAGATCACGCTCGACGATCCATACATGCTGGGCCGCATTATTGCACGCCCGTTTGTTGGCGAAGTAGGGAATTTCAAACGTACTGCGAACCGTCATGACTATGCGCTCAAACCGTTCGGCCGTACAGTTATGAATGAGCTTAAGGACGGAGGATTTGACGTCATTGCCCTTGGTAAAATCGCAGATATCTATGACGGAGAAGGGGTAACCAAGTCTGTTCGCACGGTGTCCAACATGGACGGTATGGACAAGTTGTCCGAAACGATGGATGAAGAATTCACAGGTCTCAGCTTCCTGAACCTGGTTGATTTCGATGCATTGTTTGGTCATCGCCGTGATCCGCAAGGATATGCTCAAGCCCTGGAGGATTATGATGCGCGTCTGCCTGAGATTTTTGACAAAATGACGAACGATGACCTGCTGATCATTACAGCTGACCATGGTAACGACCCAACGTACCGTGGTACGGACCATACACGTGAGTATGTGCCATTGCTTGTGTATTCCCCTCGCTTCAGCAAGGGCAAGCAGCTTGAACTGCGCAGCACATTCGCCGATCTTGGCGCAACGGTTTCTGACAACTTTGGTGTTAAACTGCCGGAATACGGTACAAGCTTCCTGAAAGATTTAAAATAAATTTCCGTGGTCAACGGAAGCAATCAAGTCGCTAGATAAATTAATAAAGAATGGTACAGGTAACCATGGAGCAGCTGCGGCCGCTCCGGTTCCTGGCCATCACTAAACCAATGGATAAACTGGAGGAGATTTAACCATGAGTACACATATCGGAGCCAAACCCGGAGATATCGCAGAAACGATCCTTTTGCCAGGAGACCCGCTGCGCGCAAAGTTTATTGCAGACACGTATCTTGAAGATGTGGTTTGTTACAACGAAGTTCGCGGAATGCTTGGTTTCACCGGTACATATCAAGGACACCGTATTTCGGTACAAGGTTCAGGCATGGGGATTCCATCGTTCGCCATCTATGCCAACGAATTGATCAGCGAATATGGCGTCAAAAACCTCATTCGTGTGGGAACATGTGGAGGTATGCAGGAGCATGTACGTGTTCGTGACGTCATTTTGGCACAAGCTTCCTGTACGGATTCCAGCATGAACAAGCTTGTATTTGGCGGATATGATTTCTCTCCAATTGCAACGTTCTCCCTATTGAAAGAAGCATATGACCGTGCAACAGCAAAAGGTCTGAAGATCCATGTCGGTAACGTATTTAGCTCCGATTCATTCTATCGCGACGACCGTTCCGTTACAGAAAAATTGATGCAGCACGGCGTACTTGGCGTGGAAATGGAAACAACAGCTCTTTACACCATTGCTGCTAAGTTTGGCGTGAATGCATTGACGATCCTGACTGTGAGCGACCACTTGTTGACAGGCGAAGAAACCACTGCCGAAGAACGTCAAAAAACGTTCAACGACATGATGGTTGTCGCACTTGAAACAGCAATCACGCTGTAAATTACGCTAATATCCATTGATTTGAATTGAAACTTGTTATTAGCACGTAGTGAAGGAAACGGATCCATTTTGAAGAAGCGAAGCGCCTCGACTCTATCTCAAGGTTTTCACCACAACAACAAACAAAATTACACGATAACGGAGAGGGCAGAAGGAACCTGAAGAAGTGAAGCGTCCGCCTTTATCACCGGATTTTCCCCTTATAAAAAGGGAATCGAAAAATTTGGGGATAACAGCGGTCGGAAGGTTGTTCTGCCATCGGAGTGACCGTGTAAATACCCACCACAACAAAGGAGAGATCATCATGAGAATGGTAGACATTATTGCCAAAAAACGTGACGGAAAAGAACTGACGACAGCTGAGATTGATTTTGTTGTTCAAGGATATACACAAGGTGATATTCCGGATTATCAAGTCAGCGCCTGGGCGATGGCAGTATTTTTCAAGGATATGACCGACAAGGAACGCGCAGATCTAACGATGTCGATGGTAAATTCGGGCGAAACGATTGATCTGTCCGCCATTGAAGGCATCAAAGTAGACAAGCACTCGACGGGTGGAGTAGGCGATACAACAACATTGGTTCTAGCACCGCTTGTTGCTGCCCTGGATGTTCCCGTAGCCAAAATGTCCGGACGAGGTCTGGGCCATACAGGCGGAACGACGGACAAACTGGAATCCGTTGCTGGTTTCCACGTAGAGCTGGAGAAAGAAGAGTTTATCAGGCTCGTTAACGAACACAAGGTAGCGGTTATTGGTCAAAGCGGCAACCTTACACCTGCTGACAAAAAGCTCTATGCACTCCGTGACGTTACAGCAACGGTCAACTCCATTCCACTGATCGCCAGCTCCATCATGAGCAAGAAAATTGCAGCAGGTGCTGACGCCATCGTACTGGATGTGAAAACAGGTGCGGGTGCCTTCATGAAAACAACCGAAGATGCAAAAGAACTGGCACATGCCATGGTAAGCATCGGTAACAATGTTGGGCGCAAAACGATGGCGGTTATCTCCGACATGTCTCAACCACTCGGATTGGCCATCGGTAACGCCCTCGAAGTAAAAGAAGCGATTCTGACGCTGCAAGGCAAAGGACCGAAAGATCTGGAAGAACTGTGTCTGGCTCTTGGACGTCAAATGGTATTCCTCGCTGGCAAAGCAGACTCCCTGGAACAAGCTGAGGAGAAGTTGAAAGAAGTGATCCAGAACGGGAAGGCACTGGAGAAATTCAAGCATTTCCTGGCAAACCAGGGTGGCGATGCATCAGTTGTAGATCATCCTGATCGTTTGCCACAGGCGAAATATCTGATTGAAGTCCCGGCTGATCAGGATGGATATGTTGCCGGAATCGTAGCTGACGAAATCGGAACCGCTGCGATGCTGCTTGGCGCAGGGCGTGCAACGAAAGAATCGGAGATTGATCTTGCCGTAGGATTGATGCTTAACAAAAAAGTGGGCGACCCGGTCAAAGCTGGCGAGTCACTGGTAACGATCCATGCCAATCGTGAGGATGTGGCAGACGTGATCGCCAAGATCAAAGAAAATATTACGATTGCAGATCATGCTGATGCTCCTGTGCTCGTTCATGATATCGTAACGGAATAAATATCAGGTGATGTCGAGAGGTTTTTCATATTGAACCTGAATCCGAAGAACCCGAAGCCATATTTTTATGGTTTCGGGTTCTTCCTTGTTTTTGAAAGTGAGAATGGATCCAGAACTTAAACTTAAACTTAAGCTTAAGCTTGAGCTTGAGCTTGAGCTATCCCTCTCTTTTGCCCTTCAGTTTATCATAGGCCATTACGGAATCCGCATTGGTATAAATATACGGGGTGGATGGCTCGGAAACAGGAATTATTTTCGTTGCCCGAATCTCAATGGTGTCCTTGCCATTTACCTGAGCGGAGCCGATGCTTCCGTCTATTTGTACCCAGCTGTCGGTTGGGAATGTATCAGCGTCAGGGATGTGAATCATGACTCCAAAGGGCGCCGCATCTGCAGGACAACACATGACAAGGAAACGACCGAGCGCAAAGTGTGATTCGTGATTCATGCTCTGATCACGATAGACAAATCCAGTGAGGGAGATCTCCTTGCCGGCGAATTGACGCTGAAACATGTCGATGGTCCCAAGCGTTTCTGAAAATATTTCTGGATATACTTTGATGATCGATTCGGCATACAATTTTTCGGCCAACTCAGCGAATTCACGGCTGTATTCATCGGGAGGAATGAATTGCACTTGCACTTTACTGGCTGACCCGGAAACAACGGTCGTCTGAATTTGTGCAAGATCTTGAATATCCAATTTGACCGTATCTTCGGGTGCAGGCTCTTTACGCCGGATTTCTGGCGGGGTGTAAGACAGCGACATGCCTTTCTGACTAGCCATCGAACTGCCCAGTGCCTGATCGGGCAGCAAAAAACCGAGCAGTAAGGGAAACATAATCAGACTGTAGGTCATCGAACTGCGAAACCACCCGGACGGAGGAGGGTGCTCACAATCACAATGGACTTGACCATGACCAATGAGTGCATGCCAAGCCATAACGACCGCGATGAACAAAAGCGGTATAGGACTGCATAATAACAGTCGCTGCATCGTGGGGGCCAGATAATAGTGAAGAGAATCATTTGCGTTCAAATGGAAGATGTATACGGCAAGACCACCAATCCAGACGGCACGAATCAATGAGTACCATTGAACGGCATGTCTTCTGGAGCTGGGAGTATGGATTTGAAAGGATGCAGGATGAGTCATCTAATCACCTCTTATCATTATTGAAGTGAACATATATGCTGCAGAATTTAATTTTCCACTTGCTTCATGATGTATGAATACCGGAATGTAATTTGTTTTTTATCCTATACCAGAAGGTTTATCAACCACGATCCGGCGAAGACGAGAACAATAATGGCCATGCTTAACCCAATGACAAACCTTGTGCGGAAGGTGGAAAGCAACATGAGTGTGCTCTTAAAATCAAGCATGGGCCCGAGAACAAGAAATGATAAAAGCGGTCCCAGCGCAAAAGTATGAGAGAACGCAGAAGCCACAAAGGCATCAGAGGTCGAGCACAGAGATAATACATATGCAAATCCCATCATAAATACATAGGAGGCCACAGGGCCGTTCCCAAGTGCAATCAGATCACTGCGGCTGATAAACGTCAGAATGCAAGCTGTAATCAGTGCACCAATGACCAGGTACTTACTCATATCTACAAATTCATCTCCGGCATGAATGAAGAAGCTGCGCCAGTTTTTCTCATGGGTATGGTTATGATCATGCCTTTCGGCATGCGTATGGGGTTGGGCCATTTTGAATCCAGGATGAGTCTTGACCTCTGTCACGGCAACCTTTGGCTTACGTAAAGGATTCTTTCGAACAAAAAGATAGACCAGCCCCCCAATTGAAGCTGCGACGGCAAACGCCAGTCCCATGCGGGCGATTGTTATTTCGGGATGGGATGGAAAAGCTAGTAAAGTTGCGGTAAACACGATCGGATTAACAACAGGACCACTAAGAATAAACGTTACCGCGATATAAGCTGGCATTCCTTTATGCATCAACCGCCGTACTACTGGAATCATGCCGCATTCACAGATAGGGAATATGATCCCGAGCAATCCAGCCACCAGCACACCGCCAATAGGATTCTTTGGTGTGAGTTTGCGTACCATTTCTTCGGATACGAACCATTGCATGAGCGAAGACAGCAGTACACCGATCAGTAGAAATGGGACTGCTTCAAGGAAGATGCCTATGAATACTGTTTTCATATTTTGCAAAGCTTCACTGTTCCATGCCTGTTTGAGATCCGGAGCCATTGTAATCATCACGGGAACAAGAAAGGCACAGGGAATAAGGAATGACAGGAGCTTCAGATTGGCCGCAAGCTTCATTAGGCAGACCTCCACAACCGGACTTTTAATAAACTATATGCCTGTACATTCAGCAACATACACACGCTTTGCCATTTTAATCATAATTGTTACGATTTAATAATTCTCTTTACCAGAAAGTTGACAAACGAAAGAAGGGTCATGTCGGATTAAAGACGATAATAGAAAGTATGAGGTCTTAAAGATAAGTCATTTTTTATAATGAAGTTCATTTAGGTAAAAATAAATATGTATAAAAACTGATTTACTACATAGACTTTGGCATTGATACAAAACTCGCTTCATGATACAATTTGTATCAAACGAATATGAGAGGTGAAAACTATTAAAGCTTTATCTGAACCTAATCCATTTAATAATTACTTTAAAATTTGGGCAGTTGTATTGCCTATAAATTCTTGGGTGTTGATGCCCTCTAATCCAGGAACAACACCAGGGCTACTTCTATCCCTGTTATCTGTTGCTTTTGTGCTTTTGTTCGCTATTAGCATAAAATTAAAAAACAATATCGAACTCAAAAAGTTAACAAGTTTTTTTTATAGAGACATAATCATTTTTATTTATATTTTGACCCTGTTTAATGGTTTAGCACAACTAACTGTTCTATTCAAAATGAATGGAGGCTATGACTACAATTTTGCTCATAATGTTATTTTAGTAAACGAAAATGGGCATATCTTTTTAAGATCCAGCCTATTTACTCAATCAATATATCTTATTGCTGCGTCAATAATTTGCTTTTACGCTAAGTATTTTTATAAGAAGGAGTGGAATAAGTACATATTTATAGGCACGACTATATTTCTTGTTTATGGGTTTTACGAATGGTTTTATTATTTAATATTCGGGACTACTGGAGACTTTTTAAGTAACAGAGTGTTTGCTTTAGATATTAACGGGGACCCGAGATTAGGAAGCATGAGTCAGAGAACTGATGCTTTTGGATTAGACACCCTCAGAATGAAGAGTCTAACGGGCGAGCCAAGTGCATTTGCGCTCACTGTGCTACCTCTGTGGATATTCGCAATACATTTACGAAAACCTTTATTACACATACCTATGTTAATAGCATTAATTTTATCTACCTCTTCGACCGCATTTTTAGGGATTTTAATTTATTTTATCTATAGGGTTTTGCGTTACCACTTAAGAGATAGATACTGTCAAATACTAATATACTTTTCTACAATATTAGTAATCCTTAATTACAAAAGAGTTGCCAGTGTGCTCGAATTCTTACTTTTTAGTAAAATTGATTCTCAATCAGGAAGTCAAAGATCTTCTTCTATGTTCACTCACCTTGATTACTTTTCTCATATGCCATTTTTCAACAAATTGTTTGGAGTAGGATTTGGGTATGTTAGGTCTACCGATTTTTTCTCTACGTTATTAGTTAATAGTGGTATTGTTGGCTTTATTCTCTTCAGTATTTTTTTCTTATATCCGATATTTAAATTAAAGGGTAACTATTTTAATGATGGACTTAAAGTTGCATTGCTTGTAATTTATGTATCCTTAATGATTTCTGTCCCGGAATTTTCCTATCTGACTACATGGTTATTCTTGGGAATAAGTTACAATCAGCTAGCCAGGGAGAAAAAATCAATCATTCTTTATAACTTAAATCCGGGAAAATTTCAATCATCAAAATTAATTTAAACATATCGGAGACACTGCATTTATTATTCGGTAAAGTAAACTCATTTTTTTAAGAGTATACTTTACCGAATTTTTACTTTTTATGAGATTGAGTATCAAAAACGATGCTATGCTTATTTTTAATTATTAAAATATTATTTTAGAAGATTATTATGACTTGAGTAGTTGTTACATTTCATTTAAGCACCTCACAGAAAAAGAGATGCACATGAACTGGAGAGAACTTAGAGATCCATTCCCTTCATGGAGTTGACAAAAGAAAAAACATGGATTAATATCATTAAATAGTAAATATTACGATTAAACCAAAGGAGGCACTACCATGAGAGTGATTGTAACCTTAGCCTGCACCGAGTGCGGAGACCGCAACTATACGACAACGAAGAACAAGCGTAACCACCCTGAACGGATTGAGTTGAAAAAATACTCACCGCGTTTGAAGAAAATGACCATTCACCGGGAAACAAGGTAAAATTTTTTTGTCTTTTCTACATCGTAATACTTGCGAAAAGAGGAAACGTCATGATTCTATCCTCCATGCGCGATGTGGTCTTTGGCTATGGCAAAGAGCCTGTCATTGACCATCTGTCGCTGGATATTCACGTGGGTGAGTTCGTAGGCATTACCGGCCCGAACGGTTCTGCGAAAACAACCATGCTGAAGTTGCTGCTGGGGCTGTTACAGCCCTGGAGCGGCACGGTACATATGAATGTTCAGAACATCCGTGGCAGCAAACTGGAGATCGGATATGTGCCCCAACAGGTGGCATCGTTTAATAGCGGATTTCCCAGTACAATCATTGAACTGGTTCGATCCGGATGTTACCGCAAGCTTGGTCTCTTCCGCAGATTCAGAGCTGAACAGGAAGCTGTCGTGGAGAGAAGTCTCCGAGAGGTAGGCATGTGGGAACACCGGAATACGCGGATAGGTGAACTGTCTGGTGGGCAGAAACAGCGAATATGCATTGCCAGAGCTTTGGCAGGACAGCCCCAAGTGCTTGTACTGGATGAACCCACAACGGGAATGGACCGCCGCAGCAGGGAAGGATTCCATAATCTGATGCGTCACTATGCAGATGTGCATGGGCTGACGATTATTATGGTGACACATGGTCTGGAAGAGATGGGCAACCGATTGGATCGAACCATTGTCCTGGAACGGCAAGAAAGCGAGGAATGGCAGTGTTTGAGTACGAATTCATGCAGCGTGCTTTCTGGGCAGGCGGACTGATTGGAATCATAGCTCCCATTCTGGGTGTTTATCTGATGCTTCGGCGTCAGGTATTAATGGCGGATACATTGTCTCACGTTTCACTTGCCGGGGTTGCACTTGGTTCAGTTTTGAACCTTGATCCAGTCATTTGTGGTTTTGCCATCGCAGTCATTGGCGCACTGCTGGTGGAACAATTGCGGCGTAATTACCTGACTTACAGTGAGGTCCCTGTAGCGATCATCATGACGTCAGGCTTGGCGCTAGCTGTTGTGCTTATGAGTCTGAAATCCAGTCTGTCCAAGACGTTTAGTTCCTATTTATTTGGATCCATTGTAGCTGTTAGCGATACACAGCTATGGATGATGGCGGCGGTGTGTGTGACCGGTTTGATTTTTTTCATTGTACTACGTAGACCTTTATACAATTTGACGTTTGATGAAGAGACAGCTTCTATCGGAGGCATTCAGGTCAAAGGTTTATCGTTTGCATTTGCAGTACTTACGGGTCTGACGGTTGCTTCAGCCATGCCCATTGTCGGTGTACTGCTTGTATCTGCCCTAATTGTGCTGCCGGCTGCGCTGGCTCTGAGAGTCTCACGCAGCTTCGCAGCAGCCATAGTGATCGCCGTCCTTACCGGGTTAATCGGGATCTTCGGCGGGTTGACAACATCTTACCACTTGAATACACCCCCAGGAGGGACGATCGCCCTCATTCTGCTGGCCTTTCTATTGACTGGAATATCAGCACAGAAGCTGATTCAACAATACAACCGTAAGCGTCATCGCAAGGAAAGAAAGCAGCAGCACGCAATTATATCCATACAATCAAGGGAGAATATACCACATGAAATTCAGTAAAAGATCAACATTGGGACTATTGTTCAGTCTCACACTTATTGCAGCCGGCTGCGGTCAAACGAAAACGGCATCCGAATCGGATGCGGCTTCGGCAAACGCTCCGGCAGCGACTGAGAAGAAGTTGGACGTACAAGTCAGTTTCTACCCTATGTATGAGTTCACCAAAAATATAGCAGGCGATCTGGCTGATGTACATACACTCGTTCCAGCCGGAATGGAGCCCCATGACTGGGAGCCAACACCCCAGGATATAGCAAGCATCGAGAAAGCAGATGTACTCGTCTATAATGGCGCTGGTATGGAATCATGGATCGATCAAGTGAAGAATACTCTGAGTAATGACAAGCTTGTACAAGTAGAAGCAAGCCAAGGCATTGATCTGCTTGAAGGAGTAGAAGATGGCCATCATCATGGGGAGTCAAGTGCAGATGAAGCAACTGCAGAAGAGCATGACCATAATCATGATCATGGTGAAGAAGCAGCCACTGAAGAACACGATCACGAGCATGCCAATGAAGCCGCTACAGAAGACCATGACCACGAACATGATACTGAGGCAGAAGAAGGGCACACACATGATCATGGTGGACTTGACCCGCACGTGTGGTTGTCGCCTGTTCTGGCCATTCAGGAGGTGCGGAATATTGAAGCAGGACTGGCGAAGGCTGCACCGGAGCATGCTGAACAGTTCAAGCAAAATGCTGATGCGTACATTGCCAAACTGGAAACATTGGATCAGGAATTCAAAGCAGCTGTGACAGACAGCAAACGAAAAGATTTCATTACTCAGCATGCAGCGTTCGGGTATCTTGCCCGGCAGTATGGACTGAAACAGGTGCCGATTGCGGGTTTATCTCCAGAACAAGAGCCTTCTGCAGCACAGATGGCATCCGTTATTGATTTTGCCAAGGAACACCAGGTCAAAACGATTTTCTTCGAAACTCTGGTATCTTCCAAAGTATCCGAGACCATCGCCAGTGAAGTCGGTGCCCAAACGGCTGTGTTGAACCCGATTGAAGGATTAACCGAAGAGGAGATTGCAGCAGGAATGGACTATATCAGTGTTATGAAGCAGAATCTGGATGCCCTGGAACGGGCACTGAATGAATAAACATAAATCCATTTGATGCTAGTCATCGAAAGAGGTACAATGATACAACATGCTGAGGAATGGCGATGCCATTCCTTTGCCTTTTGCCACGCAGAGAGCACAGTGATGTGCTCTTTTCGTTGTATAAGGGGACCGGAGAACGATTGGGGTTACAGGAGGAGAAGACGCATATGGAACGAAGTGAAGAACAGGAAATTCTGCTAAGTCAGCAGCCACCCCATCTTTGGAGAAGACGCAAGCAGGAGCTTATGCACTGGACGGAGCGTGAAAAACATACGATATCAGCGAAGAAAACAGTGGTGTGGAACGGAGTAGAAGTGGATGCGGAGCTGCTCAAGGCACTATCCTTGCTTCAGCAAGCTGGTGTAGAGACCGAGTTTTCGTGTGCAGGTGTTAGTCCGCTTGATGAACCTGTAGACCATTCGCTGTATGCTTATGTTACACTAGTGCAAACTGAAACTGCAGATCAATTTGTTCAATATGCGCTGAAGCGTATGCGAAATCGACTGCTTGTTACACTGGAAGTAGAGAGGGGACGGTATGATATGTCTTCTTTTTTCATAGGACACAATCGAAGTTTCTGCTGGTGGATGGAATATTGTGCTGCCCATTTCATGGAACGAAACGAGTTGAGCTAAGAAGCGTAGTATAAACGTTGGGAATTGTTACTCGGAGACAAGGAGGGATACAGAATTGAATAAATGGCTCAAAACCATATTGTTTCTGGTGGCTTCCGTTTTTCTCACACGTTTTATTCCGTTTTCTTCGTTGTTCCGAAATCTGGATACGATGATTCATGAATTCGGCCATGCGTTGGTCACCCTGCTATTATCAGGAAAAGTTCTGCGTATCGAATTATACGCGGATCACAGCGGCGTTACCTATTCATCCATGCTGACACCAGGCAGATCCATATTGGTGTCTCTGGCAGGATATATAACGGCATCACTATTTGCCTGGCTGCTATTCTACTTGTATCGCAAAGGCTTGCACATCTGGGGTTTGGGCATCATGACTGCTGTTGCACTTGTATCTCTTTTGTTATACGTAAGAGGAGAGTTCGGGATGTTATGGCTCACAGGGTTCATTGCCCTGAATGTCGTGATGATGATTTTTGGCGCCAGAATAGTGAAGTTCTATTATCTGTTACTGGCTTTCCTGACGCTGGAAGAGTCCGTGGTGAGTGCCATGTATGTCGGACTGATGTCCTGGACGCAGCCTTCACGGGCAGGAGATGCAGCCAATCTCGCACAGCAGACTTTCCTGCCGGCCCTGTTTTGGGGAACCCTATTTGCGTTATTTTCTCTCTGGTGTGCGAAGGGCGCCCTGAGTCTTTTTTTCCGCAAAGAGGGTGCGGTACGCAAGCCACGCTCACGGGGATTACGTCAGCGAAACGTTTAAACGCAAGACAAAGGCACTTCCTTTAAAATAAAGGAGGTGCCTTTTCCTTTACGTAATGAATTTGTCTCACCATTAGTCGCCAAGGTTTTCCCATAATACGTAGAAATAATGGAGCTCTTCCATAATCGCCTTATCATCTTCGGCGGCAACCCCACCTTTAATCCGTGAGAGTGTACCCAGAATATCATAAATCGTTTCACGCTCCACGCTGAACTGAATGCGGTTGACGATTCGATCCCAGGCCTGCATCGCATAATCAATTTGAGACTTGGCTTCAGTCCACTGTTTCCCTTTCACCTGCTTTTCCAGCGTTTGTACGGATTCCAGCAACCGATCATCTGCGCCAAAGGGCTTTTTGAGAAAGGGTCCACTGACCATGATAGCCACAAACAAAATCAGTAAAAAAATTGGAACCACATACAGCAACCAAAAACGGGTTTTCATTCAGCCGCCTCCTTGCAAATATTGAACGTTAGAAAGGTCCCTTGTAATCGCCCATATCCGTTTTTTCTTGAAATTGATCTTTGAAAAGGTCGATATACAATTTATCGTTAGGCAAAATAGCCGCGAAAGCAATGTCCTGGACCGTGATATTTTGCTTTTTCAACTGTTCCGTTAGCCAATTTATATCCTTGTTTCGCTCCTTCAAATTCTGCTTGATCAAGACACCATCAATGATCAGTTCGGTCATCAGCTTACTTTTGGGTGGGTGCATATGCATGTCTTTGGCAGTAACAGGTTGATTCTCAGGTTTTAGTACAACGGAGAGACTGCCATTCGGTTCAAGGATTGCGTAATCCAATGTCGTAATGTCAAACACATCTTTTTGCCGCAGCATCATGGTTAACTCGTCAAACTTCACACGCATTTTATGGAGATTCTGTTCCAGGATTTTGCCGTTCTGAATCACTAAAGTGGGATCGGAGTCCATCAGTTTGGAGATGGTTCGATTTTTTAAGGTAATGAATTGAAAAATGATCGTTATTATGGTGAAAATGGTCAAAGCCACGAAATGAATCCATGCTTTAGAGGATAAGTCGGTCGCAAAAGTACCTGCAATGGAGCCGATGGTAATGCCGTTAATGTAATCAAAATACGTCAGGTTGCCCATCTGCTGTTTGCCAAGCACTCTTGTATAGATGATCAGGGTCAAAAAAGCGATAATGGAGCGTACAGCAACAACCCATGTTTCTTCCATCATGTATGTATCACCTTCCTTCGCTTGGCAAACGGGTGCATGTCATCTGTTCTTTCAAAACGACTAGGCCGCCAAGCATTTTTTTGGACTAATACAAGCTTTTCCTTGGCTGGATGATCTTATTCTGAATACGCAAAAACCCGAAACCGGGTTTGCACTACTGGTTTCGGGTCTACATGCGATACATCAGCCAAATTTGGCTAGTGTAGCTTATCGTTTATATTCAAAAGTTTAAGAGAGCATTCATACGCCAGCGTATGCCATAAATCCACCATCGACAGGGATGACGGTGCCTGTGACGAATGCAGACTGTTTCTCATCTGCCAGCCACATTAACGTACCGAGCAGGTCTTCCGGTTTGCCAAATCGGCGCATTGGCGTATGCGCAATGATTTTGCTGGAGCGTTCCGTAGGAGAGCCATCCGGATGAAGCAGCAGGTTGCGGTTTTGCTCTGTCAGGAAAAATCCTGGTGCGATGGCATTTACTCGAATACCCGATTCGGCAAGATGCACGGCAAGCCACTGCGTAAAATTGTTGATTGCCGCTTTGGCTGCACTGTACGCTGGAACTTTGGTCATGGGGGACGGTGCACTCATGGACGAAATATTAATGACAGTAGCGGGAACATCACGCTCAATCATTTGCCTTGCAAAGATCTGGGTAGGAATAAGAGATCCCACAAAATTGAGATCCATCACCTGACGGAACCCATCCACACTGACGTCAAAAAAAGTAGTAACCTCAGGCTGTTCGAGATCCTCCATTCTGAAAATTTCATTGGTGGTATTGGCACTGGCATGATTACCGCCTGCACCATTGATCAGAATATCGCAGGGACCCAGCTGTTCCAGTACAGTCGCCGCAGCGGCCTTCACACTATCCGATTGGGTTACATCACAAGCAACGGCAATGGCTATTCCACCAGAAGCTTCAATTGCTGCAGCAACTTCTTCGCCTTTAGATACAGTACGATTGAGAATGGCGACACGGGCCCCGTGTCGTGCAAGTTCTTCAGCCATGGAACGGCACAACACACCGGCACCACCTGTAATTACAGCCGTTTTGCCTTTCAGACGGGAAGATGGTTCAGATAAATAGTTGCTCATGCTTTTGCCCTCCTTTGCAGAGAATCCCAGACGCCCCAGAGATACATAATGCCCAGAGCGCGATCGTAGAGACCGTAACCCGGTCTGCACTGTTCACCCCAGAGATGACGTCCGTGGTCCGGCCTTGCATATCCTTCAAAACCGATGTCGTGATAAGCCTCAACCACACCTGCAATATCCACATTACCATCCTGGCTGCGGTGTGAGGTTTCAATAAAGTCGCCATTTTCATACACTTTGACATTGCGAATATGAGCAAACGGAATCCGGTCCCGGAACTCATGAATCATGCCGATAATATCGTTCGCCGGGTTCGCTCCAAGAGAGCCGCTGCATAAAGTTACACAGTTGGAAGGGCTGTCATAAAGGTTTAGATATTTGCGAAGATTATCCTGGCTGATAATAATTTTCGGTAATCCAAAGATAGGCCATGGCGGATCATCCGGGTGGATAGCCATTCGAATGCCGAGCCTCTCCGCCGTAGGAATAATCTCCTGCAGGAAATACCGGGCATTATCCCACATATCTTCCTCTGTCACATTTTTATAGGCTTCAAAGAGACCTGTTAGGTACTGCAGCCGTTCAGGTTCCCAGCCAGGCATGGTTAATGCGGAATTTTCAGTAATACGCCGAACGAGCTCAAGCGGTTCAATATCCGCAAGTTTGCTGCTCTCATAGAAGAGGGCTGTGGAGCCGTCTTCCATTTCCTTATGAAGATCCGTACGCAGCCAGTCGAAGATGGGCATGAAATTGTAACAGATGACTTTTACCCCAACCTGAGCGAGCTTTTCCATCGTTTTTTTGTAATTGGCGATGTATTGGTCCCGTGTAGGCAGACCCAGCTTAATATCTTCATGAATATTGACACTTTCCACCACATCCAGATGCAATCCTGCCTGATCCGCAGCTACTTTGACAGCCAAAATTTTCTCCATCGGCCATTCATCACCTGCTGGTACATCATGCAGCGCCCATACGATGCCTTCCACACCCGGAATCTGCCGGATATGATCAAGCGTCACCGTATCATTGCCTTCGCCAAACCAGCGAAAAACCATTTTCATCACGTTCACCTCATCAAGTGTAGTTAGAAGGAGCAGGACTTGTCATTGTTGAAAATAAGAAGGGTATGTATCCCGCAGGATGGCCAAATCCGTGACAGTCAGATGAAGATGCTCCTGCATAATTCGCTCTGCCGTCTTGGCATCATGCTGCCGAATGGCCTCCACCATGGACCGGTGCTGATGGATCAAGTGGTCCCACTGGTGATCTGATGACAAACGAAGCATGCGGCTCCGATTAAGGTGCACGTTCATTTGCTGGATCACGGTCCATGTCTTGCTTTTGTTACAACCTGCAAAAAGGGTGCTATGAAATTCCTCGTCCAGTTGGAACATTCGTTCATCATCCGGTTTGAGCAAACATGCCTGCTGCTGAGCAAGGTTTTGCTCCAAAGCCTGCATCTCCCGATCTGGAAACTGCAAGCATGCAAGCCGAATCACGGCTCGTTCAAGCTGTTCGCGCATGAAGCGTGCTTCCTCTACGAGATCTACCTGAATCAGGGAAACATATGTACCTCGCTGGGGATACACTTCAAGCAGACCTTCTTGAGCAAGCCTTACAAAACTCTCCCGTACAGGGGTCCGGCTAACCTGGAACTCGAGCGATATCTCCTTTTCGGAGATGGCCGTTCCCGGAGGCAACTTGAGACTTAGAATCAATTGCTTCAACGTGGCATAGACCACATCCCGTGTCGAGGAGGACTGCTTACTCTTGGACGACAGACCATTTATGGAAGATGACAAACCGGCTTTGGATGAGAACTTTGGGGGATATTCCACAACTTCAACTCCTTTATTGCCATACTACCATACAAGTATGGTAGTATGGAAGCGCTTTTATGTCATTTTAGACGAAAGTGTAGAATTATTGAGATTTGTTCACGATGAGGGTACAATAATCATATGCGTTTAAATGTTTAAACCAACTGACAGTTAGGAAAGAGCCAGTAATATAATAATGAACTGATCGAGGTGAAACCATGGGACAAGAAGCGTTAACCATTTTCCAGTCCTGCATTCCTTTGTTCCAGGTGCTTAGTGATAACCACCGCCAAGGAATCTTACTCACACTGACCGAGCGAGGCCAGATGACCGTTAATGAAATCACCGAACAATCCAGCCTGTCCAGGCCCGCGATTTCCCACCATCTCAAATTGCTGCTTGAAAAAGGGCTAATCTCGGTAGAACAAAAAGGCACTCAGCGTTATTATTCCGCTTCCTTGAAGCCGTCTGTCGAGCGCTTGAAAGAACTAGTTGCAGCGCTCGAAAAAGAGTGTCTGTAGCCAGTAATTACACTCGTTCATGTAAACAGGCACACAGCCGCGTCAATATGTTCGTTCGTTTAAACCTTTCATCAATAATATGTAGAGGAGAGTTGAAATATGAGTACCTTGCGTGAACTAGACAGTCATGAGGTAAAGCTCATTTTGGAGCAGCAGCATCAGTTCTTCCACTCGGGAGCCACGCGTTCGGCAGAAACCCGGACTGCACGTTTAACTAATCTGAAACAGGCTATTCAGAAGTATGAGTCGAGGCTAACTGAAGCACTGTATCAGGATTTGGGTAAAAGTGAGTTTGAATCATATACGACCGAAATCGGGTTTATGATGGACAGCATTACACACACCATACGAAAAGTGAAGAAATGGGTTAAACCCGTCAAAGTAAAAACCCGCATGGCCCTAATTGGCTCCAAAAGCTACATTATTCCCGAGCCATATGGCTCGGTATTGATCATCGGTCCGTTTAACTATCCGTTTCAGCTTCTGATTGAACCGTTGATAGGTGCCATTGCCGCGGGAAATACCGCAGTGTTAAAAGCATCAGAAAACACGCCAGCCGTCTCAGCAGTTGTTCGCGAAATGATCGCCTCGGTTTTCGAACCAGCCTACGTACATGTGGTGGAAGGAGCGAAGGATACAACAACAGCTCTTATTAACGCGCCATTTGACTATATCTTTTTTACTGGTAGTGTGCCGGTAGGCAAAATTGTCATGGAGGCAGCAGCCAAAAATCTCGTTCCCGTCACGTTGGAGCTTGGTGGCAAAAGTCCGGTCATCGTGGACGAGAGGGCGGACATTAAAGTGGCTGCCCAGCGCATCATATGGGGCAAGCTGCTTAATACAGGGCAAACCTGTATCGCACCAGACTATCTGCTTGTGCATGAACAGGTGAAGGAACAGCTGATCTCTGAGATGAAAGAAGTGGTAAAATCGTTCTTCGGTACAGACATTCAGCACAATCCGGATTACGGACGAATCGTCAACCAAGTTCATTTTAAACGATTAACGAACCTGATCGAACGGGATCAGAACAAAGTAATCTATGGCGGCCGTTCCGATGAAGTGGATCGTTTCATTGAACCCACATTCATTGATGCCGAGTCATGGGAAGCCGCCAGCATGGAGGATGAGATCTTCGGACCGATTCTGCCGATCATCAGTTATGGCCACATTAATGAAGCGATAGCCGGAATTTTGAAACGTCCCAAGCCGCTGGCTCTTTACCTGTTTACATCAGATGAACAAATTCAGGAGAAAGTGCTGAGTGAAGTATCTTTTGGAGGCGGCTGTATTAATGATACCATTACCCATGTCGCCAATCCGTTATTACCGTTCGGCGGCGTAGGGCACTCGGGAATCGGTTCTTATCACGGACGCTATAGCCTCGAAACCTTCTCTCACATGAAAAGTGTGCTTAAAAAAAGCACGAAACTGAATTTGTCCATTTTGTACCCGCCTTATGAAGGCAAGCTGAAGACGATTAAACGTCTGTTAAAATAAGATTCGCGCATATATCCAATAAGCGGCTTTCAATCTCCATGATATGGATCGAAATGTTTACATTCATCTATACGATTGCACGCTCCTCTGCTTCGCGATACTGACAATCAGACTCACTGCACGGCAGGTTGTTCCTGTCTGTACCGTGAAGGAGACATGCCTGACCAACGCTTGAATTGGCGGCTAAAATGGGCAATATCCCTGTACCCGAGCATGGCTGCGATACTTTGAACCGACAGTTTCGGATTTCCAAGCAGAACCTTCGCTTCATGCAGAACCATCTCGGATAGCACTACACGCGGAGACTGACCGAATACCTGTTTGAACACACGATTACAATGCGAGGAGCTGATTCCCAGCTCGGCTGCAATGTCGTCAATCCCATAGTGGGTGTCCGATTCATGGCCTTGTTTAAATTGCTGGCTGACCAGCCCTTGCAGACGATTGCGAATCTGGTGGGCAAGTTCAATTCGTTCGTATCCTTCGGTGAACAGGTGTGCAGCCTCGTGGGAGACAGCCTCCCACAGGTGGCCGAACAATTCAAATACGGCGGACTGCAGCTGCATGCGCTGTACCATCGTATTTGAAGCTGTATTTTCATTTGCAGAATTCATTAATTTCTGCAGTACTGGCTCAATTTTTAACGTAACCGGGCTGTCTGAATGAAAGAGAACCTGCTTGATTCGGGCAAGTAAAGAGAGGAATAATTGATCATCGATATCAAAGTGCATGCAGAAATAGGTAAATCCCTGGCCGTTCTGGCTTTGGCTGGAATGAATGCTTCCCGGAGGAATCAGGAGCAGCTCGCCAGCCTTTTGTGCATACAATTGCCCGTTAACCGTCATGTGCTGCACACCCTCTGTCACATAGTTCAGTTCGTATTGGGGGTGTTCATGCGCCGGGTAATTCCAGTCCGATCCAACACTCCGCAGATGAATGGCGAACAGATTGACGGTGGTTTGCACATCCGGGTAGAACACTTCATGCACACTTTCACCAAGAGCGGGAGGCAAGTACGTAGAAGTCATTGGAAACCTCCTTTATAATAGTATGAATCGAAATGACAGGCTGGATCTAACGGATCGTTTGCCAACATTTGAAAATGTAATCGCTTTAATTTATTATAATACAACAGCTTGATTTGGGTAAATATCCGATTGATTTGTCCATGGTCTAGAGCAGAATGCCCGTGGTAGGATGAGGCTATGAAAACGCATGCAAACCATTTTGAGAGGGGTCATCGTTCATGAGCACATCCAAATCGATTTTTTATAACGCCCATCATTCACCGATTGGGGCTTTTGCAAGTTTTACACTTGGATATAAGGGTGCCAAAGGTGGTCTCGGCTTAGAGCTGGGAAAACCTGCAGACCAAAATATATATATCGGATTACAATCCCGTGATGGCGGACATTATGAGGCACTGCCGTTCTTCGAAGCGACCGAGGATGAGAGTGTACGTTACGATGTCGAAAAACTGGAAAATCCGGATAACGCTTCAGGAGATGAGGCAGGATCAGCGTCACAATCAGCAGCTTCAACCCGAGCTCAACGTCCCTTGATCTCAACTTTTCGGGATGATGAAATTACGCGTGAATTCAAGTCCGGAACCGATACGTGGACAGCAGGAGATCTTACCTTCCGGATTTATTCGCCTGTACGTCCCGTACCCGAACCGAAGAGTGGTGATCTCGAAGAATTAAAAGACGCTTTGGTGCCAGCGGTGCTCGTGGAGATGACAATTGATAATACGCAAGGGAAGCAGGCACGCAAAGCATATTTTGGCTATCAGGGTAATGACCCGTACTCTGCGATGCGCATGATTGGTGGACCTGAAGGTGGAAAGCTTACAGGAGTTGGACAAGGCAGGCTGACAGCGATTATGTCTGCTGATGACGGTCTGTGGCCAGCTCTCGGGTTCACATTGGATAAAATTTTACAGGAAAAACACGTGGAGAATTTGGCCTTTGGCCTGGGTGGTACGGCTGCACTGTTGATGGAGGTTCCAGCCGGAGAGAAGCGTACATATCGGTTTGCGGTATGTTTTTATCGCGGTGGAATTGTCACTTCGGGTTTGGACACAACGTATTGGTACACCCGCTATTTCGCGGATATTCAAGAGGCAGGGCAGTATGCGCTGGATCGTTTCGATGCACTGACCTCTTCTTGTGTGGAGGCAGAACAGCGTCTGGGAACGGCTGCCTTGTCGGATGATCAGGCATTCATGCTCGCTCATTCCATCCATAGTTACTATGCAAGTACACAACTGCTGGATGCGGATGGCGAACCGTTCTGGATCGTCAATGAAGGGGAATACCGGATGATGAATACCCTTGATCTGACAGCAGATCAGCTGTACTTCGAACTCGCTTTGAACCCTTGGACGGTTCGTAACGAGCTCGAGTGGTTTGTTAAACGTTACAGTTATACCGATCAGGTTCGATTCCCTGGGGAAGAGAAGGAGTATCCAGGCGGATTGACCTTTACCCATGATATTGGTGTAGCCAATGTATTCTCTCGTCCGGGACATTCAGCTTATGAACTCGTGGGGATTGACGATTGTTTCTCTCAGATGAGCCATGAGGAGCTTGTAAACTGGCTGTGCTGTGCAACGGTGTACATCGAACAGACCAAGGATCAGGTATTTGTGAAGGAAATGCTTCCTGTGATTCGGGATTGCTTCGATAGCATGTTGAACCGGGATCATCCGGATGAGGATCAGCGCAATGGACTGATGGGACTGGATAGCAGCCGAACCAACGGCGGAGCAGAAATAACAACTTATGACAGCCTTGATGTATCGCTTGGACAATCGCGGAACAATATTTATCTGGCGGGCAAATGCTGGGCAGTATATGTGGCTTTGGAAAAACTCTTTGCCGCTGAGAAGCTCCCGGATCTATCCCTTCAGGCAGGCCGTCAGGCTGACCGCTGTGCAGCGAGTGTTGCAGCCCAATTAACGGAAGGTGGCTACATCCCAGCCGTCATTGCGGAAAATAACGATTCACGTATAATTCCGGCAATTGAAGGTCTGGTATTCCCTTACTTTACAGGTTGTGAAGGTGCTCTCGATGTTAACGGCCGGTTCGGTCCTTACCTGCAAGCACTCCAAACTCACCTCAAAACCGTCCTAGTACCAGGTACTTGTCTGTTTGAGGATGGGGGATGGAAGCTCTCCTCGACAAGCAATAACTCATGGTTAAGCAAAATATATCTGTCCCAGTTTATCACCAGAGAATTACTGGGCATGGAGTGGGATGAATCAGGTCAGGCATCCGATGCGGCGCATGTGAACTGGCTGCTGCATCCGGAAGAGTCGTACTGGTGCTGGAGTGACCAGATCCTGTCCGGTGTTGCCGTGGGCAGCAAATACTATCCGCGCGGAGTCACATCCATTCTGTGGCTGCTTGAAGGCAAGGGCAATCGTTTGGAACAGATCTATGCTAGCAAGGAGGCGGTACAATGAGTCGTTCAGTCATTCAAAAAAGCTTGGCCGGCCCCCAGTATGATGCCTGGCTGGGATATCTCTCAGGTGATTATAGTCGTCAAGGGGCTAGCATTAAGGCTGCCCCAGCCTGGGCGGAACGAATATATGCGATTGAGAATCACAAAGTTATCTCTACCGCTCTGGGAGAACTAACTCAGGGACTGGAGAAACTGTTTGGTGTGAAAGCGAAGACTGTAACAGCTGCCAACCAAGCGGATGAACAGGCTTTGAATGCTCCAGGTGTATGGATTGGCACATGGTCAGAGAATCCATTCGTTGCACAAGCCTTTAGTGAAAGTGAGCGTGCTGCGGTTCAAGGCGAAGGGTATGTCATTCGAGAAGACGAGGAACAAGGCAGGCTTTGGGTTGGTGCAGAGACACCTCAAGGTGCGTTGTATGCTACATTCCATCTGCTTAGGGAGCTGGTTCTGGACCAAGGCCGTTCAAGTGAAACAGATCCATCTGCGAAAAAATGGAGCTATATTACCGAGCAGCCCCGCAATGCACTGCGAATGATCAACCAGTGGGATAACGTTGACGGCAGCATTGAACGTGGATATGCCGGCGAATCCATTTTCTATGAAAATGGAGAATTCACACGTGATATCGGACGCATTCGCGATTATGCACGGCTGCTTGCCTCCACCGGTATCAATGCCATATCGATCAACAATGTCAACGTGCATCAGCGTGAAACGCTGTTTCTGACGGAACGCTTTTTGAGTGATGTTGCCCGGGTGGCATCCGAATTCAGAGACTATGGCATTCGACTGTTCCTCAGTGCCAATTATGCTAGCCCGATGGAGATTGGCGGATTGCTTACGGCAGACCCACTGGATGAACAGGTACGCGAATGGTGGAATATCCAGACCGCCAAGGTATATGCCGCTATCCCAGATTTTGGGGGTTACCTGATCAAAGCAGATTCTGAAAACCGCCCAGGTCCTTTCACGTATAATCGGGACCACGCCGATGGAGCGAACATGCTCGCTGAAGCGCTTCGTCCATTTGGAGGGCTGGTTATCTGGCGCTGCTTCGTCTATAACTGCAAGCAGGATTGGCGTGATCGTTCCACGGACCGTGCGCGAGCTGCATATGACCACTTTAAGCCGCTGGATGGACGATTTGCAGATAACGTCATTTTGCAGATCAAGAATGGTCCGATGGATTTTCAGGTTCGGGAGGCTGTTTCTCCACTGTTTGGAGCGATGGAGAAGACGAATCAGGTCCTTGAATTTCAGATTACTCAGGAGTATACGGGCCAGCAGCGGCACTTGTGTTATCTGATTCCACAGTGGAAAGTAGTTTTGGATTTTGATACGTATGCCAAAGGTCAAGGATCGGAAGTTAAACGTATTGCAGATGGATCGCTGTATAACCGGCCTCACAGTGGTTTTGCAGCCGTATCCAATATTGGTGCAGATGCCTGCTGGACCGGACACCCGCTTGCCCAAGCCAATCTGTACGGATATGGCAGACTTGCCTGGAATCCGGAGCTGTCTTCTGAGGAGATCGCCGATGAATGGGTCAGACTTACATTTGGTCACGATGAAGAGGTGGTTGGGCAGATCTCCGGCATGCTTTTAAACTCTTTGGACATTTATGAGAATTATACGGCACCACTCGGAGTAGGCTGGATGGTTAATCCGGATCACCATTACGGTCCCAATGTGGATGGATATGAATATTCCAAATGGGGAACGTATCATTTTGCCGATTGTCACGGTATTGGTGTAGATCGAACCGTGAAAAGCGGTACAGGCTATGCTTTGCAGTATCACCGGGAGAACGCTGAACGATATGAATCTGTAGAAACGTGCCCCGATGAGCTGTTATTATTTTTCCACCATGTTCCTTACACGCATGTGCTGCATTCAGGCAAGACGGTCATTCAACATATCTATGATACACACTTCTTAGGTGCTGAGCAGGCAGAAGTTCTGGCAGAAACATGGAGAAAGCTTGAGGGCAAAGTAGATCCTGAAATATTTGAAAAGGTCGCTTCGCGTCAGGAAGACCAGGCCGAACATGCGAAAGAATGGCGGGACATGATCAATACGTATTTCTATCGCAAGAGCGGCATTGAGGACGAACAGGGGCGAACCATCTATTAATAGAGCCGGGAAGCACACATACCGTGTATTCTTGAATTATAAGGGACATTATCGGCAACCAGAAGGAGGCGGAAACGTATGGGACAGCATCAATTACCAGAGACTATGAAAGCAGCTGTAATGACTGAACCGGGACGAATCATCATCGAAGAACAGGTTGTACCACAGCCTGCAGAGGACGAAGTTCTTATTCAGGTCATGGCAGTGGGCGTCTGCGGGTCGGATGTACATTATTTTGAACATGGAAGAATCGGCAGATTTGTAGTAGAGGAGCCGATCATTCTCGGGCATAAATGCGCAGGTATCGTTGCCGCTGTAGGCTCTACCGTAACGCGGTTGAAGGTTGGGGATCGGGTCGCTATTGAACCAGGCGTCACTTGCGGACGCTGTCCGGCTTGTAAGGAAGGACGATATAACCTGTGTCCTGATGTACAATTTCTTGCAACGCCTCCGGTGGATGGTGCATTTGTTCAGTACATGACCATTCGAGAAGATATGGTTTTTCCGATCCCGGATCATCTGTCCTTTGAGGAAGCAGCCATGAACGAGCCATTTTCAGTGGGCATTCATGCAGCACGTCGCAGTAAGCTGGCTCCTGGAACAACACTTGCAATTATGGGCATGGGACCAGTCGGACTGATGGCAGTGGCTGCTGCAAAATCTTATGGTGTCGACAAGATCATTGTTACGGACTTGGAAGAGGTCAGGTTGGAAGCCGCTCGCCGGATGGGAGCCACGCATACCGTTAATGTGCGAAACGAAGATGCTATCGCAGTCATCCGTGAGTTAACGAGCGGGGTTGGCGTTGATACAGCGTGGGAAACTGCAGGGAACCCCAAGGCACTCCAATCTGCATTATATTCATTAAGGCGGGGAGGCAAACTGGCCATCGTAGGCTTGCCGGCACAGGACGAAATTGCACTGAATGTCCCTTTTATCGCGGACAATGAGGTTGATATTTACGGTATTTTCCGATATGCCAACACGTATCCGGCAGGTATTGAGTTTCTAAGCTCTGGTCAGCATGATGTGATGTCCTTGATCACTGACCGCTACACTTTGGATGAAACTCAACAAGCGATGGAACGGGCACTTCACAACAAGAGCGGCAGTCTGAAAGTGATGGTATATCCAAACGGCATGTGAGTCGGTGCGAAGGAAGTCCCGATTTTGGGGGCTTCTTTTTTTGTTTTTTTTCGCCAATAAAGGATGATACAAGCTTCCATAACGTGGTATAATTCATGGAGATTTTAATATATAAAATATTACAAACCACTCAAGTTGGTAAGCTACTTAGCGAAAGGAACTGAAGATTGTGAGAACACATGAATTTACGATTCACTCTGATTTTCACCGGGATGATTTGATGTCTGTATCTTCTCAAGCGTCACGTTTTGCCTCGGATATTTCATTGTCGTTTGTGGGGTCTGATCATGAGCATCGTGTAGATGTCAAAAGCCTGCTTGGTATGGCGCTTCTTCCGATCCGTCACGGCAGTGTAGTCAGATTGCAGACAAGAGGAAGAGATGAATTGGAGGCTCTGGAGTACATGCTGAATGTACTGGAGAAAGGTATAACGTAAAGTTAAATCATGTGTGGATTGTGGCGTATTATAAATTAATTTTATCGTTTCTTCAAATCCTGCTGGTACTTTGTCCAAAAAAAGAGTATAATAAAATTTAGTTCTATTCAAAGAAGTACCCATTTAAAGGAGTGTAAATAGATTATGCCAAAAGCTGATATCCATCCAAAGACACAAACCGTAATTTTTTACGATGCAAGTGCTGATTACAAATTCCTGAGCTCTTCGACTAAATTCTCGAACGAGACTATGGAATGGGAAGACGGTAACTCTTACCCAGTAATCCGTGTGGACACTAGTTCCGCATCCCACCCGTTCTTCACTGGTAAACAAAGAAACGTGGACATCGGTGGTCGTGTTGACAAGTTCAACCGTAAATACAACCTTAAAAACTAGTCTGTCCATAGATGACAAGAAAAACCTCGGGAATTTGTTCTCGGGGTTTTTCTGTGTTTCAAGAATGGGAATATGACTGCATATGAACGATCCAATTCTAAACCATTTTATTAAGGATTGCGCTTACATATCAATCAGAGGTAAACTAGGAAATAGAGTGAAATCATATTGGAGGAGGAAATAGAGATGAGTAGTATTACACATATGGTGACGTTTACACTTTACGATGGCAAGGATACACCGGGGGCTGAAGCTTTTTTGAAGGAAAGTGCGAATACGCTTGCAGTAATTCCGGGTGTGGAGAATTTTCAGGTACTGCGCCAGGTAAGCTCCAAAAATGAGTTTGACTACAGTTTCTCAATGGTTTTCGCCAATCAGGCGGCTTATGATGCTTATAATGATCACCCGGTTCACCGCAAATATGTGGAAGAACGTTGGGAAAAGGAAGTTAGCCGTTTTCAGGAAATTGATCTGATTCAGCATGAGGATCTGGCATAAAAGATAGCCTTATGGCAAGCAAATGGAATAATCGAAATCGTTTTAGTCATGAAGAATTTTATATATTGGTAGATCTTGAACCAAGGAAGGTGCTGTCTACATGCAATTGGATCTCACAGGCAAGACCGCGCTGGTGACTGGCTCCACTGGACAACTCGGGAGAGTGATCGCCCGCACGCTGGCCGACTGTGGTGCAAATATCGCGCTGCATTACATAAACAATGAAACGAAAGCACTTGAACTTCAACGGGAGATTGAAGCGGGCGGGAAGCTAGCAGTTATCGTTCAAGGAGATATCACGAGACAGGAAACTGCTATTCAGATGCGTGATCGGATTCAGTCCAGTCTCGGCGGAGTTGACATTGTGGTTGCCAATGCAGTCATTCAGTATGAATGGAAAACTGTGTTGGAACAATCTCCTGAGGACTACATCAGTCAATTTGAATCCTGCGTAATGCAGAGTGTGTACCTGGCCAAAGCCTTCATTCCTTATATGAAAGAAGCCAAAGGCGGTCGATTTATCGGCATCAACACGGAATGCGCCATGCAGAACTTCGCGACACAATCAGCTTATACTGCCGGCAAACGTGGGATGGACGGGTTGTATCGGGTACTGGCCAAGGAAGTCGGTGAATATCAGATTACCGTGAATCAGGTCGCCCCAGGCTGGACAATAAGCGAGCGTGACCGCAATAGTGAACCTGGACATGATGCAGCTTACACTCAATCGGTTCCACTGAAGCGTCGGGGTGAAGACCAGGAGATCGCCAATGCAGTTGCATTTTTGGCCTCGGATCTGTCCTCTTTTATCACAGGTGCCTACATTCCGGTAAGCGGCGGTAACGTTATGCCTGCCATTTAAATCAACCAAAATGAATTGGTCTAAATATTGAAATTATGGATAAACAAATAGAATGCTCAAACCACTCCTACATTGCTCCGTGTACACGGAAGGTAGGGGTGGTTTTTCTGTCTATATATCCATAAATACATATGAAATTGATTCGATTTTCAAAAGAACGGGGTATAAGAATAGGTATATTAACGGGGTGGAAGGATAACTCAAAATAAGCGATTAAAGGAGATCTGGCATGAAAAAAACAATCGCAGACGTACTTGTCGAGGCATTATTAAATGCAGGGATCAATCGAATATACGGTATCGTGGGAGACTCCCTGAATGCAGTGCTGGATTCTATCCGGCGGTCCGGCAAAATTGAATGGATTCATGTTCGCCATGAAGAAGTGGCTGCATTTGCCGCTGGAGCTGATGCCGAGGTAAGTGGAAGTATCGCTGTCTGCGCAGGCAGCAGTGGGCCAGGAAATATGCATTTAATTAACGGCTTGTATGACTGCCACCGAAACCGGGTGCCGGTACTGGCCATTGCTGCTCATATTCCAAGCGATGAGATTGGCAGTGATTACTTCCAATCCACTCATCCGGAATATCTTTTTCAGGAATGCAGTCATTATTGCGAGGTCATTACTACGTCCAAACAAATGCCTCGTTCCGTTACCATGGCGATGCAAACTGCGGTGGCGCGTTCCGGGGTATCGGTCATCGTCTTACCAGGAGATGTAGCTGGTCTTGAAGCAGCCGATCTGCCTGTACCTGAACATGTCTTTCACGTGACCAAGCCAGTGGTGCATCCTTCAGAACCGGAACTGCGGAAATTGGCAGATTATCTGAATCAGGATAAAAAAATTACGTTGCTGTGCGGGGCAGGATGCGCAGGTGCACGGGAACCTCTTATGCAGCTGTGTGATCGACTGAAATCTCCGATGGTCATGGCTCTTCGGGGCAAGGAACATTTGGAGTATGATAATCCGTATTCCGTAGGACTGACTGGATTGATTGGATATTCATCCGGTTATCACGCCATGATGGACTGTGATGTGTTATTGATGCTGGGAACGGATTTTCCCTATCGTCAATTTTACCCGGAGAAAGCGATTGTGCTACAAGTGGATATCCAGTCCTCTCATCTGGGGCGGCGCACGAAGGTGGATTATGGATTATGCGGGGATATCAAAGCGACCATTGAGGCTGTGCTGCCTTTATTGACGGACGAGCACAATGACAAGCATCTTAGAAAAAGTGTGGACCGTTACATGAAAGTACGCAAGGAACTCGATGAACTTGCCATAGGAAAACCGGGGAAGAAGCCTATTCACCCGCAGTACTTAACCAAAGTCATTAGTGATTCAGCAGGTGAAAATGCGATTTTCACATGTGATGTGGGAACACCGACGGTATGGGCGGCAAGGTATCTGGAGATGAGTCCCAATCGAAGACTGCTCGGTTCATTTAATCATGGTACCATGGCAAATGCACTTCCACAGGCGATTGGAGCTCAAGTAGCCAATCCGGGAAGACAAGTCATCTCATTGTCCGGTGACGGTGGCCTTGCGATGTTAATGGGGGATCTGTTGACATTGAAACAGCATAACCTTCCAGTGAAAGTTGTCGTGTTCAACAACGGAGCACTGAGCTTTGTGGAACTGGAGATGAAAGCAGCAGGATTCCTCGAATCCGGCACGGAACTGGTGAATCCCAACTTTGCCATGGTTGCACAGGCGATGGGCATGGAAGGGATACGGGTTGAAGATCCTGCCGAACTGGAGGGAGCGGTAGAGCGTGCCCTTCAGCATGATGGTCCTGTCCTGATTGATGCGGTTGTGAATCGTCAGGAGCTGTCCTTGCCTCCGAAGATTAACATCAAACAGGCGGAAGGCTTCACCTTGTGGATGATGAAGGCGGTTCTCAACGGACGTGGCGATGAATTGATCGAACTTGCGAAAACCAATTTGCTTAGATAAAGATGTGTTTGTTTTTAAGCTTGAAATATACATCTCACATGAATGGAGAGCATGATGTTCATTGAATTATCAAAGCTCTCCTTCGCGAGATGGCAGGGATATGATCCATATCATGGTATGCACACATATGATTTGGTTTGTTTTTATATCGTAAGTCTATTAAAATAGGTAATGTCAGGCAGGATTTATGTCAGTTTTAACCTACATATGTCGCAAATTGTTGAATTACGCTTCATATCCATGAGCCGATCCGATGACAAGATGACTAACACAGATGGAGGAGATCAGAATGAGTCACACAGGAAAAGTAGCCATTATTACTGGAGCAGGAAGTGGATTGGGTCAAGCAGCTGCACTCAAGCTGGCTGAAAAGGGCGCATCCATTGTGGTTGTTGATCTCGTCGAAGAGACCGGTCAAGAAACAGTTAAACAGATTGAGAAGCTCGGAGCCAAAGCTATTTTTGTACAAGCAGATGTGAGCAAGGCCAGTGACGTTGAGAATTATGTGAAAAAAGCAGTTGAAGAGTTCGGACGAATTGATATGTTCTTCAACAATGCAGGGATCGCAGGACCTGGAGTCAAGCTCATTGAACATACGATTGAACAATTCGACAAAATTATCGATATCAACCTGAGAAGTGTATTTTATGGACTGAAATATGTGATTACCGAAATGCTCAAAACTGGTGGCGGTGCCATCCTGAACACAGCTTCGACCGCAGGTATTGTTGGTGTTCCGGCAGTTGCACCTTACGCAGCTACCAAGCACGGCGTGGTAGGCTTAACGCGCACCGCAGCCATTGAATATGGCAAAGACAATATTCGGGTAAATGCGATTGCGCCAGGAACGATCGAGACGCCAATGGTCATCCAATTCGGCAAGGACAATCCGGAAGTGTTCAAAGCGACCGTGGACAGCATTCCGTCCGGACGCCTGGGCAAACCGGAAGAAATCGCTAACCTGGTTGCCTTCCTGCTTGGAGATGAAGCTCCCTATATTAATGGTGCCGTGTACCCGATCGATGGCGCTGTAACAGCACAATAATAGTTGAATAAGTAAGAAAAAGAGAGGTCCTGTAAGTATACAGTCCCTCTCTTTTTGCTGTTGTCTACAAACTCAATTACACATCTTTTTTTTCATGCAGCGTTATTTGCGTCTATTTGTGAAGGTTTAAGTGAGGTAGGACGATAAGAAAGCATCATGATGATCAATGCAATAGCTACACCGACAGCACCAATCCAGGTAATGGATGACAACGAAACTGAGTTGACGGCGATTCCGCCAATTCCAGCACCGGCAGCCATTGCGAGCTGCATCACCGAACTGTTCAGACTCAGCATGATGCCTGATGATTCGGGTGCCATGGTAACCAGATTATATTGTTGAGTTGGGCCGGAAGACCACGCTGCAAATGACCAGAGAATGAGGATGGCGAAAATGGTCACAGAAGCGTGGGCCGTCAAGTTCAGCATCACCAAACTGACAATATGCAATGCCATACCGATGAAAAGAGTACGTTTCACCCCTATACGATCCGCGCTGTATCCCCCAACTTTGGAGCCGATCAAACTTGCAATGCCAAAGGCAAGCAGGGCGGAACTTAGTACACCTTCACTCATGCCTGCGACAGAGACCAGATAAGGTGAAATGTAAGTATATGCAATGGAGTAACCACCAAGCCAGAAAAACGTCACCAGCAGCGCCAATCCAATTCGAGGTTGCTTCAGCAGAGATAACTGTTTTTTCAGAGGGACAGGTGCTTCTCCTTCCGATGATGGAATGGATAATGCAATAACAATCATGGCAATCACACCGAGTACGGCAATGCCTGCAAAAACAAGTTTCCAGTCCCATGAGGTTGCTACGACTCTTCCCAAAGGTACACCAATGATCAGAGAGGCTGTGAATCCAGTGATGACCGTGGCGATAGCACTCGCTTGTTTGCCTTCAGCAGCAACTTTGGAAGCAACCGTCAATGCGGTTACTACAACAACTCCGGCCCCTAGAGCCATCAATACACGGGCGGCGACGAAAAGCTCATACCCTGGCAGGAGATAAGCGAGAACATTGGCTGCAACAAACAGACCAAGGAAGTAGAGCAATAGCTTGCGACGATCGAAGCGGGAAGTCAAGGCAATGATAATCGGTGTGCCAAGTGCATAAACAAGTGAAAATATGGTGATCAGCTGCCCGGCAGCGATTAACGAAATATGCATGGTATCAGCAATACGATCCAAAATACCCGCGATGACATATTCGGAGGTTCCCACAAGAAAGCTGACTAAGGCAAGTACATAGATTTTCCAAGTGTTGGACATGAGAAAATAACCTCTTTCCTATTTTAATTTTATATTATTAGAAATATAGAAATAAAGACGAGACAAACAGCTTCAATCATTTTTTATCGACCAGGGGTTAGGCTCTATATCTTATATCTGTTTAATTGTATTATTCTATATTTCTAGTTTTATTGAAATATAGAATAAAATTTTTATCTGTTCAGCAGATAGGGAGCAAATTTTTGAACTGTGTCTGTATTCAAGCTGTAGTAGATGTAGGTTCCTTTCTTTTGAGATGTAAGCAGACCACAATCAGACAACTGCTTCAAGTGATGAGACAACGTGGAAAGGGCCACGGTTACAAGTCGATTTTCCAGATCAGCAGGACACAGATTGCTTTCAGCAGATAAAATCTGAATGATTTTGTATCGCGTTTGCTCACCCAGTGCTTTGTGAATTTTGACCGCTTGTTCTATTCCAGTCGATGTATATTCCATAACGATCTGTCCTTTCGTCTTTATTTCTTATTTCTAGTAATATTGAAATAACTGTATCACTGATGTATTCAAAAGTAAACTCCCTGGTTTAAATTCGTTACTTTAATCATGTAGAAATGATTTGAGTAAATTGAATTTAGCAGGGAGTTTAATAAAATCTCCAAGACTTTATGTGCGATCTAAAGCATCGACATAATCTTTGGCATCTTTGAGGGAAAGGTCTCTGGCTTCGCGCAGCTTTTTGATGGCCTTTATCTTTTGCCCTTGTTGTATAAGTTCCAGCAACTCATGATCAAGCCGGGACAACTCCATTTGTGTATCCGGAGCAGACGACAGGGTCGAAGCTAAGGATGAATAATTCACGTTGGAACGCGGCGTCATGCCGGTGCCATTTTCAATCCGCTCCACATCCCGTTTGAGTTCATTTAGCTGGCTTTGAAGACTAAGAACTCTAATGGTTAACACCAGAACTAGAAGCAACAAAACAATGAGTATTACAGTGTTGATTTCCATGATGCAAAAAGCCTCTCTTTCATTACGCTTATGACTTGATTTATTTGAGTTGCACTGGAATCTCCTTGACTCCACGCACAATCATGCCAGGTCTCCACTCCAGTTGAGTAACGTCTGTCTGAAGCTGTATCTCGGGAAAACGGGCGAGCAAGGTATGGATGGCAATCTCGCCTTCCAGACGTGCCAGGGGCGCACCAAGACAGAGGTGAATGCCTGTCCCAAAAGCGAGATGCGAACTCTTTTCCCGTGTGATGTCAAAGACATCTGCATCTTTGAATTTGGCATCATCCCGATTCGCGGAATCAAGCGCGACGATCACAAGCTCACCTTTGGCGATGTTCTGTCCTCGAAATTCAATATCCTCCAGCGCCCAGCGGGACGTACTGAATTCGACAGGACCGTTGTAGCGAAGCATTTCTTCGATTGCATTATGAATAAGCTCCGGTTGTTGAATCAACAGATCACGCTGTTCGGGGTGTTCCAGTAGGGCAAGCACTCCATTACCGATCAGATTAACAGTAGTTTCGTGTCCCGCAATAATGAGCAGGGAAACTACGCCGAGCAATTCATTTTCAGTCAGTTGTTGTCCGGATTCTTCTGCGATCACGAGCTGACTGATCAGGTCTTTGCCAGGATTCTCTCGCACTTTTGCAAACCAGGCAGTGAGATACTCGGTGAACTCCCGGGCATGCTGTTCAAACATCTCGGCGTGATCCGAATTCGACGCATCAATAATGTAATTGGACCATAAACGGAACTTGTCCTGATCTTCAAGAGGTACTCCCAAAATTTCACTAATGACAATAATGGGGAGTGGAAAAGCATACTCATCAATCAGGTTCATTTTGTCCCGGGATCCAATGTTATTCAGTAAGTCGTCTGCGATTTCCTGGATATGACTTCTCATGTCCGCAACCAGCTTTGGCGTGAACGCTTTCTGTACAAGTCCTCTTAGACGGCGGTGATCCGGCGGGTCAGAAAATAGCATGTTATTCACAAAAATGGATTGATTCTCAGGACCGTACCGTTTGGCGACATCCTTACTGAAGCGAGGGTCCTTAAGCACTTCGACTGCGTCCTCGTAGCGGGTAATAATCCATCCGAACTCACCATGAGGAAACATGACTTTGAAGACAGGGTCCGTCTCTCTTAATTTTTCGTATACAGGATAGGGGTTTTGCGTAAATTCCTTAGTAAAAAACGTTGTTTGTGAAGTTTCGTTCGTGTTCAATTCAATTCTCTCCTCTCATCCAAGAGCTCAGATATGAATTCCTTTTCCAAAGTATGCACACGTTTAATTCTATGGCTTAATTTGCAAAGCATGCACCTTCTACATATTCAATAGAGAACCACAGAAACCTTGTTTTTGTCCATATTATGTTATTTGCAGCTATAATTATCGATAATGATATCAAAGTTCGTTCAAATTTGCTTGTAAAGGAAGGAAAATAGAATGGTTGGGAAGAAAGTGTATATCTATTGAAAACGGTTTAAAAACATTGAAAAGGAGGTGAATTCTGCATGACAGACTTAAGGCTCCCACTGCATCAACACCAGATTCCTGCAAGTCCCCTTGTGCTTGGATGCATGCGATTCGGAGGGGAATGGGATGGTTTGCCCATCACTGATGATCTTGTACTCGAAGGGCACCACGCTGTTGAAGCAGCTCTTGAGATCGGCATTAATCATTATGATCTGGCCGATATCTATACACGTGGCAAAGCAGAACATGTTTTTGGGCGAATACTATCAGAGCGCCATGGATTGAGAGAACAGATCATTATTCAGTCGAAATGCGGCATACGCCTGGTGGGAGATGACGTAGGCCCACAGCGCTATGATTCTTCCGGAGCACATATTCAAGCCAGTGTTGACGGCATTCTTACACGCCTCGGGGTAGATTATCTGGACATATTGCTGCTCCATCGCCCCGATCCTCTTGCCCATCCGCAGGAGATCGGTGAGGCACTTGCGAGGCTCCATCATTCAGGAAAGGTCAGGCATTTTGGTGTGTCCAACATGGGTTCAGAACAGATTCGTCTGCTTCAGCTGAACTGTACCGTTCCTCTCATAGTGAATCAGCTTGAGATGAGTCTGGACAAAATCGGATTCGTCGAAGCAGGGGTTACCGTGAACCGTCCACAAGCCAAGGATAACGTTTTTCCTTACGGTACGATGGAGTATTGTCAGGCGGAGCATATCCAGCTGCAAGCATGGGGGCCGCTGGCTCAGGGAAGATTCACAGGCAGGGTGGTTGAGGGGCAAAGACCCGAAATTGAACATACAGTCAGAGTTGTTCATCGTATAGCCGGGGAACGTGGTGTTACGGCTGAGTCTGTAGTGCTCGCCTGGTTAATGAAGCATCCCGCCGGTATTCAACCTGTCATTGGTTCAATACGACCGGAGCGTATTCGTGCCTGCCGTGATGCAACCCGGATTGAATTGACAAGATATGAGTGGTATGAGCTCTATTCCGCATCCTGTGGACGAAGAATGTAAGCAGGAAACATGCGAATGGTAGAATGTAGAATCATTTTTGAAAAATAGTAGTGAGAAGGATGAAACGCAGGCTGACAGTCTGTGTTTCTTTGCGTTGTTCGCATTCTTTGGTTAAACCATCATATTATTTGATGTAATGATATTAGTAGTTCATAGGACTTTTTATGCAAAAGCCTTGAAAGAATCTAAGTTGGAGGGAGCATGATGCCGATATAACGGAATTAATGACTGGCCTCTTTGTTCATAAATGTGCTATTTCCATGTCCATCGACTTAGTACAGAGTTCGGATAAGAGGGACGTTTCAACCATTTTTCTCGGTTTCTAGGGTAGTTGAGAGACCTCTGTGATAAAATAATAGGAATAAGAACATACGATCTGTTTTGTGAGAGGGGATACTGTTGACGATGGAAATGCTTAAACCACCTGCCGAGACACTATACGAGGCTGAGTTACGCGCACTTCGGGAGGAAGATACGGGAAAGCGGCCTCCCAATTGGCTACTGTCCCCGGCATACGTGCGGGATTTCATCATTGGCAGGGACAAGCCTGCAATTCTGGATGGGGAGGCCATTGCGATCACGCGTAAATTTTACGGCAATGACGTATTAATTGAACGCGCAGTAGTAACGCTGGCGGGCAATCGTGGGTTAATGCTGGTGGGAGAACCAGGAACGGCCAAGACGATGCTCAGTGAACTGCTTACCGCAGCAATCTCGGGAACCAGTCTGAATACCATTCAGGGGACGGCAGGTACAACGGAAGACATGATCAAATATTCGTGGAACTATGCCATGCTGCTTGATAAAGGTCCATCCGAAGCGGCGCTGGTACCCTCCCCACTGTACAGTGGCATGAAGAAAGGCATTATCACCCGTTTCGAAGAGATTACACGTTGTCCCGCCGAAGCACAGGATAGTCTGATCAGTATTTTAAGCGACAAGGTGATGAGCATTCCTGAACTGGATGGCGGTGTACTGTTTGCGAAACCAGGATTTAACGTCATTGCGACAGCGAATATTCGTGATAAAGGTGTTAACGAGATGAGCGGTGCACTGAAACGCCGTTTCAACTTTGAAACGATCAAACCGATCAGCAGTGTAAAAATGGAAGCGAAAATTATTGAATCCCAGGCACGCAGCCTGTTATTACATAGTGATATTGACATCGAAATTAATCCGGATGTAGTTGAACTGCTTGCTACAACTTTTATGGAGCTTCGTACCGGAATGACACGCGAGGGGTACAAGCTGGATACGCCCCAAGCTTCCATGAGTACCGCCGAAGCCGTATCCGTTTACGTCCAAAGTGCAATGACCTCGTATTATTACGAAGATAAAGGGATTGCACTGGACCGGCTGGTTCAGAACATGCTCGGAACCATCGCCAAGGAAAATGACAAGGATCTGTCCATTCTCAAAACCTATTTCTCCAAGGTCGTGAAAGAGCGCTCCAGGGAAGAGGGCATCTGGAAGGATTATTATGAGGAGAAAAAATGGATCGGGTAAAACACCAATTGGAGGAGCTGGACGTTAGCCAATTACAGATCCTGTTTGAATCTCAGGTGTATAACCTGAACAACGGCATCATCTATTTTCCCATAAGGCACCACAGCCCGGTGTGTTCTTATCATATGCTGCAGTTGATTGAAGCGTACAAGCCGGACAGCATTCTGATTGAAGGGCCTGAGAGCGGAAATCCATTCATTTCCGTATTGGCCGATGAAGCGACGCTTCCCCCGGTCAGTATGTATTACACCTATGAGACTGAGGATGATCGGGCAGCATGCTACTATCCCATGCTGCGTTACTCTCCTGAATATGTAGCTTTGCGAGAAGCATCCCGGCTGGGCATTCCGGCTCAGTTTATTGATCTTGATTACTATCATTTCTCTATGGAAGAAAAATCAGAACAACGGGAAATATCCATCCAGGATGAAACACTGCTGGCTGGTTCGGACTTTATCGACCGTTTGTGCCAAAAAACGAACTGTCGCAGTTTCGATGAACTGTGGGAGAAAGTGTTTGAGATTGGCGGCCTGGAGAAATCAACGCAGGAGTTTGTGCAGGATGTATTCACGTATTGTACGTTATCCCGCATGTGTTATACAACGGAGCGACTAAGCCGTTCTGGTGACCTTGCTAGAGAAGCCCATATGCGAACTTGTATCGATAAGGCTTCCCGGAAATATGATCGTGTGCTTGTCATTACAGGTGGATTCCATACCTATGGACTGCTGGACTTGAAACTTAGCACAAATCAGAACAAGGCTGTGCCCGATAGCATGAGTTCTTCACCGAAGGATTCGGTCCATCAGCAGATGTATCCCATGGTATATACCTTTGCGGAGGCGGATCGTCTGAATGGCTATGCGAGCGGAATGCCTTATGTGAATTACTACGATATGATCTGGTCCCAACTGCTCCGCCAGAAAAATACGGCATATAACAAGACGGCAGTTGATCTGCTGTCCCAGCTTACTCGTAAACTGCGCGAAGGTCATGAGCATGTATCAACGAGTGACGCGATAGAAGCTTACAGCATGATTCAGGGCCTGGCGACACTTCGTGGCAAAAGGGAGGGCGGTGTCTACGAGCTGATGGATGCAGCTCTCGCTTCTTTTGTCAAAGGAGAGCTAACGCTCGCTACAGAAAAACCTCTGCAGGAACTGCAGCGTCTCCTTACGGGTGATGTGATTGGGAGTGTCGCTCCCAATTCGTTCAGTATTCCGATTGTTGAAGATTTCAAAGCACGTTGTGCCGTGTCGAAGCTTCATCTTCGGACGACCGGGCAGCACAAGAAGGTGCTGGATCTGTATGCCAAACCGGAGCACCGGCAGCTTAGTCAATTGTTTCAATGCATTACTTATCTGGTGCCGGAATTTGCGAAGCGTCAATCAGGTCCGGACTGGATTGCACAGCGAGACATGAACCTGGTCCGGGAGACGTGGATCTATAACTATTCGTCCAGAATTGAAGCAAGATTAATCGAAAATTCCCTCTACGGTGGCACGATTCAGGAAGCAGCTACTCGGAAAATGGCAGAACACATGCAGGATATCCCGGATCACCATAGCGGAGAACTTGCGAAATCCATGCTCCAGGCACTGCTAATGGGGTTGCAGGATACGGCAAAGCAATTGTATGACCAGGTGCGTTCTGCGTTAAGAAAGGATGGGAATTTCCTGTCCCTGTGCGGGAGCCTTCATATTTTGGATCGAATTCATCAACACCGAAGGTTGCTTGGTTTATCGGAAGACAGCCATCTTCCCGAACTGGTTGCTGAAGCCTATAACAATGCCGTGGATAAGCTGTTGCAGCTCTCGAAAACAAATCCGGATGAGCATAAAGCGATTATTCAGGGACTGAAGCTGCTCGCGATGCTTGCTGAGTCCTCTGAGGAACGTTATCAGGATGAAACATTCAGGGCACACCTGAATGAACTGCTGGCAGACCACAGGCTTCCGGCTCAACTCGAAGGGGTATGCCTGGCCATATCTTCGGGTCTCGGTGACCGGTCAAGGGAAGAGATTGTTAATCGCGCTCGGGGATACATCCGTGGAACGCCGGAACAAATGCGGCAGACAGCACATTATTTACAGGGCGTGTTTGCCGTGGCACGAGACGCTTTTCTATACGAAGATCAGCTGTTATCAGAATTGAATTATATGATAGAGCAGTTAGATCATGATGAATTTATCGTCATGATCCCGGAACTGCGACTTGCTTTTACTTATTTCACCCCCATGGAGACGGCACTGATTGCGGATCGGGTTGCGAGTTTGCATCAGGTGCAGGCCGAAGAGATGTCCAAGCCCGGGGTAGACGAACAAATGCTATTTCAGGCGAAAGCATGGGACGATGCCATTCGGAAGGAGTTTGAGGCATGGAAGCTGATTTGAACAGAGGCAGTACATCTTCCGATCATGTGAAAGAGACTCCGGATCCGAAACAGGCGGAAACCTTAAACCGGTGGCGATTGATCCTGGGCGAATCTGCAGAAAAAGGGTTGTCGAATACAGAGGCTTACGATGCGGATCATTTTGCTTACACCGAAATCGATGAAATTTTGGGTTATCTGTACAATCGCGAGTATGGCGAGGAACAGGGATATCGAAAAGAAGGCGGACGTGGTTCTTCGGATCTCACGGTCCCCAATTGGCTGCATAAGGTCAGGGAATTGTTTCCCAAACCAAACCGTGGAATTGCTGGAAAAACAAGCATTGGACCGTTACGGTCTGACAGAGCTGTTAACAGATAAAAAGCTGCTTGAATCTCTCGAACCCAATATGAACCTGCTGAAAAACATCATGCAGTTCAAAGGGCGAATGAAGGGCGACGTACTCCGAAGTGCGAAGGAAATTGTGCGAACCGTAGTTGAAGAGCTGCGCCGTAAACTGGAGTCTCAGACCAGAGCCAGTATCATGGGGAAACGCAGCAGGTACACGCCCAGTTCTGTACGATCCTTGCGCAATCTGAATTTCAAACAAACCATCACCAAGAACCTGAAGAATTATGACCGAACCAAACGCAGATTTGTGATTGATCGTTTATATTTTGATGGTAACATCCAGCCGCATAACAAATGGAACATCATCATCGCTGTGGATGAAAGCGGCAGTATGATGGACTCGGTCATTTACAGCTCGGTGATGGCAAGTATCTTCTATCGCTTAAATGCTTTGCGTACCCATCTGTTTATATTCGATACCCAGGTTGTCGATCTGAGCGACAGGTTGGAAGATCCGGTAGACGTGCTCATGAGTGTACAGCTGGGTGGAGGAACTCATATTGCCAAGGCTCTGCGTTATGGAGAAACGTTGATCGATAATCCAGGCAAAACGATCTATATCCTAGTGAGTGATCTGGAAGAGGGATATCCGATCCAGCAGATGTACAAGGCGTGCAAAGATATCATCGACGCAGGGTGCAAATTGCTTGTCCTCACAGCCCTCGACTTTAATGGGGATACCGTCTACAACAAACATGCTGCACAAACGTTAACCAATATGGGAGCGCATGTAGCTGCGATTACTCCCAATGAATTGGCAAATTGGATTGGCGAGATTATGACGTAATTTGAGGATATAAAATGAGACTTAAAACTAAAGGAGGAATGCGTAATGCTTACAACAGACCGCGCGGTTGAAGCACTGGTAGAGAAGTTTGCTGAGATGTGCTCGAGGGATTACTCACTCAAAACAGATCGGAGTCAAGAAATCACTGATTATGTCCTGGGAATAACGGACAAGTTTCCTGAAATGCTGGGAAATTCGAGTCACTATGTGTACTATACGATTGATGCTCTCATGAAACTTGCCAAGAAAGACGATGGAGATGTATTTTTTCGGGCGGGGGCTATTGTCATTCATCTGGAATCCCAATATTCCAGACGCAATTCGTGGAGTACAGATGGCTTCACCGTCTGTCTCGGCAATGATTCAGAAGCTTACGGATTAAGCGGAAAGAGCAAAAGTCAGGATCGACTGGGTGGTTTGCTGTCCCGGTTGGAGAAAATCCGTCAGTTTGCCGGAGAGAAGGAGATTGTAGAGGAACTGAAAAGCAGGCTAAGCCGTGTTCAGTTGTTTGTTGATTCCAAAAAAGGAAATGGCTACGGAAACCACCAAAGTGAAATTATTGATGCTTTGCTTCTGTTGAAATCGTATTCCCAGTTGAATGGCATTGCCACACATCCGGCACAGGTACATTTACTCAGTCAAAATCTGCATGAGTTGCTTCAACTGGTAATAGCTGATGATGCAGAACAGCTCCGTCCGACGTTACATAAGCTAATAGAGCCGTTGATTGTTTGCTCCATGCAGACCCGGTCTAATCGGTCCGTTCATGATCTGGATCCGGAATTCCTTCAACAAAAGCGGAATCGACTAATTGCAGAGCATTATCCCAATACTTCATTGAATAAAAAAGAGCAATTGTCCCAGAACGTGTTCCACCAATCCATGGTATTGCTGAGCAGTTCGTTATTATATCTGATTAATATCAGCGGGGGCAAAGAGCGGTTTCTTGAGAACAAAGGCGACACGGGTCATGCGCTACTGGAAGCAATAACGCAATTGCATGAGATCTATCCTTTTGAAATGCGCATGTACCTACTGAGTATGGATTCCAGAACCAAGAATGCAGATGCGCTGCTTGCTGGTCTGCTTCCTCTCGAAGAACCTTACCAGTTGATCGAGCTAATGCTGAGCGAGCTCAACATGCATTCCATATCCTGGCATACTCTACAGTCGGCGATTACGAGTGAGCCCGATCAATCCAGACGAGCATACCAGATTCTCAAAACCCCATATCTCAAGCTGATTATACAAAAGATATTGGAGGATCAGGGTCTAGAACTGCCTAACGCTGACGGAACGGTTGAACAAGCTGTCTTTGCCGTACTGCGGGAGCCTTTGGATGGAGGTCGCAGCGGTCTTGCGATCGCACGGTATCTGGAAGGAAAAACTCCGTTTGAGGAGTACTGGAAGGATCCAAACAGCCGTGGTCTGTTTAATAACCTGAATCGTGACAAAAAGCGTATTCAGAGCCTGGTTGCCATTAGTTTCCTGCCTGTGGATTCGGAGGCGATGCGCCGGTTCGTGATTCTGGCAACACATCCGGAGTGGACGCTGGACATTGTCTCTGATATGTATCGGTCATACGCGTTTAGTGGAGAGAAGCTGCTTCAACGTTATGGACAAGATCCGGAGGTGCAGCATGAGAAATTGTTAACCAGCCTGATCTCGCTCAATGGCATGACGGATTACAGATATATATCCATGCCCCAGGAGGAGTACCGCAGGATCATCCAGCAAAATCTGGACTATGCCCTGGAACAGTATAAGAAGCTTCCAACGGACACTCGGGTGTTGATTTTGGAGATCACCTTTGAACAGCGGAGCGAACTCTCAACGAACAAGCTTGCCGAAGCGATTCGTGCCGGATTGCAGGATTCGTCCAAAAAGGCAAACGGACTCGCGTTATCCGAATTTAATCGCTTGCCAGACCCCGACTTATTTACGACCATATACCGCTCAGAGAAGAAAGCAGGCGTGAAAGAAATGGCTCTCAGCGCCATCCGCAGCTTGGAACAGAATAAGGATCTGTACCATGAGCTTCTGAAGGCTGAGAAGTCAGAGGATTGGAAGAACCTGATCCAAATTCTGCTGGATACCGCGGACCAAAGTCCTGAATATGCCCACGCAGCACTTGCTGATCAGGCGGATGCCAAAAAGCTCGCTAGGCTTGGCTGGCTATCCCTGAAGGATCTACCTTCTCTTATTCGTTTGGGGGACAATCAGCCTTTGGACGAACGAATCAAGCAATACATCCTGGTGCAATCGGTAGATCATACAGCTGCGCCGAACGAAAGGCTGAATGAACTGCGTGAATACGTTAGCGAAGAATCGTTAGCGCGATTTGCAAGTGAACTGCTCCAGTTGTGGATCCAGGACGGTGCGCCTGCCAAAGAGAAGTGGGTGATGTATGTCTCGGCACTCTTTGGCGATATCCAGATCGTGAACATTGTAGCCCCTCAAATTAAGGAATGGACGGAAAACAGCCGGGGAGCCATTGCAGCAGACGCTGTAAAGGTACTGGCTTATCTGAAAGAGCCCTCTGCGCTCATGGCCATTGACAAGATTAAACGAAGCGTGAAAAACAGGCAGGTTAAGGGCGCTGCAGAAGAAGCGCTGCAGCTAGCAGCCGACAATTTGGGACTTACCCCGGAACAGTTGGAAGATCGGCTTGTCACTACGCTCGGTTTTGACGAGTCAGGAACGATGCGGCTTAGTTACGGAGAGCGTTCCTTCCTGATTAAAGTGAATGGGGATCTGCAGGTGGTTGCCTTGAATGAAGAAACTGGTAAAACCGTGAAAAGCCTGCCTGCCCCTGCACAGAAAGACGATGCCGAACTCGCTGCACAGTCCAAGGCACGTTTCACACAGCTGAAGAAAGACCTCAAAACGATGGTCGGCATTCAGGCGGAGCGCCTGGAAGAATCACTGTCCAAGCAGCGTCTGTGGTCCGCAGATGAGTGGAAGGCGCTGTTTGTCCAAAATGTAATCATGCAGAAATTCGCTGTAGGTCTGATCTGGGGCACGTATCAAGATGGACAGCTGATCAGCACCTTCCGCTATATGGAGGATGGCACGTTTAATACTGTGGATGAGGATGAATACGAACTGCCTTCTGATGCGCAGGTCGGACTTGTACACCCTCTTGAACTTGAAGCATCCATTTTGGAGGGCTGGAAAACGCAGCTTGAAGATTACGAGATCAAGCAGCCTTTCGAGCAGCTTGAGCGTGAAATTCATTTGCCTGAGGATGAAGATTTCAAGCTTGAGGAATATAATCGTCTTCCTGAATCAGAATTCTCACCAACTGCTTTCCCTAAAGCGCTGGAGAAATACGGTTGGATTAAAGGGCCGGCAATGGACGGCGGTTGGTATCACGAGTTTTACAAAGAATACGATGAATTTGTTGCTGAATTGCGCTTCAGCGGTACGAGTATTTCATATTACGAGGGAATGGATAATATTACGCTGGAAGACCTGCATTTCTTTAGACCGGATAGCAAGAAGAACTATTATTATGGCAACAACAAGAGCATTGCCTTGGGACAAATTCCAGGTCGTGTCTTCAGTGAAACGCTCTATGATATCTTGAGAGCGACAGGACGTTGATGACGTGAATGAATTTAAACAAAAATTTAGGATATTTGTAAAGCTGTGTACCGAAGATTTTCTTATACGGCATGCCAACAAGGGATTATACAAGCGGTCCTTGAAAGACATGGATTACGGCGTGAGTGTGCAATATACGTGGAATGCATCCTCTGTGAGCTGTCAGTTGAGCGATGGAACCCTGTGTACGCTGGAAGATACGCTGGATCATTGGGCGTGTTCTTGTCCGTCAGATCATGTCTGCAAACATGTTCTAATCTCCATCTTGTATTATCAGCGTGAGCAGCAGACGGACGAAGATGCTGCAGGAGCTAATAAGACAGAGGTGGAAAAACTTGAAGCAGGTTCTGACGAGTCCAGTGTCAATTCCCTCGGTAGAGCAGAGGAAGCGGTATCTCCAGTTATTGACCCCCGTTTCCGCTGGATGACGGAGTATGACCTGTCCACATTAATGAAGTCGTACAGCACTTCAATGATCGAAGAGGTTTTGTTCAGGTTGCGGTACCCCGAACAGATTGAAATTTTGGAGGATTCACTCCTTACGGTACGGCTTGTAAGACAAGACATTGAGGTTTCTTTTACTGAGGAACCGAGCCTGGCCAAGGCTCTATGCAAGGTGAAACAGACCGCTGGAACTATGGCAAAGCTGGAAGCTTTACTGCGATATCGAAGACAACAAAATGTAGACGATACGGAAGCATTAAGCGGAAAGGTATATGAAGCCAAGTTTTCCATTCAAACCGTTCGCGAATGTCGGGGCATGCTTACTGGTATGTTAAACACAGGACTCGCAAGGCTGCCTCAAACCTATATGGCTCAGCTCGAGACATTGGCTATTGCGGCTCATAGTGGCAACCTTCCTGACGTTGAGCGCAGTTTACGAGGAATTCAGGGTGAACTGCAGCTGTTTTTTAACCGGCATATCCGTTTCTCCATGCAGTCCATGCTAGATCGGATCACCAAACTGTATCTCGCGCTGGAGGTGTTGGAGCAGAAGAATGTATCTGCGTTTAAACAGAGTCAGCTCATAGGCAGTTTTCGCAGTAAATACTTCACGGTTCCGCAGCTGCACTTGTATGGTCTGGGGGCCGACGCTTGGGAGACTCGGTCCGGTTACCGCGGAATAACGTATTATTTCTACTGCTTCGATGACCAGGAGATGTATACGTATAGTGATGTCCGAGCCGTATACTATGACGATCAATCGTTCTCCTACTCAGAGCACTATGGAGCATATACTCCCTGGTTATCCAACGTAACCTTCCGTCAATTCGCTGGGGAAGAGCTGCAATTTCACACGGTAAAAGTGAATGAAGACCGCAGGCTATCCTCCGGAGAAGGCGCGAAACTAGAACTAATGACGCGAACAAAAGTGGGAGATGTGAATCTGGGCAAATACCTACAGGATGTATCTTCTGTACTCCTTGAGGATTCCCGGGTATTTGATCTCTTCACACCACCGAAGGAGCGTCTTGCGATCCTACGGGTGGCCCGAATCGTAGATCACAGCTTTGATAAACAAACCCAGAATCTTATTCTGACGGTTGAAAGTGAAGACGGAGAGCTGCTTCCCCTGACGTTCCCTTATTCAATGGACTGGCAAACGATGTTTCAGCGTCTGGAGTCAGGATATGGAGCCACATCACTCGAACACTTTTATGCTTTTGTTCGAATTGAACAGAGCAAGTTTTATCCAATCAGTTTCCTGAAGGGTCAACAGGTAATCAGCCTGAAAATGGATTTGGGTTACGGAAGGACGGGGAGACTTGGAAGACTATAGTCAGTTCATACAGCAGGTAGGCAGTTGGGCAGAAGAACTGCTGCTGCGGGGAATATCTCAATTTACACTGAGGGATGTGGAAGTGCTGGAGCAGTTCCTCGAGGAGACCAAGCGGTTCCAACTAACGTTTCTTCAGGAAGTGGTTGAGCCAATGATTATGGAAGGACGTCATCTGGCTCTCGGAAACGGTGATGAAGAGCTCTTGCTGCGATATTATTGCCGGTTAACTCAATATGTGCAACTAAGTGTTCAGGAAACATCTTGAAGCGCACTGAAAGATTTGTAGAAGCGTATGCCTCTGCAAATCTTTTTTTGTGGATTGTGAGTAAATTGGAATTTTAAATCGAATTTAAGTAGGAGTGCTATTTTAAGCTAATGAGAGGAGGAATGAACATCGATGAGTGAGGAACAGATCAGGGAAGCAGTCGCAAGGCGCGATCCTGGTGCCATGACGTGGATTATGGATCATTACGCGGGTTTACTGTGGAAGATCATTTATTCCATATTACATAAGGCATCGACAGAAGATATAGAAGAATGCGTGGCAGACACCTTTTTTTCTTTTTGGCAAAATCCACTAGCATTCCAGCCTGAACGTAGTAGTCTAAAAAATTATCTTGCAACCATCGCTAAGCACAAGGCGATTGATCGATATCGAAAATTGAACCGAAGGAGTGAACTTCTGTACGAAGAAAGCATCCATGTTGTTGAAACAGAAGATACACTCTCTCAAATCATCAGCCGAGAAGAACAGAATGATTTACAGCAAGCCATTGAAGCGTTCCCTGAACCGGATCGAGAGATTATGAAACGCCGGTTTTACGATGGGCAAAAGCCTAATGAAATCTCAGAAGCATTATCCCTACAAGTTAGACAGGTCCACAATAAAATTTACCGTTCTAAAAAGCACCTGCGAGATTGGTGGATGAAAAGAAAATAAAGGTGGTGATTTACATTTCACGTTCAAAGGATCATTTAACTGAACAAAATCTAATGAATATCAAGAATATATTTTATGAGAAGGCTGGGCTTCAAGTAGATGCTCAAAGTCAAATGAAAAATTCGAAAACATCCTCGAATAGTAAAATGAGACATAAGATCATCTATATTTCTGCTGCGTCCGTTTTATCCTTAACGGTTGTTACTGGTGCAGCAGCAGCCTTAGGGGTTATTGATCTGTCATCCGTTCTCCGCTTTCTGAGTGCGGATCGTATTAATATCCTTCAACCAGTAAACAAGCTAAGTGAAGATCAAGGCATACGGATGCAGACACTTGGTGCAGTGAGAGATGGAAATACTGCGGAAATATATGTTTCTTTCACGGATCTTACGGAAGATCGAATTGATGCCACACTTGATATATATAGCTATCATGTATCTGGTGGTCAGGCAAATAACGCTCAGATCGTATATTATGATGCCGAAGAAAAAACAGCGGTTGTACGATTTCTGATACAAGGAAAAAAACTGAAGAGCCGGATGACGTTGAGTGTAAGTTCATTTTTGTCTGGTGCATCCAAAGATGAGAATTATGATGTACAACTTAATCTTTCCAGTCTTTTAAGTACGCATCAACAGAATGACTACGTTACCCTGAATCAAATGAAAGACGATATCAGTGGGTGGAGTGGAGAATCCTCAAAGATATTTAATGAAGAGGGCTCAATTCATGTACTGCAACGTGACAAAACTCATATTCCTTTGGAGGGAATGGATTGGTTATATATCTCCAATATAGGTTTCGTGGATGGAAAACTGCATATTCAGGTGAATCCCAACATTGAAATGGGCAGTTACAATTATGGTCATTTTTTCTTTACCGATAAGCAAGGTACTCCACAAAATATTCCAATGAATACGATTTATTATGGTTCTTTTATGAAAGACGGTATCGGTTACGGTGGAGACTATATAGAGTATATCTTCGATATATCCGATATCAGTCAACTCGAAAATCTTCAGCTTAAAGGGAAGTTTACTACCTATGATCAGATAATTAAGGGGCAGTGGGAAACAAGTTTTAATTTGAAAGAAGAGGCTTTAAGCAAAACGGGGGATGCTACGGTCCATCTTGATAAAGATACAGATGTCAAAGTAACCGTTTCTTCCGTAGGTGTAACACTGAAGGGTATGGATATGAATCGAATTCCCCTCGAGGATCTTCGTCTGGAGATCTATTTAAATGATGGTACACAGATTACACCAAAAGGAGGGTTTGTGAGGATTGAGGATACTATAACGAAATGGATATCGACCCAGACCATTCCGATACAAGAGGTTAACCACATTATGTTTAACGGTCAGAAAGTAATACTACGCGATAAGATCTCTTAATGAGATGTTAGCAGTTTTATTCGTTCAGATGTCATATCCCGGGTTATGATGCATACCATTAGGCGAATGCGGTCATAAGGGAGGAAACAGACATGTCCATGAGCGAGCCGCTGTTAACTCGAATTGTAAAACAACAACTTCCAGCTGGCGCTGCTGTTGTCACTATACTTAAACCTGTCGAACATCCAGCTATTTATGCAGCAGATCTGACCGGAGACGGGATGCCGGAGATTGCTGCGGTATATAAACTGGATGGAGAATTGACATTGTTCATTTTGAAATTTGTGCAAGGTCAGTGGACGAAGATGTCCGTCACCAAAGGCATGGGATACAATGTAACCTTGCTCACAGCTGCACCTGTGACATCTATTGCAAGAAACAATCTTATCGTTGGCTGGCAGCTCGGTTCAATCTGGTCCAAACTTGCTGTATATGAATGGACGGAGTCAGGGTTAACTGATGTGGCACCAGAAGATCTCTATTTCAGTCATGCCGAGATTATTGATATGCCAGGTCAGCACGGAAGAGATGGAAAAGTAGAGATTGCCCTCTGGACACATGATACAGGGGAGGCTTACCGGGTAGACATCATCCGGTGGCAAAATGGGAAATGGGTACCCGCCACGGATGTGTACATGTATTACTTTCCCAAGGTCGTCCATTACTATGAACAACTAACCCAACAATATCAGGATTACACCTTTTACTGGTACTACCTTGCCGATGCCCAGTACCGAGCCGGTTTATTGCCTGCTGCACTGATGTCGGTTCAGAAAGCGCTAAGCTTCCATGAACCGTATCCATCGCGTGAAGTGCTGTTTGAACTGGAGAAACGAATTAAACAGGGCATGGGAGGCAGTCATGTCCGTGAAACGACGTGGTTATTCCCCATATCGGTAAGAACCGTTAGTGGAACCAAGTGGGGGTATATGGACGCAGAAGGTCGTATCCGACTAGAACCTGTGCTTGATGATGCACGTGATTTTCAGCCAAATGGTCTGGCAGTCGTTGTTAAGGACGGAAATGCAGGCGTTATTAATCTGAATGGGCAGTATGTGGTTCAGCCTGTATACGAATCCATTAATGCGTTCGCAGAAGAACGGGCAATCGTCATAGATTCTCAAGGATTCAAAATGATCAATGAACAAGGTCATGTGCTAACCAAACGGGCGTATCCGTTTATTGCGGATCTGAAGGAGGGGCGTGCGCTTTTCTATGATACTTCCGGAGGTCAGACAGGCGGGGATGTCAGTCGTTACGGCTACCTGGACGCTGCTGGCAATGAGGTGATCCGGGCACAATTCGTATCAGCCTACGATTTCAGTAACGGAAAAGCCGTTGTTCAGATCAAAGACAATGAATTTGCACTCATTGATCGTAATGGGCAGAGACTGGCGACATATCCTTACGTGTATGTGGGTCCTCTCGGAGATGGTTTACTGGCATTTCAGAGGGAAACCTCGGGAAAATACGGGTACCTGGAGGAACGTGGTCAGGTCCACATTGAACCGAAATTTACTTCAGCCTTTCCTTTTAGCGGCGGTCACGCCATTGTGAACACAGCGGAGGGTTACAAGTCGCTCTATGGTGTAATCAATTCGCAGGGAGCATTTGTCATACAACCCGACTACAATGACATTCGAGATCTGGGAGAGCAGCGATTTGCGCTGGGGCAAGCGATCGACCCGGAACAGCCTTACGTAGGCTCTCTGTATGCCATTGCAGATGTCACCGGCAGGAGACTTACGGAATTCCTATATCGTGATGTCAGCAATTATCGAGGAGGCTTAGCTTCTGCATCAGATGGAAGACAGACGGTTCTTTTGGATCTAAGCGGGCGACCTGCACCAGGTTTTCCTCGTGTGGAAGGGTCAGGTACACTCGAAGTTGTGGCACCGGATTTAATCAAGGCGAATGTAGATCAGCGCTTATCCTATGTCAATCGTGCCGGGCAGATCATTTGGCGGCAAAATACGATCGTTCCGCTTCATCCGCCTTACCGTGTACGTGAAGAGAAGTATAAACCGAATCCCGATTACCTCGTCTACTACCCGCAGGTGGAAGGATTAGCCGATCAAGCCGCACAACTAGCACTTAATCTGAAATTGAGGACCTTGTCTCAGGTCAAACCGATACCTGCCGACCAGAAGCTGGACTATAGCTATACCGGTGATTTTGAACTTACGTTCTACCAGCAACAGCTGCTGCAGCTGCAGCTCACGGGATATAACTATCCTTTCGGAGCTGCACATGGCATGCCAACGATGATCTATGCCATTATTAACCTCACTACTGGACAGATGTATGAACTGAAGGACTTATTTAAACCCAATAGTGACTATGTGAAAGTGTTGAGCCAGATTGTGGGGGATCAGATCAAAAATGATCCGCAGTATTCCTATGTATTTCCGGATACCTATGAAGGGATTAGTCCGAATCAGCCCTTTTTTGTCACGGCAGACGCGCTGCATCTATATTTCAATCCTTATGATATTGCTCCTTATGCGGCGGGATTTCCAACGTTTACGATTCCTTTTACTCAGATCAGAGATATCATTAATACCGAGGGCTCGTTTTGGAGAGCGTTTCACGAGCAATCGTAACCCAATCCATTACCTCCGTAACCTAATGCCTACGAATGGTGTTTAGATATGGGAGGGGATTTAGATTGTTTGTGTCCGATTTCACGGCTTCTGCGTAAATATGTCCCTAGATCTTTGCCAGGGTGCTTCTATATAGTGTCGGTTGCGGTTTACTAGGGTCGTGGGTATTTGATCAGATGTTTAGAGACCACATCGTTGCGACATATCATCTGAACAGAACGATATCCATGGGCTATTTGCTCTTGCGGGAGTGATTTACGCCATAGTAGAACAGAGGGTTTTGCAAAGGTATAAGGTGAGCTGAAAAAATCATCGAAATTAGTAAAGAAAGTTTGGAGGAAACATTTTGTACAAAGCAGGTTTTTGGATAAGGCTCGGTGCCAGTATTTTGGATGGTATTATCATTGCATTGCCTTTAATGATTATTGCAGGACTCATTACAGGAAACTTTGATAGTGATGAACCGATCGCCAAAATATTAAGTGCATTGTATTCCATTTTATTGCCAGCATTCTGGTACGGTAGAACCATTGGAAAACGCATCTGCGGAATTCGAATTCGAAAATACGATACACATGAGCCTCCTGGAATTGGAACCATGCTTATGCGAGTAATTGTTGCAGGACTTGTATATGGAATCACATTGGGCATTGGTTTCATCGTAAGTGTGTTCATGGTGGCGATACGTGAAGACAAACGTGCAATACATGATTTTATCGCAGGTACCGAAGTCGTCTGGGACTAAACATGAAAATTCGAGCGAGATCAGGCGCAATATATTCTTTATCATCGGATCCAATCATATCCCTTGTCACAGACCATGGCGGTATTTATGGTCTGTTTTTTTGTGATTTCAGCAGTATAATCACAAACCCGCGTTGTGCTCCTTACGTCCGGAGAACTGCCGGATATGATTGAATACGAGTGGAGCAATTATCCCGGTGGGCCGGAGAAAGAGATCAAAGCCGGATATATTTTGCGATTTAAACGATGTTATTGATCAATACGCACCTCATCTGAAGTAGTACCTGAACGTGCATCCGGACATTGATATGCAGATTCGCACAGCGAGTGGAAGTTATTACGCGTTTCCCTTTATTCAGGGAGATGATAAGCTGCGAACCTATCAAGAGCCGATTATCCGAAAAGACTGGCTGGATGAGCTTCGACTCGATGTACCGACTACGATCGACGAATGGACGGTGCTTCAGGCATTTAAGGATAAGAAGGGAGCCGGGCAGGGATCGGCACGTGGCTCAGGTAAGCATTCATTTAATGAGCATACGCGATCCAATTATTTTGATTTGGAAGTAACAAAAGATGGTATCAATTACCAATATGTCATAAGTAACGTGGCCAGTCAATAACAGGCTGCCTATAAAACATTTGAATTTGAACCGGTTCATGCCAAATTCATTAAAAATGACGTAGGAAAGAATCAAAAGAATATTCGGTATTATAATGGGTGCATATTATATTTGGATAGATTAGATTGGATAGCTGAATTGTGGAGATAATACGATATTAGAGATGTTGTTGTGATTTATATATGGATCACATATTTATCCATATGAAATTGAAAATTTCTCGGGGGTTATAAATCACAAAAGCCACATTTATCCATGTTAAAAGATCGAGAGACGGTATGATTTGAATTGTAGTTGATATAGGAAAGACATATTTATGATGAGTCGTCAAAAACTTTAGTACTGTTTCACAAAACTCGTATTTTGTACATATGTATATCTCCTGCCGGTTCTTTGCTAAGTATTCCTTAAACATCTAAAATAGCGGCCTCTAATGCCAAGAACCTATAGTTATTTATTTTCATACATATTTTTACGTCGAACCGGGTTACGCAACTTATTTCCATTTACATCTTCACCTAAGTCGTGCTCTAGGGTGAGAATGTTAACCTAATATGTATGGCTTCATCATAGCTAGGATCCACCATGAAACCTTCTGGACAGTCTCTGGGGTCATCTACATAAAGATTGATCCGCTTTGCCATAATCCAAAGTTAGCTCAGTTAATTAAATTGTTGCATGAACTCTGTAAAGTCTGAGGCGATATAAATATCCTGAGGATCGGCAGAAGGTATAGTTTCTACATAAATAATACTGGGATGAGGCAAGTTGCTGAAATAAAAGCAAAAGAGGTTACCCTCCTCATCTATAGCAAAAGGAAAATGATTAAGAGGAAGACTGTTCTTTTGCTCATTATATACATCTAATATATCAAGATCATCAAATGCGATGAAGGTTAAGAAGGAAGAAAACATAACTTTCTTTCCATTGATATTCAACGTCCGTTGTACAGGCTCTGCACCGTGATATTTTTGAATAAACTTAATGTATTCTGAAGGAAACTGTATACCCCATTTTTCTTCTACTAGCCTTACTGCACGCATATCAACAGAAGAATACTCCGTGCTCCAGGTATTATTATCGACCATATGCTCTACTCCCTACTTATGATTTAAATTCATTGAATCTATTTAACCCACTTGATGTCATCATCTGACCAGTATGTGCTCCAATCGGGGTCATCCACTTGACTAACCTGAATAATTTCTCCCGTATCATTTCTTCTAACAACATAACCACTATCTTTGTGATAATATACTGTAACCGGTGCATTATTCTGTCCTTTTCTTTGATCAATCCAGTCTACAGTCCCTGCCGGTTCATTTATAGCTTCACTCAGTCGTTGATCATTCCAACCACGTTCAGTAATTTGATCTGCAATACTTTTGCCACCTCTTTTTGTAGGTTCTTGGCTATAGTGAAAGGGCTCTCCAGAATAACTATCTAGCTGAGAATTCATTCCATTTCCATTACTTCCACCCGAATCGGTATGAGGTGAATGATGCTGCCTACCATCGATGGACTTTATTCCAACTTTTCTACCGAAAACGCCAAGGAGCATAGAAGTTGTAATATTTGCAGCATACTCTGCCCCGCCCTCTTGCTTCATTTTATCGAACTCAGCCGCTATTGTCTTCTCTGCCTGTTCGCGGGTATCTCCATTGTCCCAACCATAGTTCCATGTGAAGGCAATTCCGTTCCCTATGTCAGTGATCGTACCAATGGTATTATCATACAAAAGCTCCCCCGTGGTATCCAGAGGATGTTCAATAAAATCTTTGCCTAGTTGGAGGATAGAATCCCCAATTGTAGCTACATTCTCCCCAGCCTGATTAAAGAAGGCATTCACATGTTCCTCGATACTTCGTTTAGGAGGTGGATCATTGGGGCCACATACGAGATCGTTGGTACGGGGTGTACCTGGGTTAGCCTGATACTCTAGTAACGAAGATATATTAACCATAGTTGAATCGGTATCCACAAAGCGATCTCGTATTTGTTCCAAGCGTAGGGATACCATGTGGAGCAGCTCCAGAGTGTTATTCAAGTTTTTCTCCGCATAGCGGTATAGATGGGCAAAACGCTCAGCTGTCTCCCCTTCAAATCCTCCAATCAACGGAGTAAGATGGCTGATTAATTTATCCAGAATTTGCTGCAAGTGCCCGTGTCCTAACTTAAACAGTTCCACCGTATGTGTCATTTGATCCACAGGAATCTGTATCTTTGTCATTGTCTCAACCCTCAATTCTAAATCTATCCTATAGTTTACTCTTTGTTAGATGCTGTTTTTAAGGAGCGATAGTTCTATTTATGTGTAACCTTTTTACTAGAATTTCCAAACGGAGATTATAACAAATTGTAATTAACTCCAATGAATTAAACGAGGACCATAAAAAAGGGACTCTTTTTGGCTCTAGCTTGGTGAGATTAAACTTCGCTAATGTAATATGGTACTTAATAAAGCTTTAAGTGCATGTTATCAATGATTAGATATTCATCTAATCGGTAATCGGACTATGTTCTTGTCCATTCCGGCAATCGGTACAAGTTCTTGTCCTTGGCTCGGGACAAGAACTTGTACCGATAAATTAAAAAAGCCGCTAAAATAGCGGCTTCAATGGGACCATGTTCTTGTTCCTCGACATTTAGGCAAAATAAAGAATAGCATTAAACATCTTGCGATTACTTAATTTTGACGGACGTCCCTATCGTGTGTACTTAGGAACTCTTCAAATTTAATTACCTCTATATGTACTATTTACATTCATCCATGGCAGCGTCAAGAATTTTGTTGTAAACTGAATAACCTCTTTACCACAGGAGTTCCCTTCATGATACTAGTTAGATAACTACCTAATCCGAAATGACACAATGTTCCTGTCCTTTTCGGCACTGGTACAATGTTCTTGTCCTCACAGCGTGAATGATCTTAAACTATCCTGCCCGTTAGCTTAATAAAGGCAACCGATCACTATGTAGGCTACCTCATTTTGTTTATTGAATTATGTTTCCTGTTATCTATCCGATTATCCTTTTATATATATAAAAGCAATCTGTACGTCTGTACATAAAAAAATTAAATCTGTCTGTACATTGACATAAAGTTCCCTACTAAAAAAACACCTCCAAGTTAATTACCATATCTAACGACAAGGTAACCATCACTTGAAGGTGTTTGTACATATCTTAGCGGCGCTCGACGGCTACGCCCCCAAAGACTCCCCACAGGTTTGCAGGGTCATTTAAGTACTTATGTGGAAACCCCAGCTCAATCGCGCTTACCGTGTCGAGCCTTTGCAGTTGTTCCTCCGTAAGCTGCAAATCAAGCATATCCAAATTGCTTTCAAGCTGTCCGGCTTTGCTTGCCCCCAGCAAAATGGATGTAACCGACGATTGTGCTCTTAGCCATGCCAACGCGACATGCGTTGCCGGGGCGTTCACTTCATCTGCTACTTTTTTGACTTCATCCACAATATTAAATACCCGCTCATTCAGCATACCATGGTTAGCCATCATGGTTACCCGCGAGCTCCAGCCTTCGGATTCCTTGCTTTGCTGTTGCAAATCCTCTCTTGAATATTTTCCGGTCAGCAGACCGTTGGCCAGAGGCGACCAGGCAACAACCCCAAGCCCCAGCTCCTGAGCCATCGGAGTGAGCTCTCTTTCCGACGTTCGCTCGATCAGACTGTGTTCATTTTGCAGCGCAACCAGAGGCGACCACCCTCTCAGGTCGGCGATCGTCTGCATCCGCGAAATCTGCCAGGCCGGCGTATCCGATATTCCTACATAAAGCACCTTGCCCGCTCGTACAAGATCATCCATAGCCCGCATCACTTCCTCAACCGGCGTCGTGTTGTCCCAGGAGTGCAAATACAGCAGGTCGATATAATCTGTTTTCATTCGCGACAAACTTGTTTCAACCGAGCGAATCATGCTTTTTCTGTGATTTCCACCTGCATTCGGGTCGCCTTGATGCGTATTCATCGTATATTTCGTGGCAAGCACGATGCGCTTACGACGCTCGCCCAGAATTTCACCCAACATGTTTTCCGAGCTTCCGTTCGTATATCCACTGGCCGTATCAACGAAATTTCCGCCCCGGTCGAGGTAGATGTCCAGCATGTTCCGGGCTTCATCCGCGCCTGCGCCCCATCCCCAATCCGTACCGAAAGTCATGGTGCCAAGAGCAAGCTCCGAGACGCGTAATCCGCTTTTTCCTAAGAAATAGTATTTCATACATGCCTCCTAATAATAGTTATTCATTTTTTCGAACTGGAAATCTTTCATTTTTTATAAGTAAATGATCATCGTTGGATATGCCGCTTTTTACATGAATCACCCCCTTCAAGTAATATCTCTCCACCATGGAACCGATGGTATTTCAGAAGAACCAATCTCAACACTTTCACCTATGCGAGGTACCGCGATGACGACGTTTCTTTCAGCCGCAGCCTTGAGAACACGCTTGATCGGTTCATCCCAGTCATGGAGCGCGAGTGTAAATGCGCCCCAATGAACCGGGAGCAATATGTTGCCTTGAAGTTCAATGTGGGCTTGAACCGTCTCCTCGGGCAGCATATGCAGCGGCCACCACCCACTGTCGTCGTATTGTCCCGCCTCGATTAACGTCAGATCAAAAGGGCCATAATGATCACCAATCTCTTTAAAATGAGGACCGTAGCCGCTATCCCCGCTGTAAAATATCTTTGTATGTTTTCCTTCGATAATCCACGAACACCACAATGTGGAATTTTGCTTGAAAACACCTCGTCCCGAGGCATGCTTTGCCGGGGTACAGCGAAACTTCAGACCTTCAAACCCGGCTTCCTTCCACCAATCAAGCTCCTCAATCTTCTCAGGTGCCACACCCCATCTTTCCAAATGACTGCTGACCCCAAGCGGAACATAAAACGTTCTCACTTTATCTTTTAATCTCCGGATCGACCGGTAATCCAAATGATCATAGTGATCATGTGAGATGAGCACCGCATCAATCTGCGGAAGATCTTCGATTTCAATGGGCAGTTGTTCGCTATAACGTCTGCCGCCAAACCTGTAAGGAGAGGAATAGGGCTCAAATATCGGATCTATCAGTAATAGCCGCCCCTCCAGCTGAATTAACGAAGTAGAGTGCCCGAGCCATGTAACTGCCGCTTTGTTAACATCTTCCTTTGATAAAGGTGTCACGATTCGCTGAATCGGAAGTATTTCTTTCGGCCGTGCCCTGTGATTGCCTTTGATATATTGCCGCAAGATTGGGAGTAAAGCCTTTACGCTATAATCGACACGCGTTTCAACAGGATATTTAAACCTCCCGTTTACGAAGTTTTTGGATGTTAGATATTCCGTTCTTCTCTTACTGGACATAGGTACCCACTCTCGAATGGTTTATTAAAATCAATAAAATTGAATGTTCATTCATTTTACAATTAAAAAAAGAAGGACTCCTATGCTTTGACAGCGTCCCAACTCGATTGAATCAAGTCCTTCACATTTTTATCACTAAATTCAAACTCTCTTCTGTAATATTGTTTGGCAAGCTCGGTAACAGGAGCATAAATCAAAACTAGCATCAGCATGGTATCGTAATCTTTAAGCATATTCTGATCTTTGCCTTCCTCAATCAATTTATAAAAAGGCTGGAACATCATACTGGAATCTTCAAGATACAAATTCTCGACCAGCGGTGAATTGCAAAATTGTTCATAAAAGAGGAATTCATCTTTATGGTTAAGAATGAATTCAATATAGTTGTTCATAATCAGTTCAAATCTTTCCTTGACCGGCGTTGGATGATGGACACCCTGGAACATACTCGAACTAATCTTCTGCTCGACATTCATAAACAGCTTCCTCAGCATGTCCTCCTTGTTTTCGAAGTAAACATAGATCGTTCCTGGTGAAACCTTAGCCCGTTTGGCAATTTTAGACATGGAAATTTCAGAGAAGCCGATCTCGTTCAAAAGCTGTATGGTTGCTTGAACAATAGCTTCATTTTTGTTTTTATCCTTATATCTCATGGTCGAATAATAAACGATCATTCAATTAAAGTCAAATAGCAGCGATAAGGTCAAAAAATATATAGTGAGATAGGAGAGAATTGGCTTAATTAATAATTTTTATATTCGGGGACTGCTACCACGCTATGCTGCCCGTTAGAATTCCTGTAATACGAATATTTGGAATGATGCTCTAGGGAATCCGCTCCAATTTGGGAATCATCGTGAAGGCTTTGAGCTTTTCAAACGTTGGATTGAGGACTTACTTAAAACCCACCAACTGAACAAAATCTTGGTTGGCATGGAACCCACCGGTCACTACTGGTTCAACCTAGCACGCTGGCTCTCCGATCAAGGTTTAGCAGCTGTTCTAGTTAATCCTGATCTTGTCAAAAAGAACAAGGAAAACTGAGATAATACTCCCTCTAAAAGCGATCACAAAGATGCGCTTGTTATTGCGGACTTGATTAAAAATGGGTTCTACTCTCTGTTCGTTTTCATTCCGAGACTTATGAAGAACTACGTATTCTAATGGCTAACCGAGAAACAGTTACCAAGCGCCTCAACAGTGCCGTCAACCGGATTCATCGCTGGGTAGACGTTGTCTTTCCTGAGGCAGGTCTAAGATCCTTACCTGAATCAGTGCAATCGCCACACTCGGACTCTTCCCGTTACCGAGTGAGATCGGTCAATTAACTACGCATCAAGTTCTTGCTGGTTGGAAGCAATATGTGAAGCGCCCATGCTGGAGTGAAGCGCGCTAAGCTGCTTATTTCACTTGCAAAATCCAGTGTGGGCACGACTCAAGCACTCCGACAACTTGAGCAGATTGAGCATGGGCTCCATACTATTCTCGAACCTATTCCTTACGCAAAAACCCTGCTTGAAATACAAGGCATCCACGTAACAAATCTAGCGGGTATACTCGGTGAGGCTGGAGATCTAAGCGGTTATTCACATGGTAATGCGCTATTACGTCACACCGGTTTGAATCTAGCTGAGGCTTAACTGGTTTTACAGAAACCGCATACATCAACCCTGAACGTGTACAACGGATTATGCAGTAGGAGCAGCTTCAATCTCAATTTCCATTCAAACAAAACTAAACAACCAGTCACCGATTGATTATCGACGACTGGCTGCTTTAAACTTTCAAGGTGTTTTGATCCCAGTCTCATAAAAGGGGGATCAGTCTTCAAAAAACTAACCAGGTTTTTAGTACAGTCCTTCCCGGGCGAGCTTGAACTACTTGCCGTTTTTGGCGGAGACAATGTTATAAGCTTTGAGACGTGGGGCGGACAATCAGTTCGTTAATGGTTACGTTAGTCGGCTGCTGGATTGCAAATAGTATCGTTCTGGCAATGTCGCTTGGGTCAAGTTGACTCCATTCCTGGCTGCCCAATTTCTCCAATGCCGGATAAATGGAGTTATCGGTAATGGTATCGTACAGCTCGGTCTCCACCGCACCAGGGGAGATGAGTGTTGTCCGAATATTTTGTGTGGATCCCAATTCGGTTCGCATACCTTCTGTTAAAATCCGTACAGCATGCTTGGTCGCACTATAAATAGAGCTTGAAGGGAAGATGATATGTCCCGCAATGGACGAAAAATTAATGATATGCCCCTCGTTACGTTCTTCCATATGTTTGTACACTGCCGCTATCCCATAGAGGACACCCTTAATGTTCACATCGATCATTCTATCCCATTCGTCGACTTTTAAATTTTTGAAGAACGAAAGAGGCATGACCCCAGCATTATTAATCAAAATGTCGATTTGTCCATAGACTTTAATCGTTTTATCCGCCAATGCTTCCAGATCAACACGCGAAGTGACGTCAGTCACCATGTAGCTGGCTTCACCTCCAGCGTTACGAATTTCTTCTTGCAGCTGCTGCAATCGGTCTTCCCGGCGAGCGGCAAGCATGACTTTAATATTGTGTTGAGCGAGAAGTTTCGCCGTGGCCGCTCCCATTCCGCTGCTTGCACCTGTGATGATTGCTACTTTTGTATTCATGTGTACTTCCCCTTTGTCCTTGTATTAGCCACTCATCGTCGGCTTGATTCCAGGTTATCAATTAGAGTTTAATATAAGTCAAGTCTCAAAAATTAAATAATTTGCATAGGCGAAATCCCCACAAATTCGTGGAATTTTTGATGATACAGACAATAAGTGGAAATAATAGGGAAATAACAACGGAAAATATATTAGAGTTTACTCTAATATAAGCACCAAAAAAGACGCATCTCCATCCGGGAAACGCGCTCCATCTTAGAGTGAAATGTTGCAAACCAACATCTAGGGCAGCATCTTGGCCAATCCTTTTTCCTGCATGTCATAAAGTGCCAGTTTGTAATTGATTTGCTCCAAAGATTTAATTGTTTCCGAGAGGTCCTTCTCCACTTTTTCCTTGTGGATAAGCATCATTTGTTTACGTAATTCTAGGGTGTTCTCGCCTTCTTGGTATAGACCCACATATTTCCTGATCTCGGCAAGTGGCATGCCCGTCGCTCGCAGCGCCAAAATAAAATTCAACCAATCCATACTCTCTTCGTCATACACTCGATTGCCACTCGAATCGCGCTTGACATATGGCAGGATCCCTTCCCGTTCGTAAAATCGAAGAGTATATGGGGTAATTCCGGTTTTCTCCGAAATTTCTTTAATCGTGGACATCGCATTCTCCTCCAGTCATCAAAGTAAACTCTAACCTTTATCCTTCATTCATTTCCATATTTCTGGAATTAACAACCAACTATTAAGGGGATTTCCTAGTTTAATGGCGGATTGAACAAGCTTTTAACTTAGAGTTTACTATATGGACTTAGATGTATTCTATTCAAAATTCGCAGAAAGAGGGTATTGTGTCTACTACATTATCTACCTCCAAAGCTCTCTTAAAATCCTTTTTAAAACTCCTATATGAGCAGAGTTAATTGCAATTTGATTCTAATAGAGGTGTGCTGTTCTGAAAAAAGGTGGAATCTTCTTCTCTTTAACTCAGGATCAATCCCAAAAATAGGCTGAAAATTATGGAGTTAAAGCTAAATTCAATACCAAATTCCCTAACCGAGAAGACTTACAGAACATAACGAAATTAATTACTGAAGGCAGAATTAAACTTCACGCTTCTCTTCCAACAATTCTGCAAATGACTGGCGTATTCGCTTAAATTCATTTGTAGAGATTTTTTTGACATCTGGATATTTCGCTTCAACTAGATCGATCCAATGTACATAGGCAGAGTTTTTGAAGGTATCTACCCAAAACGCAGAGAGTGACTGGTCACTATCGCATTCTTTTTCTTGCAAGGCTAAGATAAAGCTTCTTGTTTCACTTTTAGTCTGATTCCAGAAAGCATCCATCAGTTTAAATCATCAAAATTACGTTAAAAATGGTCTAACAGTAAGATGAACTCTTGTGCGGGAATATCCCCTTTTACACTCACTCTTGTAAACTGACAACATCCATCCCGTAACCAAAAAAAGCACACTAAACCTAAACACAAAACGAAATAATAATTAAGCATCATAGTCCCTTATTACATAGTATCATCCAAATTATTAATCAAAAGAATCAGTATATGTATTTGAGTTCTTGATACGATACTATCCTGCATTCTTCATCGGAAATATGATTTGGTTTTGTTAAGTTTCATTATTTTTTATTGTTCTTTTCCGAAGTAAATTTAGGTTTATTAGTCTTTTCAATAATCATTAAATCGAGTAGCTTTATTAATCTTGTACCTATTCTTACAAGAATTATACAAGCAGCGAGTGTAATAATAATGACTAGTAACCATTCTATAAAAGGAATATAAGAAGTAAATGGTGTGTTTATGTAAACCGGGATAGATTCATCTAATCCTACTGTATTAATAGCAATAACCTCTTTAAAGTAAATTATATATATTTAATAAGAAACTCATTATAACATGAGTAAAGTCACCCTCAAGCTAGCTCAATAATTATCAGATGAAGGCAGACAGCTACTCATCCCCTTACTTGCGTCACACTCTCTTTATCTTCAAATGATTTAATGGACTGTAGACACGTCCGCCCCTTCCTCACTCCAGCATTTTGACAGCGCTCTTTTAGTATCCCTTATTGATACAGGAGCGGGAAAGCCTAACGGCAGATTGATCAAGGAATTAGTAATCCTCAATTTGTACCAGTGACCTTTATATAAATCGCTCCTGTCCTAAGAGTTCATACTTTCTCATGTACTTACGCATGATGTTGCTAATATAAACCTTTCGTTGAAAATGATACGTAGAACAACAGGCAATCTGCGCTATTTCATCATATGAGATATTGTCAGCCAAATTTGTTTCGATGTGATCTATTGCGCTGTTCATCCTCTCTAACCAATCCATCGTTCTCCCTCCCTTCGAGTTAAATATTATCGTAAATAAAAAAGACTTTCCGTGCATTTCCTGCACCAAATTGTCAGCATCATTCGCATCCCCTGAAGATCAATCCCAATAAATCTTGTCTAATTATGTTTTCCCTAGTCACCACTTTAACCTGCCCGTTAGTTGAACAAAAGCAGCCGATCAATCTGATCAGCTGATCTTTTTTAGTTCTATTACACTATCGTTTCCGGTTAGTTTAAACAATTTTTATTTCTTTCCATCTTACCTACTACAATTTGAACGCAGTCTGATTGAATTAAAACATAGTTAGCTTTGTCATTAGTTTTTGGAGTTACGTTCATTGCTCACCTGCTGCTGCACTGTACTTATTTAGCTATTGTTCTCCGTTAGAGCGTAATATAGTAAGTTCCTAGAACAAATTATATGGCCATAAATGCAGAATGAGCCAATCATGGGCGATGGGCTTGGTTGACTTGGCCACCATAGGATCAGGGTATTTACAACGAATCGTATCCTCGGAAGTTCTATTTATAGCAGCGATTTGCTTTATCGTAAAAGTTTTTTTCTGTCTTCCTCCCGTTCCGGCCGGAGATTATTTTGTACAAAATAAATCTTGGAACTGGCTTGGAGTCAAGTCTTTAATCCTTGTGACAAAACTTTATTTTCGCTCCTTGACTTGGAGCCGACTCCAAGTTATAGAATGGGAGCCATCTGGGGAATATATCCCGCGATTAGGAGGAGACATACAATGAACACGAACAAACGAGAAAATATCGCACTGATTACTGGCGCAAGCAATGGGATCGGGTTGGAATTAACACGGAAGTTACTGTTAGAGGGCTGGCAGGTGGTTGCTTTGAACCGATCCGACTTTCCTGCGGATGATATGAGAATCCAAAAAGCCATCAATAGTGGATGGATTCGCATTTATAAAATAGCGGATCTTGCCGATTATGCCAGCTTGAGACGTACTTTGGAAGAGATCAAAGGAAAGGAGCAGCGGATTGACACCTTGTTCAACAATGCCGGCGGAAGCTTTAACGAACTGAGCTATTCGAAACAAGGGCGTGAGAAACATTATGAACTGATGACGATCGTTCCGTATATCATTTTGATGGAATTGAAAGAACTCTTAAAAAACTCTAGCTTGAAAACGGTAGTCAATACCTCATCTGCTGCACTAAACTATGTGAAAGAGTTTAATATCGAAATCCTGGAACGCCCCAAAACCTTCCGCAAACTACTTGGTCCATATGCCACTTCAAAGCTGGCGCTTTCGCTGTGGACACAGGCTATCTCATCGCAGCTTGCTAAAGAAGGCATCAAGATCCGCAGCGTTGACCCGGGTAGCAATAATACGATAAGAAAAGGAAAAAATTCCGGATTACCCATAGTGGTTAAATGGCTAATGAAGCTGTTTTTCTCTCCACCTACCCACGGCGCGAACCAGTTGTATGAGGCGGCCCTCGGTGAACACCGCAATGAAACCGGCGTGTTTTTGCTGAAAGGTAAGACTGCGAAATTAAAATTTATTGATCAATCCCGGAACGTTTTGGAAAGAATTCATGAGATTTACGAACACGAATTTTCTTATTGAGCGTTCCTAGGTTACGAAGGCACACTAAACGGCTAGACCTTTTGATTATGCTCTGTATTCGCAACATGTAGACCCCGATTCGGACCGCGGCAGCCTATCGCCAGGCTGCCGCACTTTCTTTATGAAGCTATCTTTTTCCTTTAGATTTAATGATATTACACCTAACCATTTGTCTCACGATGGATGGTACTATGAGATGGGTGTAACACCTGCTAGGAATAAAAGAGCCCGAGGCAGGATTTGTGCAAAGTATGGTTCCTACACCATATTCGCCAAGGAGAATCCACTATGAGCTCACACATCTTAGTATCTGAGCAAATCGAATCATGCGAGAACTATCGATTCAATCGGTGATTCGTAAGAAGCAAATAAAGTCAAGCTATAGCCAAACAGTGGGAACGAATTAATAAAGGATCCTCCACATACCATAATCTCTGCCCTTCCGTTGCTAATGCTATCCAACGTGGAAAAAGATTGGTATACGCGAACCGGATATCCGAGGAAAGAACGGTAACGACACTCGTGAGCCAAATTTCTCCTCATTCATCCAAATTCTTAAGTATCTTTGTCATTGTCTCATCCCTCAGTTCTAGATTTATCCTATAGATTAATCTATGTTATATGGTGTTTGTGAGGAGCGATGGTTCTATTTATGTGTATCCATTGGCAAGAAAAGTTGATCCATGGTATATTTGAATGTACAAGAAAACCGTTCCTTGGAAAAATGTTGGTGGTACTTCCATTTTACCAAGGAGCGGTTTCTTTTTGTTTTACAATTTTGGAAACAGGGGCTGTCCCGGTCATTTATATGACTTTTGGGACAGCCCCTTTCTTACTTATGAATATCTGTGATTTGAAGCGGTCCGTCGTTCATTATATAGATCGCTTTCGACTTCTCCGCTTCCCGTCCATCCACTGGTTGAGTCATTGCCATAAGTTTCTCCCCAGGTCTTCATGCTATCGATAATTGGTTCCAGCGTACGGCCGAATGCAGTCAGCGAGTATTCGACCTTAGGCGGGACCTGCTGAAAGACCTCGCGATGCACGATGCCATCCTCTTCCAACTGGCGCAACTGCAAAGTCAGCATGCGCTGGGTAATAGTCGGGAAGAGGCGGCGGAATTCACTGGACCGTTTCGGTCCCTCGATCATATGATACAGCAGCATGCCTTTCCACTTTCCTCCGATGATATCCAGCGTAAACTCGACCGGGCAGCTCTCTTCCCCCGGACATTTTCCGTATGTGCTTTTTCTGTCTCTCATGCTTTCTCCTCCTCTTTGAATAATCCAAGTTCAAACTCCTTGATGCAAACAGTATTATTTTTATGCTGTAGGTACATAAAAGTGACTATATAACATTTATGTTCTTATGCCACATGAATGTGCGTACTTAACAAAGCAGATTCTACCATTCTATAATCAGAGTATAACTTAAATAGGAGGAATACAAAATGACAAATATAGCATCCATGAAAGCCGTAGCCTTGAAAGAATATTTACCAATCGACCGTGAAGATAGTCTGATTGACGTGGAACTGGACAGACCCTCGCCGCAAGGAAGGGACATTCTCATCCGTGTCCAAGCCGTCTCTATCAACCCTGTTGACGTGAAAGTCCGCTCGCCGAAAGATCGCAAGGAAGAACAGTATCGCGTGATCGGCTGGGATGCTTCGGGAATCGTTGAAGCTGTCGGTGAAGGTGTGACATTGTTCCAGCCGGGCGATGAGGTCTACTATGCCGGTAGCATCACACGTCCCGGAAGCAATGTGCAATTCCAACTCGTTGACGAACGGATCGTTGGCCACAAGCCGAAAAACCTCGACTGGGCCGAAGCCGCCGCGCTGCCGCTGACGACGATCACCGCCTGGGAGGCGATTTACGATCGCCTTGGCGTATCCAAGAATCCGGAAGACAATGCCGGCAAAAGTATCCTGATCATCGGCGCGGCCGGCGGAGTCGGATCGATCGCCACCCAGCTCGCCAATCTGGCGGGTCTCACCGTCATCGGCACCGCTTCGCGCAAAGATTCGGCCGACTGGGCGCTGAAGCACGGCGCTCACCATATCATCACCCACTATGATGACTTTGCTTCGCAAATCGAGAAGCTTGGACTGGAAGCACCCGAATACATCTTCTGCCTGAACAGCACCGACAAGCACTGGGACAACATCGTGAAGGCACTAGCACCGCAAGGCAACGTCTGCTCAATCGTTGAAACCAAAGGACCGGTCGATTTGACTAAGCTCCAAGACAAAAGCGGCACATTCGCCTGGGAATTCATGTTCACCCGCCCTATGTTCGAGACGAAAGATATGGCTGCTCAGCATGAACTGTTGAACACGGTGGCCAAGCTGGTTGAAGACGGCAAAGTAGTGACCACGCTGACCGAACGCTTGTCTCCATTCAATGCGGCGAATATGCGCGAAGCGCACCGCCGGGTCGAAAGCGGCAGCATGATTGGAAAATTGGTCGTGGAAGGTTTCGATAACTAATCGAAAGCTTTGAAGATGACTTCAAGTTAACTTTAATAACTATACTATAATTAAAGGAGTAGAAAATGATGTGTAAGACACGCGTTCTAAGTGCCCCAGGTGCAGGAGTACCTTTCGAAAAGACCACGATCGAGCGGAGAGAATTGCGGCCGGACGATGTTTTAATCGAAATTAAGTTTAGCGGGATTTGCCATTCCGATATCAACAGCGTAAACGGTGAATGGGGTGGCGGAATGTTCCCGATGGTTCCGGGCCATGAAATCGCTGGAATCGTAAGAGAAGTGGGCTCCGATGTTACAAAATTTAGAGTAGGCGATCGCGTAGGTGTGGGTTGTTTTGTAGACTCTTGCGGAGAATGCGAATACTGCCTCAAGGGTGAGGAACAGTATTGTACAAAAGGCGCGGTGCAGACCTATAATTCGTTAGACTATGATGGCAATCCAACATACGGGGGATACAGCCAAAAAATCGTGGTTACAGAAAGATTCGTAGTTCGCATCCCGGACAACCTGGAGCTGGATGTAGCAAGCCCGCTGCTTTGTGCAGGCATCACAACGTATTCTCCTTTGAAGCATTGGAATGTCGGTCCCGGTAAAAAGGTTGCCATTTTGGGTGTTGGAGGGCTCGGCCATCTGGCGATCCAATATGCGCACGCCCTGGGCGCCGAAGTTACGGTCTTGAGCCGCACGATCGATAAAAAAAGCGAAGCCCTGAGCCTTGGAGCAGATCATTACTTTGCCACAAGCGATTCAGAAACATTTACAGCGCTGGCCGGTCGTTTTGACCTCATCTTAAACACCGTGTCTTCGAATCTTGATGTCGATGCGTATTTATCGCTTCTTCGTGTAGACGGTACACTTGTCAATGTCGGCGCTCCAGGTAGACCCGATCAATATAATGTGTTTTCCTTACTTTTGGGTCGTCGCAGCATAGCCGGGTCCCTTGTAGGCGGAATTCGGGAAACTCAAGAGATGCTCGATTTCTCGGCGGAGCACGGCATTGCCCCTAAAATCGAGGTTATCAGTGCCGACCAAGTAACCGAAGCCTATGAGCGAGTTCTCCGCAGTGATGTGCGTTATCGATTTGTTATGGACGTATCCACCTTGTAAGTTATCATAGCCATATCTCGTTAAACTTGAAAAGCCGCCATTTTGACAATTTCTTATGGATATATATTGTTGTCTTCTAACATGATTAGGCTATCGATATTTCCACAACACTTGTTGAATGAATTAAATCCCAATCTCTCTATAAAATAGAAGAGGATTGGGATTCTTTTCTTTTGTAAATATAAAATATATAAATAAATCCAATGTTTTGACCTATGATCGAAATAAATATGTCTTTACCATCTCCTCTCGTATACCTACCAGATCGGATATTTCTCGATAACTGAAATTAAGCTCGTATTTCAAAATGAGCAACTGCCTATAGATTGGATTCAGTGCATCCATCACATGCTCGATCTCTTCTCTCCGTTCCTTACGCAACAGGATTCCCTCCGGGATTTCACTACCTTCCACGGTTGGCTCTTGATCCAACCACTCAATTCTTTTTCGCTTGCGAAGCATATCATAATATCGATTGAGCGCTACCCGGTATAGCCAGGCAGAGAACTTTTCTGGCATGATGGAATCAAGATAAAGGAGCCCTTTATATACCGTGTCCTGAATAATATCTTCGGCGTCAGCCCTGCTCGCTCCCAAGCGAATCAAGTAGTGCTGAATATGCTTCATTTTATTCTGCATTAGCTGCAACATCCGCTCATTATCCAACCTCCCTTCAATCTTTACAACGTTCTGAAGGGTCATATGTATACAAGAGTCATCAATCTATTGAGTACACTGCCCGTTAGCTGAACAAGGCAGCCGATCACAAAGACCGGCTGCCCTTCTTATTATTTATTGTGCTATCGTTTCCCGTTAGCTCAATCTTTGCAATCAATCTAATTTCATAGATAATAATCAACCATTTAGTATAACGTCTTCATTCCCATTTCCACGTATTTAGAATCTTCTAATTTACTTTGAAATTCAGTTCTCCATTTATTAGGGGAATTAATTAATGGAGAGTCAGCTTGCCCCTGCAACATTTCTGCATCTTCTCTAGATACTACATACGATAAGTCAGAAAATGTATAACGAATCTCCTGCAAGTTATCAATTAATGCAAAGGTTGCTGTTGCATTATATATTAATGAACGTTCCAACAGTTCTGGTGTGATGTCGGCAGTAGAAGATTTATATAATATATTTGCTGCCAGCTTATCAGGAAAGAGCTCAAGTTCACTCTCAATATTGCCTAGTGGAAGAGAATGAATTAGGCCCGATAAATTCCCCGCGTTACCCATGTATTTATTTTTATATCTGATGGATTCTTCAATATTGTGAGTTAGAGGGTCAGTCTGTTGAGCTGCATAGACTTGATCTTCGCGTTCCATTCTCGGCAATAGGATTCCATAAACGGTGACAAAGAGAATAATCCCTATCATAGCTAGAACAAAATTTGCTGTGTTTTTTTTATTCATAAAGATTCACCTACCATATGTTTTTGTTTCACTTTCAATGAAGCTTGGAACAATAATGGAATAATAACAGTAATTAAGGGCCAAATATAATGGGTTGCAAGAACTGCAAACTGATAAGGTCCTAGTATCTGAATACTTCTTCCAAACCATATATCGCTTCCAAAATGGATAGCTGTCGTGAATAACGATTGGATAAGGAAAAATACAGTCCAAATAGCCCAAGCTATATTGCGATGACGCTTATTCGAGACATCATGAGAGATAGCTATATCTTTATTATTTTGATTTAGATTAGTTTTCTTAAGATAACTTATATAACAAACTGCTGCCAAAATCGGCAGAATGACGCTTAAGAGAATACCTGCTTGTTCGATAAGACTTAAAGGTATAGTTAGAACCCAGGCAATTAAAAAATAGAGCGCTGCGGTTTGAAGAAGTTCCGCTTTGTATTTATTCACGTAATATGGAAAATGCCCCTCCACCAAGCCGTCTACACTCTTGATGCTACTTTTTGCTTCTTGTACTGCAACTTCGTATTTCATACCATGTGCTGTCAAATCATGTACTTTGGCTTCAAGATTGCTTAGAATCTCATTTCTAAGTTCTTGCACTTGCAGAGTCTTTTTATATCCGGTAAATAGATGGTCTACATATTTTTCTAATTTGTTCATTCTGCTCCCCCCTCTGATTCAATTAATTGATCAATTAACTTTTTGGCATTTTTCCATGCTAAGAGATTATGTAAATATACTTCATGACCAGAAGAAGTAACTGTGTAATATTTACGCCTACCTCCATGGCTTTCATCTCCCCAGTACGATTTTATGTGACCATGGGATTCCAATCTTTTGAGGCTCGTATAAAGCGATGGTTCTTTCAATTCATACTGACCATAACTATATTTCGAAATAGCTTTTATAATTTCATAGCCATAGTTATCTCCTTCGGTTAAAACCCGTAAGATGATCGTATCCATGTTACCGCGAAGCAAATCTCGGCTGATACTGCTTTCTGTCATTTTGTTCACCCCCATTTACATCGTACCACATATTACTATGTATTACAAAGTAATATACAATGATAAGTAAATTCATCTTAGAATAAAATATAACTACTACCGGTTTTCTGTTTTAGTAATGACTGCTAACTAAAAGTAACTAAACGCTTTGAATAGCTGTCCTGGTGCAATGCTTTTTAAACTAACCTGCCCGTTAGTTTAATTAAACAGATAAGAATTAAAATCGACATTGGTACCATGTTTCAGCAATGGAACTGAGTTCTGTGCTTTTATCTCGCTACATGAGTTCCATCATCCAACTGTTTATATACCTACCTAATCCGAAATGACACAATGTTTTTGTCCTTTTCGGCAATGGTACAAAGTTCTTGTCCTCAGTGGGGGACAAGAACATAGTTCCTTAAAACAAAAAAACCGCTAAATAAGCGACTTTGAATTGAACAATGTTCTTGTCCTGCGACAATAGTAAAATTTTCTTTCCTCCCTATCAAAATGAATTATTTTAGTTAACAAAAAATACCCAGTCCTATCAAAAGTATTATTTCTTCACTACCTCCTCTATTTTACTGGAGAGACCTTAATGAAATTCAACAATGCCTGGTATCGGCTAATTGACATACTAAATGCAGGCATAGGGATTTAATAAGAAAAAGGAAAACCTTGAGAATGATGTTCTCAAGGTTTTAATATAGTAATTATTTGTGATAATCATTAACCTTCCCATTTGAGCCATTTGTTTCTATAGTTCTTATTAGGATTCAGTCGAATTTTATTAAGATAATCTGCGTAGCGCTTCATATACGGTGTTCTCGCATTCTTCAGCATCCGGCACTTGAAAGACATCTAATAAGCCTACCACCTTCGTGTTACACAATGGAACCGATAGTCATAGATGGATGAAATTAATGGTCTGTTGGCGCTTGGCTCGCCATATCGTTAAGCTGGGTTACAAAAGCTCCTTCATTCGGACCTTGATTATCACGAATCATTTTCGCTTGTTCCACTAGAACCTCTTCAGCATCCGTACCGAGTAATCTTATTGTTTCTTCAATAAATGCTTCAAGTGGCATCGCATGCGGATTGTTACTAATATCTCCCATGAGTTCCGTTTGAACCCCAGGTGGTATGATTTCTAATACTTTTACTGTTGTATCTTTAAACAAATAACGTTGTGATAAGGTATAGGAATGGAGCGCTGCTTTGGTCGCCGAATACACCGCAGTCGCTGCGTACGGAATAAACCCGACTGAAGAAGTCGTATTAATGATCACAGCTTCTTCTTTAGACTTCAAATGTTCAATTAATGAAGACGTCATTCGAATGGGTCCAAGCAAGTTTGTTGAGACCGTTGAAACCAGAACCTCTTCGTCAATCACACCCGCAGCCTCATCGAAAAGCATGATGCCGGCGTTATTAAATAAGACATTCAAATCAGGAAAGTCCTGAATAAGTTGCTTAGCGGTTGCCTCAATACTGGAAAGATCCTGTATGTCCAGTTCAACTGCAGACATTCCGGGATTAGCACTAATCACTTCCTCCAGACGCTCTTTTCTTCTACCCGAGATGATTACTTTGTTTCCAAGGTTGTGTAGAGCTTCTGCCAATGCACGTCCAATTCCTGAACCGCCACCTGTAATGAAGATCGTGTTTCCTGTAAGTTTCATTTTAAATTCCTCCAATATTTGGTTATAATTATTTTGAAATTGTATTACATTGTTCGATGAAATCGGTATTAACTATTAATCTTGCACTTTAAGGTTTCAAAATGGACTAACCACCTTCTAAGCAGTATACTATTACAACAATAGTTGCTTTAGTAGTTCAATTGTATCGGGAACATCATTGAGGAACAACCAACAATGCGGGCCATTTGTTGGTTTAAAAAAAGGAGTTAGATCCATGGGACTTAAAGTAAGAAATATTCGTACAACTCGAACAAGAGAATCCATTTTTGAGTCACTTTTTGAACTGATGGAAGAAAAAGATTTTGATAAAATAACAATACAAAATTTAACGGAACGAGCCCAAATCAATCGGGCAACTTTCTATGCTCATTTCCAAGATAAATATGAATTGTTGGATGAGATTATAAAAAAATCAGCGGAAGAACTTATTCAACAACATACTAATGGTGTGTGTACTTTTACAAAAGATAATATGATGCAATTAGTATTCGCAGCATTTGAGTATCATCAACAAGTCAAAAAGAAATGTCGCCGTAACTATAACAGAATTATTCCTCTACTCTCTTCAAAATTAGTCAATGCACTAAAGCATTATTTGAATCTTTGTATGCAGGAAATATCCTCTGATGAACGTACTTTGTACGTACAAATCTATGCCAACATGATTAATGAAGCAGTTACTTTGCATACTGCTGAACAAATTAAACTAACAGAACAAAGTATAGCAGAGCATATTGTTCAAATGATGAACCTGGACTAATCGAAAAAGTGAGCCATAGTTAGGTAACAGCTGCTTGAGAGTGCAGCAGCAAGCCCATTATGTTTCGTTTCTCTTGCACAGCCAATAGTGCCAACATAGGATCCATCGAGGGACCATAGGAGACTGTGGTCCTGAGAACCATCAAGCTGGAGTATCAGCGATGAATATCATTTGAAATTTTCCTTTTCTAAAGAGGCTGGGCTGGGCATCTGGAATAGCTAGAAAAATTTCCCCAGTTTACTTCTTCTGCACATACTCCACTAATTCCCTTGGGGTTCACCATCCCATATCTCAACGGTTCATTGCCTTTACATTCCTTCGTTATAACCTAAGCTCACGATACTCTGGACTGAATATTCTGTCAAAAAAGCGGTTCCAGGCGATCTCTTTTCTGATAGTCAACCATCCAACCTGGGTATTCAGGAGGCAGTGTACTCACTTCGTCAAGTTGCTGAATTTCATCATCCGTCAGTTCTAAATTTGCGGCTTCCAGATTTTCTTCCAACTGTTCCAATCGTTTCGCGCCAACAAGAACAGAGGTTACAACTGGTCTTGTCATCAGCCAAGCGAGCGCCACACTTGCTATACTTGTCCCATGTGCTTCAGCGATCGGTTTTATCTTATCAATGATATTCCAAGCTCGCTCTTTATCTACCATCGGGAAATCAACCGCTGAGCGGCGCGAATCCTCTGCCTTTTGATTGTGTCGATCGTAACGCCCTGACAGCAGACCGCCAGCAAGCGGACCCCACACCAGAAGTCCCATCTTCTTTGCTTCCATCAGAGGCACCAACTCTCGTTCGACATCGCGGCTGGCAAGAGAATAATACCCCTGAACCGTTTCAAAGCGAGCCAGATTTTTGCGTTCAGAAATACCAAGAGCATCAGCAATTTTCCAAGCATGCCAGTTCGATACGCCAATATATCGTACCTTACCCTGTGTTACCAGATCATTTAAAGCACCTAAAGTTTCTTCTACAGGTGTCAAGAAATCATCGGCGTGAATCTGATACAAATCGATATAATCCATCTTCAATCTCTTTAAACTTGCTTCCACTGCATTCATAATATGTCCTCTTGAAGCACCGACATCGTTACGTCCCATACCTGTTCGTCCGGCGGCTTTGCTAGCAATTACAACTTCCTCCCGCGCAATACCAAGATTGCGGAAGGATTGTCCAAGAATAATTTCACTTTCACCTTCTGCATAATTATCAGCAGTATCAAAGAAATTAATTCCGATATCGACACTCTTTTTTATCATCTTGTCGGCTTCTTCCTGCCCAACTAAACCGAGAATTTTATGGTTATCCTTTCCACTCGTGAACGTCATTGTGCCTAACGCAAGTTGTGAAACTAAAAGTCCTGTATTTCCAAGCTGCTTATACTTCATTCTGTATATCCTCCTTAATATTGGGCATTTTATAGCATCACAATCATACTCGCTTTGCAATCAGCATGTAACTGTCCGCTACATCCGTTATTATGTGCCTCTTCTTTTTTATAGCTAGTCATAAAAGCATGGTGATACGTGTAAATGAACTTTCATATTTAGTGCATATTCATGCTCTCTACTGTTCCGCGGTTGATAACGGAGCGGCGCACGAACAAGCCAATAATAAAGCCAATAACAGCAATTAAAAGCAAATTCCAAAACACGGTTTGCGCTCCCGCAGTTATCGCATTTGCGATTTCATTCGGCATTGTTGGTGTAGATGAGGAAGCTAAATACTTATTCTTTCCACCTGTTAAAATACTAATCGCTACAGCTGTTCCCATAGCCCCAACGACTTGCATCAACGTGTTCAGGGCAGCTGAACCATGTGGATATAATTCAGATGGCAGCGAGTTTAAGGCGTTTGTTTGTGAGGCTGGCCAAACGAGTCCAATCCCTCCCGCTAGAACCATATGCAATGCAATAATTAATCCAACTGATGAAGCTGGCGTTAATGTTGTGAAGAACCATAAAACCAACATCACAATGACTAAACCTGGAATTATAACCCATTTCGGTCCGTACTTATCGTATAAGCGTCCAGAAACCATCTGGAAAATACCATTTATTGCACTACCAGGTAATAATATTAAGCCTGTAACAAATACAGATAGCCCTGCCCCTGTTTGCAAGAACATTGGCAAAACAATCATTGTGGTCATAAAAATCACTATACACATCATCACTAGGAAAACCCCGACAACGAACATCGGATATTTAAATACACGTAAATTTAGTAACGGCTGATCCTTATTTTGTCGCAATACAAACAAGATAAGTGCAATCACACCAACAATAATCAACGTCAGAGCGACGGAACTTTCCCCCCCATGGCCTCCTTCACCAGCTTGACCAAATCCAAATACGATACTTCCGAAACCAATTGTGGATAAAACTGCTGAAAGCACATCAATACGTTGCTTACTTACTTCTGTTACATTTTCTAAATACTTCATCCCAAACAACATACCAATCACTATGAATGGTAGTAAGGACCAGAAAATAAAGTGCCAAGACAAATACTGGATTATCATCCCACTAATCGCTGGCCCCAGTGCTGGTGCAAACGATAAGACTAACCCAATATAGCCCATCGCTGCGCCTCGCTTTTCTGGAGGAAAAATCACAAGCAATGTGTTAAACATGAGCGGTAATAATAACCCCATACCAATTGCCTGTATAACACGTGCAAACATGAGCATTTCAAAGTTTAAGGATACAGCCGCTAAGAATGTACCTGCCGTTAAACTAGCTGTTGACACGATAAAAAGTTGTCTTGTTGTATACATTTGCAATAATAGACCAGTGAACGGCATTAGAATACCAAGTGTTAGTAAGTAACCTGTTGTCAACCATTGCGCTGTAGCCGCCGAAATGTGGAACACTTCCATTAAATTAGTCATTGCTATGTTTAGAGCGGTCTCGCTAAACATCCCAACAAAACCACAGATAAGCAGCGATGCCAAGATGGCACGTGTATTGTATTGCTTCTTCATTTCACTATCTCCTTGAAATCAACATAGTCGTTTATTTTTTTGCCCTACCTGCACCATAACGACGGTCGTCAGGCTTTATCTTTTGTATACCTATTTTCCAGGAAAGGAAGACCTAAATTACCTCTCAACGTACGGGATTCATATTCACTTCGGAATATTCCCTTTTCCTGCAGGATCGGTACGACCAAATCAATAAAATCATCAATTCCCGAAGGATGTTCTTGTCTTAGAAGCAATACGTCCATTGTGCCCGTTTGATGCCAATGTTCAATCCTATCGGCTACGGTCTCTGCGGATCCGAAAAATAGGGGTTTAGGAGTACGGTATCCTGGGGGCGATAAACTTTGTAACTCCAGAAACTTTTCATTCGCCTCCGTTTCTGTTCTTCCAACGATGATGTGTTGTGACGGCATAATCAACAGGTCTTCCGGAGCTCGTCCAGCAAGGACTGCTCTTCTTCTCAATTCCTCACTAAATTGCTTGGCGTAATTGTAATCATCCCCATTTATGAACACACCTTCAGCATGTTTGGATGCGATATTCATAAATGCTTCAGACGTACCCGCTTGAAAGATGACGGGTCTTCCTTGTGGAGAACGACTAATATTAAGCGGACCGTCAACAGAAAAGTACTTGCCTCTGTAATTCAGTTGGTGCATCTTTCTTGGATTGAGGAAGATACCACTCTCTTTATCACGAACAAAAGCATCATCTTCATAGGAATCCCACAGGCCTTCTACAATTTCGATGAACTCTTTATTCAAAGGGTATAAATCTTCTTTAGACAAATGCCTTCTGCTGTAGTTAGCCAACCCCCCAGAATTAGATGTAACAGCGTTCCATGCCGCTCGCCCGTTACTAATTTTATCGAGAGAGGCCATCTGTCTAGCCACTGTAAATGGATCAGCGTAAGACGTGGCTATAGTCGCAGCAAGCCCGATGTGGCTAGTGGCCATGCTTAATGCGGATAGTATCGTTACACCTTCAAACATGCTTAGAAAATGCGGGATATTTCCAGGCCCTATATGGCTTACATCTGCTAAAAAAACCATATCGAACTTGCCCTCTTCTGCTCGTTTCGCCATCTTGACATAGAAATCTACACTTTCGCTTGCATTGGCAGGCATATTAGGGTGGCGCCATGCCCAGTAACTCCAACCAACCCCTTCAACTATAACGCCGATCTTAAGCTGTTTTTTACTTTTCATTTTTGCTCCTCTTTCTGTAAGATCAAACTCTCTAGCCAATAACCCAATGGCTTTTAATCTCGTAGCCTTTTCGGGTTAAAAATCGGAATCATAATTTCGTCCACCCAGGCTTCATTTGCTTTTTCTCTTAGTCTTTTAGCCACATTTACAATACTTCCGATAACAAATCGTTCACGGTTGAATTCCTTGGCTCTTTCTTCTTCATATGAATACACATGGGATGCTGCTAATGGCCGCTCAAGTCGTCATGAATATATCTCCTTTGTCCGTTTGTATGAAAGAGACATAGATCATTAGCCCACTAACCAATTAGATAAACTTTCAAACATCAAATTATTTAGTGTGCTAAATATCAATTTAGCCTGCTAACTAATATTCAAAAAGTGGAGAGTGCTTAAAACAAATTACTCTCCATTTGCTTCATAAGCCGTCGTAAGAGGAGTCGTTCATCAATTGAGATCGATTTTAGCAACTTTTCTTGATGCTTTTTCCATATAATACGAACGGGCTCCTCAAGTTCCTTTCCTTTATCGGTTAAATAAATCCGCATGACTCGTGCATCTTTTTCATCACGCTTACGATAGATGAATCCGTTTTGTTCAAGTGATTTAACCATGTTGGTTATAGTGGGAGGTTCACAGTTTAATTGTTCACTTAGCTGCATTTGTGTTACTCCATCATCTAAGAATAAACGGTAGAGCAGATTATCTTGTCCGACATGCAGGTTTAGTTCCCTAAGACTTTCGCCGTAATCTCGTCTCATTCTTGCCGAAAGTTTATCGAACAGCTCACGGATCTCACAGTCAATTTCTTTCTCCATGTTGTTCTCCCGACCTTTATTATTGATATTGTTTAGCAGGCTAAATATATCATGTGTGTAGTTCAGCCGTCAACTATTGTTCGTCCGTAAGAGAAAATCATACCCATTATTTATATTTTATTGTTTTTCCTTGTAGTTCCGACTATTCATTATAATTTTAAGCAGGTATAAGGTGTTTTTGGATTGAGTTAACTATCTGAATGGAGGGTACAGTGTAACATATCGTATTTTCGAAAGATCGTAGATGTATCCGTACGATCCGCAGAATGGAAGCGCGTTAGTCAATGAAACAGCGACAGTCTAGGTCTTTATTTTTTGGTCCTTGGCAGTCCATGTTTCAAACATCAAACTAGCCAACTAACAAGGAACTGGCTTTCAGCCGGTTTATTTGTGAACGGTTTTATTCAAAGCACTCCTTTATACTCTCCGGCTTCTCTTCCATCCCTCTAACACCATCCGTACCTTCTTCTGCTCTTCTAGGATCTTTCCACATGCTTAGCCCAAGACCATGCTCAAGGTAACATAGTCGTATGGACTCTTTGCATCGATGTGGCTTGCTAATCTCCGTATCTGTCCTTCTGACGTTTCATCCAGGTTACTCTTATCAGTTGAGCCATGACGTAATCATAACCTTCTTTATTTGAGCAATTCGGTTATGATCGATGCGGATGCTGCTCCCTGAACTAAAACATCAAGTGAATAAGCAAATTTGGATAATCGTTCACAGTCATCAGATCTCAGCCGCATGGACAAACGCTTGCCTTGAGATCCAAGTAAAACATATGATTCGTTATTTAGGTGACAAATGTTCGGAAGGATTGTCCTAGAATAATTTCACTTTCACCTTCTGAATAATTATCAGCAGTATCAAAGAAATTAATCTATTTTCTCACTCCATATTGCTTCGGCACACCCAAGTGTTCACGCAAAGTATTTCCCTCATAATCAAGATGATATAAGCCTCGTTTTTGCAACACGGGCACAACTTTTTCCACAAAATCTTTTACACCTTTTTGACTCTCTGGCACAATGGAAAAACCGTCCGTTGCCCCTGCTTTAAACCATTCTTCAATGAAATCCGCCACATCTTCAGGCGTGCCAACCACTACAGGGTGATAGTTGATGATTCCGTTTGCCAATATATCTCTTGGACTTAGCCCTTGTTTGATTAGCTCTACTGCTCTTAGTGAGCGTGGGTCGCCTGGATTCGGCGTGGCTTGATATTGTAAAGATTTTGGTAGGGGTTCATTCAAATTCAAGTCATGTAAATTTACGCCAATCATCGCTGACAAATAGCGAATTTGTCCTTCAAATGCATCTTTCCCCATAAAATCCAGTAACTGATGACGGCGGGCAAGTGCTTCTTCATAAGTATCGCCCACCGTAACCATAAAACCAGAAAACATATTGATTTCATCAGGGTTTCTACCGTATTTTATCGCACTTTGTTTTAACAAATTACGGTAATGACGAGCTTCTTCAATCGTAAAAGGGTTAGCATAAACACCGCTGGCAAATTTACCTGCCATTTCCACCCCTTCAAAACTTGGACCTGCCTGAAAAATAGGCGGTTGCCCTTGCGGACTTGGTGGAAGGGGAAGTGGGCCTCGGGTCTGGTAGTATTGACCATTGAAATTTGCAGGGATTAATTGATCCAGTTTGATAAATTCGCCAGTTTGTTGGTCTGTAATGTAGGCATTTTCGCCAAAACTTCCCCAAAGAGACTGCACTGCTTCTACCATTTCATCTGCCATTTCATAACGAGTGGTAGTGTCAGGCAGAGGACTAGCTCCAAAATTATAAGCAACCTCATGAGTTCCTGTTGTTACCGCATTCCAACCGACACGCCCACCACTTATGAGGTCCAGCGTTTTAAGTTGGCGAGCCAAATTATACGGTAAGTTGTAAGTGGTAGAATAGGTTGCTACCAAACCGATTTTCTGGGTATGCGTGGCAACAGCAGCTAGCATCGTCATCGGTTCCATCACAAACATCGGTGATTTTCGAGCCATATCACCATTTACCCCAGCTCCCACCATCCCAGGTGTATCCGCAATAAACAGCGTGTGAATTTTACCCTGTTCAGCAAGTTTGGCAAGCTCAATATAGGCATTGATGTCGGTGTAAGCCCTTGGATTACTATCATTAAATCGCCAAGAATAACCCTCACCACCATAGCCTGTTACAAACATGATGGCCAGCTTGATTTGCTTGTTTGAATTATCTAAAGAGTCGTGCATCGTTTTCCTCCTTTATTTTTTTTCACTCTTTGATTGATCCATCCCACAATATCATCAACTACTACATCTCCGTTTGGTTCAAACATCAAATAATGTCCAAGTTCGCTATAAAGTCTCAAACTTTTATCTTTTGAGGCCGTTTCTTAATAAAAATCAATGGCATCTTTAGGCACAACATAAACATCATCTATCACAACCGCTTACCAGTAAAACAGGTGCGATAAATTTGTCAGTTGTTCATTTTAAATCGTCCTTTCTTATCTTAAAGCATCTACCAGAATATATTTTCACTCAATGCCACTCATTAAACGATCGATAATGATTTCAACCGAATCAATTTGATGGATCATTGAAATGCCAAGCCCCAATGAGGCGAAACCTTTTGATAAATCACCGTATAGCATGCCATTTCTCATCCCCGATGCTGGATTCGATGCTTGGTAAATCTCTTCATTTTCGGCTAAATTGCGATCCAATTCTGCCAATTTATTTGGGAGTTCCCCCGGTAGAGAACGGTAATAGGCAGGTTGCGTGCGATAAAGCAACATATCATTAGCATCTGATTTAATTAAAGCATCTTTAATATTATCAGCCATACGAGACTCTTTTGAGGCAAGAAAGGCAGTCCCGACAAACACTCCTTCCGCTCCTAGAGCCATTGCAGCTTTGGCAGTGCGTTCATCTGTAATCCCGCCAGCGGCTAATACTGGCACACGACCTTTTGCAGCATCTACCACCAAGGGCACAATAGAAAAGGTACCAATAACGTTTGCTGGAACTTGTCCCCCTTCATCAAAACCTGTGGCAACCAGAATATCCACACCACCTTTGATAGCTTCCTCTGTCACTTCAACAGTTGGTGCCCCTCGATAAATGATTTTGATATTGTTGGCCTTAAATTTTTGAGTCCATTCCTTTGAAAATGCCCCTACCATCACAGCCACTTCGACCCCCTCTTCTACCATCATGTCTAGCATGGGTTGTGTATAGAGGTCAAAACCTGCCACCGTAGGAATGATATTGATTCCAATAGGATTTGAGGTGATACTTCTAGCAATACGAACCTCACGGCGCATATTCTCCACCGTTTCTTCAACGGTCTTGGCAGGTTCTGATTGTCCAGCATTGATGCCAAGCACACCTAGTCCTCCACCCTTACTAATAGCTCCTACAAACTTACCGTCTGTTAGCCAACTCATTGGTCCTTGAATAATAGGTTTTTCAATCCCTAAAATGTCTGTTACACGATTTTTCATTGTGTTTCCTCACTTTCTATTTTAGAATACTTCGCCTTCTCTCAGACTAGTCTGGTTAGCTAGTCTGAAAAGGAATCTGAGGTCTTAAGTCGACGGTTAATGCTGGAGTATTGGCGATAAAGATCATTTGAAAGTTTTCGTTTTCGGCTAATTTAGCCGCTTCACATAACTATTCGGCTGCTTGGGCGGTGCCCTGCATTCTCCAAGTGCTGATTCGGCTCCGTACCCCGAAACCATTGTAGTGCTAGTTGCATCACTTTTCTTTCATTCCATGTATCTCCTTTGTTTTAAATATGCTCCAAGTAAGCAAAAGAGCCTGGAGTAAATTATTCCCAATCGCATTTCGATAGATCGGAGAAAATGAAGTGATATATAACTTGCTAGCTAATTAACTGGTGATTACCCAGATACTTAGGTTGCTAAGTAAATAATTATATTTAATATGCTAAATATATTTATTAATTAACCTTATTCTAGGTTTCTCTCCAATCGCTTCATAAGATCCCTCAATATTAAGCGTTCCTCCGGTAAGATTGAATGGAGTAATTTTTCTTGCTGCTGTTTCCATTTGAACTCAACCGGCTTCTCTAATTCTTTGCCTTTGTCCGTTAGATAAATTCGCATAACCCTTGCATCTTGTTCATCACGTTTACGGTATATAAATCCGTTTTGTGCCAATGATTTAACCATATTTGTTACCGTAGGCGGTTCACATTTTAAATGTTCACAAAGCTGCATTTGTGTTATCCCATCTCCTAACCACAAACGAGAGAGTAAATTATCTTGGCCTACATAAAGATTAAGTTCCCTAAGACTTTCATTATAATCTCGACGCATTTGAAATGAAATTTTATCTAACGACTGACGAATATCGCAATCAACCTTATGGTTCATACCAGCCTCCGCTAGTCATAAATATATATTTAGTATGCTAACTATATCATCATGACATTTAGGTATCCATTATCTTAAGGGACCTACTCTCATTTTATCGGGCTAAATTTATCTAGAATGGAGGTCAAAAGTATGGATCCAACAATAAGATAGAACCTTGATCCAAATCAACTTTTTCACACTGAAATGTTCAGATTCTGCCCTCTTTCTAATTCTCGAAGTTCTTTGTAAGAGAACCTTGTGGAATATCCCATAAAAAGGATTTAATCTTACTATAACGACGCTCTTTGGTCTTTAAATACCAAAGAATGATATATTTCCAACGCCAGGAAAGTATGTCTTGGGTATAGGCAGTGCCATTAACTTCTCTTTGTTCCTTTATACACTCTTTATCAAATCCATCCTTATATAATCTAGACACCTTTTCACCTGTTTTGCACGTATCTCGAGTCCCCCTTATAGGCATATAAATTAATAGGGATAAAATAAAGTTTTACTTTTTATATGAAATACTTCTTTGCATTAAGTCAAGCTTATTCTGATGGAAATTCGTTAAAGAACGCTACATCCTCAATAGGAAGACGTGTAGTAGTAGGATGTCCTGGTTTCATTGCTTTTCCGATCGCAATGATCATAACCGGCACATACTGCTCGGAAATTCCGAACGTTTCAAATAACTTTGCTCTATCGTATCCATGCATCGGAACAGTGTCGTAACCTTTGGATCGTGCGACAAGCATGAGCTGCATCGAAATCAGGCCACCATCCGTATATACAATTTGTAGCGTCTCTTCAGGAGGCAGGTTTGAGTACATATCAACATTTCGTTCGATGAATGATTTAGCCGTATCAATCGGCATAAAGCCTGCTTCAACAGCCTGACCATAAATTTCTTCTGCCTTCTGGTAGCTTTTCAGATCTCCTAGCACAGCAATAACGGCAGAAGCTTCGACTACTTGTTGTTGGTTAAACGCGATAGGTAAAAGCTTTTCTTTCAACTCTGGTGTATCGATAACGAGAAAACGCCATGGCTGAAGGTTCGAAGACGAAGGAGCCAATGTTGCCAGTTCGAGTATTTCAGTCATTTCTTCACGTGAGATCTGCACGTTTGGATCGTATGAACGAACAGAACGACGTTCACGAATCACATCTAAGAACAGTTGCTGTTCGATCTTTTCTGAATTTTGAGAGTTTGACATTGTAATTCCTCCTAGAAATAACTTGATTGTTTTGTTCTCCATATTTGTTACCATAGGCGGTACGCATTTTAAATGTTCACATAGCTTAGTTACATTTGTGTTATTCCATTTACCTAACCACAAACGAGCGAGTTGTTTATCCTGGCGTACATGAAGATTAAGTTCTCTTAGACTTTCGTTATAATCTCGACGCATTTGGAATGAAATTTTATCTAACGACTCATGAAAATCGCATCCAACCTTAAAGATCATAGGTATGCCCCCACTATCAAAATGTATTTAGCGTGCTAACTATAACATGGTGAAACGGACCTCCTCACATTTTAACGGATTGAATTTATCTAGAACGGGGGCAAAAGTATGGATCTAACTCAAAAGATTGAAAGATGAACCCACATCAGCGTTTCACACTAAAATGACAGATTCAGTTTATTACACCGTTTGCCTATCAACTTGGTGCATTGAGTAACTTTGTTACAGACAATAGAATAAAACCAATTCTCATTTTTTTAAAGAGGGCAATAAAAATTGCCTTAGTACATTTTTTGTACTGAATAGCTTGGTTAGTGCAAAAAAAAGCTGCCAAAATGACAGCTTAGGGTCTTTACTTCTTCCTACGTTACTTTAATACATTTCTTCACAAACTTTTATCGTAAAAGAAAACTGCCGTTAGAACGATCTCTCCTCCCACAACTATTACTTTATCCACCATTTAAATTTTGGGGTAAATTGTAAACGATAAATAGAACGCTTTGGTTAGTCTACCTGCTCCCCAAACTGCTCCCCGAACTTCTTCCCGAACTCTTCCATCAAATTAATTATAGGAATGAATTCTTTCCCTTTTGAGGTTAATGAATAATCTACTCGAGGAGGAACCTCTGGATAAACTTTACGATTTATTAAGCCATCTCTTTCTAATTCTCGAAGTTGCTTTGTAAGAGAACCTTGTGGAATATCCCATAAAAAAGCTTTAATCTCACTATAACGACGCTCTTTGGTCTTTAAATACCAAAGAATGATATATTTCCAACGCCCAGAAAGTATGTTTTGGGTATAGGCAATGCCATAAACTTCTTCTCTATGTTCCTTTATACACTCTTTATCAAATCCATCCTTATATAATCTAGACACCTTTTCACCTGCTTTCTACTGTTAAGTACAAAAAAATGTACTATGTGAATGTTTATTGCTTCATCAAAAAGATGAGAAATGATTATATTCTAGCATATGTAACTGTTTGGTGAAAATAAAGTGTTAGACTGGAGTCGTTGAATTACCGTAGGTTTTAAAGAGAAGAATCGTCAGCTATTAGAAAATAATTTTTTGACAAGTCCATTAAAAGAAGCAGCGGCAGACCAAGACTTGAAAAATAAAGTCTTAGACTGCAGCTGTTGTCATTAAATTAACGTTTCCCGTTAGCTTAACAGAAATATGGAGCTAAATGATTATACCCCGTAGTAATCCTTTAATTTTAACCAAGTTTCATACCAAAATGATCTTTGTTTATCTGGTTTCAATATCTCGATTAGTTCACGGTTTCTTATCAAATACGTTTTATCATCAATCTTTTTTATATTATCACCGAACTGAAACACGATATCTAAACAGTCTTTTCTATACTGTTTTTCTCTTGTATCAGACCATTCTGCTTTTTCAATCGAAAATCTTTCCCTCAAATTTTTCCTCATCCCTTATTGCTTTATTTACTTACATTTTAACATCAATTCAACTATCCTGCCCGTTAGCTGAACAAAAGCAGCCGATCACGATGATCGACTGCTTTTCTTGTTGTTATTGAACTAACGTTCCACCGTTAGTTTAATGTCGAACCCCTGAATTTAAATTTTTTGAATTGCCATTTCTATTTGTTTATTAAATTTCGCATTCTTCGAATTGTCTACGGTTTCATTATGCCAATACAGAATAAGAACATTTTTATATTCATAGATGTTTGGTATTTGCATATCATACTTTTCCTTTTGATGATTGAAATCATTTAGACCTTCTCTTCGAGCTGTCTCTGAATTAAAAATGTACACTGAAATGTACTCTTTATAAACTTCTTTTACAGTTGGTCGAGACACAGAAAACCTGTTTGCGTGAACGTTATTTAATATCCAATCATTATTCAGTTCTTTTATAAACATTTCAATTCCCTCAGTCTTTAAAGCGGCTGTCACTTTATCCAAAGTAAGATTGTTTTCGTTTTCAATCACAAGTTTCTCTTTATTATTCACATTCACTGGCTCATTTCCCGTTTGATTAGAAAAGCAGCCAGGTAGAATGAAGCAAATGACTATCAGTGTAATCATCATTTTTTTCATAATAATCCCCCTTTTCATCAGTTATCGACGTTCGGAAATGGAGGAAGGTTGCTAAGATATTATGCTATCCTGCCCGTTAGTTTAATTAAACAGATAAGAATTAAAATCGACATTGGTACCATGTTTCAGCAATGGAACTGAGTTCTGTGGCTTTTATCTAGCCACATGAGTTCCATCATCCAACTGTTTATATACCTACCTAATCCGAAATGACACAATGTTTTTGTCCTTTTCGGCAATGGTACAAAGTTCTTGTCCATTTCAGCAATGGTACAATGTTCTTATCGCGCGACATCGGAGGACAAAAATATTGTTCCATTGTTCATTGTTGATGTTAATTTGCTCTCTTCACTCTTTTTATAAAAAAAGAACCGCTAGTCTCATCTCATTAGAATTAGCGGTTAAGAATTCAATTTTTTTCACAAATGCTTCAACTGATTTTTGAAGTATCTTATATTCATTATTTTGGACACCTATGGGTGCCGAAAACTGGGATGTAACCATTAAAATGTAGCATTTCCCCAGATGCTTACCAGATCATTGATTTGAAGTGAAACAATCTTTAGCTCTCCGCCAAGAGTATAGAGTTCTAACCCTCTACTTTCCAAGTCCGGGAAAATCATGTCTGAGATGATTGCTTTTCCTTTATTGCCGAAGACCTCGACACTAGCCCAATCAACATAAATACTCAATTGTATTCGTTCATGCTCTGGCTTCATAGGGGCCTTGTGTTTTGCAGCAAAGTCAGGATGGAAATCAATGTCATTCGACTTTGTCCGATCGATAAACAACTCCTCTTTCAAGATATTATATCCGATGATCGTCTCCTGATTGGCAGACATTCTCACCTTAAACCCAACTTCTATTGCAGTACCGATTTCAAATTCAGCAATAATTTCTGCCTTTTCAGTAGAAATATCAGATAAGATGTTGCTACCTGGCTTAATCGTTAAGTCTTGCAGAGACATAATCGGTTTTCTGAGTTGACTTAGCTCACTTACAGGTACTTGAATTAAGCGAATTCCTTCCGGATATGTCTTAAGCTGAATCTCTCGGGGGATTGACATTTGGCCACGCCATTCCTTTGAAGGAAGAGCGGTGGCATAACGCCAGTTGTTCAACCAGCCGACCCAAATCTTCCGTCCGTCTTCTTTCGGAATGCCATTCCATGTCACGGCGGCGTAAAAGTCAGATCCGTAATCTATCCATCTGATAGCATCTAAAGATTCCAACGTATCATCTAGTGTGAATGACCTACCATCAAAGTTCCCTATGAAATACATCATACCGGAACCGCCAGCTGGTGGTTCTGGATCCTTTGGATTCACACCATTTCTATCCCCAACGCTTAGTATCAGAATCCACTTAGTAATATCAGGTTCCTCATCTACTTGGATTTGTAATAAGTCAGGACACTCAAATACTCCTCGGTGAATACCAGCAATGTCTGAACCGAATTCGCTTGCAAAAGACCATTCCTTAAGATTTGGTGAGATGTAAAATTCGATACGGTCTCTCACAGCAAGAGCCATTACCCACATTGAGGATTCATCATGCCAGAATACCTTCGGATCACGGAAATCTAGCGTTTTCATTGGGAATAAAACAGGGTTACCTTTATATTTTGTCCAAGTTCGGCCTTTATCTCTGCTATAAGCAATGCTTTGCACCTGTGGTTTTCCATACTGTGCACTGTTGCTATTATTAGTATAAATTGCAACCAATCCAGATCCATTCTCGTTAAAAAATCCGCTTGTATTGTTATTATCCACCACCGCGCTTCCCGAGAAGATCGCTCCATCTTCGCCAGGAAGAATCGCCGGAGGAAGTTCCTCCCAATGTACTAAATCATTGCTTACCGCATGCCCCCAATGCATGTTGTCAAAATCAGGTTCAGTATCATGAGGCGTATGTTGGTAGAAAAGGTGATATTCTCCTTCATAGTAAACCATACCGTTAGGATCATTCATCCAATTTTTCTTAGGTGAATAATGTAATTGGGGCCTGAATCTGTTTTTGAAAAATATATTCTCAGATTCTTTACTACTACTCATTTCTCCTGATAAATGTAATTCTTTGATGTTACTCACTCTCCTTTAATTCGATTTAAAATCTTAATTAGAAGTAAGCAACTAGCTTGACAACTATATTGGAAGATAATTGCTTAGAGGAGCTAACTCAACTCCTATTAACAAAATAATCCAATGAAGTGCATTTGTCAAAATATATTATCTTATTTGCACATATTTTTTTGTTATTTCTGCACATTAATTTTACATTTGAACATTTTTATTGTTGAAATAAGCGAAGTAAAGAGCTTTTCATTAAGTTTTTCAGTCTTACTTCTGTATCGGAAAACTAATTTGTTTACAAATGCACATTAATGATGTCGTTGAAAGACGCTGAATTAAATTAGTGGGGCGAGCAAATTTGAATAAAATTACAATTACTGCTTGTTTTACTTCCCTGCTATAAGACGTGACTGTAGACAGAGAGAATAGTCAGGTTAACTATAATCGTGAACAAGAAGCGTACGACCAAGCCATAGACAAACTGAGTGTAAAAGAAAGAGTACGAAGATCCGTTCAGGGAGAATTGAAGAAAAAAAAGTAAACCAGTTTAACTGTTAAGGGGAAGTAACAAATAACACTGAGCTGAACATACGTTTTCAGGCTCGTGATAGGTGTGCAGGTTATAAAAATAATTACTTCTCAGCATATCTTGAGACTGTAGCTCTGCTTAATAAAGAACACATCCAAAGGAGACATTGTTGGAATAATAGCGTCCATTTAAATTTTATACCACCAATAAATCTTCCCTAAAATAGAGAGCTAACTCATTAGATGTTCTTAGTCTTTCAAATATGCATCACATCTCTTACACCATCAAAGCAAAACCGATATTCAATTTTGCTCGATTTGTTTAATTACTCTCGCTGGGTTGCCACCAACTACCATGTTGTCTGGAACGTCCTTAGTTACAACTGCTCCGGAAGCAACTACGACATTATTACCAATCGTCACACCTGGATTGATATAGCTCTACCACCAACCCATACACTATTACTGATGTTTACTGGCTTTCCATATTCGGGTCCTTTATTTCTTTCCATTGGATTCAGCGGATGTGTAGCAGTGTATATATGGATTGTTTGAAGTGATGTACTCACTGTTTAGATATACATCTAATCGTCAATCGGACTATGTTCTTGTCCCTCGACATTTATCGAACGGCTTCTTTCACATGTGATTCACTGTATCTTCACGGATTGACTTAAAACCTTATAGAGACATGTGATTGTCCTCCACTTCTCCAGACAAATTAAATATCATTTGATACAATGCAGCATACGAATCTTTGTAGTGCATTCTAATTGTGGTAACTACATGATTTATCTTTTAGTTCATATTGATACCATGTCTTACCTATTTTAACACCTTGATTGGATACACCATATCAGTAAAAAAGCAGATGTCTCTGTTCTGATTAAATTGATTATTATCAGGTAATTCCTCATAGGACCAAAAATCAATCGCCCCACACTGTGCACCATTTGTTTTTTCTAGAAATGATTTGTACTGAGTTAGATGAAGAGAATTGAACTCATACTAGAAATCACATCATTGAACTCGCCAATTATTATTCCATTTGTATCCTCTTTCAAGCTTATCTTTAACCTGTTAATTATATCTTCTAAAATATCGTTCATCTTAAGTAGCACTCCATATGTACATCTAATTTACAGACGATGAATTTTTCTGAATTATATCACGAGGAAAGGAAATTGTTGTATTACTTAAAGGCAACTTATACATTACAAGACGGATCTTCTATTTTCAAACAAACTGCCCGTTAGCCATCCATGCCCCTCTCGGGGCACCACAGCGTAATGAAAATTTTGATGCTGCGTTTTAGACTATTCTTACGGCTGGTGAGGAAGGTCGTTAAGCTGTGGTGTCGCGAACCCATCCGTTAGTCTGACTACAACGGCCATGGTGCACCACGGTATGTGGCTCCCTTTTGGAAGCATCGTGGGCTAGCCTAGTTCATGGGCAGAATGAAAGTGCCGGAAAACGAGAATCCTCGAAAACGCGCTAAGGCAACAAATATCTCTGAGCGGCACAGATTGAAGTCGCCCACTCCATACATCCTAAGAAGCACAGTTTTTAAAAACCACTAAAGCTGGGCTTAGTTTCATGCTGCCATTTCTGGATTTCTGCTAAGAGTAATTTTCGGGAAATATTCACTTTTTTTTACAAAATCTATGACGACAAGACGGCTGCCAAGTAAGGGTATCTCTCTAAAAGAACAGCTCGGTCCCTGCATAGATTACAGAATAAGAACGGACTGCGGGGGGTGATATTGTTATGATTAAAAGAGAAACGTTATTTTGTTTTTTTAGCAGCATGGCGGAAATATTTAATCACCCTTCGATACATTGTCTTGTTCTTTAATTGGTTGAAAATATAAGGGTCCGGTTTGACGTTCACCTCAATAATCCAGGGTTTCAAACTCCGGTCCAGCCCAATATCAACGCCGATTTGCTTAAGGTACGGGTATTTTTTCTTCATGTGGCGTGCAATACGTAATCCAAGCTCATTCATCTCCTGGATGAGTTCATTTCTGCGTTTCAGGGATGCATGAGATTCCAGCAGTCTGTGAACATCCATTGGTTTACCACCGCTGTGATAATTGGTCACAATTTTTTTCGGATGACCGAGTCGGCCGATGATTCCCGTAGCCTCCCACTGATTGTCGGGACTTAACTGTATCATGACTCTGATATCAAAGCGCCTCTTGTTGTGCTTAAGCAGATTGATTCCTCTCTGAATGAGATAGCTTCTTTTATGCACCAGACGTACAAGACTTGCATGGAACGAGTCAAAGTTATCAAACGACAGTCGTTTTTGTTCAATCTGATAGGCAAAATTATGATGACTCAGCATCTCCGCCTTTATGACACCCATTCCGTAAGTGCCAATCTCGGGTTTAATATAAACCATACCGTATCTGCTGATCATGGACCACAGGTTGGCTTTGTTATATCGCTGCGTATCAGGTATAAATGGTTTGATAGAACCATTATTGAGGATCACTTTTGTTTTCAACCATTTGCTTCTTAACGGCTTCAATTTATCAACCCCCATATAACACTTCTCCCTTCAACAAATGAATCAAATCCTGATGTTTCATCAAGATCATGCATTATATGTAATACCGATAAAACAACCCTAAACAAATGCCCTTGTTCGTAAAAATGGTATATTCGCACATGCCCTGACCAAACCAATTTTGCACACATATCATGAACGAGATGTAACCATTTGTCCAAGGAGTTGAGACGATGCCAGTTCAGCATGGAGTACAGTTAAATCGTGCGCCTATGATCGATGTTCTTATACCTGCGATCGAAAAAGATTTGAGCACCCTTCCTCAAGTTATCGATAGTATTCGCCGTTATGTCCGGCATCCGATTGGACAGATTTATATTGTTTCCCCGACCAGCAACAAAATCAGAAACCTTTGTTCCCGCAAACACTGCATTTTTGTTAACGAGCGGTCAGTCCTGCCTATCACCAAAAACGATATACACTATCAATCATCCCGCTGGGACCGCTCAGGCTGGTTATACCAACAACTGCTTAAAATGAACGGGGATCACATTGTGAGAGCGAAGCACTTTCTGGTGATGGATGCGGATACGGTGCTCATTAAACCTCATTCATTTATTGTTGAAAATAAGACGGTATTTTACTGTCGCGACTGGAGTCAGCCAGAATATTTCAACACCTACCGCAAGCTGTTAAACATGAAAGCGCCGCGCCCACGCTCTTTTGTCACCCATTATATGCTGTTCGAAAAATCGAAACTCTCTGCTTTGAAAAAGAAAATCGAAACGATCCATCAGCTGCCATGGTACAAAGCGATTATCTCAAATATCAATAAGAAGAAGCAGTTTGGGTTCTCTGAGTATGAAACCTATGCCAATTTTATGTATTCGAAAAACCCGGCCAGCATGACCCTAAAGAGTTCCATGAATAAAAGTCTGAACATGAACGCTTCTTCGTTAAAAGAACAACAAATTCGCAATTTTGCACTTAAATACCGGTCTCTTTCCTTTCACAAACGTAAAATTTATAGTAAAACTCCCCGAACTTAAGGAGGAAGCCAATGCATATCGTACTGCTAAGTGGCGGCGCAGGCAAAAGGCTTTGGCCGCTGTCCAATGAGCTTCGCTCCAAGCTGTTCGTGGATATACTTCCGTCACCTGCAGGCGGAAGAGAATCCATGATCAGCAGAGTATGCCGCCAGCTTGACAGCTCAGGCCTACTGGACTCAACGCTCATCATTTCACATCAGGACCAGACCGACATTACAGCCCGTCATACCAAAGGCAAGATACCTGTCATTGGAGAACCATTTAAGCGTGGTACTTTTACTGCAGCTGCCTTGGCGACCTTGTATCTGCAATCCTCTGGAGCGGCTGAACCTGACGATATGATTTGTATCGCGCCAGCGGATGTGTTCGCAGATGAGGACTTTTTCAGGAGCTTCAAATTACTTCCGGATATGTTGAAACAGACTCATGCTGATATCACTTTAATTGGGACAAGGCCCACATACGCTTCAGAACAATATGGATACATCCTGCCAGGAAGAAAAGAACCTAATGGTTATGCACCAGTTATACAATTCATAGAGAAACCTGTATTGGATGTCGCTGAAACCCTGCTACAGCATGGCGCATTGTGGAATTGCGGGGTGTATGCCTTCTCTCTTGCGTTTATGTTGTCCCATATTGAAAAAAATGGCCTTCCGGTTCATTACGAACAATTGTTAACCCTGTATGAACAGTTGCCTGAACGCAGTTTTGACAAACAAGTTGCTGAACAATCGCAACGGGCTGTTGTACTGCCATATGAGGGTGTATGGCAGGATATCGGGAGCTGGGATGCTCTGTGTAATCAGTTGGATTCCAATGTATTGGGACACGGCAGAATATCCGAATCCTCCCCGGATTCCTACATCGTTAACGAGCTCCCCTACCCGATCCACGTCATCGGAGTCCCAGGTATTATCACTGTCGCAAGTCCGGATGGAATTCTCATAGCCAACAAAAAAGATTCAAACGAAATTAAAGAGCAATTGGGCAGTATTCCACTGCAACCGATGTACGTCGAGGCAACTTGGGGCAGCTATCGCATCATGGAGAGATCGGTAGGAGACGAAAATACAACCGTAACCACATTGAATATGACGCTTTTGCCTGGCAAACATATCGGATTACGCCAGCATCGATTAGGGTGCCGAGCATGGACTGTAATTTCAGGCAGTGGGCAGGTGCTTATTAACGGGCAGATCAGGCAGGTGACCACAGGCAATCAGTTTGCGATTACCTTGAATAGCCTCTTTTCTATTCTAGCCGAAACCAGGATGGTAATTCTTGAGGTCCAGCTTGGCGTACCGGAGAATGAGGACAGCATGCCTTATGAAGCAGAGGATTGGAAGGTAATGATTGATCGTGCAGGATCTTATAAATCACCGGATTAATGCACGGAGATTACTTTAAGGCCTTGAAAAAGATCGACAACCAGTTGTAGAATCGTTATTCCCCTCTCGCATAGGCGTCCGATTCTTACCGGTATCAATGAACGGATGTAGCGGAAATACGTTCCACATGAGCGACGGGCTGTTAAATTCAACTATCCTGCCCGCTAGTTCAATGAATTAAAGGCAAGATGACGATTAGATATACGCCTATCCGGCAATAGGAACATGTTCTTGTCCCTCGACATTAACTCCCCAGCTTTCTAGAAGTCTCTCTTGTTGCAACTGCCAGTTGATTAAACAAAAACAGCAGATCACATTGATCTGCTGCTTTCTTGTTCTGATTGTGCTGTCGTTGTCGGACATATACTTAACTAATTACATTACTTTATCACCTTTTACTCCTACTGGTTATAGGTTGTAAGTAACTTGCCTAAGTGCATTATTTGAAAAACACCCAGAACCTTAGATGCTATTTAGTAAATATTATAAGCGATTAACTTTATTTAATAAGCGAAACTAGCGTATTTATTTCATTATCTATCGACAAAATATTTCCCCAGATCTTCTCATTAAATATTCCATCTTCATTGATTAATTGACTCTGCTGTAATGAAAGGTCTTTATAGAGAATAGATAATTTTTTTAAAAGATCCATTTGTTGCACAGTAGGGTTATTTTTTTTGATTTTCACGTAAATATAGTCACTTGTATTGGAGCCATTTAGCAGATGTTGATACTTTTTATCAAGAGCAACATGCAAGGCATCGGATTCATAACCGTAAAGTGTCAGCAATGAACGTACAAATTCAGTTTCAAGTTTATTATTTTCCACCGCGTAGGTCAACGTATCACTTATTCGCAATTGAGTTTGCCATATTACTCCGTTCAATAAATATAAAGTATGTGGGTTATCGTTTTGTTTATCCTGTGATTTTTCTTCGTACACGTATGCTAAGCCACAGATAATGATCAAAATGCTTATGATATATATGATCTTTCTTTTCAAGTGAACACCCCGTTAAAATTTTGGTTAAATATAATGAAATGCCTCCAATAAGTGATAGTAACTAAAATTCATGACTATAATATGTCTCTATTTTTGGCGTTACAAAGAAAGCTAGTGACTTTCCAATATTACATAGGTATACTGCCTTAGCTTTAATAAACATTTTATTCGTCCCATCCGTTTGCTCCTCAAAGTAGAAGTATGCCGCAGTACCTCCATCTAAGTCTGCGGAAGAGGTCACTCCTGCAGTTTTACTTGGAAGATCGGCTTTCTTAGCAATAGCGCCGTTCCCTGTTGTACTCCTTATTTTGCGTTCAGCATACGCTTTCCAACTACTCATGACATTCGAATCTATTGTCGTTGTAGTTACCCCTAATGTAGCGTTTTGATAAGCAGCCCAAGTGGTAGCCAGAAGGTTATAGGCTTTTTTCAAGTAGCCCTTTAAGATTGGAATTTGTATAGCTTTAACTGGTGTGCTATCAAGGGGATAACTTAGATCTTTTCGATAATTGATTAGTAATGATGAGTTACCTGCACCGACAACGAACATGTCTAAGTACGCCGTCATCACTTCTGTTCCATACATATTATCCTCTGTGGCTTTAAGATACTCTTCTACAGCAGGTGTGTTACTCCACAGTCTTGTTTCGATCATAGAAGAACCATTGCCAGCTTGGAGTCTCTCTCTAGTATAAATATTGACGCCAAGAGTAGCATATTTTGCTGCCGGAAAACTACTTGGTGTCCCTGTAGCTGTTCCAGTTTTACCTATCGCCTGAGTCATAAATGATGTTTTATAGTTGAACGTACTCGCCGAGTCTATTTTAAGAGTTTCGGCATTAGCCACTCCTGCCCAAAAATTGCTGTTGAATTTCGATGGTGTAGATGAAGCTACCTTTTGTTCATCAGCATTTACCATATCTGAAATAATTTGATCTTTCAATTCCAAATAACTTGAGGGTACCTCTCCAAAAGCCAAGATGCCAACCCCGTTGTCACTTTGTAATGTTCCATAGGTCTCCGTAACATAAACTTCCTCGGTCTGAGGATCAATGAACAGAGTAAGCACCGTATCAATATCTATGTTTTTTTCATTTTTAGCCTCTGCAATAACAGGACCAAAATAGACAGTTTGATTATTTACGGTATATTTCGTAAGCTCTCCATCCATCAAAAACTTAAATTTTTCAATCGATTTAACTTTAATCTTACCTTCCCCAGCAATATGTACTGAAGTTTCATCTATTTCATCAATAGAAAATTTTAACTTTGCAGATCCGTCTGTTTTATCCGAATTTTTGAAATCATCATTAAGAAAATGTTCATTACCTTCTTTTAGGGCATTACTCCATAAAAATGAGTCTGTTTCTTTTGGGTTTAATGCAAGCTCAATATTATACTTGTCATTCCCTTTTGCTAAAGCAGCAAATCAAAATAAGTATTCTTTTAGGCATATCTTTAGCACTCTCCAATATGTAAATTTAGCTTATTAAACTTATCACATATAAGTGTATGTTTTAATGTCCAATTAATGGTAATTTAATCTGGGTATGAAGCAATCATTACTCATAGACATTTCTGGGTTTTGTGTAAATACTACAATTGTCCACTAGGAACGTAAACAAACGCTTATGAAGACTACATTTCCTATTTCAAGAGTGTTTAACCTTTCATCGTGTCAAAAAACCTGATTCCCTCCATCATTCTTAACTGCCGTCGCCTTCTAAATAGAGAAGGTTAAACCAATGCCCCTCCCACCGAAGAGCTTTGCAATTTGGACAAGCAACTGTCCAACGCCCCCTGCTGCCGCATGAATATAGTTTCCTTTACTTCTATAAATATCTGCAAAATTCAGTCCAATTGCTTTCATCCTACTAATATTTCGTCAGGCCCGATAACCGGATCCGAAATTTCAAGATATTCTAGCACTTCCGGTCCCCCGAATTTATTAAATACGAGTGCTTTCAAATTTATCTGTAGTGCGAAATCGAAGGCACCCAGTAGGGTGCCTTCGTTGTTCTTACTGTCTCTCTTTGGCAAGTTGGATAAACGAACTCAAATCCATCAACCAACCTTGTTGGGACACTCGTTCACTGTACAGAACGTGCAAGTGCTGCAACAGAGCCGCAGAAATCGGGTCTGCCGTCTGCCGTCCACAAAAGCTCCGTCACAAATGTATGGCGATTCGGATCGTACAGCGGATCTCCTATAATATTCTTGTATGTTCTTGCGTGAAACACAAATAGCGTCTTTTCGTCGTCCTCTGACACCGTGAAGGAATTATGACCGGGACCATACATCGAGATGCTCTCATCTGTCGAGAAAACCGCTGCTTGCGACTTGCGCCATGAAGCGGCATCGAGCAAATCAGCATCTGCATCGGCTTCAAGCAGGCCCATGCAATAATTGAAATCTGTGGCGCTAGCCGAGTAAGAGAGGAATACCCGATTACCCTTGCGGAGAAATGCCGCGCCTTCGTTCACTTTATAACCAATGATCTCCCAGTCATATTCCGGCATCGAAATCATCGTTTGCGGCCCAGTCAGCGTCCACGGATTGCTCATTTTAGATATATACAGATTAGAGTTGCCTTCGATATGCGGATCCTTTTGTGCCCATACGTAATAACGGCTGCCATTATGCTCAAAGGTAGTGGCATCGAGGGCGAAGCTTTCCCACGCGGTACGAACCTGTCCTCTTTCCGTCCAACTGCCTTCGAGCGGATTGGCATGTTCATTCTCCAGAACGTACATCCGATGGTCGAACAAGCCTTCAATCGTTTCCGTCGTGCGTGCGGCAGCGAAATACACGTACCATTTGTCATCAATAAAATGAAGTTCAGGCGCCCAAATATTGGCACTAAGGATACCAGTCTCGCGTTTTCTCCAGATCACCACTGGAGTTGATGTAACAAGCCCCTCAAGGTTCTGGGCTCTACGGATTTCAATCCGATCATACTCGGGAACGGATGCTACGAAGTAATAATAACCGTCCAAATGTCGGTAAATAAAAGGATCAGCTTTCTGCTCAATCAATGGTTGAATGTCGTGTAACGCTCTTTGTTGGCCTTCCATTTTATCACCTGTTTCATCATAATATATACTACCCTTTAACAGCACCTGCAGTCATACCGTCTATGAAATATTTCTGGAAAGCAATAAACAGTATGAAAATTGGAATGATGGAGAAGAAGGAACCCACGATCAATAGGTCATAGTTATTGCCATAAGGAGTTAACAACGTTTTCAAACCGATTGGAAGTGTAAATTTACTCTGATCTCCGAGCACCATGAATGGCCACAACAGATTATTCCAGCTATTCATACCATTGAGAATGGCCATTGCCGCAAAGGATGGCTTCATAATCGGCATAATTAGTCTGAAATAAATTGCATACTCGTTTGCGCCATCAACCCGTCCAGATTGAATAATCTCTTTGGGTATGCTTCTTAGATATTGCCTGAAGAAAAATATTGTCGCGGCATTGGCTATACCCGGCAGAATGATTGCCGAATAGCTATTCACCATTTTCAAATCATTAATTAGGCTGTATAAAGGAACCAGCAGTATTTCGAAAGGCACCATCATAATGAGCAAAACACATATAAAGAGGAAGTTCTTCCCTTTAAAATCATATGCTGCAAAACCATATGCAACAAATGCGCTTACAAAAAGTGTTAAAATCACTTGAACGATAGTTAAAGTCATACTGTTCCAAAACCATACAAAGTAATCATGTTCTCCAGTAAACAGGTAGATGAAATTGTCAAAACTCATGATATTAAAATCCAAACTTAGGTTAAGACCATATCTAACTAATGATTCACCTGGTTTAAAGGAAGATAGGGCCACTGCATAGAATGGAATCATAATGATAACGAATAGTATAATGAATAAACAAATAATTACTATTCTCGAAATGAAGTCACTCCTCGTCTGACTTTTGCCCACTTTAATCCTCCTCCTTTTTGAACATTCCACTAAATTTCAACTGCGTTAAATTGATAACCATAGCAATGACTAACAGAACGATACCAACTGCAGCTGCGTAACCCAGCTTATTCTTCTCAATCCCTTGTCTATACAGATATCCAACAATGGTTAAGCCAATATTTTTGGGTGAATTGTTACCGTTAAACATCATCAGGCTCTCGGTAAACATTGCTAAACCTGCATAAACACTAATTGTCGTAACATACACCGTGGTCGGCTTCAATAATGGCATTGTGATCGTTCTAAACTTCTGCCAAGCAGATGCCCCGTCAATTGAAGCAGCCTCATAATATTCATTATCAATGCTTTTCAAACCGGATAGATAGTAAAGCATATTAACACCTGTCCATCTCCAACATGCGAGGATTAGCAGTGCTGCCATACTCCAGTCTCCGTCTTTCAAGAATTTAATAGGCTCTACACCAAATAGACCCAGGAAACTGTTCATTAATGAACCTTCCATTTCACCGAATGTAAGGCGGAAGATGGTACCCGCAACTGCGACAGATGTCAATGCAGGGAGAAAGAACGAAGATTTAAAAAACTCTCTTCCCATCATTAACTTACTGTTGATCATAACGGCGAATAACATGGGAAAAGGAATTAATAGCACTAAGGTTCCTAACATGTACACAACGCTATTTTTAATCGACGTCAAAAACACTTTATCTGTAAATAATTTCGAATAATTCGCTTCACCAATCCATTTAGGATCCTGTCCCAACATCCTATCTTGAAAGCTCATTACGAACGAATTTACAAGCGGGAAAAACCAGAATATCAGGAATATAAGTATAAATGGCAATACAAAAACATAAGGCGCAACTTTTTGAGAGTATACAAATTTCTTTATCATATTCTCAATCTCCCTTGACTATGGTTAAACCTGCCGACTACTATACCTGCCGACAGGTTTAATCAAATCATTTACTTATTATATTTATTTCAATTCTTGTTCAATTGCTTCTTGTGCTTCATCCAGCGCTTCCTTCACGTCTTGGCCATCTTCAAAGATAGCATTCAAGGTAACCGTATTGAATATATTGCCGATGGTCGGTGAAGCTTTAACGGACTTGATCGCTCTAATTTCGTCCTTGATTTCATTCAAAGTATCAAATGCATTTGTTTTAAAGTATTGGACGTATTCATTGTCAGGGTTTTTCGTTACTGCATCATCTTTCCATACTTCCATGTTGATTGGGTCAAATCCAAGTGTATTCCAGATTTCAGTAGTAGCTTCTTTCGAAAGCTTAGCAAAGGCTACAAATTCTTTGGCCAACTGAACGTCTTTACCATTCTTAGTAACAACTGTGCCAGTACCGCCTAAGCCAACGGAACGAGGATTACCTTCTTCAAATACAGGCAATGGAGCAATTGCATACTTCCCTTTGAGGTCCTTCATTTCGTTTACAAAGCGGGACATGTACCACTCAGGCATCAATGCGCTTGCGTAGTTGCCTTTGTTGTATTCGCCTTTTGCTTCTTCTGTGTCGGGTTGTCCGCCAGGGATCGTATGAATAACATTGTTCTTCTGCAGATCGACTAACATTTCATACGCTTTAATCATTTCAGGCGAGTTAACTTTTGGATTACCATTTTCATCTGTAAAATCAGCGTTTTGCTGAGCTAGCAGAAGCGATGCTTGCCACGTAGCTGATGTATCAGCAGTACCTAAGTACTTGCCAGTCTTTTCATAAACCTTGATACCTGCTTGTTTGTAATCTTCCCAAGTTTTGATTGTCTTGTAGTCAACACCTGCTTGTTCGAGAATTTCAGTGTTGTAGAAAGCAAGCGTAGCACCTACGTGATAATCAAAGCCATAAACCTGGTCGGCTTTGGAGTAAATCTCGACACGTGAAGGAACAACAACGTCTTTGTATGGTGCAAATACATCATTCAAAGATTCCAGTGGAACGATGTCACCTTCCAAGAATTTAGGGAATTGACCAAGCTCGATATCCGCGATATCAGGAGCACCTTTTCCGCTTGTAACTGCCAATAAGAGCTTGTTGTGCATATCATCGTAAGGCATAACCGTTACATTCAACTTAATCTGTTTGTCTGGGTTCTGTTGATTCCATAAACCCAGCATTTTATCCAAATGCTTGCCGTGCAAATCTACGAATGTCCAAAATGACAATTCTGTTGCATTCTCACCGGCATCAGCGCCTAATTGCTGTGTTTCCGTTTTTGAATCAGAAGGATTACCACATGCTGTAAAAACAAGTGACATAATAAGGACTGTAACGATGGAGATTAAAGTTCTGCGTTTTTTCATTTGTTCGTCATCCTCTCTTTTTTTGTTATGCATTTGAAAAGTCGGCTGACTAGTTAGTTCAGTTAAATTAAGCGGTTCAATCTACCTTGGCACCACCATCCTTAACATAAAATCTAACCGTTCAAAGAAAAGACCCCTTCGCAACAAATTCTCAGATCCCATATTGTAAGCGCTTTACATGCCGTATTATAATATAGATGAAATATGCTTTATATAACCAATTGATTATAAAATCATAAAGTTTATGGGGAGATGCAACTTTTTGAAAAAGCTGGCGCTCTACAAACAAATTCGAGAAGATATTCTTCAGAAAATTAAATCAGGGCAGCTTCGGCCAACGGATCGCATTCCTTCTGAGCAAGAACTAATGGACGAATTCAGAGTAAGTAAAATAACCGTCAGGAACGCCCTAACCCTACTAGCTGACGAAGGATTAATTATACGCGTACAAGGCAAAGGCTCATTCGTCTCTTCTAGTCTTGTTGTTTCTAGCATCAATTTTCCGCCATCCCCATGCAGCGCGTCCTCCATGCCGCTCATCGGCTTCATCATTCCGACGATGAGGACCCGTGTCATTCAGAAGCTCGTTGACTACACGGAACAATTCCTGCAAGAAGCAGGCCTCAGCATGATACTAAGCATCACGCGCGAGTCCTCCTCTATTGAATCAAACGTCATTCGTACACTAACGGAGCTCGGTGTAAAGGGGCTGATCGTTTTTCCGACAGAAGATGAGAAGTACAACGAATCATTACTGCGTCTGTCGCTCGATAAATTCCCGTGCGTGTTCATCGACCGCTATCTGCGCAACATTGAGACGTACACCATTACATCCGACAATTACGGCGGTGCGTACAAGGCGGTCTCCCATTTGCTATCCAAGAGTCATCAGCAGATTGCGCTCATCTCACCTGAAAATGCCAATACAGCCGTCGAGGATCGAACGCTCGGCTTCGAGCAGGCGTACACAGATCAAGGCATCTCGATTGACAAGAGCTTGTGGTGTCACATTCCTCTCGACATTCTACGTGGCGAGCAAGCATTGGACTATGTAAGCGACTTCTTGCAGGACCACAGTGGAATTTCGGCTGCCTTCTCCTTGACTGAAGAAACCGCACGCCTTACATCGGCCGCTATCAGTCGTCTGAACGATCACTCAAATATCGATTTGCTATCTTTCGATAATCCACATCTTTCAGGCGTAGCTTATGTGCAGCAGGATGAACAGGAAATGGCACGAACAGCCGTAAAGCTGTTACGTGAACAAATGGAAGATATTTATTCTCCTAAGAACGTCGTCATTCCCGTGCAACTCATCTTCCCTTGACACGACAAACGTTGTAGCCAGGCGATAGATGAACTGGGATATTGATTGGTTCTACCGGCGATGTTGTTCCTGGTTGTCTGCCCAGTTTTTTAAGATTCACTACCAATTTGGTCATACCCCTTGCAACTCGCATCTCCTACGCGAATGCTAAGGAATCTTAGAGCATAACGGTATGAATGGTCCAAACGAATGGCGGAGCTGTTGCGGGAAGTTGGCAGTTCGCTCTAGTTTTTCGCCAAAACAACACGCCAATCTGTTGTCTTAAGGTTATTACGGGTCTTTACATTCGAGGCGAGTATAAGTGAGAATAATCAAAACACAACAAGATTGGACATACTTCACCGTGCAAAAGCACTTCCGACGGCAGTCCTCATTCAGGTCGATGACAATTTTCGAACACTGAAGGAACTCAATGACCCTTTCTTCCAACAGCGCTGAGAAACGTCATAGACCAAGATTAGCGAAAAAGCGAAAGTGCCGTCAAAAGCACGTTCGCTGCCAGCATCGACACTTCTGACACTTTTCTTTCCCAGCCTCGGGGAGTCTCCTCCATTCACGAAGCCCTCTTCCCTCCGTGGATGTGACGAGGATGCTCCACTCAAAAAGCGATAGCCCTATGTACCTTTTCAGCGTTACCATGGCCTGAAACCTGCACGCATACAAATCCATTCCCCGCAAGGAACCCCGCAAAAAAACTTGTGCTTATTTATGATATGGTTCACCGTAATGCATCTAAGAAAAAGTAAAGTTTGACCACAAAATATACATTAGTATATAAACAAAAACCACTCCCGATTTTTAAGGAGTGGTTTCTTGCGTAGAACTTCTCTATTGCTGCGCTAACGTTTCCCGTTAGCTTAACGATGCTAATGTTTATATTTTTCTATTTAACTGTCCCTACATATTAAGTGTAACATCAGGTAATAACTAAAATGAGGTGTTAGACATGAGTAAAATGTTCTTAATAGTTCTATTTACATTAAATATAATGGGGACGTTTTTAGTAAATCGCACAAGCGATTATGAGATCAAGACCAATTACAATATGGATCACAATTGGATCAAACTCCCAACAAAAACCGGATCCTTGAACGTGCAATTAATTACAAAGAATGAAATAGAAAAAGTTAGCTTTTGGCTTGTCCCAATGGGAACTTCTACTTGGAAATTTAAAACCTTATTAGGTATTGATGATAATGGTACAGATGGATGGAGATTAGAGTGGCAATTCTCAAATACAACAATTTACGATCATATTGTAATTGAAATTTCTAGAATAAATGGCGAGACTGACTCATACATTCTAAACGTCTCAAATTAGTAAAAGTCTCGACTCTAAAAGTTCAAGTGGTAATCATTCAAATACCCAAACTATCAGCTTCAATCTCGAGGCTCATCAGATGCCGAATAGCTAGGCCGCCCGATATCATCTATCATCACCGGTGACTAAAGATATGCCCCATAATTATTCACTCCTAATAAATTTTCTCCCTAAATTAAATTCTGCCAAACTACAATCCCCCCCAATAGGAGCAGCATAATTGGTAATACCATATTTTTGAAACGATCTTTCATTTTTATATGCGTAAAAATAGCGCCAAGCATTGTCGCAACAACTAGAGCTCCAGCAACTGCAGCTAGTCCATCACTAAATATTCCAATGATTAATAGGAGTGCTGTTATAACTTGCACAACGCCTGTGAAAATACGAAACCATTGTGGATACCCATAGGTTTTAAAGCCTTCAACGTGCTGATATGAAGAAAACTTCGGTATTCCTGCAACAAGAAACATAAGAGCCAAAAGTATTTGAATAATGATTAATATCATGTCAGTCTCTCCCATCAATTATTTTAAAGCAGTCGATTTCTATCATCGTATTCCTAACTCCATTTTTCCTGCCAACATGTACAAGAAGAATGAATTATGATTTCAAGGAATAAGATGAGTATTTTCAGCACTTCACTCAGTGAAATTTCTGACTTTGTAATTGGAACAAACTATCCATCGGACCTTTTACTCCAGCGATATCTCCAGAATACACGCTTAATGTTCCCCTCCTGTAATTACATGTAATTAAATACATTTCCAATTGAATACTTTCCCGATTGCTGGATATCAGCTTAAGGAAGAAGTTGAGCAAGTTTTTCACTATGTACCCTAAATAATTTATGAGCTTTTTCATTTATTAAGTTGTTTTCCTTAAAATTTACCTGTTCCATTTTATTCTCCTGATTTTTTAGATAATTCATTTTATCTTATATCACTAATAAATTTTGTTCAACTAACCTGCCCGTTAGCTTAATGAAATACTGCAAAATACCGATTAGATATACGTCTAATCAGTAATAAGAGCATGTTCTTGTCCATTTCGGCAATCGGTCAAGTTCTTGTCCAAGGCCAAGGACAAGAACTTGTACCGATAAAATAAAAAAGCCGCTAAAATAGCGACTTCAATGAGACCATGTTCTTGTCCCGCGACAAAAGGCAGCCGTCACAAAGACCTGCTGCCTTCTTATTATTTATATTTAACTAACGTTTCCCGTTAGTTTAAATACGACTATTCGGAAATACGGATTACAATTTTACCAAATGCACCACGTTGAAGATGTTTGTATGCTTCAATTGCTTGTTCGAATGGATAAACAGTATCAATTACAGGTTTAATATTTAATTGATTAAATGCCCGCTGCATATCATCGAAAGCTTTTTTGTGCCCTACGTTGATTCCATGGATTTTCACTTGTTTTGCAAGCAACGAAAACAAGTTAACCTCTGCCATCATACCACCTAGGAATCCAATAATATAAATGTTCCCTTGTAATGCTGCTGCTTCAATCGAACGATTAATACTTTCACCACCAACAACCTCAAGAATATGATCTACCCCTTTTCCGTTGGTGAGCTTAAGTACCTCCTTTTCCCAATCTGGAGTTTTAGCATAATTGATAACTTCATCTGCACCTAATGACTTAACTTGTGTTAATTTCTCATCACTACTCGAAGTTACAATAACTCTTGCCCCTAGAGCCGATGCGATTTGAACAGCATAAACAGATACACCACCAGTTCCCAGTACAAGAACCGTTTCACCAGCTTTGATATTTCCATATTCAACTAAAGAAAACCATACGGTTAGTGCGGCAATTGGAAGAGTTGAAGCTTCTTCATCTGTCAAATTGTTAGGCGTAAATACTGCAGTATCTTCGTCAAGTAACATATACTCTGCAAGTCCGCCGTCATTCGGTCCACCGACAGCATACAAAGAGTCGTCAGGACTAGGTTTTCCTTGAATCCATTTCGTGAACATATGGGATGTGACACGATCGCCCACTTTAAATTTTGTCACTTCTGAACCGACACTTACAACTTCACCAGAAGCATCAGAAACAGGTACAAACGTTTTGTTATTCATTAGGTCTGGAATGTATACTCCATCAACAATTGCTTTGTCTCGGAAATTTAGGGAAACAGCATTTACCTTCATTAAAATCTGTCTTGGGCCTGGCTTCGGAGTTTCAATATCAACCAGTTTAATGTTCTCCAAACCAAGTCCTTGTTTTAGCCATGCTTTCATTTTAATAATCTCCTTCTTTCATTTAAGTTTTTAAATTTAATATTTACAACCTACACGGTAAGAACAAGTGTAGTAACGTTAACAATCACCTTCTTAAAATGTATAAACATATTGCAATATGTAAATATGAAATTCAAAAAAAAAATTTATATATTGCAAATTATCGATTTGTTTACTTTAAGAAAAACTGAATTCTATTTTCCGAATTCAGCTTCCAACATGTTCATTTTTGAAGGAACTGACCAATTTGATTAATGGCCTCCTCATTCCTTCTATAATATGTCCATTTCCCTAAACGTGTAGCATGAACTAATCCTGCTCTTTGCAACATTGAAAGATACTGCGAGGCAGTCGATTGATTCATGTTCAATTTTTCTGTGATTTGACTTACACATACCCCAACCTCTATAAGATCAATCCCTTCTTGGGGCGAAAAATGGGTCTTTGGATCTTTTAGCCATTCTAAAATTTGAATACGTGCTTCATTGGAAAGTGCTTTAAAAATGTCAATTGGATTGGTCATGTCAATCAGTATATATTAAAGATTTGCAATATGTCAATCCAACAAATGAAAATCCAGCTAGACAGTAATGAGATTTCATGGACAATTATTAAGCTATCAATGCCCGTTAGTTGAATACGTAAAAGGTAATTCCACTTTATAAGTTCCTAATATTTTAATTAAAATCTTGCATTAAAGTATCGACCACTTCTTTTACTGTTCTGATTTCTTTAATCGGAGTAATTCCAGTACCAATAGAAATATAGCCATCGTCTGTATTTCCTTCTAACATTCCGATACGCATTCCAATTGATCCACGCATCAATTGTGCTGTTTCTTCACGGCTGGCACCTTGTTTATCCATTTCGACTAGTTTATTCGCCAATTTAGTAGGTAAAGAACGATAGTATGCTGGTAAAGTACGGAACAATAGTAAATCTTCTGCTGTAGCATCTACAATCATGTGTTTCACCTTTTCTGCTGCTGGATTTTCTTTTGTTGGAATAAAGACACTGCCAGCAAACACACCTTCAGCACCTAAAGCGAATGCGGCACGCACTCCTCTAACGTCTCCAATACCACCAGCTGCCATTACAGGAATATCTATAGCATCTACAATCATTGGAACAATCGAAAATGTTCCAATAACTCGTTCTGGAACCGTACCACCTTCATCAAATCCAGTCGCTACATAAACATCTACTCCGAATTTTTCTGCAGCTTTTGCATTTTCAATAGTAGGAGTAAGGGGTCTATAAACAATTTTAATATTGTTTTCTTTTAATGGTTTAAAGATTCTTTCATCCAGTGTATCATTCACCAGAACAACAGGAACTTTCTCGTCAATAACTGTTTCTATAAGTGGCCATGTGTAAGCTAAATCACGATTCACGATCACTGGAATTCCAAATGGATTATTCGTTAAAGATTTTGTTTTTTGTATTTCAGTTCTCATTCTTTCCGCACTTATTTCGGGTGAGCGAGTTATATCAACCTGACCGGCATTTGGACCTAGAAATCCTAATCCACCCGCATTGCTTACTGCTGCAACAAATTCGGCATTCGTAACCCATGACATCGGGCCCTGTATAATTGGCTTTTTAATATTTAATATTTCAGAAACTCTGTTAGTCATTTTATCTGTTCTCCTCTTGTTAAACGAGTTTTTCTATTGTTACTTCGTGTATTTATTTTCTGGGTAAGGTAGACCTAAATTCCCCCGAAGTGTGTCTTCCTCATATTCCTTACGGAATATGCCTCTATCTTGTAAGATAGGAACAACCAATTCGATAAAGTCCTTAAATCCCGCTGGATGATCTTGTCTAATAAGCAAGATATCCATAACCCCTTCTCGATACCAGTGTTCGATTTGTTCGGCAACATGCTCCGCAGATCCCATTAATCCAGGTTTCGGCATTCGATAACCTTGAGGCATCCATGATTCGATTTCTCTTAACTTTTCCAATGCATCTTTTTCTGTTTCACCAACGATGGGATTGTGAGAAGGCATCATCAATAGGTCATGTGGTGAACGCCCTTGATTTTGCACTTTACGTTTAAGTTCCTCAGTGAATGCCTTAAGATATTCCAAATCATGTCCAGGTGCCATGATGACTTCAGCATGCTGCGCGGCAACATCCATGAATGCTGGGGAAGTACCCGCTTGAAAGACGACCGGTCTGCCTTGCCTCGATCGACTGATATTTAAGGGCCCCTCCACGGAAAAGTAATTCCCGGTATAATGTAGCGGATGCATTTTACGCGGGTCATAAAATACCCCACGTTCTTTATCACGTATAAAGGCATCGTCTTCATACGAGTCCCAAAGGCCTTCAACAATCTCCAAGAACTCTTTTTTCATGGGGTAAAGATCTGCTTTCTTTAAATGGGAACGACTGTAATTGGCTAATCCTCCGGGATTGGAGGTAATTGCATTCCACCCTGCTCTGCCCTTGCTAATCTTGTCGAGGGAAGCAATTTGCCTAGCGACGGTAAAGGGATCAGCATATGAAGTCGCTATCGTTGCGGTTAAACCAATGGAATGAGTCACCATACTCAATGCAGACAAAATAGATACGCCCTCAAACATGCTTAGATAGTGTGGGATCATGCCCGGTCCAATATGACTTACGTCTGCCAAAAAGATGAGATCGAACTTTCCCTGTTCAAGTTGTTTGGCTTTCTGTACGTAATACTCAATATTTTCACTGGCATCTGCTGGAATATGAGGGTGTCTCCAACCCGTGTAATTCCATCCCACGCCATCAATAATTCCTCCTAGTTTAAGCTTTCTTTCTTCCATAATTGAATGATCTCCTTTTCACGGGTTCACTTATTTCCTTAAGATAAACCTAATTCCTTAGCCAACAATTCATGCCCTTTCTTACGACTCTCTTGATTAGGATAGAAGTCTGCAATCATGATTTCATCCACTAAACTTGCTTTTGGAATTTGCCTAAGTTGCTCCGCAACCTGTTCAACACTTCCAATCACAAAGCGGTCCTTATTACGTTCCCTAGCCAGCTCTTCATGAGGCGTGTAAATGTGATTTTTAGCTTCTTCCGGTGTAGGGAAAGTAAGCTTTATCGTCCCTGTGCTCATCTGTGCCCACATTAATTCCGCCGGTCCTGCGATATATTTAGCCTCTTCTTCCGTCTCAGCTGTAATAACGATCGTCGCTAACATACTTTGGGGCTCAGATAAATAGGACGAAGGTTTAAAATTCGAACGGTAAGCTCTCAACATAGGAATAGCCCGTTGCGGTGCCAAATGAGCTGCGAATACAAACCCTAATCCTTTTTCCAAGGCGAAATGTAACCCACCCTCGCTAGATCCCAGCATAAACATATCTGGAACCATTGAACGATCTCCGGGAGGATGGATGTGACTAAACGGGTGGTTTTCTTTAAAGTCACGGGCAAAGAAGGAAAGTAGGTTATCTAATTGCTCAGGAAAATCATTAACCTCCATTAATGCCTGGGATCTTAATAATGCCCACATGGTTCTGCCATCCGTACCTGATGCTCGGCCAATTCCGAGGTCAATACGCCCTGGATACAATCCTTCGAGAAGCGTAAAGTTCTCCATCACTTTCAAGGGACTGTGATTGGGCAACATAACCCCTCCGGAACCTACTCGAATAGTTTTTGTGTGAGCTGCTGCATGCATGCTCAGCAAGTCTGGTGAAGTACTCATCAAGGTTGTTGTGTTATGGTGTTCTGTAAACCAATACCTGTTGTACCCCCAATGTTCAGCTAGTTGAACCATTTCCGTCACATTCTGAAGACTTTCCGCAGCCTCGGTTCCGTTATAGATATGAACAAAATCCAAAATCGAAAGCCTTAGTTCGTTTGCTGTATTCACATCAGTCACTCCTTTCTATGTTATATTTATTATTTAGCTTGCTAACTATAGGGTTGAAAAATATAATGATTACTTAGGCTACTAACTATAAAACCAAAACAAGTTTTTATTCTTTTATATTTTAGTAAATAAATCATTTTGTTTAGGTTGTTGTGCCAATCATAAGTGTATTCAATTCTTTTGCAAAGAGGGCAATTCAAATGAACATAGTACATCTTTTTGTACCTATAGATTAGGAGTGATATGGATGAGGGCTTGCAATGAAGAATTTGAACAAGAGTTCATGGATGAAAAAAGTGATATGTACGCGATAGCCTGAAACACGTCGTTATTCGGATATCAAAAAATTCCTTAGAGGTCTATCTCAAGGCTCCCTTACCAAGCAGCTGAAGGAATTAGAGAATGATGGCGTTATTCAACGTGATGTTTATCCAGGGTTCCTCCACGAGTCGAGTATTCATTAACAGACAAGGGAATGAAATTACTTCCGATCCTTGAAAAGATGGAGTATTTCGGTAAAGAATACGGTGTGAAACCTAAAGTCGATGAAGCCTAGAATAAGAATAGATCGTCTCAAATGATTCTCTTCAAATGGGCCTGCTCTCTTTTACAAAAATCCAGCCTCAGCGTTTAAAAAAGACCCTCCACTCCTACTTAGACATCCGTCTAAGGTTCACTCTTTTATTTCATTTTCCTTTTGTAGAAGACTCTTGACCAAAAGAAAATTGCATTTCCTATCATCAAAATAGTAAACTCCCAGCCCGTTTTACCTTTCGAGATTAAATTGATTGCTGACCAAAGCAAAAACGCTAAAGTAAAAAATATGTAAGTGCTTTTAGCAGATTTATCATTTTGAAATTGTTCCATTTCATCAGCTCTTTGCAATTTCATTTTGAATCCTCCTCGCAAGTAAATAATTGGTCAACTGTAATATCTAGTTGCACCGATAATTTGAATGCTAAGGTCAAAGTGGGTTGCGAAAAGAAGAAACAAATCATTATTAATACTATTTATTTCAAATCATAAGCTCATTTTATATGAAGGTATAATTCGGTTTGGACTTAAAAAGTTGGAGGCGTCGACACGGCAATCACCAAGGTCTCACCTTTATATACATTTTTATAGCTATGCGGTGTCTTGGCATCGAAATATATACTATCTCCCTCTTCTAACGTATATCTATCATTCCCAAGCATAAACTCCAGGCAACCAGAATGGACATACAGAAACTCCTCTCCTTCGCTGTGTCCTACGCCAACATTACCAGAAGTCGCACCTTCTTCAAGCACCCCCCAGATTGGTCCCATCTTATTTTTACTTCCCTCGCTAAGGGAATACCATGTAATACGTGAGCCTTCAGAATGTACCAACGGTTTACGTTCGTCTTTTCTCACAACGATGCTTTGTTCTTTCTCTCCAAATAGATCAGTAAAATTCACGTTCAACGCATTGGCAACCCTTTTTAGGACACTTATCGACGGATTCGCTTTGTTCCGTTCAATTTCGCTGAGAAAAGATACTGAGATAGATCCTGCTTTTGCCACTTCTTTAAGAGTTAATTTCTGCTTTTTGCGGGTATTTCTAATGACCTCGCCTATAGAATTCATCTTTCATGACTCCTTCACATTTGATTTTTTTCGCTCTCAGCGAAATTTATATTTTGATAATAATTAAAATATCTAGCAATAGCAAGCTTTCTTACGGTCGTTCAATTTCGGTGTAAAAACGTTGAATAAAGGACATTATTGGATTAAGATTTTAACAAGGCTGATGTGCAAATACGTTCCCGGGACATGTACACATAATTCTTTTTAAATATAGAATTTCATTTACAGCGAAATTTTGAAGGAGGGCGATGAGCTATATGACTAAGCTACCTAAGATTTACAACGTAGGCGATACTACTGTTACCCGAGTCACCGAAATGGTAATCAGTGGTGTTCCACCAGAAGTTTATTTCCCAGGTACGTGGGACCCCTCTTTATTAGAAGAGAATCAACACTCCTTCCCTGAGGGCTTGCTTGACGAAAATTCGCAACTCATCGTGAGTATTGGCACCTGGGTCGTGAAGACACCCCATCATACGATTCTTATTGATACAGCTACAGGTAACGATAAAAACCTGCCACTAAATCCGGATCTTGCCAATCTGCAGCTACCTTATCTCGAGCGACTTCAAGAGGCAGGGGTTACTCCAGAAGAAGTCGATTACGTATTACTAACTCATTTGCATGTGGATCACGTCGGCTGGAATACGAGGCTAGTTGACGGCAAATGGGTACCTACATTTCCCAATGCCAAGTACGTATTCCCTATTAAAGAACAAGAGTATTATTCCAGCGAAGCGAGCCATAACAAAGAAAATGAAGCAAATTTCAATGTTTATGAAGAGAGTGTACTTCCTATCGTTGAGGCAGGTTTGACGGAAACTATCGGTCCAGAAGGCGGAAAGTTTCTAGATATATTTACATTCATTCCGACTCCAGGTCACAGTATCGGACAAATGTCTATTCGTCTTTCATCGGGTGGTGAAGAAGCTTTGTTCGGCGCCGATATCATGCATCACCCATTCCAAGTTATACGACCGGATTGGAATTCTATGTACTGTGAATTTGGCGATCAGGCCCGAATTTCACGCCGCTGGGCTTTGGAATATGTTGCCGATCGTCCAATTATCTATTTCAGTACGCACTTCCCAGAGAGTTCAGCGGGATACGTCACCCGAAGCGAAGACGGCTTCAACTGGCGCTTTATCTAATACATTGAAGAGAGGCGAAAAATATAATGTTTAACAATACATTCAACAAATCTATCTCCATCGTATCTGAGAACTTTAACATAGCTAGCGATACGCCTGGTATTGAGCTATCGGTCCTTAATAAACGTCCTGCATCTATGACTGTCTTCTCTAATGAGAAAACGATCGTCATGGTCCACGGTGCTACTTATCCAATTGGCAGCCTATACGATGTGGAGCTAGACGGTTTCACCTTCCTTGATTACCTCGCAAGTCACGGTTATGACGTCTATGCAGTAGATGTTCGTGGCTATGGTGGATCCACAAGACCGCCAGAAATGGAGCAACCTGCTGATCAGAATCCTCCGCTTGTCCGTACAGAAACCGGGGTTCGTGACTTTGGCTCGGCCGTAGACTTCGTCCTAAAGCATCGAAATCTATCGAAGGTCAATGTACTTGGGATGTCTTGGGGCGGTACGGTGGCTGGGGCATATACAAGCTGTAATAATAACAAAGTGAACAAGTTAACCCTTATTGCTCCTCAGTGGCTGAGCAACAAACCAATCCCTATTGATACAGGCGGCCCGCTTGGCTCTTATCGCCTTGTGCCCGCAGGTACTACTAAAGAACGCTGGTTAAGTGCTGCTCCTGAAGGAAAACGTGATAGCTTGCTCCCTGAGGGTTGGTTTGAAAAATGGGTTGAAGCAACGCTGGCCTCCGATCCTCATAACAAGACCGTACACCCTGAGCATATTCGCGCTACCAACGGACCGATTCTAGACATACGTGAATATTGGACGGTTGGCAAAGCCTTCTATGAACCTAAAGATATCACCGTACCTGTACTCCTCATTCATGCGGAGTGGGATATCGATGTACCATTAGATTTGGCACAAACCTTCTTTACTTCCTTAACTGGAGCTGCTTATCGCCGTTGGGTGGAAATCGGGGAAGGTACTCATATGGTACTGCTCGAAAAAAATAGAGTTCAAGCGTTCCAAGCTGTTCAATCATTTCTAGACGAGAATTACACACCAGCGGGGAAGGCATCATTGCACAAACCCAACAGATCCTGATGAACCTTCAGAATGTGTTATCTGAAACTGGTTTCACCCTAGAAGACGTTGTAAAAACCTCCGTTTTTATGACGAATCTAAATCACTTCGGGCAAATGAATGACGGTTATTGTCACTATTTTGGTAATCATCATCCCGCAAGAACTACCGTACAGGTAGCTAAGCTACCACGTAGCGCTGAAATCGAGATCGAACTGGTTGCCATCAAACGACAGCTTAACCAATAAGGCTATTGGTTTAGTCAAATTTTGAAAGAAGGCGCATCGGCTTGCGAACTTACCTGCTTCTCTTACTTTGTGCGACTCTTTATGGAAGCAATTTCATATTCGGCTCACTCTTGCTGCAGGAGTTTCCTGCAATGCTTCTTTCCGCATACCGCCTTGCAGTCTCCTCCGTGTTCCTAATTGGCATCTCATCTTGACCAGACGTATGATTCGATTGACTTCACAGGATATCATCTACTTAATTCCGCTCGCTTTTATTGGGATGTTACTACATCAGGTATCTTTCTTTACTGGATTGCAGACGATAGATGCAACGACTTCTTCGCTTATTTTATCGCTCTTTCCTATATTTACCGCTTTGCTAGCGCGACTCTTCTTAAAAGAACCATTCACTCTGCGTATGGTGGTAGGATCTCTGGTTGCGCTTATCGGTGTCTTTTTTGTAGTCAGCCAAGGTAGAGGTACTGTGAATTAATACATTAGGCACTATAGAACATTTGGCCATTTTTGGAGTAGATATGACAAGGTGGAGATAAAAAAAATACGAGCATAGACGGCCATAGTTCGGTATTTTCACCGAACTATGGCCAGCCGTTTCAATAAGTGTTTAAATGCTTAGTTTAAGCACCCAATTCCAAACGTATCATTATACGTCAACCTTCAACTCGATTCTTCGCCTTACCACTGCTAGTGATACGGATCACCGTAATGAATCAAAACATAAAGTATCTTTTGATCACAAGATATACATATCAATATAAACAAAACCCCACTTCATTGCCGAGTGGGATTTTGAATAGAACTTCTCTTTTGTGGAACTATCGTTCCGCTAAATAAAGGGAGAGTAGTATTAGATCTTTAAATGAACCACATCTTCTTCCATCAAAAACTTAGGTACCCGCTTCTCCATTTTTGGCTCACGAAGTTTAATATAAGGATTGCTAGATAGATAGGTTTCTTCACATGCAAAGCGAAATAAGGAACGTACAAAACGGATACGGTGCCCTAGGCTGCTTGGTTTTAAACGTTCTGATTGCTTTGCTAAGTATTCCTTTAGAAGATATAAAGTTACTCCCGAAATATCTACATTCCCTAGTTCCGAAACCAACATCTTGAGTTGTAAAGCATACGAACGCAATGTATTTGGGCTAAACCCTTGAATTCGTTTATCTGCTTCATATTGATTCCAAAGTTCACTTAAAATCATAATAAAACCTCCTATAAGAGCAAATAATTCTAGTTTGCTTCAAATAAAAGGTTTTAGACTGGGGCTATTAACTAAAGTTTCCCGTTAGTTTAGCGTCGACTTATGTGAAATCTTCGCCGAAGTCCGTAAACAGAACCTACCAACAGGAATATGCCAATTATAAAAAACGATGGCCAAGAGTCATATGCAAACATTCGAACAAACTCCCATGTGTTCAAAGGACCTGAATTGGGGCCATCACTATATGGATAAAAAGAAAAAAGCGGAATTGCAGTAATTAAAATAAGAATCGCTCCAACCACAAGTAAGGATAATAATATAATATTTCTCATCAATGGTATCACCCCTATTTCAATCTTATCACAGCGCCTCATTAAACATAACTGCCCGTTAGTTGAATAAAGCAGCCGATCACATGGATCAGCTGCTTTATTTGTAACATTGAGTTATCGTTCGTTTCTACGTTAGTTCTATCATAAAACACGGATAAGTTAAGGATTACCGGAGTAATGGGTGTATCAGAGTTAGTTTACTGGCTCCAACACCGTTATGGCTACGGCCAGCAAGTCCCGCGTCATTGCCTCCACCGTACGCTGCTTAGGGTTGCGGCTCCACTGTACAGCCGATCCAAATATCCCCCAACTAATCACTTTCGCTATCGGCTCGATCATCCCCTCTGCAATAGAAGCCTGCTCCCCCACCTTCTCATGGAGCCATCGGAGCAGCAGTCGTTCAACCTCTTTCTGGATCGCAACCTCGAATATCGGCTCGAATTGGACGTCACCTGGCGTCATATACTGGCGTAGACGAGCCAGAAATTCGAAAGTGACCTGAATCAGCGTTCGCAAATCGTCCGTTCCCGTAAGGGTGTAATCCGTCAAGCGCAACTCCACGATTTTGCGAAACTTGTCACTCATCCAGCATTCCAGGAACGCGTACTTGTCTTGGAAATGAGCATAGAAGGTGGAACGATTAACCGTTGCATAAGATGTAATGTCTTGTATCGAAATAGAGTAGATATTTTTCTTCTGTTCGAGCAGGCCCATAAAGGATTGAAGCATCAGCTCACGCGTCCGCTTCACTCGAGGATCGTCCAAGTTGACTGGCATATTCGATGTTGCTCCTTCCGGCGTTCCAAAACCGACAAATCGGCATTCATGTCGTTTAAGGAACATAATCGGCTAAATGCTGGTTGTTCGGATACCACAATCCTATTACCATTTATACAGTATAACAAATCTAATATTGATGGTTAACCAACACTATCGAATAAAAGGCAAAGAAAGGTGATTGAGATGATTATCGTAACAGGAGCAAGCGGACAACTTGGGCGGATGACGGTAGAGAAGTTACTAGAACGCATGCCAGCAGAACAGATCGGCGTCAGCGTGCGCAATCCTCAGAAAGTACTGGAATTGCAAGGAAAGGGCGTACGTGTACGCCAAGGTGACTTCAACGATTCCGACAGTCTGGCTTACGCCTTCGAAGGCGCGACACAAGTGTTGATCATCTCCGCTGACGGCTTCGGTGAAGCTATCGTTCAAAGTCATCGTACGGCGATCGAAGCTGCCAAAAAAGCTGGCGCAAACCGAATTGTCTATACGAGCCACATGGGCTCGTCTCCTTCGTCACTTTTCGCCCCGATGAAGGATCACGCCGCTACCGAAGATGCACTCCAAGCCTCAGGCGTCCCCTTTGTAGCACTGCGCAACGGCTTTTACATGGCATCAGCGCTAATGTTTCTCGGGGATGCTATCTCGACAGGCGTGCTTGCCGCTCCAGAGGACGGTCCAGTCTCTTGGACTACACACACTGACCTTGCCGAAGCTGCTGCAATCGCCTTGAGCGAGCAACGCTTTGAAGGCTTGACACCCGGCCTGACCGGGACCGAGGCCATTGACCTCACCGGTGTCGCAGCCATTGCTTCGGAATTGTCTGGCCGCCCCATCCAGCGCGTGTTCGTTTCCGACGACCAATATCGCGACACACTTGTGTCGCATGGTGTCCCTGAAGCACAGGCTAACATGCTGCTTGGCATCTTCCGCGCCAGTCGGGAAGGCGAATTCGCTCACATTGATCCGACGCTCACCAACCTGCTCCATCGCTCGCCGCTTTCCGTGCATGACATCCTGAAGGCGTCGATTGCCGCTAAGATGTAAGCCAGGCAGACTTTGTTCGCTAACATTTACCTATCTAGATAATTCTATCGCAATAACAATAAGGCTATCCGATCCAGGATGGCCTTATTGTTATTCTAGTCCTGTTAAAAAGAAATCGTTCAACTTTTGCACAAAATTTGCGTCATTTATGATACGGTTAACCTCGGATTATCTTAGACTATCCTGCCCATTAATTTAATGAATTACCGAGGAAAAAACCGTCTAATTATATGCCTAATCGGTACAAGTCTTGTCCTTGGCTCGGGAAACGAACTTGTACCGATAAAATAAAAAAGCCGCTAAAATAGCGACTTCAAAGGAACCATGTTCTTGTCCCTCGACACAAAATGATAATTTACGGGATAAAGATCTTCAATTGATAAAACGTTGTGCTTAGTTAAATGAAAAAAATCAATTCCTATTTTTATGTATAATTAAAAGATACATTACATCATTAGATCCCTCTCACGGAGGTGAATTTTCGGAAAATAACTATTAAACAGTTGGTTTAGAATTACTAATTAAGGAAGTGACTTATGAGAGAACAGAAACGTGTTTTAATTGGTGGAATTATAGGAATCGTAATTGCTACCGCTGCATTTGCTATTTATTATGTTGTTACCTTAAGTACGACCTTTCAAAAGGCTGTTCTTGACGAGGTCGACAATGTTGACAATGCTTATTTGCAGATCGTTCGTGTCCCTAAATCAACCGAGACAAACGAAGATGTCTTAACACATATTATGGATATGAATGGTTTCCAGGAAATTTCAAATCAACTATCAGGTCTGGAGCTAAAGAAAGTAGATAGACCCATTAATGATAGTAATTCGGCCTATACCTATACCATCTACATTCGAAACAAGAGTGATAATTCGGAAGTAGTGAGCTTTGGGATTGATAATAGTAAACAAATTACAATTGGTAACAGCAAAGGTTATCAAAGATACGAAGTATCTAACTCATTTGACTATGAAGCCTTCCGTGCCTCTGTAGATAAACTTCTTACTGAAAATTAGAACAAAAGTTATAAGTCATGGAGCATTGATTGGGCTGTCATTACAGCTTTAATACTAGCCTCAGCAATAACAGGACCAAAAGAGAGTTTGATCATTTACGGTATACTTCGTAAGTTCTCCATCCATTAAAAACTTAAATTTTTCAATCGATTTAACTTTAATCTTGCCTTCCCCAATAATATGTACTGAAGTTTCCATCTATTTCATCAATAGAAAACTTCAATTTTGTTTTGCAGATCCGTCTGTTTTATCCGAATCTTTGAAATCATCATTAAGAAAGTGAACCTTAATTCATCAATTCTGTTTGGTTTATAAAAAAAAGCTTTGGCGTTAAATATCTACTACAAATCCCAGGCTAAGCTGCCTTTAACAAAACAGCCGATCACAATGATCGACTGCTTTTTTGAACTTATTCAGATGCTGTTTCCATTAAGTTAAATCATTTTTCTTTTGCACATTACGCACACATTCAATCCTGGTCGGGATCCAGTCTTGGAGGGCTCATTAATTCAAATAAGGTTAAATTCGGGACCCTAGCTGGCAACCATTATATTTGTAACAAGCAGATTATAGAGTTGGCCAGATTCTACTTTTCTAGGTTAGTCAGCAATCGGTAAATGACTGTCACCGCTTGCGCACGTGTGGTCTGACCTTTCGGGTCAAACCGGCCATTTGGCATGCCTGTAATTAAACCACCCTTGCGAACGGCCTCTATTGCTGCCAAGGATTCCAATGAAAGATTTTTCAAATCAGCAAATTTCGCAGAAACCTCTTCCCCTTCAGATGGCAACGTAACATTCAAATTGCCTGCAAGCCGATAAATCATTACGGCCATTTCCTCGCGGGTAATTGGCTCATTTGGACCAAAGCTACCATCTGCTTTCCCTCTAACAATGCCCAGCTTATGCGCACTTGCGATTGAAGTGCTATACCATGTGCCTTCTTTGATATCGCTAAATGCGGTTTTAGTGGATTCATCCAATAAATCGAATGTGGTCATCAACGTTTTAAGAAATTCTGCACGGGTTACTAGAGATGCCGGATTGAAATCTCCAGCTCCCGTTCCCTCAACAGCCCCTCTTGCAGCAAGGGCTTCAATGCCTTCCACAGCCCAGTTCACATTGATCAAGTCCTTGAAGGCAACGTTTACGCCAATTACTCCGAACATGCCGTTCTGCTCCATGTTAAACTCAAACATTTTTGTGGATGCATCATATTTACCGCCAACAATAGCTTGGGCTATACCGGCATCATTCAGTGTAAATGCAACCACTTGATGCCCTTTCATCGCTTCCTTCAACTGATAAGGCATGGCTAGTCTAAGTCCTTTTCCATGTAGTACTTTAGAAGAAATACTTTTCCCATCTGCTTTCACCGTGATGTTGCTGACTAAGTCTGCTTCAAGAAGTTTTCCAGCTTGTTTTGGCAACTGGCTTGGTTCGACGGCTTCAAAGACCACTCCCAGATTAGTGATGTCCCTAATCGCAGTTAGGAATTGATGAGGTATCGTCAACACGGTTGATCCCATTTCAATTTTTACACTGGTTAAAGACTTCGTAGTACTAAGCGTCTTCCACGGAAGCAAGGCTTCGACTTGTTGTATTTCCAAATCCTTTTGGATGACAATGGTTAACTTTCCGTCCTTCATATCCTCCAGCGCTGCTTTAATATCGCTGTCTTTGAGTTGAACTTTGACCTTACCATCTTTGCCGGTGGCAGCTGCTTTCACTTCGATTCTGCCTTGGCTCACGGTAACAGGCGTAAGCTCTTTCGGATCCGTAGGTGTAGGAGCTGGTACTGGAACTGGTGTTGGAGCCGATGGTGATGGGCTTGGAGTCGGTGTTGGTGTCGGCAGCAGTTTCAATTCAGCAATGGCAGAATCCAGCGCGAGAACCGCAGCATCAATGTCAGCCTGTGAAGCCGATCCGCTCGTCAACAATTGTTCGGCAGTGGAAATCTTTTCCGCTAAGTTCTGCCAGCTTGCCGCCGTATAGCGTTCTTGTTTCAATGCCCTTACTTCATTCAGCTTTGCTTGAAGCGCAGCTGTGTTTACTGGCGGATTTTCTGTAACCTTCAGGACAGTGTACGTCTTCGTTGTGATTTGATCAGAACCTGTTAACGTCACTTTATATCCTGTCTTCAAATCAATGGCCGACGTCAACCCATCAGATTCGTAAACCGCAAATGTCACACTTGCAGGAACGTTTAAACCAGTTTTAAGTTCATCCAGCGTTGTTGATTCCGGAACAACAATTTCCTTGGCCAACTGATCCACAGAACCGCCCGGAATGTTGATCCCTATAATCGTTACATTGTGTTCTTCTACAGGCTCTAGGGCTTCAAAAGCTTCCAGCAACGCTTTATACGCTGAATCGATATCTCCTTCAGTCGAAGCGTCATTATTATATACATCACTAGCCATCTGTAAAGCTGCTTGCAACGTTTGCCATTGTTCCGGTGTGCCAATATAGTTTTCTTCGTTCACAGAAGGATCCGATGCAGCATCAATGGCCGCTTTCAGGCGGGACTTATCGTATTTGACATAAATACGAAGGCTTGCTCTTAGGTCGGTTCCTTCCACACTGCCAAGCACAACAAAATCAGTTGCAATGGATAGCTTGTTTTCAGGAATCTCATCCCATACTACATTAGCCAGCCCTTTCGTTTTGTCTTCATAGGTCACGGTGACTTGTGAAGGCAACTCAGGCATGACGTTGATGGTCGTATTAACTGATGCTGGCTCAATGGCTGTTATCGCTCCATGGTCCGTTTGAGGTGGTTCCTCCCCTTCAGGTTTGGCCGATATAGCACGCCATTCTTTTAAACCGGTGTACACCGAACTGCTTTGGTTTTTCATCGTAAATCGTAATTTGTCGGTCGTGACTTCATTAAAGGTGACTTGGTTGAATTTTCCCTTTTCCATTTTCTTCTCACTAAGTCCGCTAACCGCCACATACTCGCCTATCTCCTGATCCCAATACTCAAAGTCGTAATCGGCTGGTACCTGTACACCGCCTCCATCATCATAAAAGTACATTGAACTGCCAGACAGGGTCACAGGTGTTTTCCAAGTATACTCCACCCAATGACTTTGATTAGGCGATCCCCAGTTTCCATATTGCGTTTCAATCTCTGGGTTGCCGATGCTTCCAGGGACTAAAGGAATATACCCGTCATTCACCGAGTTCAAAGATTCCCATGCCGATGTATAAAAAGCACTTGGCGTAGCCAATAGGGCAGCATTACGGTAACGAAGACTCTCCTCAGCAAGGCGAACTCGATTCGTCATGGACTGCACTTCATCAAGCGTATAATCATCTCGCGCAAGCAGTTCCTTGGCCTCAGTCAATGCTGCTTGCAACGCCTGCCAAGACTCCGGCGTAAAGTCATCTGCATTGCGAACAAGTTTGCCCTGTGGCGATACCCGGTCTGCAAACTTAGCAATGACATTAGACAATTCGGCCGTCGCTACATATACCGTGATGGGTACTTCTACCTTCGTGACTGCTTCCCCGTCACTAACGCTCAACTCGTAGACGTATTCGCCTACCGCGCCAAATGTCACATTCAATGTCGCCTGATCCAGTGTCTCTGCCTGCACTGTACCAGCATCGCCTGATACTAGATTCCATGCATACGTCAAACGCCCGCTTGGCAGACCATCATCTGTAATTACTGGTGCCAACTTCAATGGAGCTCCTTGCTCTACGTTCACCGGCAGGTCTAGTTGCACTTTTGGTGCAAGATTCTCCGAAGGTGTAACGTTCAGGTCGTTATTGTAGATTTGAATTTCCTTAATTCCTGTTGAATAGCCCGACGCATGCGTAAAATGGACTCGGATAGCCGATGTATTCACCGCACTGAATTCAACATTATTGTAATTTGCGGCCACATAATTTGGATAACGGAATTGTCCTTCTACAGGCTTCCATGTTGTGCCGTCCGCATCCAAGTATTCCACACCAAACGTTTGCGGAGCTGCATAGCCGTTTGGCCGCCGGTCATTATAGTAGTACACTTTTACGTTATCCACCGTTTGGGCTCCATCAAATTGAAACGTAACTGAATCCGATGGATTCGGCGATCCGCCGAACAACGCAGTATTCGAGGTATGGGTAATGGACGCAATCGTAGATCCATCTGCCAGTCTGTTCACGTTGGAATTGCTATGGATATAGCTGGATTCAACCGTAGTACCTGCTGCCGTTGCCAGGTTTACGCCGTTGTGCTCCACATCAACTCCTGCTTTATTGAACATGTCAACTGCTTTTTCATTGCCTACAAGTGAAGTATCGTCTGCCGAAGCTAGATTAACAGCGCTACCAATTTCATAAATGACGTTGGTGTTTGTGTTGTCTCCGACAGCACCTGGCACGTCACCGTCCGGTTTTTCTACCTTGCCCGTGGCTGTATCAAAAATGATATGCGACATTTCGTCCGTAGTCATGACACGTTCGCCATTGATGAACAATGAGTATCCCACAGGGATATCTTTGTAATATGGATCGCTATCGCTATACTTGGCCGGGTCTTGCCACACAATGGACAGATTGGCATCATGGTAACGCACATTGTCCACGGCGAAATGGTCATATTGTATATCCAGTGGCCATAGCTCGATTTTATCGTCCGCTCTTGGCTGAATGCCTGCCATATCTTCCATGACGGAATAATTCATCATGCCCAGCGTATCGTGGTGAATCCAGGCACGAACCATCTTCCCACTTGGGTTTGGCGGATTTTGCGGTGTCCAAGGCGTACCAAAGAAATAATCCTCCAACCAGAAAAACTCATTGGAATCCAGGTGATCGGTATTGCCTGGTTCAACCGTGTGTAACCAAGCACCCCAGTCAAACAACGTTTTGTACGTATCGCTGTTGATATTCTCCACGGGGTAATGGCGCAAGGAAGCACGAATCGTATTGATGTAATTCCCAAAGTTGCACCAAGCGAACTGGTCCGTTCCAAACGCGCTGGTCTCTCCATTCTGGAATGCTTCCACACGTTTCATGATACTGTGTTGATCTGCCGTGAAGAATGGGAAAATCGGGTAATAGTTCGGATCACCGTAATCGGATAATTGGGTCAAGTACTTGGATTCGTATCCTACCTCCCCTTCTTTCGGCACTACACCGAAGTTAAACACAAACATATTGTTGTCACGCCATGGATTGAATTCGTCTTGTTGGTTGATGACTTTTTTGTGCAAAAAGCTGCCTTCACCGTTCGTATCAGCTTCGCCGTCACCATCAAAATCTGCTTCGTCGTACCACATGTTGTTCAGAATGGCGGTCCGAATTCGCTGTGCCACCTCTTCCATGCGCTTCGCGTTTGCGTCATCCCCAAGTTGTTCGTACATTTGCTTCGTGGCTACTGCGTTTGCATATGCTGTCGAGGAACCGTCCAAACGTGCATAGTTTCCGTTTCCTTTCCAGTGCATGGACACCGTGTCACCATCATTGCCGGTAATTGGTCCGTGATTGTAATAAACCAAATCAGGATTGGTTCCCCGGAAATGATTCAGTGTGCCCGTCACATCACTTGCTGAGAAATCAGCGAATTTTTTCAACACCTTTTCTCCGCCACCATAAATCTTGTACGCTTCCCAACCGACTTGCGAGGTATTTTGCATCATGTCCCATGTCCAGATATTTGGTCGCCCCGGATTGTTTTTGTAATTGGCATTTTCAGAATACTCGCCTTGGGCTAGCCAAGTCCCGTAGGCATAAGATGGATCTCGCAGCCACTTCAAATCTTGCAACACCCACGGAACACTAACTGTGATGCCGTTGTTATAACCCAGCACCCCTTCCATGTTCATCGGGAATTGCCAGTCGTTTCCGGGAATGTTTGCTTCCAGCAAGTTGAAGCGATTGGACCACCAACGGTAATACAGAACCTTCTTCACATTTTCGTCTGGAATATCGATGTAGGGGATATTTTGTGCCCACCATTCGTTGTATTCCTTCACCTGATCATTGAAAGCCTTTTCATTATTACTAGCTTTAAATTCAGCATACTGTGTTTTCGATGCTGGGATTTCTTCCGCCAACCAGCCCATGACCACTTTCTCATCCACCGATGTGCCTGCAGGGACCGTAATCTCTTTCACCAAATCATTGCCAACAGGCATCATGCCATTTCCGCTGAGATGAACGTCAACATGGGACATCGCTTCCACATATTTTTCTCCGGCACGTCCAACCATAATTGGGGCAGCCACCCGTTTGCCGATCAATTCATCTCCCTCAGCTTCGGTTACAAATGGAGATTTGACAGTCATCGTTAACGTAATTGGCGCATTACCGTTATTGGTTAACTTCAGTAGCGTAACTGCACTGTTAGAGGAGGTGATAAATTTGCGCTGGCTAATGTCGAGCCCGCCACTTTTGTAGGTTTGGTCAGCATGGCTAGGGTAGTTTTTACGAGCAGCCTTGTCTTCGACAACGGCTCCCGTAGAAAGTGTAATGTTGTACATCGTATCTTTGTTCAGGGTATCCGCATAATGTACGGTCCCGACAAAACCGAGTTGCCGGTTATTCTGCGTTTTCATATACAGCGCGCTTCCCCGGCTGAAGAGAGTGTTGGCACTGCCATCATCATTGTTATCGTCTGGGATGACACCCTCGTTAACCAGCAACTTATCGAGCCATGGTAAGTCTGCATGATCTGCAGCGAATTGGTCAAAATCAAAATCTTCAATGGCATTCATCATTTGACCGACAGTTTCCTGACTGAAATCCACGGGCTCGCTTACGATCTGATTATTCTTCCACGTTGCATCACCATAATCGGTACCTACGCCTTCATGAATAAAGTCTGTCGTATAGTTCGCCGATGCAGGTATGATGCCTGTATTCAAGGTTACGACGGTGGCCAAAGCGGCCACCCACATTTTTGTTGCCCATTTCCTCTTCTTTTTCGCCATTGCTTCGTCTCCTCCTTATTAACCTTTAATTCCCGTCAACGTAATGCCTTCAACGAAATATTTGTTGCCGATCAGGAAAAACACCAGGCAGGGAAGTGTTACGATGAGTGCAAGCGCCATGACCTGCTCATAGTTTGGAATACGCATTCCGTTCACCATGTACAAGCCCATAGGCAAGGTATAATCAGCCTCGGTTTTCAGATAAATCATGGTGTAGAAAAATTCATTCCAACAGTTAATGAAACTGAACAATGCAACAACGATCATGGCAGGACGAATGAGCGGCAGCATGATCCGGTAATAGATGCGGAAATAACCCGCGCCGTCGATTTTAGCCGCCTCACTCAGTTCGGCAGGGATTGTCATAAAAAATTGTCTGAGCAGAAAAACGAAATATGCATTGCCGCCTGCGCAGAAAAAGGCTGGAATAATAAGAGCAGGTTTGCCTGCAAGCCCGAGCGATGTATATAACGAAAATTGTGGAAGCAATGTAACTGCACTAGGCAGCATCATACTGCTGATAACCAGCACAAACCAGGCGCCGCGCATGGGAAATCGTAATTTGGCAAATGCGTATGCTGCAAAGCTGGTTGTGATGACGGTGCCAATGACATACGGAACAACGATGGAGACCGAATTCCATAGCTGCCGCCAGAACTGAATCCGTTCCAGTCCTAGCCTGAAATTCTCAAACCCAAGCTCCTTTGGGAAAAATACAGGCGGTCTGGCCAATATTTCCGAATGACTTACCATTGCGCCACGTAACAGCCAGTACAATGGAAAAGCAAAAATTAATGCAAGCAGGAGAGATAACACAATCAAGCCAAAATGAATCGCTCTTCTTCGGTTTTTAGCCTTCTTGATGCTCGTATATTTCATCGGTGCAGGTGCCGTCTCCATTATCTCACCCACTTTCGTTTGCCCGTAGCATCATCACGTTTGAGCGCGCCTTGAAAGTAAAACAACACGCCCGTAATCACCAAAGTAATCAGAAATACGATCCAAGCTTCGGCCGATGCTAAACCTCGCATGCCCACTTGTACAAAAGAATGGTCGTAGATCATGACGTTGATAAAGTATGTCATTCGGTCAGGCGCGCCATTTCTCGATAACACCACACTTTGGGTGTAAATCTGGATTGACGTCATCATACACATGATGAGCTGAAAAAAGAGTACGGGTTTAATCGTTGGATAAGTTACCTTCAAAAACTTATGCCAGGCGTTGCCTCCGTCCATCTCAACGGCTTCCAGCAATTCACCAGGGACGTCTTGTAATGTGGCGATAAATACAACAATTGTCCCGCCGCATGTCCACAGACTCATAATAAACAAAGTGTAGAAAATCTGAAGTGGATCGTTGAGAAAATCCCAAGGCGGAATGCCCATTTGAAGTAGAATCCAGTTGACGAGCCCGCCTTTGGCCTGATTTTGCAATAGCATCTGCCAAACGATCGTTGTCGCTAGCATCGGTATGACGGATGGGAGAAAGAAGATAGCTCTTAGCAAATTTCTCCCAATAAACTTACGGTTCAACAGCAAAGCAACGGTCAGGCAGAACACGATAACGAGTGCAACGTTTACAAAAGCATAAACCAGCGTAACCGTAATCGACTTTTTAAATTCAGAGCTCGGATTGCTGAAAATATACCTGAAGTTATCTAGCCCAATCCATTCCATGACCTGACTGCCGCTCATAATCGTAATTTTATGAAAACTGTAATATAAACTGGCTAGCATTGGGTACATCGTCAGCACCAAAAATCCGATGATGGCTGGGGCAGCAAAAAGATATCCGGCAATGGCCTCTTTGGTGGCACCTTTGGCAATTCTTCTGGCAGGAACGGTTTCTGAACCGATTTTGCGTTCTGGATTCATAAGCATAGCCTCTCTTTTCGAATTCAAACTTCCTTCCTCTGGTTAGGAAACCTTGCCGCTTTCCCACAACGACTTGATTGCCGGCATAATTGCATCATAAATTTCTTTGACACTTTTCTGGCCAGATAATGCCTGGTCAATCGATTTTTCGTATTCTGTGTTCATTTTTAAATAAGCCGGAACATAATACGCTGGCCATTGGATAATGGCACCCTCGGTCGTAGCATAACTAAGGATGGTTTCCTTCGCACTTGCTGGTAGTTCGGCGGTCCATTTATCAATTAAAGCTTGGTCTGTATACCAGTCCGCCTGATTGGGCAGCCATGCTCCGCTTTTCAGCAAATCTAGGCTATTTTCTGGGTTAACCATATAAGCGTAGAATTTTTTGGCTTCCTCGATATGTTTGGAAGTATTGTACACTACGAGTGGAGCTCCAGCATTCATGGTCACTGCTTTCTCCATTTTCGGGAGCACGCCTACGCCAATATCTTCATTGCCTTTGATATTTGCTAAATCCCAGGATCCGCTCACAGCCATAGCATATCCCCCACTTAAGGCATCCACAGCGGAGCCTATTCCAGTACTCCAAGTGTAGCTAAAGGCAGAAGCAACTTTGTCTTTGTTCACAAGATCAGCCAGTTTTTGAATACCTTCTGTCGTTTGTGGCGAATCCCATTGAAACTCTTTTCCATCCGGGGATACAATGCCTCCTCCATTGGCGTTCGCTGCCCAGAAATGATGAAATTCACGCCCTGCCGTAAAACCAAGACCGTAGTTTTCAGTCAATTCAGCATTAAATCCAGCATCGGCGGCTGTCTTACCACTCGAATCCTTGGTTAGCTTCTTAGCATTGGCAACAAAGGTAACCCAATCCCAGGCGTCTTCAACCTTGGTAGGTGGATATGAAACGCCCGCCTCATCAAATTTCGATTTGCTATAGAACAACAGTTCCATTTGGTTGGACAAGCCTACACCAATAACTTTCTGTTCAGGTGTATGGATAGTGATTGCAGGAAGCTTCTCCGGAATGCTTCCATCTGCAAGCAGGTCGGAAATGTCTTCTAAAATGCCCATCTCATTATACTTTTGAATGTCAGCTTCCCCCATGTAACTGATGTCCGGCAATTCTCCGGACTGAAGCCTCGTCTGGATGAAGGTGTCGAATGTGCCGTCTGCCGGCAACACCTGCGCATTAATTTTCACCCCGGTGTCCGCCGTATATTTTTCTGCAGCGGATTCTACCAGTTGTTTCTGTACGTCATCGCCCCAATACAATAACTCAAGGGTGATGCCCCCAGCGGATGTATCCCCGTTACCCGCTGCTGCATTTTTGGCATTGCCAGAAGTGTCCGAATTGCCAGAACAACCTGCTAGCGTGGAGAAAGCCAAGGTTAATGCGAGAGACAGAATCAACTTGCGCTTACCGAACCTCATGTTTGTTTCCTCCCTTTTTCAATGCTATTTATTTCAAGTCAACGAATTTAATCGTTTAACTTAAAAACATGGTCTTGTTTCAATCCGGACGTTTATATGATACTTCTCGTTGGCCAAAGCCTGTATAATCTCTGTTTTAGAACGAATGGTACTGCCTAGATTATAGAATGGTCATAGGCAAGCGGAAAACTTTCCATGTTCCAGTCGAATGCTCTTTTGCAAAGTTCCTTGAGGAGCTCTGAAATCTAAGTCTTCTTCACGGAATACGTACCTGGACGGGTACGCCGCATAACTTTTCACGGTCCAGCCATCATGCTCTTCTGTGACGAATCCGTTGACACATTTTAAAATGCCTTCTCCATCCCGATAGAGATACGTCGTAGTTCCAAACCCCAGCAAATAAGCTACTAATTCTTCACCCATATCCCAGTCATCTCCCGATACATCTGAGAACAAAGCGGAAAACAGCGGATCGTCTGCTCCCACGAACACCGATTGTCCGAAACGATTACGCGACAACTCCGGCATGTTCAAGTTGGGTGCAGATACACTATACGTCGATGCGGCTTCACCTTGCTCCAGCCTTCGCGGGGTGGATCTTACGTTCCAGTCATAGCAATGAAAGATTGCCATCGTAGAGCGATAAGCTGCTTCCAGATATTTCGGGTCACCGAGATGTTCATATGCAACAAGTGCCGATGATGCGGCTAACCCGCCCCATAAGGAATGAATCATTGGAGACAGTGCTTCCCACCATCGATCCGGATTCTGCAGCCTATAGTCGTTGCTGAATCCGATATTCGCCAGAATAAGCTGACCATATTGTGAAGCCTCGTCAATATGCCCAATAAAACATAATGCTGTGCACGTTGGACCAAACCCGGCATTATCATAAAAGTGCTCTGTAACGGCTCCGCCATAGTGCCGAACACCAATTTCCATTTCCCGACCAAAGCGATCCCATAGCTGTCGTAGTTGATTATGTAATTCAGCATATCCTTTGTCTTTTAATGCTTGTAGTAGTTCACGTATGTAAAAAATAAACACACCATTTAGACGCGATTCATCCTTTTCTCGCTGACCTGAATGGCAATCTGGATCAAGTCGCAAACACATGACTTCGGCGGCCCATTTCAAATACTCGGAAGGAGAATGCAGATGAAGTAGCTCTTCATCCATTTGTGATAATAGATAAAAAACGTGCGCGATATAATCGAAATCGTAGATACGATAAAAATTACCGTACAACGGTTTCGGACGATACAAATCACCTTCAATGAACCAGTGCACTTTCATATCCAACACTGCAGCTGCTTCCGCCTTCGCAACCTGCTCGGGAACAGGTGAAGACATCCCATTTTTCATCAATAAGAATGCCAATTTTCCCAGTGACTCACCTTGGTTAGATAACGGACGGAACGCATGAGGCCGATCCGCAGCCTCCCCACCTTCATAGCTATGTAATGCCAGCCATTCTGCTCGCTTTTCAAGTAAGTTATGAACAGGTTCAAGGACATTCCAAACCAGCATGTCACGACGTCCGTCCTTGAGTATCAACTCCAGTTTACGTTCTCCCGGTACGTCAGCAGGTAGGGTTACCATGAACTCCTGTTCAACGACTGGGTTACTAATTTGATTAGAGCCCAAGTCTAGTGACATAGACTTTTCTGAAGGAACCAGTAGTGTCGAGATATCCTGCTCTTCGATGCCATTCGCGTGTCCAGGCGCACTGTATAGCTTTAACGACCTTATTTCAAGATCCCCAGGCAGACGGACTGAGGCTGTGAATTGTCCGCCTTCAGGCACAACGGGTGTAAAGCTCCAGTGAGGATGTCCGAGAACCTTGCCTTGGTGGTAGAAATCAGCCAGGTTCTGAAATGACACAAATCCGTACTCCCAATTCTCCGATTGACCAGGCTTTAACGATAAAGAGTTGTAAGCGTCATCATATATCCAATCGGTAAGTACCAAATCTTTTAATGAGGACCCATCCTCCACCAAAGAAAGTCTGTGGTATAACAAGCCGTCCAAAGATGGAGAAACATGTTCTAGAAAGCGATTACAATACCGACAAAGAGAACCTAATGTGGATGTAATTCCTCTGAGCGTGTAGATTCCGAGATGAGGCCCTACGTTACTACGCCGTACAGCAGCAAACTTGGCAAAGTTCCCACCGATGTGCGTAAACACGGCGCAGGATTCCTGCATGTTACGGTACACATCTTGCGTTCTAAACATAATATAGGCGAGTGAAAACCAAACATGAAACCCTTGAATTTTAATACTCTCATCCGATTCATTGGTCAGTTTGATACCCCAGCGGAATTGATCGCCTTCGAGCAAATATGAAAACAAGATTTTGACCTGTACGTCTTGGAACTCAACGGTAACATGGTGTGTGCTATGTTTCGTAATATTGGGCTCAATCATCGGACTTTGAACAAGCCTGTCATTCAACTGCAAACTCCATTCTCCAAAGAGCTTATCCTCATCCTCTTGAAATCCAATCTCTCGCAAATAATGAGGATCTACTACCCAATTCATCTCATGGGGATCATCTTTCATCACCAATGACTGAACGGTACCACGTTCACCAAACTCGATCATAAATTTTTCATTGCTGAGAATGGTCATCCAGATCACCCTTTCACCGATCAAAATTAAGTTAAACGTTTAAATTTTACTGAATAGAGAAACTTAAATTCCTCTATGATATTGCGAAGCCTACGTGCATTTTATGTATGGAAACTCGCATGCTCCTTTTTAGCTTTTAAGCTTCCAGCATCCGAACAGAATCGCGCTCAATCAAGCGGCATTCCGGCATGGTTAGGTTTTGAACATCTTCTCCATTGATTAGGCGGTAAAGGGTTTCTATCGCTAAATATCCCATCTCATGAAGCGGTAATCCCATTGTTGTCAGACGTGGGCTCAGGTAATCACTGAATTCCCTATCATCAAAACCAACTATAGAAATATCTTCAGGAACGCTAAGTCCCTTTTCCTTCGCGGCCTGAAGAACCCCGACGCCCATAACATCGTTCATTGACAGGATTGCAGTGGGTGGATTATCCATGTCGAGTAGCTCGTTAGCGTACCTATAGCCAGAATCTCTTTCCCAATCCCCCATCTTTATTAAGGAAGGGTCAAACGGCAATTCAAAATCGGTGACTGCCTTGTAATAACCGTTTAATCGGCGTCTTGAAGGGATTGAATCCATTAAGCCACTAATAATGGCGATGCGACTGTGCCCCATTCTTACCAAGTATGACATCGCTTCATAGGATGCCTGTTCATCATTATACTGAATTGAAATATCATCTTGTGTATATCCGTAGGTGTATATAATTGGCTTACCTTCAACATTGATCAGACCTGTTAAGTCGCGAGTGTGAACTCCGATGTAGATGATTCCGTCTACCTGTTTACCAAGCAGCTCAGATACAGCATTGGTTGCATATTTACGGTATGCTTCGACGTCTTGAAAATTGCGGCCAATTCGTTTGTCGAGCCTTAAGTTGACTAGCAGGATATGAAGGTCATGATGGTCTCCAAAGTCGTTTATACCATCGATAATATCCGGAGCGTTAAATACAGTCACATCCTCCGTAATAACACCAATGGTGTTGGTACGATTACGTTTGAGACTTTTAGCAATCTCGTTCGGTTGATAATTCAATGCTTCGATGGCCTCCTGGACCCTTCTGCGCGTTTCGGGACGGACATTACGAGTGCCGTTAAGTACATAGGAGACTGTAGCGATAGAAACATTAGCCCTAAGTGCGATGTCCTTTATGCTGGTTTTTCTCATAGGTCTCTCCTGTCTAAGCATACGAACCATCGTTCAGTAGCTGTTTAAACGTTTAGATAGAAATTTGATAGTTGAATCTTACCTTACAATGACTGATTAAGCAATCGTTATTTTGGATTTTACTTCCACATTTTTTTGCGACTTTAGCTTTGATTATTCCATGACTAATCTCTTCGTTTATGTAGTAGGTTCTTACACCCAAATATTTACAGTTTTGTTGCGCCTGCTCAACTGGCTAAAGCGATAAAAGAAAAAGTCGCTATAATAGCGACTTTAAAGGACAATATTTGAAATAATGAATGTGCTTATAACTTTACCCTGGCCTCTTTCTTCTTTGTACCTAATACCGATATAGTCATTTAATAGGTAAGATAATTGGTACAAATCCGTCTTTTTCGGCACAACCGCTGCTTCACTTCCGCATGAGTGTGATCTTGTTCTTTCTCCGATCCTTTTAAAAAGGCACCTTTAACCCACTGGGGAATATCTTTGGATAAAGTTTGAACCTTTCTACCTCCATTACTAATCTAAATTTTGAGGTGTTATCAAAAATAAAAGAGCGATCGGATAACGTTAATGCTACAGGTAAGTTACCGATCGATCGGTCATATCGTTTTCGGATATCCTCTTCTGGAATATGATGTCCACCATTCCTTACTCGCATTTCTACTCGCTGGCATCCGGATCAATAACCTCTCCTAACTGATCGTTAAAGTTCCTGGTTAGTGTGCTTTTCCCTGCTCCATTTGTTCCAGCAAAAACAGTCATGACGGGTTTGCTCATGGGTATTCAATTTCCTTTTTGTTACCATTTTCTTCATATATGATCTCTGTTTTTCTGCCATCCGGATATTCCTTGATCATTTTTTCATTTTCTTCATATACAATGGGCACACCATTGCTTTTGGCCTCTTGTCTGGCCGAGAATGTTGCTTTTACTAAAATTTCATTCAATTCAGAAATTGACATACGTTTCATGTGAAGATACCCTCCTTAAATAATTGTACGTAAAAGTTTCACACTATTATGGACGGATCATTTTTCAAGTTTAGCTAAGCCTTTTGCATTCTCAAGAAATTTTTCTCACTAATTTGTCCAGACAGCTTTTGTTCAATCAGCTTATTGGCTCCGACTTGGAGCTCCTATCCTTCGATATTTAAATAATAAGCTAGAAAGCGGACTGTCTGATGCAATTTCCTTTTGTCAGTACGCGCAAAGAGTTATCCAAGTATTGTGGTGCCGTCCAATTTCCCCTTTCTTTATGTATCACAGCTTCTTAGAAAATTTTAGTGCGCTTTAGGTCAGATGTATATTAAGAAAGTTACAAAGAAAAAACAACTGCAAAATTACACCCTACTTCATACATCACCAGGATTTAGGTTCCTTATGATCGGGATCGGAACTTGCTCATATCAGGCTTGGGGAGCTTCTCATTTTTATTTAACAAATCAATACTGCTCATCTCTTCTTCGGTCAACGTGAAATCAAAAATCGAAATATTCTCCAACAGCCGGGTTGCATTAAATGATTTGGGAATAGTCACAAAACCACTCTGTATATCCCAACGCAGGATGACCTGTGCTACCGTTTTGCCGTGTTTACTTGCGATACTCTCCAGCGTTTCATTGCCAGACAGCTGACCCTTCATCAATGGGGACCAGGCTTCCATCTGAATTTGATGCTGTTTGCAGAAAACTCTTAATTCCATATGAGTCAAATTAGGATGGAATTCGATTTGATTGACCATGGGAACAACTTCCGCCACAGACAATAGACCTTCCAGATCATTGATTTGAAAATTGCTTACGCCGATGGCTCTGACTCTTTTTTGTCTGTACAGATGCTCTAGCGCTCTCCAAGTATCAAGGGACTTCCCCTCGACCGGCCAATGAATCAAGTATAAATCCAAATAGTCCAATTGCAACTTCTCCATGCTGGATTCGAATGCATGCAGCGTCGAGTCGTACCCTTGGTCCCCGTTAGCCACTTTTGTGGTTATGAACATATCTTCTCTTGGAATTCCTGACTCAGCTACAGCCCTGCCCACCTGTGTCTCATTTTCATAAGCCGATGCTGTGTCAATACTCCTGTAACCCATTTCCAAAGCCTGTTTAATAGCTTCCGTAGCATCATCACGTTCGGGCGTCCAGACGCCAAGTCCGATCCATGGCATCTGCACTCCATTCCTGAGTTGGGTATAGTGACGGTTCATAGATATATCCCTCCTGAATATTTCTAAAAAACCTCCTGGATCCAAAATCCAAGAGGTTATTGTAATGATACATATTAATAATTATATCGTGTCTGATGATTCTAGTCCAAGTCTGAACCATTGGATGCAATGACTTTCTTGTAAAAGCCAAAGTTTTTCTTTCTTATTCTTCTTATCCTACGTTAACTTGCCCGTTAATTTGATATTAGCGTATATAAATCAAGTCAGTATCAATCACATAATCAGACTGCCCCTCCCACGCTGAGGGGACAGTCGTTGATAGTGAAGATCCTATATAATCATCAGTAAAGTCCAATATGATAGTATATTGGATTGTGCTACTTTTGGTATGATCTTCTTAATCGTTTGAAGTTCAATCTTGCACTGTTCTCTCATAGTTCACTACCACAGTGGTGTCTATACTGATCAACAGCTTACGTTCTTTTTATCATTCTATTGTTTAAAACGAGCATTAGTTCATCCGATTGTCGATTGAGCGATGATACCTAAATATTGTGCGCTCTCTTTAGGCTTCCGTCTCCTGCGTTGCACGATCAACCTCAATCAGACCGAATGTCATGCTATATCCTGTCTGCCACTCGAAGTTATCAAACGTGGTCCAATGTAAATAACCTCTGACATCGATTCCGTCGTTGAGACATGATTGAAGCCCCTTCAGGTCCGAACACTTCTCTCGTGTAATTTTGAAGTCCGGAAAAATCGTCACTTTCCCTAACAAATACTCCTCTAGTTATGATTTATGATGTCTTAGTTTAATTCCGTGAGGCTCATCAATTCCATCATTTTCTCGCTAACGAACTCTAAAACTTCCGAATCCTTCGGTTCGTTACCAAAAATATGGCGACAAGCTTGAACAAAAGTTGCTGATTACATGGATCAGCTTTTTGATATTATTGAGCTATCTGCTAATGTAGCATACCCTTTTCTCTGGTTTTTTCTGTCGATAGAAAATGCCCGTAAAAAGATTGATTTATCACTATCTGTAAAATCGTAAACTTATTCACTATTGTGCAAGACAAAGAAACCTACAGGTTCTTCTCCTAATAGAAAAACAACAGGTACACAATCTTCATTTCGGAAGAAATCAAGAGCTTTACTGGGCAAAAACACAAAGTCCATTTGCGATTCATTCAAAGTATACTCTCTAACTTTTGATTCCCATTCGGGATTCATCTTTCTATTTAATTGCCCCTGTCCCTCGACAATTGTATATCGAAGAAATCCAGCATATAATCGCTCTTTCGGGAGAAATCTTCCTGTAATGCCCAGCATGTTGAAAATCGGAGAAATGAATTGTACGTCGGCAAAATTCAAATGCTCCGCATTGCACAGCTAGATATAAAGAATGTCTAAGCCTCTTCGAGCCACGTTTCGTTATTCGTGTGCTTGTCGCCGTAAACTTCCCTGAACTAAAAATTCCAGGACCAAGACCTGCAAACGCCTCGAGTTGCTAGCAGAATCCAGTCCTTTCGCCCCTGTTTTGGTTTACCATCCGATAGCCGCACCATCGCTGCGAGGGTCCGTGCCCCCGAACAGGAAGCCATTGTCATCGATCATAATGGCATGCGCATGTCCCATTACTCTAGCAAAATCTTCAACTGTGTATACCGCGTGTCCGGCTAGCCGTAAACGCTGCTGCACTTCTGCCGTAATTCGGCCTTCCACTCTTAATTCTTGCGTTGCCTCTCCCCATGTTCTTCCCCACACCCAGCGGGGTTCACGCACAGCGATCTGGGGGGGCATGCGATAATCCACCATGCGGGTCAGCAGCGCGGTTTGTGTCTGCGGCTGACCTTCTCCTCCCTGGGTACCATACAAAATATACGGCTTCCCATCGCGGCAAGCCATCGCTGGCATCAGGGTATGAAAAGTTCTTTTGTCTGGTTCAAGCCTGTTCACATGCGACGGCTCAAGAGAAAAGAACGAGCCCCGGTTCTGCAGCAAAATACCGGTGTCTCCCCCAACCACAGCCGAGCCGAACTCAAAATAGAGGCTTTGGATAAATGAAACGGCATTGCCCTCACTGTCTACTACTGCCGCATAAGCCGTATCATGGCCTACCGGCTGGGTATCCATCGGCAGAGCTCGCTCCATATCGATGCAGGCCGCCAGCTTCGCGGCATAGGATTTGGATAGCAGCCGGTCCAGGGGAATGGAGGAAAATTGTGGGTCTGTCAAATAACGATCGCGGTCACGGAAGCTCAGCTTCAGCGCTTCCACAAGCAGGTGATAGTACTCATAGGAACCATGCTCTATACTCTCCAAATCAAACTGTTCTAGAATTTGAAGCGCCATTATACCGGTAAAGCCCTGTGAGTTCGGAGGGACCTGATAAAGATCAATCCCTCGGTAACTCCCTTTGACCGGTTCCACCCATTCACCTCTGTGTCTCGCAAAGTCCTCCAGTGTCAGCAGACCGCCCTGCTCCTTAAGGGAGCGAACAATTTCCTGACCAACACTGCCTGAATAAAATACGTCTCGGCACTGGTCCGCAATCTGCAGCAGGCTGCTTCCCAAAGCAGACTGCACAAAGCGGCTGCCTTGCTCCGGGACCTTGCCTCCAGGCAGATAGATGGCGGCTGTCTGTGGATAAGCTGCCAGCACATCGAAACGCTCGGCTGTATTGACATGCTGGTCCGGCGACAGTGGGAAGCCTTCCAGTGCATATTGGATCGCGGGCTCAAGCACCTCTGCCAGCGTCTTCGAGCCATATTCCTGCAATATGGCATCCCAGCCGTCCACCATACCCGGCACAGTAATGACACTTCGGGGTCCCCGCTGCGGGATGGCTGATTCGCCGGCAAAGCAGCTGGCGGTAATCCGGCTGCCCGAACGTCCACTCGCGTTATATGCCCTGACTTTTCTATCTTCGTTGCTATAGGTTAACCAGAAGGAATCGCCTCCCAGTCCCGTCATATGGGGGTATACGACGGCAAGACAGGCGCTCACCGCCACGGCGGCATCAAAGGCGTTACCTCCTTGCTGCAAAATACGCGCTCCTGCCGCGCTGGCCAAAGAATGAGGACTGACTACCATCGTCTGTGTGCCTGTGACTTGTGGAACCATCTTGCCACCTTCTTTCTCTTCTATGTTCAACTGACGGTAATTCCTGTTTGTTGCTTATTATGTTACCAATTCAGACGCGAATGTCTGAGCTGTATGCAAAGCAGACTGCCATTTGCCGGAGGCATACACCCAGCGACTCATTTTTGTACCCGATAGCAGCTGCGTGACATCCGAAGCATCCGTGACAACAAAGTTGCAGTCATGCCCTTCTTCTATTCCATACTCGTCGCAGCCCGTAATTTCAGCAGGTGTATCCGTGATCATCCGCAGCAGCTGTACTAAATCCTGTTCACTGCCCATATGGGCCGCATACGATGTGATTTGGGCGATCTGTATCAGATCCCCCCGGCCGAACGGATGGAACGGGTCCTGAATATTGTCGGAGGCCGCAGCAAGCGGAATGCCTTCTGCAAGCAGCTCGCGAATGCGTGTTGTGCCCCGTCTTACCAGGCCGCGATCTTCCCGTCCCTGAAGATACATGTTCACCGCAGGCAGCGTTACGGCGTTCAGACCTGCTTCCTTCATCTTCGCCATCACAAGCTGTGCATCATTTTCCGTCATTGCGGACAACGAGCACAGATGATCTGCCGTCACTCTGCCCTGATAACCGTAGCGAATTGTATGCTCTGCGATGCTCAGCACGGTTTTTTTTCCGGGATTATCACTTTCATCTGCATGCAGATCAATGGGTACGCCGAAACGTTCCGCTAACCGAAAAATCCTGCCAATCTCCCGTTCAGGGTCGTCTGCCAGGTGAGGGGCTCCACCCAGTACATCAATTCCCATCCGCAGTGCTTCCTCGATTGCCTCATCTGCTGCTTCATGATTGCCGCGGAACGGAACCATGAGCGCATATTGGATAGACATACTGCCCTTCAACTTCTCCCGTACTTCCAAGGCTGCCTCAATCGTCCGAAAGGCCACCTCTCTCCCCAAATGAACAGGGAAGTCAAGGTGGCTTCTTATGGTCGTGGTCCCGTAGCTCAGTGCCATTCTGGCGGCCGTCAGCATGCGTTCCGCCAGCTGCTCCTTGCTGAATGTCTGTACAGCATGGCTGTAACTAAGAATGGCTTCATGAAGTGTGCCGGATCGGTTCGACACCTGCTCAAGCGAAAAAGCTTTATCCAGATGCATATGACAGTCAACCAGGCCAGGAAGCATCATCCCGCCCTGCAGATCGATGCAATCCGCGTCTGCGAGCCGTTTCAGATCCGATCCAGCCTGGTGCGGGACCATCAGACGGGAAGCACCGCTTTCCCATGCATCAAGGAAACGATCCTGCCGATGGACACTAACCCATTTTCCAACCTCCGCCTTTAGTTCATAAAGGCAGAGGTCTTCCCGATGCGGTAGGCGTACATTAATGAAATGCAGCCCTGCACTCATTGCGCTGTAGCCAGTGCCTGAAGCACGGCCAGATCCTCCTCATCCAGCTCGGTGGCAGGACCCGCTTTGATCATATCCGAGAACATTTCGTCCGGTACCATCGTCGTCAGACAATACAGACGTGTGCTGCCCGTGTTGATAATATCGTGATGGTTGCCCGGTGGAATAATAATGAATGAGCCTTGGCGGATCGGAGTCTCATATTCGTTGCCAACTTTGGCAAGCCCCTCCCCTTTTAACACATAAAAATATTCATAAGCTTCCCGGTGTTCATTGGATGGAGTTCTGCCTCCAACCTCGAAGATCTCCACAAATGAAGTGAAAGGAACCTGCTCCCTGTCGCACAGTAAAATGAACTTGTTCGTATCCTGTGCGGAAATTTTGTGGACGGGACAATTCTCAAAGTTACCAGCAACCAGACCTGGAATGTTCACCATATACATTCAACCTCACTTTGATTGATTTAATTTATACTTTGCTTTTCATCTTTTCAACGGCAGCTTCAAACAGGATATGTCCTGTTCCGTACTGCGAACAGCCGTGGTGGCAATCTTCAACCCACCTGTTCCCGTGCTGTTCGTCTCATCCCAGACACCGTTCGGATGCCGGGCGAATAACGGGAAGGCGCTGCCTGTCAACTCAAGCCGGATATACGAGCCAGCCGGCAGGGTGGCCGCCAAGGGACGCAGCCGGATCTGCGCTGTTCTCCATACATTGGGGGCATCTGCTCCTTCACTGCAGATTTCCGTGCGACCCACACTCAGTAGCCGGGCCGTCCCTTTCTCCGATACGGTCGTGAGGATGGCCACCAGATCCGTCGGACCTCCCAATGTTTGGTACTGAACGGATAACTCCGGGGACCCAAAAATCGGGATATCCTCTGCAAGCGGTCCTCCCGTATATACCAGAATCTCTTGCCGTTCCTGAATGGCAGCTCGGTCGGACGGCAGGTAAGAGTCCAGACGCATCGGCAGACGTGAGTCGTATACGAATACATCCGGCACAGCTTCCTCCACATCTTCCTTATGCTTTTCCAGTCTCCCCCCTCCTGCCGCACCGTTCGCCGGGGTCTGTGACCCGGACAGATAAAACCATTCGGACGGAGAGTGTCCATCCTCAAATACAGGAGGCAGCTGTTCCGCCGTATGCCATTCATGACTCAATGGGTCAAAATATCGGATCGGCAGTTCACCAGGCAATTCCATGTCTTCCTTGCCCTTCAGCCAATAATCAAACCAGCGCAGCTGCTCCAGATGATGACCACCATCTGCCTGCTCGCCATGATCGATTCCGCCCGCTCTGCGACCCCATGGAATGTGAGCCCACGGGCCGACAATGAGCCGATGGAAGCAATCCGGCGTGGCCGTAGCTTGCAGAGCCTCGAACGACTGTAATGTGCCCATTAGGAAACCGTCATACCAGCCCCCAATATGCAACGCCGGCACCGGCTCCCGGGCGATCTCGTCGATCCAGTTCATCCGCTCCCAGTACTCATCGTACGTTTGATGACCAATCCAATCATAAAATGCGGGAAAGTATTGCTCCAGAATCGGATGTTTTTCATTCAATGGCATTTTCCAAAGCATCTCCTCGGGGCTGCGCATCAATCTGGAGCATTGCTCTGCCGTTTCGAAGTCACCCGCTCTTTGTGCCGTGTCACGAGCCAGCTGGAAAGCCCACGGCAGATGATTGCCAAGTGCGAAGGAGCCATGCGGGTAAAATAAGCCATGATACATGTCTGCCGGACACATGCTCGGTGCAATCGCCTTGAGCGCAGGGGGGTGAAGGGAAGCTGCTGCCCATTGTGTTAGGCCTTGATAAGAGAAACCGTACATGCCTACTTTCCCGGTCGAGCCGGACAGACCGGCTGCCCATTCGATGGTATCAAATCCGTCCTCTGATTCCTGAACAAACGGATTAAATTCGCCTTCCGACTCTCCCTGCCCCCTGACGTCCTGGATTACCACGATATATCCCTTACTGGCATACCAGACGGGGTGGGCATGCGTAACGGTAGAGGCAATCGACCGGCCGTAAGGCTGGCGCATCAGCAGCACAGGATATTCTCCTGTCTCGTCCGGCAGGTATATATCTGAATACAACGTTATGCCGTCGCGCATCGTGCAAGGAACCTTTCGGCGGATGACTACATTTCCAAATTTCATGCAACTCACTCCTTTGCTGTAGATACGGATTGACTATAAAAATCCGCATGGCACGTAAACTGCTGCAGGTTGCGCCATTCTTCCATCACCCGTTGATCAGACACCGCTAACAGCCGAACGCTTTAATTTCTCCTGATTCAAAATCCCCTTCGGATCGTTGCGATGTTTGATTTCCCATAAACGATCATGGGCGTATGATCGCCCGCCCTCCTTCAAATCCCAAGTATGCGGATTATTTACTCTAACCCGGTTTTCCTCGTAACGTTCCATTAGCTGATTCAGGTTTTCCTCCGTAGTGAAGGGAACCAGCGGCAGGCCGGAGATCAGCAAATTTTCATTTTGCCGGGCAAACTCGATATGATTCATTACTTCCGGATATTCCTTTTTCATAGATGAGATTTGCTCAAGGGCACAGGATGGATCAAAATTCAGCTGCAGGTAGGTTAAGCCGGGGTCTGCCTTGCGCGCCCACAAAGTCGTATGATTCCATGTGAAATCGGAGACCCCTACACCTTTGTGATACTGCTCGGCAGAGACCTTCATAGCCATATGACCTTCATATTCCGATAGGATACGTTCAAGTTGGGATTCGTTGGTTGTATCCACTTCAAGCAATACAACAGCACGACCAGCGGGGAGATCAAGCGGAAGAAAATAGGACGGAACCGGCCATTCATGGATGGAAATTAGCCTTTTCACCAAGGAAGTGTCCTCAGCAACCGACTGCCCGAAGCGAAAAGCCTGTTCAAACCTGTCAAAGGTTACTGCCCACTGCATCCATTCCACCCGGGGAGCCAGATTGATTTCCACTTCGGATAAAATGCCGATTGTACCGTAAGTATGCAGGTAAGGCAGCACCTCGTCCCCCTGGAGCTCAATGGTACGGGGATGAACCTCAAGCGTTTTGATTTTTAGAGAACGTACCAGCCCATCCCAGATCGTCCCCCAGCTGATCGAACCGATACCGCCAAAACCGCCGCATAAAAAACCTCCGATCGTCGCTGATTGAAAGGTGGAAGGCATCGTACGCAGCTCATAACCAGCCTTGCGGGCAGTGGATTCCATTTTGCCGAGTCTAGCCCCGGCCTGGATCCGCATCGTGCCTTCTCCCATTTCGAGCACCTTGTTGTATTTGGCCAGATTCAGGACGATTCCGCCTGTGACCGGAACGCATTGACCGTAGTTGCCGGTGCCGTTCCCCCTGATCGTCAGCGGAACTCCCAGCTCTGCTGCAATGGAGAGCAGATCGTCAAGCTCTTCCTCGGTGCGCGGACTGGCGATGCACTCGGCGACCTTACCCTGCAGCTGACTGGCCAGCACAGGAGAGAAGTGATGATAATCCATCGAATATTTGGCAAGGGCTGCCTCCTCCCACTGCAGCAATTGCGGGTCCATGCGTTCTTTCAATACGACTATCCAATGTTCATTCATTCGGTTCCCCTCCCGTATGTTGTAATACTGATCTCCTAAAGGAATCTCTTAGGAATTCGGCAAGAACTCATCCGTAAATACTTTGCTGACATCAGGCTCCTCTTTCAATGCCCCAATCTCCTTTAGCTGCTTTCCGAGCTCCGTCCAGCGTTCCTCTGTCATGTAACCAACACCGTGTTCCGCCGCATCATCTTCGTATACGAACGGGATAAGCGTTTCAGCGGCATAGTTCAGCTTTTTTTTCGTAAAATCAGGGTTTTCTTTTAAGATAACGTCATTCACGGTATCATAATTGGTCTTGTAGTAATCCCAGCCCTTCATCGAAGCCTCGACATAACCACGCACAATATCAGGATGATCCTGTATATACTGTTCTGTGGTGAACAGCACATTGGAATACGGGTTATAACCAGCATCCGCCAGTAGTAGGAAATTAATGTCTACATTCTGCTGCTTCATCTCGTACGGCTCACTGGTTACATATCCCTGAATGGCAACCGTTTCATCGGCTACAAAAGGAGCCAGAGAACCGGTATAAGCCAATTCCTTCACGTTACCCAATTGGTATTTACTCTTCACAAAATCCCAGAACACCGAGCCTGTCCCCACGTATACGGAGCGGTTGTTCAAATCGGCCAGGGAGGAAATGTTCTGATTGGCATGAACCATAAGTCCCTGCGGGCTTTTCTGGAATATCGTCGCAATTGCTACAAGAGGGATTCCTTCTTCACGAGCGACCAGCAATTGGTCCGCTGTAGCAAGTCCGAACTGTGCCTTGCCGGAAGCCACGATCTGTGTTGGAGACACCTGCGGCCCACCCGCCTGGATAGTCATATCGAGACCAGCCTCATTGTAATATCCTTGTTCCTTTGCCGCATACAGACCCCCGTGCTCCGCTTGTGCAAACCAGTTGGTCACCTGTGTAATTGCCGTGAGTTCCTCGCTTCCCCCCGTAGCAGAGGCATTCTGAGCAGTTGGCTGATTCCCGCAAGCCGCCAGCAATGTGGATAAGGAAAATATTGCTGCGAGTAAAACTACAGTTCCCTTTTGTCTGTACTTCTTCATCTCATTACCACTCCCCAAGGAAAATTACTGATGATCTATTCTACTTCCCCTACCGGATTTCGAAGTGTCATAAAACCACTGATTCTACACTTAGCGACATCTCCTTGCTGAATCTGGACGGACCCGGGTGTGCCTGTCATGATCACATCTCCCGGATAGAGAGTCATCATCTGTGAAAAATACGAGACAATGAACCATGGATGATAAATCATGCGAGACACCGTATTGCTATGAATAATCTCATCATTCAACACAGTTTCAACGACAAGGCTCTGCAGATCATTTATTTCATCAGGTGTTATTAGTTGTGGTCCAAGACTGAAAAATGTATCGGATACCTTGGATCGCTGCAGGAATCTAGGGTTCCGTGCGTGGATGTCCTGGTTAGTCATATCCAGCGTTGCGGCAAAACCGGCAATGACCTCCTGCGCACGTTCTTCCGGCACATTTTTGCAGATTCGGCCGATGATAATGCCAAGCTCAGCTTCTGATGTCACATTCACATCCTGAGCCGTCAGCTGGATATACTCTTCCGGCCCAATCAGGCTTGAGTCCGGCTTCATGAAGCAGACCGGCTCAAGCTCTGGAGGAGTGGATGCGAGATCAATCGCTTTTTGCACATAATTCATGCCAATTCCCCATATTTTTCGAGGGTGTCGGAAGAGAGGAGCAGGTATGGCTCCCTCTGAAGATATGAAAGGGATTGATGAAATCGTTCTGTCGCCGTGCTTCTTATACCACTGGACAAGCTCCTCTAGCTGGCCTTGCTGCAAGATCTCCATAACGGAGGTGCCCCATGTGCTTCCTTCCGCCCTGTTGATCTCCTCCAGAAGGAAGAATCGTTCCCTATGTTCAATCGCTGCCTGTTCACCATCGCCGTGTTTCAGACTGACGAGCTTCACGGGGTGCTTCCTGCTGGCTGCTGAACCGGTTCAGTCCCGCGGACATCGGTGATTTCAAAATCACACAGTTCCTCCAGCGCCTCCGACAAAATCGTTGAGATCCTATCCTGAATAATCCTGCCTTTCTCAGGCGTGGCCGTCGTTGCATCACCAGCAATACCGGTAGCGGAAATATCAGCCATCTTCCAGGCGAAGCGGATTTTCCCTTCTAATGTAAGAAAGCGGTAAGAGGACATATCAGGAAGCTCTTTGACGAGGAACTCCTTCTTCACCCAGTCCGGTTTAATGGACATCACGAGAGAGGTCTCATAATCGCCACCATGAATACCGTATTCCAACTCCTCGGAAGACAGGAGATCCTCTGCCACATTCAGACTGCTGGGACTGAGATAGAAAACCATCATCCCCGTTCTGATCCGTATTTCTCGTGATACCGTATTCAGCAAATCCACGTTGCCACCATGGGTGTTAAACAACAATAACTTGCGAAAACCACTGGCCTTCAGACTTTCTGCAATGTCCAGCATGATGGCATGCAGTGTGCTCGCCGATAAGGAAATGGTGCCCGGAAGTCCGATATGTTCATTGCTTTTGCCATACGAGACCGGAGGCAGCAGCCAGATCTCCTTATCCGCCCGCACCCGCTCCAGCGTTTGTGATAATGTCGCTTCCCCAATCAAAGTGTCCGTATATACGGGCAGATGGGGGCCATGCTGCTCCACAGCTCCGACTGGGAGAATAACCAGCGCCTTATCCTTCGGCAGCTCTTTGACCTGTTTGCTTGTCAGACGGGGCAAAAATCGTTCCTCCCATGCTGTTCCTTCGTATCGTTGAAACATAACTGACACCCTTTCTCCTACGGCTTTAATGTTTTTCGCGTAGCTTAACATTCATTATCGAATGATGCTCTTATCCTTTTACTGCTGAATTTACTGCTGAAAAAAAGGATGTGGCCCATTCCAGCAGACGTTGATCCTGTCCCGGGCCAGCGATAAGGGAAATACCGACCGGGCAGCCCAGTACCTCGGCAGCGGGGATCGTAAGCTGTGGCAGACCCGACAAACCGGCAATGCAGGTTAATCGCATCGTTTTCACTCTTCGTTCTTCAATTAAATGCCCGCCCAATCCCAGCTTCGGGGCCGCTCCAGTCGTCGTCGGAATCACAAGCACCGTATCTGTTCTGAGCAGGTCAGCCATGTGCTTGCATACCTCAATTCGGCGTTTGGCTGCCTTCTCCTGATCGGCACGTTCAACGGTGCTTGCCCAGGAGAATCGCCCGGCTGTATCTGGTCCGAAGGTCGGCTGCTCACGTTCAATCCACGCCCTGTGCTCCTGCCATATTTCATAGCCCTGGATCGTCCTGAACATGGTCATCCATTCAGGCAGACCCTGCGGGGCGATGCGAACAGTTTCATGGCTCGCTGCCAGGCCGCTCAGCATCTTCAGGTAAGGGGTAAGCGCCTCTTTGCTCTCCGTGTCAGCAAGCTCCCACGCATCCTCACCGATGAGCACCCGGCTAAATCCGATACCAGAGTCTGTCTGCGGCAGAAGCACTCCACCTACCTGGCACAGTGTCTCGAGATCGCGTGCCATCCAGCCAACGGTGTCGAAGCTGGGAGCGAGTGGGATAACGCCTTTCTCGGAGACAATGCCATGCGATGGACGCATTCCATAAATTCCACAGTACGAAGATGGCACACGTACCGATCCTCCCGTATCCGTTCCAAGGGAGAAGTCAGCAAGCCCAGCGGCGACAGCAACCGCCGATCCGCTAGATGAACCGCCAGGGATACGATCGGGTGCCCTTGGATTCACTGGTGTTCCATAATGAACATTTTCACCATTCAAGCTGAACATCAGCTCATCCGTATGCGTCATGCCCGTTAGTCGAGCTCCTTGCTGCAATAGCAGGTTGAGCGTTTCCGCGTGTTCCTTCGCCGGCTCATGCGTCTGGAGCCAACAAGGATTACCCGCGCCATTAGTAATGTCACGTACGGCAAACACATCCTTGACCATAAAGCTGAGTCCGTTCAACCTACCCTGTCCTGTCGGTTCAACGATCACCTGGTTGACAATGGCGTTCCATTGGTCCTTCATTGCTTCATCCCATCCTTCTGTTCAGCCTTCTAACGATGCCAGCTCTTCCGAGGTGTTTCTCTCTATAGGAGTCGCTGCCCCGCTCAGCTCTTGTACCAACCAGGTGGAATCCGTAACGAAGCCATAACATTGCTTGATATTGTACAATGTCGCTTCTATGCAGAAATCCGGGGAGCTTGTTGCCGAGCAATCCTCCAGAAGTATGCCGTCATATCCGAGACAAGCCGCGTCCTGCAGTGTATGCATGACACACTGATCGAGATTTACCCCGGCAAACAACACCGTTTGAATATTGAGATTGCGTAGAATACTGTCCAGTGGTGTATCCCAAAACCCACTCATGCGGTATTTATCCACATAGATATCATCGGGGGATGAATCCAGGCCATCGACAATTGCCGTTCCCCAACTGCCTTTCTCCAGCACCTTGGAGCCGTTCCCCGGCAGCGGGTCCCCGATGCCGTTGCCCCGCCCATCCGAATTGTACACATGGAGCACGGATGGTGGCACGTTCATTCGGTCTTCCCGGTTGCCCCAGTTCACCCAAATAACAGGCACTCCCGCTTGACGTAACTCTGGCATGAGTCGGTTCAGCCGACTGACCGGGTTTAGAAGCGGCGAGGTATCGACCCCAATGGAATCCAGCCATCCACCCGGCGTACAGAAATCATTCTGCATATCGATGACAATAACCGCCGTATGCTCCAGATCAAATATGACTTCCTGCGGCTGTGCAGGGAGGGTTACTGACTTGCCGTACTTTTGCGTTCGCCTTAGATCCACCAACGTTTCGGACACTTGCCAATAGCTTTTTCGATTTCCAAGTTTGAACATATAAAGTCCCCTCATTTTTCTGAAATTTCTGATTTGAGGCATCAAATACTTCTGGTCCAGGTTTATGGCTTCATCAGATACTCGGTTGTAAACGCCTGGGTAACATCTAGTGCCTTCGTTAATCCTCCGCCCTTGATCATCTGATCCTGCAGGGTGCTCCAGCGTTCCTTTGTCATGTAACCAATACCATTTGCCTCGGAATCCTTGTTAAGAATAAAGGGTTTTTCCTGCACTGCCTCGTAATTCATTGCTTCTACCGTCATATCGGGATTGTAGGTCTGAATAAACGGGTTTACCTTTTCATAGTTGTCTAGATAATAGCTCCAACCTTTCTGACTTGCCTGCACCACAGCTTCGACGACATCAGGGTGCTCTTTGAGGTAATCTTCAGTCGTAAAAAGAACGTCTGCATAGTTCGCATAACCGGAATCGGCGATTTTCAGATAGTCCACCTCAACCCCCTGCTGAGAAAGTGCGTAAGGCTCATTCGTGATGTAACCCTGATTGAGCGAACTGGGATCATTGATAAAATTGACAAGCTGCCCGTTATACTTCATTTCTTTTACATCTGTCAGATTGTACTGGCTCTTGATATATTCCCAGTAAGGCACCGCTGTACCGATGTATACGGTTTTGCCGTTCAGGTCTGTGAAATCCTGAATGTTCTCCCCCTTGTGGTACATCAGAACCTGCGGTGTGCTTTGAAAACCGGCAAGGATACCGACAACAGGGATTCCCTGTTCCCGCGCCTTCAAAATTTCATCCGCATAAGAGATACCGAATTCAGCTTTGCCTGCAGCGACAAGCTGCATGGTTGACACCTCGGGGCCTCCAGGCTGAATCGTCATGTCGATTCCCTTGTCCTTATAATAATTCTGCTGCAATGCCGCAAAATAGCCTCCATCTTCCCCTTTGGCGTACCAGCCTTCGATCAGTTTCACCTGCTTCAAATCTGTTCCGGCTTCTCCTCCCGCCGGGGCGGCGGATTCTAGAGCGGAGGAATTGGAGCATGCGCTCAGAAGCAGTATGATCAAAGAAGCAGCCGACAGCAGCCATTTCTTGTAACGAAAGTTCATATGATGTTTGGACATGTTGGTTCTCTCCCCCGGTTCTGGTATCATTTCATTGCTGATTCATGCCAGGACTTCAAAAGTTTGTTCGACACCATGTTGATGATCAGGAAAAATGCGATTCCTAGGGCGGATGCAGCTAAACCGCAGGCGAACAGGTAAGGAGTTTGCAGGCGTGTAGCCGCAACGGTAATCCCGTAACCGAGTCCGCCTTGTCCGCCACCAATGCCTGCAATGTATTCACCCACGATCGCTCCGACAACCGAACTGGAGCATGAAATTTTCAGCCCTGCCATAATGTACGGGAGTGCCGCCGGAAATCTAAGCCTCCAAATGGTTTGCAGCTTGCTTGCATTATACAAATAGAATAAATTCTTCATGTTCTGATCCGTTGAGTTCAATCCGATCAGCGTATTCGATAAAATCGGGAAAAAGCTAATTAAGAATGAAATGATCACAATGGCATTTATTCCCGCTCCGAACCAGATTACAATGATTGGCGCTACCGCAACGACCGGAATAGTCTGTAGGATAATAGCGTAAGGATATACGCTTTTTTCCACTGTTTTGGACAGAGCTAGCAGAATGGCCAATGAAATCCCAAGCACTACACTGATTGTAAAACCGATCAACGCCTCAACAATGGTTGTGCTTACCGACGTAATCAGATTCGCGCTGTTCTCAGCAGCCGCTGCGGCAATATCGGATGGCTTGGGCAAGATATATGGGGGCATCCCCAGTAGCCGCACGATTAATTCCCATCCGCCGATAAACAGGACGAACACGACTATTGGCGGCAGAATTTTTTTCAGCAGTCCAATAACTGGGCTCTCTTCTGCCGGATGATGGCTGCGGGCATTGTCCTTCCCAGAAGTTCGGATACCTGCTGTCGTTTCAACGGCTGGATTAGCTACCATCTCTTCCATGTTGCTTCCCTCTCCTCTCATTTCTGGCTATTAATGTTTCAGTACATTGGACACGCTGCGTACATATTCACCGAATTCAGGCTGGGTCCGGAATTCATCATCCCTCGGATAGGCAAACGGAATATCAATGAAATCCGAAATTTTACCGGGACGAGGCGTCATCACCACGACTTTTGTTGATAGGAACACACTTTCAAACACGTTATGCGTAATGAACAGAACCGACATCTTCTTGTCCTGTTCCCAGATATTTAGCAGTTCATTCTGAAGCGTCTGCCTGGTAATTTCATCAAGGGCGCCAAACGGTTCGTCCATTAACAGCAACTTGGGACGGGATATTAACGCTCGTGCAATAGATACTCTCATCTTCATTCCGCCTGACAACTCACGGGGCAGCACCTTCATATAATCCTTCAGGCCTACCAGCTCTAGAACCCGTTCTCCTTCGGTAATTCGCTCCTTTTTGGATACGCCACGCAAAGTCAGAGGCATGGTGACATTATCAATCAGCTTGGCCCACGGTAGCAGGGTATGCTCCTGAAATACAAAGGCTATTTCATTCTGTTTACGTGCTTCCTTTGGGGAAGTACCCAGCACGGTCAAGTGACCGGAGGTCGGTTCCGTCAAACCGGCAATCATATTAAAGATGGTAGATTTCCCGCAACCGGAAGGGCCGACAAAACACAGAAATTCCCCTTCCCCCACATGCAGATTCGCATGCTGCACAGCTACAGTGCCATTGGGGTAAATTTTGCCGACATCATCGATTACAAGCATGGAACGGCTGTCCTTTTGGGCCGCTGCCTGTTGATTTTGGGTGAGCTGCATCTGAATCCCCTCTTCTCTTTGAAGTTGGTCCTATCATAAAGCCAAAAAATATGTGTGTAAATATTCCTGACACAATTTTGGTTTTTTATCTAACGGTATACGCTTTACATTGGTTCAAAAACAGTGAAACTCATATATTGAGTCAACTTATATAACATATACATTACAAAAATGATTGCAGGAATTCGACAAGAGCCTATATAATTGCTTAAAAAGTTACGTCGTGTCAGGTACCTGATTCAGATATGTATCATTAGGAGGATGGATTGACATGCATTTAACTATAGAAGATGCGTTGGCAGTGTACCCGTTATCGGAAGGGAAATTGGCAGCCGGTAAAAAAGGAATTTCTCGAACGATTAGCTCCATCAACTTGATGGATGCCCCGGATGTGATCAACTGGATGAAAGAAGGGGAACTATTGTTGACTACAGCTTATGCGATTAGGGATTCACCTGAGGAATTTGTTAATTTGCTGCAAAAGCTGAATGAACGTGGGGCCTCCGGGCTGGGCATTAAGCTTGGTCGATACTGGGCGGAAATACCAGAGATAGCCCTGCTGGAAGCCGATCGGCTGGGCTTGCCCCTAATTGAGCTGCCTTTTCAATTCACCTTCTCCGAGCAGATCACCGCTCTCTACCAATCCGAGTTCCAACGCGATACCCGCCGGCTGAATGAATTGCTTGAAACGCAGAAGAAGCTGGTTGATTTTGCGATGCAGGCGGATGAGTACACCAATTATTTTCAATGTATCACAAGCATTTTAGGGATTCCTTTAGCCATCGTTACCTCTGACGGACAGACCTTGTATAACATGACACGCTGTTCCGAAATGGAGCTGTTGAGCGATTGGCCCTGGAATCAGGACAATCGGTTTTACAAGTCAGCCAATAACCTGCTGTATCGGGTACCCCTGCTGAAAAATGGAAAGTCATACGGTTACTTGCTGATACAAACTGAAAATCTGATGGAAGCACATGAAATGGAGGGCATTTTTCACCAAGCTGCCGTTATTCTTTCCTATCATCTGGAGGTCATCCAGAATCAGGAGGCTGCTGCGGCAGGCAGTCGTCTTGGCACGGCTATGGAACGTTACTTAAAGGGGAACGCCTCTCTGAAAACGGTGCTCGAATTTGCCGAAGCATTGGGAAGCACATTTTGGAGTACTCCCTATGTATGCATGGTATCTTCCACAAGAGCGGATGCTTGGGACCATGAAAGTCAGAGGCGCAAACTGAGGGAGATTCAGAATAAGCTTCAGGACCATCCCAAAACGTCCTCCTTGGAATCCCATCATTTTTATGTGATGAACCGCATATATTCACTCTTCCCCCTTCTAGATGAAGAGGCCAAGGATCGAAGGAAGTATGAGAATTCGGTACGTTTGTATGCGGATTTGATGCATTCATGGGACCACGGAACAAGGACATGTTTTATCAGTAAAGTGAGAACGGGCATGGAGGAGTTCATCGACGGCTTCCGGGAGTGCGGGGAAGCTGAGCGAATCAGTACAGAGCTTGGTTTAAGCGAACCGATTGTCATGTTTGCTGACCTGGAGTTTATTTATCTCTTCAAGCATATTCCACAGGAGGTTATGTTCAGGTATTGCTCTTATTTATTCCGTCCACTGCTGGACAAAGAAGAGGAGTACACCAGCGAGATGATGCACACGCTTGAAGCCTATTTCGCCAACAATGGCCAAGTGAATGAGACCGCACGAGAGCTATTCATCCATCGAAACACGGTGCTGTACAGGCTGGAGAAAATTTCGGGGCTGCTGAATCTGGATTTGAAGAATACCGATCATCTGCTGCTCTTAAAGATGGGACTTATGTTTAGGCATTTGATGTCACCTGAGAGACCAATTTGAGAAAGGACTAGGGGTCCTAGAAAGCCTCGATTCCTAGTTGCCCGTTAGTTTAACAAAAGCAGCTGATCACGTTGGTCAGCTGCTTTGTTGGTTTTGTTGAGCTATCGTTTCCCGTTAGCTTGATACTATGTATTATTAAAATCAAATGTTATTGTATACTCCTCTTCAATAAAGTCAGTCTCACCGTTTACCAAAAGAGATGAAAATTTTTCAAACAGTTGTCTGATCTCGGTATTTTCAATTGCATTCAGCGTTTCAGTCACTAAAAAGAGATACAACACTTCTTCTCAGATCTTCATCTAATCGAAAAGCGAAAACTGTCCTGCATAATGCTGCTTCTTGAGGTTTTCATTACATCGCTTTTCATTTAGATAGTCAACTAATCGGTAATAGGAACATGTTTGTGTCCTTACGGTAATCGGTACAAGTTCTTGTCCGTGGCTTGGGACACGAACTTGTACCGATAAAACAAAATAGCCGCTAAGATAGCGACTATAATGGGACCATGTTCGTGTCCCTCGACAGGTAGGCAACTTTATGGTGATATTCGCCATTTCTATATAGTTCTGTATCAATTCGTTCTATTTTTTTTAGCTCACTTATCCCTTGATCCCATATCCCTATAATATCATCATTTATACTTACTTTAATTTTTCCATTATTCTACCCAATTTTATCAGAAAGCTTAATTGTTGGTACCCGAAATTCTTTAGTTGTGCTTCCCCTTGCTCTCTACTTACCTAATGAATGGAGTTCAATAGTTGCTACTATTATCTTAACGCGAACTATTGTTGAACTCGTCGGAGAGCTGGTCTATAGGCAAGCTCCTGGACTCATTTCAAAAGAGATTGTTGTGTTAACCTGCCCGTTAGTTCAATAAGATAGATGAACAAATTCCGGTTCTGAACCAGCAGATCCCCATACGTCTCCATCTACACTATAACCACCACCACTCCATTGGAGTACATAGCCTCCATTAAGCATGCCTTGTTCGAAACCTTCATTAAAATTTATCCAATCAAGAGATTCCTCGGCAGCAATTGTTCTAGCGAAATACAGTTTACTAGTATCTAAGTGCGTTAAACTAACATTGACTTCATGGCTACTATTGTTCTTCATTAGAAGTCTTATATGTACAAATCCAGGATCTACTGAAAAAGGTTGCTGTACAGTTGCGCCTCCAGAAGCAATGTAGTGCGAGGGTTTATTCTCTTCTTCGCTTAAAGAATTAGCAAGGGTTGTACTTGCCGACTTGCTTAATAGTTCACCAAACTTTGGATTAGACGTATTCTCTTGAGCTGGACTTGTTGAATCACAGGCAGTTACGATCGCTATCATTAAAGTTAAAGATAAAACGGCAAAAATAAGACCTTTTTTATTCACAGCTTAATCCCTCGTATCCCTTAATTAGTTATTGTAAAACCTATAAAATGTTTCTCGTTATTCATAACGCCTAATAATCAATAAAAGTTACATCTTTATTTACAAAATAGCACTCAGTTAACCTGCCCATTAGTTGAATAAAAGCAACCCATGGATAAGCAGCTTTTTTGGTTTTATTGAGCTATCGTTTCTAGGTTAGTTGAATGACACAAACGCTTTTTAGATCCAATTGTAATCGATCCATAAATTGATTTTAGCGTTATTTCAACACCAGTAAATGGGATCTAGATCATTAATCGATCAAGCATTTTAACGTTAATTACTGTACTAAACTACTCTTGGTAAGATAAACGTCCTCAAACCAAACTCATAATTGTTTATCGGATGCCGTTAGATAGTGCTTTACCTTAGGTAGAAGTACATCCTTAAAGTCTGTTTTCTATTCGTAAACAACTAAAACTGGCGAATCATCATCTTCTATCATATAGAAGAGATAATTAAACTGGGACAGATTTGCGTCTTTAGAAAGAATAATGCATCTAAAGAAACTTTCCATATTCATCGCACGTCTTTGTTTTCGTTTGAAACCAAATGATCTCCCCAACGAAGCCTATGTTTTCTCCAGGGAAAATCCACTCATCACTCATAACTATTTGATTGGATAGGACAAATTCTTTATTTTCTTCTGATTCATAAGGCATGTTACCTCAATATATGCGAACAAAATTTCCTCGTGTTTATTACAACAATCAAAGATCGCAGCGGCAGTTCTAATTGTGATACGCGTCAACTTAATGACAATACTGGCGAAAAATAAGAAGGAGCTTGTCGCGGCGTGACAGCTCCTAGGGTCCAATTAATTAACTTAAACAATAAACAATATTCCCGAACCGTTCGGTGGCATTGAGATCTTGGTTGTAGGTCGGAAGGATAAAACTGTAGAAAAAAGACTAAATATTTCGTTTCTCATACTCAAACGGGTCTTCTATGGAGTAAATCTCATGAAAAAAACCTATATACGGGATATCTTCTTCCAAACATTTTATGAGATATGACAGTTCCTCGTAACATTCAGGCTCTTTACAATTGTTGCCCATATCCTCGAATCTGCCTAAGATATTTTCCATAAGGTTCACTTGGATAAATAAAGGCAACTTTTCCAGCATAGACTCTTCGAGATTGGTCTCCGATCTGTACCCTTCAAGGACTGTTTCAAAATAATCATCCATAAATTCCTTCCGTTTACTAGCGTCTGGTTCAAATTGTATCCAGCCGACTCCGTTTCCCCAGATGCTGGCCAAGTCAAACATATACCAACCGAAACATGAATTATCGAAATCATATACAGTTATTTGTCCGGTATTAAAATCTATTGAATAATTCCCATCGTTGTAATCAAAATGGAGCATACCAAAAGTCTCCTGGTCCCTATCCAATCCTTGTAAGGTATCAAGGAGTCCTACCATTTTCTCTTTAAGCAAAGACAAGGAATTCGGTATCAGTTTATCGATATATTCGGTATTATATTTGTCAAAAAAGCTATACCGGTGATGAACAGGCGTATACCCCTTCGATATTTGGTGCAGTCTCCCCAGGGTTTTGCCGCAATTATAATAATATTCGGTAATTGGAACTCCTTCTCTGTACCGATAATTATTTTCTACAAGTAATTTCCCCTTAGCCTTTTCAAACAGGCAGACAAAAAAGATGTGGTTATTGTAAGGGATCTCCTCCAGCAGATTCCCCTTTCGGGAGCTGATTACATTCGAGACACTGCCTCCGTGCTCAAATAGATATCTAACAAATTCCACTTCGCCTAGGAAATCTTCTCGGCTCCTGTCGGGTAAGAAAGCGATTCTGAGTATTTTAGCACTCTCGCCCTCTTTTTCACATGTGTAAACGACATTCCGCCCGCCATCATGTGCCGGAATCCGCTGGATTTCATATCCTTCTAATCCGAACGTCTCTGATACAACTGTAAGTAAATAGGTATCTCCGATTGCAACGACTTCGTTATAATGTATAACTATCTCTCCTCTTCTTACAAACATCTATTTGTGATTAATGTACTAAAAAGAGCATACCATCGTATCGGCACGCGCAATGGACTTTTTTGATCATTTTAAGAAACGGTTCACTCTGATGGGCGCAAACCATTCCATTTGACAATACTCCCCATCATATGCATCCAAATCCACTTTTTCAAAGAAGAAATCGCCATCCAGAAGGTCGAATTTCCCATTGTGCTCTTTGGCAAGCCTATCAATGGCAGCATACAGCGCCTCTGCGCGTAGTTGGTTGATCTCCTCATAATGATGATTTCCAACATAGCGAAAACTGACACACATTGACGCAGGGACTGTATCTCCTACAAAGCCGTCAGGAATGTTATTCAGATCCGTTACACGCATAGATGGTAGATAGTACGTCCAACTAAGCGATGGATCAGGTGTCCTCGTTAGACCGTAATAGATATTGGGTTCTATCGGATTAGGCACTTCATGCCGCTTGCCCCACCAAAACTGTTTGGCCGCTTCGGGCGCTTCGGTCGGCGATTCAGCAATCTCAATTTGATACATTCGCCCCATGACATGAAAGGACGGGATCATAACCATTTCTGGTCCATATATTAAATTTCCGCAAACATCGTTCTTTGGAAATAGATGAATTGGGGCTGTTACGTGAATATTTTTGCCGGAGTCTCTACATTCACCAGGCGTCATTCCATATTCGCGTTTAAATGCACGTATGTAGGTTTGCTCATGTTCATAACCGCAGTCGATGGCAATATCTAGAACCCGTTTCTCAGTCTGCATCAAATCTTCTAAGCTGAAGGCTAGCTTTCGAGAGCGGATATAGCTTTGTAGCGGTACGCCAAAAGCGAACTTGAAAAGTCGACGTAAGTGAACAATGGAAATCGGGAGATCGTTTAGATAATCTGTCTCGCTCGTACCAGAAACAACCTCTTCTATTCGAGACAGGAGCTCAGAAAGAATGTTGTATGGTTGTATAGCCTATGTCACTCTCCTAATATATATTTGTTCCTTAAAATTCATAACGAAACATATTCGCTATTAGTGAAATCATACCACAGATGGGAATCATCTTTATTTTTTGAATAAAAGAAAAAGTCTGAGTCAATTGGAAGGCTAGAATTACTTATATTCATTTTTTTGCCACTAGCCCGCTTATCAAATTCCCCGCCCCTACGACTCTGCGTGGTTAGAATTAAACTAATCTGCCCGTTAGTTCAACAAAAGCAGCTGATCACTTTGATCAGCTGCTCTCTTTGTATTATTGAGTTATCGTTTTCCGTTAGCTTAATGATTACAGGGTGAATATCAGACGGATATAATTTATCGCTAAAGTAAAGAAACCGTTTAAATACAAGAATATATCTTGTCACTGACAATAAATTCAAGAGGTTACAGTTAGTTCTGAAATAAATTCTAGTTATCATCATTGGAACAATCGTCACGCAAACATTTTATCTTACCTATACCAATATTTCTAACCTATAAAAGGACGGTTTGCTTTAACTGAATAACTGAACTTCTTAGGTCTTTTTCTTGTTCCAGGTAAGCACACAACGCTTGAATAACCGACCTCTTTGGCTCGGTCTGTGCAATCTCGCTATTCAACAATTGAACAATCTCTTGCAATTCCTTACGCCGTTCTGCCCCACCCTTCCATGCCTCAATAATAGCAATCACTCTGCCGAGCAGCTCTTCGGTAATCCGTTCTTTTTCACTATTCCAGTCGTTTGAGCCTGAATGAATAAATGTATCATATGCGCTTTTCCCAAGCAGTCCGTTCGAACCTGACTTGGACATGTGGTTGACTAACGCATCCATTTTATCAACGATAAACCAAGCCGTATCCTCAACGGACAATAGATTCTCTTCGGAGATGACGCGCTGCAGATAATCTTTAAGAATTGCCCGGTAAATAAAGATCAAATCCCAGAGAAACGGTTTAATTCTATGACCATAGACTTCCACAAGCCATGATCTGTGCCACTCCATCATTCGCTCGCGAACGTGGTTCCTTAATTTGCGGAATGTTTCGTATTGCGTAATCGGTAGATCAATGAAATCCACCATAATATGACGATATTCCATGAAATACTGAAAACGAAATACGATCTGATCCACAAGTCGCTCCTGAGGGCTTCCCGTTCCGATATCTTTTAAACGTTCAGCCTGATCAAAGTAAGCCAATTGGCATTGGTCGAAAACCTCACACAACAAATCCTCTTTAGAAGGGAAATATTTGTACACGGAGCCCTTTGCTATGGAACAGTCCTGGGCAATTTCCTGAATGGATGTGGCCAGATAACCTTTTTCTTTAAACATCTTAGAAGCCGAATAAATGATATCTTGCTTCGTTACGCTCATGCTCATGCATCCCCTCTTGACAACGTTAAACCCATAGTACAAAATTATGAACATGCAGTCAAATAACTCAAGTTCAAAAATTTGAACTGACAGTCAAGAATGGATAAACTGAAACTGGAGTGTGATTAACATGAAAGAACATTTATATCAATTTTCTAAAACGGCCTTAATCGTAATCGATTTACAGAAATGGATCGGAAACCAATACGCCCCTCATTCGGCAGAACAAGTTGTCGAACGTGCCTCTGCCATGGTTCAATCTTTCCGTGAGGCAGGTGCCTTCGTTGGACTCGTACGCGTTTCTTCGAAAGATTTCAAAGACATGCCTCGTCCCCTGCTGGATCAAGAACCTCCAGCGATCAATCTGGTGCCTGGTTGGGATGAAATTGTGCCTGAAATTGGAGTCACTGCTAACGACCATCTAATTACTAAGCGTCAGTGGGGTGCATTTTACGGGACGGATCTGGATCAGCAGTTGCGCAGGAGAGGCATTACAACGATTGTACTCTGCGGAATTGCCTCAGGGATCGGGGTTGATACCACGGCTCGAGAAGCATTTGCTCATGGGTACCAGGTAATTTTCGCGATCGACGCCATGACCGGATTCAGTGAGGCAGAACATGAGCACGTAAGCAAAGTCATCTTTCCACGTATCGGCCGAATCCGCACGACCGACGAGATTCTCGCTTGTGCAGCACTTCAATCATAGATCCACATCAAAGGACTTAATCGATGAGAGGTGCGTTAACAACCACGCCTCTGAAATAATACAATGTTATTTTTCTACGACACTGGCCTCTTCAAGTTAAAGCAAGGGCACGCAACAAGGTGCCTTTGTTTTACTTTTCTAATCTGTTGGCTCTTAGATCACTTCCTTTAATCCTAGGGATGATTTTACTTTTGGTGTGTTTGATCTCATACGTCACGGTACTCTCCGATTTTTCCCGATATGTTTAATTACACCTCCATGTGCCCTGCCTTGAATCCAGGGTAGCCCCTCCATATGGATTTGAGTCAAACTACCGATCCACCGATTGGTCTTCCTACTGTAGACACCTGCCCCTGAGAATTTATGCTCACACTTTTTTTAAAACGGAGATTCATTCTCCAGGTCAATTCCAAGTCCAACATATACACTAAGGTCCTCGATCTCCTTGCTGCTCCAGTACCCCGCATTAACTAGCAGGAAAAGTAATCCGGGCAGCAAGTGGCGATTCGACTTCGTATGTACATCCCTCCATTTTTCGTGGAATATATCTAGTCTGCTCTTTTAACAAATACCCGGATCATCATCATCAGTATAGTAATATGAAAAATAAATCCTACACTAAAATAAGTCAATGCAGTGAGTGATTCACCCGATATTCCTGTTATAAAAACCATTGCTGGCCAGTAGGTGGGAATCCACATGCCTAGCCATTGCCATGGATCTGGCACAAAAAAAATAACAATAGGACCAGCGATAAATAAAAGCGCACCAATCTTGTATAAAGCTAATCCCTCTACTTTGTTAGCAGAGAAAGCCGCCACCAGTAGTGCAAACCATGGCGCTTCTATGGCCAATAACAATAGCATAAGCAAAATCTCCGCATGAAACTCGATTAGTCCTGAGCATATTATAAACATCACGGTTAGCACGGCACTTAAGATTGAAGGCAAAGTTAATCTGTAAGACAGATAACCTCTTTTCATGAGCGGGGTTACTGCAAAATAGGAGATGAGGTTTTCATCTCGTTCATCCAACATTAATAATCCAGTCATCATACCTAATAGCATGGGGATCGTTACAATCAGGAGAACTGCAGTAAAGTCTCTGAACTCGGTTAAATCGAAAGAGTAACTTACCTGCAGCCATTGAGCTGCCACCGGAAATCCAAACCGAGTGAGTAAGATCAAGATCACCGGGCCCAAAAAGCCAACCAGTAATACCGGATCCGTTCCTGCGGAACGAATATCGTTCATTAAAAGTACTCGGTATCGATTCACTTTCCAGCTCCCCTTTCCCCTAAAACATACTTCTTATAAGAAAGTTTAGCCCAGCTATAGATCGCATAATTCCAAACGATCAAAATAAAAAAGGCGTAAAGAATCTCTTCAGTTGACAAGGGAGAGAATGCTGATTTTAAAAGAAGTAATGTACCCTCAGTTGGAAGAATATGGAATGGTCTAGTATTCCATACATCAAAAAAAGCAAGCAAAGGAAGTAATAATGGCAACGCATAGACTTGAGACATCAGGATAAAACCGTTAATCGTCTGGTACCGAACGACAACCCCGATCGATAATAACGTCATAAGACTCGAAGTTAACACCACACCCGCTGAAAACAAAAAAGGGGATTCCGGAACTCCAATTGATGTTGTATGAATCACCCACGCCGCGATCAGAGATAACACAGATAACGAAGCTACTTTTGCGAATAAATAATCACGAATACGAATAGGGGTAACAAAAAGGGGATCGTGAACGCCCTGATCTCGCTCTAGAAGCACGATTCCTCCAGCTAATATCAATCCAAGTGCACTCGGATCGCTGAAAGTTAACAGAATGACGGTCTTTTCCAAGTACTTATCAGGGACAAAATTCAGCAATGTCCAATAACAGGCACACACAAAGGCATACACAATATAAAATCCATGGCGCCTCTGGAATCTGATATCAAAGGCAAAGGCAGAAATGAATCTCATGCGAGCTCTCTCCCTGTAACTTCAATGAATATTTGCTCCAGTGAAGCCTCCTGGGAATGAATCGTCTCAATTGAATAATTTCGTATAAGACTTAAAAATAATTCATTATCCCCTAATCCCTGCTGGGGAAAAGCTGCGCTAATTAATTCCCCTTCTTGACGATATTCAACCCTGACTCTTTTTTGACCCTTACGAAGTTTAAGTTCCCGAGGGGAATCGATCAGTTTGATTTGTCCATCCACGATAAAAGCTACACGATCGCATATCTCCTCTGCGGCTTGCATGTTGTGTGTTGTTATTAGAACCGTTTTACCTTCTTCTTTTTTCTCCAGAATGAGATCCTTCATTTGTTTGGCATTAACCGGATCCAAACCTGAGGTCGGTTCATCCAGGAAGAGAATATCAGGATCATTCAAAAGTGCACGGCAAAAATTCAAACGCATTTTCATCCCTTTTGAAAGTTGAGACACCCTCAAATTAGCTGCTTGATCCAAACCCACTTGCTCCAATAACCCTTTCGGGTCCTCTGTTCGCCCAGCATAAAGTGACCGGAATAGTTTTAAGTTCTCCAACACAGAAAACTTGGAGTAAAAGTTTGGAAATTCAAAGGCGACTCCAATTCGTTCATAGTAGTCAGGTCCGATATCCTTGATCTCTTTATCCATTACCTTAACATTGCCTTGATACCCCTTAAGAACACCTATCAGTATTTTTTGCGTTGTACTTTTTCCAGCTCCTGATGGACCAAGAAAACCAAAAATCTCTCCCTTTGGAATATGGAAATCCATACGATGAATCGCAGGCTCTGTCTGTCCCGGATACGTAAATTTAAGGTTCCGTACATCAATCACACCCAATCCTCCTCCCCGTCTTTCAACACTGGTTCAATGTGCTTCTCAACACTCCAAAGGCCGATAGATCCACAACTAGAATATGAAGATGTTCATTTGATCAGTCCTTCATATAAACACATCATCTCCTCTTGAATTAACGTCAGTATAAAGACAAAAAAAGACAAAAGGAGCCCGCTGTGTGCAGGCTCCTCCATTTACAACCATTTTCAATTCATCCATTTAAGTATTCATGTAAATTTAACACGTTTAGATAATTTTGGCTACAATCATTTTAGATGGCTTAGTGAATCATGTATTCCTACTGTCTATTACCCACGTCCGCCTTGAAAAGAAGGATACTTTGTCATCCCTCCATCTGCGAATAGTGTAATCCCTGTGACATAGCTGGATTCCGATGAAGAGAGCCAAACGGCCGCCGCCGCAATTTCTTCAGGCTTACCGATGTATCCGAGCGGTACCAAATCCTCAACCGATGCTCGCAGCACGGGATTGGCAAATTTGACTGCGTTAATGGGGGTATTGATCGCACCTGGGGCGATGCTATTTACACGGATTCCCTTTGGGGCAAACTCCAGAGCCAGCGTCTCGGTCATCATCTTGACCCCACCCTTGCTCGCAGCGTAATGAAGAAAATGCGGCCACGGAATCACTTCATGCACACTGGAAATATTAATGATGCGGCCTTTGATATGATGCTCAAGCATATATTCCACGGCCTCTCTGCAACCGAGAAATGCTCCGGTTAGATTTACATCAATGACCCGCTTCCAGTCAGCCAAACTCAGCTTTTCTGACGGAACCTCATTCTCTATCCCAGCATTGTTGATCATAATATCCAGGGAGCCAAAGTGCTTATGCGCCGCCTGAACGAGCTTCTTTACGTCCTCTTCTTTGGAGACATCACCCTGTACCCCAATGGCCTGTCCACCTTGTAATTTGATTTCTTCAATGATGGGCTGTACATTCTGATTGTTACTGTAGTAATTAATCACAACGTTTGCTTTTTCCTGACCAAAACGTCGTGCCATCGCCTCTCCCAGGCCGGTGGCAGCACCAGTAATGACAACTGTCTGTCCTTGAAGATCCTGATACATCCCTGCTAACCTCCTGTATCCATTGACTGATATGTTCTAAGTTACATTAACCATTCCTTTCTGCCATGAACATGATCTGATCCACTGATCCATTCAGCGGGAGCAAAAGGGAAATTATCCATTAGTTCTAACTAATATGTTTATTTTTCGGAGCGAGTATGCAGATGCAGCAGGATGTTGAATGGTGTTCTTCAAGCTTGTATTGTTTTTGAATTGGTTTCGTGCGTTCGTTTACGGGCATTTAACACCGTTCTTCATCTACAGTAGATTTGCTGAGCATATCGATACATATTCCGGTTAATAATGGACGTATGAATAAATTCATTTTTATACACACGGGTCCTCTTACTATAATCGAATGGCTCTCGATTTGGAGTTGAGCGGGCTTTCGGAACGATGAGTGATGAAGTTATCATTTGATGGAGGGTTGCCTTATGCATCATTTTAATGAGATTTTTGTTCAATTGTTAATTTTACTCGCCATATCGATAGGGGTTATCGCCATAGCCAAAAAAGTTAATCAGCCTTATTCGATTGCTCTCGTTCTGGTCGGTTTGCTCCTGGGATTAATCCATGTGCCTGTATTGGAAGAAGCCGAAACGTTCATAACGCAATCGAATGTATTTCAGGCGATCATCATCTCCTTGTTCCTACCTATCCTTCTTGGAGACGCAACCTTAAAGCTTCCGTTCTCACATCTTCGTAAACAAAGCAAGCCGGTGCTCGCTTTGGCGTTCGGTGGGACGTTGCTGTCATTCCTTCTCATCGCTTTGGCGATGTACGGATTGATGGGATTACCGTTAGTTGTTGCATTTACTTTTGCCGCACTTATGAGCGCCACAGATCCGATCAGTGTGATATCCATCTTCAAATCCCTTGGCGTTCCCAAGAACATCGTAACCATTATTGAAGGGGAATCTTTGTTTAATGATGGGATTGCCGTTGTCTTGTTTAAAATCTCTTCCGTATATTTACTCACCTATATTGAAATGGGGTGGATAGGGATCGGAAGCGGTGTATTGCTCTTCCTAAAGTTTAGTTTGGGCGGAATTGCAGTTGGGGCTGTTCTGGGATTCCTCTTCTCGCAATTAATTCGCTTTTATGACGACTACCCACTCGAAATCGCCTTCTCCATGCTCCTGTTTTTCGGAAGTTATTTTATCGCTGAACATTTTCACGTCTCGGGTGTCATTGCCGTAGTCGTTGGGGGTATAATTTTCGGCAGCTACGGTGCACATATTGGCATGTCTGATACGACAAAGATGAACATCAATTCGTTTTGGGACGTTATTACTTTAGTTGCAAACTCTTTGATTTTCCTGATGATCGGTCTTGAAATTAAGCACATCTACTTCACTGACAAATGGGCTCTTATTGGTGCCTCGGTTCTTATTGTTCTGATCGGAAGATCATTTGCCGTTTACATCAGTATGATTTTCCTGAAATCCTTTCCTTCTTCCTGGAAAGTGATTTTGAATTGGGGCGGACTAAAGGGCAGTTTGTCCATCGCTCTGGCATTAAGCTTGCCCACGACCTTTGAAGGCCGTGACGATATACTTGTACTAACCTTCAGTGTCGTACTCTTCTCTCTTCTCGTACAAGGACTCACGATCAAACCGCTACTTAAGAAATTGGGGCTCGGCAAACAACTTCTCAATTCAAAATCCTCAGATTAACAAGTGATTATAGGCAATATATATTATTCTGGCAAGATCAAAACAAACCGACGGGTGTTTCATTACACGTCGGTTTGTTTTATTTTATCAACAGCTGGCTTTTCGAAATATTACAAGCTGGACTAGCACATACTAAGAAACAGTTGGCTGAAGCTTACATAACGGAGGTCTCTTCATGGTATTTACAATCACAATTATCATCGTTGCACTGTTTGCAATATGGGGAGCCGTCGCTCCTGATCAGCTGGCGAATGTGGCTAACGTTGCCTACAACTTCTCCATTCAGAATTTTGGCTGGTTTTATTTGTTAGCGACACTGTTCTTCCTGATCTTCGCCTTTTATCTGGCGTTCAGCCGATTTGGCGGTATCAGGCTGGGAGATGACGATGATGAACCGGAATATTCTACGATTTCCTGGCTGTCCATGCTGTTTAGCGCTGGTATGGGCATTGGACTGGTTTTCTGGGGAGTGGCTGAACCACTGTCCCACTATTTATCTGCACCGGAGGGGGCGGTACCCGAAACAACGCAAGCAGCAAGACTTGCAATGCGTTATTCCTTTTTCCACTGGGGGCTGCATCCTTGGGCTATCTATACCGTCATCGGTTTATCGCTTGCTTACTTCCAGTTCCGGAAAGGCTACAAAGGGCTGATCAGTTCCACCTTTATTCCGCTGATAGGTGAGCGTCTTGCGGCAGGCTGGCTTGGCAAGGTCATTGATATTCTGGCGGTCCTTGCCACCATCTTCGGTGTTGCGACCTCGCTTGGACTGGGTGCGCTTCAGATCGGTGGGGGTCTGAATTACTTATTCGGTATTCCCAACTCGACGATGTCCCAGATTGTCATTATCTCAATTGTAACCGTGCTGTTTTTGATCTCGGCAACCACCGGTCTGGATAAAGGTATTAAAATTCTGAGCAACACCAACCTCATAATAGCTGTGCTATTGATGGTGTTTGTATTGGTGACTGGACCGACTTCTTTTATATTTGACACATTTACGACAACCTTGGGCAGTTACATGCAGAATATTATTAACATGAGTTTGAGACTGACGCCTTTCTCAAGAGAAACCTGGATTGGAGCATGGACGTTATTTTACTGGGCATGGTGGATCGCGTGGGCTCCCTTTGTCGGCACTTTTATCGCAAGGGTATCCAGAGGAAGAACCATAAAGGAATTTGTAATTTACGTCATGGTTATTCCAAGCCTGTTCGGATTTATCTGGTTCTCCGTCTTCGGTGGAACAGGACTTCACCTGGAATTGTTCAATGCCGCCCATCTGGCGGAAGCCGTCAAAGAAGATACGACAACCGCTTTATTCCTTACACTGGAGCAACTGCCTTTGGGCACGATCATAGCATTCATCGCTACACTTCTGATCATGACCTTCTTTATTACGTCGGCTGATTCTGCTACCTTTGTGTTGGGCATGCTGTCTTCAGATGGCAAGCTGGACCCGAGTACAAGAGTGAAATTAACCTGGGGAATCATGCAGTCCGCCATCGCGGTAGTACTGCTGATAAGTGGGGGGTTGAACGGCCTCCAGACGGCCTCCATTGTTGCCGCACTACCGTTCGCTGTTGTCCTTATCGGTATGTGTGTCTCCCTACTCAAGGCTCTGCAGGCTGAGGACAGAGAGCGCCGCCAGAAAGAAAAATGGCAGCGCCAAAAGCTGAAACGATTGCTGGAGGAACATGAAAACTCGCAGAATGGAATTCCCGGTAGGTAAACGCTCTACCCGTTAGCTTCCTCCCTTTCATGAATAACACCAGCCGGAAGCAGTAATTGTTTCCGGCTAGTGTTGTATTTGACTTTTATCTTTGCTGGTAGCGGTCATACGCTACTTGATAAATTTCGATCGCTTTTTCAATATTCATTTTTTGTAGAGTATCTCTGTATGTGTCGAAGTTCTCCAGCGGTTCGTTACCCATAACGAACTTCAAAAGCATTTCCTTCATGTAAGTATCCACTTCACTCATAATTCTGCTGATTTCCTGACTTTCACTTCCACTGAACAAGAGCGGTGGCAGCAACAGTGTGCGATCCGCATTGAACCATCGTTCATTGGCTTCCCTGGCTTCGGGATGCTCCAACTCAAACGAAGCCCAGGCATCATAACTCATCACCTTTACCATCCCCGACGTCGGATAGGCATAACGCGAAACCGCCACTCGCGCTTCATAATTCGGGTCGTTCCATATGGCATCCGTGAATTTCTTCTTGCCATTCTCAATGACATAGCTTTCCCCTTCCAGACCCCAGTTCTGTAGGTCGCTTCCTTCCTCACTAATCATGAAATCAAGCAACTTCATTACCTTCTCTGGATCTTTGGCCTGTGAGCTGACAACAGCTCCCTCGAGAGGTACATATTGAGCCAGTTGTTCTGCAGCACTGAACGATTGACCTGCAGGTCCTACCGGAGGCGACACGCCTACCAGTTTAAAATCGGGAATGGCCGCCTGCATTTGGTTTTTGTACGTATTTATGCCGGAAATGGTACCACCGTAAGCGCCTACAATATTATTTGAAAACTTCGCTTCAAAGCCCTTTTTGTCCGTAGCCGCGAACTCGCTATCAATCAGGCCTTCTTTGTACCATTTGTTCATCATTTCAAGATAATCTTTGAATGCTGATTCATAGGGACCGTAGGTGATTTTACCAGTCTGCGGATTCATCTGGAAGGTGACGAGTAAACCATATGCGGTGCTGAATGATGTAATGCTGCCCATTCGGTTTTGATCGCCGAGCGGAATTTCGTCATTCTTATCGCCGTTTCCGTTCATATCATTTTCTTTAAAAGCTTTTAGTGCTGTATACCATTCATCAATGGTCTTTGGCATCGGAAGCCCCACCTGATCCAGCCAATCCTGACGGATCATTGTTCCCGCCCATGCGTTGCGTCTAAGATCGAGATTGACCTGTGGGAATTTAGCAATTGTACCGTCATCCAGCATGACCTGCTTTTTGATTTCAGGATTCTCATCCAGCAGTTTCTTGTAGTTTGGCGCATATTTATCAATTAAATCGTTCAACGGTATGGCTACACCGTCTTCAATAAGCTTGGCTACGCCCCCAGGGTAGTTGCTCGGTACATAAATAATGTCGGGATAGGTACCTGAGGCCAGCATAATATTAAATTGGGAGAGATTGCTCGTGTCATTTTCCTGAAAATTAATCGTTATCCCGGTTCGCTTCTGAATCTCTTTGTAGGCTTCCACGTCCCCGTAGCCCTTAAGTTCAGGGATTTTGCTGCTGAATTTACCGTTCCAGAGAAAGCTGACCGCTTGGTTGTTTTCGTCAGCTGCACCTGCCTGATCACCCGATTTGTCATCACCGCAACCTGCTATTAACGATGCTGCCATCAGGATGCTTAAGGACATTTTTCCAACCTTTATAACCTTCATACTCATCCCCCATTATTCAGCTAGTATTAGGTACTTAGCCCTTCAGGGCCCCTATCATGACACCTTTCGTGAAATATTTCTGGATAAACGGATACAGCACTAGAATAGGTAAAGTGGCCACGATTATAGTAGCGTACTTGACCACTTCTCCCAGAAATGGATCCCCCGTCGTAGTGGACAGGTTGGTTGTGTCCGTTGTGCTGTTCTCAATAAGTATTTCCCGCAGCACCAGCTGCAGCGGAAACAGCTCTCTGTCCCGCAGATAAATCAGCGCCCCAGTCCATGAGTTCCAATGACCTACTCCGTAGAAAAGTGCCATCACAGCAAGTACTGGAACCGATAGAGGTAAGATGATCTGGGCAAAAATTCGGAAATCCGATGCACCATCAATCTTAGCCGCCTCTTCAAGCTCAACAGGAATAGCTTGAAACGACGTTCTCATAATAATCAGATTCCAAGTGGCAATCAAACCAGGAATGATGAGAGCCCAACGCGTATCCAACATCCCCAGGTTTTTCACCAAAATATAGCCGGGAATGAGACCACCGCTGAAAAACATGGTGAAGACAACCATCATCATCATATACTTTTTCCAATACATTTCTCTTCGTGATAGAACGAAAGCAAACAACGCCGTAAAAAATACGTTCAGCGAGGTACCCACCACCACGTAAAACAAAGTGTTTTTATATCCGGAGATAATCATCGGGTTTTGGAGCACTAATTTATAGGCTTCCGGATAGAAACCCTTTGGCCACAGCAGAATGCCGGAGTGTTTGACCAATTCTGACGGCACACTAAGCGATGCGAAGATCACATAGAGAAAAGGATAAAGAGTTATGATCATCAGCCCTGTCAAAAACACAATGTTTAACGTGTCAAATATTTTATCTCCCAAGCTGCGTCTTATCATGCCGGATGCCTCCTCTACCATAGACTCGTATCATTGATTTTCCGGCTAATCCGGTTTGCCAGAATCAGAAGAATGAAGTTAATGACGGAATTAAACAAGCTGACAGCAGTGCTGTAGCTGTAGTTAGCCTCAAGAAGTCCACGCCGATATACAAAACTGGAGATGACATCTGCCGTTTCGTAGGTTTGAGGATTATACAGCAGGATTACCTTCTCAAAACCGACATCCATGATGCCGCCAATTCGTAGAATCAGCAGGATAACGATCGTTGGCATAATGCCGGGTAACGTGACATGCAACATTTGCTTCCACCGGTTCGCACCGTCCACTGTGGCTGCATCGTATAGCTGAGTATCAATGGCCGATAATGCCGCCAGATAAATAATCGATCCCCAACCGATACCTTGCCAAATTCCCGAACCCACAAATATGGTTCTAAAAAGGGATGGATCAAGCAATAAATTTTGCGCCTCTACGCCAAACCAGCTCAATATAATGTTAAACAGTCCGGCTTTTCTTGAGAAGTCTACAATCATGCCGCTAATAACAACGATCGAAACAAAGTGCGGCAGATACGTGATCGTCTGTGTCAACCGTTTGAAAAAGGTGTGCCTTACCTCATTTAACAACAGTGCTAAAATAATGGGCGCAGGAAAAGCAATGAGCAGCTCGTAAATGCTGATGATCAGGGTATTCCGGAGTAACCTCCAAAAATAAAAGCTTTGGAAGAAATCTACAAAGTTCTGAAAGCCGATCCACTCGCTTCCCAAGATACCCTTGACCGGTGAATAATTTTTGAAGGCGATGGTCACGCCATACATCGGTATATAGCTGAAAATGATGTAGTAACTAATCCCGAACAATCCCAGAAAATAAACAACCTTATGCTTCTGGAAGTCCTTACCCAGCATATTAAAGTATTGGCTCAGCCCTGAATGCCGTACCTTTCTAATCTGTCTCATAGCCAGCTTCAGAGTCTCACCTCCTTTGGGTGGTGTTTGATGGTGCACGCCGAATATACCACCATTAAGAAAGCGGTTACAATATTCAATAATTATGTGCGATTTTTATACTTACCTGTAGGGACCAATGAATATACAGTACCTGCGGTTGTATTGAATTCGGTAATATTCCCTTTTCGATCTGTAGGTACCGGCAGACCGTCAATGGTGGTCACATGGATCGGGTGCTGTGAAAATAAACGGATACTTCCTCCAATCTCAGAGCGTACTGACGCTGTCTTCATTTGTTGGTCAGCCCATGTCATGTCAATGACGAATCCTCCTCTGGCCCGCAAGCCGGTCACACTACCCGCCTTCCATACAGATGGAAGGGCTGGAAGAAACCGAATGTAATTCAAATGACTTTGCAGCAGCATTTCCGCAATACCCGCTATACCACCGAAATTACCATCGATCTGGAACGGGGGGTGGTTATCGAATAAATTGGGCAAGGTTGATTGCCGAAGAAGTTGTTGTGTATGCTCATACGCCTGCTCTCCATTCAGCAGCCTTGCCCAGAAATTAATAATCCAGGCTCTGCTCCAGCCCGTATGCCCTCCTCCATTTTCCAGTCGTCGAATCAGTGTAGTTTTCGCACCTTCTGCCAGCTCTGCTGTCAGGTCCGGACTGATGGTGGAACCAGGATGAAGCCCAAACAAGTGTGAAATATGACGGTGACCCGCATCTGTTTCGTCATAATCCACAAGCCATTCTTGCAGCTGTCCATGCTTGCCAATTTGCATTGGTGGTAATTGTTTAATCATTTTTTCCCATTGCTCCCGTAACTCTTGATCAACATTTAACACCTGACTCGCTTCCAAGCATGCCCTGAATAATTCCTCTATAATTTGCGTGTCCATCGTAGGCCCATAACATAATGTTCCTGCTTCTCCATTCGGTAACTTATATCGGTTCTCTGGTGAAACAGAAGGATTGGTAACCAGATAGCCTTCAGGACTTTTAACGAGAAAGTCCACAAAAAACAAAGCCGCTTCCCTCATTGTGTCATATGCTCGTTCCAGGTAAACCTTATCCGGATAAAATTGGTAATGCTCCCAAAGATGGAGCGTAAGCCAAGCCCCGCCCATGACCCACTGTGTTGCTGCAGCATAAATATCCTGAGGAGCTGTATCTGCCCAGAGATCCGTATTGTGGTGAGCGACGAAACCTCTGCAACCGTACATCATCTGTGCCGTCACTTTCCCATTGACCTTCATCCGTTCGACCAGTTCGATCAACGGCTCATGGCATTCTGCCAGGTTACAAGTCTCAGCGGGCCAGTAATTCATCTGGGTATTGATGTTAATCGTGTATTTGCTGTCCCACGGCGGCGTCATGGAGTCGTTCCAGATCCCTTGCAAATTAGCCGGAAGAGCACCAGGCCTGCTGGATGAAATAAGTAAATACCTACCAAAGTGGAAGTATAGCGTATTTAGTCCGGTATCTTCGGCCCCTTTTTGTACAAGCTCCAGCCGCTTCGAAACAGGCAATAGATGAAGATCAGTTCCTGAAAGGTCCGCAAGCTCCAGCTTTACCCGTTTAAACAACTGCTGGTAATCAAGTACATGTTCATTTTTTAGCTTTTCATAGGATTGGGCAGCGGCTCTTTCAATCCATTCGCACGCTTGCTGCTCCGGTTTATCGTGCCGGAAGCCGGAGGCAACGGACAGAAATAATGTTACTTGGTTCGCTCCTTGTACATTCAAATGCTCCCCGATTGCCTGAACTGTTCCCCCAGAGGAAACGGCTTTTACCACCGCCGTATATGACCCTTCGTTAACTCCTCCACATGGATTGGACATAACGATGGTATCTTCACCTTTCCGATAGGACAGTTCCATATGTCGACCTTTTTTTCGTTCAAACCTTGCCGTGAAGCTCAAAGTCCCCGGACGATCCGCTTCTAGCCGAATCACCATGACCTGCGCAGGGTAGCTGCAAAATATTTCTCTGCGGAACCTGACGCCTTCATATACATATTCCGTTAAAACGATCGCTTCCTCCAGATTCAGTTCTCGCCTGTAATCTGCGGACTCCACTTGGTCTACAGGATGATTCATGCGAATCATCAAGTCACCGGCTGTCATATAGTGCCTTTGGCTGCAGGGCGTACCGGAAAGAGCCGCCTCCACGAGTGCATGGGCCTCATTTAACTTGCCTTCGAACAAGAGCTGCCGTATGTGGGACAGATGTTCCTTGGCATCCGGATTATTCCGATTTCTTGGTCCACCAGACCATATCGAGTCTTCATTAAACTGGATCTGTTCCTGCTTGATGTTTCCGAAGACCATTCCACCTAGCCGTCCGTTCCCAATGGGCAGCGCTTCCTCCCAGTTACGAGCAGGAGCATCATACCACATCATGGATTCAGATCTTAATTTCATTCGCTTCTCCTCTTTCTTTTTTATTTAGCAAAGGGAAACTTGCAAATTGAATTGAAGCAGGTTTCCCTGCTCAATCCGCTCAAACCTTTAGTGCAAAACGACCTTATCATAGTCTTGAAAAGGCTTACAATGCACAAAATTTATGTGCTTTATTTATAAGCAGCTTATTTGATATCGCCTAAATAAGGCTTTTAAGTTTCTATAATCAAGCTAATTGGTTTAATTACAGCCGAAATATTTGCCTGTCAACCATTATTGCCATCACCAGTCTGAATGAAAAAGGAAAAAAAGGTAGATGTATGGAATAGAATCATCTAAAATAATGCTAATCACCTTGCTTGTCACTAACATGCTCGCCCGCTACGAGCTTCGCCACGAAAATTTGCAAAGAATTGAACAGGTGAACCAATACACTTTCAAGGGGGCTTGAACGAGATGAACGACAACCATCCCTATAAAATCTTCATAAAATACCTGTTGTCCTACATCATCCTTCTTCTGATTCCCATCACGCTGATTGCGGTGCTGGTCTATAGTTTCTTTGTGAACCAACTGGAGGAGGAAGTGATCGCCGGCAATCTGAATACGCTGGATAACATGCGGGAATCCATGGACGAGCAATTAAGTAGAATCGAAGATACAACGAGGCAAATGCTGATTGAAGATAACAGCCTGTACCCTTACCGGATTTCAGACCAATGGGGATATAAAGCTTGGGGAATTACGCGTGAATTAAAACGTTATCAACGGATGAGCCCGTTTATTCACGAAATCTGGGTATATTTCAAGTCGGACCCTGCTGTTTTTACAAGCAGTGGTGTGTATTCATTGCCAATGATCTCCAAACAAATTTATCAATTTGAAGATTGGTCTGCATCAACCATGATTACAGATTTACAGGAATCCAGAACAGCTTCCCTGCTCTCGCCAGGTTATGATCAAAAATCGCATGAACGTTATCTGAGAATGATTCAACCCATGTTTCCAAATCAAGCTAAACCCTATGGAACCATAGTCTATTTGATAAATGAGAAATCCATTCATCAGTTAATGTCCACCTATGAAAAAGCTGAAGGATCCATGTGGATCTTTGACCAGAACAATCAACTCGTTACGTCTGTGGCAAAAGAAGGCAGCCCCACCCGTCTAGCCTTTTCGAAGCTCATAACGGAAGGTACTCACGCCCCTTATCAGGAAATCACATTGGAGGGGACCAACTACTATCTTTTTCTCATGCAATCCGAACAGTCTGGATGGAAATATGCAACTTTGCTTCCGATTGATGTCGTAATGGATAAAGTGAATCATGCCCAAAACTGGCTGACCTACGGAATTATAGCGATTTTGATTGTCGGAGGGGGGATCATTTATATAAGCATGCGTTCCAATTATAGACCAATCCATATGTTGCGTAAGGAAAGTCATCGCCTATTCCCCCACAAGATGAAATCACTGAATGAACTTGAAACCGTACGTTATACGCTAACCAGCCTGGCTAATCAAAATAAAGATCTCGATAACCGTGTGAAAAATCACTCCCCTGCTGTCAAAAAACAAATGGTTTTCGCGCTGTTAAAGGGAGAGATTGAATCCTTTTCGGAAATCGCTAAATATGATGCCAACTTTGTAGATCTGACAGATGAGGCACAAACCCAGGTTATCATCATCGAAACTGCCGAGTATGTACATTCCATGAATAATCATACCATTCAGGAAATGGAACGAAGCTATCCTGGTCCCCATCCCATTTTTGGGATTGAGCATTTTGACTCGGGTCGTTATGTATTTCTCCTGCTCATTCAGGATTCTCTTACTGAAGACACGCATGCCTGTTGGGATCAATACCAAGATCGATTGCGTGCATTATTAGGCGGGACGGTCACTCTTGGAGTGGGTACCCGAACCTTGGTTTCGGAAAGTCCCCGTTCCTACCTTGAAGCACAGACAGCCATGGATTATCGATTTATTCAAGGTGTTAACCGGGTCATTCGGTATGACGAAATACCAATGAACTTTAATCATCAGGAATCCTACCCCCACTCCGAGATGGAGAGCCTGCAGCGGGCTGTACGCAAAAGCAGGATGGATAAAATCCAAAGTTCTCTCTCGAACATTACTGATTTTATCCGACAAAAACAGGTACCTTTAATCATAGCCCGTAGTCTCTGCTACGATGTTATTCGTTCCGTTAATGATATGTGGACTGGACTGGGGATGAGCGAGCAACATTCAGCCCAATATCCCGATATATTTGTACTGGAGCGCCTGGAAACGATCGATGAATTCGAGAAATTGATTCATTCCATCAGTCAGGATTTGTCCGTCGCATTTAAAAATCAAAATAAGGAAACGCCCTCAAAAGAGCCAACATCGCGATCCATCGACTTGATCACCCAATATATTGAGGGGCATTTTGACCAATGTGAATTTTCTCTTCAGGGAATGTCTGAGTCATTTGGTATGGCTTTACCCAATCTTAGTCAATTGTTTAAGGAACAGACTGGACAAACTCCACTTGAATACGTGACCGAATTACGTATGAAAAAAGCTCAGCATTTGCTGATGACAACTATGAAACCGCTATCATCCGTAGCAGAGGAAGTGGGGTATTACAACGTGTCAAGCTTCATCCGGCGCTTCAAACAACTAAACGGTATGACTCCCGGAGAATATCGAAATCGCGCTCAGGCACCTGATTTCAAGAAGAGTGATACCACAACTGCTCAAAGCAAACCTTAAAGTATGCAGATAACCCAAAAAGAGGCTTCTCCCATTGGGAAAGCCTCTTTATTAGGAAATATTAGGAAATATGATCGTCATGATTTCAGAGTCTTAAGACACGAAATATCGTTCTCCATGTTTATAGGATGTGCTAACACCCACATATAATAGAGAACTTTAGCTGCCTTCTCCCGAGTTACCCTTTTTTTGGGCTCTAGCACGTTTCCGTTACACTGCTTTCCCCGTTCGATTCCCTTCTCTGATCGAAAAAGCCCCCATTGATAAGCCTTTTTTACTTTACTCAGCAACTCAGGGGTAATCTCTGCAGTATCCTCAAGCTGCTCATACGAAATTAAGGGGTAGTACATTGTTCCACGTTGATCTGGAGCGAGATGCGGGTCATACGCCGGGTGATCGGGGGTGATGGCATCCCCGTTATATTCAGTCATATAAGGGGGCGGAACATCAAATTTTGCTTGATATGCATCGTGAAGCAGCTTACCCATGGTCTCTCGTGTTAACTCATTGTTCGAACAATCACTGAGTATAGCTGAATCTATCTCCAACAGTCGAGACAGTGCCAAGCTAAATTCACGGATATTGACGAACTCTTCTGGATTAAACCGAGCACCGTCATCCAGAGAGAAAACACCCAATTGAACCAGCTTTTCAATCTGATTCCGATAGTAAGCTCCTGATCCGGTCAACGTATCAACAGCTATTTCGGGAAAAACAGTGGACCAGTTATTTGTCTGGATCGCTGTCTTCACCTCATTTTTCAACCAAGAGGCAACGTTTTTAACGGCTTGGTTACCTTGCTCTGCCTCCTTAGCAAGGCAGGTCGCCACCATACGAGCAAATTGTTTGGAGAGACTTTCCTTAAAATGAGTGCCGTCATTTCGTTGAATGGGGTGTCCATTGGCAAAACTGCCATCATTCGTTTTTCCCGGTGTTTCCCCTGCTTCAATGGACATAAATATTGCGGTGGTTGCTTCCACACCGATCTCATTGTAATAACGCAGGCTTTCCTTATTTAGGTCAATGAGCGTTACCCCAAGCTTTGCAGCCATCTCACGCATGACTTGGGGGAACTTTCGATTGTTAAATGAATTCGTGTAAATATGTCTGGACTTAGCTGCTGCATCTACACGGGACATCGGGGTAACCAGAATTGGTATCATTCCTCGTGCTCGTATAGCAGGAATATAAATCTCCTGTAAATATGTTCGATACATCGACTCAGTAGATCCTCTGCCAAAACGTCTGTTTTCATCCATCGACTCGTCATTATGACCGAACTGGATTAAGACGTAATCTTGTGCGCAGCCAGTCATCAGAATATCATTAAACCGCCCCTCCGTATAAGCGCTTTTAAAGGAACGTCCTCCCATAGAATAGTTGATCACGCGAACTTGTAACGGATCAAACAAGTTATCAAATACTTGACCCCATCCACTCATCGGTGCTTCTTCGAAAATATATGATTTAACTGTGGAGTCACCTAAAGTAAAAACAGTGGGCAGCTGATGCTCCGGGCGATCTTTCTGAGGAATTCTCGTTATTACAATTTCTGAAATGCCTACAATACAGTTGAGTCGCTTCGGTTCTATTTCAATATCTATATATTCTCGCCCATTGACGTAATTATAGCTCCACTGCCTATCATCTATTTGAATGCGCGTTTGGTTAGTAATCAGCTTGGCTGCATCCCAGAATTCGGTTTGCAGAAGCGCTTGAGTATTCATTCCGGAAATCGCAATCACCATATCAGCCTGGTCAGAGGTTGTTCTCACTTGAACATTGTATGCACCCGGAGGAACCTTCACTCGAAAACAGAGGCCGTAACGGTTATGATGTTCAACCGGCTCTCCATCGTCTTCCCTAAATTCAGCCTCGCGAATTAAGTATCCTTCCTGTGCAGCAACAATGGAATCGAGATGGACCTGACGCGGAGGCATAGCACATGTTTGATCTACAAATCCAAATCCTCTGACATGATCATATCGCGGAATGGTATCGTTCTCTCCCGGGATCATAGACACGTATCCTTCCTTCGGAGTGGACGAAAAATTAAACTGTATTTTTTGCTCTGGTATCATAGTTCCCTCCTGTTGACGTAACGTTCCACTTCAAGGGAAGCAAGTAAAAAGGGAGCCAATCCCATAGGTACATCTTCAACTACTTCTTCTGAAATATAATAGTCATAGGAGCCATTTCTCTCCTTGCTTAGTCCCGCTCCGTGGCATATTTGCTTCAGATGTATACCATGCGCATCTTCTTCTGTTAGATATTCTTCGATGCCCTGATACCCCCTAAGCGTCGCATCTTCAAATCCTTTCTCCAGATAACCACGCCCAAGCCCTTTTGCCAGAGAATACACAAACATGCATGAACCGGACGCCTCTATGTAATTGCCCTTCCGGTTGGCTTTATCCAGTACTTGATACCACAGCCCGGTTTCTTTATCCTGAACCTGAAGAAGGGCAAGGGACAAACGATGGAAGATACCAATTATGGTCCCACGCTTCGGATGAGTTACCGGAAAATGATCAAGACAGTCTACAAGTGACATCATGTACCAGCCCACTGCCCGACTCCAGAATTGTGATGACAAGCCCGTGCGGCTGTCTGCCCATTCCTGTTCGCGGGATTCGTCCCATCCGTGGTAGAGCAGACCGGTCAGCGGATCACGTGTTTTACGCTCAATGAGCAATAATTGATGAGCCACCTCGTCCAGTAGCTCGGGACGTCCAAATACCTTAGCATATTCCGCCAAAAAGGGGGATGCCATATACAGACCATCCAGCCAAATTTGAAACGGATAAACCTTTTTGTGCCAGAATCCGCCTTCAGACGTTCGAGGTTGACTAAGAAGCTGTGCGGCGAGCAAATGAGAAGCCTTGGCGTACCGCTCATCTCCTGTTTCTTGGAGCAACCAGAACAGATTCTTTCCCTGATTGATCTGATCCAGATTGTATTCTTCGAGTGAGTAGGTGCGAATGGAACCGTCCTCCCGAATAAAGGTGTCCATGTGGCGCTCTACAAACGCGGCATATGCAGGCTCGTTAAACTGAATCCCAGTGCGCATCATTGCCATCAGCAGCATTCCGGGTACATAAGCCCACCGTTTCAATACGTAATCATGCTCTCCCTTTTCATTACACTGCCCTAAAATAGTATCCGCAATTTTCCTGGAAATGCTTACAACTTCCTCGTGCATCTTGGTCATATTCGTGATCCTCCTGTCATCCAATTCAATGGTAACGCTCCTCAGTAACCTTCGGGATGCCAGCCGCCCAGAATGGTCAAAATCTGATACTTACTCGCCTCAGTGGATGTCAGTTGCCGCGACCAAGAAACTCGTTCCGAAGGATTGGCGCCTGCACCACTACTTTCGTATTCCTCATAGCGGCAAGTTTTCTCTCTATCCGGTGCCCCCCAATTATGCCAGCCTTCCCCTGTAATGGAACCATCCATAACGGTTCGCAGGAAGGCAACATGCCCATAAGGACGCCAAGGCCGTCCAAGATACATATCACGAACTCCTTCTCCACTTGTAATCCGGCAATCCAGAAAAACATAACCAAATGACGTACCTTCCGGCGTGGAAGCTGCCGTAATGTATCCTCTTGATCTTTTGTTATGAAGATGACATCGGTCAAAAAGGGCTGTTGCCGGACCAAATATATAGTCAACATCACCCTCAATATAACAATCGTTATAATATTGCTTCCCTTGCCCTGTATATAACGTATCCTGATCTCCAAGAAAGCGCACTCTGCGGAAGACAGCTTGGTCTCCATCGACAAAAGCTGCCACAGCCTGCCCCGTCCCTGGTCCAGATGCATTTTGGATCGTTATATTCTCGGCTGTAAACTGTTTGGAAAATATATTCATCGTCCCCGAGCGGAATGTTCCCAGTGGTTTCCCGTCTTCATCCAATGTGTGGGCATTATCCGACCAGCTTATAATGGTGGCTTCTGGATCTTCGCCGAGCAATAGAATGGGTGGCGCATCAGATGGTATGACAATTTTCTCTCGATAGACGCCCGGCTTGATTCGAATCGTCACCTCCGAGTAATCCTTCTGAGAGATCGAATCCAGGGCAGCCTGGAGACGGGTGAAATCTCCATCTTTTTCTGCAGACACGGTAATCAACATACATTACTCCTTTCAACTTGCTTTGGAAATAAACTATAATGGTGATAACTACGAAGTGAGAAGGAGTAGCTATGGAAATTGTAAACGCTTCCCACCCGAAATTTCATGTGGCTAACGAACAATTCAGCATCCAGCATATGAAACGTGCCGGCATGACATCTATGCCTCGTGCCCACAGTCATCCCTTCATTGAACTGTATTACCTTACAGAAGGTGAACGCATTTATTTTGTAGATAGTCAAGTGGTCACCCTTCAAAAAGGAGAGCTCATTCTTATTCAATCTGATGAGATGCACGCTACCGCAAGCTCCGAAATTGCTGAATTTGAACGAATTCTAGTTAACTATAATCCAGCACTGCTGCCCACCCCGCTTCAAGATGATAGGCAATGGTTTAATCAGCGCGGCTTTCATCTTTTTCGGTTAATGCTGCGCGAGCAGAATGAAGCAGAAACCCTCCTGCTACGTATGCTTGAGGAATGTAAGGAATGTCGGCCTTTTTATGAAACAAGCGTTCTTACCTTATTTGCTGAATTAATGATTCTGCTTCAACGTATAGAACCTCGCACACAGAGTGACAGAACTAAGCACCCACTGCACCACCTGGTTACCGATGTAGCTACTTACATTCGCGAGCATTATCAGAAACCACTGACTTTGGAAGAAACGGCTAGACAATTCTTCATAAGCCCATCCTACTTGAGCCGCATATTCTACAGACTGACAGGCTTTCATTTTCGTGAGTATGTCGTGCATATTCGAATTTTACAGGCCAAACGACTCATTACCCAATCGAACAGCAAAATCCAGGAAATTGCCTCAATTGTCGGGTTCGAGTATCTGTCCCACTTCAACAAAACCTTCAAGAGGGTTACGGGTTACAACCCTTCACATTATCGAAAAGAAATCAAATTTCGTCAGGGAGGCAAGCCTGTTTCAAACCAATCAAGAACCCTAAGTTAAGCCCTCATAATCAAACCATTCAAAGTCGGCAACCGCTGTACTATGATGTCCCTGAGAGCTAGCGTACAGTCCAATGTAGGTCCCCGTAAAACCGCCAGCCAGATCAGTGCTTAACAGCCTTCCATCGACATTCCTGCAGAGCACCTTCCACCCATCTGCCTCCTCTGTTCTGAAGTAGAAGCTATGATCCTGATGGTGGGCTTCCACTTTCAGCTGAACTCTGCCTCCATTACATATTTCTGAACCAAGCTCTCTTTCTTCTCCCTTAAAACGCTCAATCAGCCGAAGAATATACTTATCTCCTTCACGCGCTAACACAAAGCGGAAATGAAAGTTCGCGTTGTGCAGCAGCACTAAGCCAGCCACTTCACCATCAGCTTGGGGCTCAAATACAAGACTTACCGCAGCTTTAAAACTTAAATGCTGTTGGCGTCGTCCAATAAAGGCGGGATTAGCTTGTTCAGACAGCTGTTCCGACTTCAGTTTCATACGCAGATATCCTGGACGTTCAGTTAGACTCCAGAACTCTCCACGGGGTGTACGAAGAAAATTCCAAACAGGAGATAGTTCTGTGCCATTAAAATCCTCTCTTACAGAGGGGAGATCCCACTTATGTTCCGGTAGGTTCGGGGCAACCGTCTCAAACTCCAGCATTCCTTTACCAGGACTAACTACTGGCCACTCATTTTCCCAAATCACAGGTGCAAGAAATGTCTCCCGACCAAGATTACGGTAATAACCTCCAGCGGTTCGGGAAGCAAGACAAAACATCCACCATTCCCCATTTTGAGTCTCCACCAGTTCCCCGTGGCCCACGTTTACAATTGGAAACTCTCTTCCTAGATGCCTGTGTGTCAAAATGGGATTAGCTTTGTACCCCTCGTAAGGCCCCTTGACATTCCGGCTCCTTGCTATAGTAATCGCATGGGTGTGCCCGGTTCCTCCTTCTGCAACCGTCACGTAATACCATTCGCCAATCTTGTATATATGAGCACCTTCCTGCGCATGTGCGACCTTAAGTGCACCCTGCCAAATACTATATTTTTCTCCAATGAGCTTTCCTTGACTCAGATCGATTTCCTGCAACCAGATGTCCATGTGTTTCGGATATTCCTGCCCGCTTGGGGGTACTCGGTTGCCTGAATAATAAACGCGGCCATCATCGAAGAACAGGGATGGATCAATACCAGGAGCATCTTTCAACCAAACAGGGTCTGACCAGTCTCCGGCAGGATCAGTAGCCGTAACATAGAAATTATGCTGTTGTTTATCATTATCAACGTAAGTTGTAATCATATAAAAGATCCCTTTATGATATCGGATGGTAGGTGCCCAGATTCCCATAGATGGAGCAATATGATCCAGATTCAATTGAGAAGGACGATCCAGGATGTGGCCAAGTTGACGCCAGTTGACCATATCCTTACTGTGAAACAGAGGTACACCAGGGAAATATTCAAAGCTTGAAGTTACCAGATAATAATCCTCTCCCACCCGTATGACTGATGGATCAGGGTAAAATCCTGAAATTACGGGGTTTTGAAATGTTCTCAATGTCAGCTCTCCTCCAGCGAATGTATTGTAAACACGCCCATTATAGTTCAATCCGCTGTGAATTTCTTGCTTATTCCATGTTCAGTTGCCTTCTTTTTATACTTTCGTGTTCTCTATTTTTTTGTTTTGAAATTGTGTGAGCTTAGATATAAATCGATAAAGAAATGTAGCTGAAGTTTAAATTCCAGGACAAAAAAGATCGTTACTGGGTATCTACGCTGTTTATTTTCAATTTTTAAAATAAGTTAAGTGAAAAACCTGTTTAATGGCTTTCACCTGTGACCAACTTTCCAATATGAAAATGGCCCTGATTCTGTTTCATACAGGATCAGGGCCGCTTTCTTTTATTATAGCTGTGAGAAAATCTTATACAGAACCTGAGCAGCTTCTGCTCTGGTTGTTGTCCCAGCAGGACTCAAGGTGACATTGCTTCGCCCGTTTATGAAACCCATTTTAACCATTGCTGCCATGTCATCAACAGCGTATTTTGCTACATTTACGGCATCTGTGAATCTCTTGAGATCCTCAGCTGTACCGTTCTGCTCGGTTTTTCCCACTGCACGCAAGGCACGCATGGTCAGCACAGCCAAATCTTGTCTAGCAATTTCCTTTTCCGGATGGAAGCTGCCGTTCGAGCCCAGGGCGATCCCGAGTGCTTTGGCAATTCCGATTTCCTCATAATAGAGGTCTGTTCGCTCAATATCACTGAAGGTGGTGTTGAACTCTGCTGTGAGATCCAGTGTCCTTACCAACCAGGCTAGATACTCACCTCTTGTGACCTTTTGGCCGGGACTAAAGCTTGTTGCTGATGTCCCGTCAATGAATCCTTTGGACGCCATTGTTTCAACCGCTGGTGCGTACCACGAATCCTTGATGACATCATTGAAGAACTTCTTCGTGTAAACAACTGCATATTCACCTGTGTTTGTCACTGGAAAAACCATGGCTTGTAGAGCACTGTCGTATTTGCCATTCAGTAGCTGAACAAACGTACTGTTTACAGCCACATACGAAACTGTAAGGTAACTCGAATTGGTCAATTCTTCAACACCTGGAGCATAGGGCAGTCTGATTTCAGCCGGTGCATTCAAGGCTACCGTTTCTACTCCATCTAAGTGGACAGTTAATGCAATAACAGGTCTGCTGATTGTTACGGACTTTACTTCTGAATGAAGCTTTGCAGTATCTAGTCGGCTAAGTGCCAGTTCCACACTTTTGGCACCTGATGCATGCTTCAGCAAATTAGAAGGTACGGTAATGGTACCAAATTCCGTATTAATCTCTATCTTGATGTTGCCATGATCTGCGGTTAGTGCAGCTGCAGGAAGCTCAACTGCATAGGCATTTGCTCCCTCTGCTTTTGTTATTTCCACCAAGAGCGTTCTAACATTGCTGCTATTCGCCTTTGCATGCTCCAGAGCCTTATTAAGATCTTCCTGCTGGATGGGTACTCCTTTAGCTATACCGGTTTTGTTATCCGCCTTTGTTGCCAAAATCTTAATCAAATTCCCTTCGACTTTAATGTTTTCAGGAGTCGGTGAAGGTGCAGTGACTGACACAGGTGCATTCGTTGACGGCGGTGTTTCCGTAGGCTTCGGATTGATGACTGGATTACTGATAACGACAGTAAGGGATTGGCTCGCATAATGAGTTGCCGTTTCTTTATATCTCACTTCGTAGATTCCGTTACGAAGACCTGTAACCTCTGTGCCTGTGATCGCATTCCAGCTGCCAGCGTCTCCTCCCTCTTGCCGGTATTCCATTACAGGACTTACACCAGTGATCTTACCATCCTTGGCCCCAGCTGCACTGACATTTACAGCCTTGACCTCTGCACTGGACGGCGGATTCTGCTCCTGCTTGGTTCCGTCAGGCACAACGATCAGGATCGCAGGGCTTGGATTGCTCATGTCCGTTCCGGCGTACCGGAGCTCGTAGCTGCCGGCCTTCAGGCCTTCAATGCTGGTTCCACTGACCGTCATGTAACCACCTTGATCCACCTTCCGGTACTCCATATCGGCAGTCACATTTTCGATTCTGCCATCATTTCCGCCTGCTGTTGTAGGCGGTGTAATGATGAGTCCTTCCGCTGTTGGTGCCTCTCTGTCTTCCTTGGCTTCATTGTGAATGTCCACGGTTACGGGCGGACTTGCCTTTAGGCTATCTGTCGCTGCATACCGGATCTGATAGCTGCCAGGCTCCAGATCGCTAATACTTGAACCTTTAACAGGCGTGTAATCCTCTTCGCCCAGCTTCCGGTATTCCATCGTATCATTCAAACCCTCAATTTTGCCTTTTATGTCGGTATCCGAATTGGCGTGTGAGATTACCCACCCACTCGCATCTGGTGCAGCCTGCTCCTGTGTCTGCCCTTCCGGTATAACGACTTCCTTATCCAGGCTGGCACTCAGCGAACCGGTCTTCATATACCGGACATAATATTTACCGGTGGTGAGACCTGTAACCTCAGTTCCTGCAATTGCTGTATATTCTTCTTCGCCTTCCTTCTTATACTCCATTTCTGTTGTCACACCAATCAGTTTGCCGTCATCTCCATGGAGAACGGACGGTGCCACCCCGGCCGGTGTTACTGGAGCCTCGCGATCTTGAGTGGATCCTACCCGGAGAACTTCCCATTCCCATAGGCCGACACCGGTATCGCCTGCCTGTGATTGCTTGGTCAGGGTCACCCGCACTGCCTTTACATTCAGCACCGGATCAAACGTGTACGGATTGAAGGATTCTGCCGGTGAATGTTCAACTACTTTGATTCCTTCCGTAACCATTCCCGCTGTTACCCATTCATCAGTAGCGCTATCCGCCGGGATGTAGGAATACACCATTTGGGTAGGAGGCTTGATCCCGCCGGCATCTGACCACATCACCAGATTCGAACTCCGGATAGAGGCACCCTGCGGCCATTCATATTGCACCCACTCCTCTGCGCCTTCATGGCCCCAGGTTCCCCAATGGGGGATGTTGTTGCCATCTTTCTTTCCGTCATTCACTGCCGCCAGACTCTCCCAAGGGGAGGTGTAGCTGGAAGAAGCATTTGCGAGGAAGGCCATATTGCCGTCTCTCGGATTGAGTAGACGCAAATCCGTCAGCAGCTTCTCAAGCGCCAGGGTTATTTCTCCGTCTGTGGCATTCATATTCTTGATCACAGCAGAAGCTTCTGCCTTCGCCGCTTCAATTGGCGCAAGGCCAGGATCTGCAAAGTTCAAGGCATTTAATGTATTTACATAATTATAGACCTTGATCAGTTCCGACTTATCTACCGCCCCGGTATAGCCGTTTACCTTCCACTCCAGAATACCGGAGCCATTAACCGAAGGCTTCATGTCCATACGGACACCTGTGATATATGCAGGCTCAAAGGTCGTTGTATTGTACTGATTAAGCTCATTGCCAAGTCCCTTTATGGCCCGCGGGGTATACCATTTCCCATCTTCGCCGCGAAGCATAAGCTGCATATCCTTCGGTCGGAAGTTCCCGCCGTTGTCCTGAAAAACATATACATCCATGGAAGAAGCCAGGAATGGCTGATCCCATTCATACGTCACCCATGCCGGATCTCCTTCTCTACCCCAGTTATGCCATGCACTGTTGGTTGCACCGCGGTTCGGCGAGAAATCTGAAGAGCTCTTAGGTTCAATGCCGTTATTCATTGCTTCCGGATATCCGTCGCCACCAGAGAAGCTAGCGGACGCTTTGGCCGTCAGCGCTGCATTCTGCAGTCCTGTATTCACGACATATACGGTAGCCCGAACCTCCAGTACACTACCAATGACGTTTCCCCTGGCTTCAAATTGGCCTGCACTAGCATAGCGGTCCGGATCAATAGCATCCCAAGCGATTTCCTGCTCAAGATACCCGTCCTCTGACAGAATATAGATTTGTCTGGGGAGTTCTGGTTCAGTATCCTTTTTGGTCACTACGCTGAGTGCCCGGTAAACATCAACTGTATCTTCCTTGATCTCTATCGTTACATCCTTACTGGCCTTCTTGTCTCCGTCTGCCGCACTGAACGTAAACGAGTAGGTGCCTGCCATGCTTACACGCGCATAGGCCGCTGCTTTGTCACCATCAACAAATGAAATGTCGGCTGAACCTTCAGGCTTTTGCTTGACGGTCCAAGAGTACTTCAACTGGGGTTCTTCTGCCTCGCTATGCACAGGGTCAGGAATGGCCTCCCCGGACAATACTACGATACTGTTATTGGCAACATCCTGAACCGCGGTCACTTGGCCAATTGATGGAGGCTGTTTATCCGGAGGAGAAGCCAGTTCGAAGATTAACTGGCTGGATCCAGTCAGTTGTCCATCACTTGCGCTAAGCTTAACCGTATAAGAGCCTGCTTTGGTACCCGTAGCCTGTGTAATGCTTGCTTTCGGATGAGTAAAGGTTAGCTTGCCGCCTTCCGGGGCGCTGACCACTTCCCATTGATAAGACAGAGTTCCTTCCGGCGCGCCATCATCGGTTACAATCCCATTCAGCATAAATGGAAGTAACGCCTGTGGATGTTGTGTCGCCAGATCTACAGTGATTTGCGGAGCTTCATTTTCACCGCCGGCTGACTTTTCAATAATCAATTCAGCACGCTGCACGCTACCCAGCTGAAACATGGCAACGCCTTCATTATTCTGAACATAGAACTGTCCGGCAGCTGCACCATTCAGCTTCATGGAATAGTATCCATTCTCCATCCCCACTCCATCGAACAAAATCCGTGAAGTATGCTCTTTCCCTGAGGGATTCAGGAGCTGGAGAGTAAAACCCTTACCATCTTTTTGAATTTGCGCGCTTTCCACTTTATCGCTTTCCAGCTCCAAATAGATTTTCTCATCGATCAGATTGATCCGCTTGCCGAAACCGTCTTTTGGCGTAATGTTGTAGCTGTCTCCTTCGTCACTCACCAGCGCTCCATAACCGAATAGCCCGAATATCGGATCTGTAACAATATCGGAGCTGATGCTGAGAAGGGAACCATAGAGGCCTTCTTCCGATTCACCCGAAAAATCATTCCAGCCGTTACTCATGACGCGTGAGCCGCCATCGTATACGTCCTTAGTACCCGTGCCTCCTTTATACATCGAATATCTCCAAGAGGTGCTGCCAACTGAATTAGCCGAAATCTGACCCATATTGACGGCGTTAAAGTTCGAAATCTTCGCGGCATAATTGCGCTGCTGTGCAATTGCCTTCTGCTCCACCGATCTGCCATCATTCTCATACCTTAGCCAGTCATCCATAATGTATCCTGCTAAAGACGCAGTATATTGGAAATTCCACCAGCCTTCACCGCCGCGGAAAACGGGCACGGAATAATGGAACCATGTAGGTTGAATCCCGCGCATAGCACGTGTTTTCCAGTCGGCCATTTCCATACTTCTCTCAGCTGCACCTGTAAGCGCGTCTGCAGGATAGTACGTGCGCAGCGCCTTCGCTGCTGCATAAGCCCCTTCTTCGCCAGTATTATCATATTCAAATTCCGAGCCGTAAGGATAAGTGGCTCTCGTCATATTCCGTCCCTTGTCGAGGGCGAACTTCTTCTGCAGATTGCCTGACTCGGTCTGCATCCCCTCTTCCTTCAGTGCTTCAATCATATCCGGGATTTGCTGCTCGCCATAGAAGCCGATGGCCCCGGTGGAAACACGCTTATAGTAGATGTTATAAGCTTTCTCCAGATAAAACTGAGGCGATTCCCGGTACTCGATCAGATTGGGATATGCCTTCTGAATCCGATACATGTTGAAGAATCCGGTAGCTTCCATGATTTCGGAGAACGTACGTGTATAAGGCTTATCTTTGTCGGTGTACGCTCCTGAATCTTTCAGCCAGTTCGCAACGATGTAGTTATCCTGAGTATTCTTCATGTATCGTTCCCACATGAAGTCGATCAGGTATGTCTCGATAGAGCGAATTTCATCGGGATTGGGGGCCAAATAGTTCTTCATCGTCATGAAGTTGATGTTGTCATGGCTCCAGTCATCTCCCCAATGACTTATGTTGAGATCGATGCCGCTTGAAAGATACCAGTCGAAATAGTTACCGTAAGTCGGACTTTCCGGGTTCTTATCCTGTGTTCGCTGAACCATGAATTCGGAATGGGCATCCGAGATGGCATCCAGCTCGGCTAGAACATTGAATTCAAATTGTGTGAATTTATCCACCGATTCGTTTCCGTCCTTCAGCTTATATTCGATACGCACGCTGTTGTTGCCGACCGAATCAAACTGAAGTGAATAGATATGATGCTGTTCACCATTGACGATCGTAGTCTCTACAAACTCTACCGACTCGTTGTAACCCGGGTTCCCGTCAGGGAGTCCACGTCCGCTCCGCGAGTTGTCAACCATTTCCTTTCTGCTCTTTCCAGGCTTGATATCCGGAATATGCGCTTCGTCAAACGGATCATTCACTGCCACATTCTGAATATCGATGGACTGTATATCAACGATACTGTCGTCATAGTGCAGGTCTAGCTTTACAGGCATATTGATCGCTGTCTGGAAGCCCGGCACCGCTACGGCATCAATCATGCCTGATTTATATAAGATGGACCGGAGATTGGCTTCACGATCCTCCATCGAGGTCGAACTGTTATTTGGGCTTTTTGCGCTTTCCTGCGGCGTATTGTCGCCTCCACGGACGGCAGAGAATTTGAACTTATACGTCTTGGACTCATCCGGTCCTAGGACGAGGCTGGAAGCATCGGTAAAGTATCCGCGTCCCGTTTTTTGAATATCTTTGGAGTGGATATAGAGCACATTCAGCCCCGGATACCAACCGCCACTGTCCCCTGTCCAGTTCTTAAAGGTATCTGCAGCACGCCGCTCTCCCGCTTCATGCATCCAATAATCCACATACTCGATTCGAGCTCCGCTTTCCGGTACCGGGGTGAAGAGCATATAGTTCCCCTCACCACTGGTGCGGATAGCATAAGAGTACCCGCTGTCAGCACCTGCGAAATTATGCACCGTCACACGGTCATCATAGGTATCGGATAAGGTCTGGTATTTGTTATTCCAAGGCATCGGCAAGCCGATATCCCCGAATTCAATATATTGGTTGCTCTTGTTCTTCAGCGTAATTTCCCAAAGCATTGAACCATCATTAGTCTCCATATCAAAAACGGATTTCACATCGAAGCCCTTCATTACCCGCTGGTCTGTAGAGTTCAGGTTCTGTCCAATAAAGTTGACTTCTACCTTCTTGCCGTCTGCTGATGCTGTCTTGTTAATGTAGGGGTTATCAGGATTAATGGTCGAATATTGTGTGGATCCCCCGGCAGCCAATGTTTTATTGGTATCAACTTCTACAAAGCCCTCCCTGTTGTCAGGGAATTGTCCATCGGCATCCACACGGTAAGAGAAGATCATTTCACCCATCCACTGGTGCTGGGTACCATTCTGCGGTGACATCGTGTTAGGGAGGACGAAATTGATCGGCTCTCCCTGTTTATTCACAGGATTGTTGTTGATATAGAGCTCTTCAATCTGGCCTAAATCGCCGACTTTTGCCGACAGGCTGGCATTGGAGATACCGGTCTTTACTGCGGTCGCCGCAACCTCAGGCAAAGCGCTAACCTGCAACGGCAGACTTGGAAAAGCAAGCAGTAGCGCGATCACCAGCGGCTTCCACTTCTTCGAAATCATTGTCATTATAACCTCCTGTATACATGTGATCATATCAATTAGGGGATTAATTCACTTAAACCGGTAAGTATAGCCCTTCTAAAAATACCTTTGACCGATCAATCGAAAATGACGCTCATGCTTTCGTTTAAAGTAGAATCTCTAAGTAGTTTGTTAAGATAATCGAATCCTGTAACCTTTACTCCACCATCGTTTAGCATCCCTTCAGATGATCATTGAATGCCCCACCTCCTAGTTCGAGGACAGAGGCAAAAAACATGAATGAAGCTTGGGACAACCATTTCGTCATATAGAGGAAGTTTACTTTAACCTTTCACCCCGCCAACCGTGAGACCTGAGATAAAGTAGCGCTGAAAGAGCAGAAACAGAATCAAGATGGGTACAATGGCAAGCACGGCTCCTGAGATCAGTTCCTCATAATGATTGCCCAGTGGGGATACGAAGGAAGCCAGCCCAATCGGCAAGGTAAATTGCTCCGTTGTCCGCAGCACAATGAGCGGCCAAAGAAAGTTATTCCAGCTGTTCATGGCCTGCAAGATGGCAATTGCCCCTTGCCAATTTCGTAAGCGCTTTATTTAGTATGTTACTTGTTGTATCATAAAAAATAAATGCTCGATGCCAACATGAATTTTAAATATTTCAACCTGTTCGGAGGTGCCGGTTTGGACTCGCCCATCCTACATTTCATCACCCCGCCCATTCCCTATTTTATTGATTGCGGACGTGCTTATTACGAAGCCGGTGAATACCACATCAGCCGTAGTGACATCGGTGTCTTCGACCTGATTGTTGTTACACGTGGTTCACTCGCTATTAGTGAGAACGGGACAGAATGGCTTCTAAAGCAAGGAGAAGCACTGATCCTTAAGCCGGATGGACACCATTACGGCAGCGCTGCCTGTAAGGCGGAAACGGAAATGATCTGGATTCATTTTCAAACCTATGGCAGCTGGAGAGAGTCTGCGAACATGGACGAATGCCTCGCCAATCAGGCCGAACTAATCGAGACACATAAGGTAAGCGCGTATCTGAACCACTGTGATGTCTGTTCCATCTTCATCCCCAAACATATACACATTGTAACCAAAGACATGGAACTGCTGGAGCATTTCTCTCAACTCGATCAGGAGCCTCAGTCCATGCGCAACTGGAAACGACAGGCGACCTTCCAGCAATTTATGCAGCATCTGGACCTTGGGCTGTCCTCACTGTCCGACGTTGCCGCCATTCGGATTGCCGAGAAAATTGAACTCTACATCCGCCACAATTACCCTCTACCGATCTCCAATCCATTGCTGCAAAAGGAACTCAACTATCATCCAAACTATCTCGCGCGCAGCATGCTGAAAGTGTATGGCATGACACCCATGGAATATCTGCTGCATTACAGAATCGAACAGGCCAAAAAGCTGCTGCTGCAAACCGCCTGGTCCGTTGCTCGTATCGCCGAAGAGATCGGCTTCAATCATGTATCCTATTTCTCTTCCTGTTTCTCCAAAAAAGAGGGCATCTCTCCTTCCAACTTCCGCAGCAAGTTCACCAATAGAGAAAATAAACCAACTCATTCAGAACGGATACCCTGAACATTAAAAAACGTCCGATCCCCAGAGATCGCGTTATCCCGTAACACGCCTTCTGGGTCTATCGGACGCTTTCCCTTTTTTGTCTATCCTTTATGAAGAAGTACCTTTCAACCTAAGCTTCACCTTGCCCTGCTTCTGGTTCCTGTTCCGCAGTACTGGTAATCTACTGTGACCAGCTTTACTGTTCCTCGAACGGTAAATTCCTCGTAGACATCCCCTTATTCGCACTCCCGAATCCAAACGCTCATTTCTCCTTCATCCCGATTGGCCCAAGTGAAGTAGGGAATGAAGCAAAGATTGGAAGGCTGGGCATCCCAGTGGACATCACTGCGATACAGATGTGTTCCCCAGTCTTCATGGGATACTATTCGCTGCCCAATGGTTGTAAATGCCGGAACCCCCAGAGGCATCTGATCCCCGCTACCGATATGAAACTGGGCGTCCCGGGGCAGCTGAATGCGATGCAATCCTCGGCCATTGTCGACTTCTTCGAGACAGTACATAAACGGTCCCCGCTGTATGGCTACTTTTCCGAAAGTGGCTCTGATGTGATCATGTCCTTTCATCCGCAGCACTTCATAGGGAAGCGAAGCCTGATTTCATCATCGGCTTTCCACGTACGGGTCACCTTCATGTAACCGCATTCAAAAGTAAACCCATCCTGTTCTGTCTTCTCCCCATTAATCCACAGCTCGGGAATTTCGCACCAGTCCGGCTTTCTCAGAGCTACCGTAAACTCCATACCCTCTAGGGAATCAGGCCGAACGATCAGCTTCACTTCTCCGGTGGAGGTATAGTCAGACGCCATAGTTAGCGCTGCTTTTCTATCCTTCAGTGTGAATTCCCCTTCCCCGCCGATATACAATTGCACATACAACGTAGCCTGTTCCACAACTGGGGTATACACGTATTGATCCAATGAGGCCAGTAATCGTGCAATGTTCGGCGGACAGCAGGCACAGCCAAACCACCCTTGCCTACGTGTTCGCACGTGAGCATAATTAGGATTCACACGTTGAATCTCCGGATCGACTTCAAGCGGATTCACATAGAAGAAGCGTTGACCATCCAAGGACATCCCGCTAATCACCGTATTGTACAGAGCCCGCTCCATAACGTCCGCATACCGGCTATCCGGCTTCATCTGAAGCATGCGCTTCGCCCAAAAGATCAGGCCAATCGAGGCACAAGTCTCTGCGTAGGCCGTATCTCCCGGCAGGTCATAATCGCCTGTAAATGCTTCTTCTTTTGCTGATGAACCAATGCTTCCCGTAATGTACATTCGCTTGCTCACGGTGTTGCTCCACAATCGTTCACAGGCTTCTTTCAGTGATGTTTCCCCCGTCTTTGCAGCTACATCTGCCATAGCCGCACACATGTACACCAGTCGAACCGCATGGCCTTCAGCTGTCGACTGCTCCCTAATGGGGAGATGAGACTGGGAGTAGGTGTGCTTATGCACCATGTCCAACTCGCCAAAATGTACGGTACGGCCCCTTTGTTCCCATTCCTCTACAAAAAAATGCGGACTCGCTCCCCGCTGATCCAGAAAATAACGGCTTAGTTCGAGATATTTCTCTTCCTTTGTCGTCTCATACAGCTTAAAGAGTGCAAGTTCAATCTCCTGATGCCCATCATAACCAGGCAATTGTCCCGGCTCTGTACCAAACACGGTGCCTATATGATCTGCCAGACGAATAACCACATCCAGAAGCATGCGCTTGCCAGTGGCATGATAGTACGCCACACCAGCCTCAATCATATGTCCTGCGCAGTAAAGTTCATGGCATTCGGCGAGGTTTGTCCATCGCGCCCCAGGTTCACGCAAGGTAAAGTAGGTGTTCAAGTAACCATCAGCCTGCTGCGCCTGTGCTATGGTCTCAACAACGGAGTCCACGAGGACTTCCAGTTCCGGATCGGGCTTCGCAGAGAGCAGGTACGCAGCTGCTTCAATCCATTTTGCAACATCGCTGTCCTGAAATACCATCCCATAATGAACGCCCTCTTCCACTCCTGCAGCGATGCGGAAATTCCGAATGGCCCGGCTTGGTTCAGCTCCTTCGATACGGTCATTGAGCGCTTCCCATTGGTAGGGAACAACCACGTTGCGGACCAGTTCTATATAATGTGACCAGAATGGATCATTGATTTTATGGCTATACCCTGGTGTCTGTGGATAAAGCGGTACATCTGGTTTTGTCATGGGAACCTCTCCTTGTTCTATTCAATATCCTTATTTTACAAATCATTACATCAGGGTGAAATCATCATTTCCAACTGAAATTTATATGATTACAACCTTGCACGAGCGCCTTCCTTGCTGCCATTGTTCTTATTCAGTCTTTTCTCCACAAACGAGTGTTGAAGTTCTTTCAGTAATCCCAGGAATAGCTACATAAAACATCGTGGGATTCATTAGTACAATAAATATTCTAAACATCCAGATTAGCAATAAACTATCCTACCGATTACCTCAACAAAGGAAAACTATTTATTGCCAGCCGTCTTTAATAAAATTAATATTCCATCTTTTATTGAAGATTCAAAAGAAAAACCACCTAATTGATTAGGTGGTTGATACGGAACTAATGTTTACCAATTGTGATATCGCTTAAGTGTGTATACGAATGTATTTTCTGATCAATTCCTCAATCAGACGATAGTTGCTCAATATTGACATCTACTGCATCGGTGTCCAAGACCACTCTATCACCTTGAAGATTTCTTACAGGGGCAGGTACGACGAGATTTGGTTTTTTAACCAAAGCTTCTAGCCAAATAAGCTCTATGCAATATTCCCTTTTGATTGAATGGAAATCGTTGTGATTTGGATTTTGATAAGTACCCTGAAAGAGTCTCGCGGACTCCATGAAAAGAATTGATCCAGTAGAGCAAATCCTTATTCTAATTCTTCAATTGCTTGAGCGTGGTTATCCAGATCCTGAAACCTGTCACCCACAGCGTCAAAGCAGAACCGAAACCGATAAAAGTAGACCTCGCAATTAGAGATACATCGCCAAAAGTGGTATTCAGTGGTATAAACAAAGAAATGATGCCTAGAATACTGAGCACTATACCTGTACCATAATAAAAATTCTGTCGAAACAATCGAGCTAAAGGAAAAAAATGAATACCAACAATGATAGCCATGATCGGGAAAAAGACTTCAAAATGATCGAATAAGTTACAAAGCACACTTGCAATCAATATTGCCAGACCTTCTAAACCAAAGATCATACCAAATTTTCGATTAATTCTGTTCCACTTTTCCCTCTCTTTCTCTGCAGTGACATTGTTCATGTTACGTGCTTTCCCAAATAGTGAAATAGCTCCGATTAGCAATGTTAATGTCACAATACCTGAAAGAACAAGCAGCCAAGGAGCTCCCAGTTTATTTGAACCAATAATACCAATTGCAGACCAAAGCGCTCCAAAAAAAGTCATGAACATTACCCCGTTTGCAGCTCCAAAAACAGCAGCTTTCGGTGGTTTTACTAAATGTTCCATACTAACCATGTCTCCTACAATTCAAATTTTAACCACTTTAATGTACCATAAATTCCCTTTCAGGAAATACCCTGTTAAATTACATCTCCTCACCTGGGGGAGATAAATCTATGGATCTAAGCATGGATAACGGATTAAATTGGAACTATCCTGTCCGTTAGTATGCAAATACTAATAAATCCTCTATCAGCCTAATGAATCTCATATGGACAAAAAATGAAGAAAACATGAAATTTAATTTGGAATATGAAACCTATGATATAGTTTTTCTACTTTCAAGAAATTAAGTATGGAGTGCTCTGTGTATTAAGCAGGAGGTGATAATATGTGGATTGTAATCGTGGCTTTCGTCTCTATTGTCATATGGAGTGTGTTATCACAAGAAATTATTAAATCTTCAGAAGAAAACAAAGAGAATAATAAAAGGAGAATAATACTTTTGTTGCAGCAGGTATCTTATCAACAGTAGTTCTGACTATCTCACTTTTCCATGACATTCGTGATTAATTGTAGAAAATATCCTTATTAAGGATATAGTACCAATATCCATTTAGAAGGCATATTTTCCTATTCAACTAGTATGTATGTAATTTCATTTGAATGTATTTTCCACTAATCTGCCCGTTAGTTTAGCGAATTGATGGGCAAATAACAATTTTGAGGTACTCTCGATACGATTGAACTAACTTGCCTGATAGTAAAATGGTGACAGATCCCTAAATGAGATCTGCCAGGCAGTGCGAAAAACGTTCTGCATTCGTTATTATCATGGGCGAAAGCTCATTTGAAATCGCAACATCTTTTGCTAAATCCTCTAGCGGATGCACTAAATGGTGAGAGTAGAAAACGTCTGGGCATCTTGTTGGGCTACAATCGTAACCGCTACAAAAAGGCATTCTTCTGGAAATGCAAATTGCACCGCCTGTTGCTCTAATCGTCAAGCACTGATTTTAAGGTTGAGCCGCTTTTAGAGCCTTATTTTTACGCAATAGGAGTGCCATTGGCTATTTCAGTATCCGGCTTTAATAGAATAACATCTCCTTTTTCCGGGACTCCTCCCAAAACTAATACCTCCGATTTGAATCCGGCAATGCGCCGAGGAGGTAGATTGACGATTCCTATAATTTGCCTTCCTATAATTTCCTCAGCCTTGTAACGCTTAGTTATTTGTGCACTTGAGGATTTCATCCCGATCTCCGGTCCAAAATCAATCTTAAGCTTTATCGCAGGGATCTTTGCTTCTTCAAAAAACTCCGCTTCCTTAATCGTTCCGACACGAATATCTAGTGCTGCAAAATCATCGATCGTTGCCAACGTTTTGCCTCCTCCACTAAAGTCTTTAACCGCTCACGAAAATATTTCTCACGCTTTCCGGCAGAACTTAATGAGTTCCACTCGGTATTGCGTTTTACTGCGCTGGGCGGAACGGCTGCAGGAGTCGAATCCCTTCCTCAATGGATCCCTCCATCAGTTCTAAGAGCTGGGGCACCAGTTCCTGCATCCGGGGGGCGCTCAGGTGCCGATTGAGGGCATCCCGGTTTTCCCAGCGCTCGTAGATGATGAATGTGCCAGGCTGGCCTTCTACCTCGTGAGCCTCGTAGTCAATGTTGCCGAGGTCGTTGCGCGACGGGGTGACAGCAGCAGTCATGAATGCCTTCATCTCGGCTTCTCTCCCTGCCTTAGCTCTCGCTTCCCAGAGTACAGTAACGTAAGGGTTCTTTGTATCGTTCATACTAATTCCTCCTAAGTTATAAACACTTCGTATTTTTTTTGCTTTACCGTTTTCTCAAATGGGGGATTCGCCGTTTATGCTTGAAATTCCAGTGTATTAATGGCTTAGTTAAATGCTGTTAAAATCGTCCAAAAGAACGATTAAAGCCTTGGCCCCCAAGAACATCTTGACGAACCACATCTAAACGACGTGTTTGGTATTCACCCAAAGCTTGTGTTATCGAATTCGGATACTGTTTAATGGAGTCCATAATGGCAACTGTATCATCAAGTGAGTCATTAAAGCCTGCGCCAGTCATTGGTGACATGGTATGAGCTGCATCGCCGATCATGGCTATTCTTCCTTTTGACAATATATTAGGGATGTATTCATTAACAGGTGCCCCGATTAAACTGCGGTCCTTAATCGCGATTTGCAAAATTGCATCATCTTCTTTATTCCAATTTGCTTGGCTGGTTTGTGATAGTTCTTCTAGTAGCGAATCCGGAATTGCTTCACCGTATAAGGAATGCTGGGCAATCCCGCCCTTTAATACACCTAATTCAGACAGCAAATGATTATGTGAATGATCAAACCAGCAAAAGCCAATCCATCGCTGGCCAGGATTGATTCCCCCTTTTATCCCTGGCATCACTGCAGTTGTCAATGTACCGGCAGCACTATCGTTGAAATAAGCGCTCGAAAGTTGCCGTTTTTTCCAGTCTTTCTTTGGCAGCAGTTCTTCGTCCACCTTCCCTACCCAAACCAGATAGCCAGCATAATCTGCAAATGGTTTGTCAGGGCTTAAATAGCGGCGGACAATACTGCGATATCCATCTGCGCCAATCAAAAAGTCACCTTTAAAGGTCTGCTCCTCTTCACTGGTAGCCCAAGCAGATGATTCATTTTGCCCAACACTAACAATACGTGTATGGTGCAGAAGGGTAATACCAGGTTCTTTAGCAACCGCATTGCGCAAACGTTCTTGAATGGCTGACCAGGCTTCAACATTGTTGTTACCATTGGATGCCAAGTGTCTTAAATCTCGTTCAATTTTACTATGACTATAAGGCTTTGTTTGCAAACGAATAAAAGCACCATTTCTTAAAGATGAATCTGCACGTTCAAGAATGGTAACTGTATAACCAGAACGAGATAACGCAAGCCCCATCATTAGACCACCTAAAGATCCACCTACAATAATGGCATGTTCAAACTTGTTTTGTGGCATATTTCATTCTTCCTTTACTGCAGTTTCATCTGGCTGCGGAGCATCCGGTCGAGGACTTTGTCTGGGAGAATACGGACAAGTCGGGTCAGCAGTGCCGAATCGCGACCGACCGTATAGCGGGTGCGTGGCTTACTTGCGTGGATGGCTCGTGAAACCACATCTGCCACTTTCTTAGGAGGAATTCCGACCGCTGCCCACGATTCAGCCTGAGCCTTCACGGCATCAAAAAGACGATCATGGCGTCTGTGCTGATCGGGCGTCATCAACTTGGACAGTCGATCGGCTGTCGTAACCCCTTTCTCCGATAGGCTGGTGCTGACACCACCCGGAGTAATCATGATGACCTTGAGTCCGAACGAGGACATCTCTCTGCGGAGACTGTCATTGATCGCTTCCATCGCGTACTTTGCAGCCGAATAAATTCCGAAACCGGGCATAGAGATTTTGCCGCCAACGGATCCGATATTGACTATGCGTCCGCCGCTGTTCAGCAAGGCCGGAGTAAGCGCCTGAATAACCGCGACCTGCCCGATCACGCTGACTTCGATCTGACGGCGAAATTCATCGAGCGGAACCATCTCTAGAGGTGCATTAACGGCTATGCCGGCATTGTTGACCACGGCGCGCAAAGGGCGACCTAGCGGATCTTGCTCCACTCGTTCGGCCAGCTCCCTTAGTGTGTCGATATTGGTAACATCAACGATCACTGGTTCGATATTTTTGCGTCTGATTTTGTCGGCGTCTTCCTGACGACGAACCCCTGCCAAAACATGAAATCCTTCAGCGGCGAGCTGCTCCGCGGTAGCCCTTCCGATTCCACTTGAAGTACCTGTGACGACAACCAATTCTTGAGTTTTATATGGCATTGTAAACCTCCTGAGTTTGATTAGTTATGAATCACTGTATAGCACTGTTATACGCCCATTATAGCACCGCTATACAGAACTGTCTATAGCGGTGCTATATATTTTTGTATAGTGTTGTCCTCATGCGACCTGAACATCATTTATGGCGGGGGCAGCGTGATTTACTTCGACGCTCACGAGATACCGTGGCGTGAGGAATGAGATCATCGAATTCCTCTGAAAATGAAAAAGATCGCCATCCTGCTTGGATAGGCGATCTCTTATGTGCCACGATTTGTGGTCCTTCATCTTTACCATGAAACAAAACAAAGCCCACATTGGGGCTTTGTCTGGAGTCTCCAGGCTCTGTCATCGATCCCTCATTTTGAACCGGCGTCCGGCTTTTGGATCAAAATGATCTGCATTACGCTTTCCCGAATGAGATCAACGACGTCGGGCTGGGGGGGAGGTACCTTGCGAATTCGGGACGTCACATACAGCCAAGAGGCCGTATTGGCAGAAGCCCAGACCAGATCTGCCGCAGCTTCGGCTGAAACAGCTAGTTTTCCTTCGGCGGCAACTCTTTGAACATTTTGCACCAGTGCTTGGTACGACTGATCTGCCGCCTCGATATGGGCGCCCTCGAGTAACCGCCCCATCATTGCCGCATAAATCCGAGGACGGGCTGCCGCGAAGCGAACATAGTCATCCCACCCCTGACGAAGTGCCATCTCTGGAATAGGGGACTCCACTGCGGCAATTTTGCTTTCAAATAACTGCTTGAACGCTTCCACTATAGCTGCACTCAGGAGTCCATCGGCATTACCGAAATGGTGGTAGAGTGTAGGAGCCGTAACCTGCGCGATCGAAGTTACAGCTCGCGTCGAAAATTGGGCTCCGCCCTCCTCTTCGAGTACCTTAAGAGCAGCTGCCAATATTTTATCATATGTGTTCATACGTCCATTATAGCAGTGCTATATATGTATGTCCATGACGACGGTTGTACGTCTGTGACCATTATCCCTGTAGCCAAAAAAGGTACTGAGCATTTTTCTTTCAGATTACTTCCTCATTGTACAGAGGAGATGGAGCTACTGTTGAGGATATTTTAGGTTTGGAAGAACCAAACCTAGTAGTGAAATCGCAATAATATGGTTCGCGCTACTTGAGATAAGTTTCACCGCGAATAATCTTCAACTATCTTACCCGTAGTTGAACAAAAGCAGCTGATCACGTTGGTCAGCTGCTTTGTTGGTTTTTTATTGAGCTATCGTTTCCCGTTAGTTTAATCATCTAACTTCAATAACAAAAACTGCTGATGTATCCCCCAGCGAAAATTTCCCATCATCGGTTGTCCAGAAGGCTGAAATCTCGTAGTAATACGTACCTTGTTCATTTGGTGCATTAAAAGAGTCATTTTTCAAAGGAATTTGTAATGTTTTATCGTCGAAAAATTGCTGAATGTTCAAACGTTTAGGTGCCGGTTTATAAGCAAAAGAAACTGCAATGTCTCCTTCAGGAGTTATAACAGTAGGAGTAACCCCTTGTAACATTGTTCTTCCCCCTGCAAAATCTGCACATCCTAAATTGCCCCAACAATAACTACTCTGGATAACTGGAATTTGGGTTTGTCCCGAAATAACACTGGGAAGAGGTGGCGATTTCTTTGTAATTCTAATACCTATGCTCGTAGCGTATCCTTCAAATCTTGTATTTGCTACGAGTTTTCCTACAAAAGGAGTTAAATAAATGAGCACCACTAGTAATGCTACAAATCACGTAACAAATATTATAAATATCTTTTTTTGATGTATCACTAGCCTCCTAACTCTAAAACAATAAACGTGATTTTGCCGTATTAGTTACATCATCTCAATAAAAATGTATTAAAGTATTCTGCCCGTTAGCTTAATGAATTAACGGCTAAAATGATGATTAGATATTTGCCTAATCGTCGATTGGACTATGTTCTTGTCTCTCGACAATATGTACTTGATCTATCACTTTCTTTTTCTCGGCGATAATGTATCAAATTAAAGGTATTGCCGCCCTGCTTACAAATGCAACTCTATGATTTAAACATTCAGATTTGGATCAATTAGGCTAGAATCATTTATACGATTCCATACGTTAAAGTTCTTTCTCTTCTAAAATTACCAATATACGGCTGTACTGACGTTTCTATATTGCTTATATTGGAAAGTAAGAATTTATTAAAGGAACGTGAACGTGAGAACCCTACTCGATAAAACTCAAATTTCTAAGCTAATTCAGTATGTTGTTACATTTATTGTTTTTTTGTCGTTACTCCTTGGGATCCGTTGGCTTTGGCTTGTGACTTATGCTCCTCCAGCAGATCAGCCGCAAGTATCTAATGGTATTCTCGATTTGAGGGACTGGGATTTATTAGGTTCCAAACCCATCAATCTCAACGGAGAATGGATTTTTCATTCAGATACGTATGCAAAACAACACGAAATGGCGATATCGGATAAGCCTCTCCTCTTGCCTGTTCCTGGAGACTGGAAAAACGCATGGGGAGATGAAACAAAAAATTCATATGGCTTCGGAACATACCAGCTTCGCATTTTGCTGGATCGTCCACTCTCAGCCCCTATATCACTCTGGGTTCAAGAAATCCAATCTGCAGCCACTTTGGATATCAACGGTGAAACGATCGCATCCATGGGGAATACTGGTGAGTCCGGCCAGACTTACCTGCCAAACCGAAGCTCGTTTATCGTCGATTATATGCCTGACCGAAACACCCATGAACTGGATATACTCATCCGAGTCGCTAATTATGATCACCCATACGCTGGGGGAATCGTTAAGCCGATCAAGTTGGGGTCCCACTTGGCGATCCAGAAAGAAAACGGGGCATCCGTTGATTTCCAGCTCATCATGATTGTCATCCTTATATTGCACGGATTATATTGCTGTATTTTATACTCATTCAACCCGAGGCAGTGGTCCCTGCTTGACTTTTTTCTGCTGCTTGTCTCTGCTGCTTTAACCGTAGCAGCATCAAACGATACCCTTCTGCTGAAGGTGTTCCCATTAAACTACACATGGGAAGTTAAAGTATCCGTACTTTCTTATTCATGGCTTTCCTATTTTATCTTGAAAATGAGTCGACGTTTTGCCTCTCCCAAACACAGTGGCTTATTTACCGCATTCAGTGTGCTTTTGGCGTTGTATACCGTTCTGATCTTTATCATACCGGTGCAATGGGTTCATTTTCTTGTAGAGTACAAAGTGTTTAGTGTTTTTTACTTACTGCCGATGATAACGTCCCTTTTTCTCTTTATTCAAATGGTTATAAAGAACAAGGAAGATTCTATTTTCTTACTCCTGTCGGCCAGCGGCGTGTTGGCCAGCTCAATTTGGGGAGCAATTAGTAGATATACGGCACTTCCTGCTGTTTATTATCCAATCGATGTACTTGCAGCCATTATCGGGTTTTCTGCCTATTGGTTTAAGCGGTATGTTCGTAACAACCAACGAATCAGTGAATTGAACGATAAGCTGCAGCTGGCGGATCAGATGAAAAATCGATTTCTTGCCAATACCTCTCATGAACTGCGTACACCACTGCATGGAATCACGAATATTGCGATAAGTCTTGCAGAACGTGAGAAAGAAACGCTAAGTAAACAGAGTAATGAAGACCTAGATCTTCTGGTTAAAGTCAGCTACCAAATGTCCCATTTGTTAAATGATCTCTTGGATATCACTCACCTTATAGAGAAGCGAATTCAGCTGTATCCGAGTAGAACTTCTTTCATATCTGTCGTAAACGGAGTGTTTGATCTATTAAAATTTATGATGGAAGGTTCATCTGTACAGTTGAAAGCTGATATTCCCAATTCCCTCCCTGCCGTTCACGCAGATGAAAAGCGGCTGTTTCAAATTGTACTGAACTTGGTTCATAATGCGATCAAATACACGGAGAATGGGGAAATTACGGTAACCGCTTATCCTGAGGGAAGCGGAGTAACTATCCAAGTAACGGATACGGGCATTGGAATGGATCAAGAAACCATCAAGCGTATATTTCTTCCATATGAACAGGGTGAGCAAGGATTAAATGACGCCAGGGGGATCGGACTTGGGCTGAGCATTAGCAAGGAGCTCGTTGAACTTCATGGCGGAGAGCTCACCGTTATATCGGAGAAACATATAGGAACGACGTTTGAATTCACACTTCCGTCTGCCGATATGGACGTAGAAAACAGTATACAGTCGGTTTTCCTTCCTCTTGTCGGGAGAGATACCTTAAACGAAATTGCAGCCAGCGCCGACTACAAGCAAAGACCTGTCTCGGTGAGGATGCAAACAAGATCACTGTCGACCGAACATCCCGTGAGTATTCTGGTTGTTGATGACGACCCTATTAACCTGAGAGTTTTGGCCGGCATCCTATCTACAGAGTCGTATCATCTAAGATGCGTTGTTTCAGCGATTGAAGCGCTTGAGCTCCTCGGTACGCAATCCTGGGATCTCCTCATCGCTGACGTAATGATGCCTGAAATGTCTGGCTATGCACTCACACGCGCTGTAAGAGAGCGCTACAATGCTTCTGAGTTGCCCGTACTTCTACTGACGGCCCGAAGTGAATCGAATGATGTGTATGCCGGCTTTGAGTCTGGGGCTAACGATTATGTCACAAAACCAGTCGACCCGGTGGAATTAAGATACCGCATCCATTCTCTGATTACTTTAAAACACTCTGTTGATGATCGTCTAAGCATGGAAGCCGCGTATATGCAGGCACAAATTCATCCTCATTTTTTGTTCAACACGTTGAATTCGATTGTCGCACTTAGCGACATCGACATTGATCGTATGCGCAAGCTTGTGGATTCATTTAGCACCTATCTACAAATCAGCTTTCATTACCGAAATAAAAATCGTCTGATACCGCTCCAGCAGGAGCTTGAACTTATACAGGCCTATTTATACGTAGAAAAGGAACGTTACGGAGCTCGATTGAACATCGAATGGGAAGTTGACTGGAATATTAACGTACTTATCCCCCCTTTAACGATTCAACCGATATTGGAAAATGCCGTCCGGCACGGTATTGTAACCAGAGTCAAAGGTGGTACAATCCGGATAAAGATTGAAAGGCAGGAAGATTTCATTGTCATTGAATTGGCGGATAACGGGGTTGGAATGGAACCTGACCAAGTCGCCCAACTATCGAATGCTCCCGGGCAGAGAAAAGGCGGCATCGGACTGTACAATACCAATCATCGACTTATGCAAACCTTCGGCAGCGGCTTGAACATTCAAAGCACAAAAAATCAGGGAACTACCGTTTCGTTTAGGATTCCGGCAGACTCTATAGCTAAACTGAAATAATGTAAAAAGGAGAACTGCCTGTATACAGGCAGTTCTCCTTTTTATTAGGCAGGTGTATAATCAGGAAGGCAGAAAATGCTTCTTCGAGATCCCTCCAATATTTTGCTGATGACATTAATCATAAAGTAAACAAAATGATTAGTACAAGAGAAGTGATCGCCGGAATACCTGATATCACACTCGCGAAACAATAAGTTGCTGCTCGGTATCCTCTGCATAATTCAATATTTCATGCAAAGGATCTCCATATCATATAACTGTAGATCATGAATCTACCTATATCAGATATCTTAGCCCGCCGCGAATTAAATTTTTTTGTTCTCATCAAACTATCCGTTACCTGAACAAAAGCAGCCGGTCAATTTGATCATCTGCTTTCTTAGTTTTATAAGCTATCATTTCCCCTTAGTGTAACGAAGCTAGAACTTTCATTTTTAGCTCCGAACAAATAAGAATTAAGTTTCACTGAGCAACTGCACAACATTAGATGAGGTTAAACGAGAAATTAAAGCCTATATGACTTATTATAATCACTACAGATACCAATGGAACTTATAAAAGATGGCCCCTGTAGAATACTGAGATCACTTTCTTCAAGCCATGTAGGTCTTTTTAGAAATGTCCTTTACATAGGGTACACTTTAGTATGACCGCTGCCTTTTATCTTAATTGAACTAACGTTCGGTAATTTATAATAGCGAGGTTACGAACTTCACCTCCGGAAAACGGGTATCCGGTCCTTTCATTAAGATTCCGACTTGATTTTTCAGATACATATCGAAAAAATCCAGCATATAGGCATTGATTACGGAGTTCGCTTTTTCGGGCGCAATCTTTCCTGTAATGCCCAGCTTGTCGAAGATCGGAGAAATAAACTGTATGTCGGCAAAATTCAAATGCTCCGTATTTTCGATATAGAGGAATTGTCCCCCTTCGTCGACCGTTTGGCGCATCCGTTCAAGCTCCAACTTTTTATCTTCCGTTACTTGATCCTCCCACTCTCTTGTTGAGCCCATACGCTTAAGCTCTGAATCCGTGTAGACCCGGTTATCCATCACCCTTTTTAATTTTTCGAAATAGCTTTCCGAATTGAGGAACAAAAAAGGCTTTCGCAGATCCTCTCTGTCATCCAGACGATAAAGTCCTCCATCAAGGTCTATTCCAACCGCGATTTGCGGATCGTAAGATGCGTCATAGGCCGTCGCTCCGCCGATGGAATGACCGAACACCCCGACATGACCGAGATCTATCCTCCCTTTTAGATGACTTGGAATCTGCCCCGATTGGATGAGCTCGAACTGGTCCAACGCAAACGTCACATCGTCGGTTAAAACTTTTCCCAACTTGTCGCGATTTCTTCTACTCGTCTGGTAATCATGGCCGGGCGAAAATAAGTCGTTGGTTGTGCTGGTCGTGATTCGCCCGTCCGGAAACTCGGTTGCGAATGTATTGTAGGTGTGGTCGATCACGGCCACGATATATCCGTGACTCGCGAGATTTTCGGCCTGCGACGTGTGGAGGAACCTGGAAGAGCCGTTGCCGGGATTCGCAAGGATCAGCGGATATGAATTTTGTACCGAAGAGACTTCGGCCCCCGAATAGGCATGACTGGATACGTACTTCAGGTGTTGAAAAGTAAACCCGGGAAGGCCATAATCCGCGGCCATGTATTGTAAAATCCGGGTATCGGGAATAAAGGGAGCGTACTTGCCGGTTCCATCTTGAGCCGGATACCATACCTGAACCATCAATTCTCTCTTCCCATCTCTGGCTTCGTCGAAAATCTCTTCCCTATTTGTATCCACGAGATGAAAAGTTTGCGTTCCTACCTTAAATTCGCCTGTCGGTTCAGGTAGTTTAAATACAGGAAAAGCATACATGAGACCTGCTGTTACGACCAGCAATATCGCTATTGCTGTATAAGCTGAGCCCAACATGAATCGTGGGATTTTTTTGGGGCCGCTTTTTTTGAAATGGCTACAACCTGAAATGACTAAAAATATGATCGTTATGCAATATGGAAAAAATAGCTGAACTCTGTATCCTTCCACCGTCCAATGAATGCCCAGTAAAAGTGTGGCCATCCCGCTTGCAGCGAATACTGGAATTCTACGCCGTCCTTTTTTTAATAGGACTGTTAATGCAATCAAGCCGATGTTTGACAATAAAAGCAACAGTTCAAACAGCCTCATCTCGATTCTCCTTTTTTTCTCCAATATTATCCTGCCACGCTAGCCTTTGCTATCGATTTGCCTTTAATCTACCTTACAATTTTGTAAGACGCTTACTTAGCACGTAACCATGAAGTGGTAACCATTCCAGAGACTGCTCTTGCAGACCCTTTTCTTGTCCACCCCAGTAAACTGACCGTTAGTTGAGCAAAAGCAGCCGATCATTTTGATCAGCTGCTTTTTGGTTTACACAATAATCACTCGGATGTTCAGCGGATCAGTCGTGGCGCAGTCTTACATTATTGAAAGGATGGTGAAAGCTTAATAAATAGGAGCTGCATTTGGCTTTCGGTATACTTAAACCATAAAAACTGCTAAGTTTAGCGGATAACATGGGAGGAGTTACAGATGGATTTCAGTCAAGTGATACATAAACTACTGCCGATTGCGGGTGTTGCATTGGCAGTGGGTCTGATTGTCCTTGGAATGGTGTATTTAGCGTACAAGGTTTACAGGAAAATGGGAGGCAAACGCATCATAACCATCTGGCAATTTATAGCGTCGTTTTCGATTCTTGGCTGGCTGATCATTGTCATGATGTTAACTACTTTCAGCAGAGGTGCTCATTTTGATGGCTGGGTTAACCTGGAGTTGTTTAGCGGCTATGTAAGTGCATGGAATCAATGGTCACTCAGCGAATTTCAGCTTATCATTTTCAATATGTTGATGTTTGCACCACTAGGCTTTTTGCTCCCTCTTCTCGGGATGAAGACGCGTCGTTTCAAGTTTGTACTTATTATATCGCTGCTTGTCACGCTAGGTATTGAAGCATTCCAGATGGTTACCGGCAGGGGAATCTTCGAACTGGATGATCTGTTGCACAATACACTGGGCAGTTTAGCCGGATACGGGTTAATGAGAGCGATCCTCGATATCTTGAAGCAGAAAAAAATCTCATTCAAAGCAATCTTTAGTGCGGTCTGCATTCCATTGGCCTTTGCGCTATTATTTACGGGAGCATTTATCATTTACTCAAGTAAAGAACTCGGGAATCTTTCCGTACGTCCGGCGACTTCCCAGAAGATGAATCAGGTCAGCGTCATGCTGGACACGAAGCTGCCTGACTACGGAGAACCAGCAGCACTATATCGGAGCCATGAAATTCACAACATGGAATATGGCAAGCAGATGGCTTCTTTAATGAAAGATCATTTTCAACTACAACAGCGTGGTCGTATTTCCATAGATGGTTTCAACCGGGTATGGAGTCTGTACGACAGTACCGGAAAAGAGTACACGTTTAATTACAACGTAAACAGCGGTAACTGGTGGTTGGCACGTGGTCAGAGGTCATCAAGCTCAATGGAAACGGAAATTCTTACAGAAAAAGGCGAAGCTTATGACAAGTGGCTAAGTCAACATGGATTACTGCCTAAGAACGCAGAATTCAGTACTCAAAATGAAGACACCGTTCGGTGGGATTTGCATATGACCAATACAGATATGATAATAGGACAGCAAGACTTTGATAACGGAATGATCATCATAGTTCCTGCAGCAGAAAGTCTAATTCCACAGGAATTGTTCTATTCCATGAATAAAAACGCGTATATCCGTACAGTAGATGTGGAAAGTCCGGCTAAGGCATATGAAGAAATTCTCAAAGGCAATTTCTCCATCTATAATGATTTGAAAGCAGGCGACGAACTGATAGTGAAGGGTTATGAACTGACCTATACCTATGATTCAAAAGGTTACTACCAGCCGGTGTACCAATTTGAGGGAACCGTTAACGGGGCGGAATGGAGCACCTTGATTCCGGCCATGAAGAATTAAAAGTTGTATTACCTTCGAACTAAATGCTCCATCTATTCAAATACGAGCTTTGAAGTTACTTGAACATATTCCCAACGAGAGCCGCTATCTTAACGGCTCAGGCTGTCGAGAAACTCTCGACAGCCTATTTTACATCTAATTTATCTAAGACGACACCGCGTTAACGTTTTATAAATATGGATGATTGAACACACCTTTATAGTAGAAATTCTTTGTGGCAAAGCACCGATGGTTTCTATTTGTTATATAACAAAAACATTATTTTGTGTTTTAAGTACTAAGCCAGCTGCCAACCTGCCAACTGCTCCATGCTATTTTGAAATTAACGACTCCCTTTACCGTAATGACCTGGCATATGTGATACGGTTCATCTTAACGGGTCTATAGCCGAAAAAAAAGGAGCCATCTTTGATAGTTTTTACAAGTCGTAATGTACTCCGGTTAACTTCTCGGATTGTAACCAAAGTTTTTCCGCAAGCTGCACATTCAATGCCTTTTTAGGGAAATCTACAAACTTTGGTTTCTTAGCCTTTAGAGGATTCATTCCTAGCCCTACGTAAATATCTCCGGTGATTGTTGAATCCGTGGCCGCAATAAGTGATGGCCAAGATGATTGATCAGGAGGAGTTCCAAATATTTTCATTAATAGCAGTCCAAATGCTTTGGTTCCCTTCGGTGCGTTTCTCCCGATTCCTGTAGGACTTGTACCAGGATGTACTGCTATAGAAGTGATACCTTTCTTCTTCGCACGTCGATTTAATTCTCGGGCAAACAGTATGTTTGAAAGTTTCGAGCGATTGTATCCTGCCATTGGTCTGTATTTCTTATCCATTTTTAAATCAGAAAAATCGATATCACCCATTTGAGCTGACTGTGCGCTAACGGTAACGATTCGACCGTGGTTCTTTTCAATTAACGGCAATAACAGACCTGTCAACGCGAAGTGTCCAAGATGATTGGTTCCAAAGTGCATTTCAAAACCATCGGCCGTCAATTCACGAGTAGGAACTGCCATTACCCCAGCATTGTTTATAAGGACGTCTATTCCTTTCACTTTCCCGTGGATCGTGTCGGCAAAGCTTCGAACTGACTTCAGATCAGCCAAGTTCAATGGCTCCACTGTCACATCTATATTTGGCGCCGTTTGTTTCATCTTTATGATTGCTTCTTCGCCGCGCCCAAGATCACGGCTTCCGATGATCACTTTGGCACCGTGCTTCGCTAGCTCTAATGCCGTATAATAGCCTACCCCGCCATTGCCTCCCGTCACGATAGCGGTTTTTCCTCTTAAGTTTGGGAGATCGTCAGGCGTCCAGTTTGGTCTCATGATTTATTCCTCCGAAAGATTATTTTTTTAATATGTAATCGGGTCCTTACTACATGCAAAGCTGTTTCAATCAGTCGTGAATAAACGAGAATTGTTTGATATACCGAGCATATTCGACTGAATCGATCATGAATCTAGCCACGTCGTCGCGAAAAATTTTAGCTAGCATGGAAGGAGTAAAAGCACCGTGCTTATAACGTCCTTTGCCCGGCTCATTGGTGAGCCTTGAAGGCTGAACGATAGTCCAGTCCAATCCACTTTTCCGTACAATACCATCCTGCCTTTCCTTATCGTAAAACTCGCGGAACGTTATTAAAGAAACTAGTTTTACAATCATTCTCATCCCAATTCCAAGCTGATTCCTGCTTTCTCTGCTGGTGCCAAAGCCCGTAAGAACGACCAGTCTCTTTACTTTATGCCTTCTCATCGCATTCACTATTGAACGAGTCCCACGTAAGCATAGATCTGAAGGACTTCCTGCTGTGGCTCCTAAAGCTACAAACACCGCATCTTGCCCCTCAACAGCCGATCCTACATCATCTTCACTAAATACATTGCCTTCTACAACTGTTAATCCCTCCCGGGTAAACGGGATTCGATCTGCGGCACGTACAAAGGCTTTTACGGTATGTCCCTTGTTAATCGCTTGGTCAATTAGCTGTAAGCCCGTACCCCCGCTAGCTCCAAAGATAGTAAACTTCATAGTTTATTGCCTCTCTATTATCTGTATCTCACCAGTAATAAGTGAATATTCATTTATTTATTGGTGGAAAGAACAGCGATGCGTAGCATCGCTTAAAATAATTTACTATGCCTTAATAGCGTCCCAACTCATCTTGATGGCAGAGTCTAATTGTTTATTATTCAACATGGTCCCGTTCTTCAAATGTGTTTTCAACAATTCGGCTATCGGCAAGATGGAGTAAGCAATTAGCATGTTAATATCCTCCTTCTTCAAGATCTCCTGTCGGATGCCGTCTTCAAACATCTCGAAGATCGGTTGAAACTGACTTGCCGTATCCTCTAGGCACCATTTCTGGGGCAAAGGCGAATTCATTATTTGCTCCAGAAACAAAAAATATTCTTTGAAGGATTGAATAAAATCAACATAGTTGCGGATGATGGCCTCAAATCGTTCGTAAACTGTTCGGGTATGATCCACTCCCTGAAACATTTCCTCGCTCATCTTGCCTTTAATCTTCAAGTAAGTCTTGTAGAGCAGATCCTCTTTGTTCTCATGGTAAATATAAATCGTTGCTGCCGATACACTCGCTCTTTTGGCGATTTTTGATATCGACGTATCAGAGAAACCGATCTCATTAATTAGCTGTATGGTCGCGTCAAATATTGCTTCGACTTTGTTATCATCTCTATATCTCATGAAGCAATAATAAACGATCGTTTATTTATTGTCAACGTTAAGTATTGCTTGATTGGTTGGGGCTTTTTCTTTACCTGCCCCCAAACTTGACGCCCCGAGAAAGAATCTCAGCCTAAAAATTCGCTCTACTTGGATACGTTTCACCGCGCTGTCTGCAACCGGCAAGTTTAATGGTCATCTACACGGATGGCTTTCTTAGCGTTACAAGCTACAAATTTGGCAACGATTACTCGATAACGGGACGATAGCATCAATAAGAACAAGTCGGGGGAAACGAACGCGTCTATGAAATGGTTTGTAAAATACGAGTGATTTCTTTTTCGATAACGGAATCGTCAACAGTATCCAGATACTCAGGACTAATCACTTGATACTGTTTCATTTTATAAAATTCCATAACGGCTTGTTTCAAGGTGAGATCATACCATTGAATACTAAAGGTCGGTTCCATAATGCGCCGAAGCGTAGCATCATCTTGAACTAAGGACAGCGCAGCGTGCATTCTGTTAAAAATCTTCTTATCCATACCGGATTGAAAAAAAGATTGTAAATTTTTAATTCTATTTTGTTGAGCAACGGAAATGTTTTCAAAAAGTCGTGGATAAAACTCCTTGAGGTCTTGCAGGAACAAATCGGATAAATAAATAACACCTATTAACGATTCCAGAAACGTTTTTTGAAATCGATCAATATATGAAATGGAATCATCATATACAACAGTGTCAGCCTGCTGCAAATACTGAATTCCATACTCTACAACCTGTTCGATGATTTCATCTTTGGATGAAAAGTGCTTGTAAAGCGTCACTTTACTAATGTCCATATGTTTTGCGATATCGTCAATTTTCATTTGGCTGAATCTGGTTCTTCTAATTACAGGTTTGATTTTATTGAGATATTGATCTGCGCTAACGGGTTTTCTCACGATTGAAGCCTCCTCTAATGCTCATCAAATCATATTATATCAAAATTGCTGTATCAATAAACAATATTTAATTAAAATATTAAATTAACTAATTTCGTTAAATTAGTTTACTTAGTTAATTTATAGTTGTATAATCTCTCTTGTAATGAATATCCAATCGCGGAAGGGATAACGGTCTCAGAAGCGATATCCCTTCCGCGAAATCACACATAAAAAGGAGAAATACACAGTGAAAATCACAGTTCTCGGCTCACTCGGCAATATCAACCGTAACTACCTCCCATCCCTAATCGCAGACGGCCACGATGTCACCGTCATCACAAGCTCCAAAGATCGTATCGCCGACATCGAAGCGCTCGGTGCCAAACCGGCGGTCGGCTCAAACCTCGACGTCGAATTCCTCGCGCAGGCCTTTGCAGGTAGCGACGTCGTTTACCTCATGATTTCGGGAATCAATTATACCTCTGGCACCGACATGTGGCAGACCGCCATTGATCTTGCTGAAAATTATAAGGCCGCTGTGCTAAAATCAGGCGTAAAAAACGTCGTCAACCTCAGCTCAGTCGGCGCCGACAACCCAAACGCCGGCATTCTCTACAGCTATCATTTTGCAGAAGACGCGTTAAACTCGCTTGAAGGCGTGAACGTTGTCCACATCCGCCCTGTCGGCTTTTACAGCAATCTTTTTGCCGACATACAAAGCCTCAAAACCCAGCAAACCATCTTCAGTCCAATTTCAGTTGACATCCCTCAAGGCTGGGTCAGCCCCATTGATATCGCGGACGTCGCTTACGCCATGATTTCTCACACCCCAGCGGGTAAAAGCTCGAAGTTCGTAGTTAGTGACTGGGCCACAGGCAACGACTGGCTCAACGCCCTTGCTGAGAATGGTATTGAAGCCAAATACCAACCAATCCCCGTTGAAGATCTCACTGAGAATATGAAAAAAATCGGCTTCCACGAAAACACTGCCAACGGCTTTGCCCAAATGAACCGCGCCTGCGAGAATGCTGACGAGTTCTACACCAGCCTCCGTGCCACCGACTACCACCTCGGTAAAGTCAAGGTCGGAGACTTTGCGAAAGTTTTTGCAGACGTATATAATAAATCTGTTTAAACATTCCAGAATACTGTTTATCCTGCGGATGAGAGCGCCTAAGTACGCTATTTCTTTCGATAACTTGACCCAAAAAATCTTGAGATGGCAGCCTGTTCATCCTGCTCTAATCTCAGACCTCGCACAGGGTTTTCCTCTGACTTGGTTTTGACATATAAAGAACAAAAGCTCGCTGAAGTGATAGCGAGCTTTGTTCTTTTCTGATAATTCGCACAAAAAAATATCCTTAACTGTGATAAGGTTCTTATCGAATGGCTTCAAACTAACCTGCCCGTTAGTTTAACAAGAGCAGCCGATCATGATGGTCAACAACTTCCCTGGTTTTTAGGAATAACTTTTCCCGTTAGCGGAATAAACGGATTAGAGACGGTATTAGTTGTCGGATACTTAAATTGTCTGTTTGGATATCTTCCCGAAATATCCTTCAACTATTTCACGGAATTCGAGAGCAGCCCGCGAAATGTACCGACTCCTGTGCCATAACAAAGCGATCTCCCGTACCAATTCATGATTTTCTACTTTGAGATATTTGATATGTTCCCAAGAAATCTTTGCCGTACTTGGTATAAAAGCTATGCCAATTCCCGCTTCCACTAGAGAAATTAGCCTTGCGGGTTCATCTCCTTCATACACATACGTAGGTACAAATCCAACCGATTTGCATATAGAATCCACCAGATCGCGAGTACCGTAGCCTCTTTTTACACCAACAAAACATTCATCCCTTAGCTCAGTTAAAGATATGCTGTTTCGGTCAGCAAGCCGATGCCCTTTGGGAACAGCTACAAGAATCGGGTCGATGAACATGATTTGACATTCAATGTCTTCCCCTTGAATAGGAGGTGAGGACAAGCAAAAATCAACCTCTCCTCTATGAAGAAGCGTAACCATTTCCTGTGTGGTGAGCATTTGCACATGAAACTGGATATCGGGTCGCTTGTTCCTAAACTCTCGAAGGATCTGTGGCAATGTGCTTGCGGTGGTCACCGCCAATTCGAGTGTTCCATGTTCTGGGCTAGACAAATCGCTAATCTCCTGCTTTCCCTGTTCCAATTCAAACAACGCCCTTTCTGCACGGCGATAGAATTTGCTTCCAAACTCATTCAATCGGAGTTTCCTCCCTATTCTATCGAATAACGGAACTCCCAAGTCCTCCTCCAAGCGCCCAATCGTTTTGCTTAGTGACGATTGAGTGACATGCAGACTTCGTGCTGCTTCGGTCATATGTTCCAAACGCGCTACCTCGAGAAAATATCTCAGTTGAAGAAGTTCCATTTTACACCCTCCACTCATTCCCTTGAGTCAATGAAATCATAACATAAAATGCATTGGAATAAATAAATGATTTCAAGTACGATGATGACACTAATATACAAAGTGGGGGATTGAAATGAGTATTCGCAGTAGGTGGTTGATGATTTCCGTTGGACTAGGGATTTTATTGAACCCATTGAATTCTTCAATGGTTTCAGTTGCTATTCCAAGGCTGCAAAATGTGTTCCATCTCGACTTTACAGTGGTATCCTGGATTATTTTTTCGTTCTACATTGCGAGTGCTATCGCTCAACCTATCATGGGAAAAGCCAGTGATTTATTTGGTAGGAGGAGGATATTTCTTAGCGGGCTTGTTGTATCCTTCGTTGCATCATTATTAGCTCCACTATCCCCAAACTTTGGATGGCTCATCGTGTTCCGCATTGTGCAATCCATCGGAACAAGCATGATGGTTGCAGTTGGAATGGCCATTGTGCGAATTCATATTATAGAGAAACAAGCGACTGCACTGTCAGTTTTGTCTATATTCCTATCCGGAGCGGCTGCGATTGGCCCCTTTATTGGCGGGGTCATCATTCACTGGTGGGGCTGGCCTTCTATCTTTTTGGTTAATATTCCGTTCGTGATGACAAGCTTTCTATTAGCTTGGAGGCATATTCCAAAGGATAGTCCGTCTACGACCTCCAATGTTCGCAACATGTCCTTTCGCAAATGGTATGATTTGATTGATGCGTCAGGAGTTCTGCTATTCACCGTGGGTCTGGTTGCTCTGCTCGTTGGATTATTGTCCGCAAAATCATCTGGTCAAATCTCATTAAGTAACGTTATTGTCGCGCTGATTGGCTTCGTTGGACTGGGAGCTTTCGTGCGACATGAGTTAAAAGCGAAGTCACCCTTTATTCCTTTACGCACATTCGCTAAATATCCTGCAATGACTTGGGTCAATGTCGAATTCATGGTCGTTAATTTGCTTTATTACTCTCTCTTTTTCGGGCTTCCGTCCTACTTGCAAATCGTACGTCATGTCAGCGAGTTCCATACCGGGATGCTCATGCTATGCTTAGGCTTGTGCTCTCTCGTTGCTTCTCCAATGGCAGGACGATGGATCGATAAATCAGGACCTCGACCAGCATTGCTTATGTCCGGAATCCTGATGACATTTGGGTCCGTGTGGATCGTGACACTGGATCAGACTACACCGGTTATCAGTGTGTGTCTGGCCTTAGCTGCATTCGGTATTAGCAACGGGTTGAACAGTGTCGCTATGCAGGCAGCCTTATTCAAAAGTTCACCAAAAGAAATTATAGGTGTAGCATCTGGAATTTTTAACACCTCAAGATACCTGGGAACCATTCTCTCTTCATTACTGATTAGCAGCGTAATGGGAGATAACTTCAGCTTCGAAGGATTTCGAATACTTGGGATAATCCTCACGTTAATTGCATTGTCCTTGGTATTCATAAATTGGCGGCACAAGGAGTCAATGCAGTTGCATGAGTCCTAGTTATCTGACAGATGTAAATTATCCTCCGTTCCCTCAACAGAAAGCGGCAGCTGATCGTGAGAATCGGCTACCGTATTATCTTGTTGAGCCGCAAGATGTGTTAGAACCTGATCGTTCCGGGATTATTGTTTTCCTGGCGCTTCGGGGAAGCCAGCGGGGAACACCGCAGATGCTATTCCCAACATATTAAGGCAGGCTAAGGATTCGAGATTAACAACGATGATGAAACAAGCTATGAAAAATAAAGACGTTACGGTGGCTACCGTGTGTGGAGGTTCATTGCTGCTGGCTATGGATGGTTTATTGAAAGATAAATATGCAGTCACCAATCAAATAGGCATGGGTGCACTAGGAGCTCTCGGTGCAATTCCGGTTAATGCAAGAATCGTGGAAGATGGCCCTCGTTTGGTAACTGGCGGAGGTGTTACTTCTGGACTTGATGTGGCCTTGTATTTGGTTGAGCGTGAAGTCGGACCACAGATTGCGAATGCCATAGAGAAGTTATTCGAGTACGAGCGTAGAGGAACGGTGTGGCAAGCACGGCATACCGCCGATTAACTTTGAGACGAGCCAGGAAACGTCTAAAAAAGAGCAACTGTCTGCACCGGAGAAAAAAGTCGAGAAGTGAGGAATCGAGCATAAGTTGCAATGTAACATGTCGTTTCATCTAATCGGTAATCGGTATATGTTCTTGTCCCTCGGCAGTTGTTCATATCACGACACACTAATCCCTTTTTATACACACCAGATAGCATCAGCGCTCATTATTACCACCTTAAAATCTCTTTCACTAGCTTCATATATACTAGTGCACGGACAGTTAGGAAAGTTGCAACCAGTGAAACCAATGTATCAATCTCTTTCTCAGTTAGAAATTCTGCAAGGTGATCTGCTGTACGAACCTCCTTATCCATTAGTAAGAAATGCCTACACGAGACTTGACATAAGAGTCATCTTTAATTAGATTGTACGTGAATTCGGCTGTATCCCTCACGGATATTTCAGTGCCACCTTCAGGTAGAACATCTCGCTCCACACGGTATACGCCTACATGTACTCCATCCGTTAAATATGGAGGACACACAATCGTCCATTCCAGTGTTGAAACTTGAAGCATCATATATACTCGATGATGCTCTTCTGCTGCACGGGTGGATTTACGTCTGGATTCACTGGATTGATATCGTAGAACACTCGGAGACAGTTTGCTTTGTAGGATACCAGCTGTTCCTATAGTAATGATTCGTTTTATTCCTTCATCACGCATTGCATCAATGATTAACGGCATACTTTCGGATAGCGTATTGGTACCATCCGTATTCAGTGCACTAATAACGACATCGGCTCCATGGAAAGCACGCATAATATCCTCTCGATTCAATACATTACCTTGAATGATTGTTAAATTTTTATCATGAGACTGGCATTTTTCCGGATTACGAACCAGTACAGTTACATGATGTTGATCCTTAAGCGCGTTGGCAACGATATGACTCCCAACACGTCCAGATGCACCTAATACTAAAATTTGCATAAATAACTAATCCACCTCCAAGTTCTGTAATATCAACACAATCTTTTCCGCCACTCAGGCGGCAATAAGATCACTGAATTATAAGTATCAACAGTATGATAACAAAATCAATATTAGACAGCTAATTCTAAAAACGAAGAGCCGCTTATTCGCGGCTCTTGTGAACATCAACTAATGAATCATCAACATCTGCAAGATAACTGTTGAAACACAAGTTTGATTTAACTTGCAATCCACAAATGCACTAATTATTTTTCGAACAAACTTCCTCCATCGCTTTGGATCACATCTTTAAACCAATATAATGACTTTTTACGATAGTGTTCCAATGTACCTGCCGTCATCATGACTTCGTCCCCAGGTTCAAAGTCATACCCGAAAAACGTCATCTTTCCATTTCGTTCTCAGCAGTACTGTAAGGATGGGTCTGGTCACAATATTTGCCTGCAAATAATCCTTCACCAACCGGATAAATCTCAATATGAAGATTGCCGGCGAATCTCGTAAAGTACAGCCGTTCATCTTTTCAATTTTAATCTCATCTATTAAATGAGCATCCTGCTAACCTGCAAAATGCTCATTTATTTGAATGTAATTTGATATTCGATTTCTACAAATTCCATTCATATCGAATATCAGGTAAGTTCTCTTCATTTTCTTGTCCTCTACCAATCATTTTAAATCCATTTTTCTCATAAAATCTTTGGGCATTTTTATTAACTTCAAATGTATATAAAGTTAAGTTTCCATTTGCTTGTGCTTTTGCTTTATTAAGCAAGGTTCGCCCTATTCCATTGTCTTGATAATCATTATGAATATAAAGTTGGCTTATCTCCGTTTCACTATAGGCAATCATTCCAACTACTTTTTCATCAATTAACGCTAAATCTATTTGATACTGTTTAGATAGTATATGATTTAAAAAATATAGATGGTTTTCGAAGCTATGGATTTCAGCCTGACCAATTGCCCGTTCCTTACTATCTCTCCACATTTTCACTGTATGTTCAGCATACTTGGGATTATAGTTGGATACTTTAATTTCAAGTTTGTTCATTAATATACCGCCTTAGATAGAAAGTTTTTTATTAGTAAAGTTCCCATTAGCTTAATGAATTAGTAAAACAAAACATGACTAATCGATAATTTGGAACATGTTCTTGTCCTTCGACATTATCAAAATTTAAGAACAAGAACTTGTACTGATTGCCTTCGTACTCTGTTCCATTCCATAATGAAGAACCTCAGCTGGGTTAACCGAGCTGAGGTTAATGTATTTACTATTTTTGTTCATTTCTATCATTGGCTTTTACCACTGTGGTGTCTTTTCTTTTGATTCCGTTGACTTTCGCATCAGGTGCTTCGAATACCCCTAAATGGGGACTACTAGAGTCGCAACTAGCTTCTTCATTTAATAACTTCAACCTTTTTATCCCCTGCTGACTTCGCTACATCTAACGTTGTTTTACCTTGGATAGCGACTATGACGCCAGTAGCCAGCATAGAAACGATTAGAGTTGCGCTGAGGGCTGTGGAAATTTTCTTCTTGACCATAACCATACCTCCGGTATCTATTATGTAAAAAGCAACTCAAGACGATGACAAGCCGCGGGTAATACTACGAAAAGTGAATTGCATTATTTAACTTTTTTCTTTATATTCCACCTGGTGATTGTATTATAACGTACTTACAATGATTGTAAAAGAATTCTTTCCCTTGTATTCAATAAAGTTGTAGCTTTCTTAGTTGAGGACAATCATACAGGAACTTTCCATTAAGCTAACCTGCCCGTTAGCTTAATAAATACATCAATCCAGCAACTGCAAACGAGCAGACACCTGCTAAAGCAGACCATGTAGCAACTTTCTTCTTTATTTCGCGGTCTTCCTTAGACTCTGAATAAAAATTACCTCTTTGTTGGTAACCAGTCGTCCATGCTCCAATGCTAAGTCCAGAAACAACAATGAGAATGATCCCTTGATAAATAAAAAAATTCATATTTCATCTTCCTTCCCAATCACCCTTGTTTTTAATAAAACGTTTATCATAGTAAAGGTTGCAAGCGAAGAAGTGAAGTTCTATTTAAGTTAAACTTCCCGTTAGCTTAATGATGCTATCGTATATTACCTTTCTATTTAATTGTCCCTACATATAAGTGTAACATCAGGACATTCTTAATATGAGGTGTTAGACCTGAGTAAAATGTTCTTAATCGTTCTATTGACTTTAAGTGTTATGGGAACGCTTTCAGAAATACGTACGAGCGATTATGAAATCAAGACAAATTACAATATGGATCACAACTGGATCAAACTCCCTACGCAAATCGGATCCATGACACAGAATTAATTACAAGGAATGAAATAGGAAAAATTAGCTTTTGGCTAGTCCCAATGGGGATTTCTAATTGGAAATTTAGAACCTTATTAGGTATAGATGATAATGGTACAGATGGATGGAGATTAGAGTGATTAGAGTGGTAATTCTTTAAAATACTCAAACTATCCAACTTAGATCCTAGTCACTAATATATCTCTGATAGGGCCTTAAAAGTTGATCAGATTTGCTCTGAAAATCACTATTTAAACACGGGATCTATTGAACTCTCCTCCATTTTATTTGCCGTATACCTCAAAAGCATAATGTCCTGCTTGTACTCCTTTGGGCATCCATTGTATATGATTTTTACATACCTCCCATTCGCTTCAAAGCGGTCCCACTCGTATTTGTTCACATGATGTCTGTCCAGTCTGGTTCGAAACGACACTCCAATTGATTCCATCGCTTGACCTATTACTGAGATTGCGTTGGGGGTTGGATTCAATACGCCGGACTATTTCTCCCCTCGTTTCACCAGCTACTATGGTCTCAGTCCTACGAACTATCGAAGGAAATTTAAAAGAAGGGGTATATTGATCACAGAGTTAAGAACCATACCAAGTAGGTGTTACTTCAACAACTGACAAAATGAGAAAAAACATTGTATATCCGACATATTGCCCGAAGTTTTTAAAAACAGGAGGAACATCTATGAAAAAACCTATTGATCCCCGTAGTACACGTACCCGTAAGCTGATTATGTATACGTTTATCAACTTATCCATGAAGAATGATTTATAGATATCACCATTAAGGATATTATAGCGGCTGCACTCAAAAGAAAATAAAGTTCTAGGCTAAAAAAAGTGTTAGACTAGGCAAATAAAGTTGTAGACTGAGAAACTAAGTATTAGACTGAAGATGCTTCATTGAGCTAACTGGCAGTATAGTTTAGGCAGCGAGTATTTAATACAGCTGCCTTTTTCTCTGTTTACTGCCGACTATTTTTGATAAAACACTCAGATGCACGAACTGTCCATTGAGTAAGCAAGAAGGATTCGAAAATAAACGATATTGGAACGAACATTGTGCGTATTTTAACGCCAAGGTGCCTTTATTATAGCTCCAGTTTTCACAACTCCCCCTAATAGGGTCAATGATGGACATTATAATGATTACCAGTAGTTCAGGCGTTGATTGCTGTCTCCCAAAATAACGCTTGCCTTAAAGTGTACTTTAAGATTTAGGATGAGGAAGAACCAGCCGATTCCGTCTGAAAATAACCGATAAGGAGCGATCCGGCAATGGCATTCACGATCAAAGAAGCTTCAGAGCGGCTTGGTTGCCCGGCTCATACGATTCGTTTTTACGAGAAGGAGGGATTGCTCCCTTACATTAAGAGAGATAAAAACGGGAATCGACTGTTCGAACAAGATCACCTAGATTGGATCAGGCTGATGACATGTTTCCGGGCGACAGGGATGAAGCTGTCGTTGCTGAAGGAGATGGTGGATCTTGCGCTCGATGGTGATTCCACGATTCCACAGCGCAAAGCGATCTTGAATCAGTACAAGGAAGATTTATTTCGCCGCCAGAACGAATTGGCCGAAGCGCTCGACGCCGTCAATAACAAACTGTCGATATACGAAGACATCGAGAAAGGGAGAATCCCTTCGGAGAGCCAGTTGTTAATCAAGATGGAGGAGTCAGAGCGACAACAAACATAGAATGAGGGATTAACAAATGCAGCAAAGAATTTTGGGCAATAGCAATATCCTCGTCTCTTCGATCGGACTGGGAATTATGGGAATGTCTCCAGGCATTTACGGGGAGACTGACGACGAACAGTCGATCCAAACGATCCATCGTGCTTTGGACATAGGCGTCACGTTGTTCGATACCGCAGACGTGTACGGGAACGGCCATAACGAAAATCTGCTGGGCCGTGCTCTTCAAGGGCGCCGCGAGCAAGCCATTATCGCCACCAAGTTCTCGTACACTCCTAATTACGAGAGCATCAGTGGCCATCCTGATTACGTTAAAAAAGCAGTGGAGGATAGCCTTCGCCGTTTGAATACGGATTACATCGATCTATACTACCAACACCGCGTCGATCCGCAAATCCCGATAGAGGAGACGGTCGGAGCGATGGCAGACTTGGTCAAGGCAGGCAAAGTTCGGGCACTCGGCCTGTCCGAGGCTTCCGCTTCCACCATTCGCCGCGCTCATGCCGTGTATCCGATCTCCGTGCTAGAGAGTGAGTATTCGCTCTGGAGCCGTGACATCGAAGAGGAGATACTCCCTACCGTAAGAGAGCTGGGGATTACCCATGTGGCCTGCAGTCCATTGAGCAGGGGCTTTATCTCCGGCGAGCTTCGAACTTTCGAAGATCTGGCCGCCGACGATCTTCGCAGATGGATGCCGCGGTTCCAAGGAGACAACTTCCGGAAGAACATTGAGGTTGTCGACAAGATTAAGGAGATCGCGTTGGAGAAGAACTGTACACCATCCCAATTGGCCATTGCCTGGACGATTGCCAACGGGGCGCTGCCTATCCCGGGTACGAAGCGTATCAAGTACCTGGAGGAAAATGCAGCCGCGGCTGATATCCTTCTCATGAAGGAGGACCTCGAACGAATCGATCAGGTCAGCCCCAAGAATGTCGTTCACGGCACGCGTTATATGAAAGAACAGATGACGCTGCTCGACGGCTAGACATAATCAGATGAAGCAATGGTCCACGTGCTCCGTGGACCATTTGCAATTGGAGATTGTCTCAGGAAGTCGGCAGCCATGAACGCCTAAGCGATAATAGGAACTTGTTCTTGTCCCTCAACAATGACAGGATCAGGACTAGGTACGATCTCAGTATAAGTTTGTCACCCCTTAAGCCAAAAGACACATCCACCATCCTCTTCATTTCTTTGCTAAAGTGCTGTGACGAGTTTGTTTTATCTAATTCAAATGAGATCACAGTCAATTGAAGTTCTTTTGATCATTGAAGCTGATTTCTTTGACCATAAACTGCATTCAGCGTTTCAGTCAATCAAAAGAGACACAACACTTCTACCCAGATCTTCATCTAATCGAATTACGAAAACTGTCCTGCATAATGATACTTAATGAGGTTTTAATTTACATCACTTTTCATTTAGTTGCTCATCGAATCGATAATCAGACTATGTTCTTGTCCATTCCACAATCGATACAAGTTCTTGTCCTTGGCTGGGGCAAGAACTTGTATCGATAACATAAAAAGCCGCTATAATAGCGACTTAAATCGGACTTGTCCCTCGACAACCCTTCGTTTTAAGCACCCAGACAGCATAGATGTCTATAAACGGGAAAATACCTGCCCCTCTCCCGGGCAGGTATTAAAGGTGAATGGTATGAATGGCTTACCAACATCGATCCCTAAATATTAATCCAGAAGGCTGTAGATCTGAATGCTCTCTACCTTGGCATCCTTGATATGAAACGACATCACATCCACATAATTGGATGGCTCGTAGCGGAAGTCATCCTCCTCATTAGGGGCTCCATCACCAAGCAGTTTCCCCTCAGGGTAGGCGTTTTTGAGTGTATCCAGGCTATCTCCCGCTTTAATGTTTCGCACTGTCGCATACTTAGGATCTGTAATTTCGATGTGAAAGATGGAGTCTTGTTTCCCCTCCGGTATACTGATTGTTTTAATCTCCAGACCAGGATACGTATAAACCTTTTCTGTAAAACCGATTAACGTATCCATGTTTGTTCCATCGTCGGCAGTGTACGTATGAGATTTCAGGTTATCCGGTTTGCCCAGCATCTGTTCCATCTGATCTTCATTCGCTGTATCCGAAATCGCAATGGTGTGCTCATTATAGACAAAAGCAAGCTCCTTCAGCACCACATTGCCTTCCTTCTCCATCGAACCTTCCTTAATAGCTTCAGCACTTTGTCCTTCCGAGTTTTCTGAAGCAGGCGCAGTAGAATCTGATGCTCCTTCACCTTTGGCCTGTTCGTCGGGCGTGTTTTTTTCAGCCGAGTTCTGCGCCGCTTCTGGCGACTTGGCACCATTGGACTGACAGCCCGTCAGTGCCATCGTTAGTAAAATACTCAGCAGAATTACAGCTGTAGCTTTGTTTATCGATTTCATCATGATCCCTCCATAAAATGTGTGATTTCTTCTTATGAAGTGATTATAAAAAAAGCATTTGTTAGTCTCATAACAGAATTGTATCAATCTTGTAACGTTAACGATTTACGCGCGTGTTTACACACGGGGTAACACGATCGTAACGGTGGTTCCTTCCCCGATTTGACTTTCCATGTCGATATATCCATTAAACCGCTCTACAATCTCTTTGCAAATAGAAAGTCCAAGACCTGAACCGTTCGCTGTGCTTGCATTTTTCCCCCGGTAAAAACGTTCCTGCACTCTCTCCAACTCTTCGCCCGCGATACCGATACCTTGATCACGTATCCGTATAACTACCTCGCTTGGCGTATGATCCAACTTCAATTCGATTAGCGATGGACTGCCTGAATATTTGATGGCATTGTCCACAAGGTTGGCGATTGCATGGGACATCAGCATTGGATTCACGTTGGCGTGGACTCTCGTCTGAAGCTTATCCTCCGGTTCCGCTTCCTCCTTCCTGAACCTAATCTCGATTCCTTTATCTTTGGCCTTGGCACCCATACTCGCTGCGACTTGCTGAATCAGTTCGTTCATTTCCGTCTTCCGGGCTTCCAGTTCGTTAGAACCAGCCTTGTCGAATCGGGATAGCAGCAACAGTTCATTAATCAAGCGCGTCAGCCGATCCGATTCCTGCAGCAGATGAGCATAGATTTTTTGCAGCTCCTTGTTCTCGTTCTCCCCTTCAACCAAGTATTGTGAGAAACCACGAATGGCTGCCAAGGGTGTTTTTAACTCGTGAGATACGTTGGAGACAAATTGTTTCTGGTACTGAATGTAATCATGAAGCTGCCGCCCCATGGAATCCAGCCCATCTGCCAGCATGCCCAGCTCATCCTTCCGGTTTAGATGAACTCTCCGAAACTCCTGTCTAGAGAAACTTTGCGCAGCGCCAAGCAACAGCTTAATCGGCTTGGTAGTGTTGCGGGCAATCCACAGACTGGATAACGTAATCAGTACAATAAATCCGCCTGCACCCGCAAACAGGATATAACGGATTTGATCCATAATCGCATAAAAGTAGGATATGTCCTCCACGAACTCATACACATAAGCGTTTTGGTAGTATTGATCCTGGATGGGAGTGGCAAAATAAAGCAGATGATCTTCCGTTACGGTGTAGGTATAACTGCCGCTCAGGGCTTTCTCAATATTCTTTTCAAAAATAAGAGGTTTGCCATCATTAATGATGATGCCATCCACAGCCAAGCCCAGCAACTGCTTGGAGCTATCATAGATACGTACTTCCTTGCCTGAAGCTTTCAGTTTCTCCAGAGCAAGTCTGACAATTTCTTTGGTCTGCGGCTCTCCTGACGATGATCTATGCTGTGCCAACACCTCGCGGAAGGACAACTCGGACAGATCCGCCTTCTCCATCATCTGTTTTTCAATGGTAATGAAGCTGTAATAATCGATGGCTTTATTCACCGCAAAAATGATGATGCCAAAGGACAGCACGGAGAAAAATAAATAATTCAGCAGTAACCGGGTTGCATACTTCAGGCCTCGCCACCTCCAAGTTGATAGCCAAATCCATAGATCGTCCTGACATACTTCGGTTCGTCCGCGTTATCCTCCAGCTTCTTCCGTAATCGCATGATGGTCATATCCACACTGCGACTGTCTCCCATAAAGTCATATCCCCATCCGATCTGCAGCAGCTCATCCCGGGTAAAGATTTTGTCTGGTCTTTTGAGTAACGTTTCCAGAATTTTGAACTCTTTGGCCGTTAAAGACACGGGTACACCGTTTTTCAGCACCCTTCGGCTTTCCAGATCAAATGTCAGCTCTTCATGAATGATGCGTGTAGATTTCACTTCTGTTCCTTCACTAGATTCCTCCTTGCTCTCGTTTCTTCTCAGAATCACCTTGATCCGAGCGAGCAATTCACGATTGTCAAAGGGTTTGGTCATGTAATCTTCCGCCCCTAGCTCTAGTCCGAGCACCTTGTCGATTACCTCATTTTTGGCAGAGAGCATGATCACAGGAACGGCACGTTTCCCGGTGATTTCCTTGCACAGGTCATATCCGGAGCAATCAGGCAGCATCAAGTCAAGCACCACCAGGTCCGGCCCAAAAGCATCCAGCAGCTGCAGGGCTATTTTACCGTTTTCAGCCGTTTGAACGACGTAGTTTTCTCTTCTCAGTACGAGCTCAATTAAATCTCTGATTGCGACTTCATCGTCAATGACAAGAATTTTCTTCAATGTGCACCCCTTCTAGCCTTGTTTCCCAGCTTGAATCATCATTTACCCTCATCTTAGCACAGCATCTTTAGATTCCTCCACCAACTGGATGATGAGGTATATTCCACTGAGCCCGACATAACTTGTAACAAACCCGAAGAAAGGAGAACAATCCATGGATCTGCTCTGGGTACTCATTGTTGGGGGACTTATTGGCTGGTTAAGCGGCAACTTGATTGGGCGGGACGTACCGGGCGGTGTGCTTGGGAACATTATTGCAGGTTTTATCGGTTCCTGGCTAGGAACGGAATTGCTGGGACCAAGGGGGCCCGTGATTGGCGGATTTCATATTATTCCAGCCATCGTTGGCTCGATTATTGCCCTGCTCATCTTCTTCGCTCTGGCACGCGGCGGAGCCTTCCGAAGACGTTAACAAAGAGAGACGGAAACCGATACTGTCGTTCATTAGATATTTTTAAAAGATGCTGCCAGGACATAAAGGTAAAGATAAACATAAAAGGGCCGAAAGCATTCATCGATGGAAGATGAACACTTACGGTCCTTTTTTTATTTTTGTACTGATTTCATCCATTCTTTCCGTGCCTGAACATGGTCTCCATCGCTTTGATAGATTCACTATATAAAACTCAGGTTGATAGATCAACATATGATCAATTCATGACCCCATGCATATCCGGAAGGAGTCCAGCGTCAAGGCGTATGGGGCCACGGTGCTCAGCCCAGTTTACTGTCCGGCTCAGCCGACCCGGACAGCCCAGCGCCGAACACCTCCTCGACGAGTCTCTGCGTTGCCTTCTGGAACGCCACAGCCAGGGACATGGTGACGTCGTCCACATAGTTCACGGAGGCGGTCAGGGTCTTGCTGCCGTCGGGTGTGCTGTACATTAGTGCCGCGTAGCCCGAAATACCGCCGTTGTGGGTGATGATGGTACCGTCACCGTTCTGGCCGACGTCCTGCACGAACACACCCAAACCATAGCCGATTTTGGGATACGGTTTACACATCTCAGCCAGGAGCGGAGCCGGGAGGAGCTTGCCGCCCATCAGCGCGGAGATAAATGTGTGGAGATCCTGTGTGGTCGAGATCATGTCACCTCCGGTGGAGATCCAGGAGGGGTTCTGGCGGGTGACATCGACCGTTTTCTGCTCGCCGGCGTCCTCGTACCGGTAGTAGGCATGGGCATGCGGTCCGGGGATCTCCGGCTGGGTGTCTGGTACCACGGTACCCGACAGCCCAAGCGGCCCCAGAATGAGCCGCTTCATCTCCTCGGCGAGCGAGCTGCCGGTGACCTTCTCGATCAGCAGCCTGGCCAGAACGTAGTTGGTGTTGGAATAGCTCCAGTCCGTTCCCGGCTCGAATCGCACTGGCTTCGACAATGCCAGCCGAACCAGCTTCTCCGGCCGGTAGGTCTTGAACCGGTTGTCTACCCACTCCTGGCCCTGCCAGGGGATACCCGGCACGACCGTCCCGTCTTCATAGTACTCGCCGGTGAAGTTGAACACCCCGCTGGTGTGTTGCAGCAGCATTCGCACCGTGATCCGTTGGTCCAGCCCGAACTCGGGCAGGTAGTCTACCACCGGGTCGTCCAACCTGATCCTGCCCTCGGCAACCAGTTGGAGCACCACGGATGCCGTGAAGGTCTTGGTGTTGCTGCCTATCCGGAAGTGTCCGTTTGTTGGCGGCTTCGCCGCCTCGCCCAGCCTGCTTACCCCGGCGCTGCCGACCCACTCGCCCTGCTCATCGTGCACGCGCAGCTGCACCCCAAGGAAACCGGAATCGACTATCTCTTCGATGACCTTCTGCAGCTCCGGGCGATCCTGCCCGTCAGCGAATCTTTTTTCCTTCATATTCTCTGACGGACTAAAATCTTCTGTTGTTTTCTTTTCCATTTAGTTTCCCTCACTTTACCTTTTTTTGTCAGCCCTACTGTTTTTAACTATCCATTCTCTCCCGGCTTGGCATTTTCCTTTATCAAAGAATCCGTTTAAACGCTAATAATGCCACTTCTACAATGTTTTTGTCTTTTTGGCAAAGGGACAAGAACTTCGTTCATTAAAATGAAAAAGCCGCTAAAATAGCGAGTTCAATGGGACCATGTTCTTGTCCCTCGACAGTTTTTCATGTGGAAACCATTTGGTAATTTGTCTCCTATTCTTCTCTGACGTGGCCGATCGTGGTGTAGATGATAATTTATGTCACTCTTTCAATTCAAAGAACTAGCAATTCACATCAACTGTCTTCCTTTGCATTCTCAAGTTTATTTCATGTAGGAAAATTTAGAAAAGTCCCGATAATCTATCGGGACTCCAAGTGTATTCTGTCTCATATCGGTTTTATATATCGCTATCTTTTTTTGTTCATGGATTCTCCAGACAATGAAGAACTCTATGTGACCTAATTTGATGCTCCTAAGTTATGTCCGGAGGTGAATAGTAGAAAATGTATACACTCCCTTTCATCGCTTCATGCCATTTGTCTTTGACTGAATTTTCAATTTTTCTTTTGAAATGTACATTGAAAATCTAATTCTCGTTGGCCATCTCTGTCTTAATGAGCATATACGTTCCCCTATGATTGGTTATTGCCCTATCCTACTCTGTATGATGCTTACGATATTCAAGCGGCGATATACCAGCGTGTTTACGAAAGGCACGGGAGAAATGATGTTGACTCTCGAAACCAACCTGAGCCGAGATTTCCTTGATCGGATATACGGTCAAGGATAGAAGCTCCTTGGCCCGCTGTATGCGCATAAGTTGTACATATTTCATCGGAGAAGTCCCAATAGTCTGTTGGAAAAGGGACCTAAATTGCTCCTTCCCAAGATTGGCTCGTTCGGCCAGATCATCCAGTGTCAACGGATCGTCCAGATGCTCCTCAACGTAATTGCATACTTGGTAAATCCGGTAATCATATAACACGGGCTGATCTGGCAAGGTAGGACGCAACGTCTCGAACAATTGGAGTAACCACGACAAACCAAGCGTTTGCATTTTCAAATACTGGATGGTTACATTCGTGTCCAGTTTCGCTTGTTGCAAACCGTTCGTGCGCCCTTCCTTCACTGTAATATAGGACATGCATTGATCAGCGATGGAGTGCCACAATTGCAGCAGGTTGCGGAAGGCTGACGGGTCAATTGCAGACACCACCCGAGGAAAACGGTACAGGCGGATAAAATCAAGAAGTCCGATCTTGGCCTCTAAAGCAAAGGCATAATAATGAAAAGGTTCCGAATCATCTATGCTATGCCAAGACTGGCATGTTTGGGGCGGAATGCATACGATGTCCCCTTTCCCGATCGTGTACAGCGTTTGATCATATAAGATGGTCGCCTCTCCTCCGGTAACCAGCCAAATGGCGGTATAAGGAAAAACAAACTGTCCGGTATGGCCTTCCCGCACATTCCATTCTTTGAGCCATCTGATCTGGATGGAGAGTTGCTCCAGCAAGTTTCGTGTATCGAATTCGAGACTCTGACGAGTTTGGGAATGCCAGCGGTCATTCCGTTCCTTCGAAAATACATCCATTACATGGGTGTTTTTTTGCATGATCCTCTCTCCCTATCTAAATTGAGCAAATCTGCATAATGGACAACAATTCGCGTTTTCCGAGTAAATACTCTTGTTTTTTGGAGTGCTATAATCATAGGCATTAAACATTTAAAAATCAAGTATTTCAGTCGGAATACTTGTGATGTGTTTTGACCGTACGCATGGAGAAGCACCCAGACTCAAACGACGATGATGAACAATCTAGGGGGAAACATTAATGAAAGCAAACTCACTCATTCGCGCCATCATGACTACAATCGTCCTAGGTCTGCTACTTTCCGGATGCGGTCTGACGAGTAGTGGCCAACCTAACGCTTCCAGCACCGATAAAGGAGAGAAAACCGGAAAGATAGCACTAAACTTCTGGTTTCCGGGAACCGACCAAGTGACCGTAAATGCCGTAAAAGAGTCCATCCAGACCTTTGAACAACAGAACCCCAATATCAAAGTGAATCTGACCTCGGTCCCTTGGGACCAATACTTCCAGAAACTCGCCGTAGCCTATTCGGGCGGTACGCAGCCAGACGTACACGGTCTCGGCTTCGGACAGCTGATATCTACGGTGGATCAAGGCAAATATCTGGACCTGCAACCGTACATTGAGAAAGACCAGTGGGAAGGAACAACTGACTTCTACCCCGATATCCTTAAGGCAGGACAATGGGAAAACGGACAATATGGGTTGTTGATACCGGATTTGCGCCCTCTTGCATGGCGTAAAGATTATTTGACCGAAGCCGGGTTGGATCCGGAATCTCCGCCACAAACCCTGGATGAGCTATTCCAGTACGCTGATCAGCTGAAAGTGGTTCAGAACGGACAGACCATACGTTCCGGACTAGATATCCAAACAAGTAACGGCGAGCAATCCTATTTATCTCTTCTCCTTTTATATGGGGAGAACTTCTACGATCAGGAAGGCAATCCTACCTTTGATTCGGAAACGTCCATCGCTCTGGTGAAGAAACTCACCGAACTGTACAAAGCAGGTGTATTCACAGCCAGCAACCAGCAGCAGACCGGAGGAACACCTTTCGCTCAAGGGCAGGCCGCGATGGCATTCGTCTCTCCTTCCAACATCGCATCCCTGATTCAATCCGTTGGGAAGGAGCAAGTGGATTGGGCACTTCCGCCAGCTGGACCAAATGGAGAACGCACATCGCTTATGCTGGGCACGTTTCTGACGGCAGCCAAGGCATCTAAGTATCCGGAAGAAGCTTGGACATTTATCAAGTTCTGGTTCAGCCCCGACAATCAAATTGCTTATACTTCCAAGACGGGAGCACTCCCGCCTTTGCAATCCATTCAAGATGAGTATCTGACAAACTTCCCGCAAAACCAGGTCATCTACGAAGCGATGAACGATGCACAGGGGTATATCGCCTCGAAATACTGGTCGGTGAACATTAAATATCTCAGAACAGCCCTCGAAGAAGCCTATAATGGCTCCAAATCGGTGGAAGATGCTTTAACGACCAACGCCGAGCTTGCAGGGGACGAAATTAAGTCCATCCAGTAACTATGCGCACCCTAATCCAGCATTATGGCTGGAATGGGGGCATCTCTATTGCCCAAAGGACGTGTAACGATGAATAAAGGCTTGAATCGCGTATCCCCCTATCTATTTGTTTTTCCGAGCATGCTGCTGTTCGTGTGGTTCGGGCTGATTCCGATCGCTTGGATCGTCTACCTGAGCTTCACGGACTACTCCATGCTGCAGCCCCCTGTATGGAAAGGGCTCGACAATTATGTACGTCTACTCCAAGATCCGCTGTTCGCCAAAGCGGTGGGAAACACCGCATGGTACTGGCTCGGCACCGTGTTGCCCTCGATGGCCATCGGCCTTGTTCTGGCTGTCCTCATGTCCATGCGACTGAAGCTGCTTCCCCTTTTCCGTGCTTTGATCTACTTACCTGGCACGTTGTCGTCCGTTGCCGTTGCCATGACTTGGCTCTGGCTGCTAGATCCGTCCAGCGGGCCAGTGAACCGCTGGCTGTCGTTCATCGGCATTACCGGGCGAAACTGGCTGAACAGTCCCGATACGTCCCTTGCTTCCATCATTGTGATTGGCATATGGACAGGAATTGGATTTTGTATGATTGTTCTGCTCGGCGGTATTCAGGGTATATCCGTAAGTTTGTATGAAGCAGCCGCGCTCGACGGCGCTTCCAGCTTGCGTCAGTTTTTTTACATTACAATTCCTCTCCTGAAGCCCATGCTGTTGTTTCTCTTTATCATTGCAACCATTCGATCGTTTCAGGTTTTCGATCTGGTATACATTCTGACCGGGGGCGGCCCTGCCAATTCGAGTACAACGATCGTCAGCCAGATCGTCAATGCCAGCTTTCAGGAATACCGCATGGGATACGCTTCGGCAATGGCCGTCTTTTTACTGCTGGTCACGCTGGCCGTCACGCTGTTGCAGTACTGGCTGGGCGGACGTAATTCTGCCTCAGATTAGGAGAATGACATGAAACCGACAAAACTAGAACGATCTTTAGCCTATGCCGCGCTCGCCTTCGTCACCGCGCTGTCCATACTGCCGCTCTTGGTGCTCATCTTCACTTCCTTGAAGGGGGATGATGAGTTTGGATTGGGTAGTACGGCGATCTTGCCTTCCGGGTTGCAATTCGACAATTATGCCCGAGCATTGGGCATGGCGGAATGGGGTCTCTTTTTCCGCAACAGCACTATCGTCACCGCCATCGCTGTGGGTGGAAGTCTTTTATTGAATACCCTTGCCGGGTTTGCTTTTGCCAGACTCCGCTTTCGGGGAAGCCAGTTCATGTTCCTATTATTATTGCTCGGCCTCATGATTCCGGCACAAGTTACGATCATCCCCCAATTCTTGCTGCTGAAGTCCGTTCCATTCTTTGGCGGCAACGACTGGCTTGGAAGTGGAGGAACTGGCTGGCTGGATAGCTATTACGCTCTGATCATTCCTGAGCTATCTGGTGCGTTCGGCATCTTCATGGCACGACAATTTTTCCAACAAGTGCCCCGGGCGCTAGACGAAGCGGCTTATATCGATGGAGCCGGTATTCTAAGATTGTTTTTCTACATTTACATTCCTCTGAGCGGGCCGCTGCTCGGCACACTTGGTATTTTCAAATTCGTGGGAGTGTGGAATGACTTCTTTCACCCACTCATCTACACCAGCAGCCCGTCCATGCGGACGATCCAGCTCGGCCTTCAAGTTTTCCGGGGCGAATATCAGGTTCAATACAACTTGTTGATGGCCGCTACGCTGATGGTGTCCTTGCCCATCGTCATTGCCTTTTTCCTATTTCAAAAACAGTTCATCCGCAGTGTGGTATCTTCGGGTGTGAAAGGATGATTTCTGCATGAAAGCAATTATGGTTATGTTTGATACGTTAAATCGGCATATGCTCTCCCCCTATGGCGCACCCGATTGGGTGCAAACGCCCCATTTCGATAGGCTTGCTCAGCGCAGCGCCGTCTTCTTGAACAGTTACATTGGCAGCATGCCGTGTATGCCGGCACGCCGGGAACTGCACACAGGTCGTCATAATTTCCTCCACCGAAGCTGGGGTCCCCTGGAACCGTTCGACGATTCTGCGATCGAGCTGCTTGGGCAAGCAGGTGTATATACTCATCTCGTGACAGATCACCAACATTACTGGGAAGATGGCGGAGGTACATATCACCCCCGTTATGAAAGTTTTGAATTCGTACGTGGTCAGGAAGGAGACCCTTGGAAAGGCGAGGTAAGCCCAGAGGCTACCGAAGGAAAGCCTAACTCAGGCATCCCATTGACGTATCAGAAGATCCTTCATCACGACCGAATCAACCGAAAACATATCGTAGCCGAGGAACAATTTCCGCAGGCACAGACCTTTGAGCTGGGCATCGACTTCATCCGTCGTAATGCTCAGCAGAACCGCTGGTTCCTGCAGCTGGAGACGTTTGATCCGCATGAGCCGTTCTACAGTCCAGAGTCGTTCCGCAGCCTGTATCCGAAGCTGATCGGTGATCGCGGGAATGATTGGCCAGCTTATGGCCCCGTCAGCGAAACGGATGACGAGGTAGAGCGCATGCGGCATCGTTATGCAGCCCTGCTCACTATGTGTGATGACCACCTCGGCAAAGTGCTGGATGTTATGGACGAGCTGGATCTATGGAAAAATACGTTACTCATCGTCAATACGGACCATGGCTTCTTGCTTGGCGAGCACGGTCACTGGGCTAAATGCGTACAGCCTTTTTACAATGAGGTTGCTCACACGCCGCTGTTTATCTGGGACCCGCGCAGCAAGGTTCAGGGGGAACGGAGAAACAGCCTTGTTCAAACCATCGACCTACCCGTAACGCTGCTCGATTATTTCGGGGTCCAGCCTACATCAGATATGCAGGGTCAGTCCCTTCGTGCCACAATCACCAGTGATCTACCCGTGCGCAAAGCAGCCCTGTTCGGATTGCATGGCGGCCACGTATGCGTTACGGATGGGCGCTACGTATATATGCGTGCCGCTGTACGTGAGGACAACCAGCCATTGTATGATTACACCCTAATGCCTACACATATGCGGAGCCGATTCAGCCCATCAGAGTTGCAGGATATGGAACTTGCTGGACCACTTTCGTTTACCAAAGGTACGCCGGTCTTGAAGATCAGAAGCGCGGGCCGGGGGACGCTGCACCAGTTCGGCTCGCTGCTATTTGACCTGGAAACAGACCCTCGCCAGGAACATCCAATCCAGGATGAAGAGCTGGAGGCCAAAATGGTCGCTTTGCTCATCTGGCATATGCAAGAGAACGATGCGCCGATCGAACAATATGAGCGATTGGGACTCAAACCGTGCAGCACTCGTGACGAGGAAGTAACTCATTCGAGTAAACGGAGTAACGAAGGAGTAAAGGAGCATCAATCATGACTGCGAAAGTGAAACGTCCACACATCATCCTGTTTAACCCGGATCAATGGCGGGGCGACGTCCTCGGCCACCTTGGGAACCCGGCAGCTCGAACTCCGAATCTGGACCAGTTCGTGGCCGAAGATGCCGTATCGTTTAGCCGTGCTTTCTGTCAGAATCCGGTGTGCACGCCGAGTCGCTGCTCCTTTATGACAGGATGGTATCCTCATGTAAGAGGACACCGGACCATGTATCACTTGCTTAAACCGGATGAACCCATGTTGCTGCAGAAACTAAAAGAGGCTGGCTATTTCGTCTGGTGGGGCGGAAAAAACGACCTGATTGATCCTGAATCGGGCTATGACGATTATTGTGACGTCAAGCATGTCCCTCCTGATTCCACTGCTCGCATGTTTGGGCCGGATTGGAAGCGTGGCGAACCCCATGAAGATACATTCTACTCGTTTTACGTTGGTAACATCGAGAAAGGCGACGGAGAGGTTCATTACCCCGATTCGGATTGGGCTCATATCCATGGCGCGATTGATCTAATCCGAGACGCACCGTCCGATCAGCCTATATGCATTTATCTGCCAATCCTATACCCTCATCCACCTTATGCCGTAGAAGAACCATGGTACAGTTTGATTAACCGTTCCTTGCTTCCACCCCGAGTCGCAGAGCCGAGTTGGGGAGGTAAACCATCCATGTTAACTGGACTGAGAGATAAGATGCAGCTGCATGGATGGACCGAACAACGTTGGGACGAACTGCGAGCAACGTATTACGGCATGTGTGCCAGAGTGGACAAACAGTTCGGCCTGCTTGTCCAGGCTCTGAAAGACGCGGGGATTTACGAAGATACAGCTATTTTCTTTTTCTCGGATCACGGCGATTTCACGGGAGATTACGGGCTGGTGGAAAAAACGCAAAACACGTTCGAGGATTGCCTGACCCGCGTCCCTTTTATCGTAAAACCACCCGCAGGTGAACCATTGAGGCCCGGTATTTCGGATGCTATGATCGAGCTGATAGATTTGTGCGCCACGGTATACGATTATGCGGACATTGACGAAGGATACACCCATTTCGGTCGTTCACTTCGCGGTGTCATTGGCGGGCAACTGACGGAACATCGGGATGCCGTGTTTAGTGAGGGCGGCCGACTACGTGACGAATTGCACTGTAATGAATCGACGCCATTCAACGAAGACCGAAATAGCCTGTATTGGCCAAGAGGTGAAACGCAGCGCAGCGAAGGTCCAGAGCATACCAAAGCAACGATGATTCGTACCAAGAGGTACAAGTACGTGCGAAGGTATGACGAGCTAGACGAGTTATACGATCTTGTTCTCGACCCGGGTGAGACCTATAACCGGATTAACGATCCTTCCCTCGCGCAAGAATTGCTAAAATTAAAGGAGCGCATGCTCGATTTTTACCAGGGGACTTGTGATGTCGTTCCTCATCAACGCGCACAACGTGAATAATAGAGCGAAAGGAGCATGAGCACGGATGAAAATAACTAACGACGAATGCTGCTGTTCTGCTACGCGCAATTCCGTCGGAATTGTGACAGGTCCACTCCCCTTTCCTCACGCGGAGCTGGGCACCAGTACAGAAACTGTGCGAGCTGAACTTCAGGACCGCATGGTTCGCATAAAAGGTGGCATCTTCATCATGGGAACGAATGACCTGGAGGGCTTCTCCTCGGACGGCGAAGGCCCGGCTAGAACTGTGGAAGTGGATGATTTTTTGATTTCTCCCCATGCGGTAACTAATCAAGATTTTGCAGAATTTATTCAGGAGACTGGTTACGTGACCGAGGCGGAACAGTTCGGCTGGTCGTACGTTTTTGAATGGCTTGCGTCAGATAAGGTTCGAAATGAAGTACAACGCGTGCCTTATGGTGTGCCTTGGTGGCTTGTCGTGGAAGGCGCATGCTGGCACAGTCCCGAAGGAAGAGATTCTAACATCGAGAGACGGGCTAACCACCCCGTCGTGCACGTTAGTTGGAACGATGCCTTGGCCTATTGCGCGTGGTCCGGCACTTCCCTGCCAACCGAGGCACAATGGGAATATGCAGCTAGAGGCGGTTTGGTAGAGAAAACGTACGTATGGGGCAATGAACTACTGCCCGGTGGTGAACACCAGTTCAACATTTGGCAAGGACAGTTCCCACATGAAAATAAGGTGGAGGACGGTTACGCGGGAACGGCGCCCGTTGATGCCTATCAACCTAACGGGTATGGGCTATACAATATGGCCGGGAACGTATGGGAATGGTGCCTTGACCGTTTCACGCACAGGTATCACGAAATTACCGATACACGTAATCCGTTATTTGCAGGACATTCGGACAAAGTTTCGATGCGCGGTGGATCTTATCTGTGTCACCACTCGTATTGCAATCGGTATCGCGTTGCCGCTCGAACTGGAAATACACCAGACAGTTCGTCGGGGAACTGCGGTTTTCGAGTGGTTGCTCACTAAATTGGTGTAGAACAAATTTGGGATGGACGAGTAAAAGCCCGCTGCCATGGTAATTGGCTTTTACTACATCACATCGCAATTATGATTCTACTCACACCAAGAATTTTACCTCGATCGGGGCGAATAGCAGACTTTCGAGAGTTCTTGTTTCCTGGTGAGTACGGCCGAAATTGAATCCACATTTCATCTACTTAATAAAAAAATAGCCCCTCGTCCAAAGGGACGAGAGACCGCGGTACCACCCTGTATTAGAGCCTTCCTGCAATACGTGGACCGGACGCTCTATAATCTTTTTTCGTGGACAAAGGTTTCAAGTGTTTCATGCAGCATGCTGTCCTGTTCCGGAATCGGGAGATTAAATTTGGGACCCAAGTTGTACCAACAGCTCAGCATGTTCTTGTGCTAATTCCTTACCACTTTTGGCTTGCACTTGATGGATAAATCCGTTTAATGCGCCTTTTTTCCCTCCCTCGCTACCCGATTCCTCTGCTCTTTGTACTTTAATCAATTGTTCCTTCAGCCTCTCAGCCAGCGCTTGATCATTAGCCAGGAACTTGTCTATAAGTCCTGCTATGCCCTCATAGGTTAGAATCACTTCATAAGAAAAAGAGGAGTTTTCCGCGTTCCCTGCTATATCATCCACGGATGCATTGACCAAATGCACCCCCAGACCCGTCAAATAGGCGGGGCTATCTGCAAGCACAGCATCGCAATCACTTTTGGCTATACCTGATAATGCATCCTGAGCGGAGCATTCGATCCGAATCACATCATCCACTTCATAAACGGGTTTTCCTGAAAATTCGATTACGGGGGCCGTTTTGTCTATCTTGACTTCAATAGTCGAAGGCACCCCGGACACGCCATAAGCCGACGCTGCCCAATACGTTACTGATGTTACACCTTCTGCGCTTACTGTAAATCCTGTGCTGCTGCCAACGGTCTCACGCTGATCAATTCTCTCAGCACCCGTAGTCTCGTAGAAGAGAGAGGCTGCTCCTTCCGAGTTCAACGTTATGGAAACATCTCCATTGTGCCAGCCCTGCTCATTTGCCTCTGGATTAAAGGTATGTTCAGTCAAGGGAGCCGTATTATCCTTAAAAGTTACAGAAAAATCGTCATAGTAAGCTGTTGAAATATTATAGCGGCTGGTTACAGCAATCAGTCTGGCATAAGCCGTTCCTTCCGGTGCCGTACCGCGTAGGGTTACTTTTTGCCATTGGTGGAGTCGCGATTCATCCAGATGCGTTTCCAAAGTCGATAAACTCTGCCCTTCCGCATTATAAAATCTGAACATGAACCCAGGCTGGCCTGATTCAATATAAATTTGGGTGCTAGCGGTATACTCTCCTCCAGGTGATACTGCGATAGGATCGCTTTGCACCGCGACGGACGCAGTACGAATCAGATCCGTTGTTTTCAGGCTGTAGTCACCCGCATAACGCTTGTCGCCGCTTCTCTCAAAATGAGCATCTCCGCTGGTCGCAAACATCGAAGTCCAGCCCGGCAGCTTTCCGTTCCCATCCGGCACCAGCTCCACCCCGGCATTGTTTACCGGCAAAGGCACCCCCGGCGGATCGGATACAATTTCTCCATCGATATTAATTCTATACAGAACCGTATTCGTTGCGAGATCAGTGAAATACAGATTACCATCCATTCCAAGATCAAATCTCGATGCATCCGTTAATGTTTTGAAATCCAGCGTTTCCGGATCAATTACCGTTAGCTTGTTGTTAAACAGGACATACAGAAGTCCGTCTTCCGACCAACGCATCGGATGATGATGCCACTGGGTGTAATAAAGTTTTGGATAGATTTTTTTATATTTTACAAGTTTGTATGTGTCCGGATCGATCGCAAAAATATATTCATAGGATGCTCCCCAGATCAATCCATCTGGTCCGAGAGACAGGTCCCCAATGAAAATAGGATCGATAAGCTCGGGAATATCCAGGGTAAACTCCGTAATTTTTTGCTCGTTCTCGACATCCCATACGAAAATTTTAGCCTCCTGCTCGCTTGGCGTGGAGCCCAGTCCGCCCCTGATGGTCGTTGATCCAAAAATCTTTCCGTCCACATAAGCGGTACTGAGCACACTCTGATTCTGAACCACATTGCGATGGACTTTGGTTTCCCCTGTCACTGTATCATGGACTGTTAGCGATCCTCCCAATGTCCCGTATCCAGAGATGGTCGAAATAAACAGTTTACCGTCCCCTTCAGACATATGCACTAGCCGTTCCTGATCGTTCCCGAGCACCGCGAGACGCTGCGGATTCGCACTCCCAGGTTCTTGATTCAGATCATAAACGTACAAGCCACCTTCCGGATAGACACCCATATAGACTTTGTTTCCAACCGGGTACACACTGTCCGCCTGACCTATGCTGAAAGGCTTTGCCGTCATGGTCTCCAAGTCAACCAACGAAGACCTGGCTTGAGAACCTGTTGTTATCAGCTGTTTATCTGATACACTTTGAAGCCGATTGACAACGCCCGGAAGTCCCGGGATAATCGGCGGTTTTACAATTACTTTTTTGGTATCGATATTCAGCATGGCTACCCCGCCGTCATAACGGACCGTAACGAGCGTTTTACCAGGCAGTTCTGAATTGTTCTGAAACTCTACCCAGTCGGCCCCCCTGAACCCACTCTCATAGGTCATGCCTGTTTCCTCTTCTTGATGCGTCGCAAGGTCAAAGGTTTTCAGTTTTTTCTCTGACATATAATACAGCTTTCCATCCACCGAGTCGGTCGCATGAAGGCCGGTTACTTGCTGGAGCTCCACATCTAGCCATGATCCTGTTGTCGTATCGTAGATGTAACCTTCACCCGGTATACCGCTTCCGTCCGTATAACGGGCGAACAAATAACGGTTATCAATCGTACTCAGATCGTATACCGTATCGTTTTTGACGTTAAGCGAAGCGGCGATATTCGTTTTCTCACCTGTAGCCAGATCCACACGCACGATTTGTTCGTGGGCCGTACCGGCATAAATATATCCTCCCTGGTAAGCTATAGAGCGGACATACTCCTGATCCAGCGCGCCAATAACGCGGCCGTAATCCCTCACTTGCTTGGTAGCAGGGTCATACTGCCAAACTTTGCCGCCAGGATAAGTCCCGACGTATACTCTCCCCAGTTCATCCGTCGTGATGCTGTTGGAGACAGACTCTCCATCAAATGAGGCCACTTGCACGGCCTCATGGGTGACTGGAGAATACTCCCATAATCGTGCACCCGATCCTTCGGCCGCCACATAAAGCGTACCGTTCGGCGCAACCGTATGAGCCCATGAGCTTTCGGATGGCGCAAGGGAAACGGTCCGAAGCAGTTTGTACTCATCCAGGTCTATCACATTCAGATAACCTGGCTTACCTTTGCTCGTGGCATACATCACGGGTTTTCCATCCTCGTAACCTACGGTTCCGTTAAAGACAGCTACGGTGTAGTTGTTGGGAACAAGCAGTTCTTCGGGTTCACTGAAGTTTTTTTGAGCAAGTTTGGATGCCTCTGCTGCAGCAGGAGCAGGCTGTACGGGAAACGTTACAAAAACAAGTAAACAACTCATGAACATGGTGATCAGGTTGAAAAAAGGCTTTTTCATCACTTATCTCCCCTTCTTCATGTCATTAAAAATACTTGATCAACGTGGCTAGGACTCCTTGAGCTGAGTCGGATTGGTAATTTCCGTAGGCTTCAAACGCCTCTTCCAAAGCAAACATATGCGTGATGGCGGGACTTACTGTGATTCGCTTCTCGGCAAGCAACCTTACGTACTCGTCCATATTTCTTCCTTCCGTCCACCGCACAAAACCAATGGGATAATCCTGATTGTCTTTCTCATACTGCATATCGTACCTTCCCGGCCCGCCCGCTCTTGAGATCAGGACCTGCGCTTCTTTGCGAAACATCAAATCTCTTGAAAACTCCATGGACAAATCACCGACGATCACGACTTTTCCCCGGTCACGAAGCCACTCAAGCGACTTGTTAATCAGCTTTTCTCCGGGCCCGCCAGCGCATAAGAGGATGGAGTCAAATCCGACTCCCCCCGTCTCGTTCAACACAAAACGTTCTACTTCCTCTTCACTTGAAAAGCCTGCTTCAATTCCCATTTGCTCCCGAAGAAGCTGCACCCGTGCTTCGCTCAGGTCGTATGCAGCAGTGTGGCATGCAGCGGCTGAGGCAATTTGGGCGACAAGATTACCGAGAATACCCAGTCCAACGACAAGCACCTTGTCGCCGAACTTCACATCGGCTGTACGCAGCGCATGTATGGCAATAGCCCCAAGCCCTGTAAAGGCGGCCTCCTCAGGTTTGACGTGATGAGGCACTTTGGTTACCAGATTGGTCGGTACCGTAATCACTTCTGCATGTCTTACGTAAGGCACACCGTAACATGCCACTCGATCTCCCGGAAGAATATCCCTGACTTCACTTCCCGTTTTTTCCACAATCCCGACCGCACTATAGCCAAGATATACGGGAGATAAACCAGATCTCTTAATAGCACTCATCTCCGTACCGGGACTAATGCCTGAATATTCGGTTCTCACTTGGACATGTCGTTTGTTCAGTTCGGGTATCTCCGCTTGCAGTATCGTGACTTTTCCTTCCTTCGCGGCAACGATTTTCATTAGATATGGTTCCTCCTCATGTCTATTTAGCCTTTTTCCGATCCGAGCATCACCCCTTTAGCGAAGTACTTCTGGGCAAACGGATAGATGAGCAGAACGGGGATCATGGAAAGCACGATGGTTGCATTTTTGATGGACTGAGGGGCCAGAGCCGAACGATCCACGAGTCCCGCATCGTTTTCTGCACTGTAGATTAACATATCCCGCAGCACAACCTGCAAAGGGTATTTATCGGGATCGTTCAAGTAAATCAGCGGCAGGAAAAAGCTGTTCCAATGGCCCATGAAATAAAATAGACCGATGGAAGCAAGCGCAGGCTTGGATAAAGGAATAACAATGTTGAACAGAATCCGGTATTCGGAAGCGCCGTCAATCAGGGCCGCTTCGCGTATCTGGGAAGACATGTTTTCGTAAAAGCTTTTTAAAATGATCAGCTCCATTGTCCAGATGGCATTGGGAAGCACAAGGGCCCAAACCGAATCCGTTAACCCCAGCTGCTGCACGACCACATAAGTGGGAATAATGCCTGGATTCAGGAACATGGTTAGAACAATGGTCATCATAAAGAACTTACGTCCGAAAAATCCTTTTTGGGACAAGGGATAAGCAGCGACAGCCGTAAAGAGTAAATTCACAAACGTGCCGAATGCCGTATAAAAAATAGAATTCAGGTAGGCTCTTGGAATCGTGTCATTTTTAAGCACCTCGACATAAGCCTCCAAGTTAAGACCCTTAGGAAAAAGGAATACCTTACCCTGAACGACCGCTGCAGTATCACTTAAAGAAACGGCTGTAATGTACACGATGGGATAGAGTGTCGCTACAGCAACAAGACTGAGTATCAGCGTATTAATGACTCCAAAAATAGATATTCTGCGCTCTCCTACCATAAGCCGTTTCCTCCCAGCCGTTTGCTGATCGCATTAGCGGATAATAGCATCACCATTGCCACCAGCGCTTCGAAAAGCCCTACAGCAGCTGCGTAACTGTAATTCGTTTCAAGCAATCCCTTTCGGTAAACATAAGTTGAAAATACGTCCGCTACGTCATACGTCATCGGATTATAAAGCAGCAGCACTTTCTCATAGCCGACACGAATCAAGGAACCGGTTTTCAATATAAACATGATGAGCATCGTGGGAAATAGTCCGGGAAGCGTAACATGGCGAACCATATGGAAACGACTGGCCCCGTCCACCTTGGCCGCTTCATAGAGCGTCGGACTGATCCCCGCAATCGCCGCCAGATAAATGATCGATTCGTATCCCGCGTTCGCCCATATTTCCGAAATGACATAGATTGGACGGAACCACCCCGGATCAACGAGAAAGTATTTTTTCTCGAAACCGAACGCAGCCAGCATTTGATTCAAAATACCCTGGTTCGGAGAGAGAAAATCGATGATCATGCTGCTGATAATGACGACGGACAGGAATGCCGGCAAATAACTGAAGGTTTGAACCGATTTTTTAAACCATTTGTTTCTGACCTCGTTCAGCAGAAGGGCCAGCATGATCGGAAAAGGAAAACCGAAAATGAGCGAATACAACCCAAGGAGCAGCGTGTTCCGGAACAGCATCCAGAAATCTTGGTTCGTAAAAAACTTGATAAAATGCTCCAATCCCACCCATTCGCTGCCAAGCACTCCCGTAAATACGCTGTAGTCTTTGAAGGCAATAATCAGCCCATATAGTGGCCCGTAACGAAAGATGACGTAAAATAGGATGCAGGGAAGAAACAGCAGAAGCAGCTGCCTGTCGCGCTTGATATGATTCCACGTTTTTCTTAGACGGCTTCTGAAGCTCTTCTTGGGCACAGCATTATGGTAAGATGTCGGATGTTCCGTGCCGATGTCTGCCATAAGATTTTCGCCTCCAATACCTTTTCCCATAAGGAGAGAACCGTTCCATGCATCGTCCTCTCCTGTTGAATTCACAGGCTTAAGGCCTTTTATTTGGACTCATCGTATCTTTTTTGAGCTTCATTATAGATCGTCATCAGTTCCTCCACGCCGCCTTTGCTGATTTGGGCTTTGAAACCTTCCCACTCGGCATCTCCGTATCCGGCGTCAAGAATATATTTCGCGTTAAATTCTTCAGCTGATTTTTGCAGCGAGGTCTGCAGCTCGGCAATCTTGGACGTTTCTTCGTCCGTAAAATTAAGGATGGGATCAAGCGGTTCGAAACGATCCTCGTTCACGATTTTATCCTGTGCCTCCTGCTCTTTTTCCGAGAAACGATAGTAGATGCTTCGATGGTCTGGTCTTAGGTAAGCTCCTTCCAGCCACATGGCATAACGATCCTCAAGCACGGTAATATCCACAAGTGGAAGATCCATGAGTTCAGGGTATACTGGATATCCATCTTCGCCCCATTCGAAGTTAACCCCTTCCACCCCGAGGGTCATCAGTTCACTTCCGGACGGGCTGGTCAGATAGTCGAGCAGTTTGAGCGAAGTTTCCGTATTTTTGTTTTTGGCTACAGCAATGCTGAAATCCGAAACTTCTGGCAGGGTTCTGATATTGCCGGTCGGTCCGACGGGATTGGCGTACCTGAGGTCATAGTCTGGATTTTGCTCTTTGATCTGGTTGTAAAAGAGATCCAGGCGTCCAATCCAGTCAAAAGTGACAAACGATTTGTCCGTCGTCATCTTGGTCGTCCAGGAATCCTGCGTATCCGTCAAAAATTCCGGATCAAGCAGTTTTTCGTTGTACAGTTTCTTCATGAAATCGAGCATATCCTTATGCTCTTGCTGTACTGCAGCGTACTTCCAGGTGCTGTCTTTTTCATCGTAATAGGCCGGGTACTGATCTGTGTTGCCGAGCCCCCACCCGAAAGCCCAATCTCTGAAGATATTGGCTAAGCTTTTTGATGCGTAGGGGTAGGAATCGGGATACGCTTCTTTTACTTTTTTCATAGCTTCGTAAAACTCGTCCGTGTTCGTCCATTCCTTAATACCAAGCTCATCAAAGATATCCTTCCTGTACATGAATCCATGATTCACTTTGCGATTCAGATTGTAAATTGGCCAGGTGTAAACATTGCCGGCTTCATCGCCGAAGGATTTGATGACCCAGTCGTTTTCTTCCATATATAACTTTTTGAAGTTAGGGAGCTGATCGGCGTATTCATTGATGGCAGCTACACCTTTTTGTCTACCGATTTTTTTGAGTTCGGCCGGTTTAAGCCCTGTAAAAATGTCCGGCAGCTTACCGGAGGCGACAATAACTTTTAATTTATCCTGATAGGTTTGCGGAGAATAGGTTTGAAAGTTAACTTTAATACCGGTCCGTTTTTCAAGCTCCTGGACGACCAGTTTGCTCGGACCGAGATCTTTTGCGTTGCTTGGCAGCATGTAAGTGATGGTAGTCGGTTCATCTACAAGGGGCAGAGTCAAGCCGCCGGTATCACCGTACTGTCCAGGTTCCTGGGGCGGCAAGGCGGCAGAACCGCCTTTGTCCGTACCGCTGGTGCATGCGGCAAGGATTGAGGTTAACAGCGTGATCGCAAGCAGCATGGAAATCCTCTTTTTCAGCTTCATCAAACATTCCTCCTTCAGATAGGTGGATCTGATTAACAAGAGCAAGGGGTCACCCCGTATAAGGCTTTATCACATTTCCATGAGGACGGTGCATTTTTGTAGACGGCTTTGCTCTGCACATTCCAAAAACCGGATGACTTCGAGCGTTTCGGAGGGATGAACAGTGCATACACCGTTTTTGAACAAGTTCATGACAGACTTTAGAAGTTCTTTATAACTCGGTTCAAGCGGGACTTGCCGGGTGGCATTTCTGGTGTGCAGGCTTAGTCCAAAAGACTCTGAGCCACGTTGGATTCCGCGGATCGTTCCCATTCTCCCCTCTTTCCAGGTTCCGGTAATGAGATCATTGTGATCCGTGGATAAGGCTGTTACTTCCCTGCATCCGGGGCCCATGATTCGAAACAGCAGTTCTGCCGCATGGATGCCATACCAAAAATAATGTCCCTGTGTCGATTCGACGTGCATTGGGCCATATACGTCCGCACCCAAGATGTCCCCTCTTGTGCATTCAGGCAGGGCTTCTGCATAACGTAAGCTTGAAGCACTCATTAACGGGGTTTGATACTCTTCTGCGAGTCTGATGATTTGACTTGCGTCTCCTGTTGATAAAGCAAAAGGCTTATCGATAAATACGGGCTTACGGTAAGGACAGATTGCCTTGAACTGATCCAGATGCACCCTTCCGTCGGCACTTAAGATAAAGATGGCATCGGTGCTTTCCACAACTTGCTGAGCGGTGGGCATCAATCTCACTCCATATTCTTGCGCCATCCGGGCGGCAAAAGTGTTAACACGGCTCACGCTAAGTGGAAAATCCGGAGATCCGCCCGCATATGCAGCCGTCACGGTCACATCTGAAAAAAGAGTCTCCTGACTTTCGTGAAGAATACGGGTAAATGCCAGGGCATGCGAACTGTCAAGTCCGATAATTCCGATATTCATGGCTGAGAAGCAAGCCTAAGCCACTCATCCAGATGCTGCTTCACAAAATCGTCATCATGAAGGTGAGGATACTGGAGGTATACACGATCGATTTCCTCTTTTTGCCCTTTGGATAAGTTCTCCTGTGGATTTAAGCACCATATCCCTCTCATGAGACCCTGTCTTCGTAGAACTTCATGTATCCCTGGTATGCAGCCGGCAAACTGATGGGCGGGATCGAAAAAAGCGGCATTGGCATCCGTGATCTCCACGCTGCGTGTGAGCCATTCCGGTGACAACGGCGATCCTTCCTGCTTGCGGAGTCGTTTCACTTCTTCCAGCAGCTGGACCGCTTTATGTGTCCATACAGCGAAGTGACCCAGCAACCCGCCCACGATCTGTTTCTCAATGGTGCCTTCTTCCATATCAAAGCGATAGGTTGTGAGTAAATCTATGAGGATGTTGTCGTCATTTCCCGTGTACAGCGCAATTTTATCCCGACGGCTTGAAGAGCAAACCGCGCGCACGACATCGATGGTTTGATATCGGTTAAAAGGAGCTATTTTGATGGCGACGACATTATCGATTTCGGCAAAAGCCTGCCAAAAAGCGAAGCTCAACATACGGCCGCCGACAGAAGGCTGAAGATAAAATCCGATCACCGGCATCATATCGGCTATCCTTTCCGTACGCCGAAGCAGGTCTTTCTCGCTCCATCCGTCAAGTCCACCCATGCTCAGCAGGGCAGCATCATATCCAAGGCCTTTGCTGATTTTGGCTTCTTCCACCGCCTGTTCTATGTCCCCGCAAATGCCTGCCACTTTGATGAACGGACGTTTCAGACGAGCTTGCTCCGTTTCCTCCGCGGCCAAGCGGAGCACCCGTTCATAGAGGTTAACCTGAGGATCCCGAATCTCGAACTGGGTTGAGTGCACGCCAACCGCAATTCCGCCAGCTCCTGAAGCGATATAGTATTTTGTCAGCAGTCTTTGATAGACTTCATCCAGCTTTCTGCGTTCATTCAAGGCCAGCGGATGAGCCGGGATGACCAGGCCTTCATGGAGAGCAGCTGCCTGCTCCGGGGTAAGTGACGCTTGTGTTTTGTGCATTAAAACCTCCCCTTCCTTTCCGAAAAATGGGTTGGTTTATTCCATGTATGTCCGCCTGATTCAACCCATTCGGCAATGAAATCAATCATTTCCAGCAAGCTTACTCTCGGATAACCGAACTCGCGATACGCTTTGGCTGCATTACTGAGCAGAGCCGTTTCGGATTCGCTTCCTTCAAATGATGGTGCAAGACCGAACCGTTCGGCAAACTGCTGCGCTGTCCAGCGAACCGACATGGTTTCAGGGCCGGTTACATTCAAAATTTCGGGAGGGCTCTGGCACTTGAGCAGGCTTCTTATCGCAATTTCATTGGCATCTCCCTGCCATATTACGTTGGCATGCCCCATCGCAAGCGACACTTCCTTGCCTTCGTGCACCTTTTTGGCAATTTCGAGCAGCACCCCATAGCGTAAATCAATGGCATAGTTCAAGCGGTACATCAGCATCGGTGTGCCATACTTGTGAGAAAAGTATTCAAATATCCGCTCTCTCCCCAGTGTGGATTGTGCATATTCACCGAGAGGTTCAGGGGTTACCGATTCATCTACTCCGCCGAGACCCACTGGGGAGAAGGGATAAACATTCCCTGAAGAAAAAACGACGATCCGCGAATCTTTATACTTTTCTGCCACTCTTCCGGGCAAGTAAGTATTCATTGCCCACGTAAAATATTCTCTACCCGTTGTACCAAATTTGTTGCCTGCCATGTATATGACGTTGTCCGCTTCAGGCAGCTGCATTAACTCTTGATCGTCTAAAAGATCACAGGAAATCGTCTTTACTCCAGCCTTTTCCAGATCGTTCTTCACCTCCTGATCCTGAAATCGGGATACAGCTGTCACCTTCTTGTTCATTCCTCCCGCCTTGATGGCTTCCGCGGCCAATCTAGCAAGACTTGGACCCATCTTTCCACCTGCACCTAAAATAAGAAGATCCCCGTCCACTTTATGTAAGTCGTTGATTAGCCGGTCTGATGCCTCCGAAAGCTTTGCTTCCAATTCAGCCACGGTCTTCATCCGAATAAGGTCACCTCTCCTTGTTAAATCCTTATGATTGGATCATATGTGGTACTTATTTTCAATAAGAAATTAGCATATGCCACATTATCTGTCAACTGGTTCTTTTGTAGTTCATATAAAACCTCAAAAAAAAAGCACTGCCCTTGGGTAGTGCTTTTTTTTGAGCTGCTATATGTTTTTTTATGAATTGAGACTGCTGGATGGAAGCAGCACTTCAGCAAGTCCCTCTTCATCCGTTAAATAAGACATGTACTGCTTCAGGCTTTCTCCGAAACGAATTTGGGTTTGCATGGAAATCGATAGATCGCGATACGTGGTGTATTTCGAACTGTAATCTCGATGAAGCTCCAACCTGGACGGTTTATTTTTAAGCTCTACGGAAAACGTTTCCGTAATATATCTGCTTGCAGGTAAACTGAATGTGTTCTGTCTGATATAGGTCTGAGCCTCGTCTGAAGTGAGATAATTCACAAAGCAGGCTGCCGTATCCTTATGGCTCGATTCTGCACTGAGAGCAATGGCTGTAGACAGAAGGAGTGTCCTATCATTCTTAAAATGAGGCAGCTGAGCGATATCAAAGGAAAAATTCGCATTCTTCAGCTCATTCAGCATGTAATACGTGGTAAGCATGACCGATACCTTCTGCTCCTTGAACAATTTCTCCGCTTCAAATTCACCTTGGGCTAAGGCAAGCGGAAATATTCCTTCCTCCGTCACTAGATCCCTGAGCCAGCGTAATCCTTCTGTAGGCAAGGGGGTTCCGTTCTGGACTGGACTGTAATCGAGCGAAGATGGATCGTCCTCATTTTGCATCCAGAAAATAGGCCATCGGTTCATGGAAAATAATTGAAAAGCAATGCTGTAGCGATGAGGCGCCTTGAGCTCCCTGAGCAGCGCTGCCAGCTCATCCCAACTCCAACTGCTGTTAGGTTCTCCAAGTCTTTTCTCTCTCAGGTGCTCCTTGTTGTAACACAAAATAACGGGTGAGTACACGAAAGGCTGGGCAGCCAAAATACCCGATTCCTTCTCAAAATAAGGTGTAAGAAAAGGATATATATGATCGTGTCGATCCTGATCGACAAGCAAATCAAGGTATTTTCCTTCCTGGAATTGGTACATATCCTGCAGATTGATCGTTAACGCATCCACAATCCCTAGTTTGATGAGGTTGGCGATACTGTCCGAATTCATGTAAGGAAGCTCAATCGTTTCCACATGAATATGTGGATATTTCTCGTGGAATCGTTCAATCAATTCCTCCATCCCCGCTTCCTTATACAACGAGGGGTAAACGCCAAAACGGATGGTTTCCTTGGCAGCAGGCTTTGCCACCTGTGTGCCCACCCGTGGAATTTTAATAATCAATCCCTCCTGAACAAGCTCATCCAGAACGTATCTCACGGAGTTTTTACTTAGTTTGTACTGCTCTGTTAGTGCCAACTCGGAAGGCAGATATTCCCCCGGACTGTATGCTCCGGAGTTAATTTTTTGCTTCAGATCGGCAGACATATGTCTTGTTCTGGTCTGAAAAGTATGACGATCGATTTTCGCCATGGGCCATTTCCACCTATCCTCTTCATCTATTTATGGTCTAGCTATAATTCATTGTATTTCCTAATTATTATTTTTATTATACCAGATATGAACCAGTTTCGCAGTAGTGAGTACATTAATTCACTTAAAATAAAATTTTCAAATTTTTCACGTCTTTTTGGATACTTTAGATACAATTTACACGGGGTTCTAAACCACTCATTCCATGAAGGATTTATCGGATTCAAAAAAACCACCACAGATGCTTATCCTATGGCGGTTTTGCGAAATGATCAAGCTTTCAATGACTCTATTTTACACAATGAAAAATAAACGATCCATTTTCAGAATTTGCGTATTTAAACTCCCAATCGCCATATGTTTCAATTTTCGAAAAACCTATTTGTTTTAGCGACTCATCAAATTCTTCTTGATTTCGGAATCTAAGCTGCATTTTTTCATGAACTAGGACTTTGTCTGTTTTTGTATTTTTTACAATTTCATAGAAGGTATAAATATCTCCCTCAAACCCTTCATATTCTGTATAGATTTCTAAAGGATCTCCACTTATCCTATCTTTAGCTAAGTCAGGAGTCTTGTCCTTCTCCCACTCTTTCCATACTTTTACCAAAGGGTTTCTTGTATCAAAAATAAAGTGACCACCTATTTTTAGGGAACGGAATACGTCAGTAATGACTTGCTTCCAACTATCATCTGTAAGAAATACCTGTGCAACATTGGCTGTCATAACTACCGCATCATAGGTATTGGTTTGTAAATCCGAACTATCACCTACAATCCATTTCACATTGCCTGAATTATCTTTAATTCTCGCCACTTCAATCGCTTCTTCATTGGGGTCTATAGCTGTAATTTTGTAACCGTACTGAACAAGATGAGTAGTCCATCTTCCTGTTCCACAGCCTAGGTCTGCTATAAATTCTACTTTTAATCTCTTTAGCAATGAAAGGAAAAATTCATCGTCTTTTCCCCAATGGTTAATCTGGTCATATACTAATGGAATCATAAATAATCTCTTCCCACTTTCTATAGCATTTTACTATGGTCTTTATAATAAATGGTTCAATAAACAAGGGTCAAAGGAATTGTTAATTATATTTAAAATTCACCTCTCACTTCGTTTGCATGAACCCGGACACGTTAAACGCTGAATCTGGATATTACAAAAGTATAAACGGATATTCCTGATATCATTGTTTAAACTATCCTGCCCGTTAGTTGAACCAAAGCAGCCGATCACGTTGATCTGCTGCTTTCTTTGTTTTATTGAGCTATCGGTTCCCAACAGTATTATGAATTGTGATTAATAGTTCCCCTGAGTACATATGGTGCTGATGATTTACCAATTATTAATCCCTTTAACTCACTTGGTATATGGATATATTCTTCTGCTCTTTGAGGTTCCATCCAAGAGACTTCCTCAATTTCTTCTGGAAATGAGATATTTATTTCTCCACCAATTACATTCCCTCTAAAGGTAAAAAAAATTGTATGATGTTCCCTATCTACAAAAAACGCTTCACTTACACTGAAAATACCGTTTAATTCAACCTCTAAACCCGTTTCTTCTTTTACCTCACGAATAGCAGCTTCTTCAAGTGTTTCCCCCCGTTCTACTGTTCCACCAGGAAGTGTATAGTAGGAAGATTTCACACCCTTGTTTTTGACCATCAATACATTCTTTCCTTGTTCATCAAAGAGAAGCACGTAGGCAACATCTACTCTTTTCATTTTAATAAATCCCCTTCTCGAAGAAATGTGAATGATCAACAATTCGTTACTTTATCTGAACTATCCTGCCCGTTCCACGGCTTGTCGAATCTCTACTTCTGAATTGCTCTGGTTAAGGCACAGCTTCTCTGTCTTGAGATTTGAAAAGAAGGATTCGATGCATGCATTATCCAGGCAGGTTGCTTTACGAGCGTGGCTGCCCTTCACGCTGAATGCATCAAACTCTTATGTTGTACGCCTGAGACATGTTTCGAATTCCTTCGCGATCAGCGACCATCTTGTAACTTGAAGAACCTTCGAGATATGATCTAACTGCATTCAATTTAAACTCTTAGTTACGTCTGAAATGTTTGCTCCTTTTTGGCCATGAAAATATCCCCTTCAAGTGTCACTTGAACCCTACGATAACATGAAGGTTTTTTCAAGTGTCTACTTAAAGGGGATCATAATTGTTTGGATTACACACCAGACCTGGCCCAGCACCGACGATTACCATTGTTTTCATTCCTTACTCACCTTCTTAATGTGTAAGATATACGTCTTCTTTGGTGGATTGATTTTTCAGAACCAGATCATTTGAGAGAAATCTATGGCGTACAATTGTATATTTGCACACCATAGATTTCTGTATAATACTGATTTTTTGATCTAACTACTCCTTAGCTCTTTTGTGCTTCTAATTCTTTCAAGGTAGGATAGTCCGTGTAACCTTTGCTTCCCGCCGCGAAGAAGGTTTGGGGATCTGCATCATTTAATGGAGCCCCTATTTTAAGGCGTTCTACTAAATCCGGGTTGGCTAATGACCATGCACCGACCGGTACAATATCAGCTATACCGTTATCAAGATCAATACTCAGATCTTCCAGTGCACGTCCCGCCCGGTTGACTAACAATGGATTGGTCCAAATGGAGCGGACGTCCTGGAGCAGCTTTTCATTTCCAAGATGCATTACATGAAGGTAAGCCAAATCCAGCTTCGCTAATTCTTTGACCAGGTAGAGATAAAGTTCAGGACCTTGTTCCCCATCCTGAATTCCTCCGAGAGGGGTTCCCGGTGAAATACGGAAGCCTGTTCTAGCTGCGCCAATTTCTTCTACGACGGCTTTCGTCACTTCAATCGCGAAGCGGGCCCGGTTTTCGATCGATCCCCCATATTCATCTGTCCGTGTATTCGAATTTTCACCGATAAATTGATTAATGAGATATCCATTGGCTCCGTGAATTTCAACGCCGTCTGCACCGGCTTCAATAGCCGCTGCTGCTGCTTTGCGGAAATCGGCAATGGTCGTCTGAATATCCTCTTTGCTTAACTCGCGCGGAACAGGGATGTCCTGCATTCCTGTAGCGGTAAACATCTGAACACCGGGAGCAATCGCTGACGGCGCAACGGGCTGACGATGATGAGGTGTATTGTCGGGATGCGACATACGGCCAGCATGCATTAACTGGATGTACATAAATCCGCCTGCTGCATGAACCGCATCTGTAACCTTTTTCCACCCTTCTATGTGCTGTTCCGTATAGATCCCCGGCGACCATAAGTATCCTTGACCATCGTCAGAAGGCTGTGCACCTTCCGTAATCAGAAGTCCCATTGATGCTCTTTGTGCATAATACAGGGCGCTTAATTCTCCTGGTGTACCATCTTCTTCTGCTCTGCTGCGTGTCATGGGAGCCATGGCTAAACGATGCGGTAAATCCATGTTTCCGACTTTGATTTCACTCCATAATTTTTTCATTTTGTACACTCCTCTTTAAATTTAGTTCAAACGGTAATTGTGATTAGGAAAGATGCGGGTAAAGTGTAGAAACGCCACCTGCAAGTCCAGCTTGGATCATCCGGCTGTTATCGTCGGCAAGAATTTCAAAGCTGCCCGCTGCTATGCCATCAATAGCCATTTTCGCAACATCTGAAGGGTTTGATTTGGGAGTGTCCAAGCCGGCTGTCATGTCTGTCTCCATATAACCCACATGTAATCCTGCTACTCTAATATGACGAGGGTACAAATTCAAACGGAGATCATTCGTCAACGCCCATGCTGCAGCCTTCGCAGCTGTATATGCACCTGCAGCTCCGCCACTAAACCAAGATAATACGGAAAGAATATTCAGCACCGATCCTCCACCGTTGTTTTCAATGACCGGTGCAAAAGCGCGAACCATGGATAACGTACCGAAAAAATGCGTATCCAATTCCAACTGGATTTTTTCCATATCCCCTTCCAGCAAAGAAGCACCTGTAGATGATCCTGCATTGTTGATTAAAATCGTAACATCCTTAGCAAGGTTGGCAGCTGCTGCTACCTCTTGAGGGTTGGTTACATCAAGCTTAACAGGTGTAACCCCTGGAATATCGATGGTCTCCGGATTTCTTGCTCCTGCGTAAACCATAGCCCCTCTAGATAGAAGTTCAAGCGTAAGCTGGCGGCCAAGCCCCCGGTTTGCTCCAGTAACAAATGCGACTTGTTCAGAAATGTTCATTGTATTAGCTCCTTTTTTTTGAATGTAATTAATCATTTTATAAATCAGGGATCGAAAGGCTAAATCATTCAAGAATGATCATTCTAATAAGCGTAGAATAAAGCACCCTTTATAAAAGGTTATTTGAATGAAGGAAAGATTGAACGATTCAAGAACGATCATACTAGAAAATGCACAGGGAATGATACAATAATCTTCTCAACCAGTACTTCAATAATTATTTAGATAAAAGTTTAATCGATACATCGGCCATATGTTGCAATTTTTCTTTGCGTATAGAGGTTCTTCTCATAACTCTTATCCCTACATAAATCGCATGCAAATGTTCTGCTTGGTCTTCGGCACTATATTCAGCGCTAAACTCTCCACTCTGCTGTCCCCACTGTATAATATCTTTGAACAACTGTTCTGATAAAGAAAACAAATCTGTGGTCTTTTTATCCACCTCGGTATCCCGCATTGCCAATTCCACTGCTGAATTTACCATCAAACAACCGGAAGGTGAGTCATTTACACTACAGATTACGGAACTGAAAATAAGCTGTAATGCCTCCGTAGCAGTCTTAGAGCGTTTAACTTCTCCTACAAGCCCATCACATAACTTATCGTGAAATCGGTCCAGGGCTTTCAAAAATAGCGTGTGTTTATCGCCAAAGGTGTCATATAAACTTCTTCGATGAATTCCCATATGCTCAACTAGGTCAGATATCGATGTTTTTTCGTAACCTTGTTCCCAGAAGAGCTTCATCGCCTTTTCTAATACCTCATTATCTTCGAATTCTTTGCTTCTTGCCATTCGATTCCCTCCCTGTTTCTCAATATAACATATTGAGAACGATCGGTAAAGAATTTTATACATATCAATCTTTAATGTTCTGCTCCCTTTGATTTAAGTAGCATTTGCCCCCAAGTATGTGTGATAAAATCTGGAGCAAACTTCATGGAAAAGCGCATAACTTTCGTAAATCCTGCATTCACTCGCAGTTTGTTTTTCTGCATCCCTCTAATACCGACATGTACAAGCTTCTCCAAAGGCAAAGAAATGATCTTATTCAAGAAGCCTTCGTCAAAAGTGTCAGTGAGATTGGTTTCAGAAATTACGGGTGGACAAAGTTCCATTACATGGATGTTTTTACCTTTGGCCCGGATTTGCTCACGCAATGCATCACTGAACATGTGAATACCGGCCTTTGTAGCAGAATACGTTGGTGCGTTGGCAACTGTAATATTAGCAAGTAGAGAGCTAACGTTAACAATCATTGCCTCCTGTTGTTTGGCTAACAATGGCAATAATGCCTTGGTAATATATATTGTTCCGTTCAAATTTGTGGCGATTTCAATAGTAAGTTGCTCGTAGGTGACAGTTTCATCAAACAAATCGAATTCGTGTATTACACCTGCATTATTTAAGATAATATCCAGTTTGGGATAGTGAATTATTAGTTCTTTAGCAAGATGCCCTACACTATCCGGATCACTAACATCAGCCACTATGCCGATAAGCCCGGGATTGTTTTCTACGATCTGGTCGATTCGTTGTTGCGAACGCCCCGTTATGATTACAGTATTCTCCATATCGAGCAAACGTTTCGCAAAAGCAAAACCAATTCCAGACGTACCGCCGGTCACCAAAATTGTTCTACCTTTTAATTTCATGATCATCACCCACTTTCAATATGGCCTTGGTTGCGTGTTCTTTAGAATCGAATAATAACTTTCCCTTGGGGATGACCTGTAGCAACCAGATTTAGGGCTTCATTAATATCTTCAATATGGAACACTGTAGGATCCACCGCGGGTACAATTCTGTTCTCTTCAATAATTTTTGTGATATTCCGTAATTGTTCTCCATCGCTGCGTACAAAGACGAAATGATATTCGATCTTCTTTTTCTTTGCTTTGTGATCATACTTAGCCCCAGCAATACTGAATAGCTTTTGTTTCCAACCTGCCAAGCCCATAGTTTTAGCGAATCGTTTGTTTGGCCCGGTTCTTAGAGAAAGAAGATGACCGCCTGGTTTAATAATAGAGAGTTCACGATCAAATTCACTGGGTCCCAAGGTATCAATCACATAATCAAGATCACGAAGTCGTTCCCAATAGTTCTCGGTCGTGTAATCAATGTATTGATCCGCTCCAGCGGCCATTGTGCGTTCGCGGGCTTTTGGACTTCCACTTACGATGACCTTAAGCCCCATGCTTTTCGCGATAGGAATAGCCATTTGGCCAAATGAACCAGAGCCGCCGGGAATGAACAAGCTTTCGCCAGCTTTAGCGGCTAGCTCTTCATGTAAACTTTGATAGGCTGTCAACCCTGTTAAAGGCGCAGCCGCACCGGTTACAAAATCCAGATTAACCGGTAAGTGAGCGATGGCATCCGAATGAATCGCTACGTATTCGGCAAACGCTCCGATTTTTTGCAGCGGCAGGCGTGAATAAATGATATCACCAACTTGGAAACCAGTGACGTTCTTGCCAATCTTCTCGACAATCCCTGTGAGCTCATTACCAAGTGTCAGTGGGAACTCATAGTCCTGAATTAACTTCACGCTTCCAGTAGCGATAAGCAGTTCCAAATGGTTAACCGCCGCAGCTTTCACCTTAACCAAAACTTCGTGATCCGTTATTTCCGGGACTGGGATATCATGCACTTCTACTTTAAACTGTTTTGAATATTTGGTAATCTGTGCTGCCTTCATAAAAATATCCTCCTATACGCAATTTACCAAGTAACATTTATTATATTTTGTAACTTGCACAGCAAGCATAATATCATTGGTTACAAAAGTCAACATTTGTTACTATATATTTTATATGCTAAAATAAAGGTATAATTATCGGTCCGTAAAAACTAATTTACGAAAGAAGGGTTGGCAGCACGGTGTGACACTGGGGTATTTTAGTAACTGATCGCTTTAAAACGCCCCATATTCACCTGCCCTAACAAATGGCTAAAATCACGCAACAGCTAATTATTGAAACCGCCGAGGCATTAATTGAGCGCACGGAGAAATCCGAAGTGACACTCTCACAAATAGCGGATGAATTGAATATCACCCATGCAGCACTCTATAAGCATTTTAAAAATAAACAAGAACTCTGGGCAGCTGTATCTAAAAACTGGTTCAATCGGATGATTTCAGAACAAATCAGTATAAACATGGCTAATTTGGCCTCACCGCAGGAAGTGCTCCATGATTGGCTTTGGGCATTCGTGAATGCCAAAAAACGCGCTTATAATGAGAATCCCCAAATGTTCGCTTTGAATACACAATATGTGGATAATAATCCATTGGTATTACGTGATGTGCTCTGGGATTCATATCAAATTATTGACGGGTTTATGGATTATCACGATCCTCACTTTGAACGGGCAGAGGCAATCCTATCTGCGTTTGCAGTTTTTAGTCTCCCCTCTTTTAAAGAATCCTGGAATTCACCAGACTACCAAGAGCGGTTTGAACGCATCTGGAGTTTAATCAAACAGGGGGTTTGAAATGATATCCTATTAAAACAAGGAGCAATTGAATATCTGAAGTGAAAGGAATATTCCCCGCTGTGCCATTTCCAAGTTCAATCCCTATACTTGCTACAAAAAATAAAGACATTGAAGGCCACGCAGCCATTCAATGTCTTTATGCATAACGAATCTCTATCTTGTATCAGAGATCATATTTGATTCTTGATGATGAAACAGCTGTGTTGCTCTCCCGCTCTTTTCTAGCTCGATGACAGACTCTGACTGAACTTGAAACGGTTCTTGCACAGACACATACCAACGATTTCGATACGTAAAATCCACTAAGCTGAGATAATGACCGTGGCCCGCTCCAGTATCGATACCCACTTTCCCGTTACCTATCCAAATTTCCCAAGGTGGCACCTTGAACCGAAACGTGGAAGTATGACCGAATACAACGGTATAGTTTGGATCAGCCGGGCTCGTTAAGAAAGGCTCACACAGGGAGAGTATTATTACTTCCCTGTCCAGTATGAGCGTCTAAATCAAATTGTACTTAAACAGTTGATCCGGGTGTGTACTTTTAGCAATAGTTTCATTTCATGTAGCGATATTCGAGTAGATCCTTCAAATTTGTGATTTTCTGCAGCAGTTTCTCCCCGACATTGGTTTCTCTCACCAGCTTCCTCGCCAGTTCTTTGTCCACCAATCTTTTTATAGATAACACGTCCGTTCCGTTACATAATACATCTTCTTTTGAATTAAATTTCTGATGGGCGACGAGCTGCATACCAAAGGAGTTATACAACAAGGTATATCCGGCGATGCCCGTTGTGGATTGATAAGCTTTGGAAAAACCTCCGTCAATGACGACCATTTTCCCGTTTGCTTTGACGGGGCTCTCCCCACGAATTTCTTTCACTGGCGTGTGGCCGTTAATGATATGCCCATGATCCGGATTCAAACCAAACTCCAGCAGGATTTTCCGGCAGATCTCCTCATTTTCACGTAAATGGTAGTAGGGATTCTTTCTCTCCTTATGTGCTTCTTTATCTTGGATAAAATACCGTTCAAAAGTGGTCATTTCTCTCTTTCCAAAGAGCGAGGAACATTCCCCTGTCCAGATGTACCATACCATATCCGTCGCCAGATCTTCTGTCTCTTCCGGATGCGCAAAGGCGTAACGCAAATAATTTTCAAGAACATCAAGCAGCTGACGGCCCGAATACGTCTTGTCTTCAATCTGCATTTCTTCCATGTTTCCTTCTTCATCCAAAGGAATACAGCCGTGGATTAACAAATTCCCGTTATATTTTAAATAAAGGCTGCCCTTTTTCATGAGAAAATTCATATGTCTGGCCAGCTTTTCGGAATGCTGAACGGAGAACAGCAGCTTTTCCATCACTTCCTGTTCTTCCTCCAGCAATTGTGCAGGCTGCTGCGGATTTACGGTAGCGAAACAGGTTTTTTCCAGCAGGTACGTTTTACCGCAGATTTTGATTTCATTTTTGTCGTAATCAATCTGCTCCAGCAATAGCCTCTCAGGCATATTAAAGTATGGGCGTCGCTTGATAATCGGGATTTCAAGTTTAAATTGGATCATGGCAATGGCTTGGTGAATTTTGGTGATCTGCAGAATTTCCTGCTCCGATACGTTGTGGCCAGCCTGCAGCTTAGGTCTGAAGGACGGATTGTCTTCATAGTATTTCTCCGCCAAGTTTAGCAGTGGTCGCAGATTGATTCCGTATACATCTTCAATGATGTCCAGATTGTCGTATCTGGCGCAGATCCGGATAATATTCGCAAGGCAGACCAGAGAACCCGCGTAGGCACCGATCCAGAGGACATCATGGTTCCCCCACTGAATGTCTACAGAATGGTAGTTGATTAGCGTATCCATAATTTTATCGGGGTCCGGCCCCCGATCATAGATATCTCCAACCACATGAAGATGGTCAACCACCAGGCGCTGGGTCGTATAAGCAAGGCCGATAATGAGCTTGTCCGCCTGGCCCAAGGATATAATTTGCCGATATATTTCCTCGTAATAAGGATCCTTATTGTTGGTCGAATCCGTCTTGTATAGAAGCTCTTCTACAATATATACATACTGCTCTGGCAGAGCTTTACGCAATTTCGAGCGCGTATACTTGGAAGAGGCATAAGAAATAAGCTTAAGCATGTGTTCAATCGTTGATCTATACCACTGGTTCAAAGCCTGCTTATTGCTCAGTTCCCCTATAACCAGCTTTATTTTTTCTTCCGGATAATAAACGAGCGCCGCAAAATCATTGATTTCTTGATCCGTCCAAACCTCCCGGAATAATTCTTTGATTTTCTCTTTAACGGTACCCGAACCGTTTCTTAGTACATGCTGAAAAGCCTGGAACTCCCCATGCAAATCACTGACAAAATGCTCGGTTCCCTTCGGGAGATTGGAGATCGCTTCAAGGTTGATGATCTCTGTTATGATTTTTTCTTCCGTATCATATTTCTGTGCCAATAAATCTAGAAACTGCTCATCCAAAACAGATGTCCCCTTTCAAGGAAGTATGGTGATTATTAAGCATTGCCTTCCCCTATCGTACTCCAGTTCCTCATATTTGAACAAATTTCATTGAACGGATGTATTTTGGAGTTGCTCATGTAAGCCCACCGAATCATGTAATATCCCGCTTTTCATGTATTATGATACTTAATAAAGTTTTTAAGTGCATGCGCTTAATATTTAGATATACATCTAATCGTTAATCCGACTACGTTCTTGTCCAATTCGGCAATCGGTCCAAGTTCTTGTCCTTTGCTCGGTACAAGAACTTGGACCGACAACATAAAAAAGCCGCTAAATTAGCGACTTCAATGGGAATAGGTTCTTGTCCCTCAGCATTCCAGGCAGATCAGTATGGAAGATCAAGCACTCAGCTCCAAAAATATTGCATCCTCCGATACCCGACATCCCATACTTTTTCGTTCCCTTCAATGGTAATCTTCAGTTTGCTCCCCGGCTCGAGAGGAATCTTGAATATCAATGGGAATAGTTCAGGATCACTCCGCTGATCTTCTCCAGAGCCGCTCATTATCTCGCTTCCATCGAGGGTAACTCGGATACTTCCGGAATAATCTGTTGGTTCAGGGATGCCGTAATAAAAAGAGAAAATCGTCTCCCCCTCAGACGTATACGTATACGTTATAGAATCGCCTCCAGCACCGTACATGTTATAGAGAGGCTTTACATTCTGATCGCCTATTTTGATGCTGCCCGGCTTGTCTCCAGGTGATGAACTCCCCGAACTGTCCACCCATTCGTTGATCGCCACAAACGGGCCTTCTACTTTTGTTGCTGCTTTATCGATCACCCCGAATAATCCCCATACGACTAGTAAAAGAACCATACCGGAAATAGCCGTTGTCGCCAGATTGCGCCAGAGGTTCCTGGAACGGAAACCAAGTTTGTACGCCCCAAAACCGACGGCTGCTCCTATCGTATTCTGAATGGCATCGTTTATATCGAAGCTGCCAAGTAAAGTAAGGGCCTGGATGGTTTCCAGCACAAGAATGGCTATAAAGAACAAGGTCATGAACCGGGCAAAGGTGATCCGGTACAACCATGGAATCAATATACCGAAAGGGATAAAGGCGGCAATGTTACCGAGATCCACCAAAGTCATGAGGCTGGGATGCAGGAGATCAGATAGAGCCGGCAGCCTGAAGAAGCTTTCGGGCAAAAAAAGAAAGGTGTAGCCAGCTGTTGTCTCTGCAGCATCTCCTCTACCGAAGGCGAAGAACATAAAATAAAGAATAAACAATGTGTAGAATATGGTTATGGTTAAAATAATCTTACGTGGTTTGGTCATGATTGACTCCTTTGCCGGATGCATTTATTAACTGGGCTCATTGCCCCATCAATCTTAGCACATATCATAATTAAACCGCTCATCAGTACTGCTTACGGCATCAGGTGATGAAAACATTTTGAACTTGCAAGTGCCGTTTAGACATTATACAAATGCACTCTCCTGTTGTATCAGATACCTGCCATAGCATAATTGTGGCGGACTAAAATCAATTAGAGATATGCCTAATCGGTAATCTAGCGTCAGCATTTGAGCAACTAAAGGGATATAGAAACAGCGGCATTGTAGGACACAAATATCCTGGAATGCCGCTGTATGATTCATACTATAAACGCTCCCCCGCCAGTATAACAATGCATCATCTCAACAGTTCCCGAAGGAGCTAATGTACAATGAGGACTGGGCAACTTGATAATTGTGAAACCTTGTGACTTACACTTCCAAGCATCATTTCTTTAATGCCCCTTAGCCCACGACTTCCGATAATAATAAGTTGCTGCTCGGTATCCCTTGCATAATTCAATATTTCATGCCCAGGGTCTCCCTTAAGATGAACCGTTTTCGGGTTAATCCCCGCTGACTTTAATTTAGATTTGGCTTGGTGCAGCTGTTCCAAACTCGCTTTCTCCATTTCGTTCAGTACGTCTTCCAAAAAATTCTCTGGTACAAATGTCATCCCGCTGGACACATAATCCTGGCTGACATTAACCAAGGTCACTTGAGTTTGTTTATTTTGGGCTATTTCAACGGTTGCATCAAGGAGTTTGTTCGTTATTTCAGCTTTGTCAATAGCCACCATAATTTTGTCAAACATCGTTATCATCCTTTCCGTGGCAGCTCGTAACTATTTCGGCTACCCACAACACGATTACTTGCTGCTCCCATACCAACTATAAATAGTAACACGGAAGCCCCAAGAAGAATGAAAAGTGGCAGGTGCCAACTATTTGTTGCATCATGCAGATATCCTATAAGGGCTGGACCGATTGCGGCAAGAAGATATCCGATCGATTGGGCCATGCCAGATAGTTCCGCTGCTTGATGCGCATTTTCAGTGCGTAACCCGAAAAACATCATGGCCAAACTAAAGGCGAAGCCTCCACCAATTCCGAGTATGACGATCCACAACAGAATGACATTAGAACTTCCGTAAAGAAGTCCGAGCGTCCCCGTCAAAAGTAAAATGGTTGTGATGACCACTAACAAACGTTGACTAGACATACGCCCGGCAATAACAGGGACAATAAAGGTAAATGGAAGCATCGCTAACTGCATGAGCGAGAGGTACCATCCAGATTGGTTAGAGTCAATTCCTTGCTGCTTTAAAATTTCAGGCAACCATGCGATCAATACATAGAAAACCATAGACTGTATACCCATGAACAAGGTTACTTGCCAAGCAAGCGGGGATCGCCAAACATTCACATCGTTGCTGGCCATTTGTTGACTCGTCGTGGCAGTTTGTTTCGTTTGTTTTCTTAATTGGGGTAACCAACAGAGGATTGATACAAAGCTTAGAATCCCCCATATACCCAATGCTCCCTGCCATTTTAGCCCTGCGTTCATGGCTAGCGGTACACTGATTCCCGATGCGATTGCTCCACATAAATTCATTGAAATGGAGTAAACTCCTGTCATGGAGCCAATTTTATTTGGGAAATCCCTTTTGATTATACTTGGCAATAATACATTACATACGGCAATAGCGAATCCAAGAACTGCTGTTCCAATAAACAGAGTAACTGCGCCAGATAATGAACGTATTACAATACCACCAGTCAGAAAGATTAGGGCAATCAAAATGATACGCTCAACCCCATACCTCCGTCCTAATTTTGGTACAAGAGGTGATAATACAGCAAAGGCAAGCAAAGGTACCGTTGTGATCAGGCCTGCTAATGTATTTGAAATATGAACGTCATCCCTTATAAAACCCACTAAAGGACCAACTGAGGTTAAGGGAGTACGTAAATTAGCTGCAATAACAATAATGCCGAGAATGATCAGCGCTACAGAGGATGGCACGAATTTTTTATTTTGTTTATTCGGCATTCTTCATTTCTCCTTCCTGAATTCTTACGTCTTATGTCTGCTTCTTGTTGGCTAAAAAACTTTGCTATAACATCCGCGCGAATAACGAAAGTATATTATAATATACTTTTAAAAACAATAATTATTTTATAACGTACTAAAATTAATTAAAAAAATACAACTCTGAATTCCCGTCATGGAATTCGGAGTTGTATTTAATAAGTGTATTTTCGATACTAGAAACCATATTTTAAGGATATATGGAGCACCGTTTCACCATTCGTATGATTGGTATAAGCGTGAGGATAATCTGCACGAAAACTGATCGTATCATATTGATTCAATGTGTGCATCTCTCCATTGACTTGTATCTCAATGGAACCAGTCATTACTGTCGCAATTTCGGTTGTATTCACATGATGACCTTCAGGGTAATACGAGCTATTTGGCTGTAAGTATGCCCGACACATTTCAATATCGTTGCTTTTAAAGACGGGTTCAATGACCCAATTTTTTTCATCATTAGAAAACCGCAATCCTTCGCCTGCGCGATACAAACTAACAGGTTTCTCTGATTGAAACAAAGACAATAGCGGCAAAGATATGCCTTTTGAAATTTTCCATATCATTGCCAAAGTTGGATTTGTATCGCCACGTTCGATATTTCCCAGAGTAAGTTTGCTTACACCCGTTAATTCTGATAAGTCGTCTAAGGTCATGTTTTTTTCTTTTCTGTACTTTTTCAAGGCACCGCCGATTTGTAATACAATTTGTTTTGACTCATCAATTTCATCCATTTGATATTCACCTCAACATAAAACTATATAGCTAGTATATTGTTTATCTAGATTCTTTTCCATACGATTCGTATTTGTTCCGTCACTAGCTTCTGCTACTATATGTGTTGAGGAAATTATTCCAACAAGCAAAAGAAACACGCTTTGCTGATACTCTCGGTCCGTAGAAGCATGGTATAGATTATGAAAGGTGGTTTAGCAATGAAGATTCTCATCGTTGGCTATTTTAGCGAGACCTCAAAATCAAATATTGCAAGGTGTTTTCCGCAAGACTGGAACGTTGTAGTTGTCCCGCCCGGAAAAGAAATGCTGCATCATATTGAAGATTGCGAGGTAATCATCCCTGAACATATTAAAGTGGATCACAGCCTGCTTTCTATCGCAAAAAATTTAAAATTGGTACAGACGGGTGCAGGATTTGATAATGTAGATGTCCCTGCCTGTACACAGCACGGCATTTGGGTGGCCAATGCTGCAGGAGTGAATGCGCAGGCAGTGGCCGAACACGTAATGGCAATGATATTGTCTTATTATAAAAACATACCGTTTCTTGATAATTTTATGAAAAACAAGATGGATGAAAATCAATTGGACTATACAGGGAGTGAATTAAAGGGCAAAACGATTGGGATAATCGGTTTGGGCGCGATCGGAAAAAAAGTAGCTGCGTTTTGCAAGGTTTTTGATATGAATGTCCTGGCTTATGCGAGAAATGCCATTGTACAATCGGACGATTTTGTGAAAATGACGGATTTCGATACGCTTGTAAGCACATCGGACATCGTCAGTGTACATATACCCTTGAATCAGCAAACCAAACAGCTCATCAACAAAGCAGCATTCAAGAAAATGAAGAATACCACTCTTTTTATCAATACAGCCCGCGGCGGGATTGTCAACGAAAGAGACTTGATTGATGCATTAAAAAACGGGGATATTGCTGGCGCATGCCTGGATGTGTTTGAAACTGAACCGCTTCCTATGGACAGTGAGCTCCGGAATCTGGGTAATGTGATACTTACTCCCCATACAGCAGGAATGCCTGATGGTCGAAAATTCCATAAAAAAAGATATGATTTCTTTATAAAGAATATAAAACGTGTAGAAAATGGTGAAGAGCCTGAAAGCAAGCTCAATCAGTTATTATAGTTGCCAGATAACAGAATCGTCTGTTTTGAAGTATATAGAGTCTGTTCTATCGAGCTGTGTCCGCCCCTAATCATCTGGTGAATAATGCCGGTCATGGAGAAATGATCCACTTTGCCGAAACAACAGAGGCTCCATTCGATAATAATCTAATCGAAAATGACACAATGTTCTTGTCCCGATACAACGATTGATAACTGTATCAAGAAATCAATGCAGTAAAAAGACACTGATATTCTATTCATCAGTGTCTTTTTTAAGGCTACTTTTTCCACCAACATCATGTTTCATCGTTGATCTCAGACTAATTCACTTTAGCCCTTTCATTTAAAGCAACTTTATTAGCGCTTCTAGCTCATCAACCAAAACTTTTGCAAGTTCAAAATTAGTATCTTTCAAAGCCAATTCTATTTTCATTTCAACTGATTTTTTCTTTTGTTCCGTTTCCAAATAGTCTTTATTAAAATGACTCGCATAAATCATCTCTCTAAATTCTTGCATACTCATTTTTCTAATCGTCTTATCGTCAATGATTAAAACATAATCCATACCATTTACAACAGAATAGAAATCATGAGAAATCATAAGAATTGCACCTTTATAGTCTTCAATGGCTTTCTCAAGTGCTATTTGTGTATAGGTGTCTAAATGGCTTGTCGGTTCATCCAGAAGTAATACGTTTGCTTTACTGGCAGAAACTTTAGCCAATTGAAGCATGTTTTTTTCTCCACCAGATAAAGAACCTATCTTTTGGTTAAGGATTTCTCCTTCAAAGCCATAGTTTGAAATATACGATCTAATCTCATCATACGTTTTAAATCCGGCATCGATGAATTCATCTAGTATTGTATTGGAATCCGTTAGCATTTCGCCTTGAAGCTGAGATAAATAGGCCACTTTAACATCAGCATTTATTTCAATTGAATCATGACTATTTTTAAAGACTTCTCGGAGTAAAGTCGTTTTCCCGGTACCGTTTGAACCGATAATGGCTACTTTATCTGCAGATTTCATCTCAAAGTTAACATTGTCTAAAAGCAACTCATCAAAGGCAACGCTATAATTGTTGACACGTACAACAGTGGTGTCTTCAATTTCATTATCCATACCAAAACTAATATTTGGTTGCTTAATATCAACAAATGGCTCCTTAATTCTACGTGCTTCCAATCTTTCTGTAAACTTTACTCTAGCCTTTAACGCTCTACCTCTAGCTGCTTCTGCGTTATAAGTTGCGATAGCTCTAAGATTATGAACGATGTTCTCGTTTCTCTCAATTTCTTCAGCTTCAGCGACTGTAATTTCTTGCAACTCAATTTTAGTCTGAAGTAATGAGAAGTTATAATCAATATATCGCCCGTCAAACTCTTGGATCTCCGTGTTTTCGAGGTGTATAATCTTGTTGAAACAATGATTTAATAGATATCGGTTGTGCGTAACAACCAGCAGCATTCCCTTGTGGGAATTAATAAGATTTTTTAGCGCATTTAGGTTTTCAAAGTCTAAAAATACATCAGGTTCGTCCATAATCATCAGGTCCGGACGACTTAGCATTTCCTTCATCACTTGAATGAGTTTGAATTCCCCGCCGCTTAAGGAGGATACGTTAAGATCTCTTAGCTTCATGAGGTTTGCCAGATTTAGCTGCTTATTAATGGTGTTTTCAAAATTATCTCCGTCCATCGAATCGAATGCGTCTAAAGACAATTGAACCTTTTCCAGCAGCGCATCCATATCCGACGTGGTTTCCATTTCAGCATACATCGCTGTGATTTCATCTTGTATCTTGATAAATTCTTCTCCGATATATTCAAAAACGGTCATTTCTTTGGTTTTATCAACTTGCGAGAACTGACTCACATGCCCGATTCTGCAATCCGGGTCTATCTCTAACTTGCCCTCGAACAAATATCTTTCCGGATCCATCAGGATATCGATCAGTGTACTTTTCCCACTGCCACTTGTTCCGATAAAAGCGCAATGTTGTGCCTCTTCAAACGTAAATGAAATGTTTTTATACAGTTCCTTTTGTGGAAATGAGAAGGATAAGTTTTCAACTTTTATCATAGTGTTACCTTTCTTTATAACTAAAATGGTGACTATTATTAAATGTATTGTCGAACATAGACTTTTAGAGTAACACTGTTTACCACCAAGTACAATCCATTTGTAGCCCTTACCCTCACTTCGAATTAATGCTTAATCGGTAATGGGAGCATGTTTAGTCCCTCGACACTCTACAAAAAAGCCGAATGGATCGTTCTCATCCACTCAGCTCTTAGGGTAAATTTGACAAAAATTTGTATAACATCACTTACCGCTGTTCCACTTCCATTCATATATTCACCGGGATATTGATAAATGCCAGGTCATTCGGAAAGTGTCGGTAGATCTGGCTCCTCATTTGCAAGCAGCTCCGAATCATCGGAATGCCGTTCGAACTTCACTGCGTCAACCCTCGTATAGATCATATCGGCAGGAAGCGTTGGCGGGTCCACCGTTGTAGGAGTAACTCTGGTTAACCGAACATACTCACTGCCGTCCCCCGTAAAGTCGAACGTCCCTAGATCAACCCAACCCGATGGGCCGACCGTTGCATCGATATAGGTGACCTCGGTACCCGTCTTATGCTTCACTTCCACTTTGACATTGTTATCGTTTGCCGTCGTATGGACGAGCTTGTAGATGGAGACGGTATATTTCCCCTCTGGAAACTCGCCTTTCCACGTTGCTGATGAGCCTTGAACTGTAGAGTAACGGGACTTAACCCCAATCTTGTATCCGGCTAAATTGCTTTGGCTCCAAGACCCTTCTGTGGTGTATAACCCGGTTGTATTTGTACTGTCCACGATAACTGTTAGGTCCTTAATCGTGATGTTCAAAGGCGGCGTTGTTAAGGTCACTCCGTCCATCGTTACAGTTGCCCACACCTCAATGTGATCCGTTGCCCCATCGAGATGCAGAAGAGTCAACAATCCGCTGCTGTCCACTTCAGCCAGATCCGTACGATCTACGTAATACTGCACATTGGCCTGGGTTAGATCACCGATCAAACCGTTATCCAAATAACCGGTTACGCTCAGTTGCGCGGTTTGAGTCATCTGCAGTTCGTTCCGATCGGACAGGATCACAGCAGACTCCAATTGCGGTATCCTGTTTGGGTCCACCCACATGATTGCATCGGCAACGACTCTGGACTTGTTGGCCTTATTGGTTAGTTCCACGTACCCGCTATCGCCTGCAGCAAAAGGATAATCCCCTAGGTGCACCCAAGTTCCATTCGCCGTTGTCGCATCAACAGTAACCGTATCGGAGCCTCCGCTATAATGAACGGTAAATGAGGTATTCGTTGCCCAATTTTCACTCGCAGCGGTGATTTGCGGAAGCTTGTAATACACACTATAAGTTACGCTTTCCGGGAGATCAGGCCGCCATCTCATTTTGCTTGTCGCTGTGCCAGTCGTAGATTTGGCATACACATAGTTATCGTAGTAATAGTCGTTCGCCGTGGTATCCCTTATCCAGACGCCCTCTGTCTCCGCTTCCGTATTATCCATAATGATGGATGAACTCTCCTGCCAGTCGGGCTGGACTGGAGTTTCCGTTACCTGATCAGGCAGATAAAGTGTCCGCTTGCGGGTCTGTTTCCCCTCCGATTCCACGTAATACGTGAAAGTTTGGGATAAATCATCCACTCGTATCGACCATTCCATCGGGTATATCGTATCTGGGATGGTTGTATACGTAGCCCCACCATCCAATGAATAGTGGATTGTCGCTGGTTTTGTCGTTTTGGCCTGCACATAAGCATCATAGACCGTTTCGTCAGGCTTAACGATCAGCATGCCTTTAACCGCATCAATTGGACTGTGGGTATCAAAGAAATAGCTTGCATCCGATGGTTCTGCCGTTCTGACCTGATGCAGCGGCACATCAATATCGAGTCCCTCTACAATGATCGCGGTGATGCCCTTGCCTGAAACCGTGGCTTGAATAATTCCACCACTCATAACTGCTTGTTCTGGTGTACCATTGTCGCGGATGATCGTTACGGTGTAATCCTGTGCCGGGTTGAACCCAATAATTTGTTCATTCAATTCAATTGGAGTCTGAACTTCATCTGAAGATGCGTTACTTAATCCGATGTAGAATTTATCGCCGCTCTCACCCGTTATCCAATTCAATTGAGGATGATTGGTCTTAATAATCCCCTTGGGCATCCAAAGCCAAACGTCGGAATTACCATAAAATTGATCTGGTTTATTCCCATAGAGATGATATTTGAACCATAAAAAATTCGTTTCAAATACGGAAGGAAATGCAATGCTCCCGTTCGATTTCAATGATTGTTCGCTGATCAAATAATCCATCGTTTGCCCGAGCTGCCCCGGTATATGGTGATAATAGATGGATGTTGCACCGCTAGGGCCTTCCAGAGGAAAATCCGGTTCAAGTTGGCTAACGGCGAAGCCTTTATAGTAATAACCTGGATAACTGGAATATCGTCCAATCACCGCATTATGAGCAATATCCTGCAGCAGTTTATCCCCTGTATAGAGCGACAATCTCAGCATGAAAGGAGCTTCCTGAGCATTCATCCGATAATAGCCGGTTGTACTGCCTGCTTCAAACGTCAATCCGTTCGGTGAAACTAGCCAACGCTCCGCTTGAACCCCTCCGGCGATATCTTCTGGAAGCTTGAGTCTAGGATATTGAAATTTACCACTTTCCGGCCAATGGAACGACTCCGCGTAATTATATGTCTCCGGCTGAGGAATCGTAACGTTACCTTCAGGAACTGGACGAGCAACAAACATGGTTGCATACCGTTTGGCTTCCTTATAGGCAGCATTCAAGTATTTGGGATCCTGAGTTTCCTCATATAGTTCCAAAATCTCCATCCAGAGCTTGCTATAATAATAAATGAACTCATTTTTACTCACATCGACGGATGAGGGCGTATCGATATGTTGCAAGATATAACTATCGGCTGCATCCTTGGCAGCCTGCAAATACTGCGCTTCTCCCGTCATCCGATACATCATCAGAGGCTGAATGACAGGGCCCCGATCTTTCTGGTCAGGATCTCGCACGAGGTACTCTTCCTGTGCCAGCGCTCCAATTCCTGCCGAGGTGCCCATCATCTGGTTGACAGCGGCTACGCTTGAAACATCGAATGGCAGTGTAGCCATTTTCCATAACGAAGGTACGCCATATACTTTCTTCTGCGTCGGCGACCAACCGATACCATTTCGCGATACGCCATACTGGACGGACGGCAGTGCTCTCGTATCGTATAGCTGGTCATCCCCCGTTAAATAGTAAGCTCCCAAAAGAACCGCATTCGAGCTTGTTCGAACGCTATCCTCGTTTTCGATATCAATAAAGCCCTTGGCACGGCTCCACCACCCGCTGGGTGAAGGCACATAATCAACAGAGTCGTCCCCTTGCGGCTCAATCTTAAGCAGATCGATCATATTGAACATTGCGTCAGTAAGCGACTGATGGGACACATTTTCGCGGTATGCTGAATAACCGTACTCATTGCGAAGAATATCCACGTAGGACTCATACAGATTGCTTTTTTGAACGATTAGCCCCATATGAAATTGATAAGTGCTTTCTGCGGTCATTTGCGAATAAGTCCCTAATTGAGGCGCATACAGGATGGGCTGCACGCTGCCTTCGTTGTTGACAAGGCTCATGCCGAGCCGTTGTTTTGTAACGCCTCCCGTCGGTTCAAACTCAACCGGAAGCTCTGTCGAAGGTACAAATACCCCATACGTCAACGGATTCCCTGAACCATCATTCTTCTCAACCAGACTCATCGGAGCGCTCAGTTCCCTCAAACTTGTTGATTCTACGGTACCTACCATTTTGGCATGCGACCTGAATCCATTTAACACTTCATTGATGCCGGAGACTACCTCTGTTGTGAAGGACTGATATCCAATCACATAGTTGCCGTCGCGGCGAGGTGTAAAAGCATAGGAAACATCTGGTTTATCCCCTGCCATGGACCAGTTCACTTCAAAATCGTAATCACTCTCATGCGAGGAATCTGTTAATACCGCCGTGTGGTTGTCGGGAAAAGTGATCCCGTCAAATGTAATCCAGCGTTTGTTCATCGTATCGTAGTAATTGGTTCGACTGCCCGCATTCCCATCCAATAAAACCCATTGCTCCTCAAGTCTTTCCGAAACATTATTGATGGGCGTCCAGTTTCCCGTCTCCGTGTTCTTGTAGAACATGTCACGAACGATGGATTTGCCTCCATCCCATGCTGCCTCATAGAAGGTCGCTTTATAGTTATCATTTTCGATGCTGCCTTTTTCCGTGTAACTGAGATTGGTTAATGTGCGGCTCCGCAGCGGGGGCAACGGCGGTGCCTGCTGCCGGATATTTCCTTCGAACTTGACTGCATCAGCCCGAGTAATAATTGTACCCGTAGTAGGTTGGGTTCGAGTCAGCCTGACAAATTCGCTATCATCACCACTGAACTCATACTCCCCCAAATCAACCCATCCGACCGATGGACCTGACGAAGGTCTAAGGTCCATAAACTTCACATCCGTAATCCCGTTATGAACAATCTCAATCTTCACATTACTATCTGCTTTATCCGCCCAATCCAGCTTATAGAACGATATTCTCGCCGTCCCTGCTTCCAGGCGTGGATTCCATGTGATGCTTCTATTTACGGCGTCTGTATATTTGGAGCTGGAATTATTGTAACCCTTCACTCCCGCACTTGTGCTCCAATAAGGAGCGGAAAATCCGTTATTAGCGTTGCCGGAATCAACCGTGACGACATGATCAATCGTGAGGCTCCCATCATCAATGATGATCGTCTTATGTGGCTCTTTCTGCCTTATATTCCCTTCGAACTTGACCGCATCAGCGCGCGTAAGGATCGTGTTCGTCGTGCTGGTAGACCGAGTCAATCGAACGAATTCTTCACCAACTCCGGAAAAATAGTACTCTCCCAAATCAACCCATCCCGCTGGAGCGTCAACTGAAGGTCTCAGATCCATAAAGACTACATCCGTTGTTCCATTATGAACAATTTCAATTTTCACATTACTATCTGCCTTATCCGCCCAATCCAGCTTATAAAACGATATTTTCGCCGTTCCTGCTTCCAAACGTGGATTCCATGTTATTGTTTTGCCCACAGTACTCGTATATGCGGAGCTGGAATGATCATACCCCTTTACCCCTGTGCTTGTGGTCCAATTTGGAGCCGAATATCCATTGTTCTCGTTAACCGCATCAGGTGTCACAACATCATTGATCGTGATACTCCCGTCATCGATGATAATCGTCTGATAAGGTAAGGTCTCCGCATAAGCGGTCCTTATTCCGATCAGGCTGAAAGGAACTCCTATCGTCAACATGAAAACGATGAAGAAAAACAGCTTCCTTTTGACCATACAACTCACAGCCTCTCTTGTAATGATAACGCCTCCAAAATAATAGTGCCCTTTGCTCGCATGATCCTAAAAGAACAGTTTTATCCTTCTGGCAAGTCTTGCTCTGTCGTTTGTATCATAGCATGGCACATCACTGTGAAATTTCTATCATTTTAAGCATTTCTTATACGATTTTAAGCAAAAAAAGAAACCTGCATCCTAATTTGATTGCCAAATTGCAGTCAGATAAGATGTAGGTCTTCCAAGTGTAACAATCAATTATAATGGTGGCTGCACCAATAGCAGCTTCCCAAGCTGAATGACCGTTTGATCATACCAAGCTGGATGCTGCCTAATATGTTCCATACTTCGTTTATTGCCACTTGCCTCAAACACGGCCGCTTTGTCAGTTTTCTCGTGATCGATCTCGAAGCGAACTGTATGTTTCCCATTGGGTAGCTCCGGCAATAAAACATATTGATTTCGATTATGATCGTTATAGGGTGTGAATCGATCAATAAGAAAGGGTTCCCCTCCATCTACCGACACCATCAATCTGCCAGAATCCGGCCCCCCGATATCAAATAAGCCGATGTGTGTTCCCTCAAACTCCACTGTGACCGTCTCTCCGGGATCAACTGCTCGCCATAGGCCGGGGAACAACCAATCATACTGGCTTACTAAGGCAAAATCATCGGGAGTCATGTAAGACCATCCAGCCGAAAAATGACTAAGACGATCCAGTGGCAGCATGGTTGCATACTCCCAAGGATTGGCCGGGACCAAAGGGTCCTGCGGCAAGTGATGTTCGACCTTTCCCACATGATCTCGAAGTTCACTCATTTTCTCAAACGAGCGGGTGATTGTATCTGTGTAAATCTGATGTCCTTCGGGGATCGTTGGATGGATCGAATCATGTGTAAAAATAACGGCACCAGGAATGGATACATCTGACTTTGAGGTAAATATAAGCTTTCCATCCGAAACCAATTGACTGACGGCTACGCCCAGATGAATCGAAGGAATGCCGTAATAGTTGGCGACTTCCTCCTGCATACGAGCTCCCTTCTGGTATTGGCCGGATTGAAATAAGGTTAAATCCCGCTCCTTAACCGTATACACAAACAGGATATCGGTAAACCGGCTGTGCTTGCGGATCTGCCGGACAATGCCTTCGATCCGTGCCTTCGATTCGGGAACTCCCCCATCGTTTCCAACAAATTCAACGAAAACGAGATCAGGCTGATGACGCAGGACATCTATCTCCAATCGGGCGCAGCCCAGGTCCGATCCTGTCCCATCAATGCCTGCATTCACAGCGTGGATATCCGCATGGGGGTATTGCCCTCGCAGCCAATCTGCCGTCATGACCCTGTATCCTTCAGAACGTGTATTACTGCCGCCGAAATAGACGATGGTTACGGTTTCTCCATTTTCCAACTTTGTAATGACATTAGGCAGCCCTCTTCGAGGGAAAAATTCCTTCATCGCGAATTCACCTGACCTCACTTAGCGTTTTTAGGAGCAAAAAATTTTACAGCAAACACTTCATAATAAGGCGAACCATACGTTGAGAAGAAATGAATCCGAACTCGGGTTACACCGTTTGCGTGTACCTGATGTTTGTTCAACGAAAGATAATTCCCACGGATATGAATTTTACTCTCGGTTCCGTCTTCCAAGGTTAAGGTCACATCATAATCTTGGATCAGTGGCTCGATCGGATCATCGAAATGCTCCAAGTTCAGCTGTGAATTAAAAACAAGATGGAGTTCATCCAGATTTCTGGGGCTTGCAAAACCAAATTCCAACCATTCCTGTCCTTCCGTACGTTTAGAAATCCAGCTGTTCGGCAGACCATAAGGTCTGGAGAAGCCGTTAACAACATTCTCGGGATTATACATATTTTGAGAAGGCAACAGCTCTTTGAAGCAAATGCTCTTATTAAGCTTTTTTAACCTGGACGGCACTTCTGGCCTATAATAAAAGCTGACCGCCCCTGTTATTGTCTCTTCATTGCCGTATACGGCAAGGCTCGCCGTACCTTCCAATACGATGTAGATTTTGTCATCAGCCGGCTTCTTGCAGCTTAGGTCCAGCGTAATCCAGTCATAGTATCCCGCTGGAATTTGCAAGCGATAGTGTTTCAGTTCGCTGGTAGGAATATAGTTTTCCTTTCGCTCACCGCCAAACAGCTTCACTTGTAACGTTTCCGCATGCCCGTATCTATTTTTAATTTTGATCTGCACGCTTTCAGCCACGGATGTCTGAATCGGCAGGACCAAACATAACGCTTTCTCCAAGGAGATCTCTTCGGTTGGGTAAAGATGTTCATAGCTTCGCTGGGACGAGGCACGAATCGTTAATCCGTCAGCGAAATAAGGATCCAACGGCTCCTGAAGCCCTACAATCGTTTGCCCGTCTCGAAGCAGCTGTGCCTGAAGCTCACCCATATGGGCTTTGACGATGGCCGCAGGGTCTGCCTCATATTTTACGCACAACGCAGCAGCCGTCCCTACCGCCTGCCCCATACAACCACAGGTTGCCATGACCCTTGTAGATCCGAAAGCCACATGGGTGGCGCTTATATTGCGGCCAGCGAACATGAGATTAGGAATATTACGTGAAAATAAACTGCGGAAAGGGATATTATACAATCCCGGCACAAAATTCCACGCAGTGGCCGGCCCTTCATCGTAGATGCCTTTATTTGCATGCAGATCCATGTACCAGCCACCGACGGATACAGCATCTTCAAAATGAGGCTTTGCTGTAAGATCGTTCTGAGACAGCATGTGTTCCCCTATAAACCGTCTCGACTCGCGCTTTCCCGGAATCGGGCATACATAATCCAGAATAAGATTGTCTACATCATCAAACTCGCCGCTATTCTTGATATAATCCCATATCCCGTACACCAATTTCCGCAGTTCCAATGCGATGTCTTCATTATTCTTGATAATATCCATATGTCCACCGTATTCCAGCCACCACAATCCGCCAAGCCCATTGATTTTCCTTGGAAAAGACCGATGGTTTAAGCCATTTCGGATACTATCGAAAAAGGCCAACTTCGTAATGTCATACGCAAAGCCAGGCCTTTTGTAAGGAACGGGATAGTTTACGTCACGGGCTTGAAACAGAATCGTATCGCCCATGGTGTAATGATCCGCCACTTCTGGAGCGAGCTCCTCCTTGTATTCATGCTTCGCCTCTCTCCCCCATCGGAAGTGAGCACCTGCTTGGTATCCAACAATTCCATCGCCGGAGCAATCAATGTAGGTCGGGCTTTCAAAGCGAAATTTTCTTTCCGAAGCTAATTGAAGACCCTCTACCCATTGAATTCTGCCGTTCTGCATGCCCGTTTCATGCACACATGTATTCAGGAATAGAGAAATGTTAGGTTCATCATAAACCATGTCGAGCAAGACGGTATCCGAAAGCGATAGCATAAGTTTCTTGTTGTATAACGGATTATAATGAAAGATCTTCAGCTTGAGTTCTTCTACCAACCCACCCTCGCGAGCATAGTAGGATGGACTGTTTCCGAGATATGCCGACCCGTTGATATGAACCCTGACCTCGCTGCTCGCATTTCCCCCAAGGACCGGCCGATCATTAATAAGTGAAACCTGCAGCCCTTGGCGTGCGGCAGCAATGGCAGCGCATATCCCGGCAATACCTCCGCCTACGACGGTTACATCTGCTTGTATAAGCTCCATTTTGTTAACCTCCATGATTAGATGCTCCTATCATGGTAATGGTTTTGGGCCCCTTTTTTTTACAGGATTTCGCGAAAAAATCATACATTTTTTGCATCCTTATTTGGATTCGTACCGTGTCATTTTTATCCGGTATTGCTTAGGCGTATCCCCCGTATGTTCTTTAAACAGTTTGCAAAAGTAGCCTTCATTGACGATGCCTACTTCCTCGCACAATTCCAACAAAGAATAATCCCGGGCATTTAACAGCTCGAGGGCTAATTGGATTTTTTTACGGTTGATGTAGCTGATCACGCCTTCGTTCATTGTTTTTTTGAATAAGCTGCTAAAATACGATGGTGCTAAATTTACTTCCTCGGCAATAGCCTCCAGCGTTAAACGCTGTTTCAGGTTGTTCTCTATAAAATGCATGGCACTCATAATTTCTGCACGATGTAAGAGCTGACCCGCGTGTACGTATTCGAATGTGAAGTCGCCAATATAGGCGAGCTGTTCCTGAAACGCCATAAATTCCATGGGGAATTCGGCTGCTTCCGTGTACAGCTTGTTCCCCGATTTAAACTTCACGGTAATGTCTCTGTACAAGTCTCTAATCATCGGCACCATGATGGACTTGTGGATTTTATGGTCCGTAACAAATTGGTTCAGATCGGCGAGTGCCTTCTCCAGATCTTCTTTGGAAATCTTCCTTTTCACATACATCAGAAACTCAGTCAGTTTCTGTTGAAAGTCAGCTTTTTTGTCATTATGGTATTGGAACCGATGCATGGGTGTTTTTACGACTTTCTCTGTATGGTAATAAAAATCGTCACTCACATGATTAGCTTCCGTGTACGCTTGTTTGATCGATTCCCAGCCTCGGTGTGGCCCTCCAAAAGCGACGGATACCCTTTGATTCAAATATTGATGCAAATAAGAGACGATCTGTCCTCCCAAGGATTGACAAGCATATTCCGTCTCCATATCACTGCGGTTGTTTTCCCAGGATAGAAAGCCAATAAAACGATGATCGGACAAATCCGCAGCTACGCCGCTGCCCCCATTCATCACCGTTTCTTCGATGATATTCGTCATCGCGTATTTCAAAATGTTTTGATCAGCGGCGGAGTATTCGTTTCGGAAACTCCCATATGTATTCATTTCAACAATGAAGCAGCAATAGCTCGCTTGAAAGAAATGAAATTGCATGCGGTTGGCAAAATCTGATGCACGATGAGAGGGGATTTCGCCTCGGATCAGCTCGTTAAAAAATTGCTTGCGGACTCTATATTTATTTTCAAGCACGGATACGTTTAACGATTGAAACTCCGCTTCTTTTTTCTTCAACTCATTTAAAATCCCGGCTGCCTTATTCAAAGCTCGGTCCAAATCCGCTTCTCTCAGCGGAACCTTTACAATGTACTCCAATACGTTGGCTTGAATAGCACGCTGGGCGTATTCAAAGGATGAATAAGCGGTCAAAAGGACGTATTGGGTATGGGGGAGCTCCGTCTTGAGCTGCTCAATCATGGAGATTCCATCCATTCGCGGCATAACGATATCAGAAATGACGATATCCGGTTTAAGTTTTAAAATCTCCTCGATTCCATTCAGTCCATTATTCGCTTTTCCGACTAGAACAAATCGCTTATCTCTATGAGAGAGCTCATTAAAAAACAATTCCAATCTTTGAATGATCAGGTCTTCATCGTCAACAATGAAGCAGGTATAGTCTCTCATCACGATGCATCTCCTTTTTGCGAATCTGTCGGGAATAAGGCGCGTATACGGGTTATTTCCTTAGGTATGCTAATGATCTGCAGTCCGAATTGATCTCCGTAGTGAAGTCTTATTCGACCATGAATATTATTCAGCCCGATTCTTTTCCTTTTCACTTCCTCTTCACTCGGTTCTGTTCTTAAAACATGCTTTATTCGATCAGCTGGAATTCCCTCACCTTGATCAACAACTTCTATGATGACGATACCGTCTTCCCTGTACGCATGAATCGTAATAGGTCCCTCAATTCCCCCTCCGTTATAACCATGGAAGATGCTATTCTCCACAAGAGGCTGCAGCAGCATTCGAAAAACAGGGAAATCCATTAACCCTGCTTCGATATGTTCAATCAAGTGAAAGTTACGGTTATACCGAATGTTCTGGATCTCGATATAATCCGCTACATTGCTTAATTCCTGACGTAAGGAAACCTTCTCTGAAGCGTCGTCTATCCCGTATTCCAATAATGAAATGAGCGATCCGATCACCACATCTACTTTCTCTATTTGTCCGAGACGTATAACGTTGCTGATCGAACCAAGTGTGTTATACAGAAAATGAGGGTTAATCTGAGACTGCAGCACCTGGATCTCCAACTTCCGTTCAAGTTCATTATGAAGTTCAACTCGCCGAATCAGTTCCACTATTTGCTGCAGCATCCGATCGAATGCTCGTGAAAGATCTCCAAACTCATCGTTTCGGTTAATCGTTATTGTCGTTGTGAGGTTGCCTTGTTCCACCCTTTTCATTTTAGTTTTGAGCGCATAGAGCGGATTCCTTATATATTTGGCAATAAAAAAAGAAATGAACAAACTTAAGAGAAAACCAGCAGCTAGAAGCTCAATATAATAGGTTTCCAATCTGGACAAAGCTGCTTTCAAACGTGATTCATCGTTGATTGAGATTAGAGTCCAGTTAAATTTCTCCGTTGGTTTTTTCAGAAGAGAGACCGGCATGCCATCCTTGGTATGCAGTTGAAGACTTGTTTCTGTCGTATTCAAAATTTGTTCCGCTGACGTTTCCCCGATTGAAAACGTATGATCTTGAATATTCAGTGGTCCTTTATTTTCAGAAAATCCGGCAATGATTTTACCTGACGCGGTGATCAGTGCCAGATTCATTTGTTCCTGTTTATTAATCTTGAACAACGTTTCTTCAATGGCATTTAGATCCAAGTCAACCGCAATGGCCATAGGAAACGGAGCGCCGTTCAGATATCGAACCATCGTAACGGTCCAGCCGGAGTACTTCGATTTGTAAGGTTCACTCACAAAGGTCGTCCTTCTGTTCTTGTCAGCCGCATCAAATAAAGGTTCTCTTTCAGGTAAAGGTTCATCGAATATTCGGGTAGCGATACTTCCGCCCAGAATGGATAAATCACTTTTGATCAAATAAATATTACTGACGTAATTACTGTTGAGTTCATACAGTTCTCTTAATTGCTTTTTAATCACTTCGGTATTGTTAATGTTGGCTTTCACTGATGTTTCGACTGAGAAGAGAATCGTCTGGAAGGAGGAAAAATTAACGGTGAAATACTGGTCTACCTTGTCAAGGATTTGGTTAGTGTAAAAAATATCATTGGTTCTTATTTCCTTTTGGACGTAGCGATAAGACAATTGGCTGATCAAGATGATGCAGCCTAGTACAAATGCAAACACGATCAAAAATAATTTTAAAGGCAAGCTGATTCTTCTTTGCATCGATCATCTTCCTTTTAGTTCCGTTTTAAACTAAGAATAGCATATGCTAATAAAGAGAGGAGCTACGAATAGCCTCTCTCTTCGTTTATTTATTTTACTTGATAAGGCCGGCTTCTTTAAATTGCTGGATTGCTGTTTCCTTATATTTCTGCATGTCAAACTTGGTATCCAGCGTCTGGAGGAAATTGTCCCAGTTGGAGAGCGGCTCTTTGCCCGTCATAAATTTAACCAAGCTTTCATTAATGAAGCGTTGGCGGTCAGCATCCAGGGTATCGCTGGGGTCTGGAGTCAATAAATTTCCGGGCAGCGTTGGCCCCACGTATTGCTGGTTGTTCTTGAAAGCTTCCGCTGTCTTCGGATTCTGGAAGCTGAAGTACTCCGCATCATCACCACGGCGCGGCATTCTATAATGATCGACCCACAGGTACTTCTCTTTCATTTCCTTCGATAATTCGGAGGTTTTATTTTTGATCTTGCCGTCCACCACATCCCAATGAATCCCTTTAATTCCGTATGCAAAGTTCGGATAGGCTTCTTCGTCCGTAAAGAGATAATTCAGCATGGACAAGATCCGAATGATTTTGTCCTTATCCGCTTTCGCGGATATGGCCCATGAATTGCCTTGGAACGATTTTCTCTCTACAATTTGATCACCATAAGGACCTTTCATCGGAGGAATAACGATCCATTCCGGCACTTCGCCACTAATTTCTTTCATTTTTTGCTGATAATCCGGCTCCAGCCTGCGAGCATCTCTGATCATGAAGCCAACTTTCCCCTTAAACATCTTTTGATCCAACAAATCAGGCGAATTCATCGTCACCCAGTCTGGGTCTACCACTTTGGCTGTCATCATTTTATTAATGTAAGCAAGCGCCTCTTTCATTTTGGGATCGATAAACAGGAATATCGGTTCATTATCTTTCACTTCAATGGCCGAAGGAGGATTGACGCCGAACATCCACATCAAGCTATCGAAGCCGTAGGTTTGCAGATTGCCTTCTTTATTCATACCGCCGATGAATCCGTACGTATCGTTTTTGCCATTACCGTCTGGATCTTTTTCTGTAAAGGCTTTCATAACTTCGAACAGCTCATCCGGTGTCGTTGGTACTTTCAGATTCAGCTTTTTCAGCCAATCATTCCGAATGAAAAAGCTTCTACTGATACCGTTTACATTATCATAACCTGGAACTCCAATCGTTTTTCCTTGATAGGACATTGCCTCCCAGGAGTCGCTGCCAAACCGTTTCTGTAATTCAGGGAATTGATCCAGATACGGTGTCAAATCTGCAAGAACACCTTGGTCATAATATTGCGCGAGATCAGCACGACTCTTCAAGAAGATCAAATCTGGAATATCTCCGCCTGCAATGAGCGTATTCAATTTGGTTGTTGCCTGCCCAGCTTGAGGAATCACCATATCCAAGTCGATGTTCATCTCCTTTTCCAACATTTGGCGTTGAATATCTTCATCACGTGGAGGGATCGGAGCAGCAGCATTGAACGTACCTTGGTTAAACATCGAAATTTTCATTTTGCTTTCAAACTGACCAGACTGTCCTTGCGAATTACCCGAAGTTGTCGATGTAACTTCTTCATTTCCCCCACATCCCGACAATAACGTTCCCAGTCCCAAGATTACCGACAGAATAGCAAATGAAATCTTTTTACGCTGCATATTGACCTCTCCTTTGCTTGTATATTATCACGGTTTCCCCGTAATAACTCAGTTAGTTTGGAACACCTCTTACCCTTTAACGGATCCCAGGAGTACACCTTTGGTAAAATGCTTTTGCAAAAATGGGTAAACGATCAAAATCGGGATCGTAGTCACGACAACTGTAGCCATCTGCACAGCGAATGTACTTACCGTTCCGGAATTGGCAAGCGATTCAGCACTTTGTGTTGCGACGTTAAGCAGGATGTTGCGTAAGACGACTTGAAGCGGCATCAAGTTGGAATCATTGATATAAACAATAGCATCAAAATAACTGTTCCAATGCCCCACTGCGTAAAATAAAGAAATGGTGGAAATGACGGGCAAAGACAGTGGTAAAATGATCCGCCATAACGATTGTAGTTCACTTGCACCGTCAACCCTCGCTGATTCCTCGATTTCACCAGGCAATTGCTCGAAAAAGCCTTTAATGATCACCAGATTAAATGCACTAATAAGATTTGGAATAATCAATACCCACGGACTGTTTAGCAACCCCAGAGAGCGAATTAGTAGATAAGTCGGAATTAACCCCCCACTGAACATCATGGTAAACACAATGAATAGTAAAAACGGACTGCGTCCCGGCAAATATTTCTTGGATAACGGGTACGCTGCGATGACCGTAAAAAACACATTTAACGCCGTACCTATGATCGTTCGAAACAACGTAATTTTATACGCCTGCCAGATCCCATGAGAAACGAATACTTCTTTATAGGCCAGAAAGGTAAAAGATTCTGGTATAATCACAATTCCTCTTCTTAACACTTCCGATTCCGGCGTCACGGAGACGGCAATCACATATAAAAAGGGTAATAAGCAAAGTAGGGATAAAAAAATAAGAATAACATAAACGACGGATTGCCAGACTTTTTCCCCGATTGTCAAATGGATCATTTTAAAAACCACCTCACCAAATTTGCCCATCGAATTTTTTGGCGAGCTTATTTGCTGCCAAAACTAAACCAAATCCGATGACAGCTTTAAACAATCCTACAGCAGTAGCCAAGCCAATCTTCAGACGCTCCAACCCTTCACGGTATACCCATGTGTCGATAATGTCGATCTTCTCCTGGTTAAAGGTGTTGGCAAACATGAATATTTGGTCAAAGCCAGCATCCAGAATATGGCTTAATTTAAGGATCAGCATCAGAATAATGACTCCTCGAATGCCGGGTAACGTGATATGCCAGAGCTGTCTCCATTTGGAAGCGCCATCCATTCGAGCCGCCTCATATAAGCTTGGATCAATACCTGCTAATGCGGCGAGGTACAGTATCGCTCCCCATCCAATGTCCTTCCATATTTCAGAAGCGATGACCAGCAGTCTCCCCCAAGCAGGCTCCGTAAGAAATGAGATGGGCTGAAAACCACTTTCCTTCAAAATCATATTAAAAAGGCCATCGCCTGGGGCTAATAAGGCTACCATCAATCCGTATACAATGACCCAAGACAGAAAGTGAGGTAAATAAGTAATGGTTTGTACGATTTTCTTAAACCATTGGGTATGAACTTCATTGAGGAGTAAAGCAAGTAAGATGGGAGCGGAGAAACCGAACAATAGCTTATACAGCGATATAACAATCGTATTTTTCATGATGTCCCAGAAATAAACGCCGTTCATAAAATCCGTAAAATTTTTGAATCCCACCCATGGGCTATCCCATACGCCCAAAGCCAGGTTGTAGTTTTTAAAAGCAATCAATATTCCCGCCATAGGAATGTATTTGAATACGGCAAAGTAAATTAAAGCTGGTAATAAGAGAGCATACATCACTTTATATTTTTGGATCGTCCTTATCCATGACTTCCGCTTTTTGGAGAGGGGAATGGCGTCCGCTGCCAATTTCACTTGCATATCATCACCTCGTCTTTGTTTGTATTTGTATATTAGCACCCCCCTATCGGATAAATTTCTGAAATTTCAAGAATTTCTTATAAGATATTTAGCAAGTGGGCTTTACTACGAAGGTAAAGGTTGATTTATTATCTATTTCAGAATGATTAGGACATCAAGAACCCAGTATTGCAAAAATCAATTCAACCGTAAAAAAAGAAAAGCTAAGATTCATGGTTTTATTTAGATATCCATCTAATCGGGTAACCGAAAGATGTTCTTATCCATTGCGGCAATCGGTACAAGCCATCCCATTAAATTTGATTTGCTGCGCAGCGAAAACCGACATTACCAGAAGAACTGTCTGGTGTATTCTTATTGCGGACGGCTACTCGGTATCGGTTACAATAAGAATCATGGCACAAATAGGAACCACCTCTCATGGATCGCATATGACCTCCTCTATTTCCTAGAGGGTTAATATTAGGCGTTTGCTGATGATAATATGGATTAAACACATCCACACACCATTCCCATACATTGCCCGCCATATTATAAATCCCGTATCCGTTCGGCTCATATTCATCCACTGGAGCTGTTCCTACTGCCACCAAGGGGTCTGCGCTTTAACGTCCTCCATAAGAACTTCTCCCTCCGAACATGCTATAGTTTTATTTTAATTAATTTAGCGGGGTTCGCCCTTACCTTATGAGATTTTTAAAACTGTTGTAAAAAGCTCTCTTTTGGTCCGTTTTCCTTCAACTTTTCAAACATCATAAAACCGTCGATCATTGATCAACGGTCTCTAAAAATCATTTTTAACTTCATTATTTTCCTAGCATACTTCGATTACGCATCCGTCACCAAATCGTTTATCGGAACGCTACAGCTGAAGAGATATCGAAAAACATACGCTGGGAAAACCACTCCCCTTTACATCATTTGTTTTAAACATAATTTCTTTCAGTTCTCGGGGAGCTTCATACCATAGTGGTTGCGATTGCGAATAGCACCATACAGCATGGGAATGGTAATCAGAAGGCTGATAATAACCGGAACCATAGACCCCTCAAGTCCAAAATCCCCTCCAGTAAGTAGTGAAGGGCCGTTCACTTTTACAATAAACAGACCGACTGAACTGTGTCCAGAAACAGGAATGCCAAGCAAACCTTCAAGTGCATTCCAGGAAAAATGCAGCCCCATGACAAACCACAGGTTTCGTCTCCACAAATACGCGGCTCCGAGAAGCATACCCGCTTCTAATGTTAAGGCGAACGCGCTCCATAATGTTGCTCCTGTATTCCCAAGATGGGCTATTCCAAAGAATAGAGAAGTGACAGCGAGCCCGGCCCAGTTTCCCATCCATTTATTGATAGCTTGAAACATTAGTCCACGAAAGATAAGTTCCTCGACAATGGCTGCGCCTAAAGCTGCTTTAATAGAAACGATTAGAACAGTACCCGTATCCACACCATTCGCCCATTGAAAGGTGTAACCTCCCAATGAGATAATAATAATAGTGGATAAGGCAATAAAGATAAGCCCGGTTAGTGCTCCCATAACAGCTTCAACCCCTGCGCCCTTTCTTGATAACTCAGGAATGGACCGACGGGCTATATATTTCATGGTGAGCATATACACCATGATGGCCAGAAAGCCCAACGTTAATGTCCACAGAAGAGAAACCAAGCCGTGTGATTGCTCTACTAGCGGCCGGATGAACGCATCCACAAGAATTATGCCGATAGCCCCCGCTATCATCCAGATGATTGGAAAGCGCCAAAATAAACTCCATTTGCTTAATTTCTCATCCATCTGCGAATGTTCTTTACGTGCAGATCTGTTCTTCATGTCTTGACTCAGCCCCTCTACGCTTGATGATAGTTTTGAGTATAGGCTGAAAAAGTCATAAAGTGACAGTGCGCTTTGGTCATGATAAAGTCATGTGACTAAACGGCTAAGAAGCCGGCAACTATAAAAATTACCGGCTTTTAGTATGTTGTCTTAGTCATTCATGATTCCCGACTCTCTGGCTTTACGGGCTGCTTCTTGTCTTCCCTTAACATTAAGCTTTGAGTAAATCGTTGAAATGTAATTCTTGATCGTGCCTTCACTAAGAAACAAAGCCTCTGCAATATCTTGATTACGCATGCCTGAAGCCAGCTTTTGCAGTATTTCAATTTCACGGCTACTAAGCCGGTATTCATTATTTTTAATAGCAGATCCCGTATTCATTCTTTTGATCATTTTACTCGCCATCTCCTGCGAAATTAACGTCCCGCCCGCATGAACCACCCGTATGCCTGCAGCTAGGTCCCTGGGATGGATGGCCTTGAGAAGATAACCTTCTGCTCCATGGCTTAATGCCGCCATGACATATTCCACTTCCTGATAGGAGGTCAGCATCATGACTTTGATGATAGGCATTCGCTCTTTGATCAGAGCTGTTGCTTCAACGCCATTCATGACTGGCATATTGATATCCATCAATACCATATCGGGCTGAAACTGATAGCAGCCTTGGACTGCTTCTTCCCCATTTTTAGCTAAACCAACGATTTCGATATCATCTTCCATGGACAGCACGATATGTAGGCTCTCCAAAATTAATTCCTGATCATCCGCAAGTAATACTCTAATTTTCCCCATGTAGCCCCACTCCTTTGAGGGGAATTTCACATCTGACTTCAGTAATCGTTTCAGCTCCCACCTCTGATGATACAAACAGGCTGCCCCCCAGCCGCTCCACTCGATGTTTCATCGTAGTCAACCCGAAGCCATATTCCAATTTGTCAATCGGTTTCCCATTATTTCGAACAACCAAGTGCAGAACGAATTCGGAAAATTGAAGCTCCAGATACAGTTGAGACGCTTTTCCGTGTTTTAGTGCGTTCGTAATAGACTCCTGGATGACCCGCAGGATCGCCTGCCGTACTTCAAAATGCGTGCGCTGCTCTGTTCCTAGTACATTTAACGTCAGGAGAATTCCTGTATGTTCCCGAAAATTGGCGACATGAGCCTCAACTTGCCGTACAAGACTCGACTCCTCTTCTTCTCCAATCTCATGAACAATACTTCTCATTTCGTCCAGATTTTGTTCAGCCAATGCTCTTAAGCGAATTAACCGTTCCTTAACCTCGGCAGGCTTACGATCCATAAGAGCGATGGAAGCATCAAGACTCATAATGATTGAAATAAAGGTATGCCCCAGGGTATCATGAAGTTCCTTGGACATACGATTGCGCTCTTCAAGCAGAGTCATTTTCTCAATTTCAGCTGCGTAGAGGGTTAACAGCTTATTTTGCTGCTCTACTTCGACCACAAGTTCATTTTTCTGGTAATACGCTTTGGCTACGAAGCTTGCCCATATGCCAATGAAGCAGAATAACACATTATCTGTCCCGCTACTAAAGGCTTGTTCCCAAGGTAACTTTAAATAAGACTGGAAGATAAAAGGAATGAATAGAATTGCGGGAATGATCCAGAGTGTCTGCTTGGTCAATAAGTACCCCATTGTTAGACTCGGCAGCAGATAGTCTGCTTTGGAAGTCAGTTCCGGATGGATGACAGAGTTCACATAATAAGAACCTCCCAGCAATAGCTCCGCGATACAAAACCAGACCTTGTTCATCCGCCGTTGAGGAAACCAGAATACCAAAGGAACGATAAGCGCTACCATTAGCCAAATGACATTTAACCATGTTTGATTCGACAGGTCACTTTCTGTAAATAGCCGTGATAACAGCAAAATGTAATGGTATAAACGAAGAGCAAAAATACCCCAATCCATAAAAGATAATATCTTCCTCATGTCATCATCCTACACTGTTTTTCATTAAAAACATCAGTACCTATGAATCTAGTGTATCACTTTTGGTTAGTTTGTTTCATTAAAGACGCATATGTTCGTGAACCTGTTGATTAAACAAAGTAGTATAACCAGGAAAAAGTGCTGCTGATAGCTTGACATTTCGTCAATATGAAAAAAACTCCCCTCACTGTAACAGGGGATATTATTCACCTGTCTACCGTATGGGGAGAAAACAACTTTTAGGAATAAGGTCTTAATGTTGTATAACATTTGGCTCACTGTCACAGAAGAAGTTATCACAATTGTTAAGCTAGATACACTTTCGTATTAGGCTTTACTGTGTAGGGTGACTAGGTAACCGTCTGGGTCGGCAAATGTAAAAGTTCGACCGAATGGTCCATCTATTGGTGAAGATGTAATCTTTACGCCTGCTGCACTTAGCTTGTCGTGAATTTCTTGCGTATTAGGGGCATGAAGCCAGAGAGCGACACCAAGTCCAGGCTGAGTACCTGTACCGAGTTTTGTTTCAGGCAACCGGTCATGAAGAGCAAATGCAATAGGCTTTGTTTCAAAGACTACAGCATGAGGTGGACCTGCCTGGGAGCGAATCAGTCCAAGATAGTTTTGATAGAATTCTGCAGAGCTTTCAAGATTACTTACTTGAAGTGAAATGAAGTCGGGTCCAATTGCTGACATAATGTTAATGTCCTCCTTTGTTATATGGGGTTGTTCACTGCACATGGCAATGGAAGCACTTTGTGACCAGACGGCATGACTACAACGTACTATTTGTGTCTAGAAATTTTGTCTCAAATGCCAGGCTCTCTACTCATAACTCTGTCGTAGGTCATTCGCCATCGCCTCGAAATAAGCATCTTCGAGCCATTCGTTTCATTATAGAGTCATGTTAATAACCTCACTCTCACTTTGGATGTCTTGATTATATAAGCCCCTCCTGCCAACAGTATGTCAGTAGCGTTCTTTCATTTTCTCGATTTCCTTCTCTTACTCGAGTAATCGGACTATGTTCCCTGCCCCATTTGGACAATCGGTACAAGTTCTTGTCCTTGCTTGAGACAAGAATTTGTACCGATAAAATAAAAAAAGCCGCTATAATAGCAACTTCAATGGGAAAATGTTCTTGTCTCGCCACATGTCGATTAACGCATTTTCATTTATTATTCTTGTTTATTCGAGGATGTAATGAATTAACCTTTGCTCGTAAGCTGAAATTGCGACAAAACACACATGTACAACTTCATGCAAACACTAGCCCTCAACAGTGCGGTTTCTCTTAGGCCGCGTCTTTGCATTTATCCCTCTATAACAAACACAAAATTATATTTTACCCGGGTAATATTGACTTTCCATTTCTACCCGGGTAAAATTACTGAGGTATTCAAAAGGAGGATGTACAGAATGAGAGATGATCAAACGAGCGTTTACTACACGGCATTTTTGGGTATGGGAGTCGTCGCTAGCGGTACGTTACATCACGTTGTTTCTACAGTAAAGGATGCTATGGATGACAGAGACCTCACACAGCTGCTTATATTTGACGATACCACGGGGAAACAAATAGATGTTGATTTTCGTGGGAAGACAGATGACGCGCTCTTACGACTAGGAGAGCAATTTGGTGACTTGTCTGATAAGGAAATGAATCACCAGCCTACACGGCGGGTTGGTCGACCTAAACTGGGGGTTGTATCTGGTGAGGTTACGTTATTGCCAAGGGATTGGGAATGGCTAAAGAGTCAACCTGGAGGAGCATCGGTAACATTACGAAAACTCGTTGGTGAGGCTCGCCGTTCTGGAGGAAAACAGAGTAGGATACGAGAGTCACAAGAGGCAACATATAATTTTATGACAGCTATGGCTGGGAACTTCCAACAATATGAAGAAGCTCTGCGGGCACTGTATGCTGGTGATTTGGATCGTTTTTACCACTTCATCAATGATTGGACACCTGATATCAGAAACTATATCAAAAAATTAGCCTCTAATGCATTCCCTGAAAGGGACTAATAAAAGAGAGTATGTGTAGACATATAGAACTAAATTTGGAAATAAAAGAAACTACGAATGGAACCAGACTATGACAGAGTTTAAATCTATTCATTAAATCGAGTCATCACAACACTGTATCGGGCATCGGACTGCAGCCGTCGAAGATTCACGCCTTCTGCTTATTAAAGAACTACCGATAACTGAATGGAGAGAAATAAATTATGAACATCCTGAAAGTCAACGGCGTTGATTTGGCCTATGATAGTTTCGGTAACGAAAACGACGAAGCAATTATCCTTATCTCCGGACTTGGAACTCAGATGATCCGATGGACGATTCCGTTTTGTCGGATATTAGCAGCGCGAGGCTTTCGCGTGATTCGCTTTGACAATCGAGATGCAGGTTGCTCGTTACACTTTAGTCATTATAAATCGCTGGATTTTGAAGCACTGGCGACTGCTATCATGTCGGGACAGCGACCGGACATTCCTTACACCCTTGATGACATGTCCAACGACGCTGTCGGACTCCTCGACGCCCTTTCAATTGATCAGGCACATTTCGTTGGCAGATCGATGGGCGGAATGATCGCCCAGATTGCTGCCAGTGAGTACCCTGAACGGGTTTTATCACTCACCTCTATTATGTCTAGTTCCGGTAATCCTACACTTCCGCAAACTCCCCCGGATGTCATGGCGTTGATGACTAAACCGGCGCCGAACCCATTCGAGGATCAAGCAGGATTTTTGGCTCACAGCATCTCTTTTGCCAAACGCATTGCCGGCACCGGCTATCCATTTGAAGAAAATGCTTATCGAGCGCTCATTCTGGAGGAAGTCCAGCGAGCCTACGATCCAGGCAGTGTCGGACGACAAATCGCTGCGATAGCTGTCTCTGGTGACCGCCGTCCGCGGCTGGGGACCATAAAAGTGCCAGCACTTGTCATTCATGGGATAGACGATCCCCTGTTCGACCCGGCGTGTGGCGAGGACACGGCTTCTGCCATCCCGGGTGCTGAACTAATGTTGGTTAAGGGCATGGGACACGACTTGCCGCACCAACTGTACAAAGTAATCGCTGATAGCATAGAACAAACTGCTCGTCGCAATCGACACGTGCTTCCTGAATAGTAACCACCCGGATTCCCGCGGCGCCCAATAGGATTGAGTTAGCCCAAGGGCGAAGCGTTGATCAATTTGCACCCTTCTCGCATACGACCCAGGTGTACCTTATTAGCATTAAACTGAGTTCTTACCTTAGGCTAGAAAAAACCGGTCACGGATAAAAAAAATACATTATTGAAGTGAACACTAATATTAACCCGCTTTTATCTCGCCACATGAGTTCCATCGGTAAAAACACAAAAAAAAGGAAGAACAGCGAAAACTGCTCTTCTCCAAAGAATACCAGCATACTAATTAAAACGTAATGCTAGGTAATTTCCGCTCAATTTCATTCTCTCTACTTAAATTATACCGATATTTTATATTTTTTTATAGACTGTTTTTTTTGTACTTCCTACACTATACTGCTAAATACAAATCTAAAAAAGAAGAGGTGGTATCGTATGGATGACAAAAAAGTTATCTTAGATAAAGGTCCCTTTTTTCATGGTACAAAAGCAGAACTGAAAATTGGCGATTTATTAGAACCACAATACTTATCAAATTACCAAGAAAAAAAATCTAACCATATATACTTTACTGCTACATTAAATGCTGCCAAATGGGGTGCTGAATTAGCAAAATCTAATTCAAAAGAAAGAATCTACATTGTAGAACCATTGGGGGATTTTGAAAATGATCCTAACTTAACTGATAAAAGGTTTCCTGGAAATCCAACACGCTCATACAGATCTAAATCACCACTTAAAATAATAGCTGAATTAGCTTCGTGGGAAAGACACTCCGATGAAGAGATTAATCATATGATTACATCTTTAAAAAAGTTAAGTGAAGAAGGAAAAAATGTAATATATGATTAACCTTCAAATTTAACAGATTCAAGAAAGTCCTTATTCACTTAGAGGACGCTTTTAAGCGTCCTTTTTCTTTTTAGAGCAAAAATCTAGAGGCAATCTCTCACCTCCCCTTGCCAAGCTTTATCAAAGCCTTTAATTCAACTTATATGGTTTGGTTTTTCATTTCAAGGTAATTCTTACTACAAGCTATGGGATTATATAGCAGCATGTTCTAGGAACACCACGGAAATATTCATCTCAAGTTCTGCCCCACCTGCCTTTTGTAGAGAGTCATTTGGTTCAAAATAAGCAGGAAAAGCAATAATACCGGACTGTTCAGTCTACAATTTTGAAAAATAATAATGAAGCAATGATCGCTTCATTATTAGTCTAGGGTAGATAAACTTACCTTGACGTAATCATCCATAACCTTAGGGTCACTCGTCATTTTCGCCAATTGAGTTAAAGAGTGTCTTGCAAAATTCAAGTAACGTGCCAAGGCTCGAAGGTCTCGGTCTATCGGGATCTCTCCATTCCCCTGGCCCCGAACCAGAGTTTCATAAAAGGCCTCTTCCAGTGTATTCAAATCTTTTAATATAAAAGCTCTGATCTCCATGTCATGAGCCATCTGGTCAATAGCAGAAAAAATAATAAAGCATTCCTTTTGCCGGTTCTTATCCATTAATACCTTTGCCGCTTCATGGAATACATAAGTTATCCCCTGCTTTGCAGATTCGGAGGTCGCTAAGTACTTCATGACTGTGTCACTCTTCTCATTAACGTAATGCTTCAGCGCAAGGATAAACAAGTCTTTCTTCGTACCATAAGTGTCGTATAAGCTTTGCCGGGCAATACCTAGTCCTTTCAGCAGCTGGGGAAGTGTGGTTCCTTCATAGCCGTAATGACCGAATACTTCCATAGCTTTATGCAATACTTCTGTCGTATCAAACTCTTTGCTTCTTCCCAATTTCATCCTCCTTTGATCCTCATTATATTTTTTCAAGACTATACAGTCAAGAAAGTAACTTTTTCACTAACATTCAATATACAAAATGTGTAAGAGATAGCCCTGTTGTATCGTCAGCCACCAAATTATCCATATAATTGGCCGGTGGATCGTTATATCAATAAGTAGAGAGTACGTATACGGCTATCCAGAGAGACTTCCCGGCCGCAGACTCAGGATAGAAACTCTTTTCCCCATCCTCTTATAGAATCGATGATACTCGACAATTTATTTCCTTGTTCTGTGTTAGGAAGTATTCTACTTTGGGTGGCACTGTGTCGTCTACCACTCTCTTCACAATTCCATCCGCCTAGAGTTCCCTGAGCTGTAAAGTCAGCATTCGTTGTGAAATCCCCGGTATTAATCGTTTCAACTCATTAAATCTGACCGATTTTAAAAAGGACATGAGGCCGTAACCTTATTGGAAACGGAGAAAATTAAAGCCAGAACAGTGGTCCTTGATGTCACGAACCCCAGCTCCATTCTCTCCGCAGTTGAATGGATTGAACAAGAATATGGACACCTTGATATTTTGATTAATAATGCAGGCGTCTTTTTTGATGAAAATGGAGTTGTACCTTGGTAAAACAAAGGGAATAAACTGGGTTTAATATTCAAAAAATCTGACATCCATATTTCTTATTACATTTTCTTTTCCGCGTCATTTTACCCTCGCAGTTTCTTAGTAAATCGGTAAAGATATTTGGGAAAATGAAAACCCGCGTCTTGGTCTTACCCCTGTCAAGCAGACAGCCTTAAAAAAACAGCCTTAAGCTATCTTAGTTCAGGACAAAACCGGACTAAGATAGCTTAATATTGTTGAAAATGTTCGTGGTCGTAAAAATGGATATGTCATACTGTAGAGCGTTCAATCAACTTAACTGGTATTTCCTTTTGAATGAAGCCTTCGCGAATGGATCGAAGGAACAGCTCCCTGCCAACCTTCCTTCCGCAGTCTTTTTCTTCAATTTATTATCGAAGAGTTCAATGACGAGGTGGACCCCTCCGAGGAGAAATCATGAATTAACAAAAGAGGTCATGCTGCGCTTTATGGGGACGGCTTATGTAGGGGTGGTCGAATGGTGGATTACATGTTGTTATACTCTTGCCGCATTAATGAGCGCTATAGATTCGATCAATGTCATCTAAAATTGTGACCATTATCGAAAAAGGTGAGTCTCTGTTTATCATGGCAGTCCCATTATGTTGTTTCAGATATCTTCTATATACCTACTCTCGTCATGTATAGAAATTGTAGAAATCATCTCAAATGACCTCCAGTAAATTGGTTAACAATTAATTGCAATTTAAAAGTATCTTTGTCTTAGTTTCTATTATTGGTAATTCTAATTTGCGAGTGTTTCATCCATATTTTTAACATTTAATTTTTCAAGCCTAAAATTGTAGTTAACCTATATAGGCTTTTGATCATATATTGACCATTATGATCTTGGAGGGATTTACATGTATGGAGTTCATCCTAATTACCTTAGATACACTTTTGCACCTATATGGTCTACCACAACAGTTGAGGCCATTGAATTAATTAAAGGAGCTGTTCAGGGCGAAAGAAATGATGAGCTATTTTACGACGCTCTAATAAAACTCGCTCCAAATTCTACACAAGCTACAATTATTACAGGAATCAGAAATGATGAACGTGGACACAACATGATGTTTAGACAAATGTATAAAGACCTCACAGGCCAAGAAGTTTCTGGAGGGAATAATGAACCTTATAATCCAATAAACTCTTATCTAAATGGATTGCAAAGAGCTTTTGAAGGTGAATTAGCAGCTGTTGAAAATTACAGAAGGATCTGGTTTGGACTTCCTTATGGAATTTACAAAGATACCCTTTGGGGAATCATTCTTGATGAACAGAAACATGCTGATAAATACAACAATTTGATAACCTATAACTTGCAAGATGAACTTATCAACAAATCATAAAGATGAACATAAATTCAATGAAGAAATCAAAGAGGAGCAGCTTTTGTCATCTAAAGCTGTCCTCCATGGTTAAATCCTTCATAATATGGGACCAACAGTACATAGAAATTTCTAAATAATATTTACATTCCGGCTAGCTGTAAGACATCTTCAAGTTTCAATTTTCCAATCACTTGATATCCTTTATGATCTCCCAGTGGTTTTATAATTACTGTTTCCATACTTGAGATTTCTCCTAATCCCATCCCTGGAGGGAAAGAGTGAGCTACAATTACCCTGTTGGAAGTTGGAGGTATTTTTTCAACTTCATTCTTAAATGCTTGAAGTGTACTGTCTATATCTTCATTGCTCGGATTCTGACTGAGCCTATATATATTTATCCAGAGTCCATTTAATTTTACATTTTGTGTTCCAAAAATAATCTGAGCAGTTTGGAGAGTTCTACACAGGGGGCTTGCTTCTACGGGCAAATGGATGGGTATATTCAGTTTTCGAATAGCATTGCCATACTTTTCTGCCTGTTCCTTTCCAGTTACACTTAAATTTCTTTGTGTCGAGCAATCTGACAGGCTAAGTTCTTGTTGATCTTCCCCTACTGTTGCATCTCCATGTCGGATATAAAGTACGTAACCTCCTTTTTGTAGATCATTTATGAGAGGAGATCCAGAAATCTCAGATGCTTCGGCATTATAAGATGCTCCCAGCAACAGAAAAAGACAGATTACGAAAACGGATAAACGGTACATATCTCTTCCACCTTTTTCTTCCTACTCTCCCCTATGTTATTTTTTTTATTCAACGTTTAGAAGGTATATCAGATAGATCCGGGGGTAAACTCAGGTCTGCAGAAACTATTGGTCCTTTATAAATAACATCTTGAGGTTTGGCTAGAGACAAGAAATTGTACCGATAAAATAAAACAAGCCGCTATAAAAGCAACTTCAATGGGAAATATGTTCTTGTCCCCCACATATCGATTGAATTAACCTGCTCGTAAGCTGACAAAAGGCAGCCAGTCATTTAGCTGGCTGCCTTCTTGTAATGATGGAGCTAGCATTCCGAGTTAACTTAATAAATCTCGAATTATCAGCTACCAATACCTTTTTTTTGATTTCATCCTCTTGTTCGTGTTGGGCTAGAGAAACGTACAATCAGTTGGACATCCTAGGTTCTCGAAAACTGTACGCGCGGCAGAATCTACTGGCAGGAAAACCTCAATTTGCGGATACAGGCGGCTGCCTTCGGAAATCGAAACCTGTCTGTAGCGAATGGGAACAAGCTCGCTGGTGCTTTCCATTCTGGCTAGTATGGTTTGTGTATGATCAACCATTGTCTCTGCATCCGGTTCAATTAGATATTCATCCACGTTATATTTCTGAACTCTATCAAGCAATTTTTGAAACCATGCATCATAACGCGAGAGCATGTGCTCCCTCTTGAAGGTGTGTATCCCGTTTTTGGCGTGCTGCTCCCACTGCTTAAACGACGATTTGTCGAAAGTGGAGCGGGGCCGGATTGGCAAATCGGAATTAAAATGAAAATCGACTCTATTCATCAAAGCGTCATATGAACGGTCGAGAGGGATATCGAACAAATGACGAAACGGCTCGTTAACCCCATTGATGTCCTGTGTATGTGTTACGATCATGGAGGGAAAAGGAATGCTCCTCATCGTTTGGTGAGCCCACTCCAATGCACGCTCCAACGGCCGCCCCTCCATTTCGGTCTGGATCGGAAGATAGCCGGCTGCCAATAGTAAATCATTACGCTCGTCGGATGAACACTCAAGGTAATCAGCAATATGGATAATCGTCTGACGATTTGGTATGCGCCGGGTACGTCCAACCAGCAGATTTTTATACGAAGGAAAAGCCTCATCATTCAGCTCTTGTTGAGTAAACCGTTTCAAGGACGGGTGAGGTTGGTCTGCAAGCTTCTGCTGACGTTTCATCCGCAGCGCTTCAATTTCTCCCATAACGAGCTTATGTCTGGATTTCTCCGTATCTATATCCATCTTCTATTCCCTCCTTTTATGAAGTGTACTTCTGCACTTGGGTCAAACATTTATCTAAAGTATACTCCTCATTGATAGAGATAGTCATTTAATCATACACAACCATACATGGAGGAGGAACCATATGATTCGTACAATTGTAGTTGATCCGCTTGCCCCGTCACATTTCGCGTTCAAGGAAGTTGACGCCCCCCAGGCCAAGCCTTGGGAAGCGCTCGTTAAAGTGAAGACCGTCTCTCTCAATCGAGGTGAAGTGAAAGACGCTAAGGATCAGGAAGCATTCAGCCGCCCCGGTTGGGATTTCGCCGGAATTGTCATTGAGCCGGCCAAGAACGGCGAAGGTCCACAAAAAGGGGCCAGGGTTGTTGGATTGCTCCCGATGGGAGCCTGGAGCGAACAAGTTGCTGCCCCCTTATCGATGCTGGCCGAAATCCCAGAAAAGTTAACTTTTGCGGACGCGGCGACCCTCCCCGTAGCAGGGCTCACGGCGCTCTATGCACTCCGCAAAGGCGGCATGCTGCTTGGCAAACGTATTTTCATTACAGGCTCTACCGGCGGGGTTGGGCTATTCGCCCATCAGCTTGCGGCCCAATCCGGCGCATATGTCGTAGGTACGGCAAGCACGGAAGAGAAGGCCGATCTTGTTCGGGAGACTGGATCCGACGAAGTGATCATTGGATATTCCGCCATTTCATCAGCCCGCAAATTCGGGCCGTACGATCTGATCATCGATTCAGTAGGCGGCAATACACTAGCAGCGTTACTACCGCAGCTAGCACACCAAGGGGTTTGCGTTGCGGTAGGATTTTCCTCTTCAAATACCTCAACGATCGATATGATGAATCTGGTGACCAGCGGAGGAAGAACCTTGTACAGCTTTTTTCTAGGTGAGGAACTCACCCGCCAATCAGTCGCGGACGATCTGAGTTTGCTAGCCCGACTGGTTACAGATAAGCGGTTAATCCCCCGGATCGAAGTGGAGGCTCCTTGGACCGAAATTAACACCGTTGCCCAGAATATGATGGAACGTAAATTCTCAGGCAAGGCCGTGCTTCACATAGCTTGATCGTATAAGCTTGCAACAAACAATGCTAGTAATGCAGTACTCCCTCACTCGTTTCGAGTAGGGAGTATTTATGCTTTTCAATGAACCCGGCTTAAAGTTCCTACACCAGGAAGGAGATCAGGTTGCATGCTCTTTCATCTCGAACTGTTCCATTCCATTCGCCGGTTTCATGATTTCTTCGATCAAGATTTGGAATAAGCCTGCCTATTTTGATGAAGGTGTCTTTCTTAACTTTGCTCATATACCATGCATGGATTACAAACGATAGGAGACTTCCGATAAACTGAAAATAGAGCGCTGCATGACTGCTATCAATAAAGAACTTGCATTTGCTACTGCAAGAATGGCAAATAATACATCGAACTGTAAAGGCTTCGGCTCTCCCTACGGGACTAGCTATGCCAATACGGGGATCAACAATAAAATCAGACAAGTGAAAGTAAACAAACCGACAAATCCGAAATACTCACTGATGACACCTATGTGGGAATATGTGTGTTCCATCTCTATTGGAGTGGTCATAATCAATGTCTTCGTCTGCAACCTCCATATGTATCATACAAAAAGAAGCCGATTGACCTGTTCTTTAATTGGAACTATACTTTGTAGCAAAGAGGGTGAATAGATGAAACAAATAAGCAGTCGCTTTTCGATGGCTGTCCATATTCTCTCTATGATTACGTTGGACCCCATATATAGCACAGGCGACCGAATTGCACGAAGCATCAATAGTAACCCTGTTGTAATTAGAAGGATTATGGCCCAGCTCAAAAAAGCAGGGTATATTGAAACAAAACCTGGAGTCGCGGGGGCTTCTCTTCGGGTATCTCCCGAAAGAATAACCCTACTGGATATCTTCCAAGCAGTCGATTCTGTGGAAGGTAATCAGCTTTTCAATTTTCATAAGGACACTGACCCCAATTGCTCTGTAGGAATGAACATTGAATCGGTCCTTTTACCACAACTCTCTAACGCTCAGAAGGTCATGGAGCATGAACTCGCTTCTGTTACCCTAGCTCAGATTGTGGAGCAAATTCTGAAACAGGCAAATGCAAATAAAGCTACTCCACGCGTGGAGTAGCTTTATTTGATTTTTAATTCATCATTAAATAACAGTCTTTACAGGCTCAACATATTCAATAAAACAGCCATCTGGATGCTGCACAAAAACGCTTGGACCAATAGGACCATATTGATCCCTTACTATAACGGTATTTTGTTTTTTTAATTCTTCCTTCAATTCGGTCATGGAATCAACATACACCACGGCACGGAGTGACCTAGCAGGCTCCATGGCCTCGACACTTCCAGATACAATAACGTAAGGGTATACTGTGGCTAAAGACAAGCCAGCTTCGGGAATATCCCACGTGCGATCCATAGATCGGTTAGCAAGAGATTCATAATAAGCAACGGTTGATTCCAGCTGCTCGGTAAAAACGGGGATAAAATGATTTATGATTTTCATGTTTGCCTCCGATTTTTGTTTTTTAGTCATAACCATAATGGTTATAACTGACTTAGTTATACATAAACAATTTGATCTTGTCAAACTTTTTTTTGGTAAGTATTCTCATAATGTTGTGTACTTGTTTCGTCTACTTGACAGATGCATGGGTGACTCACTTCCTGACCATGACACGTTAGCTTGGAAAATAGGACTAACGCATGATCCAGATTGATAAATTGTTTAGTACCTCATTTTATCAAACAACAACAATTTTTTTGCATTTCTCTGCCCCATGCGTTACTATTTTTATATTGACAAATTTGCAGGTCTACATAAGGAGGTTACACGCCATGTCTCCCCGTACCAAAGAACAAAATGAGCTTATACGCATACAGCGCAGAGAACAGATCCTGGACGTTGCCGCGCGCTCCTATTTTCGAACGGGCGGAAGCTTTGATATTCGTGACGTTGCCCGCGAGGCAGAGCTTGGTTACGGCACAGTGTACCATTATTATCCCAACCGGCATTTATTAATAGAAGATGTGTTGTGTAGCGGATTTGAGAGATGCGAGCAAGTTATCGCAGAATGGGCGAACACCAGCGACAGTCACCCGGATGACAGGCAGGTGTTGTCCTATTGTAAAGCGCTGCTCCTGCTCTGGCAATCGGACGCTCGTGCATATCTTGTCTACAAAATGGCGGCGGAACATTATGCAGGCTTGCCTGAGAAAGATCGCTACTACGCCAAGAGAAGATTTATGGAACGGTTGTATGTTCCACTGCAATCGATCACCAAGTGCGAAGATGAGAGCGTCGACCATATGCTTGCTGTGCTGGTCGGCTGCTGTGGACTGTACTATTATGCAGGCCATTCCGACCTTGACGTCGATCGAATTGCCCGTCTCGCCATGCAAGCTATTACGAAGGAGTCCTGATACGAACATGGTCATTTTAAAAAGCAAGTATGAAATTGAGGCTATCCGGAAGGCATGTCAAGTGGTGGCAGAATGCCATCGTACAATCGCCCCGCTTATCAAACCGGGCATTACCACTAACGAGATTGATCGCATTTTCGAGGACATTATGATGAAGCACGGCGCAAAGCCATACCAGAAAGGCTATAAGGGCTATCCATATGCGACCTGTGCTTCCACCAACGATGTGATCGCGCATGGCTTCCCAAGCAATAAGCCACTTGAGGAAGGCGATATCGTGACGATCGACACGGTCGCTGAACTCGATGGCTGGCTCGGTGATTCGGCTTGGAGTTATGCGGTTGGGGATATTTCGCCGATGGCAAAGAAGTTGATTCGCGTCACAAAGGAATGTCTTGACCTCGGCATCGCGCAGGCGCAGCCGGGCAATCGGCTCGGCGACGTGACAAGCGCGATTCAGAGGCATGCGGAATCGCAAGGCTTTGGAGTCGTACGCGACCTTCTCGCCCATGGCATCGGCCGCGACCTGCACGAGGAGCCGACTTATATGCATGTCGGCAAGCCTGGAAAAGGCCTTCGTATCAAGGAGGGTATGGTGTTTACAATTGAGCCCATGATTACCGAAGGCACTTACTTCATGACAATCGATCCGGACGGCTGGACTGCACGGACGAAGGACAACAAGCTTGCCGCCCAATACGAGCATACGATCGTCATCACGTCTGAAGGTCCACAAATTTTGACCATGCAATAGAACAAATAGAGGTCGACCAACATAATGGTCGACTTCTTTTTTTGTATTTGGCATAGCATCTTTATTTAACCCCATGACGTTATTTTACTTAAATTGAATAAGCGGCTCTCTTGTCTTAGTTGAGTTAATACTCTCAGCGGATCTCATAGCTCAACTGTTGAGCTGATACCTTAAGATTTTCAAGAAATTCCTAGTTATAAAATAGGTAACCTCTATGGATAAAAGATGGTAAATTGTATCCAAGAAGCTCATCAAGATATACTCCACATCGTTTGTGGAGGTATTAAACCATGCAGACTGTGTTATTATTTACAGATGAGCATGCTCTAGCACGTCAAGAAATCGTTCAATTGGGAGGTACTGTAGATCAGAGGCATCACCATTCCGCTATGATTGTTTCTCTTCCAAGATCCATTCTCCCGCCCAGTTATCTTATTCATCCACACTCCCCCCTGAGAAATATGAACAAGAGCTTTCATCGGTCATTGAAGCTTTTCAGATGTTTCAATCCCTTAATTTGTTACTTACAACAGATTCCGAACTAGATAAAAAATCGTCCGCTATAATTACTCCAAATGAAAAACTCCTGCATAATCAAATCAACCCTATCTCTACTAGTAGATACATGAACGGAAAAATAGCGGTAGCCATAATTTTCGTCACTGTTGAGATTTGACGAGAGGGAAGTGTTGAACGAGAATACATATTTATCCAAGGGTTGGAGCAGGTAATTCATCAATTTTTATACGAAGTAAGCTGTAAGGTTTTTGTCGCATATCTTTTCCGTAATGAAATCTTGCCTGCCTATGTAATTGGTTCACAATTACATATAAGTATTGATCCGGACCAATAGAAAAAGTATCCGGCCATAAAATTCTGGGATCATGGGCGATGGTTTCCATGATTCCACTCGGCAATATCTTTCGAATACTATCGTTTTCATAGTCTCCAGCGTAAACGTTTCCTTTTGCATCCGTGGTCATCCCATCCGATGCGCCCTTCTCTCCCCAATAATGCACAAGGTCACTTAACTTGAAATCCGGTATCGTTCTGTCTCTTAAGGCTTCTGTTGAGATCGAGTATAGTTGGCGACTGGTTAATGGACAAAAGAATAACATTTTTCCATCCGGGGAAATGGCTATTCCATCAGAGGCCAATCGAAAGGGAGATGTCGAACCATCCGTGTTTCGATTCATCAAAATTTTACCTTCCAATTTCGGTACAAAATACGGATCGGGTGAGGTTGAGCTTGCTCCATGCAACCGTCTATACGCATTTCCGTTTTCTAAATTTACGACGATAATAGCGCCTGGACCATTGGAAGAAGAATCCGTTATATATGCGTAACCTGCTTTACCTACACGAAAATCAAATCGGACATCATTCAGATACGTTGTCGGCAAGACTACATCATCTGCAAAGGTATATACTTTTCTTATTGAATTTGTTTTTAAATCTACAGCGACTAATTTTGCCCCTCCCTTAATAGGCTCAGAAAAATTGGGCGCAGCCGTATCCAGTACCCACAGGGTCCCCCTTCCATCTGCAACTACACTTTGGACACTGATGAAGGACATAGCGATATTCAATGGGTTGACCAAATTCGTTTCTACATTGGGATAAGGCTGCAACCGACCCTCAACAATTTCCGCTACCGTATATGTAACGTCATCTCCCCATTTCGGAAAGCAAATAAAGATACGCCCCGTTTCGGATACACTAACGCCTGTAGGCATAGCCCCATAAAATGAATGAACGAGTTCAAACTTACCGAAATACTCTTCCATAGGTAACATAGGTTTTATGATATCCTCCTCAACATAATTGAATAGATATTACCTATAGTATGTTTATGACATTCTCTAATGCCTGGCCCTAAATCATTCTTTTTATACGTATTTTTGAAAATGTCCGAGACATCTTAAAAAAACAAAAAAACTTCGGCGCAAGCCGAAGCCTTTTGGTGGTTCTCCGTGTCCTAGGCAAATAGTTCCCCCGAGCGTCAATGCAGGGCATTTACCCATGGGATCAGCACCAAGAACGTTTTATTGTTGGTCAGGCAGACGTAATGCGTTTGCTGAAGTTTGCGCTTGATCTAAAAATTCCTCTGCTCGGGTCAATTGCTGCCGGGCAGTCTCCAACGCTTTTGAATTTGTTGCCGCATTAGATTCACTTATCGAGCTTATTGCCTGATTTAAAGCGGTCTGCACCTCAGAAACCGAGTTAGATGAATGCTGCTCCAGCGTATTAGCACTCGAATGAAGTGTACCTTCTGCCGGTTTTCTTGCATTTTCGGTGCTTAGATCAATTTTGTTTTTATTGGGCACAGTAAATCCTCCTCCCTTTCCAAGATCATATAGACAAAAATAAGTATCGGATTAGGATTTTGTTTATATTCCTGCAACTGTATGGGAATATCCGGATCTTCCATCTGCCGCAATCCATTTTAGTATAAGATCCGATTCATTGGAAAATCTAACGATGATGAAAAGGAGGTGATCGTTTCTCAATGAATAATCCAACGCTAGCGCCGCACGAATCGATGGAACTGCATGAAGCGTTAAACTTTAAAACGCTGTGCCTCGCTAAGTCAAAACTTATGCAAGGCCTGGTCTTTGATCAAGAACTAAAAGCCTTAATGCAGAAAGACGTCATTCAATCCATACAACAGATCGCCGAGCTGCAAGCAATTTACGCGAAAGCTCCTTTCCAAGCGCCTGTTCCGAATAGTCCGACACCTATAACACATTAAGGGGAGCTCAAATGAATACCGATTATTTAGACCCGATTAATTCATTAAATATGCCGGAAATGGCAGATATGACTTTTGCCATGGACTTCCTTATTCGTGCCAAGGAAGGTGTGCGTAATTTGTCCATCGCCCTGACGGAAACAGCTTCACCGGATGTAAGAGCCCTGCTGCACAATCACCTTAAGCAGGGAATTGCAATGCACCAAGAAATCTCGGAGCTCATGATTCGCAAAAAATGGTTCCATCCTTACGAGCTGAATGAACAGTACCAACTCGACCAGCTTTCTGCGAAAAATACGGTGATGATCGGGCAGATGAATCTGTTCCCGGATGATACGTCGCGTAAAGGCATGTTTGATCGGACCCCAGATGAACATATTGGAGGACATAACGCATGAAGGCGGTAACGTATCAAGGGATTAAAAATGTCGTGGTCAAAGAGGTGCCGGATCCGAAGATTGAGAAACCGGACGATATGATCGTAAAGGTTACCAGTTCCGCCATTTGCGGTTCCGACCTCCATCTTATTCACGGGATGATCCCTAACCTTCAGGAGAACTATGTCATTGGACATGAGCCGATGGGAATTGTAGAAGAAGTGGGCCCAGGCGTGACAAAGGTAAAAAAAGGCGACCGTGTGATCATCCCATTCAACATCGCATGCGGAGAATGCTTTTTTTGCAAAAATCAGCTGGAAAGCCAATGTGACAATTCAAACGAACACGGGGATATGGGCGCATATTTCGGTTACTCCGGAACGACCGGCGGATATCCTGGCGGGCAAGCCGAGTATCTACGGGTTCCATTTGCTAATTTTACCCACTTTAAGATTCCCGAAAACTGCGAACAACCGGATGAAAATCTGAGCTTGATCGCTGATGCCATGACGACGGCATTCTGGAGTGTAGATAACGCTGGTGTTAAGAATGGAGATACGGTCATTGTGCTCGGATGTGGTCCAGTCGGACTTCTGGCTCAGAAATTCTGCTGGCTCAAAGGAGCAAAACGGGTCATAGCCGTTGACTATGTCGATTACCGCTTAAAGCATGCGAAGCGAACTAACAATGTGGAAATCGTAAACTTCGAACAGGATAAGAATATTGGGAACACTCTCAAGGAAATGACCAAAGGCGGCGCTGATGTCGTGATTGATGCGGTAGGAATGGACGGTAAGATGAGCGATCTCGAATTTCTGGCCAGCGGTATGAAACTGCAAGGCGGAACCATGAGCGCATTTATCATTGCATCTCAGGCGGTCCGCAAAGGCGGCACTATCCAAATCACTGGGGTATACGGCGGACGTTATAACGGTTTCCCGCTCGGCGACATCATGCAGCGAAACGTGAATATTCGTTCAGGACAAGCCCCGGTCATTCACTACATGCCGTATATGTATGAATTGGTTACGTCCGGCAAGGTGGACCCTGGTGACATTGTTACGCACGTCATTCCGCTCAGCGAGGCCAAGCAGGGCTATGAAGTGTTCGATACCAAAACGGACAATTGCATTAAAGTCATCTTAAAACCTTAAATATGGATATATACATGGAGGACAATCTGAATGAATGCCAATTACGCTTTGCATGAGATGCTCGAGGTGCATGAAATAGCTGCGTTCAAGACGGTTTGCTTGACTAAATCTAAAACCATGCAAGCTCTGGTAACCGACCCGGAGCTCATGCAAATTCTGCAACAAGATGCGACATTATCACAACAGCAGCTTCAGGAGCTCGGTGGAGTGCTGTCTAAAGTGACTGTATAGGAGATAAAAAAATGAATCCAATATTAGAACACATGACAGGGCTTCATACGCTGACGGATGACATCATCGCAATGGACCTTTTGATGAACGCCAAGAGCGGAGTCAGAAACTATGCCATGGCCGTGACCGAATGTGCCACCCCTGAAATCAAGCAAATTTTGATGAAACAGCTCGATGAGGCCATAGACTCTCATGAAAAGATATCCAATTACATGATGCAGCATGGCTTATACCATCCCTACCATATTCCAGAGCAAATCCAGCTCGACCTGAAAAACATTCAGACCGCTATGACTATTCCGTCCTGACACCGTTTTCCGTTCCCGCAAAATGCTTAATACACAATGGTTTCAGGACTATTTCAGATTTAGCCGGAGACTCCAGAGAGCAAAAAGTTCCCTGTATAGTCAAACAGGTTCACGTCAAGGATGTGCGCATCCCTTATGGTAGCTAACAGGAGATCACACAGAAATTTTACAAAAGCCCCTCCACAAAAATGCGGAGGGGTATTGGCTACCAGGAAGCAAAAGTTTCCGTCAAGTACATCATTGTCATCTGACCTCTAATAGTCTGCAAAAAAGCGTTCCTGCGCAGAGTTTGGCAAGTCAGCAAGTAAGTTGTTTTCAATATTATACCATTTACTGAACTATCCTGCCCGTTAGTTGGTATGAGAGTTTATCAACTATTGTTAACAATTAAAGGATGACGATAAAATAGAAAAGAGCTGCTAATGCAAAACGGTATAGAGCAAACCACTCCAATCGAAGTCGCTTGATTAGTCTAATAAACGTCACTACCGCGATCATAGCCACAAGGAAGGATACCAAAAAGCCGATGAGCATGAGATATAAATCGTCTAGACTAAGCAAATTGCGGCTATCGTATAAATCCAACAAGGTAGCACCAAACATAACAGGTACAGAAATAATAAACGTAAAATCTGCGGCAGCTTTTTGGCTAGTTCCGAGCAGAAGGCCACCAGAAATCGTCGATCCCGATCTCGAAAAACCCGGCCACAAAGCCAAACATTGGAATAAGCCAATCCCAAATGCTTGTTTGTAACTAATCGTATCAACGCTATTTTTTCTCTTACTCCTTGCTGCGATAATCATTAACAAACCACCAGCAACTAGACCAATTAAGACAGGCGTTGGGCCGAATAATTGGCTTTTTATAGTGTCTTTTAGTAGAAGATATACGATTAATGCTGGTAACATAGCCAAAATCATATGTATTACGTTTAATCCTTCCCTTTTTGAAAATTCCATTTTAATGAAGTTTGACCCAATTTCCATATAACTTTTCCAATAAAGAATTAGAACTGCCATCACTGCACCCAATTGTATAACAATTTTAAAGGTTATTGCCGCATCTCCCTCAAAGTTAAGCAAATTGCCTGCTAAAATAAGATGTCCAGTAGACGATACTGGTAAAAACTCTGTTAAACCTTCTATGATGCCAAGTATTATTGCTTTTAGTACATCAGTCATCAGAAGATATCCCCTTTACGAAAATAAACTCGTTCAACAAGTTCAAGTATAAGGGTTAATAACAATATATTCCCATCGTTTCGCATAACAATATTGAGTTTAACGTGACATTATTGTCACCTACCCGTTAGCTTAATGAAAAAAAGAAGTAGCTGCCAACGGGCATGCTATTCCCTGGATATACTATGACTAAACCGTGGTATCGAAGTTACCGTGCAGTCCTTACGGAATAAAATGATAAAAGTTCCATTGCGCCATCATCAAAGCGAAGCCAATAAACAGCACCCCTGTAACAATATTCCACACTTTCTTCCATATCAATGATGGACGTTTAACAATGGAAACTCCCAATAATACTGTGCCAAGCAAGGTCAGTGCCCAATTTATAGAGATCCCAAAGTTCATTTGGTCCACGGTCACGTTTTCATTGATCAAAGCATTCACCACCTGATATATGACATTGGCTACCAAAAGTGTACCGCACAAGATTACAGATGACATGATGTGACTGGTTGCGGACGAAGCGCCCTTTTTACTACGCTGAAGCCATCGAATCAGCAGAACGAATGGAGCAACCAGAAAGAATGCGATAGCCAAGATAGCCCATACCAAATAGATGATCAAGGCAGGAAGCGAACGGTTTCCCTTGATCGGTAATATATCCGTGGCGATCCCCTTGCTCAATCGTTTTACACCTTCATCAGAAATTTCCGCATACAGAATCGGTGCCAATCTTTCAAATCTTGGACTGTCGGATCTGGCAAATTGGTAAACATTCGGACGTATCTGTTTGAGTTCTCCCGTCATGCCCATTACGCTTAGTATAAGGTCATGCTCACCTTTCGGTTGTACTCTAATCAAACCCAGGTAGTTAATAACCTCATGGTATGAAGAGTAAGTGCGACCCGACTGTACATAATATCCGGCCAGTTCCCCGGATGGAGACAATTCGGCAGGGGGAACAGGGTTTTCAGCTTTTTTCGTACGGTCCTGTATCAGCAGATTAATGATCCCAGAGGTTAGCTCCTGCTCTATCTCCATATTCGTCAAGACGACGATGCCAAGCTGCTCCTCGGGTGCGATTGCTATGTTGCCGGAGAATCCCTTAACATTCCCACTGTGGCCAACGACGTGAGGCTCTGCCCGATATTCCCAGAAGCCGTGCGCATTCGACAGGATCTCTTCGTGCGGGGTATAACTCCGGGAGAGCATCTTCCTTGCGGTGTCCGACCGGTTGAACAGCGAACTATCTGGTGCATATAGTGCCATAGCGAACCGAGCTAGATCCTCCGCCGTCCCTTCCATGGCTCCCGCAGGATACAGAGGAACATAATAATGTGCTCTTGCTTCAAACCCTCCTTCCCGCTTTCTCGCATAACCTGTTGCTTTTTCCTTCAGCAGATCCCGGTGATCCGCTAAGGTAGGATGACCAGAACTATGATTCATTCCAAGAGGCTTAAGGATATGGTTCATCTCGTAGTCGGAGAATGATTGCCCGCTCACCTTCTCTACCGCTAGGGCAGCCAGTGCCGTGGCAAAGTTGGAATAGGCTATGACTGTGCCGGGTTCATAAATTTGTTCCGGCTGGTTAGACAGTATCGTTTCTTCCAGCGCGGTCAGACTCTCTTCTGACCGCGTAAATGTACTTAGTGGATGCTGCTCATAGCCTGCGGTGTGACTCATAATGTCCAGTATAGTCATCGGCTTGTTGTAACGCAGTTTCTCCGTGACCTCTTTTGGAAAATATGTTCGAATGTCTTGATCTAGCCTCATCTTGCCTGCTTCCACCATCTGCATCACAGAAGTCCAGACAAACGCTTTATTAATGGATCCATAGGCAAATACGGTAGAAGCAGGATCGACAGCAGACTTACGCTCCATATTGGCATAGCCATAGCCTTTGGAGAAAACAATCTTGTCGCCCTTTGTGATCACAACCGCAGCGCCGGGAGTTGACTTTCCAATGTGGGAATTGACGTAGTTATCAATCTCCTGCCCCAGCCGGCTATAGGGAATTCCAGAAGGGGTTTCTCCTGATTCTATTAGATCTGTAGCGTAGGCCGGAACTGAGAACTGAGAAAGAAGACATACACTAATACAGAACAATATAAACGACCTCAGTAGTTTAACATTCACCTTGGGTGTTCTCCTTTCTACTTCGTGACTCTATTTCATAAACCTGAAGTCAGGATTCTGCTGAAGCAATCCCAAATCACTGCACTTTCCTTACGCAGCAAAGGTTCTTGCGACCGATAGTTGACAATTCCCTCTTCGTTTCTGGTTACATCAGGTCCATAGATTCCTGCTCCGACTAAAAATTTCACCGCATCAACCGCCCAAGGCGCTGGTTGATCAGCGATTTCTGCCGAGATTATAGGTAAGTCCACGCTCGATGAGAGTCTCCAGAGAATTGTTGCTGCTTCTTGGCGACTGATTGTACGATCCGGATCAAACATTTCAGTTGAAGTGCCTACCAATATTCCAAGGTCTGCGAGGGTTTGAATGGCAGAAGCGTACTTGTGTCCTTCGGCATCTTTAAACACTACCGGCTTATCAGAAGGTCTTAAATTAGCAAACTGAATCAATTGGGATGCAAATTCACCTCTCGTAATAGCCTCATCAGGATAATAGTGGGTAGAACGTTTTTCACTGTGCTGTGGCATAAATAATTTGGTTGAGCGATAAATAGCCTCAGCATAGTCGTCGTTAGCTACGTCAGAATATTGAGGGAGATCAGGTATTTTTCCGAACCAAGAGTCTGGAAAAATGTAATCCAGATAGGTGATTTTACCGTCCGTGTCTTTCTTGAAGACGGCTTGGTTTCCTTCTTCATCAACGAACAACTGATCTCCGACTGGTTTTAACGTATGTGTTCCATTTGGACCTGAAATCGAAAGTTCCCCTTTCTGTTTCACGATGTCAAAGAACAAATAAGGCTGGCGAAGATAGCGATAGGTTCCTATATACTGATCGAGCTCATTTGAATGGAGCGGCCATTCCTTTGCTTTCTGTTTTTCTTGGGGGTAATAGTGATCCATAAATGCTGTAAACAACTCTTCCCCGATGTCTTGGCTCGCATCACTATTGGTGATGACGAATCCACCAATCTTGTGGTCTGGAATCAACCACATCCATGAATGATAGCCGGGTAAATCTCCCCCTTTTCCAATAACCATTTGGCCATGATATGCGTGCCGGTAAAATTTTTCGAAACCCAGAGCCATAGTGGGCATCTGCTCTTGAACTTGGACTTGCGTGCGATGCATTTCTTCTGTTGTCGTTTTGGAGAGGATTTGAGAGGTACCGAAGCTTCCTTCATTCAAATGGGCTAACATGAATTGAGCGATGTCGCCACTCGTGCCAAACATACCTCCGTCTGGCATAATAACCGGGTCATTTGGATACTGCTCCTTGGGTTGGCCATTTGTTCCGTAGCCCGTGGCCAGCTGTTTTTTGACCTGTTCAGTCATGAGAAAATCACTATTTTTCATATCCAGAGGTTTAAAAATATGCTTCTGTATGTATTCTTCAAATGGATAGCCAACCATTCGTTGAATAATGTATCCCTGAAGATTAAAAGCAAAATTATCATACCGGTAACTCTCACCTGGTGTTCGTATAACAGTCGGCAGGTTATCTTCAATAAACTCCTCTAATGATTGTTCGTCTTTTACATTGTTAGATGAAATATAGTCGGTGAAATCAAACCCTGATGTATGCGTCAACAAATGCCTCATGGTGACAGGTGTTCCCGTGTGATTCGTAATCCTCATCCCACCAAGATATTTTTCAATGTCCTCGTCCAGATTGATCTTCCCCTGCTCTACAAGCTGCATTACAGCAGTGGCAGTCATTACTTTGGAAATGGAGGCCATCCGGAAAATCGTCTGCTCAGGGTCCACGAAAGTTTTGGTTTCCAAGTCGGAATAGCCATAGCCCTTATTTAACAATACTTTGTTATCTGCAACGATTGTAAAAGCTGCACCAACTAGCTTTTTTTTGATTTCCGGCCGATTAAAGAAATCATCTGCAAATTGCTCAACTTCGACCGAAGACATCGGCCCTGTATGGGCGGCTGTCTGTTCTAATCCAGCCTTACTCTCACTCCATAATACTGAGTTTCCAGATGCTGTTGGCCCAGCAAGTAAAGAAGAAAATAACACACCAACTGTCATTAGGGTAAATCCCTTTAAAGCACTTTTCTTTTTCATTGAATAACCTCATTTCTTAGTATCCAAATGTTTTACTTGTATATCATAATAGTAGACCCTTTATTTTCCATCATTCTAAAGCAGGATTACATCTGTGATTAAGGGCTGAGAAACTTCCCCCGCTTTAGTCCAGTATTCACTCGTCTTTGGTCTAGTTCAATCTTGAGATGTTGCTGGTTCTATTAATCAAAAAAGGTCAACCAGTAACTACTGGTTAACCACCTGATACGCTATATTAGTAACTATTAATTAAAACATACTCCTCTTGAACCAAGCCCCCCCTTTCAAAATTCAGTCTGTTTGAAATGATGTTAGAAATGTAACAGGTCCAATAAGTCCGCTTGGCTCCTGTTGGGCAAAAGCTGATAAGAAATCCCGCTGATCTTTGACCAATGTATTAGTGACTTCAATAGCGATGTTATTAATTCCTTTGTTTAACAAACCTGAGACTTCTAACCGATAAGGTGGACAGATGCGAACTCCTACATGCTCACCATTCAGCCAAACTTCTGCCGTTTCAAATACCTCGCCGAGATCTAAATGCACTTGAGTCACCGATTCGTTCCATTCAAATTCAGTTTCATAACGGAATGTGCCAGAGAAATGCGGTAGATAATCAGGCAAACTCATATTAGTTAGAGTATTTAATTTTCCCCATTCAACAAAGTAAGGATAGTGTTCGGCAACTGCAGTGGAAACCGTCCATTCTGCCTCGAAATCCATAACCTTCATTTTCTCTTTCTCTATATAAAGCGGATTTTGGGCATAACATTCAAGGCCTTTTCCCTGAATCAAGATAATGGATTCATATGGTTTCAAAACAAGTGACAACGCCTTGAAATCGGTCTCTCTCGAACTCAAGCTGTTCAAGCGATTAAGGAATGCATCATAGGCATATACATCACCTTCTACAGGCAAGACAACCTTCGTACGTACGGTATCAAATGGACTTTCATTAAAGAACATAAAAACATCCAGTTCGTCATGGATATAGTGGTAGTTCCGTAGATAAGGTTGAAAGTTATCCACTTGAATATCGAAATGTCCGTCTGCGACAAGATCTTGTGCCAATTTGTCCAAAGACAAGACTTTAACGTTCATGTGACTGGCGAGTCGTTGAAGTTCATTGGAAACCTCCAGGCCTTCGCTCGATCGTGCTGGCAGCCCATCAACGAACCGAACGGCAAGTCCTTGTTCGACAAATTGGACTAAACGCTGGAGCATCGCTGCAGGAAGTGCCTCCGAATAGGGTACGATCAGACATCTGTAATCCTCTTGATGAACATGCAGTCTACCTTCAATCACATTGGCACCTTCTAATAGAACATCGATAGGAAGAACGTCGCAATCAATTTGACGCTGCATCAATGCCTTTACAGGCTTTTGAAAATACATGGATTCTCCCGCCCATTCGGCTTCTGCATGATACAAGACAGCAGCAGATGCCACATGTCTTCCGCCGGAAATCAGGTGACTCATCCTATTCATATATTGATTTAAATACCTATAATAACGATACTGCGGGTTTTTCCCACCTGCATACATATGGGGTGGACAATCCGGATCCGGGAACGATTTTGGAGTGAAGGCATGTGGTACGAAGTAGTTAACGCCGCGGACCAGCATATGGTCGGTAAGCCACTTCATCAGCTTCAGCCCTTCTGTCCAACCATATGCTCCATACAATTCGCACATCGTCCGTCCTTGCTTTTTCGGATCAATATGCCCTAGAGACACACCAAGCTTAGCCAAGCCATAGTGGAAGAATTCACTATCTGTCTCCCCAAATGTTGTGCGGAAACTCATTTCATCGAAGCCAGGGACGATTTGCCAAAGTACTACATCAATACCCGACATGTCTTGTCCCCAGAGGGAGCGGAAAAAGTGGCCCGCGCCGGGACCTAGTCTTGCATGGACGTTATTATCTTCGAGTACATGTCCGATATATTCTATTCCACGGGCTCTGCACCAGGTTCCAATTTGATTGCAGAAGTTGTCCGCGTACAGTTTGCTGACGATATTCATATAAGTGTACCGTACGATATTGGATTTCCCCCCCACATCCTGCCAAAGTAGATATAAATGCTTTCGATAATCCTCACCCAACGCCTGCTCAAGTAAAACGGATACTTCATTGCTCCAAGGCAGCGATACTTCTTGTTTACCGGGTTTAGAATTAAAGTCAAACGTGGTTTTATCATTGTAGAATCCAGGTTCGTCCGAAAAGAATCCAGCAAACGTTTTTCCGAAATCTTCTTTGTAACGTTCATAAACAGCCTCATAAACCGTGTCCAGCAGAATTTGTACTGATTCGCGTACTAAGGGGTTCAGATATTCTTCCTGTGCCTTGCTGCCGCCCTCTCTATTTTCCGAAATAATAAACATACGCCAATACCCATCAGGGACATCCCAATAAAGGGTACCATTATTCACAAATTCTGTTATGTCTATATATTCAGAAAGCAATGTTCCATCGGTTGGATTTCGGCGGACAGCCACAACGGCAACGAGTTTGTTATGACTACTCGCGTTTTGGTTTAGGGACACGGTAGGTCGAAGCCCCGCCATCAGCAAAGTATCTATCAAAAAAGATGCTCCTTGAGCAGGCCCAATCGTATCAATATATCGTTCACCCAGAAACAAGCGATGGAGCTCTTCCGGGGCTTCCTTCACCTTGCCTGCCGCATGTCCCGTTGGAAAATGATCATCATCAAGCAACCATACCTTCATCCCGCGCTTACGGGCTTCATCCATAATAATGTCCATGTCTGTCCACCACTTCGGTCCCAGAAAATCAGGATGAGGCCGGGCTTCAACGCATACGGCCCCGATGCCTGCTTCATGTACGCGAGCCATCTCTTCCCGTATCACGCGTTCTTCCTCCCCATGCTGCCATAGAAATGGGAGGATATAATTATGTTCCCTTCCCTCAAGCACGTCCATTAAACGATTTCTCATGATTACCTCCTATTTCGGTCTAATTTCAACCAGACGATGTCCAACACACCCTAACAATATGAAATATCCGCCCGTCTTCAACTGAATAGAGGGCGGATATACGTTTTGATGGTTATTATTTTTGTACCTTGGCATACCATTCTCTTGCGCGCTTTGTCACTTCTTCCCCGCCCGATGCATTCCATTTATCTACAAACTCATCAAACTTGCTGATCGGGTACTGTCCCAGAATGATTTTAGTGGCGTATTCCACATATAATGTACGATTATTAATGTCCGGGAAGCTGTCGTATACGCTGGCTGGCATACCGTCACCGGCAATGACTTTCGCGTATTTCTGGGCCTCCTGCATATTTCGGGTCACCTGGTCGATCGCCCATTTACTGTCTTCCGATGACGTACTGTTAAACAGATCTATCGTAAAATCAAGTGTCGCCAACGTTGAATACGGATTTAAAAGCTGATTTTCCTGACTGCTCTTGTCATCGGGAAGTTTAACAGCCTTGCCGTCCTTCATCTCATAGTGCATACCTTCCACGCCCAGAAACAGATCCTTCCAGTTCTTTTTGTCATACATATTGTTCAGCAGCTTCAGGGTGGCCATCAGCTTGTTCTCGTCCTTATTGTTCTTGATGACCCATTGTGGAGGTGCAAATCTCTTCATCGTGTAGAAACCTTCATATCCCTCGACTTCCGGTACAGGGAGCACGGTAAAGTTAGCCTTCACGCCGGTGTTCTTTTCCAGATTCTCCAAAATCAAATTGCCATGCTCAACCCAGTGAAAATAATTCCCAGCCTTGTCAGACTGAATTTTGCCATCCCACTTATCCTTTGTGTTCAAAAGTGATTCCTTGTCAATTAATCCTTCCTTGTACAGTTTGGCCGCGAATTCCAGCGCTGCTCTCATATTCGGAGTCACTGCAGAATAAGTCAGCTCACCATTGTAGATATCCCACTCCGGATAACCTTCGAACATGGCTACCCCGTACATGGCGAACAGGTGGTCCATCCATCTAGCCTGCTCCCTGCCGCCCGTAGGCAGCTCATCTTTCTGGCCGTTACCATTCGGGTCCTTGTCCCGGAATGCTTCGAGTACATTAACGTATTCGTCCTGCGTCTTCGGCATCGTCAGACCCAGCTTATCGAGCCAATCCTGACGGATCATGCCAGCGTATCTCCCGTACTCCACAACACCGGGAATATAATAGATTCTGCCCTGACCCGTAGGATCGTTCGCTTTGACCACATCCCACATATCCTGCGGAATGGCCTCCCATACATTGGGCGCATATTTGGGCAGCAGGTCGGTCAGATCGGCAATGGCACCATTTTTAGCCAAGCTGTCTTCAATCCCCTGCTGAGGTATGAATAAGTCCGGCATTTCATTGGCGGCGATTTTCAGATTCAGCTGGTTCAGATAATTGGTGCCCCCGTTCCATTCCACATACGGATGAATCACACCCACGCCAAGCTTTTCCTTATAAAAATCATATAACTTGCTGCCCTTGGTAATCGGTTTATAACCAATGTTCGTTCCCCATACTTCGATATCGACCGTTCCATCCTCATTGGTGGAAGTCTGGCCAGAAGCGGAAGTATCACCTGTAGAGCTTGAATTGCAGCCGGTAATCGTGCTTATCGCAAGAACACCTGCGGCCATCATTAAACCCATCTTTTTAAGAATCATAGCTAATCCCCCTTCAATCACGGTTATTCTTGTACATTCTTCCTGTTTCATTGGTAAAACGAGATCAGCCCTTCACTGAGCCAAGCATGGCTCCTTTGACAAAATACTTTTGCAGGAAGGGATACACAATGATGATCGGAATGATCGCAAAAATGACAGTTGCCGCTCTCAGTGTCCGCTCATTATAATTCAGGTCCACCGTTGAAGCAGCACCTGCCATCATGACGCTATCATCGGTGATAAACTGCCTGATCTTGATCTGCAGCGGAAACCAGTTGGTATCCTGCAGGAAAAATAGCGGATGCTGAAACTGGTTCCACAACACCACACCGTAGAATAAAGCAAGAGTTGCCATAACGGCCTTGGATAATGGAAGAACGAAATGGAACAGCATTCGGAAATATCCACAGCCTTCAAGAAAGGCTGCCTCCTCCAGCTCCTTGGGAAATTGTTTGAAGAAGGTTCTCATGATGATTAAATTAAAGGGATTTAGAATATGCGGCAGGATCAGGACCAGCGGATTATCATAAAGTCCAATGCTGCGGACCGTCAGGAAATATGGAACGATCGGCGCTTTGAAGATCATTGCAATCACAACGCATACCATAATCAAGGAGCCCCAGCGAAACTCTGACTTGGACAGCGGATACGCGAACAAGGCTGTCATCAGAAGAGCCAGTACCGTCCCAATAACCGTAGTGCCTACCGTCAGGAAGAAGGACTTCCACAGATCCGGTCGATCAATGATATACTTCCATGAATCAAGCGTAAACTCTTTTGGCCACAGTGTTACCAGGTTCATGTCCACGACGCTTTTGGAACTAAATGACGTGGAGATTACGGACAGAAGCGGTACTATGGCTGCAATGGAAAACAGGATGAGAAAAATGGTAACTCCGGTAACAAATGCTCGTTCTCTTTTGGATTCAACCATTCCTACCAAAGCCCCCCATCCGACACTTTTTTGGACAGTTTATTAAATACATATACCAGGATAAAGCCAATCACCGACTGAAATAATCCGACTGCCGTCGCGAAGCTATACTGTGCTTGCTGAATGCCAGTCCGGAACACGTAGGTGTCCAAAATATCTCCCACACTGTATGTCATCGGCGTGAGCAGATTAAATACCTGATCAAATCCGAGATCCAGGAAGTTTCCGATCTCCAGCAGGAAAAGCACAAGTACGGTTGGTAAAAGCAGCGGGAACGTGATATGGCGAATTTGCCTGAGTTTCGATGCACCGTCAATCATTGCCGATTCGTAGAGTTGAGGATCGATCGCGCTAATCGCTGCCATGTACACCACAGTTCCCCACCCGGCGTCTCTCCAGATGGACGAGATTGCATAGATGGGTCTGAAATATGCACTCTCCTGCATGGCCAGCACAGGTTCCAAACCAAACCACCCAATAACGATATTGAACAATCCGCTTAAAGAAAAGAAATCGAACAGGATTCCGCCCACAATAACCCAGGATAAAAAATGCGGGATATACAGCGCCGTTTGGATTCCTTTTTTTAACGCCGATTTGCGAATCTCGTTAATCATCAGTGCCAGCAATACAGGCACCGGAAAAACCAATACAAGTTTGAGAAATCCGAGCATTAGGGTATTTCCAAAAACCCTGGCAAAATCGGGGTGGTCAATTAAGGCCTTAAAATGTTTGAGTCCTACCCACGGACTGTCACCGAACCCTTGAAATACCGAGTAATCCTTGAAGGCGATGATCGCACCGCCCAGCGGGACAAATTTAAACACAATGAGAAAAACGATACCTGGAATAGCCATCACGTATAGTGGCCAAAACACTTTCATTCGATGAAACGCAAAAACCTTCAACTTATCCCCCCCAGTATCCTCTAATGAATCCGCTTACAAGATAACTATACAGCCAGAATAATCCTCTCTCAATTAGGCATTTTTAAGTTAAAACAAGTGATTTTTAAGGAAAAGGATGCCACTTCGAAATGAAGTGGCATCCTTAATTTTTATTGTTTTGCAAGACTTTTCCGATATTCCCTTGGTTTGAATCCGGTCCATTTCTCGAACATGCGTGCAAAATGCTGCGCATCCGAATAACCCACCTTATGGCAGATTTCATATACCTTCAAATCCGTCTGTTCAAGCAGCTCCTTGGCTTTGCTGATCCGTATGTGGGTCAAGAAATTCAAATACGTTTCGCCTGTCTTTTGTTTGAAAAATTGGCTCAGGTAATATGGATTCATGTAAAAACGAGCAGCTAATTCAGCTAGACTGATGGGTTCATCATAATGGGCTGTAACATATTCCTTGATCTCTGAGATCATGTCCTTCTTTTTGGAAGTACGATGTTCCAGCATAAATGCAATGATTCCGCCAATGACGTCTACCATCCATTGCTCCAGAGACGCTAGTGTCTTAAACCGTGAAATACCCTCCAAAGTTAACAGCTGACGACTCAACAATTTATTCTGCTGAAGCTGCTGAAAAGATACCTTTCGAATGCTTAACAGAAGCAAGTTCAAGCATTGCAGTTGGAGATCTGCCGGACTGAAACCTGGTTCAGCTTCTATTCTCCTAAAGATTCGGTGGATCATTTCCACGCTTTCTCTCTCATCCATGTTGTCGATCGCGGCCTCCAAGCCAGCGATCATCTCCTCTGTAACCAGCTCGCTTTTCCCGCTCATATCCATGATCTGGGTAAACGAAATGACGGCTTCTCCGCCCTTGATCACCTGATAGCTAAGCGCATTTCGCGCTTCTTCAAAGGATTGGCTAATACCACCTGGCTGTTTCTGCACGCTTCCGATGCCAATCACACTGGAAACGTTCAGTTGTCTGAACAGGACCTCATGAAGGCGCTGTGCACTGTGAACCATATCTCTGTTCTCCAAAGCTGCACCGTGGATCACGATTACCGCAATTTGTGCGCCTGTATAGCGAAAACGATATACACTACCGTAATGTCTGAAGACCAGATCAATCTGCCTAAAAACGGAATCAAAACCAAGATCCTTCAGACCTTCTGCGTTACTATTGATATCAATCAGGATACACGCAAAATGTGCTCCCTCCCCAGGCATGCATCCGATCCTTAGCAGCTCCTCTTCAATTTCGGTATGGTCGCTGCCCATATCCAGAATATCTCGCAAGCCATCTTCCTGAATGCGGAGATACGTTGCCTGCTTTAAGGCATCCATTTCCTGGACTTTGCTTCGCTCTAGGCGAATCATCTCCATGACCTGACAGACACAGTCTCGCAACTCCTGTTCCTCAACCGGCTTGTTAATGTAAAAGTTCACACCTAGCTTTATGCCTTTCTGGGCATATTCAAAGTCGGCATATCCGCTTAGCAAAATGAATTTGCTCTGAATATCGACCGTTTTGAGCATTTGGATCATGTCCAGTCCACCGGCCTGCGGCATTCGAATATCGGTAATAACGATGTCCGGCTGCCATCTTTGAATCAGCTCGAAGCCTTCAAGCCCATTGTAGGCTGTTCCAACCACTTCACATTCCGGAATATAGCGATCTACCATCTTTTTGAGTCCTTCCAATATCCCTTTTTCATCATCGACCAAGATCAGTTTCATTTCTCTCACCTTCCTTCTTCGCATTGGAACTTATATGCTGAGGTATGCCTATCCCTGGAATAAGAATTTCGATGGTCGTTCCATTTTTGATACCAGACAACACCTTAACGTAATATGAATCTCCATAATGGAGCTTAATCCGTTCTGCAATGTTGATCAGACCCAGACCGTTCTCTCCCAAATCATCTGGGTTATCCAGGCTGTATCTATTTGAAGCCGCCTGTTCCAGCAGCGCATCCAGCTCCGCCAATTTCTCTGTCGTCATTCCGGTTCCGTTGTCTGAAATTCGGATCAGAATCTCTCCGTCTTCCGTCCAGCTCCCCTCAATTTCGATACATAATGCCTGGCTGTAGCCTGCAAAACCATGGTTGATGCTATTCTCCACGATAGGCTGAAATACCAAAGGAATGATGCTGTACTCCAGCATTTCATCCGGCATGTTAACAGACAATTCGAACATATCATCGAATCGGATGTTTTGAAGCTGCAGATAATTGGCTGTGTACTCCAGTTCATGCTTAATCGAATGGTGCCTTCCCTCTTTCCCAAGCGTTAACCGAAACATGCGAGCCAGAATTTTAATCATCCCTGCCGTTTCCTCGTCATCTTTCACCAATGCCTTCATTCGAATGGATTCCAATGTGTTGTATAGCATATGGGGGTTAATTTGATTTTGAAGAGCAAGGAATTTGGCTTGACGCTGCTTGATCTCTCCCACGTACACCTCTTCAATTAACGTTTTGATCGTGATAATCATTTTGTTGTAGCTATACACCAGGTTTCCAATCTCATCGTTGGTCGTTTCTTTCTCTATGGGCAGATATTGACCTACTTCTGCTTGCTTCATGCTTCTTCGAAGTGCCTTGATGGGTCTTGTAATCGTATAGCTTAGCCACAGTGAGATCAGGAAAATAATCAGACAACTTGCCACGATCACGATCATGGTCAGCCCTTTCATCTGATTGATTTTATGCAGCAATTTGGACCTGGGAATCTCGGTTTTGATGAATAATTCCCCTTGAGAAGTCTGTTCCGATAAAATAATCCGATCTTTAGTTCCGCTGTCTCCAGAGAGATCGGATCCTGAATGGAGCAGCTGCTCCCATGTCATCCGGCCACTGGCTGCTTCGGAATGATAAACGATTTCTCTTCGATTATTGCTTATAATTACGCTAATACCATACTTATCGCGAGCCTGCAAAAACTCAAGCTCAAGCTGAAGCAGCGTAAATGGATCGAGATCAATAAGAAGCATGCCGGCGTACGCCCCCTTGGAGTTAAACAGAACCCTGCCCACAGTCACAACAGCCCCTGCGCCTTTGTCCTCATAATAAGAACGATCGTGCAGGCCGCTAATAAAAAAGGTCTGATCGGAATGACGGAGCTGTTTGTACCAATCCCGGGATAATAGTCTTTTCTCATCCACTCTGCTAGTCGTAGTCGTATATTGATACACACTGTTATCGCGACTGATCAGCATTACGGTACCAATTTCGGATTTGAGCAATGAAACTCTCATGAGAAGTTGCTGTACAGCAACCCGCTGATTTACCTCCTCGTTCATGGGTACACTTGACCCTTCTCCGAGCTTATAGATCAATTCGTTGTCAACCAGTACGGACTTTGTAATCTTGTCATATTCTTTGATGAATTCATTCAATGAAGATTTGATCTGAGACGTATAGAGGGAGGCAAATTCCTGTGAGGATTCTTCCAGTCCTTTGGCTGACTGCTGAAATATGAATACGCTTACAATTAATACTGGAATAATGCACGCCAGAAGATAACTTATCATTAACTTGTTTTGAAATCTCATGTTTTTAATCCATATATGTAACTTTCTGATCCGGTTGTTATACTCCATATTTAACTCTCCATTAGTATTTTCAGTAATTTCGTTAACTTTACATCCAATTTCTGTTCCTTGTAAAGCGTTTATTGGAGATTTGATAAGTTTCTCAGCAGTAACCGGAGTGACCTCCACTATAAAATCACCCTTGTTGTTTAGGCAAACTTGACCAATCGTCCAAAGGGTAGTTTGCTGATCAGTAGCGAACATGTCCATAAAAAATCGTATTTTCCCGCTGACATTTCACAAAGAGCCACCGATATCACTGGTGATCGGCTCATGTCGTGGTTTAGATAATATCTTCACGGGAGCCGATCAGGCTCCCTGCCCGTTAGTTGAACACATGCAGCCGCTCAAGTTTGCTTGGCTGCATTCCTGGTAATATTGAGCTATCGTTTCCCAATAAATTAATGATCACAGTCGATCGGGTAGTCCGTGCAGATACATGTTTATGCAGTCTGTGTTATTCTTCAAAGTTTCGATGGTCTTCAGATTTGGCGACTTAAATATAGTCATATACTCAGATTCGTCGTACTCCTTTCGGATCATAAAAGCAAGTTTTTCTCCATCCAGTGAGAACTCTGCTTGGATTCCAGGCTTGTTCCCTCGTGCGTCCAAGCGGATCCATGAATTTATTTTTTGAATATAAACAGCATTTAAAGCATGGATACAATAGCCCGTATCTGGGGTGTCCCCAATCGTAAGTCGTTGATAACAGAAGCCAGAAGGTATTCCTGCTCCTCGTAATATGGCGCACAAAAGATTTGCCTTGGCATAACAAATACCTTCTTTGTAAACCAATGTCTCGGATGCGGAACAAGTGATTCTAGAACTCTGGATATCCCAAGAATGGGCAATTTGATCTCTGACATAGATATATGACTTTTCAATAAAATCTACTTGATCTTGTGATGCTGCTGCTAAATCCGAAGCTAGTCCAACAATTAGCGGGTGATCATAATCGACCTCTGCTGTCACGGTCAAATAATCGGTAACGACTTGAGATTCACAGATTAGATTCATTTCATCAACACCTTTCGATACTTGAATTCATACAAAAACAATCATCTCAAAAAATGGTTTAACGCTTCTTTAAGTAATTTTATATTATAGGCTCTCACAATTCTAGAATATCGTCTCGATATTCTATTCCTATATCCTCGAGCAAATTATTTAAACCCAACCACAAGTTATCACAAAGTAAATAAAGCTCTTCCTTGTCAGTCAGCTCACCACGTATTACTTTTGTTGCTAACTCAACAGATCCTTCCGGCTTGATTGTTTTTTCTATGGATTCTTCCAGAGTTACGGATCTGCTGGTGTAATATTGTTTATTCAAGAGTCCAATCAATTTAGCCATTTGCCATATGAATCTGCCTTTTTTTCTGTTTGAGTAGAAACGTCCATACAACGACACAAAATATTCCATATATTATTCTATTCCAATTTAAAAGGAGGTAATAAACAAGAATATGACTACCTTTTTAGATGCACGATCTTCATAGGATGCTAGTTTGTCGGAATAGGTTTATAGATGACCTTAAGTTGGGACAAGCCTCGTGTTCGTGTTCAGCTAAAGGTAAGATTTCAGACCAAACTCCCTTTAGCACCAGCAGAATTTACAATTCCGACTGCCGTTTATCCCTTCTACTTTTGGTTTTACTGTGCTTGTAAAACAGATCATTATGATTCAAGTGATGATTATAATCAACCACTGCTCCTTGATGTTCACATTTCATGATTTAAATTGGAGGAATTCCTATGGTTCGTACACTTGATGCTCGTACTTCTCTTGGTTCTAACGGTGTTACTCCGCTTAACGTTCCACTTACTGCAAACACGCCAACTTTGGTGGGCATCCTTGGACTAAACATTGCCAGCCCTGGCCCGCTTATTCGAACTCAGTTCAACGGAACCTATCGACTCTCGGTGGGAAATCTGTCTTCCCAACCTTCATCTATACGAATTGAGATTTTCAGAACCTCGACCAATACAGGAACACCAATCTATGTAGTCTCTGTGCCGATATTTCCATCTGAAGGAAGTATTCTGGCGAGCTTCGAAGGCTCCGATTATAATGTGCCTTCTCCTCCCTCCGGGCAACTAATCTATTCTTGCTATATAACATTTGTTCCAGCTTCCCCAACGGAACAAGCCACACGCATCGGGCCTGAGTGTTTTAACGCCGTTGCATACAGTGACGACTAACCCCCTTTTTTTCGTTATGCCTCAACAATTAATGAGGAAGGAGGAGATCCTTATGGTCCAAACGTTAGATGCACGTACATCTCAAGGCTCCAATGGTCATAACATTTTAACTCCGAGTTTTACAAACGGTGTCCCACTCTTATTTGCTCAAGTAGGCCTACAGTTCAACAATCCGGGCGCATTTATTCGGACGTTTTTCTCTGGTGTTGTTGAATTGACAGCCAGTCAACTCTCTACAAACGGTGAGCTTGTCATTGAAGTTTACCGAGACTTGGGGAGTTCACAACATTTGGTTTATCGTGCAGGCACAATTGTTATTGCCAATGAATTCTTCAGTCCTTGCGTATTCAAATTTACTGGTTCGGATTTCAACGTACCTCCACCAGTGAATGGGCAACTTGTCTATTCGGTATATGCCACCTTCACTTTTAATCCTCTATTTCCCGTTAGTAATATCCGGTTAGGCCCTGAGAGTTTCAATGCGACCGTTTATTCGGAGGAATAATATCTAATTGCATCTTGTTCTGGATTGTTAGAATAAAGATAGGTATAGATCGCCCCATATAAACTTTACAAATCAAGTTAACTTGGAATTACGTCCAAGCGTATTAGCAGCCATAGAATATACTATTCTATCCCACAGAATAGGAGGTAGATTTCATGACCACATTTCTTGATGCAAGAACATCACAGAATGCCAGTTTGGCTAACTCTATAGCAGTGCCGATTCTCGTCATCAATACTCCTCAATTATTTGGCCAGATTGGTCTGCAGACTGCAGGAGCAGGAGCTAACCTTAGAGTGCAGATGAAAGGGACCGTTTCCGTGCAATTACCGCTGGCTCTTGTTGGTATCACCATTCGAATAGTTAGGGGTACTTTGGCGACCGATCCGGTTATTTATTCAGCGACATCCACATTCAGTTTGAGCGTACTTGCTCCACAAGTTATCACGTTCTCTGCCGATGACTTTAACCCACCACTGTTACCTCAATTGACGTACAGTGCATTTATTAGTTCCAACCTATTGGGAACAGTTCGTGTAGGGCCCGAAAACTTCGATGGACTTGTTGTTTCCGACTAATTTGCACTGATGCCATGCTTGAAGCCCTATCGGATTGTCACCGGTAGGGCTTTTTTAATATTAATTGGGTTTGCACATATCCTGGACTGCTTTCATATCATATTTACTGTAGATCATGAATCTACCTCTATTGGATATTAGCCTGCCGCGATGACTCCCGGCGGGCAATCATATTGTTGTTCCTTATACATTAATTAAAAGAAATCTGAAAAATAAGGTGTCTGCTGTTCAATAGCATCTTCTAATACATCTAGCATTTCCGGATTGCACTTGATTCGACCAATTTTATGCAAGTATTCAGGACGCTTATAGCCTAACAACATCGTTGTCATTGTCTGGATACTTATGCTATCTTCGCTACGACGATTATGACCTCGGATCACTCGACCGCATCCATTTGGTTCAATTTGTAGAGTAAATGTACCTTGATTCCAAGATAGCAGCGGGTCTAACAAGGTGAATGTCCACTCTCGTTCTATTGGAGCAGGTTTGAATGGATATTTAGAAACAAATTGCTCAATGTCTACGATCCGTGCCATAAAGTAAGGTGAAATGGTTTCTTTAATATCAGCATCTTCCAGTAAAAAGGCAAGTGGTTCATCTGTATGAATATTGCCAACCACTTTGGATATCATTGAAAAATGCGCACTAATGAAGTTCCAAAGTCCACTTCGTGCCTCTTCATGAATGAAAATCATGTCTTTGACATGAAATACTTCTTCCTCTATCCAATACAGTAAGTATCCCTCGGGTTTATTGTCTTCACCGTAATAGATAGCAGCTGTTAAATCTTCTGAATCCCATCGCCAATACTCACTCCACGCAAGTTCTTTCCTTAACATGGCTCCATGTGTTTGCAGCGAGAAGCGTTCATAGGCCGTTTTCACATCTTCGCTTTCCGGTTCTACACGGGCCACATCACCAGGCACTGGTTTGTTTTTGGGTAATTGGTAGTCTTGAACCTCAAACACAATTTTATCGGAAATGATTTCCCATCCTTTACGGCGATAATAGGGTATAGAATACGGATACAGGTAAGAAATGGATTGTTTTTTTTCACGCATATTGGTGAGAGCCTGTAACAACAGTTTGTTCATTAGGCCTTGCCCAGAATATTCAGGAAAAGTACCTACGCCTGTAACACCACCCATAGCATAAGTTTGATTAAAAATTCGGACCTCAAATGGATATGTAGAAACCTGAGAAATCAGTTTTTCTCCATCAAACCAACCAAGTACATCTGCTTGTTGTAAGACAGGTGATTTCTCATGGAGAATTTCCTTTGCTCCCCAACCCAGTTTGTGAAGATCATTATTTGTAACCTGAAACACATAACGCAAAAGCTCACTATATTGTTCTAAATGTGATAATTCTACTTTCTGCATTTTTAAATTTCTCTTACGCATGTCCGTGATGCTCCCTTTTTTTGTTTTATCATTTGCGAATCACATCAGAATAATTCCAGAGTTGAATTATATTCTTCAGAGACCACAACGGATTCCCCCCCCAATCAGATGATCTTTTTTCACGGTATAACGTTGGTTTGCAACGTGGCCCACAGTAAACTTGCTTCATACATACTAGATTGCTGAAAAAACGCCCCCGTTAGTTTAAACATAATTTATTCGAAACTTCTTCTTATTCTGTATCCGAGTTCTTCTTTCTATTGTAATGGTTAAATAGGTTAGGGAAAATCTGAACTCAAAATGTGTAATAACATTGAATTGGTCGACTACATGGCAACTTGGAGTGCCGACATGCCATCCTGCAATTGGCCTGGGACTACCTTGACAAGAATCCCCATAAACGACTGTCGACATGATCTTCGACTTTTTCCATGGCCAGAACATTTTCCCGCCCAATATAACCATGAAAAACGGAACGGATTCAGCATGAATGAAACATGTTCTTGTCCCGCGGCATTAGTATCGTTTTAACCTCGTTTGAGTGTACATTTTTAGAACCGCCTTCCTAATAAAGAATAAGCGCCATTGTATGTATTTCATTCATATACCATCATCTATTGCAAGCATGTATCTTTTTGTTTAATGCACCTAAACAACATCCGTCCATGTTCAAGCAACGTCAAGCTATGGCTGAATGCGCATTTATCGTTTAAATTCATTGTAGTTATTTTGAAATAAGAATAATGTTCACTCTCTTCATAACGTGAAAACAGAATTAGGAAGGAAGCGAGATTATGAGAAACCATTCTTTAATGGGGTTAGCTCCTGCGCTGGGCTGGAATTCATGGAATACCTTCACATGGGATATCAATGAGCAATTAATCCGGGATGTCGCTGACGTATTTGTGTCGGATGGTTACCTAGCAGCTGGTTACGAATACATCGTCATTGACGATTGTTGGAGCCTGAAGGAAAGGGATGCTGATGGTAACTTGGTCGCTGATCCAGAGAAATTCCCGAGCGGAATGAAAACACTTGCAGATTATATCCACGATAAAGGCCTGAAGTTCGGCATGTACTCCTGTGTCGGTACACATACGTGTGTAGGTTATCCAGGCAGCTTCGAGCATGAATTTCAGGATGCAGCGATGTTTGCCGAGTGGGGTGTGGATTTTTTGAAATATGACTACTGTTTCAAGCCGCGTCATATCTCTGGTGAACTGTTATACAAGCGGATGAGCCTTGCGCTCAAAAACTGTGGACGAGATATCCTGTTCTCTGCCTGCAACTGGGGAGAGGATAACGTATATCACTGGATTCGTGGATCAGGGGCTCATATGTATCGCTCCACCGGTGACATACGAGACAACTGGGAATCGGTCAAAGAACTGGCTCTTTCTCAGCTCGGCAAACAAAGCTACACTGGCTCCTTCTGCCATAATGACATGGACATGCTGATTGTTGGCATGTACGGTGGAAGCAACAACGACTTTATCGGAACGATTGGAGGCTGTAACAACATTGAATACAAAACCCATTTCTCCCTCTGGTCCATGATGGGTTCACCGCTCATGATTGGATGTGATGTACGTAAAGCCAATCAGGCCACCAAGGAAATTTTGTTGAATCCGGACCTGCTTGCCATCAACCAGGACGCGGAGGCACGCGGAGCTTATCGCATCAAACCCGAGCCGCAGTGGTTCCACACAGACGATGTATTCATGCTGGTGAAGGTGCTGACAGACGGAGATCTCGCCATCGGCTTTTTCAACATGAGCGACAGTCAGCGCGAGCTGTCCCTTCAATTCTGGGATATGGGGCTGCCTTACGCCGCCGGTTGTGCCCTATCACTCTACGATTGCTGGGAGCACAAGGAGCTGGGTGTATTCCGTGAGCGTTATGCACCAGTTGTTGGGGCCCACGATTGTCTCGTCGTCCGGGCCAAATTGGTGAAATAAATGACACAATGCCGCCTGTGCACCTCCTGTTCCGTTCCGCTCTCCTCGGACGATGTCGGCATCTATATTAAACTGGTCTCGCGCACAGCCCGGCAGTTCCTCTGCATTGATTGTCTCGGTGTGAAGCTGAACTGTGGACGGAAACCGATCGAGAAGCTTATCCGTTATTTCCGGGAATCGGGGAACTGTGCTCTTTTTCGTTAAACGTAGTGTGTCTTATCCGTTTGCTTGTTCTCCTAACGTTCTGCTTGTTTCTGATACAGCATTACGTATGCTGATGGCGTATGTGATGTTGCCTTTCTGAACACTCTGGAAAAATAAAGCGGATCATTGTATCCCACTGAATAGGCAACGGATTGAATGGATAATCTGGATGACTTCAGCAGCTCACAGGCGCGCCGGATGCGGCATGCCGCGATATACGCAGAAACCGATTCGCCTGTAGCTTCTTTGAACCTGCGGAACAGGTAGCTTCGCTCCAGATTTACGGCCTGTACAATCTCCGCAACCGTCAAGGACGATTTCCAGTAGTTCTGCTCAATATACGTTATCGCCAGCCACACATAATCTCTGGCTTCCTCCTGCTTCTCGCTTGGAAAAAACTCCATATAATACGACAATAAAAGGCGCAAACGTGCATCCGCCCTTAACACTTCACATGGCGATGTCCCCGCATTCCAGGCCAAATGAAACAAGGGTTCCAAGCATTCCGGCGCTGCTGGCAGTGCAGGGTGCTGGACCGAAAGCTGAGTCAACTCTATGAACCGTTCTGCATCTCGCCCGCTGAACTCCATCCATACGTATTCCCACGGGTCGGCAGGGTCGGGGTAGTAATAGATTTCTTTTTGCGGAAAAATGATAAAGCTCTCTCCGGCGCCCAGCCGAAAATACTGGCCGTCTGTTTCCAGTGTGCCCTGCCCATGAATGATGTAATGCAGTGCATAGACGTCACGCACCCCAGGTCCCCACTGGTGAAGATTTACCGGTTTATGCCCGCCGCTGATAAAATAAACCTGGCTCGCCCTGCTCCCGTCTCTCCATAACGAGTCCACATCCGGCACCTCCATTCTTGTTACCTGTCATTATATATCATTATGAGGAGTTATTGATTTATTTCAGGTGCTGGGAACAACGCTTCAAGTTGCTTATGATAGAGACAGAGGGCTAATAACTCAGAGATTTTTTTCAAATAAAAAAACGATGTATTAACTTCAAAATAAACAAAAGTGCGAACCCTCAAAATGATGAGGATTAGCACTTTTGTTATCGTCCTTACTTCAGTTCTAATCACTTAGTGTTATTGGACTGCCTCAAACACTTCAGCATACTATCTTACCGTCACATTTAATTTGGATGATCTGGTTTCCCCTGATGAATTACGAAGTACAGCTTCATACTCATACGTACCAGGTACCCTTCCGGTGATTGCAGTAACTGCAGACTGTGCACTAGGCGTATGAGCTTGCAGCGATTGCGCATCGATCAAAACACCATTTTCGTAAAGTTCGTATTCGGTTGCATTTGTTCCCCACCATAGATTCATGGTGACATTAAAGTTGCCGTCACCGTCCCAGTTGTCATTCGACAGAACAGCTTGCCCTGGGGAAGCATCAGTGACGATGACTGTCAGCGGTACACTTACGGTCGTACCGAGTGCATTTATCAATTCCCCGGTATAGGTATAGGTACCATTTTTCTGTCCAGTAATATCCACTTTAACAGACTGTGCGGATGGGGATTGATCGACCAGAGAAATATCCTTAATCAATTCACCATTCTCATACAGTTTGAACTGATTGCCGTTATTGCCCCACCACAGATTCATCGTGACCGTGTAGTCGCCGTCTTTGAGCCCTGTGTCATAACCGTTATTGTCAGACAGCACTGGAGTCCCAGGGGCCCCATTCGCTAGCGGAGTTGCTATGTTAAGCCATTCCTCCCACTTAAGCAGCACATTTGTCTGCTCATCCGTGAATACAGTTCCTCTAGCTGCCTGAACATCATTACCGTAGGATGTGAGCAGTTTACGCGCCTTAACTCCTTCAAGATTATTTGCTGCCTGTTTGGCCTGCTGTAACGTGTTTGTGAGCTGATCAGCAAGAATGCTGGCATTAGGATCGATCGATTCATCAGCAAAGGCGTTGGTCAGATTAATCAGGCTGTCGAATGTAGCGATAACGCCAAAACGATATTCTACCGTCTGTTCCCAGCCAGCCAAATCGGAGACCGTTGCCGTAACCTGGTTCAGGCCGGGTTCCAGTGTATACGCAGGAGTGTCGAGAAGCACACCCTCTGGTTCTTCTACACCGGATACCGAATCGGAGGCTGTATAGCCAATTTCCACGTGCTGATCAATGCTGTATTCAGTTTGACCATGAATTTCAATGGTTGGAGGTACGAGATCAATGAATATGGACAATGACTGTTCGCTCTCTTTGTTACCATCGACATCGACGCTCCAGTAGGTGATGGTATGTGTACCTTCTTCAGTTAGGGTCAACTGCGCGCCACTCACCGCTTCCCCACCATTGATTTGATAATAGGTCCCTTCGATTTCGGAATCTTCATCGTTTGCTGTGAAGGTTACTTGTATTGGAGAAGTATACCAGTCGTGCCGCGATTCTCCTTCCACAGTTGCCGTAGTATGCGGGGCTCCCTGCTCCGGAGATTCCCCTTCCAACGTAACCAAATCAGATAGCGGTATATTCAATTCCTTCACAAGGCGTGCCACGAGTTCAGACACCTTGATTGCACCATTCATCTGCAAATGTGTATTGTCTTCCGTTGTGCCTACCCACATGAATATTGATTTGGTTCCTTCTGTGCCAAGCTCCTGGAAATACTCCCAACTGGCTTGGTTCAGATCGATGATGAGCGTTTCCGTTTCCTGCGCCGTTTCTTTCATCGCCTGTACGTATTCCGGGAAGCTCTTGTTCAGCACCTCTCCGGTAAAATCACGGCGGTTCACTGGCGTGACCAGAACTGGAATTGCACCTCTCTGCAGAGCACCGTCAATGTAATCTTTCAAATAAACCTTAAACTGCTCGGGCGTTAGATAACGCTCCGGACGGGACGGCGTGGAATCGTTATGAGACCACTGCATGAACAGATAATCGCCTTCATGAATGTCGAGTAAAATATCGTTGAGATATCCACCGACCAGGAAGGTCTTGCTGCTCAGCCCGCCAACTGCCCGGTTATCTATACTGACTTCATTCTTATCAAAATATCCATCCAGCGTTTCGCCCCAGCCCGCTTGCGGACGGTAGTTCTCTGCGTAATTGGCCACAGTGGAATCGCTGGCCAAATAAATAACTGGTTTTTCGCTTGCGCTGTGATCTGGCAGGCGCTCCAGCTTCAGTGCATTGATCTTCGGTGCATTTCCGGTGAAGTTGAAGTTAAATACCCCATCGATCAGGGCAATGTCATACGTGATTTCTTTGAATTCGCCCTTGGCAATGGTTGTGAGCGGCAGCTTTGTCATCTGCTCTACAACGACATTTGCACTGGTCGATTCTGCAGCATCTCCCATGGTCATCGTTACCCGGTAATTCGCCGGCTCCATCTCCACAAGGAAGGAGGTTCCGTTTACTCGTGTGAAATCCTCTTTGAGTGAATCTCCAGTTTCACGGTTCTCATCTCTGGTCAGCGCAGTATCGGCAAAGCCGTACCCGTTGCCTTCAATGTACGCTCTTTTGTCATCAACTTTGATGTATTCGTCGGCTGCGCTGCCGGAACCAAAGTCAAATTTGTATTCGCTTATCTCTTCGCTCGGTTCACTTGTCAATGAATCCTTCGCAACAGTTAACATGTTAAACGCATGGTCAACTTGAGCCTGCGTGGCTTCCGTATTGAATATAGCTTCCGCAGCTGCCAAAGCCCGGTTCACCACGGCCTTCGATGCATCTGTATAATCCGACAGATTCAGTGTTTTGATCTCATCGTACAGAGCGATTAAGGCAGTCTGATCGCCGCCCTCTGAAGAGAGCTGAGTACCTTCTATTCGCACGTTGTCGATTTGGGTAGTCCAGTTCAACGTGCCTCCACCGCCTTTTCTCGTTCCCAGGAATCGCATGGATCTGACGTTGTCCGCATATGCGGCGGAACTCAGCGAGATATCTGCAATCGTTTGTGTAACTGTCGGATCCGCCAGGTTCGTTAATGTCAGATCCAATGTTTTCTCGGCAAAATTAACAGTTGCATCCACATTGACCCACTGGTTCTTGGAAATCTCTGTAGCGGTTCCTCCTTCGGGTATGGCCGTGTCTCCTGTACCGTAGTCCGGATTATATGCACCGACATAATAATGGATTTTGGTGCTTCCGGTTTTGGTATACAGCGTGAAAAGGGCATTTTCGTTGGAATCCTGAATCGTGAGATGGCCTTCTGACGGATAGGCACTCACATTACCGGATTGCCAGTCAAAGTTCACGTTCACCTGATCGCCGTTTACGGCATCAAACAGACGGAATACTTTGGCCCGATTGCCTGAACCTGAGCCCGCGACGGACAGCACCTTATTTCCAGACTGTTCAACAACGGTCCCCGTCATGGTTCCTCCAATACCCGTGGCATTGACCATCGCATACTGGTAACCGGCAGCGTCGCCTTCAAAATCCTCCTCATATAGCTGGGCTTCCGGCTCTGGCTCGGGTTCAGAATTATCCGGGTCGATGACCAGCGGCGAAATGCTCAGCTCCATGTCTTTGACCGCACCAGCAACGAGTCCGGCAATTTTCTGTGCACCATAGCTGCTGAAATGCGTATTATCGTTGATCCCATTCGGGTATTTCGGATAATCACCCGGATTAGCATAGAGGAACACTTTTTCCGTAGCTGTATTTCCAATTTTGTCGTAGTAAGCAATACTCAACTTGCTGAGATCAATCAGCGGCACGTCCTGCTCCTCCGCCACTTCTTTTGCAGCCTGCACGTATGCCGGGAAGCTGACGTTGAATTCTTGAGTCACCGTGTTGAAATCTCTGCGTCCAACCGGAGTGAGCAGTACTGGTGTAGCGCCGCGCTGTTTGGCACCGTTTACATAACGAGCTAAGTAAGTCTTATAGTCCTCTGGTGATGCGTAACGGTCCGGTATCCCTGCACTGGCATCGTTATGACCAAAGGAAATGAAGAAGAAGTCCCCCGGCTTAATTCGCTGCAGGATCGTATCCAGACGACCGTCTACCATAAAGGATTTGCTGCTTCGGCCGCCGATCGCATCGTTCACGACGACTGCCCCATTGGAGAGATAACGTCCGAACTGCTGGCCCCATCCTTCTTGAGGAGCCTGCGCTTCACTGTACGATTGCATGGTTGAATCACCAGCCATATAGATCGTTGTTGCCGCACCAGCCGTTTTCTCTGGATATTTCTCGATGATGACGTCTTGGATGTCTATCGCTGTACCCGTGAAGAGAAGATCGAGCTGTCCATCCACCATAGCAATATCATAGGAATACTCCAGTGGTGCTCCCGCTGTCACATTGGTTACGGCGAGCTTCTGGACGAATTCGGATTTGACTCCAACGTTCGAGTCATTGGCATCATTGCCCAATCGCAGCGTCACTTTATAGTTGGCATTTGGCAGGTCAACGGCAAATGTCGTGCCTGTCGCGACCGAAACCTGGTTTGCCCCTACCGTAACACCATTTGTATCCTTGAAGCCGTATCCCGGATCTTGTGCGTAGAGCGTATCCTGTATGTTCGTACTTCCTGATGTAGTCTCTGTACCGAAATTAAAGCGGTAGACCGGCTCCAGCATTTCAGCTTCGCGAGTCAGCGTCAGATTGGCTTTAGGGAATGCTGTAGCTTCCGCTCCAAGATAAAAGCCGGTATGAGGCGGCTGGTTGTAGGATACATTTTGCCAGGCTACGCCAAGTCGATACACAGGGTCTTGCATCAGCGTAGGGATGCGGTAGTCTGAAGGAATGGTCGTCGTGTAGAGACGATACTCCGAACTATCTTCGCTCCGCAGCAGAAGCTCCTCACGCCAGTCGCCCAGAATGTCCGCCTGGAGTGCCGGATTGCCTTTGGTATGGTTGTTCGTTAACGTACCGGTTGCCCGGAAGATTTCATTCAGCTTCTTGTTTTGGTAGTCCCACTTATAGATGAGCGGAATTCCTTTGGCTGTGCTATTATCCCACTCATGGTCCAACAGCTCCCGCTGAAGATCTCCATCCCACCAGATGGCGAAATTGGCGGTTTTGGGCCCTTCGTCCACAGTGTAGATAGCCTCTCCGGCTGCTGAATAGGTATTGGTTACAGGTACACTTTGCCCATTGGTAACGGTCGTGGCCCATGATTCATAACCCGGATAGTTCGGATCAATGTCCGCCGACATCCCGCGACCGGTGTCAAAACCTGTTTTCTCACCCCAGAGGATTTCACCTGTTGCCGCATCGCGCATCTCCAGCCCGTATGCCGCATCGGAATGCTCGTGCACACTTACGACTTGATAGCCCTCCCGGTTCGGATCGAGCTGGCCGGCGTGCATGGCGTCGCCGTGGCCGAGTCCGGTGCTGTACATCAAGCTGCCGTCATCGTCAATGGCCAAGGCGCCAAACATAATTTCGTCCTTGCCGTCCTTGTCGACATCCAGCACACTTAGATTATGGTTGCCCTGTGATTGATATTGTGATCCTGCTTCATTCGTGTCGAACGTCCAGCGCTTGACGAGTTCCCCGCCAACATAATCATAAGCAACAAGCACTGTGCGGGTATAATAACCCCGGCTCATCACGACACTTGGCTTCGTACCGTCCAGATAAGCGATGCCGCCAAGGAAACGGTCTACACGGTTGCCATAGCCGTCACCCCAATCACTGACGTTGCCTCTTGGTGGATCATAGTCCACGGTGGATACGGCTGCTCCGGTCTCACCATCAAACAACGTGAGATATTCTGGACCTGAAAGTATGTATCCGCCGTCGTTGCGATAATCCTTCGTGCCGTCACCAATGACCGTGCCTTGGCCGTCCTTTGTGCCGTCCGCCGTCTTGACAACAACTTCGGCCTTTCCGTTGCCATCCAGGTCATACACCATTAACTGCGTATAATGCGCTCCGGCGCGGATGTTAACGCCCAGGTCAATCCTCCACAGCTTCGTGCCGTCAAGCCTAATGGCATCGATATAAACATTGCCAGTATAACCGGCCTGCGAATTGTCCTTGGAATTGCTCGGACTCCACAGGAAGACGATTTCATATTCGCCATCTCCGTCCAAGTCAGCTACGGAAGCATCTCCTGCATAATAGGAGTATGTTCCGCCGTCCTTAGTCCGGCCATCGGCCGGTTTATCGAGTGAAATAGGCAGATAATCGTTATGCCAGACCGATACAACCTCCGGCTGCATTTGCTCCTTGCCTGCAATGACAGTCGAAATCTGATATTGCGAGCTGTCGAAACCAGTGGTGTCCACATAGTTCGTCACGTCACGTATGGGCGATGTGTTCACTTTGGTTCCATTTTTATATATGTTGAAAGCGATATTATCCGGGTCGTTGTTTAAATACCTCCAGCTTAAAAAAACGCCGTTGTCTACGAGAACCGCAACCAAACCCCGGTTTAGATATTCTGCCTGGCGACCCGGAAGGTGACTTGATGACTCTGCACGCGCCGGAGCTGGAGGTACAGCCAGTGAAATAACCATTAGGAATGCTAAAAAAGTTACAAACATCGATTTCTGGATGGAAACAGTTCTTCGGTACATTGGATTAGCTCCTCCTTATCTAAAAACATTTTTAGAATGTGCGGAAAGAAATCTTTTGGCATTCAGGCAGCCCCATGGAATCATAAGCTCAATCTGTCCCGCATGTTGTTTGTCGTTCGCTGTCATTTACAGAACTATTCCTTTGTTGCTTTAAAACTTGTTTTCACGATCCATAGAACACAAACTACAGTCACCCCCTTTTTTATGTTACCGCTTACATTTATCTTACAGGTCTAAAAAAAGACAGACAATCTAAAAAATGTGACGTATTATATAAGATAATTGACTTTTTTAGGAAGGAGATTAACGATGGTTCATACGGTCTCTTACGCTTTTCGTAATGACGATACATCAATCATGACACTGGACTCTATTGGATGGCAGATCGTTTCAAGCAAGGAATATCGTTGTCCAAGTGATGATAGACCGGACCCGGGGCACGTCGTTTTTCAATACACGCTTAATGGTCAGGGTTATCTGGATATTAAAAATCAAACAATTCCTTTACCAAAGGGACATGCCCTACTTGTTAAAATCTCGGGAGAACATTGCTATTACTATAAACACGAGAACAACGAACCTTGGGAATTTATATGGATCAACATTCGTGGGGATGAAGCGAGCAGAATTTGGGATATGATCCATGATAATGAGGGGCATGTCATTCTGCGAAACGCGGACTCTCCCTTGATTCAAGAGTTATGGCAAATTATCCATTTGATTCATCAGGAGAACGTGACGGACAAGTATCGTTTGTCCATGCAAGTCTATCGGTGGTTGCTTATCCTGGTACAGACGAGTCGGGATGCGGAGAGGGATATTGGTGCCCTTTCAATAACAACGATCGAGAAATGTAAAAAGTTCATCCGAGAGAATTATGCATCTCCATTGACGCTGGATCTGCTGGCGAGCCATTGCGATATCAATAAACACTACTTGTGCAGGTTATTTCAGAAATCCGAGAAAACATCACCGCTAGCCTATCTCAAAGACAGACGCATTGAGGTTGCAATCCGACTACTCCGCACAACGGAACTTCCGATTTCCCAAATTGGTCAACAATGCGGCTTTGAAAGTCCCAGCTATTTCGGCAAAGTTTTTCGGCAATATATGTCCATGTCGCCCAAAGAATATCGCATGAATAAGCTAGAGTTTCCTTATGAAGCTATTTATTATGAATAGCCACGCTTGCTGTTTGCCAGTAATCCGTCACCAGGCTCTTCTAATGTTTAATTTTCCGCTACGCAGTACCGAAGAAATAAAAAAGACGCTATAAATAGCGACTTTCGATGGAACTAAGTTCTTATCCCTCAATATTAATCAAGAATGCGAACGAACTGTGGCTTATTATTGATTGTTTCCCTCATAAACAAGGGCAAAAACTTGTCTCATTTGCTGCACCAACACGTGTCTGGAAAAAGTGGAGCATAGTGTCGAAGGCGAACAAATTAATTTCTTGTTTCCTGTGTTACCCCAGTAACTGGCTGGCGTTTTACAGTTCTGACGATCACCGACGCCATTTTACGTAAGGCTGGATCTAGTCTTGTAATCCAGGTCAACTGTTCTATCCTATCAATAAACCAAAGAGTCAGTACTAGACCGACTAGCGAGGCTAAAACAGCAACTGGTAAAGCCCATATTGAAACGGGATGGGCGAAGTAGGGAATCAATGAGACAGCTAAGATTGGAGCAGCGTTCCATTGGAAGAACTTTATCAGCGAGATTGTAAGAATTGCAGTGACAAAAAATGAAAACGCCCCTGTATCGATTGTATAAAAAAAGCTTCCAAGTGTCGCGGCAATTATCGCCCCAATACTAATCCGTCCTATATCTCTAATATTCCCCACTCGGTGTATAAACAAGAAACTGAATGCGCCAAGGGTCGGATAAAATACCATCCTTATCGATGGGAATTGACTGGATACATAATAGATAATCGCCAAATAGCTGCAAATAAATAACGAACGCAGAAACATGTGAAGAGAGACCATCCTTTCCGTCTATAAAAGCCGAGTTACTTACTCAGCTTTTAATACTACAAAAGGATGACGCTTCATGTCAACAAATTTCCAGAAGGGAACTTTTTACGGCGTTTGCAGTACTCTTTCTGTCTAACCTAAATCCATTGATGTGACAAATCAAAACAAAAAAGTAGGTTTCATTTGTTCTTATTCTCCATTGCGTTCCAAATTCTCCATACTATGAGTGGATAGTTTAGTTTTGTTCCACTAATTGAAAGTTAAACAATGATTGGTTTAATCGGAAGTAAAATTCCAAAGAAGAGTCACTCGTTTTTCATCTTCATTCCAACTATCAAAGAGGGAGCTTGATTTCAAATGTCGTTCCTTCACCAACGATACTGTTAACTGTTAGTTTTCCGTTATGATCGCTTATTATTTTGTAACACATCATCAAGCCTAAACCTGTTCCTTTCTCTTTCGTGGTGAAAAAAGGCTCACCTAACCGTTGAATCAAAGTCTCAGGAATACCAACTCCCTGATCTATAAAACGAATGTAGATATAGTTCGTTTGAACAACAGTGACGATACTAACTTCACCGCCACTTGGCATAGCTTCAATTGCATTTTTTATAATATTAACGAATACTTGCTTGATTTCAATTTCTGAACACTTAACTAAGGGAAGGCTGCTCTCCATTTGCACATGAAATTGGATATTGTTCAAAGTGGCCTGAGCTTCTAATAGCGTGATGACATTCTGCAAGATAATCCCTATATCGTATTTTTTTAAGCTCAGCGAATGTGGCTTTGCAATGGTTAAAAACTCACTAATTATACTATTGATACGATCTATTTCAGCAACCATAATGTCGGCATATTCTGCATTCCAGTTTTCTTTTGATTGCATTAATTGTAAGAAACCACGTAAAGTGGTTAAAGGATTACGGACTTCGTGCGCAAAACCAGCAGCTAATTGGCCGACTACATTTAATTTATCTGCTTTTCGAAGAAAGTCTTCTGACCTTTTACGTTCAGAAATATCTCTAGTTATACCGGTCAAAGCAATTACATTTCCTTGAGCATCCTTTATAGGGGACATTGTTAAATGGATATAGATCATTTCACCGTCCCTTCGTTGTGTAACTGTTTCAAAACTTATCACATTCATTCCCTTTTGTAACTGTTTGCTTATTTCTACAATGTCAGATTTCATGTTTAAGGGTAGAGAAGAGACGCTTTTTCCAACAAGCTCCTCTTCAGTCCAACCAAATATTTTTTCGAAAGAATGGTTGACTCGTATTACAATCCCTTCTATGTTTGTAACACAAATACCATCAACGGGATGCCCAAATAAAGATTCCAAGAGCTCTTTCGTAGCTCTCAGTTCTTCCTCAGCTTTTTTTCGTTCTGTAATGTCTACGCAAGATGCAATTACTTCAATCACAGTACCTGATTGTTTGATGGGTCGTAATGACGCAAGGTAGAATATCTCTCCTTTTTCACCTTCGTATGATATTCCCTCTTTTCCTTGCCATGCTTCATGATAAAAGGTCTCTTTATATTCAGCTACATCATAGGGAAGAAAATCCCTAAGCTCCTTTCCTATAATCATTTCAGGAGACAAGCCAATTTTATATAGCAGCTGTCCAGCACAGAACGTATGTATAAATCGACCTTGCTTTAGTTTAAATTTAAAAGTCATTCCTTGTTGCTCCGAGAGAATTTCCCTATATTCCTGATCGGCGAAATTTAAAAAATTGTCTCCTAGTCTTTTGTTCATAAGTTATTTTCACTCCAGATGAGAATCATTTTAAGGGTAGATTCGACGATCATATAACATATTCCTTCCAGATAATGTACTGGAGACGGTGAATGTCGTAGCTTAAATCTTAGAGGTGTGTAAGTTGAACAAGACCCTTGAATTCGTTTGTCAGCCTTATACAGACGCTAAAAAACCTTCCTAAGAAGCCGTTACGTCTAGACATTCTTCTAAAGGAAAGTTTTATTTCTAACATGCTGGAGCAAGCATCATCGGTTGGTTATGGATAATGGCTAATGCTCCAATTAAAATTGGCTATAGCGGGAGTACTCAATGGTGCGTTTCATTTAATCTAGGCTTTTTGATGTTATGCGTGCTTAAATAATAAAACCTTACTCCTCATCTAGCATTGCTATTGGGCTAAAAGATTCGAAATGAATATTCTCCTTAGGCACATTTAGTTTACTAAGTTTTTTTATAATATCCTCCATAAAAGGGGGAGATCCACACAAATAATACTGCGCTGGTTCTACCGGTTTTATTGAAGACAAAACATTTAAATCAATATATCCCTCTTTATCGAATTGGTGAGAGACCTTGTCCTCCTGCGTGGGTGATGTATAACATACGAAGCAATTTACATTTTTGTTAGATTGCACAATCTCTGTCAAATGTGTTTTAAACGCATGGGTTTGGCCATTTTTGGTGGCGTGAATAAAACGGACCTCACGCTGGGGCTGTCTTTCCACGATGTCATTTAACATGCTGAGTAATGGAGTAATTCCAATTCCTCCACTAATTAAAACGACTGGGAATTCGTCTGTACTTAAAACGAAATCACCTGCGGGAGCAGAGAAAAGTAGCTTGTCCCCTTTTTGAATGTGGTCATGCAAATAGTGAGAAACAATTCCCTCTGGATCATTGCTTGCTGCATCCTCCCGTTTGACCGATATTCTGTAATAGTCCTTACCTGGCGCTTCGGACAGACTGTAATGGCGGATATGTGTGTAGGGTTCTTCAGGAATATCTGCTTTTAGCGTCAAATATTGTCCAGCTTTATATGAAGTTATGGCCTTTCCATCCTCCGGCTTCAAGTAGAATGAGGTGATCTCCTTGGTTTCCTCTTCTTTTTTATCCACGATAAATCGCCGATAACCAGACCACCCACCTGCCTGTTTTTCAGTCTCCTCATACAACTCCTTCTCCATCTGTATAAAAAGGTTGGCAATATATCCGTATGCTTGCCCCCATGCATCCAAAATCTCTGGAGTTGCAGCATCTTCAAGCACATCTCTTACCGCTTGTAGTAATGTCTCGCCAACGATTGGATATTGATCGGCTCGAATACCAATGGCCCGATGTTTCTCGTTAATTCTTCGAATAACTGGGGTAAGTACCTCAAGATTGTTAATATGCTCGCCTGCAGCATAAACAACATAACCAAGGGCTTCCTGTTGGATTCCTTTCTTCTGATTGGTTTGATTAAAAATATTCATTAACTCAGGAGCACTGAGAAAAAGTAATTCGTAGAACCGTTTTCCGATTTGGTGACTATTTTCCTTAAGGACCGGCGCTGTATTTTTAACAATTTCTTTTGTTTTAGCATTTAACATGTAAGTTAATCCCTTCAGTAAATGATCTTCCCTATAGAGTATTGCTTTAAAGGGTAAGTGGTATACCCTAAAATTCCCAAAATGAATTCAGCGTAATATATAAGGGAGATCCAGTATAGATCTGGAAGGCTAGCTGAACCTTCCAGTCGATGACCAAAAGGAACATTTAGATGTGCTTAAGAGCGATATTGTACCCTTGACCAGGGTTATATTTTTATAAAGGACTAGATGATAATCCCTCTAAAATTGTAAAGGCGTGAGGTTTAGTGGACAGTAATGTCACACACGTTCCAAAGGAAGCCATCTCAACACATCTTGAATGGTTTTATCCCAAAATGCCCAATCGTGTACGCCCGGTTCTTCAGCGTAAGTGTAATCCAGTGAAGATTGCTCGAACACTTCCTTCAGTTCGACATTTAGATCGTACAGAAAATCATTTGTACCGCAAGCTTGGTAAAACGCGGGTTTCGGACCAGCTGCGCGATCACAAGACTGCACAAGATGATAAAGATCGTTATCGGTGCCTGTATGCGGTCCGTCTCCGAATGCGAGCCGTAGAAATGGAGGAAACTCACCTCCCGGACCCGGGCTCCAAAACGGGAAATTACCGGTCGACAGTCCAGCAGCAGCAGCAAACATGTCAGGCTTGCTCAGCGCCCATCTGTATGCGCCGTAACCTCCCATCGATAGCCCAGCAACAAAATTATCTTCGCGAGCGTCCGAGAGCGGGAACAAGGACCGGGCAATCTGAGGAAGTTCTTCCATCAGGAAGGTGCCATACTTTCCTCCGTACGCCATATCCGTATAGAAGCTTAATTGGACTTGAGGCATCACGACAGCAATTCCCAACTCGGAAACATAACGTTCAATTGATGTCCGTCGCATCCAGATCGTATCGTCATCGGAGCCGCCATGCAGCAGCCAGAGGACGGGATGCCGCTCCCGGTTGACGACTCCCTTCATTCCGACTTGCCCCGTAGTCGCCTGAGGGATAATAACGGTCATTGACGTGCTGAGTCCTAACGTTTCCGAGAAATAATTGCATCGCATCATTGCCATTGTACATTCTCCTCACTTTTGATGTATTGAACTAAACAACGTTTTTAATATATTGTAACGGAAGCGCTTTCCTAACCATATACAACAAATCCGACTAATTTTCATTTCATAATTCAAGTTTTCAGAAACGATTACCGAAGTAAGTACACAACTAGTGATAATCTCTCCGACTTGATCATTTTCATAATTTATAAAATTCTCTCGCATTGAGGCCGAACAAACGACTATGTTCCTGTTCCCCCCAATTTTCTGGAATCGCATGAAGGAGTATTTCCATGACCTGATCATATTCCGCAGCTAACAGACATACCGGCCAATCACTACCAAACAGCACTCGATTGGGTCCGAATAATTCCAATGTCTTGCGAATATAGGGAACAAAGTCTTCCAGGCTCCATCCTTCTCGACCATTTTCGGTTACCATACCGGATAATTTGCAATAGATATTCGGATAAGTGGAGATTTCGGCCAAGTAAAGAGACCAAGGCTCCATCTCTCTACTAAGAATGGGCGGTTTGGAGATGTGGTCAATAACGCCACGAAGCTCCGGCATTTGCTGTATAAGTTTTAGAACTAAATCCATTTGTTCATGCCTTAATAACAGGTCTACTGGTACCCCCTCATCAGCATAGCTACGAAGCGCGTCAACAAACTTTTCACTCAAAATAAGGGTGGGGTCGGGCATATCCTGGATCATAACTCTAAATCCTTTGAATTTTGGATGAAGTCGAAATTTCTCGAAGTGCTGCCTATGTTCCTTTTGGAGTAGGTCCAACCATCCTACAACCCCAAGAATAGATGGTGTCTGATCAGCGAGAGACAGGATGAAATTAGTCTCTTCAATCGCAGGTGCTGCCTGGACGACGATACTCCCGTCGATATGATGCCTGTTTAACATCGGCTCTAGATCCTTTGGTAAATAATCCCGATATAAGATGGGCAGGTCTGGAGTGATCCAAGAATAGTCCCCACGTTCAATCTTCCAATAATGTTGATGAGCATCGATTCGCATCAGAAATTGCCCCCTTCCCAATCTGACTAAACTATAGTTAATTTTATATCATAGAAGAAAGCAAAGTAATTGTTACTAAGTGCATTTTTATAGCTTATCTTGATGTTATTTACTCACGCTAAGGGAATTAGCACAGAGCTCCGAAACAAGAATAGGCACGTAATGTATCATAGCTAAATTCTTAAATTCGTTTGTCTGCCTCATAATGATGCCAAAGTTCACCTAAATTCATTGACGACCATAATAATCGACAGCCTTCAGGTTTTATTCGTTATTGTTATTGTTATTGTTTTCATTTAGTTCAGTCCGATCACTCTTTTATCCCATACTCTCTTCATAAAACACTACTGACATACTGTTGTCAGTAGCGTTTTTGTATAGTGATTAAGCGTGAAGTATTGAGAGACCAAAATAAATAGGATACTGAATTGTATCACTTATTAAAGGAAGGATGATATCTCGTGAATTTTGCTTCTGTACGCATCATTACTGATGACGTGGATCGCCTTGTCGAGTTCTATGAGAAAATCACGGGTGTTTCGGCAGAACGCCCTGCCCCAGTTTTTGCTGAACTCGTAATGCCATCATGTACCCTGGCGATCGGCCACTCCCAGACGGTACAACTGTTCGGCGCTGGTTCAGCAGTCGCGGCCAACAATCACACTGTCATCATTGAGTTCCACGTCCACGACGTCGATAGCGAATATAAGCGCTTGAAGCCGTTTGTCGATGAGTGGGTAAAGGAACCTACCACAATGCCATGGGGGAACCGTGCAATGCTGTTTCGCGATCCCGACGGCAATCTTGTTAACCTTTTCTCGCCCGTTACCGCGGAAGCAATCAAACTGTTCAGTGGTAGGCATTGACAGTCAGCTTAAGTGAGTGAGGCGAATATTGTAATTAGGTATTTTTACTGACTGATGAAAGAGACCATAGCGACCAGCTATGGTTTCTTCATTTTCCCTTGGATGCAACAAAACACAAGTTAATGATCTTCACAAGCCCGCCTATACCCTTGGTGTAGTAATTGAACTGTACCTTGGTCGTGTCCTTCCTCAACGACGAACTGGTCAAGCTTAGTTTAAAGTTTACCTTCATTCGTAAAATTCACATTGTTCCTTCGCCAGGTACAGTTAAACATTGGACATTACATATTTTCCTTTATCCAAGAACGCAGCTTATCAGCATAGAAAGAGCGTTCATCTGGATCGGACTGAGTACCCTGTGACAGATAAAGTTGATCGTTCACATATCTAGGGTACACATGAAGATGATAGTGCCAAACGTCTTGATTGCCAGCAGGCTCATTATGTTGCCGCGTAGAAATTCCTTCACATCCATATGTACTTTTCATTGCAAATGCTGTAAGCTGGGCCGCGCGGTGAATTTCAACTGCGTAATCCAGAGGGAGTTCAAAGATGTTCTCGAAATGTTGATTAGGAACAATAAGAACATGTCCTTTATTGTTTGGCCACCATTTGCTCGCTATAAATGCCGTTACCTTTTCATTCTGATAGATGATATCCTTTTGTTTTGTTCCCCGATCTGGTCCCTCGATGCCCCAAACACCGCAAAATGGACATTCGTATCCTTCCGGCTTATGTGAAAATGATACTGTCATCTTTCTCATTCAACTCCTTTCATATTTTTCCAACCAGCTATTAGACGCAGGCAACTTCTGTTCGTTGCGCTATACTGCCCGTTGACTTAATGAGTATTAGTTATATGTCTGGTCGAAGCCCCCAGGTCAGAAAAGTATTTTTTTCATCTTCAGCACCTGTTTAAAAAAACCAAAAAAGCCGCTATTATAGCGACTTTGAATGGAGCAACGTTCCAGACTCGGCACGCCTCTTTAATTTCATTTAAAACAGCTCTGTTACGTCTCTATCTTGTAAAAATACTTATATCTATTAAGCTCCCTTACAGCTCCAGATCTGCCGCCCGAGCGTTCGCTTCGACCTGCTCCGGAGTTTTGCAGCCTGGAATAACGCAGCTAACAGCTGGATGCTTCAGACACCATGCAAGGGCCCACGAGGCCATGTCGACACCTTCAGGTACTTCGTTCTTTTGGATTTCACTCACCAGCTTCAGCTTCTCATCTATCTCTTCGCGCTCGCGTCCCTTTCTGACATTGTCATTGAACACTACGCCCGGCTTGTATTTTCCACTCAGGTAGCCGCTCGCCAGCGGGACTCTTGCCAGCACACCAAGATCCTGCTCCAGGCATGACGGAAATACGTTCTCTTCCGGCTTCTGGTCCAGACGATTATACACAACCTGAATAGCCTTCGCATTCAACTCGGTAGCCTTGCTTGTTTGATGCAGATTATCATTGCTTCCGATTGATATACCGAGATTTCGGATTTTACCGGCCTGCACCTGCTTGTCCAGCATGGTCCACAGCTCGTCGTTATCAAACGCTTCATCCGATCCGGAATGGAACTGATACAAATCAATATAATCCGTTCTTAGAGCTTTCAAGGATTCTTCCAATTGAACGCGAATCTGACCAACGCTCCAGGCATTGGTCCAGTGATCATGCCACTGGTGACCGAACTTGGTTGCAATCACCCAATCCTCACGCCGGTCCCGGGACATAAAATCGCCGATAAAATTCTCTGACATATGGTGGGGTCCGTAGCATTCGGCCGTATCAATCAAATTAATGCCGAGTTCTTTCGCTCGGTAGAGAATGTCATCCACTTCTTTCTGGGTATAATCCTTGCCCCAGTCACCGCCAAACTGCCACGTGCCCACGCCTACAACGGATACATCCAGTTCGGTCTTGCCCAATCTTCTGTACTTCATTCTTCTCACCTCGAGATTTAATATGTTGGTCAAGTGACCAGATCGTACAATCGATATAATACCTAACCGATAACGCTTTCATGATAATGGATATCCGAATATTTATCAATCTAGAATCATTTCTGTTTTGTTATCCGAGAAGAGGGCTCCCGTCTATTAAAACATTTTTGAAATTAGCACCATTCGTCCAATTGTTGAGTATCGCTTTTCATTTTCTATGAAAAAAATGAGTAACCCCCGTCAGGATATCGGCTAGCATATCCTGACGGGGGCTTGGATTATCTTATATAAACAGAAAGATGGCCTTACTGCACCGCTGTAACCGTAATGTTATCCACATTCGGCCCTTCTGTGCCGGTTGTTACCACTTTAATGGTATTGCTTCCCGTGTTCATGGGGACCTGAATTGTTTTTTCACTCCAAGTCGACCAGCTTCCAGTTTCCGGAAAAGGCTCGTTGCTGATGACTTTGGTTCCGTTGACGAATATGTCGAGGTTACGCGTTCCGCTTTCCAGTGCATAACGAAACTTTACGTTTTTGGTTCCTGTTATCGCGTTATTGATGGCATTCCATTGAATGGTCGAATTTGTCAGAGCGTTGAAGTTAACATATCCGGAGCCTGTATATCCTGGATAGATTGTTTCAATGACAGCATCGGTAAGTGTGGTACCGGTCTCTGCCTCGTATGTGGTCCCAGTTCCTGGATTACCGCCACCGCTGCCAGAGATATTGGCTACAAACGTGGTTACGCTTTGGGCAGGAAGCTGTGCCGTAAAGGCTCCTCCTGACACTGTAATCGGTGTTCCGCTTGCCAGGTTTCGACTGCTATCCGTAACCCATGAGGATACGGTGGAGGCGTTACCGCCCTGCAAAACGAATTTTTGGCTTGTAGCCGAGGTGCCGCGATTAATCGCCACAATGACCACTTTGTTATCACCTTTGTAGGCTGAAACGAAAGTATTGGTATCTGGATTTTTGGTTGCATCTACTCTGCGATAACCTGGCCGTACAAATTTGGAGAAATGAGCCATATTATATCCGCGTTTGCTAATGGTGCCATCCTCATTCATCGGACCGTACTGTCTCCGAATGTACCACCATACATAAGCCTGGAAATCCCCTTCAACCATGGCGTTGTGCATATGGTAGGATACGTCCAATGCCTCTGGCCAGCGGTCCGCCGAGTTGTTATCACTGTTCGGGTAGTAAACTTCAGTCATCCACAGTTCTTTGCCGGCTCCTTTTTGCTTAAAGAGCGGGTATGCAAAGTCTTTGAACTGGGTTCCATACGTATGTGCTCCCAGAATGTCCATGTTGGCGAGTGCCTGAGGATCATTCAGGATGGGGTCAGATATGTTTTTCAAATACTGGAACGATTCAGGTGCCATGACCTTGGTATTTTGAATGGAGCCAGCATTCTCTTTCATGAAACGAAGGATCTCCTGTGGTGTCCACCAGGTCCAGTCATGGGCATAATCCGGCTCATTTTGTACCGAGATGGCATACAGGTCTACGCCATTGTTTTTCATATAAGTTACGAAGTCGTTCAGATGCTGCGCATACGCGGCATACTTGTCGTATTTCAGTCTTTTGGCGTTTGGATCCCCATTGTGGTTAAAGGTTTCGACCATGTCACTCGGAGGATTCCACGGTGAAGCAAATACGAGGGCGCCCTGTTCAATCGCTCTTTTCGCGGTAGCAACCTCTCTGTACCAGTTATTTCTATTTTCGTCGACATAGATTCTCAGAATGGAAAAACCAAGCTGATTCTGTCCGTTGCCAAAGGCCGTTTCACGTTGAGCTGCCGTCAAGTCACCGATCCAGGCTGGATGGTTAATTCCCCCAAAGCCCTTGATGATCTGTTTTTCGGAGGCCAAATTAATGTTGGCATCACTAGCTGCTGACACGTGTGTTGGGGTTAACATCAGAGGCAGAGCCGTTAAACAGGCCAATAAAATATGAACTGATTTTTTTAATTTCAATTTCAATATCTTCACCCTCCTCAACTTATTGTACAAATGAAAGCGTGTTCAACAATGTCAACTTTTTCAGCAGCCAATAGAAGTTTACTTACCACTTCCTCTCAAATTGCATTAAATGCAAATTATTTAGTTTTATTTGTAAATCTTACTATATTATTCTTAGGGCTAAAACCTGATAGATTATAGTTTATTTGCTGACTGTTATCTCTTTTAATAGAGATACAATTTTTTATATGAACGGTTCCCCCACTTCCATTGCAACCAGTTCCCGAGGAGAATATTTCCATCAGGTACCATACGCTTGGGCAGGGTCCTTCCCAACATACTCTCTTGCTGCGGCCAATCATCTTCAGACAAGCTAAGAAATTCACGCCTCACCTTTCGCCCCTCTGCCTTAGTAAATCAGTAGGTTGGATATAGTAACTGCCGTGAATTTTTTAAAATAATCTGCCCGTTAGTTGAATAAAAACAGCCAATCAAAATGACCGGCTGTCCTTCTTGTTTTTATGGGCTCGAGGCAAGTAGTAATTATGTCTGATTCTATCATTCCGCTTTAAAGCAAAATTTCAAAATTCTTGTTCCGTTATGAAATTCGCTCACAACATGGATCTCACCGCTATGGGCCTTCACAATATCGTGCGCACCTTGTAAATGCCCTTCGTTTCACAGTGTACCTGGAAGTTTTTATGAGACAGCTGCTTGATCCCGTCAATGAGCATTGAAAGCTGCCGGGTTAATCTTTTGCTGAACAAATAAGCGATGCAGAGCGCGATAAGGCTTTCCTTGCTTATAATTCGGTTCGGATATTTTAGCAAATAGCTAATGAGACCAAGTTCTTTCGGTTTGAGCTCGATGATTTCGCTGTTCTTCTTCAGTTCAAGTTTTTGTTCGTCAAACTCAAACCGACAAAAAGAAAATCGGCACGTTCGAAACACTGCGGATTTGTTTGCATACGTCATAGCCCTCACCGTCCGGAAGCATAATGTCCAAAATGGCGAGGTCGGGCTGCTTGTCCTGAAACTGAATCCAGCCTTCCTCGGCGGAAGTGGCGGTATACACATGTTCGAAGCCTTCCTTAACCAGCACGGTTTTCAGAAGCTTGACGATATCCTCCTCATCGTCCACGATCAGTATTTTTTGACTTAGCAGCAATTCGGTTCGAACCTCCTTTCTATAGGCAGGGCAAAAGAGCGGCAGCTTAAAACCTTCCGCTCTCTAGTAATCATCTTCCCCGCCCTGTCAATAAATAACCATATATTGAAACGAGCGTATTGGCCAGAGACAACCTTAATTTTAGTCTTCGGCAAACAATTTCGACATCGGATTCGTAATCTTTTTGTCTGTCGCGATGCTGCCTGCTTTGTCCAAGACGTAATATTGATAAAAGTCACTGCTAAAACTGATCCCACGCAGCATTTGCTCCGCAAACAATTCGACCGCATTGCTGCTTAAGGCTTCATCGTTCCAGAAAATATGCAGCAGCAGGCGATTCTGATTATATGGATGCTTAATGACGTAGGCGCCCGAAGATGTTTTTTGGTTCAACTTGTTTTTCCAGTCGAAGCCAATGGCCTCCGATTTTTGTATGATGCCAGGTTTAAGCGCCTGAATGAGTCCGTTGGTCTTGTAATTACCAATGGCAATGATGTTGCTGGTTCCGAGCTCCTTTTTCAGTATGTTCTTGAGTGTTTGCCGGTCGGAAATCACCTCGTATGGAGTGCCCATAATCCCAAGTGTTCCTTCAAGCTTTGACAAGATCGTTTGTTGCTGCTCTTTCGCTTTGCCGACGGCCTGATCGCTCAGCACAATGGTCAGCGGTTCGCCTTGCAGCGCCTTATCCACAATGCGGCTCATCGTTTCCGAGGGAAGATTGGGAACTTGGGTCAGAGACGAGTGATATGTGTTTTTGAACTGCTCATGCCAATACGCGGCTGCTTCCGCCTCAGACAATTGATATTCGGGTTTCAGCACAAAATCGGAATCATGCAGTATTGTGTCCATTTCCTTTCGCGCTTCATCATCAAGGGTATCCTGGATCGTCTGCAAAAGCCCTTGGATCGTCGCATTTTTATACTCGTACCGCTTGAAATATTCCTGCATGAACGAATCGAATTTGTCCTCGCCCACCATGCGGTACAACTGGTAGATGGCCTGGCGTCCTTTATTATAAAAAGTCGGACTTTCCATGTCACCCACTTCCGTATTGGTTGAGGCGATCGGCTTGTCAATCCATGACACATCATCGATTTGGATCGACTTGAACCCGTTCAGATCATCACCTTGTTTTTCCGCGAAATAGACCTTCGAAAAATCGGCAAGTCCTTCATCCAAAAACGATTCTGTCTCCGAGCTGTTGCCGATCAAGGCATGGAACCATTGGTGGGCGATTTCATGCACGAATACGTAATCATGTGCCGGATCGCTGTTCGGTTGGATTTGCCCCATTTGAATGACCCGGGCGAACTCAACCGCCACCCCCTCAACGTATGACTCTGCAATCCGGAATTCAGAGTAAGGGTATTTCCCATATTTTTCGCTAAAAAATGAAATAGCCTCAAAAGCGGTGTCGATGTATCCGTCGACGAGTTTTTTCTTGCCTGGCATGTTGTCTGAGTAATAATATTCAACCGTGAGTCCATCCCGCGTAACGCTCTCCACCTTATAATTCGGGCTGGCAAAGAAGACGAACTCCCGGGTGTTATCGGCCCTAGCGGTTACGATTTTGCGGCCGGGCTCCTTTGGGTCGGCCTGCGTCGTTATGTTTCCTGGCATCAGCATCTGATAGGCTTCCGGCACGTTAAAATGCACCTCGAAGTCTGACGAAACGTAATAATCGGATTCGAAGGTTTTACTGTATTTCGTTCTGTCCCATTCATGTTTGTTCTCGTCATAGACCGACATAACCGGGAACCAATGTGCACCGTTTATGATGTCTTTGTAGTACGAGAGACGCTGCATGCCGTAAGGGATTTTCACCTCAAAGCCGATTTCGACCGTCACTGCTTCGCCAGGCTTTAACTCCTGCTTCAGTTCAACGGTCAAAGCCTGATTGCTGTTCGAAAAGACCAAGGATTGCCCGTCTGCCGCCGCGCTCCGAATGTCAATGCTGCCCAGAAAGTCTTCCGGCTTCTTCTGTGGATTTTCTTTCTGGATCTCCTCGTTGTTTCGCTCAAACATTGAAGTTTGGGTCGCTTTGGACCGGTTGGCGTCTGCAAACGTATGGAATACGATCTCCTGCAGGGTATCATTGGAAGTGTTCCTATAAGTGACGGTTTCGCTTCCCTTGATGCGCATGTTGTTTTCGTCAAGCCGGGCGTCGATCCGGTACTGGACCGGAGCAAGAGCTTCTGCAGCCAAGGAAGACCGAGCGGATGAAGCCGCTGGCGCAGCTAAGGCTTGAGTGGCGTTGACCACGGGGAAGGCTGCAAGTGTAAAAGCCAGCGAATAAGCCAGCGCTTTCTTGGATACTGATTGGATGGTTGATCGATACATCAAATTCTCTCCCTCTAATATGTGTTGAATGGACTAGATCTGGATTCACCTTATGGAGTATTTCTTTTCAGCTCTGCTCAGCTGTTTGCCTGCTGTAAAGGTCGTAAATTCTATATTAAAGACCGCAGCTTACACTGTGTTAAACCTAACCTTACAGGAACCTTAAATTTACGCAAAAACCCTCAGGACGCCTTATTGCGTTCCTGAGGGTTATCATTTGAACTATCCTGTTATCATCAATTTGTAACCGTTTTTGAATTTCAACTAACGGCTTCGATTCTTGGTTTATCGCGAAGTAACGGTTAAACCCGTCAAATTGTTCACCTTAACTGGTACATTGAAGTCATCGACGTTAATATGACCAAAACCGCCTGTGGATTGATCAACCACCTTAATGTAAAGCTCCTCACCGATGTACTCCGACGCATCCCACATCTTCCGTTGATACTCTTCATAATTGGTGGCAGTCTCTTTGAATAACTCTTTACCGTCCGATACCCGGACCAGTGCAACATACAGCTTATCTATATCACGCCCGCCGCTAACCAAAAAATTGATTTTACCGTTCCCGCCAAGGACAAAATTCTGTGATTTTAGCGTTCCGGTTAAGCTATCACCCCCGGCTTCCTCGTTGAAGCCCCATAAGTGATAGCCACCCGGAATTTTTTGCGACGGATTAAAATATATGGTGTCCCAGAAAAACGGGGTATCTGTCACATGAACATCCGAGAAGGCGTCTCCTTCGGTTATCCAGCCAGTTAAGTCACCTGCAGCAAAATCATGGTTAGGCAAATCTGTAATATCGGTATACACCGAGTTATCCCAGTGATCAGGCACATCGACCGGAGCAGCCGCTTCCCCTGTTAAGGCATTCATATTCCATACTTCCATCGACTTGACAGTGATATCGTTGTCGCCCCAGACCTGCAATCCCAAGGAGTCGTACCTGCCAACGTAGACGCGGGTTGTCAGCTTTTTCTTGTAATTGGCAAAGGCTTCGACAACTGAACGATCAAGAAAAATATGCAGCTTCAAGTTTTCTCCGTCAAGATCCACATATCCGCCTTGAATGCCGTCCACACGTACATCCGGGTCAATGCTGCTCTTCGTGCGATCCACATTAAAAGTCCCGTTTGTCTTGTCGTAATAAATGAGTGTTTCCTCCTGGCCGTTATCGGAGCGCCGCACCTTGAGGCCGAATTTCCGGGCTTCGCCGGGATCAATTTCCATTACAATCTCCAGCATGTCGCCTTTGACATTTTGGATCAATTGATTGGCGGTTTCCAGGTTTTTGTCTGCAAAATCAACCACTTTATTTCCCCGAAGACTCTGCAATTCCTGTATGGGTTCGATCCGCAATTTATCTTGTTCATCCAGGCTAAGTGTAATCGGCAATGCTAAATTATGGGCCCATCCAGCTTGGTATTCAGCTTGAGGTGTTCTTACATTTTGAACCATGGAATAAACAACCGTTCTTCCGTCAGGTGTGACCATTCCACTCTCTGCAGTTAAATAGCCATCACCCACGTCCAATTTAGAAGGAGCCTCATGGTCAGGTATAAATTTAAAGTTATCCCGATCCCAGGTGCCAATCCAGTAAAAGACCTCAACGTCTCTTTGCACATCGGTCGCAGGAGGAACATGCTCTGGCTTTTCATGAGGGTTAATCATAAAAATATGCTTTTGCTTACCCGTACTGTCCTTGCCTAACGGCAGTAATACGGGAAGTTCCCATACCGTACCGAGCTCTGGATACTGGTTTCTGTCACTAATGAATAAAGGTCCCTTATACTCCCAGTTGTACATATCGTCGGACACATACACCAAAGCTGTGCCACTACTGAAATCTTCAAGGCCGGACGTCACTAACTGATACCACTTATCGACCTCTTCGTCGTACCATACAAATGGATCACGAAACTCGTTATGGATGCCATTCCCGTTCTGCTCTGTTACTGGCGCGGGATGTTTCACCCATTGTTCTAAATTAGGATCCGATACATTCGCTGGGGTCGCAAGCCCTGTTCTTTGGTTCGGAGACAAGGAGTCATTGCCGGCCGTATAAAAGAGAACGGGATTTCCATCGCGATCATACGCTGCACTGCCCGACCATGCGCCGTCAGGATCAAGGGTGCCCACTTCAGGAGCAAGAGCTGGTCTCACATTTTCCCAGTGAACCATATCGTCACTAACCCAATGTCCCCAGTGGATTTGATGCCAGAACGGACCCTGCGGGTTATGCTGATAAAATAAATGGTATTTTCCGTTATAATAAATCGGTGCATGCGCTTCATTCATCCAGTTTTGAGGAGGCATCGCATGGTACTGGGGGCGGTGCTGATCTCCATCAAACACACTTGGGTCTTCATCAATGTCACCATTCGGAATTACCGGAACTGCGCCCCCGTGAAGCGACGTCACCTCGTCGTATTCAGCTAGCAGCTCCTGAGCGGTAAGGGCTTTGTTCTGCAGCTTCACTTCATCAATGAGTCCGCTGAACATATTGTAGGAGAACAAGCCAGCCAATTCTACCGGTTTATTATTTTTTCCGATAATCAGACTTGCTCCAGATGGTGTGATCGGGACGTTGACTGGTGTTGCCTGGGAAGCCACTTCCTCACCGTTTAGATATAACTTAATCATTCCTTCTTTCTTATCGAAGGTAGCGGCCACATAATTCCACTTGTATTTTTCGAGCGGGTGATCCTTTACCCATACCTGAATCCACTGGCCGCCGATCCCGACCTGCATCGACCATGTGCCGTGTCGGTACATGCCAAGCGCGAAGCCTTCGGCTTTATCCTGATCTGACTGGTTTACAATCGCAGACAGCTTGTTCCCGTCCCCCCATTCGTAGCTTCGCGGGGCGACCCAAGCTTCAAGCGTAAACGCATCGCTTACAGGTATGATATCCTTTGTATTGATCTCAATATCATTTGAATATCCATCAAACAGCAAGGCGCCGCCTTTGACTCCGCGCGGAGTCCATCTCGGATCCTTCGAAGCCATGTATCTGGCGTTGTTAAATACATAGTTCACATCATGCTCCCGATTGCTTGCTTCTTCAAGCGCCTTCTTTCCTGCGCCTTCATCAAGACTCATATAGAAGATGGTCCCCTTACCATGAGCTTGAAAAGCATCAACCGCAATACTGGCTTGGTTGGATTGATCAACAACCTTGACATAGAGTTTTTTATTGTAGTGTTCCTGCATGTTCCAGGAAATTTTTTCGTTCGCACTAACATCCCCGGTCTTTTTAAGTAACGCATTTGTGCCCGCATCATAAATTGCGACGTAAGCGTCCTCCGGATCGTCGATATTCAAAACCGTAAAGGTAATGCTTCCGGTTCCCTGCATGATAAAAGTATTGGAAGTAATGGAGCCCTGTTCTTCCGCAGAAGACTTGGCAAAAAAGTTCCCTTCTTTACCGGCTTGAGCTTCCTGGGTTACTCGAAAAGCAGTACCTTCAGCTGTCCAGCCATCCAAATTTCCGGTTTCAAAACCGCGGTTTGTGATTTCGGCCGGGATAATGTTCTCTGCCATGACACCTTCATCCGGTACGGTTTCACTGAAGGTATTGAAGGCATCCGCAAATATCAGTCCCCAATCGGATGATGCATGATCTTCGATTTCAAGATACAATTTCTTTCCAATATACTTGGACAGGTCGGCTTTATATAATTCCATATTCGCCAGTCTCAGACCCTGCGCAGGATCCGGGAACCCGGACTCATTAAATTCACTGTTACCGTACCTGGCAATCAAGTCTCCCGTATCCGCTTCAATGACGCTCACATACCCTTGATTCGGATTCTTGCCTCCACCCAGTCTGAAGGTAATCCAGCCTGTTCCGCCCAGCTCGAAGGTGCTCGAACGAAGCACACCGGTCGCAGCCTCATTATATTGCCAGCCGTTCAAATGATAATTGCCTTCCTGGTTGTACGGGATTTGTTCATCCCAAAAGGTTGTGTCGTCCGATACACTGTTCGGACCAAATGCCTCACCTTCGACAACCGTCCATCCGGTTAAGTCCCCGGATTCAAAGCTGGGATTTTCGATCTGATAGCGTTTGAAATCAGGCTTGATATCCTTGGCGATAATTCCTTCATCAGGCTCGGATTCATGATACATGAAGAATGCGTCCGCAAATATCACTCCCCAGTCCGTGGTTGCATGATCGACGATCTCCACATAGAGCTTCTTGCCCAAATATTCGGAAAGATCTGCCTTATACTGCTCCATATTAGCTAACCGCAGGCCTTGTGTGGGATCCGGGAAACCAACGTCAGCAAAAGCGCTGTTGCCATACCTGCCAATAACTTGCCCCGTCCCGGCTTCCACGATATTGATATATGCCTTGTCAGGGTTCTTCGCACCGCCAAGTTTGAAGCTGATCCAGCCGCTGCCGCCAAGCTCAAAAGTGCTGGAGCGAAGCACACCAGTTGCTGATTCATCATACCTCCAACCGTTTAAATGATAATCGCCTTCCTGGTTGTATGGTATTTCTTCCGCCCACCAAACCTTTTCGTCCGATACGCTGTTCTCGCCGAAAGCATCGCCCTTGACTACCGTCCACCCCGTCAAATCTTTTGATTCAAACCCAGGATTTTGAATTTGATAGACGGAATCCATAACGGACAGTTCCGTTTCAGTCGTCGAAATTTGCCCCACCTCTTCATGTATTTCGGCTGCCATTGATATTTCAGGTACAGCAAGCTGGAGAAGCATTGTCCATATGATCATTCTTATCATCCAGGTTCTTCTTGTACTTTCATATTTCATTCAAGAGCTCTCCTTCACGATTTTATATTCACCGGAATTTTGACAGCTCCCCTTCTACAAGGAAGAATAATCATGAAGCATAAAGGAGAGTAAGAATAGAACGCTTCCATAAATGGGTCTTAGATCAGATTGCCCAAAGGGTAAGGAGCGCCTAAGCGCTCTGTTTACCAAATGGATTTCATCTCCCATATATCCAACGATTTAACCAACAGTTCCCCATCTCCCCAAATCTCAAGTCCCAATGCATCCAGACGGCTTGGATACACCCGGGTTGTCAGGCTTTTTAATCCGTTGGCATAAGCTTCGACCATAGAGCGGTCCATATAAATGTGAAGCCTTAGATAATCTTCCAGCAGTTCAAGCTTACCGCCTTGCACACCTCTGCACTTTTCTCCCGGATGAAGGGTGGTGTTTGTTCGATCTACCAAGAACATTGATTCGTTCATATCATAAAACAGAAGGGTCTCTTCTTCTCCACCTGGCGTACGACGTATCTTTATTCCAAATTGTTTTGCGCTAACCGGCTCCATTACCACTTGAATCTCAAGCATGTCGCCTTGGACCTCCTGCAGCAGTTCGTTCGCTTCAGCCAATGTTTTGTCATATAACGACAACCGCTTAGCACCTCGTAATGATTCAAGTTCCTGAATGGGTTCAATCCCCAGCCGTCCGTCTTCCCGTAAATACACACTTAACGGTAAGCCGCCATTATGAGCCCAGCCCGATTTATATTCCAACTCCGACGTTCGGTCACCTTGTGCTATCGTAAATACGATCTTTCTGCCAGTCTTGGGATCTACCATTCCGCTAGGGCCAGTAAAATGAAAATCACCAACATCAATCAACTGAGGCTCCTCTTGATCAGGAATAAATGATAGTTCTTGCATGTCAAGCTGCCCGATCCAGTAGAATACCTCGACGTCCGCTCCCTGTCCCACAGGGCTGACTAACAGGAGAAATTTGTTCTCCCCCTTTGGGTTACGACCTAAAGGAAGAAGCACAGGAAGCTCCCAGATGGGCCCAAGATAAGGAAACTTTTGAATATCTGCTTTAAAAAAAGGCCCTTTGTACGTCCAATTCAGCATATCCTGGGACACAAAGGCCAGCGCGGCTCCTCCCTCGTCTTCAATACCGGACCCGACCAAGGCATACCAGCCATCATCATCCTTCCATACGAACGGATCCCGGAAATCTCCGAATGCACCCATTCCTTTCTTCTGCACGATCAACGGCTCCGGATGTTTGACCCAATGAACCAGATCCGGATCGTTATCCATGGGATAGGTGCTTCGGGCAAGGGCCACGCTCTGATTCGGCGAAGCACTGTCATTTCCCGCCGTGAAAAATAAGACAGGCAAACCTTCAGCATCATAAGTTGCACTTCCCGACCAAATCCCGTCCGGAGCGAGCTGATCTTTTTCGGGAGCCAAGGCCACAGGAAGATCCCGCCAATGTACGAGATCCTTGCTTACCCAATGTCCCCAATGGATTTGATGAAAAAACGGGCCAAGGGGGTTATGCTGATAGAACAAATGATATTGCCCGTTAAAATAAATCGGTGCATGGGGCTCGTTCATCCAATGCGCTGGTGGGCTGACATGATACTGCGGTCTATGGCGATCCGGTAGCAGCGGCGTCCGATCCAGCTGAATATCCTCATCATTTAATTGCGGATGGGCTCCTCCGTGGTCGGTGTCTATCACATATCGATAAGCATCAATCACCTCCTGCTCGCTCAGAGCCCGATTATAGATGTTGAGTTCATCAAGCATACCGCTGAACATGTGAAGGCTGAATACATCTGCCAGCAGGCTGCTGTGATTGTTTTTACCGATGAGCAATTCCGTGTCTACCGCCTCGACCAGCCGGGAACCACGAGGTAGATCAGTCGAAGCGACTTCACTGCCGTTTAAATAAAGCTTCATGATGCCTTCGTTCCCATCAAATACTGCATTCACGTAAGACCATTCGTTCTTGGGAAGTTCATGTCCGTCAGGTGCCCAAACTTCCTTCCAATCCCCACTCTCCAGACCGACTTGAAAGGACCAAGAGCCATGACGATACATCCCGAGCAGATATCCCTGCTTGCGATCCATGTTGTGGTGGTTCACAATGGCAGATAACTTTCCTTCATACCCCCATTCATAAGAACGCGGTGCAAGCCATACTCCAATACTTAGCTCTGATCGGTACTGGTACGTGATGTTCGGATCTTTCTCGTGAATCGCATGGGCAATATAAGTCGAGTAACCATCGAATAGGAGTCCATTTCCCAACACTCCTTTTCTCCACTGCGGGTCGCACGGTTCGGTAAATTCTGCTTGATTAAAAACATAATGAATACGATCCCGAACTTTCGATATGCTCTCCATAGTGTTGGATCCTGTTCCTTCGTCAAAGGTCCAAGACATTATCAACCCCTGATTTCCCAAAGTCATATTTCCCCCCTCCTTAATGTCTGCTTTATGACATCTTTAGAAGCATGAATCGACTGAAGAGCATGGATATGCAGCAGGTTCAGTTTCGCTTGTCCCGATTTCGTAATAATAGAAATGCTATCCATTGGCGCGTCGGGGAAAATCTGATCGGTCAACACAACCAGGCCATCATTCCCATACACTTCAACTGCATTGCGATCCAGCCAGATATGCAACTTAATCTTCCCGTTCTCTTGGGACATGCTGGCACCGTGGTTGCATGGAAACGATGAATGGAAGTCAGTCAGTCCCGACTGCGTACGGTCAATGAACAACCACTCGCGCATCGAATCATATCCAATAACCGTTTCACTCTCCCCGGAGGATTTCATGATGATCTGTACCTCGTCACTGGAACCCATATCAATGTCGGCTTCAATCTCAAGCAGATCATCGCTAATTTTTTGACTAAACGGTGTCTCGGCCGTCACTCTGACATCAGACCAACTCATGAGGTCTTTCCGTAACTGCTCTATTTCTCGAACAGGCATTTGGGTTAAAACGACCCCTTCATCCTGACAGCTTAATGCCAAGGTCCGAGGCAGAGTCATTGACCCTCTCCAAATACCTGTTGGCGTCTCGTTGGCATATTTCCAGTTACTCATCCATCCAATGATCACGCGCCGTCCGTCTTCCTCAGGTATATCGGACCAACTGACCCCGGCATAGTTGTCCCGACCATAATCTAGCCACATGATGTGATCAGCTGAGTTATCGTTAATGAACTTCACTCCATCGAACTCACCGATAAAGTATTGTGTACGTGAGCCTTCCGGACAAGAAGGATTATCCCCTATGCTTATGATAAGCACCCACTTGGTACGCCCCGTATCATCGATAGGCAATTCAAAGAGATCTGGGCATTCCCAAACACCGTCGTGGGAACCTTCCTCTTGACCGAATACACTGACGAGCGCCCAATCAATCAAATTTTCCGATCGATAGAAACGAACATGGTCCCCCGCGACTATAACCATAATCCATCGCTTACTTTCTGCATGCCAGAATACCTTAGGATCCCTGAAGTCAACCAGATCAGGTTCGGCAAGGACCGGATTCCCCGTATATTTGTGCCAGGTTTTTCCTTTATCGCGGCTGTAAGCCAAGCTTTGCCGTTGTCGAGGCTGATCAGTCTCCGGATATGTATCCGCATGAGTAAAGATTGCAATCAATCCATGGTGACCTTCAAACAGCCCGCTGCTATCGTTCCAGTCAACTACACAGCAGCCAGAAAATATTGCTCCATGCTCATCAGGAAACAAAGCGATTGGTGCATGCTGCCAGTGAATCAGATTCTCACTTACGGCATGGCCCCAGTGCATCGGGCCCCATTGGGTACTAAAGGGATGGTTCTGATAAAACAGATGATATTCGCCCTCGTAATAAACTAATCCGTTCGGATCATTCAACCAATGGGTGGGAGGAGAGAAATGAAATCCCGGTCTGAAACTGTCCATTTTGAACTCTTTATTAGAGTCTATCATTTTGTTTATTTCATCTGTCGTTGGCATAGATTGGAGAGCTCCCTTCCGTGTTGTTACTACTGCACCGCCAGCATTGGCAAACGTTAACATGTCGATGATTTGCTGTTTTGTCAGCTGATTTAATAAATTCCCGATTTCCAGCAACTTGGTTAAAAAACAGCCCAGAAACGCGTCGCCAGCGCCTGTCGTGTCGATGGCTTTTACTGGAAAACCTGGAGCATATCCATCATGAGCGGTCATCCGGTAATAGGAGCCTCTATCTGCTAACGTTACGACAATCAAGGGAATCCCAAATTGTTGCTGCAGTTCCAAAGATCCTTTTTCGATGTCTGTTGTACCCGTGATAAAGCCAAGTTCTTCTTCCGATATTTTCAAAATGTCGGTATACGGCAAGCCCCAAAGGATATTCTGCTTCGCTGCCTCTTCAGTCTCCCATAGCGAAAGACGGATATTCGGATCGAATGAAAGCAGTGCACCAGCCTCTTTGGCCTTAACGACAGCTGCTCTCGTTGCCGTCCGTGCGGGCTCATGGGTCATCGACAATGATCCAAAATGCAGGACTCTGGCGTTCTCGATCAAATCGAAAGGAACATCTTGTGAGGATAAAAAGGTATCCGCTCCTGGCTTCCGAAAAAAACTGAATGACCGGTCGCCGTCATCATCCAAGTGAACAAAGGCTAGCGTTGTATTCGCTTCATCGGTAAATGAGAGCCCTGATACATCAACCCCACTGCTAAGCAAGGCTTGGTGCAGTAACGAACCGAAACGATCCTCTCCAATTTTGCTGATTAATGCAGCTTTGGCTCCCAATTGGGATAGCGCCACTGCTACGTTAGCCGGTGCCCCTCCTGGATTACACTCATACTGTTCGGTGCTTCCCCCAGCAGAATCCACTGGCGTAAAGTCTATCAACACTTCTCCTATAGCTATAACATCAAGCACAACTTCTCTCCACCCATCGTTTGTTAAATTATTTTTTTAAAGTTGCGTTATATCGATCCAGCCCGTTTTGGTAGATTTCCATCAACTCGTTCAATCCCATTTTCTCTAATGTCTTCACATAATTGTCCCACTGCTCATCCACGCCGCCCTCGACAATGAACTTACCTCTTTGGGTATTTACATATTTAATCAGCTCGGACTCAATTCTATTAATTTTGTCCAGCTCCTCCGGTTCAAAGAAGATACTTGGGTAGCTTTCCTTCTCCATGTAAGGCTCGTAATATTTTTCCAAATCTTTAGCGCGCTGTTGTGCCCTAGGCTCCATGTCTACAACTTTTCCGAAGTCGTCGATCGTAATGACACCTGGTCCGCCTGTGCCCGGAGCTACTTTTTGACGAAATTCTCCTGCTGATGTCCCTTCAGGTAGGGGCAAGTTTACCAATTTCCCATTCTCATCCTTCTCGAACACAACATCCAGCGGGCCCCAATGAATTTGAGCTGCCATGTACGGTTCATACTGCTGATCGATCCAGCGCATCGTAATTTCTGGGTTCTGGTTTTCCTTCGTGATCACAAACGCACCACGACCGGGGCCACCCCCATTGCTTCGTCCAATGGTTTGGGCACCATTAGATCCTTTTAACGGAGACAACAATGCATAATCCTTTCCTCGATCAGGTCCAACAACTTCCTCCACCTCCCACCAGATATAGGAGCCGAGCGTTTCGTCTGTTGTTTTGCCTTTGGCCAGATACTGCGCTGCGTCCTGGGTAAAGGATTCAGGATCAATCAATCCCTGCTTATACCATTTCTCATTAAAATATTTAAGGGCTTCCTTATATTCGGGCTGCGTCGCAGTAAAAATAACTTTTCCATCGCGAACAACCCGGTGCTCCAGATTATCCGGCAGTCCAAACGCTCCGAAAATCCCTGCAATATCCATACACCACTGCATATGCATAAAGCTCAATGGGATCTCGTCGGCTTTTCCGTTTCCGTTTGGATCCTGAGTTTTAAATGCAACCAGAGCTTCCGTATATTCGTCCAACGTCTCAGGCATTTTCAAACCCAGTGTGTCGAGCCACTTTTTATTAATCACATGGAAGAAGGGGTTGGTTCCAAGGTTGTTCTCCTCCCAAGAAGGCAGGCCGTAAATGTGCCCATCAGGTGCTGTGATGGAGGACTTGATATCAGGTCTGCTATCTAAAAGCGCTTTCAGATTAGGTGCATATTGCTCAATTAAATCCTCCAAAGGAATGATGGTTCCGTCTTCACCGTAATTAATGAGTTCGTAATCTGTAAAACCAGCCCCGTAAAATGCATCTGGTAAATTTCCGCTTGCGAGCAAAAGGTTTTTCTTTTCTGCAAAATCAGTGTCCGGGATATTCTCCCACTCGATCTTAACGTTGGTCTGCTCTTCAAGACGCTTAAATATTTCCATTTGCGCATACTCCGGTGCTAATGCAGCTTTCGGGGATACCATTTTTAAGGAAATCGCTTCTTCAACGATCGGAAGACCGGTTTTGTTGAAATCGGCAGGTTGGTTGGAAGTCTGTTTCTTCGATCCCCCGTCTCCTGAACATGCACTTAGTGCAAATGCGCCAGTCAGTATTAAAATTCCCGCACTTTTAAATACAGATTTCATGATGCATAAACCTCCCAAGAATTTATTCCAATCTCTGGTCAACTTTTTTCATCTTTGTTGGATCCGGTTTGCAGAGACGTATAAATCTCCCGTACATCCCCCCTTTCAAGTACTTTGTCAATATCATCCCTTGATCGAACCGATCATTACGCCTTTAACAAAGTACTTTTGAAGGAATGGGTACAAGATTAGCAGCGGCAAACTGGATACAATGATGACACCGTATTTGATAAGTTCAGTAACACGCATCTTCGCCGCGTATGATTCTACATCCACCATCATGCCGGAGTTAACCTGGTTCTGGACAAGGATATTGCGAAGTACCAGCTGAAGTGGATACTTGCTTTCATCATTCATATAAATCAAAGCATCGAAGAAACCGTTCCAGAAACCAACAACATGGTACAAAACCATGACAGCAATGATTGATTTTGACAAAGGCATTACGATGCTCCAGAAAAATCGGGTGTTTGAGCAGCCGTCAATTGAAGCCGCTTCCCACAATTCATCCGGAATGGATGACTGAAAAAACGTCCTCACGATAATGACATTGAAAACACTGCCGGCTCCTGGAATAACTAGAGCCCAGATGGTATCCAACATCTGAAGGTCCTTAATCAACAGATATGTGGGAATTAGCCCCCCACTAAAAAACATGGTGATCATCAAAAACCACATGATTACCGATTTGCCCATCAAATTTTTACGAGCCAAAGGATAGGCTGCAAATACGGTAACGGCTACACCAATCAGCGTTCCTACACCCGCATAAAGAATGGAATTTGCATAACCGATCCAAATCGAAGAATCGCTGAAAATTCGAATATAACCATCTAACGTGAACCCTTTTGGAAACAACCAAACATTCCCGGAGTAGATCTGATTTGGATCACTGAATGAAGCAATCAACACAAAATACAACGGGAATAACACGAGAAGCATAATCAAGCTCAATAAAACAAGGTTGATCACGTCAAACCAAATGTCCCCTCTGCTTTTTCTTTTCAATAATTGATTCAAATTAAACTCTCCTTTACCAAAGGCTGGTTTCTGTCAATCTTTTGGCAATTCGGTTGACGGTGACAATCAGGATGATATTGATCACGGAATTGAACAGTCCAACTGCCGTGGAAAAACTGTATTGTGCTTTCTGAATCCCCATCTCATAAACATAGGTCGGAAGAATATTGGAAGTGGCGTAGTTCAAATCGTTTTGCATCAGAAACGCCTTCTCAAAACCAATGCTCATGATGTTCCCTAGAGCGAGAATCAGCAAAATGACGATTGTCGGTAAAATACTTGGAATATCCACGTACCATACTCGTTTCCATTTACTCGCTCCATCCATAATTGCTGCTTCGTGAAGTTCCGGATTGACTCCCGCTAATGCAGCTAGGTAAATAATGGTGGCGAAACCCGTCTCTTGCCAAATCCCTGACAATATGTACAAGGGTCGGAACCATCCTTCGTCCGCCATGAAGAGAACTGGGTCACCGCCAAGCCAGGTGATCAAGTGATTCACCAAACCGCTGTTGGGCGATAAAAAAACATGGAGCATACCTACGAGCACTACCGTAGAAATAAAATGCGGAGCATAAATGACGGTCTGGATAAATTTCTTATACCGCTTGCCTAACATCTGATTCAGCATGATCGCAATGATAATCGGAACCGGGAAACCGAATAGGAGTGATAGGAAGCTAAGCGATAGCGTATTTGTTATGATGGACCAGAAGTTATAGGAATCAAAAAAATCAATGAAATGCTGAAAACCTACCCAATCGCTCCCCCATATTCCCTGACTTGGTGAAAAGTCCTTAAAGGCAATTTGTACCCCGTACATCGGGTAGTACTTGAATACGGCATAAATAATGATGATTGGCAGCAGAAACAGATACAGTTCATAGTCACGTTTGACCCGAGCCCACGTTTTACGTTTCACTTGGCTTCCGGGTTGATAGCTCGCGGAGTCTTTTGGATTCACCCTCATATGTCCTCTCTTTGTTGATATATTGAAACGTTTCCAATTTTAATTGAAACGTTTCCAACTTAAAGTTTAAAAAAACATCCCTGCTGCATATCCATCTACTAATTAGATAACTGAATCGGGGTCTTACTTTGATCGCTAGAGGAGATCACCGCTAACGATCATTTGTATAAGTTAAGTAGTCTCTCCCTGTCTGAAATACACAGGCAATCGATATACTTCCTTCTCCAAAGTTACCCCTTCGAATTTTTGATAAAGAAGTCTGATTGTCGTTCGTGCCATCTCCTCAACAGGTTGCCTAATGGTGGACAATATGGGATGGAAATAGGGATGATCCTGAATCCCGTCATACCCAATGACTTTAACATCTTCCGGAACGCGAAAACCCATCCTTCCTGCCCTGTCAATGTAGTTGGCAGCCAGTAAATCGGTAATAGCGAAAATTCCATCCACATCGGGATGCGTTTTGAAAAACTCGTCAAAGTAGGCATCGTCGTCCATAATGGGGTCTGGCTTTTCATAGATCACATAGTCGACTTCCATTTTTTCGGCCTCGTCAACGAACCCTTTTCTGCGATTCATGGTTTCACTAAAGACGGAAGTGACGCTTCCCAAAAAGGCCGGTTTTCGGGCACCTGCCTTGACCAGTTCCCTTAAAGCCAGACGTCCTCCTTCATAATTGTCCGAGGTCACACAGGTGATTTTCTTGTTAAAGTGTCTGTCAATACTTACAATCGGGATGTTATTCCTCACACTGCTTTCAATATCATTGTAAGTAATACCGACTATGCCAGCCACTTTGTTTTGCCGAAGCATATCCAGATAATAGAGTTCCTTTTCCGGCTTGCCTCCGCTATTGCACAGCATAAGCTTGAAGCCTTCGAGATCCAGTTCATCTTCAATGTAGTAAGCCAGTTCAGAAAAGAAAGGGTTCCATATACTGGGGAGGAGCAATGCTACTGTCTTTGATTTTTGCATCTTAAAATTACGAGCGATTTCATTAGGAAAATAATTTAACTCTTTTATGGCTTTCTCTACTTTTTTGCGTGTATCAGGCTTTACGGCTCCCGAGTTGTTAATGACGCGGGAGACGGTTCCAACAGCTACGCCAGCTAGACTGGCTACATCTTTAATACTTGACATCTAACCCCCCACTTAGCTCTGTTATGAAAATCATAATAACATCAAGTTGGAAACGTTTCAATATTTATTTTGAGAGCGATACCAAAATTATGAGGACACAGTGAAAACATGAATATTCAACCATCCATCTTGTCTACGTCTGACCTGTATGAGGTACACCAATAACCGTTGGCGTAAAAAAAATGCACCCCAAAATTTCATCGGATAAACTAAGGGTTTATTCCAATGTCTATTCTTAGGGTGCACTTCACCTTCCATCAGGGATTAGAGATAAACTTTCCTGTTTGTTCCATTCGATATCAGAGGGATCTCCGAATTATACTTGATTACTTAAACCAACGATTGTTTCGAATGGTCGCAACATCATTGGCAGCTTGTCATTATCGTAATTGGTGAGCCAGATTTCTGAAAAATTGAAGCGAGACTCTTCTTCCTCAAGCTCCACGACTTGTCCAGTAAGATTGATTACTACCAGCACCTGTTGGTCTGCCAGTGTACGTGTATATGCAAATACACTGGGATGATCCGGCATAAGAAGCTCATAAATACCATATGTCAACGTATCGTGTTCTTTTCGCAGCTGAATCATTTGTTTATAAAAGTGAAGGACGGAACGTGGTTCCTGGAGCTGTTTCTCAACATTAATATTGACGTAATTATCATTCACCTTCAGCCATGGAGTACCGGTGGTAAACCCTGCTTGTTTTGACGAAGACCATTGCATCGGCGTTCTGGAGTTATCGCGACTCGAAGCCCAAATGATGCTCATGATCTCCTCATGCGACATCCCCTCTTCACGTTTGATCTGATATAAATTCCGATCAGCTACGTCGTTATAATCCTCTATGGAAGGGTAAGCCACATTCGTCATACCTATTTCTTGCCCCTGATAAATGAATGGGGTGCCTTGCATGAAAAAGTACATGGCTCCAAGCGCTGTGGCGCTTTCATACCAATACTCCGCATCATTTCCCCAGGATGAAACTTTGCGAGGCTGATCATGATTTTCAATAAACAATGCATTCCAACCGATGCCCTCCAGCGATTTTTGCCACTTGCTCAAGACGTTTTTCAATTTGGGAACATCCAGTTGCCTGTCTGTGCTGTTTTTCCATAGGTCAAGGTGTTCGAACTGGAAGACCATATTAAATTTCCCTCTGACTTCACATATCCAATCATACAGATCTTCCTGGTCCTCTACCTTTACTCCATTTGCTTCCCCAACTGTTACAACATCATATTTGGATAATGTTTCCTCTTTCATTTCTTGCAGATATCGCTGAATTCCTTTGACATTCATATGCTTTTCAAAAGAAGAGATGTATTTGAAGCCTTCTTTAATTGGCATATCCAAAAGGCCCTCTTCTTTGTGAATATGGCTGATCGCATCGACACGGAAACCATCAATCCCTTTATCCAGCCACCAATTCATCATTTCATAAATGGATTTCCGAACTTCTTCATTTGCCCAATTCAAGTCCGGTTGTTTTTTGGAGAACAGATGAAGATAGTACTGTCCGGAGACTTCATCATATTCCCAAGCAGAACCGCCAAAGATGCTTTCCCAGTTATTCGGTTCTTCGCCGTTCTTTCCATCTCTCCAGATGTACCAATCTCGTTTAGGGTTACCCAGCGAAGCTCTGGATTCAATAAACCACGGGTGTTCGTCACTTGTATGATTGATCACCAAGTCCATGATGAGTTTCATGCCGCGGTGATGCACTTCATTCAGTAATTGATCGAATTCCGCCATTGTGCCGAATTCATCCATAATGGAACAGTAATCGCTGATGTCATAACCATTATCATCGTTGGGTGACCTATACATCGGACAGATCCATATCAGATCAATACCGAGATCCTGGATATAATCCAGTTTTGAAATGATCCCCTTAATGTCGCCAATCCCATCCCCGTTGGAATCCATAAAGCTTCTCGGATAGATTTGATAAGCTACGGCTTCTTTCCACCATACTCTTTTCATTTGATGCAATCCTTCTTTCTCAACCACGATATAAACTGCACTAATCGATCACACAAGGGCACTACGAGCGCAGTACCATCTTCCGATCGCTGTTATCCCCAGATTTTTTGACTCCCCTTTTCTAAAGGGAAAATCCGGTGTTAAGCGTATGCTTCCGATGCAGCTTTCCTTCAGAAAGCTATTAGGCGAATGCTTCGCTTCTCCAGATTGGTTCTGCCTCTTCTACGCATGCATAAGGTACATTCTCGCTTCATATGGACGCAGTTCGTCCAGAGGCAATTTACCTGGATAATTCGATATCAGCAGTTGATTCGTCTCAGCCAATTGTTCCTGGAGCGGGAGTTCGGTCGTATCACCCTGAAAATTGCATACAACAATAATTTTTGTACCATTCAACGATCGGGTGTAAGCAAACACGTCTTGATTCTCTGGAAAGATCAACTCATAATCGCCATATACAATGACTTCATGATCTTTTCTTAATTGAATTAACTTCCGGTAATAATGGAATATGGATTCAGGGTTATTCAAACTTTGCTCGGCATGGATATCCGTATAATTCGGATTCACCTTAATCCAAGGTTCCCCTTGTGTAAAACCCGCGTTATCGGAAGCATCCCACTGCATAGGTGTTCTCGCGTTATCGCGTCCCTTGGCATAGATCGACTCCATAACGCTGTGTTCAGGATAACCTGTCTCCATTCTTTCCTTATAAAAGTTGAGCAATTCAATATCCCGATAATCTTCAATAGGATATTGAACATTCGTCATGCCCAGTTCTTCACCCTGATAAATGTATGGCGTGCCTTGCATGCCATGAAGAAGGGTGGCCAACATTTTAGCCGATTCAATTCGGTATTCTCCATCATTCCCCCAACGTGAAACAATTCGAGGCAAGTCGTGGTTATTCCAGAACAAACTGTTCCAGGCGTCGCCCTTAAGCTCTGTCTGCCATTTGGACAGCACTTTTTTTAATGCCATCACATCCAAAGGCTTAAGATCCCACTTTCCTTTCCCTTCTTGTTCATCCAAGCCGATATGTTCAAATTGAAATACCATTGAAAATTCACTGCCGTCCGGGTTGCTGTACAGTTTGGCGATTTCCGGAGTAGCACCCCATGTTTCTCCAACCGTTAGCAGGTCTTCCGCTTTTTGAAACGTCTCCTTGCTCAGTTCCCTGATATATTTGTGCAGATTCGGCCCGTTTCCCGTAATCTTCAAATCTGGTTCTTTGCCGATTAAGTCGATCACGTCAAGTCGAAAACCACCAACACCCTTGTCAATCCACCAATTGATCATGTTGTATATTTCCTGCCGGACTTTTGGATTTTCCCAGTTGAGATCCGGCTGTTTTACGGAAAATAGATGCAAATAATATTGCCCGATCTCAGGCGCCCATTCCCAGGCTGAACCACCGAAGGTGGAACCCAAGTCGTTCGGAGGTGTTCCTTCCACTCCATTTCTCCAGACGTAGTAGTCATGGTATGGATTGTCTTTGCCTTTTTTGGCTTCTTGAAACCAGGGGTGTTCATCCGAGGTATGGTTCAACACCAAATCCATAATGATGCGAATGTCTCGTTTTCCGGCTTCATGAATTAACGATTCCATATCTTCCAGAGTTCCGAACATCGGATCGATGTCCTGATAATCTGAAATATCATATCCAAAATCATCTTGAGGAGACTTGCATACGGGGGATAACCAGATCGCACCGATGCCGAGTTCCTGCAAATAATCGAGCCTTGACACAATGCCCTTCAAGTCGCCAATTCCATCTCCGTTACTATCTTGAAAGCTCCTTGGATATATTTGATAGACCACAGTTTCTTTCCACCATTTTTTATTTTCCATGCTCCATTCAACCTCTCTATCACACAGTACGTGGTTTTATCTTCATCATCTCACCGTATCTCGTTATTCTTTGACCGACCCTACGACGATGCCTGTCACAAAGTATTTTTGCAGCAGCGGATAAATCAGCAATAGCGGGATGACCGCGACTACGATTTTGGCTGCATTCAGGTTTTTGTTCGAAATTTCAGTCAGGTTGCTGAGCTCGCTGGAATTCGTGCCGGCTTGAAGCAGATCGGCAATATTTACGTTAAGGGACTGAATATAGGTCATAAGCGGATAGTTGCTGACCTTGGTCATGTAGATCAAACCACTAAAGAAGTCATTCCATGTACCCACGATACTGAATAAGGCGACTGTCGCCAGCGCAGGAATGGACACAGGGACATACACTTTGAACAATACCTGAATAGGATTCGCTCCATCAATGAACGCTGCTTCTTCAAGCGCTTTAGGTACAGCTGAGAAGAAGTTCATCACGAGGATGACGCTGAATATCGGAACAGCGCCTGGGAGAACAAGTGCCCATATCGTATTCAGCATGTCCAGGTTTTTGATCAGCAGGTAACTCGGAATCATGCCTCCACTGAACAACATGGCAAAAATCATGATATTCATATAAATGTTTCTGCCTTTAAATTCCCTTTTCGATTTGGATAACGGATATGCCATCAAAATAATCAGAATCATGTTAAGCACAAGAGTAAGTGCGACACGTAGAACAGATATGCCAAAGGAACGCCAGAACTGTGCATCATCGATAATTTTCGTGTACGCTGCTGTTGTAAAATTGACCGGAACGAGGCCTACTGCATTAGCTGATACCGCCTCGCTGCTGCTGAATGAAATGGCGACGATATTCCATAACGGAAGAAGGCAGACCAATGCCAGCATGATGACGATGGCATAGATGACAAACCGGCCAATTCGATCTTTGAAGTTTGCAGAATAGGACACAGATTTGGCCTCCTTAGAATATTTTTCGGTCCGTATATTTTTTGGCAAGCTGATTGGCAGACAAGAGTAAAACAATGCCGATCACGGACTTGAACAAGCCAACAGCCGTACCGAAGCTGTACTGTCGCCCAACGAGACCGATCCGGTAGACATAAGTATCCAGAATATCTCCCGATTCGTAGACCACCGGATTATACAGATTATAGATTTGATCGAAACCGGCACTCAAAATATTAGTCAGGCTCATTACGCCCATGAGCAGAATAATAGGCAGCATACCCGGCAGCGTAATATGCCATACTTTTCTCCACCAGCTGGCTCCATCCATTCCTGCCGCTTCATATAGACCGGGATCAATCGAAGTAATCGCCGCCAAGTAGACAATGGAACTGTAACCAAACTCCTTCCACACGTCTGTTCCTATAATCAATGGTTGGAACCAGGTGTTGCTGCCTAGGAAATTAATATTTTCCAGACCAAAGAACGCCAACATCTGATTCACGATTCCGTCCAAACTGAACATGTTGACAACGACGGATGCCAGTACAACCCAGGATAGAAAGTGCGGTAGATAAACAATCGTCTGCACGGATTTTTTTACGTATTTGATACGAATTTCATTTAACAAAACGGAAAAAATGATCGCCATCATCGTTCCGAGCAGAATCTTGCCAATCGCAATTATCAATGTATTGCTGACGACCTGCGCGATATCCGGCAGCTTGAACATATAAATAAAATGTTTCAGCCCTACAAATTCGGAGCCGAACATGCCCTTGGCCGGTATATAGTCCTGAAACGCAGTAATGATGCCGACCATTGGAACATAGCTGAATACAAGCAAAAACAAAATGCCCGGCAGCATCATCATATGGTACATGGCACCTGGGCCTAGCCGGCCTCTTGCTTTCAATTTCTCCTGTTTCATGGATGAGCCCCTTTCCTGAAGAAAGGCTGCTTACCGCAGCCCTCCTCCTGTTCATGGATGTCTATTGTTTCGATGCGATTTCGTCTTCAATTTCCTGAATGACTTGATCGCCGCCTTGTTTCTTCCAGTTGCTGACGAATGTATTGAAGTAATCGAGCGGTTCTGAACCCGTTATGATTTTGATGAACGATTCCTGCTCGAGCTTCGTCAGATTGGCCCACGTCTGCTTCATGCTTGGTGTAGTTCCAGAGAAAGCAGGTGTCATCCATACGAATTTGTTTTCTTTTGTCAATTTGTCGATCAGTCCAACTCCGTTGATCCGCGAATGATATTTGGACCAAGCAGTCACGTCATCTGTATCCATGTCGCTCAAATAGGTTTTAATGCTTCCAATATTGTTCTTCGATTCGGTTGTACGAACCTCATCCAAGCCAATCTCTCCTTTAATGCCGCGAACGACGTCGGAGTAATCATCCAGCAGCGATGTAGCCGAGTTGACTTCGATATTGAAAGGTCTCGTGGAACCGTCTACCCCGGTTTCCTGATACTTGGCAGCTTCCGGCATGGTCGTTGCAACATCTTTATCATTGGCCAGTTTATCGTAGAACAGGTTTACAATTTTAACGGCCAGTTCAGGATGCTCATATCCTTTTCTCACCACAATAAACTGGTTGGATGGATTGGCGTGAGCCACGTTGACCTTACCGTTAGCATCCTCCAGCGTATAAGCCGAGAATTTTGCATTTTTATCCATCTGCTTCGCACTAATCAGTCCCCAGTCAGGGATATGCCATGGTCCAAAAGCAATACCACTTTGGCCATTGGCGTAGAGTGCGGTAATATCATCAAACGTACGGGTACCAAATTGCGGGTCAATGATGCCGTTCTTGAACCAATCCGCCATGATCCCCAGCATTTGCTTCGTTTCTTCTGTCGTGGAACCATACACGATTTTGCCGTCTTCCCCATTCATCCAATATTGCGGGAACGCCCCTTCGGTTGAGGCAACACCCAGCATGGTATAAGCAGACCCATTATAATCTGTTGTATTCATCGTGTTTACAAATGGAATACCTACCGGGTTCCCGGATTGGCCTGGATCTCTTTTTAGGAATTCCAGCGCTGTTTTCTCCACTTCATCCAGCGAGATGGCGCCGTCTCCATCTGCATCCAGTTGAATCCCCAGCAGATCCAGCCAATCTTGACGGACCCAAACCATCGTTGGTGCGGAATCCAGGGAAGTCGCCGGAAGGCCCATCAAACGTCCATCGATCGTCGCATTGTCTAATGCACGGCCATCATAGGAATCGTAAATCTGCTTGATGTTATCCGTGGCATATTGATCGTAAATGGCCGTCAGATCCTCAATCAGGTCATTATCCACCAATTCTTTCAGTTCATCTTTGGAATCGACGCGCATCATGTCAGGCAATTCCCCGGATGCGATGGCGAGCGAAACTTGACGGCTATAATCTTCCCCATTGGCTTCAAATTGATCTGTAATCTGAGCGTTAAACGTGTCTTTGACCAGTCGAGTATACGCGTTGTTCTCGTAGGTATCTCCAGCTGGCAGTTTCGGGTTAGCTGTGGTTACGCGACCCATGGTTACCGTGATTTGGTCTTTATAGGCACTGAACGGATCTCCCGGCGTTACCTCATACTTGCCTGCTTCCTCAGCAGTAGGAGGATTGGAAGAGCCTCCACATGCCGCGAGGGCTGCAACCATTAAGGCAGACATCGACAGTACGGCCAGTCGTTTCGTCAACACTTTGCTTTTCAAGGACCATTTTGTTCTCATCTAATTCGATTCCCCTTATTCTGATATCAAATTTTTGTTTACGCTTTCATTATAAATTGAAGTGAGCACCAATCGAGATAGGGATTGTACGTCCGTTTGGATAGAGAAATGGTTACTGTTTTCAAGCGGTCCCCTGATGCATGGTTAACTGGTGAGCATTTATCCTACCTGCTGACTTACATTCGTCTATCTCTCCTTATACTTGATCGAAAATTAAAGCCGGCAGCTCCTAAAACAGGAAACTGTCGGCCTTAATTTATCAAAAAGCAATAAAATGTCTCGCATATCATTAACATGAGGGTCTGCAACGATCAACGATCATTATGAAATGCGGTTACTGCCTTCAATTTATGGCTGTTCGAACATTGAAAAATGTCTGCTATTTAATTCATCTGCCTAGCTGTCGATACTCGCTTGGCAGATGACCTGTTAGCTCCCGAAAAATCCGGCTGAAATATTTCTCATCCGTATAACCCACTCGCTCCGCGATCCAAAAAATCGTGTTGTTCGTATTGAGCAAATACTCTTTGGATTTCTCGACCCGGATGAACCGGGAGTACTCATTAAAGGTTTTCCCCATCAGATCTTTGAAACATTGGCTAAAATAGCTTCGGCTGATGTTGAGTTGTTGAGAGAGGCCAGAAGCTGTGTACGCCTGCTCCATATCGTGCTGCATGATCATTACTGCTTTTTTCACTGCATCGATGATTTCCTGTGAATAGGCAGTCTTTTCATCGGACTTTCGAATGCCTGCAGCAGTCTGCTTAATCCATTCTTCAACCTCGTACCAGGACTCGAAAGAATGGATCATTGAGATTTTTCCAAGCGTAGTTCGGGCAAAAAGGTGGTTCCACTCCATCACGATCGAGTACAGCAATCCCATCAATTGACCTTTACGTAATTGTAATGATTTGAACTGCTCAATGAGTTGGTTGTAGTAACTGTCATGGTGGGCCCATGGTGTTTGGAACCAACTTTTCTTTATCCGGTCAATGTCCTCATCCTGCGGTTCTTTTGAAAATGTGTACTCCTCATTCATTGAAACGGCAATGACTTGCTCATGGGGGTTGTACGCATAGAATAAAGACGTCTCTGTATAATTCATAATCCAGTCTTTGATTTGCGACCACGTTCGCTGTTGTACATCAGACAAAACCAACAACGTACTTTGGGGGACTTGATCCAGGGATTCCTTTAATTGATGAAACAATTGTTCCTCTCCGTACTGGGGTGCTGCCCACATCCAGCTATTCCGCTCAACCTCCCATCTTATCTCCTCTCCTTGGGAAGTCAGCTCCAATGGCCACTTTTGATCTGATTTGTGGTCCTGTGAAACAAGTGCATACACATTTTGATAATGGACATTAATTTCATTCTGAGAAGGCATCCTTGGGTTAATGTTCGTCAACCCGTCAATTCGCGTATGTATCCGATGCAGAACATGTTCGAATTGCTCTTTCTCCAGCTGGACTTTGGCAATATAATCGATGGCACCCAGCCTGAGCGCTTCCTGGATATAATCGAAATCCTGATGCAGCGTCAACACTACGATATGAAGTTTAGGATAGAGCTGCCTCGCAGCTCGCATCAGTTCAATCCCTGACATTACTGGCATCGCAAGATCTGTCAGCATCAGATCGACCGGTTGGGATTTTAGGAAGTCCAGTGCTTTCGCTCCGTTGCTTGCTTCCCCTACAACCTCCATGTTGAACTCGCTCCATGGCATTGCAGAGCTAATGCCTTTGCGTACCAGCTTATCGTCATCCACAATCAATACCTTAATCATGCCGAGATATCTTCTCCTTTAATAGGCAATATGAGCAGTATGCTTGTCCCCGTTCCCAACTCACTCTCGATTATCAGTTGTGCTTGAGCGCCGTACTGTGCCTTCAACATGCGGTGAACGTAATTGAGTCCGATGCCCATCCCTACTTTTTGTTGTTCAGCTACCCGATTGTTCAGCAGTTTATGAATGGTTTCCTCCGTCATGCCAGCACCATTATCTTGTATCATAATGTTCAACGTTGAAGTACAGGTAACTTCAATTTGAATAAAACCTTCATCACTCAATCCATGATAAAGCGAATTTTCAACCAGCGGTTGCAGAATAAAGCGGGGCACAGGAATCTGAAGTACTTGCTCATCTGCAGTAATGCGGACGTCAAATTCAAAGTCATATCGAATCTGCTGCAAAATCAGATACTGCCTTAACGCATCAATTTCCTCTTCCATCGTGGATACTTGACCTAATTTGCCCAAATTGTAATAGAGCAGTTTGTTTAATGACTGCACCAGCTTGTCGATCTCCCCTTGCCCGTTCATGACGGCCAGCCAGTGCACCGTATCCAGCGTATTCATCAGAAAGTGCGGATTAATCTGATAGAGCAGTTTTTCCACTTCCAGGTCTGCACGAATCTTCTCTTTCTGCTGCACTTCCTTGAAGAGGTCGCCGATTTGATGCTGCATATTTGAAAATTCACCCAACAAAAAATCAAATTCGGGAATCTGAGTGCGAGCTCGGCTCCCTGTCGTTTGCGGATTTTTGGACATCCCATTGATTTCTGAGTGGAACAGGCCGAGTGGTTTGTAGACCATCTTCCACAGGAGCCAAGCAAGAAATACGGTAAAGCCGAGGAAAAATAAAGCAACCAGCAATATTTGAAGCAACCACTGGTTTTTCTCCTGTTGATATTGCGCCTGCGAAATGACCGATACAACACTCCATTTCTGTGAGGAATCCTCCTTAAACCAGTGATACCCACGGGATATTCCGTCCTTGGCAGGGGCGGCCGTTAAGCTTGTGAAATTCTCCCCGACCTTCATGGCTTCGGGTATTTCACTGTACACAATGTTACCTTCACCATCCAGAATCAGATGAGATAAAGCGCCATTGTATTGATTGTAAGCCAAGACATCCTGTGTAAGGCGAAAGCCGGATTCTACGTAAATGTACACGTCATCCCTTTCAGGCAGTTGTACTTTTCGCATAGCAGACAGAACGAGTTGGTCATCGAACCGATTCATGCTGATATGAGGACCATAGTATTTGATGCCATACGTTTGGAAGAGCACAGGCAAAGATTCAGGAGAAAAACGATCCTTGATCGGAAAGTTGCCGAACTGCGTATTGCCCTCTTTCTGGAAATAATATAAGGTCAAACCGATATTCGGATTGGTAAATGTGACAACACTTAACTCGCTTTTTAATTCGTCCCTGGCCTCGATCAATTCGAAAATATCAGAAGACGGTTTCAAGAATTCATCCAGCCTTTTGCCTATAGTACCCCTGTAAGACAATTGCTGCGTAACGTGATTCAGATTGGTGATCGAATTCTCCAATGAAGATGTCACCTGCTGTAAATTGCTGCGGATGCCATCATCGATCTTATTTGCGAAAATGGAGTCGATGGTATAGTAAGATATCGCAAATATACTGATAAAGGGGATAAACGCACTGAGAAAGAACAGTAAAAAGATTCTTTTTTTAAGTGTCATTCTGACATATTCTCCTTCTAAAATGAAACAGCAAGCCCCCTGGTTATGGAAGCTTGCTGTGAATATCATACAGCTATACCGATTATCGTTTTCCCCATAGGCCTCGGCCATTTTGAAGCTCGTCGGCATTTCAATCCATTCAGGCGGACACAAACTAGGACACTCTGCTGCGACACGTTCAAGTCCAATTTACTTTCATAATTATAGATTGATATTCAAATAAGTCAAACGCTTTCATGCATTGGACTAAAGGGAAATATACCGGTACCTCATCATCCAGCCCGTAATTAATGTAATGAAAAATAATTAATGCAATGATACAAAAAACAGCCTGTGCGTTTTAGTAGGTCCGGATCTCCCTTATTCACTTTACCATTCAACTAATCAAATACCATTTCCACCTCAAAAAAGTCGCCATTCAGGCGACATGGGCACGATTAGAATTTATCACGTTCATTGATTTTTGGAGCACATTGGGTGCAGCATTATCTAAAGCATAGTCATTATGGCAGTGGGTAAAGTTGCGTCATTAGAAAAAGCGGTTCAGGATCTGTTCGATCTCATTTGGCTCTGTGATCTCAGGACCGAAAGCAGCTTTAGGTTGTTTACTGTTATTCCAAGGCTCCAACGTACAAGCATCATGGACATTTGCTATTTTCCAGGTTAGTACCTTGTCAAAAGTTGTTCCTGTGTTCTGTCCATGAATATGATTAATCCAGATTGGTTCTTTGATATGAATGAATTCCCTGGGAACCTTGTATGCATCGCGCCAGGTATAACGGGCCGCTTGTCCTTTCAAATACTCATCCACATTGATAATTGTGACACCGTAGCTTGGAAGCCAGAAAAAAAATTTCCCCAGCCGCTTTTGTACCGAGTCGTAGATGTAACCGTATTGCGGCACCAAGGCAACCGTGTCTTTTTGAGGTTTATAGGCGTGCAGCCTTCTGATAAAATCTTGGTGATACATATCGTCACTGGACAGATACACGCGGTACAAATACTTGAACTCTACAATATCTTGGATTATATGAGACTGGTATTCTTTGGGTGTTACAAAACCGACGTTTGAAGGCAGCGGAGGATACTTGTTTAGTATCTCTTGTATAAGCTTCTCTGACTTCGGATCATACAGCACGTAGCAGGTAAAATCCTGAGAAGATTGAAAAAGCAGGCTCTTGAATGCATATTTCATGAATAAATCCATTCTGTATTCTATCCAGGTCTGGGTTAGTCGATCCGCTGTCGCTCCCCAGTTATTAAAAAGCATTTCTACAATGAGCTTTTTTTCCTTAGACATGCGCTTAGCCCTCCTTTGTTACAGGGATCATATAGCATGTGAATAGTTTATGATTTTCCGGTAGACCTGCAATGGATGAAACCATATACGGACAAGGCGTTCTTGTCAGATCATGAATTCCCGTAATACCTCTTCAATCTCGCTTTCGCTCAGTCGGTCTTTAAGTGGAACCTTTTTTACCGAGGTATTGCTGGAATGAACGACATTGATATAATTGCGAGGAGAAAGCAGCTCATGTGGTAAATCGATGACATTCCCATGAGTACCTCTGCCAGGTAACTTGACGCGGTATCCTGAGGCGTATTGCTCCGTTTTATACAGATACACATAGAACTGCGGTGAACGGTGGAACGTCGGTGCCATCTCATTATTAACGCTGTCCCACAAATACCCGTTCTGATTGATTAGTGCCATCGTGTCTGGCTTTGGCTCCACGCTATAAAGCTGCTGGACAAACGTTCTGTGGTACAGGTCATCCGAATCCAGTCTGGCAATATAGATGTCTTCATGCCCTTCTGCAAAGGCGAGTATGGCGCGAACGCTCTCGATATGCGTACCAAAACGGATATTGGCCGGCAATGGTTCCTGCTCTGCCAAAATTTCCTGCATCAACTCTCCTGATTCCTTGGAGAGCTTCACTACGGTCAAGAAATCCTGATTCGTCTGTGCCTTGAGACAGTTCAGGGTAAACCTGCGAAAAATGTCCATTCTCCGCTCCAACCATACCTTCGTCAGACGCTGCGGGTCGAAACCGTAGTTGTTGAAGTTAATTTCAATCGCAACTTTTCTACTCATGTTTCCGCCTCCTCTTAAAATCTGTCTTTATTCAAATCTTCCAACTCTATAAGTTATGAAAAACTAAACAAGACGTAACGGACACTTTAACACCTACTTTCCAAGCGGCTTACTCTTTCTGTAAAACAGTTCATTTTTCTCATATCAAATGTAACGCAAAGGCAATCAAATCAGAGTACAAGAAAAACTTTTGCATAAGCTCTAACTGTTTGGTGCAATGTAGTGATGCGGAAGTATATTAAAGAAATCACTACATGGAGGGATCGTTTTGGCTAAGAGCAAACAACAACAGGAAGCGCATGGAATCGGGCAGATTGAACATCAGCTGAATAATCAGATGGAGGCTGCGGCAGAAATTCAAGGACAATCGAAACTCGACCAAGAAATAAAAAAAGCCACCCACCGTCATCTGAATCAATCGAACGAGCATTCAGAATAAGGAGAACTCTCATGAACAAACAAAGAGCGATTGAAATTTCGGAATCGGCCATTATGAAAAATGTAACCTACCAGGATGCCCCTATCTTTATCCAGCATGTTAATGAGGATGAGACGGCTCGAATCTATCCGATCGGAAACTCGGAGCAGGAAATGACCGTTCCTTTGTCCAGTCTGACTGAGCATCCTTAGAAGATGACGGGTTAGGAAGGCTATCACCTTGTAATACATCCTTAAAACTTCTTGGTTTACAATAAAACCGGGGCGTTTAAGCTCCGGTTAACAAAGATTCATAACTGGCCGGCCTTCTTCAGGAATAAAAATGCTGCCGCCGCTTTGTTTTTTTCGCAGAGCATCATCCAATATCCCGGTGGTAAAATATCCGATCCAATTGATGTGATACTGCCAAACCGAATGATTTAAGCGATAGCTCTTCTTCTCATCGGCTTCGGACAGGAACTTAATTCCTCAATACAAAAAAGCCGCTAATAATTTAGCGACTTTTCATGAAAAGTTCTCTTAAATTCTTCAGGTATCAATAGAGCTTTGGCAGTTTATCAAGTGTAATGGCATAGTCAGAATGATATGCGCTACGCAGCTCCTCATTGGTTGTAAACTTCTCTGTTTTACCAAAGTCCTGGGACCAAGTCATAAACCAGAGCCATGGAATACGCGAGGTGGACAAGCTTTTGACACTCGGAATAGGACCAATCTCCCCGATAGCAGCAAATTTGGGTGTTTGTGTGACCCGAACTAGTTCCTCATACTCCTCTCGCAAATCAGTATGTTGGTGAGCCGGGGGATACATATCCCTGGAAATAATGTCAACCACGTCATCCCCAACATAGCCTTCAGCCAACGGTGAATTCCATACCCAAATCAAATTATTCAACGCATGATAATTCGTGTACCGATTATACATGATCCGGTACAGCTCTTTGGCAATAGCCGGACCTTGGCTGCCCCACCAGAACCAGGTTCCTTCCGATTCATGAAAGGGTCTCCACAAGATTGGTATGCGCTTATCCCTGAATTCCCGGAGAATGTCGGCCATGTGATCCATATCAGACAACAAGGCTTTGTGTTCTTGGGTCCCTTCTACAATGGCCTTCCTTACATTATAGTCCGTATGTTCCGTGTAAAAACTCTTATCTCGTCCGCCAAGCGGAGAAAACCAATGCCATGTGAACGTAAGCAAGCCTCTTTTTTCCTGCGTCCATTCCCAAGCTTTTTGCAGCGTATCCTGATTCTCTGATACTTCCAGTAAACAATCTTCACCACTATCTTCATAATTGATGTTTGGAGAATAACCAAGAAGCTCGAAGCCGCATAGTGCTGGACTCTTCCCCGTTACTTGATGAATGTAGTTCAATTCATCTTGCGCTAGGGTCTGTGTGTGCTGTCCCGTAATGATGCCATTCCCTTGAATCTCGTGGAAATAGTTGAGCACAGATCGTACTTCTTCAGATGCATTAGGATTGCATGGTATCGGTTTCATTTTATCCTGCCTTTCTGTCTATTCACATTTGAATGGTTATTGACCACTCCACAGTTTAACGCGGTCTTTCACATATTGGCCAAAAGCCTCTTCCATCTCTTCTACTCCTGCCTTCTCCAACTCGGCCATGTACTCATCCCAGATTTTATCAAAATTTTCCGGTTTGGCCATAACAGCTTCAGGAATTCGTTTCCATGTAATATCCTTCATCTTAGCCATTAGAATTGTAGCCTGGCTATCGCTTGGCAAAGCAATATTGTAGACCGCGCCCGCTTTTCTTTCAGGAAACTCTTCTTCTTTTGGAAAAAGATCTCTCCAGTGCTCGACTTTGTAAGCAGCCAACGCTTCTTTTTCGGGCTCACTGTAGGTTGCCGTTAAAAGATCACTGTTCGTTTTCGTAAAATAATTGCCTGTAGAGTCCTCAATTCCGTCACCATAATGAACCGATAGGTTCCAATACAGGCCGAGACCCGATTCTTTCATGTAAGCACTGCCTTGGCTATCCATCTTTTCTTGAACTTCCTTCGGTACGGTTCTTTTTCCATTCTCTACAACGTAATCTTGTCCCTCAATCCCCCAGTTCATCAGAACCTGTCCTTCTTCCGAAGCGAGGTAATCCAAAAATTTGATCGCAGCTACAGGGTCCTTGCATTCACTGGAAATTGCAATACCATATCCTCCGTCAAAACCAGCGGACCAGAAATTTGTATCCTTATACTCCTCAGATAACGTTACTGGATAATGTCCGTAGGTTTGGTCAAATTCACCTGCAGCCTTCAATGCCTGTTGTGCGTCGCCATAGTCCCATGCAGGGTCGATCAGGCCAAGCACTCGTCCAGATGAAACCTTGGATTTGAATTGATCCGTCTTCTGGACGAAGCTTTCCTTATCCAATAAACCTATATCGTTCATATGGTTCAACCAGCGGAAATATTCCTTCTCCTCTGGACGGCGGAAATGATAGGTTACGTCGAATGTTTCTTGGTCCACAAAATATTCTCCATCATCCGGAGCGCCTGTCGTAAAAAATCCCATGTTCGTCACCTGATACATGTGCCAGTCATCCGCATTAATGGTTAGCCCGACATTTTTGTTACCGTTTTCATCTGTTGGGTGTTTAGCCAAATAGTCCGTAATAACCTTCTCATAATCCTTTACCGTACGAATTTCGGGATAACCAGCTTCTTTTACAACGCGATGCTGAAGCTGAAAACCGCCGTCGGCTTTGAATTTACGTTCATCGATAGCAGACCAAGTCGGAATGGCATAAATGGCTTGATCCTCCAAACTATATTTGGCACGAACAATCTTATCGCCAAGCATCTTTTTAATATTGGGAGCATGTTCTTCAATCAGGTCCGTCAGGTCAAGAACTGCACCTACATCCACTAGCTTGCCAAGATCAGCCTTTGCAGCTATGAGATCGGGAACTTCACCGGTGGCAGCCATGATGGATACTTTCTGCACAGGGTCACCCACTGCGAATTCAGCATCCAAAACGACGCCTGTTTTCTCTGTGATGACTTTTCCTATACGGTCATTCATATTGTTCCAGTTAGGACTTCCATCCTCTGAAAAATAAGTAAGTGTGATAGGTTTTGAGCCATCTTGACTTGCTGATTCCCCACCACCACTTCCACTGCAGGCTGCGAGCTGACTGAGTAAAAGACCAGCTGAAAGTAGTGTTACTGCCGTTTTTCGGGTTCGCTTTTTCATAAAAACTAACACTCCCCATGATTCAGATAATTTCAGATAACCAGGTCTACAACATATCTCCTGGATACAAAGTCATTTACGTTTAGTGTCTCATCAGCTTTTGACAGCACCCAGTGTCATGCCTTTTACAAAGTACTTCTGCAAGAAAGGATAAACAATGAGAATAGGCACTGTTGCGATGATGGTAATCGCCATTTTAACAGCATCAGGAGATACTTGTGACATCAGTTGCGACATGTTTTCCCCACGTATATTGTTCGAGTTTGTGGTGGTACTCTGAAGCACTTTCATAAGCTCATACTGCAAGGTCGTTAGGGAGTCATTGGAACCATTATAAAGGTACGTATCAAACCAAGAATTCCATTGCCCGACAGCAAGGAACAAGGCTACCGTAGCAAGAGCAGGCTTGGTAAGCGGGAGTATGACACGCCAGTAAATGGTGAAATCGTTCGCCCCATCAAGCTTGGCCGATTCTTGCAGAGCATAAGGAATTCCATCGATGAACGAACGGATGATGAATATATTGAAGGCGCTTACGAGTCCTGGCAAAATATAAACGGCGAATGTATTGATCAGATCCAGATTCTTGATCAAGATAAAACCCGGAATCAAACCGCCCGACACATACATTGTGATTGCCAGAAATACGGAGACAAACCGCCTTCCCTGAAATTCTCTACGAGCAAGTGTATAAGCAACCATCGATCCGCTTACAAGACCTGCCAGTGTTCCTATTAGAGTTCGAAGCACCGATATTTTGAAACCCGTGATCAATCCTTCATAACTAAAGATGAGCTTATAATTTTCCAAAGTGAATTGTCTAGGGAAAATTGAAATACCGCCTCGAACAGTATCTACGGAATCGTTGAAGGAAATGGCGAGTACATTCAAAAAGGGATATAGCGTCGCGATTGTAACAATTCCAATGAATACATAAACAAAGGTGTCAAATATCAAGTCTTGGGAAGATTTTGCGCCTATCTTCGGTCGTTTGGGTGTGACGGAAGAAGTTGTCGGCTCGGATGCTTCCATGTCTGTTCCTCCTCCTTACATAATGCTTTCGTTAGCGAATTTTTTAAAAAGTCCATTCACGACGAACAGCAAAATCACGCTGATGACCGAATTGAAGATACTAATAGCAGTACCGAAAGAATATCTCCCCATGGATAAACCGTAGTTCAACGCATACAGATCCAACACTTCGGAATAGTCGCTAACCAAGTGATTGCCGAGCAAGAATTGCTTTTCAAATCCGATTCCAACGAGATGGCCAATCGACATAATAAACAGTACGATAATGGTTGGCCTGATGCCAGGGAGTGTGATATGCCATATTTGTCTCAAACGACTGGCACCATCGACCCTTGCTGCCTTATACAGTTCAGGACCAATCCCCGAAATGGCAGCCAAATAGATAATGGCGTTCCAACCTGTCTCCTTCCAAACATCGGCTCCGGTCACTATTCCCCAGAACAGTTGCCCCTTGGCCATAAATTGTATCGGTTGGTCAATCAAATTCAGCCCCAAGAGCAAGTCGTTTATCGCGCCTCCGTCCGTTGACATCATTTTGATGACAATTCCGGCTGCCACGACCCATGACACGAAGTGAGGCAGGTAAGAAACAGTCTGTACGAAACGCTTCAAAAACTGAACCCGTACCTCGTTTAGAACCACTGCGAACAATACAGGAAACACGAACCCAGCCACAAGCCCCATAAGACTCATTGCCAGCGTATTTCTTAGCACCAAATAGAAATGCTCATCCTGAAACAGTGCTTGGAAATGATCGAATCCAACCCATTTTTGATCGAAAAACCCTTTGCCTGGTCTGTAGTTTTGAAATGCCATCGTCCATCCCCACAGAGGCAAATACTGAAATACAAACACCCAAATCACAAACGGAAATGACATCATATACAAATATTTTTGATTCTTAAAGACTTTCCACTTTTGCGAATTTTTGTGTTTGCGCGTGCGGAACCTTCTCTCTTCTGTTATCGCTTTCATTTCATTCCCCCCTTTCCTCTTTCATCATAAAACGATTGTTATTTTGGCGACATATCGGAGATCTATTATGATTTCATTCAAAAATCCTTACTATTTTCAGAAAAATATAATTTATTTTCATAAGTTGGTATAATAAAAATCCCCTGCAGTAAACCAATGCAGAGAATTTTTATCATTGAATCACTAAAAGTTAACGTTTAGAGAATGTTTCTGGCATCGCCATAATTATTGAATAACGCTTAATCTGAACCATACACTGTTATAGTCTCCTGTAAGTTGAGGGATAATCAAGCCTGCTTGCATTAAACGATCCCCGCCAAAAGATCCCATGTGTCCACTCTCTCCACTCACCTCATAAGTATACGAATGATCCAATCCTTTGAGCTGAAGCATATCAGAAGCAGGGTTTGGCTTAGCTAAAACTCGAAAGTAAAATACGATAGCTTCGCATCGATTGTCCGAAACGAACATCCAGGATGTTTCATTCCCTTGAAAAGGACTCCGAAGTCTAAATAGATCACCCTGTTGTATGAGAGAACGATGTTCTTTGTACATGGCAACCTGTTCCTTCACCTGGATTTTTTCGGCATCCGTGAATTTGGTCAGATCAAGTTCATAGCCAAAGTTCCCCGACATCGCAACGTCACCTCTGAATTTAAGCGAGGTATCGCGGTGGACTTGATGGTTCGGCACGGCGGAGACATGAGCTCCGATGGTACTGACGGGATAAGCCAAACTGGTCCCGTATTGTATTTTTAAGCGTTCCACGGCATCCGTGTTGTCACTTGTCCAAGTCTGCGGCATATAGTAGAGCATTCCGGGATCAAATCGACCTCCACCGCTGGAACAACTTTCAAATAGAATTTCCGGAAATGCAGTCGTCAGTTTATTTAAAAGTTCATAGAGCCCAAGCACGTACCGATGTGCAATCTCCTGTTGATTCTCCGGTAAAGCCGTTGCGGAACCAATTTCGGTCAACGCACGGTTCATGTCCCATTTTACGTAAGAAACAGGTATGTTGGTGAAGACTTCAGCCAGTGCATCATACAAATAATCACGGACTTCCGGCCGTGAAAGATCCAATACCAATTGCCAGCGGGCTTCTGTCCGGCGACGACCTTCAACGTGAAGACACCAGTCGGGGTGCTTCCGGTACAGATCACTGTCGGGTGAGATCATTTCAGGTTCAAACCATAAACCGAATTGCAATCCGTGACGTTGAATCCGTTCCGCCAAATCACGCAGGCCATTAGGAAGCTTTCTCCGATCTTCAACCCAGTCTCCGAGCGAACAATTGTCGCTGTCACGTTTACCGAACCAGCCGTCATCAAGCACCAACAGTTCAATCCCCAGTTGAGAGCCTGCCTCGGCAATCGCTTCAATCTTTTCTGCAGTGAAATTAAAATAAGTTGCCTCCCAATTGTTCACGAGAATCGGTCGCTCCTTGTCCCTATGCACGCCGCGGCATAAACGGTTCCGGTAAAGTCGATGATAGATTCGGGACATGCCTCCGATCCCTTCATTTGAATATACCAATACAGCCTCAGGGGTTTGGAAGGATTCGCCGGGAGGAAGCATCCAACCAAAATCAAACGGATTCAGTCCAATGCCCAAACGAACGACACCAAAAGCATCCACTTCAGCTTCGGCGTGAAAATTACCGCTATACACCAGATTTACCGCAAAGACCTCCCCATGATCCTCATCGGCTCCAGGGCTAACGACAGCCGCAAAAGGGTTGTGCTGATGACTACTCATTCCACGTCTGCTCCCAAGACTAGTACCTCCTGGGCCCAGGGGTCTGCGTTGAAGATGCGCCTCTCGTGCCCAATGACCCGCAAGGTATAGCAACTCATAATGGCTCTTACCATACAAATCAACATTGGCACTAAGCGCACGTAAAAGTTTGATCGTGCGTTGACCGTTGTTCTTAAATTGAACTGACCTGGTAATAGCTCCATCCCTGAAGATGCAATATTTTAGAAGAACGGTCAGTCCTGCATATGCATCCTCCAATTCCAGCTCCAAGGTATCTGCTTCATGGTCCGTTTCCGTATACACATATGGCAAGCCTTCAAGTGCTGGTTTACCTGCCTTTGTTGCGTACCCTTTATAACGAAGCTCTGTAATGCGGCTCCCGTCTTCAAGTTGAACTTGATAGGCAGGCGACCTGAAGTCACCTGTTCCATATTGCGGATATTCATGAGGCATGGAGCCTAGCTCCGTTTTTTCCAGACCTGGTACAAGTTTTTCAAGGTTTCCTTTCTCGGACAATCGTTGCCCCCAATATACCAGTAACGGATAGCCGTCTATGATTTGAATAACATAACTGGTTACACGGGATTGCATATGAAAAATATGCTGTGACTCGTTAATATAAATAGCCATTACATGATTCACTCCTGTTAAACTAGATTGTTTCTGCTCAATAATAAAATCTATTCCACTTCGATTTAGGGACTGCCATACAATCCTTCGGGAAGTTCATCTAGCGTGATTACGTTGTCATGATTGTATACCTTTTTCAAATATTCCTTTGTATTCGTTTTTCCGTCGCGCAGATAATCTCCAGTCCAGGTATTGAAAAAGCTCCAATGTGCGCCGTAAGTCTTCAGCAGATCAGGATCCGGAATAGGTCCGTTTTCTGCGAGCGCTACAAGCTTTTTGTGCTTGCTCAAAAACAAAAGATCATCATACTTGGAAATGTTCGGGCTGTGATCGCCCGCTGGATTGTAAACGTCGACACTTACAATGTCGACCATATCATCGCCCGGGTACCACTCCTCCTTCACAGAGTTCCATACCCAAATGAGATTGTTTAACTGATGGTGATCGGTCAAACGTTGGTACATTAGTCTATATAATTTTTTGGCAGGTTCGGGCCCTTTGGCTCCCCACCAAAACCAGCCGCCCTCTGCCTCGTGCAGCGGTCTCCAAAGTACGGGAATGTTATGATCCTGCAACCGCTTCAACTGAACAGCGATGGCATCAATGTCTCGAATTAAAAGCTTGTAATCTTCCGATTCCGGATGATTCAGGGCATATTCTACATCGAAGGACGTGAACTCGGTATTAAAACCTCGCCACCATTCGCGTCCCGGTTCGTTGCCGCCTATTCCCTTCGGGGCATTCCAATGCCAGCTTAATGACACTATTCCTCCACGTTCGTACCATTCAATCATCTTCTCCACCTCGTTTGAGGTGCTTCCGTTTTCTACACGGGATGGAGAATAATCCATCAAATCACTGGAGACCAGCGCAGGGAGTTTTCCTGTCTGCTTGTAGATCCACTTCGCATCTTCTAGTGTTTGCTGTCCTGAAATTATATTCTTTCCATACTGGCTGGTCATAAAATTCAAGAGTGCCTTCGCTTGCGGAGTTGCTTTAGAGTTACTTATTGTGTCCATCTTTATATCCTGTTTGGATATGTTGGGATCGACATGATCCAGTTTTATATACTCAATGCCATAGTATCCCCATCCTCGTAAGAGTTGGATGGAGTTGCTGCCCCGGTTCAGAAGCACTTTTGTTACCTTTTTTTCAGCGCGGACCTTCCCTGGGTTGGGAGCATTCAGCGTCAATTCACCAGCTCCCGAACCATTCACTTGTATGGAGGTTGTTTTATCTCCATTCCCTTCAGGGATGTAATATCCCAAACTCAACTCATAAAGACCATCTTCCGGTGCTTCAACCTTGAATGTAGCGCTTCCTTTAGTTGTATGATCCTCTTCGAAAAAATAAGAAATGTAACCTTTCCCATCATATGCATTGTCCTCAGCTTTGGCAGTTGTCTCGTCCCGTTTCTCAATCCCGTACCCTTCTAGCTGGGCATCTTTAAATGTTACTATTAATGCTTGTGCTTGATCTGGAAAAGGTTCAGGTTCAACAACAAATCCCGGTACCGTAATGGCTGCTTCCACCCTGGAATGAGTGAAACTCGACATGATGATGCTCAACAAGAAAATGGCCGATCCTAACATTAAGTAGGTTTTATTCGACGCTGCACACCTTATATTTGAATCTGATTTTGCCTTCATTTTATGCCTCCCCTCGCATTCCTGTTATCGCTTTCAATTGTTATGGTCCCTCCTTTCGTATCAACTATATTGGCTTAGGAGGCTCTCGGACATATCACAAATTTTAAATCCTTTCATTCTAAAATCCTTTGTATTTTCAGAAAATCACATTTCTTTTCATTTAGAAATTAGAAAACTCCCCTACTGTTCGTTTACTTCCGTTAGTAGAGGAGCTTTGTTCAAGGTTATTCTTTTTTTTGATAAAAAGAAGGTGACTCCCCTTCTAGCTTCTTGAATTTGGTGTAGAAATAATTGACGTTTGAATATCCTACCCTTTCAGCCACTTCGTAAACCTTCATATCCTGAGCCAGTAATTCTTTCGCTTTTTGAATCCGTATCCGATCCAGATAGGCGTTGAAATATTCCCCCGTGTAACTTTTGAAGAGTTGGCCCAGATAGGAACTACTGTAGTTAAACAATACGGCAAGCATTTCCAATCTTAGGTTATCCCCATAGTGCCGATCTATATAATCCAGCAATCGCTTCATTTCATTGTCCTTACTATTATAATCTGCGCATCGAGCGAGCCTCTCCATAACAACAGAAATACGGTCTACGAGATCCCGAATATATCGGGAATGATATACTTCAGCAAGGAATTGGGCTGGCTCTCCCGGATAACCGCTTAGAGACCAGACACGGGAATGAATTTTTCGAACCGTTTCATTAGCAAGGTAGAAGAAACGGTCACGGATCTCCTTTTCATCGGCCTGATTAGCTGCTTGTTGTAATGCTATTTCGTTTAAAAAAGATGAGATCGCACTTGCATGCCCAACATCGACCAGATAATGCAGCCTGAAAGCCTCTTCCTCCTTATTTGATAGAGATAATACTGAAGTTTGAACAATTTCTTTTTGATAGGTTTCCGGTGTTTCCTCCGTCAGCATCCTCCCTCTATCATAAAAGAAACTACGCTCCAGAAGAGATCGTGCAGTTCTGAAAGAATGAATGATTTCATCTAAAGACCGAACAGGCTGGCCTATCGCTACGTCCATTTCAAATCGAAGTTCTCCTGATAATAGCTGGAGATTCTTGTGAAGTTCAGACCATCCCAATTCACCGACAGGAGGATCACCAAGCAGCAGGACAATGTATGGAGCAAAATATAAAACGATCCCTTGACGATCCGAAGCATACGTTCTACTGAGTACATCCTTGAAGTTATGAATCTGTTCGCTTTCTTCTTGATGTGACCCTGAAAAACCAATTAAAAGGATTTGAAATGTTTTCCAGCTCGCCTCAAATGAGTCTGACCATTCACCTAAAATAGAATCCTCTGAAGCAGAATTACCGGTTAGTAAAGAATAAAGTATCCATTCTGGCGTATTTGTCTTTTGTAACAAACTTTTTTTCTGCACGTTGGAGAGCTGTTCATGAATCTTTTGAAGCGATGCTGAAAGTTCTTCCTTGTTAACAGGTTTGAGCAGGTATGCTTCGACACCTAATTGAAGAGCTTGGCGCGCATACTCAAAATCGGCGTAACCACTGAGTATAATGACATGACTGGACCAGCCCCCCTGACGGATCTCCTGAAGGAGTTCAAGTCCGTCCATACCCGGCATACGTATATCCACCAACAATACATCGGGTATGGTTTCTTCAAATATCCGAAGTGCTTCGTGTCCACCAGCTGCCGTTCCAATCACTTCGAACCCCAAATCCCTCCATGGTATTAAAGTCTGCAACCCCAACCGCAGTTTTGGTTCATCATCAACGATTATCACTGAAAACATTAGGTTCCACTCTCCTTCGGTATGCAAAATGCGATGCTGGTGCCTCTCCCCTCGATGCTATTAATTGTGAGCCTAGATGCTATACCGTAAGTGAGTTCCAATCGGTCATTTACATTACGAAGACCAATACGATTACCAGATTCATCGGAGGTCATTAACTGTTTTGTTAATTCGTTCATCTTCGTTGGAGAAATTCCAGCACCATCATCTTGGATCTCCACGAATAACGTACCTTGAACGTTAAGCTTCGTTCGAATAGTGATCAGTGTTGGCCCCTCTTTGCGATCTAATCCGTGGATTATCGAGTTCTCAACCAAAGGTTGAATGATAAGTGGAGGAATTTCAATGTGTTCACTTGCTGGGTCGATTTCCATAATGTATTGAAGTCTGTCTTCATATCGGAATTTTTGAAGTTCCAAGTAACAACGAACCATAGTTAACTCATCTGAAAGTGGGATCTGGCGACTTCCGACCTCTAAACTATTTCGGATCAGCGTGCTAAGCTGCCAAACGGCCTGGGCTAACCCCTCTTCCCCACGAAGATGTGCTTCCATTCTAATCGACTCAAGCGTATTAAACAGGAAGTGGGGATTCACCTGGCTAGCCAGCATCTTGAATTTGATGTCATTTTGTTTTTGTAGTAATAACTGTTTCTGCTGATTGCTTTCCTCCACTTCGTACATCAGTTCACTGATCCGATGAACCAGTTCATTGAATTGTCTGGAGAGTTGTCCGATCTCAACTTTTCCGTCGAGGTCAAGATAAGTATCCCAGGATAGCGTACCTACTCGGGACATGTGTTTACTAAGTCGAAGCAATCTCCTCGCGATAAAGGATGCCGAAATATATACAAGCACAACTGCGATGATTAGACATCCGCCTATAACCAGAGTAGCCAATCGAATGATAGCGTTTGCATCATGTAGAATGTCAGATACCGTAAAAACGGAAATGATACGTAGTCCATTCCAGCTATTCTGTGGAGTTATGTTTGCTATGACCACCTTCGAATTTTTTCCATCCATGACAGCTTCATAGCTGCCCTGTGTTTGAGACAGCATATTACTCCCAGCATGCACAGAGGCAAGGTTTTTACCGTAAAGGTTTGGCCGGTTGGCTGCCACGATATTGTTGCTGTTATCCACGATCATCGTTGAAAAGGTCTCTTGGGATAGAATGGAGTTTAGCAAATCAGAATTCACATTAATCACCAAAACACTTTCATTTTTCAACTCATCCAGATTGATTTTTCGAACCAGACTTAGATACTGTTTATGATCACGCTCATCCTGAATATAGTCCCACCCTGCAAGGCCCTTTTGACTCAAGGCAGCTCTATACCACTCAGACTGTTTCGTTTGAGCGTCTGGCTGCATAAATTCCCAGTTATTGAGCATCGTTGGATTGGATGTATATAACCGAATTGATTTTATTTCTTTATAAAGCCGCATATAATCCCGAATGTCAGTATATTGACGATAGGTTTGAATGACTTCGTTATAACTGTCATAACTCCGGCTTGCTATGGACTTCAATCGGTTATCATTGGAGAGTTGATAGGAAATATCAATAGCTACATTGATAACTTCCTCGGTCCTTTTCTGGACACGCTCTACGTTATTGGTTGCTTGTTCAAAGGCGTTCGTGATCATAACTTCCTTCAGTTTGCTTGTTAGATAGATACCACTTACTAAAAGCGGGAGCACAGCCACAGTTATAAAAATCAATGATAGCTTACTCTTAAGTCTGATGTCATTTAGTATTCGGATAAAGCGCATAGCACGGTCCTCTTTCCTAAATATTGTTCTGATCTTAATCATGAATGAATTATATAAATATTTCTATCCTGATATCTCCTCTTAGCATAAGACCAAATGTACTCTTCTCTTTTTAGATAGTCAATGAGACATTTTAGATGAGATCCAACATAGTCCGATTGGATTAGATAACATTCTAATCTGCTAGTATGTAAGTTTGTTTGTTTGAAAAAGAGCAATGATGTCAATAATAAGTAACTAGATTGAGGTGCTTTAAGGAGTGAACCCATGCTAGGAAATATTATTTTAGGATTCATTATTCCGATTTTAGAAGGTGGTTATATCCTTAAAAATAACCTTAGGATTCTGTTGACGTATTTTCCGCTGGGCATTGCATCCTCCGCTTGTATAAACAGTATTGGATTTAATATTATTACTGGAATATACTCCCCAATACACATAATCAATCATTTGCCGCTCTCCCTATGGATCTTGGCTTGTATCCTATAGCAGGGTGCCTCATGATGTTGGTTCTTTTAAAAAAGAAGGCTAAGGCCTGGTTAGCTATACTAATTACATCATTTGTTTTAACGTTTCTGGAATGGTTGGCGAATGAAATGGGCAGAGTAATTTACTTTAATGGCTGGAACATTTATTGGACTTTTGTATCCTACTTTTTGCCTTTAGCTTCAGCATATGGATACAGCAAGTTGATCAATAAAGTCTAAAAATTCCTCAATGTTTAGGGGTATAAACCGATGGATGAGATTAATGCTTGGTTAAAGCAAATAGCACAAAATTATCTCCTTATTGTAATCGCAGCAGTACTATTTTTTGTATTTAAGGCTTTAATTGGATTTTATACGTATAGGCATTATGATAAAAAACTGATGACCTTGATTCAGAAGGTGGATACTCTTCTTGAGGAAAAAAATAAACAAGAATAACTATACTTTCTGCACTGAAAGTTATCTCAAGTTGGCACGAAGCCCAGCAGCAACGCTGAAGGAAAGCCTTCAAGCTTTAATCGAGAAAAGCAGTCAGATTAACTGATAACATGTATTATGAAATACAAATTTCATTGTATACTCCTCTTCATCTAAGTCCTCTCACCATTAACCAAAATGAAATAGCAATGAGTACATTTTTATTGCATACCGCAATTATAATAAAATTGGCACTATAAATTGATTAATAATTGGCACTGTAAGTTAGTCCAATAAATTTCCTATAATCGATAATACTTCTTCACAATATGATTAAAGGAGAGAATTTAATGTTCCATGGACTATCTGCTTTTCCGCTAACTCCAATGAATGAAAGTGGAGTTAACGAAAAAGAATTTGTAAATCTGATTCAACGATTGGTTACAGCCGGAGTAAACTCCATCGGAGCGCTGGGATCGACGGGTAATTATGCCTATTTGAGCCGAGCAGAACGGCTTCGCGTTTTGCAACTTGCAGTCGATTCCGCCGATGGTATTCCTGTGATGACAAGCATAAGTGCGCTTCGCACGATGGATGTACTTCATTTAGCAGAAGACGCTCAAAGAACCGGAGCCGGAGCTGTGCTGCTTGCACCTGTTTCTTATCAAACATTAACAAATGAAGAGGTTTATTCGTTGTATGAACAAGTATCAAGTTCGCTCTCTATTCCACTTTGTATCTATGATAATCCGGCCACTACGCACTTTCATTTTAGCGATGAACTGCACGAACAAATTGCTAAACTTCCCTCTGTACGTTCAATCAAGATTCCTGGGGTTCCTTCTGATCCTGAGGCAGCAATAGTACGAGTTAACCGTCTTCGTAAACTCATTCCTTCTACTGTTACGATCGGGGTAAGCGGGGATCCGTTTGCAGTCACTGGCTTGAATGCGGGCTGCGAAGCCTGGTATTCCGTTCTGGGCGGCTTATTTCCTAAAACGTGTTTGAAAATGGCCCAGTTGGCACTCGACGGTAGTAAAGACGAAGCAAATCAACTATCAGCACGACTTGAACCGATCTGGGCGCTATTCCGTCAATATGGAAGCTTACGTGTTGTTTCTGCAGCAGCAGAAATCAATGGCTTCATTTCAGGTCCCAGTCTCCCTCTTCCCTTACAACCACTGAATGGCTTGGTCAGGGATCAGTTGAAGTCCATACTTATAGAAATAACATCTATTGAAAGCTCTTGTTAATCTTCCAATCAGTTCTGATCCAGAGGATGAAAGGATGCCGCTTACTGTTTATTATAGACATCCATCTAATCCGTAATCGGAACAAGTTCTTGTTTCGACAAAATAAAAAGCCGCTAAAATAGCGACTTCAATGAGATTCTTGTCCAAGGTTAGCAAAGAAAAGAAACAGCTGACAAGTTTAAACCATACAATTCAAATTTGCCAGCTGCTCACTTGTTTTCATTCTACCATTATTAATATTATTCGTTTGGACTGGATTCTGTATCCTGAGCGGAATCTGCGGAATCTGCAGCATCTGCATTTTCCTCTGCTGGTTCAAGTGTGTTGGTAATGGTAGCATTTGAACGCAATTCCGTCATCCAATTGGTGCTCAGTTCACCGACTTGTTGTTCCACCAGTATTTTACGAATATCTTCCTTTTTATCTTCCAGTGTTGGATCTGTAGCTTTTTTATAATCGGTTTTCTTGATAATGTGATAACCAAAATCCGATTTAACCGGTTCACTGATTTCATCGATCTGCATGGAGAAAGCGGCTTTCTCAAATGGTTCTACCATTTCACCTTTCCCGAAAAATCCAAGATCCCCGCCGCTTGCTGCAGAAGCTGTATCGGTGGATTTTTCTGATGCCAGGGTTGCAAAGTCTGCTCCTTCATCCAATTGTTTCTTGATCTCATCAGCTTCTTCTTTCGTTGCCACAAGGATATGGGATGCTTTTACCTGCTCCGGAGTTGCGAACGTCGCTTTGTTTTCCTCATAGTAAGCACTGATATCCTCATCTTTTACTGTCGTTTTCGGCTCAAGTATTTTACGGATTTTCACTTGTACCTCCGTATTTTTCTTGAGCGAATCCATTGTCATACCTGATTGAGAAAGCGCCGTGTTAAGGCCTTCTTCACCGCCATATTGGGTCTTTAGTGATTCAATCTCGGCATTCACATCTTCATCCGTAACAGACACTTTAGCCTTTGCGGCCTCTTGGTCTATCAATTTCATCGTAATCATGCTGTTTAATGTACTCTCACCTCCGAGAGATACCAATTCATTGTATAGCTCGTCCTTTGAAATGTCAGTCCCATTGACCGAAGCCACAGCCTCCCTGCCCCCACCAAATGGTGGATATACGATTACAATGATAAGTGCAGCAGCAAGAATTCCCGAGATTATCATCCAGACCACACTACTTTTCCCTTTAGGCGTCCGTTGATTCTCCTCTTTTAGCATTTCCGGTACCAAAGTTGTTTCTTGCTGTGTTTCCTGCTCTTCAGTCAATGAATCCTTCATTTCTTCTTCATTGTCTTGCGACGGCTTGTTATTATCCATTAAATGTATAATCCCCCTTCGGTCTTTTCCATATTAAATATAAAGTATTTAGAAAATAAAACCTTAAAATAATATAAAAAATCTCATATTCATATGAATTCGTTCCAACTCTATGATTCATTTCATTATGCGAAAGTGTTTGAGCCAAAAGCGAAAGTGACCCGGATCCTTTTTGGAAATGATCGAGGTTCTTGTCTTTAATTCAGGTAAAGAGCTGGGTTTCTTAAAACTAAAAAAGTCGCTAAATCAGCGACTCTCATTGGGACTATGTTTTTGTCTCTCATTCCTAAATTCACCACTCCAGCATTCATTATGACCCGTTCAATTGACTAGTTTTTTACTGCAGAGTACAGCTTACAGTTGACCATGATCATACCAAAGATCGTAATGGATTTTGCCAGATCCAGGCCGACTTCCTCCCGCTCGGCAGCTTCAGTTCCATGTCTTTCCCTCTTGATATAACCTATAACTTTTCACTTTAATGCTGCGTATCTTGAATGGGTTGAGCATGTTTCAAAAAATCTGTTATTTCATCCATGTACCCCTTCGCCGTAATGTTCCTCGGCGCAAACAAGCTGATCAATAACGCACGTGTCGACGAATCGGCAGTCGAGGTGGAGAGCATGGAGTGCTCCGTGTCGTGCAGCACTTTGACTCGCAGTAATTCGGATGGTGATACACGTTCCCTGTAAACCTTCTCTGTTTCTTTCACATCTACGTTAATATCTTGATCACCGAGCAGAAGCAGAACTGGAGAGCTAAAATTCGCAATATCGTTTGTAGCATCAGCAGTATAATTCTGACTTACAAACGTCCAACGTTCCCTAGACATGGCATTTTTTTGGCCCGCAACGCTCACATATTCATCATAAGAGCTCCCAGCCTTTAAAAGATCCTTAATTCGGTTATCGTCGATCACCTGCTGCTCAATCTCACTCAAAGATCGTCCTTCCTTCGCCATTTGTCTGCGCGTATTGTATTCTCCCTGCGTAAGCCAGTTGATTGCAGGAGAAACGAGAATGCTAAAAGCTAGCTCTTCTTTGCCGGCTAGTTTAGGAATAACCCACCCTGCCTGGCTTGCCCCCCATACGCCTATGCGATCCACGTCAATTGATGGTTGCTGCCTCGCCCAGGCTAACGCATGCTCCGCTTCCTCCACCCGATCATCCATACTCTGGTCTAACCAGTTGCCTTCCGATCCACCGATGCCCCTCTTGTCTAGCGAGAGTGAGGCATAGCCAAGCGCAGCAAGCCGCTCCCAGAGCGGTTTATAACCATCATCGTGTGTCGCATCGATTGGGCCGTCTCCATGAATGAACAACACTAGACCAACCTTGCCGTTATATTTCTCGGGTAACGTTAGTACGCCCGTCAGTTTGCCTTGAGGCGTATCCATCTCCACAGCTTGTTGGACCATATCAAAGCTGTTCTGCTGTAAAATATACGCGCCGGTTCCTCCCAACAGCAGCAGGATGATCAGGAGCGAAATTCCCCATTTCTTTTTCATCTCTCCTCTGCATTCCTTTCTACGCAAGGATTCTACCCTTCATGAATCATGTAATTCCACTCTTTCTCGCCAAATAACCACGCCATGAAACGGCTGCGCTGGACGTTCTTTGTACGGAATCCCATCCGTTCATACAGGCGTTTGGCTCCAACGTTGCTGCCCGACACATGCATGCTTGCATATCGCATTTCCGCCCTTGATGCTGCTTCGCGGAGGACCCATTCCAGCATCGTCCTGCCTACCCCCGCTCCCCGAAAGCGTTCATGGACAGTTATGTCAGCAATACAATTCGCCACGCACCGGGCGATGGCTCAAAAAGGCCAATCGAACAGAGAAACCTAACGCTTTTGCCCATCCGACTTCTTGAATCCCTTTCCACAAGGGGAGCAGGTCCACTGCTGTTTGACTTGGACGCGGATCACCTGAACGAACCTGAAACTGAAGTGACAGGCTGCCGACGACGGATCCTCCCTGCAGGGCAACGATACGCTCACTTCCTCCCCGTTGCTCAACCAACACAAGTAGCCTTTCTAACAGCCACTGCAACTGCGAGTTATTTAGCCCTGTCCCAAGTTGAAATTTGCTGCAAAATCCTTGTTGAAGCAGTTCGCTGACTGAGGCCTTGTGTTCCTCTTTCATTCGCTCCATTAGAATGGCAGAAATCGTGGTCATTGAATCTCCTCCCGTTTCGCAGCACCAATGCCGTTACGATCAATACGTGCAAGCAATTCGTAATGTATGCTTTCTTGGGTGAACAGAGACAGGTATGACTTTTCCACAAGGATTTGTGGTCCGGTTAAAATAAGTGAGCTGCTATCGGCGAAGGTCTGAAATTGATTGAAGTGTTGTTCCAAGCCTTCTTCGCCATGTAGCGAGAAATGGTAAGATAAATACTCGCCAGCTGGCAAAACCATGTCTCCTTCCGTGTCGTGCACTTCCGTGCACAGCATTACGCGGCGTCCTCCCTCATACACGTAATGAATGTCCGCTTCAAACAACGCTGGCAGCGTATCCCCCTGCTGGACCAACATTCGAGCATCCAGTTCCGTCTCGATGTCTGTCTCGAACCATGAAGACAGAACAAGCGGATCTCGTTGAGTAACTCGGAAGGAATCAGCCTCCTGTCCATAGCGCTCATTCTCATCCAATACCTTACAGATAAAATTGCTCAACTTTTGCAGGCGATCTATCTCGACTTTCATCTTGGAAACAGACTGTACAAGCAACCGCTGCATGTCGTCCGGCATCCCTTCATCTTTCCAAACTCGGATGGATTGTACAGACAAACCCACCTTACGGAGGAGCAAAATATGTGCCAGCCGATACATCTCATTAATGCTATACATCCGATATTGATTTTCATCAATATAGGACGGGAACAATATGCCTTTTTCCTCAAAATAACGAATTTGATGGACGGACACACCCATCAGTTTTGCTAACTCGCTAATGGTGATTTCCTTTTTCATCGGTTTTTCCTCCCAGTCCTTGAATACAAATTAAGCATATACCTTAGGTCAGACCTAAGGTCAAGTCATGAAAGTAAAACATAGAATTAGAAATCCACGTCTGGCAATTTCGATTACGGGAGTAATGTCTCCTCTACTCTTAACATTTCTACTGTTGATATTTCTTACTATTAGCTACCTAAGCCTCTTTAGTTAGACAGCAAGGATTCGGTAACCGGGCCATGATCTTATCCTTGATAAGGACAAGGTCTTATCGATATAACCAGAAAAAGCCGCTATTTTAGCGACTCTCATTGGGTTCAAGTTATGTTTTTGTCTGGAAGCGTCTAATAACGACGGACACCCCTGGCTAACCTTCATAGCAAATACAACTAAGGTCATTCCTTATCTTTAATATCTTTCAAGAATTTCAGGACAGTTTCGCTCATCTCCTTGGATTTAGTCCAATGAAGATAATGATGACCTTGTAAAGGGAAGATTGTACTCGAGGGATGATCGGTAAGCTGAGTTTGTAAAAAAGTGAATTGAGATCTCCCATCCTCACTTACCCTGCCATCGTCTCTTGTAAAAAACAATACGGGTATATCTGATGGAAACGACATCTGAGCAGTTTTTCTTACATTGTCACCCAGTTCACTTGCCTCTTGAATAACATTTTTGTTGTAACCGTTCCATGCCGTCATTGCTTTGGTCATTGCTAAATTCTCGTCCGAGTAAGCACCTTCACTTGCAAGAGGAAGATAAGCACTACCATCCAAATATACAGCAAGTCTAGCTAACCCGATGGGCGCCGCATATCTCATATAACCCGGGATGGCCGGAGGGGATTCATTGAAATAAGCAAGGGCCGCTGGCAGCGTCGCGTCTATTCCAACAACCGCCTTAACCTCTTCAGGATACTCATGAGCATAGTACATGCTGTAAATCCCTGAAATAGAATGCGGCATTAATACATATGGCCCTTTGATATTTAATTGCTGCAATGCACTTCTTAGTTCCCCAACGATGTGCTCCACCGTTCTTTTCTTATCCGTCTTATCACTCCAGCCATATCCGAACGGCTCTAGGACGACAACTCTATTATGGTTGGACATTTCATTAATTAATGGTTCAAAGTCCAGCACAGGTGAGACTGTTCCCAGGCCGCTTAATAAGACAATAGTGTTGGGTCCGTTACCTTTTGTGTAGATATGCATCCGTTGATTCTCAATTTGTACATACTGACCTATAGCCGGGTATTTGTGCTGCTCTACCAGCTTCATGACATGATGAAAGCCGATCCAGATGAGTACAGTGGACAACATGACGAGAAACAGTCTCTTGAAGATGGTTAGAATCTTATTTTTCTTTTTGACAATCACGTAGTAGTTTGCTCCCTCCCATTCTTTTTACGGTAAAAAACGCCTTTATATAGAGTATTTTTGCCATGTTAAGTCTTTCAAACGTCTGCTGTTTTAATCTTCTATTGTGTATTTGTTTATCCCCTTGGGAACGATCATAACCCTCCAGGCTTAAGACAAAGTATGGAGCAAGTTTAAGTTTAGTTTAAAGTTCTCATTTTTTGTTGCGCCAGGAGCTTTTTTGTCCTTGATTTGATCTGTGTCAAAATATTTTTAAAATGAAAAGACAGCCGCAGCAAGGATTTTACTATAAAGTGAAGACTTAGGATCACGGCTTGTATTAATAACATCCACAACCAAAAAGTCCGCAACATACATCGAAACGAGGCTTCATTTTACGGGATAAATGTACGATATATTATGTACAGACTTTTATTAAAATTTTAACTATTAAGATTATGGGATCTGTAAATCAAGGTATTGAGGGGGAAATGCAGTGAAAACAAAGATGGCATCTATACTAAAAATGAGATCTTTAAGAACAAAGCTAGTCACTCTATGCTTGGCTATACTAATCGTGCCCACGATCGTGATCGGGTTCACTTCGTATACGGTATCGAAAAATGAAATGAATGAATCGGGCAAGGCAGCACTCGAAAATAGTGTGCGGATGGTCATTGGCATGATTAATCTCCTCAATGAACAAGTGGAGAATGGAGATTTAACATTGGAGCAAGCACAGGAAAAGCTCCGGGTCGAACTGCTCGGTGAAAAGAATGCCGATAATAAGCGCCCTGTAAAAAGTGAATATACTGTAGGGGAGACCGGATATCCATGGGCAGTTGATAAGGATGCCCATTCCGTGATGAATCCCTCAAATGAAGGTCAGGATCTGACAGATGTTGTAACGGAAGATGGCGTATATTTGGGAAAAGAGCTCGTTAGCGTTGGAACAGCTGGAGGAGGATTTGTCACCTACAAGTGGGCTCTACCCGATACAGGTGAAGTAGAAACGAAAGTTTCATATGTCGAAATGGATCCACATTGGGGATGGATCATCGGTTCAGGTGCGTATTTAAGTGAGTTCAACAGCGGTGCCACAAAAGTCCTCTATCTTGTTCTAATTGTTATGGCAGTTGCGGTTGTTCTCGGATCAATTATCGTAAGCTTTGTTTCGGGGCGATTAACGAATCCTATCCTAAAGATTGCAAAGCGACTGAAATCAGTTGCAGAAGGTGATCTGACCGTTGAAGAAGTTAAAATGAAATCCAAAGATGAGATCGGTGAGCTGGCTAAGGATTTTAATGAAATGATTAAAAATATGAGATATCTCATTAGCCAAGTAGATCTCTCTACCAAGCAGGTCGCTTCATCCTCCAAAGAATTGACCCTTGGAGCAGAGCACACCAGTCAAGCAACTGAGAATATCACCATGTCGATTCAAGAATCCGCATCCGGTGCACAAGAGCAGCAAATGATGCTTCAAAGGACAACCAACTCACTCGAGGAGATATCGATTGGTATCCAGCGAATAGCTGAAAGCTCATCCACCATTGCCGATTCTTCTGTTGATGCGATGGAATTAGCGAACATCGGTGGTACTGCCGTAGAACACACGGCCAAACAAATGAACCTGATTAACCATTCGGTTAATGAAACGGATGTAGTCATGAGGATGCTGGATGAACGCAGCCAGCAGATCGGTACGATGTTACATGCCATTACGGATATCGCCCAGCAGACTAATCTTCTTGCTTTAAATGCTTCGATTGAGGCTGCACGTGCAGGAGAAGAAGGCCGCGGTTTCTCCGTAGTTGCTGCTGAAGTGAGAAAACTTGCTGAACAATCGAATCAGTCGTCGGGGCAAATTTCCACGTTGATTCAAGATATGCGTTTGGATATAGAACAATCTCTTAAAACGTTGGAACGAGTTAAACAGGACGTCGACTCAGGTATACAGATTGCTAATGAGACGGAACAACAGTTTAACAAAATTGTGGGATCCACAAACTTTATCGCGCAGCAAACGGAAGAACTCGCCAGTGTTACACAGCAGATAACTGCAAGTGTTCAGGAAATAACAGCGGGCCAAGAGCAAGTTACGAATCTTGCGCTTCAAGCTGCAGACAACTCACAAAATATTGCTGCATCTTCGGAGGAACAACTGGCTTCAATGGAGCAAATTACGAGCCTTGCCACAACTTTGTCGGATATGTCACAGAAATTAGAGAATCTGACAGAGAAATTCAAATACTAATGATGAGGTTTCACAACATGCCTTCTTATCTGAGAGTATAGCTCTCAGTGAGAAGGTTTTTTAGACTGCTTATGAGCGCTACAATGCCAGCTAATTTCACGCTATGAATGGGTAATGAAAAAGCAGCAGAATGTATTAACCAGCTGATGAAGGAACTTTAATTGAAATGATTGCTCAGGCGCATCAAAAAATCCCGCTGCAAGCAGCGAGAGTCTGAAAATAACGGTATCCATCTTGGATTTCTTAATATATATCCATTCGTACCTAACATTGACTTCAGGTGTCGTAACTGACCAGATAATGTTGGAGCTCCGTGTTATAGCAGCCGATACTGTGTTCAATCAGTCTGCCTTCTCCGTCGAAGGAATTTCGCAAGCGCTTGAGCACATGTGTCCCCGGGAGGAGCTCCAGCAGCTGGCACACCTCATGAGGTGCCGGCTCTACAAAGAAACGGTCCTTGAAGTTTTCCAGCACAATGTCGTTCTCCTCCAGTGAGTCATACAGCGACTGGATGTCTGCATCCATTTCTGCCGTGCCTCCGCCGGGCAGTGCAGCTGCAGCCAAGAAGTGGATCAGATGAATATAAGGCTGTCCGTTTAGAATGTAGAGCCGTTCAATCCGCTGGCAATACGGCCCGTAGCGGACATAGTCCTCTGTTCCGGTATCATTGGTGATTAACCGGGAATTTAGCAGTCTCTTTTCCAGCTTATGGCCCTCTTCTACAAGCAGCTCCGTAAACCGTTTGCCCTTGGAGAGCTTCTGATAGGAGGTATTGCGCATCACAATTGTTCCGACACCGCTTTTCTTTTGCACATAGCCTTCGTGGGACAGCTCCTGGACCGCGCCGCGGACCGTCATTTTACTGACGCCGAATTCTTTCTCCAACTGCGGCTCGGAGGGGATGATGCTTCCAAGAGGATATACCCCATGCAGAATCCGGTCTTTGAGAATTTTTTGAATTTGTTGATATAAAGGACCTTGCTTGCGTTTCAGTGACACTCGCTGTTCACTACCTTTCAACATCTAAGGTATGGTCTGACAACGCCCGGAGCACCTCGCTCTCGGTAAAAAGCGCTGTATCGCCTTGAGTGGTATGGGCCAGCATCGCTGCCGCCGATGCCATATTAACAGTCTGCTGATGCGGGTATTGCTGCAATTCCCCATGGATAACAGCGCTCGCAAACACATCGCCGGCACCAATCCGGTCATACACAGGGAAGGTCAGCTTGCTGGAAAACACGAACGTACCTTGATGATATATATATCCTGTCAGGGAATGCGTATTGTCAGCGTTAATTTCACGGTGGGTTCCTGCTGTCATACCGATGCGGAAGCGTTCCGCAACTTCTGGAATTGCTTGCTTCAACTGCGTTATTCTATCATATTCTCCGGTTCCAATGCCAAGAATATACTGTGCATCCTTCTCATTCATCAGCACCAGGTCAGCCAGCTCCAACAGTTCCTCATAATGCGGGCGGGCCTTGGTATAGCCGTCCTCCCCCCATAACGCAGGACGATAATTGCAGTCAAAAACAATCTTGCCACCGGCACTTTTCACTTCCATAGCAAGCTGTTTCATCTGCTTGCGCACACCTTCATTCATTGCCAGCGTAATTCCGCACAAATGAAGAACGTCGACCTTGGAAGCGAGCGCTACCATATCATAATTGCTCGCCTCCGCGGTATTGAAGCTGCTGCCCAGCCGGTCTGTGTAGGTGACTCTGCCGGGGCGAGCTCCAAAGCCATTCTCCAGAAAGTACATCCCCAGCTGCTTTCCGCCTTGGCTAATTAGTGAAGTATCCACGCCAAGCTTGCGAAGATAAGCAAAAGCCGCTTCGCCCAGCGGAGTTTCCGGCAAGGTGGTAATAAGCGCACCATGATGGCCGTATCTGGCCAGTGCAGCAGTTACATTCACCCCGCTGCCGGAAAAAGAATACTCCAGCCTGTTGCTCTGCACCAGTGTTTCATAGCCCGGAACCTGCAGCCGCATCATCACTTCACCAAAAGCAGCAATCCTAGGCATACCGGTCCACCAGCAATTTCATTGTTTCAAGTAATCGATGGACATCCTGTACGTTCGTACTCCCTGTCTGCGGGTCAATAATGGAGGAATACACATGCGGGATAACCTGCGGCACGCCTGCCTGAAGTGCAATCTCCAGAATGGGTCCGAAGTTAACCAGGTCAATTCCGCCCGTAGGCTCCAGAGCAAACCCGGCTTCCCCGCAGGCCTTGGCGACCGCACGGTACTCTTCCTCCAGCTTCAGTCCCTGCATCGGATAATATTTGAGCGCATTGCCGCCCATATCACGAACCAGTGCAATGGCGGCATGAACCGGAACAATAGCCTGCGGAGTGGTTCCCGAACTGATGGGGCCCGTTGATATATTTACATAGCCCGGCTTCCCGCACGGAGAGACCAGGCTGTTAATCCAGCTGTCCTTAGCCCCCAGATTGGCGCGGGTCGCCCCCACTGCCGGGAATACCTGATTGATATGGCTTCCCGGATAACTTGCGGCAATCTCCGCCACAACTGCCGCCTGGCGGTTGTCTCCGGCCCCGAGTCCAATGGATACGGCATCTCGGATAGCCTGACCATATTCAGTCATGGCGGCTACCGCTTCTTCCACCGTATCATAATTTTTGGAGAGCACACCTACCAGTACATATCCTTCCGCAGCCTTGAACACATCCTTAGCGTTCCCGATACTGCCGGCCAGTACATTAAGTGCGGCCCGGTTCTTATACAGACGCTGATGAATATGACTCATGCTTGTTCGCCCCCCACGATTTCATGTATTCTGCTGACGATGACCTGAAGATCATCACCTTGCAGAGACCTCGGATCAATATCGAAATAACCCTGCTTGACGCCATAGTCACGGGTATATACCGCAATTACACCTTCACGCAGCTGGTCATTGACACTTCCTGCATCCATCCCTGCTACAGAGGAATCAATCTGGATACGCCCGCGGAAAATCGCTCTGCCTGCTTCATCCTGAACGATACGGACCGAAACACCAGGAAGCCCGGCCAGCGGCTGAAGAGCCTCCAGCGCCAGCTTCTCCCGCTCACTGTGATCGGCTTTGTCCTGATATTCATCCAGGGCCTGAAGCAGCCCGAAGGTGGTCTCTTTGCCGACCTTCATACTTCGGCCGATCCCGTGCAGCTGTACCTTCAACCACTCGACGTATTTCTTTTTGCCAGCGACGATACCGGAGGTAGGACCTTCAATAGCTTTCGATCCGCTGTAAATCGCCAAATCCGAATAGTGGACATATTTGCGCAGATCCTCTTCCGCAGCCGCATCAACAATCAGTGGGATCCCTTGACGCTGCGCAACCTCCCAGGCCTCTTCCACAGAAATCATATTCTTCTGAACGGCGTGATGGGATTTCACATAGAGAATGGCTGCAGTGCGTTCACCGATGGCCTGTTCGATATGCTCTTTGCGACCTTCATTGGCGTATCCGACTTCCACTATCCGGCCACCGCCAAGGAATACCATGGATTCGACAGGCGCTCCATACTGTACATTATGGCCTTTTAGCATAATAATTTCATTTTTTAATATCGGCTCCTGGTGCAGGCGAAGGCTGAGCCTCGGATCTCCGGCGGTCACAATGGCTGCCACCGACAGCGCTATGCCGCTGGATGCCGAGTTCACAACAACTGCCCCTTCGGAACCAAGCAGGCGTGCAATATATTCTCCGGATTTGTCTACAAGATCTGCAATTTCCACGTACTGCTGTCCGCCCTGCTTCATCGCCTCCATGACCGAATCCGTAGGTGCGGAAACACCAAGGATGCTCATTCTTCCACTGGCATTAATAACACGCTTCAATCCATATCTAGCCTGTAATGAGTGATCCATTTACAAAGACTCCTTTAGCCTCAATATAGTGTTGCGCAACCCGGACATCGCCTTCCGAGTCCTCAAGCTGCTTCTCGCCTGTTTCCAGGGCAAACAAAGTCAGATTCGCCTCCTGTCCCACCCTAATCTGGCCGAGCTCCGGCTTGCCGAGCCACTCCGCTGCGCTGCTTGTCACTGCGCGGATCACCTCTTCCAGACTGTAGCCGAGAACCAAAAATTTCGTCAGCACATTCGACATACTGTACACCGGCCCGTTCAGACGGTTGCCCCGGTAAATATCCGTGCTGATTGTATTCAGCGCAATGCCTGCCGCCTTGGCCTGTTCTGCAATCCGGAAGGAGAAGCTCGCTGTGCCATGCCCCACATCCAGATGAACTCCCCGCGCAGCTGCATCCAGCAGCCCTTGCAGCGGTGTGCCGTCCGCATGGAATAGATTGTTGGACTTGCCGTTAAGATAATGGGTAATTACATCGCCCGGCTGTAAAATCTTCAGCACTTCGGTGATCACGGGCGGAGCAGAACCGATATGCACCATGAGCGGAAGCTTTGTTTCTTCCGACAGTGTGCGTGCAAGCTTGAGCGGCTCAATGCCGCTGTCTTTGACGACACTTTGACTGATGCGGGCTTTCAGACCAACGATGAAATCAGGATAAGCCGCTGCCGCCTCTAACGCCTTGGCCCGGTCAATCCATTCCAGTTGCGACAATTCATCTGTCCGTTCGAGCCCGATCCTTGAAATATTCAACAGAGCAAATACCTGTGTGTCAGCCTTCAGCCTCGAGATATACAAATCTCCGATCCGGTCTGCACCGCAGCTACCAGCATCCACCAGCGTTGTTACCCCCTGCTTCACACCAATTTCGTCGATCTCGTCGCCATAGGGATCAAGCTCCGGCACGGCATGCACATGCAGATCAATCCATCCGCTGGACACATATAACCCGGAACAGTCTAGGCCGTTCTCTCCTTCAGCCTGGCCTGGCGGTGTAATGGCAGTGATCATCCCATCCTGAATGGCGATATCTACAATCCGCCCGTCAACAAGCTGCAAATTGCGCAGTACATTCTCTGTGCCCACTCATCCCATCTCCTTTTTCAACCCCGGTATACAGGCGAAATTCAAAAAATGTTTAATGACATGGAACCTGTACATCCTTATGTTTAAAAAATAAACCTGATGAGCTGCTCCATTCCAAAGATTATAATGTTATAATGTTTATACTAGCACAAGTGTAATCCAGAAGAGAACAGTAATTTATACTCCTAAGATTTTTAATCCGAATATGTTAACACTGGAGGGAATGCTTCATGGCAAATCCGGCACTCAAGCCATCCTTGCTCAACAGATTCAGACTCAGCTGGAATCATTTCAAATCAAGGCTTCTTCTAAAATATGCGTTTTCCTACATCCTCATCTTTCTTATCCCTCTGACCGGTGTAACCATTTTCGTTTACGAAAACGCTGTCAAAGGTCTTCGTGTAGAAATTGAACAATCCAATGTCAATCAGCTTAACCAGGTGAAGAACACTATAGATACCCGTATGAATGAGCTTCAGGAAATAGCGGGAAGAATCGCCTATGACAAACATCTGACTCCCTATATGGTACGCGATCCCTACTACAGCCTGGAGGCGATTCAGGCGCTGGCGAATTACAAAGCCAGCAGCAGCATTACAGAGGACTTGCTCCTCTATTTCCATAATGATTCCAACATTTATTCTTACCGCGGATCAGCTGATCTTCATGTCACCTTTGATACACTCTATCAGTTCGAGCGTTGGACCCCGGAAGAATTGCGGCGGGACTTGAATGAAACCCGGCAGCCCATGGTACGTCCCGCCGAAAATGTGACGGTAAATTCCCGTGTGGAGCCGATGCTCGTCATGCTTGTACCTGTTAAACCGAATGACCCGTATCCTTACGGGACCGTTATCTATTTAATGAAAGAATCCAATCTTACCGGGGTCATGGACTCGATCTTGAGTGACTTCTCGGGGAGCAGCTATATTTTCGGTCCCACTGGAGAGGTGTTGACCGCGAACAGCCATAACGTCAACCTTCCCCAGGACGAGCTCGAGAAGTTATCCGGACTTGAGCCTGGTATTCATAACCTGGAACTGGATGGGGAACAACACTCCGTCGTTTCTGTACAATCTGAAGAAAATGGCTGGACCTATGTGACCACGATGCCCAGCTTCCAGTTCTTCAGCCGTGTCGCCCATGTCCAGACTCTGATTCTGATCGTCTTCTGTATAACGGCCATTACCGGCATAGCTGCCGCACTGCTGCTGGCCAAACGGCAGTACCATCCGATCAGGGATCTGATGGAATTCGCCAAGATGAAAGGCAGCTGCAATGATACTCCCAAACTCCGCAATGAATGGGAATGGATCCGGCAGACTCTCCACGATTACAGTGCCAGAATTGATCTTCAGGAGCCCTTCGTCCGCAATCAGTGCATGCTCCTGCTGCTCAAGCACGGCAAGCCGGATGATCCCGAGATTGAGCAGATGATCTTCAGCACCGGCTTCAGGTATCCTCAGGGACAAGGCCTCTATTTCTCGGCGATCCTTTCCTGGGATGAACCTGTGCCGGGCAAATCCTGGCAGGAACGCCATCTGCTGCAGGAAATACTCAGCAATGTATGTCTGCCCGGTCTAGGTGCTCAGATCTTCGGTGTGGAATTCTCGGTCAAAGACCAGTTTGCCTTAATTATTTCACTTCCCGGTGATGCGAACATGCCCATCCAGAACCAGATGGAGCAGGTTATTGAAGCCATTCAAGCGGTAATCCGCGAGCACTCGCAGCTTTCTCTAAGTATCGGTGTCGGCATGGCCTACATGGACCTGGCACTCCTTAACCAATCCTTCATTGAAGCCGCTGCAGCTCTAGAGCACCGAATGAACCGGCGCAGCGGGCAGGTAACCTACTTCGAGCAGCTTGCAGAGCTGAGTCCTGCCGCTGCCGAGAGCTTTTGGATTCCGCGTAAATCCATGCTGAAGCTGGAGCAGAGCCTGAAGCAGGGCAACGAATCGGTAGCCATCCAGATGATTGCCGATACAATTGATACGATCCAAGACGAGCCGCTACAGGTTCATCTGCTGCGATGCATCTGCTTCGATCTGCTGAACGCTTTTCTGCGCACCGCCTCCGAGCTTGGCATGGACGGAGTGTTCGCCAACATTCCGGAACTGACCTCCTTCGAAACGCTTGAAGAGCTCGAGAACCGTCTGCTCTCTCTGGCCGGTGACATCTGCGCGCAGGTCGAGCGGAATACGGAGACGAGCGAGTCTTCATTAATGGATGACATTCTGGCATACGTGGATGAGCAGTTTGCTGACTACACACTCAGCCTAGAGCATGTGGCGCTTAAGTTTGCCATTTCAACCTCTTATTTAAGCCGGAGCTTCAAAGAGAAGACCGGCAGCAATTTCTCACAATATGTCTGGCAGCGGCGTGTGGATGAGGTCATCCGGCTGCTGGAGAACACGACCGCACCGCTCAAAGAAATTATCGAGCAGGTCGGTTATTTGGATACGCCGAATTTCATCCGCAAGTTCAAAAAAGAAATTGGTCTGACACCGGGGCAGTACCGCAAGGAATATGCCTTAAAGGAGGCTGCTGCGAAATAGACCGTTTTAAGTTGGCGGAGCAGTGGAAACTGCTTTGACGTCCTTTTTGTAGGACGGTGTCATTTCAACTGTTTTGCTGCTGCGCTTCCTGAAGAATATGCTCTACCAGTTCATCCAGTGGAACAGTGGCGAGCGCTATCGCCGTATCCGTTACCCCGTAATAGATATAGAGCAGTCCGTCTTTGACCACGTTCCCGGTCGGGAAGATGACATTCGGAATCTGGAACCCAAATTTCTCATAGTACGTCTCCGGCTCCATTATGAAATGATGTGTCCGGGCAATGATTTTCTCAGGCTGTTCCAAATCCAGCAGCATGGCCCCCACACGGTAGACAATGTCTTCATCGACGCCGTGATAGAGCACCAGCCAGCCCTTATCTGTACGTATCGGAGGCGTAGAGCCTCCGATTTTTCGCGATTCCCAGGACAGGTTGCCGGCGGCAGCAAGCAGTTTGGGCTCTTCCCAGTTCACTAGATCCTCGGAGTAGGTAATCCACATAGCCGCCTTATCCGTTCCGTAGGCTTCTCCCACATATTCCTCGGGGCGGCGCAGCAGCACGAATTTGCCTCCTATTTTTTCGGGGAACAAAATGTTGTCCCGATCATTGATATCAAGAGGTGTCGTGTCCGCCACAAACTCCCAATCCAGCAGATTATCCGATTTCAGAATGGATGACCGGGTCAGCCAATGCCCCTCCTCTTCCCCCCACCCGTCCGGATATTCCGGAATCGAGCGCAGGGGGACGCCTGCCCCGGTAGGATAATAACTCATAGCACAGGGACGTAGGGCATAGTTCAGATAAAAGGTGCCATCGATTTTGACAATCCGCGGGTCCTGCACACTACCGTAAGGGAATCCCAGCATATCGGGCGTCACAATCGGCTCATCCTTCACGTGGGTAAAGTTCACGCCGTCATCACTTTCCAGCAGACCCAAGTAATTTTTGCATGGAGTCAGGGAACCTGCGGTGCGCTCAATCATATAAAATTTGCCGTTATCGATGATGACCGCCGGGTTGAAGACCGTAACCTTGCGCCATTCATAGCCGCCCGGGACGACAATCGGATTATTCGGATGTCTCGTGATTTGCATGTCTTTCCCTCCTGAGATTAATGTTCGTGGTGTAGTTTGAATTAGTTGGATTTCCAGCGGTCATAGGCAGCCTGGTTGATTTCAGCCACACGCTCTCCGCCCATTTTCTTGACGGTCGCCACATAATTGTCCCAGCCCGTAAGCGGCTCGGCACCAGTGATAAACTTCGCTTCCATCTGTTTCACATATGTGCTCAAATCAGAATTCAGGCTGCTGATTTCGGTCTGCTCTTCCACGGTGAAGAACAGAGTCGGGAACGGAATTCGTGCCCCTTTATCGAGCAGCTTCTGCTGGGTTTCCTGCTCTACCCAGAGGTCAAAGTCTGTCTTCAGTCCTTTATTGATATCATCCATGGATAAGGTTGGAGCAGGAATGCCGTAGTTAGGCGTCAGAGTTGCCCGGTAATCTTCCATTTCCTTGCCGTCCGGTACCGGTAAGTACTTCTTGACCCTGTTCTCTTTATCGGTGTATTCCCAGAGAATGCCTTCCGGCCCTTTATTGAAGAACATAGCGCCTTCATAGGAATAGAGATAATCCACCCAGCGCATGGAGGCTTCTGGCGCCGGATTGTTCTGCGTGATGGCAAAGGCGCCGGTTGAAATTCCTTTGTTCTTGGCAATCGCAGGAGCAGCAACCGTTTCACTGCGGACAGGCGCAAACATCGGATCTGCCGTCGAAGGCTCTCCGCCTTTGGTCATGTAGGCATTCCAGTCAGAGAAAAGGGCGACCTGATTATTCTGCGCTTTGGCCTTCTTTTGCTCTGCCGTCTGCGAGAAGCTCTCATGATCCAGCAGGTCTTCGGACCACAGGCGGTTCATATAGGTCAGATATTCCTTATAGCCTTCTTCAAGCGGTGTATAATGCACCTTGTCCTCATCGTCCACATAAATTTCCTCTTCATAGATGCCGAAGGCGCCAAGCAGCCAGGTACGGATATCGCGAAGATTCGCAGCGGGTGTTGTCACCGAGGAAATCGGAATTTCATCCGCTATGCCATTGCCGTTCGGATCTTCCTCCTTCACACGCTTCAAGTAGGTATACAGCTCTTCTGTCGTTTCGGGGAGCTTCTCGATATTCAGCGCCTTCAGGAAGTCCCCGTTATACCACATCGGATTGCGGTACCAGTGCTGGCTGAATTCCACTACTGGCAAGGAATAGATATGCCCGTCCGGTGCAGTAATCGATTTGCGGACATCCGGATTCTCTTCCAGCAGCGCCTTGAAGTTCGGAGCGTATTCATCAATCAGATCCTCAAGAGGAATGAGGATACCCTGCTCTCCGTAATTCATCTGCTCTGCAGTCGTCAGACCGGCAGCATAGAGGATATCCGGGTAATCTCCGCTGGCGAGCACCAGATTCTTCTTGGTCTCGAAGCTGTCCTTCGGTGCATTTTTATATTCCAGCGTAATGCCAGTCTTCTCCTGCATCTGCTGGAGCACCGCCATGTTCTCCCAGTTCTGAATCCCTACATCGGGCGCCATAAGCGTCAGGGTAACGGATTCATTGACAATCGGAAAACCTTCTTTATTCACAGCAACCTCTCCGGTATTGTTATTCGCTGTACCTTCGTTTGAATTGCTGCAGCCTGCCAGCAGTGTAAGCACTAGAGCCGAAGACAGCAGAAGCTTCCATGGTTTGCGTGTGGTCTGCATAAATGATTCCTCCCTTGTTATCATTACATTCTAAACGTTTAGCCTTTAACAGAGCCAATCATGACTCCTTGGACAAAGTAACGCTGCAGGAACGGATAGACCGCCACGATGGGCAGTGTGGAGACAACAATGACTCCATATTTGATCAGTGATGCCGTTTCCGCCTTATTATTCATAGCGGTCGCCACCTCGCTGTTGATTGAAGCGCCCGTGGTTTCGGCCGACATTTCCTGAAGGACAAGGATCTGGCGCAGAACCATCTGCAGCGGATACTTGGCATCATCATTCAAATAGATTAGAGACGGGAAATAGCTGTTCCAGTGCCCAACTCCATAGAACAACGCCATAACCGCTATAATCGGTGCCGACAGCGGCAGAATAATGCGGATGAACAGCTTCAGATTTGTACAACCGTCAATATGCGCCGCTTCCTGCAGTTCCTTCGGAATGGTCGTCTGAAAAAAAGTGCGGGCCACAACGATATTCCAGACCGAAGCGGCCACCGGCAGAATCAATGCCCACATGCTGTTAATGAGTCCAAGGTTCTTGACTAGCAGATACGTCGGCACGAGTCCGCCGCTGAAGAACATCGTGAACAAAATGAGACCCATGAACAGCTGACGCCCGACAAAATCAGATCTGCTAAGCGCATACGAAGCCGGCAAAGTAACGGCGAGATTGACGAGAGTCCCTACCAGCGTGTAAATAATTGTGTTCCAGTAGCCATTCCATATCTTCGGATTCTCAAAAACAAGCTTATAGCCGTCCAGTGTTACATTCCTCGGGAACAGCCACATGGCTCCCGAATTGACGTCCTGCGGCGAACTGATTGAAGCGCTGAGAATATAGATCAGCGGATAGAGAACAACCAGCAGTGCAAGGACCAGATAAATATAGGTGCTGATTAGAAACAGCTTGTCCCCCTTGGATTCTTTCATCGCAGTAACCAAAGACTTCAACTCCTTTCTACCAGAGGCTGTTCTCACTGGTGCGTTTGGCGATCTGGTTGACAGTAACAAGCAGAATAACGTTGACTACCGAGTTGAACAATCCGACAGCCGTTGAGAAGCTATACTGGGCGTTCACCAGGCCAGCGCGGTATACATAGGTGGAAATTACATCGGAAGCCTCCATATTAAGCGAATTCTGCAGAAGCAAAATCTTTTCGAAGCCAACGCCCAGAATATTACCCATATTCAAGATCAGCATGATCGTAATGGTGGGCACTATCGTCGGCAGATTGATATGCAGCATCCGTTTAAACCGGCTTGCTCCATCCATAATAGCCGCTTCATGCAGCTGAGGATCTACGCCTGACAGAGCCGCGAGATAAATAATGGTTCCCCACCCGGTGCTCTGCCAGACGCCCGAGAAGACATACACCGTCTTGAACCAGGCCGGATCCGTCAGAAACTCCGCTGGTTGAAGGCCCAGGAACTCAATGAACCGAACAATCATTCCGCTGGAGGGTGATAAAAAGGTAATGATCATCCCTGCCATAACAACGACAGAAATGAAATGTGGCGCATAGGTTACCGTCTGGACCGATTTCTTGAACGGGCCGTTGCGGACCTCATTGAAGGCCAGCGCGAGAATGATCGGCAGCGGAAACCCGAGGGCAAGTTCATAGAAGCTGATACTGAAAGTATTCCAGAGCAAATCCCAGAAAAAATAGGAATTGAAGAATCGTTCAAAATGGTCAAAACCAACCCATTCGCTGCCTGCAATTCCTTTCGAAGGTACGAAATTCTTAAAAGCAATCTGAATGCCGTAAATCGGACCGTAATGAAAAACGAGGAAATACAACATCACAGGAAGCATGAACAGATAGAGCTCCCAATTTTTCCAGATTCTTTTGCCTAGGGATTTGTTCTTCAATGAAGGATTTACGGTTACTGCCGCATGACTCCCCTTCATTCTCCCACTCCTCTCTATGTTAGTTTTCGTTACACAGATTCATGCAGCCGCCTCGCATTTTTGTTGATTCCTTACATGCTAGCGCTTACAAATCAAAGTGTAGTGAAACAAAGCTGACACAGTAAATATGTAGGTTGTGCATTGTCATGTTAAGTGAGTGCAAAACCGCGCTGCTGCGGTACTTTACGGCATGCCCTGCTGTGGGTGACTGCAGCTGGAGCATAGCTGCAATATGTGAATTATGAACCTCATTTCACCGTGCAAAAGTTACATATTGTGATCATCGGGCAGGTATGCAAACATTTGCTACGAATGCCAAGGCTAAAACATGGACTGATGATATTAGGAGGTTTCTGTCATGAACCGTACAACTGCTCACCTGATCTCCCACACCCCTCGGGACCGGGAATGGTACTGCTGTACATGCCAGTGGATATTCTGGACCACGAATATACGGGGAAATAAAGGATGAGGAAATTCACCGCAGCTCCGTCGGCAAACCCCGAATTGTCACCTATGCCCTGTAAGTAGGACAACCTTAACCTTAACGATGTAGGAGGAATTAGATTATGAACCTGCCAGCTTCCATTACCGCGTATCTTGCTGAAGCCGATAAACGTCTCTCGCATCAACCGAAATTGCAGCAGCTGTTCCGTAACTGCTTCCCGAATACGCTGGAGACAACAACTAAGCTGCTTGAAGATGGTACTACCTTCGTATTCACCGGGGATATCCCGGCCATGTGGCTGCGCGACTCTACGGAGCAGGTGCGCCACTACATTCCGTTTGCCAAAAAGGATCCCGAGCTTCAGCGGATTCTCCGCGGCCTAATTGCCCGGCAGATGTTCTATGTCAACATTGATCCATACACGAATGCCTTCAACGAAACGGCAAGCGACAAGCATTACCGGGCTACGGATGATTGCAATCTGAACCCGTGGATGTGGGAGCGCAAATACGAACTGGATTCCCTCTGCTTCGTCGTACAGCTGGCTTATATGTACTGGAAGGAATCGGAACAGACGGATATCTTCGATCCCGCCTGCTACCAAGCGCTAACCTCCATCGTGAACGTGATTGAAACAGAGCAGTATCACGGGGAGAAATCGCCCTACCATTTCATCCGGCAGACGCTTCAGGATACGGAGACTTTGCACAATAACGGACGCGGCATGCCTGTCAACTACACCGGCATGAGTTGGTCGGCCTTCCGCCCAAGCGATGACAGCTGTGAGTTCGGTTATAATATTCCATCCAATATGTTCGCTGTGGTGATTCTGGACTATATCCGCGAGATCGCAAGCGTAATCTATGAGGACGAAAGACTGGCGGCCCGGGCTGCGAAGCTTCGCAAGGAAATTGACTTCGGCATCCGCACTTACGGAATTGTGAATCATCCGAAATATGGCAGAATCTACGCTTACGAAACGGATGGATACGGTAATTATTCTCTGATGGACGATGCCGGTACACCGGGACTGATGTCTATTCCTTATATTGGTTATGTCGGTGTGGAGGATGAAATTTATCAGAACACCCGCCGGTTTGCTCTCAGCTTCGACAACCCCTTTTACTTCGAGGGTAAACATGCCAAAGGCATTGGTAGTCCACATACACCGGGAGGTTATGTGTGGCACATGGCTCTATCCATGCAGGCGCTGACAGCAGATAATGATGAGGAGATCAAAGAATTAATTGATATGCTAGTCAGAACCGATGCGGATACCGGATATATGCACGAAGGCTTTCACCCGGATGATCCCTCCGATTTTTCACGCGAGTGGTTCGCCTGGTCCAACAGTCTTTTCGCGACGCTGATCGGCAAAGCGATGGACAAAGGAATTGTCTAAGCGCTGCTGAGCCTTACCTTATTTCAAAGGCAACACAGCGGAGAAAGTATCGTATTCTAACTATAGAAAAAACCGGCTGCGTCGTCCTGTATAGCGGGAAGACCCAGCCGGTTTCTGGCTTACCACATTAAAGCTGCCCACCAAATCGCCGATGTGCCGAACAAGTACTGCCGAATCCCTATCGATATACGCCATATACAGCTTAAACATTGCCGGCTCATCACATATGCTTCTTATTTTATTGGAAAGTTGTGTGCATTTGAGTTCGATAAAATCGCATTCATTCCTTCGGTAATCGGGACAAGTTCTTTATCCCTCGACAGCCTTTATGGGTATGATGAAAAAATAGCCTTGGCTGACTTAACAACCAAGGCTAATATGTTTCCTATTTTCTGCTCATCTAGCTGAGTAAGACGATATCTCATACAAATCCACCGGTAATGCCTGCACGAACGGCGACCAATCTCCAGTCGTATAAAGATGAAGCCGGTGCATCGCCCGCGTACATGCGGTATATAACAGCTTGCGTTCATTGTCCCGACCGTAAGCTTCTGGTGAAGCATCGTAAACAAAGACTGCGTCGAATTCGACGCCTTTGGCGAGATGGACGGGAATGACCATCGCTCCTTTTTCAAAGTTCATTGTCTCTTTGGTAATGAGCTGCAGCGTTTCGTTTCCTTGAATTCTCAATGATTCATAGGCCTCACGGCTTTCGGCGGCGGTCTTCGTAATGATGGCGATGGATTCAAGGCCCTTGCCTCTTAGTGCAGCGATGTCTGCCAGAATTTGCGAATCACGGTTCTCTCTGCTGTCCAATCTGGTCAGAACGGGTTTGGGACCTTTCCGATCAAACGGTACAATATCCCCGCCGTCCGGAAGCATCGATTTTGTGAATTCAACGATTTCTCTAGTCGACCGATAGCTCCGCAAAAGGCAGAACAGACTTGTGTCGGCTTCTCCAAAAAGACGGACCAGCGGCGAATCGTCCCCGGCCAAACTTGTGGACTGCATGAAGATAGCTTGCCCGAAGTCACCGAGCACCGTCATTCGGGCACGAGGAAACAGTTTTTTCAAATATTCATATTGAAACGACGAATAATCTTGACCCTCATCTACGAAAACATACCGAATATCCGTGTTTGTCCGAACACCTTCAATCAATTCTTTTACATATAAATACGGAGTCGCATCCTCGTGAAATAACTCGTTTCGGTCCAACATTTCCTTGGTTTGCCTGCAGATTTCTGGCCATTGCGCCGGAACGGCAGCTCCATTCGCTTTCTCCTGATATGCTGCCTCGTCAACAAACAATTGGCCATATATGCCTTTGATATCAACAAAAGAGAACTTTTTCACACTTTTCCTTAACGGTTTAAAGTATTCTTTGACAATCTTTCGGCGGAGCAGCCCCTCCTCTCTCTGAGTGAAATCAAAGTCGCCTTCATCCCCTCGTGGCTGGCTCTTATTATTCTTAAGAATCGCCGCATATCGTTCCGCAACGTCAAACACTTCTTTCTCCTTATGCAGCATCCTATAAGCTTCCACGTACTGCTCGGTATCCAGATAATTCAACTCTTCCTGTACCCAAGGGGCCTCCCGTTCCAAACGTTCCAGCGAGGCTAGTTCATTCAGCAGCCATTCCTGCAAGAGAACAACGCGGTTAATTAGCGGCAGGGTATCATCGTACCCGTAAAATTTTGCTTTCATCTGCTCTGCCGTAATTAAATCGCGTTCCTGTACCCGAATTCCAGTGAAGCGCATGCCTTCCCGTCCCAACCATAGTCTATAGTTCTGGAGTGCCTGCAGGAAAGTCTCGGACGTTTTATACTCGATCCCCTGAAGACGAGCCTCATAACCCGGTGTTCCTTGTGCAGTCAGGACATATTCAATCTGGTCAAAAGCATCCTCCGGCCGTAACGAGGAATCCAGCCAATAGTCCAGATATTCTTGAAACGTCGTCTGCTGCATATTCTCTTCACCCAGTTCCGGAAGGACGGTAGAGATATAACTGGAAAACATCGGATTTGGCGAAAAAAGAACAATTTGATCCGCCTTGATGGTCTGTCGGTGTTTGTACAGCAAGTATGCCACCCTCTGCAGAGCTGCGGAAGTTTTACCACTTCCGGCAGCCCCCTGCACGATAAGCATTCGACTTTTGTCATTGCGGATGATGGCGTTTTGTTCCTTCTGGATCGTTGCCACGATGCTCTTCATTTGCGAGTTTGCACCATTACCAAGCACTTGCTGCAGCAAATCGTCTCCGATCGTTTCACTTGCGTCAAACATGTTGTGAATTTTCCCATTTTGAATCTGAAACTGCCGTTTAAGCTCCATCGTCCCTTCGATGGATCCGGATGGGGTGACGTAAGAAGCCGGTCCGGGAGAGGAGTCGTAGTACAGACTAGCAATGGGAGTGCGCCAGTCATAGATCAGAAAACTCAGGCCGTCCTGGTCGACGAAGGAAGATACGCCGATGTAGATCTGTTCCCTGAGGTTGATTCCTTTCTCCTGGAAGTCGATGCGTCCGAAATAGGGAGATGGGAGCAGATGTTTCATGTTTTTCCATTGCTGCATCAACCGCTTGTGGCCACGCTCCCTTTCGGCCAATACTGCGGACTGCTGGTTAATCGTAAAGAAAGACTCTTCGAAATCTTCGTTGGTACTTGTGTTCATCGTAACTTCTTCCCAAAACCGCTTGCGGATGTCCGCTGCCTGATCATGCAGCCCTGCAACTTCCGGCTCCAGTTCAGAGATCCTCACCTGCAGTTTGTTCCTGACCAATTCCAGCCGTTCCTGTTCTTGCTGCCAATTCTTCGTTTCCATCATTCTTGAGCCACTCCTTTTTCCATTTTTTCGGGTTAAAAAAGAGCATTGACAAATCCAATTCCCAGATGTATACTAAGAGTAGGAATAATGATGAATACGAATCCGGATTACATTTCTCAATGACGCTATCGATTATATCACAGCGTTTTTTTTGCGTTCAATTTATTTTTTTATTTATCTTCGGCAAAACTGGATTGCGGTCGGCTTAAACCAACTATTTCGAATTGAGCTGTCAAAGATGACCCATGAATCATCGAGGGTCATCTTTTTTTATGCCCACTGTCTAAACCAGCGACTAATTTCCCTGCCTTTATCGACTGACCGGACAGAACACTGCACATCATGACAGATTTATAAAGTATATCACTCTTCCATTCCCATCATTTGTATGGCAATATGTTGTAGCCCTTTGTTCAAAAAAATATAAATAAAAAAAACCATCTATTATAGATGGTTTTTAAAAAGATTAAACATTCCGCGCCTTCTCGACACGAGCGATAAGATCGTGGATGACCTCGTCCGGCGACCGTTCATTCATCCAATTTTGACCAAACATCTGGAACAATTTGACCACAGGGAAGTCTTCCCAGAATCCAATGAATTCCTCGTTTAGATACACTTTATCCGTAACGTGCTTGTTCATTTCATCCAGACACTGTTCTAGTACCGTTTTTGCCGCGGGATCGCTCAACCATTCACTGAGCAGGCTGAACTTGTGGAACGTAATTTCTTCCTTTCCGAAGTTGCAATACAAACGTTCCGTGATCCGGATGTCTCTGGATGAGCTGCCCAGTGCAATTTGGAAAAATCCGCTCTCCGCAACCCAACGGCTATACTTGGTGTTGTAATAGGAGAAATCTCTCTCTTCAAGCTCAAAGACGATTTTCCGTTGTTCACCCGGCTCAAGCTCGATTTTGGCAAAGGCTTTTAATTCCTTCTCCGGGCGGTTCCAGCTGCATTCCTCATCGTGTACGTACAATTGAACGACTTCCTTCCCTTTTCGCTTGCCCGTGTTTTTCAGTTGGAAGGACACCGTAACACCTTTGTCTCCTTGACCTACTTCGAGGTCCGTATATGAAAACGAAGTGTAGGATAAGCCATGACCGAAGGGAAATTGTGGTGCCAGTTCTTTGCGGTCATAATATCGGTAGCCTACGAATAGACCCTCGCGATAATAGAGCTTGCCGTTTTCTCCCCGAATCCTCATATGGGACGGGTTATCCGACAGCTTCACAGGGAAGGTCTCGGATAATTTGCCTGATGGGTTTTCTTGTCCGAACAATACTTCCGCAATCGCTCTCCCCATCCCTTGGCCCGATAACCAGGAATGAATAACACCAGGCACATGCTGTACCCATGGACGCATGACAAGAGCAGAGCCACTGCTTGTCACCACGATGCACTTAGGCTGAACGGCTGCAACCGCCTGAATTAACTTGACTTGATGCTCTGGAAGATCGATGCTCTTCAAATCGTGCATCTCCGATTCGGCATATTCCGGTTGACCAACAAACAGCACCGCCACATCGGAATTCACGGCCAAAGATACACTTTCCTTGATCAGTTCTTCTTGAATGGAGTCATCCTCCGGGTATCCTTCGGCATAGCTAATTGTAACCGAGGCTCCGGCCAGATTCTTTATTTCATCCCAAGGGATATCGACGCTTGTAGGGGTTACCTTGGCACTGCCCGCCCCTTGAATTCTGGGCTTCTTGGCAAACCGTCCAATCACCGCAATCGAAGAAATCGATTCCTGCTGCAGCGGTAGAATGGCGTTTTCGTTTTTCAGAAGCACAATACTTTCAGCTGCAGCTTTACGTGCAAGCGCATGATAGTTCTGATCACCGTGTGAATCCGTGTCTGTGGATTGGCTGCCTGTCACTCGTTCAACCAGCTTCAAAATGCGGGCCACACTCCGATTCAGCTGTTCTTCAGAAAGTGTTCCGTTTTGAACGGCTTCCACGATCGCTTTGGTATTGTAATTGGCAGGTCCCGGCATTTCTAGATCAAGTCCAGCTTTCAGCCCGCGTATCCGGTCATTAACGGCAGTCCAGTCTGACAGGACAACGCCTTCGTAACCCCACTCTTCTCTCAAAATGTCATTCAACAAATGTTCGTTCTCGCTTGTATATGTTCCATTCAGCAAATTATAGGAACACATGACCGTCCAAGGATCGGATTTTTTGATGATACGTTCAAAAGCGCTCAGGTAAATTTCACGCAGCGTCCGCTCATCAATTTCCGAACTGGTCACCATTTTCTCAAACTCCTGATTGTTACCTGCAAAGTGCTTGAGGGAAGCGCCTACCCCCTCACTTTGGATGCCGTTAATGAAAGCGGCGCCGAGTTCACCCGTCAAACATGGATCTTCCGAATAGTACTCGAAGTTCCTTCCGCCAAGCGGTGTCCTTTTCATGTTTACTCCTGGCCCGAGCAACAATTCCACGTCCATAGCCTTTGATTCCCGGCCCAGCGCTACGCCGACCTCATGCAATAATTCCGTGTTCCAAGAGGAGCCAATCGCAGATCCTGTTGGATAACAGGTCGCGGGAACATTCTCTGTTGTGATGCCCATTTCTTCGTCACTGTTCGTTTTACGAATCCCGTTTGTTCCGTCATACATATGAACGGGCGGTATGTTTAACCGCTCAATTCCTTTTGTCATCCACATATTTAATCCCGCGCAGATCGAAGCTTTTTCAATAAGAGTCATCTCAGCCAGCAATTCATTCATCGCTTTATTCATAATAATCCATCCTTTTTAATCAGTTTTGTTCCTGTTCCTTTTTCAGCTCTTGAGCATCATACAGTTTGAAAAACGGGAACCAGACAACGAATACAATCAGCAGAATCACTGCCAGCAAAATGAGTCCGTTGAAGCCGGACATAATGTAGGTAGACAGACCGATTGGCGTATACCACAATTGAAAGATTTGGCTCGGAATTCTTGCAAAGCCCATATCTAACGCCAAATACACAATAATCGGCGTGATCAGTCCGTTGATCCACATCGGTACCATGAGAAGCGGATTGAAAGCAATCGGTGCTCCGTACACGACTGGCTCGTTAATATTGAACAAGGATGGAATAATGGTCGCCTTACCGACAGACTTCAACTTTTTCGATCTGGCCAGCAGGAACCAGACGACAAGCGGCAAGGTAGCTCCCATTCCCCCAATACCAAGCCAGCCGGAGAAAAAGGTTTCGAAGGTATTGATATTGACCGGATCTTGTCCTGCCGCAACGAGAGCGGCGTTCTCTTCGATTGCGGGTATCCATATCGCGTACCAGATCGGTGTCATGACCCATGGACTTACGCCGAAGGAATACAATACAACACCAATGAAATTAAACAAGACAAACCCGGTCAAGCTCTGCCCCATGGCATTGATGGGTTCGAATACGCTCACGATCAGTGCAAAGATATCAAAATGAAGCTGGTATACGAGCAGCCATCCAGCCGTTAACACCAATGCAATCGGGACGAGAAAATCGAACCAGTCCATGATGAACTCGGGAAGAGAGGATCCTTTTTTAAAAAACGAGAATTTATTGCATACATTCATGACAAGTGCAACAAACACACCCACCAGGAGCGCCGTAATCATGCCGGATGGACCAAATCGTTCAAGGATAAACTGAATGGTTCCATCTTCATTCACCATCGGGTTAAGCAGCATAACGAACAGGGAGACCCCTGACATGCCCGCAAGCAGCTTAATTTTGTGACGATCCCTTTTTTCCATAACTACATATGGCGTCAGAAAAGCAATAAACAAACCCAACAAACCAAAACTGAATGTCGTTATAGGCGTCAGGTCCGGCATTCCCGGAATGAAATCCTGCAATATCGAAATTAATGTAATGATCGAACCGATGAAAATCATCGGAATAGCGACCATAATCGCTTCTTGAATCGACGAAACCCAAATATTGTTCGTAAACGCCTCCAATCTGGGTGCAAACGATTCTGTCATCCATTTCATAAAACGCTTCATCCAAACTCCCCCTACTTTCCTCTTAGCTGCTACAATCCTAGTATAAAGATATATGTTAACGCTTTCTTGTCGTAACTTGCCGCATCTTGGTTCGTTTTTTGTCCTCTTCATGCCTATAGTTCTATCATGTCTGGTTGGGCTTGAAATAAACAACAAAAAACATCCCTTCCTTGCGGAAAGGATGCCTTGAGTCTAAAATTCCACAATCATTTAATACTGCCGGTCTAGTATAAGCAGGGCTACACCATGTGGCGGTAGCAGAATTTCTTTGCGCCAATGTTGATCCTGCACAATTTCTGTTCGGATAACCGGACCGCTTCTGCCGTTAAGATAAGAGATCTCTTCTTCTGTTAAAAAATTGGGTGATCCCATGCGAATCCACTCGTCATATACCGATCCGTGCTCCCGATCCAGTCGATAGGTGGTGCATTTATACGTTCCTTTGAGACTATCTAGTTTGAGATCGAATGCCTTGTTTCCTTTTTTCTCAAACACATCATATCGGGCTGAATCAGATAATTCCGACCAGTCTCCACTCGCAAAAAGCTGATCTACGTGTACGTAATGATAGAACAGGAATTGCATGCTTCCATCACTTTTTCGAGTACCAACATAACCATTTCCTTGGACAAGCAGTTCGTCCCCCAGCTTCTGCATTAGCTCAAACGCATAATACGCCGGCTTTTTCAGTCCGTCGCGATTGATCAGGCCAAAACCTCCATAGAACGGTGAAGCCGGAACGATGCTTTCTTCGAAAACGTCAGTAAAGGACCAGAAAGCCATCGCCTTTATGTCACCGAGCGTATTCACGGTGTGGTAAATAACAAACGGAGCCATAAACATCGTATCGTGCAGCAAGTTTCGGTCATACAGTGAAAAATTCCACTCTGTCACATGAAGCTCAACATGTCCGTACGATGACGCATTCATTTTTTGACGTAAACGTTCAATGCTATCCTTATAAAACGAAGGAGGCATGATCTTGGTCAGACGATCTTCTTCAATTTTGAGTTTCGGATACTCCGAATAGATATGGAATGAAAAGAAGTCTAAGGGTACTTCACGCTTTTGGCAATATGCCAAAAACTCTTCAGTCCAAGTATCGTTCCAAAGCGATCCGTAACCCATGGCAGGGCCACCCGTCTTCAGTTCGGGCAGCAGCGATTTGATGGCACGAACGGTGGATTCATAAAAAGCGAAGTATTCTTCCTTGCTCCCTGCCCAACATACTCCTGCCAAGTCTGGCTCGTTCCACACTTCGAAATACCACTTCTTCACTTCTTGTGCCCCATATCGGTTTAAACAATGACGAATGAATTCACACACAAGTGCTTCCCACCGGGCGGGATCGGATGGTGGACTGATATTTCCTTTCCACCGAAATACCGTATCATTGGACCTGGCAAGTAGACTCGGCATGAAACTCAACTCCACGAATGGCCGGACCCCCTGAGCCAGAAGAAAATCATAGAGCTTGTCCACGTAGGACCAGTTGTAGACTGGCGTTCCGTCCTCATTCTCGCTGTACACCATCATCTCATCATTAAATATGCCGTGAAACCGGATGTATTGAAACGGAATTCGTGCTCTTATTTCGGACAGCTGCCTCCGCCAATCCTCGCGCAAACCTTCTGCAGCTCGGCCTGCGGTCATGGTGATATTCCAGTGCTTTTCATAAGCAGCTGTAGTGTGGTCTTTCCGTATCTCGATCACGTGCTGCTCTTCCATTTGGGGTTTCGAGGATGGGGGCAACGCCTGCTCCGTTTCCGTTCTCACGTCCAGATACCGATACAGCGATCCCATCGCGTTTAACGTGTCCATCTCATAATAATCCCCGCTTGAAGATTCTTCGTACGTTTTGGGTTTTCGGTTCTGATTCAGTTTCTGGTATTCCGGCGCTAGCGACACTTCACGGTATGAACCAGGCGTGCAGCCGTACTTTTCTTTGAAGTATTTGTTGAACAGCTTCACATTGGCGAATCCGCAATCCAGCGCGATTTCCGAAATTTTCTTCTCGCTCCCTGTCAGTTGGATCTGGGCTTTCTCCAGGCGAATGAGCGTCAAGTACTTTTGGAAGGGAATTCCGATTTTGTCCGTAAAGAAATGGGAGAAATAATGCATGCTCAAATGCTCGGAAGCCGCCATATCCTGCAGCGTGATCTTCTCATTGTAGTGGCTATCAATGTAAGCCAGGACCCTGTTCAGCCTTTTATAATCGTACTCCTTGCTGCTCTCCTCTGCTTCCACCTTCGTCCCGTCGGCAAAATATCGTAAAAGACATCCGCATAACGTCTGCAGTCTTCCTAACGTATAGTTTTGATAACCCTGCGTTTTTTTGTTGATTTCCCATACCATTTGCGCAAGGTTTTGTTTGATGCTGGTTAATCGTAATTCATCTCCATCGTTATTCAGAGCAGAATTGCAGGAGATAAACGCATTATTGTTTAGCAGCTCCGGACCGAATTGCAGCGTCAGAAGCACATTGTCATGACTGGTCCGCTCAATCTTATGGACAGACATACTGTTTACCACAACAACATCATCTTCATGGAGCGTGTACTGCCTTTGATCCAGATACATGATGATTGAGCCATGCAGGACATACACAATTTCGACTTCCTTATGCCAATGAAAATCAACATGTTTCACGCTGTTCACAAAGAGCTTCATGGGTAGGTCGTCCTGATGCTGTATAAACTCGTACAAATAACGAATTGACTTCCCCTCCCTCGTAATGATTAATATAAACGTATCGTTTGCAAGAAAACAAATTCCCAATGAGTCATAGTCAATTCTTTCCCTAGTTAATCCGCTTTAGTCGAGACCTAATTCCCCTAATGATCAAAATACCGGATATGAGGTACATAATAGAAGTAACTCCAAACCATTTAAAAACACTCGGGGTCATCGTCATATATAGGCTGATAGGAAGTGACCAGAAAAATGCAATAAACATAAGTGATGGCTTTTGGATAATGGATGCTAACCATGCTAAACAAGCTGGAATAAAAAGTGAAAATAACGTGCTTATGATAACATCATTCTCAGCACGTTCATGAGTGTATGGATTGAATAAAATTAATATAACCCATAGGATCATGGAGCCCATTGAAGACATTATTCCAATACGTTTTGCTATTCTCATTTCCATCCCTCCTGTGTTACTTTATCATAACTATGTTCAAACAAAGAAATCAGCAAACTATCCTGCCCGTAAAAAAAAGAGAGGGAGCAGCTGCCGCAGCAAACCGCTCCCTTGATTCGTTGAATTAACGTTTTACGTTAGTTCAACGCCGATTCCTTTTCAGAGTAATGATGATTATTAGTCCCAGTTAAAGCCTTGTGTATGTAATGTAGTCGATTTGTACAGGCTCTGCCGATTCGATCCGAAGTGCCCGGTTAATCTGTCCCCGGTGATATTGCCCATGTAAGAGGACTTGCGACAGGATGTCCCTGACGGACGTTCGAAACGGTTCCCCGCTCTGGTTTGCATAGTCGATCATTTCGTCCAAATCGGGTTCCTCAAGCCCTTCAATATAGGCGCGATATTGCTCGGCGTTTTCTTCGAACATCGTCCGGATCTCCGTCACGTCTTCCGCTTCCTCCCACAACGTATATTGACCGCTGCCCTTGAGCTGCAATCGGGAGAGCCAGACTCGTTCCGCGACCGCGACATGCCGAACCAGCTTCAGTAGATCCTTGTTCTTCGTCCCACTCTCCTCAAGCGCATCCAGGATGCGTCCGTTCGCCCAGTACAGGTGATCCATCATACCCTTGATCGTCTTCATTTCGTTTTCCCCCTCTTTTCTCATCGATTGCTTGAACAACTGTTTTCCTCCAGTTTCATATGTGCATCCAAAATCAAATTAAAGCTTAAAAGTTAAGTCTTCAATGCCGTTTCCAACATACATCTTATCCTCCATTATTTCTTCAAGCTCAACCAGAAATTCTTCTTTGTTCATCATATCACCACTATCCACATTTTATCATACGTTTAATGGTTGATCTAAATTGTCCATTCTCCTTCTTGGTCGCAGTCAAAGCTTAACTCTTGTTATGAAAAAAGAGTTAAGCCAAGGCTTAACTCTAAGAGGAGGATTTATATTGTTCTATCTAATCAAATGTCTTATGTGTTCTCCATAAAATTTCTTCTTTCAATATGTGGAGAACAAACATGTTTCTTAAGAAACTTCACCATCGGTTGATTTTCCGCTTCCACAAAGAAGATCAATTCTGTATAAACCGGATCCGTTGCCATCCTCCGGCTTGCCTCGGCCAGCAATGCAATACCTCTGGCCATACGTTGAAAAGGATTGCGAACAAACATGGTTTTACATAGAATGGTCTTGTCGTCAAAAGGTTCAAAGATCAGCCATCCCACAATCGCGCCGTTGTGACGCAGAATAACACTTCGGCCTCTGTCGATTAACTCTTCTTCTGCAAAAGGATCCAAAATTGAGGGGTACCATTCTCCAATCCCCTCTTTAATCCGATTCCGCTCCTCAGTCGAAATTGAATGAAAAGGACTACTTGTAAAGCTTTCAGGCAGAGATAAGCGTTTTACCCAAGGGAACTCTTGTGGTACCTGTAGGGATGAACTGTACACATAAATACCGGGAACCGGAAGATCAAAATCGCAAGCTTGAAAAAAAGCCGATAACAGGGTTTGATCCCTTTCACTCCTCAGATATTCAACAGTCAGTTCTTGAACTCCCGCCTTCTTAAGTAATAGGCAAAGCTGATTCATTAATGCTCGGCCAATTCCTTGCCGGCGAAACGCCTCGTCTACATAAAAATCTAGCAGCTTTGCCGGCCGCTTAGGATCAGCAGGAAGGTGGATTAATGAAATTCCTGCCGGTTTCCCTTCGATTATTACGCCCACGGCAGCGTAGAAATGCGGCATTTGCTTCAGGACTGCGCGGTGCTCTATCGAAATATAAGCGTGAAATTCGTCTGGAACAGCCCTTTGAAAGATAACAAATTCCACTCGGGCTGGCTGGCTCAATCCTGGATCGCGGGAATAAACACTTCCCACTGATTCTGTTCAAGGTAATTTTTCGAATAGTCTTGATAATCGGTGAGGGTTACTCGGAATCTTCCAGGGGATGCAAAGCCATATCTAGTGAAGGCTTCATCCGTCAGTAAAATTACTAGCTGATTATTAACTAAGGAATAAAGATAATCTGTTTCCGAACTACCCGTATCTAACATGTTCCCAGTTAAAAACACCCCATTTTCACCAGTAAAATCCCCTGTAGGTGAATATTCCAATACAGGACTACTTGCAAAGCCTAACGGAACGGAAATGGGCTCATCAAAATCCAACGTAACTTTGCCGTTATCATAGGTAACATCCGTTACGGTTGGTTTCTTCTGATCAATCGTAACGGGAAGTACAACCTCTTTCAATTGATCATTTCCTTCCTCGTGAAGTGTAAACACAAGCTGAGTGTTCATTTCCGATATAAGGGGGATAGAAGGAATAATAGTCATTCCGTTATCTCCACTTGGAACTATCGACAGTGCATCTGAGCTGGAAGTGATACTTACGCTGCCCAGTACATGCTGCTCTGCATCGATAATATCGAAATCATTATCTTTGGCATTGTATTGGAAGTTCTCTACCGTTTCGCCCCGCTTTACCTGAATTAAGCTTTTAATACTGCGCTTATTATAGTTTTCGGGATTTGTTGATACAAATAATGTAATCGGTTCATTAGCTACTAAAGAAGGATTAACTACAAAAGAAGCATTCGGTACTAGAGACAATGATAGTGTGGATTCATTATTCTCTGAATATTGGACTTTGTATTCGCTAATTGACTGAGCTTTTTTCCCGGACAAGGTACGGAGAGCATTTTCCTCGGCATGCGGCTGATATGAGATATACAGGCTATCTTCAACTTGCACCGGTTCAGGGAGTTTAATGATTACTTGGTTCCCTAAAATCGTGACATCCTCGTTTACTAATTGAATAGGGTAAAGTTCCTCCCCATCTAGGCCTTTAACAACCAGATCTGAGGTAATGGTATCCCAATCCTCGTTAGAGACAGTCGGTTTATGGGCTGGGTCCAACTCTTCCTCGTAATTCAACACAATCGTGCTCGCATCCGAGAACACGATTGAAGTTGTCTGAATTGTGTTCTCTACCAGTTCAATCGACGCAGCCGAAGGTACGGAAACATTGCCCGCTGCATCAACAACAACTGCCCGGTATATTCCGGCAGCCAGTCCCTCGGTTGAAATGAAGGTTTGGGTATTGGCTGCTGTAACGGTTCCCTTCACAGCAAGATGCTCTGTTACTAATGTATTCAGCCCGGATACGTTCGCTGGAATGCCTTCAAAAGGCACCAAATACACAGACCCGATTTCCGTGCTCGTTACACTTACGCTCCCGCCAACCGGAACAGGTGTGGATGACATGATGACTACCGTTGGAGGTATGCTATCGGTTGGGGTTGCCGGGCTCCCGGTGCTGCCGCTGCTGCTTCCGCTGTTTGAGCTGCCGGAGGTAACCGGAGTCGTTGGCTGAGGCGTTGTGCTCGGAAGTGCAGGAGTTTCCTGCTCCTCGGACTGCTGGTTCGCGATGTCCTCTTTTATTTTTTGCTGGGCTGACAGAAATTTACTGGCCACCAAAGCGACCTGTTCACGACTGGCATTGCCTTGTGGGTTAAAGGTGCCGTTGCCGTTTCCATTAATCAGTCCAAGCTCAACGGCTGCGGCTACCGAATCTTTAGCATAATCTGCGATGGAGGCTGCGTCCGTGAATGTCAGCTGAGACGCTTTACCGACTGTAATATCGGAACCTGCAGTATAGCTTAACGATCTGGCAAACAACACTGCCATATCCTCCCGGGAGAGATTTTGTCCCAAGCCGAAGGTACCGTTCCCAAGTCCCTTGATTAAACCTGCTTTAATAGCGGCTTCAACATATTTGTAGGAGTAGTTGTCTACCGGAATATCTGAGAAGGTTGGCTTTACAGGCGCGCTGTCCATATCCAGACCTAAAGCTTTGACGAGAATGATGGCGAAATCCTGTCTGTTTATTTTGCCGGTTGGATCAAACTTGCCGTCACCTTTCCCGCTGACAATTCCTGCTTCGGCCAGTTTCAGAATTGCATCTTTGGCAAACGAACCATTGATATCGGTCAGATCCGTTGAAGCGAAGGCAGGCTGGATGCTTGCACTGAGCAAAGCGGTTGTTGTCATGACTTTAATAAGCAGTTTCTTCTTCAAATTAGTGCCCCCTATATGTGCCTGAAATAAACAATTCACTCAAAGAGTGAAAAACGATGCTTATTAAATTTCGACATTTTTCTCTTAAATTTTTATATGTAAAAAAAATAATTTTTAAAAGAGGAATGAGTTCATTTAAAATACTGCATATTCAAAATAAATCTGACGATTGCTTCGTATTAGATTTGACTAAAATTGGTCCTCTAAGAAATTGAGTACTGGCAATCAAAGACTTGGCTGACCACCCATATCAAATTGTCCCAAAAAGCGTGAATGCGCAAATAGCGCATGCTGATACAATATTTTATCTGCCAATTCTTCTGCCCCGTGTTCTCCGTACGCGAAAGCTAATAATGGATGCATTTATTGAGTTATCCATGAAAAATGATTTTAAAGACATAACCATTAAAGATATAACAACTGCTGCTACGGTTAATCGTGCAACCTTTTAGTATCACTTTATTGACAAATATGACTTGCTTGAAAAAGTACTAAGCGAGAGTGTCATGAGGGAAGTGATTCAAGAAGGAAGTACACATGAGGAGATTAATGAAAAGACCCTTGAGGCTATTTTCTTCTCGATTATTAAGTTTCTAACATCAATTAGTTACCAGTGTCAGCGAAGTTACGAGGCATTTACACCACAAATAGAAACGCTATTCAAAAACGAACTTCAAGTGTTTTTTTATGAATCGGGACAAAAACAGTGGTCCTTTCATAACAAAATGGAGGCTGAGGCTAAGTGAACAATAAAATGTTCACCTGATAGTTCGAATTAAATTGAGCCTGTCTTTATACAAAGACAGGCTCTTTTCCTTTTCTAACCACGTATTGGCAATTCTCATTGATTGCTCATTACATGAAGATAAAAGTTCAAATCGTTTTCTAGATGCTTTTTCATCAGATCTTCTGCTTTCTCACCATTTCTGGACCTGATTGCCTCATATATTTCCTCATGCTCATCAATAAGATGAGGACGATTATAAATAACGACAGTCTTCCTAAATAGATAAATAATAGCTTGCATCCGGTCTATAATATCGATCATGAGAGGATTATTACTTGCTTTTACAATGTCATTGTGGAAGCCTTCGTTGGCCGACATAATTTCATCTTTTGTCCCTGTTCTCCCAATCTCCACATACTTATACAGCTCTTCAATCTCGGTGTCTTTGAGAAAATTCGCTGCGCATTTGGCTGAATACCCTTCCAACAATATACGAACATTAAATAAATTCCGTAAATCCTTTTCGGTTGGCTTAACCACTTTTTTTTGAACGATTAATCCTTCATTCTCCAGTTTTCGTATGGAATCCCTTATGGGCGTTCTGCTAACTCCAAGCTCTGCAGCTAGTTTTTCTTCAACGATCTTAGTACCGCTAGGAAGCTCACCGTTTAAAATCTTGTCTCGGAGAATTTCATAACACTGATGATACGCCGGTCGTGAGCTATTATTTTCATGCACAAACTTCACCTCAGTTTCATTTCTCATCATAAATATAGTACCAAATTATGTTCATAAAATCATTCCAATAAACGAAGCCTCATCATAAAAGTATACGTCTTTTCATAAATTGTATACAAAATTATATTTTAATGTATACAATTTTATATTTTTAGTATACAATGAAAACGCAAACAACGATGTAAGCGGTTGCCGCAGGAAACATTATCATTTTCAGCACACCAAGTTGCTTCAACGTTGTTTGAATCTAGTTTTTGAACAGATATCCATTCATAGGCATAAAAGCCTTTCTTAGAACAGTATCAGGAGGAAAACAACATGACTAAAAAAGTAGGTTTTATTGGATTAGGAATCATGGGAAAACCAATGGCTCTAAATCTCACCAAAGCGGGACATGCATTAACCGTTAATGATCTTAATCAGGAAGCGGTTCAAATATTGGTAGACTCAGGTGCAACTGCGGCATCCTCACCCAGAGAAGTGGCGGAAAACAGTGAGATAATTATCACCATGCTCCCTGCATCTCAACATGTGCAAGCTGTTGTTTTAGGTGAACAAGGAATTTTATCGGGAGCAAATGAAGGCTCTATTATTATCGATATGAGCTCCATCACTCCTGCTGTTTCCATTGCTCTGGCAAAAGAAGCTGCCAAAAGAGGCATCGGCTTTTTGGATGCACCCGTAAGCGGCGGAGAACCTAAAGCCATTGATGGTACATTGGCTATTATGGTCGGTGGTAAAGAAAGCGTATTCGAAGAAGCCAAATCAGTACTGTTTGACATGGGAACGGCTGTAACCTTAGTTGGTGATAGCGGCTGCGGAGTTACAGCTAAATTAGCGAATCAAATCATCGTAAATTTAAACATTGCCGCCATGTCCGAAGCTCTTGTCTTGGCAGCTAAGGCGGGCATAGATATCGAGAAAATGTATCAGGCGATCCGAGGCGGATTAGCGGGAAGTGCAGTGCTCGATGCCAAAGTTCCGCTGATTCTGGAAAGAAATTTTGCTCCAGGCGGTACGATCGCGATCAATATGAAGGATATTACCAATGTCATGGATACGGCTCACGAGATCGGTGTCCCTCTCCCACTTTCCAGTCATCTGTTGGAAATGTTCCATGCGCTTAAAGTGGACGGTAAACTGATGGACGACCATGGCGGGATCGTGCAATATTATGAAAAACTCGCAAATGTCGAAGTTAGGGGACTGGGCCATGAAAACAAATAATCGGTCTGCAGCAGAAGTTTTCAGCAGAATCCCTTCTCCGGACACCAGCCTCATAAATGAAATGATCAATAAAGAACTTCAAAGCTTCAACCGCAAAATTATCGTTTTGGATGATGATCCGACTGGCGTACAAACGGTACATGGCGTATCGGTCTATACGGATTGGTCCTTGGAAAGTATCAACAAAGGGTTTCAGGAAGAACATTCGATGTTCTTTATTCTGACCAATTCACGCGGATTTACAGCTGCAGAAACGACAAAAGCACATCAAGAAATTGCTGCAAATATTGTAGAAGCTGCTAAGAAAAACAATCGTGAATTCATCATTATTAGCCGCGGTGACTCCACATTAAGAGGACACTATCCGCTGGAAACGGAAGTATTGAAAGATACCGTTCAAGCAATGTCTGATACACACTTTGACGGCGAGATACTCCTCCCTTTCTTTAAAGAAGGCGGACGCTTCACAATTGATGACATTCACTACGTTCAGTATGATACGGAATTGATTCCTGCGGGAGAAACCGAATTTTCAAAAGATCGCACTTTTGGCTACACGAAATCACATTTGGGTGAATGGGCTGAGGAAAAATCAAATGGAAAATATCAAGCCGAACATATGACTTACATTTCGCTGGAAAGTCTGCGTGCCATGAATATTGAATCCATTGAACAGCAGCTCATGCATGTAGAAAATTTCAATAAAGTTATTGTGAACGCGGTTGACTATGCCGATGTACAGATCTTCGCCATCGCTTTAATTCGAGCCATAAACAAGGGGAAGCATTTTCTATTCCGAAGTGCTGCTGCACTTACGAAAGTCATGGGAGGCATTAGCGATAAAAGCCTTCTCACTCGTGAGGAAATGATGAGTGCCGACACGAACCATGGCGGATTGGTCATCATTGGATCACATGTGAAAAAGACGACGGAACAATTCGGAGAACTTCAGAAGTCTGCAGCTGTTGAGTTTATCGAATTCAATGTTCACCTTGTACTAGAGCCAGATCAATTCGAAGCCGAGCTTAACAGAGTTGTTGACACAACCAATGAACTGATTCTTCAAGGAAAAAATGTAGCTGTCTATACAAGAAGAGAACGATTGGATCTTGGAGAAAACAGAAAAGAAGAAGAGTTAAAGCTCTCCGTTAAGATTTCAGATGCAGTCACCAGTATTGTAAAACGTCTAGAAGTTAGACCCGCCTATATTATTGCCAAGGGTGGTATAACCTCAAGTGATATTGGGACGAATGGTCTGGAGGTCAAAAGAGCAACCGTTGCTGGACAAATCCGGCCAGGCATTCCCGTATGGACAACAGGCAGTGAGAGTAAATTCCCGGGCCTTTCCTATGTCATCTTCCCTGGAAACGTGGGTGCCAAAACGGATTTGAGAGAAGTTGTTGAAATGCTAAGTACGAAGTAATTTAAATGTACGTATCAGTTTTGGCCAGACTGTAAGGAGTAACACTTTACAATGACTATAATTGAAAAAATTTAGCGCACTCCTTACAGTATGGTCTCCTTTATTAAGCCAATAAGGAAAAGAGGAAAAATATATGCCAATTATCTCTGTTACGATTGGGGTCATCCTGCTACTCATATTAATGATGTTCTTTAAATTAAACGCTTTCATATCATTGATTATTGTTTCCCTGGCAGTAGGAGTACTTGAAGGAATGTCCCCGATCGAAGCTGTCGAATCCATCGAATCCGGTTTGGGTGGAACACTCGGACATTTAACGATGATCATTATTTTCGGTGGAATACTCGGGAAGCTAATGACCGATTCTGGTGGTGCACAGCGTATTGCTACAACCATGATTAGTGCCTTTGGTCAAAAACGAACGCAGCTGGCTGCAGTTATTACAGCCGCTATTGTTGGAATCGCTTTATTCTTTGAAACCGGAGTAGTCGTTTTAATTCCATTGGTATTTACAATCGCAAGAGCTGCTCGAGTGCCCGTTCTATATCTGGGGATGCCCGTCATTGCAGCACTTATAACCATGCACGGATTCGTTCCTCCGCACCCTGGCCCAACAGCTGTTGCTAACGTTTTTGGAGCGAATATCGGTTTAACGATGATCTTGGGAATAATCGTTGCCATCCCTGCGTTCATCCTTGCAGGTCCTGTTTATACAAAACTATTTAAAAAAGAAGCTTTGCAGATTGACATCCCTAAAGGTCTGTTTAATCCAAAGGAATTTAAAGAAGAGGAACTGCCTAAGTTCGGAATCAGCCTGTTCACAGCTCTTTTACCTGTCATTTTGATCGCGCTTCAAACCGTTGTCGAAATATTCGCGCCTGAATCAGCCATTTCACCAGTAACTGATTTTATCGGTAATGCGAATGTAGCTCTATTAATTTCAGTTATTGTCGCCATCTTTACTTTCGGATTAAATCTGGGTAAGAAAATGCCTGAAATTATGACCTCACTAAGCGAGTCTGTAAGTGGAATTGGAATGATTTTGTTAATTATTGCTGGTGGTGGTGCGTTTAAGCAGGTTTTGATCGACAGTCATATTGACCAGTACATTTCTGACCTCATGTCGGGATCAACCCTTTCCCCATTGCTTTTGACCTGGCTGATTGCAGCAATTCTAAGGATTGCCGTTGGTTCTGCAACTGTAGCCGGTATGACAGCAGCCGGTATTGCCGCGCCTCTGGTTGCCGCAACGGGTGTAAGTTCAGAATTGATGGTACTGGCTGCGGGTGCAGGAAGCGTTACCTTCTCTCACGTCAATGATGCAGGATTCTGGATATACAAGGAATATTTTAATCTCAGTATCGGCAAAACGATAAAAACCTGGTCTGTTATGGTAACGATTATATCGTTGGTAGGACTAGCTGGTGTTTTGATTCTGGATATGTTTATGTAAACAAGAAATAAAGGCATGTTCTTAACCGAACCATGCCTTTATTTTTTTGCTTATTGAATTGATTAAAGCGTGACAATAATTGGACCATTTTTAGTAAGGATAATCGTATGTTCCACTTGTGCTACATAGCTTTTTTTTGTAGCAAAGGTCCATCCGTCTCCTTTTTGGTATACTTCCTCTTCAAGGGTTGAGACAAATGGTTCAAAAGCGATAACCATCCCTTCCTTTAACAACTCATCATCCGATGTATCGTTATAATTATAAATATGGTCAGGTGCTTCGTGGATAGCGCGTCCAACACCATGTCCTGTAAGGTTTTTGATGACCGTTAATTCATGTTGTTTTGCCGTTACGAATACTGCTTTTCCAATTCCGCTTTTTTTGGAGCCAGGCTTTGCTTTTTTAAGACCTGCTTCAAATGCTTGTTTAGCAACACTGCATATTTTCGTTAACACTTCTTCTCCCTCGCCTACGACAAACGAGATTCCTGTATCAGCGAAATAACCGTTCTTTGAGCCGGAAACATCTACATTCACCAGATCCCCTTCTTGGATGACCCGATCTCCCGGAATACCATGTGCCACTTCTTCATTAACGCTAATACAAGTATAACCAGGGAAATCATATTCACTTTTTGGAGCTGACACTGCGCCTTCTTTCTCGAAAAGCTCTCCAGCTATATCGTCAAGCTCTTTTGTCGTTATAACGTTTTTTGTTCTTCGTACCAATTCATCTCTAATCGAGGCAACAATTTTGCCGATTTCCTTCAAACCATTAAAGTCTTCTTCTGTTCTTGCAATCATTTCGCTTACCTCACTATCCATTATTATCAATTAACCATATAAGTGTTATTTTCTCGAAAACACCGCATTAAATAATCATATCCAAAGGAGCGAAGCTTAGCAACTTTTTTATAAACGTCCCAACGTTAGTTGAACAAAGCAATCGATCAGGGTGGACTGATGCCAGGTTCTTGTATTTTTCCAGCGATTTCTTTTGCATGGGAACGATATACATAATGTCCCGCGTCCAACAAGACCATTTCTCCATACAGAGACTCCTCTATTTGCTTCTCATGTTCAGGGATCCATTGATCTGTCACAGGGTGATTTGCTTGTACAAAGAAAAGGACAGGTAAATGGGAAGGAAAAGTTAGCTGTTCAGCTGCTATTAAGTCGGTATACATGCTCACTGCCTCATTTAATTGAGTGTTGTTATACATGTTTTTACGCATCATGATGTTCAATTGTTCTTTGGTCTGCTGGTCATATGGCAGTAACTTTTTGACATTGGCTTAGGAAAAAACTTGACCTATAAAATAAAAAGCCGCTAAAATAGCGACTCTCAAAAGTTTTAACTGAACCCCAAGCATCTACAAATTCATTAAAACTTCTATACGGTAGGGAATTGTTGTGCAATTCCGATTGTCATCATATCAGCCATCTCTAGAGCCTGTTTTTCAATGGAATCACTTATTGCAACATTTCTTACGTAGTCTTTCGCGATGCGAGTTGCAACCTCTTCACTGAGGAGACGTAAATGCTCATACATCATCCGTTGCCATTCCACTTGAGACCAATATGGATTAATATGGGCCATAAAAGCTGCAATCGCATCTGCATTGGCATACCATCGTTTCTGAGCATCTTCCGCTGCAGTAGTGTTACCAGCCTTTAAGTCACTGACAAGTTCTGCGGCAATCGTTAAATGTTCTCTGAACAGTTTCTCAAATTGATTGGCAATAGCAGTCCCATAAGTCGGTTCAAGCACCATTGCAAAATCACTTGGATTTCGTAGAAGTCTTGCGGTTGTTGGTTTGACATCCTCAAGCCCATCGACGATACTATTCACTGTTAATCTCGTCCAGAACACGTGCTGTTCCCATAGTGCTCTGAGCTTCCTGTTTAAATCTATGTTGGCTGGCGGCCAGCTCAAGTGATCGGCTACTCGAAAGACAGGATAATAGTACGTAGGAACATAATTAATCATTATCCAACAACTCCTTTTTTACAACAATATATAGACTATAGCCTTCATTGGTGCATTCTAATCCACAATAGTTGACTCGCTCGTCATTCCCTGAAACTGTGATTGAGGATAAACAAAATAAATGGATGAATAGGAGTTACACTGGTTTTACATCCATCTTTTCTTAGACGGATTCTCTCCATGTCTCTAGGCAACTTATTTGTACTCCAAGAGACAGTGTACACCCTCCTTATCCAGTTGATGCCATCGTTGGAGATGCGACCTCTTTGTTGCATTTGAAAATGATCATTCATTAAAGAAGCCATCTGCTCGCCATATTCCATGTTGTGAATTTCATGGCTCCGAAAAAAGGAGAACTGCCCGTATCCAAGCAGTTCTCCTTTTTTTGTTAGGCAGTGCAGTGTATTAGTGGTCTAGGAACACAAGCTGGATGAAGAACAATACTGCAAAAATGTAGAATATCGGATGAACATCCTTGCCTTTTCCGCGAAGCAGCTTAAGTACCGGATAGAAAATGAACCCTACGCCGATGCCTGTCGCAATACTGTGCGTCAACGGAGTAAGTATGATGATCAGGAAGGCAGGAAACGCTTCTTCGAGATCCTTCCAATTGATTTTGTTGATGACATTGATCATAAAGTAGCCAACAATGATCAGTGCCGGAGAAGTGATCGCCGGAATACCTGATATCACACTCACGATCGGTGTAAAGAACAAAGTAAGAGCGAGCAGCACACTTACCGTTACCGCTGTCAGTCCTGTTCTTCCGCCTGCAGCTACCCCTGTGCTGGACTCGATATATGCCGAGGTAGGGCTTGTTCCCAACAGTGCCCCAGAAGTTGTCCCTACCGCATCCGCGAGCAGCGCACCGCGTGAACGCGGAAATTTACCATCTTTGAGCAGTCCCGCTTGTTCAGCTACTCCGAGCATCGTTCCTGTCGTATCAAACAGGGTGATCAGCAGGAAAGTAAATATGATCGTATACAGCCCATTAGAGAATACGCCTGCCAGATCCAGTTGGAAAGCCGTTGTCGTAATGCCTTGCGGCATGGATACAATGGTTTCCGGCATTTGAAACAGTCCCATGATCCAGGCAAGTATCGCTGTAATCACCATTCCGATGAACAGATAACCTTTTACATTGTAGGCCATTAGCACAACCGTGATAATCAGTCCGATAATGGTCAGATAAGTCATTGGCTCTGCCAGGTTCCCGAGGGTAATCAAATTCGATTCTGAATCGGCAATTATCCCGGAATTTTGCAGGCCTACCGTTGTAATAAACAATCCGATCCCCGCTGTTATCGCGTGTTTAAGACTCGAAGGAATTGCATCAAGCAGCATGTAACGGAATGAAGTAAGCGATAAAATAATAAACAAAAGCCCTGCGATAAATACCGCTCCCAGTGCAACCTGCCAAGACACACCATAACCGCCAACCACGCTATAGGCAAAGAAAGCATTCAGGCCCATCCCAGGCGCCAGGACGATTGGATAATTAGACCATAATCCCATAATCAGTGTCGCCACAATACTTGCCAGCACCGTAGCAATGAATACTCCATTGAAGTCCATTCCGGTACTGCTAAGTATTCCTGGGTTAACGATCACTATGTATACCATCGTGAAGAACGTCGTGATCCCTGCGATGATTTCCGTGGAAACGCTCGTGCCTCTTTCTTTTAATTTGAACCAATTGTCCATGATAAAGCCAGCCTCCAACCTTCATATTATGCTCCAAAGCTAAAAACAAAAAAATCCTAATCTTCATATAGGATTGTAATATTATCGCTCCTATATTCGTCATTCATTAGGATTTAACAGCTCTATAATTGTAAGCTTCCAAACCAACAATAAGGATGTTCATATCTGTTTTTAACCTGATGTCATTTCGTATTCTAATAAATATAACATCCATTGTCAACGAACTAACGATTTGTTCACAGTTATTTACGAACTATATAGATATTACATATATTATTCATTCGTTTTTTGGAATGATCGTAGTTACTTTAGATATCGTGCCAACGCATAAAGATCCTTAAAAATTATATCTAATTGGTTATAAGAATCCGAGCGTTCCTTTGTTATACTCCATTATAGAAAGCGCTCACATTTCGAATTCAGGAGGTGTCTCTCTCTATTTTGAAATGATTATATTTACAGATATTTAATAATAAAGGAGTTGCAATATGAAAAAATGGAGAATTCTTTTTTTAAGTGCAGCCTTATGCTTTCTGATGCCCTCGAATATGTATGCCTACAATAATCCGTTTAATTTATCAAACTCTTGGCATTGGTCGAATAGCGATTTTTATGGTGAAGGTGACCCATATATTTTGAAGTTCAATGGGACCTACTACCTGTATGTCAGCACAGTAGATGACTCGGTAGGTGTGAAAGTATGGTCATCCACAAATCTGGTTGACTGGACATATCGCGGTTTATGTTCAACGGAGGCCGTGACCAAGGCGGCGTATGCCCCCGAAGTTGTATATTGGAACGGTCAATTCTATATGTACACCTCCCCGGGAGGCGGTGGTCACTACGTACTTTCCAGTCCCAGCCCCACTGGCCCCTTCACACTTCAAACAGGCAACCTGGGTATGGGCATTGACGGCAATGTCTTCATCGACGATGACGGTAAATGGTACTTCTACTCCACCGGTTCAAATACAATTGCGGCACGTCCGATGACAAGCCCAACCACATTCGGGGCTCCTCTCTCAACCGGATTATCCATGGCTGGTTGGACAGAAGGATCAACCACTTTCAAACGAGATGGAAAATACTACATGACTTACACGGGCAACCATGTCTGGAGCACTGCCTACCGTGTCGATTATGCAACGGGGAGCAGCCCAACAGTTGGTTTCAAGCCGGCTGCGGACATGAATCCAGTACTTATTAATACCGAAGGCTCTAATGTCGGACTTGGTCACAATTCAATCATCAAAGGGCCTGATCTTGATTCAGATTATATCGTATACCATAGTCATGCTTCTGATGGGAATACAACCTACCCGGGACGTAAAATGAATATGGATCGGATCGTTTGGAATGGCGATAAGCTTCTTGTGCAGGGACCTACAACCGAATCACAGCCAAATCCGGAAATGCCGGATTTTGAGGATCGCTTTAACAGGACATCGCTCGGCAGCAATTGGACGAATGTAGGGGGCGGCACATGGGGAATTTACAATCAAGAGCTAATGTGGCAGGATACCATTGGTACTGCATCAACTTACCGTCAGGTCACGGCAGTTAATAGTGCCAGCGATTATACGGCCGAGTTCAACACAAAACAAATGAAACAGGGTAGTAGTGAAAACCCAGTATATGGTGCTGTCTTCTCCTACACCAATGAGAACTCTTACGGCGTCGCGGTACTGAATCGTAATAAGAATCGTTTGGAGACAAATTACGTCGTAGAGGGCGTGAGTCAAGGCTGGCAATATGCATCGCTTCCAACGGGTTACGATTATTCCAAATGGCATCAAATCCGCGTAGAGAAGGCTGGTTCTTCCTTTACTGTCTATGTGGACGGGATGAAGAAGCAGACTCGAACAATTGATGGACTAAAAGGCGGTAAAATCGGTTACACAACTACAGATGTGCACGCTGATTTTGGATATACGGCATTTAGCAATAAAGTAAACGGTAGCAGTGCCTGGAATTCGTATAAGCCCTTGCCGGGTAAGATTGAAGCCGTTCATTATATGACTGGAAATGAAGGAACCGCTTATCATGATCTTTCACCAGTTAATCTTGGAGGTGCCTACAGGAACGACGCAGTTGATATTCGCAGCTCTGCGGCTGAAGGCAAAAATGTTGTTGGCTGGAATCAGACTGGTGAATGGCTTAAGTATCGTGTTAATGTAGCGGAAACCGGATACTATGATTTGGATGTTCGACTAGCCACGACGTTTAACGATGCAAGCTTCCGGGTTTGGAACGAAACAACGGATCTAACAGGTGTTGTAAGTGTATCTAGTTCAGGTGAGTGGGAGAACTCGACAACGGCCAGCAAGAAGGGTCTGTATTTGACTGCTGGCAATCATGAACTGCGGTTCGAGTTTGTGAAAGGCGAATTTGATTTCAGCGATATGACATTTACACCCAGTGAGTCTGTGACAGGCCTGTTTGATGATTTTAATGATGGCAATGACAGTGGTTGGACTCGATTCGAAGGAAACTGGTCCGTCATTGATGGTGAGCTAGATTCTGCAGGCAGCGGCATGTTCGCCAAGAGCACTATTGGCAAAGATACTTGGGCTGACTATACGGTTGAGTCAGACATTAAACTTATTGATACTAGTGGAGATTCGGGAATTATGGTGCGGGTCAATAACCCCTCCAATGGTAAAGTGCTCGCGAATAATCCGGATTATGTACAAGGTTACTATGCATTCATTAAGTCAAATGGTGTCTACCTGGGCAAAATGAACTACGGCTACAAGGAGCTCGCTTCGGCCCCCCTCTCCATTGCTTCAGGTACCTGGCAGCATATGAAGGTAGTGACCTCCGGTACGACAATTAAGGTGTATGTTGACGATATGAACACACCAAAGATCACGTACAAGGATAATAGCATGAATCCATTCACGCACGGCAAGGTTGGCCTGCGAACCATGAATAATCATACACGTTTCGACAATTTCCGTATAACCCCATAATGATAAGAAGAAGGGATTCGGCAGTATGTATTGTCGAATCACCTTCTTTTACTTTTTCGGTTGTTATGATGATGATGGAATCCACTCCATTGGCACAAAGAGTTTTTTGGGAGTTCGTATGCCGTGATGCATCTGATCCAATAGCAAGGTGACAGCCTGTATACCAATCATCTTCTCGTTCTGTTGAACATAGGCAATACCAGCGATCCCAGGATCATCGAACGTTACGATTGCTATGCGTTTTGCTCTCTCCTTGCCAATGGTACGGATTAACGAATAATGAGCCAAACGGGCTAGTTCAACGTCAACAGCCACCAAAGCTGTAAATTGACCATAGTATTGACTGACCCACTTGTCTAGGATCTGTTCTCTATTTTGAATCTCTTCATTAAAAATTTCATAGGGCATCGTGAGACATATGATGTCCTCTTGTGGTAAGCGTGCTTTCGCCACCGCTTGTTCAAAGCCTGCAATGCGTTCGATCACAACGCTGTGCTCTTTGGGCGGGGTAACTAAAGCAAACTGTCGAAACCCTTGCTTAACCAGATTTGTTACCGCTTTATGCGCCCCCTCTATATTATTAGAGCATACGCTTACGTTTGGTTTGTCCGAATAATAACGGTCAATTAATACATACGGACACCCCAGTTCTGAAGCTCGGTCAACCGTATGCCGTTCATGTTCACTTCCAATGGAAAACAGCACTAATCCCCTAACTCCCAACGCACAAAGCTCTTCAATTGCCTGGAGTTCTTTAACTGAACTACCTCTCGTAACACGAATAACCAGCGTATATCCGTTTTCATTGACAGCGTTTTCAATCGAATCGAGCAGACGCTGCTCCACTTTGGTTCGCATGGACGGGATAATAATACCTATCATTTCTTTTGGTTTTGAAGAAAACGGGATATGAAGCATCTCAGGGCTCTCGTCTGTTTGTTGGTATGTTTCAATCGGTATGCGCAGCTTAAACGAGGCTTGGCCAGCAACGAAAGTCCCTTTTCCTTTTATGCGGACAACCACGCCCTCCTCAGCTAGCCCCGCCATAGCATTTTTGGTCGTTATTAAGCTGACATGGAACTGTTCCGCCAATTCTTTTTCCGAAGGAATCCGGTCTCCTGAACGCAGATTTCCGAGCGTAATTTGATGTTTTATTACATGCTGAATTTGCTTGTATAATGGTATATTTTTCATGAAAATCACCACTTTTACTATACTATGTGTTCTATCCTTCGGACAACTAGTTGGTCACAAAGACCATCAAATCAAACTATACTTCTCCCCAAAATATCTCCGTTTCATAATCGAATGGAACAATACCATCTTGATGATTCCGATCAAAAAGATTTCGCAGTTCTGTCATCATCGGATTGTAATTTGGATGCCCGGGTACAGGACTGTAGGAAGATGATAGCAACCGTCCTCTCAAGCCCTCGAAATCGAATTCCTGACTCATTCTGAATCGCACTTCTTGCATCGAACCTTCCTTAAAAAAAGACAGAAGCATCTTCCGGGAAATATTTTTATGATTGACTTTTTCGTAATCGATTCCGTATGTATGAAGCAACTGATTGTACTGTTCACGAAATGGAGTACCCGTTGTAATACGGGAATTCCAGATGAGTATCACTCTCCCACCCAGCTGTAGAATTCTGCGGAACTCGGTCTGCGCTGCTAAACGATCAAACCAATGAAAAGCCTGTGCGCATACTATAAACTCCACCGACTGATCAGGTAACCCAGTAGATTCTGCAGAACCTGTAATACTTTGATACTTTGGATAGCTTTCTAACCTTTGCTCTGCGGCTGCCCGCATGGCCCGATTGGGCTCAACCGCAATCACATTGCTGCCGTGTTCCAGAAGCAGCTTGGAAAAAATCCCTGTACCTGAACCGATGTCTGATATTTTACTATTCGAACGCAATCCAACGAAGTCGTACAAATATTGAACTGCCTCTTCCGGATAGCTCGGGCGGTATTTCAAATAGGAATCGACCCGGTTCGAAAACTTTTCTGTATTTTTCATTTCGTCCTCTCCCATCTGATTTTAATCAAATGATACAGATGAATTCCATTAAAATAAAGAGAAGCTTTGCGACTTTAATTTCCTATTTTGTACAATACAAAAACTACTCTCGAAGGAGTTATATCGTCTCCTACATATCGAAGCGTGCAAAAATCCTGCAAGAAAATGGAACACGCAGCCCCATCTTCATACAGGATTATCAATTTGACAGAAATGCGCCGACCAGGGAACACTGCAATAAACACGTATTGCATCATGAACCAAGCAACTACTCCTTCACCGAGCCGAGTGTAATCCCGTGGATGAAAAAGCGCTGCAGGAATGGATATACAATCAAGACAGGAAGCATGGCGATGAAAATTTTCGCTGCATTAAGTGTTTGATTGGACAACTCATTCATCCGCTTATATTGGTCTTCCGTCATGTTGGACGCGTCGATGACCACGACAAATTGCTGGATTAACGTTTGCAGTGGATAATGATCCTGCCCTGAAGTCAGCACCAGACCATGAAAGAACTCGTTCCAATGGTACACGATGGTGAACAACGTTACAGTAGCCAGCACGGGCACGGCCAGCGGCACATAAATGGTGATCAACATTCTCCACGGCCCGGCCCCGTCCACGAGCGCAGCCTCGTCGAGCTCCTTGGGCAAATTGCGGAAATAGTTCACGATCAGAATGACGTTAAATACCGGCACTCCCCCGCCAAGAACGAGCGCCCAAATGGTATCATAAAGCCCGATGGCCTTTACGGTCATATACCAGGGAATCAACCCACCGTTGAACAGCAGTGTGAACACGAGAATCCACATAAACACGTTGCGCATGCGAAATTCGCGCGGGCTTCTGGAGAGGGGATAAGCCATCATTGTCGTCACGATAAACGTGATTGTCGCACCAAGCACAACCCGCTGAATGGAAATCCAGAAGGAATTGAAAAAGGAACGGTCTCCGATAATTTGCTGGTATGAATTGAAGTTGAAGCCAACGGGCCATAACCATACTTTCCCCGCAGCAGCAGCCGATTTTTCGCTTAAAGACACGGCCAGCGTATACCAGAGAGGCAAAATGCACAGGAACGCGATCAGGAGCAGCACGACCAGCAGCGTGACATCAAATACTCTGGATCGCAGCGTCGTTTCTCTTATCATCTCGCTCGACTCCTTCTCATTGTCAGAATATGCGGTAATTGGCGAACTTCGAAGCAAGCAGGTATGAGACAATGATGAGCACGAAACTGACCACCGATTTCAGCAGCCCAACCGCGGTTGCAAGTCCGTACTGCATGTTCAGCAGACCTTCGCGATATACCCAGGTATCGATAATGTCACCCGTCGAGTACAGCAGCGGATTGTACAGATTGAAAATTTGATCAAAGCCTGCGTTGAGCACGTTTCCCAAACTTAGCACGGCCAAGAGCACAATCGTAGTTCGCAAGCCTGGTAAAGTCACGTGCCAGATTCTGCGCATCCGGGTTGCACCGTCAATCGATGCAGCTTCGTAAAGAGATGGGCTGATGCCCGTCAGCGCTGCCAGATAGATGATCGTGTTGAAACCAAATTCCTTCCATACATCACTGCCTACAACAATAAACGGGAACAGGTCTGCACGAGCAAAGAACAACACCGGTTCAATCCCCAGCAAGTTGAGTAGTCCATTGACAGGACCCGTATACGAAAACACATCGAGCAATATGCCGGACAGAATAACCCAAGACAAAAAGTGCGGAAGGTATACGATTGTTTGAACCCAACGCTTGACCACCATGAGACGCAATTCATTGAGCATAATTGCAAAGATCAACGGCACGATCAGATTGCCCGCAATTTTCATGACAGCAATGTACACCGTATTAAAGAAAATGGTTTTGGTATCGTTCAGGCTAAACATATATTCGAAGTTTTCGAGCCCGATCCAGGTCGATTTCCAGATGCCCTGGCCCGGGTTAAAGTCCTGAAAGGCGATGGCAATCCCGAACATGGGAATGATGCTGATGAACAGCAGCCACACCATTCCGGGCAACAACATGATGTAATAATGTTTGATGAAACTTCGGTTTCGCATCCGGTGTTCCTCCCTTGCAATCTCCCATCCTGATTCTTTCCAGAAGAAGCGCCGGATGAATCCGGCGCTCTGGACGGCTGTCTACTTGACATACTCCTTGACTTCCTCGGTAATTCTGTCCCCGCCTTGCTTTTTCCAGTCGCTGACGAACGTATCGAATGTATCCAAAGGGGCAGCTCCCATAATGATCTTCAGGAAGGTTTCATCCTCCAGCTTCTTCAGGTTCGACCAGCGGCTTTCCATCGTGCGAGTCTGGGAGTATAGAAGGCTATATACCTTGTTGTAATCCTGCTGCAAGGACGATGATCCGACCAATAGCGAATAGATGCGGCTCCATACGCCAAGGTCTGCCTGAGGATCCCAGTACTGGATGTCCATATTGTCATACGGCTCTTTCTTTACCTTTTTGACATTTTGGATATCTGCCGCAAGCAATTTGTAGCCCGGATCGGTAAAGTCTTCAGGTTTTTTGGAGCCAACGAGCACTTCCTGCAGCGCTTTTGCCGAATATTCGCTCTCATCCATATAGGACATCGGAACACGCAGCGGATAATGTCCTACAGGCACGGAGATATCGAATTTCGATTCGTCCCGAATGAGCAGGTTCAGCATTTTGATAACGGCTTCGGGATGCTCATATCCTTTGCGAACGACGACGAATACGGTAGAAGGCGCTCCCATGTGAGCGTTAAATTGTCCTTCGGCATCCAGCGGCAGCAGATATGCTTGCCAGTTGGCTTCAGGATTGTTTTTGATCGCATCCGGCAGTGGTCCATATCCCATCCACCACGGAGCGAAGAAGATACCTGCGTTACCATTGACTACCGGCTCGGACGCACTTTTGCGTATGCCAAGTTCCTTGTCGATTAGTCCATTAGCATACATGTCCCGCAGTTTGGCGAGCGCCTCCTTCGTTTCGGGCAGAATGGAGCCGTAGACAGGGCTGCCTGAATCGTCTTTTAACCAGTACCCAGGATAAGCTTTGTACGCTCCAAAGATCGGATCAAGTCCATATGTGTTGTTCGTCGATTCCAAAAAATTGGCGTATAACCGGCCGCCGTTCTGTTGTCCGGCAATACCGATCGTATCGTTCTGGCCGTTGCCATCCGGGTCCTGTTCCACGAATGCTTTCGCAACGTTCTCCAGATCTTCCATTGTTTTTGGCGGCTCAAGTCCCAGCTTGTCGAGCCAGTCCTTACGTATCCACATTTGGTGAACACCGTCGGAGTGTACTTGTATACTAGGGATAGCATACATTTTCCCGTCAAATGTTACCGCCTCAGCCGATACACCGTTCGTTTTTTCCATATAACTCTTCATGGCCGGAGAAGCATATCGATTAAATGCATCGGTTAGATCCTCCAGCTGCCCAGCCTTCACCATCGCCCGCAATTGGGTATCCTTGACCACGAGCGCATCGGGCAAATCGTTACTTGAAATCGCCAGATTTACTTTCTGCTCATAGTTCGTTCCGGTGGCCGCCTGCCAGGTTACCTTGGTATCGATGTTCAGATTGTCCTTCACATAACGCGAATACTGGTTATTCTCCGGCGTATCTCCGGCAGGCAAACTTTTGTCCGTTGGATCGACTTCTTTACCATACGTTAGGGTAATCGCCTGATCATATTTGCCGAACGGATCCGCCGGCCCTTCTTCAGCAACGCCAGGCGTGGTATTGTTTCCCGCCGTTCCGTTCTCCTTGCTGCCTGCGCTGCTGCAGGCGCTCGTGAATGTGAGTAACAGCATCATCGCCACCATGACCATTTTTTTGCTCAAATGGATGCTCCCCCTTTAATGGAATGTCATTAGCGTCCAGCACCAACAATATAACACGGCCGGAAAACGTTTATGGATAGAGGGGCGAACGAGAAACAGGCGGTCAAACGTCCGATTTTGATAACGCTTACAATCCATTCATCACCCCTGAACTCCATCCGTCTACCCTCATCGTGGTGCATTACGGTACTCACTTGGCAGCATGCCTACCTGTTCCCGGAACATCCGGCTAAAGTACTTTTCGTCTGCATAACCCGTATGCTCCGCAATCCAGACAATCGGTTTGGCCGTTTGGGTCAGATAGTCCCGTGCCTTGTCAATCCGGACTTTGCGAAGATATTCATTAAAAGAATAACCGACCATTTCCTTGAAGCATTGATTGAAATAACTGCGGCTGAGATTGACCCGCTTCGAGACATCGCTGGCAAATAACGGTTTCTGCAGCTCGTCATGAACCATTTTGACTGCGGTTAAAATGCTGCTGCTCACCTCCTTGCGAAGGTACTGGCCGCCCGATAATACAAGCGCTTCTGCACGAAAGTTCGCCATCCATTCCACCACGTCTTGCCATGACGCAAAATGAACGGGCGTGGTCATTTCCGTTTGGACGATGTTTTTGAATGTTCGGTTCCAGTCTACCGTAACGCCGTATAGCAACTGCATCAATCGGGGTACGGGCAATCTCATGGTCCTCAGTTCTTGCAGCAGTTCATTCATATATCGTTCATCATGAACCCAGCGAAAGGAGTGCAACTTGTCCTTTAGACTCCCCTCTCCCTTTTCAACGCATGTCGATCCGCTCTGCTCACACTCGCAGATCGATTCGTTCAGTATTTGTGTACCTGTGTCGGCCCCCCCATAAAACAACGCGTCCTTATCGGATTCTGATACGGTATCGTCATTTAAACGTTTTCGCCTTTCGGTCAGAATACGATCATGGATGCGGCCAAGCACTTCCTCGAACCGTTCTTTCTCCAGCTGTACTTTGGCAATGTAGTCAATGGCGCCCAAACGCAGCGCTTCCTGAATGTATTCGAAATCCTGATGCAGCGTAAGGACAGCAATCGGCAATTCCGGGTATTGCTTGCGTGCGATACGGATTAGCTCAATTCCTGACATGACAGGCATGGCCAGATCTGTAATCAATAAATCCACGCGGTTCTCTGATAAAAATTCAAGCGCTCTCTCACCATTCCCCGCTTCGCCAATGACTTTCATTTCAAATGCATCCCACGGCATCGCGAGCATGAGTCCTTTGCGTACAAGTTGATCGTCATCGACGATCAGCACATTAATCATGATAATTCCTCCCCTTTGCATTGAATAGGCAGTTGTATGACAATCCAGGTTCCTTTTCCCGGTTCGCTGGATACGTTCAGGGTGGCATGACCTTCATAATAAGACTCCAGCATACGCTTGACATAATTCATGCCGATCCCCATTCCAACCCGATGACGTTCGGCCTGTTCTTGTTCCAGCAGCTCTTTGATCTTTTCTTCCGAGATGCCTCTGCCATTGTCCCTGATCGAGATTTCAAGCCGGCTGTTGTGCCTGCTTACCTCCACTTCAATCCTTCCCTTGTCGTCCAGCCCATGGTAAAGGGAGTTTTCAACCAGCGGCTGCAGAATGAACCTCGGCACCGATACATTAAGCAGTTCGTCATCGATGTGTATGCGAACATCGAATTGAAAATTATAGCGAATCTGCTGCAGGATGAGATACTGCCTGAGCGAATCCATCTCCTCACGGATAGTAGAGCTCTGGCCGCCTTTACGCAAATTGTAATACAGCAACTTGTTCAGCGAAGTTACGAGCCGGTCAATCTCCTCCTGTCCATTCATGACAGCTAGCCAATGTGCGGTATCCAGCGTATTCATCAGGAAATGCGGGTTGATTTGGTAGAGCAGCTTTTCGATTTCCAGATCCGCCCTGCGCTTCTCTTTAATCTCAACCTCGGAATATAACCTTGCAATGTGAGATTTCATCCGCCCGAACTGCGTCAGCAGCATTTCAAACTCTGGTATGCGGGAGTTTGCATCCACCACGTCGAAATTGCTGTCAAGCATCTGCTTCATCTCCCGATGAAATTGGGACAATGGCCGATATACCATTTTCCACAGCAACCAGCCGATCGCCAGGCTGACTGCAGCAAACAACACGGTTAACAGAAACATCTGCATCATCCACCGGTTTTTCTCCTGGTCATAATCCGCTTTGGAAACAAGTGATACCACACTCCATCCCTGGTTACTGTACTGCCTGTACCAGTAATAATCTGAGGTGAGGCCCGAAGTTGCTGCGGCAACCGCAGAATGTCCAGAATCAGGAAAAGTCGTGTTTTCAGGAAACATATCTCCTAACTCGCTGTAAGAGACTCGCCCATGGTTATCCAAAATGAGATGAGCCGTGTTTTTGCTGACATCGTCCAAGTCAAGGATGCTTTGCGTTAGCTTAAACCCGGATTCAATGTACACATAGGCATCCTCACGTTCAGGCAGATCCACCTTTCGCAGCGCTGAAAGAACGTATTGATCGTTAAACCTGTCGTTGCTGATATGGGGTCCGAAATACGTAATTCCGTAATAACTGGCCATGATGGGCAGTTTCTCCGGATCGAATGAATCCTTCACCCCCATCGTTTCAAAAAGATAAGTACCGTCTTCACGAAAATAGTACATGGACAACCCGATATTGGGATTGGTAAACGCAATCAGGTTTAGCTGGTATTTGATCTGGTCGGTCAAATAGCTGCGGTCATAGGGTTGATCCGCAATCATGAGCTGTTCCAGCTGTTTGCCGATGCTTCCTTCGAAGGCAAGTTGCTGGGAGGCATGGTTCAGGTTGCTGAGTGTGTTTTCCAGGGACAATGTCACCTGTTTCAGATTGCTTTGGATGCCGGATTGCAGTTTGGTCGTCAGAATGGAATTGATCGTACGGTAGGATAGGTAGCAGGATAAAAGGAAAGGAATGAGGGCTACGACCGCAAAAAGCAGAAGAATTCGATTTTTCAGCGTGATTCGTTCCATACGGGACTTTCGTACATGGTCTGTGTTCATGCATTCATCTCCGCTTCCGGGTTTCAACATGCAGGGCATAGCGGAAGGCCCCCGGTAGTACACCAGGGACCTCCTGACCTGCCAGTCTCGAAACCACGCGTTATGTTCATTTGCCATGCAATGCCTTGCAATGTTGGGTTCGATTCGATGATTCCCGCCTTAGTTACGCAGCCATACGCTCATTTCACCCGGTTCGCGGTTGCCCCATAAATAATAAGGGATGGCCGTGAAGCGTACCGGATTACGAGTCTTGCGGATCGGCTGGTACGGCTGATCCTCCGGCCATGCGGATCCGTCCGCGACCAACCCGTCACCCTCCACCACAACGCAACCGCCGAGCAGATGTGGGGCTTCCCGCTCCGTCAAATGGGCTGTCTCGGCAATGTATAACGAGGCAAGTGGTGCTCTGTTATCCGCCTCTTCCACGCAATAAACAAGTGGTCCGCGCTGAATGGCTGCCTTGCCGGCATCGGCCCGGATTTGCGGATGAGCTTCAATCAGCTTCGTTTCCAGTGGCAGCAGCCACTCCAATGTATCTCCTTCCGACCAGAGTCGGTTGATATGTGCATAACCGTTATTCACCGTAACCTCCTGCACTACACCATTCACACGCAGAACAGGCTGCCCGCTCTGGAACCAGTTGGGGACCCGCAGCGCGAGCGTGAAGGCAGCACCGTTGGCGTTTCCTGGAGCTAGCGAGACGTTGAAGTCAACTTTGCCGTTCCATGGGAGTTCGGAGCGCTGACTCAGCGTGACTTCCTGGCCTTCAAGTGATGTAAACTGCACTGTGCTGCCAATGTACAAATGAACGTGAACCGTGTTCCCTTCCGCAGACACATCATAGATATAATCGTTCAGCGAGCTGAGCAAACGGGCCACGTTCGGCGGGCAGCAGGAACAGCCAAACCACTTCTGGCGGATCGGTTTCACATGGTGCTTGTCCGGATTGCGTTTGCTGGCCTCCGGCCATACTTCAAGCGGATTGACGTAGAAAAAATGTTTGCCGTCCTTGGACATGCTGCCAAGCACGTTGTTGTACAGCGCGCGTTCCATCACATCCGCATATTCGCTTTTCGCTTCCAGGCGAAGCATCCGGCGTGCCCAGAAGATGAGTCCGATGGATGCACATGTCTCCGCGTACACCGCATCATTGGGAAGATCATAGTCAAAGGTGAACGCCTCGCCCAGATGTGTTGCTCCGACGCCGCCCGTAATGTACATCTGTTTGCGGGTCGTATTGGCCCACAGCCGTTCACACGCCGCCCTCAAGCTTGCATCATTGGTCAAGCGGGCGAGATCGGCCATGGCCGTATACATGTATACGGCACGTACGGAGTGTCCGACCGCAGCCGTTTGTTCACGCACCGGAAGATGCGATTGGTACATCTCCAGATTGGGTGAACCTTGCGACCAGATGCCCGTTCTGCCGCGCCGTTCCCATTCCTGGGTGAAATAACTCGGGCTGCTGCCACGCTCATCGATGAAATATCGGCTCAGATTTAGGTAACGTTCCTCCCCGGTTGCATGATACAGCTTGACGAGTGCCAGTTCAATCTCCTGGTGCCCGCAATATGCCCGCTTCTGGTTCTCCCCCGTGCCGAAAAGAGTATCGATCAAGTCGGCAAAGCGGCATGCAATGTCCATTATCTTATGTTTGCCCGTCGCTTCGGCGTAAGCCACCGCAGCTTCAATCAGATGCCCGGCACAGTATAATTCGTGGGCCTCATACAAGTTGGTCCACTCATTGCCCGGCTCCTTGATCGTGAAATAGGTGTTTATGTACCCATTATCATGCTGAGCCTGACCAATCAGATCGATCGCTCCGTCAGCGATGTTCTCCAATTCGGGATCCGGCTGGTTTCTCAGTGAATAAGCAACCGCTTCCAACCATTTATATAAATCGCTGTCCTGAAACACCCAGCCCCCGAATTCGCCCTGTTCCAATCCGGCAGCGATCCGGAAATTGCGTATGGCATAGCTCGGTTCTGCCCCTGCGATGCGATCGTTCAGCGCTTCCCATTGATAGGGAATGACCGTTCGACGAACCAGCTCGGAATAATCCTCCCAAAATTTGTCCCGGATGTGAACCTGTGTTGTCTGCATCTACCGTACCTCCTATATAAATTGACTCTTTACGAACTCAATTATATGCTTGGTGCTAGGGACTTAATAGCGATGGAATGAACCAATTTCTATAAAATTTAACACAGGCGAAGGGGCGTGAATGTTCTGGTGGAAGACACCATGATTGAACTTCGGATCCCCCCGCTGCCCTATTATCTGGGATCGGGCCGAACGGAATACAAAATAGGGGATCAACATCCCCACCGCAGCAATATCGGGGCGTATGATTTACTGATACTGGTTCGTGGCGAGATGCACATTGGGGAGAATGGATCGGCTTGGACGCTAACAAAAGGGGACATGCTGCTCTTGCTGCCTGATGCGGAACATTATCCTCTCCAGCCCTGCGATCAGGATACCGTTTTTTACTGGGTGCACTTCGAACATGCCCCCAGACGGGATGTTTTTCCGGAAGAGAAAACGGAGAACAATCCATCGCTTTATTCAACCAGGCCATTCATTAACCCTTACACCCTGAGATTACCGAAGTATATGCATTTGCCTGACTCATGGACGGTGTTTGGCATGGTGGAACAGCTGTTGGCCCAGCCTCCAGCCCTTTCCTTTTGGCAGGAGCAGCATTTGCTTGGAGAATTGCTTGGCTTGCTTGAAGAAGGAAGCTTCGGGCGAACGGATTCCGTGGCTTCCCGACTAGCCGAGCGGACTGCGGTATACCTTCAGGCCAACTATCGGGAGAAAATCACCAATGATTCGATTGCGTCTGCCCTGCATTTTCATCCGAATTATATCGTTCGCTGCATGAAAGCGAGGTACGGCTGCACGCCATCGGATTACCTGCAGCAGTACCGGCTGGAGCGGGCCAAACGCTTCCTGGTCACCACCGATTGGTCCATTGACCGGGTCGCCGAGGAAGTGGGTTTTCGTCACTCCCCCTATTTCTCGTCCTGCTTCAAACGCGAATTCGGCCTTTCTCCATTGCAATTTCGCAGGCAATATATGAAATAAAAAAAGAGCGAATTCATTCGGCACAGTGGACCGGTTGAATCGCTCTTCTTTTAATGCATGAACGAATTTTAATTCGCATTCTTGTTTGTTAAAGCATGCTTCCTCAATCTTGATCTCCGTAGAGATTCTTCTCGAATTGCTTATGCCGATGTTCAACGTAACTACCCATTCGAGGATTTTCAAGTATACTAGCTACTAAAAAATAAATTCCAATCAAAATCAATACAGATAAGATTAATTCAACAATGTAAGGCATATTTTTTCCCCACTTTATAAAATTTTGGTGGACAAAAGAAGATCACCCTACGAACTTCCATCTCATTCTTCGTAACTGTAGATTCTTCAATTACGCATGTCCAACGATCGAGTGTGGTACGTAAGGCTCCTCCAAGCTCTCAATTTCTTCAGCTGTTAACTTCATATTTAAAGCTCCTATGGCACCTTCTAGATGAGATATTTTTGTGGCCCCAATAATCGGAGATGAGACGGTTTCTTTCTGCAGCAACCAGGCAAGTGCGATATGGATTCGTGGGACACCATGTTTTTCTGCGAGGGCTGCAACTCGTTCGACAATCAATCGATCTGCATCTGCAGTCGCATCATATTTGGATTTCTGGATTTGATCCGTTTCTGAACGAAGCGTTGTTTCCGACCAATCACGTGTTAATCTTCCTGATGCAAGTGGACTATATGGGGTTACTCCAATTCCCTCTTCCTTACACAGTGGTAACATTTCACGCTCTTCTTCACGGTACATCAGATTCAAATGATTCTGCATGGATACAAACTTAGTCCATCCGTTTTTGTCCGCTGCGTACAGTGCCTTTTGGAATTGCCAAGCATACATCGCGGAAGCACCAATGTATCTTGCTTTTCCGGCCTTCACAACATCATGTAACGCTTCCATCGTTTCTTCAATGGGAGTATTGTAATCCCAGCGGTGGATAATATACAGATCTACGTAATCTGTGCCAAGCCTCTTTAGACTTTTATCGATTTCACTCATGATTGCTTTTCTTGAAAGACCGGCACCATTTGGACCTTGGTGCATACGGCCATGTAGCTTGGTAGCAAGCACAATTTCATCACGATTGGCATAATCCTTTAAGGCTCTACCAATAATTTCTTCACTGGTCCCCATCGAATAGACATTAGCGGTGTCAAAAAAATTGATTCCTAGATCAAGGGCTTTTTTAATAATTGGCCGGCTCTTTTCTTCATCAAGTACCCATTGATGTATCCACTTCTTTGGATCACCAAAACCCATGCAACCAAGACAAAACCTGGATACATCCAATCCTGTATGACCTAATTTAACGTATTCCATTTTATTTATTCCTCCCTTTCATGTATTTACATATTTCCCTCTTGAATGGATCATTATAAATTTGATTATGTCATAAATGTTAAGCAAACCCTACCCACATTCATATCAAGTTTGTGCCTAATCCTCTCAAATCACTTACATTGTCCTCAGTAATCAAGTAAAATGAAAACTTGCAAAAGAAAGAGTAAAGGAGAAGCGGACATGCCTGAGTTCACTGCTGAGAAGTTTAGCCAAGAGCACGAACTAAGTAAAGTTATTGAGCATTACATAAATCAGGATGGTGTTCATCCTACACCTATTCCATCCTTATTTCTGATCCGTGAATCCATGATTAGCGAACCCGTAGCTAGAGTTAACGAAACCTCCTTTTGCATTATCATTCAAGGCGAAAAAGAGGTTTGGTTGGGTGAAGAATGCTATAGATACGGGCCTAACGATTACATTGTTGCGTCTGTTGAATTACCCGTGACTGGTCAAGTTATCAAAGCAACACCTGAATCTCCTTATTTGGCACTCAAACTTGAATTTTCACCCAGTGATGTCTTAGAGGTTCTAAATCACGCTGCTCTTCAACCTGGGCCCCAAAAAAATGCAAAACGTGCGATGTTTATAGGACACGTTGAACCACCTTTGCTGGATGCCGTTTACCGATTAGCTTTTTTGCTAAACCATGCAGAACATATTCCAGTACTTGCTCCATTAATTAAGAAAGAAATACTTTACTGGATTCTGCAAGGTCCACATGGGGAAGCACTCGAACAAATGGCGTTAGAAGGCAGCAATTCCGTTCGAATACGAAAAGTAATTGAACATATTATTGAAACGTATAAAGATCCCTTTCGAATTGAGGAGCTGGCTGAAATAGCGAGCATGAGTGCAGCTTCGCTTCATCGGCATTTTAAAGAGGTAACGGCTATGAGTCCGGTTCAGTTTCAAAAACAATTGAGATTACAGGAAGCCAGACGACTGTTAATAACCGAGTCAACCGATGTAGCTAACGCCGCAATCAGCGTGGGCTATGAAAGTCAATCTCAATTCAGCCGGGAATATTCCCGCTTATTTGGTTTATCCCCCAGAGCAGATATTCACCGATTGAGAGAGGGAAAGATTTAAATTTAAATGAGCTTCGAAGATTCGGATGATAACCGTATCGAAACTGAATACTTCCATGCAGTCGGTTATAGCGAAGATTAGGGTTAGAATAACTTGTACCGATTAAACAAAAAGCAAAAAGTCGCTAGATAGCGACTCTCAATGGGCTCATGTTCTTGTATTTCGCAGCAGCAGCTGTCCGAGTACTAGAACTTGATATTGAATAAACGTTACCAGTTAGTTTGACTAAAACTACACGCCAAATTGTTTTAAATGATGGTCCAAGTGCTTGTAAATCCCTTTGCCCCATTCCTCGGAAGTAAGTACTCCGAAAAAAGGATGTCGTTGATTTGCACAAGTCTTAGGACCATTACGTTGTAATGTCATTATATTTTCTTTTAGTTTTTCTTTTTCTACTTCAAACTCTCTCTTGTCCACAATCATTATGGTTGGAATGGTAGACATATTGCGAGGAATTGGTTTGTCGTTATATAAAATGGGTTTTACAAACTTTCCTATGAACATTCCTAACCAACTTCTTGAGGAATGGGATTTTCCCGTTGCTACATCATGGAACGAAGTGCAATGAGCTAGCATTTGAGCAACATCCATACGCCCCCATTGTGGTTGGGAGTCTTGGGCTAATTGATCGATGCGCATTAAAATCCCTTTGGCATGTGATAGATCAAAAATAGTATTCACTTGGACAAAGACCTCCTTACAGTTACAGCCCTCGTGCAATTAAACTTGCCTTTAAAGTTTGACATTACATTCTGACATTGTCCCAGTGACGTACTCCATATAATTCACATTGCCGTTAAAGTTCAAATAAGCTTCATAACGTAATCGGATGGCGGGTAATGTAATCCAATCCAGAACTTGTTCCTTTGGAACCCACCTACATTCGCTCGTTTCATCAGAAATAGCTAACTCACCACCCACAGCCTTGCAAACGAAGTCAAACATGACCTTCGTAGGAACATCGGTCACACCGTCATACCACTTATGTATCGCTGTATTCGAAACAACACTAATTAAATGGCTAACCGTGGCGTCTATTCCACTTTCCTCTTTGACCTCACGAATCACGCCATCCATCAGATTTTCTCCAACTTCAGTGATGCCACCAGGATACACCCAACCATCGTCATGAGCTTTTACTAATAGGATATTTCCATTTCCATCTTCTACAATTCCACCTGCTGATACAATATGTGTCGGAAACGCCACTACACGACCTCCTCATTCGGAAAGATGTATATTTATTCCACGCGGTCCCTAAACAATCCTGCCATTAGCTTACTAAAAATGGAGCAGCTGCCAACCGGCAACTGCTCCATTCAATGCGTAGATACTTACTAATCAGCTAACTTGTTGATGTTTTTTTGAATTAAACATGTACTTTCTTAGCAATATAGATATCCAACTCAATAACAAGAATAAGATTCCTCCTACAACTATGTATGGAGTACCCATCCCTGATATAAACAATCCTCCTACTGCTGTTCCTATCGTTATCCCAAAGTTACTACATGATAAAAATAAACCATTCGCAAAATCAGGGGCTTCCGGAGCCGCAGAAGTAATCCAATATTGTGCCACATTATTTCCTATAGCAAAGAATAACCCCCAAAGCATAATTGTAATTAACATGAGAACCGTTGATTTCCCTGTAAAGAACGATAATGCAAGTGAGATTCCCAATGCGATCGGAAAAAGTAATGCTGTCTTCATCGCATTTTTAGTAAGTAATCTTCCCCCAGCTAGATTTCCTACTAAGCTTGCTAAACCTAATAAGAATAACGCAAAAGTTAAAGTTGTACCTGTCAAATTCGTTACGGTTCCAAGGTATTCTGTACTGAAACTGTTCACACTTGCAATAGCTGATCCGATAAATAAGACGGAGAGAATTGCCAACCAGATCATCGGTTTTTTTAACACGCTTATTTGAGATCCATAAGACTGTCTTTCTTTAACAGGCATAGATGGCACAAATATAATAGTGGCTATAAATGCAATAGCATTAACAATAGCAAAGAAAAGCATGGCTTTTTCTATGGATGTTCCACTCGCAATATAATTTGTAATGGGTACACCGAGTATCATACCTGCAGTTACTCCCAAAATCACTTTAGAAACAGCCTTTGGCGCATCTTCTTGTCTGACCGAACCAGCAGCAACCGTCAAAGCCATTGAACAATACACTGGGTGAAAAAAAGCTGGGATGATGCGGGCAATGAGCAAAATGGTAAAGTTGGCAGCAAAATAAGAGACAATATTACTTATAATGAAGATTCCAAGTACGAGCAGCATGACTACTTTACGATTAATTCCTGAAAATAATAGCGGCAAAATGGGACCTGATATTGCGACAGCAAGTGCAAAGAGACTGACAAGCAAACTTGCTCTGGATACACTGATATCAAATTGCTCAGCAACCGAAGGCAGGATCCCAACGATGCCCATTTCCGTTGTTAGAATACCAAATACACCAATCATCAAGATATATATAAGCAAATTATTCCGTTGAATCACAACATTTTATCCCCTAACTTTTTGTAATTAAAGATCTTCCTTTTTTTAAAGAGTTAAATATCATATTTAACATTGCCACGCCATTTTACAAACAAATTACTTTTTCCATTTTTTATCCTCCTAATCCTAGCCATGCTGTGGCTGCAACTTATGTGTTTTAAGAACTTGTCTCGTATTTCGTTAATTTAGCTTTGGACTGGGTTATCAAAAAACTCCACAACAATGGATTATTCCCCACATGTGTATTATTCTATTTGTATGAACTTCCTGCAATGGCCAAATGGATCGCTTTTGCGGAATAAGTAACAGAAACAAATGAACTGTGGATTATTATATTGGAAGTTGGTGTCGTTCGAATGCGTAAAGTGGATCGACGTATACTCAAAACTCAAGAAGCCATAAAAAAGGCTGTTATTGAATTGATGATAGAAAAAAAGGATTTCGATCAAATAACGGTTCAGAATATCTCCGACAGAGCAAACGTTGATCGCAAAACAGTCTACCATCACTACAAAGATAAATTTGACTTGTTGGATAAACTCATTGAAGAGCACATCAATGAACTAAGAGAGATTTGTGAATCTGAATCTTCTGCTTCAGAAGGCGATTATAGTTGGTTTGAATACTTTGCTGAAAAATATTCATTCTTTTCGGTCATGCTGGCTAGTAAAGGAGCTCCATTCTTCCGTAGCCGATTCCTTGAGTTTGTTATCGAGGATATACGCAATGGATGGGATATGAACGAAGGAAAAGAAAGTGGATTAAACGAGGATATCCTTGTGCAATTTTTTGCACCTGCATATGTAGGGCTTGTAGAATGGTGGTTTATGAATGGAATGCCCTACCCACCGCGTGTTATGGAAGAACAAGTAGGGATGATGTTAGAGAAAAACCTGTCATAGTGTGTTTAACTGCGCATTATGAAAGTAAGTTCATCATTTTTGAAAGCTGAGATTGTATTGATCTCAACTCCTAGTTACACGATCTTGCCCTAAGCTAAATGAAGATTAGTATCGGTTTCATTTATATGATTCGCTTCTGCTACCAGAAGTAGTATAGTTGGAGTTGTTGAGAATATATTCCAGGAGGCTAGAGCCATGTCACAGGAAATCTGGATTAACCTGCCGGTCAAGGATGTTAAGAGGTCAACTGCCTTTTTCAATGAGATCGGATTCCATGCGGTGAGTGTTGGTAACGAGAGAGCCAAGCTTGCCATAGGCCAAACAACGATTCTGCTGTTCCCGGATGCCGCGTTTGAGAAATTTACAGGTTCAAAAACCGCAGATACTTCCCATAGCGCAGAAGTAATATTTTCTATTGGTGCTGAAAGCAGAGAAGAAGTAGATGCCTTTATTCAAAAAGTAGAGTTTGCCGGAGGAAGCATCTTTGGCAAGCCGAGTGAAATTGACGGCTGGATGTACGGCGCTGGATTTGCCGACCTGGACGGTCACCGCTGGAATCTGCTGTACATGGATGAGAGCCGAATGCCGCCAAGCTAATATGATAACGCCGCTCACCTGTTAAAGGTTACCGGCGTTTTTTACACCTCCATAAATAGCCACGCCTTTACTTTGGTCACGAATTGCAGCAGATGTATCCTCTTCCCCCTCCTTCCATTATTCATCCGTATATTTCTCGAGTGTACTAATATTTTAGATTTTCCAAAAAGCTAACGTACTTATATTGGAATGAGTTGATCAGTCCTCATTTGCGATGTAAAAAAAAGATTTGTCAAAAGTCAAATAAGTGCACGATCCTCTCTTATCATCTCTCCTCATTGAAATCGAAAGTAAAAAAACTTGCTGCTTCTCGTCAATAACTTTTATATCACGTGTTCCTTTTCTCCTTTACAATATTTTCAAGCAAGTCATTAGTAACTATCGCGAAAAAGGGGGAAGCACTATGAAAAAGAAAACGAAAAACTTAATGTTGTCTTTATGTATGTCGACCTTATTACTCGCAGCCTGTACGAACGGGAGCAGCACCGAGCAAAGTCCGACAAATACGGATTCGGACACCAACGAGGGTGGAACAACAACCATTCACACGGTAACGTCAGAATACACTTCTGCAAAATATCCACAAGGAGACGATATCACAAACAATGTCTGGATTAAGCGATACAAAGAGAAGTTTAATATCGATGTCAAAACAGACTGGGTAAGCGATGAGTACGATACCAAATTAAATTTGGCTATAGCATCGAACGATCTTCCCGACGTGTTCAGGGTTAACCCCTCACAATTGAGGCAGTTGGTGGAAGCGGATATGGTGATGGACCTTACGGAAGTCTTTGAACAGCACGCTTCAGATCGACTCAAAGGTTACATGGAAGCAGATGCGGACAGTTACGAGTCTGGAAAGAAGGAAGGTAAGCTGTACGGGATACCTCAGATGCACTGGGGATTAATTGAACAACCAGACTTCATCTGGATTCGGAACGATTGGAAAGAAGAACTAGGTCTCCAGGATCCGAAATCCGTGGAAGACATCAAGAACATCGCACTGAAATTCATGGAAAAACACGGCGGTTACGGTATCGCGGTAGATCAAACGCTGGATTATCTGAACCTGCTCGCCATTGCATGGAATGCACATCCGGATATGTGGATCGAGGATAACAGTGGAAAACTGGTTTACGGCTCAGTCCAGCCTGAGATGAAGAATGCGCTGGCTGAATGGTCGGAATGGTACAAGCGAGGCATCATTGATCCGGAATTTGCAATCAAAGATTTTAATGCAATGAACGCTGATATCGTAGCCGGCAAAGTGGGGATGCAGCCTTACTACCAGTGGTGGGGATATAATCCGGGTGTCGATACGATAGCCAATCTGGGTAAGGACGCGATCTTTTATCCGTATATCATCCCTACCGTCGATGGAAAGGAAGCGAAACAATCCATTTTCTTCGCCAACAACAATTATATTGTCATGAAAAAGGGATTCAAGAATCCTCAAGAAGTGATTAAAATTTTGAACGACTATGCTTATATCGTGGATGAAGGCAATGGCAAGGAATCCAAAGAAACGTTATCCGCCCTGCTGGACAACGATATTGCCCATGTTGTAGGAGCGTTCCGTGTACTTAATCCGAATTCCGACTACGAGCAGTTTGAGGCTGTATCCGCAGCCCTTGAATCCAAGGATACCAGTGGACTCACAACTTCGGGAATGTGGCAGAAATATAACAACAGTGTTGAGTTTATGAAGAACGCAACACCGGGAGCAGTCGGTGATTATTTGCAACAAGGGGCACCAAAGAATGCTTACGGTCTTGCGAAGAAAGTGCTCGACAGCGGGAACTACACAAAGACGGCTCTATGGGGAGTTTCACCTGAAGCATTGTCGAGCTACGGCACAACGCTGGATGATATCCTGACTGAGGGTTTCACCAAAATCATTATGGGTAGCGAAAGTATCGATTATTTCGATGTTGTTGTCCAGAATTGGCGAGCAGCCGGAGGGGATGACGCGACCCAGGCAGTCAATGACGCATACGGAAAATAATAAGACAATTGCCAATAAGGGATGGGATGTTCTCATCTCTTGTTGGTAGCGGTTACAACTTGATCTCGTCAAGAACGGAGGAATATGAATGCTGAGAAAATGGAAGCAGCAGAGTCCCTACCATCTCATGTTGATCCCAAGTCTAGTCCTGGTCTTCATCTTTAGTTACATCCCTTTCTACGGACTTATTATTGCGTTTCAGAAGTACAACCCGGGCCTTGGCTTCAACTCACCATGGGTAGGATGGGATAATTTTACGCATGTGTTTAATCAGCCGAACTTCGTAAGAACGATCTGGAATACACTGTACATGTCTGTCTTTAAAATTATCGGTGGTATTATCGTACCTGTTATTTTCGCATTACTGCTTAATGAAGTGCTGCACAGTGGAATCAAACGCACATTCCAAACTCTGGTATATATTCCGAACTTCCTCTCCTGGGTCATTATGGCCGGCATTATGCTGGATATCCTTAGCTCCGACGGCATTATCAACACATTTTTAGGCGTATTCGGGATTGCACCTATCTCCTTTCTTGGGACACCTTCCATTTTCCCATGGACGATGATCGTGAGTGACATCTGGAAAGGCTTCGGATTTGGCACGGTTGTTTACCTGGCAGCCCTGACCAGCATCGATCCTGGACTTTACGAGGCCGCTGTGATCGACGGAGCCAAACGGTGGAAGCAGACCATCTACATTACTTTGCCCCTCCTTATGCCTACGATTGTTTTAATGACCGTATTGTCGCTTGGGAACGTACTTAATGCAGGCTTCGATCAAATTTATAACCTCTACTCCCCTGTTGTGTATCAGACCGGTGACATTATCGACACCTATGTATACCGTCTGGGTATTCAGCAGGCACAATATTCGATTGGTACTGCCGTCGGATTATTCAAATCCATCATTTCCAGTATTCTGGTTGCCGTATCGTACATCCTGGCCTACAGGGTAGCCGGCTATCGTATCTTCTAAGGAGGAACTATCATTATGATCCATGATAAAAGTATGGGCAGGCGTTTGTTTCATATCATGAATTACACGATATTGCTTCTTATCTCTCTTCTCTGTATCCTCCCGTTTATCAACCTGTTGGCGGTTTCGTTCAGCAGCAGCTCGGCAGTATCTGCGGGAAGTGTCACGTTCTGGCCCGTCGAATTCACGACGAAGGCCTATGAATTTGCATTAACTGGAGGGTCATTCTTTTCCTCGCTCTGGGTCGCCATCCAACGGACCGTTCTCGGAACGTTGGTCAATCTCGTTTTAATCGTGCTCACAGCTTATCCACTTTCCAAATCCAAACAAAAATTGATGGGCCGTAATATCTATATGGGATTTTTCATCGTGACCATGTTATTTAGCGGAGGATTAATTCCAACCTACCTCGTGGTTGTCAAAATGGGACTAATTGATTCGATTTGGTCCCTGATCCTGCCCGGAGCTCTACCGGTATTTAGCATGATTATTCTCATGAATTTCATTAGAGGGTTGCCAGAGGAAATTGAAGAATCAGCCATCATCGACGGTGCCGGGCCTGTACAGGTACTGCTTCGCATTCTGCTCCCTCTCCTCAAGCCAGCTCTCGCTACAGTCGGTTTGTTCAGTATTGTCGGCCATTGGAATTCATGGTTCGATGGCATTATTTATATGAACAATCCAGCCAATTATCCATTACAAAGCTATCTGCAGACCCTTCTGCAGAGCTTTGAGCAAATCATGCTGAAATCTGGATCCGATTATACCCAACTTCTATCCATGATGAATGCCAGAACCGGACGCGCCGCCCAAATGTTCCTGGGTGCCATTCCGATTCTGCTCGTTTACCCGTTCTTACAGAAATATTTCACCAAGGGTCTGGTGCTAGGCAGCGTTAAAGGATAAATCATAAAAGGGCTTGCAGTTCATACTGTAAGCCCTTTTGTTTATATCTAAACTTCATTTTTGAATGGCAGGTAGCAGAATGGAGAAAATGGTACCTTCATCTATTTTACTCGCGACTTGTATTCCATAGGGTTTACCAAAATGAAGTTGAATCCTCCGCTGCACGTTATGCAATCCAATCCCATTCGTTCCTGTACTGGCACCGGACTTTTCTTCCATCAAGTTCTGCATCGTAAGATGATCCATTCCGACGCCATTGTCGCATACTTCGATCACAACTTCATCCAGCTGTGATTGAATCCGAATGGTGATGATCCCATCTTCTTCGAGTTCGGCCAGACCATGAAAAATCGCGTTCTCCACAAGGGGCTGCAGGATCATTTTGGGCATACGATAATCCATCAGTCGCTCCTCAATCTCATATCTCATCTGAATACAATCATAGTACCTGACATTCTGGATCGTGACGTAATTCGTTATATTATCAATCTCCTCACGAATCGTTACGAGCATCCCATCTGATCTTGTCGCATACCGGAGCATCGAGATAAGTGCATCTGTCATGTCCACGATTTTGTCAGCCTGCTGCATGGACGCAATCCATTTTACCGACCCTAGTGTGTTATACAGGAAATGAGGCTTGATCTGGTCATGAAGGGCACGCATCTCAGCTTTGGCTTTCTCTATTTCCTCCTGCTGCATCCGCTCAACCAAGAGCTTCAATTCATGCGACATCTTGTTGAATCGAATCGATAAATGTCCAATCTCGTCCCGAGAGCGAATATGTTCGACTTGTTCAAACTGCCCCTTCTCGACCAGCGCAATATTACGCAGGAGTTTCTTAATGGGGGTTGTAATGACATGAGATAGAAATATGGATATTACTGCAGCAAAAAGAAACATGACAATGGCCAATGTTATCAGATTACGGCCCAATATTTTGCCATCAGCAGTCAGCTCATCCAAGGGCATGTATAAGTAAGTTGTCCATTTTTGCTGACTAAGCGGACTGGTCACCACAACATTCAATGATTCGGGTGGGCGAACGTTATCCCGGAAGAGTGTGCCGATCAATCGTTCGTCCACGTTATATACAATCTTGTCATTCTCATCTACGATCATGAACCTGGAACGCAGCCCTTCCTGCAGGTTACGATTAACAATCTCGATGAATTTGATATCAATGCTGACAACGATCACGCCAAGCAGTTTCCCGCTAGCCACATCATGAATTTTTCGAGCGTGCGAGACTGCCAAAATTTTATTCTTTAATTGCTCATCCATCCGGGTGGTCAGAGTGATGGTTCGATCCTTATCATGCATGAACTTTTTAAACCACAATTCATTAGCCACTTTGTAATTAGGGTCAATGGGTTGGTTAGGACTCACGAACAGATCTTGTCCCCCGTTTAAGTTATAGAGGTAAATGGAGAATACGCGATCCTTCATCATGATATAATTCATCAGAATATTGTATGCGGCAACCTCATGCTGCTGATCCCCATCTCTCAGGAAATCCTGGATCGGAAAGCTTCCTTCATGGGTCGCAGATAGATTATTGCTCAGTCCGTTGCTGGCCAGCAGCGTGATTTTCTCAATTTCTTTTAGAAACTCATCAATCCGAATATTCGTTTGCTTGGCCAGGTCGCTGAGCAGCTTCGTGTAATTCTGGGCCAATAACCGTTCAGAGGAGTAATACGAATTAATCGTCATCACAAATACCGGCAGGATAATGACCGTTATACATATCACCATGATTTTATTTTGGATTCGAAAGAGTTGGGTACGCCTCATCTATTGCACCTCTTATTCACGGATTACATGGATCCCTGCTGCAGTCGTTCCCGATATTCCTCAGGCGTGTATCCTACAGATTTCTTGAAAATTTTACTGAAATACGTGTAGTTATGGTAACCGACCTTATCTGCAATTTCATACACTCTCAATTCCCTGCTCAATAGGTAAGCCTTCGCATGATCGATCCGAACTCGTGTCAAGTAAGAAATAAAGTTCTCTCCCTTATCCTGCTTAAACAATCGGCTGAGATACGATGGATTGACATTAATTTGGCTAGCTACGCTTTGCAACGAAATATCCTCCGCATAATATTTGTCGATCAACTCGGTGGCGAGGTCTGTATAGGTACGCTCCTGCATGATTTGGGAATCGGTTTTAAAGTAATACGCAATATGATCCAGCATATCTTGATGAATATCCTCCCAATACTCTCCCTTCAGAACGATTTCATAAGGCGATTTCTCCGTAAAAGAAGGTTTGCCTCTTTCAGCAGCTCGTGATAAATGGGAGTGAATGGTTTCCATCACCATGATATATTGCTTACGAATACTGCTCTCATCCGCTTGCTCTGCCTCCAGACCAGATCGAATTCCTTCAAGGAACTCCTTTGCTCTTATGTTGTCTTTGCTTATCCACAATTTCAGGAAATCCCGTTCTTGCTGCGGACTCAGCATTCCGTTCACTTCTTTTCGGGCTGGAGCCTGAATCACATCTTCGTAATACAGTACCTGGTTGCTGCCTGTGAAGAACCCCTGTTTTAGTGCAAATTCAGCTTCTTGGCACGCCTTTCTAATGCCATGGAAACCGGAAACGATTGTACTTACACCTGCTGTAAGCGACAGATTCATAAAATCCTTGATGGAAGACAGAAGCTTATTACATAGTTTATTTAGGTCAGCGTGTACAGATTTAGACTCTGGAAGCACATTGACAATAACCCAATACTCAGACGAATGTTCGACGAAAATCTCTTTCTCCCATTTGGATGGAATGATCTCTTCCATAATATTAAGAATAGAAAACCGGAGCAGCTTCTCCCCCTTCTCCACATATTTCCTCTTCGTATCATCGTAATAGTTAACGATGAATTTGATGACAACCAGTTGATCCGATCTTATGTGAAAATGCAGTTCTTCAGCTTTGGCGACCATATCCTTTCCATTAATGAATCCGCTTACAACATCTTGAAAGAAACTATCCTTCAGATGTCTCAGGTTCTTCGAGTAATCAAGTGACATAGAAGGTGTGTTTGTCGGGCTGACTTGTTCGCTTTGCAGTTTCTGTCCAATGGTAGTCAGGAGCTCGATCAGGGAGGTTTCTGTAATTTCGCTTTTAATCAAGTAGTCAGCGGCGCCAAGTTTCAGTGCCTCTTTCACATAATGAAATTCATCAAAATTACTCAGGATGACATACTTACAGGTTTTCAGCACGCCGGAGGCCTCTTGTATAAGCTGTAATCCATCCATGATCGGCATCTTGATATCCGTAATGATTAGATCGGGAGCCACTTCAAGCGCAAGCTCCAATGCCTCTTTTCCGTTCCCCGCCTCACCAACAACATAGAAATTGTACTCTTCCCAATTCAGCATGGAACGAATCCCAACACGCATCAGTAATTCATCATCTACGATCATTAGTTTGTACATGGGCATCCCCCATTTTTGTTTTTCCTGGATTGAATTAAGGTTCACTACTATTTTGGAAAATGAGAGCCAACCTGATCTTTTTAGCTATTCTACCATTTCAAAGACCACGATCCTATCTTCTATCCAAACAAAAGCCGTGTTTTCCAGTACCTTCGTTCATTCATCTCGTCCCCTGACATTCATTCTTCCTTGCTTTTCAATGCCACCCCTATATTTCTGGTTGTCTGTCAATTACACATCTCTTTTTTTGTTCATTTTACTCCACGTATACAGATATCTTGGTCCTATTTTACACTCGAATGATAATCTTCATATACAGATGAATAAAGCTTCATATGTTCATGTTTAAAATACAAGGAGGAATTATCGTGAGATTAACAAAAAAAGCACTACCCGCAGCAGCACTGAGCCTGGCCATTGCTGCTTCTACAGTCTTGTCTGCCGGACAGGCAAATGCAGTACAAGCTGTTAGTGTAGAGAAAAAACAAATCAAGAATATCATCTTCCTCATTGGTGATGGCATGGGAACTGCTTATACTTCCGCTTATCGTTATATGAAGGACGATCCTTCAACTAAGATCATGGAGAGAACCGTATTTGATCCCTATCTTGTGGGAACTCAAATGACATATCCGGATGACGACAGTCAGAACGTAACAGATTCCGCTTCCGCGGCAACCGCTATGTCTGCTGGCGTGAAGACATATAACGCCGCCATTGCGGTCGATAATGACCATACTGAAGTTAAAACAGTATTGGAGCAGGCGAAGGAAAACGGAAAATCCACCGGTCTTGTTGCCACCTCGGAGATCACCCATGCCACGCCGGCTGCATTCGGCGCCCATGACATCAGCCGGAAGAACATGGACGCGATCGCAGATGATTATTATGATGAGTTGATCAATGGAGATCACAAACTTGATGTCCTGTTGGGTGGAGGAAAATCCAATTTTGTACGTGAGGACCGTGACTTGTCGAAAAAGTTTCAGGAAGCTGGCTTTAGCTACGTGACTGATCGCAGCACCCTGCTCGCAGATACAAATGAACAGATTCTCGGACTTTTTGCTGACGGAGGAATGGACAAGATGATCGATCGTACTAGCGAAACACCTTCGCTGGCCGAGATGACGAATACAGCCATTGATCGCCTGAGCACAAACGAAAATGGGTTCTTCCTAATGGTTGAAGGCAGCCAGATTGACTGGGCCGGCCATGATAATGACATTGTTGGCGCTATGAGTGAAATGGAGGATTTTGCAGCAGCATTCCAGGCAGCTATTGATTTTGCCAAAGAAGACGGCGAAACTCTTGTCGTAGCAACTGCTGACCATTCCACTGGGGGACTCACGCTCGGAAAAGACGGAGAATATAACTTCTTCGTGGATCCGATTAAAGCTGCAGTACGCACTCCAGACTTCATGGCAGCTCAAATTGCTGAAGGTGCTTCCGTAGAAGAGACGCTTAAGAGCTACCTCAAGCTTGAACTGACAGCAGAAGAAATTCAATCCGTAAAAGATGCAGCAAAAGACGCAGATGTAACGACGATCGATAATGCCATTGAAGCGATTATCGATAACCGTTCGTTCACTGGCTGGACAACAGGCGGACATACAGGAGAAGACGTACCAGTCTATGCTTACGGTCCGGCAAGCCATCGATTTGCAGGCCTGATCGACAATACGGATAATGCAGCAATCATTTTCGATATTTTAAAGAAGCATAAATAGTCACCAATCTTCAGCAATAGCCCATTCTCTTCTTTCCGTCAGGAATTAGAGATGGGCTATTTTTCTTACCTCTGACAAAACTCTCGGATGCTTATGGCTAGTTCTTCTGCATGAGTAAGGGCAAGCATATGATCTGCCCCTTGGATTTCGACAAACCTAATCTCAGGTACACGCTTGAAATGCTCGGCAATATTATACATATCCGGCCATTCTATTGTTCCATGTATAAATAACGTACTCGCTGTAATTTTCTCTAAACGTTCAATAGAAGGCGGCTCTGGCCAAAGGACTTCAAAGCTTCTCCATTCGGTAAATACCCTCCCCATGTAGTGATCATGCATTTCACTCAGTAGGCTCCGATGGGGGCTAGCCATCACAGCCCGATAGATCGGTGCTGCTAAGGACAACTCCACGATTTTAGATATATCGGGAGCAGCCGCATTCACGGATGCCATATAATTGGTGAACTCCTGCGAATAGTTATATCCTGTTAATGAAGGGGCAATTACCACTAGTTGCTCAACCATTGAAGGATAGGATAACGTAAAGTCAGTCGCGATTTGCCCGCCCATGGAATGACCAACAAGTGTTACACGTTCCAGTCCGAGATGTGTGAGAAGTTTGCGCAAATCCTCCACAAGTGAAGTCGGCTCCAGCATAGCAGGTGAGCGACCTGTTCCTCGACCATCGAAGGTAATGACCTTAAATGACTTTGCCAGTTCAGGCACCATATACCTCCATACCCTTGAGTCGACTCCTCCCGAGTGAATCATGACTATCGGGAGTCCATTCCCTTCAATTTCGTAAAAAAGTTCCATCTTGTTCCCCTCCCCATAATGGAAATATTTCCTTAGTACTTATTCTATTGTTGATTGTACATCCAGTCCATATTTAAATGAGTTCCACCCGTTACCTTAAGAGGTCAAAAACTACCTTTTATGTTATTGTCGCTGGAGAATAATTAAACCAGATCCTCAACCAAAAAAGATTTCAACTAGTTGACTTCGTTGATTTGTCCTCTACCCGGCCAAGGACCTGTACCGATAAAACAAAGAAGCCGCTAAATTAGCGACTTCCTATACGTGTGATCATTCCTAAATAGTGTTTCAGGAGTTAAATCAATCAATCTTCTAATTTATACTAAACTTTCAGGGTCACCAGGTTCCTCATTACCTAAGTACATATCTGTCTTTTCTCCCTTGAATAATCTTAGAATCTGCTTTCTTAATTTGGACGGATATAACGGTTGTTCGGTAATATTTTCAACATCAAGCCATTCATATCCTATTTGGTTTTCGTCACCTTGCAGCATAGAATTGTCAGTTAAACCTACGTATTCGCATAAAAAAACCAAATCTAGACGATGAAAAGCTTCGCCGTATACCCCTTCAATTACAAATTCCAATGATAACGGTTCTACATCCACTCCGATTTCTTCCGCTACCTCTCGCTTCACGGCATCGGTAAGAGTTTCCCCTGCATTCTGACCCCCACCAGGCATGATATAGATCACATCACCATGATCATCTAGTTTAATTGCAAGCATTTTCCCATCTTTGATAATTAATGCTTTTGCAGAATTTCTAATTTTCCGCTCCATTTTTGTTCCCCCATTTGCCATTAATCCGTCTCAAGTTGTTCAAGATTCTGTCTGTTGGCTGTCGCATACTACAAAACAAGCAATAAAGGCCCTCACAATGGAGGGCTTGCTTTCGTTGATCATGCCGTCAGACTTACTCAGCACATTCGGAACCATTAACGCTGAAGATTCCCTCCTGCTGGTTATCGATTAAACTGCTCTGTATATCCCTAATTACGCTTTTCATAAAGATTCTAACACGTATGTCTCAACAAATTCTGAACATTTAGGAATGCACTACCCAAATTAAAGAGCTAGGCGGGAGTATACCGCCTAGCTCTTTAATAATAGTCTACTTATTTAGTAAGGCATCGGCCTTCTTCGCTGCTTCAGCTATAGCTGCCTCTGCCGTAATGGACGAATCAACAACCGCGCGTAGAATTTCATCCTTGATCATCTCACCAATCTCTGGGTACACCTTTTGCATTGGGCGTGGACCCGCATATTCCAGTTGGTCTACCGCCACCTTAAACAGCGGTTTTTCCTCATAAAGCTTCTTCATATCATCGCTTTCCACTGCACTAATTCGGCTAGGCAAATATCCCGTGAAGGAGCTTGCATAAATTGTTTGCTCTTTGGCGGTCATCCATTTAATGAACTTCCACGCCGCCTCCTGCTTTTCTGGAGACAAGCCGGAAGTCATCACCAGGTTGGCACCACCTGTTGGCACTCCATACGTATCATTCGCAGGCATAAATGTCGTCCCAAGTTCAAAACCCTGCTCTTCTGCAACCTTCATATTATTGGTCAAGTCCGCAGTTGAGGAGAATATCATCGCAGAACGCTGATTGTGGAAATCCGTCTTGGCTTGTGTACCTGCATCATCGGTCGTCCCGATGCTCATGATGCCTTCATCCTTCATCTTAAGCCACAGCTTCACTGGTTCAATTCCGGTTTCATTATTGAATGCCGCACTTTTCCCATCCTCGCTAATCATCGTTCCTCCGCTCTGTCTAACAAAAGCCTCATAGAACCAAATATCAACAGGCATCGAGATACCATAGCGCTGATCCTTAATCGTTAGCTTGCGTGCATAATCTTCAAATTCCGCCCAATTCTTCGGGCCAGCCGGATCAAGTCCCGCTTCTTTCAGCATCGTACGATTCAAATACAGGATTGGTGTACTTCGTAAATAAGGAAGAGCATACAGCTTGTCATTTACGTAGGAATTTCCCATTAGTCCTGGAATGAAATCATCCATATCAAGTTGATCCTTCTCAACAAATGAAGTCAATTCCTGCGTCATGCCGGATTCGGCAAACACACCAACCGAAGCAATTTCATTTTGCCAAACTTCAGGTGCATTGCCCGCTGCAAAAGCAGCCTGTGCCTTGGAATGCTGATCTGCATACGATCCTTGGTATTCCGCCTTTACAATGACTTCATCCTGGGATTCATTAAACATTTTAACCAAGTTCTCATTGTTCTCGGCGATCTTGTCCCCCCATGAGTACCAATATGTAATCTCTACTGGTTTATTGGCCGCACCATTCGAACTACCAGAAGCAGCAGCATTATCGGTAGAACCTGCAGAATTGGAATCACCACAACCCGTTAAAGCAAATGCAAGCGTTGCTGCCAACAAAATAGAACCAAATTTTTTCATGGACAAACCCTCCTATGAATTGGATTACTTTACACCCGAATAGACAAATGCTTTAATAATTTGCCGTTGTCCAAATAAGAAAACAATCAAAATCGGAACGACCAGAATCATGTTTCCAGCCATCAAAATGTGCCAGGCGGCTCCTCCGTCGACCTCGCGCAGCTTAGAGATCCCAATCGGAAGCGTTCTTGCTGCATCGGAGGTCGTCATCACGAGCGGCCAGAAATAATCATTCCAGTGTGCGATGAAGCTGAACAATGCAAAGGTCACCAACGTTGGCCGTGCCATGGGCACCATAATCTTAAGAATGATCTTCCATTCCGGCGTTTGGTCAAGCCGTGCCGCTTCAATAAGCTCTTCCTGTACTTGCTTGAATGACTGCCTCAGCATGAATATGCCAAAGGCACTGGAAGAGAAAGGCAGAATGAGTGCCAGCAAATTGTTAATGAGTCCCCACTTGCTGAGCAACAAATACACAGGCAGGAAAATCAGCTGACCAGGAATCATCAAGGTCACCATCGTTATCCCGAATAACAGCTTGTCTCCTTTGAAGGAGTACCTTGCAAACGCATAGGCAGCCAATATAATGGTTGTGAACTGAAGCAGGAGTATACTGACCGATACGACAACGCTATTCATTAGGTATTTTAAAAAAGGCCCTGATTCCCACGCCGCTTGGAAGTTGCTCCACATCACCTTGGAGGGAATCCATTTGGGTGGAAAGATCACGGTCTCCGGGTAAGACTTCAGTGATGTTGAAATCATCCATAGAAAAGGGATAGCAAAAATCGCAACCAGTACGATCGTGGCAGTAATATTCAGGATACGAAGCAATGACTTTCTTGCCATGATATATCCCTTCTCCTTTCTATTGATAGTGAACCTTGCGGCTCAGCAGCTTGAAGTAGACTAGCGTAAGCACACCAACAACAACGAGCAGTATAACACCTGCAGCAGAGGCGTAACCGATCTTGAAATAGCGGAATCCGTACTCGTAGATGTAAAAGACGAGCGTGTTGGTTGAATTAACCGGACCCCCGTTGGTCATGATGGCAATGGTCTCAAACACCTGGAATGAACTGATCAAATTAATGATAATCAAGAAAAACAGGGTCGGCGAAAGCATGGGCAGCGTAATTTTGTAGAACTTCCGCCACCAATTGGCCTCGTCCAGAGCTGAGGCTTCATACACATCCTTCGGAATGCTTTGGAGACCAGCGATGAAGATGAGAGCGTTGTATCCCACGCCTTTCCAGACCGAAACAAGCACAAGCGACAGTAATGAACTGTCGGGACTACTCAGCCACTCCAGTTTGGGCAAGCCAACCATATCCAGCAAACCGTTAAGCAAACCGAATTTGGGATCCATCAGCCACATCCACACCAGGGATACAGATACAAGCGAAACAATATGCGGACTAAATAGTGCACCTTGAACAAACCCGAACCATGCCCCTTCCCGATTCAGCCAAATCGCAAGCAGAAGCGAAATCACAATGGATAAGGATACGGAAAGAAGTGTATAGTTCAAGGAATTGCTCAGGACCTGAAGAAACGCACTATCCTTAAATAACTCGACAAAATTGTTGAAGCCCACAAACTCCTTGACCGGGTTAATAAAATCCCAATTGTAAAAACTCAAAAAGATCATATAGAAGATCGGATAAATGAAGAAAATAGAGAATATCACGATAGAGGGAGCCACCATGACATAGGGACGGAATTTGGACCAAACGGTCATGAATATTTCCCTCCCAGGACAATGAGCTCTCTAGGTTCAGACCGTTCAAGCTGTCGAGCACGGACTCCGTTCCGATCAAAATAGTACAGATCCTGCATGGAGACCGTGACGTTTACCTCGGAGGCGGACTCCAACGGCTTCAAAAAGCTCTTCACGGCCACAGATCCAAGCGCGGAATCCAGTTGATAGATGATTTCTGCCCCTAGTGTCTCGCGTGTCATGATATGGGCTGTGAATTGAACATGCCCCGTCTGCGGTCTGTTTTCAAGTGTCATCGTTGCTTTCTCTGGTCGAAAGCCAACCTGCCCAATGTCATCATCAAGCTGCCCATTTAAATAAGGCAGGATACGTTCGCGATCAATCACATTCATCGGCGGTGTACCGATAAATTGGGCTGTGAAGACATTATCCGGATCATCGTAGATTTTCATTGGACGATCTGCTTGTTGAATACGCCCTTTATTCATGATGACGATACGATCTCCCATCGACATGGCCTCAACCTGGTCATGAGTAACAAAGACAAAGGTTGCGCCTAGCCGTTTGTGAAGCTGAATTAGCTCCGTACGCATTTGATGGCGCAGCTTGGCATCCAGATTCGACAATGGCTCATCCATCAGGAATACCGCGGGATTCTTAACCATAGCCCGAGCCAAGGCAACCCGCTGACGTTGACCACCGGACAGAGCCTGCGGCTTCTTGTTCAAATACTCGGCAAGGCCGACCACCTCCGTGATCTCCTTAACAAGACGCTCTCGCTCAGACCGAGGCACCTTGCGATTCACGAGTCCAAATTCAATGTTCTCCTTTACCGTCATCATTGGATACAAAGCATAGTTTTGAAATACCATGGCCACATTACGTTTGCCCGGTTCTACCCCATTGACACAATGGTCTCCGATCCAAATCTCACCGCCCGTTTCTTTCTCAAGTCCTGCGATCATGCGGAGTGTCGTTGATTTTCCACAGCCAGACGGGCCGACCAATACCGTAAAGGAACCATCCTCAATGGTCAGATCCAGACCCTCGATGACTTTATCCTGCTTGAAGCTTTTTTCAATTTGCTTCAACACAATTTGTGCCATGACGTTCCCTCCTTCTCTTTACATTACTGAGCGGCCGATGCTAATTGAATGGATAGAATAAGGTCATTTTCTTCACCTAACGCACCAGCGACAGGTCCAAAACCCGGCATATCACAACAAAAACTTTGAATATCATCGGCGAGGCTAGCACCCTCTATAGGATGGTGAGTTATCGCTACTTCGCCCTCACGAACTTCAATAACACGGTATGCAGGCACATCCAGGCAAGCTGCGGTCTGAACATAGTGCCATGTACCTTGCTTCACGATGGAGTTCATGTGATTATGCCCGCAAAAATAGATGCCTCCTGCTGGCCGACTATTGAGTATGCTCTTCAGTTCATCCTGCGGACGAACATACAGCTTATCGAGCGTTGAACGTGCAGTTGTATCAAAAACCGGATGATGCCCAAAGAGAAGCACCTGCTTCTTATGCGAATCGGCAAGCTGGTCTTTGAGCCATCCCACTTGCTCTCCGTCCAGCTCCCCTCCCCAATCTTCACGGTTCATTTCCTGAGTAGTATCCAGAAAAACCAGCTTGGCATGAGGCGTGTCAATCGATCGAAAGCGATCCTGACCTGTTAGCGCGGAAATTTCAAGCTTGGGTATCGAATACGTATCGTGATTGCCCAGCACATGAATGAAGTTCCGTTCACTTCTGGAAAGAATGGAGAAAATCGATCGGAATTCCTGAGCCGTTCCTTCATGCGTTAAATCGCCAATTGAGACATGAAAGTTCGCCTCTTCCTCTAAAAAGGCCTTGAGCATATGCTCATATACCCGAACTCTCGCAGCCTTCATTTCTTCGGTCCCATAACTCATGCTTGAATAGTGAAAATCACCAAGTAACGCCAAACGCATGAACTCCACCTCCATCTTTATTTTGCAACACCTTACTGCTAAGCTTTCTCCACCTGCAACACAGTTGAATGCTTCGAATGGTCCTGCTGTTCCATGATGCATTCGTTGAAGGAAGGCCATATATAATCTGGAACAATACCTGTTTTTTGGATATCCTCTCTCAAGGAGATACCCGTAAGCACCAGGGCAGTCTTCATTCCATTCTGCTGCCCAAATAAAATATCCGTTTCCAGCCGATCGCCGATCATAAGGCATCTGCTGCTATTCACATTCAAAAGCTGGAGCGCCTTCTCTGCATAGTAGCGGGAAGGCTTGCCAATCACGACTGACGCTTTCTGTTGGCTGGCTGCCTCAATGGAGCTTAGAATGGATCCGGTATCCGGAATGATATCACCTTGTACGGGGCAGCAGCTGTCCGGATTCGTTGCGAGCAGAACCGCCCCGTGACGAACTGCTTTTGCCGCCAGATGAAGCTTATCGTAATGAAACTGACGATCCATTCCGACTAACACATGCGTGGATCGATACGGATCCTCGGTGATAGCTATCCCGATTCCCTGAAGTTCTCTCCGCAAAGCCTCCTCACCGACAACCAGCACATTGGCGTCTGGGGCATACTCTGCAAAATACATTCCTGACACGTACCCTGCCGTCAAAATTTCACCAAGCTGGCATGAAACACCCAGACTCTGCAGTCTCTTGTAGCAATCCTCCCTGGTATGAACGGGAGTATTCGTAAGAAACAACAGACGCTTGCCCCGTGAGCGCAAGCCACTAATGAAGTCATTTACGCCAGGGAGCATCATTTGGCCGACATAGATCGTCCCGTCTAAATCAAAGCAATACGCATCGTAAGCATACAAATCCTCCATGACCTTAACCCTGCCCACTCACACTGAGCCGGACAACTCCAACACATCCGCTTTTATAAAGGAAGACAGCGTATTTTCAGAATATTTCTTTGGATAACCGCGATGAGCAGCTGCTTGAATGGTCATGCTCAATTACCTCCCGTTGTATTTTTTGGACAACACAAAAAACCCAGCAGCAAATCACCCTCCTTCAACATCAAGGTTGTATTGATTTACTTACCACCGGGTTTTCTCGTCGTCTCCACCCAAGGATAAATGTATAAAATTATAAAATTATAAAATTAAGCCCAGAATTTCTCATGGCCTATCGAAACAAAATCTGCCCCGCTCTTTAATGCTTCCTGAATTTCTTCCTCATGCCGGATAAGTCCTCCAACAATCAAAGGCTGCGTGATGCGTTCTTTCATTTCTTGGATGACTCGAGGCATAAGCCCCGGCATCAGTTCAACCTCATCTGGCTTATAGCTCTTAATCATCCGTACTGCAGTCTCAATTGCTGCTGAATCAATGGCAAATATGCGCTGAATGCTTAATATGCCTGCTTGCTTTGCCGCAGAAACCGTATTGCTCTTTGTCGTCACGATACCATCGACTTTGAACACATCAGCAAGATACTGAATGGCAGAGTTATCTCGTCCAATACCGGATACCATCTCGGTATGTACATATGCCTGTTTACCGCTTTGATGCAGACTATCTATAATTGAACCAAGATTCGTGATGTTCCCTGTCATCAGAATAACTCGCTTCACATCGCTTGCCATAGCTCGTGCGATTTGCTCATCTACCGTGATGGAGGCGATGATCGGATAATCCTTCATGAGTCAGTCCTCATTCCCTCGTTTGTCATCTTATATGTTAAAGCAGAAATATTCGTCTTATATCATCTTCATGTAAATGGGCTGTTAATTTCACCTTTCAAACTAAATCATCTCGTCTACTGTAAATTAAGCAATGATCTTTCAATGGAGCCAGCATGACTCCCTGTTGGAAATAGTTTTGTCTCTAATAGGATCAAGAGGTTTAAATAAATGAAATGAACAAAAAAAGGGCTGTCCAGCCATTCAGTTTTCACTGACACTCTGGACACCCCTGTCATTACTTTATCATTAATATGGATCAGCTTCCTGACTTTTCTTCACAGCATCTTTTGTTGCTTTGTTCGCTGCTAATGAGCCTTGGCCATATTTCGATTTTCCTGCTTCGCGGCCTGGAACATTGTTTTCCGACTGCATTTCTTGCATTTCTTTCATTTTCTTTTCGATACCCTCTTTCACACGACGACCATAGTCTTCATCGGCTTGTCTGAAGTGTTCAATCATGGCATCCTGAATCGGTTTTTCACATACCGCCAGGGCTTCAGAGAGATTTTTAATCAATTCATCGCGTTCCCAATCCTCAAAGCTACGGTACGTGTGGCCCGCTTGACCATAGTTGTTAGGGCGATCAATCGGTGCACTCATAGCTGCTGCATTGTACATAGGATGGTGCGGACGATGTTTTTCTTCACTTGCTTCCTTAAGTCCGCCCAGCATCGATGGCTCATAGTTAATATGCGGATTTTCCCCGGACTCTTTCGGGTCACGGATATCCATTTGACCGCGATGCTGATTCGTACGTACAGCCGTTTTTGGCGCGTTGACAGGTAATTGCAAATAGTTCGAACCGACCCGATAACGCTGTGTATCCGAGTACGAGAAGGTCCGACCTTGCAGCATTTTGTCATCTGAGAAATCCATACCATCGACAAGAACACCGGTGCCAAAAGCTGCTTGCTCAATTTCCGCATGGAAATCTACTGGATTGCGATCAAGGACCATACGTCCTACAGGCAGCCACGGGAACTGTTCTTCTGGCCAAAGTTTGGTATCATCAAGAGGATCGAAATCAAGCTCCTCATGGTAATCATCCTCCATGATCTGCACAAAGAGCTCCCACTCCGGATAATCATCGCGCTCTATGGATTCATATAAATCTTGCGTTGCATGACCAACATTCTTTGCTTGTATCGCATCGGCTTCTTCCTGCGTCAAATTACGTATCCCTTGCTTTGGTTCCCAGTGATACTTCACTAACACAGCCTCGCCCTTCTCATTGACCCACTTGTAAGTGTTCACACCAGAACCCTGCATGTGCCGGTATGTAGCTGGAATACCCCAAGGAGAAAATAGGAATGTAATCATATGTGTTGCCTCAGGTGTACGGGAAACAAAGTCAAACATCCGCTGAGGATTTGGCACATTCGAAGCCGGGTCAGCCTTAAATGCGTGAATCATATCCGGAAACTTCATCGCATCACGGATAAAGAAAATTTTCAGATTGTTTCCAACCAGATCCCAGTTGCCGTCTTCCGTATACATTTTCACCGCAAAGCCGCGTGGATCCCGTGCTGTTTCCGGCGAATCCTTCGCGCCAGCTACTGTAGAAAAACGGACCATTAGGGGTGTCCTTTTCCCTGCACCTGAAAATACTTTCGCACGAGTATACTTCTCTACTGGCTCATCTCCAACTTTTCCGTATGTTTCAAAGTATCCAAAAGCTCCTGAACCTCGAGCGTGTACCACACGCTCCGGAACCTCTTCACGATCAAAATGGGAGATTTTTTCAATGAAATGGTAATTTTCAAGTGTGGCTGGACCACGATTACCGATAGTACGGATGTTTTGGTTATCCTTCACAGGATGGCCTTGGCGCGTTGTCAAGGTCTCACGTTTCACGTCTTGTTCGTTTAAAGCATTTTTATCATTGTTCTCTGCCAAAATCGAAAACCTCCTCCATAATCAGTTCCACTATATCTTATCTGTAAATAGAAAATTTATACAGTATTATGCACTCGTTATTTAAAATTAAATAAACCTATTTAAGCAGGTTTAATCCATATGGTTAGAATATTTTGGCGCAGCTCCAAGTTGATCCAACTTTTTGATCCAGCTGTTCTTTTAGACTGCCTTAAAAGTTTGCAAATTTATCTCCACCATATTATGGTACCCTTCCATTATTAACCTAAACATGGATTTGAACTTTTAAGCGATGCTACGAGAAGTTCAGTTGGTAAATTAGCCCTTTCATCATGCCAACTGTCTTCAAATTTAAGTTGAGAACTTAAGGTTTTAAGAAGTTTATAAGCAGCCATATTCGTTGGTACACTATCTTTTCGGATAGCTGCTATCAATAAAGTGCGTACTATTTTTTAATTAACACCCGTTTTATACTAACCTTACTTTGAACTAAAGGAGAGAAACAAATGACTACTGTCAAAACTTATAATCACCATCTTTGGGATCACGGTATCTCGCAGGGCTACAGCGTCAACGGAACGATCTACATTTCAGGACAATTTTCCCATAATACGGAAGGTGCGTTTGTTGGTGAGGACGATATCGAGGCACAGACTCGTCAAACACTAGAAAATCTCGATCGTGTGCTAGCAGAATTTGGTGTCACGAAGTCCAACCTCGCCTATGTGGAGGTCTATCTGACAAACGCGCAAGAGCATTTCGAACCATGCATCCAGCTGTTCAAGGAATACATGGGTCAACACAGACCGGCCGGCAGCTGCATTGGTGTGTCATACCTGGCGTCCCCTGTTCAACTGATCGAAATCAGCGCAGTCGCACACACGGACTAACCCAGTCACCTGTTGGGCTTAAAAAATCACTAACCACTTGTTCAAAACAGAAGAATCAATATGGACCATATCCATTTATCCTAACTACCCCAAAAAAAAACCGTTGAACTTAAAGTTCAACGGTTTATCCCTTACCCTTCATTCACCTTATATTTGTCCACTTACTAAATCTTCAAAAGCTTTTATATTCGTGTGAAAATGTGGAACCGATTGCGTTTCTTCAGCAGATTTGACCAGTTTTACAACTAAATCATTATAAGGGGTTTCAATCCCCGTACCTTCCGCTTTACTCGAAACCACGCCATTAATGTAATCAATTTCAGTTTTGCGTTTTTTCTCAAGATCCTGAAGCATGCTTGCTTTTAACAGCCTTGAAGGTTCCATCACAACTTGTAACGTTTTAATTCGTTCAGGAATATCATTTTTACTTTTTAGTTCAAGCGAGGCGATATCAAATCCATTCATTTTAACAAATTGGATCCCATTGGCGTGTCCAACCTTAATCGTCTCATCGGCGATATGAACGGCACTCACAATGCCAACTTCATTATCAAGAATATCTCCATATTCTCCGTTTAATGCTGCTGATAAACCACTGAATGCGTTGTTGATCAGCAATTTTGACCACTTGGTTCCAACCAGATTGTCGGAAATGTGTGTTCCACCCACAAGATCCAAAACCGATTTAACACGCTGAATTCGTTCGGTGATTTCTCCATTTAATTCTCCAATTTGAAAAGCATACTTCTTGAATTGGCTGTACTCGGTAGTAAGACTTGATACACCTGGTTCAATGAACGTTGCGCCAAATTCAACCGATCCTGCAATGACACGTTTGTCCCCAACGATGGAAGCCACTTTTTCTTCAGGAATACCGTTTTGCAACGAACAGATTATACTATCTTCTTTCAAGAACGGAAGTAACTCTTGGAGAACGGCATCATTATATAATTGTTTAGTTAAAAGTAACACGAGATCATACTTACCTGATTTGTTGTCAGGGGTCACGGCTTTCACCTTTGCCTGAAACTCCGTTGTTCCGATGACTTTAGCACCCTTTTGATTTAGAGTATCTACATGTTCTTGGTAAGCATCAATTAACTCAACATCCATTCCCCCATCAGCAAGGTATGCGCCAACGATGGTTCCCAAAGAACCTGCTCCTACAATTGCAATTCTCATTCCGTTGCTCCTCCTTATTTCTCTTCCAGATAGTTATATACAGGTTGTGCAGCGTTTAGGGTTAAGTTGGTAAGGATATGGGATGCTGAAACAACTTCCAATACAGGCAGATCTGCAAGAGGTGCCAATGCATGTTCAAAAAGTTGAAGTCTTGCAGGTCCCGTCCAAGCCTCCTTAACTTCTATGTCCGTTATCTGAGTTCGGATCAAATCACAAATTCTTAAATTACCATTATAGTCCGTAGCGATTTTAATCATAAAATTGGGTCGGCATATTTCACTTTTAGCCATTTCTTTATCCATCTCCATATGCTTATAGCCCATAGTCGCCGTGGCTACACGAAGCGTTCCATAATCAAGTGTGCCGACAAGCGTATCTGAATCGGTATACAACTTGGGCGCACCTAACTTTTTGGGATACGCTGTCAGCTCCCTCCCACTTGCAATCGCAGGAAAGTTGTCCACGTACATCGAATGCACATAATCGCCTTCCTCCCCATTAAATTGCACAGGAATAACTTGTCCAGCTTCGGTATATGCTCCCAGTCCAGAAACATCCGGCATCCACATAACTTCAAATTTAACCAAAGGTTGAGTGATTTCCAAAGGCTCTGGCACTGCTGCCCGCAAAGCCTTTTCATCGGTTCGGTAAATAATATTCAAGTATTCGCGATTAACAAATTTGTAGGGTGGCATGGGGTAAGCCGGAGCCGTTAGTGGTGTATTCAGATTTTTAGCTATGTTATTCACATCCATTTTCATCAGAGGACACCTGCCTTCTTCATTTTAGTTGGGATTTGAATTGTTAAATTTTTATCTTTACCTCATAAAAAAATTCTACATCAATAATTAAATTTAATATAATACATAATAAGTGCTATATATATTTATCAAAATAAATAAGGGGCGTAAACGAATGGAATTGCTTCAGCTAAAATACTTTCAGACCGTTGCCTATACGGAACATATTTCCAAGGCAGCTATGCAATTGAATATTGCTCAACCCTCTCTGAGCCTGACAATCAAACGACTTGAGGATGAATTAGGAACTCCCCTATTTCATAGGAGAGGGAGAAATATTGAATTGAATGCATCAGGGAAAATTCTATTGAAGCACGTAAACAGGATCTTCATAGAAATTGAAAACGCGGAGATGGAGATTGGAACGGAGAAACATCAAGCCTCCAATACGATAAAAATATCGATCACTAATTCAAGATTCCTCACGGGCCTCATTAGCGACTATGTCAACGATTGTCCCGAATCCAAACTTCATCAAGGCATTGGAGCCCGGAGTGAAATCATCACAAGCTTAAAAAAAGGAGACATCGATCTAGGCATTACAGGTCACCCCATTCAAGATGAGGAGATTGAAAGTCATGTGCTGGTGAATGAGGATATTGTTCTGGTAGTGCCATCTAATCATCCACACGCGGGAAAAACAGAAATTTCATTAAGTCTTGTCGCGAGCGAACCATTTATTTCTCTTGCCGATAATATTGAGTACAGTAGTTTCACAACCATGCTTTGTGAGAAGGCTGGTTTCGTCCCCAATCATGCTTTTGAGGTAGATTCACTTACTCTGGTCGAAATTATAAAACTTGATCAGGGCGTCGCTTTGCTTCCTATCTCGGTTTGTAGAACATTGGGGTTAAATTATATTAAGATTGCTGATGATTCTGCGATATATCCAATCAGCTTATCTTGGGTAAAACAAAAATGGTTATCTTCATCGGTTAGCAATTTTCGTGATTTTATTACTGCTTACTATGAAGTTAACTCTGGCATGTTTAAGGTTGATTAGGTTCCAAAAAAATTAGTGATATTTTAGAGATTTGCTTCAAAAAGAATATATTTGCAGAAACCTTTCCATTTTGGCAGCGCTCATCATCCTTATTCAACCAAACGTGTCTTCGCATCAAAAAAAGCGCTCCCTATAAAGGAGCGCTTCAACATTTACCTTTTCACGATCACACCTAGATCTTCGCCTTCTCCTCCTCCGCCATCGACCGGATATAGAACGCACCCAGTACCGAACAGAGCAGAAATGAGAAGAAAGCGATCGCCGCTGCCTGTTCGCGCTCCTGGAAGACGCTGAACACCTGCTGCATGGAGACACCCAGCATCTGTGGAGAGTTGGCTCCAATCAGGTAGGGCGCGGTAAAAGAACCGATGACCCCCATGAAGACGAACGTCAGGGCAACAAGAAATGTCTTGTATGATAGAGGAAAGATAAACCGAGTAAACAGTGTTAATCTCCCTACGCCCACATCCTTCGCACTCTCGATGACCGACGAAGGAATGCCCGACAGCGCAGAGCTGAGCAGCATCGTTGTAAACGGAATGTTGAACCACAGATTGGCGATGATGATACCTTTTTCGTCAAAAATGATGCGCGGCAGCGTGATCCCCACAACCTCGAGCATGCGGGCAAGCCAGCCGTGGTTGCCGAGCAGGTTGATCAGACCATAGGTGGCAATGACACCCGGGATGAACAGCGGGATCATGTACGTTTTGCGGATCAGATTGACGATCGGTCCCTGGTTGAAGCGCATGTAGATCGCCAGCGTGTAGCTGACCAGCATCACGGCAACGCACGTAATGGCGGTCACCCGAAGCGTAAAAACAATATTGTTGCGCATCCCCTTATCGCTGAACAGATACGTATAGCGGCTCAGATCGTATCCGCCAGAGCCGTTGCTCAGGCTCATGATGAAGGATTGGACGATCGGGATAATAACAACGATCAGCAGGATGGCGAAGGAGGGGAGGACCATTGCCAGGCCCGTGATCGACTGTTTGGCTTCCTTACTCATTGTGCGGCAACATCGCTCTGCCAGCGTTTGTTAATCTCTGTGCCCAGATCCCCGATGTTGAACGTACGGAAGCCTTCGGCCACGCCGTCGAACTTATCCTGCATATCCTGTGACATATTGGAGAGCTCAATGCCCGGGAAACCGTTCATTTTCTCGACGATGACTTCCTGTGCTTCCGGCGAGAGGACGAAGTTCAGGAATTCATTGATCTCTTCCTTCTTGTCCGACTCCTGATTGACCATCAGATAAGTTGGTCCGCCATTGAAGCCTGGCGTGATCTGCTGCATCTTGATTGTATCCGGCAGCAGACCTTCATTCAGCTGCTGCAGCACCATGTCCGACCAGGCCGGAATCAAGGATACTTCTCCATTCATCAACAGATCCAGCGTACCCTGGTTTTTTTTCGGATAGATGCCCTGCCCGTAGACGTATGGTCCGATTTCCTGGAGGGTGTTGAAGCCGCCGTCCCATTTCTCCATGATCGCCGGATCGGAGTTGTGAATGTCTTCTTCCGGCAGGTCTTTGTAGACGATCGTCTGGACGAACGAACTGCCGGAACCACCTGTTGACGGATCATTATAGGCAAACTGCTCGGGATTGGCTTTGATCCATTCCAGCAGCTCATCCAGCGTGGTCGGCGGTTTGGAAACTTTGCTGCTGTCATAGGCCAGCACCACTGCGGATGAACGATACGGCACTGCGAAGTTGTCCACATCCTTCATTGTTTCTGCGTTGACTTTGCTGAGGTTTGGAATGTCGTCCGCGTTTAATTGCGTCCATATTCCGTCCTTCGTGCCCTGTGAAACGTAGGCAATGCTGTCCTCGTACAGGTCGATATCTCCTGAGCCTTTACCCGCCGTCTTTGCGGCAACGATCCGGTCGTAAGTCGGCTCAGCGCCGGTGCCAGACGGAATGTAAACCAGTTTCACGTCAATATCCGGATGCTGTTTCTCAAACATCGGCTCCAGTGAATCCCACAGGTCCTTGACGTTCTGCGAACCGGTAAAATAAAAGTTAAAAGATGCCGGATCTCCCGATGCCGCAGCACTTCCCTCAGTGGAGGTACTTGTGTTCTCGCTTCCGTTTCCACACCCGGCCAGCAATGACACCGACAATCCCACAACAGTCAACAACGATAACAATGGCTTCTTCAAACGCATATGTTTCATCCTCCTCAGTTCGATTCATCGACCGGGAATCCGGTCATTTTCGATATCGAGACGCCGACGTCTTTTCCTACTTGCAGCTGCTGTACGACTTCCTTGTTCAGGAAAGCGCGTATAATGCCGAATTCCGCCAGTTCCACGGTAATCTCGGCGTAATGTCCCAGAATCATCACCTGCTTGACCTTGCCCGCCAAAACACCTTCCCCATCCATGCTGCTGCCCACCTGAACATCTTCCGGCCGGATCGCCGCCATCACCTGTCCGGTTAATCCTTTCTCGTTCGGCAGGCGAAGGTCTCCTATCCGGATGTCCTCCCCTTCCGCCACCCCCTTCAGAAAATTCATCTTGCCAATAAAACCGGCGACGTATAATGAAGCGGGCTCATCATAGATTTTCTGCGGCTCGGCAATCTGCTCGATGCGCCCATGATTCATGACGATAATGCGGTCAGATAACGACAGTGCTTCTTCCTGGTCGTGCGTGACGAATACCATTGTGAGTCCCGTCTTCATCTGAATCTCCCGCAGTTCTTCTCGCATTTCATGCCGCAACTTGGCGTCCAGTGCCGAGAATGGCTCGTCCAGCAGCAGCACCGCCGGATTAAGCAGCAGCGACCGGGCCAGTGCCACCCGCTGCTGCTGTCCGCCCGAGAGTTCCGCCGGATACTTCTTTCCGAAGCCTGACAGCCGGACCAACTTGAGTGCATCTTCGACCGCCGTTCGGATCTCCGCCTTCGGCACTTTGCGGATTTTCAGGCCGAACGCCAGATTGTCGTACACCGACATATGTGACCACAAATTATAACTCTGAAATACCATCGAGGTCGGCCGTTTTTCCGGCGGAAGTTGAATGACACTTTTGCCCTCGATTAGGATGTCGCCGGAGTCCGGTTCAAGGAATCCGCCGATGCTGCGCAGCACGGTCGTTTTCCCGCATCCCGAAGGACCGAGAAGGGTGACCAGCTCGCCTTTTTCAATGTCAATGTTGATGCCGCTGACTCCGTCACCGGTTTTGTAGCGTTTTGCTAACTCTCGTACAGATAACTGCATGCTGCCGCCTCCCTTTGCCCGGTATTTGACCCAAACCTTTTTATTTCATTTGAAAACCGCTTGCGAGCACGTCCGCGCTCACCAGCCGCTGGGCTGCCACCAGCAGGATGATCGTCGGCAGCGTCAGGATGATAGAGAATACGGCCCCGGCGCTGCTCGGAAAGTCGGAAATGATCGAGTACATCACGATCGGCATCGTTTTGTAGTCGGGAATGCCGACCAGGAATGTCCCCTGCGCTTCGTCGAGCGAATTGAGGAATGTGAAGATTGAAGCAACCATGATGCCCGGCATCGCCATTGGCAGCGTGATGCTGCGAAAGACTTTGAATGGACTAGCTCCGACGTCCCGCGCCGATTCCTCCTGCGCCCGGTGTACGTTGCGAAAAGCAGCAGTCGGAATCCAGGTCATGAACATCAACACGTTAATCATATGGATCAGCACGACGCCTAACAGCGTATTCATCAGGCCTATTCGGTAGAAGAGAACCGCGATGGAGACGTACAATCCCATTTTTGGAAAAGCGTGCGTCAGCAGGAATGAGAACAGGAACATCCGCTTCAGTGGAAACTGGAGTCTGGCGAACGCGTATGCTGCCGGGATGCAGACCACAATAGACAGCAGGGTTACCAGAGTGGCAATGAGAAACGACAGTGAAATCGACGAGACGATGTCATCCTTCGCCAGCACGAACTCCCACCATTTGAAGCCCCATACCTGGGGCAGGATGTCCGGATAATTCCACTTTTCGCTAAAGGCAAGCACAAGCAGGTTGACCAGCGGCCCCGCGAAAAAAACGGCGAACACAGTCAGCAGCAAAAATTCGATAATCCTTCTCGGGCCTACGTGTTTCCAGTACCAAAACATGTTTCGTCCTCCTTTCCATTCGTCGATTGACGAACGATCACTTCACTTTCGTATTCAATCAGACGCGGCACACTCTCCTCGCCGCCGATCAGCTGATCCAGAATCGCCACCGCGTCCCGACCGATACCTGCCGCATCCACGCTGACGGTCGTCAGTGCCGGGTGATACATGTCAGACACTTCGGTATTGTCATACCCCATAACGGACACTTCCTCGGGAACGCGGACGCCTCGTTCCAGCAGTACTTTCATCGCACCAAGTGCAAGCATGTCGTTAGTGCTGAACAGGGCACTGTATCCAGCTTCCCGGAATGCCACATAATGCTCCTCCATCAGTTTCCGGCCAGATTGGAAGCTGGATTCCGGCGATTCAACGATGGTGTACTCCACCTTACCGGAAGAAACACCGAAAGATTCCAGCCGTTTACGGAAGCCAGCCAGCCGCAAAGAGTGGCTCCGGTGCTCCCCCGGTCCTGCGATGATGAAAAACCTGCGATGTCCTCTCTCATACAGATGCTCTGCGGCTCGCTCTCCGCCGGTTTCGTCATTGCTAACGAGATGCACGACGTCCGGATCTTCCGTTGAGCCATTTACCATCAGGTAAGGGATATGAAAGTTTTTAACATAGTCGATGACGTTTTTCTGCAGCCGACTGACCAGAATGAGACCATCCACCCGCTGCTCCAGCATATAATCGGTGGAGCGGAGCGACATCTCCCGGTCAGTCTTCAGGAAGATCGAGTAGCCCAACGCTTCAGCAGCCATCAGAATCTCGTCGATAATTCTGCCATACAATGTATGGGACACGATCGGAAGCTTGTCGCGAAAAACGATGACCCCGATGTTGTATGTCCGCTTGGCTACCATCGCCCTGGCGACAGCGCTCGGCTTGTAGCGAAGCTGTTCTACCGCCTGGAGTACACGTTCCCTGACTTCAGGACTTGCGTATCCGTTTCCGGAGATGACCCGAGAAGCGGTCGATTTCGATACACCAGCCAGCTGCGCCAGCTCCCGCAGACTGTGATTTAGCTTATTGTCCAATCCCTATTCTCCTCTGCAAATTCCGATTCTCTCCGGACGGCGATCAGCTTCGCCGGATCGCGGGTTGTTATCGAATCGACGCCCCACTGGGCAAGGCGCCTCATGTCGTCCACCTCCGTAACCGTCCAGACGTAGATATCCAGACCGTTCCGCCGCACGGCGTCCAGCAGCTCCTGCCGAACCACCTGATATGGCACGTTAAGCCCAAAGCAGCCGGCTTCGCGACCTTCTGCGCACGCCTGGATAATCGCCTCGCCATAGTGCATACTTCTGAAGCTGTCAATGTTTACATTCAGCAGCCTGCGGATGTGCGGAGCATACCGTCCGGCTTTGACTGCCGTCGCGTACGTGCAGCCGCTGAGGAATACCTGCTCCGTCATACCCATTTGTTCAACCAGGGCAGACAGCGGCTCCAGAGCGCTGTCCGTTTTGATGTCGAGATTCATGATTTTACCGGCTTCACGAATCTGCTCCAGCACATCCTGAAGAGTTGGAAACGGTGCTGAACTGCCTACTTCCAGCTCTTTTAGCGTCATCTCTGCCAGATTGCCGCAGCTTCCGTCCGGCAAGGCAATTTCTTCGTCATGCGCTAGCACCAGTACGCCGTCCCGAGTCAACCGGATATCATCTTCGTAAATATCCGCGCCAAGTGTCAGGGCGGCCTGCAGTGACTCCAAAGAATGATCAGGATGGCCCATGCAGCCGGTGTGAGCCGTGATCAGTGGGAATTTGTTCAACACAAGTATCCTCCTTCGTTGAAATAAATCGCGTTGGTAAAGGCAATGAGCACATGGGCACCCCGTACGGTTCCCCATAGCTCGGCTCGAATCCACCGGCGAGGGATAGCGGGAGGAAACTCCGGCAGTTGGGCTTTAAACGGCATCATTTGTCCGTCTAATGGCACGGGGACTTCCAGGCTCAGCTCTTCGCCCAGATTGGAGCACAGCTTCAGTCTGCAGACTTGCTTCGGCAGCGACCACAGTCCGGCGCGGACCGAGAAGTCCAGCATCAAATTTGCTATAATCGGCTGCTCAGTACTTTTCCCTCTCTCAACTACCGCTGGAACTGTAGAGCCGATCGGGCAGACTGTACCCCCTGCGTCCAGCGTCAGGGTCAGCAGGGGTCCTATCGTAACGGACGCACGCCCTTCCCGCAGCGTACGAATCAGCGTTTCTTCACGGGTTGACAAGGCAGCGGAGTTCCCGTTCTCCGCCATTCCATCTTCCTCGATGCCGAGGTAAGTGACCGAGATCGGCTCATCCGTCTCACTCTGCGTGTGCCAGTCTCGGCCCGAAGTAGCGGCAATTCGATATCCTTCGTTCAGCTTGTCTGTCCATAGATCGAATGCCCGTCGGTTGTTCAGTTGGATAGAAGGGAATGTGCCGGACCAGACTTCGATATAGTCAACGGCAGACCAATTCTCGATCTCGTATTCCCAGAAGCAGCCTGTGCAGGCCGGACTGCCCATACGGAACGGGTGGGCGAGCCCGGCGATTCCGCCGAGGCGGTGCACGGATCTGATTCCTTCATCGATCCCGCCCTGAACCGTTTGACGCCAGTCGGCAAAAGCGCTCAGCCCAATCGTGACCATATGACCGTAAAACGTTGTCCACTCCATGCCTGGGATGATCCGAAGTCCATATTTCTGCTCAATTTCTTCTTTGCCGATCAAGCCGGACATCGTGTTGTGGTCGGTAAGCGCGATGGCATCGAAGCCCAGTTTGGCCGCTCCCTCAGCGAGCTCCTCCAGTGTCTGGCTGCCGTCGCTGTGCAGCGTGTGCGTATGTAGTTCGCAGGCGAGCCATTTCATATCTCGTCATCCTCCGCCGTCCAGATTTGCAGCCGATAATCGCAGGTGTCCGTCACGATACAGTGCAGGCTGAGCGTGACGCTCCAGTGTCCAGGGACCAGCTCGCCCGCCATCAGGCCTGGAGAAGCTTCTTGCTCCGATACGAACAGCTCCTGCAGCTCATCTTGTCGGTGGCACGCTCCGCGGTATCCCTGCGCATCGTCCAGCGAGAGGGTTATCAGATTTTTCAAGGGCAGATATCGGTCGGCGTTGAAGATCGCGTATTCCCGATGTTCCGGCAAGATGTATAAGTCGTAACTGTCCTTGAGCAGCTGCAGTGCCTTCTCCCGATTGTCCAGCATCTTCGGTGCATATTGTAATCGCAGGTGCAGCTTGTCACAGCCCTCGTCCAACTCAAATGGAATTCGAATATGCGTTTTGGAATCCCCGGGTGCCGCATATCCTTGCAGATCCACCAGCTTCATTGGGCCGCACCGCCTTTCTTTTTTTCGTAGTCTTCAATCCCTTTATGGATGGTGTGGGACCGTTCCCACATCCACCACTAATGTTACGGGTGAAAAATTAGGCCTGTATCTGCATCATGTTAATGTTCTGTAAATGCAAAAAAGACCACTCTTCTATTAAAAGAAGAATGGCCGCCCTATCTTTTTTATCACTAGATTGTTTTCGCGTTGAAGGCTGGTCGCAGTAAGTTAATATGACTTCTTCTTGTTTATGGTGAGTTTCTCCAGCCTCCGTAAGCGGAAATATCCTCCGCACCCACTTCCGCGTAGCCCTCGCATATAAAACCAGGTATCTCTGTTCCATCCGCCAATTCAATCTTGCCGATGCCGAGCGGAGCTGGAATGAGTGCAGCAAAAGCACCAAATGAAGCTGCTGGCATCTCCCACACTTCCACCGCAAACGCGCCCCCTCCCGCATTCTTTTTTAGCAAACCAGGCTTAGCCGGTACTGTGGGCAGCTTCACCATCTGATACTTCTCTGCCGTATGTGCCTCATAGACGAATCGGCTCCCGAACTCCAGCATCTGCTTCTCCAGTGGATATCCTCTCATATGCAGGCCACAAACGGCAAGCGCTATCGTCTCTGGCCTATTCACTTTCAAAGGCGGCAAATCTGCTCCAAGAAACGAAGCTGCAGCTTGTTCCACCAGATGCTCATTTCCCGAAAGCGAAAACAGTGTAATCCCAAAAGGTATTCCTGTCGCCGCATCACCTGCCGGTACTGCAATCGCGCATAGATCGAGCAGATTGCAATGGTTCGTATAATGCCCCATGTCCGAATTCGTGGTTATGGGTTCAGCTTCAACCTGCGCTCTTGTCCACGTTCCTCCACAGGTCGGCATGACAAGAACGGCTCCTTTCAAAAGCTCATTACTTCTCATACGCAGCTCCTGCAGCTTATGCATCGCTGTAAATACGGAAGCTGCATCATGCTTGCCGGATGCACCCGAACGCAAAACTTGTTCGGTCACCGGAAACGTGATCCCTGGACGCGCATCTACAAATTCGCCTACACTGGCCCAGCGCTCGGCAACCCATGGGCCCTCATAAAGGAGCGCTGCAGCCTGCTCAAACATATCGTAATTGATATATTCAACTGGCAGATTGAGCGCTTCGATCTTGTCAACCGCTGCATCCCACGCTTTACCGTATTCCTCTGCCATTGGTCCAAAAAAGTTCAAGGGTTTCATCGGCAAGTATAGCTTCTTCGGAAGCTTCTCCTTCAAGCGAGGAACGCTCTTTGACCAAGGATCCGATGGCTCAAACCCGCGGACTTGCTCATCAATAACTCTTGCTTCCTGTAAAGAATGGGTAAATACGGTTACACAGTCCAAGCTTGCACAAGCGGGAACAACACCTTTTGTTGGCCACGCACCAAGGCTCGGCTTATAGCCTACAAGGCGATTCAATGCTGCAGGAACTCGTCCAGAACCCGCAGTATCGGTACCTAGAGCGAATGCCGCATGCCCCCTCGCTACCGCAACGGCAGAACCCGAACTGGAGCCGCCACTAATCCATTTTTCGATTAGCGCATTATGCGTCTCACCATAAGGACTTCTGGTGCCAACAAGTCCTGTGGCAAATTGGTCCATATTCGTTTTACCAACAGGAATCGCTCCCGCATTCACCAGTCGCTCTACGACTGCAGCATGCTTCTCGGGAATATAAGCATATTCGGAGCAGCCAGCCGTCGTGGGTATGCCGGCCAAATCTATGTTGTCCTTAATTGCGAATGGCACGCCCCAAAGCGGCAGGGAAGCATCCATTGACTTGAGGTTGTTCAAGTAAGGCTGAATTCTCTCGAGCACAGGCGGTGTAATCCAAATGTTCATTCCTTCGTCCTCTTGGGCACGGTGAATAATCACTTCTATGACCTGCTCAGGAGTAATTTTCCCGCTTCCATAACTCGCTTGCAGCCAATCAACTGTAAGCTCATGCGGCATATTCAGTCTGCTCATCCGACTTCCCTCCTTAAACACCTGCCTGTTTTTACATTAGGCCGGTCTCATTTCGTTCAGTTTCACAGCCAAATGCAGCTGCAATATATCGTCGCCATTATCCATGTTTATACCGAGCAGTTCACATACGCGCTCTACCCGATAGGATACGGTATTATAGTGGGTAAACAGTTCTGCTGAAGTCTTTTTCACATTTCGATTGTGCTTGAAATAAACCTTCAGGGTTTCAAACAGCTGGGAGTTATGCTTCGCATCGTATGCAAGCAGTGGCAGTATAAATCGATCTCGGTAATCTTGAACCTCCTCCGTATCTGGAAGATGATAGAGCAGTTGGAATACACCAAGCTTCATGTAGTCGACATACGTTTCACGGTAATCACAAATGGAGCTGATATGATGAATTTTTTTGGCATCGTTATAGCTCTCATGAACCTTTTCTGCAACAAGGGTTCGATTACCGACACAAAGCGAGAAGCTCTCTGTTGGGAAAAGTGTCTTCATATCCGCCAAAATCGCTTCAACCGCCACATTTCGGATACCATTCATCGCCTCCGGAAAAAGAAAAATCATTTCCCCCTCCAGTATCGTTGCTTGAAGGTCCTCGCATATGGATTTGGTTCTCAGCCGTTTAATCGCCTGCTGCATCGTCTTGATATTTGGTTTGGAGTTTAGAAAGCGTACTAAGGCAACGCAGCGCGGCCGGTCATCCTCGAGAGAGTGCCCGCACGCTTCGGCACGCAGCCTCAAATCCTCTATGGTAACGATCCTGCCCGTAATCCAATCCTGCAAAAACTGGTCGACGTATTTCAGCTCTACTTCCCGCCTAGCATTCGCATTAATCATCTCTAACCCTACCAAAACACCAACACGGTCGATCGTCAGCCGATCAACAACGGAATGTTCCTGATTCCATTCGAGCAGGACAAGCAGGCATTTATCGTATTGCTTGTCATTGACAGCCGACACATATACACGGATTCGGCGCTCGCCCAGTGTAATGAAGCTTACTCCGAGATTGCTTTCCTCCCGAAGAGCAGCCCATAGCATCGGGTTGTCCGCTTCCTCTAGTATTTCCGCCTGTGGAGAAAGAAAGAGTTGATTGGAATCATCCAGCAATATAATCGGATTGTTCAGTATGCTATCCAGTGTCTGCAAAAATTCCTCTAATCCTTTCCCGTGCAGCAACTGCTGTGACAACTTCTGAAAACGGCTTTGCAGCAGCGAAAGCTCCCTTGCCTCCTGCACGAGCACCCGCTCCATGATATCCCGGACAACATCCGAAAATACTATCGCGGCTGGAAGCTCAAAGATCGGAAAATCGAGCTGATCAGCCAGCTCCAGCGCACGAGCAGGAATTTGATCGATGAATCGTTTGGTCTTAATCCCAAGGGCCGATACACCTTTCTCCACTAGCTGCGGAATGATATCCGCGATCGCATCCGGCTGATCTCGAAATGGGAAGCCGCTCGTTATTAAAAACTCCCCCGGACGCACCCAATCGATGACATCCGGCACTTCCATCACGTTGACGCGATTAATGATTCGCTGCATGCCATTAGCGCCAGCCAAGACGACAGCTTCCTTAAAGTCGGGGATCAGGAAAACATCGTTGCACGTGAATCCTGCCTTCTTGTGATCTGCCATCTCATGTCCCGCCTGACTATTTCAATTTTGTAGAATACACGTCTTCCACCAGCGTTGTATTAAAAAACGAGTTGGTCGGGGTATCTTCTTCTACAGGTAAAAAAATACTGATCTGCTCGGTCGGTTGATCATCGTCATTCGCTACCGAATGCACGACGCCTGCCGGGACATGGAACGTATCGCCCGCCTTGTAGCTTTTCCATTCTCCATTGCACAACAGCTTTACTTTACCAACCGTAATATAGATTATTTCAGCCACATCATGAAAATGCGGCAGTACCTGACCGCCAACTCCAATTTTCTCCCATAGAACGGAGCTGGTGCGAAAGCCCATTTGATCGGCCTGTGACGCTGACACAATCTCGCGGTGATAAAGTTCAATATGGTCTGGCATAAGCCCCCATTGCATTTCTTCTCCAATAATTACCTCAGTTTTCTTTGCTGTGATCATCGTTATCGTTCCTCCATCTTTGGCTGTTTGTTGGATGTTCGTTTATTCCTTACGCTTGAAAACGACCGCTACCGGCCCGCCGCCTGGAGGCCCCTGATGCTCAGCACCACCGGATACGTATATCATCGGATCGCCACACACTGAGGCAAGTACACCTCCGACGACAGCACGTGCATGTCTCGTATGATTGATATCCGAATCATCAAGCATCGTATGCCGGTTGCCCCTAATGAATCCTGTTGGATCTGCCTCTGCTTTAGCGAGCACCTGTACCATTTCAGAATCTGAGTGTGACACCAGCAGACGTTTGAGTGCAGCCGCGTCAATGGCATCCTTCATCACATCATGGGCGATGAAGTACGGACCTTCCGCATAGGCAGAATTACCGAAGACGATTACTTCACAATACGCAAGCTCGCTTCCTGCGGAGGTTGAGGCGACATTGCTGAACAGCTGCCAGGACCCGCAAATATCCAAATCCTTAAGCTCCGCCCGATCAACCTCTCCGAGAGCAATTGCTGCACCAATTGCCGATGCGCCCCTCGAATACCCCATTGATTTATAAGTATCTTCCGTTACGGTGCTATGAGCTCTATTTTGAGCATCTTGCACGTCCTCCGACGTCAGCAGCGGACACTTAATTTGCACAAAATGTACATCTGCCGCGGACTCGATGCCAGCTTCCGCTATGGCTCGTTGAACAGCCGCCGCCACCTCATCCACTTGAGCCAGCCTTCCAATCTCCTCCGGAAGGAAATCAGCCGTCTTAGCCACTCCGATCGCAAGTGATTTTTGATCCTTTCTCACCTCACTTGGGCTGTAGGCACCTTTGCGGCTGACCACCGTAAAGTGAGGGCTCAATATGCCTTCGGTTCCTCCTGACATGACATAAGAAATTGGAAAGGTTGAATCTTTGCGATTTTCGCTAAAAAATTGTTTTAAAGCTAAAACAGCATAGCCTCGTGTAAAATCGTTCACGCAGCCATTGCCCTCCGTTTTGCCTAGAACCGCAACCACATCTTGCGGATCAATTACTCCCTCTTTGATCACTTTCTCAAGCGACACCATGTCGTTAGGCGAACGGCTTGGAACACGGTTCACAGTGCATTTCATCATAGGTCATCCGCCCTTTGCCAGAATATAATTTTTTTCTCGAGTAAGCTGATTGCCCAGAATAGAACGAGTCCGCATAATGCTGATGCGATAATTGCAGAGAACATCACAGGCGTATCCATATGGTACGAGGAAACCAAGACGACATAGCCTAGCCCTTTGTTTGCGCCGACAAATTCACCGACAATTGCACCAACAATGGCTAGAGAGGTCGAAATTTTCAACGCGGAGAACACGTAAGGCAAACTCGTCGGCAGCCGCAACTTCCAGAAAATTTCCGATTTGGTACCTTTATATGTGGAGAAAAGTTCCCACGCTTCGTGCTCAATCGCTTTTAGACCCTTAACGCTGTTGACCAGAATGGGAAAGAAACAGATTAGCATCGAAGCTACAACCTTGGAAGAGTAACCCGTCCCCATCCATACGACCAGAAGCGGAGCCAGAGCGACAAGCGGGGTAGTTTTGAGCGCAATGGCCAGCGGGAATACTCCTTTTTCAATGGGTTTGGAATGTACGAATATGACAGCGGTAATCAATCCGAAGAAATTGGCCAGTACGAAGCCCGCCAAAGCTTCCATCAGCGTGACTAGCATATGCGACCACAACGAGCTGTCCATAACAGATATGATTCCAGTGGGAGATGGGAGCAAATAGAGCGGTATATCGAAGAGACGTACAGCAAGTTCCCACAATACCAGGAAGGCGATAGCGAATACGACGGGATACATGGCGTCTTGTATTTTTGTCCTCATAGATGTTTGACCCGCTTTCTTAACTCATTTACAGTCTGATGGAAGGCCGGAAGTTCATCCATCCCCACCTCTCTCGGTGACGGCAGCGGAACTGAAATAATCTCCTCCACTCCCGCAGGCCTTGGTGACATCATGATAACGCGGTTGGATAAAAGCACAGATTCCTGAATCGAGTGGGTAACCATAACGACCGTGCTTAGGCTTGTTTCGGGACTCTCCCATAAACGCAGTAACTCGAAATTCAGCTTTTCTCTTGTAAATTCATCCAATGCACCAAAGGGCTCATCCATAAGCAATACCGTCGGATCTGCCGCGAGCGCCCGTGCAATCGCAATCCTTTGCTGCATGCCTCCACTGAGCTGATGTGGGAAATGATTCATGAAATCCTGCAGTCCAACTAACCGAAGCGAGGACTCCGCTTTTTCCTTGATCTCCTTTTTGGTGAATTTCTTCTCTCCGATCGTGAGAGGCAGGGAGATATTTTGGATTGCAGTCAGCCAAGGCATCAATACCGGCTTCTGGAATACCATGCCGAGCGAGAGATCCTTCGATGGATAGACGATCTCTCCTCCCGCGTTCGGCTGAAGCAAGTCGAGCATTAACCGGAGTAGTGTTGATTTGCCGCAGCCACTTGGTCCGAGTATCGAAACAAATTCATTTTTATAAATATCAATCGACACATTATTCAGTACGTTTACGTCACCAAACGATAAGGAGCAATTTTTCAACGTAACCGCGATTTCGTTTTTGGAAGAAGCCGTTGTTAGCATTAAAATCACTCCCTATTCAATAAATTCATTTGAGAATACGTCCTCAAGCTTTTGCTCTTTCTTCAAAAAGTCCAGATCAATCAGGTTCTGTTGCAGCACTTCCCATGCCTCTGATTCCATCTTGCCGAGTGGCAGATTCTCTGGCTCCAGCAAAGGAATACTCGCATTCATCATGCTAACCTCGTGATCAAGGGTCAATTTGTCCCCGTATTTCAAGCCGAATTCGGCAGCCTCTTCCGGGTTCTCAATGGCGTAACTCCAACCCTTCATGGAAGCCTGGACGAAGCTTTTTACCATCTCCGGATCCCGTTCGATAATATCCTCTGTCGTAAACAACGTATCCGCATAAAAGTTAATATCATAATCGTTCGGCTCTATGATATTGACTTCATTCCCTTGCTCCTGTACAGCGAGGACCTCATTGATCACATAGCCGGGCCATGCCTTCACTTGCCCGCTGAGCAATGGACTCAGGTCATATTTCGCCGGCATTTCTTCTACCTTTGTGCCGTCGATGCCGGCATTCTTCACCATTGCACGGTAAGTTAATTCTTCATTCCCGCCCAGCTTCACACCAATCTTCTGACCGACCAGATCTTCCATCTTCGTGATCCCGGAATTCTTGAGACTAAACAACACGAATGGCGTTTTTCTATATATAGCGGAAAGTGCCTTCACGGGAACCCCTTTTTCCCTGGCCATCAGTATTTGATCTGCACCCGTTACACCGAAGTGCTCCGCACCTGATGCAATCATCTGTACGGAAGGGAAATCGGCGCCTCCTGGTCTGATTTCAACGTCCAAGCCCGCTTCTTTATAGAAGCCTTTTTCCACTGCTGTATAGAACCCTGCAAACTGTGCTTGGTGAACCCACTTCAGACGCAGGATGACCTTTTTCAGCTCACCTGTTTCCCCATCCCCTGTAGCTGAACTCGGTGTATTATTAGAACCGCAAGCTGTTAGTACGAGAACTAAAGCGGACATGAGGATAATTAATGACTTTCTAGACCATTTCCACATATGGTTTCCTCCGATGTTGTTGGTTTGTCTGTTTTTATGGTATTGTCTGCTTAAAACATAGCTAGTGCTTTCAAAACCTCGCTTGAGCTGCTGACACTGCCGAACACGCCGCCCTGCATTTTAACCATTTGAAGCGCCGCGTGATGATTATCCGGATCGGTTGCTCCTGTGCAATCCTCAAGAATCAAACATTCATATCCTCTGTCATTGGCTTCGCGCATTGTCGTGTGCACGCAAACATCCGTTGTGATCCCCGTCAAAATTAAGTGGGTAATTCCTTTATTCTTTAAGATCAGATCCAAGTCCGTCGCATAAAAACTGCCCTTACCTGGTTTGTCAATGATCGATTCCCCTTCGATGGGTGCAAGCTCCTGGGTAATCTGCCAACCCGGTTCACCTCTAACCAATATGCGTCCCGCAGGCCCAAGCGAGCCTATTTCTGAACCGATCTGTTTGCTGCGCCACTGTTTGTTCGCGGGTAAATCAGACAGATCCGGCTTATGTCCCTCTCTCGTATGGATGACGTGAAAACCTTTAATTTGTCGAACTCGCTGAAGAAGTGCTTGAATGGGCCCAATCGGTTTGGCCGTCAAGGACAAGTCATACCCCATCTGGTCCACATAACCACCTTTGCCACAAAAGTCGATTTGCATATCGATGATGACTAATGCTGTTCTCATGGGATCGACACTCCCGTCAAAAGGCCAATGATAAGGCTCCGCTGTAATTTGCATGTTCTAGTCCCCTTTCAGTACGTATCAGCATTCATCTAGCAGGCCGCAATCACATGTTACATAACCTGACTTTTATGATCGTTTTTCTTCTTGTGTCATATTATATTACGAAACAAACCGTAAGTCTTTGTGTTTTTTCATAAAAAATATTGATTTTATTTTGTAATTTTCACAAAAACACGACTTATATGTTATTAAATATGACATTAAGCTTGTTAACTTCTTCTATTTCCTTCCTTTCTCCTTAGTGTGGAGAATAGAATGGCAGGTCCACAAGAGATAGTGGGAGGAGGGCATGATACGTAGTGAGCCGTAACACGTTTCAATCCATGTTTGATTCATCACAGAACAAGTTGTTATTCTCCCTCTGGACAGGAACTTGTGCCGATAAGACAACAAAAAAAGCCGCTAAATTAGCGGCATTTAATGAGAGCATGCTTTTGACCCTCGACAGCTCACTTTGCTTTATTGTGTTCATGATTTCTTAATCGTTCCTCTTATGCAAAGGGTTCTTTATATTATTTGTTACGTAGCCACTACGTGATGCAGCTCAATGCTGCTCTCGATAAAGGTCGACCGTTCCACATGATACAGATCATAGATCTGTTCCTTGGCATTAATCGATAGATACATTTCATGATACAAATCATTGGCTAACTTTACATAAGGCAACTTCTGTGCGGCTTTACTGGATCGGATATTTTGCTTGCGAATTTTCATAAATACCGTTTCGATCGCATGTTCGAGGAAAAGTTCAGTCAAAAAGGCGGATTTCGCTCGTTGGCTGTACCCTTTTCCGAAATACGGCGCTCCAATCCATGTAGCCAGGTGCCCCGTGTTATTTACGACATGATACAAATCAATGGTTCCGATCGGCTGTCCAGTTTCGTTCAGAATCGTTCGGGAAATCGTGGTATTCTGTTCTTCTTCATCCATCAACTGCTTGGTCAGGAATAAATATTCCTCATGCGACTGGCACTGGTAACGAACGTAAGGTGACACTGCGGGGTCTATCAATAAGCTGTACAGTGTGTGGCATTCATGCAAATCTCGTTTTTTCAACATTCTGTCTACCACCTAGTCCTTTTAGTTCGCTATTTCAAGCAAATTAAGTATATAAAAGGTATTGTGGAGTTTAATGAATTCTGTATGTGTCTTATGTAAATTTCATTGGAAAAATGTACCTCATACCTCTACGGATCGCACAAAAAAACGGCATGTCCCTTCTTATGAAAGGACACGCCAATTTCATGATAAAACACGATCTTAGATTATTGCATACCTTCCATGATGGCATTAATGATGCCTTGCTGAGTGATTGTATTGTTTGAACGGTTAAACAAAGCGAAACCATGCTGACCGTTATGTCCATTGTCCCAATACACCGGCACGGCACCATACTTCTTGGCGGTTGCTGTTACCGCTTTGGCATAGGCTTGACGATATACGTTATTGCTAGCGTCGTAAGCTGTTTTATCAATAGAACCGAATTCACCAATCACAACAGGATAGCCCTGCGTTACAAACTTATCGTACATCGATTTGAACTGCGAATTCAGATAATCCTCTTGCCCCCAAGTAGACTTCTTCGAAGGATTTGCTGCCGTTGCACCCCACTGGGTGATATTGCCGTTCTCCTCACCTGCAAAATCCCAAGGGGAGTAGTAGTGTGCCGAGATCATGATTCTCTTCTGGGAGCTGGGAATTGCCGAGGATCTGAATTGATCGGTCGGGAGCGCGAATCCATAATTGCCTACAGTGTAATCAATATTTGTATTCCAGCCTGGAATCAGCAGCCATCTGGCGTTGTTGTTGCCTCCGGTTTTCCGGACCGTGTCCACAAAGATTTGGTTGTAGGCGTTCAGATTAGCATAATACGCCGAATTCGGATTACCGTAATTTCCGTCGAACACTTCGTTCATGGATTCGAAAATAAGACGCTCATTATAGCTGCTGAACTTGGTAGCAATTTGCTGCCATACCTTTTGATATTTTTCCTTAATGGCAGCCTGATTGCTGCCGTTTACCAGAAGCCATCCACCCGGAACGGAATTATACCCATCCCCATGAATGTTAATAACCACATATAAGCCTTCATTATATGCATAGTCAACTGCGGTTTGGATCCGATCCAGCCATGTGGCGTTGACCGTATAATTGGGAGCGCTTCCAATATGATTTAAATAGGATACGGGAATTCGAATTGTTTTGAAGCCAGCAGCCTTCACCTTTTTGATCAATTCTGGGGTGACGACAGGATTGCCCCATGCTGTCTCATTCGGTACACCGTTTACTGCTGCTTCAAGCTGATTCCCCAAATTCCATCCTGCACCCATCTCCGATACGATTTGCGAAGCTGTTAATGATCTGAAATCAGCTGCCGATGCCCGGGTACTCCACCCGGTAAATGCCACAGCTGCCAACAATACTAGCCCTAAGCTGCAAACGCCAAATTTCTTCATTTTTTTGAGCATAACCAAACCTCCGCTTATTCTATTTTTTCAACAAGCAGTGCCGTTACTCTCTTTATCCCCATCGGATGATTCGATAATCTGCCCCCTTCCGTATCGATCAAACAAATGAAATAGCCGCCTAACAAGAACAGATTAACACAAATATGGAAAATAAAGAACAATAATCTGTCTATGATTTTTCGACAAATATTTATTTGTTCTATAGATGGTACATGTACGTAAGAACGAGATCATCAACAGGAGATGGATGAACGATATACGTGTTCGTTTGCGGATTCAAGACAAAAAAGCCGCTTATATTAGCGACTTTCATTGTGCATTCGGATTTATTTAATGATCAGGTGCAGAAGTTACTTATGCTGGTTTATCCAGAAATTCAATTCCGGTTTAGCCCATCCGCATACCAGATACCCGGAATCATCTCGCGCTCCAGTGCCAGCAATTCTTTGATGATCTTATCCGCGTCACTGATGGAACTTACGAGCGGATCCGTTAACATGGCTCTCCTCAGCTTTTCATAACTCTGCTCCACGACCGCCTCCACCGTAAGCTCATGCGTATCCAGCACAAGCTCCTGCATCCCTCGAATTCCTCGCGGCATCTCACCTACGTGGACCGGCTTCGCTCCATCCATGCTTACATCGCATAACAGCTCCAGGAATGAATCATGATTCATATTGGTTACCGCCCCGTTGTTAAGCGTATTGATAAAAAACCGTTTTCCCAAATTCCCCACCATATTTTCGATAATGTCTGTGGCATGATCCGGGCCGAAAGTACGCATGTATTCAGCGATCGGAATGTTACCAGTGAGGAAGTCATCCACCTGCTGCCACATCTCATCATGACGCTGATACCGGTCCTCCGTCTCCCAGATTGATAACGGCGGAATGGCGTCTGGCGTCTTACCAAGGCCCTGCCAAAAACGGACGTATTCCTTCGTGTGTGCTGTACAGGTAGGAATATAGCCAAAGGTGTCGTACAGTTCGTACGTGATGGCGTCGTTATGAAGTGCTTTTGCACCGCGGTCTCCGCCGTTGTTCTCTTCACCAGCCGCCTTGCGCATGGTCTCAGCGATCGCGGGCATGAGATTCTTTCCTTCATATTCCGCTTTTAGCAGCCACGTGAAATGATTGACGCCGGCGATACGAAAATCGAATTTTCGGTCGATCTCTTCGTTAAACTCGCTCCGGTCTCCAATAATTCCGGCTCGTATTGCGTAAAAGGCCTTTTTATGCGGCATATGGTGGCTGTCGCACAGCGCAAACGATTTCAGCTTCGGGGCATAACGGTGTAACGCGATACCATGGACGGTAGACGGATTAATGTAGTTGATAACCCAAGCATCGGGACACAACTCTTCAATGTCTTTAGCGCATTCCATGATTACCGGCAGCTCCCGCATCGCCCGAAAAATCCCGCCCGGCCCGATTGTATCCCCGGAGCACATGCGGATGCCATATTTTAAAGACACTTGGCAATCAATACCCCGATATTTCACCGATTGCTCCGCAAAACTGAGCACAACGAAGTCGGCTTCCGAAAGCACCTTTCTTCGATCCGTCGAGCCCTCCACCTTCAACGATACGTTGTTCTCCCGAGCCACCATTTCTGCGAGTCTTACCATTTTCGATAGTCTTTCCTCATCCGTATCCACTAGAGCAAGCGTTCCCTGATTCAGGTAAGGGGAGTGGATCATCTGCCAAATGGATTGACGTCCGAAAAATAGACTGCCTGCTCCGATCACGACAACCTTTGGTTGCTGCATGTTTGAACTATTCATAATTAACCCTCCTCATATGTTATAAGTTCATTATAGGAGAGTGGAGCAAAAGCGGAATGTGCGATAGTTTTTAAAACATGTCAAATAGTATGATCATTAACAACCCATTAATCCTTTGATATACTAATTGAAAATGAAGGATGTCATGCGGTAGAGGAAATTGGGAGGTTCTAATGAATGAAGGCAAAATAAATATGAGTATACTCAACGAACTCTCGGAGTACATTACTCTCCGGATGAGTTCTTATTTAGAACAAGTTCACGATATAGGCTGGATTGAACACAAGTCTCATCCCGATTACGATCTCTGGTTCATCCAATCGGGCTCCGTCAAAGTCACACTTGATGGGATCGAACATATAGCATTCCCGGGAGACGTCGTCTTTTTTTATCCCGATCTGCCCTATATCGCCTCAACAAACGAAGATCATTGCAGATTCATATATATCCACTTTGATTTCGGCATCGGCGACCAACAGCGAATTCTGGACGAGTTTCTACTCCCGGGCATTGTGCCGGGCAACCTGATCCATGAGGAAGTCACGCTGTTCACCACAGCCTATCACCGCTTAAAGCGGGGCAGCGGCACATCAGGGAACCAGCTTTACTTAAAAGCTTCTCTTCTCGTCGTCATCGCGCAGATCCTCGAGCTTCACAAACAAGGTACCTATGCTGGTACATTCCTGAACGGTAAAAACCGAAGAAAAACAGAAGGAAGCCTGGAATTTCTGCAGGACGTATTCCAATACGTGGATGCGAACCTGGAGTGTTCCATTCGGATCAACGAACTCGCGGCAATTGCCGGTGTCTCCGAGAAGTATTTTATCTCCTTATTCAAGAAAACCGTAGGTATCACGCCAGGACAGTACATTTCCCGGATCAAAATGAATCGGGCAAGGGATTATCTCTACGAAAAAAAATATACGATACAACAGATCGCTGGTTTCCTCGGGTATCCCGATCCCTTTACATTTTCTAAAGCCTTCAAAAAATATTACAACGTGCCTCCTTCGAAATTTGAGTAGGCGCGCTGTACTTTTGAAATAAAAAAAGCCGCTGAAATAGCGGCTTGTTTCACATGCATTTAATCTGGATTACTAATTATATCTTGAGAACTGAATACTTATAAGCGAGCTATACTATATTACTCTCCATTTGATGCATTAGTTGTCTTAATATCAACCGATCTTCCTTAGATATGGAATGCAGTAATTTTTCCTGCTGTTCCTTCCATTTGTTCTCAACCGGCTTTTCTAATTCTTTGCCTTTATCCGTTAGATATATACGCATGATTCTCGCATCTTGTTCATCACGTTTCCGATATATAAATCCGTTCTGCTCCAGCGATTTAACCATATTAGTTACCGTAGGCGGTTCACATTTTAAGTGTTCACATAGTTGCATTTGTGTTACCCCGTCACCCAACCACAGTCGATACAACAAATTATCTTGCCCTACATAGAGATTGATTTCCCTTAGAGATTCACTATAATTTCGACGCATTTGGGAAGAAATCCGATCTAACGTCTGTCGAATATCACAATCCACTGGATCTGTCATGAATGTTCCCTCCCTGCACCCGAATTATAGTTAGTATACTAAATGTATCACGGTGAAATACAGGTGTCAATTTACCTAGAGTTCCCCTATTAGGGACAGGTTTCGTATCTAATTTTCACAAATGATAGCTTTGTTTAGAAACTTATTTTTTTGCAAATCCTTGCTTGTTCAAGTAGTCCATCATTTCAGGCTGAATACTTCTTTCAAGATGATCCTGGATATGGTCACTCCATCCTTTTACTTTTTTCACGGTGAAAGGAGCCTTAACCGGACGACTTTTATAATACTTCAGCATGGTTTCATCGTAGACAGCTAATTTCTCTCGATCAAGGGGGTGATACTGATTTTCCAGTAAAACCATGGATTGTGGAAGCCGGGGTTTCAGCTCAGGTTTATCTCCAGCTGGATGGCCAATACATAATCCGACCAAAGGAATCACATACTTCGGTAAATTTAATACGTCAGATAGTTCGGAAATATTGGCTCTGACCGCACCAATAAAAACCCCGCCAAGTCCCAGGGATTCGGCTGCCGTTAACGCGTTCTGTGCCATTAGTCCGGCATCGAATGATCCGATCAATAGAAATTCAATAAATTCAATATCCACATCCGGGGCAATTTGATGGTTCCGGTTAAAATCTGCACAGAAAATCCAAAACTCTGCCGCTTCTTCAATATAAGGTTGATCGACACAGAGATGTCTGACTTTTTTTCGAAGTACCGGGTCTGTGATTCGAATAATGGACACGGCCTGCAGAAGGCTGAACGATGAGGTTTGATTAGCTGCCTGAAAGATTGCGTCTCGTTGTTCATCTGTCAGGGGTTGAGATGTGTAAGCACGAAACGATGTATGGTTATGAAGCAATTCGAGTGTATTATTCATAAAAGTCCTCTCCAATATTTAGTTATTTAATCATTCCGCATCCCATATTCATAAGGAACGCCCATATTCTCGCGTAGTGTTTTCCCTTCATATTCCCTGTGAAATAATCCCCGGTCCTGCAATATCGGGACAACCAGGTTCACAAAATCGGCAACTCCATCAAAGGATATATCGGGTACAACCGAGAATCCGTCACATGCTCCCGCCACAAACCATTCTTCCAAGAAATCGGCGACCTGCTCAGGGGTACCTGCAACTACCGGATGATAGTTAATGACTCCGTGGGCGAGAACATCCCGAATGGATAACCCTTGTAACAACAACTTCAATGCTCTTGCGGAACGCGGATCCATTGGGTTGGCATATGCATTCTTCAATATGTCGTGCGCTAAAGGTTTATCTATATCTACCGAATTTACGGATAAAGGCAGACCAACCATGGAACCAAGGTAACTTACCCTGTTGGGAATCTCCTCCGGATTAAAACTCATCAGTTGTTTTCGACGTAGCAGAGCCTCTTCTTCCGTTGAAGCCAGAGAAAACATGAAACCTGCAAACATCTTGATATCATCGGGGTTTCGACCGAAACGGGCAGCACTTTCCCGAATGGCTTGTCTTTGTTCACGAGCAGACTCTATATCATAAGGATTGGCGTAGACCCCCGAAGCGTATTTCCCCGCCAATTCCAATCCCTCTCTCCCTCCTCCAGCCTGGAAAATAACAGGCTGGCCCTGTTCGGATGGCGGGATCGGCAACGGACCGCGAGATGCATAATATTGACCTTGAAGGTTTATGGGCTGAATTTTGTCCATATCGGCAAATGTCCCTCCTTCTACATCTAACGTCCAAGCGTCTGGTTCCCAGCTCCCCCACAATGCCTGCACGATTTGGATGCTCTCATGCGCCTTGTCATAGCGTTCTTGGCGATTGGCAACCCGTGAACCGAAATTAGCTGCCGCTAAGGGATCAGATGTGGTAACCGCATTCCATCCTACACGTCCATGACTGATTACATCCAATGCTTTGAACTGACGCGCGATATTGTATGGATAATTAAATGTCGTGGAGAGAGTAGCAACAAGCCCGATATGGTTCGTCTCTCTTGCTACAGCCATTAGAGCCAGCATAGGGTCCATAGGAAACATAGGCGTCTGAGGCCCTAAGTTAACGGTTAATGCTGGAGTATCGGCAATGAAAATCATTTGAAATTTTCCTTTTTCGGCTAATTTAGCCCGTTCCACATATTGATCCGTATTGGTATAAGCTGCTGGGTCGGTACCAGGCATTCTCCAGGCGCTGAACTCAGCTCCATACCCAGAAACCATTTGTAGAGCCAGCTGCATCTCACTTCTTGTTTTCATGTCGTTCTTCTCCTTACTCCGAAAGCCACAGCGTAAATCACCTTTTTGTAATCCTTTAATAATTAGCCTGTTAACTAAAAGTTGATAGCTTTTTTCTGTCCCTAAATTTTCAGAATCAAAAATATTGACGTTCTCCAGTTCGTGCTGCTTTCTCTACTGCATCCAGTAACTGATGGAGTTTTACCGCATCCGCGAAAGTGGGTGTTAAGGATGTTCCTTCATGGATATCTTGGGCGAATTTACGATAAGCCTGAGCCATGTTCAGAACAAATCCTGGGTCATCTTTGAGAGAGTCTGGCACCCAGTAATAGGAATCGGGAATGGTTAGCTCACCAAGCTGTTGGTCATTAGTGCCTGCACCGCGCAATTGGTGTGACCCGAATTGAATTGAAGCAGGCGCACTCAGCACGATCGTACCCTTGTCTCCGAAGATTTCAAGTGTAAGTCCGGTCTGATGTTTGACTCCGCCTTGAATATGAACACTGGCTGCTGCACCACTCGTCAATTTTCCTGTAATCAGTATTTGATCATCTGTCGTCTTCTTGATGACTTTCTGGATATCCACCAATTCGACTTCAGGGAACTGTTGCGCCGTGACGGCCGAAAGTTCGGTGAAATCCCCAAGCATATAGGTAAATGCATCCAAATTATGTCCACCTACAATGGTAAGCAAGTTCCCTCCAATCTTCCGATCAAACAAATATGCTGTGGACTTGTCACCAACACCACCCATTCCATCAATGGAGATCTTCAAATTGGCTGACAATACTTTTCCAACATACCCTTCTGCCACTAGATCTTTCACATACTGAATTGCCGGGGCCTGTCTGGCTTGCAATCCAATCGCATTTGGCAATTGGCGATCAGCTACCCATTTCTGCATTTCAAGTGCTTCACCTGTATTGGATCCGAGTGGCCATTCGCAATAGATCGGTTTTCCAGCAGGAGCAATGGTTTGAACAGCATTATAATGTTCCTTGACGTTAATACTGACGACTACCATATCCACATCCTGATGTTGAGCCAAATCTTCCATGTTATCAAAACCGTAATCTGCGTGGAAAGCTTCTGCACTCTTCTTCGCACTCGCCATATTGCTTGTCCCAACTGCCGTAAGATCAAACTCATCCAAATGTTCAATGGCCGGAATATGAGTACCGCTTGCCCAACCATTGTTCACTGATGCACCTATAATTCCGGTCCGAATTTTTTTACTCATTGTAAAACATCTCCTTTTATTTTTAATTTCACCGGCACCTGCTGAAACCCCCAAGCGTCTTTAGCCCCACCACTGTTCCTGCTAATAACCACTTATCAACCTCGCTCTTCTATGGTATATTTATTTAGCATACTAACTATATAGCAAAATAAGAATATTATCGTTCACATATTACTCAAACTAACCTTGTGTAGGTGAGTTGAAACAATCATAAGGTTATTCGTTTCGTTTGCAAAGAGGGCAATTTAAATGAACATAGTACATTTTTTCGTACCTATAGATGAGGAGTGAGTTCAATGAGAGTTTGTAATGAAGGATTTGACCAAGAGTTTATCGATAATAAAAGGGAAATGTACGCGATCGCCTTTACTCAAAATGTCCTTTCAGGACGATGGAAATACTTTATATTATGGTATCTGAAAGGTGAAACACGCCGTTATACGGATATAAAAAAATTCCTTGGAGGTTTATCACAAGGCTCTCTCACCAAGCAGCTTAAAGAGTTGGAAAACGATGGCGTTATCAAGCGCGATGTGTATCCGGAAGTTCCTCCACGAGTAGAGTACTCGTTAACCAACAAGGGAAACAAACTGCTGCCGATCCTTGAGAAGATGGCGGACTTCGGTAAAGAATACGGCGAAAAACCTTGATCTGTTGAGAGTTGTGCATGCCACTAAATGATATTATTATGAACATAAAGATAATAAAATTAAAAACATATCACAGTAATGGATATGATCTTGCCAACACACGTTTCGGGTGGAATGTAGATATAAGATCTCTTTACGAAGTTATCTTTAGATTTTCTTTAGAAATTTACTCATTAATTCCTTAGATTTTTTCATTATTATGTCTGTATCAACAAGAGAGGAGGTACATGAATGATCAGTACGACGATCATGGAGTTACTTCATCAGTATGGTTATCTGATTTTTTATTTTGCCTTCTCCCTGGGCCCTTTCGGAATTCCAATACCCAATGAGATCACAATTATCAGTGGTGCCATTTTGAGCCAGACAGGTATCATCAATTCATGGATCACATATTTCTGTATCTTATCCGGACTATTAACGGCGATTACTATAGCTTATTTTGCAGGAAAGTTATTTGGGAAAAAAATAAGGCACACATTACAAGACAATAAACATATGATCAAGGCTGAACGCATTCTGAATAAACGAGGCAATTGGGCAATGTGTATCGGTTTGTTTATTCCCATTGTGCGATATGTGCTGCCTTTGGTGATTGGACTGAGTGGGATCAAGTTTAAAAGATTTGCTCTTATATCCTATTCCAGTGCTCTGTTATGGACCATAACTTATTTTACAGCTGGAACCTACTTTGGTTCACCCATCTTATCTACACTTCAATTATTTCATAATTAATCGATTTCGATACCTGACTACTGGCTTGATCATTACATGATCAAGCCCTTTAAACATTCTGCTTAACAAAATAATGATCTACAGCATATTTGAAGGCATTGATATAAAATGCTGTCGCCTTTTTGCTCACTTCTGCGTTTGGGTTAATAATATCAAATCCATGATAACACCCCTTATATATTTCGAACTCAACGGAAACCCCGGCTTTTCTTAAACGATCCACATATTGAATGGTCTCATCCCTGAATGGTTCAATATCTCCGACAAAAGTGACCGTAGGCGGCAGATTGCTGTAGTCTGAAGCTCTGGCCGCCGCTGCATAAGGCGGAACCGCATCTTCAGCTAACTCCCCCAAATATAATTTCCACGCCCATTTATTATAATTCGAGTTCCAGATTGGGGCATTGTTATCTTTTGCTGATTCCGTACCATTTCTATTATCTATCATTGGATAAAGAGGCATTTGGAACGCGATCTTCACTTCTCCTTTATCTCTCGCATATAGCGTAAGTGCAGCCGTCAGACCTCCACCTGCACTTTCTCCACCGACCATGAGTTGGTCGTCACGGATTCCAAGCTCTTTTGCCTGATTTTTCATCCAAAGCAATGTGTCATAACAATCCTCCAGCGCAGCCGGATACTTCGCTTCTACGGATAAACGGTAATCCGGCGCGATAACCACACAATTTTTGGCACGGATTAATCTTGTACAAGCATGAACAAATTGCTCCGGATTCCCCATTGCATACCCACCGCCATGAATCCAAAGAACCCCGGGAAGATCTTGATGGTGATTAGCAGGTCGATAAATGAGAATACGTATTTTAGAATCGCTATTTTGACGGGGGATCCACATTTCGCTGCATGTAATGCCCTCAATGTCTTTTATCTTTCCCCCCGATTTGTCTGACCTTATTTTAAATTTGACCATCGACTCCACCCACTTTTCTTCGGAAGAGGATTTCAACAATAAGTCAATAAGTCTGCCTTTAAATCGTAATTGTCTATCAATCATTTTTTTGGTTACCTTCATGGAATATCCCCACCTGTTTTGGATTTTTTAAATTACGCATGATTACCCAAATCAATTGAGTTCGTATAAGGAATCTCGGAGATGCTTGATATCGCTTATCGGGGGAAGTCCAAATAACCTGGCGTATTCCCTGTTGAACTGGGACGGACTCTCATAACCGACGCTAAAACCCGCATTTGCCGCGGAAAAGCCTTCTGTGAGAAGCAAACGTCGTGCCGTTTGCAATCGAATCGTCTTATGATACTGCAACGGACTCATTCCAGTTACACGCTTGAAGTGTTTGTGCAAGGACGTTACGCTCATGTTTACTTCTTTAGCCAGCTCGTTAATAATGAGAGGTTTGGAGTAGTCGCGGTTAATATGTTGGATGGCCTTGGATATACCTTGTGCATAACTGCCAATGACGGCAAATTGCTGGAGTAACACCCCCTGCTCGCTCTGCAGCACTCGATAAAAAATTTCACGAATGTAGAGTGGAGCCAACATGGGAATATCGGCGGGACAATCAAGGAGTTTTACAAGCCGGATAACTGCCTCTAACATCGTTGGCGTGGACTGATTAACCATTATGCCGCGTCCCGTCTTTAAACTTTTCTTTTGATTCGATCTATTGACGATGTCCAGCAGAACGTCCGGATGAAGTATCAATTGCAGGCTCAAATAAGGAAGCTGCGCTGAAGCATTTGTAATTTTGCCGATCACGGGAAGATGAACGGATGACACCATATAGGAAGCTGAATCATAATGGTACGTTTCACCAACCAACGTAGCTGTCTTCGATCCTTGAACAATGATGTATAGAGAGGGCATATTAATTGTATACGTCGGTTCCGATTCTTGGCTGGCACGTCTGAAATGTAGTTCGGGTATGGCAGTGGAGTTCATACCTTCAACAGCAGAATGCCGCTCGGTAAGACGAAGCAATTCTTGTAGAGGGCTTGTAAAGGCATTCGTTTTGATGTGGTCGTTCACATGAATCACCGATCCTTATAAGGTCAATCTAATTCCTCAATTGTATCTGGCAGGGAAGGATTAGGCAATAAAAGCGCATGAATGGTCTACCTCATATAACGTAGATTTAACTATACTTCACAGTGTAAGTGCAGCAGAGCACTAGCAAAACTCACTATGAAGGAAGGGTTCATCCATGAGCGAAGAACAATACAAAATACATTCAGGAATTCAAGGTAAAGTTGTTATCATTACCGGGGCCAGCAGCGGGATCGGAGAAGCAACGGCACTTCTGCTTGCCGCACGTGGAGCTAAAGTTGTACTTGGAGCACGCGGAACCGATCGACTTGAGAAACTTGCGGAACGAATTGTGAATCAGGGGGGCCAAGCGGTTTATGCAAGCATTGATGTGAAACGGCGTGAAGACTTAACCCGTCTTGTCGCGCTGGGTTGTGAAAAGTACGGCAAGATTGACGTATTTATTAACAATGCCGGAGTCATGCCGATCTCTCCCCTTGATGAATTAAGGATCGAAGATTGGGAAGCGATGATCGATGTAAACATGAAGGGCGTTCTGTACGGGATAGCCGCAGCGCTACCTCTTTTTCGCGAACAAGGATCGGGACATTTCGTGACCACCTCTTCCATTGCAGGACATAAGACAGTGCCCAATCAATCTGTTTATTCAGGAACAAAGTTCGCAGTTCGGGCCATTTCCGAGGGGCTTCGTCAAGAGGCCGGCAATCAAATGCGTGTAACCGTAATATCGCCTGGTATTGTGAAAACAAATTTCACTGAAAGTGTAACAAATAGCGAAGTAAGAGATAAACTCGCATCTATTCGGGACGAAATGGCAATGCCTCCGGATGCGGTTGCTCGTGCCATTGCATTCGCCATTGAGCAACCTGACGATATTGACGTAAACGAGATTGTAATCCGTCCCACTGCACAAGCTTAGGGCACAGCCGCATAAAATATTGACACAAAGGCAAAACTCTTGCCCCTCCACAACATATTCAGGTATGGTTGGTTTCTGTATATAAGAAAAAGAAGATCATCCAAACGGCACTTATCGTTGGATGGTCTTCTCTTCATTATACTTTATGAAATTTTAACCGGATGCCAGCATGCTTCAATGTCTTCAATGACAACCAGTTTATGCAGCTTCAATTGTTTTATATAAACAGGTTATGATTTGCATGAGCAGCCTGGCCCAAGTAGTAACCCACACCTCCAAGCTTAACATCATCCATTAATTCTTCGCGATGAATTCCCATTAAATCCATGGACATCTGGCAGGCGACGATCTCAACTCCTTGGGAAGTTGCGGTTTGAATCAGTTCTTCCAGTGAAGGAACATTATTATTCTTCATAAGACCTCGGATAATTTTCGGCCCAATACCCAACATGTTCATTCTGGACATGCCAAGCTTGCGGCTACCACGTGGAAGCATCATATCAAACATACGAGCGATAAAGGTTTTGGATACTGGCTGCGGCTCATGTTTACGAATAATATTCAATCCCCAGAATGTAAAAAACATCGTTACTTTGCGTCCACTTGCAGCTGCACCATTTGCAATAATAAGAGAAGCAATTGCTTTATCCAGATCTCCGCTGAAGATCACCATCGTGCTGGCAGGCTCAGCATTAGCAGTTTCCATTGTTGGAGATACAGGCTGTTTTGTTTTCTTGGCTACAATCGCATCAATAATACCGCCCTTGCCACGCTCCAACTGCAGGAGCGGGGAACCAGACATTGCTGCCCAAGCTTTCATATCTTCATAAAAACCTGGATCCGAAGCTTTAATATGCAACGTCTGTCCATCCGTCAGTTCATCCATTTTCTGTTTGACTTGTATTAACGGACCGGGACAACTCAAACCGCATACATCCAGTTCCTTATCAATATGCACTGACTGTCCGGATGCCAGATTGGTCTCCCCAAACGAAGTTCCTTTTACTGTAGCCACTTGCTCGCTATGGTCCTGGCCACCATTATGATTACGGTTTTCGGAAGAAAATGGAGCTGGCTTAAATTGAGCTTGACGGTATGTTTTATAGCCTCCACTCAAATTTTTGACGCTAAAGCCATGCTGACGCAAAATTTGCGAAGCCGTATACCCACGTAAACCGACCTGACAGTATACCCAAATTTCTTTGGTGGAATCCAATTCATTTAAACGCTCACGAAGCTCATCCACCGGAATGCTTACTGAACCCGGAATATTCCCATTACGATGTTCCAAGTCACTGCGTACATCCAGCAGTATGGATTGTTCCCGCTCGCGTGCAGACAGCTGATCATAGGTGAAAGTTTTCACACGTCCTGCCAAGAGATTTTCCGCTGCATAGCCAACCATATTAACAGGATCTTTCGCAGAGGAATACGGCGGTGCATAACTCAGCTCAAGCTCCGTCAGATCGCTGACGTAACCACCAAAATGAATGGCTGCGGCAATGTCATCAATCCGTTTGTCCACCCCATCATATCCTACGGCCTGAGCGCCCAGAATTTTACCTTCCGGTGTAAACAGCAGTTTAAGCGTAATCGCACTCGAACCCGGATAATAAGATGCATGGGAAGCAGGATGCACGATGACCGTCCGATAATCAATACCAAGACGCTTTAATGTTTTTTCATTACTACCGGTAGAAGCTCCTGTCATTCCAAACACTTTAATTATGGATGTCCCTTGTGTTCCTTTGTAAGTGGAATGTATTCCGGCAATCCGATCAGCAACGATTCGACCCTGTTTGTTGGCAGGCCCTGCAAGCGGAACAGCTGTCTTATGTCCATGAATATAATCACTTACTTCGATGGCATCACCAACAGCATAAATATGCGGCACACTGCTTTCCAGCGCTTCGTTGACAATGATATGACCTCGTGTACCGAGAGAAATACCGCTATCCTTCAGGAAAGAAGTATCCGGAGTGACGCCTATCGCAAGAATAACCATATCTGCAGACAAAACATCACCACCCGCAAGTTTAACACCAATGCCCTGTTCTTGTGCAAGAAAGCCCTGAACACGCTGGGAAAATAACAGGTTTATGCCATGCTGTTCCATTTCCTGTGCCAGTGCAGCTGCCAGTTCAGGATCAAACGGAGTGAGCAGTTGATCATTTCCCTCAACCAAAGTCACTTCAAGTCCTGCTTCCCTTAAATTTTCTGCCATTTCAACACCGATAAAGCCTCCACCTATAACGATTGCAGATTCGTTGTTAGATGAATTAACTTGTTCTTTGATGCGGTCAATATCTGGAATATTTCGCACGGTATAAATACGTTCGTTATCCTTTCCCGGCAAATCGGGAATGATCGGACGTGCGCCAGGTGACAGAATCAACTCATCATAACTTTCTTCATATTGACCGAGCTCATGGCTTTGTACCTGCACCGTGCGATTGACCGGATCGACAGCTATGATCTCGCTCTTCGTTCGTACATCAATTCGAAAGCGATCCGCCATCCCCTTAGGGGTTTGTACCAGCAGACGCTCGCGGTCAGCGATCGTTCCGCCAATATAATAAGGTAAACCGCAATTGGCAAACGAGATATAAGGTCCTTTTTCAAAGATGACTATTTCCGCATGTTCATCCAGACGGCGCAGGCGAGCCGCTGCAGATGCACCACCTGCAACGCCCCCTACAATCAATACTTTTTTACTCATGACTCACAATCTTCCTCTCCAAACAAAATAGTAACAATCTGCGCAATTCGTTGGTCGGCAAGCACATAATTTACTTCAAGGCCGTTGCGCTCGGTAGCGACAATCCCCGTACTCCGCAGCTTCTGCAAGTGTTGAGACACGGTTGATTGCGGTAGATCCAGGCATTCCTGCATATAGGAAACATTACATTTCTTTTTTCGCATCAGCCCGCGTACAATGCACAGGCGAATTGGATGTGACAGAGCTTTAAGCAGATTTGCAGGTTCGTCAAATTGCGTCAGATCACTGCTTTCAAAAGCGGGAGTATCCATATTCATCTCTCCTAGAACGTTATATTAGGATATTACGATATAGCGATATAGTTGTCAAATATCGAATACTATCTCTTTCCGCGCACCCGCAAATCCGCGGAAGATTCAGCAGTTTTAGTCCAAACCAAATAACCCCCACAGTCAGGGAGGTTGGTTGGTTGTATGATGTTCTAATGCGTAGTTGGAACTCCTTACTTGATGGCTCACTTGCTTCCTAAACAGGATTTAAGTTGTTTAATTATTTATGAGCATATACACGATTTTAGCCATTTCTGCACGTGTGACTTTACTTTTTGGGTCAAACCGAAGATGCGCTTTGCCTGTCATCAATCCCAGTCCATTGACGTGCTGGACAGCTTCTTTTGCCCAAGAAGATACTTGGATTTGATCCGAGAACGAAGATTTCACTATGTCTGCTTGTTGAACATCAAACAACACTTCGGAAGCTCTCATCAAAATCACGGCTGCCTCTTCCCGGCTGATGGAATCTTTTGGCCTGAAGAGATTACCGCTTCCTTGCACGATACCGAGTTTGGTTGCTTCGGCCACAGCTGCAGCATAATACGCGTCTGCGGAAACATCGGTATAACCCACTGTTTTTTCCGAAGAACTCAACCCTGCAGCACGCATAATCAGGGTAATGAAATCGCCCCGACTTACCTGCAAGGCAGGACCGTAATTCTCATTATCCATACCTTGGATGAGATGTTTCGCCACTAATGTATTGACGTAACGCTCTGCCCAAGAGTCTTTCATATCTTTGAACTGTTTATGATATTCCAGAATGGCGAATAGACCTGGATGGTCCGCCTCAAATGTCACGGTTCCGCTTCCGAAGCGACCGCCTTTATATTCAATTTCTTTCCCAAGCAGATAAACGCCAGCATATTCCGATTGAATCTGCTTTTGCTGTTCGGCCGTCAATGTCCGTTCAAGCTTGACCGGACTACCGAATACCTTAACCTCCGTCTCGTTTTCTCCTTGGAGCATAAACATGCGCAGCGATTGCCCAATCTCCGTGCGTGAATAATGCTGTGACTCACTTAGACGGTCACTCAACAGCTGCTTCATATCATCATTCATTAAAGTAGTCATGCGCAGCAGCAGCTGATCCGCCCCTCCCCATTGCTGCGGCATGGAAGCAGCTGGGATCGTAACTTCTAATGCCGACATTGAAATCACGATTGAAAGTCCGCTTGTTTTCGCCTTTTTCACCGCTTCTGCAGGAAGATACACATCAAACTGCCCGTCCGGCTCTTGCTTGTCTTCAAGTGAAACGACTACTTTCCCGCCACTTGCTGAAGTAACGGCTTGCTCCATCTCATGTGAATCTGCACGATAGGTCCCATCGGAAGATGCACCAAGCGTAATTCGGCCGTTGCTGCTAATCGCTGCTGGGGGATTGGACTCGTTGGAGCTATCCGTAGGAGTTCCCTGATTACCGGTTCCGTTACCTGTACCTCCTCCATTACCAGGTGTTTGTTCCCCCGGAGAAGAAGTCCCTGTATGGAACCCCCAAATATCTGATAGGGCACTTCCACTATATTTGTCTTCTGCTTTGGCGTACCACTGGTAGTAGTTCTCGTTTGAAAGCCGCTTCCAATCCACAGAAGCTTCTTGCCCACTCGCAATGTTAGCCTTAGAGCCTATTTCCTGATCCGTGTAAACTTGTACCCCGATATAATCCGTGGCTACTCGCTTCGTTGTTGGTGCCAGACCAAGATCCAGGCTAAATTCGTCTTTGCCTTGTTCCGTCTCGGGATCGTGGTAATTGTAATCGTCGAGATAAGGCGAATACGTCTTGATATGAAGTTTATTGTTAGCCATGTCAAACTGCATAAGCCGTATATAGCCAAGTCCGCCTTCTGCCGCTCCTTGATAGTCAGCCAGCATTTGATAGACGTTGCGGTCAGGAATACCGTCTCCGTTATCATCCAGCTGATCAACCTTAAGCTCTGCATCGTGATAGTGTCCGGAAAGGGCAGCAATCACATTTTTGTTCGGTTTTACGACCTTCTCATAAATCTGGTCTGCAATCGGTGAACGGTTATTGGATACGAGCAGATATTCGTGTAAACAGAGAATCGCTTTGCGTTCCGGATACTTGGAGACGATCTCGTTCATCCATTCAATCTCTTCCTCTCCAAGCCCCCACCCCATGTAAACAATGACGAAATCATTACCGTTCGCTGAAACCAAATCATAATGTCCACGATTATTCTCGTATGACCCGCCAAATACCTGATTATTTTTGAATCTGTCCTCTCCAAAGTACTGCTGGAATTTGGCATAATCGTTGTCCTGGTGTCCAACATCATGATTTCCTGCCAATACGCCGTACGGAATTGAAGCATCCTCAAGCACCTTCATGTTTTTGTCTGCCTCGATCCATTGGTATTCCTGATCCGCTTTGTCGACGACGTCCCCCGTATGAATAACATATTTGATGTTCATGTTTTCTTTTTGCCCGGCGATCCAGTTCACGATATTTTGATAGATTTGCGGATAGCTCTGGGAGTAATACTGCGTATCCGACATCCAAACAAACGAAAAATCGTACGGATCCTGTGACTCCGGAGTTGGTTTGCTGCCTGTGGTCTCAGCTTTTTCCACAAGTTCATCCTGCACCATAACCTGGATGATGTGATCCTTCGCATAATCACCCGCTTTTACCACAGCTTTTAATTCAAAATCTCCTGTACCAGCAATAACTTGATCCAACGGATTCCACTTTTGCTCGCTCATGCTCCAGGCATACAAGCTTACTTTCCTGTCTTCAAGTGACTTGCCCTGCCATTCGATTTCGACACGATCCGTGCTTTTCACGGATGGATCAATCTTTACTTCAAAGCGCTGGTAAGGGAACTGCTCCACCGAGTCATTAACGAGATATATTCCGTCGATTTCGGCGATCTTCCTGTAATCCTCTGCATTCATGGCCTTTTCTCCCGAAGGAGTCATTTCTTTAGGCGGCTCGGTAACGGAAGTGTTCATATAGCCCGTAAAGCCTTCGGCTCGGCTTCCATCGTATTTGTAACCTCTGTAAAATGTCACGTCCATATCGTCGTTGCTTGGGTCCTGAACTTTAACTGTCAGATTGGCATCTGATCCAACATTCGTTTGATTTTGCTTGGGAGATACTAACTCCGGTGGAAGCGGGTTCTCATCGGGTATTTCAAAATTCACAGTTCTCTCCGCAACGTTGCCCAATTTATCTGTTGCCTGAATCTCCAGTGTGTGCTTTCCGGCCTGCATTTGCCCAGACGAGGTTCTCAGGGGCAGAACGATCTCCTTGCCGTCGAGCTTCACACTAACCTTGTCCATGCCGGCTATTGCATCGTTGATCTCAGCATCGATGACGAAATCTCCACGGTATTCCTTCCCCTCTTCGACCGTCGGCGTGATTTCGGGGGCCGTATTATCCACCATGACTTTGGCCGTAACATGCTCTGCCCCATCGGTTACGGCTACTTCATGAGTGCCATCCGGGATGTGGGTTGTGTCCCACGCATAGGCTTTAGCCTTCAAAAGTTCAGGCTTTAGGTCGAAATGAAAGCCAATCGATTCACTTTTCCCGGCAGAATCACCCATTTTGATCTGTTTCTCTTTTTCAGCGTAGGCCGGGTCCCATATTTCAGTGCCGTCTGCCAAAAGCAATCGGACGTTTTTGACTTCAAAATCATCTTTGTTTTCCTCCGGACGTTCATCAAACGGCGAAGTTTTGGAACCTGCCCGAATATAGATCACATTGTCGCCCTGAGCCAAACGTTCCGAATCGATCGGATAGGACAACGTTGTGTATGTCGTAATGGGTTCCATGAACGTATAAAGAATGGATTTATCCTCCAGTTCTGATGGTCCCATTGTTACAGCATTCTTAAAGTAATAATCGACATTAACTGCTTCGAACACGAAGTATGCATCATGCTCAAGTGCGGCAAAGGTATCATCTTCCGGCAGAACTTCTCCGTCAATGCTGAGGGCAATGTCCGTGCCTGCCATTTGCGAGGTTCCTTTTATCGTATAAACACCGTTAATAGTATCCTGATCATTTACGTTCAGGCGAAGCGGTTCATCGCTTACCCCTCCGGTCACGGATATGCTGGTCGTCTTGGTTCTCGATTCATTAACGCCATCAGAAGCGACGAAATAATACTCGATAGTTTTGCGTCCGATCAGATCAGCTGATGTCATTGTATAGTGGTACAACATATCATCGTAGTCTTCTGTCAAACGATGAGCCGTATATTCGGCCTGTTTGTCTGAACGAACGAATACCTCAACCGACGTCACCTCTCGGTCATCGCTGGCGTCGAGAGTCAGCTCCAATCCTTTGGATTGATCTGCCTCGGTCATGTTCGTCAGGTCCTGAACCGTTGGCGGAACCACATCCAAATCGATATGAACCGGCTCTGAAGGGACCTGTTCGGGCAAGATGCTGCCTGGCGAGGGAGCTAACACACCAGAACTGGATTTGATCATCATCGTGCTGCCATTTACAGGGTAAGCGTAAGTGATCGCCCTGTCTTCCTTCGTTTCATCGCCTTTGGTACCGTCCTCGTACGCCTGGTCGGCATCATAATAGGCAGAAGAAATTTCCTTGCCGGTATTCGTTTTGATCACAAGGGCTCGGCGACCGGAGTTCGCCATCCCATCGCTCGGAATTGATTGCAGCGTAACATTAGGGATTAGACTGGTTTGATAAAATAGATTGAAATCATTTTCGGAATAAGAAGCGTTGGCGCTGTTTTTAATCCAAAATACGACCGACTGCTGCGCAGGAATGACAAAATCGGGATGGACTGCTCCCCATTCCACGTCCGCGCTGGGTCCTTTGTCTGGATAACGGTAATACAGGCTATAGTTTTTAAAATTAACCGGTTGGTCCGTATTGTTATAAACCTCGATGTACTCATAGGCGTCTGTAGATGTACCCGTAATATTCGTTGTATTTGGCACAAGTTCCGTAATAAGCAGCGTCGGTGCTTTGGATGGGTCGAACGCATCCATGTGTACCTGAGCCGAATAAGGGATGTCCAGGTTGCCTGCTTGTATTCGGTACTCGAGTTCCGGAGCAGTAAGCACGGAAGCCGGAATCGTTGCTGTATAATCGTCCGTATTAGTTACATTCGTCATGGTCGTGACAGTGTAGCGATGTTGGGAAGGAGTTTTGTATAATAACTTAACTGCTGGCTTGGTTCCATCCGGATTCGTACCCAGATTTTTAACCTGAGCCTTCACCTCAAAATCCTGAATTTCCAAGGGAACCTTTGGAACCGCATGCACAATTTCGGTTTGCGATCCCTCCTCCACAACTGGCGGAACCGCTTGTGCAAGATCAATCACGCCTGGCGTGGCAGGAATTCCCCCTGAATTCTCCATGACGCTCATCTGCGTACTTCCGGCAGCCGGATGTTTGAAGAATATCCCCATATCCGCCTTAACGTGAGCCGGTTCGTAGGCAGCGGAAACGATGCTCTCATTGGTTTGGTTCTTGATTACAAGTGATCTGAGACTGCCGTTAGCCATGCCTCCTCCACCCTCAATGCGGAATAAGCGATCCCCTTCAATGAGGGTTGTCCCAAAGTTTTCATTGAATTGCTCGGTCGTAAGATGGTTGTTGCTTCCGTTCAAAATCCAGAATACGATCGGGCTCCGAGCAGGAACGATGATATCCGTACCTTCTCCTGTCTTCCACGTATCCTTGTTATTGTAGAAAAAGACATAGTCTTTGAAATTTATATCATGATCCGTATTGTTATAGACCTCAACGAACTCGTACGCATCTGAACTAACATTTGGCACATTCGTCGTATCCGGTACCATCTCGGTAATTAGAAGCTCTGGTCCTGTGTTCTGCTGCATGGGGGACATAGATGGACGAATCCTCGTGGAGTATGATGCCGAATGAATGGTCTTTCCTTCATAATCCACAATATCGATGGAATAGTTCAACTCACTGCCGACCAGTGCCTCTCCGGGAATGTCCCCTGCGTATGTACCTGGCTGCTGTTCTACTGGCCCGAGTTCAACGGGTGCAAACATTTGGCCATCGACGGAAAAAGAGATGCGCCCGGTCAACAGCTGATCTGTGCCATATACCGTGGCGGTAACCGTATAATTTTGCATTTCGGTAATCCAATCCGAAGCGGTGTGGTTTACCTGAACATTTACAGCTTGCTGAAATTGTGTCTGTTCCCCGCTGTCTGTCAATGACACCGTTTCTGCGTGTACTGCAGGCAAGGAGGAAAATGGCATTCCCGTTGCCAGAATCATGCTGCTTAGCACAGCGATGGAAACACTTCGCTGAAATATCCTTCTTCTGTTCAATTTAACCCGCATCTCCTTTTATTCCATTTTGGTTTGCTCTAAGTAAACAAGCATTCTCTATCATAAAAGGTATTTGTTAGAAGAGTACACTCGCAAAGTAAATAGAGAGTTAAGCCTACCTTATACTGGTCCACTATCCAAATATTCAAATACTTTTATATCCGTGTGAAATCCAGAACGACTTTCATCGCTTCATAGCCAAAAGCCCCTTCCGTCTTCCGGAGGGGCTGGATACTGGATTATTCCTCTTCCTCTTCTGCCTGCTGGCTAGGCGGAGCCATTAGTCCTTGTACCGCACCCATAAACGGCTGGATGGACTTGATCATGCCGTAACCCATTTTCACGACAGGCACAAATCGCTGGATCATGCCGAACAAACGCAAACCACCACCAAGCATGCCTCCAGCCGAAGCAGCCCCGCCCAGACCGCCGAAACCGCCTAACAACGAGCCCATCATGGGTAAAAAGGATGATACTTGTGCACGAGATGCTGTACGTGATCGCATAGATGACTTGCGCATGCTGTTCACCCGTTTCCGACTCGGCGAAGATTTGCCTTTGCCGCTCGAACCAGCTTTTCGTTTAGCAGCATGGGAACTCCCAGCTCCTGTTGCCGGACGTGACATTTTTCCTCCATTGGTAAGTACCACGCCTCCGCTGCTCACCCTAGAGATGTAACCGATGTATGTTTCACCGTTATGAAGAGTCACACAGACCGGCCGATCCTTATACCTCTTTGCCTTTACACGTATTTCATTGGTTTTAGCCATGGAATATCACCTCAATCCGCTGATCTGCTATAGTCTACGCGCTGGGTGGACTGCTTGACTGTGCGAATAGGACATCCGCGTGCCGAAAAAGGATTGACAAATGAAACTTGCGCCTCATCAAGATTAGGTAAAGGTTCGTAAGCATTGAAAATAAAAAAAGGCCCTTCTGTAATGAAGGGACCGATTATTTTCCTCTTACGACTCGAAAACCCTGATCGGGTCCAAACCCATTTGCATCGAATTTTCCCGGAAAGGAAATTTCATTGTTGTTAACACCGCCAATCCAGCCACCTCCCTTGACCACACGCCAAGTGTTCTCCGGGCTTTCGGGATGACTGTACCAGTCCCAGCACCATTCTCTCACATTTCCAGACATATCGTGGATTCCTAACTCGTTTGCCTTCAGCGTCCCCACTTTTTTCGTTTGGTTCCGATTATTCTCGATGGCCGGCCAGCTCCAGTCTCCGGTTAATAGCTTGTCCCCAGCATTGACCCAGTACCACGCCACTTCGTCAGGATTATTGCTTCCACTGTAGACATAGTTCAGACTTTTTTTACCCCCGCTTGCGGCATATTCCCACTCCGCTTCTGTAGGCAAGCGATATCCATCAGCACCTTCATTAATGGTAATAGTCCATTTTAAATGGTCGTTTTCATTCTTATTGTTTGTATCCGTCGTATTCTTGTCGATCTCATAATAAGGTTTCAGGTTTTCCTTGATGCTTCGTTGGTTGCAATATTCCACCGCATCATACCAGCTCACCATTTCAACCGGCAAATCATCTCCTTTGAAACCGGACGGATTCTCGCCCATAATGTCCTGCCATTCCTTCTGAGTCACTTCGTATTTCCCAATATAAAAATCGGACAGCGTTATGTTCTTGCCACTAAAAGTGGACTTGTTATTCTTAAACGTCCCACCCTCCACAAAAACAAGATGATCGCCAACACCGGTGCCGGTTGTTGAACAAGCGCTCAGGCCAGCGACTGCAATGATTAAAAGAACGACCAACCACTTCTTCATTCAAATGTCTCCTTTCGATCCGTAAATTGAAAGCAAGACAGGCTGTCAACCTGTCCTGCTTGAGTCTGTCCTAGAAGGTATGCGTTACAATAGCCTCCTGGTTCAATTGAAAGAGTCAACGAAAGTTACCAGACCGTCACATTAGAGCTTCCGCTGCTTTGATATCCTTCTGTCGCCATTACCTGATAGGACCAGCTGTTGCCCAGATACATCCCTTTACTTGCCCAGGCATTCACGTGATTACTAAACGTAATCGTAGAGTTTACTCCAATAGGCCGCTTGGTTTGTCTGACACTCCAATACTGAGGGAAGGTTTGCGTACCATCAATCGAAGGTGCATTGTATCTCATCGTTGTATAGATGTCGTATGTGCCGCCATCACTGTTTACCGTACCTTTGTATGTTCCGGTTGGACGATATGTCCCCCAGTTGTCCACCACGTAATACTCAATAAGTGCATTTCTGGTCCAGCCGTAAAAGGTCAAGTATCCGTTACCGGAAGGAGAAAATACGCCGGCATTGTAGTTGACTACCCGATTTGGCGTACCGTATGTCCACCCTTTCCCGACAACAAAATTCCCGGTGTTCTGCCAGGTTACACTGTAATTTCCGCCAGAGCCATTCACGGCATTGACCGTTCCTCCGCCATCTGTCCAATTCTGCCAATAATCTGTCGCCGCACTTGATGTAGCGGCAAATACTCCGAAACTCATGGAAGCTGCAAGAACGACCGTCAACAATTTTTTGCTGAATTTGAACATGGTAGAATACCTCCTGATATTTAAATGGATTTAGTACTGACCATATGCCGATTTTCATTTCCCTGGGTCTGGGTATTTCATGGATCAGATTACTTGAACAGACGTTTCGAAAATAAATATAGATCGTTCTTCCACACCGGCCAATCATGCCCTCCGCTCTCTTCATACCAAATGTGAGTTAATCCTTGCTGCTCCAAGTATTGATGTAAACCAATGCTAATCTGTATGAGATTATCCAGATCACCACAGGAAAGCCACAGCAGCGAGAGGGGTGAGGAAGCTTCTGCCGGATCGGGTAGGAGCAATTCCGGGGCTTTGGTGTTAGGAGCTGCGGAAAAGGCACCGACCCAAGCAAAATGGTCAAGGTTACCCAATCCGATGTTCAGGGACTGGCCTCCTCCCATGGACAAGCCTGCAATTGCCCTGTTGTCCCTGGTTTTATTTGTGGGATAATCAGACTCGATATAAGGTATAAGGTCATGAATCAAGTCGGATTCAAAACGTTCAAAAGCTCTTATTTTCTCAGGCTCGAAAAGGTCTCCCTCGGCGCGATCATTGGGCATGGCGCGGCCGTTGGGAAAAACAACAATCATCGGTTCAAGGAGGTTGTCGTTGTAGAGATTATCAAGAATAATCTGCGGAGCGCCATAGTTGTGCCACTCTGTTTCGTCCCCACCAATCCCGTGCAGCAGATAAAGGACAGGATACGTGAGCTGCGAAGAAAATTCTGGCGGTGTATACACCATTGCTTTACGTACATTCCCAACCGTTTCGGAGTGATATTCTACCGTCTCGATTACTCCGCGCGGTATGTTATCTCGGTATTGGTCAAATCCCGCCGGTGCTGAAGATATCATGTGTAATACTCCCTTCATGGCATGCATTATCCCTTTGAACTGGATGAGTCTTAGTTCATCGACGTAGCAGAAACCCGGAATTGTGAACGCCTATCCCCATACCCTCCTGTCATTTGGATGGTAGCTGTGGTACAGAAGATTCCAGCGCTTCTCAAGTACGCAAGTACGCTATAATCGAGGTTCATCAATAGCTTGTTATTTGAAGCAATCGCTTCCAACATTAGGCTTTCGTAGCCCCTCCCCCGGGTCTTTCTCCAGTGTTGTTATTGCAACTTTGACAATGAAGATATCCGAATAAACGGTGTCTTCGGTGCAGATCCCGGTCATCACGTCCAATTTCCAACTGTTACAGCATCACCATCCTTTCCGCAGGATTTTACAATCCAAGAAAAGCATGTTGAAGGAGTCAAAACTTCAGATATATCAGTATCAAACGTACTCCTTCTCTCAAAGTGTAGCGCTTACATATTTTAACAGCAACCTGATAAAGTATAGGACTTGCTTACCGAGCTGCCCTGACCGATCTGTGTAGACAATTATATTGTCGTGCTTGCACGATTATAGAACATCTTTTGGCACACAGTCCATGAGGGACGCCCGCATAAACCATTTTTTGTCTGATGCCATCCATAAGGTCGAACCGCTTTAGCAAAGACGTTTTTATGTAAATCAGGATGCATGGTTGGCAAAATCCGCTCGTTTAAGGGAAATAAGGATCTATATATTAAAGCGCTTACATAAAAAGAGGGTAAAATAGTACAGCTTGCTTCTTACACTCTAAACTTCAAAACCGTGCCTGTGCCCTTGAAACAAACGACCAATCAAGGGCATCTTAAAGGCCACGATTATAGGTATTTCCGCCATTCATGCAGTACCTTTAGTTTTGTCACTTCTCCGGATAGGGATCAATCATACGAATCGTACCGTCCGAATTGTACGTCAGTTCGGCCAATTTTACGCAGCGTTTGTAGTCGATGCCTCCAGAAAGAGAACAATCATGATAGAACAAGTACCATTTCTCTTGAAATTGAACAATGGAGTGATGCGTTGTCCAACCCGAAACAGGCGGCAGGATGGTTCCCTGGAACGTAAATGGTCCCATTGGGCTGTCTCCGATGGCATACACCAGCTTGTGCGTCGTTCCCGTCGAGTAGGACAGATAATATTTGCCATTATACTTGTGCATCCATGGCCCTTCGAAATATCTGCAATCCTCGTTACCTGCAGTCAGTGGCTTTCCTTCCTGATCGACGATAAGAATTTCCATCGCCTCCGAAGCCATTGAGAGCATATCCTCGCTCAGCTTTGCAATTCTTGGACCGAGCGCAGGTGCATCCGAAGCAGGGCCTTCTGCATGTTCTACATAACTACCTGTCTGCCACTTCTCCAATTGTCCGCCCCACAGCCCGCCGAAGAGCATATAGGACTGTTCATCCTCGTCAATGAAGACGGCAGGATCAATGCTGAAGCTACCATCAATATAATGCTCCTCCGGCTTGAACGGACCTGCCGGTGATGGTGATGTAGCCACGCCGATGCGAAAAATGCCTTCATGGTCTCTCGCAGGAAAAAACAAGTAATACGTGCCGTTTTTAAATGCGGCATCCGGCGCCCACATCTGACGGGACGCCCATGGAACATCCTTCACATGCAGTGCCTCGCCATGATCCGTCACGGGTGAATCCGGGCCAGCCATGGATAGAACATGGTAATCTTCCATTTTGTATTGATCTCCATTGTCATTCACCGGACCATCGTGATCCAGATCATGGGAAGGGTAAATATAGAGGCGATCCTCGAATACATGCGCTGACGGATCGGCAGTGAAAATATGAGTGACTAGAGGTTGATGCATGTTAGATAATTTGGACATCCCAATGACTCCTTCCATAAAATATACTATTGAGCCCATCTCTACCGATGTAAAACTGATTCATGATGCTTCATTAGTCCATGTTTACTTGGGCGCAGCTATTTGGGCAACACGCTGATAGGCTTCCTTGGGACGCTGTGCCTCATCGAACAAGAATGGCCAGTTTTTCCGTCCCCGAACAGGGAAATGATCCAGCCAGGTATAATCATCAGCAGCCCCCCAGAATGTCACGGCACTAATGTGTTCACTGTATTCGTGAAGCAGGCGGAATATGGATTCATATCGTTCGGCTTGCAACTCCAGCATGTCCTGCGTGGGCTGAACCAGATCCGTACGTCTGTCCTCGAAGCGGAACATCGACACATCCAGTTCGGTCAGCTGAAGCTGTACGCCAAGCTGCGCATACCTCTCAATCGCGGCACGCATTTGGTCCAGAGAAGGATCGAATAAATTCCAGTGCGCCTGCAAACCGACGCCATGAATCGGTACGCCTTGATCCAGCAGCGAACGAACGAGCCGATAGATGCGCTCCCGCTTATGCGGATTGGACTCGTTGTAGTCGTTGTAGAACAAGAGCGCCTGCGGATCTGCTTCATGGGCGAATTCGAATGCTTTCGCGATGAAGTCCTCTCCGGCAATATCCAGCCATTTGGAAGGCCGCAGAAATGCGCTCTCATCGTTCGCATCATCGGATATAACTTCATTCACGACATCCCAGCAATAGATAACGTCCTTATATCGGCCAACCACGGTCTGAATGTGTGATTGGAGCCGCGCCAACAATACGTCACGCTCCGCAAGACCGCCCTTATCATTCTCAAACAGCCAATCCGGGGTCTGGTTATGCCACACTAATGTGTGGCCACGAAGCGCCATGCCTTGCTCTCTGGCAAATGCAGCAATGACGTCTGCGTCTTCAAACGTGTACAACTCCTCCTGTGGATGCACGCTGGAGAATTTCATTTCATTCTCAGCTGTTATACTGTTAAAGTGATACGCAAGAAGTGATTTCTGACTTTCGATCGTTCTCGTATTCACTGCTGCTCCGATGTGAAAAGCATCCTTGTACAATGTCTTCAATGGAGTCTCTGCTCGCAACGTAGTCATGATTTCCCTCCTCTATATTGCCGAATCCTCTCACTCCTGTGGCTCCTGTACGAATCCTAAGAGCTAGATCACATACTCGAACCAGTCAAAGCGGGCAGGCGTGCGGCTAGCCTGGCCATTGCCGGTAGCATACAGCCCGACCACCGCTCCGGTAAAGCACATTTTATGCACAAAATCCTCCGGAGAAATGGCCCGTGCGGCACCTGAGCCCACGCTTAACCAGTTCTCTCCATCCGCGGAGCAACTAAGCTTATATTCCTTTTCTGTCGATTCGATTCGGAGCCGCAGCACGTCCGCTTCGGTCTCGCTCTCATGCACGATTCTCGACTCTCCACGTACCGTTAGGCGGGCAAAGATCATGTTGCGTCCTTCCGATCGCCTTACCCCAAGCTCATAATGTGCATCCTCATCCCGGCGGATGCATAATCCAGCTTCTTCACCATCGGCAGCTGGCACAAATGACATGCTAGCTGTAAAGCTGGCTTGAAGATGCTGCTGTCTCCGGCCAATAAATGTAATCTGACCAACGTCACTGAGACCTGACTCCTGACCATACAATGTCAGGAAACCTGGTTTTTCCGTAATGGAGCATGCCCCTTCTGACGGATTGCGCACAAACAGCCACTGAGGCCCAAGCTCTGCATCAAAGTCTTCACGGCCCTCCACGATTGAAGCGTGGCTCTCCGGTATGGCAGGCACTGTCATCGGCAGGCGCTGTACAACCATGTCCAGACTTACCGTTCCTTCATTGTTGTCAATGTGCGGCCAGCCTTCGTTCCAAATGACCGGTGCGAGGAACGTTTCCCTTCCGAGCACACTGTACCCCTCCTCCGTCAATCGAACGCCAAGGAATACGGCCCACCAGTCGCCGTGATGATCCTCCACCAGATCGGCATGACCCAGATACTGGATGGGATGATCCAGATTGCGGTGAGTCAGGATGGGTTCGGGATAGCGTTCAAAGGGCCCGTAAGGCTTGTCACTTCGGCCGATGATTTCCCGATGTTCTTTGGCTGTCCCGCCGGAAGCAGACATCATATAATACATGCCGTTGATTTTGTACAAATGCGGCCCTTCGGTCCAAGGCCCGCCATCCCCATGCCAGACGACTTGTGGTTCAGAAAGTGCTTCTCCCGTCGCAATATCGATCTCGTACTGAATGGCGTGTGAATTGTAATCCGCACCTTGCTGTGCAGTAACATACACTTTGCCGTCATCATCAAAAAACAGAGATGGGTCAATTCCACCGTAAGGTATACGAATTGGTTCGGACCACGGTCCGGCAGGATTGGTTGCCGTGACGTAGAAATTCCCGATGCCCCTCACGTCAGTTGTTATCATATAAAACGTGCCTTGGTAATAACGCAGCGCAGGAGCATAGATCCCGTCCGAGCTCTTCTGATCGGTCAAATCAAGCTGACTCATCCGGTCCAATACATTTCCGATCTGCTCCCAATGAATCAGATCCCGGCTCCGAAAAATCGGCACACCGGGAAAATACTCAAACGAACTGCAAACAAGGTAAAAGTAATCTTCTGCTTTTACAATGCTCGGATCCGGATAAAATCCGGGAAGGATCGGGTTGGCATAATGAATTGTCTGCGATTGAAGCTGTGGCATTATTCCTTCACACTCCCTACGTTAAGTCCAACGACAAAGTACTTTTGCATAAATGGATATACGAGCAGAATCGGAACAGAGGCGACAATTGTCACTGCCGCTCGAATGGAAATCGGCGTTACCTGTGTTGAATGCTCCACCCCCACGCCATTGGCTACGGAAGGGTTACTGTTGGCATTCATGCTGGAAGACAGCAGCTTCATCAATTCATATTGCAGGGTGCTTAGCTCTTGACGGGATGACGTGTACAGAAAAGCATCGAACCAGGAATTCCAAGCGCCAACTGCGACGAAGAGCGCAATCGTCGCCAGCACAGGTTTGCATAGCGGGAAAATAATTTTCCAGAAAATTCTGAAATCTCCTGCACCGTCAATTTTGGCAGATTCGATCAAGCTTTCGGGAATCGTGTATATATAAGTACGAATAACGATCAGGTTGAACGCACTGACCAGTGATGGCAGGACATAGACCCAGAAGGAATTGATCAAATGCAAATCCTTCATCAGGAAGTATCCCGGGATAAGCCCTGCATTGAAATACATCGTCAGCACAAAAATGGTTGTAATCAGCTTGCGGAAAATATAATCGCGCCGACTAAGCGTATAAGCCAGCATGGTAGTCAAGAAAATATTCAGAACGGTAGAAAGAACAGTACGTGCAACGGAAACCATAAACGCGTTATAAATTGTACCTGACGCAAATACGGCTTTATAATTCTGCATGGTGAAATCGCGAGGCCATAAATATAAGCCTCCCCGAATGGTGTCATTCCCTGCATTAAACGAAACGACAATTGTGTTCAAGAACGGATACAACGTCACAATGACAAGCAGTATCATGAAGATGGTATTAAACGTGTTGAACAGAAACGGTTCGATACCTCTGGCACCAGGGCGGCGTACGGAAAGTGCCGCTGTATTCCCTGAACCGGACAGTGATGTTTTTTTCATATTATAACAGCCTCTCTTCCCCAAGCCGCTTGGCGGTCCAATTTGCTACAAGTAACATGGTAATGCTGACCACAGTCTTGAATATTCCGCCTGCAGTTGCGAGCGAATAGTTACCCTGTGCAATCCCGTATTTGAGCACGAAGATATCAATCGTTTCCGCCCAGTCAACAACCAAACCGTTACCCAGCAAATACTGAACCTCGAAGCCCGCTTCCAGAATATGCCCAATCGACATAATCAACAGGATGACAATGGTAGGCTTGATTCCAGGCAAGGTGATATTCCACATTTTTTGATATCGATTAGCTCCATCAATATCGGCTGCTTCATACTGTGCCGGATCAATGGAGGCCATGGCCGCCAAATAAATAATTGTACTCCAGCCGACTTCTTTCCAGATATGGGAACTGGCTACGACTCCCCAGAAATATTTTCCTTCCGTCAGCCACAGAATAGGCTCATTTATCAAGTGCAGCTTCATAAGGATATCGTTGATAATCCCATCAGAAGCGAGCGATGTCGCCACGATGCCGGTAACGATAATCCATGATAAGAAATGGGGCAGGTACGAGATGGTTTGTACCGTCCGCTTCCACATAATCTTTTTGATCTCATTGAGCAACAATGCCAAAACAATGGCGGTTACAAAACCCAAAACCATGTTAATGACGCTCATGGCGAGCGTATTGCGAAGCACCCGCAAGAAATTGTCATCGCTAAATAAAAATTGAAAATGCTTGAATCCTACCCAAGTTTGCTGCGAGAAGCTTCTCGCAGGTTTATAATCCTGAAAGGCCATCGTCCAGCCCCAGACAGGCACATAGGCAAAGACAATAATGTATGCAAGCAGAGGAACAGACATCCATATGAGCTGTCTCTGTGCTTTGATGTTTTGCCAGGTCAGCCGCCTGATTTTCGTTTTTTTCTTCGGGCTGTGCGGCTTGGTTCCCACTACAATTTCCTCCATATTATCAAGCCCCTATCCATCTTTATAATGAAAGGAAAAACGTCCGCCGACGCATCTTCCTTGGTGACAGACCGCGTCTAGCAGCATGTTTTTCACAAAATCAGGAAGGAAGGCATCCTTCCTTCCTGACGCTAAACCTTTTATTTCACAGACCAGTTATCGATTCTCCACTTCAACACTTCATTGATACGATCTTCATATGCCTTGATGTCCAGCTTTTGAATCTCGGAAACGTATTCGTTCCACACATTGTCAAACTCTGATGTACCGGCCAAAATTGCTTTTGGCAAATATTTGGTCGACAATTCGTTCAACTTCGTATTGGCAATCTTGGCTGGAGATCCCTCTACCACATCGACAGACCAAGCAGGGTAAGTCACCGGATTCTCTGGTGGAGCACTGAAGAAATCGATATAGCTGTTGAAACCATAGGCATCCAAAACTTCCTTGTCAAACGGTTTCAGGCTTGCCTGGTATTCTTCTGGCTGATTACTTGCCGAAGTTGCGTTGCCATCGCTAAAGTACCCTTCCATTTTCGGTGCAGTTCCATAAAATGCATCTGCTTTGTTGGCAAGCTTCCAAGCAGCATCCGCTGCATTGTCGCGCTGTTCTTGTGTCTTCATGAAGCGGCCTTCTTCATTGACATAATAGTCTTCATCCACAATGCCCCAAGTGAGTGTTTTCTGCCATTCTTCCTCCATCAGTTTATCGAGCACTTTGAGGATTTTTACAGGGTCTTTGGCACTCACGGTAATACCGAAACCATTGTTGAGATTCAGTGCTGCGCGGTCACGATAATAGTCTTTGGTGCTGCTGTCATACACAAGCGGGAAACCTACATAAGTGCGTTCAATTTTGTCTTGCGTTATGAGGGAATCTTCCGCGCTTTGGAAATTCCAATGTTGATCGAACATGCCGAGTACGGCCCCACTGGATAATTTGGCCATATATTGATCGTAGTTCTGTGCAAACGCTTCCTTATCTAGCAAGCCTTGGGCATTGATTTCATTTAGCTTCTGATAGTACTGTTTGGCATAATCCTTATCGGCGAAGATCTCCGCCTTGCCATCGTTGACGACCACTCCGCCATCATTCGGATGACCGATCAAATGCTGAGGCGGGTTCAACAAGCCCCAGTTTTTCCAGTCATAGTTCAGGACCTCAAAACCGATGGTCGGCTTGCCGTCAATAGTCGGATATTTCTCTTTGTATTTCGCGATCAGGTCGAAGTATTCATCCAGTGTTTTTGGAGTCGGGTAACCGAACTCTTTAAGTACGGCTTTTTGAATCCAAAACGCGGGACCGCTGTAATAGGTGTCAGCCACTTCGCCGTTATATGCACCATAGTTTGGCAGGTAGTAGATATGTCCATCATTCGGATCCTTCATTTGATTCCAGTACTTCTCGTAATGTTTTTTCAAATTCGGGGCGTGTTCCTCAATCAGATCTTCAAGCGGAATGACTGAACCTGCAGCTGTCAGTTTGGTATCAGCTGAGATTAGGTCTGGATAATCCCCACCAGCAATCATAACGCCGAGCTTTTGGTTTTTGTCACCAGCCAGGAATTCGAATTTGAATGTAACACCAAGCTCTTCTTTCATTTTCTTGTAAATCTTGTTGTCAGCGGTTGGCTGCTGTCCGGCCTCGTTCAAGAATACCGAGATTTCTATCGGATTTTCAGCTCCCACCTCACTGCCTTCACTGCTTGTCTCTCCGCTGCCTGAATCACTGCCGCCTGAGCAGCCTGCCAGCACAACGCTCAGTGACAACAGCAATGTTGCCCCCATACGGAAAAACTTCTTTTTACTGTCCCCCATAAAGCACCTCCAAAATTTGATCTCGCATTCATGAAAGCCCTTTCATTTGAATAATTTCATTATAAATTTAACGCCATCTGGAAACTATATTCGAATTATAGCTCTTTCCGAGAAAAGCTCAGGTTTTCTATAAATACCTAAAGGTTTACATTGTAGGACATTATTTTCCTGATATTGCAAGAAAAAATTCAGCTAAATCATCTGCTTTCTTTTTAAAGGTACCTGGCTAGACGTTTTTCTTATATTCATTAGGAGACATGGCCATACGTTTCTCAAACTGCTTCAGAAAATGATGGTAGCTGGCGTATCCAACCTTTTCTGAAACTTCGCTATTTTTGTACTGGTTCAGCTGGAGCAGCCGGCAAGCCTCCTCAATCCTCAGATTATGGAGCAGTTCATTGAAGCCGATTCCATTTTTTCTTATCAGCAGTTGTCCCAAGTAGGCCGGATGCAGAAAGAAGCGTTCAGCCAGCATCTTAATGGTCAACCCCTCCCGGAAATGCGCAGAAATATAATCGTTAATATCCTGTACAATGCCTTGCGCTTCTGAGGCGTTCTCCTTAAGCAAAAGCTCAAAACAGACTCTTCCGCACGAATGCAGCATGCCGATCAAATCATCAAAGGTAAGAAGGGCTTCATCCAGATTCGGGATTTCGAATAGACGGTTAGAATCTGCTGAATTCTCCGCCATTTTTGCTCCCATATACGCCCTAATTTCATGAAGAAGGTATATCACAAATTTCCGGGCAGCTTCCGGGTGAACCCTGGTCTCCCGAAATGTTTGTTCAATAAACCCCACAGCGGACTGATAACTGGTGTGATCAATGAGCTGAAACGCCCCCAGTACTCTCTCCACCAGCTCTACCTGATTGTAGTGCCTTTGAAAAGCGTGGTTCTTGACCGCTTCATATTCTATAATCTTGTTCCGTTCCGCTTCATAAAAGGCATGCAGCAGCGCTTCCTCTGCTGTAATTCGGGAATTGCTAATGCTAATGAGGGAAGATTCGGGTAAGCCTACCGCCATAAATACACGAAAGCCCGCCAAACGGCGAGCTAGTGTCTCCAATCGCGTTCTTACCGTTTCTTCCGTTCCCTGGATTGCATAGGCCAATTCGCCAAACACGATGGAAACAAGATCATTTCGCAAACGAATCAAGTAAACGGCATCCCACCCGTTTAGAAACTCCGCAGCAAGACTGCTCCATCGGCCATAATCTTCACCGGACACCTGAATCAGGCATACATTCCAGACATCTGCTTCGCGGGACAACCGCTCTATATAGTGAGCAGCGTCTACCGAAAGCGTGCTGCCCATCAGCGCTTCTTTCATTGTCAACATTTTCTGCTCTCTCTGTGCGATCTGTCCAATTTGGTGCTGCTCTTGCTCCTTGAGCAGTTCCTGTCTCATGATGAGAACTTCGGACTCCACCTGTTCATCATCCAGTGGTTTGAGCAGGTAACGGGAAACTTTGAATTTAAGTGCCTTTCGCGCATATTCGAAATCGCTATACCCCGTAAGAATAATAAACTTGGTTGTCCAGTTGCCTCTGCGCCGCCATTCCTCAATCATCTCCAGTCCATCCATAATTGGCATATGTATATCTACCATGACAAGGTCCGGCTTCAGCTCCTCCATTTGTTTCAACCCTTCCGCCCCGTTTCCGCAGACGGCACACACCTCAAAGCCAAGACTTTCCCAAGGAATCCACAGCTGCAAGCCTTCGAGCGCCCATGGCTCATCATCAATCAATAGCACTTTAAATGCCATTATCCATGCCTCCTTTTTCCTGACGCTCCAGCATCTGCAGCGGAATTTCGAAAGAGACCTCAGTCCCCTCTTCCATTCTGCTCACCAGATTAAAACTCACTTTATCGTCATAGTACAATTCGAGACGGCGATACACGTTGCGCATGCCAATATTGCTTCCTCCGCTTTCCTCCTTGCTTCGCATATGATAGAGAACCTCTTGCAGACGCTCCTTGTCCATGCCCTTGCCATTATCAGATACAACGACACGAAGACGCTCCCTCACGACCTCAGCTCGTATTCTCACATAGCCAAGACCCTCAATGGCCTGGATGCCATGTTTGCAGGCGTTTTCCGCCAATTGTTGGATGCTCATTTTCGGTATTTTATATTGTCGTGCCTCATCAGTAATTTCAATGTAGTACTCAAACTTGTCCCGAAAACGGAATTTTTCAATCCCCAGATACATGACTGTAAAACTCATCTCCTCCTCCAGCGTGACCACATCGTCCTTCCAATTCAAGAGACGACGAAGCAGCTTGGACAAGTCCTTTATGATATCCTTGACATCCGTATAATTATTTTTGGCACTAACCACAAGCAGCGCATTCAGTGTATTAAATAAAAAATGAGGATTCATCTGGCTTTGCAGCATATTAAGCTCGGCACGGATACGCTCGGCTTCCTGGCTCCGTTGCTGAATTTCCAGCTTGTATACATTATTGATCAATGAATGGATCTGGGCAGTCATCATATTGAAATTCCGGATCAAATGACCAATCTCATCTTGTCCACCGTCTATGTTGATCAGCTCGAATTTCTCATTCCCGACTTTTTGCATGTGTCTGGACAAGCGTTTTACCCGATAATTGTAGGACCGCAGCATGACATAAATGAAAATGGAAGTGATCAGGGTAATGATCCCGGCCAGCATGCCGAAATAGAGCTGCATGGATAGCATCGCTTCTTTGACACGCGTTTCCTGAGGCACACCAATCAGCTTCCAGCCTTTCACATAGCTGGCATTGCCAATTGAAACAATATGTAGGTCTTTGTCTGCCGCCTTGCTCATATCGAACAACGCATAATTGCTATCCACCTCGCCCTGATATTTGTCATCCGCAGAAACGATGATTTGATTCTGGGCATTAACCAGATATAGATCCAGCGAACTCTTTTCTCTGGCGATCACGTCATAGAAACGATTGAGGTAAAAATCGATCCGGACCAGTTTCTGATAAGAGCTGTCCTCATTGTAATAGTCCATTTTTTCGATCACGCTAAAGTATGAAGAAGTCGCAGCCCGATCATTGGCTGCCTGATCACGGTAGGCGAGCACGCGCAGGGACTCCCCCGCCGCTTTCCACTGCTTGAACCAGGTGCTGGAGCGCGTCGTACTATCCAGAAAATAATAATCCCCTCCAGGCACAATGGTTGGATTATCGGTATAAATGCCAATTCGCTGAATCTGGTTGTTCACAGGAATATAGGAGGTCACCCGGTGCCGCAGCTGATCATCGAGCGTGCTGTAAAAATCCAGTTGTCCGTTATACACCCGATCCATGGATTCAGACAATAATTTGTCCGTGATCAAGGCATGACTGACTGCAATGCCACCATCAATCATGGTATGAATGTCCTTTCTTGCCCGCTCCAGCGATATTTGCAAATTGTGCTCCTCCCGCTCCTTGATCAGCCCGGACATACGATCCATAAACAAATAATTACTCGCAATGATGGGCAGCAAAATTCCAATTACATAGATCAGAATAAACTTATAATTCAACGGGATATCGTTCACGATGCTGCGGAAACGGATTTGTCTGAACATGTCTGCTATCGCCATCCTTCGTTCATCTCATCTTCCGAAAGGCCTATTGCTGCTTTCTATATGCAGAAGGTGCCATACCAGTCATTCGCTTGAATTGGCTTACAAAATAGTCAGCATTCGGATAACCGGAATTTACCGCAACGTCGGCAATACTTATACAGCTTTGACGTAATAACCGCTTCGCCTCTTCAATTCGTTTATCATTTAAATACTCCCGAAAAGCTTTGCCGGTCTGCTGTTTAAATGCCTGCCCCAAATAGTTGGCATTCATATGAAATTTCTGTGCAAGCTCCTGAAGCTGCAGCTTCTCCCTGAACTCCTGATTGACATACTGCACCACACAGAAAATTGTATTGCATTCCTTTTCTTTTCGCTGTTCCTGTAACGTCTTTAAAGCGTTGAGACTTAATACAAGTGCATACTCCAAAAACGCAGGATATGAGTCTATTCCATTAATGCCGCCTGACATATTTTGAACCTGAAGCATAAAGTGGTCCACATCTCCATCCAGCTCCTTCAGTTTCTTGAGGACACCCATTTCAAGAGCAAGCAATTGAACCCTGACGTATTCGATTTCCGACACAGGCTGTCCTGAGTCAGGTTTGGCAAGCAGCGCTTGTACCTTTGCCCCCAACCGCTCCTCTTCCCCGGACAGTATGGTTTCCATCAGATTTGTCAACGCTTTTTGATTCACACTCGACATGGCATTATTTTGTGGCAAATCCTGATGATAAACAATACCCCACTCTTGATGATAGCGCTTCCATTTGACTGCAGATTGTGCTTTTTCATACGCTGTCCGCATAGCACCTACTCCGCCTGATTCTAGTCCGAATGCAACGATGATTGACGCATGAGTAGAGTACATCTCATACAGACTTCTCCCCAACATCTCAAGCAGCTTCAGAGAATCTTCAATTTCAGCAGCGAACACGCCAATTCTTCCTTCGGCATCGGTAAAGAGTTCTGACCAATGAGCCTCAGCAAGATTACGCAACCGTGCATGTATGTCCTCATTGCACATATCTGTTTCAATCAGAAGACATGCCATGTTAACATGACCTTCCATTTGCAGCATTTCTTCTACTTCCGCTTTTAGTTCGCTGCTTTCTTCACCCTGAAGCAGGCGTTTGAATAAACAATTCACATATAAGGCACGCGCGCGTTGATGCAATTTCTCAGAATCTTGCTCTTTCTGGATTTTACGGCTCATCTGCTCTAATACGGTTTCAATCTCGGCTTCATCTATGGGCTTGAGCAAGTAATCTTCCACCCGCTGTTCCAGTGCTGTTTTCGCATACTCGAAGCTATCGTATCCACTTAATATGACAAATCGCGGTGGTTTGGCGAGCTCGTGCCTGGAACGGTCAATCAGATCAAGCCCACTCACGGAAGGCATATGAATATCTGTAAACACCAGATCTGGATGAAGAAGCTCAATCATGGTCCAGGCGGTATTCCCATTCTCGGCCTCTCCGCAGATTCGAAAACCGTGTTTTTCCCAATTGACCATGGTTCTCAATCCTTCCAGCACCCATGGCTCGTCATCCACTAATAAAACATCCATCATTCATGTTTCCCCCTTCGCATTAAATGAAGTTTGTTTTGTGTTCGACAGCGAATATGATCACGTTTCATTTCAAACCAATAGTATCATATGATGCATATCTTTTAACCTGGTAAATGAGAAGCATTACCTTCTTTCGAACCCTGGGGCATCCTAGACCACGGACTCTGAGGCAAATTCCCTGGAAAAGTGTACCTTTTTAATTATCAAGAGCTTTCATCTCTTTTGCAACATTCAATATTTGATTTAGTATCCAAAGCTTTACTCATTTATGGCGTTTTGATAAAACTGAGTTCTTAACAGTCTATGAGGGCTATGTATTTTTTGGGTATTAGAACAAAAGACAAGAACGCTCCCTGCCACACAGCCACAGTAGGAATGCTCCTGTCTATTTGTTCTGTTTCTTTCTGGTTGAACTCCAAAAAGCAGCACTTGGGCGAATTTTCAAGAAAGCATGGTTGGAGTCCAATTCGCGCTCGCTACAGGCTTCCCCTTTTCTTCATTTGCAACCAGTGGACCTTTGTTAAGCTTCATACCGCGTTTTAATCGACATAGCCAAAGCCTAGAATCGTAAACTGTTTGGCCTCATGGCCTTCATCCATATCAATCTCGATGGTGTGCTCCCTGGCATCCTTTTCATCAAACAGAAGCACGGCATGACAATGGGTCCACTTGATTTGGCTCGGGTCGGCTTTTCTTACCAGCTTACCATCCACGATTATATTGGCGATCCCGAACTCGTCGCTTCCTGAGTCTTTGAAGACGAGAATGACTCGTTTACTCCGCAGGATCATTTTAAAGCTGCCATTTCCATCATCACGCTCTCCTGTGTGCATCCAGTTATTAGGGAAATGAGGAGTGCCAAAGGCGTGATCATCCATCTCTGCCATTTGCAGATCCGTATCTATTTTCTCAAAGCCTCCCGCATCGATTCGGGCGATAGCGTCGCCATTCAGTCGATCCAGCAGCTTCACTTCTGCAAAATCATTTCCGATTAGCGGTGGTTTATCCATCGCCAATTTTTCTTTGTCCAGGTCAGAATGATTCGTTACCTCGAATAACCAGCCCAGACAATCGGCCATGATAAAATGCCCGGCATTGCTTGGATGATAGATGTCGTGAAAGAATTGCTCTCTGGAAATGATGCCTCCTTCCGCTGGGGTATGATGAAACTGCTCCACAACCGCATCTTTTACGCTTACCATCGGGAGATTATAATGCCAACCTACAGGTGCCAAGCGATCCTGCAGATTCCAGTCGTTCTCAAATACGCTGAACAGCAGAATGACAGCAGGATCATTGTCAGCACCAAGAGCTTGGAGCACAAGGCTTTCATAGCATATTCCCTGGGTTTCATCATCAGCATCGTTCACTGCGAACTCCACAACCACGATGTCTGGCTGGACCGTTCCTTCTCTAAGTACATCCCGGTGATAACGGATGATACCGAGTTCGGAAGGCGTGCCGCCCAAACCAGCTTTAATAAAACGTAATGGCACGTTGCTTGTTGGAGCGAACATTTTCCTGAAAAGGTCAAAGGATCGGTAAGCGTAACAATTCATATGAATCGGTTCAGCGCCGGCGCCTTGGGTAATCGAGCCACCGATGTATGCAATCGTTACAGGCTCCCCTCGTTTTGTTTTCTCAATTGCCCTTTTCAGTCTGGCGTTATGGCCCTTATTCAACAGCGATTTTGAAATCAGATCACGATAAGCTTGTGATTGGAGATCCAAAAGTGGCTCACTGGTGCCTTGCATGGAAATCATCCTTTCCCCCACTGATAAGATATGGTTTTTTAATCATCGGATAGTGGACCTTGTAGCAACACATTGAACGGAATCTGTTTAAGTAAAAGTATAGGATCGTCCAGCTTCTGCATGAAAGGAAATAGGCTCAAGTCCAGGGCCTTCCAACTGACAAAGTCCATCAATTGCACTTTTTACGGTGACCTCAATAACTCTCCCCATCATCCAGGAGAAATCAAGTGTATAGCCGCCTCGGGCCCTGAGTCCCTGAACACTCCCTTCATACCAGGTGTCGGGTAAGGCAGGTAGAAGCCGGATCACCTCTGTGTGACTCTGCATTAGTATTTCGGCAATTCCGGATGACCCACCGAAGTTGCCGTCAATCTGAAACGGCGGATGATTATCAAAAAGATTGGGCAATGTTGAGTGCTCCAAGAGAGCCCTGACATTTTCATAAGCCTTCTGCCCATCCTGAAGACGTGCCCAGAAATGAATGATCCAGGCCCGGCTCCAGCCGGTGTGTCCACCACCATTTTTCAGTCTGAGCTCCAGAGTTGTACGTGCTGCTTTCGCTAATTCCGGCGTGTGTTCTGGCGTGAAACTTTCTCCAGGATACAGCCCGAATAGATGCGAGATGTGGCGGTGTCCCGGCTCCACTTCTTCATAGTCCTCCATCCATTCCTGAATTTGTCCGCTTCTACCGATTTGCGGTTTCGGAATTCGCTCCAGGACTGCAGCAAGTTCTTCTCTAAATGAAGAATCTCTTCCGATCAACTCGGCACTGCGGATGCAAGCAGTGAACAGAGCTTCTATAATCTGAAAATCCATTGAAGCACCTGCGCAAAGCACCCCAATCTCGCCATTAGGCAGCTTGTAACTGTTCTCTGGAGAAACGGATGGACAAGTAATCAGGCGTCCTTCTGCATCCTCGATCAAATAGTCAAGGAGAAACTGTGCAGATTCCTTCATGGTTTCGTAAGCCTTCTCCAAAAAAATGCGATTCTGACTATAGCGATAATGCTCCCATAAATGCAGGCATAACCAAGCAGCGCCCAGCGGCCAGAAGGAAGCTGGAAGGTAGGTATCCTGAGGGGCCGTGTCTGCCCAAATATCGGTATTATGATGTGCAGTGAAACCCCGGCAGTCATACATCGTCCGAGCCGTAATTCGGCCGGGCTCACGCATTCTTTCAATCAGATCGAACAATGGCTCATGACACTCTGCTAGATTGCAGTTTTCAGCGAGCCAATAATTCATTTGTGTGTTAATGTTGATGGTAAATTTGCTATCCCATGGCGGCGTAAAACTGTCATTCCATATGCCTTGAAGATTTGCAGGCAAAGAGCCTGGCCGGCTTGAGGAAATCAGCAGATATCGACCAAACTGAAAATAGGTTTCGATCAATCCGGGATCTTCTTCTCCCTGTTGAAACTGTTTTAACCTCTCGTCGGTAGGAAGATCATGGCGGTCAATCTTTTGGATCAAGTTCAATGCAACTCTGTTATACAGTTCACCATAATCCGATGTATGCCGTGCAAGCAGCGTATCATAAGCAGTCTGGCTAAGCTCTTCCACGCGACGTTTAGTGTACAATTCCGGATCCTTTTGGCGGAAAGTCGTTTCCGCAGCCAGCATCAGTGTGACCGAGCTCGCGTCCTCCACCAGCAAATACTCGCCAAGGAGCCTGCAGGCACCGTCAGTTGGTATCGCTTTCAAAACAGTCGCAAAGGAACTTCCGTCTTTACCACCGCATTCACCAAGCATGATGAGCCCGCTCTGCTCCCACTTCTTTGTTTTCTCCAAGTACCTCCACTTATGTCTATTAAATCGGGCTTTTACAGACAATGCACTCTTCTTGTCTGCTGAAATTCGGATGAAGATGGCTTGATCCGGATGGCTGGCAAACAGCTCACGTGTATAACAGATACCACTGACTCGATAGCTAACTCTGGAGATGCCCCGGTCCAAATCAAGCTCCCGAACATAATCCTCAATGGGACCATCATGATTGCCGAATGATAACTGCAGCTCCCCAAGTGGCATATAATGTCGCTGGGCTTCCGGAAGCCCGGCCATCGTCATGGATGCAATCTCTTCAGCCTCCCGGAGTTTCCCTTCCATTATTAACTTGCGGATATGGGGCAGATTGGGCAGTGCATCTTCGTTATTACGATCGCGTGGTCCGCCATACCACATGGAGTCCTCATTCAACTGCAAGCGCTCCTCAGCTATCCCACCGAATATCATTGCACCTAGACGACCATTCCCGATTGGCAAAGCCTCGTTCCACACCTCCGCAGGTTTGCTGTACCACATTCGATGATTGTTCCGATTCGATACCTTCATTGTGAACCTCCAATACGAATAATAGGTATATTTGTATGAGTGTAATTTAATTTTATCATCCAACTAAGGAATAAAAATGACGTATTCCAGCAGATCAGTACTCTTATATGACATGTAAATTGATAGTGATGATTTATTTTGAAATTTCACTTCGGTTAGCACAATTGGATTATTGCGCATATTTTTCTTCGGGCCAATAGGTCAGACCAATAAACTAAGATTTTTAAGGAAAATGCTTTAATTTGATCCATAACCCGCATGCTATACTAAAGCGAGTACGATCGATCAAGGAGGAAAATAACTTGGCTCACATAACTGAAGGCGCTTACAATACTTCAAAGTACAGAAATCTGTTTTTGGAGCACGGCTACTCCGACGAAGAAATTACAGCAAAAATTGAAGACACCTGGACCGAATTGTTCTACGGTGACCCTAATACGCGGATTTATTACCCCATGGATGAGGACAAAGGATACCTTCTCGATACCGGCAATCACGACGTTCGCTCGGAAGGCATGTCTTATGGCATGATGATGGCTGTGCAAATGGACAAAAAAGAAGAATTCGATCGACTCTGGAATTTCTCGAAAACATTCATGCAGCATGCCGATGGCCGATACAAGGATTATTTTGCATGGCATTGCAAACCTGACGGCACGCGGATATCGCAAGGCCCTGCTCCGGACGGGGAAGAATTTTTTGCTATGGCCCTGTTCTTTGCCTCCAACCGATGGGGGGATGGAGCCGCGCCATATGATTATGCGCAGCAAGCGAGAAAAATCCTTCACGCCTGCGTGCATCAAGGTGAACATGGCGAGGGCGATCCCATGTGGGACCCCGAAACCAAATTAATCAAATTCATACCGGAATCACCGTTTAGTGACCCCTCCTATCATCTGCCCCATTTTTACGAACTGTTTGCGAAGTACGCAGATGAATGCGATCAAGCGTTTTGGACAGAAGCTGCGGCAGCAAGCCGGGCGTACCTGCACAAAGCATGTCATCCGGTGACCGGGCTCTCGCCGGAGTATGCCAATTTTGACGGAACACCCGCCCCCCCTCAGCGTCATGGAGATTTCAGACATTTTTACAGTGACGCTTACCGGGTTGCGGCTAACATCGCCCTTGACTGGGAATGGTTTGGCAAGGATCGTTGGCAAGTGGAGCAGTCCAATCGCATACAGGCGTTTTTCAGTGAGATTCAAGTATCCGATTATCGTCGTTACACCATCGATGGTGAACCTTTCGATGAGCCATCGCTGCATCCTATCGGACTTCTCGCCACCAATGCCATGGCATCTCTGGCTGCGGACGGTCCACATTCCAGCCAGTTCGTGCACCAGTTTTGGAACACTCCTCTGCGCCAGGGCGAACGTAGGTATTATGACAATTGTCTCTATTTCTTCAGTCTGCTGGCATTGAGCGGCTGCTATCGCATATATTAAAGCAGATCATTATAACCGCATACAAGGGTATCAATCTCCCAAAAAACGGACCTGATTTCGCAAGGAATGCGAACCGGGTCCGTTTTTTAGGAAGATGGACGGTCTGTGCTCGCACAGATGATTCTAAAACTCAATCATGCCTGTTCTTCTTACTTGGAAATGGTTGAAGAATCATACGCGGACTGCATAATTTCAAGGTAACGATTGATATTGAGGCCCTCCAGCCCTTTCACATAATCATCCCAATCCTTTTCTAGACTCTTCGCTCCAGTGATGAACTGCAGGGCGTTCTGGTCAATATAATCCTTGAGATTCGTCTGCATCATGCTTGTTTCATCTGCATTTGCCGGATCCACCCATAGTGCCCAATGCGGAAATATCTCATCTGGTTCTTTGCCTTCCATCAGCAGTGTCGCCTCATAAAGTCGGCGCTCATATCCGTCACCCGCATAGATGTCCTTGCCTTGTACCTCGGCATCCCGGTAAGCTCTGTGGTGATTGTACTGACTGAGCGCTCCCCAGCTGTCATTACGGGGCTCCTCTCCTGTCGGGAGTGGAATTGCTTTGTAGAGTGGCTGCACCTGATCATTAAGGGCCACTTCTCCTTCCTGCGGCTTGCGCCAGCTCGTGCCCTCCTCACCCAGATATGCGCTCATGGCTCCTTCCTCTGTGTAGAGATAATCCAGCATTTTTATGGCTGCAATTTGCGTTTCTTCGCTTGCTTTGTTGGTCAGTACAAAAGAAGCACCTGGGTCAATCGGATAGTTATAAGTCGCATAATTGGCATGCGGCCCTTTCAACGGAGGGATCGGATTATAATCTTTCCCATAAGGAGAGTCCTCGGCAGTGTTAACAAAAAGAGACGGATGCATGGCCGCACCTGCGCCAAGAAGCTGCGCTTCAGCATTATCTCCGATTTTTTTAAATGCCCCAACATTTTGCGTGAACGCACCGGGGTCAATCAGGCCTTCATCGTACAGCGACTTGATATAGGCAAGTCCTTCCTTCCACTCCGGTTTACTCGCAACCGTCTCAACCCGGCCATCCTTCGCTATGAGATAGGTTCTGTCATCGTCGTAGATAAACCCGTTCATCAAATAGGGAATGATATGCACACCGAAATTTTCAATGGAACCGCTTAGCGCGACTTCATCCGCTTTACCGTTGCCGTTCGGGTCCTTGGTTTTAAATGCTTTCAGCACTTCCTTAAATTCCTCTGTCGTTGTAGGCTCGGATAAGCCGAGCTGCTTCAGCCATTTGGTATTCATCCACATCTTGTTCGGATAAGAACAGTGGAAACATTCATTCAAGCCCGTCAGACCGTAAATATTGCCGTCGGGCGCAGTATTCATGGCTTTATAATACTCACTGCTGTCCAGTACCTTTTTGATATTCGGCGCATATTGATCAATCAGATCATTGAGCGGTACAATGACACCTTGCTGGCCAAATTTCAACAGGTCTGTTTGAGAAAAACGGTCCACCCATGGAATGAGCAAATACAGGTCAGGGTAGTCACCCGAAGCCAGTGAAATCTGTCTTTTTTCAGCTGCACCGTCAAAAGGAACGGTCGTCCAGTTGATCTTAATGTTGAACTTCTCTTCCATTTTTTTCGTAAACTTGTTCGTTTGAAGGTTGGTATCCGAGCTTTGGTGAGCGAACACGTTAATGGACGCGTTGTCTCCGGATGAAGCCCCCTCTCCCTTTTCCCCGCTGGATGAACATCCCGCCAGTGCCACAGACAGAAGCAGTATACAAGCAAGTACGAATGATCCTGTTTTTCTCAAATAGACCCTCTCCCTTATGAATGATTGTCGTGAACTAGCCCTTGACGGAGCCAATCAACATGCCCTGAACGAAATATCGCTGAACAAACGGATAAATGACGAGTACGGGCAAGCTGGCCATAACAATGAGCGAGAACTTCATCAACTCGGCCATCTGCTGCTGTTTCACCATCTCACCCACATCCATATTTCCCGTGCCGTTGCTCAGAATCAGAATGCTGCGGAGAATCAATTGCAGCGGGTAGAGTGATTGCGTTTTTAAATAAATTAGCGCATCAAAATATGCGTTCCACTGTCCAACGGCATACATCAACGACAGAACGGCAATGATGGGTTTGGCGAGAGGCAGAATGACGCTGAAAATGAAACGGATATCGCTGCATCCGTCAATATCAGCTGCCTCGGACAGCTCTTCTGGGATTGAATTCTGAAAAAAGGTGCGTGCGATGATCACTTGCCATACCCAAATGGCATTTGGGATCAACAGAGCCCAGCGAGTATCGATCAGTCCCATGGATTTGACCACCAGATAAGTTGGAATTAATCCGCCGGAGAACAGCATGGTGAATGTAATGAACATCATGAGAGGGCTGCGCCCGACAAAGGTCTTTTTGGAAAGTGGATAAGCATTCATAATTGTCAGCGCTACACTAATTAGTGTTCCGATTGCGGTATAAAATAACGAATTGGCATAACCCATAATAACCTGATCGTTGCGCAATACAGACTTATAGCCGTCCAGTGTCATATCAACGGGCCACAGCCAGACTTTTCCTGAAGTAACTGCTGCCGGGCTGCTCAGGGACGAGCTTACGATATAAATCAGTGGATAGAGTACCGCAATCAAGACTACAGTCAGAATGACGTAGATGATGGCTATAAAAAACCGGTCCCCAAAAGATTCTCTGATTGTGCTCCTCCGACTTACCGCCGAACCGGCTTGGGAGTGCAACTTGCTCATCTTTTATCCCCCTTCCTTTTGCCGCATTACCACAAGCTTGTATTGGACAGACGCTTGGCGGCAGCATTGACTATTAACAACAGAATCAGATTAATAAACGAATTGAAGAGGCCAACAGCGGTAGCAAAGCTGTAATTCGCATTCAGCAAACCCATCTTGTACACATATGTGGAAATAATTTCGGAAGCGGACAGGTTCAACGGATTTTGCAACAAATAAATTTTTTCAAATCCAACCGCCATGATATTGCCAACGCTCAGGATCAGGATAATGACTGCCGCCGGCAGCAGGCCGGGCAGATCAATGTTCAACATTTTCTGAAACCGGTTAGCCCCGTCAACCTTGGCTGCCTCGTACAATGAAGGATCAATACCCGCAAGTGCTGCCAAATAAATGACTGCCGAATATCCCATGCTCTGCCAGACATCAGAAAACACATAGATGGAACGGAACAGCCCAGGCTCTCCAAGAAAATTGACTGCTTCAAATCCAAGTGCCCCTGCAATCGTGTTCACAATGCCCAGCCGCGGGGATAGGAACAGCATGATAATGGATACCATGACAACCGTAGAAATAAAGTAAGGTGCATAAGTAACCATCTGTACCGTTTTCTTGAATCGGGCGTTTTTGACTTCGTTCAACGCCAGTGCCAGCAATATCGGGACCGGAAAACCCACGACCAAACTGTAAAACGAAATATACAGCGTGTTTTTGATGAGAGTAGCGAACGCGGGGTTTTGGAAAAGCAGCTCAAAATATTTGGTGCCTACCCACGGACTTCCCCAAATCCCCTTGATCACGTTGTAATCTTTGAAAGCGAGCACTGCATTAACCATGGGCACATACTTGAAAATAAGGAAGTATGCGACCGGAGGAATCATCAACAGGTATAGCTGCCAGTGCCTCCTCCAGCTTCTGGACAAGACTCGTTTCACCGCAGAGCGCCTGCCTTGTTTCACTACCATTTTGCCATTCGAAGTTGTCGTTCTCAGAGTCATCCCCCCAGTAGGTAGCCTAATATGAATAAGGCCCTCTTTTTTGATAGCGCTTTCTTGTTCGTAATCATAAGAGGGACCCCCTTGTCGCGTAAAGGTACACTTTACTCGAAGAGGTACGATTCAAGGACAAATAGGCCGGGAAGCCTGATACTGCTTTACTTTTCAATTTGATTTTTCTGTGGTTTCCGCTTTGTTTGGTGATAATGATTGTGGCAGCTTCATTTTATTTGATCCTCCATCTGGCGAAATGAACTAGGCAAGACCCCCCGGACTCGCTTAAAGGCTCTTCGGAACGAATGCGCGCTGTTATATCCGGTTGTCAGGGCAATCTCATCAATCGTCTGCTGACTCTCACGCAGCAGTTCAGCAGCTTTGTTAATTCGTACCACTTCCACATAGTCGGAAAGGTTCTCTCCGGTGTACTCCTTGAATAATTGCGAGATATATTTTTCCGGTTTCCCCATTTGTTCCGCAATCCGATATACCGTTAAGGTGGCATCGGCATAGCGTTTCTGAATATAAGCGATCGTTTCGTTAACAATTTCCGCATGCATGTTGGATTTTTTGCGTTGTACGTCCCGGCAGACGTCTTTCGCCAGTTGATGAAACTTGTCCCGGAGTATGCCTACACTGTCCGTTACCTGAATGGCCGCAATCCGATTTTTAAACTCATCGACAAGCGCTTCGTCCAGCATGATCTTGGGTTCCAACTTCAGGAATGTTCCCTTTAGTTCCACAACGAACTGCTGTGTCATGTCATAAGACAGCTCTCGTTCTGTAAAATTTCGGCTGAACAACTGATCCAAAACACGATCGGATTCTTCCATTTCTCCCGCCTTCAGCGTATTTAGCAGACGCTGTTCGGACTCAATCGGATAGTAGTACAATTCGGTTTCCTTTATGGTATCTTCGAATCTCACCAGATGTTCTGCTCCCATATGAATGGCATATTCCAACGCTTGTCTGGCTTCGTTAAACGATCGGCCAACATCATTCCAATCCTCATAAGAAGAACCAATTCCGATCGTGGTGGATACCCGATAATCCCTGTATACAGCATTCATCCGTTTGCTCAGTTCAGATACAGCAGTGTGCAAGGGAGTGTTTGAAGGTTCTTCGCTAAGCGGTTGCACAAAAGCAATCTGATCTGTCCCCCAGTCTGTTATCAGCACGTCGGCATGCCATGTGGTCATGGTTTCGCGCACGATGAGTCTCGCTACGCTTAGTTCTTGAATAATTTCTTCGCTATCCGGACTGCCATAACCGTCTACCTTCAGGATTCCCACAAAGCCCCGGCTGGTATGAAGGGATATGCCGGTCTGGGAAGAAATCGCCTCCAACTCACGGATGGTGTAAAACTCACCCGTCAGCAGACGCTTGATAAACCCGTCCCGCAGCATGGGAATCTGCTCATTTAATGCATTCTTGAGTAAATGGTTATTGGTAATAAGGCTGGTGATGTTGCTTGCCAAAAAATCATATTCGTTGCCTGCCTTTCCAGGCAGCACGATATCCTGTTCCCGGAACACGGACAGAAGCCGATGAATCGGAGCGCTGTTTCGGTAAGCAAGTAGAAGCCCAATCAACAATCCGAAACCAAGCGTTGCTAGCGTAAAGGTAAAGGTAACCTGCTTGATTTGATCTGCCTTGACCATCAGCGCACGTTCGGGAATACCAGCCATATAATTCCAACCGTTTTGATTGGAGTGAATGGAAATCAGCAGACGTCCGTCGCCCATAGGCTTCGCTTCATCTTCCTTGCCGGCAGTCATAACCTTTAATTTGTTTGCCTCGTCTTTATTCAGGCCGCTCGAAAAAATGATATTCTCATTGGAGTCTGTCACCAGTGTCCATCCTCCATATTGCTCTACAATATGGTGAGTCAAGCTCGCCATCTTATCCTCATCAATCATGACGCCGATTGTAGCCTGTGGTTTGTTGAAGCTGTTTAATGGAAGCGATTGAAGAAACGTAATGGCAGGAGCGTCCACAAGCACATTACTGCGAATCTCCTTCTTGTAATTTTGTAGGGGAATGATTTCATTTAAATGCGGCTTTTTTAAGATGTTGTCTTTCCACTCGTCGAACGTCACGCCTTCCAGTGGATTGGCAGCAAAATAATGTTCAGGTCGGTAGTAAACCGTCGTAGGTGTAATAATGACATTATAATTGGGAATATAGATGAAGAAATGAGACAAATACTCATTGGTGCTGCTGTACATGGACAGACTGCGCTGCATGCGGCTCAAACCGTAGACATTATTAGCATCTTGCGGCTTAGGATCGGCTATTAAACGGTATAAATCCTGGTTAATGGCTAACTGTCTTGTGAAATCCTCGACCTGCATAAGATTACGTTCAATAATTTCCTTGCCAAGATTAAGTGACTTTAAGCTGTTCTCAATCGAGCTTGTCCTCGCTGCTTCAATGGATGCTCTATAGGAGGCATATCCGGCGATTTGAGGAATCATGAGAATAATGAGATAAGAAATCATAAATCTGCGAAACAACGGCGAGAATTTGGACCATAGGTGCTTCATATGTACCTCCTCCTTTGGTAAGCGTTTACAAAAGTGTTCTGTTAATGATACACCCTTCATTTGCGCTAGGTGAAGGTACAACTTCTTCTTTTTGGTACAAATCCTTAAAATCCAATTAAAAGATCCAGTATTATTAAATAGAAGAAAACCCGCTAACTCTAAAGCGCAAGCTAGTTTTCAAATGTTTTGCTGATTTCCACTCCTCTCCTGAGTACAAGTAAGGACCTCCAAAGCCATATCATGGCTTGAAGGTCCTTACTTGTACATGCTTTTTAATTGACTGCAACAAACTTCCATTGCTGATTGGTCGCATTGGTAAAGGTATTTTGCTGCAATTTTGCACCATCCGTCGTCGCAGAACCTGTTACCTCAATGGCTTTATTGCTGTTAACGTTTATAATACTCCAATACCCATTGCCCAGATCATTGATTTTGAAGTGCTGCGCTGTGGTATTCAAATTGCTCATAAGCTGAACCGCTTCTCCATTGTTACTGGTTCCATTCCGAATGTCGATGACCTTATCGGGCGAATTCACACTCGTCAAACTATAGATCCCACCCGCAATCTGGTTCAGGACCCACTTTTGAGGGTTGCCTCCCAGATCGGACCATTGCTGAAGCTGCAAATTATTCTCGTTTACCCCGCCTGGCACATCAATCACTTTCCCCGAATGTCTGGCTACAATCTTATAGGTCGTACCCGGGATCAGACCGGTTGATGGATTGCCGCCGTTCGGGTAGGTCTGTGCACGTTCATAAAACCATTCGAAGAGGAACCTTCCCATTGCGCTCCGTGAAGCATCGCCATCCCATTTCAGGCCTGCCGTAGGGTCGGCAAAGGAACTCCGTTGTCCAGCATCCAAAATAAATCCGTTCACGTGTGCCGCAATACTGACATTGCCAGCGGCGTTGAAAATAGTCTTCGTATTGTTGCCAAAGCCTTCATTACTGCCGTTGAACAGATTCCAGTATTCGGAATCTCCTGCTTTCTTTTTGAACCATGTTACTTCGGTGATGTTGATTGGATATTTATCCGCCGCAGCCTTCACATTCGTATTCCACTGATCCTGCAGAATCGACATATCGTCATGGGCACCATATCCCGGATACCAATGAACTGCATAACCATAGTTGTTCAGCGGATCTGTTAGAGGATGACTCGCCGTCAAACTATAGAATTGATTGTATCCGAGGCCTGCTGCCCAGATCACGTTGTCTGCGCCCTTACTGCGAATCGTGGATATGATGGAATTCTGGAAATTGCGCAGGTCGTTCCAGTGATCCAAGAAGTCATTCTCCCCGTTGTAGCCGCCCCAATGCCCGTTCGCATATGATTTTACAGGCTCGTTAATCAGCTCAAAATGTACATTGTCTGCACTTTTGATTTCTGGTCGGGAAGCAAGATAACCCCAGATCTCGTTAAACTTTTGCAGATTGGCTGAGGTGGTAGCCTGGTCATCCTTCAAAGTGAAGTCAAGACCGAGCGTGACATAGACGCCTTTTGTTTTAGCATATTGAATATAAGGGATAATGACATTTTGCGTTACCGTTTGTACACCTGCAAAATTGTAAGTGCCTGCTGCCACATCTCCCATGTCTTCCCGGTCGATGAACAGACGAATCTGATTCATATTCCAGCCGTGGCTGCTTCCGTACTTTGGACTGGTACTTGTGAATGTATCCGTAATGTCTTTTAGATAAGCCAATGTGGCAGCATGGCGGTTATTGCCATGTAGATTCAGATAATAGTTACTGTTCTGGTAAGTCCAATAAGCACCTGAGGGCTGATGCCAACCACTCAGTACGACGGGTTGATTATTACTGTTAACCAGGTTCTTTCCATTAACGTGAAGCTTGCCCATTGGCATGCCGACCCAAGCTTCCGCGCGTCCCGGTCCGAGTGGTGTAATGGACAACAGCAAAGCAAGAACGAGCATACATTTAAATGCTATCAACAATCTTTTCAAATATTATCCCTCCTGTATTTTAAATTGTGAAGCTTTGAAACAGACGGCATCACCTCCTCACCTATATGTGTTCAACTAAACATTTACACAATAACGGAGCGGACAGAAGAAACCTGGAGAAGCGAAGAGGTCGCCTTTATCCCCGGATTTTCCCTTTGGAGAAGGGAATCAAAAAAATCTGGGGATAACAGCGATCGGAAGGTTATTCTGTCAAGCGGAGTGCCAGTGTAAATATCCTCTAGTTGGACTATATATCATCCAACGATTCCGGTACGTTCTACACTTTCAACGAAATAACGCTGTACAAACAGGTAAATGATGATCAAAGGCAAGATCGCCAGCAAAATACCTGTATCCTGAATCATGCTTAGATAGAATGGATCGGCTTTGGATGCTCCATCGCTTACCTGCTGGGCTAGATTGTAAGGAAGGGAAGAAAGCTGGGTTGACATGACTTTACTGGATGTCAGATATGTTGTCGTATAGAAGCTGTCATTCCACTGCCATACAAAGGAAAAAAGCAGCACTGTAACGATCGACGGAATGGCGTTAGGCAGCATAATGCGTGCAAATGTACGGCTGATGCCTGCACCATCGACGTAAGCCGCCTCCTCTACCTCTTTGGGAATACCTCTGAAAAACTGGCGGAAGATGAAGATATACAAGCCTGCTTTTAGCGAATTCGCTGTAAGGGCGGTCAGGATAAACGGCCAGTACGTATTCAGCAAATTCATGGGTTTGCCAAAAATCAGTGTCATGGCTCCCATGAGATCGAAGCTCTTTAGATTCAGGTACACCGGAATGAGAATCGTGGTGGGTGGAACCAGAATCGTTAGGATGACCCCGGCAAATAACAGGTTGCTGCCTTTAAATTTCAAACGGGCAAAACCGTATCCAGCGAGTGCACAGGAAAGCGTTGTCAAGATGGTCGTGGTTGCGGATAACGCAAACGTATTGAGCAGCGTTGCCCAGTAATCCATGACACGAATAGCCTCCCGGAAATTATCGAAGGAGAAATTCTGTGGAATCCAGACCACAACGGCTGAATACAAATCACTCTTATCCTTGATGGACGTTGATATTTTCTGAAATATGGGAAACAGAATCACGAAGGATAGCCCGGCAATCAGTGTGAATCGCACGATGGACCAGAGCCAGCTTTTCCACTGCTCAAGTGAAAACAGTCTGGACATTATCATCCGAACAACCCCCTTTCTAATCTTGATAGAAGACACGTTTGGAGAAAATGAGGGATACGAGCACCAATATGATGGCAATGGCCACGAAATACACCCACGCCATGGCTGAACTTAATCCAAAATCAAATTTCACAAAACCCGTGTCCCGAATAAGCGTTGTCATGGCATTGTTGGCAAACGAATCCACAATGGCATAGATGACGTTGACAAAAATAAGCGGGCTGACCATCGGAAATGTAATTTTCCAGAAGGCTTCATATCCCGTAGCACCTTCCATTTTCGATGCCTCATACAGTTGGGGAGATATGGTCTGGATGCCAGCCAGGAAGATTAGAATCTGGACACCCGACTGACTAACGATCTGATAAATGCGGTCTACAGCCCCACTCAAATACGTCACAACCCACTCACTCAGCCCGGCGTCCAGCATCAGGTTTTCCAGCTCAAACGTACCCAAGGCACTGCCGCCAGTACTGTTCTGATTTACAGCCTCGATCAGGCTAGTGCTTTCCAATGACATAATGACCCCCGATGCCAGAATAACCGGAAGGAAAAAGATGGACCGCGCGATCGCCCGACCCGGGAACTTCTGATTGAGAATCACAGCCAGAAACAAACTGAAAATAACGATTAACGGCACATTGACTACTACATCCGTTATGGATTCAATGAGTGCCCGGTTGAAGCTGGTATTTACCGTCAATGCCTGGACGTAGTTGGCAAGACCCGTGAACTGAATGGATATGCCCTCCGCGTTTGCCTGGATGGTGCTCATGCTGTAACGAAGAGAAGCCAGCAATGGAACAAAGAAGAACAGTACAAACCCGATGAGCCAAGGAAGCACGTAGATGACTCCCCAGGCAGCCTTCTGCTGGGCATAGGTCCGTCGTCCCCACTTCCCTCTCAATAGCGCTTTCAGAGTTGCTCACCACCTGTCACATAACTTTTGGCTTCCACGGTCTGGCCTGCTGCCTGTACCGGGAAGTCGTTATAATTCACTATCGCAAACCCGCCGTTTTCGTAGGTCGTCTGGAACACGCCTTCAGCAAGCTTCTCATGGGATACCATGTGAGATCCTGCAAATGCACGAATGGCCAGATTGACCTCTTCATACATTTCGGCTGCCAGATCCATCCATTGTTCATAATGTGCAGCATACAGATAGTCATAATCCGTTTCCTTAACGACATGATTCGGTGCGTTAAACCAAGTGAAATAAGGACTTGCGCCGTACTCCACGAGCTTCAGCACGTACTCTCTCGCATCGGTATACGTAGACAGATTATAAGCAGCACCTGTATAGCTGATCCCCCCATGTGTAACCAGTTGGAAAAACGGAATTTCTTCATCCTCCAATTTGAAGCGGCTGCTGGACATCGGTACATCCGTCAGACCTGTCACATATGGCAGGGAATAAGCATTCCCTCCTTCAGCGACAACGGGTATACCTTGCTGTGCAATCTGCTTCAAGGTTTCGGTGGCCGCGGTTTGCGCGCCTGTACGATCCATCAATTTTTTGGGATTCATGTCACTGTTCAATTGCTCTGCGAGATCACGCAGAGACAGTCCACCTAGCTCAAAAGGTTGCAGCGCTTTCAACATGTCTTGAGTCACATCATCCAGCAAATGTGGAGAGAGGATATAGGACGGGAGTCGATCCCGGTCACGCCGCAGTCTTGCGGGATCCATAGGATACAGAAGCGCAGGTTCCTGCGTAAGGGTACGTGAAGCCTCCTTGGAAGGACTGAATCCTTTCTTGGAGTGTACATTCAGAACAGCCACATCGGGATAAAATCCAATTCCCTCTTCACGGGTATACTCACTGAATGCTTGCATGCCTTTTCTTCCTCCAATCGCTCCATCCACATGGATGGAATCCGGCACCTGATGTTGAAGTCCCCCGTTGAACCAACCTGCATAACGAACCTGGATGTTGGACACTTGTTTTCCTTTCAGGGTCGACAAGATATGCCGGGCTTCATCAAAGGTGGTCAAGCCTTCAGTGGAGTCGTAAGGTATGCCCAGCATATGTTTCTTGGTCGTCATTCCGCCGATAAGCTTCAAGTAAAATGGAATGTCTTTATCAGCCTCAGTCGTTTGCTTCGCTGGAAGACCGTTCGTCTGGGTTAAATAGTCACGATATAAGGAAGCCAGACCGGAATAAGAGGCTTTCTCTGCCCCAGCAAAAGCATAACGAACGACAAAATCGGATGCGGTCGGCTTCTTCTGGAACTTGGGAAGTGTGCGTACCATGTCGCTGGCCTGAAGAGTTACATCACTCTTGTTTACAACGTAAAAGCTTGGATACACATTGTTGTAGCTATTCAGCTTTCCGCTGATATCGGCATTTACAACGGCTGCTGCTGCACCCTCTTCAATGATGCCAAGAAATGCGCCGCCCTCGCGAATGAGACCGAATACCGGCAGCCTGGCTCTTTCCTCGGAAGAATCCACTTCCCGAAGCTTCATGGTTAGATCCGGTCCATAAATGTCCTGCTGATAGGAAGGGTATTGAACTTTTCCATTATTGAAATGAATGAGCGCTCCTGAACCGTCAGGAACAAACAGAGATCCTTCCTGTTCCGCTGTACCTGCCCCAAAGTAATCCAGTACAGAAATGCTGTTAATCGGGTATTGCTCAGGAAAATGGATGCCTGCTGCTGGAACACGTACAACCAATGATTCCCCGTCCAGCTCGTATTCGATGGAAACCATAAACATGCGGGGGCCGCTCTTCTCCTGTTCTATGCCATGCTCGGCATTGTCCAGTTCAAGGTCCTCAGAGGTGTATCCGGCTGTTTCAAAAGCCTTCAGGGCACGCGTCAGCTGAAGCCCTTGCAGCGCTTTGTCATTCCTTACGTAGACGTCCTCTCCCTTATCTTGCGCATATCCAATCTTCAAAGCCCGCTGCCCGGCCTTGTCGAGCGAAGCAAGCAGCTTCTGCTCGAATCGCTCTTTGCTGATCTTTACAGGCAGATCATCAATCGAACTCTCATCGCTTCCAAACTGGTAATTCACTCGAACGCCGTTTGGCAACAATTCGTAGCTTATCTGTTGATGAGCTACACTATCGGTATAGGAATTGACCGAGCTGCTCTGTCCCAAGCTGTTGTAAAAGGTGAGTTTGGCCTGCGCCGACAGCAGGTCCTTATTAATTCCTGCAGCGAGCGCATCCAGATTCCGCTCCTCGGGATTGCTGCGCCAGACCTGCCCGCTCCGCTTGTGAACTATCGCAATTTCGGCGGTATCCTCCTGAATGAGCAGCTGCAGCTGATCATTCTGAACGAGCCCGAGCATATCCGGGAGACGGTCATCCCTGAAAGACGATACCAACTTCTCTCCAGGTGGCAGCACAGGCACTTCCGCTTGCTCATCTGCATTCGCTGACATCCTGGTTACAGGCGCAGAACCAGACTGACATCCGCTAAGAAACAGGCCGAATACGAGCAGGATTACGATCATTTTTTTGACCACGTCATAGTTCATCTCCATTCTCCTTCCTTAGCCCCGAAGTACAAGTTCCTGATAGATGGTGGCTGCAAAGGACACAATCTGCTGCACCAGACTGAAGAACAGCAGGCAGAGAAAGGCCATGAATGCCATGGCAACCAGCGTCAAAAGCATGGTCAGCACTGTTTTGGCGGGTGAGTATTGATGCACCGTCATATTGCCGACAAATAACAGATATACCGTCCAGGCCGTAGCAGCCATGTTAAAGAAATAATAAAAGGCGGTTTCCTGACTGGAAATGATCAGACTGAGCCAAATCCATGGAAACTGTATCAAAATCAGCGGAACCAATGCGAAACAGGTGGACATGAAGATTTCAGAAAATTTGCCTTCACCGTCCATAAGTGTAGTCAACGACCAGTTTGCTGTGCACCAGAACAGCACCGGGACAATGACGTACACCATTTCCATCAGACTGTTCAGTCGTTTCGGATTGTTGAAGTTCACCAGAAAACCGCTGTATTGGGACTGGAGAATCGTTGTCACCATGAGTACAGCAAGAATGATCCATGCGATCATCAGCGTTGTTCTCTGATTTCGTTCATATTTCAGCTCCCAATATCCGTCAAATGGATGGAAAATGAGATGGAGCGGATATTGGATCAGCTGTTTACTTGATGCTTGCATGTGTGCTCCCCCTTCTCTGCCTGCGGACTAGGAACGTGATCACTAGCACGATAACGACCAATAACAGTCCGGACATGATCCATGAAAAATGCTCGCGGAGCAGTTCTTTTCGATACAGGAGAAACGCTTTGGAATACCCTTCTCTCTCCATGCTTCGCTTAAAGTATTGCGTGGATTGCGCATACTCCTTCTGACGCAACAGCGCTTTTCCGATACCTGCGTAGGCATATTCAAGATTGGCATTCATATCTGCGGCTTTGGCAAAGTTCGCGGCAGAACCCTCTTCGTCTCCATTGAAATAACTGCGTACAGCTTCATGAAGCGTACGTCCGTATTCAGTGGTTTGGAATACGGTGATTTCCCCGAGCGCTTTGTCCAGGACAAGCATGCGATCCCCCACACGTTCCAAAGAAATAGGAGTGTTGAATTGTCCAAGCCGATTTCCGATACCTCCGAACATGTGTAGCAAATATCCGTCCCCGTTATAGGTGAAGATCCGTCCCATATTGGCATCCAGCACGGAATACATATCGCTGTCTCCAACGTCGACATCAATGAGACGTGAAGGCCCCTTCTCATTGCTGTACAGCAAATCACCCTGAGGTGGATAATATCCTTCCCTTCTCAGAATGTCCAAGCCCTGTGCATTCAGTTTTTTGATCGGTAATCCGGTCTTGTCTCCACTCGTTGCATAAATGAAGCCCTCTCCGTCCATGTCCATATTGGTGAACTCGGTTGGTGTGAACATGACCATCTGGCTGCGCTGCTGACGAGTTGCAAACTGTTTCCACAAGTACTCCACCGGGTCAACCTGGACTCTGTTGGCTCCAATGAAGGAAGCAAAAGTTCCATCGGAATTAAACTCCATAAAGCCATCGAAGACACCTTCAGCCATGACATAGATCCGCTCGCCTTTGTCCATAACCACCCGCAGTGGTTTGAACTGAAAGTCTGGCTTCAGCAGCTCGGATTGTGGCTGTTCCACCATTTTGATCAGTTGACCTTGCTTATCCAGATGCACTACCCGCTGGTTACCCGTATCCGCTATGAGCAGCTGCCCGTTGTCCGATACGTATAATCCCTGTGGAAGTTTGAACTTGTCTTTCGTTCCATCATGATCAAAAGAATCGATAACCCTTGTCAGCTTCATCTCTTGATTCAGCTCGACAATACGGCTGTTGCCGGAATCCAGCACATACACCCGCTGATCAGCAGTGACGTGCATATCGTTCGGTTCTTTGAACATACCAATATCCAGTTCCTTGCCCGTAACAATTCCTGTCGCCTCATATGCAGCAGGAGAACGAACCGCATCTCCCCAGTAGGAATAATTGTACGCACTCGTCTGACCATCGGCGAAAGCCGTTGACGCTGCGCTTCCCAAGCCCAGGAGGCAGGCAAGGCCCAGGGTGAGCCATCCGCATTTTTTCCACACGCTGTTCAATATGTTGCTGCCCCCCTTCTACTCTTTCATCCCGGAAGTTGCCATCGTCTGCATAACACTGCTCTGGGAGATGATAAACAGGGTAATCGGTACAATCATGAGCAGCAGTGCTACCGCAGCACCGACACCTGCCCGGGCGATACCACCCTGAGTAATCTGACTGAGCGCATAATGCAGCGTTTTCAGGTTTTCACTGTAAATGAAGCTTCCGCCGTCTGTTCCCCATAATGCTGGAAATTGTAAAATCATAAGCGTGAGCCAAGCGGGCTTCACGTTAGGCATGACGATGCTCCAGAATATACGGTATTCGTTCGCCCCGTCGATTTTGGCTGCCTCCAGCAGCGCATCCGGAATCTGCTCCATGAACTGCTTCATCAGGAACAGACCTAGAGAGAATGCGAGAGAAGGCACAATGATGGACGCATGGGTGTTGATCCATCCAAGCCAGGACATCACCATGTAGTTTGGAATTGCCGTGACGTGTGGTGAGAACATCAGCGACAGGATCACGATCGTAAACAGTACATTTGAACCGGGAAATCGGTATTTCGCCAACGGATAAGCTGCTGCGGAAGCGAGAAGGATATGACCTGCCGTTCCCAGCAGCGTAATTAACAGCGTATTGGCAATGTATCTGGATAAAGGAACCCAGGAGTTGCCCATCAGATTGATCAGATCCGCGAAATTTTCCATCGTCGGATTGTTCACCCAGAATCGCGGCGGAAAAATAAACAGCTCATCCAGAGGTTTAAAGGCATTGTTGACCGTATAGATCAGCGGCAATACCATAAATGAGCCGAACAGACCCAGCAGTACAAACAGCATCAGACTGACGGTAAATGACCGGTTGAGTCTTCTCGGCATGCCGAAAACGGCACGTACCTTGCTGGTCATTGTCATTCACCTATCTTTCTAAGCATTTTTTGTGTCAGCACGTTCGTTCCCAGCATGAGGGCGAACAAAACGGTCGCTATCGCCGACGCATAGCCCATCTCGAACCGAATCGTTCCAAAGTCCATCAAATGGGTTACAACGGTATGTGCTGCATAGTTAACGCTTGGGAAACCAGCCAGTGCAATGGAGATTTCGGCCACGGCAAATGAAGCTGTAATCTGCATGACCGCACCAAACATCAACTGGGGTCTCATGGAAGGCAGCGTAATATACCAAAGCTCCTGCCACCGATTTTTGATACCGTCCACCGTTCCCGCTTCCACCAGGGACCGATCGATCGTCTGAAGCCCGGCAATAAAGGCAAGGAAGCTCGTGCCGAGACTGAGCCACAGCTGTACAATGATGACAATGGCCAGCACATATTTCTCATTCGACAGCCATTGAATCGGTTCGAGGATAACGCCGAGACGCATCAGGAAACCGTTCATGTATCCGTAGCTGTCTCCCGAGAACACGATTAGCCAGATAAAAAAAACGTTTCCCGAAATGGAAGGGGCATAAAAAACAAGTGTCATAATTGCACGGATTTTGGGTGACAGCTCATTGATAATCCAGGCAAACAAAAAACAGGCAATATAGCTGACAGGTCCCGTAATCACGGCAAACAGCAGCGTATTTTTAAGGGCAATCAAAAAAACATCATCGTTCAAAAACAGCCGTGAATAATTTTGCCAGCCGACAAATCGGGGCAGCTCCAGCATATTGAAGTGAAAAAAGCTGAGCCCCAGCGAGATGCCCACCGGAATGACAGTAAACAGGAAAAAGATCAGCATAAACGGTGCCATCAGCACATAATAGTGCCTGCTTCGGTATAAATCCCTTTTCAAAAGGGACCACCAGCTGCTCTGCCTTGTGGTGATGGCAGGAGCAGTGGATGACTTGGTGGTTTCTGCGTGCAACCGTTACCCTCCCTTCTCTCTACTTCAAATTGAATTCCTTTCGCTTGAGCTCGATTTCATCATCAATGTACAGGACATAATCAGCCAAGGCTTCACGCGGATTCTCATTGGCATTGACCACTTTGCGGAATGCGTTGTCCAGATGTCGGCCCGTAAAGTATCCGCCGGGAACCTGAGGAATGCCCTCTACCCACTCCCACTGTTTCTTGAGATTTTGATAATCCTTAACTGGCCATGGCAGCTGCTCCAGCGCTTCAATATTGGCAGTCGGATAACGCGCAGCTGCTCCCATCAGCCCTTCCATCTCTCTGCCATATTCGATCTGAGTCTGCTTGTCGGTCCACCACTTCATGAACTTCCAGGCAGCTTCCCGGTTCTTGGCGTTCTCCAGCATCATGACCGCACTTGTGGCACTTGCCACCTCATGCCTTATAGTCCCGTCCTCCAGCTGCGTGCCAGGAACGATCGTGAAATCCCAAAGGTTGCGAATTTCCGGTGCCATGACCGTCAGCATGTTGTAGGTGGTGTAATCCGCAATACCAATCGGCATCTCCCCGGTACGGAAACGGTTTGGAAAATCAGCTTTCAGAGGGAACTTATAATTAGTATAAAATTGCGTCCAACGCTTGAATGCGTCCATGGAAATCTCCGAATTGAGCGCGCTTTCCTTCTGATCTGCGGAATAAAATTCGCCATCGTTCTGATAGAGCAGCATGGCAAAGGTTGCGTTGGGTACCATGTTGGCATTGTTCGTCGTATCCTCAATGGGCAGGTAGAACTCCATGTTGTGCTTTTGCAGCACCGAAATGGCATTATACACATCCTGCCACGTTTTTGGCGGCTCCAGGCCAAGCTCCTTCAGAATATCCTTTCGATAAAACAACATTGGAAAATGCTGCTGCTCCGGAAGTGCATACACTCCGTTGTTGAATTGGTATGGCGTCAATCCACTTGCGCGAAATCGGCTCGCAACCTGTTCAAAATCCGGAAATGTACTCAGATCCGCCGCTGCATTCCGCATGGCGTAATTCACCGGGATATCTTCGCCCATTTGCATGGCAACGTCCGGTCCTTCCCCGGCAAGCGTCGCAGGCAGCAAAATATTAGGTGGAACGAGGCGCAATTGAACGGATATATCGGTTTCCGGTGTAAAGGAATCATCAATCAGACCTTTCAGAACCTGCGCCTGATCGCGTCCTGTTGTAATCCACACCGTAATGGAATCCTTATTCTGTTCAACATTTCCGATGCTGTCATAATCCTCCGTATACGAAGCGATATAAGCGCCCATTTCATGTTTCATCTGCTGCAGCATCGTCGCCTCTGCCTTCGGCATCTTCTGATCCGGTGAGGATACCAGGACGTAATCCAGTGAGATCGGCTGCTCACGGACGGAAAGAATCCAGGTCCCTAACCCGCCTACATTGATCTTAAAGGTGTCCAGACGCTTGGGCACAGTTTCCGGTCTTGCCGCCATGTCCTCTAACTGAATCACCATGGCATGGAGAATGGCGACCTTATCGCTCTGCTCACCTGTCGCCTTCTCCAGATAGTCAGCAACCGATCGAAGAATGTCTGCCTGCCGTTTGAATACCTCAACCATCTCTGGAATGCGTGTTTCCAGCTGATAATCCCTCATGGGGTCCGGTTTATTGGAGGTAATCATCAGAATTTTGCGATACATCTCGTTCAACTCCAGCACGCTTGATTCCACTGTACGCAGCAGTGGAGCGATATCCCCCAGCGTAACGGTCATACGCAAGCGGTGAGTTCCTTTCTCCAAATGAAACAGGTAAGGCTCACTCTCACTTGTGCCCAGCACCTGTGTCTGCCAATCCGGGCTGTAGTTGAATCGAATACGCTTCATTTCTTCAAAAGGAATTTTGCCATCGATCGTCAGACTACGTGTGGCATAGACGCCGCGCAGCTGATCCTGCTTTACTTTGAGCCCAATTTGGTACAGGCCGTCTTCCGGTACATCCACATCCCATTCGATCCATTCACCAGGAAGCTTCCAGTTGATGCCCCCAATGGCGTTAACACGGATTTTGGATACATCATACGGTTCCAGAGACGGGCTTGAGCGATCCGAGATGGGGGCAAGGGTTGGCGAGGATTTACTCACTGCCTCCTCTCCCTGTACTTTGATCGAGACAGGATCAGCCGGCTTCAAACCTGCTGCTTCATAATCGGCCTGCAGCTCTGTGTAGGCTGGAATGCTCTCTTCCCGGTACAGCTCGATATAATCGATCGCCATGCTTTCGCGCAGCGAAGTCAGTGATAGTTTCTGTTTTCCCTTTTCAAAATAAAATTGATATGGTTCTTCGAAGTAACCCGCACTGTCCTTAAAAGAGGCCAGCTGCCAAGCTGGTTGCTCCACCTGCCGTGGCCGAAGGTCGTTCCCGCGATCATCCCTGCGGGCATGGTCATCTCGATTCCCCCATACCCTGTCAAATAACAGTACATCGGCTCCTCTGAACGGAACCTCTCCATTCAGCTCCAACTGCCGCTCAATCCCTGAGCTTTTGCCTGCAGCAGGATAATAATGTATGCGCATCTGGTATAACCCGCTGGCTGGAACAGGAACCTCCCAGTTGATGGTTCCGGATTCCGGAGTGATGACGGCTTTCCCGTCCAAACCGGCATACGCATTGACGATCTCGAACTCCCCGTTCACCGCCTGAGTGAATGACTCTCCCTCAATCCGTATGGTCTGCTCCGGCTTGTCTGCGTCAGCATGAACAGAGAGGTAATGCTCATAGCTGCGAGAGTCTTCTGTACCGGATACCGCTTCGAAATCCTCACGCGCCTGAACGATGCCGGGACCACGATCCCTTGTAAGGTAAATGCTCCATAATGAGAGGATCATCACCATGGCCAGCAGCAGGATCAGTGCCTTTTTCTTTCGTGACCGCATGTTCGAATACGTCCCCCTTCCTTCTGCCGTGGAGTAAGTTGGTTATGCACTAAATGGTCTCTCGGGACCTAAGCCATCGGCCGTTTTCGTCCCGAGAGAACAGACTAAGTGTGTTTATTTGTATACCTCATCGATGGCCGCCTGGAAAGGTGCCTTGTATTTTTCAATAACGGTAGATACAGATACACCGTCGACCAATTCACCATTGAAATCCCAGAATGGCAGAGACGGGAACGTATTGTGGTCCAGCACAAGCATACCCTCGGCAACGGTCTTGGCATTTTCAATATCGGCCTCATCCGTCAGATGAGTCTCCAGGGTGGACTGGCTAGGGTAATCGTAGATGGATTCAATTTCATTGATTTTTTCCCAGATATACATCAGCTGTTCCGGATGCTCTACTGCCTTAGGAATCGTCAGTGCCTGATAACGCGATTCCCCGGAATGGTATGCTGTAGCACTTGGTCCTTTTGGGAAAGGAACAAAACCGATGTCGTAGTCCTTCATATCTGTTCGAATGCCTTCAATTTCATACATGGCTCCCGAGTACATGAGCGTATTCCCCTGACGGAAAAAGGTCGCTGGTTCCGTCCAATCCCCGCCCTCCGTAGGTCTTCCTATCTTCTCTGTCGCCAATTTGGAAAGAAAACTCAGTGCTTCTTTTGTTTTTGGGTCCTCCAGATTTTGTTTGTCATCCTTGGTCAGAGACGCTTCGTTGGAATAGAGGACAGGCTCAAGCAGTCCCGTTTGAGCCAATCCCCATGTGTCGAGCTTTCCATCGTTGTTGCGGTCCTTGTTTGCTTGTTTGGCTACTTCAATAAACGTATCCCAGTTCCATTGATCTGCGTCCACGTATTCCTGTAATGGCTTCATGCCAAGCTCCTGCATGAGTGTCCGGTTGTAAAAGATCCCACTGATAAATGAAGATTGATCTTCGGTGAAACCATAACCTCTGCCTTCATACTGAAAGTATTCGTTCGTCGTTTTCTGATTGAATACCTGATCATTCTTGGTGTATTCATCAATGGGCCATAACAGGTCCTGCTTGGTCAGTGCCGGGATGGCATAGTCTTTGCCCAGCCGCACAATGTCGCCCAGCGGTTCACCTGCCATCAAGGAAGCCACGACCTTCTCCTGATACTCACCAAAATCAATCGAAATGTATTCGATGTCAAAGTTATGCTTCTTTTTCAGTGCCTCCAGGTTCTCGATTCGCTGAATGTTATCCGGGTTGCTATCAGTCATTTCCATATCCCACCAAGCAACCACCTTGATGGTTCTTCCCCCCATGTCAAACTCCATCTCTGGGGTGGATTTCTCATTCTTTGGTTCTGTTTCATTGGTTGCCTGCTCTTCCTGCGGTGCCTTTGTTTCTGGCTCTGTTTGAGCGCTGGAGCCGGAGCTGCATGCACTCAACAACAGCATGACTGCAAGGATCAAACTCGTTAGCATGAACATGCTTTTTCTCATTCGTTGTCCCCCCTGAATGTGGTTTTATCGTTTGCCATCAAAGTGTAGCGTTTAAATGAAAACGCAAACAACATGTGTAATTACAGGTGTTTACCCTGGCAAACTATAGGTTTTGGCAAATTGAATGCAGATTAGAGCATTTACGTAGTTAAGTGGTAAATAAATGCTCCCTCTACAAATAAATGCACATTGTATGCGCTTTCTTTTCTTCTCATAATGAAATTAAGACATCTGTTATCCGGATATGAAGAGGACCTGATTCGGTTTATATCAATTGAGAGGGAGAGATTGCTTCATGCATAACATCCTGCTTGTGGATTTCAGTCGCTGTGTATTCGGGGAAATGCAAAAGCTGCTGCACCGCAGCAAATCTGAATATACCATTGGAAAACGAGTCGTTTCTGCCCAGTGTGCTTTATCGGCATTGTCTGAGAGGGAGTTTACAGTAGTGCTCATAAGCACCGGAGGATGTACTGCTGCAGGTTTGTGGGTATGTCATCACATTCGAAAGAGGAGCCAGATTCCCATTCTGATCATGGGAGGCAATGATCATTTTCAGCTTGTCCGCAAAGCACTAGCCTATCAAGTAAGCGATTATCTACCCGGCAGGTTCAATGGCTCTTCCCTCCTTCATAGTCTCAACAGACTCCAGTCCCGGCTTGAACCTGATAGACCAAAACGAAATCTGCCCTCATTCAGATCACTCATTCAACTTGAGGGTCAGCAGGTCCATTCCACCCAGGTGATTAAGATCATCAAAGCTTATGTCCTCGATCATCTGAATGGGGATATCACATTGAAGAAAATTGCCGATATGGTTCATTTTAACTGCGCATACCTTGGGCAAAAATTCAAAATGGAAGAAAACATGTCCTTCAATGATTATTTGCTTCAGCAACGAATGGAAAGAGCCAAATTTCTGCTGAAGTCCACCGACTTGCGGATTTATGAAATTGCAGCAGAGGTAGGGTATACAGATACAGACTGGTTTTATAAAAAATTTAGGGCAACCACAGGCGTAAGTCCCAATGCCTATCGAAAACAAAAAGCGTTCACCGCATAAAGCTAGAGATTAACCTTCCTTGGGCGAGCCGTTAAACCAATAGCGAAATAAGGTCACAGGACATTCGAGCCTGTGACCTTATTTTGCTTCGTTATCTTTCCAATTAACGGACCATCAAAGATTCCCTGAATTCCTGGGGAGTCATGCCTGTCACCTTTTTGAAAAAGCGGGTGAAGGAATGAGCTGCCTCATAGCCAACCTGGAGAGCAACCTCACGAACCATGAGATCGGCATTCCGAAGCAGATCCTTTGCCCTGCGGATTCGCAGCTCGTCAATAAATTCGGAAAGGTTGATTCCCATCTCCTGTTTGAAGAAACGTGACAGGTACGATGGATTGAAATGATAAAGCTCGGCCAGCCTTACAAGAGAAAGGTCTTCTTCCAGATGCTCGGTGATGTAAGTACAGAGCGAATGAATTACGGCATTTGCCCGTTCCTGTTCATTCGAACTTTTGAAGCGCACCAGTTGGTCGGCTGCCTGATACAAAAACTGCACGGCATCTTTCATACACGTATACTCGTTGAGATGCAGCAGTCTGCGTTGATCCGGTATATCCTGATTCAAACCCCATCGATTGATGACTGAATACAGATGCAGCGCAAGATTATAGTAGGTTTCCATGGTTCGTTCCAGATTCACATCCTGTTGAATCAGTTCATTGACCAATTCCTCAAACACTTCATAAAATTGCTGGATTCGCCCTGTTTCCAAATACCCTGACATCACTTCAATTCGGTTACTGACCCGTGTAAACTCCCTCTGGCCCTGATTGGAAAGAACATCATCATAATCTTTAAGCACCATGGATATGCCATCTCCAATCTTCATCCAGTGAAGCTGCCTCAACCGCTCATATTGCCGGGGAATCTCTGACCACTGACAGCTCTTCCCGCCCAACGCAAAAGCCACGGATATGCCAAGTGAAGTCATACATGCTTCCTGGATCAATTCCAATGTTCCCTCCAGATATCGGACAAAAGAACTGCCTGGCTCTGTATCCGACCGGGGTTGAATGAGCCATACCATATCCCCGTAATGATCCGGCACGCTAACGTGAACTATGTGCTCCTCCAACAACGAGGAAACAATTAATTGCGTCTGTGCCTGAATCTGTGCGCGTTCCAAATGGGTATGTTTATCCTTGGAATGGAACCGGCCCAGTACGACATATACAGAAGAAGAAGCATGCAGACCAAGCTCCCAGCGATCTAATTCTTTCTGAATCTCAAAAGTGGAATCCGTATATGCAGTGCCGTTCTGAAGCTGATTCCGCAGAAACTCTTCCTGTTGAAGGAGCGCCAACTTGCAAGTGATCTCAGATGATTTCTCCAGCAGCTCATGCATGTCGTGACTCTGCCGAATCTCTTCCATCACTTCCTCCACTACAGCCATAACCTTGTCATACCCTTCCGTTTTGAGCAAGTAACGGACATTGGGCATCTGAAAAGCCTTGTAAGCATAGTTAAAGTCACTGTAACCTGTCAGAAAAATAACACGGCAGTGTGACCAATAGACCTGAACCTGCTCTGTCAGCTCAAGACCATTCATACCCGGCATGCGAATATCTGTCAAAACGATATCAATTCTTGAGCGTTCCATCCAGGCCAATGCCTCACTCGCAGAATAAGCCTTGTATACATCCAGACGGTCCGGCATATATCTTGCAAATGTTTCATAAAGAGCATCCGTAATGATTTCCTCATCATCCACAATCAAAAGTCGATACATCCGTCTTCCCTTCCTTCTATATGAATTCGGATTGTGACCTTTAATCCCGACAGTTCACTTCTCGTCAAAAACAAGCCGCTATCTTCCCCATAGGTCAGCATCAGCCGACGATGAATATTCATTAATCCGGTCATTTCCTCCGTGTCACTTTTTTCATGCAAACGTTGTTGAAGCGCAGCGATTTGACCGTCCTCCAATTCATGCCCATTGTCCTCCACCGTAATCTCTGCGATCTGCTCCGTCATGCCAAACCGGACTCGAAGCATGCCCTGAGCGGTCATTTTTTCCAGACTGTGTTCATAAGCATTCTCAATGATGGGCTGTATGATTAATCGGGGGACACGAATGTGTTCCATCGATGCTGGCAAATCTCCGAAGTCTGCGTGTATGCGTCTGGAGAAGCGCAGCTTTTGAATTTCGGTATATGTACGCGAATGGGCCGCTTCTTCTTCCAGCCTGATCTGATCGGTTTCGTTCCGGGAAATAAACCTGAAATATTCGCCAAGCATGTTGGTGAATTGTTCAATCCGCTCCGTATCCCCTGTTCTTGCAAGTGAATTGAGAATAAAGAAACTATTATATAAAAAATGGGGATTGATCTGAGATTGGAGCTGCTTCAATTCAGCGCGCTGCATCATCATCGTTTGTTTGAAATCCCGATCAATAAGCAGCTGAAGCTTCTCAAGCATCTGATTAAACCGGGTATACAGGAAACCGAACTCATCCTTCCGCTTGTGCACGATAGGGATATCCAGTACGCCGGTTTCCATTTTTTTGAACCTCTTGACGAGCAAAAACAGAGGAATGTGGATGAGCTTATAACTTGAATATAAGAAGACCGAAATGGCAACAAATGATGTAATTGCAAACAACCAGGCCCAATGATAGAACTTGGTAAGTGGTCTTTTTACACTTTTCTCCGGCAAGTACGTTACGATCGACAAGCCCAGCGGTTCCATACGGCTCTGGCTGACATAATAACTTGTGCCATCTACCTTCACCTGAAATGCACCATGTTCGCCATTGACAATCTGTTCACGATAATCAGAAAGGATAAAATCACGCTGCGAAAGGTCGGTGATGATCTGTCCCGTTTTTTCCTCCAGCAGGAAGGAACCGCTATCAGGGTACAAATTAAGCTGGGTCAGCGCATGTTGAAATTGATCCGTATCCAGTTCGACCTGAACCACGAACAGCGGAGCCTCTCCCTTTTTGCCGGTCAGCCGCACGGCACTCAGGTTCATTACACCCTCTTTCACCATGAAACGAGTTCCCTTTCCCTCCTTGCCTGAGCTGAAGTATTCATAGGAATCTCTGTTGTAATCGTCAATTCCATGCGTGGCGGAGATGCTTTTGCCAATCGTGCGAATATGCACATGAACGTTTTTAATGTAGACACTGCTGTTCTTAAACGTCGCAAGCCGATCGGACAGGTAGTTCAATGTCTCGCGGCGATCTACCTGATCCATCATCTCCCATAGTACGGCAAGCCTGTTTAGCTTCCTGTCCTCCACAATGTCAAACTGCTGCAGCTCCATCCATTCGATTTCCCGGTTCAATTCTTCGAGATAACGATCAAGCCTTCTTTCCGTTGAAGACGATATTTCCTGGCTGGCATTGTCGTAACTCCAGTTGTACAGATATATCCCCAAGAGAATCAGTGGAAGAACAAAGATCAGATAGGTTACGACCAGTCGTGCGAAGATGCTGCTGCGCCATGATTGGGCCGGGAATTTAATCAACTCATCCCCTCCAGCATGTGGTTCGCTTTCTTGCATGAATGAACTCTTAAGGATCGATTTAATGCTCCATTGCCGTTTTTGTATTGAGCCACGCATTAACCTCCGCAGTGATCTGATCTCCACCCAGCTTTAGCCAATTATCCACAAACAGGTCGAACTCTTCTATGGGTCTGCCCAGAATAATATTCAGATAGGCTTCAAGCTGAAGATCATTTAGTATGATTTGCCGATCAACCATTGTTTCAGTAATTCCACCCGTGAATTGATCGTACAGTAGTTGTCCGTTTCTTTCGTAGCCATCAGCTATACTGAGCGCACCTGACGGTCCATAGGTTTGCTTCCATCCCCAACCGCTCTCCACGTTCTCCTCGGTATACGCCTCAATTCTCTTCTGAATAGCCGATGCTTCCTCTTGGAGAACGGAAAGATTACCCGAGCGGTTCGCTTCCTGAATTTGGCGGTAAGCGTCCAGGTTTTTGGTCCCCGGAAAAGGGGTGACCGGCGAGAGCATCCATACGGCCTTGGAATCGTCATTGTAGTATGTTTCGTACTGTGCGTGCTCACCCCAGTTGGTTTCCAAATGCAAGTTCATGAGTTTCATGATGACTTCAGGGTGCGCGTAGTCTTTTCTAACAGCGAAATATTGCCAAGTATTGGTGCGAAGCTGCACCTTCGCCAATTTTCCGGATTCAGCAAGGATGGGAAAAGCCTGCCACTCTGCTTTTGGATCGTTCTCCCGGCTTGACTGGATCTTAAAAGGAGTCCATTGTTCACCATAAAGCATGCCAATGTTTCCGTTCTGGATCAGTCTTGCTTCGTTCGTTCCTTTTTTGTAGCTGAAATCGGGGTCAAGCTGACCTTCCAGGTACATGGTTTGCAGCACTTGCAGTGCTTTTCGGACTTCGGGTTGTATGCCGCCATATACTAGTCTGCCATCCTCATCCTTAATCCATATATTCGGATATGCGCCATACCCGGCCATCAGGCCGACAGCCCCCATGACCGGGTCCCACAAATGATTCGTTAGGGCAAGTCCGTACGTATCCCGTTGACCGTTGCCGTCCGGGTCTCTCTCTGTAAACGCTTTAGAAATTTCAAGCACGTCTTCCATGGTTTCAGGCCGATCAAGCTGCAGGTGTTCTAGCCAGTCGGTCCTAATCCACAAGTACTGGGCAGATTCTATGGAGGATGCCGTTTCAGGAATGGCCATCAATTTGCCATCAATGGTTGCCGCGTCAAACGGGCCGCTTCCTTCTGCCTCCAATATGCTCTTCGTAAGCGGAGAGGCATAGGTTTGGTACACTTCTGACAGATCCTGAATCAGACCTGCATTACTCAACTGTCTTAGCTGGTACGGATTTACTCTGACAATGTCAGGAATACGACCGGCAGCAAGAGAAACACCCAACTTCTGTCCATAAACGTCCCCTCTCGCAATCCAGTCGTATTGAAGCTGAATCCCCAGCTTCTCCTCATACAACCGGGTCCATCGATTGTCGAGCAGACTCTCTCCAGGCAGCTGGCTGATCATTTGTTCCAGATCGTCCCCTACCTCTCTGACAAAGGATACCTGTACCGGAGAGCTGTATTTGCTAATATGCGGTTCATTTTCCGCAGCCTGAACGTCGATATTCATTAAGTCCTGTTCCGAATATCCGCTTGTATGTCCTGTTGGTATGCATGCACTAAGCAGGAGGATCATAACTAATTTTGTTTTGGTTAACGCAGTAATGCGCAAAGTATGCACCCCGATTCGGCCGAAATGGATGGTTTGTCCCCTGATCTTGAAACCTGTTCTTATTGTACATGAATTCGCTTCAGCTGAGCAGAACCAGATTAGTTGTTGGTAGAAAAAAAAGCCGCCGGCTCGGCGACTTCATTCCGTTATTTCCCGTTATGCGCAAGCATCACCTGATATTCAAAATTCGAAAAATCAGCGATTCCTCCGATCACGCTTGTCGAATATAAAAACAATCCGATCCGGCATCCCATAAAATGATCCAATTTATAAACCATTTTGTGGGTAATTCCGAGCGGCTTCCACTGCGATCCTTCCAGATAAAAAAATGAACACTCATCCTGGTTGTCCACGAAATTTCCAATAGCCTTAAGCGTAACTACGGATTCCACCATCGGAATTCTTGCGTATTCGGTAGCTGGCTCCGCATCGATCAGATTACCGAAGATGGATGAATCCTCGCTGTTTCTTGCCAGCATGACTAATTCTAAACGACCTTCATTCCTCGTGAGTGCGATCAACCCATAGGTGCCAATCAGAAAACCCAAACCGGCATAATCGCCATCCTTTAGCCCGCTTCCATCCAATGTGACCGTCGCTTCACAAACGGGACCCATTGCACGCTGTGTCAGTGTATTAACGGCAAAGGTCAGGTTGGGACGAATATGTCCGGATTGAATCCGATAAACGCCCGGTTTGTCGGTCACGGACCAGAGGCCATCGTGTGGGGTATGGTTCCACTGCCAAAAATCGTTCAGTCTTACCCTCCCTGTTTCATCGGCTTCATAATGAAATGCGTCGCTCCCAATCAGAGGTTTATATGTATAATTGGGTCTTGTACTCTGAATCAGGATTTGTTTCGGAGCTTTCTCGGCAAACACCGGTATATCGTTCTCGAAGTGCAGCGGGACCAGCACAGGTATACGTCCGATGGCACCATGATCCTGAAACAGCATGGCATACCAGTCTCCATCCGGTGTATCCACGATTCCCCCCTGAGCTACCCCTGCATTAAAATATCCCATGTCATCATTGAATGCTTCACCGCCAACAAACTCACTGTCCAACGAATCTGCCATATAGAACGCCTGTGTTCTTCTGCCAGAAGCCTTGGATATATGGATTAGGAACACATAGTACTTTCCGTTAATTTTGTAGAAATGGGCACCTTCATAGCCGAGGAAATGAGGCTGCTTATCTTTTACGATCATTCGCTGTACTCCACCAGGCTTAGGTCCGGACAGATCAGAACTTAATTCCGTCAGATATATCTCGGTGTTGCCATGTATCAGGTAGGTTCGATCATCCTCGTCAAAAAACAGAGAACAATCATGATAAAACCCTTCCACATACTGTTTGGTCCAGGGACCGGTTATTTGCTGGGCAGTGTACAGATATGTCTTATGCGTATCATTGGCAACGAAAATAACGTAGAACCTGTTCTTGTGATACCGAAGCGAGGCAGCCCACATGCCTTTGCCGTAAATCTGCTTGCCTTCCTCCAAACACTGGGCTGGTGTATCATCAAGTCTATCGTACACATGAGTTGCAGTCTCCCAATGAATCAAATCATAGGACCGCAGGATGACGCAGCCCGGCATCATATGCATGGTTGTACTGACCATATAATAGGTATCTTCGACCCGAATCACATCTAGATCCGGATAATCAGCCCAAATAATCGGGTTTGCATACATACTTTCCGTTCTCCCCTTTCTATTCATGTTTCATCACAACCTCAACAGATACATTAACGAATTCTTGTTACAGATCACGATCCTCGGTTAAATCCATGACCGGAAATCCATCGATTTCAAGATAGAACCGGCAACAATACGTCTCCGTTATTGATGATTTCAAAGACTTACCCGACGATACCCCTCTCGAAATTTATCGATAAATGAGTGATTTCCTAGCGTTTTTCCCTTAAAATTATAAAGTAGAAGTGCATCTCAAAGAATGATATATACTAACGCAAAATTGATCTATCCCAAGATTGGAGAATCCTATGAATACGATCTTTTATGTCGGTTATGATGCCGCTCATCCTGCTGATTTCATTTATGACATACCGGAAGGTCATGACTTCTGGTTGCTTATTCTTACACAGACTCCGGCAGAATTCTGGGTGAATGGCGAAATAAAAGCGTATCCGGCCAATTGTGCCGTCCTATACCCGCCTTATCAGAAAATCATGTATCGTGCGTGCTCTGATCAATACGTAAATGACTGGGTGCGATTTCTTTCCGATGAAGCGTATGTACTGGAGACAACTCTTCCGCTCGGCACTCCCATTCTTCTTCCGGATCCTGGTTATTGTCATCAGTTGTTCCAATTGATGGCTACCGAAAATTTTCTTCAGTGTGATTACCGTGAGCTCTCCATTGATTATTTGTTTCGAATTATGTTTAACAAGCTTCTCGAAGCCTCTCAGTCCGCCGAAAACAAGCCTCATTATCAGGATCTTTTGAATTTGCGCAAAGCCATTAACCACAACCCGGGACAAGAATGGAGCGTTGCTGTCATGGCCGATTGTGTCCATCTTAGTCCGGGCTATCTGCAAACGATATATAAAACTACATTTGGCATCTCCTGCATGGAAGATGTCATTCAATCCAGAATTCGTCTGGCCAAAGAAAGACTGATTCATGGCCAGTCCAGAATTTCAGACATCAGTGAACTTTGCGGTTATCGGAATGTCGAGCATTTCTCCAGGCAATTCAGACAAGTGGTTGGCTGTACACCGCGTGCTTACCGCAAATCCATCACTTCTACGTCTTGATGGTGTCTTGCAAAAATCTGAAATTAAAGTTTGGCATCATATAAAGTCCGTTCTCTTCGTGCCCTTTATGGCCTACCTGCATAAATTAGCTTCATAAGTAACCATGGTGCTGGAGGGCGAAGAATGAATGAAATGTGCGGCAATGCTAAATCGACAGACACCAATCCAAATAAATACGGTTTCTATAGAGACATCTGGGAATGGATAGCCTCCGTTTCCCCCGGCGGCGATGAAATGGTTTCCCCTTTTCATTTTGGCGGAGTCGCCAAATTCGAGGCTCCGAAAACCCCTGAAACGGAGATACATCGTTATTTGATGCCATACACCCTTCATCCCGAAGGCGGATATGTTGCCTGCATACCGAATGGGCGTGTTTGGGGATCAACAGGTTCTATCCTGACATCGGACGGAAAACTGATTTTCGAACTTTCCCCTGAGTATGATGGACAACAAAACAGAATGCTGACACTGGAAGAACACCCCGCTTTGCACCGAAGGAAGGCTCAAGAGCATCAGCATCTCGAGGGGACAGCAGCCGTTTTAACTTTTTGTGGAAGTCATAATTATTTTCATTGGTTATATGATGTGCTGCCGCGACTGGGTATGCTTCGGGTTTTAAATATTCCTTTTCAATCACTGGTCATGAATCCGAATCCTCATGGATCTTTTGTGAAAGAAACGTTATGTATGTTTGGCGTATCCGAATCGTCCGTAATTCGTACTGAAGATGATCTGGAAATTCAGGCCGACCGGTTGGTCGTACCTTCCCTCATGATGAATTCCCATTATCCTCCTTGGGCCACAGCTATCCTTCGGACGTTTATGCTACCCGGATGCGATACAACGCTGCATTCTCCCGATCGCATTTTCATTTCTCGGAGCAAAGCCTCTGCCCGACGGATCACTAACGAGGACGAGGTAATCCGGCATTTGGAGCCGTATGGGTTCACTCCTGTATGTCTGGAGGATTTGACCGTTGCCCAGCAAGTTCAGCTCTTTTCTTCCTCAAAAGCAATTGTTTCACCACATGGAGCCGGGCTGGCCAATCTTGCTTTCTGCATGGAAGGAACCCTTGTCGTCGAAATTTTTCATACCCGGCATGTAGTGCCTACTTACTGGATGATCAGCAACCATAACAAACTTGATTATTATATGATGTATGGGCAGGATGCCGGAACAACACAGGACCGCTTTCCGGGATTGGAGGACTTCTCCGTGGATCTGGATCGGCTGGAGCAAACTCTTCGTTTAGCAGGACTGAAAACACAGCATACATGAGCAGCCGTTCAGGCTATCTGGGCACATAAAAAAGGAACATACCGGATCACGGGGAGCCTATGCTCGGGATCCAATATGCTCCTTTGAACTCATTGTTCAATTCATTTACTTTAGATGAATTTTGAAGACATCTCCGGCTTCACCACCAAAAACGATAAAACCACCTTTTGGGAGCTGTGTCGATTGTTGATTGGTTGCTACGGAAAAGTGAACCACTTCACCTTTCTCGTTATATACGGCATAACCTCCGTTTTCCGGAGAATCCACCGTTAACGATTTGTTCGCCGAGCGGGAGTCGATGGCATACCAGCGGGCTTGCCCGTTGGATGGGATGGTAGTGACTCCTGTTTTCCCGGCAAAGATCGGTGAAATGGCATCCTCTGCGATGTATTCCTGACCATCCTGAATCAAAAACTCTGCGCCATTCTTCGAGTAGAGCTGCAGATCGAATGCATCTCTTCCATTCATAACAGGAATCTCGGCGACATTCTCTGCGTGGTCTGGATCAACAACTCGGGTACCATTCGCATAACCGTTCTCCGCATCTACGGATAGATTTTTGATCAGCATTGAAGGAAGCAGATAGAAGATCGATGTTATCTTTTCATCCAATGCGTAATACTTCGAGCCATTGCGAGCTGCCCACTTCTCTTTCGTTGCTGTATCGAGCGTGTTATGCTCCAGTTTTTGGAAATCATAGGTGTTCATCACCGTTTGGCCTAAACCGGGTAACGTGATGTTTGCCAGAACTTTAACATACACCTTGTCATTACGTTCTTTCTCGAAACTGACCTTCACACTTCCATCGGGACTCGTAAATTGTCCTTCACCTGTGTACACATAGGTCTGCTCCGGGATAAGTCCTCCCTGCAAAGCAGGCAGCTTGATCTCACTGTTTTTAATGTCTATATCCAGCGTTGTACCTACCGTACCATAAAGACCGGAATAGGCAGTCAACTCCGTCGGCATCTTCACTTTGTCGGGTGTTGAGAATTTCTGATCAGGTTGAATCTCTTCAATAATGCCTTGATCCTCAAGAACCTCCAGCAGAACTTTACTGGCAAACATCTGGTTATAGATGGATGACCCGCCAGAAGAAAGAACCGCCATCGAAATATCATGTTCAGGTATGGTGATTAACGATGCATGATACAACATGGTGTCTCCACCCTTGGTAAGTGCAGTAATGCCGTAATCGCTGAACGGTGCCAGCGCAACGGCATCCCATCCGAGACCGTAGTTAAAGGTATTTCTCTCTTCGGATACCCATATTCCTTGACGATATTCATGATTTTGCATGGACTTTGCCGAGGATTCGGACAGAATGTCGGGTCTGTTCCCTATCAACACCTCAGCAAATCGGCTCAATTCCTCTGCAGTCGAGTAGATTCCACCTGTACCGAGGATATTGGCATTTTCGACAGGCAGTTTCGTTTCCATCGTAGGCCAGTATGTTTCAGACAATTGTTCTCTATCAAAAGAATCCAGTGGTGTTTTGGTTGCTTCCAAGTGTAACGGATTGCTGATGAACTTGGCGATATATTCGCTGTAGCTTAATCCGCTCACCCGTTCAACCAATATCTCAAGTAGTTGGAAACCATCATTGCAATAGACGGAATAGGCTCCCGGTTTTGACTTAAGCTTTTCAGACTTCAGTTTGAGTAATAATTCATCATGATTGCGAGTGTCATTATCGTCAAACAACATGCTGTTTCCATAATGTGTGCCATAGAGACCGGAAGAATGGTTCATCAGCATGCGCGGGGTGATTTGAGTGTACCGGTCATCCGCCATCTCAAAGTCTTTAATATACGAAGTGAGGGGCTGATCCAGGTCCACTTTACCGGAATCGACCAGCATCATGGTAGCTGCTGTTACAACCATCTTGCTTACAGAACCTATACCAAACATGCTATCCTTGTCGACTGGTTTCTGGGATGCCTTGTCGTGGAATCCTACACCGTCCGACAAAATGATTTCCCCTTCGTCCATGATGGCATATTGCAGACCTGTAACCCCATAATTTTGCACCATCTGTGCCGCAAGTCGCTCCGCCTGATTCTCGATCGCTCCCATCCTGTTTGCCTCTGCCCTGACATCGGTCATCGGAATGACCACGAGCACTGCCGCACATAACATGCTGATCAGTTTCTTCATTGAATACTTCCTCCCTTATGATGCTGTTTGTATGATTGCTTTCATCATATCCGGGAAGAGGCATATCGAACGAGAATGGACCCTGAATGGAAAAAAACAATCCCCGAACGGTATGTTCAGAGATGGTTTGGATCAAACGGGAGCACGACCATGTTATTGAAGGTACGATGATGATTCTCGATGCTCATATGTCCACCATATTTCTCGCACATTCTCGCTATATTGGTTAGGCCTATTCCATGATACTCCGGATTGGGCTTTTCACTCTTCAAGTGAGTCAATTTTTGCTCCACATGATTCATAATCTGGATAGCGAGTGCAGACGCTGTGGAGTGAATCGAAACCAGGATATATCTGTCTTCCGCATGTCTGACCTGCTTGGAAGCCTCGATGGCGTTATCCAGCATGTTGCCGAGCACTACGCACAGATCATATCGATCAATGTGAATATGTTGAGAGTGAAGTCCAATTCGGGTGTCGATTTTGATTCCATTTGCCTGCCCCAGGGCGATGGTATTTGTTACAAGAGCATCAATCACGAGATTGCCGGAGTTCACCCGCTGGTACGATCCTTCAATCTTATTCAACGTGAGTTTAATATGATCCCCCGCCGCTTCAAGCTTGTTTTGCTTGATACATTCTTCAATGTACAGAAACTGCTGATTGATATCATGAATGATGCTTTTCACATTTTTGAAACTGTGCACCGTCTTCTCGTAGTTGGCATCCTGATAATCCATCTGACGCTGCAGCTGGGCATTTTCATGAGCGAGCTGAACCTTTTCGACCATACTATCGAATACATAAACAATGAACACATTGAGAAAAAGGGAGCCTAGCACGGAAACGACATAAAATATGTTTTTTTCACTGTACACCGAAGCCACATTGATCTGGTAGATCGTAATGGTAGGTACAATCAGAAACAAGAAATAATAGCGATAATGTACTGTGAAACTCCTCCGTTTGGCAATAAGGCGGACAATCTGAATGACAATGAACATCATGCTGCAGCCGAGCAGCATCACCTTGGAGAACACCCATTGATGTTCCTCGTTAAAATGATCCAATGAACTATAATCTGTAGAATCCAGTACCCCTATGATATATACCGCAATGAAATTCACCGTTGTGATCAGAACCGCATACAGGACCGTGAAGACAAGTTTGATTTTGAACTCCACTTCATAGGATTGCGCCAGACTGAAGATGAATAACAAAGCAACGACAGAAGAAACGATTGGAGGTAATGATGATGCCAAGTAGAAATAACCCAATACGATAAACAGGACAAAATAGATTGCTCGATGCCGTTTTCGCCTGAACTTGCCAAGTACAGAATCAAAATAAAAATTCACTTGGAACGCCATAAGCAAGGTAACCACGATGACGGACCAGATCACATATGTATCCATATCATTGAATCCTCATAATCATAAATTTGGTGTAAGCATCCTTGACTTCCTTGACTTTTGAACGACCAATAGGCAATTCGGTACCATTTAACATGACCACTTGAGCGCCGGAAAACTTTTGGACATGCAGCAGGTTGATGATAATCGAGCGATGAATTTGCAAAAAACCATGGTCTTTCAAGGCGGCAGCATAACTGGATAAAATGCCTTTGCTCTCATGTGTGTTTTCTTTTGTAACAAAATTCAGTTTGTTTTTGATCGTTAAACTCTTAACGACCTCAATCCAGAAAATATCATCGTATTTCAACAGAATTTCTTCATAGTCTGACTTGATCAGCACATACTTTTTGTCCATCGCTTTAAAGTACTGGCACAGTTTAATCATCTTCTCCTCGAAAATATGGGGCTGGATCGGTTTGATCAAATATTGAAAGGTGACCACATCAAAGCTCTCCACCATATACTCCGGGTAACTGGTTAGAAACATGATCTGCACATCCAAATGCTTCATATTTCTGATTTGTTTGGCCGTCTGGATCCCGTTCATTCCACTCATCTCCACATCCATGATCAGAACATGGAACGTATCCCCAACGTTATTATAATGAGAAACCAGCTGTTCGCCTGAAGCAAATAAGGTAATTTGGAAATCAATATTTGTTTTTAGTGACAAGGAGATCAGCATTGTTTTTACCTGTTCTCTTTGTTTCTCCTCGTCATCACAGATTGCTACATTGAACATGAGGGAACATCCGCCTTTCCATTGACATCGACTCTGAATTTCACTCTCGAATATACTATTTTATCACAGGTTTCGGAGCTGAATTTGGGTGAAATGCACTATTCAGGCCCTGAAGTGCACTTGGCGGATGGAATCGGTAAAATGCTGGGAAGCTGGTCTTACTTGAGAACGTTTACTTGTGGTAGTATAGAATAGATTTGCTCTTATCACAAAAATTGGAATTTGTAGTGGTTTGAATTCATACAGCAATACCAATACTAATGTCCTTTAAGAATTCGCTATGGGTTTCTCATTCTTTCTGTACATATGGTTTAACAAGTTATTGCATGAATAACGTCCAAATAGAAAGGTAACTGGCGATGATATTCATTAACAAAAAAACAATCGATAAGCTGACTGAATCCCATAGGGAATCTAACATGCATATCTGCTACTCAACTCCCCAAAGTTTCTCGGCTCGTACAAGTCGGGCCATATTACTCGTAAATGAGGATCGGATGATTATCCTTTTTCTCAATCTGTTTTCTTCCAAAGTCGTACACAAAGTTGAATTTGAAGTATCTGATTTAGAAGAACAAAAGTATCGTTCTGGAACTCTGCTTTCCGCCATATGGTCATTCAAAGTCAACGGCCAATATTGGAATTTCAGAATAATCAAAAAAATAGTTACTCTTGGCTCGATGCAAAGTGATTTTCTGCACTTCTTACATCAGAATATTATTAAATAATGCCATGACCCCCTCGGCAATACCTCGTTTAGGCAAACATAAAAAAGCGAACAAATGCACCTGCGTGCCCTGTTCGCTCTTCTTGATGCATTCGTAGTGCGTTCCGCGCCTTACTCGCCCAGGCTGTTCCAGAACGTTTGAAACGCTCCATCCTCAACCTCGAGAATACAGATGAACCACCGATCTATACTTAACGGGCAGTGACAGCACGAGTTCGATCAATGCGTGATCTTCAGGGTTGTCCGTTGTAAGGGGATCGACTCCTTCCAGCTTGACCTCCCGTTTACGCCATCCTCTGCCTAATAAGGATTCGTAATGATTGGTGATGACCCGAATCAACCATGCCTTCTGATTTGGTCACATTTTGTTGAATAATTTTAATGTCCAGGCAACGACGTAATCGGTAACCGGAGCAAATTCTCACCCTCGGATCGGAACAAGAAATGGGTTCATGGAAACAAAAAAAGCCGCTAATAGCGACTTTCAATGGGAATGTATCCTTGTTACCTTATCGTATTTTCACTCAATTTGATTGGGGATCCCCTACCTAAAAAACCATTTTTGATTCTCATTTTCTTTGCGAAGCTCATTCAACACGAGTTCTGACCCATCCGCGGATATGCCGAGTGCGTTTCCGTTATGCATATTTGTAATGTGTATGCTTCCATCATCATTTTCAGAAATTAGCCAGCGTTGATTAGCATACCCAAGATACGAGTAGAGCTGGACGCGATTCTGTCCTACATCCCAATCCAACGCCATTCCGCTCAAGGTTCGAATGGAGTAGGAGCCGGAATCATCTCCAGTAGGAACAAGTACCCATTTTAAACCTTCACTTGCATTCTCTGCCCCGTCGTCAACCTTTATAACTTCGCCTGCTTCAGATTGAACAGCTTGCATGACTACGGGATGCCCTGCGTTCCGAATCATCACCGTCTCCAATTCCGCTTTTTTCGCATTGTTCACGTTTACATTCTGAAAGGAAGCACTTCCTCCAAAAACATGAACACCGAAATGTCCTTCAGCAAACGTTCCATCCTTAAGATCCATTATCCGCTTGCCATCCAAAACAACCTGGATCCGAGGACCATCCGCCTGAATCTGGATGTGATACGTTTGATGCTTACCACTGAATCTCGGAATCTGGGCAAGGACCTGCCTAGTTTCAAATTTCCCGTTCACTTTATAAAAAAGTCGGATGGATTTCAGATTAGGGTCAATGTTCAAGTAGTAACCGCTTCGTCCATCCTCGCTCGCACGGAATACAATGGACCCCGCTCCACTCTGCGCACCTAGCGTTAGATCAGCTTCATATTGAAAATCGCCCGCCGTTTCCTGTGCGATATACTGTGAATCTCCACTAGAGCTCCCCTGTATGCCTTGTTCGGTAACAAACCATTGGGCAGTTGATTTATCCGATTTCCAGCCAGACAAGTTGGTTTGGAATATGCCGCTGGATACCGTAATCGGTATTTTGGCAGAAGCTTTGCCGTTTGCCGTTGATACCGTTACGATAGCTTCCCCTCCACCCACGGCTCGAACGGTCGCTTTCGTTTTATCAGAATGAACGATTTGCGCCACTTTGGGATTGCTTACTTTCCACTTCAACGGTTGAGCACCTTTTCCACGTCCGCCCTCAACCGCCGCGTACAAGGTTTGAGTCTGCCCTATATTTGCCGTTCTTCTGTGGGTATCTGCAATGACCTGTGTCTGAGGAGATGTGTCCTCTCTCCAGATGTTATCCAAGGTGTGCACCTTCAAAGAGTTCACCTTCATTTCTCCACCGAGGCTATAGAATGCCATCGCCCTTCCCGCCGGGTCTGGAAAAATGACATCCGAGAAAACAACCTTACCATCATTGCCGAAGACCTCAACAGAGGATTCATCGACAAATATGCGCAGCTTCACCTTCTGATTTTCGGGTTGTAACGGTGCCTCATGGACCTTGGTGAATAAGTCGGAGAAGCTCACATCACCTGAGGTAGAGCGATCCACGAACATATTCTGCGAATCCACTCTGTATCCTACTGTGGTTTGCTGCCCCTCCCTTTGACGCAGTTGAAAACCAAACTCGGTTACGGAACTATTAGCCGGGATTTCCACTTCAGCTTCAATCTCATATGCTCCCGCCGTGAGGCCATCAAGCGGATTTTTTGTTTTGGGTCCAACCATCAATTGTTGTGCACTATATAGATTATGCCGCAGCGTCTGGAGTTCAGTGATTGGTGTTTGTACCAACCGCACTCCTTCATCCGCGGTTCGAAGAGATACTTCTCTAGGAATGGTCAGTTGCCCTTTCCAAGATGAGGTTGGGAATTCAAACGGATAATCCCAATTCGTCATCCATGCAAGCATGACTTTCCGCTGATCAGGCATATTTGCGAAGGACATCGATGCGTAGAATTCCTTGCCAAAGTCCGTTCTCAACACCTGCCCAACCGGATGATCGTTCAGGAATTTCCCTTCTGCTGTCAGCTCGCCTACAAAGTATTCTGCATCTGATCCTTGGGTTTTCGGATTGGCTCCTGTACTAATCATAAGTACCCACTTCCGCTGATCCGTTCCATCTATAGGCAGCTGCATCAGATCGGGACACTCCCACACACCACCACGTACGTAATCTCCATATCCGAAATTATCGGTTAACGTCCAATCAAGCAGATTCGTTGAAGTGAAGAACCGGATGTGATCCCCTCCGGACACGACCATTATCCATCGGTTGTGTTCTTCATCCCGGACGACCTTCGGATCACGGAAATCCCAGCTTCCCGGATCATCACCATTCTTGCCAGGGTTTTCAATAACAATCGGTCGATCTTCAGCGTAATGCCAGTTCCGGCCTTGATCTGTACTGTAGGCAAGACCGATGCGCTGATTGCCGCCAGGCTTATCCGGGTGATAGGAAGTGTAGTACGCAATCAGACCTTTTCCGCCTGAATCCGTGAATAAACCGGATGTATTGTTTAGATCAGCAATTGCTGATCCCGACCATACATGACCCTGATCATTCCATGGCAAGGCGATGGGTAAGCGTTTCCAATGTATAAGATCAGAACTGACTGCATGAGCCCAGGTTCCTCCATCCTGATGAAACAAATGATATTCTCCTTCATAATAGACCAGCCCGTTCGGATCGCTTGCCGATCCCCGAATCGGAGAATAATGGTACTGGGGACGATAGTCTTCTTTGTAGTATACTGACTCTTCCGTTACATAGATATCCTGAAAATAAGCCACACCTTGTTGAACCACAAGGCCGACATTTCCATTCGCATAACTTGTGTCTGTGACCTCAACAGCCGGAGGGGTGTAACCATCCACATAGACCTGAAGCAGGCTGCCCGAGGTTATAACTTCGATGTGATGCCTCGCTCCCGGTAGACTTGGATACATGCGATTCGAGCTGGCGAGCACGGTCCCGTCTGCCTTTCGAAGCTGAACTCCTACTTCTGCTCCTTCCCTGATCAGGACTGCTTCATATCCCCTCGTTCCGTCTGTACTCGCCCTGAATAACAGTGCCGCCGAGGAACCCTCATTTGTATTGGACAGTGTTATATTCCCCTCAAACACAAAATCTGCAGCTGCCTTTTCGTATACAGTCATTCCGGTGTCCTGGGCATTTCCCTTCCCTCTATAACCTTTCAAATCCGGCTGCCATTCGCCTACGCTGCTTATCGGTTTGCCTACATTTCCATTCATGGTACTAACCTGCACATTCTGGAACAAAGCGGACCCATCCCAAACATGGAGCCCCAGCTTCCCTGATGAGTAGGCACTGTCCTTCACATCAATCACCGGATCGTACCGATCGTCCCAAAACACCTGAAGTCTATCCCCGTCCGCTTTCACTTTCAAATGATAGATGCCTCCAACTTCGAGGTTTGCTTTATGTTCGACATACAACTTTCCCTGCTGTCCACTTGCATCTCTTAGACGTATCACACCAGCCTGGGGAACCACTTGCAGCATATATGAAGACCAGCCTGTATCATTGGATCGAAAAATAAGACTGGTATCCGCTTTCATATTCTGAATCATCAAATCAGCTTCATAGATAAAATTATCGGCTCGTGTGGCGGAAATCGCCATCACATTCTCCCCGGCATCCGAAGCCAGACGGAGTCCTTCGTCTGTATCTTCCAGACTGCCTCTGCCCTGTACTGTCCAATCCGACAAATTCGTTGCAGCCTTAGACACTTTGGTTAACGTTTGAACCGCCTCCCTGTGTTGTTTCGCTGATCCCTCGTATGGTTGCTCTTTCCACTGCGTGGCGTCTGTCTCCGTATAAGATGCTGTGGCATAAGCTTCTGCAGAAGAAAACACAAGGAAACATGATAATAGAACACAACCGATGGTCCGGATGATACATTTCATGAGCCTTCCCTCTTTTCGTATGAATGAATAAGCAAAAATCCCACAAAGGACGGTGCATTCTCTTAGCAAAATAAGTGAACATGCATCCGTCCCTTCCGGGACTTTAATGAATATCAAAAGCTATGAAGCAGACGTGACACGTTCCAGTGCTTCCAAACCCAATGCGAGGGCACCGCATAGTCCTGCATGCTGGCCCAATCCCGGCTGGACAATATATTGATCGATATGATGTGTTATTGGCGCTGCATTCACATAACCATTCAGATTTTGTACAACCCGCTCCCGGATCATCGGAAACAGATGACTTTGCTGCATTACCCCACCGCCCAAGATGACCTTTTGCGGGGAGTGAAGCAGAATGGCCGTCGTGATGGACTCCGCAATGTAAAAGGACTCGATCTCCCACGCCGGATGGTCTGCCGGCAGTTCGCTGCCAGGGCTCTGCCAGCGAGCTTGAATGGCTGGCCCTGCAGCCATCCCCTCCAGGCAATCGCCATGATACGGACATAATCCGGGAAAATGATCATCCGGGTGCCGCCTCGTCCGCATGTGTCCACCCTCGGGATGCAGCAATCCATGTACACGTTTGCCTCCCGTAACAAGTCCAATTCCAACACCGGTGCCGATCGTATAATACACACAGTTGTCCAGCCCCTTCGCTGCTCCCCAAGTGACTTCTCCAAGTGCCGCTGCATTCACATCCGTATCCCATCCGAAGGGAACCGGAAATTCACGCTTCAAGGTTTCAACAACATTGCAGTTACCCCAACCCGGCTTGGGTGTTGTTGTGATAGAGCCATAGGTGGAACTATCCGGTTGCAGATCAATCGGACCAAAGGAGCCAATTCCGATGGCCGTCACTCCCTTATCCCTGAAATACTCGGTAACTTTCGAAAGTGTGGTCTCGGGATGCTCGGTTGGAAAGCTGCACCAATCTTCAATTCTACCTTGCTCATTGCCTACACCACATACAAACTTTGTTCCTCCCGCTTCTATGGCTCCTATACGCATTTTCCTGTCCCCCTTGCGCTCATTCCGATTGACCTTCTGCTTGGACAGGGGATAGTTCATAGATATGAAGCGAAGAAAATACCAGATCTTTATGATCCGTATGAACCGAGATTCCCTTGGAACCCGCATCCGGATAGATCAGATCGGTAATCACCGCCTGACCGTCATTGGCAAATACCTCTACGGATGAATGATCCACAAAGATACACAAACGCTGGTTGCCGTCTACTGCTTTTAATTCAGCTGCATGACGACCCAGAAAATGTTCATGGAAGTCGATAATACCTGACCGGCTGCGATCGACGTATACTTCATTCTCGGTAGCGTCCACGCCTATAAGCGTTTCATTCTCCACACCACTTCGTAATGCAAATTGAACGGATAGATCAGAAGCCCATTCCGCATGAATCTCATAATTTACAAGACGCAAAGTGTTCAACTGCTCACTCACTTGGCTGATTGAAGCATCCTGTAGGGACAATACTGGCTTGCGGGCTTGTTCCAGCTCGCGCGCAGGACGCTGAACCAGCAGGATTTCTCCGTCCCTTGTCTCCAATGTCAGCTCTCTCGCAATGGTCATCGCGCCGCGATACCCTTCCGTTGGCGTCTGATTGGCATACATCCAGTTACTCATCCAGCCCATAAACAGGCGTCTGCCGTCTTCTGCCGGAATATCAGACCAACTGACCCCTGCGTAGTTATCCCGACCATGATCAACCCAGCGAACGGTATGGGAAGCTTCATCAGGAACAAATGAAATGCCATTAAAATCTCCGGTGAAGTACTGCGTTCTGGAGCCTTCCTTGAAGGCAGGATCTGCACCAATGCTGACGAGCATCACCCATTTCTCCTGACTCGCATCTCCATCGACGGCCAGCGGGAACAGGTCAGGGCACTCCCAGACACCGTCATGTGAGCCGATTCCTGTACCGAATTCACTGCCCAGCGTCCAATCCTTCAGATTGGGAGAATGATACAGACATACCGTTTGACCACAAGCAATAATCATAATCCATTTCTCGGTCTGCTCATGCCAGAATACTTTGGGATCACGGAAATCCACGAACATTTTATCTTCCAGTACCGGATTGTCCTCGTATTTGATCCATGTTCTGCCGTTATCCTTGCTGTAAGCGAGACTCTGTCGCTGAATCGGATGATCGTTTGGCACTTCCAGATGGTGGGTGAAAATAGCCACCAATCCAGGCTCATCGTCAAAGAATCCGGAAGTATTATTCCAATCCACCACAGCACTTCCAGAGAATATCGTGCCATGTTCATCCGGTGCCAAAGCCACGGGGAGCTCTTCCCAGTTGACCAGATCCCTGGTCACCGCGTGTCCCCAATGCATCGGTCCCCATGTTGTGCCAAACGGATGATGCTGATAGAACAAGTGATACTCGCCTTTGAAAAATACCATGCCATTCGGATCATTGATCCAATTCTTCTTAGGTGTGAAATGATAGATTCCCCGGAAATCGGATGTTGTTATTGTAGACATATTGGTTAACTCCTTTGGATCAAACTGATCATGGGGAGACAAGGCTTTACTCGCAATCTGCTGCAATGTATAGCAGCGTCTCCTCAATCCGTTTGTTTATTTGGTATTGCGGTCATATCCCGCTTGTTTAATTTGAAGCCATTCTTGCAGTCCAAGACGATCCAACTCTTTCAAATAAGCATCCCACTCCTGATCGATCTTTCCGTTCTGATACCATTCCGTCCGCATACGCAACACATAGGCGAACAGATCGGTCTCAATCGTGGAGAGCCGGTCGAGTTCATCAATGGAGAAGAACACGCTTGGATAGACGTTTTCCGCTTTCATATGCGGAACCATCACTTTGTCAAGGAGCTCCATACGCCATGCCGCATCTTCCGGTTTGGTTGTGTATTTGTCGTAGTAACTGTCTAGAATGGCCAGCGGTCCTGCAATGCTCGTTTTTTGTCTGAGCTCAACAGGTGCAGCGCCTTCCAGCGGAAGATGCTTCAGCATACCCTTGGCTTCGTCGAATTCAAAAATATTCTGTTGTGTCTCATCGCCGTACGTTCCCCAGTTGTTCTGCACAGATTGGAGCGGATCGTACAGTTGGTCCACCCACTTCGCTGTGGATTCCAGATTTTTATTGCTGCTGGTAATAACCATACGTCCCCGGTCGAGACCGATACCGTTCGTTCTTGTCACATTGACCTCGCCACTCGGTCCAGCAACCGGAGGCAGAACATCATAGGCATCATTCATGCCTGTAATGTTGGCTTTATCCCAAGTGAAATACATGCCATACTTGTTGTCTTTGCCCTTGGCGAGATACGTATTCCAATCCTGCTGGTACGCTTCCACATCCACGAGACCTTCCTGAACCAGTTCGTGAATGTATTTAACCGCTTCCTTATAACCTTCATCAGCTGCCGTGAAGACCACCTTGCCTTCATCGGTCACCACGGTATGATCCCAGTTCTCCCCGAGTCCAAATGCCGCAAAGAGAAATGTCAGATCTTCTCCGCCCGGCTTGTTAATGAAAGACAACGGAATTTCGTCAGCCTTACCATTACCGTTCGGGTCCTGAGTTTTGAATGCAATCAGCACTTCTTTCAGTTCTTCGGTTGTCGTCGGCATTTTTAGTCCGAGCTTGTTCAGCCATTCCACATTGATCCAGGGCAAGTTATCCACTGCCTGAATCCGTTGTTTGCCACTACCAAGTTCCTCAATCCAGGGAAATGAATAAATATGTCCATCCGGAGCCGTGATCATGCTCTTGTATTCGGGAGCTTCCTCCAGCACTTTTTGCAGATTGGGCATGTATTGCTCAATCAGGTCTTCCAGTGGAATGATGGCCCCGTCCTTCGCCAGTTTCAGGAGATCATAATCCCCATAACCTGCGTCAAAAATGGCATCCGGCAAATCACCGCTGGCTACTGCCAGGTTTCTTTTTTCGGCAAACACATCACTCGTATAGTTTTTCCAGTTGATATGCACATTGGTCTTCTCTTCAAGTCTCTTGTAGATCAGCTTCTCGTTCGGATCAGCGGGCGCCAGCGGAGAGCTCTGTGTAATAAAATTCAATGACACTTTGCCATCAGGTGATTGGGCTTCACTCGCTGCACCGCCTCCGCCCCCACCACAGGCCGAGAGCAATAGCATGGCAGACAGCATGGAAACGGATGCTGTGGTAACGGCTTTTCTGGACTTGTTCGCTTTTTTCATGATCATGACCTCCATGGAATTGAGTTGGATCAAACTTGCTGTATATCAGGCCGTTCACTATTTAAGTGAGCCTACCATGACACCTTTTTCAAAATATTTCTGAAAGAATGGATACATAATGATGAGTGGCAGGCTCGAAATGACAATGGCTGAATATTTGATCATTTCCGAGAGCCGTTTCAGTTCCGCCATCGCAAGCTGATCACTGATCATGCCTGGTGCAGCCTGGTTCTGTATCAGAATAGAGCGCAGTACAAGCTGTAACGGGTGGAGATTGGGATTATCCAGATAGATCATGGCATCAAAATAGGAATTCCACTGCCCTACAAACGCGTACAACGCCAGTACAAAAATGATGGGTTTCGACAATGGAATGACGATCTGGAAGAAAATCTTCATCTCGGATGCACCATCCACATTGGCGGCTTCTTTCAATTCTCGCGGTACCCCTTTGAAAAAGGTTCTGGAGAGAATGATGTTCCATACGTTCACTGCACCTGGAATGATAATGGCCCATACCGTATCCAGCATGCCGAGATTACGCACGAGCAGATAGGTGGGAATCAATCCGCCACCGAAGAACATGGTAATGATAAATATAATCATGAAAAATCCTCGTCCTGCCAGCCTATCATCAGACAATGCATAACCTGCAAATATCGAGACAGTCACCGTCACGAGTGCAAAGGAAACCGAGTACAGCACAGCATTGGCAAAACCTCGAATCATGGCCGGATTCGACAAAATCATCTGGTAACCATCCAAACTCCAATCGGACACATTGAAAGACAGGCCACGGTTCAGCAGCACAGTCGGGTCCATGAATGAGGCGATAACAATGTAAATCAGGGGCACGACCACAACCAGTACAGCACAAGTGAGAAAGATCGCGTTCAGTACGAGGAGCAGACGATCCAGTCCCGTATGTTTGACAACCATGAATAACTCTCCTTTCCTAATAGAGGCCTTCGCCTTCATTCAATTTCTTGACAATCAGATTCACAGTAACCAGCAAAATCACGTTGATAACCGAGTTGAACAATCCCACAGCTGCAGAGTAAGCATAATCTCCAGACTGCAAGCCCACCTTGTAGACATACGTGGCAATGATCTCGGAGGATGGCAGGTTCATGGACGTCTGCATCAGGTAAGCCTTCTCAAATCCAATGGACATGATCCCGCCAGCTGCTAGAATAAATACGATGGCCATAATCGGACGAATCGTCGGAAGGTCAATGTGACGAATACGCTGAATGAGATTCGCACCATCGAGATTGGCTGCATTGTGAAGTTCCGGATCGACATTGGCCAACGCCGCGACATAAATGATGGAAGCCCATCCCGCTCCGGTCCAGATATCAGACAAAATGTATATCCAGCGGAAATATTCCGGCTCGGACATGAACATAATCGGCTGACCGGTGATCCATGTGGCGAATTGGTTAATCGGCCCTGTCGGTGATAGAAAGATAAACAGCATACCCACAATGACAACAACCGATATGAAGTTTGGTGCATACAGAAACAACTGAATATTTTTCTTCACCCCGGCTTTACGCACCTGATTGAGCATGAGAGCTAGCAAAATGGGTACCGGGAAGCTGAAGATCAATCCAAAAAAACTGAGTTTAAGCGTATTCATAAAAATGACATCAAAATTGGGGGAAGCCAAAAATTTCTCAAAATGCTTCAACCCTACCCATTCACTGCCCATGATGCCTTTGATTGGGCTAAAATCCTTAAATGCAATAATGGCTCCATACATCGGGATGTATTTGAAGACAAGGGTCAGGATCAAAGCTGGTGCAAGTAACAAATACAAAAAATAGTGCTTTTTGAGCTGCTGCATCCTGTGACTGGTCGATGTCCTCTCTTTCAGTGCCCTTCCCGAACTTTTTTGGGTATCCACTGCGTTATCCAACATGTTACCTCCGTTCATCACTTAAGTTTACAATTGCACCCGGTAAGGGCTTTCAATATTTACAATTGCTCATTTGATATTTTACAATTTAACAGGTGGTATAGGCATTAGTCAATACATTATGTAAAAATAATTGTGCATTTGATTACTTTTTTGTTTGCTTTCAGTATAGGTCGTCCATTTATTTGCGTATATAAAGTATATTCCTTTCACTTCTCCACGCCTTAAACCCATACATCGTAGGGGGATTGTTATTTTTCGGTCATGGCAGAAAGAATACAAACATACCAAAGTAGATTGCCTCAATTTGGAAAACGTAAACTTAATTGTGCATTTGTAAACTCGAGATTGCTATTTGCTTCAATCTATTATACATTTGAGTTAGATAGCTATACGGATGACCATTTGATCATTAGAGGTGAAACGCGAGATGGCAAAAGAAAGAGTCACGATTCAGGACATCGCGGATGCTTTAGGCATCTCCAGGAATACGGCTTCCAAGGCATTAAATGATACTGGCAATATCCCGGACGAGACACGGAATCGTGTAATCAAAAAAGCAATGGAACTCAAATACAAACAGTTCGCTTATATGGAGAGTGAGCATGTCTTAACCAAAACACCAGGGAATATCGCCCTGTTAACAGAAAATCTGCCCAATACATCCCACTTTGGTTCGTTATTGATCAGCGGTTTGGAGAAAAGAATTAGTGCAGAGGGATACAATCTCTCCATCCATATTGTGCGCGAGGTTGATCAGAATTCACTTGCACTTCCCAACAATTTTGATCTCTCGAAGGTAGATGGCATCATTTGTATTGAATTATTCAATCTTGAATACACTCAGCTTATTACCAATCTGGGGATCCCCACCATCTTCATCGATTGCGCTTCGAACATATGTTATCCTGATTTCCATGCTGATCTGCTGTTGATGGAGAATGAACATAGCATCTACCAGTTAACCAAAAAATTAATTGAGAGCGGCTACAAAAATATTGGATTTACCGGGGATTACAATCACTGTAAAAGCTTCAATGAACGTTGGGTAGGATATCAGCGGGCCATGCTGGAATCGGGGCTGCAGGTCGATCTATCCCAATGCATTGTGGAGGATGACCGCCTGTTCTTCTCGAAGCCCGGCTGGTTGAGGGATCGAGTGTCTGAGTTGAAATCGTTACCTGATGCATATGTCTGCGCCAATGACTTCATCGCGGTCGAACTGATAAAGGCCTTGAAATTGAGAAATGTATCCGTTCCACAGGATGTTGTTGTATGCGGATTCGATAACGCTCCCGAATCACGAATTATTGAACCTCCATTAACGACGGTTCATATATATAGCAACGAGATGGGTATCAAGGCAGCGGAGATGCTGTTATCCCGAATTGACAATCCCGCACAACCTTTTCAGGTCTCGCACATCGTGACCAAACCGATCATAAGAGAATCCACACCATCCATTATGCCTGCCAACTCTAATCTGGCTGATGTAACCGTAACATAAATGAACTGACGGGTAATTTTTCCAAGGTTTGTATACCACCGTTAATTCCTCCCTAGCCGGTGGGTTAATAAAAGCAACAAGCGAGCAGTGCGTCAATACGCAAGCTCGCTTGTTCTTTTTATCGCTTCACGTGCAGCAGCACTGATCCCTTTTCGCCTTCTAATTTGTTCCGATAAAAAAAGCCGCTATAATAGCGACTATGAATGGAACTATACTCTACCTTCGATATATCATTAAAAAAGTGTCACTACAGATTTGTAATAGGTTCATTTTTTTCAGAGTATAACAAGATATCATTTACTGATTGCTCAGGTGTCTGCTCCGAGCTGTCCAGCCAAAACCCGATTTTAGGCGTTTCCTTCTTAAACTCTGAATACAAATTTTCCACCGTAAAGCCAGTATAGCCGACCTTGCCCCTTAATTTTTCACGTTCTTTCACCACTTCTACATTTGGACACAGCACAATGATCTGAACCGGGTAATCCTTTAATTGCTCCATCATATAGATTAACTCCGCTCCATAGTAATTATCCTGCAAAACAACAGAAAATTCGTTATCATAATAGGTCTTTGCAGCATTTACGGCTAACCGATACCGCAAATGTAATTGGCGGACTGCTTCTTCGGACGGTTCAGCAGACATTTCTTCCCGTCCTGATACGATCATGCGACGGAACACATCCCCTCGCAGATGAACACTTTTCCCCAGCTTGGAGGCCAGCAGCTCCGCCACCGTTGACTTTCCGGAAGCCATAACGCCTGTGATTAAGTAAATAACTTCTTCCATAACAAGTTGCCTCCCTTCTTACTTCGAGAATATTTTTGACATAAAGTATTGATCGTAAGGTGTGTCATTTATCATTAGTGAGTTTCTTTTTATGCCTTCTATCTCAAATCCCATTTTTTTATATAGAGATACACCTGCTTCATTTTGAATGACCACTGTAAGTTCTAACCGTAAAATATTATGAGTTACTGCCCACTCTTCCATCTTTTGAAAAAGATTTGTTCCTATACCACGCCCGGTATATTCTTTTAAAACACCTATGGCTAGGTAGGCTGAATGTTTTGTTCTTCTTGTATCTCCACCAATGACTGCTAAATATCCAACTAACTGTCCATCATGTTCTGCAACCAGAACCGTTGAATTCCATTCCTTGTCCATTCTTACCAACCATTTATGTTGTTGTTCAGGAGAAGCTTTTCTTTCTCCTGGCTCCATTAGCATAAAATCAGCCTCAGCTTCAACTTGTTTCATTAGCAAATCAAAACGTTGAGCATCATCAGGTTGTATCTCTCTGATTAACATCGCATTCACCCCATTAAATATATATATTCAGTATTATACATCTTATGGAATGAAGCTCCCCCTTAAGGTTACATAAAAACTGCCTTACAGACAAATTTGAACCAACGCTTCATCTGTTCGTGGTCTCTCCAATTTCATACTGGACAAGAAGAAGTACATTCGGATCAAAGAACGGACGATAACGAGAGGTTTGGCGAAGCTTAGCGTGGGAAATATTAATAATAATACACATCGAAAGGATGAATCACACGATGAATCCAACCTCAGATCACCAAGAAGCGATCAAGAAAATTCAGGAATTGATCAAAGACATCGACGTTGCGATGCTCACAACGGTATCAGAAGAAGGGCTAGTTTCACGTCCCATGAAAACCCAGGATTGCGAGTTCGACAGCAACCTGTGGTTCCTGACCAAGAAAGATACCAGCAAGTTTCATGAACTGCTTCGCAATCAGCAAGTCAACGTGGCATATGTGGGTAAGTCTTTCCTCTCCATCCGCGGTGAAGCCGAACTCGTGGAAAGTTCCGAGAAGATAAAAGAATTCTGGAGTCCGGCCTACGAGAAAGTACTGGAAACCACATATGACGATCCGAATCTCGTTCTCATCAAGGTCACAGCCGAATCCGCCGAGTATTGGGATTCCGGCAACAAGTTCAAAATGGCGAAGTTCATGTTCCGTAGGCTCCTGGGCAAAAATACGGAGGGGACGGATATCAATCAGATCGTGGAATTCAATTAGATTCGTTGAGAAATCCAGTCTTCATAAGAGAAATGCCCATCATGCTATAAGTGATGGGCATTTTTAATTCAATCGTATAAGTAATTCATTACGGTGTGTTACATAAACCCGCAAAAACCTCCAAGGTTGCCTCCGTATCTTACGGAAGACGCTGCTTTTGGATTTCCCTCACATATTTTCTTATCATGATTGAATCAGAAATCGGAACATATTCATAGTTCTGACCTATGAACTTATCCATATTCCCTATTTCCTCTTCTTATTTCTCTCCTGTAAAATATTGAAAAAACCTCAAGGAGCATAAATACATGAAACCTTCAGTAAAGCACTTGTTTGATAAAGTAGCCCAAGACTATGATATGCAACGAAAGCAGCTTATCCCTTGTTTTAATGATTTTTACGGAATGGCTCTGGACCTTATGGAATGCTCCAAGGACAACCCGCGTATTCTTGATCTGGGTGCCGGAACGGGACTTCTCTCTGGAATGCTACTGCAGAAATATCCAAACGCGCGGATAACCTTAATGGACATTAGTGAAAAAATGCTTGAAATGGCACGCCGAAGATTTGCTGATACAGATCAAGTACAGTATGTGGTTGGAGATTATACCAAACATGCATTTACCAGTTCCTACGATATGATCATTTCTTCTCTCTCAATTCATCATCTGACCCACGCTGACAAGAAGAATGTGTTTGGCACTGTATACAAAATGCTAGAACCTGGTGGACTCTTCATCAACGCAGATCAGGTTCAGGGAAGGACCCCAATGACAGACGCTTATTATCGCCATCGCTGGCTGGATGCCATTCATAAGAGCGGATTGTCAGATGAAGCCATCTCGGCTTCAATCGAACGTCGTAAAGTGGATATCAATGCCAAGTTGGAGGATCAGTTGCTGTGGTTGGAGGAAGCTGGTTTTAGCGTGGCGGATTGTATGTATAAGTATTTGGATTTCGTGGTGTTTTACGCTCAAAAATAGAAATAATCAGATCGCAGATATATTTCGTTTACGTCATTCTTCGGTGCCGAAATGCAAGTCGAATAGGTTCTCGATATGAAGGTAGGCCAATTTCATGATCCTTCAAATTGGGCTTCTCACTCTTTATATGACGAGCAGGTAGAATTGCGATAATTCACTGGCTATTTGGCTTATACCAAAAAGTCGCCAAAATGGCGACTCTTAGCTTCTAACATTACCTCCAGATTTTCCTATGATCTGATTCTCCGGGCCAGCTGCTTTTATGGCATGAAAGGGTAAATGCCTCAACTTCAGTGGAAGTAAATCTTAGGTCTGCTTCGCGTAACTCTGTCAACTGGTCTTGAACTCGTAACGGGCCAATGGGATAACCAGAATGAAAATCACCTGCAGCTTTCGCGAATTACAAGCTGGGGCTCAACCATAATGGCTTGCCCCGATGCGCCTTTTTCGATCAAGTCTATCAGCATCTGCCCTGCTAATCTGCCAATCCCTTTTTTATCCTGCCTAACTGTCGTTAACTTGGGTGTGGTGAATCGACAAGCTTCAATATCATCACAGCCAATAACCGCAATGCGATTCGGAACAAGCATGCCTCGTTCTTTGATAGCTTCTATGGCTCCAAATGCCATAAAGTCCGAACAAGCAAAGACCAATTCCGGCAGATCTCCTCCGTCCAAAATCTGGTTCATGGAGTCGTATCCGCTTTGATCAAAATAATCTCCGTAAACGATCCATTCTTCCCTGCACTCCAGATTATAAAGATGTAGAGCCTTTCGAAAGCCGCTTTCTCTCTGTTGAGTTATAAAGGAGCATTCGTTTCCGCCTATAAAAGCAATTTTACGTATCCCATTTAAATGAGCATGGCTGACCACTTTCTCCGCGATCATATAATTATCTGTCATGATATAGCTCGATGTTGTACCTGAGAGGATCATGTCTACACCTACGACCGGAATGTGACTCTCATCTATCTGGCGGCTCCCTTCGTCAGTCTCATCACCTGACATAATCAGGCATCCGTCAATATTGTAGTGGTGACACCTTTCTAAATAATCCCTATCCTTCGAGAAAAAAACAAAGTCATAACCCATTTCACTAATAAAATCCTTGAAATTATTCAAAATAAGACTGAAAAATGGATGCGTAAAGCCCACGTTAAATTGACCACCAATAATAACCCCAATCAACTTGGAACGATTCGTAGCCAGTGTTTTGGCTGAAAACGTTGGAACATAACCCGTATCCTGAATGATTTTTTTCACTCTTTGACGCGTCTGATCGCTTATGTTACCCGTATTATTCATTATTTTGGATACTGTTGCAGCCGAGACACCTGCCAGTTTCGCGATATCACGAATGGTATGTTTTTTATCCATTATTTAATCCCCGTAAAGTTAAAGCCTTGAACGATATATTTTTGGAAGCAGACATATACAATGAGAACAGGAATAACCATAAATGTGGCACCTGCCATCTGCAGAGCAAAATCGGTTGAATATTGTCCTTTTAGCAGCGACATGCCTACGGATAACGTAAACAAAGCATCATCATTGGCAACAATCAGCGGCCATAGGAAACTGTTCCAAGCACCAATAAAAGTAAATATGGCCTGCACAGCTAGAATGGGCTTCGACATCGTGAGCACCAACTGACCAAAAATACGAAACTCTCCCGCCCCATCCAGTCTACCGGCTTCAAGGAGTTCATCTGGAATGGTGTTCATAAACTGGCGTACCAAAAATATATTGAACGCGGATGCAAGTCCTGGTAGAACAATACCCGCCATCGTATTCGTCAAATTCATTTCGCTGATGATAATATACATAGGTATGATTTTGACCTGTCCGGGAATCATCATGGTTGCCAATACAATCATGAACAATATGCGGTTGCCTCGGAACCGGAACTTGGAGAATGCATATCCTGCCATCGTATCAAGGAGGAGACCCAGCATGGAAAATAGAACAATGATCATCGTATTCATAAGGTAAACATCAAAATCAAGTCGTTGAAAGAGATTTATGTAGCTTTGAAAGCTGAACGTTTCAGGAAATAATGTCGGCGGAATGGCTAATGCTTCCCTTTCCGTCTTGAATGAGTTCAATATCATCCATAAAAAAGGGAAAGCCATCACCATGCTTCCTATGGATAAAAGAACTGCCGAAATGGAAACCTCCCATTGTTTTTTCATGCTTCTTCACCTCAGGTGTCTTTATTCTTCTCTTCTTAGTTTAAACTGTATCATCGTAACGACGATAATGACTGCAAACAAGACCGTAGATGATGCTGCGGCGTATCCGAATTTACTGTATTGGAAGCCTTCCTGATAAATGAACAAAGCCATTGAGATTGTACCGTTCAGAGGCCCGCCCCCTGTCATAACAAAAGGCTCCTCAAAGAATTGCAGCCATCCAATGAGTTTGGTAACCACGACAAAGAAAATGGCATAGCGGATGGACGGCAGCGTAATATGGCACAAGCGCTGCCAGCGATTGGCACCATCTATTTCGGCTGCTTCATAGTACATCTCGGGAATGGATTTAAGAGCCGCTAGAAAAATAATCATATTGACCCCAAGTCCTTGCCATACGGCCAGGATGAGCAAAGAAATCTTAGCTACAAAAGGCTTCTCTAACCAAGGTATAGAATCTGTTCCTGCGAGGGACAACAAATAATTAAATAAACCATACTGCTGATTGTAGAGATAACTCCAAATTACAGCTATAGCTACGATATTAGTTATCGTGGGTAAGTAATAAATGGTTCGAAAAGCAGAGAAGAATGCTTTGTTCCCATAATTAAGAAGCAGTGCTACGACAAGCGATAACAGAACGACTACAGGTACGCCAATGCATACATAGAACATTGTATTTAACATTGAAACGATGAAGACTTTGTCATTAAACAGCTCAATGAAGTTATCGATGCCTATGAAATGGATTTTCGACCAATTCGCCAGACCAACAAGGTCCATATCCGTGAAGCTGATGAATATGGATACGATAATTGGAACAATTGAAAAAATGGCCAAAAGAAGAATGGCTGGAGCTACGAACAGATACGGAATCATTTTTGTTCTGAACCGATACATCTTTTCCCCCTCATAAAATGAACTGGGCAGATGGTAAACGCTTCAATCACACCTGCCCAATACGGATTCATTAATCAGACAAAATTTTGCGGACTTCCTCTTGGTAACTTTCCAGAGCCTCGTCGATATCCTCCCCGCCACGAATCACTTGTTCAAGCGTTTTCAGCAATTCGGATGCGATAAATTCATATTCCGCAATCACCGGGAACGGTTGAGTTGAGTTCAGTTGTTCTCCAAATACTTTCATGAAAGGGTCATTAGCGAACATTGGATCTTCCCAAGCACTTTTCGTAGTTGGTAACGTAGATGCTGCTTTGTACCATTCCACTTGAGTCTCCGGATCAGTCATGTAGTTAATGAACGTAAGCGCTTCGTCCACTTTATCCGTACCTTCAAATACCGTAAAATGAGAACCGCCAGCCATCGATGTATTCTGTTCTGCCTTAGGCATTACTCGCACATTCCATTTCCCTTCAATATCGGCAGCCTGTTCTTTGATGGTGTTGACCATGTAGGGGCCGCTGATAAACATTGGATATGTACCATCGGTAAACCCTTGAACCGTTTCTTTACCGGCTTCCAGTTGAGACAAGCCTTCTGCAAAGAAGGTACTGTAAAGCTCCATTGCTTCCTTAAATTTTGGATCTTTAAAGTTATCTGCTCCCTTCTCCGTGTCGTAGACCCAGCCATGTTCCCAGGCCATCATCATCGGGATATGGTGACTGCCTTTGTCGATATCAAATCCGAAATTCCCTTCCCCCCGTGCTGTCAACTTTTTTGCCGCATCAAGCATGTCATCCCAGGTTTCCGGACCGTTGGGATACCCTACCTCAGCAAGTAAATCTGAACGATAGAACAATACGCGAGTATCAATGATGTATGGAATTGCATACGTTTTTTCATCATAGATGGTCGTGGCCGTAGCGCTTTCAAAGAAGTTGTCAGGATTAAGATTTGGATATTTGTCTAAATGTTCAGTGAGGTCAAGAAAAGCTCCGGCTTCAGCAAATTCTGCTACCCAAGTATTCCCTACTTGTAATACATCAGGGCCTTTGCCTGCTGCAACTGCCGTAAGCAGCTTATCATGCGCATCTCCCCACGGAATTGCGAGTACATCAACCTTCATGTTATGTTCCTCTTCAAACCCTTTTACGAACGCTTGCATTTGTTTTCCTTCCGAGCCCATCGCCCACACTTGAATGGTATGATCTGCTCCCGCCTGAGACGAACAACCAGATAAAGCCATCGCAAAAACTGTAGAAAGTGCGAGTATGCCACTTTTCAGCCTTCTTTTCATCAACGCTTCAAACCCCTCTCACCCTGCACATTTTAGGTAACCGGTTTCCTAAAACGAAGTATAAAAGAATTTAATTAATGAATGATAAACCAGGTGTAAAATAATAGTAAATTATTCCTTCAACTCACTATTTTTCTAATCATCCGTTTAAGTTCCAGCTGATTCTGACCGACCCCGGTTTTCATCGTTTCTCCATAATCCATTCTTCTTTAGAATTTCTTCAGATTTATACCCAGTGAATCCTAAGTTCTGTTCGTTATTATTCTCGTAGAATCAATTGTTTGTAGGAAACAACGATATTGGAGGAACATTCCATTGAAACTTAATGAGAACATCTTATTTTTACGCAGCTTTATTCACTGTCCGAAAAGAGTGGGAAGCATCATTCCAAGCTCTCGGTTTCTGGCAAAAAAAATGGTTGAGCAAGCTCCATGGCATGAGATGAGTGCCGTTGCAGAACTCGGTTCGGGTACGGGTGCCATCACCCATTCTATTCACGAACACGTAAGTGAATCAGCCAAGGTTGTATTGTTTGAAATGAATGATACAATGAGGAACGATTTACAGCTAAAGTATCCAGAGTATGCCTGCTACCCGGACGCAGCTAACCTTGTTAATATATTGAAGCAAGAACATATTCAACAATTAGATTGCATCTTTAGCGGACTTCCCTTTTTTAATTTTGAACGTGAGTTCAGAGATATGTTGGTTGAACAGATCTATAATGGACTTAAACCTGGGGGATTGTTTATCGCATTTCAATACTCACTTCAGATGAAGAAGCAACTTTCCGAGAAATTTATGATCGAAAAGATTGATTTCGTACCGTGGAACGTCCCTCCTGCTTTCGTTTACGTCTGTCGAAAAAAGGAAATCAATAGGATGGAAACACTATAGTTTAAACTATGGATGTATAATAAACATGCAAAAAATGAAGGAGCGTCATAATGAATACTGTTCTTGTTGTAGATGATGAATCGGAGATTCGAGATATCATTCATGTCTATTTACGTAATGAAGGGTACCAGGTCATTGAGGCCGCCGACGGTGAAGAAGCACTTAAAGCCATTCAAACATCATCCATTCAGCTGGTAATCCTGGATATCATGATGCCTAAAATGGATGGAATCAAGACCTGCCTCAAAATAAGGGAAATATCAAACACTCCCATCATCATGTTGTCAGCCAAGGAAGAAGATATTGATAAAATTACCGGTCTGACCACTGGGGCTGACGACTATATGATCAAACCGTTTAACCCGCTCGAATTGCTTGCTCGTGTGAAGGCTCAGCTGCGGCGTCAATCCTTACTGGGCAAGGAAGAATTCAGTTCCCTAATGATTATCAAGGATCTGCTTATTGATGAAAGCAAACATCTGGTGAGGCTGAAAGGAAGAGACATTTCGTTGACGCCTCTGGAGTTTTCCATCCTCGTGCTGCTTGCCAGCCGCCCTGGACAAGTTTTCAGTTCACAACAGATTTACGAAAATGTCTGGAAAGAGCCTTATGGGTATTCGGATAATACGGTTATGGTTCACATTCGGAATTTACGGGAGAAAATAGAGGAATTCCCAAGGGATCCTCAGTACATTAAGACCGTGTGGGGAGTTGGCTACAAAATTGACTGAAGCTGCAGATCGACCAAAGCAAAAAAAGAAAATTCAGGTCAACATATTAATCAGGATGTTATTAAGTTTAATTATGGCTACAGTCATAAACAATTTATGTATCATGCTTTTTCTCAAAATAAGCACGGTTATGGAGTGGTTTTGGTTTCGCGATTTTTTTCCTTACATCCTTACTCCCTTATTTACTGTAGCCTTTGTATTGATTTTTTTGATTTTGACACGTCAGATGGTTCGAGACTTAATTACACTGGAAGAAGGACTGCAAACGATTGCCGAAGGGAATTTGAAATATCGGGTACCTGTTGTAAGGCAGGATGAACTCGGGCGGGTCGCTCATAACATTAATCGAATGACAGAACGTTTAGAGCAGCAGCTTTCAAAGGAACGAGAGATTGAAAAGTCCAAAATGGACATGATCACAGGAATTTCACATGACTTACGCACACCTCTAACAAGTATTATTGGATACATCGAGCTCTTAAAATCCAATTCATTTCAAAACGAAGATGAATACAACAGGTTTGTCCAAAACACCTATAACAAAGCATTTCATTTGAAGAAATTGCTTGATGACTTGTTTGAATACACACGTCTTACTTCAATGGACGCTCATATCCATTTAAAAAGAATCGACATTGTACAGCTATTAAAACAAATAACATTTGAATTTGAGCCCATTGCACAAGAACAGGGGATTCAAATCGTAAAAGAAATCGCTGATTTACCAATGATTACGTCCGTAGACAGTGACAAAATGGCCAGAGCCATCGATAACCTTCTCATGAATGCTCTAAAATATTCCCTGAAACCAGGAACGATCAGCATTCGATTGAACTCGAGTCACAATCAAATTGTAATTGAGGTCGAAAATAAAGGGATCCCTCTTACGAAAGATCAACAGGATCAACTCTTTGATCGTTTTTATAAGGTGGATCACTCCAGAAGCAACGAGGGCATTCAAGCAGGGGCTGGGCTAGGTTTGGCCATCACAAAGAACATCATCGAATTACATCATGGTTCCATATCGCTCAAACATACCGATAATATATTTATCTTTCAGTTAACTCTGCCTTCGGAAGTTACCAGTGATTAAACTCCTTCCATTCGTTCCGAAGAATCCCTCATACACAAAACCCGCCGCAGATTATCACAATCTCAGTGCTATCTTCGGTGGGTTTTGTTGTCCGGTTAGGAATTTGACGAATCACCAAAGGAGAATATCCGATATGTATTCTTCCCCTCCGCTTTAGCAAGATAGAGCGCTGCATCTGCTTTTTGAAGCAGTTCTTTTACGGTATCGTCTTTTTCATAAAAGGCAATGCCAATGCTCGAAGTCGTATTGAGCTCCTGCCCACCTAAATGCCAAGGATGCTGCAGCGCTTCTAAGATGTTTTCAGCCGCAATACTGGCTTCTGAAGTATCTTTAATTCGAGGGAGTACAAAGACGAACTCGTCACCACCCATTCTGGCCAAAATCTCGTGTTCTTGAAGACAAGCTCCGGCCCTCTTCACAAATTGGCGAAGCAGTTCATCGCCTGCATCATGTCCTAATGTATCATTGATCTGCTTAAAATTGTCCAAATCTGCAAACATGACAGCTAGCTGTCCAACATCTGCTTCAAGTAAAGCATCATTTAACATTTTATTTAGACATCTTCGGTTAGGTGCCCCAGTCAGGGCATCATGATAACTCAATTGCTCCAGTTGTACCTGATACTTTTTCCGCTCTGTTATCTCTCTTCCGACAAGCATCATATTTCTAAAATCACCGTTCTCATCGAACATCGGCGTTCCTTTCAACTCTAGCCATACCGGATAACCCTGCTCATGCTGCCGCTGTATCTCGTAGGTAAAGGGCTTTTGCAATAGCAGCATACTCATAAAAACGGAGCGGAATTTCTCATCCATTTCTTCATTCGGTTGATAGAATACCCATTTGCCTATATATTCTTTGGGATCAAACCCAAGCACCATTTTGTGAGAAGGAGAAGCGTATTCCACAATACCGTCCAGATTAATCAGTTGGATCAGGTCGAGGGAGTTATCTGCTAGCAATCGATAGCGCTCTTCGCTTTCTTTCAATGCCTTGAGAAGCAACTTATGCTCAGTAATGTTTTTAGCCACTCCAAAAACACCATTCACCTTTCCCTCATAAAACAAGGGAACTTGCTTAATTTGCAAATACACTATATCTCCGTTGTTATGATGGGCTTCGGCAACATATTGACAGGATGCCCCCTTTAAAACCTCAGAAAAATACTGGCTTATCAACTCAAGCTGATGCGGACAAAATAGTTCTTTGTATAAAGAACCCATAATATCTTCTTTCTTATACCCTAAGCATTCCGTGACCCCTTCATTTACTTCTACGATCTTTCCTTCGTTGGAAACAATGAAGATCGCATCCGGATTGTAATTAATGATCGATCTAAATGCTTCAATGGACTGCTCACTTAAAAATTCTCTCATACTTCTCGTCCAATCCTCCACCCGGATAGCTGTAATTAGTTAGAGTACCTTTCACATTACTTTAGCAAATTTTGTCTTCGTTTTACATTGACAAAATCAACCAATTACATTAATTCACGTTTACTAAGATCCCTAAAAAAACCGCTAAATGCATAGCGGCTTATGAATACGTTTATGTGAAAGTCGAATCAGAAACTGTCGTTATTATTCAAGCCCGTATTGGATGGAAACTGATGATTTTGCTTTGCATAAAATAACATCAGGGGAATACTTATCGCAAACGCTCCTGCTACGAGCAGGAATGGAATTCTTGGGTCGATTCCATAAGCCCAGCCTCCAATAATACCGGAAGGTGAAATAACGATCAGGATTAACACCTGAAGCAGAGCAAATATCTTGGCACGATTCTCATCGTCAATCGCATTTGCGACTGCGGTCTCCAAATACGGATAGGTCATCATTGTTCCAATTGCAGCGATGATCGTGCTCACACTTAGTATGATCAGGTCACCTTTTGGAGCAATGACGAGAATCACATTGGACAGAACGGAAATGACAAATCCCCACACCATGGTACGGTTCACTTGCGACTCGTTGATCCGGGGCATTATCCAGCGCATGAACATTAACATGATCACAGAGGAGAACGCTGGAAAAACAGAGATCAACCCACTTCCAAGCTGCAAGTATTCGACCATAAATATGGAGACGTAAGTCGTCTTCACCGTTGTCTGAAAGTTAAACAGGATATAGACGCCAAATATGATCAGCAGCATTGGGCTGCGAAGCATCACTTTCATTACGGACAAGTAGTCGGACATTCCCTCTTTGATGCCCATTGACTTGGTTTCCTTCATTTTGCGATAACCGATATCCGTCTCTTTCGTCGCATAATGGCGTCCGATAAACTGAATCGTCATCATAATACAGGCCAGGACAAACATGATCCGAACCCCGGGTACGAGCGAAAAATGGTAAACCAGCAAACCACCAAGCGGTGCAAACAATCCCCCTACTACACTAATGAGCTGCAGTAAAGTAAATACGTATGTTCTTTCTTTCGGTGCCGTATCCTCAACCAGCAGACAATAAAACGCGGTGTGTGGCACCTTTTGAAACCCGTTTACAATGGCCGCGAATACGAAAAACCAGAAATTTTGAGAAATGGCCCATAATAGTGTAGCGACGCTCCAGCTGAGCACATCAAAATAGAGCAAAGCGCGCTTTCTCCCCATCCGGTCTGTAAGGTATCCGCTAAGAAAAGAAGATAGCACCTGTACAAGCAGTCCGATGGAAGTAATCCAGCCGATGCCTGTTTCCGTTACCCCTAGCTGATACATGAAGATGGAGCTGTAGGTGACATACATGCTGTAAGGAATCAGAAACAGCGGTTCGTAGATGAGACAGCCCTTGGCGTTGCCGGTTAATTGCCGAAAAGAATTGGAAGCCATATATTCCTCCCTCATTATGTACTTAATTAATCGTATTATATATTCTATCTCAGCATTTGTAATGATTGGAACGAACTAAATTACACTCAAGTTGCGGAATGAATCAGATAACAACTAAAAAACCGCCAGCAAAAGCTGGCGGGCATTCTTAAGCTAGATATTAAACTAAGAAAGCTTTGGAGATGATGACCAACAATATAAAGAGTACCAGAATTGCACCGATGGATGTGAAACCACCGTATCCTCCACCAATTCCCCCTACATTGCCATTGCCATTTCCATATCCAACTTCACTCATGTTTCTTCCCCCTCTTCTGTGGTATGTGTTAGATTATGCATGATTGGCTCATTTGACAAGGCTAAAATAAAAAGGGGCTAAACTCCTATTCTTCTTTTCTTATATATTTCCGGAAAACCCTTATTGGAACATCCATTTAAGAAAACATAGAGCCATATTCTCGTCCTTTTTAGCATTTTTACTACAACTTCACTATTCTATCTACTTCTCCTGTTCCTTTATTACCTGCTCTATCCCCAACAGAATCAGCTTCAAACCGAAGTCAAACGCCCCGTCGGTTCCCATCAGCTCAAACATTCCGCCCTTGTACATCCTGCGGAATATTCCCGCTTCCGTCTCACTCATAGAGTCCAGAAGAGGGAGCATTTCCCCTTCCGGAAATACTTCCTGGTCCTTAAGAACAGCGGAGATATTACGCTGATGTTGATAATCATCCAGCACGAAGTAAAAAACATAGTTCACAAGTGTAAGAACCGCTTGTAATTTCTCCTCTTGCTCAAGTGGCGTCGATTCCATGCAGAGTAGCATGCGGTTGGTGAACCGGATCATGTCCGGCTCGTGAGGCAGCGTCATCATCATGAGTTGCGTGGAGCAAGGGTATCGGCGGAGCACACTTCGTACCGTTACCGCAAGTCCCTCCATTTGTTCCTTCCAGTCCCCCTCGGAGTCGAACTCCTCCAGAATCACTTTCGATATCTGGTTGGCTAGGCGCTGGTAAAGAGTCTGTTTGCTCTTAAAGTACCAGTACAGAGAGGGAGCCTGAATCCCCAGCCGATCGGCCAATCGTCTCAAGCTGAATTTCTCAATGCCCTCCTCCCCGAGTAGCTTCCACGAAGTTTCCAAAATCTTATCTTCCGAAATCTGAGGCTGCTGTCTTTTCATTGGTATCCGCCCTTTTATCTAACAGTGTAGGTTTATACTTTACAGGTCCGTGGGTTCATGATAACATCTAACACTGTAAGGTTCAATCTAACACTGTTAGACTAAACCGAAATTAACAAAGAAAGTAGTGAACCACATGGATACAGAAAACCTGCATTACTTTGAAAAAGCACCTATCGCAAAAGCCGTAGCTCATTTCGCTGTGCCGATGATGCTAGGCACGTCAATGAGTGTGATCTATTCAATCTTGAATGCCTATTTCCTTGGTACATTAGGCAACACAGCGATGTTAACCGCACTTGCGCTAACTTTGCCGCTATTCGCAGTAATTATGGCGCTAGGCAATCTGATTGGCATGGGTAGCGGTACATTCATCTCTCGTTTGCTAGGAGAGAATAAATATGATGATGTAAAGCATGTATCTTCATTCGCCTTTTACAGCAGTTTAGTTCTCGGTGTTATCGTAATGGCCGCCGGTCTCCCGTTGATTGATCCAATCGTCCATGGCCTAGGGGCAACATCTGAATCCTTCGGTTTTACAAAGGACTATGTCACGATTATGCTCATTGGCTCACCATTCGTCGTATTATTCTTCACCCTGGAGAATATCGTGCGCTCGGAGGGTGCCGCCATCACGTCGATGATCGGTATGATTCTCAGTGTTGTCGTGAATATCATTCTTGATGCGTTAGTCATTTTCGTCTTCCATTGGGGTGTGATGGGTGTTGCATCTGCGACGGTCATTTCTAACTTGGTAGCGAGTGTATTTTACGCCTTTTATATGGGTTATAAGAGCCAGTACTTAACCATCTCCGTAAAATGGTTCATGGTTAGCAAAGACATTCTGAGCAATGTATTTAAAATTGGAGTACCCGTCTTTATTATGAGTATTTTCTTGGGTGCAATGTCACTGATCGTGAACCTCTTTCTTGCCCAATATGGGGATCAAGCCATAGCGGGGTACGGAATTTCATCACGCTTATTGCAATTTCCAGAGTTTATTTTGATGGGCTTATGCGAGGGAGTCGTACCGTTGATTGCATTTACTTACACAGCGAATAAATTACGCATGAAGCATACCATTGGATTTACGATCAAAGCGGTTGTGGCGTTAGCAGTCGCGTTCGGCATCATTGTCTATCTGACTTCCGACCACTTGATTAGTCTATTTACGAATGACCCACAATTAATTGAGATGGGCAGCTACATTCTTCACGTTTCATTCCTGTCCCTCTTCATTTCAGGAATGACCACGTTGTTTACGGGAATCTTCCAAGCAACAGCGCAAGGGACCGCCGCGTTTATTATGTCAGTTATTCAAGGAATTACTTTAATTCCTGTGCTGTATATTGCTAATCAAATGAACGGCTTCCACGGGGTCGTGTGGTCGCTCGTCATTGCAGATGCCGTTGCATTCCTGGTTGGTGCCATTATGATGTATGTTTTGCGGACCAAGCTGCAGCCAGAATTAAGTAATTTAATGCAGTAGAAAACAGATAACCCGCCAGAAGGCAACACGTACGCCGGATTGTTATTATGGCCTTTCCTCATTCATGACCCTTCCGCCCAGTCTTCCTGCTCAGGATGAATGTCATCTTTTATGGTTTGATGTTTTTAATCAAATAGAGTGGGTAATTGTTCATCAATGATTGGTTCTTTCGGGAGGTTGGATAGATATGTTTATGGATTTAACAATGAAGCTCGTAATTAGCTTTTTCGGACTTTGGGCCATCGCTTTTATCACGGGTAGAAAAACGCTTAGTCAACTTACACCGCTGGACTTCCTGTCTTCGTTAGTATTGAGTGAAATTGTAGGGAATACGCTGTATGACGATCAGGTAAAGGTGTCTCACCTTTTATTTGCATTGGCCGTTTGGACTGCCCTCTCTTATCTTTTTGAGAAAGCAACCACCCGATTTGTGAAATTCGGGTATGTAGCAGAAGGTCGGGTGGCTCTCTTAATTGATAACGGTGAAGTGAATCAGAGTTTGATAAAAAAATATGATATCGAATATAAACAATTGCTCTCCATGCTTCGAAAACAGAATGTTTTTTCGCTCCAGGAAGTCAAACATGCCGTCTTGGAAATAGACGGATCTCTGTCCGTCCTTCGCAAGCCCGAATATGAACCTCCAACTGTTCAAGATATGGGTTTGGAAACACAATCCGATTCTTTTTCTATTACAGTGATTGACAAAGGGGAACTTCTGAAAATGTCGATGAGAGGAAAGGAAATTGATACGGAGAAGGTAATGATGGAGATGCAAAAACAGGGCTATCATAATATTAAGGATATAGCGTACGCAGAGTATCGCGAAGATGGAACACTTTATATCATTCCGAGAAAGAAAAAGAACAAACGAATGATAAACAGACATGTGACATGAATGATCACGCTCTTCAATAAGGGGATAAATCGATCGATTTATCCCCACAAGAGCAACTTCCTCTACCGTTTAAAAACAATGGAATGAGTATCCCCTTCTAAAGTTAATGTTGAACAATTATTCAGGACCGGAATATCCCCTTCAAATTCAATGGGCAGCACCACATAGCTGGATTGAAAGTAATCCAAGGCGTTCCAGCGATCCGAAAAGTAAAGGTACTCCTCTGCTGATCGCTTCAGCACAAATGCAGGCTGCGTTCGAAACGTAGTTTCATCGCCAAAATCGCTGAGCATTCCCCATGGACCATCCATGGAATTCGCCATCGCGTATTTCCCCTGATTCGGATCCCAACCCGTGCAAAAAGAGGTCAGCATGTAGTACTTTCCGTTTCGCTTGAAAACGGCCGGAGCCTCCCGATACTCCCCCTGCCACAGCTTTCCGACAAGGCTTTCGACATTAAGGTAATCTGCATGCAGCCGATATATGTGAAGATCCGCATTGTCTCTGGCAGCTGAAATGAAATACGCAGTCCCGTCATCATCCTGAAAGAGTGTGCAGTCTCGCGACATATACCCATAAGGATTAAAGCTGCCATGATATACGAAATGGCTATCCGGAGAGTCCGATGTGGCGATCGCGCATGCAGCATCAGTATAATTCGTTCCATTCTCATAGTGCACCCATAGAACAAACTTCTTTGTCGCCGGGTTAAAAAGCACTTTAGGTCGCTCCAGGTTCACTTTTCCACCTTTGTCGTTCTTTAATTTCATATTTGTTCGAACACGAATGGGTGCAGCTGGAGTAAAAGTCGTAATGATATGGTTTCGAAACTCCCAATTGAAAAGATCTTTGGAACGGTAACAACTAACATAAATATCGTCTCTGCGGTCTTCACCATACCAATAATAATAATGGTCATGAAATAGAATATGTCCACCATGGGCATGGATCGGCTGACCGCTTGAATCATTCCAACTCTCACCATTGGTTAATCTATTATTCACACAGCTACCTCTCATCCATTTATATTTGATGTTTGGGAACATCGTTAATCGGTTTCTGTTCCAAATATCTTTACTTCCCACAGCCTTGGGGTGTACCAGTTGTTAGGGTTGTTATGAAGTGTCGCATTTAGCATATTAATTCGTACATATCTGGCAGTACTCGAAAGACTATCCGAGGTGAAGCCGTACGATGTATTATCGGTTCGATCCAATGCTTCGGTCCAGTTCACATTGTCTGTGCTCGTTTCAATTTTATATTTGTAAAATCCTTCGGAGCCTTTTTGCATCCACCAGGAAATTTGCACGTTATTAATTTGTTGAACTGAGCCAAGGTCTACTTTCCACCAATGTGGCCAGGAACTGCCTGTGCCGATCCATTCGGTTTGATAGTTACCATCGTTCGCATAATTCGCCGGGTTAGTTCCGGCAGCCGTTTGCGCAGTGGCTTGTTTGCCTTGCGACAACAGCTTTCCATTCTGAACAGGAACCACGACATCATCGTTCGCATTGTACAAAATTTGATCAAAGTAATCATAGAACGCGTAACCATTGGAGAACCAAACCGGGAGCAGTCGTTCCTCCGTTGTTCCGTTTTGTGTACCTGCCCAGCCAAACATCCAGCGGTAAGCAACCATTACAACCTGATTTCCAGTGTTTGGCTTTATTCGCATGACGGAACCCGATTGTGCCGAAAAGGTAGAAGTGTTGCCGATGGTTCGTAATTCAGACCAAGCTCCATCGATACTTGTTGCTGAGGAATACAGGGGGATACTTGGATACCAACCTGCAGCTTGGGAAGAAAACAAATAATAAATGCCATCCTTTTTGATCATCTTAGGCAGTTCCCTGTGCTGATTCTGATAAATAACCGAAACTTGATGATCCACATCAAGCCAATCGGAGGTCAACTTGTACAAAATGGTGTCCGAATTATTATTCGCCGTGGAGATCAAATAAGCTGAATCATCATCATCTTTGAAAATCGAGATGTCCCTGGACTCGTTTCCTTCGGGTCGAAAGCTTTTGTGAAATGTAAAGTTTTCTCCCGGCGTGGCCGAAGCCACCGATACCCTGGCAAGTGTGTAGTCTGTACTATTTTCATAGTGAGCCCAAAAGACAAATTTATTGGAGGGGGCATGGTATAGAATATTGATCCCTTCAAATTTACTATTAGCCAGATCGGGATGATCCGTGTATGAAAGGACCACTTTGTCGTTACCATAGGTGATATCGTCGGTTGACGTCTGTTGAATCATCTGACCAAAACCACCTGATGACTTTTGTTCAAAATTGAACCTGTAGTAGGTATCTCCCACTTTAAGTTCATTTGGGAGTGATAGGGTTGATTTTGTTATATTATCAAAAGTGGTGAGGTTATCCGGAAGAGTATAAGGGGTATATTCAGGCGAAACGGCGGAGGTTAACAGGGAATTGCCGCCATAAACCCTCACTTGGTAGCTATATGTGCTTCCTATGCTGAGGTCATAATCATCCGTTGTTGTACCGGTTAAGGTCTGCAGCAGCGTATAGGGTCCGTTGTTCTCGGATCTAAACAGCTCATATTCGGTCGCTCCGTTAACAGGTGCCCAATGTATTTTGGCATTGGAAACTTCCGATTCATTCTTTAGCACAAACAGTGTTGCTGCAATATTTGTCTCCTCGCTTGCAGCAGCGTGAGCAGTTTGAGCTGAGGACGATAAATGAAATGCTAACCAACAAAATACAATGATGAGTGCAATTCCTGGTTTACCTTTGATCATGATTCATCATCTCCTTTTGTATCTCCCCTTTAACAGGTCAACCCTCCTTGTTCCCGGAAGATTGACCTCTATGAAGTGGGACTTTTATTTCAGGTTCATCAGTGACATGACATCCGTCTCCCTGGCTTGGCTGTACCACTCATTTACTTCTTCGATCACTTGGTCTCCGCCTTTTTCGTGCCATTGTTTGACAAAGGTATCAAACGCTTCAAGTGGCTCATTTCCGTAAATTATTTTCGTAAAGGTTTCTTGCTCCATGGTGGTTAGCTGTTCCCACACATTCTGCATCGTTGGCGTGGGCGGACCATTAAACTCATTTGGCAGCAAGACATCCCGATTTTCATAGGAGATCCGATATCCGTCTTTGGTGGTTTGATCCTTTGAAGCGCTTTGAATAAGGACACCCGTATCGGGCTTGGCACCGTTAGCCAGATCGAAGTACGATTTGCCGGGACCGTCAACACTCGGTGTATTTTTGGTAAATGCCATTTTCCCAACACCTTGTACAGCCTCCAATGGCGTATTGAATTTCGTTGGATCGAATGTCACTTCGTCATTGACGATATCGTAATCGTATCCCTGAGCGTAGCCATATTTGAAATCGCCAGTGCTGAACGCCGCATCGTACATTTTATCGTAGTACAGGAAGAATGCCTCCATGTTTTGAAAGTCTTTGTTGAACATGAACACGCCATCGTTCAACTGGGCAGACTGGTAGGTCTTATCGCCGTTTACGGCTTGAATGGTCGGATAAGCACTGATTTTCGCACCCTCCACATTTTTCTCCACGTCCTTCACACTGTCGTAAAGCCAAGGACGGCCGATGATGATGCCTGCCTTTCCTTCAGTGAAATCGGATAGTGCGTCCCAGGCGCCCTGGGTGGCCAATTCTTTGTTCAAGTACCCTTTGGAATACCAATCACGCAGCTTGGCAAGGGCATCCTTATTACCCTCAGCCACCGATCCATAGGTAAGTTTGCCGTTGTCGTTATACCATTGTCTTGGAAGGTGTTTGCCTGTATATGCACTGAATATCATCACCGGATCGCTGACCCAGCCCGTGTTGTAGGAATCCTTTCCTGAGAAAGTAAAGCCGTATGTGTCTTGTTTACTGTTACCATCCGGATCCTCAGTAGTGAACGCAGCGATGACTTGCTCAAACTCCTCCATCGTCGTCGGAGCTTTCAGCTTCAATTTGTCCAGCCAGTCCTGGCGGATCAGCATGACCTCGCCTTCCGTCAAATTCGGCGCAATGGCCATTCCGTAAACCTTGCCATCTCTGACCACAGGATTGAAGGTGGTTGGATATTGTTTGTAAATTTCTTTGATCCGATCAGGCATGTAGGTTGAAATATCTTCCGTGATCTCCTTGACCCGCCCCGATTCGATCAAATCATTGATCAGCATGGTGTCATAGACCGGCAGAACATCCGGCAGCTTCTCGGAACCTGTCAGTGCCAGCCGCAGTTTGGTATTGTACTGGGAAGCGTCGCCACCCAGCAGGGTCGTTTGGATCTTGATGCCGAGATTTTGTTCGCCCCAACGGGTCAACACATTGTCATTCAAACTTTCACCATTGATGTATTTGCCGGCATTTTCATCCTGTTGTTTCGCGATGGTAATCGTAAACGGAGGATCATATTTTCCATCCTTGAGCACCGATGCCGGTGCGGCCTCAGAAGCACTTTCCCCTTTACTGCAGCCAGCAACAAGAATAGCCGATAACATAACCAGACTTACCATTTTCCATAAATCATTTCTTTTCTTCATGAAAACATGCCCCCTTCACTCAAACTCAATTTGTGTTCTCTGATCCAATTTTTCGTCATCATAACTATTCTTTCACAGCTCCGAGCACGATCCCCTTAACGAAATATCGTTGTAAAAAAGGATAGACCAGAATGATGGGTAACGTGCTGACAAAAATTTGGGCTGCTTTGATGCTTTGTTCCGACATGGCTGCCACCTCAGACTGACTCATCGCCATATTCTGCATATTGCTCTGCACCACAACCGTCTGCAGGAACGAAGCCAGCGGATACTTGCTCGCATCCGACATGTACAGAATTCCGTCAAACCAGGAATTCCAGTGTCCAACCATAATGAACAAGGATACGGTTGCTAGTCCAGGCAGAGACAACGGTAAATAAATTTTGCTGAGGATCACGAAAAAGGATGCTCCATCAATGAATGCTGCTTCTTCCAACGCTTTTGGAATCGTTTTGAAGAAATTGACGAGAAGGATCAGGTTATAGGCTCCGAAAGCTCCCGGCAATACGAGGGCCCATATGGTATCCTTTAATCCCAGGTTTGTCACCAGAATGTAAGAAGGTATCAATCCTCCAGAGAAGAGCATGGTAAAGATAAAAAACCACATCAGTGCATTGCGCCCCCGAAATTCCTTGGACAGGGCATAACCTGCACAGGTAAGGATAAACATGCTGATTGTAGTCCCCAAAACCGTTCGGGTAATGGAGGTCAGCATGGCGCCGATGAAATTGGAATTGTTGAACGTTTTAACATAGGCGTCAACGTTGAATCCGACCGGCCAAAATGACACCATGTTGCCGCTAATGGCCGCCTTGCTGCTGAGCGATTGCGCCATTAAATGCAGCAGGGGAAGAAAACACGCCAGTCCTGCCAATATCATGAACGCATAATTAAAATACGAGAATACTCTATAGCCTGTCGTCTTATGGTACATGATCCCTCTCCCTCCTTGTTAGAATATTTTATAATTGGCATACTTGTAGGCCAGTCTGTAGGATACAACGATCAAGATTAGGCTGATACCCGACTTAAACAACCCAACCGCGGTCCCGAACCCGTACTGTCCATTTAACAAGGACGAACGGTAGACATAAGTGTCGATGATATCTCCCGTACTGTAGACAAGCGGGTTGTACAGATTGAAGACCTGATCAAAGCCCGCGTCCAGAATATTCCCCAGACTCAGCGTGGAAATGACGATAATCATTGGCAGCATGCTAGGTAAGGTAACGTACCTGATTTGCTGCCGACGTGTGGCGCCGTCGATCTCTGCCGCTTCGTAATAGGAAGGATTGATCCCCGCTATCGTTGCCAAATAGACTATCATGCCGAAGCCGAAGCTTTTCCACACATCGCTGACCACAACCGTGAATCTAAAAAGATCAGGATCACCCAAAAAGTAAATCGGATCGATCCCGAACAGCCGGGTCAAAATTTGGTTGATGCCTCCGTCTAATCCGAGAATGTCGATCATCAACCCTGCCACTGTGACCCACGACAAAAAGTGCGGCAGATACACCAGTGTCTGTACACTTTTCTTAATGCCAATATTTCGGATCTCGCTCAGCAGAATAGCCATGATGATTGGAACAATAATACCAACGATAATTTTGGAAACGGCGATAATCAGCGTATTGACGATCGCTTGTGTCGCTTCTTTATACTGAAAAATCCGTTCAAAATTATCTAACCCGATCCACCGGGAACCTCCGATGCCAAGCCACGGTTTATAGTCCTGAAACGCCATCAGCAGCCCTACCATGGGGCCATAAGAAAAGATGCAGACAAACACCAAAGCGGGAATACACAGTACATACAAAGGCCAATTTTTCCTGACTTCCTTTTTCAACGAGTTTCGATGGGAAATCTTAAGTTTTGTTTTTTTTCCAGTTGTAACGGTACCAATCTCGTTAATGTTGCATACCTCCTCTATGATGACACTGGGAAAGCAATCCTCGCAGTTAAGCTTAACAAAAGCGCTTTCACACCAAAATGCCAAAATTTCAAGATCATCACCCCATTCTGAATCATTTTTAAACCGCTTTCATTTTAGTATTTCGCTGCTCTTCCGCTTTCCAGTGGTTTGGCTTATATTAAAGTTACACCGACATGGAGTTATAACTTCTAGTGTTGCATTAGGAAAGGGAAATCATATGATAAGAAAAATGTACATGAAGCGATTTATCTATTTCTTTGTTTTTTTTCTGCTGCTGACGCTGAGTTTGTTTTTTGTAATGAACCGTTTGAGCTCAAAGACACTGGAAGAAAACCTGATTGTCGCTTCCAAGAACCAGCTTGATTATGTGAAGGGCATTCTAGACGGGATTATGTATGAGGCAAACATGTATGGGGTTCAGTTTGCGGCAGACAGTGATGTCCGCTTTTATCAGAGCCAGGTGATCGAGTTGAGCAATTATGATTCCCAAATGAAGAAAAATGATATTGTTGATCGATTGCGGCAAACGCTACTTTCCAGTCGATCCATTGAATCGATCGGCATCTACTGGAAGTCTGAGGAAACGTTCCTGTCCACCAACAATACGCTGGAGGCAAGACTTCCGTTCAAAGATGTTGATCAACGGGGATGGCAAATCATTGACGAAAGCTTGTATTACTTTGCCGTCTACCCTTACATCCAAAAACCAGGACAAACTGAACCAGCTCAGTATGTCGTTGGCGTGAAGCTCAATACGGAATATTTGAAAAGCCTGCTGAAAAAAGCCGTGAATAATGACAGCTCGAACGCTTTTTTTCTGTTTGATCACCAGCAATTATGGAGTCAATCAGAAGTCGACAATGATCTATTGAAAGCGGTTACCAATATGCTTTCTCCCCAGACCGAGGCAACCTTAAAATATGATTATCATACCAATTCGGATGACTACTATGTTCTATCCCGATATATTGAACCGATCGACACCTACCTGATTACATACACACGGACCAATGATTTCCTGCAGCCGCTTGACCGCAGCCGCAAAGTTTTCCTCGCCAGCATTTTAGCGGTTTTGACGCTCGGCCTGATTGTCATCTTTACGTTCTACCGGAACTATTACCGCAATATCCGTCTGCTGGAGAAGAAGTTTTTACAAGTCGAGCAAGGGAACCATAACACACGGATTACCGAAAACACCGACAAAGAGTTTTACAGCCTCTTCAGAAGCTTTAACCATATGGTCGCCGAAATCCAGGATCTGTTCGTATCCTTGAAGACCGAAACGGAACTGAGAAGAAGTGCGGAACTTCAACAATTACAAGCTCAGATTAACCCTCATTTTTTATACAACAGTTTGTTTTTCATCATGTCGGTGGCCCAGTTTTCGCCGGATTCCGTCATGCGAATGAGCAAGCATCTGGCCGAATATTACCGCTATTTAACCAAATTGGATCGGCATGAAGTCACGTTGGAAAGTGAACTTCAGTTTGCGGAACATTTCCTGGTCATTATGGCTCTCAGCAAAAAAATGGAGTACAACATCGATTTGCCGCCGGAACTGGCCTCGCTTCCCCTCATGCCGCTGATCATTCAGCCCGTAGTCGAAAACGCGATTCAACACGGAATTGAAGGTCAACAGGGAGCCCATCAGGTGACGATCGATGTAAAACAGGAAGAGGATCTGATTAAGATAAGGGTTTCGGATGACGGCAAAGGTCTAACGATGGACGAGATCCGGATGCTGGAAGCTCGGCTTGAGAGCAGCGCCTCACCTGAAGGAACTAGAGGGGTTGGGCTCTGGAATGTAAACCAGCGTCTGAAAAATACGTATGGCGAGCTAAGCGGTCTGCAGTTTTCCACCAATGAATGGGGAGGCTTGTCCGTCCTGCTGCTCATTCACAATCCCACGGAGAAAGGGGAAATTTTATGCGATTATTAATCGTTGATGACGGACATTATGTCGTTGAGTATATGAAGCACTTGCTCGATTGGAAATCCTTCGGCATCGATCAGATCGAGACGACGACCAATTCGATTGAAGCCAGAGAAATGTTGAATCAGAGCCATATCGATATTCTGATCACTGACATCCGCATGCCCGAGGTATCGGGGATTGATTTGCTTCAACATATCCAAAAAAATGGCTTGCCAACCAAAGTCATCATTCTTTCCGGCTATTCCCAGTTCGAATATGCGCAGCAAGGAATCCGTTTGGGTGCACTCGACTATTTGCTCAAACCTGTAGACAAAGATGATGTGGAGAAAGCCATGTCTAAAGCCATCAAGAACATTATAAAAACACGGCCCATTCAACCCGTCGCATGGGAAAACTTCGATGGTTTGGGGTATCTGCTTTCGCTTCTTGGAGAAAACGAAACCTTACGGGCCAAATTTGATGCCTACACTGATTTTTTAGGGGCGCGCCAATTTTGCGGCTTTAAGATGGATAATTTCACACAAGCACATGTGGATATTGTAAAACATACGATTGGAGACAAGTTGGACCGTCTTGTTTGGACTGCGGGTACCCAATTGGTCGCTTTCGTTCCGGAAGAAATTGCTGGGGAACTGACCATCACATTGAAACACTCGCTTTTGTCACCGCCCTTTTCGTTAAAAGATCGAAACGAGACCCGCCAACAATTCTACGGATTTTTCCTAAGCGAACACGTGCACTCAAGTGACTTCATGGAATTATACAATCCATCTCGATCATGCGGTGAATGGGAGTCTGCCGGAAACATCATTAAAAAATATGATCGAATCCATCTCAGAAAGCACAAAATCATCTTTCTCATGGAGACCATCCTTTATCTATATCAGGCGGATAATAATCGGGATGCATCTGAAACTGCAGACTGGATTTTTAATCGGCTGCGAGACCCTGACGAACTTTGGTCGACCCTCATGGATAAGGTCAGCCGGATCAGGAACAACAAGCAGATGTCCATTCAAACCATTGTCGACAAAGTGCAAACATACATCGAAGACCATCTTTCACATGGCCTTAGCCTGGATGAACTGGGAAAAGTCGCACATCTTCATCCTGTCTACCTTTCCAAACTTTTTAAACAGGAGACAGGAGAAAATGTGTCAAACTACATTTCGAGGAAAAGGTTGGAGGAGGCTTCCCGGCTGCTGCAGGAATCTGAACTCCGCATAGCCGATATCGCACAAATGGTCGGTTACAAAAAAAATCAATATTTTATCCAGTTGTTCAAGGAAGAATACGGGGTTACACCCTACCAATACCGCAGAAACATAATCCACCAATAAAACTGCAAGCACTGGTGTGATGTTAGTGCTGGTACTGAGGTCAGGTGCTAGTGCTCACCTCTAGGACCTCCCAAGTTAGAAGTTGTCCTGCTTAGGACAAGAAATTATACCGGTATAACAAAAAAAGCCGCTAAAATAGCGACTTTCAATGGGGCTCTTCATCAACCTCTGAGGCTGAGCCTCTCCATTTTTGCTGTCAAGGCGTTTTCACTGGCAGCTTGCCACCTGGTTTCTGTTGGCCAAGCAGCACGTTGATCCCCGCTTTTGTATTTGGCTCCTGCTTTCCGTATACGGCAAGTCCCGAGCGCACATTATTCAAATAAATTGTCTCGTATGGGTTGCCCAGCGACAACAGCGTGTATCGTTGATTCCTCCTGTTCATCGCATCGATTAAGGTTTGATAATCGGACCATCCGAACTGACTGGCTACGTTACGGAACTGGTACGAAGCCAGGATGACGTAATCCGCCTTGCCTATCGCCTGAAGGGCTTCATTCGTTTTCCCCTGGCTCACCACAGCAATTTCCGTCTCTAGCGATAGACTGTTTGCGGCTTGCAGCAGCTGCTTCTCGAGCTGCTTCGCCTGATCCTCTTCTGTTGCGACAATAACAACCTGATCGCCTTGCCGAATTAGGTCCGGTTGCTCACCTTCGCGGCTGGCCAATAATGTAACTGCTCGTTCTGCGATTTCACGTTCTACGGTGCGATGCTCCTTCGATCCGATGATATCGTTAAGTCTGGCTAGCTTATAGGTAAGGGTTTCGCTGCGTTCAAACAGTCCATACTTCGCTTTCAATTCCAGAATTCGCTTCACGGAAGCATGAATGGTTTCGGTTGGGATATTGCCGCTATTCACCGCATTCACCAGCGTTTGATGTGCAGCTGCCGAATCTTGCGGCATAAGAATGATATCAACACCAGCGGAGACAGCACGTTCCACCGCTTGATTCTCCCCAAAATGCTCTGCGATTGCGTCCATGGTAAAAGCGTCCGAAACGATGAGACCTTCATACCCCAGCTCCTCCCGAAGCAGTCCGGTCAGTACCTTTTTGGATAACGTGGCAGGGATCGGCGCGCTAGTCCCGTCTTTGAGTGAAGTGACATACTCGTTATCTATTGCAGGGAAAGCAATATGTGCGGTCATGATCATCTCTACCCCGTTCTCAATCGCAGCCCGAAACGGTTTCAGTTCTACTGTATCGAGCCGCTCACGGTTATGTGGCAGCACCGGCATTCCGAGATGGGAATCTACTGTCGTATCGCCATGCCCCGGAAAATGCTTGACTGCCGCAATCACCTCTGATTTCTGTAGTCCCGTTATCGCTGCGAGACCAAGCCGTGTCACCAAATCCGCATCCGAGCCAAACGACCGCATGCCGATGATCGGATTGTCAGGATTGCTGTTAATGTCAAGCACTGGTGCAAAATTGACTTGCACCCCCAGTGCCTTCAACTCCTCCCCTGTCAACTGTCCGGCCGCTTCGGCCAGCGCTGTGTCTCCGGTTGCACCAAGCGCCATTTGCCCCGGCAGATTCGTCCCGCCTGGGATTCGCTTAATAACGCCTCCTTCTTGGTCGATGCTAAGAAACATAGGAATGTCTCCTGCTTCCTTTTGGATATTGTGTGTGAACGTTGTGACCTGCCTAACATCTACAATATTTTTGTCGAATAGAATAAGTCCGCCCAAATCCTGATCGTGAATACTTCGTTTCAGCCCTTCATTAACAGTGGTTGTCACTTTACCGTTCCATTGCCTAATATCAGGCATGAGCATTTGGCCGACTTGCTCACTTACGGTCATATAGGATATCAGCTTGTCCCAATCTTGCGTTTGAATAGCTGCTTCGCGTTCAAACCGAATCACTCGCGCCATGAATACAGCATATTCCGCTCGTGTGACAGATCGATTCGGACGATAGGTGCCATCTGAATATCCGCCAACCAAACCGTTTGAACTCAAGATGAGAATAGGCGCTCTTGCCCAATGCTTTTCCGTATCTGTCAAACTTACGGATTGCTTGCCTTCCACGAGTGGATATGCACGTGTAAGGAATGCCGCAGTCTCTGCGCGACTAATTGGAGCATCCGGATGGAAGGTGCCGTTAGGAAATCCGCTGGCAAGTCCATGTTTAGCCGCTATGGCGATTTCGCGATAAAACGGATGTGTTGTCGGAACATCCGAATATGCCGTGCCTTGCACTGCTTTCTGAAGCTCTTGCGGATATAGCTCCCGCACCATAAAAGTGACCGCTTGTGCACGTGTGACCAGCCCCTCGGGCTTAAATATCCCATTGCCATAGCCAGCCACTGTTCCCCGTTCCGACATATATGCAATGCCATCTTCTGCCCACTTGGAATGCTGCAGATCGACAAACTGTGCTTCCGCTGCAGCACTGCCTGCCCATACGAGCATAGAACCGAGAACAGCACCGATCATTGTCATTAGTTTTACTTGCATCTGTTTCACCCCTGCTGATGTCTATATGATGAATAGACGCTTCTCATATACAATTTGTTGCGTTTATGGTGCCAGCTGGCGTGTCCCCCATTCGCCATAGCACAAATCAATTTCAATTATCCCACTTGCGCGAAGACTATCCTCTCAAAGCAAAAAAGCCGCTAAACAGCGACTTTTAGTAACCCTATTGTTTTCCTTTTCGGTGATCGGTTGCTCTAGGTTGTATTTAATACCCAATCTCATTCTATATTTTTACCCGTCCACAACCTGACACGATCTTTGATCCATTCTGTATATTGTTTCTCCATGGCTACTGCTCCTGCATCATCAATTTCCTTGATCATATTGTCATAAATGGAATCAAAGGCGTCCGGAGAGGCGGTGATTGCTTCAGCGATCCGTTTCTGGATAATATCCTGCGTTTTTTGATATACGACATTGTAATCCCCGCTATCTGAAGGAATCGGCATATTGTAAGCCGCACCCCACTCTTTTACAGGGAATTCTTCCTCGGAAGGAAACAAATCTTTCCAGGTCGTGATGCCATAACTTTGAAGAGCTTCTTTTTCCACCTCGGAATAATTCTGTTGAATCTGTTCAGGATAATTGGTCGTGAAGTAATTGTCCGTCGAATCTTTGACACCATCACCGTAATGAGCGCCAAAAATATAGTACAGCCCTATGCCCGTTTCTTTGGTGAATGTGTTGTTGTCCTTATTTTTCCGCTCCTGAACATCTGTCGGAATCGTGCGCTTTCCATCTTCCACAACGTAGTGCTCGCCTTCAATGCCCCAGTTTCTTAAAATTTGCCCTTCTTCGGAAGACATCCAATCCAAGAATTTAATGGCTCGAACAGGATCTTCGCAGTCAACTGTAATGCCGATGCCATAACCGTCAAAACCGATATCCTGGAAGTCTTTTCGTTTAAAGGTTTCGTCCAGCGTCACTGGATAATATCCGTATGTCATATCGTCCTTGCCCGCGCTTTTCAGTGCATTTTCCGCGTCACTATAGCCCCAGTTTGGATCCAGCAGCGATAGTACACGACCGCTGGCAATTTTGGACTTATACTGATCATCCTTCTGAACAAAGCTGTCTTTATCCAGTAGACCTTCATTGAACATCTTGTTCAGCCAACGGAAATACTCCTTCTCCTCAGGCCGTTTATAATGCAAAATGGCCTCGTAAGTGTCCGGGTTGATATAATACTCGCCATCCCCGGGGCCACCGGTTGCCATAGCGGCAGGATCGGTTACGGTGATCATTCGTCGCCACCCGTCTGCGCTTAGTGTTAACGGGATCGTTGGTTGTCCATCTTCTGTTGTGGGATGTTTCTCGTAATATTGTTTCAACACCTTTTCGAAATCGTTTAAGGTTTTGATCTCCGGATACCCCAGTTCCTTGACTACGCGATGCTGAATGGCTGCGCCATTGTTAGCATCAAAACTGATTTGGTCAATGGCACCATTGGTCGGTATCCAATAAATTGAAGGATCGTCGTTGCTATATTTTAAACGATTGAAATGCTCTCCATAAATTTTTTTCAGATTCGGTGCGTGCTCTTCGATTAATTCCGTCAAATCAATCATGGCCCCAGCATCAACGAGTCTTGTTAAGTTTCCTTTGGGGAAAATCAAATCCGGATAATCACCACTGGCAGCCATAAGCGAGATGCGGTCGTTCCCTCCACCGCTTGAAATATCGTACTCCGCATCAATGGTTACACCTGTTTTTTCAGAGATTTTTTGGCCTACCTCATCCTGCATCTTGTTCCAATTTGGACTTGCGTCAGCTCCGAAGAAGGTAAATGTGATCGGACCATTAGAATTACTGTTGTTCGTACTGGAATTGTCTGTCGAATCTCCGCATCCAGAAATAATCATTATACTTGTCAAAAGGCATGCTCCAAACGTTTTTGAGACATTTCTCATTCTATTCTGCCCCCTATAATTATTCAGTGTTTTCAAATCGGGAATGCGCTTTCAAGATGTTTGAAACAGAGTCATCTTCAAAAATGATCCTCCTTTGTTGGCTGTATCTTGTTTTCTCACACTTATACTAGTATGGAAATGAAAACCCAAACCTTGATTTTTAAGACATCATTATAGGATGATATAGACATGAATTCAGTGGTTGAGGTGGGGATATATTGAAAAAGATTCCTTTGCGATGGTTTACCCGTGACGAAGAATTTCCGTTTTTCATACAATACGGAGGTCATTCTGAAGACTTTTATTTACATAAACATATGGATTTCGCTGAACTTGTCGTTGTTCTTCATGGACATGCAACCCATATCGTAGATGATGAAGTTTCATTCATTAAAAAAGGTCATGTATTTGTTATCAGTGGTGAAACGAGCCATGCCTATAAAGAGCCTTGTGATTTTAAAATATGCAATATCATGTTTAGACCTGAAATATTACAGCACCATCTCGGATCTGATTTACTTACTTTTGACGGCTACCACTCGATGTTTGTTTTGGAACCGTTTTATCGAAATTCCCCTTCGGAAAAAAGTCAAATGGTTATGTCGTTAAACGACTTCGATTACATCGAATCGTTTATAGCCGACATGATCAATGAATATCATTTGAAGCAGCCCGCCTACCAAACTCTGTTGACTTCAAAACTAACCGAATTGATAGTCTATTTATCGAGATACCACCAATCGAATGGAAAGTCATCCGATGGCCAATTCATGCATTTGGCTGCAGCAATATCATATATTGAAGACCATTTTCTGGAACAGATTACACTGGAGGAAATTGCTTCACACTGCAATATATCTATCAGGCATCTGAATAGAATTTTCAAATCTTTTTACCAGACGTCCCCAATGGCTTACCTCAAACGTTTGCGCTTGGAGAGAGCTTGTCAACTCTTGAGATTAACCGATCTGTCCATTACGCAGGTCTCCTACCAATCTGGGTTCAATGACAGCAATTACTTTGCGAGACAATTCAGGAAGACGTATAAGATGTCACCTAAGCTGTTCAGACAGAGTGAGTTAACATAAGGACTTCATTGCAAACAATCAAAAATCCCCTCTTGATTTCAGGAAGATTGCACGATGTTGCGCTCTCTTGTTGCCCTGTCCACCATGAGGGGATTTATTGGCTAAGACGCAGGCTCTGCTTGATGCATAGCACGCCTCATTTAATTATTTATTAAAAGTGACCTTCTCCAAACCGCCATCAAGAATGATCGACGTCTCCCGCGGCTTCGACTCTGCGATTTTGCGGCCGCCTCTGAACGAATATAGTACTCCAGCCTGTTTGCGAATGGCCTCATACTCGTTCTCTGCTTCAAGAACGATGAAGTTGGCCGGCTTCCCTTCTTCAATGCCGTACACATCCTCAATGTGCAACGTTCTTGCGCTGTTCTTTGTAATGAGATCAATCGAATTCACGATTTGATCGTAACCGAGCAATTGGGAAGCATGGATACCCATGTGCAGCACCTGAAGCATATTGCCCGTACCTAGCGGATACCATGGATCGAAGATGTCATCGTGACCGAAGCATACGTTAAGACCTGCTTCCTGCAGCTCTTTGACGCGGGTCAGCCCTCTTCTTTTCGGATACGTGTCGAAGCGCCCTTGCAGGTGGATGTTGACCAGAGGATTGGAGACAAAATTCAGGTCAGCCATCTTCAACAATCTGAACAATTTGTACGTATATGCGTCATTGTATGACCCCATCGCCGTCGTATGGCTTGCCGTTGTACGGGAACCCAGTCCGCGTTCGTAAGCCTCCTTGGCAACGACTTCCACGAAACGGGATTGCTCGTCATCGATCTCGTCACAATGGATGTCGATGAGACGGTCGTATTTTTCGGCAAGGTCAAACGCAACCTTCATCGAATCCACACCATATTCTCTCGTGAATTCGAAGTGCGGAATGCCGCCAACCACGTCAACGCCCATTTTCAGCGACTCTTCCAGCAATTCTGCGCCGTTCGGGTAGGAGTGAATGCCTTCCTGCGGGAAAGCGACCAGCTGGATGTCCATGTACGGTGCCATTTCTTCTTTCACTTCAAGCATCGCTTTAACTGCGGTCAAGGTTGGATCGGTAACGTCCACATGCGTCCGTACATGCTGGATCCCCTGAGCAAGCTGCCATTTCAGTGCTGTTTTGGAGCGCGTTTTGACGTCTTCATGCGTCAGGAATGCCTTGCGTTCCGACCAACGCTGGATGCCTTCGAACAGCGTTCCGCTCAAGTTCCATTCCGGCTCGCCCGCCGTCAACGTTGTATCGAGATGAATATGAGGTTCAATGAATGGCGGCAGTACAAGCATGCCGTTGACATCAATGACTTCCTCGTTTGCAGCTGCTTCCTGCGCTTGTGTGATCTGTCCGAACTTCCCGTCTTTCACGACGATATTCCATAGACCTTCTTTACCCCGCAATTTCGCGTTCTGTATAATCATTTATTTTCCCCTTTTCTTTGGATTGTTTGGCAGATACGATCAGCATCAACGCGATGTAAGCCACCGCCGTACCGATCAGTGCGTTTAATGGTGTTACTCCTGGGGCCAGCTGAGCGAACGCAACGCCGATGGCCCAAGCTACCATCGCTATCCAGTTTACCTTCTTGAAAGTCATGTCGGCAAACGGTTTATAATTTCTGCGCTTCACGAAAAAGTAGTCCGCGATGATAATCGCCCCGATGGACGGTACCGCCGCGCCAAGCACATTCAGAAAACCAACGAAGTTGTTGTACATCCACATGGCGAATATGGTACCCACGGTACCGTTTACGATAACAATGAGCTTTTTCGAAATTTTAGTAATGTTGGCAAAACCGAGCCCGGAGGCGTATAAGGCATTGTCGTTTGTCGTCCAGATATTCAACCCCAGAACGATGATCGCTGGAATGATCAAACCTTGCAGGAACATGACCTCTGAGATGTCTGCCAGGTTATACGCCATTGCGCCTACAGCGCCGAACAGGAACATGAGTGAGTTACCCAGGAAAAAGGCAATAACCGTTGCGGTAACTGCCTGCCGGGACGTCTGGGAAAACCGGGCAAAATCGGGTGTCAGCGTACCGCCGCTAATGAATGAACCTATACAAATCGTTAATGCCGCTGCCGCAGTCAGTGTCTGTGTGGGTGTATAATCGAGCAGTCCTTGCAAACCGCCAAGCGTGTCTGCGCCTTCTAGCATGGAGTAACCGCCGAGAATCGCAATTGCAGGGACCGCAATATAGCCCAGAATGACAAGTGACTTCATACCGAAGATGGCTGTTGCCGTCATGGCGAGACCAAACAGGAGAATCAACAGATACACATTCCAATCCATCGCTTTTGCAACCGGGATTGCGAACATGGCCACTCCAACGCCAAACCATCCGACCTGCGTGAAGCCGAGCAGGAACGATGGCAAGTATGACCCTTTCTCACCGAACGAATATTTGGCCAGCAAATGCGTGGACAGTCCCGTTTTGGCAGCGATATGTGCCAGCGCTCCCGTATAAATACCAAGCACCAGATTGCCCGCCAGTACAATCCCAATAAACTCCATGAACGTCAAGCTGACTCCCAAGGTCCCTCCTGCCAGCATGCTTGCCGAAAAGAAGGTGAATCCGAGCATCACGGATAACGTCTTCCAAAATTGGTTTCTCTGCGTTTTTGGCACCTCTTGCCACGAAAACTCTTGATCTTGTTTGCTCATCAGAATACCTCCAACTTAAAGTGTCCTGATACCAAGAAAGCAGAAAAAAGAGGCTACTCGTCAAGTCTCACTGACAAGTAGCCTCTTTTTTGCATCATAACCCGCGCGAAGACGCGGAGCATCCCCAGACGGAATATGCCCTGTTCCACGCGTGATTATAAAAATCCGCTGCCCTTGCCAGCCTCTCTGGACTGAATTAAAGGTACCAGTATTCAATTACATTCTATTATTTTGAAAAAGCCCGCAGTTGTCAATGTCATTATTATCCATTGGTTATAAATCAGCTATGCGAACGTTGTCAGCCCGCGGATTAATCTATAAAAAAAATTATAAATTTAGTTCTCCTCCTCTACTGCCATAACCTCTCTTGCTGCTTCTATGAACGATAACAGGATTGGTGAAAGCCACTTGTCTTTGTGCCATAGCATCTGTGTATATACATGCAAGTCAGGTATTTGCCATGGAAGAGCAACAAGATCGCCCCGTTGAACTTCAGCTTCGGCTGTTATTTCAGGAAGAAAAGCAATACCGATTCCCGCTATTGCACATTGTTTAATGGCTTCGGCATTTTGAAACTCCAAATATGTAATACTATCAATGCCCTTTTGCTCAAATGCCCGGTCAAACATGGTTCGATAGGTGCAGCCCTTTTCATTGGTCAGGAAAACTTCACCGTGAAAATCCTCCAGCTGTAGTGCAGTTCGTTTCGCAAGTGGATGGTCCGGAGTGGCATAAAAGCGGAATGTTTCTTCCAGCATCGGTTCCACTGCAAGTCCCGTTGAGCGAATGGGCTCGTCCAACATAAAAACAACATCCGCCGTTCCTTCAAAAAGCGTTTCCTTGAGCTGCTGATTGGGAACAGACCGAAAGATAAGTCGAACTCCGGGATGACGCGAACGAAATAGGTGAAAAACAACGGGAAGCCGATAAGCGCAAAGAACCTCGTTAGCACTGATCGTTAGGGTACCACTCAGCGTTTCATTGTCATGTATGTCGCTGCGAGCTTCATCCAGCTTGTCCAGAACGCTTTGGACATGAGTTAAAAAACGTTTACCCGCAGTTGTGAGAACGAGCTGTTTGCCAAGACGGTCAAAAAGACGAACACCAAGTTCGTCCTCCAATGCTTTGATTTGCATCGTCACGTTCGAGGGGACATAATTCAGCACTTCCGCAGCCCGAGTGAAATTCAATGTGGATGCCACCGTGCGGAACGTATTCAGTTGGCGTAATTCCATCGTACGATCTCCCTTTTACTATCAAAATTATTGAATGCAGATTTCAATTTCATTCACTTTATTTGAGGGTACCACAGGCCTATACTGACTACAAGAAATTACATTTTACCTGTGTGGTTTCTATTTTGAAGGGAGCGACAAAACAATGGACTATGAAATTTTTGATTTGGGTGACGTAACTTTGCAATCAGGTGTGACGTTGCCAAGCGCTTTTCTTGCGTATAAGACGTATGGAAGATTGAATGAAAAAAAAGATAACGTCATCATCTATCCAACGGCATTTGGTGACCAGCATGTTCAAAATGAATGGTTGATTGGAAACGGCATGGCACTGGATCCGGAGAAATATTTCATTATCGTTCCGAATCTGCTGGGGAACGGATTATCCTCCTCCCCCAGCAACACACCTCCACCATTTGACCGGGCTAATTTTCCAAGGGTAACCATCTATGACAACGTACAATTACAGTATCGGCTGGTGACTGAAAAATTCGGCATTCAAAAGATCGCTCTCGTCCTAGGATGGTCAATGGGAGGCATTCAAGCGTTCCAATGGGGAGCAAGTTATCCCGACATGGTGGAGCGAATTGCACCTATCGCCGGAGTTGCGAAGACTTGGCCTCATACCTTTGTGGTCATGGATGGAGTGAGCGCTCCACTTATGGCTGTCGCCCATTTCGATTCAAGTAAGCTAAACCAATTGACATCAGCAGACATGCGCGCTGTTGGCCGAGCCTATGCGGGATGGGGCTTTTCACAAGCATTTTACAGAGAGGAACTTTATCGCGAGCTGGGATATGATACAGTGACAGATTTTGTGGCAGGCTTCTGGGAAAATATCTTTATGACAATGGATCCGCATAATGTGCTGACCATGTTATGGACAGGCCAGTTTGCAGATATTAGTGCAAACCCCTCGTATAACGGGGATTTCGATAAGGCACTTCGAAGCATAAAAGCGCTTGCCTGCATCATGCCTGGAAGCACAGATCTCTTCTGTACAGCTGATGATAACGAATACGAGGCTAAGCTTATTCCCAATGCTGTATTTAGTCCGATCGAGTCGATCTGGGGCCACTTTGCCGGACGTGGGATCAACAGTGCTGACAATACATTTATAGTTGATAATCTAAAACGCTTGTTGGCGCTTAGTACAAAAGGATAAAGGATTGGAATGAAGTTTCGCCTGTTTCGGAGATCAAATGACCGCTCTTTGTGTACTCCAGTGCGCTACTCCGTATTCTTGTTCATATATCTCCTTAGGTTAGCTATTTCGCATCAGACCACTTCGATCATGAAGTGGTCTTTTTTTGCACCCGACGATATGTCGGCATATATGTGCTGCAGTTGACTCATTGCTTCCCCCATCGGAAGGAGCCTTCGGTGCATACTACTCTAAACTCCGTGCTCCGCAAGTTCCTCTTCTCCAAAATTGAATCCGCTTTTTAGTACGAAAACGGGAAAAATCCTTTTAGGTAACAGAAAAAATACGCCCAAATTTTCAATCAAGGTATTTTATTTATAATACTACCTTGACAGTCATAGTAGTGTGTCGTATTATACAGATGCGAGGTGATTACATGAGCCAGAACAAAATTACATCCGACCTACTGCGCGGCCATACCGATACGATGATATTACGGCTCTTATCCGAAGCTGACAGATATGGGTACGAGATTGTCAAAATGATTGCCGAACGATCGGGCGGTGAGTACGAATTAAAAGAAGCCACAATGTACTCCAGCGTACGGCGACTTGAAGCGGAGGGCGATATCGAGTGGTATTGGGGCGATGAATCTCAAGGTGGACGCCGTAAATATTTCAGGATTACCGAAAAAGGTAAGGCAACGTATGCTAGCAACAAAGACAACTGGGAGTACGCCAAGCGTGTTCTTGAAAACTTATTATGAGGAGTGTTGAGGTTATGAATGAGAAGTTAACCCAGTATTTGAATGGCGTTTTTGCACCGTACGATGAGGTGAAAAGCGTCACCGAATTGAAAGCAGACCTTCACTCCGATTTGCAGGAGAGGTTCCGTGATCTTAAAGCTGAGGGCAAGGATGATGAAACTGCTTTTGAGATGACCATTGAGAGCATCGGCGATATTGAGCAAACGGTACAGGAGGTCGCCAACCTCTCCCGCTCTCTGGAACGGCAGGTGGTGACGAACTTTAACGCGAGTAACCTGCCAACGAGCGACTTTGCTGGTGTTGTCGCCCATAAAGGACAATTTAAGTCCAGCGCGTTGCGAGGCTCTAATTTCACGAACGCGGACTTGACCGGCAGCTCATTTGCCAGCAGCGATGCAAGGGATGCCAAATTCGACGGTGCAAATCTGACGGACTGCAACCTATCCACCCTTGACCTAGGTAATGCGAGCTTCAATCGATCGATCCTTGTACGCACAATCTTCAGCAAGTCAGGACTGGATGGCGCAAAATTTACAGGTGTAAGACTGACCGACGTCACCTTCTCCTTGACCGACCTTAGAAAAACCATTTTCCAAAACTGTATCTTCGACGGCGTGGAGTTCAAATCTTCCGATCTGGGAGGGATGCGTTTTGACGGGCAAACTTTTATCGGCGTCAAGTTTGAAAAGACAGCACTGAACGAAGTTTCGTTTAAAAATGCGACTCTCAAGAACGTGTCTTTCCCGACGTCTTCATGGTCCAGAAAATATTACCGCATTATCAAAACCATCTGCTTTGACGGTGCGATGATGGATAAACTGACGTATGCCGCCCTTAAAGGCATGGATGCCAATTTGTCAAAAGTTACAGTTATCTAAGGAGGAGATCCTATGCAAAACAAGTCAATTCATGTGAATGGCCTGCAAAAATCCTTCAAGCAGCTGCAAGTCCTTAAGGGCGTAGATTTCGAGGTGGAAAAAGGAAGCATCTTCGCCCTGCTCGGCTCCAACGGTGCGGGCAAAACAACCGTTGTCAAAATTCTCACCACACTGCTCAAGAAAGATAGCGGTACTGCCACCGTAAACGGGTTCGATGTGGAAACCAAACCCGACAATGTGCGGCAGGCGATCAGTTTGACTGGGCAATTTGCCGCCGTAGACGAGATTTTAACCGGACGAGAAAATCTGGTCATGATTGCCAAACTTCGATACCTCCAAAATCCCCGTCAGGTTGCAGACGATTTGCTTACACGTTTTGGACTGACAGATGCCGCCGACCGCAGGGTGTCCACTTATTCTGGTGGCATGCGCCGCAGGCTCGACATTGCTTTGAGTCTAGTGGGAAAACCACAGATCATCTTCCTCGACGAGCCAACCACCGGACTTGACCCCGAGGCACGTATTGAGGTTTGGAAGATTGTGAAGGAGCTGTCGGCCGGAGGTACGACGGTATTCCTGACCACGCAGTATTTAGAAGAAGCGGAGCAGCTGGCCGATCGGATTGCCATTCTGCATGAGGGAAGAATTATCGCCAGCGGCACCCTCTCGGATCTTAAAAAGCTGATTCCGACTGCAAAGGTGGAGTATGTCGAAAAACAGCCCACATTGGAAGATATATTCCTCGCCATCATCGGCAAAAAGGAGGCTAACTAAATGGAAACGGTGAAAAAACACTTTTTTAGCGATATGAGCGTCATGCTTGGACGTTCCATGCGGCATATTTTCCGCAGTATGGACACCATTATTACAGTCACCATTATGCCCATCGCGTTTATGCTGCTCTTCGTTTATGTGTTTGGTGGAGCCATTCAAACCGGAACCGATAATTATGTAAATTATCTACTGCCCGGTATACTATTAATCGCTATTGCTAGCGGTATATCCTACACGTCTTACCGTCTGTTCATTGATGTGCAGCGGGGCATATTCGAACGGTTTCACTCCATGCCGATTTCACGTTCTACCTTATTATGGGGCCATGTGCTGACCTCTCTGTTATCCAACTTTTTGTCGGTTATAGTCATCATTCTCGTAGCGCTCGTTATGGGCTTTCGTTCACCGGCAGGGATACTGTCATGGCTTGGGATAGCTGGCATACTCACTCTGTTTACGTTGGCATTAACCTGGGTCGCAGCGATTGCCGGACTGTCCGCCAAATCTGTGGATGGCGCAAGCGCCTTCTCCTACCCGATTATATTCCTCCCTTTTATCAGTTCTGCGTTTGTACCCACCGAGTCGATGCCTTCGGTCGTTCGCGCCTTTGCTGAAAACCAGCCGGTAACCTCGATCGTGGAAGCGATCCGTGCATTAATGTTGGGTCAGCCGGTAGGCAATGATATTTGGGTCGCACTTGCCTGGTGTGTCGGGATCTTGGTTATAGCATATATCTTCGCAATGAGAGTGTATAAAAAGCGGGTATAAGAAACCCTCAGCTTTCTGTTTTAACTGTCAACTGGCTCCCACTCTATAATAATTTCACCCTGCAATACACCTTCCTGTGATTACAATAATGAGTTAAGTATGTTTGACTGATTACACTCTAGAACCATTTATCCTTCCAAGTTCAAACCCACCTTTTACGTTACATTTATCCTGTGCTCTCGACTTGAGTAGGTCAGTGAAACCTGTTTATTCCGTTTGTTCCTCCTTCCTTCCCGTGTTTTAATCGAAACGTTAAAAACTGCACACTCAATGTAGATTTCATCTAACCATTGAGGTGCAGTTTTTACATTACTTATTCTTCTTGAATGATTTAATTATGTTTAGCTATACTCATATGTATTTAAGAACAATGTCCCTTCCCTGTCACTGACACCCGAACGGTACGCCCAAGCCATTAATCATTAGAATTGTTATTCGATCCTACTTTTCAAACGTGCTTAATTGTTGAGGCTTATCCAATCTGACTTGTGAAGCAGATAATGATTATACTTATCCTTCTCAATTTGAATCTCGTTAATGAAAACAAAATGATTTTTCTGAATGACCTTATTGGAAGGTTTGTTTTCTAGGAGCGCAATCGCATTTAACTGGGCAACTTCTGTGTTTTCAAATAAATACTGTATGACTCCTTGGACAGCTTGAGACGCATAACCTTTATTCCGATGATCTTTCGAGATGGCATACATGACCTCTCTATTCGGTTCCGGAAGCTCGTCCTTGATCCCTGAACAACACCATCCAATGAATTCACCAGTCCCCTTTAGTACAATCCCTAATCTTAAAATAAGATCCTCAATATCATTGCCTTCTTGTACTCGCTGAATGAATTCATTGTTAGTTGGAATTTCGTAATTCATCAGCCAGTCTTGGCGAACTTCCTGTTGAACATTCCACCCTGGCAAAAAACCGTGAATTTCCGGCTGCCATGTGATTTCCTGCATACGCTCAAGATCGGACAAACGATACTCGCGAAGAATAATATCTTCACATTCAATGAGAATGCTATAGTTGGTGTTTTTGGATACCATGTAAATCCTCCTTTGAACTCCCTCCATTAAAACACCTTATTATAAAACAAAGTTTAGCAAGAATTCAAATAAATTGGAATGCATAATTATCAAATATATGATTTTATTTCCATAAGTACACATTAGCGGGTTAAATCAACCCTTTTATGTACTCTTAAGAACTGCTTTCTTTAATCCTGAGTACAATCCATTTATGTGGGTATATTGGATAATAAAGTAATGTTTTTTTTATAGTGGAGGTGAAGTAAACATGGGGATTAAAACGGAAGGTAAACATCAAAACTCCAATGTCATGAATCGCTTCGTTTATGCTAACCGAAATCTATGGTCCGGGATTCTGTTCGGGATTGGTTTTGTTGCGTTTATTGATGAGACCGTTTTCCATCAACTGCTGCGTTGGCATCATTTTTATGACAAGTCGACAACAGATGTTGGTCTGATATCAGATGGTCTGTTTCACGCTTTTAGTTGGTTTGCGACGATCGGAGGGTTATTCATGTTTGCTGATCTTCGAAGACGAAACGCAATATGGCTCACGAGATGGTGGGGTGGCCTTTTTCTTGGAGCGGGAAGCTTCCAATTGTACGATGGGCTCATCCAACACAAACTAATGAGAATTCATCAGATTCGTTATGTGGAAAATGTTATTTTCTACGATTCGATATGGAACATCTTAGCCGTTTTAATGATCCTGATAGGGCTCAGTCTTATTTATCGTACAAGAAGCAGACAACCATTAAGGAAGGGTAACTCATATGAACATTAGTACTCACATTCATCACAACCATGGAACTGAGCTGGAACCTATGGCGTGGATTGTACCTCAAGTGATTCTAGCCCTACCATTTGCATTCGCGTTTGGTATGTATATCCTTGCTGCATTCCGTTCCAATCGTACCAAGCCCTGGCCCATTTACCGGACGGTTTGTTGGTCGCTTGGTGTGCTTTTTACAGTTATTGCCGTGGCTGGACCCCTGGCTAATCTTGGACATACTGATTTTGTTGCGCACATGCTCAGTCATTTACTTTTGGGTATGCTGGCACCATTGCTTCTGGTACTTGCGGCTCCGATGACTCTACTGCTGAAATCACTAAGCGTACCTGCAGCCAGATCTCTTACACGTATTCTGAGAAGCTGGCCGTCCCGGATATTGATTCACCCTATTGTTACGTCACTCCTTAATATAGGGGGACTTTGGCTGTTATACACCACGAACTTATACTCGATCATGCATGAAAATACCCTTCTGTTTCTTATCATTCATTTCCATATATTCGCAGCAGGTTATTTGTTCACGGTGTCCATCATTTACATTGATCCTGCACCCCACCGATTCTCTTTTTTGTACCGTTCAATGGTACTCATGTTTTCTTTGGCAGGTCATGGCGTTTTATCGAAGATGATTTATGCCTCCCCTCCTATCGGCGTACCTTTGGATCAAGCCAAGCTCGGAGGCATGCTCATGTACTATGGTGGAGATGCCGTTGATATGGTGATTATCTTCATAATATGTTTGCATTGGTTTAGAGCAACTCGTCCTCGAACTGGCCTGACCATGAGCTGGAAATAAGTATTTTAAAATGCTATATCATTATCTTGTCATAACAGGAGTCAACAAAAACAGCCATGCTCTATCTTCCAAACCTGGAAGGAATACAAGGGGACTTTTGCTGCCCGTAAACCAACCATGCAATGTAAAGCAGAAATTAAAACTGATTTGCAATTCGTTCTCAGCGAAATCTATAGGAAATCTAAATGTTCTGTCTCTTTCCTATGTTATAATGAACCGAAATAATTCATGGATAATATTAGGAGGTTGTTATGTTTAGTAGTATTGGTATTCCAGGATTAATCATTCTGATCCTAGTTATTCTGTTACTTATATGGTTTGTCCGCAAATTGCTCCAATCATTACGGCAATGAGCACACATTCGTGTCATTGACTTGGGACAGAAACTTCATTCCTTAAAACAAAAAAAAACCGCGAAATAAAAGTTTTAACCCATAAAAAAACCTTCAATTTAACGACTTTTAAATGGGTATAACTTTACTTTAAATACTAAAAGAAATGCTAAGCTACCTCGCACTTTGTACGGTAGACAGGGGAACAAGAACAGGGCCTGCAAAATCCGAAGCCTGAAGGTACAGTTCCGCGGAACCAAGCGGATGTTCAACCAACTCCCCGCTATAATCGGACACCTCACCAAATTGACTCAACTCTTCCCTGCCCGATGTTTCCAACTGAGCCGGATCATAATCGGAAGGCAGCGGTTCTATGTCCACAACATAATCCGGATTGCTGGTTAGTGATAAGCGGCCCTCAGCGGAGTCTTGTTTCCGACAGCCGTCATCAGCTCAAAGCTCTCGGTCTCCGGGCGATTTGCTTCTACAGGTTGCTTCTGCTCCCGTTTAAACAACAAAAAACCTGAAGTTAGCTCTTCAGGTTTTTGCATTTCTATATTATAAGACCCTGGAAATACACATCACTCTTATTGAGCAGTGTATCCTCCATCCACGATCAGGCTATTCCCTGTCATATAGGATGAATCGTCACTAGCCAGGAAGAGAACAGCCTTAGCCATTTCCTCTGCTTGTCCGAGTCGTTTCATTGGTGTTGCCGCAGACAGAGCCTGCTTGCTCTCTTCCGGAATAATCGGTGTATCGATGAAACCTGGGCAAAGTGCATTCACCCGAATATTTTGTTCAGCATATTCCAGCGCCAGCGAACGAGTCAAATTCACGACGCCACCCTTTGCTGCATTGTAGGCTGCAGAACCCGGCGAACCAACCCATCCGTACATGGAAGCCGTGTTAACGATCGTTCCTCCACCAATTTTGAGCATTTCGCGGATGGATTCACGTGCAACCAGGAATACCCCGTCCAGATCTACATTTACTGTATTACGCCATTCGGCATAGTCAAGCTCATGCGAAGGATGAACACGCCCGATCCCTGCATTGTTGAATACGATATCCACTTTACCAAAAGCCTCAATGGTTTGTTTGAAAATATCAGCAACTTCTTCTTCACTCGTGATGTTCGCTTTAATAAAGAGGGCATCCGCTTTAAGCGCTTTCAGTTCTTGCTCAAACGCCTTGCCTTTTTCTTCATTCAGGTCCACCAAAACCACTTTGGCTCCCTCTGATACGAATAAGCGTGCTGTCGCTGCGCCGATCCCGGATGCCCCTCCTGTAATAACTGCCACTTTGTCTTGAAGTTTGCTCATGATTAAATCCTCCAGTATACTATTTTGAATAGCACCTATACAAATAGTGCTATATGACGTTTACAAACCTAATTGTATGCTTAAAATCGTAACAATCCAATCATTAAGATACGAGGATGTGTCTACCACATCGACACTTCGTGGAACAATGTCTATTTATATAGGAGATTTTTTGAATGAATGATGAATTTATTGTGACATCTCAACCTCGCAATCGCACCAAGGAGCACCTTAAAATGGCGCTAATCCAACTCATTAAGAAAAAGGGCTACCATGCTGTGTCTGTCAAAGACATCGTTGACCATTCAGGTTACAATCGCAGCACATTTTACTTACATTACCAAGATAAATTTGTGATCGCCGAAGAATTGTTGACTCAGATGCTCGTAGGTCTGAGGTGCTCCGTAGGCCGGCCATATAAGCACGGTCAAAAGGTTTATACCAACAAGCTCAATTCGGAATCCTTCCAAATCGTGGACTACATTCATGAACATCGGGACTTCTTTGAATTGATCCGATATGATGATACGTTGCCTGGTCTGCATACAGGCTTCCCACAGACCATACTCAAAATCTACGAGGAACAATTTATCTTCGAGACGATCAATAACTCTCCAGTGAATATGGAGTATTTCAAGTACTATACGGCATATGGCTTCTTCGGACTACTGAACAATTGGATATTAAGCGGATTTCGCGAATCCCGTGAGGCGTTTATCCAGAACGTGATCGAACTGACCAAGACGCATATTCACTCTTTTCATTATGTGGGAGACAAGTTGGATTGATTACAGCACTCTATAGCCAAAAAAGCCGCTAATGTTAGCGACTTTGAGCGGCACTGCGGTTTTTGTCTGATACATAGGATTAGACTTAGAATTACATGAATTAAATTGTGACGACTACCTGCAAATTTCACAGGCAGTCAGTCCCTTAAATCGTAGTATTCTTCTCATCATATTCGCTTGATAACTCTTTAAGCGATTTGATTTTACCATGAGGATGCTGTTCTTGCTTTCGTGACTTCCAGGCAGCTTCCTGCCTTTTCTTCTGGCGAGCCATAAAAGATCTCCTCCTCTGGAAAATTAGAGTTATACTACTTCTTTAGAATGTCATTAATGAATGATTTTCATTCAGATTTTGGTATTCTACTCTTCAGGACCATACACCTCAAATTCCCAAATCGAATATCCGTATATGGTTGCCCGAACCGTTCCATACATTCGAACATACCGTGCTTCTACTTCGTCAAAAGTAATTGTCTCCAAGCCACCTTTGCCTGTTGTAGTGCTGTATACATCTCTCCAGTTTGCCTCATGACTTGGGTCCTCGCTTACTTGTATTCGATAACTTTTCCCATAAGCGGTCTCCCAAAAGAGTCTGACTTCATCTATCGTTTTGCTCTCTCCCAAATCCACGTATATCCAACCGGGATCCACTCCCCGCTTTGATCCAAAACGCGTTGTTAACTTCCCATCGTTCACATAAGGTGCAGTATTCTCAACCCCATCATTGGATGATGCCACGGCTGGACGTTGAAGTGCCAAGTTGGTTCTTGGGAGCGGTTCCTCATTTTGAACAGGTTTAATCGTGACATCACTGTAATGTTCTTTGCTCAAAAAGTTCATTTCGTGAAGCGTAGTCGCCGGTTCGCTTGCTCCGGGCATATAGATATTTTCAAAGGTCAGATCCGTAATATCGGCACCTTCCATACCTTTAATCTTGGCAAAACTTTCTCCAGCATCACGTACTGTAATATCCTTTACTAGGATGTCTCTGATCGGCCCTACACCGTTATTGCTTCCATCCACAGTAAAAATGGTCATCCAGGCACTATTGTCTTCGTTTTTACCGCTGATATCTTCGACGTCCATGGATTCAAATCTAACGTCATTCACCGTGCCGGTACCGTATTTATGATGTATGGCGAACCCTACAGCTGCCTTGTAAACCACGCCGTTTCTAAATACGATATTGGATTGATCCTGCATGACACCCTGACCGATCTTATATCCATAGCATAATGTCCATGCGATCGTATCCTCGAATAACACATTTCGGACGGGTTCAGGGTTACCTGGCCAAGGGACTTTCCCCGAAGCTATATCGGTGTCCTCTTTCCATGTTTTCGTGGAGAAAGGATCATCGAGCGAAATGCCAATCGCATTCTGTACAACGACATCTTGCGATTCACAAATATCTATTCCATCGTTCTCTCCCATACCCAAACTGTTGAAGAGCTTTAGGTTTCTGAAGGTTAAATCATCGGAACGAACGGTTACTACAGCCCAGCCCGCTGATTCTCTTATGACAATACCCTCCATCACAAAATGGGATGTGTCAATCGGAACAACCAGATTATTAATCATCCCCTTGCCGTTGGAGCCTTTGTCGTCATGCAGGGCTTGCCCGTTTCCGTCAATTGTACCCCGTCCATAGATTCGAATGTTTTCGGACTGAAATGCAGTTGAGATCCACCAGGTTGCCGGTCGACCCATCGAATTCTTGAACCAGTGTTCTGTATAATCGGCGGTCCTCCCTGTAGACACAAAAGCAGCACCGGGTTCCATGTAGATCGCCGTATTGCTTTTTAAAACCAAATTGCCAATATAGTAGGTTCCTGCAGGTACATAAACAGTGCCTTGTACCCCACCCCCTTTATGGGTTCCATACTGACTAGCATCATCAATCGCCTGCTGGATCGCCGCCGTTGTTGAAGAAACTTGTGTTAAGGAAGAACTTGAAGAACCAACATGATACGGAGCGCTACCAATATTGAAGGTACCTTCACCACTTGATGCAGGAACGTCCGTTTCGAGCGGATCTGCAGCGATGACCATACGCGTCTTGCGATTATTCATCATTACGATTAAGTACTCATCAGATTGAGTCGTGAAGGTGATGGTTCTACCCTCTATCTTGTCAGCTTGAATTCCAAGTTTCTTCGGACTTATGGAGTACTCATGAACCTTGTCCGTATTCAGGATTGTTAATTCGTAAGTGACAGGACCATCGGACATGGAAAAATGTGCATAGTCATAGTCGCTGAAGCCCTTGACCACGGGAACAGATACTCCATTTGCTTTGAGGGTATAATTTACGGAGCTTGCATAACGATCTGAGGGCTCATAAGGAAAGATGGATGCAGGGATCATAGAAACATGCTGTTCCTCGGCCTCCAGCGCTTGAACTTGCGGAATTGCAGTTATTGCCAGCAGCAAGGTAGAAACGAGCATAAAGGTTCCACAAATCCATTTTTTAACCCTTGTCATGACATACGCCTCCCTTTTCGCTCACTCGTTGAAAACAAATACACATTTCTGAACCAGCATTCTCGTGCATTCCGACCTCGTCAGGAAGCAGGCTCTGAGATTAAATCATTCGTCATGCGAACCAATCTAGGAACGTCAGACAAGCCGAACCGAACAAATGCGTAGCGGCTTTGGAATATATGAGTGTCTTTGTCGAGGTCCTTATCCGTCCATCCTGCTTTATCCTTGAAGCTGTCCGGACCAACCTTGAGAGGTTCTCCTTTTATGTGATGATGGGGGCCGAGTAAGTTTCTGCAGCTATTGGTCAGCTGGAGCTCAATGAAGTTATCTCCAGACCGGAGAAATCTAGTAATATCCACCTCATAAGGTTCCCACAGGAAGGTGTGAACTTCTTCCCCATTTATTTTTAACTGGGTGATAATCGCATCAGGTTTAGAGCCGAACTGCCATAACCAGGATGCCTGATCATCAGAACGAACGGAAACCGTCTGCGTTAGCCGAATGCTCCCTGCAAAGAAAGGCAAACCCTGGCTGACCAAATCATCTTCAATCGAGCATATTCCCGGATATTCAGTAAGCATAAATGGTCCATCCGTATACATGACTCCAAGTTCCCCGTCCACATAACCTGATTCCGATGCTACGGCAAAATCGCCGATAATATAAATGCTTTCGAGCTCCGTATCCAATGTAAGCTTATTGGCTTCGGATTCAAATTGACCAGCCCGCTCCAGAGCTTCATACGTTTCAGATGAATTCCAGAAATCCATCATGAGATGAATACTATTCCGTCCATAACGAAGGCAGCCTCTAATATCTATCTTCCTGAAAGCAATGTCCCTCCACCAACCACAACTGTACGATGCTACTTCTTTATCGTTAACAACGATGCGCACTTTCTCCGGATTCTCCAAAACCAGAAACATTTCCCGTCCATCGGTGGGATCAAATGCCAGGTTAATAGCAAATTCCAACTCGATATTCACGGCAGACCCGATGTTCTGCAGCTCCTCCTGAATAAAAATAAGGGGCATCATCGTTGACCATTCACCATGTTCCAGACGATATCTGCACATATCGAGCGTTAAGCTGTTCTCATCCATATCATGGATTTTCCAATCTGTATTCAAATGCTGAATGTGACAATTGGAATAATCAGCTTGCATTTTCGTTACCGTTTCAACGAGCGATTGCACTTCCTCCTGGACAAGACGAATCATATAGGACTGACCGGGATACAGGGTCAGATTCACCTGTGTACTGCCCTCTACTGTTTTGTGATTCAAAGGTTTGATGTTTCCACTCTCCAAATCAATTAAAGATAACATTCCCTTTTGATAAATAGTTACCTCAGAATCGGGGTAGCACTCTTTACCGGAATTCACAACATAATAGAGATAAGCGTCGTCGAGTTCGAGTGTCTGAACATTAACCATATCCGATGTTATCGGAACTCCTTGTCTATCGTTAACAGAAATCGATGGCGAAACCACACTGGAAATCATCTTCTCAAGTGTTAAACGGTTGTATGCAGGTTTCCGTGCAGCTTCTATTAAATGACTGATTTCGGTTCTCCGTTCTCCGTTCATCAGGTACGGATAAGGCTCGAATGCAATCAATGTCCCGCCTTGAAGAACGAACTGCTGCAGCAGATGCACGACGCGGCTGCTTAATGTGACACTTGGCGGAATGACAACCACCCTGTAGTCGGCCTCTCCTAAAATGAACTGTCCACTTTCTACTTTGCCATGTCGTTCTATGATTCCCTCGCTCCCGTAATCATGCTCAATAAACGATTGGCACATCCAGCGTGATAGCTGTGCAAACGATTGATGGTAGAAATCAATTTTGGTTGAGTCCAGTCCCGCTTGTTCAACCCAGGCGGTCCTGATCGGATGCAGGAGCAGTACCTCCGCTTGACGTGTACCTTCAACAAGCAGCATGGACAAACGGGCAAAGTAATCATTAAAGTGATGATAGTGCTCCCACCACGGCTGCTGGTAGAATAAGGATGGCGGATAGTCCCTTTTACGCATTCCTTTTAGCGTGTACGCCTGCAAATGCTGACACATGAGATTCATCCCATGGACAAACTGCCACTCCCCGATCCGCTTCAGATCCTGAAAGTCAATATTCCATCCTGCACAACCGTAACTCTCGGTAATGGCCCGTTTTTTGCCTAGTTGCCGAACAACAGAGCTGACTTGTTTGGGAACAAGAGGCTCTTCGCTAACGGATCGGCCAAGCCAGTCACAACCTGGTATTTGCATATGCTCATAGAAGGAAAGTGGATCACCTACCGAGGTGGCTTGACTCATAAGTGTTTGCTCATCGACGACATGGCCGGTGGACAGCCATCCCCTCTTCCTGCACCAGGTACCAATTTGCTTGGCATAGGCTTCAGTAAACATGGTAGTGACACACAACCAGTAATCATTTCTTATTTTCCGATAGTTTTCGCTTTCCCAAAACAGTGCTGGAAGAGCTGTGAGAAGTGAGTACCCGAAACGGGTTTCAAATTCATGCTCAAGCTCCAATGACCAAGGAAGATTACCCCTGCCAAACTGCGGTTCATCGGTAAATATCCCCTTCAATACAGAATCGTATCTAGTAACAAATCTGGCCCAATACACTTCATAGACGGTGGTTATGAATGCGTTCACTGCAGTTTTGCTTAGCGTATCGATATAATATGGATTCACCTCATAATATATCCTTAAGTCGGGACTTCGGCGATCCTCCGGAGCGAGAAGATGCAGTTCATCACCACACTGAATATAACCAGCTATCGTATTGTTGTTCTCTTGTTTAAAAGGACCCCACTCGTAAGCCAGCAGCTTTTGTTGATATGCATGCCCCCGAGCAGGCACCTTTCCATCGGCAAACCCACTGGGCCAGCCATTTTCGTCATACAGCCACACCTCCATTCCGAGCTCTTGGCTTTTCTCTATACAGAGCTGAATTGCATCCATCCACTTTTCACCCATGTAAGGTACCGTAAGACCACCGCGGGCATGTATAAAGAAACCTCCGATACCAGCTCTATGCATTTCTTCGATCTGTCGTATAAGCTCGGGCTGATCTAGATCATCATTCCAAGACCAAAAGGGTAATGTTCGATAACAAGCAGGAGGGTTCTTCAAATGGTTCCATACGGTCATTATCACTCCACCTCCACTACTCGTTTAAACATAGCTTAATCAAATCATCGATATGAGCCGTCGCCAAACATTCCACGGCGTCTGCGGCACCGTAATAAATCTTCACTTCGCCATCTTCTTCTAAAATCATACCGCCAGGGAAAATCACGTTGTTGCGAAATCCTCCATGGGTTTCGTAAGGAACCTCTGGTGCAAGTAGAGGTTCTCTAGACATACCGATGATTTTTTTCGGATTATTCAAATCAAGCAGCATTAAGCCGGCTGTATACCGTTTTTTCCAGGAGGATTCCCATCCGTTCTTGCCTCTTGCAGGATCTAGATCTACGGCGTGGAAGGTGGTAAGCCATCCCTGCTTCGTCTTGATCGGTGGCGCAGCAGGACCTATCTTGTCATTGGCGAAAGGGACGTCTTCCACAGCCAGGAGCAGGTCGGAATTCCCCCAGTATTTCAGATCTGGCGATTCCGATATCCATGTATCAAACCGATCCTTTCCCCCTCGGCTGTAAACCGTAAATGGTCGCTCAAGTCGTATATAGTTACCACCAATCTTCTCGGGAAACAGCACCATGTTACGCAAGTCAGGCGTTGACAGACTGAGTATTTCAAAGTGTTCAAAATCGTCTGTAACTGCAACGCCTCCGCGTATACCATGTTGTGTATCCACGGCAAAACACATATAACAGCGACCGCCGAGCACAGTAAGCCTTGGGTCATATGCACGTATCATCTCTTGGTCATGCAGCTTAAAGCACGCCTTCGGTTGTACTTCCCAGTTGATCCCATCGTCGCTAAACGCGATTCCTAGGTCCGTGGTGTGGTGGGGCTCAAGAATCTGCTGCTCTGCGCAGCCGTAGTCATTGCGAAACACCATGACATATTTCCCATTGAATTTGGTTACTCCAGCATTAAACACGAGCGCAGTCGGGTATGGAATGCGAGACGCATCCAGAATCGGGTTATCCGGATGTCGCCTAATGACGGAACTTGAGACAAGATTTCCAATCTGAAGCGAATTCATGGCATGAACCTCCCAGTTTTATCGATAGAGTGCCGTTAGCCCTTTAAAGAGCCGGCGGTCATCTGCATGAAGGATTTGTTAGCAAAGATATAAGCAATAAGAATCGGAAGAATGGAGAGGCACGCTCCAGCCATCATGAAGTGAGTCTGTGAAGCAGCGGCGACACCGTATTTTAGATTGGCCAGGCCAACAGTCAACGTCTGCAATTCGGGTTTGCTGAGCGTAAACACAAACGGGAGCAGATATTCATTCCATGCACCCCGAAAAGCAAACAACGCACAAACGCCAAGGCCTGGTGTCAGCAAAGGAATGATAATTCTCCAGAACGTTCTGCCGGGCGAGCACCCGTCGATCCGGGCAGCTTCATCCAATTCCCTGGGAATCCCCTTCATAAAACTAAGCAGAATGAAAAATGCTGAAGCATGGGCGCTAATCAAAATCAGAATGACCCCCCACAGCGAATTATGCAAATGAAGCTTAACCATGAGATCGAATTGGGGGCGCAGCACTACAGCGCCGATAGCCACAAACATCGTAAATGCCTGAAGGCCTACGTACACCTTTTTACCGATAAAATCCATCCGATCTACAACGTATGCTGCCATGGAGGCCACCAACAATGTTCCGAGCGTTGAGGCACTGGCAACGAATAGGCTATTCAGCGTATACGTAGAGAAATTCGCCTGTTCCCAAGCTTCAATATAGTTTGAGAACTGCCAAACGGCTGGCAGAAATGTGGCCCCGGCGGTAAGTTCAGCATTGGTTTTAAAAGAACCGAGGAGGGTGATCACCACAGGGAACAATGTCTGGAAAGCGACGACTAACAGAAACGTCCATAGTATAGTATTCCAGGCGATTTTCATGAACGTTTCCTCCTTAATCGTTTTGACTCATTCTTTTTGAGCCATAGAAGTAAAGTATCGTAATCAAGCCGACGATTACTGCCGTAATAAAAGCTACTGCACTACCATAGCCAAACTCCTGAATTTGCGTGGCTGCTGCCGAGCCAGCTGGTGGAAAAAATAATTTATACACATATAAGAACATGACATTGGTTTCTCCAATCGGGCCGCCATCGGTCATCACCATGATACTCTCATAGCCTTTTAGTGCATTGATAATGGCTAGCATGATAATCATCTGCATGACAGGCCCCAGCATTGGAATAGTGATATATCGGAATTGCTGAAATTTGTTGGCCCCATCTAATGCAGAGCTTTCGTAAACATCTTGAGGAATGTTTTGGAGTCCCGCCAAAAATAACAGCATGTAATTTCCAATCGCTCCCCATACCGCTACAATAATGACCGTCAGCATCGCATAATCCACGCCAAGCCAATCAATGGCATTCCGGATGAAATGATATTTCATCAAAAACTGATTGAGTATGCCGTTATAGGAATTAAAAATCGTAAAAAACACGACTGCCATTACGGCTGTACTTATGATTGTTGGCATAAAGAAAATGGCTCTAAGCAAGTTTCTGCCTTTGATATTCCAATTCAGAATAACGGCTAGTATTAAAGCAAGTGGAATGGATATCAGGAGTTTACCACCCGCATAAATGAACGTGTTCGCTACAGATTCCCAAAATTGATGATCCCTCATGGCACGCTCAAAATTGGCCAACCCAATGAATCTCTCGGTGCCATATCCTTTATAATCGTAAAACATATATCTCATAGCCCATATCATCGGGTAAATGCCTAGAACTATGGTCAGAATAAAGCTCGGCATCAGAAAGCTGTATGAAAAAGCGGCATTCTTCGCTTTATTCATATCCTCTCAACTCCTTGTATCTCTTAGCATTTGGGAAAGGATGGAATAAATCCATCCCGTGATAACATCTACTTGGCGTACTTTCCAGCAAGATCGAGAGGATTAAAATCAGCCATTGGCTCTGCCTTCACTTCCCCGTTTGCGATGGCTGCATCTAGAGCGGCATTATACCGTGTATTTAAATCGTTTATGATGTTATCCAGGTCACCACCACTAAGCATATATGTGAAGAAGGCATCGTCTGATTTTATGCCTTGAACGGGTACTGCCGGATAAACCGGCCACACACCGTCGTACTGGTTGGGCAGAAACCCGTCAATGCCTTTCACTTCAGGCTTCGCAGCAACCGCACTAACTGCAGGAACCATCGATATTCCAAACCCTTTTTCCTGGTACTGCTGAAGGATGGATTCGTCGTACATGTAGGTTAGGAATTTCCATGCCGCTTCTTTGTGCTCCGACTCTGAGCTGATGGCTAGCCACTGTCCACCCAAGAAGCCCGATGCCCCATTGAACTGACCATCGATGGATGGAACGGGTGCCGCAGCCCAGTCAATCTTCGCCGGAAATTGGGATTGATAGACTCCAGCTTCAGCGGAAAAGGATAAATACATGCCGATTTTCCCTTCCGCGAACTGAGCACGCAGCGGATCTATATCAAGTGATTCGACGCCTGGCAGCATACTGCCATCGTCTTTTATTTTTTTGAAAGCCTCGATAATGGGTTTAAAACCACTAAAGTCATAACGGGCTGTCTTAAAGTCATATCCAAAGCCTCCGTATCCACTCACCTCTGCAATCACTCGTGCGGAACGCCCGAAAGCACTCGAGGGGCTCTTGAAATTTTGAGCGAACCCGTAGGTTCCGTTAGCCTTACCCACTTCAGTTAATTTCTTGGCAGTTTCGACGAGCTCATCCAATGTGGTGGGCGGTGTTTCTATACCCGCTTTGGCGAAAAGCTCTTTATTATAGATCAGGCGCATCGTTGTGCCGTAGTTCGGCAGGCTGTAGCGTTTACCCTCAAAACTGTTCAGATCCTCCATGATCGGGAACTTATCCTTCATTTCGTCCGTCAGAAACTCGTCGATCGGAGCAAGAAACCCTTTTTTATAGAAAGTCTGTATGGTATTCTCCTTCACGCGAATAACATCCGGCGGCTCGGAGGTCTGGTAGGACATATCCAGCGCTTGATCGAAGTCGTCTCCCTTGATGACCAGTTCTACCTCAATATTGTCCTTGTTCGTTTGGTTGAATGTATCGACGGTCTCTTTGACAAATTCAGAATCATGACGATCGCCAGTCCAATACGTGATCTTCGTCTTGGCATTGCTGTCAGACTGCGCTCCTTCCTCCGAAGGGCTTGGGCTGCCACAAGCTGCGAGACTCCCCATAAACATCAAAAACGTCGCGGATAAGAGCAATTTCTTGCTGATCTTCATCCATGTTACCTCCTTTTTATCTACAAAACCTCGTTTCTATCTCTCAGTATAAGGGGCACTTCTCGCTTGCATAATGAGGGTAACCACACATCGAGGGCAGGTATTCAATGAAAATGCTTCCTTCAAAAAAAGCCCTGCATCCAAACAAAGCTCGGAAACAAGGCTTATCTGTATAATGATTCTTAGTCCAGCAGATCCGTATGTGTACTAACTTTTCCGGTACTGTACAACTTGAACTCGGATGGTGTCATGTTGGTATGCTTCTTAAAAATTTCGCTGAAGTAGCGTCGATGCTCGTACCCAAGCCTTTGAGCAATCTCCTGTACCTGATAATCATCGATCAGCATCTCTTTGGCTTGTTCCATCCGCTGGTGAATCACGAATTGCTGAAAGGATATGTTCAGTACTTTTTTAAAAAGATTCGAGAAATAGCCAGGACTAATATTGAACTGCTTAGCGCAAACATCTAAGGTCAAGTTGGTATGCAAATGTGTACAGATATAATCTTTTGCCTGATATATCAATCTCGTCGATTCGTCTGTGCGCTCCTGTTCAATCCATGAACAAGCTTCAAGGCATATTTCCTTCACCGCATCCCTCAACATCTGGAACGAAACAAGTCCTGAACGCTTCACTGCATTCCATTGTTCTTCCAGTCTTTTCACCCGTTCTTGAGGGAATTGCTCCGACATAACCCTACAGATCTTGGATGACAGCTCATAACTTAAATGCTCGACCTGCTGAGGTTTGGGCAGTGGATCACGCTGCAACATCTCATTGAAGATTTGCTCCAGAATCAGCTGACACTTTTCGTGATGCCCGGCGCGTAAGGCGAACAGCAGCTCTTGTTCTGTTGAAGCCGTGTAGTTCAGGAGAGTTTTCTCATTCTCCGTAGTACGCACATAATTGTTTACACCATCGGTATAGAAATGATACTCGAGTGCATTCATAGCCTGTTGATACGAGTCAGGTAATTCATCTATAGATGGAACACACCTACCAATCCCGATTGAAATGGTTGAATGCGTAAATTGGTACATATTCATTCGACATGCTTCTGAAATTTGTTCGGCCATCTTCATATCCTTGCAATGAATCAGGCAGACAAACCGATTTAATGCTTCACTAAAAACGACGCCACGGGTGAAACTGCTTATCGTTTCCTCCAGAATATTTCGGAGGCTGAAACGGATTAGTTCTACTTCTCGTGCAGGCTGCTGTTTATATTTGTCCATGAAGCGATCCAGTTCCACGATAAAGAGACTGAAATCCTTGGAATCAAGCTGAATTCCAAGTGTTTGCCATCTTAGATATGCAGTAGTCGGATTTGTGCGATGATGGATCACCAGTGACAAGTATTCCTGCTGCAAAACCGGCAAGCTCTTGATCATATTCTGCTTCAGTTCCATGACTTCTCTCTGCTCCTGCCATTCTTCTAGATAAGCCGCCTTTGCCTTTAATACAATTTGTATGACCTCGTCAATGGAAAAGGGTTTTTTAACGAAATCAAATGCACCTAAACGAATGGCCTGTCTTGTAAAAGAAAAATCCGTATACGCGCTCAGAATCACAATTTTCGTTGAGGGAGAATTTTCAAGAATTTCTTGAGTCATGGCTAGCCCATCCTTTTTAGGCATGCGGATGTCCGTGAGGACAATTTCTGGTTTCTTTTCCTTGACCAGGCGAAGCCCCTCCTCCCCATCCAGCGCCATACCAACAACCTCTATATGATGTTCGTTCCATGGCGGCTTCTTGGCAATCATATCAACCACGCTTCGAATGTCATCAATGATGCATAATTTAATCATTGGCCCATCCTTTGTCATGCTACAACCTCCCCTTCGCTAATCGGTATCCATATTTCCGTTCTTGATCCTTTGCCAGGAAGGCTGGTCAGTTCGATTCCGGCTTCTTCGCCGTAAAAGAGGTTGAGCCGATTTACAATATTATTCAAGGCATACCCTTTCTTCGAGACTGGCGGTTGTCGCATCCCCTCCGTCACTTTTTCAACATCCATGCCGATCCCATTATCCTCAAAACACAAGTGAAGCACATGGACCTGCCTGGTGATTATCAGGTCGATCCTACCTCCTGAGTTCATGTCCTTAAATCCATGCTGAATACTGTTTTCCACAATTGGCTGTAGTAATATTTTTGGTAAAAGGCAGGTTAGCAACGAATCATCCGTTACGGTAACGTTAAACTCAAACCGTCCTTCATAACATTTTTGTTGGATCAGGCAGTACTGTTTCACATGTTGAATCTCATCCTCCAGTGTGTTCCAGTCTTTGCCCCCGCTCAGTCCGATTTGAAACATTGAAGACAAGGATAAAATCATTTCATTGACCTCATCGTTTTCTCCTAATACCGATTTGCAATAGATGGTGTTTAGCGTGTTGTACAAAAAGTGCGGTTCCATCTGTGCGGTTAACGCTCGCATTTCTGCTTTTCTTTTTCCGGATTCGCTCAGTCTTACATCATCGATGAGCCGATTGATTTCATCCAGCATCCGGTTAAACTGATATCCCACCTGTGCAACTTCGTCGGTAGAACGACTTGCAAAGCGTACATTCAGACGGTTGTCTTCGACCTCCCGCATAAGCCGCTGCAATTTATATAACGGATTCAGCAGTATCGCGGTCAACTTCGTGGATAGAAGCCAGGTAAGAAGGAGAAAGAAAAGCATAATTAAAATGGTAGTTCGTTTGACCCCGTTCATTTGCTCAAGCAGCTTATCCTTCTGCTGTATACCGAACAGGCTCCAATGGTTAACGATGGCCGATCTGGTGTAGTTCACCAGATAATCGGTTTCGTCAAAATGATGAAAAAAAGAATCTTGTGTATCTTCGGAAACATTATTTAATAGCAGCTTATCTTTCATAAGATTGTGGCTGGAGGACCATGCGGTTCGGATCACTTCCTCCCCTTTCAAATCAATGACAAAGTAGTCGCTGTCATCATTTGAAGAATGTTTGTTAACGGTGCCGATTAGCCCGCTTTCATTCACGTTCACCACAATAAATACGTTGGTATTCGAAACGTTATCTAGCGTTCCGTTCGTCACAAAGGACAGCGTACGACTGTTCCCGGTAAAAAACTTGTCGGTGTGCCCCTTGATCCAGACTCCCCCATAGTTCTCTTTTACGTCGTAATACATGCTGGATTCATAAAAGGATTGTGTCTGGGAACGGCGCTGCGACATTGGATAAAAGTCCCCAATCGGCGTGGCAATGAGAATGCTTTCGATCAAAGGTTCGTTGAAAGACACCTGCGAAAATACATATTGAAGCTCGGACAAATGCACATAATAATTGGAGATGTCATTACTCTGCACATCCAGCATCATATCCTTAAATGCGTAACTGAACATAAGGGAACGAACGGAATTGGAGATTCCAGACAGTTTATCGTCCAGAATCTGGGTCGTTTTGTTCACGGTCTCTTGGCTGGATTCAAATGCATTCTTTTGAAGCTCCTTCGATGCAATCCAATAGCTTGTCATGCCTACCGCTCCAATTGCAAGCGTTATCATAACCATGAATGACAAACGAACTCTTTGTTTGAAAGAGATACCGTGAAGCCATCGGCTAAGTTTTCCACGTTTCAACTGAAGTCGTCTTATCAAACTTCATCAACCTCTCCTGAAATCCAGACTTTACCCTTGAATTTAACAAACCTATTCGCGGAATATTGTACAACAGATTATCCATTTAGCAACAGGTTATTCGTTTCCGAAAATTCAATTCTTGTTAAGATGGCGTTTGGCCATTTTATTGGAAACGATGACGAGAAGCGCTGCCGTGAGTGCATTAAACAAAAAAAGTCGCTAGTTTAGCGACTTTGAATGGGTGATTCTTTTTTGAAAAATGCCAACCCTATCGGTTATTCCTCTATGGTTTTTATCACTTTTGCCGGTATACCAGCCACAATCGTGTTGTCAGGCACATCTTTTGTGACTACGGCCCCTGCGGATACAATGGAATTCTCACCGACGGTTACACCCGGCATAATGGTTGCTGCAATGCCAATCCAGGCTCTTTTTTTGATGACGATGGGAGTTGAAACGGTGGATCTCCTTTGGGATGGTGAGATTGGATGATTAATGGTGACAAGATTGACTTTGGGAGCAATCAACACATGATCTTCAATGGTTATGCCACCTCGATCCATAAACGTGCAGCCCTGGTTGATAAATACTTCTTTTCCCACTCGGATGTTTTGACCATAATCGGTGTAGAACGGTGGCAGCAGTTCAAACGTTTCATCCACTTGTTCTCCCGTTAACTGGCTAAATAAATCCCTAACTTTATTGGTGTTATGGTACCCCGTATTTAATTCTGCAATTAGCTTTTGTGCACGTTCAATAGCTTCGGCAATTTTATAAAACTCAGGGTCACTGATTGAAATGATTTCTCCTGAACGATCTCTCTCAAAGATATCTTTGCTCATTATGTTTCTCCCTTCAACTTTCCTTTATAGAGTAGTAAGTATTTTTACCGTACCACTTCGATCTAACTCTAGGTCAACATCAATTTTGATGTACTACCCGTATAAGAACTAATATCCTTTTTTTTCGAATTTATCGATGTTCTAAATCTTCATTCAAGGATTAGATAATGGTCAGGTTCCGATCTAACAAAGATCCTACCTGCTCTGCTACGACATGCGTGGGCTCGTGTAATTCACTTGTGAACCAGGCTTCTATGATTTCAACGATAGCTGCCGCAAAGAACCTAAGGAGCAATTCTTTGCTTAATCCTTGATTTATGCCTTTGGTTACATCTACTTCTCCTTCCAACTCCTCCATAACAAATTTCAGAAAATGACCCCGAAATACGGGTGCTCCTTTTTTCGTCAACAACGTTGAGAAAAACGTATAGTTCTTTTCAAAGTATTCAAACCAGATCAAATTACCCTCAGCAAATGACAATTCAGATGCTGATTCACACAACGCTCTTAGCTCATGGATATGTTCTTCTATAAGCTTATCGAGCAAATCAAATTTATCCATGTAATGATGATATATCGTTCTCCGGCCAACATTGGCTTGATCCGATATGTCTTGGATCGTTATATGATCAAAATCCTTCTCGGTCATCAGCTGGATCAAAGCCTTTTTTATTGCTTCTTGGGACCTCAAGACTCTTCTATCCTTAACATCCATTCGAATTACACCTAACTTCCCTCAAGTTTTATGACACGATTTCATCAAAATGTGCCAAATGGCACGATTCCTGGTCATTTGATTATTGTCGTAATTTTAATTGCGACCTATATTATACACAGATGTGCGATATCGCATCCATACGCAAATCATCCTTGGTATATTAACCTTGGACAATGATAAGGATTAAGGAGGCGAACTATGGATCGAGCCAGCAAGTCCCAGGAAAAGTTCCAGCAGCTATTTGGTAACGACGAAACAGGTCTGCATCTCACAGATCCTGATTTTCATGATATTTTAAGCAGATTTGTCTATGGTGAGGTGTATAATCAAGGACCCTTAGACGATAAGCAACGTGAACTAATAACCTTGGCCGTACATGTCACCAATCAGACTATGCCTCAGTTCAAGGCACATATTAGCGCAGCTCTGAACATTGGGCTTACACCGAGTGAAATAAAAGAAGCCGTTTACCAGTGCGCACCTTACATTGGGTTCCCCAAGACGTTGAATGCTATTTCAGAAATGAATGAAGTGTTCAAATCCAAAGGTATTTCATTGCCGCTTGAAAGCAAGAAAACTGTCAATGAAGAGCATCGTTTAGGTAAAGGACTTGAGGTACAGGAGGAAATTTTCGGTGATGTGATTGTAAAAATACGTGAAAGTTCACCGTCAAATCAAAGACACATACAGGACTATCTGTCCGCTTTTTGCTTCGGGGATTTCTATACGCGCAGTGAAATTGATCTGAAAACACGGGAACTGCTTACACTTTGCATAATCAGTGCATTGGGTGGTACGGAAAGTCAAGTTAGGGCACATGTACAGGGAAACAAAAATGTTGGCAATGATAAAGAGCTATTAATTGCTGCGATAACTCAATGTCTTCCTTATATGGGCTTTCCAAGAACGCTAAATGCACTAGCCTGCATTAATGAAGTTATTACCGAGAACGATTATAACTAGATAATGAAGTAAAACCAATGGAGGGAATCAAAAAATGACAAAGCACGAAGCAGTCAAAAATGGAACTATTTTTCCTATTGGAGAGAAAAACGAAGCATACGCACAATACTTTGTGGGCCAAAGTTATCTCAAAACACTGGTCGCTGATCCCAAAGTGAATGTCGGTGTTGGGAATGTGACCTTTGAACCAGGATGCCGAAATAACTGGCATATCCATCGAGATGGATTTCAACTATTATTGGTTACTGGCGGAGAAGGCTGGTATCAGGAGGAGGGGAAACCTGCCCAATTCCTAACAGCTGGCGATGTTGTTGTCACTCATGATGGTGTCAAACACTGGCATGGGGCAGCAAAAGATAGCTGGTTCGAACACATTGCCATCACGGCAGGTACGCCAGAATGGTTGGAACCTGTTTCAGATGAGATATACGAAAAAGCAAGCAAATGAGTGCAAAATGCAATTGTTCAAAGGCTGCTTTTAGGTATTCGATAAATATATAATAGAGTTCTACATGAGAATGACATCAAGTTCTTAGTCCATCAACACGGGACAAGAACTTGATGTCATTTAACATTCTATTCCGTCTTCCGAACAAGTGGAATTCGGCGGTATCACCGATTGAAACCAAGCATAAAAAATCCCGTTCTGGCGCTTGCCAAAACGGGATATCTTGAATGTTAGTTGTTTGCGTTTTCCTTGGTCACCAGCTTCAATTCAGCCGGAATGGATTTTTCCACCTGCTTACCACCCAGTACATCGAGAGCAGCTTGCACTGCCAGCTGGCCAATCAGCACCGGCTGCTGAGCAACCGTGGCGGTCAACTTGCCGTCCTGAATGGATTTGATTGCATCATCATTCCCGTCAAATCCAATGACCGGAATGTCTTTGCCGGAGCTTTGGATCGCCTCGATCGCGCCAAGTGCCATCTCGTCGTTATGAGCAAATACCGCTTGCGCATCAGGGTTGCCCTGGAGCAGGTTCTCCATCACATTCAAGCCTTTGGATCGATCGAAATCGGCAGACTGTTTGGCAACCACGTTAAGTTTCTGGTCGGCCACTTCATGGAAACCTTGTCCCCGTTCTCTCGTTGCAGAAGCTCCCGGCACACCCTCAAGTTCAATCACTTTCGCGCCTTCGCCGAGCTGTTCAACGAAGTATTCCGCCGCCATTCGTCCACCCTTAACATTATCGGATGCGACCAAGGCCGCTACCTCACCTTTATCTGCAGAGCGATCCAGCGTAATTACAGGGATGTCCACACTGTTCGCGGATTGTACCGCCGTGGAGATCGCTGCGGAGTCCGCAGGGTTGATCAGGAGCGCATCGACTCCCTGTTGAATCAGATCATCCACATCATTCGTCTGTTTGGCCGAGTCGTTCTGAGCATCCACCACAATAACCTGAATTCCCTGTTTTTTCGCTTCGGCAACTACCCCGTCCTTCAATGAAACGAAGAATGGATTGTTAAGTGTAGAAATCGACAGTCCGATTTTCTTCTGTCCATTGCTTCCAGCGGAGTCAGGCTTAGCCCAACCCGGTGGCTCCAAAGAGCACCCAGCCAGAACGATAATCATCAGCATGCTTACGAGCGTTAAAGTCCATTTTTTCATATTCGCTTCTCTCCTTAAGCCGTTTTCTTGCGGTCCAGCAGGACAGCAATGGCAATTACGACGCCTTTCACAACCATTTGATAAAAAGAGTTCACTCCGAGCAGGTTCAATCCATTATTCAGCACACCGATAATCAAAACACCGATCAATGTGCCGACGATTCGTCCGCGTCCTCCCGAGAGGCTTGTACCACCCAATACGACAGCCGCTATGGCATCAAGCTCATAGGACGTACCCGCCGTTGGTTGCGCTGAATTCAGGCGAGATGTCAAAATCGCACCTGCCAGGGCTGCGAGCATGCCTGCCAGGGAGTAGATCATGATTTTCACACGCGTTACTTTGATACCCGAGATAATGGAGGCTTTTTCATTGCCGCCGATGGCATACGTTTTGCGGCCAAAGGCCGTTTTATGCAGAATGGTCCACAAAATCACGAAGGTAATCAGCATCGTTATGGCAGGTACCGGAATGCCAAGCAGATAACCACGTCCAAACAGTTGGAACAGCAGGCTGTCTCCCAGACCTGTAATTGGGTTCCCATTTGTATATACAAGCGTTAAACCCCTGAAGATCGTCATCGTCGCCAATGTGGCGATAAACGGCGCCATTCCTCCTTTGGTAATCATCAATCCGTTTACCATACCCATAACACCGCCGAGCGCTACTCCAATAATGATGGACAAGATCGGATCAAGCCCGGATAACATCATATTGGCTACAAAGGCACTGGATAGTGCGAGAATGGAGCCGACTGACAAATCGATACCACCCGTCAAGATAACAAACGTCATGCCGAAGGCAATCAACGCATTAATCGAGACCTGACGCAGTAGATTCAAAATGTTAAGCGGTTCCAGGAAGCTTGGATTTAATATCGATACGATAAGAATAAGAATAATCAAACCGAGCAGTGGCCCCAATTTTTGTGTCACGTTTGATAAGCGGAAGCCGTTTTTGGCAGTTTTGTTTTCCTGTATTGTTGTCATTTCACTGTCCCCCTGTGGCCAATGTCATAATGTTTTCCTGCGTTGCTTCTTCTCTAGCCAGCTCGCCAGTGATGCGCCCCTCATGCACAACCGCAATTCGGTCGCTCATGCCGAGCACTTCGGGGAGCTCTGAAGATACCATAATGATCGCAACGCCTCGGTCTGTCAGTTCATTCATCAACTGATAAATTTCGCGCTTCGCTCCGACATCCACTCCGCGCGTTGGCTCATCCAGGATAAGCACGCTCGGACCGATCCCAACCCATTTGGCGATAACCACCTTCTGCTGGTTGCCCCCTGATAAATTCCGGGCCGCCGTTTCCGAGGATTGTGTCTTGATCTGAAGACGCTTAATCAGAGTATCGACGAAATCTTGTTCTTTCGAAGCCGAGATAAATCCTTTGCTTGAGAAGCTAAACAGATTCGGCAGCGCCATGTTCTCGCGAATGGAGAAGTCAAGGACCAGGCCTTCATCCTTGCGGTCTTCCGTAATAAACCCGATGCCATGTCTGACCGCGTCTGCCGGCTTGCGAATGTTTGCCTTTTTCCCACGGATGATGACCTCGCCACTGTCCATCGCATCCAAACCAAAGATCGCTCTCATGATTTCTGTCCTTCCCGAGCCCATCAGACCCGAGAAACCGAGAACTTCCCCCGCTCTCACGGTGAAGCTGATATCCCGAAACAACCCTTTACTGCTTGCGTTCCGAACTTCCAGAACCACTTCACCATATGAAGGATTCCGGGCCGGATATCGCTCTGTAAGCTCACGACCAACCATTTTCCGCACCACATCATCAAAGCTTGTCTGCGGAATCGGTTGCGTATCCACCGTTCTGCCGTCCCGCATCACCGTAATCCGGTCGCAAATGGTGAAGATCTCCTCCATTCGGTGAGAAATATATACGATGGATACCCCGTTCTTCTTGAGCGAAGTAATGACGCCAAACAGCTTTTGAATCTCGCGTTCCGTAAGTGCAGCGGTTGGTTCGTCCATAATAATAACCTTGGCATTGGTCATCAGCGCCTTGGCAATTTCAATCATTTGCTGCTGTCCGACAGAGCATTCTCCTGCTGGACGTTCAAGCGGAACTTGTACGGACAGCTTGGCGAATTGCTCTGAAGCGAGCGCTTTCATTTGCCTCGTATTTAGCAGTCCGAAGGACGATGTCAATTCCTTGCCGATAAAGAGATTATCCAGCACCGTCATTTCGGGCCATACGTTCAGCTCCTGATGGATGAAAGCAATGCCCTGTTTCTCTGCTTCCTTCGGACTGCCGAAATAGGTTTCCTGTCCGTCAATGGAGATGGTTCCCTGATCACGCTGATGAAGTCCGATCAAAATGTTCATCAGCGTGGATTTACCGGCTCCGTTCTCACCCATCAGGGCATGAACCTCGCCTTCCTTCAGTTCGAAATCCACTCCGCTCAGCACCTGATTGGTGCCAAATGCTTTATGAATGTTTTGCATCTGAATGTGCATAATGCAACCCCCTTTTAACCGAAATGGACACCCGATTGTAAAATGCAATTGGCGTAAGGCGTAGCTTCACCTGTGCGAATGACCGCCTTCACCTGCCGGGTTAGTGCTTTGAATTGTTCGTGGCTGATGGAAGCATCTACGGCATCCTCACCGAATTTATCCGTAATATAATGCATCGCCTCGGGATTTCCTTCCTTGATCTCTTCTGCCACAATCACTCTCTCAATGACCATATCATCTGCAATCAGTTCCACAACTTCCTGAAAAGTTGGTGCTCCCAATTTCAGAGCCACATCGATTTTGACTACTCCTTCAGGAACGGGAAGGCCAGCATCCGCGATGGCAATCATGTCCGTATGACCCAAATCAGACAGCACCTTGGAAATGTGACTATTCAGCATGCCGTTTCTTTTCATGACAAACTCTCCTCCACTTCATCTCTCGTCGGCATGCCGCCCTGTGCTCCGAACTTGGTCACAGACAACGATGCAGCACGATTGGCGAACCGTATGCTCTCCTGGAGAGGCTTCCCTTCGGCCAGAGCGACCGCAAATGCGGCATTGAACGTGTCCCCTGCCCCGGTAGTATCCACTGCCTCCACCTTATAAGTAGGTACAACGATCTCCTGTGCTCCATCAAAATAACGTACACCATTACTGCCTTCCGTTATAAACAGCTTGTTTGGATATTGGCGCAATGCTTCTGCAGGACTCATGCCTTGAAACAAAATCGCAGCTTCATGCTCGTTCGGCGTGATATATGCAGCATTGTCAATGACTTCCTGCGGTAATGTTCTGGCCGGAGCCGGGTTAAGCAGTAGAGGTGTTCCGAACTCAGCGCACATTGCGCTAACATGAACCACGGTTTCTTCCGGAATTTCCTGCTGAATCAGTACGATATCGGCACTGCGAATCACCTCTGCCGCTTGATCAACATATGCGGGAGTGACTTCGCGATTAGCCGCCTCAACGAATACAATACTATTATCACCTTCCGCCAATATGATATGAGCTGTTCCACTCTCCAAATGTGTAACCGGTTTCACATTTTGCGTATTTACTCCATTTGCTTTGAAATTATTTAAAATGTCTGTGCCAAAAGCGTCGTCACCTACCCGGCCGATCATGGTTACCTCGCCACCCAGCCTTGCTGCGGCAACGGCCTGATTGGCTCCCTTGCCGCCTGGAACGGTTTTGAAACTATCGCCAAGGACGGTTTCACCCGCCCCCGGGCGTCTTGAAGAAGTAACGACCAAATCCATGGAACTGCTGCCGATTACGCATATTTTAGCCATTTGAATTCACCTTTCTCGTTGTGCCTCGTTCGATAAACCCGACAGGCAGCTGTATGTTTTTATTCTCAATTGGAGCTTGTTCCACAAGCCCGATAAGTAATCCCGCTGCTTCTCTTCCCATCTCATATGCCGGTTGACGGATGGTGGATAATCCCGGCGATAACAAGCTGCTCATCGGAATATCGTCAAAGCCAATCACCTGCACGTCATCGGGGACCTTTCGTCCGATTCGCGCTGCCTCATGCAGTACCGCCATGGCCGCGATATCATTGCTGGCAATGATCCCGTCGGTGTCTGAGTATTTGCTGAATAATTCTTCTGCCCATAACCCTGCTTCGTTAAAAGAAAAAGAGGTCGTCTGGATTACGCTGTAATCCAAACCGGCGTCCCGGATGATTTCGATGGCTCCTTCGAAACGATCCTGCGCTGGCCGGATATGTGAAGGTCCCTGCATAACCGTAATCCGCCGGCTTCCACGTTTGATGATCTCTCTGGCAGCCAGTCGTCCGCCCTCTCTACCGTCCGCATATACGGAAGGACTATCCAGCGAAGTCCTGTCCAGAAATACAACCGGAATCTTCAGGTTCTCATATATTGAAGAATGAGGGTAGTTCGTTGAAGAGATCACACCCACCACGTTATTTTGGATAAACGTCTGGATGTAGTCCTGCTCCTTCCGTTCATCCTCATCACTATTTCCGAAAATCAGTCTGAACTCCTGCTCCTGCATCCGATCCTCTACGCCGCGGGCTAACTGCGGGAAGTAAGGGTTTGCAATATCCGGCAGCAGCAGACCAATCAGTTTGGACTTACGTTTATATAATGAGCGGGCCACTTCATTGGGGGAGAAGTTAAGCGCCTTCACGGCATCTTCTACTTTCTTGCGGGTATCCGCATGAACATAACCCCTGTCATTAATGACCCTTGATACGGTGGCTACCGATACGCCAGCCAGTCTAGCTACATCTTTGATTGTTGTCATAAGATTGTTCTCCTCTGTGTGTAACCGGTTACAGACATTAAATTATCATACTTTTTTTATTTTGACAATCTTTTTGTCACTGGAAATTTATCCAAGTCAGTCTGAAAGGGAGCTGAAATAGAGGTACATCAAGGTAAATACTTTTTTCAAATCGGTAAATCTATTCAAGCAAATCATACGGCCTGCATCCGTTGGAATTCCAGATCATGGCTGTTTATTTGATTACTTAAAGGTTCGTGAGCCAGTTGTCATTGGAATTTAGTCCGCAGGGAGAAACTCCAATGACATGATGTAGGTCACTTCGTAGTCATTGGAGTTTTCACCTGACTTTTCTGTATCAAGACAAAATTCTCGAGAGTTTTATCGCAGCGGCATTGTCTGATTGCAGGACTCTTTTGGGAGAAGTTTATCTTCCAGACACTCCTCAACTAGCATTGAGGCAGCGATCGTCTTAAAGTCCTCAGCTCCAATTTCAAAATGACCTCGACGAAATATAAATCCCCAATTCCGATTCTCGCGGGTAAAGGTGAGTTGGTTTAACAAAGATGCAATCTTGACTTCTCGACATGGAAAATAACGGATATCACGACGGAAGGGTACAAATGATTCAGACGACTGATGTTTGTAAATTCTGTCATCCATAACCTGACCAATCGCGGTAAACGCTTGAAGTGGCTGCCCTTTTGACATGTCTGAACGTGGAGAATAATATATCAGCCAATCATTTGGTGCCATTTGACGTAAGGGGGCTGACTTGCCGTGACACATCTGAGCGAACCCACCCTCTATTGCTGCATTCACATGAGAAGCCGATACAACACCAATCCAATATCTGTTTTTCTGACTTTTTATCATCGACATTACACTATCCCTACTCTCTATCAAAATTCAATTTCTAAATTATTTTTCAATCGATCCAGCTATAAAAATGGTGACTCTTGCTACTGAGGCTTCAAATGACTTCAATACTTCCATGGTGTTTCTCATCCTTCAAGCAACTCCTCTTCATCTTGGGTATACCCACAGCATAAAAAAGCACTACTGACAAGGGTATGTCAGTAGTGCTTTAGAATGTTTGTCGCAACTTCTTGAATTCGGAAGCGCAGAGACTTCGGCTCAATTACTTCAATATCTCCACCCCAGCCAAGGAAATGATGCAATAGTTCCTCCGGATACCGGACACGAAAGTGGAAATTCACACCTTCCTTGTGGTCCTCTATGGATTCAATATAAAAATGAACCGCCTCTATGATCTTGTCGGCTATTTCAGGGTTTGCCCTGATTAATACTCGCTTGTTTCGGTCGTCAGGAGGTCGATAGCTGCTCAGGTCAAACCCATCCGGCAAAAGAAAGTGATCCTCCAAAACGGAAAGCCCGGTCATCCGGGACAAGCGGAAATGACGTATATCCTGACGCATGTCGCAGCGTCCGATTAGAACCCAATTTTCATGAAGCAGCGTCAATCCATATGGAGAAACCTCACGCTTATTTTTCCGAGTGCCATCCGTTCCCGGCATTTTTTTGAGGTACATAAAACTGATCTTACGCCGTTCCAGTATGGCGTTACGTATTTGGTTAAGATACGGTTTAATCATTTCATCAGTTAACGGTTCCACTGTATGAAGCAGTCGCATCGTTTCCCGAACACGTGTAGACTCGTTACGAACGGATTCCGGCAAAATGGCCTCAATTTTGCGTTGAGCGGACTTAGCCTTCAAACCGTAATCTGTATCCAACCTCTGCTCAATAAAATCAGCCCCCATTAGCAGGGATACTGCCTCTTCTGCTGTGAAGCTGACCGGGGGAAGAAAATATCCCTCCATTAGGGAATAACCCTGGCCAGGTGCTCCTATAATTGGCACCCCAGCTTCGCTTAGTGCTTGAATATCCCGATATATCGTACGTACACTTGTCTCAAACCGGGTAGCTAAATCTTCTGCTCTAAGCGTTTTGCTTCGCTGTAATTCAAGCGTGATTGCAAGCTGCCGTTCCGTTTTGTTCAATTTCTGTTCCCCCACGATTGCTCAATTTAAGCCTTATTAATTCTATCATAGGTACTTACCCGATAGCTTAATTAGATCAGAGATGAATGTTTTTCTACTAGCGATTAGATGAATTGTTTTTAAACAAACATACTAAAATAGCGACTCCAAAATAGCTGTCACAGTTACTTTGGAGTCGCAGTTTAAGTATGACCAAATTAGTTGGAATTTAACGCATTAAACGCATTATCCGGAATGTCTTCTCTTTGAATTAATATCCATTTTTTGGTGTAAGATCCCTTGGCAAGCACACTCACATACGTACCCTGCTCCAGTTCTTTACTTGAAGAGAATGTAATCTCTTCTTTTTGTCCCTGTTCGGTATAACCGCTCAGATTATATCTGTAGCGGATCCATTCATTTTTACCTTCCTGTTCGGCTGGTTTATTGATTACTGCGTATACATATTGTTCCTTATATAACGGGTTGAACTGATCAAACTCCCGTTTGAATGTTATATATAAGCCCGAGCAGATAATGACGATAATGAATATAAAAATAACTGTTTTCTTCATCATGCACCTCCTGAAAAATAGTGTTACAACATAGCGTGTTTAACAATTTTCCGATAGTAACCTAGAGTGAAAAGTGCGAACAGAAAATAGATGGCTGCATAGGCTCCTATCGAAATAATCGTTGGAATAGTAATATCCGAAATAATAATAAACGAAGCCGCTTTAACTGCGAAGATCGAATGCAGCACCCCCATAAATAAAGGGAGAAGAAACACTACCATCTGCTTTCGCACAATGCCCTTCATAATCATCTTCTCATCAAATCCGAGCTGACGCAGCGTCTTGAAGCTCTGTTTTTCCTGCTCCGCCTCAGTCATTTGTTTAAAATACAGGATACTGCCGGTAGAGGCCAGAAAGGCAAGTCCCAGAAAGGCAGCGATAAAAATCAATAATCCGGAAATCTCAATCATCTGTCTGTATCGTGCATAGAAGTCGGTCGTAAAATGTTCGTCAGGATTATATTTCTGGTAAAGGGAGGAAGCTAAAGCAAGATCTCCTTTGTCTAATATACGATACGTATCGATCTGTACTTTCTCATAACCAGCAGTACTGGACATGCTATCCTCAATTTCTCTTAACGTATGTTCAGACACTAAAATCTGATTGCCGGATATATCGGAATTCACGAGATTTGCCACGACCAGTTCTTTTAACGGATAACTAACCGTCTGCCCCTCTGTTATCAGTTCAATATTCGTTGGGTAACGCTTTGAGAAATCACTGTCATCAAAAGCAGTATAAGCAGTTACGCTGTATTCTACCGCTTCGCCGTCTGAAGGCACGGGCAACTTTTTATCTGTCCTTTGAAGCTGTTCGGCTGGAAGCCACAACAGGTTTGTCTCGATATAGCTGGATTCATCAAGTGGATTAAGAATAACACCTTTAGTCCGGAGGGCCTCAATGGGTAGGTAGCTGAAGTTAATTCCTTCCCACTCAAGCTCGGTTATGAACGACTGTGCATCCATCTTCCTGTTTTCAAATGAGAAATCATAAGGCATCTCCATACGGACCGTATTCTCCGTGGAGTAGTAAATAGAATAAGCCATTGTAACTAGAGTAATGGTTAAAGCTGACAACACTGTAATTAAGGTGAGCGAGTTGGCATTACCCTTCATCCGGTGCATCAGTGGAGCAAGTGACAGGCTATTATACAAGCCAAGATGGCCATTTTTCCGTTTGCGAAGCCAGGAGAAGCACCATTTGATCGTCACACGAAACAAGATATATGTTCCTGCAATAGTTGAAACAAGTACCAGGAATGAATTTAAAACTAATTGCTCATCTACCATCCGACCCGATAATTCATAGCCATATCCAAGAAGCACAATACCAAGCATGGCATAAATAGCCGTAAGAATAGATGCTCGGATTGACGGAGGCTGGTTGGATAAGTCAGGTTGCTGATCTGCTTGAAACAAATTTAAAAGTGTACTGCGACATATCATGTATATGATTTGAACAGAAGTAATAACAACGACGAGAACAAAGACAATTACCGTATCGAAGGCTGCTGGTAATGAAAAGTCAATCGCAGGCATCCCATCCAAACGGAGCAATTTCATTAGAATAAGGACAAACAAACGGGCTACCAATGCTCCACAGATAATTCCTGCAATGAGTGCACCAAAACCGAGTAGTATATTCTCTATGACTAAATAACGGGCAACCCAGCCTTTGGATAGACCGATGAGTTGGTACAATCCGATTTCACGGCTGCGCCGGCGTAGAAAAATTTGGTTAGATGATACAGTAAAGATTACAATAATCACAAAAAGTAGGATTGCTGCAGACTGAAAAGCTACCAGAAATTTATCACTTGAATCCATCATCGCCTGAACTTGCTGATCATGCTGTAAAGAAGAAAAGACAAAGAACAGACTCAAACTGAAAATAAGTGCGAAGAAATATAAATAGTAATGCTTCACATTTTGCCGCATGCTGCGTAGTGCTAAATCAAATACTGTCAATATGGTCGCCCCCTAAAACAGCCTGCACATCAATGATTTCTTTGAAGAACGACTGTCTGGTTTTCTCTCCCCGATACAGTTCGGAATAAATCTTCCCGTCCTTTAAGAACACCACGCGGTTACAGTAGCTGGATGCGACTGGATCATGCGTGACCATGATAATCGTGACCTTCCGTTTCCGGTTCACCTCCTCCATTACTGACAATAACGATGAAGCGGATTTGGAATCCAGTGCTCCCGTAGGCTCGTCTGCAAAGATGATGGAAGGCTGATGGATGAGGGCCCGTCCAGCCGCAGTGCGTTGTTTTTGACCACCTGATATTTCGAAGGGGTATTTTTGTGATAATTCATCAATGCCAAGCACTTCTGCAATGGCTATATATTCGCTCTCTGCCTGCTCTTTACTTATTTTGCTAAGGGATAATGGCAGGAGGATGTTTTCCTTTACCGTCAAGGTATCAAGCAGGTTGTAGTCCTGAAAGATGAATCCAAGTTTTTTTCGCCGAAAAGCAGAAAGAGCGGTATTGTTCATGGTAGAGATATCTTCGTCTTCGATTAAAATCGTGCCATCGGTAGTCCGATCAATAGTTGCAAGAACGTTAAGCAATGTTGTCTTTCCAGAACCGGAGGGCCCCATTATTCCAACAAATTCTTTGCGAAGAACACGTAACTCTATTCCCTTTAAAACCTGTTGGGCACCGCCCTTTGTACCATATGATTTGTGAACGTTGCGGGCATGTAAAACTGTTTCTTGTTCACTCCATTCATTCATGTTGTACCTCCCAAAATTTGATTGTAGGTTAAGTCTACTTTGTATCCCCCATCTTGTCGCACGTTTTGGGTGACGAGTTGAATAGGAAGGTGACAGGATTGTCATGTTCACAAAAAAACAGCCAAGATTAATCTTGACTGTTTATAACGGGATATTTTCCTCTTGTCCTCTTCGGATTGTCTCAAACGTATTGGGATCCGTAAAAGTCATTCGCATCGTCGTACCTTGCGACTGGACAGGTTGTACCTGAAGCGTTATTCCCATTTTACCCGCTACAGTTTGGGCAAGATAGAGTCCCAATCCGGTAGCTGCGTTATGAATCCGTCCATTATCGCCTGTAAATCCTTTATCAAAGATACGTGGCAGGTCATGTGGCTGTATCCCCGGACCTTCATCAATCAAGTCTAAGATAACATTATTTTTTTTCGTCACGTCTGTTTGGAATGTAAGAGATTTATCCGGGGGACTGTATTTAATGGCATTGGTCAATAACTGACGGATGATAAAGCGGCACCATTTGCGGTCAGTGACAACCATGGCATCCGCACCTTCGATACCAATTTCCAGGTTTTTCTCCAAGCACCAAGGAGCCAGTTCACGAATCTCTTCTGCAACAAGACGATGTATGTAAACTCGTTCAAGCCTATAATCCGATTCCAAAGCGGGTAGACGTGTCATATGTAACTGACGATCTACTAGTAAATGAATCCGCAGCCATTCAGAATCAATTCTTCGCATGTCTGGATCACTCGGTCTCGTGTCCAAAATTAGTTTCATCGCGGTAAGAGGAGTCTTAACTTCATGGATCCAAGAGGCCACAAAATCATTTTCAATCAATTGAGCTTCCTTAAACTGGGATAGTTTACGTTTGAACTGATAAGCAGTCTCTCTCAGCAACTCGTTTGTAGCCCTATCTAGTTCATTGTCAGGTTCAGGCAGGTTTTCAAACCAGTCTGAGGTCATGACTTCCTGCAGCTTGGCAATCGCCGTAATATATTTTGTTTCTTTCTTATAACGCCATAGAAAAAACAGAAGAAACCCAATAAGATACAAAGCATTTAAATAGAGAAGAGAGGTCAATTCAACTCTCAATTCTTGTTCAAGTAAGATTAGTAAATCGGTCAAACCTAGTAAGCCTACAAACAACAAGATCCAGCTTTTTCTTGAAACCAAGTAACGCATGAACATATACCTATTCCTCCTATAAACTGATGGCCATATAACCCATTCCTTTCTTTGTAACGATTGCGTCTGATAGTCCAAGCGGCTCCAACTTTTGCCTCAGACGGGTTATATTTGCAGTTAGGGTGTTATCATTCACGAACTGTTCATCTTCCCATAATTTACGTATCAAATCATGACGCGAGATAACCGCATTGTTGGCTTTCACGAGCGTGATTAACAGAAAAAATTCATTTTTTGTCAAATCAGCCTCCTCGTCTGATCTTCGAATTGTACCTCGTTTCAGATCAATCAAGGCACCATTCCATTCCAGAATATCGGTCTGGCTTTCTCCGTAAGCATAAGTTCTACGAAGTACAGCTTGAATTTTGGCATACAGTACATTTGTATGAAAAGGTTTCTGGATGAAATCGTCCGCACCCATATTGAGCGCCATGACCATATCTAAAGGATGATCGCGAGAGGATAAGAAAATGATAGGTACTTCGGATACGGAGCGAATCTCCCTGCACCAGTGAAAACCATCAAATTTAGGAAGTGTGATGTCCATCATAACGAGATGAGGTTGTTGATCAAGAAACGAACGCATGACCTCGTTAAAATTATCCGGCCTCGTAACCCGAAACGCCCATGCTTCCAGTCCTGTTTTCAATGCTTCGTATAACGCATCATCATCTTCGACTACAAATATTGTGAACTCCATAGAGTCAACCTCCTTGTTCATTTTCCTGCATGTTATGTCTGTGAAGTAACTCTTGGCCCCAAGCTGTTCCATAACTCAACAAAAATAATAACATATGTATTCGACTGTACTACTCACTTCATACTTAATCGTTACCCAAATGAATGTATAGTTGTGCACAAATTTCTTCTTATTTCTTGTTACAACATGCCAAAGGTCATCCATTTTTAGACGGAACAACTAAACAAAGTTTTACCACAGGTTATTAAAAAGGCGACCTTCATATGATGAATAACCGGGTAGCACTGTCATATACCATCGATCTGTATTTCTCATTCACCAAGTAATAAATCTGTCCTTCCCTCTTCTGCCAAGCAGCCGTTACATCTTCGGATAATTTATTGGTTTCAAGCTTCTCAGCTTTGTATTCCGAGGAGGCGATCTGTCCAAGCCCGGGCACGGACTGATACGAGCGGGACCACAAGTAGGTATTCCCGTTGTCTTCCTATACGAATTTTAATTTTTCCGTACCTACAGCGGCAGTAACGACCATTTGCTGGTTGAACCGATGCCGTACATCGTATTGGCAGTGATTGGTTCCCTGTTGTTGATATCATTTTTCCCAGTCTGTCCGGAAACCACGATTTCTCCCTCATCAATGAGTGCATATTGCAAACTTGTCGTGCCATACGACTCCGTCAATATATTCGCTTTCTCGATAACTGTTTTTTTTGGTTGTATCATACGTAAGGTTGCTACCGTTACTCGTAACCGGGGCGGCCATTGCAGACATTGGGGCAAGCATGGCAAACACCATTGTTATGACTGTAATTGAAGTTGTTTAATGAATGAAGATGTACTGCCCGTGACACCCATATGAACTGAACATGAACAACTTAAAAAGCCGCAATCGCGGTCTTCTCCAAGGTAAGATTGATTAAGAAAATGATTATTGTTACAAAAGGAACGTACGACACAGCAGTCAAACAAAAGGTCCTTGACTTTTATGTGTTGATTTTGAAGTTCGTTATTACATTGAGAAAACGCAAATGTAACTTGGTGGTAGGTAGATACAAAGTCCGAGAAATGTTTTTCTATTGTGAATTTTTCATATGTTGAAAGATTATAGTATGAATCCATAAAAAAACCTTCAAATTCACGTTCAGGTAAATTGAAGGTTTTTGATTTTATTTCCATATGAATCGAAATTAAGCTTCCATCGATCGTTGCAGACCTTTTTGACCTTTTGCCTGCATCCGTTTATGAGCAATCCATAGGAAGGGGACTCCGCATACGGCACTAAGCGCAATCGGTGTAAATACATGTAAAGGTTGGTTAGCACCAAAGCTGTCCAGCAGGAAACCGCCTAGAATCGGAGCACTGACGTTCCCCAGATTGTTGAACCCGATCATGCCAAAATACGTCCCTTTCAATTCCGGCTTCGCGATCCGGTCCACCAGAACGTCCATCAACGTGAACATGAGTACTTCACCTACAGTAAAAATGACAACTGCCGCCACCAGCATCCACGGGCTCTGCGCCAAGCCAAACATCATTAAACTCACGGATACCATAATATTGCCTATAATGAGCGGCACCACAGGTGGGAAGCGACTCGCGATCCGAACCACCGGAAATTGGACGGCCAGGACAACGACTGCGTTTAAGGATAGCATGTATCCAAACCATTTCGCACCGTCTGTCATATTCGGGTTAATCGCCATAAATTGCGGCAAAGTCGAGCTGAAATGTCCATATCCGAGCACACAAAAGATCGTGCCAATCAATACAAACATAAAGACCGGATCACCACTCGTTGTGCGAAAAGCCTGTTTTAACCGGATCGGCTCTACTGTCCGCGAACCCTGTTCACCCGATTGCAGTGGATGAAGAATAAATTGAATAATTAACAGGATGCCATAAGCTATGTATACTCCGCCTGCGACCAGAAACGATACGTTGGAATCCGACAACCCCAGGTACAATCCAAGGAGCGGCCCAAACACAACGCCCAGATTAATCGCTGCATACCTCAGATTGAATACGAGCAGCTTGCTTGACGGCGGTGTGATGTCCGATAACAATGCTCTGGATGTCGGTTCAAACAGCGCCCGGCAAATGCCGTTGAGTGCGTTCATGACAAAAAAGAGCCAGATCTTGTCGGACAAAGCAAATCCAATAAATACGAGAGCCCAGCCAAAAACCGATATGAACAACACTTTTTTACGTCCAATCCGATCCGAGATATACCCTCCATAAAAGCTGGCAAAGACTCCTACCAGCGCACTTACCGCCACTATAATTCCTGTCTGCGTTGGCGACGCCCCCATCTGCTGCGTCAGATAGATCGACAGAAACGGAATACTCATTGAGGTAGCCATCCTTCCAAAAATCGTCCCCACAATGATGGTCCACGCCAGTGGATGAATTTGTTTTAACTGTGATGCCATGCTGTTCCCCCTTGTTGACCCTTCCTGAATTTTCATGTTCATTTAAACATATGAGTTCTATTATACGACTAGGGGACTTGTTAGAGGTAAATTTAATTTAGGAAAAAGACTTGACTTCTTTCATTTTGTTTTAAATTTCCCCGTTTTTCCTCGCACAGGCATACACTGTATCTATATCCATGGTGAGTGCGTAAAGAGTGTTTATTATTGTGAATTTTTCATATATTGAAATTATATAATAGTTATCTTTTCATTGTTTTAGTTGTTCCCTTTTAATCCAGATTCAACTAAAAAAAGCCGCACTCGGCGGCTTTCAAAATCGATGGTTCTCTCTTGAACCATTCGATACGTCTTAGGTTACGTCCGGCCTGTCCAATCCGATCCGGCGATCTCCTTCCATCTTGTTCTGATTTCGTCATACAGTTCCTGCGGGAGCGCGCCCTTGGCCACCAGATCAGCATTTTGCTGCCAACGGTTCGGCTTGGTTGTACCCACGATGGCCGTATCGACGCCCTCCGTACTTAGCGTGAAACGCAAGGCCGTTTCAACCGCCGCTTGTGCATTGTCACCCGACAGGAAACCATAGCCCAGTTCCTGCAACCGTCTCCAATACACGAATGGATAGGCATCTTCGGAGAGCGTGTCATATGTCCAGGCTGCATTGGCAATCGGCCGTTTGGCGATTACACCCATGTTTCTTTTTCTGGCCTCTGGCAATGTCAGATCAATCGCTTCTTGATCCGCAATATTTAGTGAAGTTTCCAAACTGTCAAACACCCCGGTTCCAATGGCGTACAATGCGTCTGTTGTATCACCGCTGTAACCGATATACCGGGTCTTTCCCGCTTCCTTGGCACGTTGGAGGACTTCAATTACCGCTCCTTGCCTAAGTACTTCTTCAGAACAGCTATGCAAATGAATGACATCCACATACTCCGTTTTGAGCCTTCTTAGACTGCGATCGATCGTTTGCTCCAGCACTTTGGGATCCCAATCCGGCCCATCCACTCCGGCAGCATGTCCACACTTGGTAAACAAATAAAAGTCGTCACGTCGGTGCGAAAGTACGTCTCCAATCAGTTCCTCGCTGTCTCCATAACATTCGGCAGTATCAATGACGTTCAATCCGGCATCCAAAGCGGTATTCAGGAGTGTTTCCACGTCACCTTTGGATACATTGCTTCCAATTTCGGATCCGCCAAACCCGAGAGTGCTTACTTTCATGCCTGTGTTTCCATATTCGCGCAGTTCCATAATTGATTCCTCCGACTTCGTAAATATAGGTACAACTTATATGAAAGAATGACAACTCTGTTTGTTATTACCCGCCAGCAATGCATCGGACCCACTTTTTACCGTTAATTTCTCTATTATTTAGAATCCATAAATGGACATGCCCCCGTCAACAAGCAGAGTTTGGCCCGTCATATATCCTGCAGCGTCTGACGCCAAGAAGACCACAGGTCCAACTACCTCTTGCAGCTCACCCACTCGCTGAAGGGGTGTTCGACTTACAATTTCCTGCAAATATTGCGGATCATCCAGCAGCTTTTCGGTCAGCGGTGTACGGAAATACCATGGACCTACCGCATTTACACGAATGCCATATTTCCCCCATTCCATGGCAAGGACCTTCGTCATATGAATAAGAGCTGCCTTGGTCGCTCCATAGACAACGCCTGTACGCAAAGCTGTGTGCCCGCCTACTGAAGAAATGTTGATGATTTTACCGCTGCCCTGCTCCTTCATGTGTTGACCGGCCAGCTGTGAAGCCATGAAGGCTGATTTCAAATTGGTTTGCATAATGGTTTCCCATTGCTCGTCCGTCACTTCAAGCGCTGGCGTCCGAATGTTCATACCGGCATTATTAACAAGGATATCCAGTCTTCCCAGTTCGGCGATCGTCTCACGAAAGACTTCTTCCAGCTGCTCTCTGGATGTCACATCAGCACTAAAAGCTATGGCTCTATGGCCAGTCTGCTCATAAATTAAAGCAGCTGTCTCCTCGACTTCCGTCATCGTACGAGATATGAGAACAACATCACATCCCGACTCCGCCAGTCCGATGGCTATCGCCTTTCCGATCCCTCTTCCCGCACCGGTGACCAGTGCAGTCTGTCCTTCCAGATGAAATGTTGGTCCGTTCATGCCACACACTCCTCTATCCATTCAAATATGTATTCAAGCTGCAGATCAGCTCGCGAGCCTGATGTTCACGTTACAAAAAACTGGCTTGGATTACCCAACTCCGGGTGAAATTTTTCGCGAAATCGGCCTCCCGTATAAGCCCCTATTACTTTTCTCCAGAACGCCTGCGCAATCACATTATTGCGTACCTGCGTCACTTTCCAGCGTCCCGGAAAACGATTAAACAGCTCGTGTGCTGCCTGAGTCCCTATTCCGCTCCGCCGATATTTTTGCATGACAAAAAACTCAGTCAAATAATAATCATTATCCTTGCTGCCAGGCTCGAAACGTTCTACCAGCGCAAAACCTGCCGGTGCCCCTTCACTCGTAATCAGAAAAGCAAATTTGCGGCCCTCCTCCTCCCAAAAAGCCTCCAGACCCGGATACTCCGGGAAAATACCGTTGCTGTCCACATCAATATTTAAATATTTGGTGAAATCATACAGATAAAATTGCATCAAATGCCGGATCACCTGACTCCGTTCCCGGGGAACCAGCTCTAATCTCATATTCATCCGGTTCACCTCCTCTGCTCTGCTTATAACAATTACTTTAAAGGTTTGTACGCGGAAGGGCAAGGAAGCAGCCCTCGCCTGCTCCTGTTCCGTGAACAGGCTGTGACCAAGCAAATTATGGTACACTAGGATATAGACTAATTTGTAGAATGAACTGATTAGGAGGTGCCGAACTTGACCAATGTGCAAAAAGAGATAGATCGACGCAAGCTGGATGATAAACTGCCTTCCATGCCTTGGTTCGTTCAGCAATTCATTGACTATAAGCTTCCCGATTTATCACCATCCACCCTGCTTGAATACTTAAGGGATTATGACACCTTCTTCAGTTGGCTGCGCGCGGAAGGATTGTCCCAGGCTGAGTCCAATAAAGACGTAACATTAACTGAACTTGAGGTATTACGTATGGATTCGGTCACTTCATTCCGTTTGTTTCTGGCGACCAAGCGTGAAGGAGCCAACTCCAGAATTACGGTATCCCGCAAACTGTCCTCCCTTCGCTCACTCTTTCATTATTTAAGCCAAATTGCCGAAGATGAAGACTTCTATCCGCTGCTGAAACGTAATATTATGGCCAAAATTGAGATTAAACGCACGCATAAGCCAAAAGACACGGCAGCGAAGCTGAAAGGGAAGCTTTTGGAAGATGAGGAACTGCTTGAATTTATCGGATACATCCTCGAAGGTTACGCTGTCGACATGCAGAAGAACAAGCAAGCGCTCTACTCGCATGAACTCAACAAAGAACGGGATGCGTGCATTGCCAGCCTTATTCTGAATTCAGGGCTGCGGGTATCCGAAGTGGTTAACCTGAATATTGACGATCTGGATTTGAACAATAAACTGTTATATGTTTACCGCAAAGGTAACAATGATGAAACGTTCAAAACCCCTGTTTATTTCAGAGAACAGGCCAAGGATGAGCTTGCAAACTACATGCACCTGCGGCAATCACGATACCGTACACCCAAACGGGAAAAGGGGCTATTCATTGCGCTGCGTAACGGTGAGCCTGAAGGCAGTCGAATGACCAAACGGGCGATTCAGGCGATGATCATGAAATATGCCAAATGTTTTGGCAAGCCGTATCTGACCGTGCATAAGCTGCGGCATTCCTTTGCGACAGATTACTATCTGCAAAATGATATCTATAAAACGAAGGAACAGCTCGGACACGCCTCCACGGAAACGACCGAAATCTATGCGCATCTCACCGACAAAACGATGTCTGAAGCAATTGAACGTCGCTCTGAAGATACGGGATCTTAAGCAGGTTATCACCAAAAAAATCAAACAGCGGATTCTCTCCTGGTTACACACACCATAAGAGAATCCGCTATTTGTTCAGCATGATTTCAGTCTAATTCACCCTTTTTAACAGCCACTCAGCGATAAGCCCTGTCTCATGCACTGAATGCCACACCACTTCTTTTAACGGATCATGGCCGTTCCCCACTAAATGTAGTGAATCCTTTGGCAGCCAGGAAACGACAGCCATCACTCCATGCAGCTTCTCAAGCATGGCCAAATGTTGATCTTCGCGGATCATCACCAGCTTGGGATAGTTCGCCCACTTGTATCCTTCAATCAGAATCCAATCATAATGGTTCAGATGGTTTAACATATTCTCCAAAGTGGTTGCCTGTTGTTCAATAATGGCCGTTCGCTTATCCGACATGACAACTACAGCAGAAGCACCCGCCTGATTAAAACGGTATGAATCGGTTCCTTCATGATCCATCTGGAAATGATCATGTCCATCATGCTTGATGACAGCGACCCTCAGTCCTTTTAACGATAAATATCGGGTGAGTTCTGCCGTTAATGTGCTTTTGCCCGTATTTTTGTAGCCTACAATCTGCACAATGTATGGTGGAACAGGACTTGTTTTGCCCATATCCTACTTCACCTGCCCATGGGGTAGCTTAAGAATCCGTACCTGTTCTCCTGCAGGAATCCCTTTCTTTTCAGGTGGAATGATAATCAGGCAATCACTATCTTTAATCGTGATCATGACACTGGACTCATCCACTCGAGCCGCAGCAGGCATCGCATATACCCTTCCATTCCGAATTTCCGTGCGCCCCCGTACAAACCGGGTAAAGTTGTTTACTTTCGTATATTCCTGATCCAGGATCGCTGTCCACTCTTCCAAATAAGGGTTGGCATCATTTTGCATCATACGAATGGTTGGCCGGACAAACAAACCGAATCCAACAAAACAAGCTCCGGGGTTACCGGATAGTGCAAAGAGCAGTTTATCATTCACGACGGCTGCTGTTGTAACACTTCCTGGACGCATCGTCACTTTATTAAAGAGCATCTCCATATTTCCTTCACGTACCAAATCACCCATGATGTCATAATCGCCGACCGATACACCGCCAGTGGTCACCACAATATCGTTATCTTCAACCGCTTCTGCCAGTTTCGCACGTGCAGTATCCACATCATCCGCTATGGAGCCATACATGACAGGTTCTCCACCTGCCTCCGTGACCAGGGAACGCAGCATATAGCTATTGCTGTTGCGAATTCGTCCGGGCTGCAAAGGCTCGTCTACCTCCAGCAATTCGGTTCCAGTGGCAAAAATGGCGACTTTCGGACGTCGAAACACCGGGACATGGGCAACCCCAAAAGTAGCCAGTACCGATTGCTCTCCTGCCTGAATAATCGTTCCGGCTTCAAGCAATAGCTGACCTTCCTGAACTTCCAATCCGATTGGCGTAATGTTGGCGTTAGGCTGGATATGACGCTTAAGGGCAATCCATTGTTCTCCATCCTGCTCCCTGCTTTCGGTCATCTCCAGCATGACAACCGCATCGGCACCATCAGGTACTTGCGCACCTGTCATAATTCGGGCGGTGGTGCCGGGAACAATCGGTTGATCCGATGTATATCCACATGGAATTTCATCAACGACACGCAGCCAGATCTGTTGGTCGCTGGACGCATTGACGGTATCACTGCTCACAATCGCATAGCCATCCATCCCGGATCTCCGGAAAAAGGGATATGGATGCGGGGCATGAATCGTTTCAGCAAGCGTTCGCCCATGCGCCGATTCCAGGGTGACTCTCTCAATCGCAATTGCAGTAACATGGGGTGAAATTTTAGCCTGTGCAGCCTCGACCTGAACTGCTGTACGATTAAATTTGGGACTGGTGATGTCATCTGAATGGGAGTTGATTTTCAAAATGGATAAAACCTCCTTGGGACAGAACTCGTTTAAGAAAGTGTAGCGTGAAAGCTAAGGTGTGACAAGTAAAAGCCCGGCTGGGAACATGAAAGTGCGATATCATGCCCATAATAGAGATGAAGAAATGGAGGGTCATCATGAGTAACCGATGCGAATTGTGCGGTAGAGATCCTGTCGAAACGACGGTCCATCATCTCACACCCAAAGAAATGGGCGGAACGTTCATGCCTACCGCCAATCTATGTATTCCGTGTCATAAACAAATCCACTCGCTATTTACCAATCAAGATATTATGAGCCTAAACCTTAGAGATCTACAGGCACTGCGCGAGAATGAACGAATGGCCCCTTATATCCGCTGGATTCGTAAACAGCCTCCTTCCACCATACCCCGGACACGCAAGTCCAATCACGTTCGCAGATCCTAATCATACGTTGGTCCTTTCCTTACTAAAATATATATAAAAAAACAGCCACAAGGTTTGCTTGCGCATGGCAGGGTTCATTCTGCCTTACCTCGTGGCTGTTCTGTATGGATTGTTCAGACGGGCCGAATCATGATTACCTTCGCCTCTTGATGCGTCCCCCGCCTACCCTCGTTTTGGGTTTCTTATAAGAGCTTTTTGGTGAGTCAAACAAGCCTCCACTCTTATTCCGTTCAACCGTACCCGTGCTCGGTTCTTTTTTGCGGCTAAACAAGCCCCCGCCTGAACCTACACTTGTATCGGTATCCCCTCCCCGCCGGGTAATCGACCCTTTTCGGTCGACTGTAATAGGCGGAGCGGCCTTTTTGTCACTGCTTGTTGGTGCACGATAAGTACCTTGATTCGGTTTGTACGTATCACGATCTGTGTATCCTCTGTACTTTCCGTACCCGCTTCCGCCAAAGGAATCAAACAAATTGCCAATGAGCGTTGCGGTCAAATATCCTTGTAGAAAAGAGGAATCGTAATTCTGCCGAACATATTCCTTGGAATCCACTTCAATTAAGGTGTCTTCCTTCTTGTTTGGATCTTGCTGCAAATGATAATACTGGTCCTGATATACCAGGAACATCCGCTCTTCATTTTCCGCCGAGATCTGATCAGGTCTACGCTCTTCGGATAACTCCTGTGCAACTTCAGGAACAGAGCGGTCGGCAGCCCGATACACATACGATGTTGTATTGCCACTGCCACTTACAGACTCAAGCGGATAAGTGTCCTGAACGGAAGGCATCCCGCACGCGGACAACAGGGACATGACAAGGCTGAGGACCAGCATTAATTTTAATCCAAGTGCCATGCGCTTTTTCATTGGAACCTCTCCTAGCTCGAACGAATCACTTTGATATCCGCAGGAAGAATGGACTCACCTTCATACAGAGTAAATCTTCTGTCTTGCCATTCCACACGCAGAAGCATATTATCATCGGACTGGTACTGCCAAACCAATTGCTCCCCACCCTGACCATAAGGTGTCCTGCCTGCTGTGGTAACCATTCCTCCATATTCTTCCTCCAGATGATAGGCGCGTCCATCCAGATCGAGCAGCGTCGGCACCTCATCCGGTGCGTCAAGACGGCCGTCAATTGGTGTATAGAGGGCGTAATGTGTCATTTCTCTTTCTTCAACATGCAAATGTCTAATGGTTGTGCCATCCTGCAAGGTTAGCACCACTGCTCTTCGCGCACGGTGATGCACCCGTCCCACGACTTCATATGTTACAAGTGAGACTTCACAGATGTCACCAGGTGCAAGATCCAGCATCGTTTTCTCCGCCTGCGGCGGTTCGGGCTTAGCCAGAATCCCTTTAATCCGTTTCCATACACTCATACCCATTACTCCCGTTCATTATCTTATAAACAAGCTGCAATAATTAATGCACCCACGATATGCAGAGCACCGGAGAACAAACCGTACCCTGTCTTCCCTTGTTGTATTCCCGTGTCCAGATCCAGATTGGCCCACTTGCGAATCATAAAGTGCACTACACTCTCCAGAATAAGCAGGATGACAAATGAAACAACGGATACAAGCAATGCTTCACCCAGGTGACCTGCTGTCGAAATGGAAGTCGCAAGTACATACCCTTGAGCAAACAGCTTCATGACCATCCGTGTCGTAACCGCCATGTTCCCCGCTTTAACTTCTGCAAAATCCTTATACTTCGTAAACAACGAGTCCACATACATCAAAACAAAAAGCAAAACCGAACCAGATAAAGTCCAGACCAGCATCGCCAAAATGTTCAAATCCATTTACACAGCCCCCACATATCAACATGAACCGCATTTAAAAGCGAAGGAGAAACGTTGGTCTCTCCTCCGCTGATGAACCTTGCTTCAGGTGCAAGGTTTAATTCTTATTTTCGTATTGCTTCATGAGCGCAGCCAGTTCATCCTCAACGGCCTGATCCTTGCCGAGTTTCTCAAACTCTTCATCCAGTGATTTTCCTTTGGACGACATCTCATTGCTGGCTTCTGCCTGTGCTTCCATCTGCATCATTTTTTCTTCCATGCGTTTCATGCCCGCACTAGCCGTGTCGGAGCTGAATCCGTTCAATGCTTTGTTGATTTCAGTTTGAGCTTTGGCAGCGTTGTAACGTGCAACCAATGTCTCACGTTTGTTTTTCATCTGTGTCAATTGCTTGCGCATCTCATCCAGCTTGCCGCGTAGATTGTCTGCAGATGCTTTGTTCTGATCATAGCTTGTTTTGTATTCCGCCATTTTCACTTCTGCCGCTTTTTTCTCTTCCAGAGCCCGGCGTGCCAGATCCATGTTCTGTGCACGTGCTGCAGTATGAGCTTGCTCCTCACGCTTCTTCACCAAAGCTTCCTGTTCTTCGAACAGCTGCTTAAATTTTTTCTCAATAGCGATTTGTTGAGCTACAGCTTTCTCGGCATCTTCCAAATCTTCCTGCATATCACGGATATATTGATCCGTCATCTTGATTGGATCTTCTGCCTTGTCAATAATGGCATTAATGTTAGACATCGTTAAATCACGTAAACGTTTGAACATGGACATTATGGTATTCCTCCTAGTCGATATTACATCTTGTATATAAACATACATACGTGGTAATCTTTCACTCGTTTCAATTTTACCAAAAAAAAGTTTAAAACACGATGCTCTGCCTTCCAAAATCTACTATGTTGTTACATCTGCCTGGTTTAAATGATCGTCCAGCAGCTTTTCTGCCGTCAGCACGATCTCATCAATCTGCATGCGTGTAATGGCGTCGAAATGAATGCCCATTACAACAGTCACGGTTACCTTGAGATGATTCGCAGCCTTGCGTGCAAGCCGCTCGCATAGCTCCTGTTCCTTATGGCCCGGAATGTGGATTGCAGTTCCGACCACCCGTTCACGTTCCGGATAAAAGGTTGCTACAGCCCCAATATGAGCTTTCCCACCAGTGACCAAAAATATCTTATCCTCTCCTGCATCAATTACCTGTAAACGAACCGTATTTAAATCATAAGCATTCATTAGTCCACCCATCCTTTATGTGTGTATATGTAATGGTGGAATTATGAACCCAATGGATCAGATTGGACAATGAAACTTCTCACATCATGCATAATGAACCAACGCCAAGGGCATACCAAAGAGAACGCAATTTTGAAAAGGAGGCTGTATCATGCGAATTCGCCTCATCGTACTTTCCATGCTGGTCCTGATCCTGAGTGGAAGTTATTCTCCTGGACATCTAAGGGCTAATTCAGCTCCGGACAGTCTGCCTGCTGCAAAACCCGATCTATCTGAAGATGAACAGCTGACACTGGGTCAGCTAAGGCAGAAATATGCGGACACATTCAAAACCAATGGCCCTTCTACCAGACAAGTGGCACTGACTTTTGATGATGTGCCTGATCCAAGGTTCACCCCACAGGTGCTGGATATATTGAAAAAATACAAAGTAAAGGCTACTTTTTTCATTGTGGGCAACCGCGCTGAGAAACATCCCGACCTCGTCAGACGAATCGTTAGGGAAGGCCATATTGTTGGAAACCATAGTTACAACCACCCTGAATTCAGTAAGCTGTCTCTCAACGCTTTTCGTAAACAGATCCTACATACCGGCGACATTATTCATAAACTGACCGGGTACACACCGAAGATGATTCGTCCTCCATACGGGGACATTAACGAAAAACAGCTGCAATGGGCCGCCAGACAGCAGTACAGTATCGTAAACTGGAACGTGGATTCACTGGATTGGAAAGGTCTTAACAAGGACCAGGTGAAGCAAAATGTGTTATCTGCGGTCAAGCCGGGTTCCATCATTCTCCAGCATGCCGGAGGCGGTGTGGGTTCCAACCTGTCCGGTACATTAGAGGCACTACCGGAAATTATTGATGAGTTGCGGTGTCGGGGATTCAATCTGGTGACCTTGGACGAGATGCTGCAGCTGCCCAAGAGCAAATAATGTCCGAAGTAACTGTCACTTATAAACATGTATCTGCAAACGAACGCAAACTTGAGTTTGCAGATACAAGACAAAAGGTGCCCTTCAGTCACGATCATCATGACTAATGGACACCTTTATTGTGGATGATTATATTATTTTAAAATGTAAAGTTCAACGTCCTGAAAACCAAATGTGCTCACAGACTTCTGACTGCCAGGAATGAAAATATCAATTCGTTTTCCCTTGATGGCTCCACCAATGTCACGCGCAGTTGCTACAAATGCTTGCTTTGGTAGTCCCGGATGGGAGTGACCTGTAACCAGTACTTTTGTTCCCAGTGGAATAACACTTGGATCAACGGCGATAGTGCCCAATTCGAGCGGATTACCAAAGTAATCCACAGCACCCCATCCCCCATTTTCAGAGGCATCTGCAGAGTAAGCAGTTGCTTTCACTTCTACTGCCTTACTATAGTCGAACGTTTTACCCCAGGCTTGAACGACTTTGTCATCTGCATTTACATCAAGACTTGCTGTCGTGATGGTCTTCGCCGCGGATGAGCTCTTAGAGGCTGCAGCAGCCTTGACCGTGTTGGTTTTGCCAGGAATGGTAATCTTCAAACCACCATAAATGTTGTAAGGCGAAATGTCATTGTTAGCTTTGATAAGTGTGTTAAGTCCAACGCCATATTTTTTCGATAAGGTGTAGAAGGTATCCCCCTCTTTGGCCACGTGAACAGAATCAGCGTGAGCTGGAACGGCCTGGATGAGCATTGCTGCTGTCAGCAGGGCTGTTGCTGTTTTGGCTATACTTCTCTTCTTAATCATGGTCTTCCTCCCTCATTGTGCCTGCGAAGTTAGTTGTCGGATTCGGATGGAGGAAACCACCCTATAGGTTCGCTGTTACATTGGTGATGCGTTATGTACCCCTAATTCACCCCTAGCAGCGTGTAATTTCAATCTTCCCCCGTACACGCTTTGCATCATTACATCCTCCACACTTCCTGCTCAGGAAGTTTCGGCAGAATCAATATATCACAATTTTGTAACCAGGGTCCGTAGTAAATGTTACCAAATGGTATGTTCAGTTCATGATGAGACTGAATTTATAAGGTTTTTTCAGAAAATGGGTGTGTAAAAGCAGCTTTCAACAATGACAGAAACGTTACTTTTATGTAAATCCATGCTTATGCAGCTCACAAAAAACAACCCTGCTAACAGTATAGTTAACAAGGCTGTTTGATTAAATATTTATGATTAATGATGAAAAATGAAAGGCTATCCGTCGACTTTTCAAGGAAAGTCTATGACAACACTTTGCCCAGAAAATCCCGTGTACGGGCATGTTTAGGGTGTCCAAACACTTCGTCAGGTGTTCCTTCTTCCACGATTACGCCACCATCCATAAAGATGATGCGATCACCAACTTCTCGGGCAAAACCCATTTCGTGAGTGACAATAACCATGGTCATACCGCCTTCAGCGAGACGTTTCATTACATCCAGCACTTCCCCGACCATTTCAGGATCAAGCGCAGACGTTGGCTCGTCAAACAGCATTACATGGGGCTGCATGGCGAGTGCCCTGGCAATGGCAATCCGCTGCTTCTGTCCACCAGACAGCTGATTCGGATATGAATCCTTCTTATCGAACAAACCAACGGTATTGAGCAAGTCTGCAGCGATCTGATTTGCTTCCTGTGCTGACTGCTTTTTAACCTTGATTGGGGCAATCGTAATGTTTTGCTGTACGGTTTTATGCGGAAACAGATTAAAATGCTGGAATACCATCCCCATTTTTTCCCGCGTTGCATTAATGTTGTGTTTGGGATCTGTGATCGACACACCTTCAAACTCAATTTCGCCTGAGGTCGGCTGCTCCAACAGGTTGAGGCAGCGCAAGAAGGTACTTTTACCCGATCCGGAAGGACCGATGACTACAACGACCTCACCCTTGCCAATTGTTACATTAATGCCTTTAAGCACATCGTTTTTTCCATAGGATTTGTGTAATTGTCTAACGTCTATCACTTGCACTCAACTTCCTTTCCAGTCGACCCAGCAGCTTGGACAAAATGAATGTCAATACAAAATAGATGGCTGCCGCAATAAGGAACGGATTCATTCCTTGGTACGTAATGTTTTTGACTACACTTGCCTGGTACATGATATCGACCATACCAATGACCGAGATAATGGACGATTCTTTAATAATGGTCACAAATTCATTACCGATGGCAGGCAGCACTGCTTTGAAAGCCTGTGGCAGGATAATGAACCGCATCGCTGCACCTTTCCCCATCCCCAGGGAACGAGCTGCTTCAAGTTGACCGCGATCGACACCTTGAATACCCGCACGGAAGATCTCGGCAAGATAGGCACCACTGTTAATCGAAAGGGTAATGATACCCGCTTGCAGCGCCGAGAAGTTAATTCCGAAGGTCAGGGAAAGACCGTAATAGATAATCATCAATTGAACCAGCATCGGCGTACCCCGAATAACTTCAACGTAGGCAGTACCGATCCAGCGGAGGATCGCAAGGTCATGCATTCGGAACAGGCAAATGATCAATCCGATGATCACCCCAAATATGACGCCAAGTGCAGACAGCAAGAGGGTGTAACCAACACCTGTCGCATAAAAACTTTTATATTGCCAGAACACTTCAAAAATGTTTGGCGTTTTGGTTTCCCGGTCAGCCATCAACTGACTGGCTTCCGTAACCATTTGATCGATTCTGTTTTCGCTTTTCAGCCGTTCAAGCGTACCATTAACTGCTTTCAGCAATTCCGTGTTTCCCTTACGAATCCCGATTGCGGCTTCCACCTGCTCTTCGTCCGGAATTGCAGGAGCAAGTCCAATCGCATCGTCCAAATAACCTGCAGCAACGGTATCCTCAACGATTGCAGCGTTGATCCGTTTGGTTTGCAGCTGCAGCACAATATCCGAGATTTTATCCAGAGAAGTCAGCTTGGCTCCCGGAATCTTCTGTCCGATCGTTTCCTGAATGGAACCTTTTTGTGCACCGATCTTTTCATTCTCCAGCTCGGTCATTGTTGGATATTTGTCTTTATCCTCATTCCGGACCATAATCACTTGTTTCGATTTATAATAGGTATTTGAAAAGTCGATACTTTTCTTGCGCTCCTCTGTCGGTGTCATGCCCGAGATGACCAGATCCACACGGCCACTTTGCAAGGCAGGCAGTAGACCGTCAAAGCCCATGTCCTCAATGACGAGCTCTGCGCCCAGATCGGCAGCAATTTCTTTGGCTATCGCAATATCAAATCCTACAATCTCATCTTTGCCATTGATGACTTTATGGAATTCATATGGTGCAAAGTCGGCACTTGTGCCAAGCACCAGTTTTTTGCTGCCTGAATTACCCGTAGTTCCACTTGCAAGCGCCGAAGGTACGGCTGCCGTCAGTAAAACGACAAAGGCCAACAGCATCATAATGTAACGACTTATCAATTTCAACCCTGTTCTCCCCTTACAATACTTTGTATGCTTTCTCATGTTGATGCCTGAGTCATTATAAAGTACAATGCATGATTATGCAATGCATTTTGAAATTACAAATCCTGACTTGTTTCTGAAAAATACACGCAAACATGATATAATTACTGCATTATTTTCATTTTGCATAAGGAGTTTTACGATGACACATACCAAATCACAAATTTTGTCGGTTATTGATCAATATGCTTCCCGTTTTAAAGAGATTTCATCATACATTGGTGCCAACCCCGAACTAGGGAATGAAGAATATCTCGCCTCTGCCCGGTTGAAGGAGGAACTCAGCTTCCACGGCTTCGATGTGGAGGCTCCCGTACTTGGACTGGATACGGCCTTTATCGGTACCTACTCGGCTGCCAAATCAGGACCAACCATAGCCCTTTTATGCGAATATGATGCACTTCCTGAGATCGGACACGCCTGTGGTCATCACCTGATCTGCATGATGAGTTTGGGTGCTGCTGTCGGTTTGAAATCCATCCTGGATGAAGTCGGTGGCACGCTAAAGGTATTCGGAACACCTGCGGAAGAAACGCGTGGTGCCAAAGTTCCGATGGCGGAAGCCGGCCTGTTTGATGACTGTGATATCGCGCTGATGGCCCATCCATATTACGCTTATGAGAAATCAGGCAGCTCTCTGGCCATTGATGCAGTACAATTTGAATTCCACGGAAAATCGTCTCATGCTGCTGCCAGTCCGCATGAAGGGATTAATGCTCTCGACGCCGTAATCCAGACATTTAATGGCATTAATGCATTCCGCCAGCAGGTGAGAAGCACCGTTCGGATTCATGGAGTTATCAATAGTGGGGGACAAGCGGCCAACATCATTCCCGATTATGCTTCTGCCCAATTCTATGTACGCGCCTCAACAAGAAAAGAACTGAATACACTTACGCAGCGCGTCATACAGATTGCTGAAGGTGCTGCGCTGCAAACAGGCTGTCGTCTCGTGACTTCCAATTATGAAACATCATACGATGAGATGGTGACCAATGAATCGTTATCTGCTGCTTTCAGTGAAAATCTGATAGAACTTGGTATTCCCCAAGAAGAGATTGTCAGCGGCAACGACCATGGGTCTATGGATATCGGTAACGTGTCCTTGCGCTGTCCTGCGATCCACCCTTATATCCGTGTTGTGGATGAAGTTCATACCCTCCATTCCATCGAATTTCGTGATTTGGCGCTGCAGGAACGAGCGCTGGACGGCATGATTTTGGGTGCAAAAGCACTTGCTACAACGGCCTGTGATGTGCTGACCAAGCCAGAATTGCTGCAATCTATTCGAACTGAGTTTGAACAGGCTGTTCGTTAATCCAAGGTATTTAGCTCTCTGAAATGTAAGAAGAGGTGTTCTTCGGGACGGATTTACGTCTGCGGAAAACACCTCTTTTGTTTATTCTGCATACGTATAATCAGGCACAACATGGAGAAGCCTGTGAAATGAAAACGATGAAAATGATGAAAAATTTTCTTGTTATGTAAACCGTTTCTGGTTCATTTGCTGTCTAGCTTGGTTATGTATAGCTATAACTTATCTTGATACAGGAGGTGCTGTCATGCTGCTCGAAGCGATGTACCACGTTCCCCGTGACAAGTGGGCCTATGCCTATAACCCGTCTACGATTCATCTGCGTGTACGAACCAAGAGAAATGATGTAGAATATGTGACTGCACTGACCGGTGATAAGTATGATTGGGATGGAACCTATAGAGAAATCCAGCTGGAAAAAGCCGCATCTGACAGCATGTTTGATTACTGGGAGGCTGCGGTGAAGCCAAAATTCAAGCGTCTGTCCTATATTTTCCGGGTCACTGCTGGCAGTGAAAATGTATTTTTGGCTGATAACGGCATTCATCATGAAGCCCCTTATCCGACGGGAGGATATTATGAATTCTCCTACATACATGAAATTGATGTATTCAAAGTACCTGAATGGGCAAAAGAAGCTGTCTTTTACCAGATCATGACGGAACGTTTCGCCAACGGCAATCCAGATCTCAATCCGGAAGGAATCCACAGTTGGGGTGGCAAACCTGAGCTTGATAACTACTTCGGTGGAGATTTGCAAGGCGTCCTCAATCATCTGGATGATTTGGTCACACTCGGCGTGAACGCCATTTACTTTACCCCCCTCTTTCAAGCCAACTCCTACCACAAATACGATACCGTTGATTACAAAAAAGTAGATCCGCATTTTGGAGATAATGACATGCTCAAAAAGGTGGCCGAAGCTTGTCACCTGCGTGGAATCCGTGTCATGCTTGATGCGGTTTTTAATCATTGCAGTGAAGACTTCCCTCCATTTCAGGATATATTGAAAAATGGGAAGAATTCTAAATATGTGGACTGGTTTCATATTAATGAATTCCCTGTCGGTATTAAGCATGGCATACCCAGCTATGATACCTTCGGTTTTTATGGCAATATGCCGAAGTTTAACACAGCCAATCCAGAGGTTAAGGAGTACCTGCTTGATGTGGCTGAATACTGGATCAAGGAAATCAAGCTCGACGGCTGGAGGCTCGATGTTGCCAATGAAGTGGATAACCACTTCTGGCGTGATTTCCGAAAGGTTGTAAAGGCTGCGAACCCGGAAGCCTATATCGTGGGCGAAGTTTGGAGTGATTCCCTGACATGGCTGATGGGTGACCAGTTCGATTCTGTCATGAATTACCCTTTTGCCGACAAAGTCCTTGAATTTTTCTGTGGATCCATGGATGGTTATAATTTTGCGAATGAAATGGGCACTTTGATTATGCGTTATCCGCAACAAACCAACGAAGTGATCTTCAATATGTTATGCAGTCATGATACCCCTCGCCTACTCTCCAGATGTGGTGAAGACAAGCGCAGATTGAAGCTGTCCGTTGTGTTCCTGTTTACCTATATTGGCACGCCTTGTATATTCTACGGAGACGAAGTGGGGATTCGTGGTGAAGGCGATCCCGATTGCCGCAAATGCATGGAATGGGACCCTGCCAAGCAAGACCGGGAACTCTATGATTTCTACCGGCTGATGATCGATCTGCGTAAAAGCAATGAGGCACTTCGGAAAGGGCGCTTCCGCTTCCTGAAGGCGGATCACAATGATCCCTGTATCGTGTATGAGCGCATGGATGACAATCTTCACTTCACCGTATGGATGAACAACACTCCGGAAGGACGTACACTCTCACATCCCATGGAGACCAAGGACTGGAGAGATGCATTAACTGAAGAGCCGGTCACGCCTACGGATGGCGTCATGAATATTAAGCTTGATCCTTACGGCTACCGTATCTTGTACAGACAACTGGATCCATTATAAAAGAACCTCCTAATCATCAGATGAATTTGCAGATTCTGGTGTTTAGGAGGTTTTTTTTTGAAAATGTATTATATCTTTGTCCCCTTAATATTACCGTGTTCATCAACACTGACCCTCCAACGGGTAGAGTTAGGACCAGACAATACAAGATCGTTTACGAGTTGATATACGAAACCATTATGATCCTTCACAATATCAATGACGACGTTCTTTCCATTCGAAAAAGGGCTTGATCCGTATAAATATCGCCCTGTAGCATTAGCAGAGACCAGCAACACATTATCTTTGATGATGTTATTTTCCACAACATGATTTGCATTATCAAAATGAACTGCCCACCAATTCCCGTCATATTTCATGCGATTGCCAGTAACTACATTATTTGAACCGCGAATTTTAAGCGATGTACCTTTGCCTGATATTGAGTTATCCGTGAATGTGACATTATGGTTCAAACTGACCATACGGTCAGGATTGGCCGTCACAAAACCTGGCTGTATGATATTATTGGCGGCGATGACTCCATTACTTAAATCCATTGCAATTCCTGCTTTAGCGATATAGTTGCCCTTAATTATGATATTACCGTCTGCGATAATACCCCAATGGTTGCCATTAGGAATAATGATATTGTCAGAGATGACCCCTATATCCATGCCCTCAACACCGTTATTGGTCCTTGCCTCAATGGCTGATGTGGGACTCGATGATCTGGATATGGTGTCAATATAATTGCCCTGAATAACAAAAATATGGTTGCTCACATCATTTGGGTTGAATTGGGAAGGAAGGAAGGATACCGAAATAACAGAACTGTTTCGAATATTTTTAAAGAAGTTTGAAGTAACGAATGCCCCTTGGAAACCAATGAGCCCTACACCAAAAGCAGTTCCGATCACGCTATTGTCATGGATATGCATACTCCGCGCACCAGTCTCGCCGCCTTCATTGTTGCAAGTGATGCCCCCGCCTACCTTGGGAACATTAGTCCCTTCTTGACCTGCTGTAAATGTCGCATAATCCGAATCCGTAGACAGCACGGGAGTATGAAGATAGTTATTGGTTATAAATACGTTCCAGGTTGCTTTAATTAGAATGCCATCTCCCAGGTATCTGTAGCAATCATTTTGGCTAATCATTACAAACGTTAAATTGGTCCTTACCGCAATAGGCTCTTCACCCAAATGGTGAAGTTTATTGTTTCTGATAATTACATTCCGGGACGGGTTCTCTTGACTACTTGATCCATTTACCCCAATACCATCCGTAAATTTGCTAATATCATTATTTTGCAGGATAACATTGCTTGAATTCTCAACATATATTCCTGTTCTTCCCTTGGCCCAGCCAGCCTGAGTTGTACGCCTTAACGTTAACCCACTCACTTCAATATGATTGCTGTTCTCAAAGCGTAAACCCTGATCGGAGACTTCCAATATTGCTCCCGGATGAGCTCTGATGGTTACCGACTTACCGTTGAACGTATAAAACCAACCCGATTTTACGACTTTGTAGTGTCCTGGGGTGAATAATAAAATATCCCCTTCTTGTGCTGAGTCAAAAAAAGCCTTGATCTGTGCAGATTGATTACTCCCATCCCCTGGAGCGAAATTTCTAACGTCAATGATATTTCCAGGAACGGAAGATTGCACAGAAGCGATATTTCCTAATACATGACTGAACATTTCATTTAATTTTAGAGGATCAAATTGTTCATTAGCACCCCATGCCTCCAAGTTAAGATTATAAGCGGAGGTAAAATTAATATTGTTGGTCATTTTACCAGCTCTCTTTCATTCCATTTTCAACTACATCACTATCACCCAACTCTTACAAAGGGCATTTCGCAAGGGCTCCGAAATTAATTCTGCAAAAAAGCCACAGTACGAATACTGCGGCTAGGTGGTTTAAAGATTAGTTTATATGCTCGCAACAGTTATGCCACGATAGATGTCCATGTATTCGTCTGCCGAAACATCCCAGCTGTAATCCCCGTTCATCCCATTCTTCACAATTTTTTTCCAGTGCTCGGGTTCGCGATAAAACTTCACTGCCAAGCGGATGGTGTTCAACATGTCGTGTGCGTTAAAGCTGGTAAACGAGAAGCCATTCCCTTCACCGTTGAACTCATTGTATGCCTGCACGGTATCGTTCAGACCACCCGTTTCACGGACAAGCGGTACACTGCCGTATCGGAGTGCAAGCAGCTGGCTAATGCCACACGGTTCGAACTTGGAAGGCATCAGGAAGATATCACTCCCTGCATAAAAACGACGGGATAATCCATCGTTAAACTTAATTTGAGCAGACATTTTTAGTGGATAACGGTAAGCTGCCTCGCGGAACCAATGTTCATAGGCCGGATCCCCGGTCCCCAACACGGCAAACTGAATATCATCGTAATACAGCAGTTCATCCAATATGCGGCAGACCAGATCAAGCCCTTTAGAGTCTACAAGACGGGTAACCATAACCATAAGAGGTGCATCCGGACGTACAGGAAGCCCCAGTTCCTTTTGCAGTTCAATCTTGTTCTCGGTTTTCTTGGCCAAGCTTGTTCTGTATTTAACCGGGATTTTATTGTCTGTTGCGGGATTATAGCTTTTGGTATCAATCCCGTTCACAATCCCAGTGAAACGTTCGCCGAGCGAACTAAGCAATCCGTCCAGGCCGTACCCATAATATGATGTTTTTACTTCCTGGGCGTATGTTGGACTAACTGTAGTAACATGGTCCGAATATACAATGCCTGATTTCAGGAAATTGACATTACCATAATATTCTGCGCCATCCATGGTGAAATATCGATCGTCCAGCTCAAGCAGGTCACTGAATAACGAATGCGGGAACACCCCTTGATACAACAGATTATGTATGGTAAATACGGTACGAATCTCACTATAAAATGACTCATGGGCGTAATGCGCCTTCAGCAGCAGCGGAATCATTCCCGCATGCCAGTCATGACTGTGGAGCACATCCGGCTTGAAGTCCAGTAGAGGCAATACTTCGAGTACCGCGCGATTGAAGAAAGCAAACCGTTCCCCATCGTCCATATATCCGTATACACCGTCTCGCCCAAAATAATATTCGTTATCGACAAAGTAAACCGGAATACCATCATGAATGATCATTTCAATACCGCAATATTGTCTGTGCCAGCCCAAAGGCACATCCGTCACAATAACCGGTTTCATGGCCTGCTTATACTCGTCAGGAATCCCTTTATATTTGGGCAACATGACACGAACATCTGCCCCAGCCTTTTTCAAGGCCTGAGGCAATGCTCCAATTACATCGGCGAGACCACCCGTTTTAATAAATGGATGACCCTCGGCAGCTGCGAATAAAATTTTCATGCCTTCTTCCCCCTTTTCGGTTTGGCAGTCGTTTGTTCTGTTGTTTTTATGGATTTTGGTCTGACAGAAGCGACTTCAGTTGCTGTCCCATCCGTTTTCCGACGTGTATTCTTTTTTAGAATAACCACGCTCAGCGGAGGCAAAACAACTTCAAGACTGTGGGGATGCCCATGAAAAGGAATCTTTTCGGTAGTCATCTGCATATCATTCAATATACCTGATCCCCCGTAATCGGGATGATCACTGTTCAGAACTTCGGTATACATACCGGGACGCATGACACCAATCCGGTAACGCTCCCGCTTGACCGGCTGAAAGTTAATAAGCACAAGGAGTGTATCCGCAGGTTTTTTTCCCTTGCGTACATATGAAATGACACTTTGGGCATGATCATCCGGAGTGATCCATTCATAACCGTCCAGGGAATGATCAAGCTCCCACAAAGCTTTTTCGCCCAGGTACAACGCCGACAGATCACGTTCAAACTTGTGAAGTTTGCGGTGACTGTCGTAATCCAGCAAAAACCAGTCCAGTTGATCCTCATCTTTCCACTCGATAAACTGGCCGAACTCTCCACCCATAAACAGCAGTTTTTTGCCTGGGAAAGTCATGAAGTAACCCAAGAAAGCTCGCATGCCGTCAAACTTCTGTTCGTACGATCCTGGCATTTTGTCCAGTAAGGACTTCTTGCCATGTACAACTTCGTCATGCGACAAAGGCAGCACATAATTTTCAGAGAAGGAGTAGACCACAGGAAATGTCAGCAAATGATGCTTCGATGGACGCTCGTGGAAATCCGATTTCATATAATCCAGCGTATCGTTCATCCAACCCATGTTCCATTTATAATTGAATCCCAGTCCGCCTACGTCAGTTGGAGAGGTGACCATCGGCCATGCACTGGATTCTTCAGCCATCATCAGCGCATAAGGATAATACTTGAATATCGTTTCATTCAGTTGCTGCAGAAAGGCTACAGCCTCTTGATTTTCCAACCCGCCATCCGTATTAGGACGGAATTGTCCAGGATGCTTCTCAAAATCAAGCCTCAGCATACTGGTGACTGCGTCAACGCGCAGACCATCAAAGTGATACATGTCCATCCAATAGAGGGCATTGGAAATCAGAAATGAACGAACTTCTGGTTTCGAATAGTCGAAACTAAGTGTGCCCCAACCTGGTTTCTCGGCTAACAATGGATCTGCATACTCGAACAAAGGAGTCCCGTCAAACAAACGCAGACCATGAGCGTCCTTCGCAAAATGTGCAGGAACCCAGTCGAGCAGCACGCCGATTCCTGCCTGATGAAGTGTATCCACCAAATACATTAAATCCTGAGGTCCTCCGAAACGGCTTGTCGGTGCAAAGAAACCCGTACTTTGATATCCCCACGAAAGGTCATAGGGATGTTCGCTAAGAGGCATCATCTCAACATGGGTATATTTCATTTCTAATAAGTAAGGAACGAGCAGATCCGCAATTTCGCGATAACTGTATAGAGAGCCATCTTCCTTGCGCTTCCATGTTCCGATGTGCATCTCATAAATATGTAAAGGCTTGTTATAAATAGCCCTTTGCTTGCGTCTCCATGCGCCGTCATTCCATTTATACCCTTGAATCGAACTCGTTATGGAAGCAGTCCGTGGTCTTACTTCGGCATGGAATGCATACGGGTCTGCTTTGAGCAGTTCAGTTCCGTCTTCCGCTAAAATACGGAATTTGTATAATGTTCCTTCACTGATTTCCGGAAAAAAACGAGTCCAAAATCCAGAATCGGGTATCTTATATAAAGGTTCCTGTTCACCTTTCCAATCATTGCGGTCAAGAGCCAAACCTACTTCTTTGGCGTTCGGAGCCCACACGGTGAAGCGATACCCTTGACGATGATCCTCAATCGTAGGCTGTGCGCCCAATATTCGATAACTGTGATGAAGGTTTCCTTCATGAAACAAATAAATATGCTCCGGCGAAATGGCCGGATCTGCCAATGGTTGAATGGCCAAGAGATCACCTTCTTCCCCTAGAAAATAGATATAACGTTAATCATTACCCCATTCTAGCCAAGTTGAAAAGAAAAATGACGTGTTTAAAAAAATGTTGTAATTTTACAGGAATTTTACAGTATTACTCGTTTCAACAGCTCCACTTTGCGTTTATGTATGTACTACACTGGACAAATATCTCGGGAGGGAAACGATTATGTTTAATAAAGATTGCATCGCTATGCTGTTGGCGGGAGGAGAGGGGAAAAGATTAGCCCCATTAACCTCAAGTATTGCTAAACCCGCTGTACCGTTCGGCGGGCACTACCGGATTATCGATTTTCCTCTCAGCAACTGCGTAAATTCAGGCATCGACACGGTTGGTGTACTGACGCAGTACCAAGCTGAATCTTTACACGATCACATTGGTGGAGGAGAGCCATGGGGACATGGTAATTCGAGTGAGGCAGGAATCTCCCTGCTTCCATCTTATCATACAGGAAATGACGAATACTTGGGAACGGCGGATGCTATTTATAAAAATATGGACTATATTGACCAACAAAACCCCGAAAATGTTCTAATTTTGTCGGGAGACCACATTTATCATATGGATTATCGTGAAATGCTGGAGGCACATAAAGCAAATAATGCCGTTGCGACTATTTCCGTGATGGAAGTCCCTTGGGACGAAGCACATCGCTTTGGCATTATGGCAGCGGATGAAAACATGCGCGTTACTGAATTTGCCGAAAAGCCAGCTGAGCCGAAGAGTAACCTTGCTTCCATGGGCATTTACATGTTTAACTGGGAGTATCTGAAACGCCATCTTCTGCTGGATGCAGCCAATCCGGAATCCAGTCATGACTTTGGTAAAGATGTGATCCCGCAAATGCTCAATGAGAACAACTCCCTTTACGTTTATAACTTTAATGGGTATTGGAAAGACGTAGGTACGGTGAAAAGTCTGTGGGATGCCCACATGGATCTTTTGTACAACGAAGAAAACTGGAGCCTGCATAAGGATCACTGGCCGATGTTCACTCGTGACTGGAAAACCAAATTGACTGCTCACAAAGCTCGTCATTCGCGGACTGAGCATATGGCATCCATGATCCATGAATCCTGCGCCATTGAAGGCCACGCTGAGCGCTCTGTTATTTTCTGCGGTGCTGAAGTGGGCAAAGGCTCTGAAGTGAAAGATAGTGTCGTTATGCCAAATGCTCGTGTGGGTAGAGGGGTGCACATCGAACGTGCCATTATTGGTGAAGGTGCCATCATCAAAGACGGAGCCATCGTCAAGGGCACTGCTGATGAGATTGTCGTTGTGGGCCCAAATGAAATTGTATCTGCCAAGCCGGCAGTACGCACTCAGCCAGCCCGTATGCTGAAAGAAGTGTATGAGAAAACAGGTCGCTTGCGTGCAGGTGAACTTTCGTCATAACATACTAAAAAAGGTGAGCCGTTAATGGCTCGCCTTTTTTGGTGTATTGATGTATTCATTGGATCTCACACCTCTTTTGGATCCGATGGATTCTGTTGTATCCCTGTCTCCGAACCGGGACCAGGAGTGCTGTCATCCGCTTGATATTCGCTTCCCATCTCTTCTTCCGGCAACGCAGGCAGCGCAATGGTAACGGTTGTACCCGATCCGAGTTCACTTTGCATAATGATCGTTCCCTCATGCAATTCCACGAGTTCCTGCGTTATGGCCAGCCCCAATCCTGTTCCACCGTTCTGGTGATCCACCTGGAAGAAACGGTCACGAACCTTGATAAGATGTTCTTCACTGATCCCGATCCCTGTATCCTGAACAGCCGCGATGATCTTCCCATCCTCTTCTTTTACCGACAAGTAAATCCAAGAATTTTCGTGGGAAAATTTGATTGCATTGTCTACGATGTTAAGAAATACTTGTTTCAGCCGATTTCCATCTCCGAACACATTAAATGCACGATTCTCATCTGTATCCAGCTTCAAATGTATTTGCTTTTGTTCGGCCTTGGCCCAAACGTTTAACATGGTTTCCTGTACAATCTCACGAATGCTGACTGTCCCTTTAACCAGTTTCATTTGATTTTGCTGCAGCTTGGAGAAATCCAACATCTCTTCGACAAGTCCGATCAAACGCTCGGTTTCTTTTGAAATGATACTCATCCCAATGCGGGTCTCGTCCGGGTCATAACCACCCGAATCCAGCGTCTCACTCCAGCCTTTGATACTGGTCAGAGGTGTCCTGAGTTCATGGGAAATCGAAGAAATGAAATCATCCTTGATCTGGTTACTCCGGACAATCTCATGAGCCATAAAATTCAGCGTAGAAGCCAATTCGCCAAGCTCATGCTTGTAGTTTCCTTTGACCCTGACATCCAGACGTCCTCTGGCCATCTGTGCAGAAACCGCAGTGATATTGTTAATCGGACGAACAATCGAGTTCGCCATCCCAATGCTGATAATCAGGACGATGGCCAGAACGGCCACACCAACGGCAACGGCAAGCAATCCCATAACCAGCAGCTTGGAATTAACGTTTTCGAGGGAGGTCAAGTATCTTACAATGTAAGTATTTTCCCCGCCCAGGTCAATTTTTTGAGAAACAGCCATGACTTGCTCTCCGGTACCCGGTTGTCTGCCGACCCATCGGCCTGTATTGCCGTTCATCGCCTGCATGATATCACTTGTCTGCAATACAGCCCGATCAGACTCAAAGGCCGCTGAGCTTGCCAGCACTCGTCCGTTGAGATCGAGAATTTCGAGCTCTGCTCTGGAAAAATTCAAATTCGTAAGTAATTTGGACAGATTCCCATTATCCGCATTATCTTCTCGGGCAATAGGCTCCAAAAAGTCTTTGGACATGGAGATATGAGAGCTGATGGTGTTATAGATACTCTCATAGTAATATCGCTGCACCGCGAGCATGAAAATAAACTCCACCAATAACAGAGCAAGCAGAACTACGATAAAATAGTGCAATACAATCTGCCTGGTGATACCCTTTTTAATCATTGCTCCCGGCCCTTCCATTTGTACCCATGACCCCATACTGTCTGCAGGTATTCAGGTTCGGAAGGATTGTTCTCAATTTTTTGTCGCAGACGACGGATATTCACGTCCACAATTTTCGGATCACCCATATACTCTTTACCCCAGACATGATCCAGCAGCAGATCACGACTGAGCGGTGTATTTTCTTTTTCCAGGAAGAACTGAATAAGTGAAAATTCCGTTGGCGTCAACTCAATTAATTCGTTTTGTTTCTTGAATTGTTTTGAGATCAGATCAAGCGAGAACGGACCGGATTGGAAAGTGACCTTAGCTGCGGTCTCCCGATGTACGTTCACTCTGCGCAGCAAAGATTGAATACGTGCAATCAGTTCCGTCGGACTGAAGGGCTTGCTTACATGATCGTCTGCTCCAACCGAGAGAGCATATACTTTGTCCTGTTCCTGAACCTTGGCCGTCAGGAAGATAATGCCCAAACGTTCATTGGTTTCGCGGATACGACGACACACTTCAAAACCGTCAATTCCTGGTACCATCACATCCAGAAGAGCCAGATCAATATCCGGTACAGTCTGCAGAATGCGAAGCGCTTCATGCCCATCTCCGGCTTCAAGCACTTCGAACCCGTTTCTTTTTAAATTAATGACTATAAAACTGCGGATGGATTCTTCATCCTCAAGAATAAGTACTTTACTCATTAAGTTCTCCCTTTCTGTTCAGTTGAGACATATTATCCAGTAATCCCTCGTTGCTATCCTGGGCATTACGCGAAGCAATCACCCGATCGTTCGTACGGGTAATTTCTTTCCACCTCTTCCCTTTTTCCTGCTCCCATTGGGAAAGGGTGAAATACTTAATTTCACCTACGGTTTCATCTGTATCAATCATTTTAAATCGAATATATTTTTCCTTTTCCGATTTGGTGTCAATCGTGATTTTACCGTACCACTCAGGTTTTAAGTTCAAATGAAAGAGATTGGCATCATCACGGTACTGGAATGAGACAAATTCTTTCCCATCCTTGCCATCCCATTGATAAAAGGTATAGAACCACATGCGTGAATCAAATACGTAATGTTCCCAGCCTTTTGGAGTTTCCTTTAGCCCAAATTCAATAATACCATCATTGTTGAAATCACCGCTTAAAATTTTGTCATCTCTGTAGGTTTGGTCAGGCGATTTGAACGCATTTACCAGTTTGTTATCCTTCACATAAATAATCTGTGAAAACGAACTGCGGTCATCCAGCTCTGCGTCCAGCACAATCCCCATCTTATCCTTAGCAATCTCTCCACCCAGAGCATTGTAGATCTCTTTTACCGTGTAATCGGTTTGAAGACGATCCACTTCCTTAAAGCTGCCTTCATCGTATTGATATAAAGCAATGCTTGCGAAACCACTGTTATTCAGGGCTACAATGGCAAAGTCGTTTTTCCCATCCCCGTTCAGATCCAGTGTGTTTCCTTGCAAATCATCAATAATATATTGGTTATATGGAACGCCACCCAAGACCTGCTCAAGTGCACCGCCCTTGTAAGAGTATGCTGTCAGTGCTTTTTGTTCTTGCAGACTCACACCAAGAATGATATCCGGATTCCCATCGTTCGTAATGTCCAACACTTTAAAGGATTGAAGCTCGCTGCCAGGCACATCAAACGTCAGCTTTTTAACCCATGTATCTCCCTGCTCCTCCAATAACATGCCATGGATGCGTACATTTTCATTGGGGGTTTCATAAAATACGATCGCTTCACGGGTTCCGTCACCGTCGAGATCTTCCACACGAATCATGCTGGTGTTGTTCATGTCTTTGGGGCGAATAAGTGCGCTCTCAGGCGGCTGCTCCTTCTGAACAACATAAAACAATTTCTCTTTATCCATGGATAGCATGGGTTTCTTCATCAAACCCTTGGGGTCGCTAATGACCGTGCATCCGCTAAGAACAGAGCCAAGCACGATTGTGACCGCTCCACAAGCTAACAGGCGCACCCATCGTGAGTTAAGCAATTTCATCACTCATTTCAATAGTTTAAATCATGTTTTTTTCTTTTTGCGTCAGCCTACGTCCACGTATATCAAAAGCAATCTTACCTTCCGCAAGACCCCAGATGCGTGTGGCATGTTTCTCCGCCATTTCAATCGGTAGAACCGCGATGACTGTAGCACGTTCTTCTTCACACAGTTTGCGTAATGTTTCGAGAACGGTATCTGCCGTGTGCGGATCAAGTCCAATTACAGGTTCATCCGCGAGGATTACTTTGGCACCATGTGCGAGAGCACGGGCAATGGCAACACGCTGCTTCTCACCACCGCTAAGCTTTTCCGCAGTTTGATGTGCTTTATCCAGAAGTCCTAACCCCTCCAGATAATCCATGGCCCCCATATAATCATCCGAACGGACCATGCCAGTCACCATTCTCCACCAAGGCGTCTGACCCGATCGACCAATTAATACGTTCTTGAGTGCCGTACGCCTAGGATAGAGCTGAGGATTCTGTTCCAAGTATGCCCATTCACGCTTAATTTTCCGTTTACCGGACCAGCCTTCTTTTATAATTTCGACACCGTCAACCGTAAATCGGCCGCCATCCCATTTCTCCAACATGGCCAGGCACTTAAGCAGCATGCTTTTTCCACTACCGCTGGAACCGATTACTGCGATCATTTCACCCTGTTGCATATCAAATCGTATATCCCGCAGAACCGGAACCCGGTCCGCTCCAACGGATTTACTCAAATTCTCAACTCTGATCATCGCGATGTCTCCTCTTGTCCATGTTTTTCCCTACTATATAGTGTACTCGGAAATGGACATCAATTTCCATGCGAACACCAGCTTCTATTTTACCACAGATTGGGGGATGGGTTTATTCCGGAATAATACACCTGCAGCACCAAAAAGCAGATACATGCATCCAAGCAGGGTAAACATGCTTCCAGGCGAAATCCAATTGATCATTTGACCACCCACATTCGGTCCCAAAATACTGCCAATCGTAAAATGGAACGATGCCACCACGTTGGCTGCCGGCAGGAGTGCCTTAGGTAGAATATCTGCAGCATAGGCAAGTCCAAGCGAGAAGAAGGAACCTACCAGACCTCCTGCTATGGTTAGCAACACCAGCGTCCACCAGAAATGAGTCCCGGCCACGGGTACCAGCATGAACATGACCCCGCCTGCAATACCGGCAGACATTAACACCCTTTTGCGTCCAAATCGGTCACTTAGCATACCCAAGGGTAACTGCAGGAACAATCCACCGATTCCCACAAACGGCAGCAAAGATGAGATCTGATTGGCATCAAAACCGATTCGCAATCCGTATACCGGGAAGTTACTGTTCATGCCCGCTTCCATATAACCATACAAAAGCGCCGGTATTAAAGCATACCAGGCCCAGGACCAACTGCGACGGAAACGACGTTCAGGTAGTTGTCCATGCTCTGTTTTTTCCGGTTTGGTGTCGGGAAGCTTCATTAATACAAGCAAGAGTACGGCTCCCATACAAACGAAAAGAACCCAGAACGGGACAGCCTCGCCAAACCCAAGCAGTTTGATGCCCAATGGGCCTATACTGAAACCAAGTCCATAGGACATGCCGTATAGGGATATGTAACGCCCTCTTTTTTCGGGTGCCGTAACGAGAAGTACCCAGAGCTGGGCAGCATAATGCAATGCGCTATCACCAATACCTACGGCAAGACGAAGGATAAACCATATTTTAATATCCGGAAAATACGGAAAAAGGATCAGTGGAAACATAACAAATAACAGACCGCCGACAATCAGTTTCTTAAAACCGACAGCGCCAAGAAGCCGTTCGGCGATCAGGGTCATTGCAAAAGAACCCACATACAGTGCAGCTGCATTGAGACCGTTTAATCCGGGGGATACTCCTTTTTGCTCGAGGAAAATGGATAATACCGGAAGCAATAGCCCCTGACTAATGCCTGCAACAACAATAACGATGATTAGGATAAGATAGTTAGATCTAGAATGTGATGATTTTGCGACATTAACCGATGACACGAATTTCATTCCTCCTGCGGACAAACAAAGAAAAATCGCCATCGCTGACGACTTTTCGCATGTTATTCATATTCATAAGATAAAGCGTTGCTGCGCCGGTGCATTTGCCCCGGACTTGAACATTATAGTGGACAACGCCCTGCAAAACAAGCCATAATAGTACATAAGTCGCTGCGTACATTTAGATGTGACGGGAGGATTCTGCATCGTTATGACTTATCATGTTAAAATTGATGTTTCACCGATATATGAAATGCTGAACAGTTTTCTTGTATATGTTACAAAAAAGTGGATTCAACATCTGGATGTTGGTCCCGAATGGATTCTTGAAGTCGAAGGCAAACTAAGTTCCAATGTACGAGCTGCTCTCGCGCCTGCCTCGACTTGGCCTTTTGATGATTTTGATGTCTTGTTTGCATGGGCGGCCTATCGGACTAGCTCTTCAGAAAATCAGGATTTTCTGAACATGCTTGCGGAACTGACTGCAGAAGAGCTGTTTGCTCGTGTATCTCCTCTGCTGCCAAGTATTACAATAAAAGAAACGACACACATTCGGGACAGCTATGTGCCGCTGCTTCGTCTCTGGGATCAGCATTACTGCCGAAGCATTAGTGAAGATCATCGTACCTGGCTGGAAGAGGACGCGGATGAGAAGCGCACTCTTTTGGGTAAAATGGGACCAGAACTGCTTATCGAATATGCAACAGCAGGTGTTATCGTGGAGCCTATGCCTGGACTTGACGAAGTCATCCTGTTTCCGACTGTACATAACCGTCCAATCAATATGTACTGCTTCTATGAAGGCATGATGATTATGCAGTATCCTGTTGATATCCCTGAAGAAAATGAAGACCAGCCGCCGACCTGTCTGCTGCGTTTCACACATGCCTTGGCCGATCCCGAACGACTTCGTTTGCTTCGTTACGTATCCGATGAACCGAAATCGCTCGCGGAGATGTGTGAAGAATTGAACAAAGATGAAGACATGGTCAAAGACCAGGTTATGGCGTTACGTATCGCAGGTCTGCTGCGAACCCATCTGCTCGGCAGTAACCGCAAAGAGAAATACAGTATCCGGCCGGATGGCGTGTCTGAATTAAACATGTTCCTGGAATCCTATATTCGCATATAAAAGAGGATGCATTGGAGTTGCCGGCTGCAAGGAGTGAGTTGAATGAACACCATTAAACAGCATATTATTTTTGACCTGGACGATACACTTGTCTATTGCAACAAATATTTCAACCTGGTTCTGGGTGAATTCTTTGAAAACATGCAGGAGTGGTTTGACCCTCATGCATTAACGGTTCAGGAAATCCGTGACAAACAACTGGAGATCGACGTGACAGGAGTAAACAAAGTGGGATTTGCAAGTCATCATTTTCCCGAGTCCCTCATTGATACGTATCGTTATTTCTCTCAAAAGTATGAAAGAGCCACGTCATCTGAAGAAGAATCGTTTCTTACCAAGCTCGGCATGAGCGTATACGATCAAGAGGTAGAGCCATACCCTCACATGGTCGAGACACTGGAGAGCCTTCAATCGGCTGGACATTCCCTCTATCTGTACACCGGAGGCGAAACCGTGATACAGCAGCGGAAGATTGATCAGATGAAGTTGTCAGCTTATTTTGATGACCGTATCTATATCCGACAACACAAAAACGTTGAAGCTCTTGAAGGCATTCTGTCTTCCGGACCGTTCGACCGCAGGACTACGTGGATGATCGGAAATTCATTACGCACGGATATTCTGCCGGCGGTAACCGCCGGAATCCACAGTATATATATCAAACAGCCAAATGAATGGCAGTATAATATTGTTGAACTTCAGCCAAATCCGGAAACATCGATGTATACCATCACTGCTCTGGAAGAGGTACCGAAGATCATTCATGAAAATATTCAACAACAGCAGCAAAAAAGGACCCTTGGTTAAGGGTCCTTTTTGTGTATCGATTAGAGATATGTTATTTCTCAGAGCAGATCTATGATTCCTGTCTTTCAGCAGAAAGCTTACCTGAAGTAAGATCCTGCAGGATAATCCGCGCCTTGACCGTACTCCCGTCTTTTCGTTTGAAGGCCAGTACCTGTGTGCTTCCTTTCTCAATCAGAGACTTTAGCATCGTACTGATTATTTTTTTGCCGACATACTCTTTCCAGATGACAAATCCGCAGCCTTCCTTGAATCGGGTACACCCATATCCTTTCTTGCCTTCAATAATCTGACCGGTGCATCCCGGAGAAGGACAAGACGCCAAGGGTTCACGAACGCCGGTTTTCCCGGAAGATGCAGATGGTGCCTTCGCCACTGAGGTGGCCGTGTTACCCGATCTGGAGACAGCTGCTGATGTCTGACGTGATGTTTTGGGTGCTGAAGCGGCAGATTTGGTCGTCGTTCTCGTTCCGGCTCTTGAAGCTTTCACTCCCTTGCCTTTACCACGCCCCCCGCGTGAATCTTCCCCGAATGCATCTGCTGGTGCAGGAGCCTGAACACGGACCTTATCTATGATGGACATGGTGAACTTCTTGACGTTCTCCATAAACTTATCCTGTCCGGCTTCCCCCTTGGAGATCTGATACAGTCTTCTCTCCCATTGCCCCGTCATTTCAGGGGATGTTAACAGATCCACACCGGCCCGGCGAATTAATTCAATCGCTGTCCGGCCTTTCAGCGTCAACTGCATCTTTTTCCCCTGCATCGTAATATAACCGACATTTTTAAGCCTTTCAATGGTAGCAGCACGTGTTGCTGGCGTACCCAGTCCACTGTCTTTCATTGCATCTCGCAGTTCTTCATTCTCAATCTGCTTGCCTGCGCTTTCCATCGCTTTCAGCAGAGTTCCCTCGGTATAACTTTTGGGTGGTTGGGTTGCTTTTTCCTTAAACTCGCTCTTGATACATTGGACTGGAAGTTCGGGCTGTACCGAGAACGTCTTGTCTGTCCACTCCTCTGCATCTTCATCCTCATTGCTGCTCTTCTTCGTTTTTTTCTTGCCAGAGCCGTTCTGCTCCTGATCCGAAGAAGGCAAAACCACTTTCCACCCCAGTGACAGCAGCTCCTTCACGGAAGTTTTGAACTGATGCTGCTCAACCTCTGTAAGCACAGTATGCTGTTTGTACTCTGCCGGTGGATAGAAATGAGACAAAAACCGTCTAACGATCAAGTCGTAGATGTTCTGCTCATCCTTGGATAAAGTACCCGGACGCTTCAGCGTAGGCAATATAGCATGGTGATCCTCTACCTTGGATGGATTGCAAACGCCCTTGTTGTTTTTGTGAACCAATTCAGGTTTAGCACCAATTGCAAGTTCACTGTATGGCCCGTTTTTCAGCAGATTCAATGTCTTGTGCATACCCTCGATATTCTGTTCCGTAACATAGTTGGAATTGGTACGCGGATACGAAATGACCTTGTGTTTCTCATACAAGGCCTGTGCGATATCCAATGTTTTTTTTGCTCCGTATCCGTATTTCGCATTAGCCTCACGCTGTAAAAGAGTCAGATCATATAACCTGTACGGGTACTCCTTCGTTTGCTTCGCCTCATACTTGGAAATATGTCCGGTCTTGCCCTTCACACTTGTGGCTATCGCTTCAGCAGCCTCAGCATCTGTAAGCTTGTCTCCCTGACGCATACCTTTATACTCAACGCCTTCCTGACGAAACCAGGCGGCCACTTCATAAAAGGTCTGTGACTGAAACGCCTCTATCTCGATTTCCCGATCATAAATCAGCGCGAGTACCGGCGTCTGCACACGTCCAACAGACAATAACGCATTATGCCGAGTTGTAAAAGCACGTGAAGCATTCATGCCAATCAGCCAATCGGCCTCACTTCGAGCCCGGGCAGCATGGGTCAGGTTTTCGAACTCGGATGCATCCTTCAGTCCGTCGAATCCGCGTTTGATGCTTTCAGCAGTCAGATCCGAGATCCATAAACGCTTAACAGGCTGACGCAGCTTCAATTGTTGTTGAATCAGCGCAAAAATATACTGCCCCTCTCGTCCTGCGTCACATGCATTTACGATCGCTGAAGCTCGTTTAGCAAGTTCTCCGATGATCTTCAGTTGATCTTTCGTTTTGGGATTGGGCACAATTTTGAACTGATCCGGAATGATTGGCAGATCGGCAATATTCCATCGCTTGTATTTCGTATCATACGCATCCGGTTCAGCAAGCCCGAGCAGGTGACCAATCGCCCAAGTGATGATGTAATGCTCACCTTCAAGATAACTGCGATTGTTCTTGGCTCTTGGTTCTATGACGGCGGCAATGGTTCGTCCCATATCAGGCTTTTCCGCTATAACCAGTGTCTTCATCCGTCCATCTCTCCTCCTTCACCGTCCGCATGACGGCAAAAAGGGGCCTTCCGCCCACGGAAGCCCCTTGCTTCTGAAACCTATTATATCAGATTTTGATTCCGGGAGCATCCTCCACGGATGAATTAACCTGCCGCCTGCTCATTTATGGCCTGCTTTTCCCGGCACTCCTTGCACACACCCTGAAAATCAAGTCGGTGATCTGTCACTGCAAAACCATATTGACGTTCAATCTGCTGTTCCAGACGAAGCAAACCATCTTCCATAATTTCTTCTACAGTTCCACACTCCGTGCAGATCAAGTGGTGATGATGATGGGAGCCATCTGTACTTCGCAGATCGAAGCGGGCAGCCCCATCTCCAAAATTGATTTTCTCTACAACCTGAAGATCACTTAACAGCTCCAGTGTACGATATACAGTAGCCAGCCCGATCTCTGGAAACTGTTCTTTCACCAGCAGAAACACTTCTTCGGCGCTAAAATGATCCTTCTCATGCTCAAGCAGTACACGTACCGTTACTTCACGTTGTTGAGTTAGTTTATATCCCTTATCAACCAATTGCTTTTTAATCTCGAATATCTGTTCTGAAATGGACTTCTCCCGGTTTCTTGCCATAGCAGGTTGCACCTCCGGATATATCATTCTCTATTTACGATGTCATTGTCATTTATTTTCTTATTTATAATAATTATAATCTAATAATAAGTCTTTATGACTTAAAAAGCAATGCTCTACCTCACACTTGCAATAATTATTTTCGTTCTAGGTGAAATAGATATAACAAAAAAACAACCCTCACTGATAGCGAGAGTTGTTTTGTAACTTCCATAATAATATCAATTATTGCCATATGCAGATTATACAAGAACAGTGGCACCCATCAAATATTTATCCACTTCACGAGCTGCTTCGCGGCCTTCGTTGATAGCCCATACAACCAGACTTTGACCACGACGCATGTCGCCTGCAGCAAATACTTTATCCACATTGGTATTGTACTTGCCGTAACGAGCCTTTACATTGGTACGACGATCTGTTGCAAGACCCAGCTGTTCAACCAGTGTTTGCTCCGGTCCATCAAAACCGATTGCGATCATTGCCATTTGGGCAGGGAATACGCGCTCAGTTCCAGGGATAGGCTGATAGATCTTACGACCCGTTTCATCGACAATACGCTCAATTTGTACCGTATGCAATTCTTTGAGATTGCCCTCTTCATCACCAACAAATTTAGTTGTCATGATAGAGAATTCACGCGGATCTTGACCGAAGAGTGCTTTGGCTTCCTCTTGTGCATAATCCAGCGTATATACATTCGGGAACTGCGGCCAAGGATTATTAATGCGATCCCGTTCCATAGGAGCCTGTGTATGTGTACCAAATTGGGTTACGGTCCGGCAACCATGACGAAGCGATGTAGCTACACAGTCAGAACCGGTATCCCCGCCACCAATAACGATGACATCCTTGTCTTGTGCGGAGATATAGTTTCCATCTTCCAGGTTGGAGTCCAGATAACTTTTGATACTTCCATTCAGGAAGTCCATAGCGTAATGCACGCCTTTCAAGTCGCTTCCTTCAATGTTGAATTCACGCGGCTTCGTTGCACCTCCACACAGTACAACAGCATCAAACTCGTCTACCAATTGCTGCGCAGGGATATCTTTGCCAATTTCTGTATTCGTCACGAACTGAACGCCTTCCGCTTCAAGCAGGTCCACACGACGTTGAACCACTTTTTTGTCCAGTTTCATCGTAGGAATGCCATACATCAGCAAACCACCCACACGGTCCGAACGCTCATAGACAGTTACCGTATGACCGGCTTTGTTCAATTGAGCCGCAGTAGCCAGTCCGGCAGGACCAGAACCAACAACCGCTACACGTTTACCCGTACGCTTCTCCGGAGGTTGGGGAACCACCCATCCTTCTTCAAAACCTTTTTCAATGATGGCTTCTTCAATCGTTTTGATGGTTACAGGCTGGCCAATCAGGCCAACGGTACAGGATCCTTCACACGGAGCCGGACAGACACGACCTGTAAACTCGGGAAAATTATTTGTTTTGTGCAGACGATCAAGTGCCTCTCGCCACAATCCGCGATATACAAGATTATTCCATTCCGGAATCAGGTTATGCACAGGACAGCCCGACGTTCCGCCAGTCATATCTATACCTGTATGGCAATACGGGGTACCACAATCCATGCATCGCGCACCTTGTGTTCTGAGCTCTTCTTCAGCCATATGTTTATGAAACTCTTCCCAATCCTTAACCCGCTCAGCCGGCTCCCGGTCTGCAGGCAGCTGCCGTTTGTATTCCATAAATCCAGTAGGTGTAGACATCTTACGTTTTCCCCCATCCGTTCTCGTCTTAATCCCTTCATTGGCATGGTTCTATATGAAATGGATTACTCATGCTGAGTTTTTGTCTATTGTATCACAAAATCTTCTCGAAGATATTTCAATTATAGTAGCATTTCGACAACTGAATATTAAATGGATTATCCGCATAATTATTTGTATTTTATACATCATATCGTCAGGTTTACCTGTGGTCAATACCCTTATTTTGGTGCTTAAAACTGTAATCAATCGTCTGATCAAACGTTTATTATGTCGTATAAGAGCTAAAACGTCACATGAATGTAAGCTAATTTGCCATAAAAACCAAGCAATTCAGCATGTATCTTCTCCTATTTCCGAATATTAACTCGAATTTAGGGCTTTACAACGGTGAATCCCCATAACTTTTATACTTTTTTACGAATTGGTGATAATTTTTATGTTCTTCCCTCTAATTTTCAATGCTTTAAATGTTATATTCGTGTAAACCATAGAAAATGGCATGATGTCCGCTATTTTCACAAAAAAAAAGACGCTGTTCACGAATATTTCGTAAATCAGCGTCTTGATCATTGAACAGATCGCAACGTATCTTCTTGGGGCTCTTTAGACTCGCCCCTTATGCAACCTTAGCGTTTTCGTTCATAAAACTCAAACGTATAGGCATACACATTTTTTTCATCCTGTTCGCCTTCAATGTGCTCTGTTAGCTCCCATTCCGACCAATCCAATTCCGGGAAAAAGGTATCTCCCTCGAACTCCTCATGGATTTTGGTAACGACCAGACGATCTGCTAAAGGGAGAAACTCACGATATACCTGGGAACCGCCGATCACACATAGTTCATCGCCCTTGGTCGCTTCAAGCCCCTCTTCAATGGTATGCACCACTTCAGCCTGCTCCACCTTGTAGTTCAGATCTCTGGTGATCACAATATTCCGCCGTTGCGGGAGCGGCTTACCGCCAAAGGATTCCCACGTATTACGACCCATAATAATCGTTTTGTTCAACGTGCGTTGTTTAAAAAAAGCCATATCTTTGGGCAGACGCCATGGAATCGAATTGTTTAAACCAATAACACCGTTCTCGCCCATAGCCCATACAAGTTCAATACTCAAATGCTACACTCCTTCTTTCAAGTCTGCTTATACTGCAATTGGAGCTTTGATGCCCGGATGATGCTGGTAGTTTTCAAACTCAAAGTCTTCAAACTTGTAATCGAAAATGGAATCGGGCTTACGTTTAATGATCAACTTAGGCAAAGCATAAGGTTCACGCTCAAGCTGTGTTTTCACCTGTTCCACATGGTTGGAATAGATGTGTACATCCCCGCCTGACCAGATGAAATCACCCACCTCAAGGTCACATTGTTGGGCAATCATATGTGTCAGCAAGGCGTAGCTCGCAATGTTAAACGGCAGTCCAAGGAATGTATCCACGGAACGCATGGTTAGCATACAGGATAATTTACCCTCCGCCACATAAAACTGAAACGCAAAATGGCATGGGGGAAGCTTCATGTTGTTGATTTCTGCCACATTCCATGCACTTACGAGATGACGGCGTGAATCCGGGTTATTTTTGATTGAATCAATAACTGCTGCGATTTGATCAATTTTCTCTCCATTGGGTGCTTCCCATGTTCTCCACTGTGAACCGTAAACGGGGCCCAGATCGCCGTTTTCATCGGCCCAATCGTCCCAGATCTTGACTCCGTTTTCTTTCAAGTAAGCAATATTCGTATCCCCACTCAAAAACCATAACAGTTCATGAATGACTGATTTTAGATGAATTCGTTTGGTTGTAACCAAAGGAAATCCTTCCGAAAGATCATAACGGAGTTGTCTGCCGAAGACAGATTGAGTTCCGGTTCCGGTACGATCTCCTTTGTGCACACCATTGTTCAGGATATCCTGTAATAAATCGAGATAGTTTTTCACGTTGTACTCCCCCACTAAGATATCTTTTAATTTCATTCCATACAAAAACTAAATAAACAGAAAATACTCGCTGTGACCGAGTTCTGCTGACTTACATTGCTTAAAAACAATGCCCCTCCATTGGGTCACAACCTGTTTTATACGTTGTTATAGTGTACCATATTGATCTTCTTATTGCATGATCCTTGTTTGAACAATATCTGCATATAAAAAAGGGACAGATAACGCTGTAACACGTTATCTGTCCCTTCGTATACGTATAATGCCGGACGAATCCGAGGCTTAGACGATATTAGCGGGAAATGATGTGGATCGGGTGACCCATAACCAGTTCCGCAGCTTCCATCACGATTTCGCCCAAAGTTGGGTGAGCGTGAATAGTCAGAGCCAGATCTTCCAAAGTAGCGCCCATTTCGATTGCAAGGCCAAGCTCAGCAATCAGGTTGGAAGCTTCCAGACCAACGATTTGGCAACCAAGTACAAGGCCGCTTTCTTCGTCAGCAACGATTTTCACGAAACCTTCAGCATGGTTCAAAGATACAGCACGGCCATTACCCGCGTAAGGGAATTTACCAGCTTTTACTTTGTAGCCTTTTTCTTTGGCTTCTTTTTCTGTGTAACCTACGCTGGAGCACTCAGGGTCTGTGAACACAACTGCAGGCATACATTTGTAGTCAACTACAGACGGTTGTCCTGCGATCGCTTCAGCAGCCACTTTACCTTCATAAGAAGCTTTGTGGGCAAGTGCCAAACCGGATACGATGTCACCGATTGCGAAGATATGCGGGATGCTGGTACGACCTTGGTGGTCAACTTTAACGAATCCACGCTCGTCAACGTCAACACCGATCATGTCAAGACCAAGCTCACCGTCCGTATTTGGACGACGTCCAACAGTAACGAGCAGGTAATCTGCAGTTACTTCTTTGGACTCACCATTTACGGAATATTTAACAGTTACATCTTTGTCCGTTTGCTCAGCACTTTCAGCTTTTGCACCCGTTACGATTTCGATGCCTGTTTTCTTCATGTTTTTAGCCACAAGGCTAGTCATGTCTTTATCGAATCCTGGCAGTACAGTATCCAAACCTTCAATGATGGTTACTTTTGCACCGAATTTGGAATACATTTGACCAAGCTCAGCACCGATATAACCGCCACCGATAACGATCAGGCTTTTCGGTACTTCAGGCAGGTTCAATGCTTCTGTCGAAGACAGAATGCGTCCGCCAAACGGGAAAGGTTTCAGTTCGATTGGACGGGAACCTGTTGCAATGATTGCATTTTTGAATTTGTAACGCGGAGATTCGTGATCGTTGAATACACGCGCTTCGTTTTCGTTGATGAACATGCACTCACCGTTGAAAACTTCAACTTTGTTGCCTTTGAGCAAACCAGCTACACCGCCAGTCATTTTCTTAACAACGCCGTTTTTGAATTCTTGAGTTTTGCCGAAATCCACTTTTACGTTCTCAGCGGAGATACCGAATGCGTCGCCGTGAAGAGCATTCTCATATTGATGTGCAGCCGAGATCAGGGCTTTGGATGGGATACATCCGCGGTTCAAACATACGCCGCCAAGCTCGGATTTGTCTACGATCAATACGCTTTGGCCCAGTTGAGCAGCGCGGATGGCAGCTACATAGCCGCCAGGACCTGCACCAATTACTAATGTGTCGATATTGAGAGAAGCGTCGCCTACTACCATATCTTACACCTCCATAACAAGCAGCTCAGGGTTAGCGAGCAGCTGTTTAATGTAGTTCATAAAGTTTTGTGCTGTTGCGCCATCGATGATACGGTGGTCGAAGCTCAGGGAAAGAGCCATTACAGGTGCTGCAACAACTTCGCCGTTTTTGATAACCGCTTTTTCGCTGATGCGTCCAGTTCCGAGAATAGCAACTTCAGGGAAGTTGATGATCGGAGTGAAGAACATACCGCCTGCAGAACCGATGTTACTGATGGAGATTGTGCTTCCTCTCATTTCGTTAGCACTCAATTTGCCGTCGCGGCCACGAGCTGCCAGATCACGGATGGAATCAGCAATCATCCAGATGGATTTACGATCAGCATCTTTGATAACAGGAACGATCAAGCCGTTGTCTGTATCTGTAGCGATACCGATGTTGTAGTATTTTTTGTAAACAATTTCGTTAGCTTCTTCATCGATCATAGCGTTCAAAGCAGGGAATTGACGGGAAGCTGCTACCAATGCTTTAACGATGAATGGCAGATAAGTTACTTTTGTTCCTTTTTTCTCTGCAATTGGTTTCATGCGAGTACGGAAAGCAACCAGTTCAGTTACGTCCACTTCGTCCATGATTGTAACGTGAGGTGCAGTGTAAGCCGATTTAACCATTGCATTGGAGATCGCTTTACGGATACCTTTGAATGGTACGCGTTCTTCTTCAAGGCGTTGATCAGCTGAAGCTGCTGCCGGTGCTGCGGATTTTTTCTCTTCTTGAGCCGGAGCTGCGGAAGAAGCCGCTGCGGATTGGCCGCCACCATTTTTGAAGGATTCCACATCTTCTTTGGTTACTTTACCGTTGTTGCCAGTGCCGTTAACCTGAGCGATGTCTACGCCTTGTTCGCGAGCAAATTTGCGCACGCTTGGTGTTGCCAAAACGTCTTTGGCAGGTACTGCCGGAACGCTGTTGTTGCCGCCTTCTTTGGCTGCATCGGAGCTGGATGCTGCTGCAGAAGAACCGCTTGTATCAGCTCCACCTTGAGCTGCGTCTTTTTCTTGCTCGCCTTGATCGCCAGCTGGAGCGTCTTCTTGCTCTGGAAGCTCGCCTTCAGCATCGATAACAGCAACAACTTCGCCTACATGGCAAACTTGACCATCTTTTGCGAACACTTCTGTTACTGTTCCGTTTACCGGACAAGGTACTTCTACAACCGCTTTGTCGTTCTGTACTTCCATGATGATATCGTCGTCAGTTACTTTATCACCGACTTTGATATGCATTTTGATGATTTCGCCTTCGTGCAGGCCTTCGCCCAGTTCAGGGAATTTGTATTCAAATTTAGCCAACTGAAAAACCTCCTTGATTATCTGCTCAATCCTGAAAACAACCCTTAACTCCATGAAAACAACCGTTACTGCTAAAGCAAATAACTGTTACTTAAGGGGCTAATGGCTGTTTTCAGTGCAGCTTGCGCTGCGGTGTGAATCACCATACTGCGCCTTGCGGCATGTCAGATGATTGAATTATTAAAATTCTACGACTTTCTTAACCGCAGCAACGATGCGTGCTGGGTTAGGAAGCCATGTATCTTCGATTTGTGCGAATGGATATACAGTATCCGGACCAGCTACACGCAGAACCGGAGCTTCCAAGTGCAGGATCGCTTTTTCATTGATTTGGGCAATGACTTCAGCTGCAACCCCTGCGCTCTTCTGAGCTTCCTGTACAACAATTGCACGATTGGTTTTCTTAATGGAAGCAACGATGGTATCAATATCGATCGGGCTAACCGTACGAAGGTCGATAACTTCAACGTTAATTCCTTGTTTTTCAAGCTCTTCTGCTGCTTTCACAGAAGTGTGAACCATCATACCGTAAGTAACGATGGTTACATCAGAACCTTCACGAACAACGTTCGCTTTACCCAGTTCTACAGTGTAATCTTCTTCAGGCACTTCTGCACGGAAAGCATGGTACAGGTTCAGGTGCTCCATGAAGAATACAGGGTCGTTGTCGCGAATCGAAGCGATCATCAGACCTTTTGCATCGTAAGGGTTGGAAGGAATAACAACTTTGATACCTGGAGTTTGCGCAAGCAGACCTTCCAGGGCATCTGTGTGCAATTCTGCCGCTTTTACACCGCCACCGAATGGTGTACGGAATACGATTGGAGAATTGTATTTACCACCAGAACGGTAACGCATACGAGCTGCTTGAACTACCATTTGGTCGAGTGCTTCAAAGATAAAACCAACGAACTGGATTTCGGCAACTGGACGGAAGCCTTGTACACCAAGACCTACAGCCAGACCACCAATAGCGGATTCAGCAAGTGGTGTATCAAATACACGCTCTTCGCCAAATTCTTTTTGGAGACCTTCCGTTACACGGAAAACGCCACCTACATTACCTACGTCTTCACCGAAAAGCAGAACGTTAGGATCGCGTTTCAATTCAACGCGAAGCGCATCACGGATTGCTTCTTTCATGTTCATTTGTGCCATTTGCTTCATTTCCTCCTTAAACATTGACAGTTCACATTTGAATTCATACATGTATACCGAGACCCCGGAATCCGTCCCGGATGTTTATGCTTTATCGGAAAAAACTTATTGGAAATCAGCTTTTTGCTCTTCCAAGTGCTTAGGCGTTTGCTCGAACATGCTGTCGATCAAGCCTGGAATTGTCATTTTCTCGGTTTTTTCCGCTTTTTTGATCTCTTCGTTCACTTTAGCTTTTGCTTCTTCTTTCACACGTGCTGTATCTTCTTCAGTCCACAGACCTTTTTTCTCCAGATATTTAGCAAAACGTGCGATTGGATCTTTTGCATTCCATTCTGCCTCTTCTTCTTTTGTACGATATTTGGAAGCATCGTCAGAAAGGGAGTGAGGACGGAAACGGTAAGTAACAGCTTCGATCAGAGTTGCGCCTTCGCCATTACGACCGCGTTCAGCAGCTTCCTGAACAGCTTTGATAACTGCGAAGATATCCATACCGTCAACTTTAACACCTTTGATTCCTGCTGCTACCGCTTTATGAGCGATGGACAGAGCTGCCGTTTGTTTGGCAAAAGGAGTTGTGATGGCATAACCATTGTTCTGTACGAAGAAGATAACAGGCAGCTTGTAAACACCAGCATAGTTCAGACCTTCATAGAAGTCACCTTCGGAAGAACCGCCATCACCTGTGTAAGTAATAACAACTTGTTTTTGTTTCTTCAATTTGTAACCCATAGCAATACCCATTGCGTGCAGAATTTGTGCACCAATGATGATTTGCGGCATCAATACATTAACGCCATCCGGAATTTGTCCACCATGTTGGTGACCACGGGAGTACAAGAATGCTTGATAAAGAGGAAGTCCGTGCCACACGAGTTGCGGAATGTCGCGATAGCCTGGAGCAATAAAGTCTTCTTTCTCAAGTGCAAACTCACTACCAACCATTGTTGCTTCTTGTCCAGATACTGGAGCATAGAAACCAAGACGACCTTGACGGCCCAGGTTTACTGCACGGTCATCCCAAGTACGGGTAAATACCATGCGGTACATAATTTCTTTTAATTGATCGTCGGAAAGTTTAGGCATCATGTCTTTGTTTACAATTTCGCCGTCAGGAGACAGCACGGACAGAGCTTCTACATCCTCCGTATACACTTCATAAGGAACCTTGCTCATTTTTTTCTTCACCTCAACAAAAAATTTGAATATCAAGTTCCGCTGTTATAATATTATTATACACCTGTTTCACTGCATACGTCAAAGATATCCGTAATTTTTTTATGTTTCCTTCCGGATTGTATGTATAACAGGGGCTTAATATTGGTATAACAGCATAATACATGATTGCGTGTTTGACCTATCCCCGCACAAGGTTAATCTTACCGTATTGCGCGGACGAATGCAAAAATAAACCGAGAAAGGTGACGTTTTATGACGGATTCCCGCTATTTGAAACGTACGATTGTAAAGGAAGAGATCGATAGCCGCTATCTTGGAGAGAAGCGTACACTTCGAATTTATCTTCCGCCAGGCTATAACGAATTGCTCAGTTACCCTGTCGTTTATTGTCAGGACGGCGAAGAATTCTTCAACTTTGGGCGAATCGCCACGACTGCCAACCGGATCATTCTTGACGAGGGTGCAGAACCTTTCATTATTGTGGGTGTTCAAGTTGATGTTTCGGTCAGAACCCAGGAGTATGCTCCCTTCGGAAATCGGTTCAAAGCGTATACCGCATGCTTTGCTGAAGAGATTATTCCCTACATTGAAGAGAAATATCCTGTACGACGCTCACCACAGGAACGTTTGCTCGCCGGCGATTCCCTTGGAGGCAGTGTTTCACTGCATCTCGCCCTGCTCTATCCTGATCTGTTTACACGAGTCATTAGCTTGTCTGGAGCCTTCTACTCCGCCTCTCAGGAAATTTATGCGGCTGAAGAAGACCTGTCCTGGCTATCCATTTGGATGATTGTCGGGCTGCAGGAAACTGCGTTTGAAGCAGATACCGGCACATATGATTTTGTTCAATTGAACAGGGATACTCGTGATTTGCTAGAGAAACGCGGTGCTCTCGTCTCTTATCGAGAAAAAGACGGACACCACCAATGGGGATTCTGGCAAAAAGAACTTCCTGAGGCATTGCTTTATTACCTTCAGGAAAGCTAGTTTACTAAGAAACACATGCGGCTGAAAATGCCGCTATTTTCTTAACCTTTTATGACACCGCTTACATAGAGATTCAAAAAAAAGCAGGAATCTCCTGCTTGCATAAGCCTGTTGCTGTTTTTTTCAGCCAATTCAGTAATGGTATAAGATTTAAGCGAGTGAATGATCCTTTTGGATCCGCTCCAGGAGTACATTACATCCCGCATCTACCAGCCCGTACACCTCTTCAAAGTTACCCGTAAAGTAAGGATCAGGAACTTCGCGTAATGATTCATTCGGTAGCAAGTCCATGAATTTTAAAATATCCGCTTCGGCTCCGCCTGCAATCTTACGCACGTTGGCCACGTTGGAGTCATCCATGCAGACAATATAATCAAACTGCTCGAAGTCAGCACTTCCGAATTGTCTCGCAGCCATATTGGCATAAGGAATCTGGTATGTATCCAGCAGATTCCGTGTCCCTTCATGCGGAGGCTTGCTGATATGCCAATCTCCCGTACCAGCCGAGTCCACCTGAATCTGGTGATTGAGACCACGCTCTTCTATTTTGTGGCGTAATACTGCTTCTGCCATCGGTGAACGACAAATGTTACCGAGACAAACGAACAAAACATGTATCATGTTTACTCCCCCTTGCTTAACGTACGATTTAAGGCCCCTTGTGTGGTTTGTGTTGGAGTAGCGTCTGCACTTACCAATGAACGGCGAGGAAGTTTCCATTTATAATGTACGGAACACATCCGGAATAATACAACAGCTGCAAAACATATCAACAGACCCACATTCGAGGTAAACCATCCCATTCCTATTGCAAATCCAGCTAGCATAGCCCATACTGCATAGATTTCATCACGCAGTACAAGCGGCTTGCGTCCTGCGAGCAAATCACGAATGATTCCCCCGCCGATACCGGTCAACACTGCTGCAACGATTACCGCACTGATGGGATGCCCCATATTGGCAGCATACAGTCCGCCTTGTATGGCAAACGCAGCTAGCCCTATCGCATCAAACAGCGCCTCTGTCCGCTTCCAGTGACCAATCCATTTTAGCGGCAACAAAAACGCAACAGCGACAGATACCAGAGCAAGCATGATTAGTGCACCTTGGCTCCATAGTGTAGTGACAGGTACCCCGATTAGTACATTACGAATAACACCACCACCAAAGGCCGTCACGAGTCCCAACACAAGTACACCTAAAATATCATATTCCTCTTCCATAGCCACGAAAGCACCTGACATTGCAAAAGCAATGGTGCCTATAATGCTGAACACTTCAAAAATGTGCAAGTCCAACCTGTTCAAACCTCACTTTTCAAGTCATCTCCATGTCGCTCTCCCCATTGTATCCGCGAGGACTGAAATTGTGCAACCACATTTTGTGTTTTATACTGATAGCATTCGTGAATAATATAAATTGATGTTATACTTTCTACATTAATAGGAAGGATGAATGGAATGACTACGAAACGCATTGTAATTTTTACAGGCGGAGCCCTCTCTCCTCAATTTATTAAAGAAATCAAGCAGGACGACATTGTTATCGCAGCCGATCGGGGAGCATTGTATTTAATTGAACATGGCGTAAAGCCTCATATAGCTGTTGGGGATTTTGACTCCATTACAGAGCAGGAATTCCTATTGGTACGCGAGAATAGTGAACGCATGATAACGGTTGATCCTGTTGCCAAGGACTGGACTGACACTGAAATGGCTTTTGAGACAGCGCTTGAGCACGAACCTACCCATATTCTGATGCTTGGAGCTACAGGAACACGACTGGATCACACTTTGGCCAATGTACATATTATGGTTCGTGCCATGCAGCACCATGTGTTCTGTACAATCCAGGATAAGCACAACTATATGATGCTGACCACATCCAAAGTAGAGGTGAACGACCGGGGTTATGAATACATCTCCTTGCTTCCTCTGACTCCTGAAGTTACCGGAATCACGTTGGATGGCTTCTTGTATCCTCTTGATAAAGCCACGATTCGAATGGGACAGTCCTTGGGAATAAGTAATAAACTGCTCGGCGCATCAGGTACTGTCTCCATAGATAGTGGACTATTGCTTATTATTCAGAGTAAGGACTAACATTCTTCACGGTAGAGTTATTACGTTTTTGTAACCTGAGATTTTTACGAGATTACACGTATAAATTACGAAAGACCCTTGATAATCAAGGGTCTTTTCTGTTTGTCTGCGGAAAGTTATTAGTCAACGATTAATTTTTTGACATTTTTAATTGTTTTTTAATAAAGAAACCCAAACCTAGGCGGGATAAGGGATTATCACGTTGTATCCAATTTCTAGGCAGTTACAAACCTGTTATACTCGCTCTAGCAACTTAACGAAAACGAATTTTGGAGGTAATAACAACATGAAAACAAACATCTTTGTCCAAAAGGCCGTAACCGTAGGGTTGTGCGCTACACTAGGTTTTGGAGCTGTATTAATGACAAATGCACCTGTTGCACAAGCAGCAACTTCATCTGTATCGACAGGACAACAAATTGTAAACTACGGCAAAAAATTTACGGGAACACCTTATAAATTTGGCGCGTCAACATCAACTACAAAGTACTTTGACTGCTCATCATTTATGAAATACATCTTTAAAAAATATGGTGTGAGCTTGCCACGTACGTCGGTTAAGCAATCTAAAGAAGGTAAAGCTGTCTCCAAGGCAAACTTGCGTGTAGGAGACTTGGTATTCTTCTCAAGCGGCAGCCGTTCCACAGGATCAAACGTAACACACGTTGCTGTTTATGCAGGGAATGGTAAAATTCTGCACACTTACGGCTCTCCGGGCGTAACGATCTCGGATTTGAATTCCGGTACTTGGAAAAGAACATATGTTAAGTCTCGCCGTGTACTGTAGTTCAGGAAACTTGCATTAAAGACAGGCAGTTGGGACCGGATCTTGGATCCGGTCCTTTTATATTTACCCGTATTTCTCTGATACATAAGCTTGTATATTACGGTAATTAGATGATTGATTTGATATCTCCGATCACGAATCGGTATGAAGCATGTATCCAATTCCACGAACCGTTTGAATCAGTTTGATGTCTCTTCCTTTATCCACCTTGACCCGCAAATGTTTAATGTACACATCCACTACGTTGGTATCCATCGCAAAATCATAACCCCATACTTCTCTTAATATCATGCTTCGAGTACATGCCTCATTCACATGTCTCGCCAGAAATTCCAGCAGCTCATATTCTTTTGGCGTCAGCATCAGGTATTCTCCTGCACGGCTAACCCTGCGTGAACGCAAGTTTACCTTAAGATCATGTACGACGATAACTTCCTCGTCCATTTGGACAGCATTCGCAAACACCCGAAGCAAATTTCGTATTCTGGCCATCATGACTTTCCATTGAATGGGTTCAACGATCACATCGTTTACGCCCTGATCGAGCCAAGCCACAACCTGTTCAGGGGGGATTGGAGATGTAATCACAATGATGGGAACACTGCCTTCCTTTTGCTCCAGTAGACAGTGCAGTTCCTCACCAATTTTATGATCATGATTCTCTTCCATCACCCGGATAACCATACTGCAGGTTGTTAGTTGAAACTCCTGTTCACGATACAGATCTTCCCATGTGCTATCGAGAACAGTGTAACCCTCAGCGCATAAGACTTCCTTGATCTCGTTCGTTCGTTCTTTTACACCAATCAGTAAAATGGATGTTTTCATTTTGCTCACCCGGCCTGTCTCAAACCGCTGCCAAGCCATTGGACCGTGTTTTTCGTTACCAATCACTTCCTGCTGGACAGCAGTATGCTGCATGTTGTGTGTTTAGCATGCCATAAAATGAAAAAGTCCATTCCTGAAAGGAATAGACTTGAACATCCGTTATTAACCTTACCCAAAATATCGGTGAACGAGTGTACGCGCTTCGGCGGTGTCCTTCGTTCCATGAACCAATACCCGTCCATCCTGAAAAATAACCATTCGATGGGCCCCTGTCGTGAATGAAACCAGGAAAGGATTAACTTCCACAGGACCTTCATCCAATCTGCGCAATCGCTCAGACGTACCATGCAGATCCAGCTTCATTGGACGAGATGGACGAATTTGCACCGTATCCCTTCCGCATAAAACATCGGTTTTCTCCAAATTGGCCGCGGAGAGATAAGGATATGTTGCGGCTTCACCACAGGAAGGGCAATCTGCTTTTTTGGCACCGTCCACATTGATAGATATGTATTCATTACGCCATACATCAAATGACAACAGCTTATGCCGCAATGCATGTTCATTTCCACTTAGAAGTTTCATGGCTTCCGCTGTCTGGTTGGCTGTTACCATCTGCACGGCCTGAGGAATAATGCCTGATGTATCACAGGTATCCCCGCCAAGCGGAACCTCTCCAAGCAAACAATTCAGACAGGGAGTCTCTCCGGGCAGGAAGGTGTACGTAATTCCGTAGCTCCCCACACATCCCCCATAAATCCACGGAATGCGATATTTCTGGGACATATCATTAATCAGCAGCCTCGTATCAAAATTGTCTGTTGCATCCATAATCAGGTCTGCGTTTTGAATTAAATCCTCAAGCTCATCTGCGCGGACATCCATCACTTTACCTTCAATGACAACAGAGGAATTGATATCCGACAGACGTTTCTCCGCTGCCATCGCCTTGGGCATTCGCTGAACAGCATCCTGTTCAATATAGAGCTGCTGCCGCTGCAAATTGCTCCATTCCACATAATCCCGGTCCGCAATGGTAACGTGTCCAATGCCTGAACGTACCAAAGTCTCCGCGATTCCGGTTCCCAATGCACCGGCACCCACGATCACGACTCTGCTGTTGTTTAGTCTTTTCTGACCTTCCTTGCCAAGCGGTGCATATCGTTCCTGTCTGGAATAACGATTGCTCTGCTCGGTTGATTTTGTCTCGTCTATCATGTATGAACCATTCCTTCCGCCGGACTGCTGGCTGCCGCATAACGCTTAATGGGTATCATGCCTGCCTCATAAGCCAGTCTGCCCGCTTCAACTCCCATCCGCATTGCTTTTGCCATATTAACCGGATCTCCCGAACCGGACACAGCGGTGTTCAACAGCACACCGTCCGCACCAAGCTCCATGGCATAAGCAGCATCTTTGGGTGAACGTAACCCCGCATCTACAATAACAGGAACAACAGCCTGCTCAATAATGATCTCCAGATTATATGGATTAATAATACCTCTTCCTGCTCCGATCGGTGAAGCACCAGGCATCACCGCATGAACACCGAGCAGCTGCAGCCGTTTGGCCAGGATCACATCATCCGAAATATAAGGCAATACGATAAAACCTTTTTCCAACAGAATCTCGCAAGCCTTGTACGTTTCAATCGGGTCAGGCAGCAGCGTAATTCCATCCCCGATCACTTCAACTTTTATCATATCACAAAGTCCTGAAGCCCGGGCAAGTTCAGCAGTGCGTACTGCCTCTTCTGCAGTCGAAGCTCCCGCGGTATTAGGCAGTAATGTATATCGTTTCAGGTCGAGTGTATCAAGGAAGTGGCGCTTACCGCGCTCTTCCAGGTTCAGACGTCGAACGGCAAATGTCAAAACTTCTGTTCCGGATGCTTCTACAGCTTGACTCTGTATATCCAGATCTTCGAATTTGCCCGTACCCAGCAATAACCTTGAATTAAATGAATGATGTCCAATTTTCAACATAATTTAACCGCCTCCCACAAAATGTACGATCTCGATTCGATCTCCGTCTCTTAATACGGTTGTAGCGTGATTCTCACGCATCAAAATTTGGCGATTTAACTCCACCACCACAGTTTTAACTTGTAGATTGAAGGAATGCAGCAATTGATCTACACGATTTAAATGGTCTTCAACCTCCATGCTTTGCCCGTTAACGATGATATTCACTGCATGATCTCCTTTCTGCTCAACCTTTCCGGACACAGCTCTTCAATGCCGAGCTCCTCCGAAGTATGACCGCCAATCAAATTAGCCATCAGTCTGCCGGTTATTGCACTAAGCAAAATTCCGTTGCGGTAATGTCCAAATGCAGTGTATAGACCCGGTATGCTTTCACAAGCACCGATATAAGGCAACCCGTCAGGCGTCGATGGCCTAACCCCTGCCCAAGCGCGCAAATATTGGGCTTGCCCTATGCCAGGAACCCAGCTTGCTGCGGATGCGAGCAGCTGTTGTATACCTTTAACGGTAACGATGTGATCCGAACGTCCAGGTAAACTGGTAGCACCTATCCAGACTTCGCCATTTGCTTTTGGGACAATATACACATTATCTGCATAGACTGTCTTGTCCGGTCTGTAACCTGTGTCATGATCTGCAAACCGGACTGCAGCAATTTCGCCCTTCACCGGGAGAACCGGAAGATTCAGACCTGCCTGTTTTATCAGTTCTCCTCCCTGGAGACCAGCTGCAATAATGACATGCTTACACGTCATCATTCCAATGGACGTATCCACGCCCTGCACTCTATTCGCATCCACATTCAGCCTTACATTCTGCACACCTTCTATAACTTTAGCTCCCAGCGTTTGAGCAGCCCTGGCGTAGGCACGCGCCAGATTGACAGGGAGAACCTCACTTTCTGACGGTCTGTACAGAGCTCCGTGCGCTTCTTCACTGATCCATGGGGCTCGATGTTGAAGAATGGAACGATCCCACCACACATGCTCTGTTGTCAAATCACCGCTTCTCTTGTCTCTATAATTGTTCATTTCGTTTTCCTGACGAAATGGTGTAATAAATCCATGCTGCTGCAGGCCAATGTCAATTCCACTGAGTGCACTAATGTGTTCTGTTTGCTGGTGAAGCAGCGCTTTGCTTTCATGTGCCAGTTTGGTCAAGACTGGGGAATGGAATTCCTCGCTGTCCGAAGCCAGCATTCCGGCTGCTGCACAAGACGTTCCTCCTGCAATACGTGAACGCTCAACCAGTATCACTTCCTTGCCCTGTGAAGCCAGCTCATACGCTATGGCACAACCAATAACACCGCCGCCCACTACAATGGTTTCCGCATGAAGCTTGCCCCGGATTTCTCCGCGTATTTGGCTCGAATAGGCTGTTCCAGTTCTGTACAGACTTCCACTTCGGCTGCGACTTCTTACTTCTTCGCTCATCCATTCATCTCCTTGATTCGGCTAAGTTCTCCAGCGTTCAATTGCCTGCCGCAAGGCAGCTCCTGCTACCTTCGGATTTTCACTCGCCCATAATGATGATATTACGGCAACTCCACTTGCCCCTGCCGCACGCACAGCATTAATATTTGCTGGTTCAATGCCGCCAATGGCAATAATCGGAATCGAAACCGCTGAACATATCTCGTTTAGCGCGGATAGTCCTCTCGGCTTGAACCCTGGTTTACTGCCAGAAGAAAACACGTGGCCATAAAAGAGATAATCCGCAGCTCGTTCTTCAGCTTCCTTTGCTTCACTTAGAGAATGAACAGATACGCCGAGCCGAAGTCGATTGGTTGTATTTAAAGAAGAACTGTCAGCACTGGCCAAGTCATATTGACTCCAATGAACTCCTTGTATGCATTGATGTTTATTCAGCTGATTCAGACCATTGATGACAATACGCTCCATAGGGATTCCCGCGTCGTGCAAGCTATACGCCCACTCCATCTTCTGTCCATCCGATAAGTGCTTCTCCCGAATGTGTATATAGTCAAAACATGGCCATACCTCTTTGGCAGTTTTTACAAAACGTTGTTTATCACCTGTACCTGGTGAAACTGCATGCAGTTCAAATGAACGTGAATTCACATGTTTATGAGAGTTTGTCGTGTGGGTTCGTCTCCTCTCCGTAGCAGTATGTACAAAAAAAGCCACTCCCGTAGGGAGTGGCCGCGAAATCAAGTCCTGTTAGTTAATGACCGTTACATGCCATTTGCACATGTTACAAGCTATTGGATCATAGCTGAACCTATACATAATATCTGCATGCTTCATACATGTGGGCACTCACATTCGCTACAACAATCGAAATTGCTTGCCCATGTCATTCACTGAAACGCGCCACTTCCCTACGCTGGTATAACCCAGATCAGGTGCAAAGGGTCCGGAATCGCATCATTCCATCTCAGCCGCAACGTGCGGCCCCCCCAGTGTTCATATGAAGTTGTAGCCTATGTTACCATAGACACCTTTTTTTGTCACCGTTCATTTTTTCTTTATGTTGTTAATGAACTGTTTCGTTTGAGAAGCTCTTCCCCATGTGCTCAATTGCTAGTTTTTCTCGGACCATGCCTCAACATCCCATGTCTTGGTTACCCAATCCTGATAAAATTCAGGCTCATGGGAAACGAGCAAAACTGTCCCTTTAAACTCTTGCAAAGCTCGCTTAAGCTCTGCTTTTGCAGTCACATCCAAGTGATTAGTCGGTTCATCAAACAAAATCCAGTTGCTTTCCCGCATCAAGAGCTTGCACAATCGGACTTTTGCCTGTTCTCCCCCACTAAGCGCACTCAGCGGACGGGTGATATGCTCATTTTTCAAACCACAGCGGGCCAGGTGGCCCCTTACTTCGTTCTGCGTCAAATGGGAGAACTCGTTCCACACGTCTTCAATAGGCGTAATATTTCCGGCACGGACTTCCTGTTCAAAATAAGCTGTTTCCAGGTAATCCCCCAAGAACGTCTTACCACTAATCGGCGGTATTTTGCCCAATATGGTTTTAAGAAGTGTCGACTTACCTACACCATTACATCCAACGATGGCTATTTTCTCGCCTCGTTCTATGGTCATTGTCATTTTAGGCAGCAATGGGTAGGAATAACCAATCTCAAAATCAATTCCTTCGAATACCGTTTTGCTGCTCGCACGCGCATCTTTGAAGTTGAATGTTGGTTTCGCTGCTTCATCCGGGCGATCAATTCGCTCAATCTTGCCTAGCTGCTTCTCACGGCTCTTGGCACGTCCAGAAGTCGAGGCCCGTGCCTTGTTGCGCTGGATGAAATCTTCCTGTTTCTTAATATATTCCTGCTGTTTTTCATAAGCATCAATGTGCTGTGCTTTCTGCATATCAGCCATTTCGAGAAATTTGTTATAGTTGGCTGCATAACGCGTCAGTTTGGCGAATTCCAAATGATAAATGACGTTTACCACTTCATTCATGAACTCCGTGTCATGCGAGATCAGGATAAACGCATATGGGTAGTCTTTCAAATAACGCGTCAACCATTCAATGTGCTCGACATCCAGATAGTTAGTTGGCTCATCCAGCAGAAGAGCTGTCGGTTTTTCCAACAACAGTTTGGCGAGCAGTACTTTGGTCCGTTGGCCACCACTTAGTGCAGCAACGTCACGATCAAGCCCGATCGCGGACAAACCGAGACCATTTGCCATTTCTTCCACTTTTACATCAATCAGATAAAAATCGCCCTGCTCCAGTTGTTCCTGGATTTCGCCCATTTCTTCCAGCAGTTTTTCCAGCTGGTCCGGGTCTGCATCAGCCATTTGATCTGTAATGGCCATCATTTCCTTTTCCAGCTCGAGGAGTGGCAGAAAAGCATCCTTCAATACGTCGCGGATGGTTTTGCCTGGAGTCAACTTGGTATGCTGGTCCAAATATCCGTAGCGGACTTTTGGCGTCCACTCCACTTTCCCGCTGTCTTTCAGCAACTTCCCAGTCAAAATATTCATCAACGTGGATTTTCCGACACCGTTTGCCCCGACTAAGCCTACACGCTCTCCAGCAAGCAAACGAAAAGATACATTTTTAAATAACGTGCGATCTCCAAAATTGTGACTCACGTTCTCTACTGACAATAAACTCATAAGATGAGGTTGCTCCTATCTATTTGACATTACTTTTTAATCGGTATTGTTGATACCGGTCAAGTTCTGAACTAAAACTCTATTTTAGCACAGGACCTGCCTTTTCTGAAAGTAATGAAATAGCGCGGTGTCTTTCTCAATAAATGACTTTATTAATGTAACAATTGTGTTCAAAATACCCTTCCGCCGCAGCCTGCTTCGCATCCGTAAAAACTTCCTCAGCTCGAAGATTGTTCTGACAAGTTGCTGGATAATAATACTTAATACCGGTTGAAGATTCTACACCTCCGATCACGGCTGTTCTTTTCACCAGTCTACCGCCACCAATGGCATATGTATTAACTTTCTGGTTACCAACAGGCAAGCCCTGGATAAAGGCCATGATACCTGTGTCATTGATGGAATTGTACCAATCTTCCTGTGATATGAGCGGCAGGGTAAACGTATAGGAAATCCCATTTCTTCTTGCGAACTCATTATGTCGATTGATGACCTCGGCGAGGTTTTCCTGAATACTCATAACGATGCGGGATCGCCTGACCTGATCAAACAATTCTGTATCTTGCAGCAATGGAATACCCGTACTTAAAGCAAGTTCGTTCTGAAAACCTTCGATCCATTTCCCCTGACTGGCATCATACGCGTACACATACCCATCGAGTGTAAAATTAATGCTGCTGCCATCAGAATCAGCGTAAGTATAGGGTATTTTAGGACCCCATACCTGTCGGAAAGAATCATCAGGTTCACCCGTCAACTCCGTCTCCTTTGCCAAAATATAATAACCATCATAATCGAGTACGACGACGGCCGGTATGTAATCAAACAATGCTTTTATCGCATTTGGATTATCCTGTATGCCCATATTCAAAGCCATCGTCTGCGTGAATGTCTGCAGCGCCAGTTCTTTATCAGCCTTCACAAATTTGGTGGAGTCATAGCCTGCCTCACTGTTTTGTTTCTCGTTCTGATGCATTACGGTTCCCGCATCCAGTACTGCCGTTTGGAGCGCCGATCTATACCTCTGACTTAAAATCTGGGCTTCTTCCGCATCTTGAGTGTTATGGGAAACGATCCAAAAGAATGGCAGAAAAATTAGAATAAACACAATGGACAAATCAGTAATCTTCATTAAGAACCATGCCTCCATAAGTGGTGAATACTGCTGATGCAGGGTCTGTGCCGTATAGCCACTCACGAAACAGCATGGCGGGTGTCCGATTGGTATTCTTAAGTGTGATTGTGAAAAAATCCCCCAGTGTCAGCGTATATCTGCGGAGCAGATCATCACCTGGAAACGTATCTGTGTCAGGAAACAATGTTTCAAGAATTTGCGCCGAATAATATCCATCCTGTACCGTCTCGTACGTACCTGTGAACGTGCTTTGATCCATTGGGTCCGTATAGTGAGGGACATATTTTTTGTGCAAATGCTCCATCGTAATTTCATAGACATTGCCTGTTCGCGCCAGCTGTTCTTCAAATTCGGCATACATGCCAGGAGAAATATACCCTTTGGTTCGGACAGAATCCACAAAACGGGTAACCGTCTGATATACGGTCATTCGTGTCATATCATCCTGTCGATCTGCCGTTTCAGCAGCCGGGTATACATAAAGCAGAAGTACTGCCAGCATAACTGCTAGCAGCTTGGATACAGCATTTATCAATTGATACTGGCCTCCTTCCAAAACGCAATTTTAAGCAGTTCCCCGCTCTCACTTCTTATAAACTCTGGCCTGTATGAGGCGGATACGGAAACAGGTATAGTCGCACTCTTGTTGATAAGCGGATCTATCGCATACGTATTCCCGTCCACATGGACTTCGACCGGTGTGCCTGTCATTTGTCTTACCGTATGTAATACCTCAGCTCCGCTGTATCTGAGTGGTTTGCTTATGTTTAATGTCGTGCTCATTCTTCCTTCCATGTTTTCTGTAGTGTTCATAGTAGAACTCAACGCACTGGATAAAACGCTAACACTCTGTTGTCCATACAGACAGGCTGTTACAAACAGGACAATCGCGGTACAAAACAACATGAGTTGCTGTGTATTTTGGGACACTATAAACCGACTCCTGTCAGGATTGCTGGAAGATCAGTCCTCTTACTACATTGGATTTATCTTTTACGATAACTGCCTTGAACTTTCCACTCGGGTTGACGTATTGATTGTCTTTTTCACTCATGGTCTGGTTAATGCTGCCCACTTTGCTGTCTGGAGCAATGACCGAACCATAATCCGCATTATTAATGTCCTGGGAAATGTTTAATTCATTGCCATACCACTGGCCGCCCTTGTTTTTCCCTGTAATGACCTGAATACCAAATTGATCTTTGTCCGCATATTTACGCAGCGCATTTGTAACCTGTGACCCACTGATTGTTGTTCCGTCATATACTGTAAAAGCGGCCTGAGACAATTCGGTCTGAATGTCAGCAAAGTTGTTCTGTGCCGTTTTGGTCGCCTCCTGGGCCGAAATAAACAGCAGCACCACAATCGTAATGAGGGCAATAGTCAAAAAGATCCCTGCTGCCACTTTTAAAGCACTTGAAGCATTGTTCATGTTAAATCCTCCTAGGTTTTAATATTTAAATATATCTCGGACCTGATAGGTTCAAGCATCAACCATTACAGTTTCTGAATTTGTTCATAATAGATGTTCATTTGCAGGAAGCTCATGCCCACAAGCGGGATCACCAGATAAAGAAAAATAAGGGCGTACATCGGTGTAAATCCAATCATTCTTCCCCATGAGGCTTTCACATCGATCATTTTGGTATATTCCTGCTTCCGCTGTTCAAAATAAAAAGCCATCATGCTGTCCAGATCATCGAATGCTTCCTGAATAGAAATTTTGCCGAGCGCAAGCTGCAGTTTATCCACCAGCCGCTGAAATTCAGGCAAGCCCGCATCCTCTTTCAGTTGCTCAAGTGCGATCTCAGGCCCATGTTCAAAATGCAACAGACATTTTTGCAATGGCCGTTTGAAAATAACAGCAAACCGATTAAGCCATTCCAGGATCTCTTCAACGGACATTCGATCCATCTCACGTAAAATGGAAATAACGGTCTGGTATTGGTATATTTCATGTCGCATGTCCATGCTGCGCATTTTACGCTGGAACATCATGAGCCATATAGGCATGTAATATCCAACTGCACCAATACATATTGCAATGATTAGCTCCCACCAATGCAAGTACTGCTTGTTGTATACCTCCAGCTTTTGCATAATGCGTAGGCTCGTTTCAGTATGCGTATCAGGATCCAATGGGATGGGGGAAACCTGCTGTAACGTGTTAAACACTTCATCATAGGTTACTCCACGTTTCATGCCTACCCGCTCCATAACCGCACGGTCCAAAGCTGTTTTTTCCGCAGCCTGATTCAGTTCCGCTTCGGCCATTGCACCAAACATTCGGTCATCTCTTACCGGATCGTACAGAACGTGATTCCGTTCAATGTGATGAAGCAGCAACACACAACCGATAGACAGAACGAAGCAGCTAGCAAACAACATCAGTCTGCGGATTGCCAGCCATTCGTATTTCAATTCAGTGCTGCTTTCCCGCATGAGCCTTATGGTTTGGCTGTAATTTGTAGTACCTGGCTTGGCTGCAAACAACATGCTCAATTTGCGAATGAAGGTCTGGTGGTATAAAAAACGATCCACGAGAGAATGTTTGCGTCCAGCTCGATATCGCGTTTCATCGTACTGCTGAAGTCTTTGCAGTAACAAATAGGCAAGAATAATGATGATATAAATTGATATTTTGGTTATAAATCCAAGCTTGCTGCGGTAAAACTCATCCATGGTCGGAAAACTTCCCCTTGCCCAGCGTTCAATGGGAGCCGTGAACAATACCGGAGCCAGTGCAATCATATTTAACCCTTTTAAGAGGTAATCCAGCTTGTCCCGTCGCAAAATTTCCAAATGAATTTCCTGGGTCAGGTTTCCCAAACCTTTTAGGTATATTGATCCTTGGCTCCTGTCCTTATCACCAAATTCCATTACCATAAATGAAATGCCGGCAAAAGCCTTCAGAAAACGATTGGGTGCAATCTCATAATATCGCTCCAAAGCTTCATTGGGGTCTGGTGATGTTAATGCCTCGTAGATCAATAGCACCTGCTCGGCTGCTTCGCCTACACCTGCTTCTCCTGCTTCATAAAGTGCTTCTTCGATCATTCCGTGCTGATGATAACGATGTCGCACATCCGCAAACAGATCCAGCATTTGAACCAGCAGCCGCTTCTCGATCCGATTCAGCCACATATCCACGACAAGACTATTCAGCACCACAGCGCAGAGTACAGACAAAATGACAAAAGCGATGCCCGGCTGCATAAGAAACAGCACTACACTGATGCTGCCATATCCCCCGGCAATAATCATAACAACCGTCATGGTCATGCGTCGTAGTGATACTTCGTCTCCAACATGCCTGAAAGAGATCCGCTTTTGGATCAGATAGATGTAGGACGATAAGAGCGGTACCCTCATTCCCCAACGGTAGGCTTGAAGCAGAAATGACCTCATCCACACCGTTCGACTGAACGAGGGAGTTAATGCTCCAGGAACTTTACTGTTGAAACCTCTTCCCTTTTTATGAATGAGATTTAGAACCAGAAGCGTAATCACCAGCCCGGATAAACATACACCAAGCAGGATGATGAGCAACGATTTAGTTGTCATGCATTTCACCCCAGTGCTGCTCGATAAATCGTTCAAACTGTGCCGCATCCTGTAGGGTCATTTGATCCCGCATATCCATAATGCTGCCTGTGGAAATGGGAGCGGTAACTACATATTCTCCATCCTTAAATTCAATTACATTTTGAAAAGCAAATCCGGCCCGTTCTTCTACACTGTCAACCTGCTCCGCACGGGGCAAGCACTCTGTAATTCGCTCAATGTATCTGCGCCCTTCGGGATCCTTTTTCATATGTACATCGAAATTGATGACACTGACGACCTGCTCCTCGGCGATGTGCTCATGTTGAAACATGCCTGTTTTGAGCAAAGAGTTGCGTAGTGAAAATACCAGATCACGGAACGTTTTGGCATGGTGGGTAAACAGGGTAAACAAACTGGCAACCTGAGACATCTGAATCATCCAGGCAGCAACTTCATCACTCGCAACCTCTCCCAGAATATTGACCGTACCATCTGTTTTTTTCTGCAAATCCAGTCCTTGCTGCCCTGAAATATGTTCCGTCTCCCGAAAGCTCAAAATATTACGACGACTGTAAATTCGCCGCAGCTGCAGCTCGAAAGCCATTTCTTGTACACGCAGGGTGTATGAGGCATAAATATGCTTAACCATCGCCATTAACAGAGTTGTTTTACCCGATCCCTGTGCACCAGTTACGGCCGTAATTCGGCTTCCTTTCATAAGATATTGCAATAATGTAATTGGCAGCTCAGCATTGTTACCTGTAATCAACTGCTCCAGCGAAGCATTCGGAATATCGAATTTCCGGACGAAGAACGCCCATGACTCCGCAAAAGGAGGACGAACCACAACAACACGAGATCCATCTTTCATTTCATTGACCTTATATCCATTCGCTTCAGACAGCTGGCCAGGGTAATTATATTTATAAATATTTTGACATACCCTTTTCAGTTCACGAATACTGCCAAACGAGAGAAACGAAAGATGAATGGACTTCCCTTTATAAAATATCCAGACACTTTCCATACCACTTAAGGGAACTTCAACCGGAGTTTCCTCGAATCCATCTTCCAACAGATCATTCCACGAGGCTTGATGCTGAACCCTCATGTCCTGCATGGCATCCAGCATGCCGCTAACCCCACCGCTAACCCCGTCAATGCGCTGGTCTCTGATTTCATCTACAACCGAGAACCCTTTGTAATGCTGGTAGATCCGCTGGACGATAATATCCGTTTTTTCCCTAAACCCAAGTTCACGGTATTCACATTCAAATACGTACCGGATGTCTTCCTCGGAAATGTAATATCCACCGCCATCATCGGCACCATCCTCCAATCGGAGCCTGCCCAGATCGTACGTATCAATTAAGCGCGACAAGGCATCCACGCCGAATTGCTGCCGGTACAGATAAAAGACAATCTCAAACCGATCCTGAATGGATAACAGCTCGGGTTCCGCGAAAAGTATGACTTCGTCAACATTAGTCTTGTTCAAACCAATGCTTCGAGTGAGTAAATCACCAATCAGATTTTTAACATACGTTTTGTCACTAATACTGCCAGAGACACAACCTTTTAGTGCTTTTCTCATCTCGGCACGCTGATTGATTCTCCTGCGATATTCTTCTTCATGAAGTCCTACATCAGCAAGCTGACTATGGCTCAATTCATGTAGCGAGTTCTTTACCTGCTCAGTAAGCATTTCAATCGTGAATGCTTCCCGTTCAGGCATTCCTGCATTTTTATGCCGATTGAAAGCCTTGGTTTTGTGCCAGATGTATGTAAAAGCTACGATTAAAATGAAACTGATCCCTATCATATTCCAGAGCATCGGAGATTCAGGCTCCCCTTTCCAGCCTCTTCAGAACAGTACGCATACCTGCGCCGTCCATAATCAGGCGAGCGAGTTCAGCCATACTCGCGGCCATGCTCCCTTTACGAGGATCACGGCTGTCACTTAATCCTTCAAGCTGTAGATATGCAGCAGTATCCCGTCGATTCGCAGCATCCAGAAACCCAGTCGTATAGGGCAATATCGATATCGAACCTTTGTAACGGAAACGTCGCCGAATGTTGTTGACTGTCGCACGCGCTTGCGGATCATACTTGTTAATAACAACATGCATATTTTGGTTACTCAACCTTTCGGGCCTGATTTGTTCAAAAAACAATTCCAGATCCCTCATGTTTTGAGTCAAGTTCACTACAACATAATCAGCCTGTGCCAATAAAGCTGCCGCATCCAACCCATCACGGTCAACATCCAGCAGAACCAGATCATAGTACTCGTTCGCCACGTTCAGCAGAGCTTTCAGTGTGTCCACATGTTCTTTCTGTGAGCGCTCCATCCTGTTAATTCTACCCGTCAGCAGATCCAACCGTTCCTGAAGCAAAGGCTTCGTATAATCTCTCAAGTTATGCTTGTTCAGGCTCCCGCTTATATGTAAACGTTCGGCTGCATCCCAGCCTCCTTCTTCAAATCTGAATAGAGAGTCAGTATGCCCGGATTCAATGGATGGGAGGGAGGCCTCGATCCCACTCTCGGCAGGACCTGTATTAACTAATAAAATTCTGGTTCTGTACTGAAGTGCCATGGCGTAGGCGCTAATTACTGCACTGGACGTACTGCCTGAGCCTGCAAAAGGGCTCCAAAACAATATGTTACTCATGCTCTCATCCTTTCCGCTTCCTTAATGGCCCGGCGGCTCCGAACACTTTCCCATCCGGTCAACTGCTCAACTAGTTGGCACAACGATTTTTTGTAACTACGTGATAAAGGTCCTAACAGAACCCGACGGTGATGTTCATTTTCCAGCTTCACTGCAGCTGTCAGTTCATCCCATGGAAGCATCAATGATTCTCCTGTCCATACGAATGGACTTCCCTCCAGATACGCCCATAGATAACGTTCCTCCAGTTTACAGTCCACAGCATTGATTAGAATGCGCTGAAACGGAAGTTCACTTGGCAAGGACTGCTCTTCAAGAAGCCGCCTCAACCAGCCTTTTCCTCGTTCCAGATTGTAACGCTCGTAATCACTCACCCAGACACGAATATCAGCAGTGAGCCAGAGTTCCCTTGAAGCAAAATGGGAGGTTTCCATGTCATATAAGATATAATCATACGATTCCAGTCCTTCTCCGCTTGCCTCCAAATGACTCTCAACTGCAGCCGAAGTCACAAAATGACAGGCAATATCAAAACCCTCAAATTCGGTAATTCGGAGCGAATGCTGCGCTTCCCCCACCCCATACCCGTACTTTTGTTGTAATGTTCCGTCAACCAGCAAAACCCGCTTGCCTGAAGCAGCTAAAATTTTGCTCAAATATAACATCAGATCATTTTTCTCACATAGACCGGCAAAAATCCAAGTATGCAAAGCGGCCACACCCCTTTCAAGATATAATTAAATCGTTGTTAACCGAATTTAGTGAAATGAATTATTTGTTTATTCTTACTATTCCCCACCGGTCAGCAAACTTTTTTGTTCGTCCGATGATGTGGGAGAGTCAGTTGCATTATGATTTTCAAGCTTGCTTCCTGTTCCGTCATTCCATATTACATCGTCGGTAGTATTATTGGAGCCAGGTCTGCTGTTATAGGACACCGATGATTGCGCAACATCTTGTTCAACACTTTGTGATGGTACTGTCATAGCTGCAGCAAGGGAGCTTTCAAGCGAACTCCTTACCTGTCTCGACAACTCCTGTTCTGCCCTGCGAACGATATTCGGGTCGCTTTCCAGCAGTTTCAATACTTCACTGTTAGCAGGGTACGTCGGGATTGCAGCTGTCTGGAATTGAGGCTCAACATAAGTGAGTGCATATATTGAAGCTTTATGTAAGTAGGCATCTACGATTGCACTGGACAGGGACAGAATTTCTTCTTCTGTCATCGTAATCCACAACGTTGCTGCATTTAAGCGTTCCACTTTCTTTTTGGACAGAAGGATATAGTCCTGACCAGTTGGAAACTGGATACGAATATCAATGTTGTCGCCTTGCTCGAGTGAAGATGGTAATAAAACGACCTGCAGTTCGCGATTTCTTAGATCTGCCGGGGCTGGCGTGTCTTCGTATACCATTTCGGTTGTAATGGCTGTTCCTTTTTTTAGTTCTATTTTGGCTACTTGACCTTCCATCTGTTTCGTACTGGACCATAAATTACGTGGTGCCTGAGCATCCGGGACTGCAATAAGCTTAATATCCTCATGCAAGATTGGTTCTCCTGCTTCAATATCCCGAACCGTTACCCAACCCTGAGCTCCTGTGTTCCATTGCTGAAGCAATTCAGCTTCCTTTTGTTCGTATGCTGAAGCATACCGGGACTCCATTTCAGATCTGGTATCATTCATCGTCATAACGTTATAGATGACGTATCCTCCGAATATCAACCCTACTGCTCCCGCTCCGGTTAGTCCGGCATAGATCATTTGTCGGCTTTGTTTTCTTAATTTGGACAAAAAGGGCTCTCCTTTCACAATCTCCTCTAATCATGAATCTTTTTTCTTGCAAAAAACGAACGCTTCTTGGGCTGATGCCCGATCATATCCATTAGAATATGGGCAAATACCTTGTCCATTTGAGGTTCTCTGTCAAAAGGATCTATGTGTAATGGTAGACCGTACACACTTGAGGTATCCAATGATCTGCGTACACGCTGAACGGCATCGGAGGCTGCTAGCGGAAGACAATAAATCCACTTGTCTCTCGGAAAACGATGGTGCGAACGGACAAAAGCGCTGATCTCGGCTTGTTTCCACTCTGCGCCTGAACCAACAACAATAGGCAGATCTGCCCTGAGAAATTCCTCTAGCCGGTTCTGATCTTGACCGCTACCCAGATCCATAACGATGAATTGATAGCTGCCTCCAAGCAACGACAGAATATCTGCTCGCCCGGACTGTTTCCAATAGTGCACCCCATCCACTTCAAACTGTCTGCCTGTAGATAATGGTTTTCCAGCTAGTGCAACTTGCTGAATCCTTGCAAACGATTGGGAGCGTGGGGACATCTCGATGACTGCCACCTTAAAATGCTGTCTCTCCAGATAATGGCTGATAGCTATAGCTGTATGTGTAACCCCAACACCGGAGGATGCCCCTGTCAGCGCAATAACTCTGGTGCCACCGCTAATTGTCAGTGTTGTGACTTCACTGTTCGGGGTTACTCCTGGTCTGCGAAGCAGTTCTTTGCGGACTTCGTCTGCAGATTGGAAACGTTCCTCCGGATTGTGCCTCAACAATCGCCTTACAACTGGAATGTAGGTGCGTGGAACGTCACTTCGTATGGAGCTTTCGACACCTTGAATCCATTCTGTATAAGCGCCACAAGTCATAAGATAGAGCAGTAATGCTCCGAGCCCATACAAATCAGACCGTGCGTCAGTTTGCCCAGTACCATATTGTTCAGGTGCCGCAAACCCTGCGGTACCCAGTTTGACCGTATCTTCCCCATTCTGAGCCTTGAAGCTTCGTGCGATTCCAAAGTCAATCAGTCTGACTTCATGGTCTGGTGTGATCATAATGTTGGACGGCTTCAGATCCCGATAGATTACTGCCGGATTCAGACCATGCAAATAACTGAGCACATCGAGCAGTTGAAGTGTAAACTCTGTCATATGTTCGAGTGGTATCTTCCCGCGACATTGCTTGTGATAATCACTCAGTGTTTGACCCTCGATGTATTCCATCACCAGGTACGTATACCCCTCTTCATCCGGTACAAAAAAATCAACAATCAGCGGCAGTCTTGGATGCCTGAGTGAAGTCAGAAGAGCGGCTTCCGTCTCCATATTTGCTTCACATGGCAGCGCAGTTACACTTTCTTTGATAGCCCATATCTTGCCCGGCAATTTCATGTCCTCTGCCTTATATACGTGACTCATCCCACCAGAACCCAGTATGGACACGATCCGATATCGTCCTCCCAGCAGGCTTCCGTGCTCCAGCCTGGCCGGATATCTCATTTCTATCCCTCCTATTCTGCAACCCAAAAAAGGGAAAGCTCAACCGAAGCGGAACAGTCCGTTTATCCGGACTTGCTCACCTCGGGATGCTTTCCCTTTGATTCGTTATGGTTAATATTGGTATCATTATATTACAAGCTACAAGAACTTGTAAAGTAGAAAATTCAATTCTTTACTAGCTTAATATTTAATCATATAAAGTGTAATCTCTTCACGATTGTGGAACAATTGCTTGGAACGCTGGATCTGCATCCGTGAACGCTCAAACGTATCGATCACTTCCTTGATCAGCGCGAGTGGTTTCTTATGCAGCAATTTTACAGTAACAACCGCTGTACCACCAGATTTAAGGCTGTATAACAGGTCAGAGACGAGACGGCTCATCAGCTTGGGACTCCAGCTCATATCACAGACAAGCAGGTCGAACTCTCCCTCGCGGAACCGAACATCACCTGCATTTTTTTTCAGGAACGTCAACTTGGGCGACTGCAGAAGCGTTGCATCCATTTTGGCTGGGTCCACCGCTGTTACTTCAAGTCCGCGTTCAAGCAGAAATGACGTCCAACCACCAGGGGCGGCACCAATATCCAGCGCCTTATGAAACGATGTGAAGTCTATGCCAAATGTCTGCTCTGCCTCAAGCAGCTTGAATTTGGCGCGCGAAATCTGACCTTCTTCTTTTTGAAATCGTACAGCCCCCCCGCTCCAGTCGGAAAGGTTCTGTTCGGGTCGTGAAATACCAGCATACAATACATCATCTGCAGCAAACACAGAAATGATATAATCGGCATCACGAACAACCCATTCACACCCAAGTTCATCAAGCTTTTCGGTCAGCAACTGTTTTAATGAAGCTGCATTCTCACGCCAGAATGAATCTTCCGTCTTCCGAACCTGTAGTGCAACCTTAGTTCCGGTCAATTCAGTATGGTTCATGATAAAGGCGACCAGTTTCCCCATGGCTTGATCAGAATCTTCCGTGTTCTCCTGAAACTGAACAGGCTGGATATGACGTAAGAACGTTGGATTTTCTCCAAGCAATTTAATCGCTACCTCTTCTTCTGCTGCCGGCAAACCGGCAAGCAGTACTTCACCCGGTACTAGTACTGTACTCTTAACAGCACCGAATGTTCGGCGCAATTCTTCCTGAGCATATGGCGCAAAACCATGATTGGCTGTGCAGATAAAACGGGAAAAGTCTCCTTCTCCCCAAGACGACTGTGTACTCAAATTGTGTTACCCTCCAGAACGCACGCGTATCCACGGACGATCATGATCCCACTGGATTTCGACCGGAATATCGTACGTATGCTTAATTGTATCCTGTGTTAAAACTTCATGTTTGTTTCCTGCCGCTGCAATGCGCCCTTCACGAATCAATGCTACATGGGTAAATAACGGCATGATCTCCTCTACATGATGCGTTACGTATACTACCGTTATGTTGCGCTGATGAAGTCGGTCAATTTCAGCCAACATTTTTTCCCGTTCAAATAGGTCGAGTCCAGCGCAAGGCTCGTCCATAATTAATAACTTGGGATCCGCCATCAAAGCACGTGCCAGCATGACTTTTTTGCGCTCGCCTTGGGACAATGTCCCAAGCGGGTGATTTGCCAGTTTCGCGAAACCCATCTCATCAAGTAGATTCATGGCTTTGGTTTTCACTTCATCTGGAATCGTTTGATAAAAACGCAAAAAGGCATATGCTCCCGTAGCGACGACCTCCCATACCGGATCCCGCAGCGCCAGTTTCTCAATCAGCGTTTGGCTGATATAACCGATCTCTTTTCTGACTTCCCGTACATCACATTGCCCATATAGATTTCCCAGCACCTCAATACGTCCTTGACTGGGAAACATATATCCGTTCATCATTTCCAGCAGCGTTGTTTTGCCTGAACCATTACGTCCCAGAATGACCCAGTGCTCACCTTGCTCAATATGCAGTTGAACATCATCCAGGATCTGATTGTCCTCACGCCAGAGAGATACATGTTCCATCGAGATGACCCTCATTTCAGCACCGCCTTTCGAATTTCGTTCAGCAGATGCTCCACGGAGTTCATCCGGTAGATCATTTTCGGTGTATCCTGTTCTCCGTCAAACAACATTACAGCAGGTACACTTGAAATTTGAAACTGCTGAACGAGATCGGGAATGTCGTGAATGTTCATTTCAAAAATAGTATTCTCAGGAAGCAGATGCTCTGCGATTTCCAACATCCGTCTTGCTGCCGCACATGTTCCGCATAGAGGGGTATAGATAAATACAGCCTGAGGAATACCTTCCCACACACTGCGCATCAGCAGCTTGGAATTTATTGGCTTCATATGCTATGCTCTCCAGCAGCAACTCGCAGCATAACCTCACCTGTCATCGGGCCGTTATGCACCTTAACTGTGTCAGGTTTATTGGTATATAACAATTCGTACATTTGACGTTTGCCGTACATGCTGGACGTGTGTAAATAAATTTCGCGCGGAAACAGCCCTTCCCGTACAATGGCAGCAGCTACTTCACCGCCATTTGGCGAATCCGGACCCAATTCATAATCCAGCGACAAGATATCCACATCACCTTCTCTGAGCAGCATCAGACATTCTTCAGCATTCGTAGCCAGAACAAATCCCTTAGGACATGCTCGGTAGTCATCCAAAAAAACATGCATACAATCGCTCCTCTCCCCATTTAAAGCCAGGAACGCATGACATCAATATCACCTTTGTGCGTCCCATCTTCACCTGTTTCGGTTTCCAGCACAACAACAGCCTGCTGAAACTCAGGCGCACGAAGCAATTCTTGCATCGCTTTGCTGCCTATATATCCCTGCCCGATTCGGGCATGTCGATCCTTGCACGAACCGGAAGCATATTTGGAGTCATTGAAATGAACAGCAGCAAGTAAGTCCCAGTATCCAAGCTGTCTGCCCTTTTGGAGCATATCCTGTTCGCTATTGCTTGACCACATTCCTGAAGCAAAAGCATGACATGTGTCGAAACAAAAAGCAATATGCTCCGGAAACTGGCTTAGCTTGCGAATCTGAATCATCTCTTCCATTGTCGTGCCCATTGGCCCATGGTCACCAGCCTGATTTTCGAGCAGTATTTTGGCCTGACCATTCCAATCTTTTAAAACCGTATCCAAACAATGAATGAGATTTTGATATCCTTCGAGCGGTTGATCGCTCTTGAGATGACCGAAATGAACCACGGTTCCTACAGAACCACAAGCCTCTGCAATATCCAGATCATTCCGTATGGAAGCTATGATAGCATGAAAACCCGCCTCTCCACGGGTCATGCCCAAAGCCGGATTCGTTGGATAGGGTGAATGCGCAATGGATGCGATACCATTCTCCTCACACCACTCCCGGCACCGTTCAGCATCTTTTAGATCAGGTTCTTTCAAGCCAAGGCTCCGGGGATTTTTCGGAAAATATTGAAAAGCCGTAGCCCCCATCTCATACGCTCTCTTGGCTGCTTGAAAAAATCCGCCTCTCGTGCTGACATGTGCCCCGATTCCGTGATTAAGCCTCATGCTGACAATTCGGACAGAAGAAAGCCTTCTTCCCCGTAATTTCCACTCGTTCGATGGTTCCCCCGCAACGCGGACAGCTTTCACCCTCACGGTCGTACACCCGGCATTGCTCATCAAAACTTCCTGTCTTTGTATCTCCTTGCATCAATGGCATCTCCATATAACCACCTTCAGAAGCCGCTTCACGCAGCACCGACTGCATGGAACGGAATAAACGTTCTGTCAGTTCAGGAGAACTCGCGATATTCTGGGTTTTGGAGCTGGGTCTCAATCCTGCAGCAAACGCAATTTCGTCCGAGTAGCAATTGCCAATTCCAGCAATGATGTGCTGATTAACCAGGGTTGTTTTCAGCGTGCCGCGACGCCCTTTTAACAATGAAGCAAAGCGTTCAGAATTCATTCGGCGATCCAAGGGTTCAGGTCCGAGATCGGACATAGCTTCTTCCGTTTCCTTGGAAGTAAGCAGGTGCAAATAACCCAATCGAAGTCCGATAAAGAACAAGATGCGATCTCCAAATTGAATCTCAACTTGTGTGGATCGATCAGGACGCTCTGCTTCAGTCCCCCAAAAAATCATGCCTCCCAGCATGAGATGAAGCACTAGACGTTTTCCATTTGCCAAATGAAAAATAAGATGTTTTGCCCGGCGCTCCACAAAAATAATGCGATTGCCTGTAAGTTCGCGAGCGAATTCATCAGGCTCCTTGTTAATGGATTTATCCCGAATGACGGTTACACCCGTTATAGGTAAGTCAAGTATCTCCGCGGACAATAATGTCCGGTAATTTTCCATTTCCGGCAGTTCCGGCATCGTTATCTATCCCTTCTTGGATGCATGGCCTGCTTGTTGCGACAGCCACTCAATCAGTTTATGCAAATCATCAAACACATGATCAGGTCGTACCTTCGCTGCGCTGATATGACCATCCATATTTTGTTTCGTCGTGACACCTGTCAGTACTAAGAGTGTCTCACATCCGGCCGCTGCTCCTGCAGCAATGTCGGTACGCATATTGTCCCCGATCACAGCAACTTCATCAGGGTTTAGATTTAAGCGACTTATCGCAGATTTCATGATAATGCTCGATGGTTTGCCGATCACCGTTGGCGAAACACCCGCAGCTGCTTCAATCGCTGCACCAATCGTACCCGCTCCCGGCGTCAGTCCATCATCCGAAGGAAGCTGAAGATCAGGGTTGGTCATAATGGATTTTGCCCCATCATTGATCCAGCGCAGTGCCTTGGTTAGCTTTTTATACGAAAATTCACGGTCAATGCCTTGAATAACGTATTCCGGTTTATCTTCCGTCAGCAGTAATCCCGCCTCTTCAATGGCCTGAAGCAGTCCTTCTTCTCCAATGCAGGCAACCTTGGCACCCGGCGACTCTTCAGCCACATATTCCGCAGCAGCTACAGCTGAGGTGCATACCTGAGAAGCTTCCGCTGGAATTCCCATGCCGTTCAAGTGATCTGCCACCCCTTGCGGTGTACGGGAAGAGTTATTTGTTACAAACAGATAAGGTACAGCTTGATCATTCAGTGTCTGAATAAGCTTATCCGCTCCCTCAATCCGATGTCTGCCATGATAGAGAGTACCATCCAGATCAATCAGATAGGCCTTAATCATACAGAGCACTTCCTTTCTTTAGACCATTAATCATTCATGTCCTTAATTAAAATTCCATTGTTTGTTTCTTGAACCATAGCTATGTATTCCAGAAGAAAATATGGGGTTGCTCGTATAAACACGCAACAAGTCGAACCGAATCGAACTCAGACGTTTTGACACGCGCGTCTTCTGTACAAGCTTGTCATTTCCTGCGCTTTCCCGGAAAATAATTTAATTCATTTCCTGCTCATATTGCCCATCCTACACGCTTTCTGAACAGATTGCAAAAGGGACCTCAGGGCATATCCCTCCCCTCAGTCCCGTTCAGTTGCTGTCTTTAAACAAACTGTTTTTGAATCACCATCTCTCACTAATCAAGGCCGGGAAATTTCCTGATGGTAAATGACAGGAATCAATTGATGCTCGTTTGCCAGTCTAGAGTTTGGAAATACGGTCCTTGCCTCTTCCAAAAGTGGCTGCAGTTGATCTTCATCCTTGTAGCGTGAGCTAAAATGCGTCATGATCAGTTCTCCAACATTTGCTGCTCTCGCCGCCTCGGCCGCTTGCTTCGCAGTGCTGTGATAATACTCATGAGCCGTATCCGCTAAATCGTCCATAAAGGTAGCTTCATGTACAAGTACATCTGCATGCTGAGCAAGAGGCAATACATTTTCACAAGGACGCGTGTCACCCAGAATCGTTATCACTTTGCCACGCTTCGGAGCCCCGAGCACATCCTCTGGACGAACCACATTGCCATCTTCCAGAGTAATCGTCTCCCCGCGTTTAAGACGACCAAAGAGAGGACCAGGCTTCAGACCGTATTCTGCCAATTTAACTTGGTCGAGGCTGCCTGGACGATCCTTCTCGGTAATCCGGTACCCATAGCTGTCGATTCGGTGTTCGAGCAATGCGGATTCTACAATGAAGCTTTCATCTTCAAACAGCAATCCACCCGTATGTTCGATAATCTTCAACTCGTAGTTAATCCGTGACTGACTTAACTCCATCACTGTCGTAATCATGCGTTCCGTTCCAGGCGGTCCATAGACCGTAAGAGGGGTAGTTCCTCCCTGATAAGCTCGGCTGGAAAGCAGGCCTGGAAGCCCGAATACATGATCCCCATGAAGATGGGTGATGAATACTTTCTCCAATTTACTCAATTTTAGCGGTGAACTTAAAATCTGGTGCTGGGTTCCTTCCCCGCAGTCAAACAACCACAAAGCTCTTCGCTCATCCAACATGCGGAGCCCAATGGAAGTTACATTCCGCTGCAGCGTAGGTACACCAGCATTAGTTCCCAGGAAATATAGTTCCATCCGGATTGCACCTCTTTCTGTTGCCAGCAAAAAGCCTCCGACGATGCGGAGGGCTCTGCCTGACCTCTTCATTATTATGCTTTTTCAACGTTAAAATACTTGGCTTGTGGATGGCTGAATACCATCGCTGACACGGATGCTTCAGGTTCCATCATGAAACCTTCCGTCAATTCCACGCCAATGTCCTCAGGCTGCATCAGCTTGAAGAGCGGTCCCTGATCTTCCAAATCCGGACAAGCCGGATATCCAAATGACACCCGTATTCCTTGGTAACGCGCGCCGTGACGCTGTTTCATGGTCATGTTCGCAGGATCTGGGAAGCCCCAGATATCTCTCATCATATGATGCACACGTTCAGCTAATCCCTCTGCCACTTCAAGAGCTACGGATTGCAAAGCATGCGAACGCAGATAATCTCCTTGCTCTTTCCAAGCCGTTGATAGCTCGCGAACACCATGTCCAGCCGTTACAACCATGAAACCAACATAATCCATCTGTCCGGATTCCACGGGCTTCAGGAAGTCCGACAGACACAGGAATGGTTCAACCTTTTGCCGCGGAAAGGTGAATGTATGCAAAATATTGCTCGTGTTCTCCGGATCGTAGATGATGACACTGTTACCGCTGGACTGTGCCGGGAAAAAGCGATACATGGCATGTGCCTGAATAATTCCATCCCGGACAGCTTCGTGCATGATCCCATCTACGACTGCTTTGAGGTCCGTTGCCTTGGGGTCACCTGAGGCGAGCAGCTGCTCTACAGAACCCCGTAGACCAAGGTGATGACCAAGCAGCATCTGCATGTTGACATATGGCAGAATGTGCGACAGCGGATAATTCCGGAGCGTGTGCCGCTCAAGATCCGGAGGAACCAGAACCGGATTGTCGATTGCGATATCCGACCGTTCGACTCGCGTTAGCTCCGGCAGCGGATTAACCGTTTCTGTGCTGGAAGCATCCGCTTCTTTTTCAGCCTCCATCTCCAGCTGCATAACTTCACGTGTAGCAGGGTTCATCAGCTTGTTTGCCAGATCCAGACCGTCCATGGCATCTTTCGCATACACAACCATTCCGTCATATTCAGGACGAATCCGGTTTTTGGTGAATTTGCGCGTAAGTGCTGCCCCGCCAACCATAATAGGTACGTCAATACCTGCTGTACGTAAATCTTGTGCGGTGACAATCATCTGCTGTGCCGATTTAACGAGCAAACCGGACAAACCGATAGCATCGACTTTTTCTTCTCTATATGCTTCGATAATTCGTTCTGGTGGTACTTTTATACCCAAATTAATGATTCGGTAACCGTTATTGGACAGGATGATCTCCACCAGGTTTTTACCGATGTCATGCACATCACCCTTAACAGTTGCCAGAATGATCTTGCCTTTCACTGATGTTTCATTTTTCTCCATGAATTGCTCCAGATAAGCAACTGAAGCCTTCATCACTTCCGCACTTTGTAAAACCTCGGCTACAATCAGCTCATTATTGTTAAACAGTCGTCCTACCTCTTCCATCCCGCGCATAAGTGGACCATTGATTACTTCGAGTGCTGAGTATTTGGCCAGTGCCTGTTCCAGATCGGGCAGCAGCCCCTCTTTGCTTCCTTCAACAACATAAGAGGCCAGACGCTCTTCTAATGAAAGATTGGAGATCTTTTCTTTCTTCTCAACCTTTTTGTTACGGAATGCCGCTACGAATGCGGCGAGTGTTTCGTCATTCGTATTATATAAAAGCTCTTCCGATAATCTACGCTCTTCCTCCGGAATGGAGGCATACCGTTCAAGCTTCTCCGTGTTTACGATCGCATAGTCGAGACCAGCCTTCGTACACTCATACAAGAACACAGAGTTCAGCACTTCCCGACCGGCTTCAGGCAATCCAAATGAGATGTTGCTGATACCGAGAATCGTGTGACACTCAGGCATCGCTTCCTTAATAACCCGAATACCTTCGATCGTTTCCTTGGCCGAACCAATATACTGCTCATCCCCTGTGCCTACAGGGAAAACCAATGTATCAAAAATCAGGTCTTCTGCCTTCAACCCATACTTATTTACCAGGAGATCGTATGAACGTTTGGCGACTTCCAGTTTGTCTTCCCGACTGATTGCCTGTCCGCGTTCATCAATCGTACCTACAACGACAGCTCCTCCGTATTTGTGAATAAGCGGAGTCACAAGCTCAAATTTCTCTTCCCCATCCTCAAGGTTAATGGAGTTAATTATTGCTTTACCTTGCGAGTACTGAAGAGCCAAATCGATAACTTTGGCGTCTGTTGTATCGATCATAAGCGGGACCTTTACTTTTTTGACGACAAGTTCTAGGAACTTTTCCATGTCTTCAGCTTCTTCACGGTCCGGATCCTGTACACAAACGTCGACGACGTGTGCACCATTTTTTACCTGAGCCCGTGCTATTTCGGAAGCCTCTTCATATTTCCCCTCTACGATCAGGCGCTTGAACTTCCGTGATCCAAGCACATTGGTCCGTTCACCAACCATATATGGGCGGTTGTCCTGCTCGACATATACCGGATCAATCCCGGATAACGCAGGTGGATGTGTTCCGTTCATTTCTCTTGGGGGGTACTTGGCAAGCGTATCACGCATCGCCCGAATATGTGCTGGTGTTGTTCCACAGCAGCCACCGGCAATGTTCAACCATCCCTGTTCGGCAAATGCACCAATTTTCTGAGCAAGTGAATCGGGTGACTCGTGATAATTGCCATTCTCATCCGGAAGACCGGCATTCGGATAACAGCTGACCGCAACAGAAGCCATTGCGGAAAGCGAACGAATATGGTCACGCATAAACTCTGGACCTGTTGCGCAGTTTAGTCCCACTGAAATTGGGTTAAGGTGTTCTAGGGATATATAAAAGGACTCGATGTTCTGACCGGCTAGGGTTGTCCCCATCGGTTCTATTGTCCCCGAGATCATCAAAGGAAGCTTCATACCGCTCTGCTCAAATGCCTGCTGGATACCGATGCTGCCTGCCTTAACATTAAGAGTATCCTGCGAAGTTTCAAGCAGTAGCGCGTCAACGCCTCCCTCGATTAAAGCAAGCGCTTGCTCGAAATAACTGTCGATAAGTTCCTGGAACGTTACGCCACCTGTAACCGAGAGTGTCTTGGTCGTTGGTCCCATCGCACCTACCACATACCTTGGAGACTCCGGAGTCGAAAAGCGATCTGCTGCTGCTCTCGCAATTCGAGCAGCTTCGAGGTTAATCTCGCGAGCACGATCCTGGATATCATATTCGGCCAATACGACAGAAGTAGCTCCGAATGTATTGGTTTCGATTAAATCTGCACCAGCTTCCAGATATTCTTCATGAATGCGCTGTATGAGTTCTGGACGTGTAAGTACCAGCATTTCATTACATCCATCCAGATCATCTCCGCCAAAATCTGCACCGGTTAGATCAACTTGTTGAATCATGGTCCCCATCGCACCGTCGAGGATTAATATTCGTTGTTTTAATGCATCTTGTAGACTAAGCTTATCCAATATCTTCACCCCCGCAAAACGTTAAATCTTAGTTTAACAGAAACTAACTTAATGTGAAAGATCGGTTTTATTCAGCTGTATTGCGGGTTTCGGTGGACCCAGAACGAATTTGTGAATCGACAAAAAGATTGACATCCGATATAATATCTATTAAACCAAGTGGAAAAGAGGGAAAGAACATGGCTGAAATTGTAATCCGAAATACGAACGAACGTATCACTGGAGACGAAAATGTTCGAAATTTCTTGGACAAATATGAAGTACTTTATGAAAAATGGGATGCATCCAAATTAAGTGCTGAATTGCAAAATAACTTTGGATTGACTGATGATCAAAAAAATCAGGTTTTGGAAACCTATGATTATGAGATCAAAGACCTGGCCGCACGTCGCGGATACCAAATCTGGGATGTCATCACCCTGTCCGAACAAACGCCAGACATCGAAGCAAAACTGGCCAAGTTCGAAGAAATTCACACGCATGCTGAGGATGAAATCCGCGCAATTGTTGCGGGTAAAGGTATTTTTGTAATCAAAGGTACTGATGATGTAGGTTATTTTAATGTAGAATTGTCTCCTGGAGACGTCATTTCTGTACCAGAGAATACTCCGCACTTCTTTACTTTGATGGAGAATAAACAGATTATTGCTGTTCGGCTCTTTATTGAAAAAGATGGCTGGGTCGCTGATCCATATCCTGATCCTACTTTTATTAAACAAGCCTAATAAATACATGATTGTTCATTCAACAAACCCCTGTCCATTCGAACAGGGGTTTGTTGCCATTTGGATCAGTATGCAACATTAAGTTAACTATATAAAATAATGTGGATATTTTGCTTTGACCGTCTCCTGTTCAACGACGACAAGTCTGAGATGAGCTTCCATCACCTTCATTGCTTGTTCGGTTTGGCGTTCCTTGATGAGCTGGTAGATTTCCTTGTGTTGGGAGATTATAATTTCCGAGTTAATGTCTTCAGACAAGCGGAGGATGCGCAAACGATTAAACGGAATGTTAAGCTGCTGAAGCATTTTCCATGATCTCATTTTACCAGTGCCCTGAAACAGGATTTGATGAAACTCCTCATCCAGTTCAAACAGTCGATAGAAATTATTCTTATCCAGACACACTTCCTGCATAGCGATGTTGGTTTCCAACCTGAATTTGAATTCATCCGCAAATGAGGCGCAAGCCAGTGCTACAATTTCCTTCTCTATTTTTTCTCGCATAAACCTGCCTTCTTCAACATGCTCCAGATTAATATGTGAGACTATTGTTCCGCTCTGCGGGATAATATCCAGCAGTTCCTCTTCAGCAAGCTTCATAAAAGCTTCGCGGACTGGCGTTCTGCTGACCTCTAGTTCGTCCGCAATTTCTTTCTCGGAAATTTTCGTACCAGGCTTAAGTTCAAGGTGCAAAATTCGTTCCTTTATCAGATCGTATGAATAAGCCCGGGTCGAACCTCTAATCTTTTGATTAAGTGACATTCCTTAACCTCTTCCTCTCAGCCGTATTCATTCATCTTAGCATAAATTGCCGCTTCACTAAAATGCTTTCAGCGAAACGGCAATCGATTAAACTTCGCTTATCTGCTACTGCTGTTTGTTTTCTTTATACTTTTTGTACGTATCATTGGAAATCTGTAGATACTGGGACAATCCTTGTCCTTCCAGTTCCTGCACAAATGCATCATATTCGTCGAGACTGCGTTCGCCCAGAATAAATTTGAGTGTATTTTGGTCCGAGTAATCCTTAAGAGGAGTACTGAGCAATGTCACCTGTTCACGGTCAATGTCTGAGTATGGAATTGGCGGTTCAGCTGGAATAACTTCCTTGGTATCCTTCATGTCCTGCTGGAATTTCAACTCTTCTTCACTAAACATGGAATGCAGCAGATCTGTAGTTCCACCATACGCAAATACACCGCCGGAGAAACCATAATCAATACGCAGATCCTTTGTGCCTTTAGGATTCAACCCGTTATAGTTCACATCATCCGCAAGTTTGCGAACACCATCCTGTTTGGTAAAAGTCTCTCCATCAACGCCCCATTTGGTGAACTCCTGGCCTTCATCACTATAGTATAACCAGTCAATAAATTGCATTATGGCTTTGAAGTTTTCGCTTTCTTTAATTTTGCCGGAAATCATGACACCGTTTTCAAGTCGCGATCCAGACATCAATTGTCCTTTTGGTCCACCCGGAACTGTAATTTTTGCAATGGAGAAGTTGCCTTCGCCCAATGTTTTATTCATATCATTGCGGTGCAGAACAACCGTTTGGGAGTTACCGTTAATGATAAACGATTTGCCAGAGACAAATTTTTGTATTGCCTGATCATCATCTTGAGTTAAACTTTCCTTGTCCAGAAGCCCTTCAGACACCAGTTTGTTAAAGTACGTCAGCATCTCTTTGTACTCAGGTGTAGTGGATGTATATACAAATTCATCCTTGTCTTCCTTGTACGTAAGGCCGTTGCCGAAGCCCCAACCGCCCTTGGTTCCAAAACCAGCAGCGGCAATATTTAAAGTACTGTTGAATTCAAAGCGGTCCGAGAATGGAATGGAGTCCGGATAAATCTCTTTCAATTTCTTGGCAGCCTCATATAATTCATCCCATGTCGTAGGGATCGGAATATTATTTTTCTCAAAGACATCCGTTCTAACAATCAGTGTATAGTCAGGCCACACTTCTTCATGCAAACCAGGGAGAACGTAATACTTACCATCTTCCTGCCGGAGACCCTCCAGTTCATCCTCAAGGCCCCACTTCTCTACCTTGTCCTTGAAATTAGGCATCAAGTCAACATAATCACTTACTGGCAAAACCGCACCGGATGATACAAAGGCAGATTCTTCGCCCGGATAGGTTTTAGGAATAACGAGAGGTGCATCTCCTGAACTGATCAAAAGAGATCTTTTCTGAGGATAGTCGGACATCGGTACGATCGTAGGATCCAATGTCACACCCGTCAACTCGGTAATTTTTTGGAAAAGCAACCAATCTTTCTTGTATGGATATGCTGGCTGATCACTATAAAGAATGGATAAGTTAAACGGCTCTGACGCTTTAAACGTCTCACCCACACTGTAGGATTCCATTGCACCCTTAGATTCTGGTTCAGCTTTCTCTGTGCCAGCACCGCTGCTGCATGCTGCCAAAACGACACTCATCATTGTTGCCAAAACCATCTTGCCTACAAGCTTGCGTGGTCTCTTTTTCATTCCATTGTCCCCCTGCATGTGGTTTAGGTTGGCCTTGCGTAGAATAGATATTAACTATATTGATTGGAATTACTGTTTAACAGATCCCAACATGATACCGGTTACAAAGTATCTTTGTACAAAAGGATATATCGTGAGAATTGGCAGGATTGTCAGTACCATGGTTACCGACTTGATATTTGCAGAGATTTGAGTCAAATTGTCGGCTGATGCGCCCGCCGAAGCTCCTCCTGTTGCACCCGCAATCATGTTGCGCAGATAGATGGTCACAGGGAACAGCTCTTTTTTGTCGAGATACAGGAAAGCCGGAAACCATGAGTTCCAGTGACCCACCGCATAAAACAGTACCATTGTAGCCATTACCGCCTTACTCAGCGGCAGTATGATACGAAGTAAAATACCGTATGTGTTCAAGCCGTCGATGGCTGCAGCTTCCTCCAGTTCCTCCGGCATGTTCTCGAAAAATGACTTCATAATTAACATGTTATAAATGCTGATTGCACCAGGGACAACCAACGCCCACATTGTATTGTTCATACCCAGGGAATTAATCAGGACGTAGTTTGGAATCAATCCGCCACTGAAAAACATGGTGAACACGGCGAACATCGTCCAGAACTTGCGTCCCATTAATCTCTTTTTGGAGATTGCATACGCGAAAATGGTTGTCATGAACATGGATATCAGCGTACCCACCACAGTGTAGATAATCGTATTTTTATAATTGGTCCAGAACATGCTGTCTCGAGAGATTGTCTTGTACGTGTCTACATTGAAACCTCTCGGGATGATGCTGACTTTCCCTGAATTGATATAAGATTCACTACTGAAAGATTGTGCTACGACATTCAGGAATGGATAGAGCGTGATGAACACCACGAGCAGCAAAAAAATGGCGTTAAACACTTTGAACACTTTGTATGATTTTGATTCCTGCATGTTGCCCCTCCTTTACCACAAGCTTCGTTGTGTTAATCTGCGTGAGATTGCATTTACCGAGAATACCAATATGAGTCCGATGAGTGATTCGAATAATCCAATCGCAGTAGCATAACTGAAGTTACTGGATTGCAAACCTACCCGGTACAGGTAAGTGGAAATCACGTCAGATGTGTCATAAATCAGCGGGTTATAAAGGAGTAAAATTTTCTCAAATCCGACGGCAAGAAAATTACCCATATTCAGAATCAACAATGTAACGATCGTTGGCAAAATGCCCGGAATGGTTACATGAATCGTTTGCTTCCAACGGTTCGCACCATCAATCCGTGCAGCTTCATACAAGGAATCATCAATGGTTGTCAATGCGGCAAGATACAGAATGGCTCCCCAACCCATGCCTTGCCAAATTTCTGAAGAAATATAGATCGTTCTGAACCATTCGGCACGCTGCATAAAAGGAATGTTGTCTCCGGTAAAGAATGCAACCAAGCCATTTATTGATCCATTAACTGCGGTTAACTGCAAAATCATTCCGGCTACGATAACGATGGATAAGAAATGCGGTAGATAGGATGCAGTCTGAACAAACTTTTTAAAGCGTTTACTTTTCACTTCGTTCAAAAGCAGAGCAAAGATAATTGGAACCGGGAAAGTGAATAGTAATGCAAGCCCACCTAGTATTAATGTATTTCCAAATACTTTCCAAAACGTCGGGTCTTGTACGAACATCTGGAAATACCTTAACCCAACCCAAGTTTCACCAAAAATACTGCCTCCGGGTACAAATCTTCTAAAGGCAATCACATTACCAATCATGGGTCCGTATTTGAAAATAAGCAGATAGATAACTGGAAGTATTAATAGGGAATACAGCTGCCAATCTTTGCGGAGTAAGGCTCCTGCTGTTCTTAACCTGCTTTCTTTACGTAATGAGGTCATCGTAAGCGTGTTTTTTGCAGTTTCTGAATTCATGTCTGATTCACTCCGATCCATAATCTTGATAAAATCAAAAGTACTTCATGACAACTCCCATCTTCTCTTCTTTCTATTGAAGACCTTGCAGAAATTTCACCCCCACTGCATAATAAGTATTTGGAAATGTAAGCGATATCAATATATGTGATTTAAATGGATATACTTAGTCCAGATTGTTATCTTGCTGCCCAATCTCATCCATACCTCTTGTATTCCAAAAATTAATATTTCCCAAAACTATGTAAAGCGCTTACAATAAACATAAAAATAATAAAGCAATAACTCCTGATTCCATAACCTGGATTTGTCAAAAGATCACCGCTTGTTTAGTTTCCATACTAGTCATACTAGTATGTTAGTTACATTCTAAATCAGCAGTCCCAACATTTCAATACCTTTTTTTATTATTTTTCCAAACTTCAACACATTACAGCTATAAAGTATCATTATGTAAAAAAACATTGATAACTAATTGAATGATTTAGCATCACTCGCTGAGTTATCAATGTTTGGCTAGAAAATATGGAGATATCAGAAGTTAGCAATGATACGTTCTAATTCCGACAAATGCTTAATTTCATGATCAGGTACATACGACTCAGGGTTCACCTTATTTTCACGGTTAATCCAGACAGACTGAATACCTGCAGATAGAGCTCCACGAATATCGGTAGTAAGTTTATCCCCTACCATCAGACTCTCTTCTGGTTTCACTTCAAGTTTGCTAAGTGCATGCTCAAAGATTGACGGGTCAGGTTTCCCCTTACCGAAGGTACCCGAAATAATAATCTCATCAAAGAAAGGAGCCAGCTCAGGTACACCGTCCAACTTCTCTTGTTGAAGTGCTGGACAACCGTTAGTTAACAGCAATAGCTTGAACTTGCCTTGCAATTGTCTCAACGTATCCATCGATTCCTCATAAACATGAGGTCTGGATCTGCGCTCTGTCCCGAATTGCGAAGCGAGTCGTTCAGCCAAGTCTTCCCGATCCACACCCAGCTTCAACAAGCCACGACGCCATGACTCCTTGCGATACACAGGAGCGAGTTGTTCCAATTGACGGAACTCAGGTTGGTCGCCACCTGTAAAGTTAGCCCATAATCCTTCAAAAGGATTAATGCCAATCATTTTGGTGAACGGGAAAGTTTCATATGATTCGTAAAGACTTCGAGCTTCGTTACGAACTGCTTCCTCCAGATCTTCAGGCTTAATGCCGGTTTCTTGAGAAGCGAGCAGGCAAGTTTCATGGAATGCTTCACGCACACTGCGTTCATCCCACAACAAAGTATCATCCAGGTCGAACAAAATCGCTTTTAATGCCATTCCGGTCATCTTCCCCTTTGTGAATAATTACTTTTTCTCGTCTGTTTCTACAGTAATCTGATGTGCTTTGGCAAATTTCAGAAGTCGTTCCGAAATTGCATCTGTATCATAACGGTTCAATAGTTTAGTGAACACCCATCTTTTGCCACGGCTGTTATGCTCGATAACTACCGTTCCCTGCTCGAATCGGAACTTAACGATGTCATCTACTCCGATGGAGCGTTCACGATTCCCTTTGGTTGTTATAATTCGGTTGCTCCCGATTTTAATGTAAGGACGGCGTAGCATAAAGATCACAGCCAAAAATACATACAACAGCATGGTAACCCAGTCCCATGTTGTCATCGGAGCTTTAACAAGAAATGTGCTCATAAACAGATACAATAACGCAAGTCCGATCAGGAAAATAGGAAACAGGAGACTGCGTCCTTTAAAAATGTCTTCACCGGGCGAACCCGAAATCGGTTGACCATTTTTTTTGCGCTGCTGATTCAACTGCTTTGAATTTTTCCGAACCGTTCTCTCGAACGAACGAGCCATGAGAATCCCCCTTTATGTCTTCTTTGTATCGGCTTACAAAAAACGTAAACCAACATTCCCCCTATAAATTTGCATTCTCAAAATAACAGGAAGAAACCTAAATATCATCAAGATATCATTAGGTTTCTTTTAGTGTTTGAGTTTGCCTTGGCGGCCTTGATCGTTTTCATCATCTACAATTTCAATAGAATCCAGTTGCTGTCTGAAGTTGCTGCGGATGTTGCTCAAGTAAATTTCTCTAAGTTTGGCCCGTTCAGCAAGTTCTTCCTCCGTCAGTCCAGTGGACTTTTGTTTACGAGCCAATTCATTAATACGTGCTACCAGGCTATCTATATCCAAGCTTGTCCCCTCCAAAAATACAAAGTCATACTAACTTTGACATGATCGAGGCAGCTTGTCAAGGCTACTACTTACACGGTCGTATGAATCATGAAATTAGGGTGTAAACTGAGGCAAAATCAACACTTGCCCTGCTTGAATTGAAGTCGATTCAAGTTGATTTACTTTCTTCATTGCTTCTATATATACACGTGTATCGATATTTTCCGGTTTATGTTCCAAAGAAATGCTCCATAGCGTCTCTCCCTGAGACACCGCTATTTTCCCTCCGGGAAGAACGTCACCCTCATCCCCTGCAAATACAGTCAAAACGGTACTGCAACCAACAAATATGATTAACGATACCATAATCAATTTCAACATCCATGTTGGAATCTTGGCATCTGCAAACAATCTCTTAACATGACCTATGTTAGACTTGACCGCTTCCGAATTCACCGGTTCATAAATACTTTGATAAGTAGAATATCTCATATCAATCGTCCTCCAAACGTTTGTTCCTATCTGTTGAAATCAATATAACACGAACACTTGTTTTGTACAACAGATTTTTAGAACAATTGTTCGCTTCATTTTCATCACCTAATTTCTGTAACTTGATTATAAATAACAGTCCAATTCTCACTTTTCGTAACGGTTTGGTAACAAACGCTATACTCCCATTCATAATCGTTGATTTTATCGCATTTTATTTAGAACTTATGTTTGTACGAACGGAGGTTCTATGTTATAATTTTCCCAAACGTTACTAAAATGGGGTTGATACGGTATGTCGAAGATATCCAGCAGGCAGCAGGCTATTCTGGAGTTTATACGCAATGAAGTCCGGTTGAAGGGATATCCTCCTTCCGTACGAGAAATTGGAGAAGCTGTTGGACTGGCTTCCAGCTCAACGGTCCACGGACACCTGGATCGCTTGGAGAAGAAAGGTCTAATTAGACGTGACCCTACCAAACCAAGAGCCATCGAACTATTAAGTCAAGAGGAATCCGAGCACTCCCATCAGTTTGCACATAGTGTTGCCCGTATTCCTGTTGTAGGTAAAGTCACAGCAGGGGTCCCTATTACTGCAACAGAGAACATTGAAGATTATTTCCCCCTTCCCACACATTATGTCGGTGAACAGAAGGTATTTATGCTCTCTGTCGTTGGAGACAGTATGATTGAAGCAGGGATCGTCAATGGTGACTATGTTATCGTGCGCCAGCAGCAAACAGCAGATAACGGTGATATTGTCGTTGCGATGACTGAAGATGATGAAGCGACGGTCAAAACATTTTACAAAGAAAAAGATCACATTCGCCTTCAGCCTGAGAATGCCACATTTGAACCACTTCGCCTGAAACACGTAAGCATTTTAGGTAAAGTCATTGGCCTTTTCCGCGATATTCACTAGCATTCTCTGCAGCGAATCAGATGAAATGAAATATTCAAAGAGGCTGTCCTGTTCGCCAGGACAACCTCTTTTTTTTGTTTCACCTAATTTTAATTCCACTTTTCAACGTTTTAGGATGCTTTTGTGATGAGAGAACACATCAAAGCTCTTCTGACCATGGTATGCCCCCATACCACTCTCTCCAACACCACCAAACGGCAAAAAATGTGAAGTCATATGTGATAACGTATCATTAATGCATCCTCCCCCGAAGGAGACTTGTTCCAGAATCTGATTCTGGAGTTCCTCATCCTCTGTGAAGAGATATAGCCCCAGCGGCTTTGGACGTCGCACAATCTCATCCAGTAGAGGGTTAAGATCATTGTATATCATCACAGGTAGAATAGGACCGAAGATCTCTTCTTGCATAACAGGCGAATTCCAATCCACATTTCCAAGCACTGTTGGTTCAATCAGCAGCTGATCCCGATCAGAGCGACCACCGATTAGTGCTCTATCACCATTAAGGAAAACCGATAAACGATCAAAGTTACGAGCATTGACGATGTGAGGAAAATCAGTATTTCGGATCACATCTTCACCAAATTTGTCTTTGATCTCTGTCGCAATCAGTTCAAGCAGTTTGTCGTGCACATCTTGATGTACAAGCAAGTAATCCGGAGCGACACAGGTCTGACCCGCATTTAGAAACTTGCCCCGAACAATCCGCTGAGCAGCTAGCTGCAAATCAGCATCTTTATGAACGATTACCGGGCTCTTACCACCCAATTCAAGGGTGACCGGAGTGAGATGTTCAGCTGCTGCCTTCATTACAATACGGCCAACACCCGTGCTGCCTGTAAAAAAGATGTAATCAAACTTCTCATTCAACAAGGCTGTGCTTGTCTCAACTTCACCTTCCATGACCGCTACATACTCCATAGGGAAGATCTCTTCGACCAGATCATGAGTAAGTCGTGATACAGACGGGGTTAATTCAGATGGTTTGATAATGGCACAGTTACCCGCAGCTATCGCACCGATTAAAGGACCAAAGGCCAGTTGGAACGGATAGTTCCATGGTGCAATAATAAGAGCTACCCCATAAGGTTCGGAGTAAATAGTGCTTACGCCATCAGGAATGAGAGAACTTGTGGGCACAACTCTGGGCTCCGCCCAATCTTTTAGATGATCTAATGCAAAATCCAATTCACCTAAAACGATGCGAATCTCAGAGCTATACGCCTCAGCTTCAGATTTATTCAGATCCGCACGCAGGGCGTCCAATATACGTTGCTGGTATTTCTCAATTCCCTGTCTTAATTGTTGAAGAGCACGAATACGATATTCAATATTTTTGGTTTGGCCTGTATAAAAGAAAGCTCGCTGGCTTGCTACGAGCTGCTTCGCTTGTTCCATAACAACATCTCCAATTAATATTTTAAAATTAAATTGCCTAAAATATAATTGAATTATATCTTATTAATATGAAAATATCAACATATCAAGTATGTATATTTTCTCCAGTTCCTATGTATTGTCTCTTTCATTCCGATAAGACATCGCTTCCGGACTGACCCTCCTCCTCTTTAATTTCCTACTATTCACATAAAAAAGCCCTCAGCGCTAATGCGCCAAGGGCTTCCGGTATTAGTACAAAGTAATGTATTGATCGCGTTCCCATTGGTGGACTTGTGTACGATACATATCCCACTCAATTTCTTTCAGCTCGTAGAAGTGAGCCAGTGCGTGATCGCCAAGAGCATCACAGATTACTTCACTGCGGATCAATTCGTTCAAAGCTTCTTTCAGGTCAGCAGGCAAGCTTGGAATTCCTTCTTCCACACGCTCTTCTTCTGACATGATGTAAATGTTACGGTCAATTGGTGCTGGCAAGGAAAGCTCACGTTTGATTCCGTCCAGACCTGCTTTCAATAGAACGGCCAAAGCCAAGTAAGGGTTCGCAGCCGGATCCGGGTTACGAACCTCAACACGTGTACTCAGACCGCGGGAAGCCGGAATACGGATCATTGGGCTACGGTTACTGGCGGACCATGCTACATAACAAGGGGCTTCATAACCAGGTACAAGACGTTTGTATGAGTTCACAGTTGGGTTAGTAATTGCTGCAAACGCACGAGCATGCTTCAGAGTTCCAGCCATGAAGTGACGTGCAGTTTTGCTCAGACCCAACTCGTCCGACTCGTCAACGAATGCGTTCACTTTGCCTTGGAACAAGGATTGGTTACAGTGCATACCGGAACCGTTCATACCAAACAGCGGTTTCGGCATGAAGGTAGCATGAAGACCATGCTGACGTGCAATCGTTTTAACAACGAGTTTGAACGTTTGGATCTGGTCTGCTGCTTTTAGAGCATCAGCGTATTTAAAGTCGATCTCATGCTGGCCTGGAGCTACCTCATGGTGTGATGCTTCGATCTCAAAGCCCATTTCTTCAAGTGTGATAACGATGTCACGACGACAGTTTTCACCAAGATCCGTAGGCGCAAGGTCGAAATATCCACCTTGGTCATTCAGTTCGTTAGTCGGGTTTCCTTTTTCGTCTGTTTTGAACAAGAAGAACTCTGGTTCAGGACCGACGTTGAAGGAAGTGAATCCCATTTCTTCGGCTTCCTTCAGGTTTCGTTTCAAGATGCCACGTGGATCTCCTGGGAACGGATTACCATCTGGAAGATATACGTCGCAAATCAGACGAGCAACACGGTTCTCAGCTACCCATGGGAAAATAAGCCAAGAATCGAGATCCGGATAGAGGTACATGTCGGATTCTTCGATACGCACATAACCTTCAATGGAAGAACCATCAAACATCATTTTGTTATCCAAAGCCTTAGTCAATTGGCTTACAGGAATTTCAACGTTTTTGATAGCTCCAAGCAAATCGGTAAACTGCAATCGAACGAATCGTACGTTTTCTTCTTTAGAGATGCGGAGAATGTCTTCTTTTGTATAACTCACGATACCTCTCCCTTTCTTTTCTGCTTATTTTGCTTGCATGTTATATTTGTACATTAGAATGTTCCACGGGTCAAGGAGCCGACTTAACGAAAAGCCGGATTTACGCTGACCCTCCACGTTACACGAACTTACTTTTTATTAAAAAAGCGGGAAAGCTCTCCCTGAATGAGAGATACTTGTCCAGGTCTCTTACCAGAAACCAACTGCTGCTTCAATAAACGGTGCAGCTGTGTATCCGACAGTTCTCTGCGCTTCACTTCTGTGTCAGCAGTAATTACCGTCGCCTCTTCGGATTCCTTGGATACCGGATTCATAACCTGTTTGATACCGGCAATGTTAACGCCTTTTTCAATCAAAGCTTTAATCTCCAGCAATCGTTCTACGTCATTAAAAGAGAACAAACGTTGGTTACCTGACGTTCTCGCTGGAACAATCAAGCTGTGCTGCTCATAATATCGAATCTGACGAGCTGACAGATCCGTTAGTTTCATAACAATACCTATCGGGAATAAGGCCATATTTCTGCGAATTTCGTCACCCATGTTCATCAACCTTCCAGTCATCTATTCTTCACCTTATTGTACATTTAGTTGTTACTAAGTGTCAATGACGTGTTAGATAAACTCACAATAATTTACGATCTTTCATCGTTTGCAGCGCCATCAAAACGCCATATTTAACATGAGAGTATGTTAATCCTCCCTGCATGTAACCAATATATGGCTCTCGAATAGGGGCATCCGCTGATAATTCCAGGCTTCCACCCTGTATAAACGTACCTGCCGCCATAATGACGGGATGCTCGTAACCCGGCATATCCCATGGCTCCGGAACCACATGGCTATCCACTGCTGCAGCTCGCTGAATCCCCTGTACAAAAGCGATCAGATGCTCAGCCGAGGAGAATTGTACTGCTTGAATCAAATCTGTACGTGTCTCGTTCCAAGCAGGTTTCGTTACAAATCCTGAGGCAGCAAACATCGCAGCGGCGAAGGTACTTCCCTTAATGGCCTGTCCCACAATTGTCGGGGCCATGTAAAGTCCCTGATAGATCCCGCGGGTAGTGCCCAACATGGCACCAACCTCACCGCCAATGCCAGGTGCAGTCAGACGATATGCCGCAAGTTGTACATATTTTTCCTTCCCGCATATGTAACCCCCGGTTTCAGCGAGCCCTCCGCCAGGGTTTTTGATTAGTGAGCCTGCCATCAGATCTACCCCGACCTCCGTCGGTTCGCGTTTCTCCGTGAACTCGCCATAACAGTTATCGACAAACACGATGACGTCTTCTTTCATCGACTTGACGCGTGCTACCATATCCGCAATCTCTTCAATACAGAAGGAAGAACGCCAGTCATATCCTCTCGAACGCTGGATTCCAATGACTTTGGTCGATGAATTAATATTATTTTTAACGGCGTCCCAGTCTACACTGCCATCCGCAAGCAAAGCGGTTTCACGGTAACCGATACCAAAATCTCGAAGAGATCCGGTGCCGTCTTCCGGTTTGCCAATCACTTTGTGTAACGTGTCATAAGGCTTACCTGTGATGTATAACAATTCGTCACCTGGGCGCAGCACTCCAAAGAGAGCTGTAGCAATCGTATGCGTACCTGACGCAAAATGAGGACGTACCAACGCTGCTTCTGCGCCAAATACGTCCGCATACACCTCATCCAGCACTTCCCGGCCGCGGTCGTTATATGCATATCCCGTCGAACCAGCAAAGTGATAATCGCTGACTTGTTTGCGTTGAAAAGCATCAATGACCTTCCACTGGTTGTAATCGGTAATACCATCTATCATTTTCATCTGCTGTTCGATCTGAGCCTCAACTTGTTGTTGAAGCTCAACAATTGCTGTATCCAAACTTGCCATCTTACCTTCATTCCCCTTCATAGCCCATATCTAACGCATAATATTGATTATCGTGTCAACTTACCACATTAATGTGTCATATATATTACAATTCAATGAAATCTTCAAGTAAATAACCGAATTTTTCATATTCCCCTTTTTGCAGCTCTACTTGATAGATCACATCGTTTTCTTCAAAAGTCGTTTCTACGACATCTCCGATTTTGTAGAGTACAGAAGTCAGATCCCCACGTTCTGCTGGAATCCGAAACCGCTTCGTGTCTCCGGTCAACTCTTCCTGTATACGCTCCCTAATCTTCAGCAGGTCAGCTTCATCCAGCGCACTTACCTTCATATGATCTTTGTCCAAAGGAAGCATTTCCAGCTGCTCCCGTGTGCACGCATCTTTTTTGTTATAGAGAACCAATTGAGGCTTGTCCCCTGATCCCAGCTGCTGTAGGATTTCGTGCACCGTTCTCATCTGATCTTCACGCATTGCAGAGGATGCGTCCACAACATGTAAAATAAGATCTGCTTCATTCACTTCTTCCAGAGTCGCACGGAAAGCTGCAATCAGATCATGCGGAAGGTTTTGAATAAATCCAACCGTATCCGTAAGCACGATCTCTTTCCCGCTCGGAAGCTCCATCGTACGTGAAGTAGGATCAAGTGTTGCGAACAGCTGATCTTGAATGTAAACGTCAGCAGCAGTCAATTGTTTAAGGAGTGTGGATTTACCGGCATTCGTATACCCTACAAGGGCAACTTGAACAATTCCTGTCTTTTTGCGACGCTCACGGTGCAATTTACGATGGCGTGTAACCTCTTCCAGATGCCGTTTCAGATCATCAATGCGTCCCCGAATATGACGACGATCCGTCTCCAGCTTGCTTTCCCCCGGTCCACGTGTTCCGATTCCCCCACCAAGCCGGGAAAGGTTTTTGCCATGCCCCGATAAACGTGGAAGCAAATAGCTGAGCTGGGCCAATTCAACCTGTATGATACCTTCTCTTGTATTCGCACGCTGAGCGAAAATATCCAGAATCAATTGGGTACGGTCAATTATCTTGAGATCCAGTGCCTCTTCCAGATTTCGAACCTGGGCTCCAGACAATTCCTGATCAAAAATCGCTGTGGTAGCACCAAGTTCCTCTGCGATTGCGCGGAGCTCCTCCACTTTCCCTTTACCGATAAACCATTTTGTATCTCTGGTTTCCCTATTCTGAGACAGTACACTCAGCACTTCAACTCCTGCAGTCTCTGCAAGTTTCACCAATTCCTCCAGAGAGTACTCCGGATTAATGCCTGAGCGCTTCACTTCATCGGTAATCAGGCTCACCAATACGGCGCGGTCTTTCTTGACTTGCTCTGTATCATGTGTGGTATTTGTCATATTCTATGTGCCCTCCTTCTAAAACTCACTACATCTAATTCTTTTATTGTTCCCTCATAGGGTACTTTAAGCCGAACCGGTTAACCCGGCCGGCTGATCCAAAAAAAACATTATCGCTCACTTTCGCTCAAACTTCAAATCCTCTGTTCGAATCGTCATCAGTTCCAATTTCCCGGGACTGCCCTGGGTGTACTGCTCCAGCAATCGAACCGCTTGATGGCGAATGGCGCGCTCAATTGCATTTCGAACATATCGAGCATTACTGAATGCGTGCAGAGAATCATTTTTTTCCTGAAGCAAATGGTGCTTTAACTTAAGGATGGTCTGTGGCATTAAAATATAGTCTCGCTCTTTCGCCATGATTTCCGATATTTGAATTAACTGATCTATGCTGTAATCCGGAAATTCAACCTGGATGGGGAAGCGGGACGGTAATCCCGGATTCGTCTGCAGAAAAAAGTCAATTTCTTCAGAGTATCCTGCCAAAATCAAAATAAATTGATTCTTATGATCTTCCATGGACTTCACAAGTGTATCAATGGCTTCCTTGCCAAAATCCTTCTCGCCCCCACGCGCCAGGCTATATGCCTCATCGATAAACAAAATACCCCCTAGGGCTTTTTTAACCAGATCCCGTGTTTTCTGTGCCGTATGTCCAATGTACTCTCCGACAAGATCGGCCCGTTCAACCTCAATGAGGTGACCTTTACTGAGCACACCCATCTTTTGAAACAGCTTTGCCACAATCCTGGCCACTGTTGTTTTACCTGTCCCCGGATTTCCTTTGAAAATCATATGATACACGTGCGCTCCACTGAGCAAACCTGCTTCAGAACGCATTTGGGCAATTTGCAAGAAAGCATAGATTTCAAATACAAGTTCTTTGATATTTTCCAATCCCACCAGCTGCTCCAGTTCACCCTGAATCTCCTGGAAATGTCCATGCTTTGCTAACCCCTTGGCTGCCTGAACTGGTGTCTCCTCTTCCTTAACCAACATCTGAGGTTCCTGGTTACGCAATACAACATTAATTTGTCTCGATGGTCTGCCTCCCGGTTGCCCTCCTGCAGCCATAACCCGTCCGTTCATTCGCCATCACCTCTATTTTATCGGGCTGATCTCTCCTGATTATTAATGTATTCTATCAGATGCTCCAATATTAGAAGGATGATGAAGTAATTCTGTGCTTGGTCAAAACTCAGATATGAACGTTTTTGCGAAAGTCTCCGTTCTCAAACAAGGTTTGCCGATGCTTCAGCGATAGTTGAAAATAAGGAAACACATGCGCATCGATGGCATGCAGCAACTCCTTGGCCGTTCGGTTAGCCAGATCATAATCTCCAGATGTGATATGCTTGCGCGAAAGTGCGTCTTCAAGTTCATCCTCATCCAGCAAAAATACCTCTCCATCTTTCAGCACAACGACATCCAGATAGAGATCATCAAACCAAGGAACCCCCTGGTCCGTTATGCCCTGACTGCGACAGGTATCAATATACCATTCAACAATACGCTCCTGATCGTCAAACATGGCAGTGACCACAAAGTGCTCGCCCTTAGGGTAATACTGCAGCCATGAATATCCTTTGTCCGCGATGCAAAAGGTACTTCCCCCATAGGTTTTCCACAAAGGTTCTTTCAAATCCTGTATGGTGTACAGCGTAATGTAACCTGTGAAAACTTTGGATTGTACGAACCGGCATGTAAATTGTCGGTTCGTAATCCGGCGCCAGTTCGCGCGGTCCCCGAATTTCCGTTTCATACGAACCCCTCTTTGCCGACCACAGGTCCTTGACCTGTTCTCATATTGGTGAACACTGAATAACGTCCGCAATTCCGATTCCATGACTTCCGAATCAGTTTTGCACAACGTATTACGATAGCTACAGCTTACCATATTTAAGTTATACACTCAAAATTAAGCTTTGCCCCGCCCTATTCAGCTGCTAAATCCAAATGAAATGCGCTATAAAAGAAAAAACCTGCCTCGCCGAATAATCGGGAAGCAGGCTCTTGAGAAAAGCATTTGTTACTATTCAAATCTCGTTAACCATCATTACCGGTCTGTGATTCGACCGAAGTATCATTTTCACCTGTATTACTTTCGGTTCCGGTATCAGGCGTCACAATTTCACCAGGGGTCGTAACAGAACCGTCAGTCGAACCATCACTGTTCCCACCTGGCTCCGTAGTTCCCTGATCTGGTGATGTACTTCCATCACCAGACTGTCCATTCCCTTGCCCTGGTCCGCCATTGTTACCATTACCATTACCGTTGCCATTATTGCCATTGTTGCCGTTATTGCCATTACCATTACCATTGTTTCCGTTATTCCCATTGTTGCCGTTGTTTTCACCAGAATTGCCATTGTCCGGCGAACCGATGTCGGGATTATCTGTACCGGGCTGTTCCGTTCCCGGATCCGTTCCTGTGTCTATGCCTGGATCAGGTTCCACTGGATCAATCTCCTGCGCTTCAATCATAAGTGATATCGTATTGGACGGGTCGGTTTCCAATCCAGATACCGAATCAACGGCGGTGACATAGTACTCGTACGTCAGACCTGGAAGTGCACTTAAATCCTGCGCAGTAGTCGATCCAACGGCATCGATCAGATGCGTGTATTGGGCCTCGGAAGTTTCTTTCCGATAGATGCGATACTGTGTATTGGCATCCCCGGTACCAGTCCAGTTTAGCGAAACGGTCTGAGAGGCAGGATCGTATGCTCCGCTCAATCCACTTACCGACAACTGCGGCTGCTCGGGTTCCGTTTTTTCCGGCGGTGGTGTCTGAGCCCCTTCAGGTGCTTCAAAGTCCTTCACAGGTACACCCTTCAGCGCTTCCGTCATGACTTTCGCAAAGAAAGCAGCTGACAGCTTACTGCTGTTTTTGAGCATATGGGTTGCATCCGGATTGTCATACCCCATCCAGACTGCTGCAGTCCATTCAGGTGTATATCCAACAAACCATACATCACGGTTCGCGCTGTTGCCAGCGATGCCGCTCTGCACCGTACCAGTTTTACCTGCTACAGGTCGATCCAGTCTTGCTGAACGTCCTGTACCATCATTGACTACGTTTTGAAGCATTTGAGTCAGTGAGTATGCATTTTGTTCACTCATGACACGCTTGGTCTCTGACTTGTCATGCTTGTAAACAGCCTTATCTGAGCTGTCTTTAATCTCTTTAATCGAATAAGCCTCTTGATATTCACCCAGATTGGCAAACGCACTGTAGGCTTGCGCCATTTCAAGTGTGTTTGTACCTTTGCTGAGACCACCCAGGGCGATCGCAAGGTTTTTATCTTCATCTGTAAGCTGGATTCCTACACTTTTGGCAAACTGTACACCTGTATTCACACCTATTTTATCAAGCAGCCATACGGCAGGAATATTCTCCGACTTCGTAATGGCTTCTGTCATGCTAATCGTCGAAGAGTATCCGTGCAAGTTGCCGGGACAATAGTTGCCAAAGCACTGCTTCTGATTGCTCAGCGGCGAATTGGCGTTGTAATCGCCAGACTCCAGTGCAGGAGCATAAGATACAATGGGCTTGAATGCCGACCCCGGTTGTCTACGGCTCTGCGTTACCCGGCTGTACCCCTTCGTTTGGTAGTCTCGACCACCCAACAGGGCAACCAAGCTGCCATTTTCATGGTTCATGATAACCATGGAACCCTGTACCTTCTGGTCATCCTTACTTTCCTCAAACAAACTGTCATCCGAGAAGGCACTCTCCATGGCCGTCTGAGCCTGAGCATCCATGGTCGTATAGATTTTGTATCCGCCGATGTTCAGATCATCTTCCGTTTTGCCAGTTACGCGTTCCGCTTCACGAAGAACATAATCGATAAAGGCTTGGTATTTTTGCTCTTTCTCAGGCGGCGTATAATCATAATCTACCGCTTTGGCTTCATCCATCTCTTCTTTCGTGATGTAACCTTGATCGTACATCAGCTGCAGCACCACACCGCGGCGTGCTTTGGAATCGTTTGGATTGCTCAGCGGGTTATAGGCGGAAGGACCTTTAGGCATCGCTGCCAGTGTGGCAATTTCCCATAAATCAAGGTCCTCAAGCTTATCCTTACCAAAATAAAATTCGGATGCAGCCTTAATACCATAACGCTGATGACCGAAAAAGATTCGGTTCAGATACATCGTCAGAATCTCGTCTTTTGTGTACTTGCGCTCTAATGCCATTGCAATGGATACTTCTGTCGCTTTCCGGAAGAATGTTTTGTCACGGGACAGGAACATGTTCTTCGCAAGCTGCTGGGTTAGCGTACTGCCGCCCTCCACCATGGAACGGGCCATGACGTCTTTTACAGCCGCACGCCCGATGGACCAAATATCCACACCCTGATGCTCATAGAATCGTCTATCCTCTGTTGCCACAAAAGCTTCCTTTACCAACTCGGGAATCTCATCTTCATCAACTGGTTCCAGCTTCTGAATCGATAGCTCACCCATTAATTGGCCATTGCGGTCATATACTTTCGACGTCTCATTAATAGTTGTTTTGTCCATGTTGGCTGTTAGCAGCCGCTCACCACTTACCATGATAAACAGATACCCGCCAAGTGCACAGAAGATGGCGATTGCCATGGTGAAAAATAGTGTCCATCCAACGCGTTTACCCGTAATTTTTTTCTTTTTAGAGGTCTTTGGCTTCGCTTTTTTGGTTGACTTGTTATTGCTGTTGCGATTGTTAGACCTCGACAACGGATCGTTTGGCATGTTACCTCCTGACTCCCTTTCGGTTGCGTAATTTCTATTCGCCTGATGGCTAAGGCTTATCATAAACCTTTTTTGCCCGGAATGAAAAGAACAACCCTTGTTAAGGTTGCTCTGCTTCAATTCCTATACTTGTAGACGAAATGGTTGTAGAAAAGGTTTCGTAATTTTTTAAGCTTCGCCGCTGTTATCCTGCTGCATCAGCGATACGCTGCGTTGCGGCGTGAACGTGGAGATGGCGTGCTTATAGACCATTTGCTGGCGTCCGTCGCTGTCAATGACGATCGTGAAATTGTCAAATGCCTTGATCGTCCCACGGATTTGGAAGCCATTGGTCAGATAGACCGTAGCTGGAATGTTTTCTTTCCGCAGTTGGTTCAAGAACGTATCTTGGATGTTGATGGACTTGTTCATTAGCCGTACCCCCATTGGTTCATTTGAATTCGTGTTTAAGATAGTATTCAATATCGCTGAGTAGCTTTCGTGCTATTATATCATGAACAGTTTCATATAATCCACAAAAACCCCTTGTCTCCACATTTGCATCTCGGAATCAGCCTGCATGCAGCTAGAAGACTTATCCATTATACACCGCTTGTCTAAATTGCAAAAGAGGGACTAAATCTTCGTTTTAGAGCGCTTTAATCCTGTTCTTCCTGATCCACCAAAGGTTTCGTCAATGCCTTCGTTAAAGGAACATTCTGGAGCTGCTTTCGGTCCTTGATCAGCAATTTCAGGTATGTATTGGTATTGGACAGAACGATAATTACCCAAATTAGGGCAATAAGACCCAGAATTGCGAAAGCAGCTCCATATAATTCGGACAAAAAGAGATATAGACTCGTACCACCACTCATGCCTGCTTCCATCCAGCTCACTCCTTTCTTGGGCAATAAACTTTGATTTTCATTCAAGTTGTTATGTGCTTTTATTTTAATGTTTATGTTATTTTTTTACAATAATTCAATACACCTTCCCCTCTTCATTTCCACACTTTAGGTAAAAAAATAAAACCTCTACCTTTTCTGAAACAAAAAGATAGAGGTTCTAACGTCCCAGACGAGGGCCTATTTTCACATTCTACGTGTAGTCAAACTTTTGTTTAATCAATGTACATACCTGCTCATAATTCCCTGCAAAATTTTCCGTGTCCGTCATATCCACCCATTCAATGTCCTTCATATGACGGAACCAGGAGAGCTGCCGTTTGGCAAAACGGCGGGTATCTCTTTTCAGCCATTCCACCGCAGCATCCCAGCTCACTTCGCCTTGAAGATAAGCCGCTATTTCCTTGTACCCCAGTCCCTGCATAGAGATATGCCCTCTGGCAACGCCACGCTCCAGCAATGACTTCACCTCTTCAACCAGGCCTTGCTCGATCATCAGATCGATTCTCTCTTCAACCCGGGCGTATAATTTCTGGCGATCCATGGTCAAACCGATAATACTGAGGTCATACGGAGATTCTTTTTTCTGTGATGCCAGCTGTTCGGACAGTCGCTCTCCTGTAAGATGGTAAATCTCAAGGGCGCGGACGATTCGCCGCTGGTCATTCACATGCAAACGATCTGCACTGATCGGGTCTATTTCTCTAAGTTTGTCATGAAGCGCTTGTGCACCATGCAGCTCAGCATAGCGGAATTGTTCTTCCCGAAAAGCCTCATCCGACCCACTTTCCGAGAATTGAAAGCCGTAACAAACCGACTCCACGTACAGACCGGTACCTCCAACAATAAAAGGCAGCTTGCCACGTGCATGAATCTCACCGATCAAACGGGTACAGCTCTCCTGGAATTCTGCCACCGAATATGGATACTCGGGTTCATGGATATCTATGAGATGATGGGGCACTCCCTTCATTTCTTCAAGGGTAATTTTCGCCGTACCGATATCCATCTCACGATATACCTGCATTGAATCTCCCGAGATAATCTCGCAATTGAACGCCTGTGCAAGCTCGATACTCATTCTTGTTTTGCCCACTGCTGTCGGTCCGACCAATACAAGCAGTTTCGGTTTATCTTCCAATTTCAACATTTATCACTCCGTACAGTGTTTTTGCATTGGCGCGATCCAGCACCTCGAATCCGAGCCTTGTAAATTCCGCGCTGCCGCGCTTTTCTTTCATCACTACCCGTTTGCGGGCTACTCGTTTGGCTTCCTCAACGCTCTGTATGTCCAGTGCATGGGGGTTCGCATAATCCCGCAAAGGCTGAATGGCACTCGAATCCATCATCGGCTCACGGAACATGGGATCGAAATAGACGGTATCACAGCTTCGATCAGGCAAGGTGCGAAGGAAGTCCAAATGATTGGCATGCCGTAATTCAATCCTGCGAAACGCTTCATCGACTTCGGGCCGATTACTTTCGTAATGTGACATTCCCTCCACCAACAGTGCGTAGAGCTGCAGCGAGCTTTCGCAAGCAATAACCCGTCCCTGCTTACCTGCCGCGACCGAAAATACCAGTGCATCCGTGCCCAGTCCTGCGGTACAGTCAACAATGGTATCTCCCTCAAGAACAGCTCCCGCTTCCAGCATTGGATCAGGCTCTCCACGCAGTACACGTTTGGCGCGAACGAATCCCATACTCGGATGAAACTCAAGCTGCGGTGCATCTTTACGATACAAGCGCGCCTTGCCCTGAAGCACGACCAAAATTTCGTTTATTCCGTAACGTTCGATCAGCCTGGACAGTGACTTTTTATTGCGCGGCACATAGGTGCCTCCCGTCGTTTCCGCAAGCTTGCGTGCGCGTTCAACTAGAGAAGCAGCCTCTGTATCACCGGTTGTAATATACATAAGTTCCTCCTAAACAGCTACATGACCCGTTTGAACAATTTCTCCAGATCATAGATTGAAAATGAAACGACAATCGGTCGCCCATGTGGACAAGTGTAAGGCTGGCGACAAGAACCGAGCCGCTGAATGAGCGTCTCTGCCTCCTGTGCTGTCAGCTTCTGATTTGCTTTGATCGAGGCCTTGCAGGAGCACATAATGGAAGCCGCTTCCCGCATCTTGCCAACATCAATGCTGCGCTCACTCAGTACCCATTCAGACATTTCCTCGATGATATCTTTCTCATCCCCTTTGGGAAACCAAAACGGATGGGAGCGCACGCGGAACGTCTGCCCGCCGAAATGCTCCAGATATACACCAGCCTGTTCGAACCAGGCCAGCCTTGTTTTGAGTTTTTCCGTCTCGGACGGGGTAAACTCCAGCGTGATCGGCAGCAAGAGCTCCTGTGAAGCTTGAGCAGGGTTGCCAAACTTTTCATAATAATACTCGTAATTCACCCGCTCATGCGCGGCGTGCTGATCGATGAGATAGAGGCCATCTTCATTCTGGGCGATCAGATACGTACCGTGATGCTGACCGATCAGGCTAAGTTCAGGGAATGAAGGCATGGTTGCATCCGACTTCACCGCAGCTGCGAGCTTCGCCGTGTCAGGCATACTGGATGCCTTCCAACTGCGATCTCCATTGGAACTGACTGCCGCTTTATATGATGATCGGCTTTCTCTAACCGGCGTATTCGTGTTGTTGGAACGATATGCAGGGGCTGTATCTTGGGTTGGTGATGTACGTTCATCAACCTCAGCCCGATCAAAAGCAAATGCCTGGAACGGATTCATCGTGGCCAGATCAGGTGGCGGTGCATCCGGCAATGGTGGCACCTCAGTAAAGAGTTCTGAAGCCTGTCCAGGTTGAATATCAGCAGGTGCATCCAGATCGTCTTCTTCTGCAGGCGGTTTCCCGGACACGGAGGTGTTATCTGCCTTTTCTTGTGTACCCTCTGCTTCCGATTCTGGCTCATCCTTGAACGGACCACGCGGAAAGAGAAATTGTTCCTGTATGAATGAACTGTTGTCTCCTCGTCTGATCTGCTGTTTGGTGACTTGTGGAATAAGCACTTCATGTCGCAGTATGCCACGCAGCGTCGTTTCAATAAATTCGTACAATTCGGCTTCCTTGCTGAAGCGCACCTCCAGTTTCGCCGGATGCACGTTTACATCCACGAGTGAAGGGTGCATCTCCAGCTGCACCACAACGAGCGGAAACCGATTAATCGGCAGAAGCGTGTGATACGCTTTGAGAATCGCCTGATTAAGGCCGTAATTGCGAATATATCGACCATTCACAATCGTTGACATGCCGCCCCGATTGGCTCTAGTCCATTCCGGGAGACTGATCAACCCGCTCACGCGGTAATCCAAACTCTCTCCCTGGATTGGCAGCATGGCTTTGGCAGCGCTCGTACCATAAATTGCTGCCACCACCTGCAGCAGATCGCCGTTTCCGAGCGTTTGCAGCAGCACATTGGCATTATGCCGCAGTGTAAATGAGATATGGGGATGAGACATGGCCATCCGATAGAGTACATCCGAGATGTGTCCCAGCTCGGTCTGGATGGTTTTCATATACTTCAGCCGAGCAGGGGTATTATAAAATAACTCTTTGACTACAAACTCTGTACCTTGTGGTGACGTTGCATCCTCGTGTGCACACAGTTTGCCCCCCTCAATCACAATCCTACGCCCGCGACCATCGTCCCCGCTGGCGGTTAGGACTTCGACCTTGGAGACCGCCGCGATACTCGGCAGTGCCTCCCCCCGGAAACCAAGACTTGTAATCTGGAAGAGATCACGTCCGTGGGTAATTTTGCTGGTTGCGTGACGGTAAAAGGCTGTTTCCAGATCATCAGGTTCAATACCTGAACCATTGTCTTTCACACGAATGCTGAGCAATCCACCTTCTTCAACAGAAACTTCAATTTTGGTGGCGCCGGCATCCACAGAGTTCTCCAATAATTCCTTTACAACCGAAGCAGGTCGTTCAACCACCTCACCCGCCGCAATCTGGTTGGCAATATGTTCGTCAAGCACATGGATTTTCGCCACAGGTTTCCCCTCCCGTTATCAGGATAATTGCTGTGCCTTTAATTTGAGATCGTTCAATAATTGCATCGCTTGTAGAGGCGTCATATTCATTACATCAATGTCTTTCATATTGCGGATAAAATCCCGCGTCGGTTTGTCCACTGGGATTACTTCCGGTTTGCTTGCCACATTCGGTTCATCATCACCGAATATGGAGAGTTGGACAACGTCTTGTTGTCTGGAACCTGACTTATTCTTGTTATGTTGTTCCTTGACAGGCTCACTCTCCAAGAATACCTCATCTTTATATGAGGAAGTGGCCACGACTTCTTCCCGAATGATGGATGATCCATTACCATCTGTTAGCGCATGTCCAGTATCGACATCCGAACCCGGTTTCGCTTTTCCGGCAAACTCACTGCCAACCGCAACCTGAGCTGCAGCATGTTCAAAACCGTGCAGCAGCCCATTCGCTCGTTCAATAATGCTATCCGGCAGACCCGCTAGTCGTGCGCAGTAAATGCCATAGCTGCTGCTCGCTGCACCCGGAATCAGTTTGCGCAGGAAGTTCACTTTGTCACCACTCTCCTGTACGGCCATCGAGTAGTTTGCCAGTTTATCCAGACTTTCTTCCAGGTGAGCCAGTTCATGAAAATGCGTCGATACGAGCGCTTTGCAGCCTATAATGTCGTGCACATACTCGATGACGGATTGGGCAATCGCCATGCCTTCACTGGTTGACGTTCCTCGGCCCAATTCATCGATAATGATCAGACTTCGCGGTGTCGCTTTATCGGTCATGACTTGAATATCCGCCATTTCCACCATAAACGTACTTTGGCCCCCAATCAGATCATCCGCGGCTCCAATTCGTGTAAAGATGCGATCCATGATCGGGACTTCTGCCTGACCTGCCGGTACAAAACACCCGATCTGCGCCATAATCGAGATCAGTGCAACCTGTCGCATGTACGTGCTCTTCCCAGCCATATTGGGGCCTGTGATAAGTAGAATGTGTGCCTCTTCCTCTTTCATTGCCGTGTGGTTGGCAATAAAAGCACCCTCACGCATCACGGCCTCCACGACTGGATGACGTCCTTGTTCCACCACAAAATCATAGCCGTCTGTCAGCGTTGGTCTTACAAAATTCCGCTCTGCACTGATCACCGCGAAGGATTGATATACATCAATTTCCGCAACCTGTTCAGCCAATTTTTGAAGTCTAGCGATTTCCTGGTTCAACCGATCCCTAAGCTCGGCAAACAATCCATATTCGATATCAACCATCTTGTCCTGCGCTTCAAGAATCAGCGTTTCTTTTTCCTTCAGCTCAGGAGTAATGTAACGTTCCGCATTGGCAAGGGTCTGCTTCCGCTCATAACGACCCTCTGGCAGGGAGGCCAGATTGGACTTCGTAATTTCAATATAATAGCCGAACACTTTGTTGTAACCAATTTTCAAAGAACGGATGCCAGTCGCTTCACGTTCCTTCGCTTCCAGCTCGGCAATCCACTGTTTGCCGTTTATCGAAGCTTCCCGCAGCTCGTCGAGTCGTTCATGATATCCTTCACGAATCAATCCTCCATCCCTAACGGAAACTGGTGGCTCGTCCACTATGGCACTCCCGATGGCATCCCGCAAGTCACTGCAGTCATCCATCATCTCCGCGATGTTCTGAAGCGTTGTAGAAGAGGATTCAGCACAATACTGACGCAGCCCAGGGATTTTATCCAGAGACAGTTTAAGTGCATTCAGATCTCGCCCGTTGGCATTCCCGAAGGCAATTCGTCCCACCAGTCGCTCCAGATCATAGATGTCCTTCAGTTCAGCACGCAGATCCTCACGCAAAATGAACTGATTGTACAGCGTGTCCACTGCTTCAAGACGCTCATTGATTTTCCCTTTTTGCAGCAGCGGCTTATCCACCCACCGCCGCAGCATCCGCGCACCCATGGATGTCTCCGTCTTGTCCAGCAGCCAGAGCAACGAGCCCTTCTTGGAACGCTCCCGCACCGTTTCAACCAGTTCAAGGTTACGTCTGGTGAACGGATCCAGAATCATAAAGTGATCCGGCTCATACGTTGAAATTTGCGTCAGCTGCCCCAAGGACCTTTTTTGCGTTTCACTCAGGTACGAAAACAGACGTGCAACGCACGCTTGACGTTCAGGCTCCAATCTCGCCCATGCAGCCTCACCGAATTGTTGCCGAACAAGGTCTTCCTTGCTCTTCGTCCATGGCGTGTATACAACAGGTCTTCCGATTGGGGAAGACTGCGCAGCAACTGTATCCAGAAGAGGAGCATCACCGACTAATTCTGAAGGTTCATAGATCCCGATCTCATCTTTGAGCCATTCCTTGGAATACGGGACTGATGTTACATACAACTCTCCAGTCGACAGATCACATGCCGCGAGCGCCAGTGTATTGTGGTTTCCCGTCAGGCAGACCATATAATTGTTGGATTTGTCTCCCAGTGTCTTGCCTTCCATCACTGTTCCTGGCGTAATAACTCGTACGATTTCACGTCGTACCATACCTTTGGTTACTGTCGGGTCTTCCATTTGCTCGCAAATGGCAACTTTATATCCTTTTTCAATCAGACGCTGTATGTAATTGTCAGCCGAATGATAAGGCACACCGCACATTGGGATCTTCTCATCCCCACCGCCTGCACGTGCTGTCAGTGTAATTTCAAGTTCACGGGCTGCATTGACAGCATCCTCGAAGAACATCTCATAGAAATCACCCAATCTAAAAAAAAGAAAAGCGTCTTGCGCTTCGGCTTTTACTTGCAAATATTGTTGAATCATTGGCGTGTACTGAGCCATGAATATCCTCCATCCGTTCCTATATTGTCAGGAAGAGTCCCTGCCCTTGAAGGACAATAAGGCGGTCAGGCACATCAACGTGCCTCCGCCTCATGTTTCGGCCATCGGCCGCTTCCTTCACAAACTGCTGTCTGCATGTCTTCCATAGCTGTAATCAGATCCAAAATTGACTTGATTTCTATTATAACAAAAAAACATCCACTCTTCATGAACCTGCACGAATATTCCAGACTTTGCGAATATCCCTGCTCTCATCCCACGTTCTGCCCTCTCTCATCTGGCGAATCAAGGGTGCTGCATATGGTTCATATCTTGCATATCCATCCAAGCCGGTCAGATCATCCAGGAGCGCTGGAATGTATGCCTTCATTTGATCCCGATCGCCATCGTAAAATGCAGTATGCACTGGCGTGTTCATCAAAGGACGCTGACGTAGTGTGGAATAGGAAGCCGCGATAAGACCCGCAAGGGCTACAACCCCTTTGGCAACGAGTGGTGAGACCAGAAAGCTGGGCAGTGTGCGGTACTCGAATCCACCATAGTTTTTCAGGCGAAAATCACCAAGCGCCCCGTACCTTGGACGTCTGCCTGATCCACGCGGGTCCTGCAAATACGCAAGCGGCAGGGCCAGATAATTGTCCAGCGCACGCAGCAATTCCCCATTTAGCGTTACTCCGCTGAAATGAACATGTCCGCCAAGCGGCAGTCCACGCTGCGGCATTCCTCCGGCCTGCCAAATTAACGAATGGTCGGTTATACTGCGGGAAGCAAGTTCAAAAGCTCTAAGCAAGTGGGTAAGCAGTTCACGGGGTTCCGAGCTGGGTGCAGGGCGAAGTTCAGCAACCGGATAGATTCTTCTGCCCCCAATCGTCACGGAATCACACCCCGCCATACCTGTACGTCCCAGAAATCTCGAGGCAGGTATAATTTTGGATTCGGGCATCTGTACAAGCAAAAACTCCGGGTCCATTCCGAGCACGGGCGTTACCTTATTCTGGTTCTCCTCATCAAGTTGAGACTGCAGCTGCTTCCAGCTTGCCCGGTACATGACGGATAGATCTGTCATGCCCTTCCATGGCCGAGGGTCAATAGACAGAACTGCACATCCGTTTTTCCCCGAGGCTTCCAGGCGCACGGCACCGTGATCTAGTCCCAAAGTGTACAACGTTTTGACAGCAAGCCGCTCGATTCGTTTGAATAGGGTTGAGGTTGCTTCACGATTCAGTAAACTTTCCTGTGACCCGCTCATGCCGCTGGTATCTCGACGTTTAATTCTGAGAGCCTGCAGGCAGCAGATCTCGACGTCGTAACGCGCTCGGAGTCCAGGTTCCCTCTTCTGCCTATCACGTGAGGCGAGCACTTCAATACCGGCTCTCTCCAATCGACCTGCTCGTTCGCCTGGCAGCATACGTTCGTATCGCCTGGCAGCTTGCTCTGCCTCCTCCATCACATTCATTCGGTCCCTCCTTTCCACCGCCCAAAAAAGAAAAAAGAGGGCTTGCGCCCTCTTCACTGCCGCTTGCGGCGCATATGATACCTTAGCTAAGGAAACAAGAGACGATGAATTACAGTTCATCGTCAAGCAGGTCCGGATCAAGATCATCATAATCTTCATCCGTGCTTCCGAAGTCATAATCCTTGTCTTCGTAGTCCCCACAACCATCTGTGCACACCTTCACACAAACTTTGGTCTCGGCAACCAGTTCAACAGCGAATTCCCGTTCTACCCGGATAATTACGCTGCCTCCACCTGCTGATACCGTGGCTTCCACACAGCTCGGTTCCTGCGTTGCATCCGCAGATACCTCCACTGTGGAAGCCCGGTGTTTCGGATCCAGGTAAGACAAAGGCACATGCTCTACATACGACACCGTTTCTTTGGCTACATCTGTCTGCGAATTTTTGTCATAGGAATACCAAATGTTGATATCGTAAGTACCAATAACTTCAATTCCGTCCCCCGCTGATACGGCTTCATATTGGTGGTTGATAATCCAAGCCCCCAAAATACTGGTCGGACCATTAGGCGGAGTCACGGTATGTGTTACGGTAGAGAACTTACGACCTTTGCCGCAGATCGCCTTCGTGATGATCTCTCTACATTGATGTTTATGACTCAATGACATCTTTAAACCTCCTCCATACAATCATTCACTACAAGTGTATGCAGGGCATCCGTCTAGGGTGACAACTATTTTCTATTATTCGTTTGTAGATTGGGACCGGTCTGTCATCGGGGAAGGCGCTTTGTCCTTCTTCGCAATTTTCAGATACAGCGCGAGTTCCCGGCACAGCTGGAGAATCGCGGAACGAATCTCGAATTCTTCCCTTGTATCCGGCAGCTCCATCCGCTTGAATTCTTCCTGCACATCTGCGAGAAGTTTTTCGGTTCGTCCGGTGTAAGATTCCGTGAGCACATCCTGACTGAGCTGGTCAAACAGCTCTGACACCATTTCGGCATGGGGCATCTTTTGATAAATCTGGGATACCAGATGCATCATGTGCTGGATGGAGTCCAGCTGCGTTTTTCGCATGTAAAAGTATACGCTCCATTCTTCGTTCGGATGAATCACCTGATTCTCAAGCGAACGCTTGGCCGCTTCTATTCCGCCCAGAACAGCCTTGTCGGCTTCGATCAATTCTTTCCCTGCCCACACTTCATTGGGATTACGAAGCGTAGCGGCAAACTCCTTGAAAATCACCGAAAATAATTCGTCGATCCTTTTGCGAATCTGAAGCATCTGCGGATCTGCTGCAGGCATGTAGGCCAGGTTAACAACCATCGCCGATCCCAGACCGATCAGTAATAAAGCAATCTGTACCAAAATAACCTGAACGTCCATCTCCCCGCCACTAAAGACGCGAAAGACTACAACGGAACCCGTCACAATGCCTTCCTTGAATCCGGCCCGAACAATAACCGGAAACGCAATCAGTATGTACACGGCCAGAACCCAATAGTGGAAGCCTAGAAAGTGAAAAAGTACACTTGCAAACAAAAGTCCTACAACGGAAGCAAAGAATCGCGCTGAAATTGTGCGTATGCTTCGTTTTCTCGTTACATCGACACCAAGAATCGCGAGCAATCCTGCCGATGTTGGTCCTGGCAAGCCGCACCAGTCCGCAATCAGCACAGCCATCAGCGCGGCAATTGCGGTTTTGATAACCCTAAAACCCATTTCTCATTCCCTCTCCTCTAAGCTGTTTATGCATCCTAGCCAGCTCTTTGTCCCATCCGGTAGAATGCCTGTCCAGCTTCATGCCTCTAACAAAACTTTGTTAGCCCGCACTCGTCATACCTAGTATTACACACCTTGCTGCAAACCATTTCCCATTTCTTGAAAAAAAGAAAACTACAGAAGTGATGGACAAGCCTGTTCAATCACGCTGAAAAAGATAAACAGCATCAACCGACATGCCCATGCATGCCGGTCACAATAATACGTCCCGGGTGTGGGACGCTGGCCATTTTGATCCACGCGACAGAAGCCGCAGGACCATTCCTCCAATCATCGCATTCATGAAGGACTACACGGAATATTCGTAATAGTATGGTACTTGATTTTACTGTATCGGGCAACGTGACACCCCTTGTGAAATTATATACATAGCATGAACCGCTATTATATATTAACCTATACTTGATTTACCTGCGTCCTGCCAGCAGTTTGCGCTCTACATACACTACAATCTGATACATTGCTGTAGCTACAGCCGCGATAATCAGCAGGCTCGACAGCACCAGAGTAAAATTGAAAACCTGGAAACCGTAGATGATCAGGTACCCCAGTCCCTGTTTCGCAACCAAAAATTCACCCACGATAACGCCGACCCAGGCCATGCCCACATTTACTTTTAATGTAGAAACAATTGCGGGAAAAGAAGCTGGCAGTACAACTTTGGTGAAAATCACGGACCGGTCGCCGCCAAATGTTCGAATCACCTTGATGAAATTGTCGTCAACTTCATTGAAACTGTTATACACGACAAGAGTGGTGATGATCACCGTAATGGACAACGTAGTCATGACAATAGCGGTAAAGCCCGCACCAAACATGACGATAAAGATCGGACCCAGCGCAACCTTAGGCATACTGTTGAATACGACCATATAGGGATCAAGCACTTTGGACAAAAAAGGAGACCACCAGATCAGGACCGCAAGCAGCGTTCCGACAAGCGTCCCCAGCAAAAAGCCTACGGCCGTCTCCCCCACGGTTACCGCGACATGTGCCCAAATTTCGCCACTGGCGATGTCCTTGCCGATTTGAGTGAAAACTTTGCTCGGATAACTGAACAAGAGCACATCAATCCAGCGCAGCCTCCCTGCCAGCTCCCACAACAAAAACATGCAGACCAGAAGGGACAGCTGTACCAAGAGCACCTTGCGGCGCCATTTGGCGACCTGCTGAATATGGCTTTGGTGCAGCTTCTGCATCCATTCATCGCGGCGCATTTCCTGCTTCTCTCTCATCTGATTCACCCGTTCTTCTCACCTCCTCCAGACTGTTCCAGCTCACTCCACAGCGCCTGAAAGAGCTCATTGAAACCTTCTTGTTCTCTTGCAAAAAAAGGCTGAACCTTTCGAATTCCTTCCGGTATGATAAACTCCCTGCGAATACGGCCAGGATTGCGATCCAAAACAATAACGCGGTCACTCACCGCAATGGCTTCTGAGAGGTCATGTGTGACAAGCACCGATGTTTTCCCGGATTCCTTGAGCGTATCCGACACCAGATCTTCCAGCTGCAGCTTGGTCTGGTAATCGAGCGCAGAGAACGGCTCATCCAGAAGCAGCAAGGACGGTTCGGTCGCCAGTGTCCGTACGAGCGCGACACGCTGTCTCATGCCTCCGGACAGTTCTGAAGGATACAAATTCTCGGTTCCTGCGAGCCCCATACCTGCCAGCAATTCGCGTGTTCGACTACGGCTCCGTTCATCCAGCCTGCCTGTCAGCTCAAGTCCAATCAGCGCATTGTCCAGAATGGTACGCCATGGGAACAGATAGTCCTGCTGCAGCATATAACCAATCTGGGCGGAAGGGCCTTCAACCAGTTTCCCTTTAATATTTACTTCTCCGGCAGTCGGAGTGAGCAGTCCGGCAATGATGGACAATATTGTTGTTTTGCCGCATCCGCTCGGACCAACGAGACTGACGAATTCTCCTTTTTTCACCTGAAGACTCAGATCCTCGATGACCAATGTTGCTTCACGCTCACTGACATACACTTGCGAAATTCCTTCCAGTCTTATCACCGTATCGGATTCAGGCACACATATCCCTTCCTTTCCTGAATGCCTGGTTACTTCGATGACGTCGCTTGTTCCGCATAAGTGTTATCCACAATCGTTTGTGAATCCACCCGCTGCTCAAGTTCGCCGGCGGCACTCATCACGTCCAGCAGATTGTTCCATTCTTCTTCATCAATAATCGGATCGGTTGCATAGGTCCCCTGTTCTTTATAGCGGTTAATACTACTAACTAGGATGGATTGGTCAATGTCTTTAAAGTAAGGGAGGATAACCTCGGCAATCTCTTCAGCCGAATGGGAATCTACCCAGGCCTGCGCTTTGTGCAGCCCGTTTGTAAACTTCTGCACCATTTCCTTGTTGTCATTGATGTAACTTTGTTTAGTCATGAACACCGTGTAAGGCAAATGTCCGCTTTCGGTCCCGAATGATGCAACGACCTTTCCACGACCCTCTTGTTCAAAGATGGATGCCTGTGGTTCAAACAGCTGTACATAGTCCCCTGTGCCTGACGCAAACGCAGAAGCAATATTGGCAAAGTCGACATTTTGAATCAACTCCAGATCATTCTGCGGATCAATGCCATGTTTGTTCAGCGTGAATTCCCCCGCCATTTGCGGCATCCCGCCTTTCCTCTGTCCGAGGAAGGTGCTTTGTTTGAGCTGGTTCCAATCAAAGCTGGCTTCCGCATCCCGTGCAAACAAAAATGTTCCGTCGGTCTGGGTTAACTGAGCAAAGTTAATGACCGGATCTTCGGCTCCCTGCTGATAGACATAGATGGATGTCTCCGCTCCTACCAGAGCGATGTCTACTGAGCCTGCAAGCAAGGCAGCCATCGTTTTGTCACCACCAGCGGTTGTCTGGATTTCGACCTCCAGCCCCTCCTCTTCAAAAAATCCTTGGGCCACGGCTACATACTCCGGTGCGTAAAATACAGAACGGGTCACCTCACCAATCGTAATTTTCGCTTCATTTTTCTCTTCATTGCAGCTCGTGAGTGCCACAATAATAATCAGCAAAATAACGATGGCCCGGATAAACCAGGGCGTGTACTTCATGCTGTTTACCTCCTTCGCTGGTTTCAGCAGTTTCTCTCTACTATGAATATGCCGCTGCCCAGCAAAAGGTTAAGAACTTGCACACCAAAAAAAGAGCCAGGCAATATGCCCAGCTCTCTTTAAGTTCCTGCTCATCCATTTGTGCTGTCTTATAGTTTGTAGATTTCGGTATACTTCGCTTCCAGATAGTCAGCGAGATAATCTGGATTCAGCTCTTCTCCCGTCACGGCGAGAATCAGTTCGGAAGGCGTACGACTTTTACCGTAACGGTAAATCTTGTCGGTTAACCATTCTTTAATCGGAATCAGGTTACCTTCAGCGATATGCGTATCAAACTCCGGCATTTCCTTCCGCAATGTATGTAGAATCTGTGCAGCATACATATTGCCGAGGGAATACGAAGCAAAATAACCAAAATCACCACCGGACCAGTGTACATCCTGAAGCACGCCTAAACCATCGTTTGGAGGTACAATGCCAAGATATTCTTTGTACTTGGCATTCCAGGTCTCCGGCAAATCCTTGACTTCCAGTCCTTCGTTAAATAGCATTTTCTCAATCTCATAACGAATAATAATATGCAGATTGTACGTCAGTTCATCTGCTTCAATACGGATCAATGAACTTTCAACACGGTTGATTGCCCGATAGAAGTCTTCCAGTGCCACTTCGCTTAATTGCGGGAAATGCTGCTGCAAATCTTTGTAGTAGCGTGTCCAGAACGGACGGCTGCGGCCGATCATATTTTCCCAGAGACGGGACTGGGATTCGTGAATGCCCATGGACGTTCCTTCAGCCAAAAGGGTACCTGCCAGACTTTCGTCAATATTTTGCTCATATAAGGCATGCCCGCCTTCATGCAGGGAACTGAATACGGCGCTCGTCACATCATCCTGCAAATAATTGGTGGTAATTCGCACATCCCCGGGGTTAAGTCCTGTCGCGAACGGATGAACGCTCTCATCCAGTCTTCCGGCATCAAAGTCATAACCCATCTGTTCCAAAATAAACAAGCTGAACTTCTCCTGCTGCTCCGTATCAAACAGCTGGTTCAGGAATTCGGTATTCGGCTTGTTCTCGGAAGCGTTGATTTTCTCCTGCAGTGGCACCAAGCGTGCTTTTAAACGTGCAAATACAGCATCTACTTTCTCTACCGTCAGATCCGGCTCATACATGTCAAGCAGAGTATCATAACGCGTGTTTTTCACGCCCCAGTAGTCAATGAACTCCTGTTTGAGTTTCACGATCTCTGTCAGATACGGGGAAAAACCATCAAAATCGCTGTTATGCTTCGCATCTTCCCAAGCCGTTTCCGATTTGGCCGTGAGTACCGTATATGCTTGTACCTTCTCAGGCGGCACGGACTGACTGCGATCGTATTCCTTCTTGCAATCCTCCACCAGGCGGCGGTCTGTATCCTCCAGCTGTTTCAGTACCTCTGGATTGGTCAGCGTGTCCAGATAAGTTTTCATCTCAACCGAAGTTTGAAGCTTAAACGCTTCAGTAGATAACATGCCGATGGTTTCCGAGCGAGTCGGAACGCCTTTTTTCGGCGCACCTGTGCGCAGATCCCAATGAAGCAAACCAATGGCTTCGTGATAACTTTTGATTTTGCGGGCCAAATTACGGAATGAGTCTAGATGTTCCAGTGATTGTTGTTCCATTGTTATCGTTCACCTCTCCAAAAATGTTTAGTTTCCCTATTGATGATACTTTTTGCAATGCGTATAATCAACTTTTAACAGAGGTAAATGGCTTGATTCTGATGTATTAAGCATCCTGCCATTTGCTGAACGTGGTATAATCAAGGATAGGGCGTAGGACAAGCTGCATACCGATGCAAGCAGCCGTGCTCATCGTATTGGATAACAGGAGGCAATGGACATGAACAACATTCAAGAGATTTTGGAGTACAACAAATCATTTGTCGAGAACAAAGAATACGAAAAGTATACGGCTGGCAAGTTTCCAACCAAGAAGATGGCCATCATCACCTGTATGGATACCCGTTTGGTTGAAATGCTGCCGAAGGCCATGAATCTGAAAAATGGCGATGTGAAAATCATTAAAAACGCAGGCGCAATTATTTCTCAGCCTTTTGGTAGTGTTATGCGTAGTGTACTTGTCGCCATTTATGAGCTCGGGGCTGACGAAGTTTTGGTTGTGGGACACACGGAATGCGGCATGGCTTCCCTTCATGCCGAGACCATGATCGGACACATGGTTGAGCGCGGTGTATCCGAAGAAGTTATGTCCACACTAGAGAACTCGGGTATTCGTCTGAACAAGTGGCTGCGCGGGTTTGACAGTGTTGAAGAAGGGGTAAAACATACTGTGGAAGTCATCAAGAAACATCCTTTGCTTCCACCGGGCGTACCCGTTCACGGCATGGTCATTGACTCCTACACAGGTGAACTTGATCTTGTTGCAGAGGGTTACGAGCAATAGGCATCTCTCTAAATGGTTTTGGGTGCGGACCTCAGGGTCCGCACTCTTTTTTTGTCTAAATTGAGGCAGTTAGTCTGTCAGGTTGTCAAACCATACAGTTTCAGTGTACACTTTTATGAAAGCGGTCAATGAAGACATTATCCTTTGTTTTCACTGGCCCAGCCCTAATATTAAGGAGACATGTGCATGAACATACTTTCCTACGGATTGCTCGGGCTGCTTACCCGCGAGGAGTCGTCTGGTTATGATCTGATGCTGAAAATTCAGCCTCATTGGCAAGCGAAACACAGTCAGATCTACCCGCTCCTGTCCAAGATGGAAAATGATGAGCTATTATCTTCCCGCTGGGTGCAACAGTCTGACAAACCGGACAAAAAAATGTATGCAGTCACGGAAAAAGGTATTGAAAAGCTGCTCGACTGGATGATCACTCCGGTTACAGCGCCCGTTACACGAGACGAATTCAATTTGCGTATCTTGTGTGTCGGCATAGCGGAAGACGGGAGCATGAGACGGATTCTGAATGAACGCAAAAACTGGTTTATGGAGCGAATCCGGTATTTTGAGGATCTGAAGTCCCGCATCCCTCAGGATAACCTTCGTGTAGGCAATCGGGAATTCGGGAGCTACATTTTGGTTCAAAAAGGATTAATGAACGCTCAGACTGGCCTTGAATGGTGTAACTGGGTTACTCAGCTGCTCGATGGTCAGGCAGCCATTCAGGACCCTTGTCCGATTATTTCGGAAAATTAAAAAAAATTTGAAACGTTCCTGCTTGTAGACCGTATTACATGAGTAAGGCCCATTTTTAGGGGCGATCACACAATTTAATCGGGGGGTTACGATCTTTACAATGAAGAAAAAATTTGGCATTAAACATCTGATGATGGTTTTTATGGCATTTACCCTGTTGTTCGCAACAGTTGGAGTAGCGAATCCGGATTCTGCTGATGCAAGACGTGGTGGCGGTTTCAAATCGGGTACGAAAAGTTATACCAATACACCTAAGAAATCGGACTCAAATAATAATGTGAGCCAATCGAACTCGACCAAATCGGGTACTGGTGCAGCTGCAACGAACCGTGGCGGATTCTTCGGCGGTGGCGGTGGATTCATGAAAGGCATGATGCTGGGTGGTCTGGCAGGTATGCTGTTCGGCGGATTGTTCGGCGGCATGGGAGCTCTCGGTAACATTCTTGGATTACTCGTAAACGTTGCTGCAATCATGCTGATCGTTATGCTCGCTATGGCACTCTTCAGAGCCATCACGAATCGCCGTAAACCGGCAGCAGATGGTCGTTATGACCGTCGCAATGATCGTGAGGATGATGACCGCAACAGAAACGGACGGTACTAATCGTTATGGTTCTAAGCATGGATGAGATTGTTAACGCGATCTGTCTTCACATGGCTGAACGAAAAGGGGTACGCCCAACCGATGTCAATGTGGAACTGAGCTGGGAAGAGGACACAGGATATTCCGCCGAAGTCTGGATTCAAGGCCGTAGTCAATACTTGGTTGAATCCAACATGATTGAAGCCATCCTGCGCTACCTGCACAGTGAATATAATATCCGGGCTTACCGTGAAAACGTTAGACTTGATCTGGACGAAGAGATTACAGCCATCGTGAATCATTAAACATAAACCATTTGCAGATGGATTGTAAAAGGGCCGTCTCCATAATGTCATTGACATCAATGGAGACGGCCTTTTTGTGTTCCTTGGGAAGTTAAACATCCGTTAACCCTTCCCAAGATATTCATGTAGCTGTACGTTACTACTTCAGCTTCACCAAACTGTAATTTTTCTTGCCTTTGCGGATAATGATGAACTTGCCACCAATCGCATGCTCAGCCGAGACAGTGAATTCAAGCTCCGTAATTTTCTCACCGTTCATGGAGATGGCACCTTTAGTGATATCTTCACGAGCCTGACGTTTGGATGGCTCCAATCCAAGATCCACAAGCCAGTCCACGATATTTTTGGCTTCGCCGCCGGTTTCAAATGTCGGCATTTCCTTGAAGCCCTGCTCGATTTCGTCTGCTGTCAAGGAACGAATATCTCCACTGAAGAGTGCTGCAGTAATACGTTTAGCCTGCTCCAGCATCTCATCCCCGTGAACAAATTTCGTCATTTCTTCGGCAAGTGTCTTCTGTGCTTCACGTTTGTGCGGCTCCGTTTCCACCTTTTCAGCCAAAGCGTCGATTTCCTCTTTGCTCAGGAACGTAAAGTATTTCAGGTATTTAATGACGTCGCGGTCATCTGTATTGGCCCAGAACTGGTAGAATTCAAATGGTGTTGTCTTGTTTGGATCCAGCCAGATGGAGCCGCCTGCAGACTTGCCAAATTTAGTGCCGTCTGCTTTCAGCATTAGAGGAATCGTCAGACCAAAAGCTTTGGCTTCAGCTCCTTCTTTTTTACGGATCAAATCCAGACCACTCGTGATGTTCCCCCATTGATCGGAACCACCGATTTGCAGCTGCACGTCCTCGTTTTGGAACAGGTGCAGGTAATCAAGGGATTGCAGGATCTGGTAAGAGAACTCGGTGAACGAAATTCCGCCTTCCAGTCTGCTCGCAACAACATCCTTCGCGAGCATGGTGTTAAGGTTAAAGTTCTTGCCGTAGTCACGCAGAAACTCGATGACATTAATTTGATGGGTCCAGTCGTAGTTGTTTACCATGCGAACCTGGTTGTCACCTTCGGTAACAAACAGTTTTTTCATCTGCGCCGTCAACGCGTTTACGTTTTCTTGTACCTGTTCCAGCGTTTGCAACGAACGCTCGGATTGACGTCCACTTGGATCACCAATGGTGCCTGTAGCTCCACCAATCAGGATCACCGGACGATGTCCAGCAAGCTGAAAACGTTTCAGCATCATAAACGGAATCAGGTGGCCGATATGCATACTGTCTCCCGTTGGGTCAACACCACAGTACAAGGATATCGATTTCGTTTCGGTCAGCTCACGCAGCCCCTCCGCATCCGTCTGTTGGTTAATGGCGTCGCGCCATTCAAGTTCATCAATAATATTCACTTACAAACAACCCCTTTCTCTACTTATCGTTCCTCAGTCATGGTCTACGTTAATGACGAAAAACACATCGGAGCAGCTTTTTTGGACACAAAAAAATCGCCTCCTTGTCTTCATTAGACACAGGGACGATTATCATAACCGTGGTACCACCCAACTTGCATGAACAGCTGCTTGCGCATAGTCCATACCGCTTTTGGCAATATATCGTTTGCCCATTCCGCTTGGCATTACCCAAGTACTCCAGAGTGTAATTCGCAGCCCTTGTATGTATCAGGTTCCATCAACCCCTGACTTTCTGTAACAGGGACAAAGCCGCTACTGCGCTCCATCAACGTAATTCATGTATTAGATTATAGCCAGTATAGCCGAACGTCAAAGTCATTGCAAGAGCCAGTATTCAATCTCAGCGAATGATCACTAACAACCCATTTTATTATGCCTCAATACCTAGCTTTCCATGATAATAAGCGTATGCCTTACGCGCAATCTGATCATCGTTATTCCAAAATTGCTGATCCAGCTTGTCCAACCCCTGTTCCTCTTCCGGCGTAAGAAAGCGTGGGATATCCCATAATGCAGACAGTCTTTCATCATCGGCTAAATGCTCAATGCAGCCATACTGTTCTTTAAGGATGTTTCGCACCTGATTTGCACCAATCGTATGTAATGCCCGTAAAACATATAAATACGTTTCTTCACCCCAGTTGCAGAAAAATTGGATGAACCCGCCGTTAAAGACATCCACTTCAAACAGCCATAAAGCAGTAATCTCCTGTTCATGAGGGGTCAACCCGTCCCATCCAAGCTCAGATTCATTCTTTTTGTCGACAAAGGTTGTCGCATATTCATACCACACATCATGGATATCTTGCTCCGTCATGCCCCTTACTCCCTTCTTCCTGTTTGCATGCTTTCAAGTTCCTGACGTTTACCTGTTTGGTGCCAATGCAAATATGGATTTCCCATCTGTTGAAAAGCTTCCGTAACCCTTTTGTTCATTTCCTGCCTTAATTCGCTCGTGTATTGCAAATGGGTATGGATATTATCAACATTGTACTTTTTTAACGTCTCTACATGTACACAGGTAAAAATAATATCTTCCAGCAGCCAGTAGATAACCTCATCAGTCTGGTCCAGCCTTTTTTCCAACATCGGAAACCCGCGTTCATATAGGGTAACTACGTATTTTCCACGCTCAATTTCAACATAAGGAACGCCTTCCCATTTGAATGGGTCAAAAAGGCGATTAGCATATTTTTCGCTGTGTTCTCCCCCAAAATCTGTGCGTGATAACAGTTGAAGAAGCTTTTGCACCAATTCCTGCTTGGGCAGCACATCTGACATGGTTAAGCACTCACCTACTCTTCATCTATTTGTAATCCACTTGGAAAAATGGTGAAAAAGCTGCCAGTGGCAGCTCCTTCAAAATCATATGGCTTGTTTTTCTCACACTTTTTATTTTTGATTCCGATCGATATTAACGATCAGGTGCCGCAGAATGTACGATAAGACGGATCACACGTCGTAGGCAGTGCAGCGTATTCTTTCTGTTCCGATGTATGTGCATATGGTTCTTTTAGTACGTTAAGCAGCTGATGCATTACGCTATAATCTTCATCATTCTCTGCCCGTTCGAGCGCCTCTTCCACTCTGTGATTCCGGGGAATGACGGCAGGATTGCTGCTCTTCATCCGCTGCTGCACTGCCTCTTTCGAGTCAGACTGTCTGCTTAATCTGGCCTTCCAGCGTTCGTGCCATTCCGTAAAATCCGGTGCTTCGTTCAGACTCGAATTCTCCCATTGGTCAAAAGTCAAAGCAATGAACGTATTCGTGTAGTCAGCTGTATGCTTTTCCATCAGTTCCAGAAGATCCTTGATCAGCGTTTCATCTTCTGGCTCTTCAGTCGACAATCCTAGCTTGGCACGCATGCCCGGACAACCAGTAATGGTGGTGCTGCTCCGAAAACAGGGAGATGGCATCCTGCGCGATCTGTACAGCCTCTTCTTCATTATCATGCAGGAGGGGTAACAGCGTCTCAGCGAAGCGAGCCAGGTTCCATCCGGCAATATATGGCTGATTCCCATAGGCATAGCGACCCTGCGTATCGATTGAACTAAAAACAGTTCCCGGATTGTAGGCATCCATGAAAGCACAAGGCCCGTAATCAATCGTTTCTCCACTGATGGCCATATTGTCTGTATTCATTACGCCGTGAATAAAACCAACACTCTGCCATTTCGCTATAAGAGCAGCCTGTCGCTTGATGACTTCCTGAAGGAAGTTCAAGTATCGGTTTTCATCTGCAGCAATGTGAGGAAAATGGCGTTCCAGCGTGTAGTCGGCCAGTGTTCGGAGTTCTTCAACGGAGCCCCATCTGGCAGCATACTGAAAGGTTGCGACACGGATGTGACTCGAAGCCACACGGGTCAATATTGCGCCTGGTCGTTCCGTTTCGCGAATAATGTTTTCTCCCGTGGTCACTACAGCCAAACTTCTCGTTGTTGGAATACCGAGCGCCTCCATAGCTTCACTAATGATGTATTCGCGCAGCATCGGTCCAATCGCTGCACGACCATCACCTCCACGGGAGTAGGGGGTTCTCCCTGATCCTTTGAGCTGAATATCCATCCGTTCGCCTTGTGGAGTAATCTGTTCACCCAGCAGCAGAGCTCGTCCATCACCAAGCATATTGAAATTACCAAACTGATGACCTGCATAAGCTTGAGCAAGAGGCTCGGCTCCTTCCGGAGTTTCATTGCCGGCAAAAATGGCTGCTCCTTCCCGGCTGTTCAGCACTTCCGCATTCAGTCCAAGGCTGGCAGCAAGCGCTTCGTTAAAAATGACCAGCTCAGGTGACTGAACGGGTATTGCCCCTTGGCTTGTATAAAAGGTCTGCGGCAGCCGAGCATAACTATTGTCCAAATTCCAACCTGCATCCAACTTTGCCTTTTCCATTGGGATCACACTCCTTCTCCTCAACAAAGGAAATCCTCTGTTTATATTCATGTAGCCTTTGTGAACCAATGCTCATTTATGTAGTCGCATGGAAATTTCAAGGTAAGAACATGTAATATGTTCATGATGAAACTTTAGCATAATTGTACAGCAATTGCATGTTTCAACAGAAACATTCTCTATTTCAGAAACGTCTGGAAATGAAAGGGAGGGGAGGCATTTTGATATACACAAACCATCGAATCTTATTTATAGCCGTATTCCTCATTTTGTTCACTGGTTGTCCCGTACATGAAGATGAAGATCAATATAATGGGGATTATGTAATTGTACAACAACGTGTCGCTGAAGCCCATGGATACACAATGATAAGGAAAATTTCCGTTCCGAAACAAGTACAGATGATTAAGGACATCACTTCAACCATTAAGCAAAATAATATTGAGGCGGAAATGATCCGCCCGCCTGATTATAAGTTTTATTTTGAGAATGATGAAAACGCGGCGGCTTCCAATAGAGTCATATATGACCTCTGGATCAGTCCTAATCAGAATCAGGTTGAAATCATTGTTGAAAGCCAATCTACCTATGTTCAGCTGGATAAAACCCAATCTGCTAAACTATTTGAACTTTTAACAGGCGAAGCGTTGTCCGGGCAAGTAAAAAACAAAGCCAAACTCTGCATCGCATTCGGCATACAAAAGGCCCATGAAAGTTCAATTGTGAGTTGAGTGTGTCCATCCTCATCCTACCAATTAAACAATCTGGACCTGTTCATTTTAATCAGGGACAATCCAATTAAGCTTGGATCAAGTGGGTGCTTCCTGTGTTCCCGTTACTGGCTGAACGGGCAGGCTTTCTTTTTTTAAGCCGATGTTGAAAAAGACATTGAGCAGGATGGCACATAGACTTCCTGTTATAATACCATCGCTCACAATAATGCGAATACTTTGAGGCAGCTGTGCAAACAGATCAGGTACGGCCGTAACACCAAGCCCCAACGAAACGGAACAAGCGACGATCAGAAGATTGGATTGCTTACCGAAGTCGACGGTTTGCAGCATTTTGATCCCGGAAGAGACGACCATACCGAACAGCACCACAGTCGCTCCGCCTAATACAGCACTAGGAATAATGGTTGCAAAAGCAGCTACCTTCGGAATAAGTCCGAGAAAGACCAGAATGCCTCCGGCTGCAACCACCACATTGGTTGTTTTCACTTTGGACAGCTGAACGAGCCCGACATTCTGAGCAAACGTGTTGTATGGAAAGGCATTAAATATGCCTCCAAGCACAAACGCGAGGCCCTCTGCACGATAGCCACGAGCGAGATCCTTCTCATTTATTGGCTGATCACATATTTTGCTCAAAGCCATGAACACACCCGTGGACTCGATAATTACGACTGTACCGACAATAATCATCGTAATAATCGGACCCAGTTCGAACGTCGGCCATCCAAAATAAAAGGGTTGTGGCAGGTGGAACCAGGACGCCTCCTGAACAGGTGTGAAATTCACTTTTCCCATAAGGGCTGCGATGAGGGTCCCCACGATAATGCCAATAAGAACAGCAAGTGACTTAACGAAACCACGAGCATACCGATTGAGCACCAAAATAAAGAGCAGCACCCCAAATGAAAGAGCTAAATTGTCCAAGCTGCCGAAATTTTCACTATTCGCCCCGCCAGCCATATTTTTAATACCTGTCGGAATAAGCGCAAGACCAATAATGGTTACAACAGTACCGATGACAACTGGAGGGAACAGTTTAACGATTTTGCTGAAAAACACCGCACAGATGACGATAAATAACCCGGCTGCAATGATGGACCCGTAAATGGCTGGAATCCCATATTGGGACCCGATGGCAATCATGGGCGTAACGGCTACAAACGAACTTCCAAGCACCGCTGGTAGTCCAATGCCCAGGTACTTTCCTTTTCGGGCCTGAAGCCATGTTGCAATACCACATGTTAGCAGGTCAATGGATACCAGGTACGCCAACTGCTCTGCAGTCAGGTTTAATGCTCTTCCCACAAGCAAAGGTACCAGAATTGCCCCGGCATACATCGCCAATACATGTTGAATCCCCAGTGAAAAAATTCTCATCTTTTTTGTTTCGTTCATCCGCACTTGCCCCCCGAAATTAGAATCAACCCCATGCGTTAATTAATCATGTTATGTTGATTCACATTATATAAACTATTTCGGGAAGTTCCATGATTCATGAACGATAATTGTTACAGGAGATAAAGAGCAAGCATCGTTTTGGGCACATCAAACAAAATATTCACCTTCAAATGTGATATTCTCTTACACAACCATGTTTCGCATGGAATGTCAGGCATCAAAAAAGCTAGCACATACTGTGCCAGCTTTTGTTCCTATTCAACGGAATATGTTCTCCTTCATCCACACCTTATCTCGAGGGAATCGGGAAGTCTGTTACAATCACATTTTCGACCCAACCGCTCAAGGAAGCTACAAATGCCTGATGAGCCGGGTGCGGACCGTATGCACGCAAGGCTTCCTGGTCTTCAAAGGTCACTCTCAATCCGAGTGTGAATCCCTGAATATGGTCGGTTTCTTCCGTTACGTTGATTCCGGCAGTCAGATCAATGATCCCTGGTATTTCGTCTTGTAAGGCAAGCAATTGAGAGACAAATTCCTGCTGTTTTGCCGGGGTAATGCTATCGTTAAATTTGAATACAACCAGATGTTCGAACATGCGATTTACCTCCCTCGTTACAAATGAATAAAAACTTAATTCTTTAACACTCTGCTCTGAACATGGTGAAGCAGCTTCTGCAACCAATCAATATTGCTCTGAATCGTTTGATAGGCATGGTCTCTCATCAACCAGAGTGCATCCATTAAATCCTCATTCGCATCAATCTGCTCTGGCTTTTGCTGCTCAATATACTCGATTTTATTTCTCTGTTTCACAATAATATCTTCAATCAGGTAAGCAATCTTTTGATTGTCCACCTTATCCAGATTAACTAGCGCAGCATAGAGGGACTGTACGTTCGTAAACTTCTGAAACACCTTATATATGCTATCTTCCAGCGCGAGACGCCCCTTTTCGGTTATGCCATACATGGTCTTATCTGGGCGATTCTCACTCTGGATCGTTTCGATCTTCTCGATCAAACCCTTCTTGTGCAGAACTTCAAAATTGTAATAGATCGTGCCTTCCGTAATTTTGGCATCGGTCTGATCCAAATGTTTGCCAATTTTCTTTTTAATATCATAGGGATAACAGTTCCCCTCACTTAATGAACCGAGAATAAATATTTGAATCGACATGTGACTGCCCCCATTCTGCTCTTTCAAAGGGCAAAGCTTCTTAGAGAAAATAGCCCAACCCTTTTATTTCTTATTTTATACCATCGCGGGCTGTTGGGAAGACTCTTGCACAAGTTCGGTTTGCTTGGCATTTTTGAAATGATGAATGGCTGCATTGAGTACGAAAGCCCCCACGCCAACCAGTGCCAATCCAATCGCATAATGTGCTGTTCTCCCACCACCAAAGAGAATATTATAATCCAGATGCGTAGAATAGAACATCGGCGTAATTTGGCTGACGAATTTGAAATATCCAGGCATCATTTCCGGTGACATGGACGTTCCGTTGGCAATCGATTGACTGAGTACAAACACCATGTTGATCAGCATTCCACCTTGACCCAGAAGCATGATGAAGATACTTGTAAACTCAATCGACACGAACAATTGCAGACTATGCACAAGCCACATTTTCAGAAACACTTCCACTCCGTATCCTTGGACCATAAAGTAAATACCTATGCCAACCAGCGGCGCAATCAGAGATATGAGGAGGTTAGTCCCGCGCAGTGCAAAGAATGCCTTCCATTTCCCCATTTGTCCACGCAGCTGCTGCATACCGCCAACACTCTGCATCGCATAAATCATGGCTCCAACATAAAGCGCCATCGTGATGAACATCGGTGCCATCTGGTTCTGCATGCCGGCAGGCTGCGGATTGCTCAGAACGATATTGGAGGATACCTTGCCAGTGGTGGATTCCACGATCTGTTTGGATTGCTCCGCGGGAACCTGCATGCCGTTCAATACAGCTTCGAAACTTTGAGCCTGAACCTGTGTTCCAATCTGGGAGGTAATTTCTGTGGCCACACTTTTCATTGAACTGGTAATCGTCGTTGGATTGGATTCATTAATCAAATATTCCAGTTCTGCTTTCCCGCTCTGTTCAGACAGTTTCTCCGTAAAATTACCCGGTATACGTATCACCATATGAATATCCCGGTCTTCCAGCCCCGTCTTCGCCTGTTCGAGCGTTTTATCGGTCACAACGTTGAACGGCAGCTGCTCTTGCAGCTTTTGAACGAATTCGGTACCGGATTGTTTGTCCTCATTAACAATTGCAACCGTAAGATTGGTTACGTTTTTGGGAATGGCACTATATCCGGACATAAAAACGGTAAGCATCACAATCTGATAAAAAACAATCATGAATATGCCCGCTTTGACTCCCTTATGCTTCAGCATGTTCTTCACTCTCTACTCCACCTTGTTGTTATAATTCAAACTACTTGAATTAAAGTACTCTTGTTTGGTATATTTGTCAATGACCCCAACCAAGGAGGTAAGATGAATGAAGAAGAGCGCCATTATTTCGCTGTCTGAAATCACAAAATTCGAATCGAAAGAAGAAGAGTTTAGCCCTTACCATTGGTATCGCCACATGCTGAAACAGGAACCTGTCGTTTACAATGAGGAAACCGATTCCTGGCATGTATTCAAGTATGATCTGGTCAAAACAGTATTAAATGATCACGAACATTTTTCAAGTGTACGAAAACGATCGATCGTCAATGTGGGGTATTCAAGTGATAATGAGAAGGATAACCAGCAGCATCATATTCCGGACAAGCTGGACATCCACAATGTGGACCCGCCGGAACACCGTAAGCGTAGAGCTCTGCTTGCTTCTGCCTTTACACCAAGAAGTCTTCGCCTGTGGGAACCCCGGATCCAGGCTGTGGCGGACGAACTAATTGAGGAATTTGCCCTTAAGTCAGAGGTGGATATTGTTAAAGCCTACACCAGCATGTTTCCTATTATCATTATGTCCGACCTGCTTGGCATTCCTTCTGAAGACCGCCTTCTATTTAAGGAATGGGTAGATATCATGTTCATGCCAACAACGGAAGCTACCTTCGAGCAGATCAATGAAATGAAAAAAACCGCCGGAAAACAATATTTCGAATACCTCTATCCTTTTGTCGTGTCCAAACGAACCAATCTGGCTGAAGATATTATTTCAGATCTGATTCAGGTCGAGGTCGATGGTGATCATTTTACGGATGAGGAGATTGTACGCACAACCATGTTCATTCTGGGTGCAGGCGTAGAAACTACAAGCAACCTGTTGGCCAACTCCTTTTATGCGCTGCTTTATGATAAGCCGGAACTATACGCCGAGTTGAGAAATAACCCCGAGCTTGTAACAAATGCAGTTGAAGAGATGCTGCGATATCGCTTCCATATCAGCAAGATGGATCGAATGGTGAAAGCAGACAATAACCTGCTAGGCGTTGAACTCAAAAAAGGAGACGCGATCGTGGCGTGGATGAGTGCAGCCAATATGGATGAGGATATGTTCGAAGATCCATTCACATTGAATATTCATCGTCCGAATAATAACAAACAGCTCGCGTTTGGATATGGCACGCATTTCTGCCTGGGTGCACCTCTGGCCAGACTGGAAGCCAAAATTGTACTGACCACTTTCTTAAAAACCTTCTCAAGAATTGAGCCCGTTGAAAGATTTATATTGGAAGAAAATCTAACGCCTTCTGCAGCTGGGCAGTCTTTAACAAGCCTTCCTATGAAGCTATATAAATAAATACAATTTATTGGGATACCAAAAAAGAGCAGATCATCTGCTCTTTTTCTCTTTCCTTCTATTCATCAATTCAGTAAACCAGCTCCGCCCATAATCAAGGGTGCAACTCTCTCAGCTAATTCTGCAGGAGATTCCTGTCTGCCTTCAAGATTCCATCGATACGTTAGTCCATAGATAGACCAACTTAGCATGGTGGCAGCGTTTGCTAATGTTTTTCGTTCTGCTTGATCCGTTTCCCTTGTGATGATCTGAAGGATGAGCTGCTCCAGTTGAGTCTTAATATTTTCTTCAAAGATCGGTGCAACTGATTCATATTTCTTGATACATTGGTTGCTGGAATCGTGATAGTTACATAAGGAAGTTATGAGCTGTTTCACGGTCACCTCCGTAAGAGGGGCCTGAGCATTTACTTTATTGAGAACATATTGTTCAAATGCGAATGAGAGGACGGATTCCAAGAGTTCATACTTGTCCGCAAAATGGGCATAGAAGGTTGCACGGTTTATGGTCGCCTTTTCCGTAATATCCCGAATTGTAATGGAGTAAAAGTCTTTTTTATTCAGATGCATTAGGAATGCATTCACAATTAGTTGACGGGTTCGAATCACCCGTGGATCGTTGGGGTTGGGGGAAAACACACCGGACATATTCAGAGAACTCCTTTGCATCAAACTAGTGATGTCCCCATTATAAACAGGTCCACTTTTGCCAACAAGTGAATTTACCAATACGACAATTTTCTCCCTCCTTCGTTTAAACAACACATTGAACAAATTGTCGGTTGAGCGAGGATGGGATGCGTTGCTATTATTGCACTCGTACCCCAGCTTGAAGGAACAAAATATTGGAGGTGTTTGCACTTGAGTAACCAGCAACCGAAAGCTCTATCCACAGAATATCTGTTTCAACCTTATACGCTTCCTAATTTATCCCTGCAGTCTCGCATTGTCATGCCGGCCATGGGCAGGGCTTTCTCACCGGGTGGTGTGCCAGGTCCCGATGTCGCCGCTTATTATCTCCGCCGTGCCGAAAATGGCGTGGGTCTTATCATTACCGAAGGGACGGTAATCGACCATCCAGCGGCAACGAGTGAACCAAAAGTGCCTTCTTTTTATGGAGAAGCAGCATTAAACGGTTGGGCAGGGGTCGTCAGACAAGTCCATGAAGCGGGTGGCAGGATTTTCCCTCAGCTCTGGCACATGGGTATGGCCCGTCCGGCAGGATCACAGCCTTATCCTGAAGCCCCATCCATCGGACCATCTGGAATCGATTTGGAAGGAAATAAGGTAGGCGAGCCGATGAATGAGGAAGAAATTGAGCGTATTATTCAAGCCTTTGTTGATGCGGCAGTGCATGCGAAACGTCTTGGGTTTGACGGCATTGAAATTCAGGGAGCACACGGTTATCTGGTCGACCAATTCTTCTGGGAGAAAACGAATAAGCGCACCGACCGCTATGGTGGTGATCTGATCAAGCGGTCCCAATTTGCCGCAGAACTTATTCAAGCTATCCGCATAGCGGTGGGCCCTGACTATCCAATTGCCATTCGTGTGTCTCAATGGAAAATGAGCGATTATTACGTTAAGCCATACGATACACCGGAAAAGCTGGATCAATTCCTGGATGTACTCGTACAAGCTGGCGTGGACATTTTCCACTGTTCTACACGTCGCTTCTGGGAGCCCGAGTTTGAAGGTTCTGATCTTGGATTCGCGGGCTGGGTGAAGAAACTGACGGGCAAAACAACGATAGTTGTTGGCTCCGTTGGCCTGGATGATGAATTTACCAGTCTCTACACGCAAGGTAAAGGCGCCGGACACAAAGATCTGGATGATCTTCTCCATCGACTAGACCATCAGGAATTTGATCTGGTAGCCGTTGGACGTGCCCTTATCTCAGATCCGGCATGGGCCATAAAAATACGTGAAGGCCGTGAATCTGAAATTCAAGCTTTTACTCGAGAAGCGCTTGCCACGTTACATTAAAAATATCTTAGATCAAGAACATGAATCCCTCTCATAGATGAACTATAATTTAACCAAAGTACCCGAATTGCCATTAGGGCAGCGGGTACTTTGGTTATTTGTAAGGCTTAATCAAGGACACAGCGAGCAATATCGTCCAAGAATATTCCTTCTTTTCATATTATAATGACAAGAACTTACGAGAAAGAAGGTGCAGCATGTGACTCGCGAAGTGCGAACTGTTGTATTTGATACCGGTCTGCAGCTTGAAGCTTATCAATTCGAAGGAATTATGCAGAAATTCCCCAACCACTTTCATGACTATTACGTCATTGGATTTATTGAGCAGGGCAAGCGCCATCTCGTGTGCAACAACGAAGAGTATATGTTGAATTCCGGGGACATGATTGTATTCAACCCCCATGATCCTCATGCCTGTGAGCAGGTTGACGGAAGAACACTTGATTATCGCTGTATTAACATTCAACCCGAGGTCATGAGAGAATACGCACGGGAGATAACCGGACAAGACTACCTGCCCCGGTTCAGGGCACCTGTTCTCTATCAAAATGAACTTGTCAGTTCCCTGCATGAGCTGCATTTAATGATCCTGGAGGAGCAATCCGATTTTGGCAAAGAAGAATTATTGCTCTTGTTGCTGGAACAGCTGCTTCGGGATAATGCAGATGCTGAACCGCCCCTATCTTCTCAGGACGTCACGATCGAAATTAAACGCTTATGCGAATACATAGAGTCTCATTATATGGATAGTATTACGCTGAATGAGTTAGCTGAATTAACCGGAATGAGCAAATATCACCTGATAAGACGATTCACCCGCCAAAAGGGCATCTCACCCTATCGTTACCTGGAGACGATTCGTATTAATCATGCCAAGCGTTTATTGGAGCAAGGACAGCTGCCGATTGAAGTGGCCGCCCAGACAGGATTCAGTGATCAGAGCCATTTTACGAATTTTTTTAAAAAACTGATCGGTTTGACACCCAAACAATACCGACGCATCTTCAACCATGAAGTCGACTCCAAACGGTTACGGGACAGTGTGTTACGATGAGGCAAAATAAAGTTTCGGTCGGTCACCTGCTCGCCTTGCTTACGATTTTGATCTGGGGGACCACCTTCATAAGCACCAAAGTGCTCTTGATTCATTTTACGCCTGTGGAAATTCTGTTTTTCCGCTTTCTGATCGGATATGTTGTGCTCTTTCTGATCTATCCTCGTTTGGTGCGGGTGTCATCGTTTCGGGAAGAGATGCTGTTTATGGCCGCCGGACTGTGCGGCGTCACCTTGTATTTTTTGATCGAAAATATTGCGCTTGTTTACACACTGGCTTCCAATGCAGGTGTCATTGTTTCCATTGCGCCGTTTTTCACTGCTGTGCTTGCGCATTTTTTCCTGAAAGATGAACCGTTAACCCGACGTTTTGTCGTTGGTTTTGCTGCTGCCTTAACAGGCATCGTGCTGATCGCGTTCAATGGGAGTTTCATGCTGCAGCTGAATCCACTGGGAGATCTGCTTGCTTTTGTGGCACCTGCCGTATGGGCCATCTATTCAGTACTCATGCGCAAAATAGGCGAGCTCCGCTACCACACCATCGGTGCAACACGCAAAGTGTTCTTCTACGGGCTAATCTTCATGCTGCCTGCCTTATTCCTATTCGAATTTCATTTCAAACTTTGGCGATTTGCCGATATGTCCAACCTCTTCAATCTTCTATTTCTTGGAGTAGGTGCCTCTGCCTTGTGTTTTGTGACCTGGAACCGGGCAGTAAGTCTCCTCGGAGCGGTGAAAACCAGTGTGTACATCTACCTTGTTCCGGTTATCACACTGGTTGCTTCTGCACTCTTACTGCATGAACCCATCACCTGGATCACGATGCTTGGTGCCTTGTTAACGCTGCTGGGTTCATATATTTCAGAACGAAAAACTCGAAAACGCGTATCCGGATCGAGATTGTCCGAGATCCATTAACACATTTTTAGTTGACGCAAATAAGGCACGAATCCATTCCGGATTGGTGCCTTATTTTACATGGCTTATTCTTTTCGGATACATCTATTCAAGCGCAGGTGAATGATTCTATTCTAGCCTGGACAAGAGAAGATCCAGTTCACGCTTCTCCAGATGTCTCCATTGTCCTCGTTCCAGCTGGTCCAGCGTAATATTCATAATTCGTATGCGCTCCAGTTTCAGCACTCTGTACCCCAGGGCTTTGCACATTCTGCGGATTTGCAGGTTAAGACCCTGTGTCAAAATAATTCGAAAAACATTCTCGCTATCCCGATATACCTCACATGGTTTGGTCACCACGTCCAGAATCTCAACACCTTGGGACATTAATCGTATGAATTCGTCTGTAACGGGTTTATCCACGGTCACAACATATTCTTTCTCATGATTATGCTCCGAACGCATCATTTTGTTGACGATCCCTCCATCGTTCGTAAGCAAAATCAACCCTTCCGAGTCTTTATCCAGCCTGCCAACGGCAAAAATGCGTGATGGATAATTCACATACTGAATGATATTCCCCTTGACTTGTTGGGCAGCCGTACAGACAATCCCAATCGGTTTATTCAGAGCCAGGTACACGGATTCACGGTCACCCTGTGGAATTGCCTTGCCATCAATGAGGACAATATCTCCGGGCTCGACATCTGCCCCTTTTTCACATACCTTGCCATTGATCGTAATACGCCCAGCCGCAATGAGGCGGTCCGTTTCCCTGCGAGAGCAAAATCCCGTTTCACTTATGTATTTGTTAATTCGCATGTTTCACCGCTTCTCATCTGTAATAAGGTTATCATCTCATTTATAATAAAATGAAGCAATGATGGTTAACCGAATGTACATAGAAAGAAGCAAACTGAATTCTGGAAGGAGCTGCTCATGGATAAAAAATGCATGAACGTGCTAAAGAAGCTATATCTGCATTCGAATGGTGAGTACGACAGAGAACGTGAAGTGATGTTATATCAAATGAATACACTTACTGCTGCAGAACAGGATATATTAATCACAAATGGCTGGATACCCAATGATCTGGAGTTGATTAGACATGATGAAATCATTCATAAGCTAATTAATCTGCAGCAGAATAAACATCTGTCCTGGTCAGCGGTAACCCATGCATTTGTGGCCGGTGTTGGTGGAAGTTTCCCTCGTGGCATAACAACACTGGGAAGCTATCATATGATGATTCACATGCAGAAGCACTCTTATGAACAAGCGGAACGTTTCCTTTCTTGTAAATTCTGCGGGTTCAGTCATAGTGATGAGTCATGGAAAAATTTGTCCTCCATCCGCCATGCTCTCCATCAGGGTTATGATTACAGCGGGACAAGTGTAGGGGCATATACCGATTTGACGGAGCTAGCCTCCCTATTTGAACAAGGAACGGTTACACCGAGTGATGAGGACGTTCATACGTTCAATCAACTGCTTCGCAGTTTAGATCAGGCAGAGAACGAAGAAACTCCTGGAAAGTACGAGAAGCGGCTCACGGCTGAGAAACTGGTGAAAGGACATGCTGGCATCCGCCGCAGCATATTACAATCACTATCCAGAGTAGGCGTTCTGCCGAACCAGGTTCTCTCCCTTAGTGCAAATCACTGGACAAATATCGAAGAGCTTCAGAATGCCGAGTTACTGCTTAGCAATACGAAAGGACGCTCCGACATGGAGATGCCATGGGCGGGCTGGCAAGGTAAACTTGGCGTCAATTGGGACAAGGCCCGCCAGCTGTTTGGTAATCATATTCAAGACTAAGGAGTTTTTCCATGCATACAGTTACCCAAATTATTTTTAATCCGGATCACCCGAACCTGAATTCTGCTATGTGGATCGGCGGTGAACAGGCATACATTCAGGAATGGCCGCTCAATCCGGAAGGCCATCCCCTGTTGCATCTGTTCTCCATCAATTCCAGCAAGCTCTTGCAACATGTACACGTCCCGTATTTACCACCAGACATGTTTATCTCCGTTTTTTCAACGTATTCGGCTTCGGAATATTTCCTGGATCAGGTGACCTATACAGGAGATGAGCTGGAATGGAACGAAAACATTCTGGCTGGATGTACTTATGTGTCCGTAACCCCACATGCGCAAACTTCCTTAAGTCCAACCCTAACTATTCCTATAAGCGAAGTGAGCTTTGTGGAAACCCAGTTAGCCGAGCAGGATTTCCCTGCCTTTTCGTTCTTCTCCTCGACTATACCTAACGGGGTAAACGGAATCGGCCATTTGTTAACCCATTATCAACTGGTGTGCCAGATCTATTCCGCAGATTTTCCAGCGCCCTATAAGGACATATTGGGGCTTTCCGATGCCAGCGGCTATTTGTTTTTACGAAAAGGCCCCGCCTCCGCTGAAGCACCATTGGATGGACTTTTTTTCGTACAGACTTCCTAAGTCCTGCATAAGTCATTGAGACCGGAAGTGAGAAGGAACGCGAAAGCTGACAACGACAACTCTACTCACTTGGAAAACCATATAAAAACAGCCCAAACAACCTCAATTCCGTTGAATTGAAGTCGTTTGGGTTTCGCTTGCTGCAAATTGGGTTTGAAATACATCCTTGAATGTGTCTAAACGGAAAGATCCAGACTGCCCCCCAGATTTGGATGCGGAGCTGGAACTGACTTTAACATTTCCGTAAGCTGCTGCCCTTGCTGTTCTGCCATGTTTTTCGACATTGACATCACTTGCAAACTCGCTGACTGTGCAAGCGAGCTTTGACTCATGGCCATTGATAGTGCTGCAATATCCATGTTCTGCACTCCTTTATGTCTCTAGTAAATGAGCGTACCTATTATATATCGGACAATGCACCGTAAATATGTAATCCAGCGAACCTACACCATGATGTTTCTCTGCAGCTTACAATTCATGCGGGAGGGATTTGATGAACGAAAAAAAATTTGTGGCGCTTTTTGCACTTTTATGCGGCCTAGCCGTGGGAGGTTTTGGTGGACTAATCTTCTGGATCTTAACCTCTATCTCTAATTCTTAATTAAATTGAACCCAGATGCTGAAAGCAGACACCTCTATACGCGAGCTGCCTGTTAATAATACGCTTTTAATTGACAAGAATCATTAAGACTGGATTAATCCATACTTCACAAAACTATGATATAGTCCATCCTCTTCAATGGTTCCGGTAACGTCATCCGCAATGGCTTTCAGACCCGGCTTCGCATTGCCCATGGCAATGCCCACATTGCAAACTCCAGTATTTCCGCATCATTCATGCCGTCGACGATAGCAAATGTATCTTCACGTGATATGCCATCTGTCAGATCCAGCTGTTTCACCCGCGATGAGCTTGGTACTGGTCCACTTCCACTCTCGCCACTTTCTCCATATGCACCGTCTGCCAATCATCGTCCTGCTCTACAACAACCACATATCCCTGACCTTTCCAGAAATCCACGGCTCCAGGCAAGAAGCGATGTGTATGCAAATACAACGTTGTATAGTGCAGTTTTGCCACCATTTTCTCCAGTTCTCTTACAAGAAGTGAACCGATACCGTACCTGCGATATTCCGAATCCACATAACATTTCACAATTTCCGCCGCAGACTGTGCAGGGTATCTTCCTGTTATTGCTTCGATTCGCCCATCATACGGCAGGATACCAATGGATCCGACAATCCTTTCGTCTTCCATGACTGCAACAAGAAAGACAGCATCGGCTGAATCCAGATAATTTTCTTTGAATTGCTCCAGATCTACCGGTAATCTCTCATGATTCATCATCGGAAATACTTCTCTGCGGACACGCATGGCAAAATCAATGGCATTCTCAATCTGATTCAGCTGAACCTTCATTACCTTGGGTACTGTCTGAAGCTGTGTCACAACATTCTCATTCCTATCCTCTATATTTGAGCCTGGTTTATGGCACTTACCCCGAACCTGGATTTTTTCTGAGTTCGCTCTCTTCCATCCATCTTACCCAATTTAATTTCTTCTATCAATCTATCTATACTCCTAACCAAAATGCTATAAAGCCCACGCGATCTGGGAGACTCTGCATACGATAAGGCGTGCTACCATTTCAATTTCATAAGGGGGAAGAACCCATGTGGTTATGGCTAGGTATCTCTGCCGCAATCCTGCTCGCTATCGGATACGTATATCGTTACGTGGAAGACATCCTTGAAACCAGAAAATTTCATCCCCATGCTCCCAAGCAGCTCTTAATCAAATTCAAAGAAGGCACCACTCCAGACCAAATGCAATCCCTGCATAAAAAAGGAAAATGTAAAGTTGCCGAAACCTATGAAGATCTGGGCTGGTATCGGGTAGAATCCAGTAAAATCATGCACCGTATGTTAAAAAACTATAAGGATCATGAACTCATCGAACATGTAGAACCCAATTACCTCGCCCAGGCATCTTATACCCCCAATGATCCTTTCTTTCCTTATCAAAACAACCTGCAAAAAATCAACGCGCCTGCTGCCTGGGATATCAGCCAGAGTAACAGCTCCATCAAAATTGCCATCATCGATACGGGAGTGCAACTGAACCACCCCGAGCTCGCCAGCAAGCTTCTGCCAGGTTATGATTATGTCAGTTATGACGCCATCCCCGAGGACGGCAACGGACACGGCACACATGTCGCCGGGATTGCAGCTTCTGTCACGAATAACGGGGTCGGCATCGCTGGTGTTGCTCCACTCGCTTCCATTGTTCCCATTCGTGTGCTGGATGACAACGGGATGGGGACCATGGGGAATGTGGGAAACGGGCTAGTTTATGCTGCCAACAATGGAATACAGGTGGTCAATCTGAGCTTGGGCGGACCTGTCGGCGATGCCTTTTTGCAGGCTGCGGTACAGTATGCCTGGGATCGTGGCGCGGTCATTATTGCCGCTGCCGGCAATGACAACACCTCTTATCCCATTGTGCCTGCATCCTACCCCAACGTCATCGCCGTCGCCTCCACCAACCCTTCTGATCTAAAATCCAACTTCTCCAACTACGGTTCATGGGTCGATATGGCCGCTCCCGGCGACAGCATCCTGTCCACATATATTGGCAGCTCGTATGCCTACATGAGCGGAACCTCGATGGCTGCGCCACAGGTCGCAGGTGCGGCAGCTTTGCTTGCTGCCCAGGGCAAAACCAATGCGCAAATTCGAGACGCATTATGCTTCGCCTCCGATCCGGTATCGGGCTCTGGTGTCTACTGGCAATATGGGCGACTGAACGCGCATCGGAGTCTGCAAGTGCCGTAACTGGGTTCACTTAAAAGTAAAGTGAGATATGCTAAGTTAGATTTGTTTTACAAAAAAAGGGGGCAAGCCCGTCTATAACACGAGTTTGCCCCTTACTTTTGTTGATTTCGTTCATTTACAGATCGATCATTTGAAATATTGTGCGCCTTGATTAGCAATAACCTCTTTGTACCAATGGAAACTTTTCTTTTTCACTCTGCGAAGTGTGCCCGTTCCATCATTATTTCGGTCTACATAAATGTAACCGTAACGTTTCTTCATCTCTCCCGTACCTGCACTGACCAGGTCGATCGGTCCCCAACTCGTATATCCGAGGATCTCAACACCATCCTGAATGGCTTCTGCCATCTCGGCAAAATGACGATCGAGATAGTCAATGCGATAATCATCTTCAACTGTGTCATTATCCAGCAATACATCCGTAGCGCCAAGTCCATTTTCTACTATAAATAATGGTTTGCCGTAGCGGTCGTGAAGCTGATTACAGGTAATTCGCAGCCCTTTCGGGTCGATTGTCCATCCCCACTCTGATGCATCCAGATATGGGTTTTTAACTGAACCAAATACATTGCCTTCAGTCTGGTCCTTTAAAATTTCAGGATCCGTGCTTGTACAACGGCTGGCATAATAGCTGAATCCAATATAGTCCACCGTATTTTGCATAAGAATGTCGGCATCTTCCGGCTGCATCTCAATATGAATGCCATGTTCTCTGAAGAAACGCTTCGTATAGCCCGGATATGCACCTTTGGACTGAACATCAATGAAGAAAAATGATTCGCGATCCTGTTCCATCGCCTTCCATACATCATCCGGATTGGACGTGTATGGATATACCGTTCCTGCGGCCAGCATACATCCAATCTTTGCAGATGGAATGATCTCATGACAAGCTTTGACGGCAAGTGCACTCGCTACCAATTCATGATGCGCTGCCTGATAGAGGATCTGCTGCTTGTCCTCCCCTTCCTGAAGGACTATGCCTGCACCGATATACGGGAGATGCAGCAGCATATTAATTTCGTTAAACGTCATCCAGTACTTTACTTTGTCCTTATATCGGTTGAACAACGTCTTCGCATAGGTTTCAAAAAATTCAATCATCTTGCGGTTTTTCCAGCCGCCATAAATCTTCACCAAGTGTACAGGCACATCGAAATGGCAGATGGTAACGACAGGTTCGATATTATATTTCAGCAATTCATCGAAGACATCATCATAGAATTGAAGTCCAGCCTCATTGGGCTCCACGTCATCTCCATTCGGAAAAATCCGGGCCCAGGCGATAGAAAGCCTGAAACATTTGAATCCCATCTCTGCAAATAAAGCAATGTCTTCCTTGTACCGATGATAGAAATCAATTGCTTCATGGGAAGGGTAGAATTCGTCCTCTTTGGGTTGAAACGAATCCAGATTGCCCATCGCAATGGGGAATCGATTGGGTCCAACCGGGATCAGATCGACCGTAGTCAATCCTTTGCCTCCTTCCAGATAGGCGCCCTCCAGCTGATTCGCTGCTGTTGCTCCTCCCCAGAGAAAATTCTCCGGGAAGGAAGTTAACTTTTCAAACATCAAGGTTTTCCTCCTATTCGTCCTAAAGGTTGATTAGCCAAGCACCGTCAGCAATTTGTCTTTTTCATTCACAGATACATTTTTTGTGTCCACAACATCGAGATAATTCGAAGTATTTGTAATAATAATCGGTGTTACGGTCTCATAACCGGCATCCTTGATCGCTTGCAGGTCAAACTCCATAATCAGATCGCCTACGTGAACCCGGTCACCATCTTTTACATGAGCATTGAAATATTGGCCTTTCAACTGCACGGTATCTTGTCCGATATGAATCAGCATTTCTACACCATCATCCGTTACAAGTCCGATCGCATGTTTTGTGCGGTATACCGTTTGTACGACACCATTGATTGGGGATACCACTCTGCCATTGATCGGACGAATCGCAATCCCTTTACCCATATGCTCTCCGGCAAAAGTAATGTCGTTGATTTCTTTCAATTCAACAACTTCACCTGCCATGGGGCTAAAAATTTCGTATTTGCTGTTCGGATTTGGATCAAGTATAGGTGTTGGCTCCGAAGCAGGTGTCGGTGCTGCAGCAGCAGTATCTTTGAAACCAACGACATACGTAAGAACAAAACCAAGAACGAATGCAACGGCTGTTGCTACAAGTGCCATGTAGAATCCGGAGTCAACGCCTGTTGCCGAGTTAATGAAGGTTGGATAGCCGAATACGCCAAGTCCACCAAACATGTACATTTTCGAACCGAAGAATCCCAAAATGGCTCCGCCAATTCCGCCTGCAATACAGCTCATGATAAATGGTTTTTTCAGTGGAAGCGTCACACCATAGATCGCCGGCTCGGTTACACCGAAGATGCCCGAAATGAAAGCTGGAATGCTCAATGATTTCAATTTGGCATTTTTAGTTTTCAACATAACTGCGAGTACCGCACCAATTTGAGCAAAAGAAGCGGCGAACGACATGGCAACCACCGGGTCAGCTCCGGACGTGCTCAGGTTCAGAAGCATGACTGGCACCAGACCCCAGTGAAGACCGAACAGTACAAACACCTGCCACAAACCGCCGATCACGAGTCCTGTAAGGAGTGGGCTCAGATCATAGATGCCAGTTGCACCTGCACCGATCAATTGTCCTGCCCAAGTGGATACCGGACCAATAACTAGGAACGTTGCCGGAACGATAACAAGCAGAGTGAAGAACGGAACAAGGAACGTGCTAACTACTTTAGGAATGATATTTTTGAAGAAACGCTCGACTTTTACTGCAAAGAAGGTAGCGATAATGATTGGAATAACCGATGATGAGTAATTCATCAAAATAACGGGAATGCCCAGAAACGTGATGTGAATCGGTGATTCAAACAACGTACCCGTGAACAGGGTGTACAACGGATCTCCGGCAGTCAGACCGGACAGCGTAGGATAAACCAGTGTAGCACCGATGGCCATACCCAGGAACGGTGTACCGCCAAACTTCTTGATGGCCGTATAACCAAGGAATACCGGGAAGAAGTAAAACAGACAGTCACCCGTTGCATTCAACAGTTGGTAGGTTCCTGATGTGTCGGTCAACCACCCAAAGGATAAAAACATGGCTGTAAAACCTTTGATCATCCCTGTTGCAGCGAGTAAACCAAGCAGTGGTGTGAAGACACCCGAAATCATGTCGATAAATCGGCTGAACAGCCCTACTTTTTTACCCGATTCTTCCTTCGTTTCTTCAACCTGACCTTCCGTTGGCAAGTTGCCTACTTTTACAATGGCTTTATATACATCCGGCACTTCATTGCCGATTACAACCTGATACTGTCCACCACTCTGCATAACCGTAATTACACCTGGCAGATTTTTTATCTCTTCCGTTTTAGCAACGCTTTCATTTTTGAGTTTAAAACGCAATCTGGTTACGCAATGGAAGACGCTGTTCACGTTTCCAGAACCACCTACACGGGATAGGATGTCTTTGGCCAGTTGATCGTAATTCATAGTAATTCTCCCTCTCTAAGTAGACTCCCCATGCTTGTGAAACAAAGAAAACCTGAACTACTGAACATACACAACGTGCCGGATGATCCGGAAACAAGTCATGTTATTCAGCAATTCAGGTTTTGCCCTTAATGGTTGCAACCCTGTAAGGCTGTACACAGCGATATTCGGTTGTTACTTCAACAACTTCATCTTAAAGTAAGTTGCAACCAGTCTATACTGACCTGGAGTGACCGGCATTGCCTGATTGAACAGTAACAATCCGATTTTTGTATGCGCTTACTTTATGAATTTATAATATTATAACTTCTGCAGTTTTGCAAGCGTTTTTTTAAGAAAAGATTTTGGTCTTTTAAACTACTCTGAAGTGGCGTGCACCACACGTTCGATGTGAATCGACAGATACATCATTTCCTCGTTAGTCAGTTGATATGTGTAGTTGTTTTCAATGAATTTTTTGATCTTCTCCGAGCATCTATGGGCTTCAGGATATTTCTTCTGAATCAGTTCAAACAATTCATCATCATTGTTATTTTTGTAGTGCTTCCCCTTCACCAGACGCTGGGCAAAAAATTTCAAATGTGTCACAAATCGATAATAATTCAGCGAATTTTCGTCAAAATCCATTTTGAAATGGTATTTGATAATGGTCAGCACCTCTTGCATCACCTGAGTCATGCTTCGGATATTTGGCATTTCTTCGTTCAAGGCTGCATTTACAAAATGCAATGCCATAAAACCGGCCTCATCTTCCGGTAAAAGGACACCAAACTGATCACAGATCATGTTGAGCGCTTCAAGTCCCACTTCGTATTCATCCTTGTATAACTGCTTCGTTTCCCAGAGTAACCCATTTCGTATAGGCAGATTTTTGCGGTAACGCTCAATCGCGAAATGAATGTGATCTGTAAGATGGAGGTAGATGCTGTCATTCAGTTTTTTGCCCAATTTCAGTTTGGCATAAGCGATAATCTCTTCGGAAACTTTCATGTATTCCAGTGGTATGCTGGAGATTAATGTTTTAAAGTTTTCCTGGATATCTTCATTCTGTAAAGTAAAGATCTTGTCAATAAGCTGCTCTGCAACCAGATCACCTGCCCGCTTTTGAAAAGCAATCCCCCGGCCAATGACGATGACTTCTCGATCATCCTGAATAGCAACTACAGCATTATTGTTCAGTACCTTCTCGATTTTCACTTTATCCACCCCAATATACAGAAAAAGACAAGCCACACCTGCAACGAGGTAATAGGTCCTGCCCTTTTCAACTTCAATATCAACGATATGTGCGTTCATGGTATTACAATTTTCTACATTCTGCAACAATAAATTTAATTTGGTTCCGATCGAATTATTTTATTCGCTCCAATCTTCTATGTACCGAAATACGATTCCAAAGCTGGTCAATTCGTAGAAGATGGACGAAACGGATCCGTTATTTTTTGGCATACATAAATTATTTCATAGCTCTCTTCTGTAAGGTGCGTGCCGTTCCAGTCCCTGTACAAGTGCCTCCTTCGTCTGTCTCAGTTCAATTCTTGTTCTTTTTGCTTTCCTTCTCCAGCTCAGCCTCGATTCTCTTGTTAATTACACTCATCTCATCCGAACTGAGTCGATCCACTTGCTTGAACTCTTTGTCGAATTCGTACTCTTTGGATTCCTTATTGTTCATCAGCCCCAAATGATTTTTAATCGCACGAATGTCCTCACGAAGATACAACGTATTACGATAATTATCTACCACAAGACCGAGTATAATGCCAATGACGATGACAGTGCCATACGGGACCAAAAGACTGACAATGGCTCCTGCAATTATCAAGACCAATATCAACAAATCATTCCACCTCCTCCAGCTAAGAAACGAATCAATACAATCTTTTCTCGTATGTTTCTTTGAGTGAACGTGCAACATCGTCCTCCGTAACACCCAATTTGCCAGCGTGCGCAGCAATAATTCGAGCCGGTTTGGGCAGCTGCTCCTTGGCAGGCCAGCTCTCAGGTTCCCATGTATGCGAACGTTTAAACGCTTTGCCGCAATGCATATAACATTCTTCTACCGTCACTGCAATGCCAAGTTTGGGCGTTTTGCCTTGTGTCTGCATTAGCGTCATCAGATCCATATCCCGAATGATCGCTGCTCTGCCATTAATGCGCAGGGTCTCATCAAGTCCCGGAATAACGAAAATCAAGCCGATGTGCGGGTTGGACAAAATGTTCAACAGCGAGTCAAAACGTCGGTTACCTGGTCGTTCCGGAATCACCAGATGCTGCTGGTCCACGACGTGTACAAACCCTTCACCGTCACCACGGGGAGACACATCACATGAGCCTGAGCGATTGCTGGTTGACATAAATAACAAGGCAGATCGGGCTATAAATTGCTGACAATGCTCATCCAGATACGGTATCGTTTTATTCTTCACCAGATCTCCCGGATTACCACAGATCTCTCTGAGGACGTCTTCCGATGCAATAATGTCTTTAAATGGGTTGTTATTCATGGTGAACCTTCCTTTCTATCTGACTGATCGATTTTGGAGGTTATAGATCAAACCTTTTTTTGATCGCCTCGGCTACCTCTTCAGGGCTTTTATGCGTATTATTAATTCGAATATAGTGCTCATGCGTGATTTCTCCAGGCGCTGAATTTAAACGATAGTTCCTCATGCTCTCGAGCAAATCTTGTTCAGACCATTCTACGTTTCGTTTCGTTGCCTTATGCAGAAGGCGGTGCGGACTACGGTTACGATCCAACCGTTCCGAGGTGTCTGCTTCCAATTCGACATAACACACTTGCCCGCCTTGAGAGGAAAACAATTCACTAATGCTACGAATATACGCTGTGTCCTGCTCCAGGTCGAAAGCCCACACATATGTGAAAATCAAGCCGGGAAGATCACTCTTCGCCACTTCTTCAAAAATTTCCTGTCGGAAAAGACCCACAAGTCTTTTCCCTTGGGGGCTATCATAGCTGAAATAGGGAGACACAAGTTCAATCGTCATGTGATTGTGAAACAATTTCAGATCCGTGATCTTCTCCAGTTCCTGCCCGACTGTCATTTTCCCCACAGCTTGCGGACCAAAAATGATAATAAATTTCATCTGATCACTCCTCATTTGGATAACCATACCATTTGAATTTTCTGGACATTCATCCATATTACCTCTTTAAAAGCAAATTAAAAAGAGATTTCAAGCCATCCCTTTTAATCAGGAGCCTGAAATCTCTTATTCAGATGTTAATATACGTGAATCAAGGTTACCTTCCGATCAACGCCCATCCCCACCTGATTCGCCGCAATCCAATCGCTATTGCCCATGAGAGTAAAAGCGCTGCGACATATGACAGAATAATGCCAAGACTATAATGTTGAACCAGTGCCGAGGTGAATTCCCGTCTCCAGAACATCAGCACGAATGGGTGCATCAAGAATACGCCGAAGGCAGCTGTTCCCAGTGAATTCAGCAGGCGAGTTATCATGCGGGTTCGATCCCGTTTTCTTGCATACACTCGTTCACATGTCATCAACAAAAGCAAACAGGCAGAAAGTGTAAACAAATTGCGGAACAAAAACAGTATCGTATAGGTCATGACCGGAGAAGCGGCAAAGGACATTTTTATGTAGTCATTTCCATAAATGAAAATGATGCCCCCACTTAAAAAGGCCAAGATTAGCAAATACCGATAAGCACGCAGTCTCTTCAACGAAACATCGAAGTTCAAGCCAACCCAGGCGCCAAACCCGATAACGATCAGGTAACTTGGCAGCAAACTTCCCATTCGCTCGAAGTGAAACTGCAGATGCAATGCATAATAGACAGCCTGTGCCGCAATAAAGAATAAGGGCAAGCAATATTTAAATAAACGATATCGGGTCAGCAAAAGAAGCAGTGGAAATATCGCATAAAACTGCAGAATAATAAGAAAAAAGTATAAATGCGTATGAGCTGTTCCTGTCAGCAATTGTGTAAGGAAGACCATCATGTGAGACATCGGATCATGGCCTGCCAGCAGCTGTTTAACCTTAAAATAAATCATGGACCAGATCAAATAAGGCACAAAAACATACAACAGACGTTTTTTATAGAACCTAAACATCCAGCCCTTTTCCTTTGTTCCGGCACTGTAGTTGTAGAACAATACAAGAGAGGACAGAAACAGAAATGCAGGCACCGCAAATTGCAGAAAACTGTTCCAGAAATAATAAAAATCATGATCGATCGATTGCTTGGGGTAATGCGCAACTGCTGTGGATGTCGCATGGATGGCAACCACTGCCATGATGGCAAAAGCCCGATAGAGATCCAGATACTCAATTCGTTTGGGCCGATTAACCGGTTGATTCATAATAAAACCTCACTTATGACTGATATGGGATGATAGTTTCCGGCCGCAATCCAGATTCTACGCTTCATTGTAATCAGCCTGCGAGGGTTATACAATCGATATCCATATTATTTTCGCCATTTCACATCATTATTCAGCATTATTCGACATCGCTAATCCAGAATCGCTCTACGACGTTTCCGTCCGGCTCTATATAATCTTGATCCTGAACACCTCCATTTCGAAGAATGACTTTTTTGGAAGCTGTATTGTGGGAGTCGCACACAACCAGCACATTGACAATACCGAGCTCCCTCGCCTTTTTTAGACTCAACTCCAGAATCCGGGAACCGTACCCGTTCTGCCGCTCTCCCGGGCGAATTCCGTAGCCGATATGTCCACCACTGTTGAACAGTTTGTCGGTAAGTTCATGCCTGATATTTACAGCTCCCACCACATTGTCGCTCTCCGTTACCAGCCAAAATGTACTGTCCTTCACCCATCCTTCAGGGATGTCCATTCCTTGTTCGCTTCGACGTAAAGAGGCTATCATTTCTTCAAAATTACTGGGATCTTTGGCAATAACCCAAGGTACCATCAATTCTCCACTTTTGAGCCAGTCCTGATAAAATGCCATGTAAGCTGCTTTATACACAACTGAGGGTTTAACCAGTCTGACTTGTTCTTTTACCATACGAAGTACACTCTCCTCATTCTGATTTCTATAGGCAAAAAGAAAAGAGGATCTGCGTTTAAGCAGATCCTTTCCCGGGTCTAATGTTCTGCTGTTATACTATTTCACGATCACGCCATCAGATTCCTCCACACATTTGTATGTGAACTGATAACTTCCAGATCCCAATTCAATCTTTACAAGAGATTCTATCGTTTGAACACCCTGAATATGAGGCACGTCGTGCAGAGGAAGCCCGCTCTCCAAAACCGTCTGCAGACTTGCACCTGGCAGAACAACAGTCCCTGTTGCATTCGCAGGAATGGTTACATGTACTTCCATCTCCTTGTTTTCCCGGCGATACCAGCTTGATGCCACACGACCATACATCGTGTCGAGACTTGCTTCCACCCACTCCAGCCCAGGACCGGGCTCTGGCTCAATGTGCACAACATGAAAGCCCGGATGCTGTTCATCAGAACGAATGCCTGCCACATAACGATACAACCATTCTCCGATGGCACCGTACGCATAATGATTGAATGAGTTCATATCTGCACTCCAAAGACTTCCATCTTCTCTTATTCCATCCCAATGTTCCCAAACGGTCGTTGCCCCTTGTATAACCTGATATAGCCATGACGGGTAATCTTCTTGAAAGAGCAAAGTATAAGCCAGATCGTGGTGGCCTGTATCGCTGAGAACCGGGTTCAAATAAGGAGTGCCCACAAAGCCGGTTGTCAAATGATTTCCCGCCTCCGCAACCAGTTTTCCCAACTGATCGATGGCACGCTTCCTGGCAGTGGAGTCCAGCAGATCAAAATGAAGAGCGAGAACATGAGCTGTCTGTGTCGGAACCGCGATTTTCCCCGCAGGTGTAACAAACTCTTCCCGGAATGCAGCTACAATATTGTCATGTAACTTGTCATAATATGCTGCATCTTCATCCTGACCGAGTACGGCAGCCGCCTTCTGCACAAGTGAGACAGAATAGGCATAGAACGCGGATGCCACAAAATCCTTGTCTGTGGCACCGATGTAGCTGTCCGGCTTGGAGTCCAATCCCAACCAGTCTCCAAAGTGAAAGCCGGTGTTCCACAAATACGGATTACTGCCTTGTTCGTGAATATACTGGACCCAACGTTTCATACTCTCATATTGTTCACCGAGCAGCCTGACATCCCCATACATCTCGTAAATGGTCCACGGACAGATTACCGCCGCATCTCCCCAAGCAGCCGAAGAGTGGCTGGTATCTCCCCATCCTTCGGAAGTTGAACTCCTTAAATCCGGAACAAAAAAAGGAATACCACCATCCTCACCCTGGTCCGCTCGGAGGTCCCGCAGCCATTTGGTGAAGAATGGTCCTGTGTTCATCAGATACGAGGCTGTCCGGACAAACATCTGTGCGTCACCCGTCCAGCCTAGACGTTCATCACGCTGCGGACAGTCCGTAGGAACGTCAAGGAAATTCCCCTTTTGCCCCCACAATATGTTGTGATGGAGCTGATTCACCAGCGGACTGGAGCACTTGAAATCACCTGTTCGCTCCATGTTGGAGTGCAGTACCACGCCTGTGAAACAATCCAGGTCAACCACATCCGGGAAACCGATAAGCTTGACGTAGCGAAATCCCTGAAACGTAAAATGAGGCTCGTACGTCTCCGTTCCCCCGCCCTTTAAGGTATATTGAATACACTGCGCTGCTCCTCGAAGATTATCAACATAGAAGTTGCCCTCATGATCCAATATCTCGGCATGCCTTAATTCAACCGTATGTCCTGACTCACCCTGTATGCTGAATTTCACCCAGCCCACCATATTTTGACCCATGTCCAGCACCCGTTCTCCCTGAGGTGTTGTGAGCAAGGCAATGGGCTTGAGCTCCTGTACTTTGGTAACAGGTACATTCTCCTGAGCGACGATGATCTCTTTTGTATATTCAAGCCGTTCGACGGGAGTCCAGATGGTCGAAGAAGTATCCATCCAATCCGCCTCCATCCGTGCGTCGTATGTCTCCCCCATATAAATGTCCGACATACGGATGGCACTGCTCGCTGTCGTCCAGCTCTCGTTGGACAGAATACGTTGTTCCGATCCATCGGCATAGTGAATATGAAGCTCCAGCAGCAAGGCTGCCTCAGCTCCAAATATTTTCTGCTCTTTGTTCCATCCCAGATGCCCTTTATACCAGCCATCTCCCAGATAGGCACCTAGAATATTGTTTCCCGCTTGAAGCAGATTCGTGACATCATAAACCTGGTATTGTAATCGCTTACCATAACTGGTCCAGCCGGGTGTAAAATAGTCCTGCCCTACTCTCTTGTTATTCAGATGCAGTTCATATAACCCGAGGGCGGTCACATATATTCTCGCACTGGCTATAGGCTGTTCCAGTTCAAACGTGGTACGAAGACGAGGACAGGATGAATCGTGCTCGTCAATCGGTCTCGACGTAATCCAATTAGCCTGCCAAGCATTCGTGCCATCCATCAGTCCCATTTCGAAGAAAGCCGTTTCGGACCAGTCGGATTGCTCCCCTGCCGCGTCCCAGACACGGATGCGATAGAAATAACGAGTTCGAGCCTGGGGCAGCCAATGGTCTAATTCCACATGTATGGACTGATCCGAACTTACTTTGCCGGAATCCCATTCAATTTGTTCATGCCCTTCAGTTAGGGACAACTGAATCTGATAGGCTGATTGTACACAATTGCGCTGGTCCGATTGTAATTGCCAGCTTAATCTGGGCGATTTTACGTCCAGTCCAATCGGGTTTATTTTATACTCACAACGAAGATGACTAACGGTCAACATAGGATATACATTCCTTTCCATCGTGGTTTCCAACACGGGCTTACGCTATAATTATACTGATCCTGTCACCGGAAATACCCGGTAACGAGGACTGTTTAACCCGGTAATTCAGCCATGCACATCATTTCTTATCTTCATGAACATAAGCTCTCTAAAACCAAAATCCGGTAACAAGGATGAATAGCTAACATAATGCGTAATTTTTTGCTTTTTAAAATAAAGTATTTACTGTAAGCGTTTTTATGTTAAAATGACTTTTAGTTAAATAGAGATGGATAGTTATTGTTGTATAACAAGCTAAACCTAATTCCCCCCCAATAAAGAGAATCTTTATTGGGGGAAATTAGGTTTTTTCTTTTTGTAGAATGGTTATGCTATCCAAGTCTATTTACCTACATACTTGAGTTTATCTGGGTATGGAAATATTTACTTACACAGGAGGCAGAAAAATGAAATGGAAAAAGGGTTTAGTCATCGTAGCTGCTATAACAATGCTGATGACAGGATGTAGTAATACATCAGGTAGTGAAGTGCAGAGTTCAGAGAGTCAAACTGAAAAGAATAATGAAGTGGTCATTTACTTTGCTCGCCATGGAAAGACGATGTTAAACACGGTAGACCGTTCACAGGGGTGGATCGACGCACCGTTAACACCGGCAGGGGTAGAGGTAGCTGAAGCATTAGGAAAAGGATTATCAGATGTAGAATTTAATAAAGCCTATAGTAGTGATAGCGGAAGAGCTATTGAAACAGCAGAATTAATCTTAGCAAATAATGGACAAGACGATCTAGAAGTTACAAAAGACAAAAGATTGAGGGAATATAACTTTGGAACGTACGAAGGCATGTTGAACGAAGAAATGATGGCAGCAGTAGCTGAAAAGAAAGGGCTATCTGTTGAAGAATATATGAAATTTATGCAGGAAAACGGATTTTATAAGAGTATAAAGGAATTTGCAGACATCCTATCTGAATTAGATAAAGCAAATGTCGAAGAAGGAGTAAACTGGCCGGCAGAGGACAGTAAAACCATTGAGACAAGACTACAAGAATCTTTAAATGATATTGTTGAAGAAGCCAAAGAAGACGGTGGTGGGAACATTTTAGTTGTTTCTCATGGAATGAGTATTGTTACTCTACTCGGAGACCTTGATGAAAACATTGAAGTTCCAGCAAGTGGATTAAGCAACGCAAGTATTTCAAAAGTGACGTATAAAGAAGGTAAATATACAGTAGACTCTGTTAATGATTTGTCATATGTTGAAAAAGGACAAAAGCAAAAGAATTAGCTGTTACATCAGTCATTATTTCTGCCATATCGTATTAGACATACCACAAAGATAAAGGGTCATTACCCTCTATTATTAGCATGATTGGTCGAGTAACTAAAACATGCAATAAACGTAGAATAACTATGAAAGGTGCTTATAAAGCACCTTTCTTGTTTAACTAACCTGCCATCCCCCACCATTCTCTAGATAGTTCAAGTATGTTTGCTATACGAGTATGATAATCTATTGAATAAGGAGGTTACGACGTGAATCCATCTATACATTTGTTCAAAAGTGAATTCTTTTTCAACTCTGATCTGCAGCTCTTTGTCAATAGATGTACCGAGGATTTCAACGTTCCCTTCCATGCTCACGATTTCATAGAGTACAGCTATGTCGCGGAAGGCACCGGTTTTCATCACATTGATCAGGATATCGTTCCGGTTCAGAAAGGCATGCTTTTTGTCATTCCAGTTGGGATTCCCCATGTGTTCCGTCCCGCATCTTCCAACGTCTCAGAGCATCCGCTCATTATATATAACTGTCTGTTCAACATGGAACTGATTCACAAACTGGCAGCCACCATTCAGGAAGAGGACATTCGAAGCCACCTGATCGATCTGGCCAAAAATAAAGTCCCTTATGTATCCATTTCAGATCAGCATCAACAGGTCGAAGAACTGATGGTGAAGCTATACCGTGAAACTTCGGTTACGGGCATCGGTTCTTCCACCATGTTATACACGCTCGTTAGCCAGCTCGTCGTGACAACCTACCGGCAGCTGCATCAGAAAATGCATGGTGAACAAAGGCTGCCTGCTGATTTTGAACATATCCTTCATTATCTGGATCAGCACCTAAGCAAGCGAATCCGGATGAGTGATCTGTCATACCGTTCCGGCTGGAGTGAAAAGCAGATTGGCCGCATGTTCCTTAGTTATACGGGACAGACGTTCAGCTCGTACCTGCAGCACCTGCGTATACAAAAAAGCCGTGAGCTCCTCAGGAATTCACAGCATAAAGTCACCCTCATCGCTGAACTGGTCGGTTACCGGGATGTAGATACATTTTACGCCGTCTTCAAACGGATTACGGGTGAAACTCCGCTGGTATACCGCAAAAAATCCAGAGTCTGATGCTCTGGACATTTATATGCCTGGTCTAGCTATCGGTGGTCTGAAACAGATCATCTATGTATGCCTTGGCATCTTTCCAACTGGACATTAAGGGAAACGGATACTGCTCCCGTTCACTTCCATTCCAAGGATGGGGTATGCAAATGACTTTTTTTCCCTCATTCCAGGCTGGAATCAGGTTATGTGCTCCATCATCAATTAACAAGTCAAAGTTAATCAGATTCTTTCGTTTACAAGTGATAAACTGCTCTGCCGAGATAAAAGGCATATGGCGCTGAAGCCAGTTCCACTTCTCCACTACGGTTTTCGGGTCTGCTGCCGTCACAATAATAACATCATACGCTTCATTCAGCTTTTCCATCTCTTCCACAACGTACTCGTCGTACAGCTCCAGCTCCTCAAACAGTCCCGGTCGACCATAAAAAACGTCATGAGTGCTATCCGGATGTCGCAAGTGGGATGTATCCCAATGAATCATATCCTCATAACGCAGCGGATGGGTCGGGAAGTTGATGTTGTTGTGATAAATGGCTCGCTTGACCAGATGACAGATTGTATCATCCATATCTACGGCAATGATTGGTTTTTTCATGTTATCCCTCCCCAGTACGAACACAGTATATCACCCCGGGTGTCATGAAGCTATTCTTTTTACAATCATACCCACTGTTCACACCAATAAAAAAGGCGCCCCTGCGCCGCTACAATTGCTGCGCTTGGGGCTGCCCTTGGAATTAAGCCAAATCTTCTCCGTTGGATGCAATGACTTTTTGATACCAGCCAAAGCTCTTTTTCTTATACCGGTTCAAGGTGCCTTGTCCGTTGTCGTCCTGATCGACATATATTACGCCATAACGCTTGGACATCTCGGAAGTGGATGCACTGATGATGTCGATCGCCCCCCAGTTGGTATAGCCCATAAGGTCTACACCATCCATAACCGCTTCCTTCATTTGCGTAATATGCTTTCTCAGATAGTCAATCCGGTAGTCATCGTTAATGGAGCCGTCTGCCTCAACCGTGTCTTTGGCACCAAGCCCGTTCTCCACCACGAATAAAGGTAATTGGTAACGATCGTACAACTCTTTGAGCGCCACGCGAAGGCCAATCGGATCAAGCTGCCAGCCCCATTCTGTACGTTCCAGATTCGGGTTTTTGATCGTGCTGTACAGATTGCCTCCGGTTACTCCATATTCCTCAGGATTTACGGCAGATACCAAGGAAGTGTAATAACTGAACGAGATGAAATCAACCGTGTGCTTTTTCAAAATCTCTTCATCGCCTGGTTCCATAACAATGGAAATTCCATGGTCAGCCCAATAACGAGCCATGAAGGTTGGATAGCTTCCGCGAACCTGTACATCCGTATGCAGCAGGTTCAGCTGATTATCAATCTGTGCCTGCAAAACATCTTCCGGCTTCGATGTGGCCGGGTAATGAATCATGCGCGCAAGCATGCAGCCAATCTTGAACTGCGGGTTAATCTGACGTGCTTTTTCCGTAACCAGACTGCTGGCAACGAATTGGTGGTGAAGAGCCTGATACGAAGCCTGCATTACGTTATCCACACGGTCTTCGATGATGCCTCCACCTGTGAACGGTTCAATAATGGTCGTGTTGATTTCATTAAACGTCAACCAGTATTTCACCTTGTCCTTGTAACGGGTCATCACTGTTTCGGCGTATCTCACAAAATGTCCAATGACTTCCCGGCCAGCCCAGCCGTTGTACTTGAGGACCAACGACATTGGCATTTCGTAGTGGGACAACGTCACGAGCGGCTCGATTCCGTGTCTGTTCAGCTCGTCAAACACTTCGTCATAGAAGCGCAGTCCCTCTTCATTAGGCTCCGCATCATAGCCATTCGGGAAAATACGCGGCCAGTTGATTGACAGACGGAATGTCTTGAAACCAAGCTCTGCGAAGAGCGCAATGTCTTCTTTGAAACGGTGGTAAAAGTCAATGCCATAACGTTTCGGATAACCCTTCGCACTATGGTGGGCCATCGCTTTCTCAACGGTCGCACTAGTCACATGCATGAGTTCTCTAAGATTGGTGTAGTCTTTTTTCTCAAAATAGGGAACCATGTCCGCCGTGGACCATCCTTTGCCACCTGCATCGAATCCACCTTCAGCCTGATTGGCGGCAATGGCGCCGCCCCACAGAAAACCTTCCGGAAACCCTTGTCGATTGATCATGCGTATCTCTCCTCTTCTCAATGATTTAGAAATTAAATCCGGGCTTTCAATACCTCTTCACCCATCGTGATTTCGCCCAATTTCACAGGCTGAATCTCTTCATAGTCTGCCGTATTCGTAACGACCATGGCCGTTGTAATGTCGTACTCTTTAGCAATTTGGTCCAGTTCAAACGAAAGCAATTTGTCTCCAGCCTGCACCCGGGTTCCTGTAGCGACATGGGATTCGAAGTATTGACCGCGCAATTTAACGGTGTTGATTCCCACATGGATCAGAAGTTCCATTCCATTATCACTGCGGACAACGATGGCATGTTTCGTTTTGAACACGTTCATAACCGTTCCTGTTACTGGCGATACGAGCTCACCTACGGTTGGAACAAATGCAACACCTTTCCCCATCAATTCGTCGCCAAACGTAGGGTCATTGACTTCTTTCAGCGGGATTGCTTTTCCTGTCATAGGAGCCACGGCTACCGCATCACTTGTTGGCGTTGGAGTACCCATGTCATCCACGTTCACCGTTGCAGCATTCTCATTGGAGGGTGCTGCCGATGGTGCAGAAGAAGCACCAGGTGAGAATTGAGCGAGTGCCTCAGCGTCTCCTTCTTCTTCCTTAATCCCGAATACCGTAGACATAATTGCACCTACCACGAAAGCAAGGATCATACCAATCAGGGAATACCAGAACGTTTGTCCAATTAGGGAAGGCAGTCCAGGAAGTCCGCCGTTACCGGCAAGAACATAAGCCTTGGCTCCAAATGCCAGGGCGAATCCACCACCTACAGCACTACCAATCATCGCTGCAGCAAAAGGTTTTTTATATTTCATGTTAACGCCGTACATTGCCGGCTCGGTTACACCCATTAACGCTGTAAAGCTGGTAGACAATGCAACAGTTTTGAGCTTTTTGTCTTTTGCACGGAAGAATACACCCAGAGTTGCCCCGGCTTGACCCATGTTGGAGATATACGTCAGTGGCAAGAATTTATCAAAGCCCAGTGTAGCAATGTTGCTCAGGATAATCGGAACGAGCGCATAGTGCATTCCTGTCATAATAATCAGCGCCATTGCGCCCCCAAGAACGATACCCGCAATCAATCCGCCTTCATTCAGCAGCCAGTTAATACCGCCTGACAATCCGTTACCTACAAATGTGCCCAGTGGACCGATCGCGATCAGCGTAACCGGAACCATGACAAGCAAGGTAATCAGTGGCACAAGCAGCAGTTTCAATGCTGCCGGGATAACCCGGTCAACCCACTTCTCAACATAGGACATCAGCCATACCGCCAGCAAAATCGGGATAACCGAAGAAGCATAACTTACTGCCGTTACCGGTATGCCGATAAATGCTACGGATTCGCCGCTGGAGAGCAGCGTGCTCATATCCGGATACATCAGCGCGGTGCCTAGCGCAATCGCGACAAACGGGTTACTGCCAAATTTGCGGGCAGCACTGACTGCAATCAACAGTGGAAGGTAATGGAATACGCCATCACCGATAGCTGAGAGAATGCGATACGTATCCGTACCAGCCGACATCCAGCCGAGCGATACAAATAGAGCAAGCAATCCTTTGAGCATACCTGCAGCTGTGATTGCTGGCAGCATTGGTGCGAAGACTCCTGCAATCGTTTCAAATATTTTGAGGATTACATTTTTGTTTTTTTCCGCTTTAGGTTCTTTATTTTCTGAACTTTGCTGTATGGCGGGATGTTCCTTGACCATGGCATCAAATACTTTTGATACATCATTACCAATAATTACCTGGAATTGATCCCCGGAGATATTCGTTCCCATGACTTTATCCAGTTTCTTAAGTGAGTTATTATCGACTTTGTCATTATTTTTCAGATCAAATCTCAGCCGTGTAACACAGTGATATACGGAGTTGATATTGTTTGTTCCCCCAACGGCTTTGATGATTTCCTGTGCCGTTTCCTGATGTTTCATGTTCATTCCTCCTCATTTTTTCCAACAAAAATACCCGAACGAATACGACACATGATGTTCGCGTCATTTCATTCGGGTATTGCCTGATTGAACAGTAACAAGCCCATGGGTTATTTAGTTAAAATCTATTTTTCTCGCTTCGTCTTCATTAACCGCTCCAGATGGAGCGTTAGATATAACTGCTCCGAGTGTGTCATATCGTATTGATAATTCTTATGGATAAAGGTTTCGATCTTGCCGATACACTTGAAGGTTTCCGGATAGTTTTTCCGAACAACCTCATATAGATACTCCTCTGAATCATCATGCGTTGAATGCGTAATGACTCTCTGGCAGAAGTATTTCAAATGTGTGATGAAGCGAAAATAATTAACGCTATCTTCATCCAATTCGACATTGAAGTGATATTTGATAATGTTCATGATTTCCTGAAGCAGCTGCATGAGATGGGTCACATCATTCATGGAGTCATTGACTTCCGCATTGATAAAATGCAGGGCAATATTGCAAATTTCATCTTTGGGAAAATCAATATCCAATCTTTCCTTCAGCAGCGTGAGCGCTTCTCGGGCCACATCGTACTCGGCCTTGTAAAAGTGCTGCACTTCCCAGGAAAGCGGATTCCTCGTGATCATGCCCTTTTCCATACGCTGGACGGCAAAATGAATGTGATCCGACAATGAGACATAAATCCCGTCACTGATGGTTTTGTTCAATTGCGTACGTGCCAGCGTTACGATATCATCTGTCGCCTGCAGGATTTCAATCGGCACTTCAGTTACGATGGACTTGAACTTCTCATAGATCGATGCATCCTGAAGACGGAATACTTTCTCGATCCGTTCCTCATCAATCTCATCACCGACTTTGAACTTAAACCCGATACCCCGGCCGAGGATCAGCAGTTCCTGATGTTTGTCATCCACGGTACTGACAATATTGTTATTAAATATCTGTTTAATAATCATTCTGGACCACCCGTTTTTTTTGAGGATTAAAAAAGGGCAAAACCAAAATAGAAATAATAAAATCATTTCCATAGTGGTTTTGCCCGCATTACCGGTAACAAGCCTCGGATATAAACTTATCATAACCTGAAAACGGTGTCAACCAAAAATGCTACCACTGTCTCATTTACATCCATGGGTTACATGGATCATTCCCTTTAAATAGGGCTTTAATCTTAGCAAGATTACTTTCCAAGTCTTTCTCTTTGCACCCTATAGAGTATTGCCAATGAGCTGTGGTGTAAAACCAATTTTCAATTACTAATGTGTACTTGCCTCACGATTGGGGTTCTATCGGTCACTTCAGTCACTAATGACTTGTTTTCTGAACGTTCAAATCGTACGAGTTTGTAACTGTTTATCCATTGATCATTAGCCGCATGATTTACGGTAATCTGTACTACATATTGTTTGTAGGTATTCAATATCTTCGTATCGATTGTTGTGTAGTCACCTTCGTCAATTTCATAATATATATAAATCCACCCCTCATGCTCAGCAGCTAACACTTCAAACTTCCTGGCTTGTCCTTCAATTAACTTCACGACCTCAGGCGGTGCCTGGGTAAGTTCAAGTGCCTCCAAAGGAACCTGAGATTCCTTAGACTGGTTTATATTCCAACAAAAATAGCAAACTAATAAAACTAGTACGAATAAAATTACGGGTACAAATCGTGTTCGTTTTCTGGAATGTCTTCCTGTGTACAATAGATCAACTCTTTCTTGGGAAGTATAGATTATTAATGACCGTGTTTCCAAAGTAAACAAGCTCTATTTACATAAACACAGGTTAGATGTATTAAGTTCGTTAAAAAAAATCATTTCTGTATATAAAAGGCCCTTCATTTTTTGAAGGGCCTTCTGAGTCTATTACTGGAATGTAACATGAATCTGAACAATTTCGGAACGGCTGCTCGTGCGGATCGGTGGTCCCCAGAAGCCGAATCCCGATGTCACAATGGAGTGCATGGAACCTTTTTGAAGGTACCCCCAATCGTTTTCGTAAATCGCCTGTGTAATGAATTGAGCTGGTGCAATCTGTCCACGGTGAGTGTGACCGGACACAACCAGATCAACGTTATTTTGCTCCGCAATATCCAGATCATACGGCTGATGATCCATCATCAGCACCGGCTTACTGAGATCGGTATCCTGCATCAGAGCAGCTACTTCGGCACGATCATTTTCCGTTTTGTCTTTGCGCCCAATCAGGGTAATCTTATCGTCCAACATGATCTTGTCATCGTACAGAACCTGCATATTACTTTTCTCCAGCGCAGCAATCAGATCTTCGACCGGCCCGTCGAACTTGTCATGGTTTCCAAGAGACGCGTAGACACCGTAGGGTGCCTGAATACCGCTAATGATATCTGCAATACCACTACCCAGGTACATGTCCAGATTGTCATCAATGATGTCGCCCGGGTAGAGAACTAGATCAGGCTTAAGTTGATTTCCTCTACCATACGCTTGGCATGACCAGGACCAGAGAGAAGTCCAAAATGCATGTCTGCGGCCATGACAATGTTGAGACTGTCGATTCCTTCCACCTTTTTATCAATTTGAATGCTGTACTCTCTCACTACCGGGCTGTATGCGTTAAAAATCCCGTAAGCCATCGTTGAGAGGAGCAACACAAGAGTAACCGCTCCCGCCCACTTCTGCGAGTGATGCCTAGGAATCCGCATTAATCGGAGCAGCCACAACGTTAAATGGATAACTGGCAGGATCAACAACAGCAAAGAAAAGATTGCCAGCCAATAAGAACCAATGACACTGAGGAAGGAAATACTACCAAAAAGCCTTGCCAGGATGAAGGAAACCGCTAGAAATACAATCGCTATAATATAGAACCAGCGAAACCTGGCTGACACGACGGGCTTCATCCAGCTCCAGCCGCTCCACCCTATGTAGAACACCAATAAACCGTATACAACCAAAAACAAAATGCCTGCCAATACGAACATGCTCCGGTTAACCTCCACGTCAATAAGTTGATTGCTGAATTCACATAACGGACCATAGAAAAATAGTCTGTCTGAACCAGTATAACGCAGTTTATGGGGTCCAGGCATCTCCTTCCACACCTTAGATACGTACATTTCATTACAATTTGGTGATACTTAAATTCCAACCAATAGGTAAGGAATGTTACAACGCAATTTGCTCATCCAAAAAGTTAAAAAAGCATGCCGGCATTCGTTCTGAGTGTAGAATTCATCAACGAATGCAAGCATGCTTGCACAATTAATATTCAGAAGAGTGAATCCACATGGATTACTCGTTGGTGTCCATCCATTGGAAGTGGAATGAACCCTCTTTGTCCACACGTTTGAAGGTGTGAGCGCCGAAGTAGTCACGTTGAGCTTGCAGCAGGTTTGCTGGCAGGCGTTCTGTGCGGTAGCTGTCGTAATAAGACAGCGCACTGGAGAAGCCAGGCACCGGAATACCCTGTTTTACAGCAGCTGCTACGACTTCACGCCAAGCATCCTGGTAGGATTCAACGATGTTTTGGAAGTACGGATCGAGAAGCAGGTTTTTGAGTTCTGCATCCTTGTCGTATGCTTCTTTGATGTTTTGCAGGAACTGTGAACGGATAATGCAACCACCGCGGAAGATCATGGCGATGTTGCCGTATTTCAGATCCCAGCCATATTCATCGGAAGCTGCACGCATTTGGGCAAAGCCTTGTGCGTAGGATACGATTTTACTTGCGAACAACGCTTTGCGTACGCTCTCGATGAACGCTTTTTTATCTCCGGAGAATGCTTCCACGGCAGGTCCATTCAGGATTTTGCTCGCAGCAACACGCTCTTCTTTCATTGCGGACAGGAAACGGGAGAATACGGATTCCGTAATCATGGACAATGGTACGCCGAGATCCAGCGCACTTTGGCTTGTCCATTTGCCTGTTCCTTTTTGTCCGGCAGCATCCAGAATGACGTCTACCATCGGTTTGCCAGTTTCCGGATCGTATTTGGAGAAGATATCAGCCGTAATCTCGATCAGATAGCTGTCCAGTTCGCCTTGATTCCACTCCGTGAAGATTTCGTGCAGCTCCTCAACGGAAACATTCAGTACGGATTTGAGCAGGTGGTAAGCTTCACCAATCAACTGCATATCCCCGTATTCAATGCCGTTGTGGACCATTTTCACGTAGTGACCCGCACCGTCTGGTCCAATGTACGTACTGCAGGCATCATCTCCAACTTTAGCCGAAATGGCAGTCAGGATGGGTTCCACCAATTCGTATGCACTTTCTTGACCGCCAGGCATGATTGCCGGACCTTTCAGCGCGCCTTCTTCACCGCCGGATACACCTGCACCAATGAAACGGAAGCCTTTCTCTTCCAGCTCTTTGCTGCGGCGTTGCGTATCAGGAAAGTATGCGTTCCCTCCATCAATAATGATGTCACCCTCATCCAAGTGAGGAAGCAATTGCTCAATAGTCGCATCTGTTGCTTTACCGGCTTGAACCATGATCAGAATTTTGCGCGGAGATTCCAGGGATGCCACGAACTCTTCAATGGAGAACGCGCCTGTCAGGTTTTTGCCTTCAGCTTCTTTCAGAAGATCGTTTGTTTTCTCTGGGGAACGGTTGAACACCGATACCGAAAATCCTTTGCTTTCAATATTAAGGGCCAAGTTTTTGCCCATTACTGCAAGTCCAATAACACCAATCTGTTGTTTACTCATTTTGTCCTCCCCATACCCCATGTTTTATATGAACGTTAATCGGATAAGATTCAATATTTAACAGTTAATCTTATTGAACTGTTTTTTTCCAGTCAGCTGCAAATTTGTCCATGCCTTGATCAGTCAGTGGGTGCTTGGAGATTTGTTCAATAACCGCGAATGGAACGGTAGCAATATGTGCTCCAGCCATCGCTACACGTGTAACGTGGTCCGGATGTCTTACCGATGCCGCAATAATTTGCGCATCCAGATTATGTGTACGGAACAATTCAGCAACTTTGGCAACCAATTGAACACCATCTTCAGAAATATCATCCAGACGACCGAGGAATGGAGATACATAAGTTGCGCCAGCGCGTGCAGCCAGAAGTGCCTGGTTAACGGTGAAGATCAACGTTACATTGGTTTTTACGCCTTTTTTGGTCAGGTAACGACATGCTTCAAGCCCTGCAAGTGTCATTGGCAGCTTGATTGTAATGTTTTTGTCGTTGTTGTTGATTTTGATCAGTTCATCTGCTTGAGCAATCATCTCTTCAGCAGTAATTGCATCTGGAGTTACTTCCGCAGATACGGATTCAACTTCAGGTACTTCACGCAAAATTTCCTCAATGCGATCTTCAAATTTAATGCCTTCTTTGGCTACCAATGACGGGTTGGTTGTTACACCGGACAGGACGCCGATTTTATACGCTTTTTTGATGTCTTCCAAGTTTGCTGTATCGATGAAAAATTTCATGTTAAAACCCTCCAGTTAATTTGTTTTATTTTATTTACAAGTTTGCATTTACAGCTAATGGTGCGGCAGTTGCATCTTCAGCAGACTGATCTGACGGTTCATCGAACCACCAATGGTGGCCTTCTGCAGCAAGCATTTCATCTGATTCAACAGGGCCGTAGCTGCCTGCAGGGTACAGATGAAGTGGCAGCAGATTTTCCTCAAATGCATCCAGGATCGGCTGTACCCAAGCCCAAGACAATTCAACTTCATCCCAATGCGCGAAGAATGTTGGATCGCCATGCAGCGCATCACGGATCAGGTTCTCATAAGCTTCGGCAAGATCCTCCCGATCAGGCGCCAGATCAATATGCACAGGCTTGAACTCCCCCTTATTTTGAGGGTCGCTTGCATTGAGCTGCAATGTCATGCTTTGATCAGGACTCATTTCAATGACAAGCAGGTTCGGTTTGGAACCGTTGCTCTTCGTTGCATTTGCCTGACCTGATGGCTCCTTGAATTCAATGACGATACGTGTTGATTTCTCCTTCATTCGTTTACCCGTGCGGATGTAGAATGGAACGCCGCGCCAGAAGAAGTCATCAATCTGCAATTTTGCAGCGATGAAGGTATCGTTCATTGTATTTTCGGCAACACCTGGTTCAGCAGCATACGCGCTCACTGCTTTGCCTTGAATGGTTCCCTCAGCATATTGTCCCCGAATCACGCTGGTGCCTACGCTCTGTTTCTGCAAAGGCTCGATTGATTCCATAATATGCTTTTTCTTGAGTCCAACTTTTTCGGTAGTGCTGTTGTATGGAAGCTGGATAGCCATCATCATCAGCAATTGTAGCATATGATTCTGGAACATATCCCGCACTGCACCCACATGATCATAATAGGATGCCCGTTCCTCCACGCCGACCGTCTCGTTAGCCGTGATTTGCACGTTGGAGATGTAACGGTTGTTCCATAATGCTTTCATGATCGGGTTGCTCTGGTGCAGGGTTTCCAAACGCTGTACCATCGGTTTGCCCAAGTAATGGTCAATCCGATAAATTTCTTCTTCCGTGAATGCTTCGCTCAATTTGCGATTGAGATCACGGGCCGACTGCAGATCATTACCAAACGGTTTCTCGATCACGAGGCGTTTCCAGCCTTCAGTGGAACCCAGTCCGCTGTTCTGGATATTTTCAGCAATCGGTTCGAAGAACTCTGGTCCAACAGACAGATAGAACAGGCGATTGGACGGAATGCCCAGCTCTGCTTCTCTCTGCTCAACAAGACTTAACAGCTTTATATAATCTTCCTTATGACTTATATTCAATACATTGTAGCGAAAAGCCTGCACAAACGACTTCACGCGTTCAGGATCCGCCTGGCGTCTGGAAAATTCATTCAGTGATTTTTCAACTTGCGCCTGAAAGAATTCATCAGACCATTCTCTACGGCCAAGGCCAATCAGCGAGAAGGTTTCCGGAAGTTTCTGCTCAATGTATAAATTGTATAAGGCAGGATATATTTTTCTTTTGGCTAAATCGCCAGTAGCACCAAACAAAATAATGCTCGTTGGTTCCATATCACCGTTCTCCTTCCAAGTAACTCTGGTTTCTTTGCTGTAGTTACACTATAATACGTTTTATAGCCATACAAGTAATTAATATATTTCACAGGAGCTATAGACGATATCTATGACAACAAATTATGAATTATATAAAGTCTTTTACTGGGCAGCAAAAACGGGAAGTTTAACCCAAGCCGCGAAAGCACTCTATATCACTCAACCCAGCGTCAGCCATGCCATCAAGCAGTTGGAAGAGAGCTTTGGTCTTACGTTGTTTTACCGGAATTCCAAGGGAGTTGCATTGACTCAGGAAGGCGTTAGTTTATACTCCTACATCGAACAATCCCAGATTCTGATCTCACTCGCGGAAGAAAAAATGGCTGCTTTGAAAAGTCTCGACAGCGGAGAACTGAGAATTGGCGGCAGTGACTCCTTGTTCAAGCACTACATGCTTGCGTATTTGGAAGAATTCCATGTCCTGTATCCAAACATCAAGCTGCATCTGAGTCATGGAACAACACCCGAAGTCATTACGTTTCTGAAAGAGGGCAAAATTGATCTCGGTGTTGTACGTATGCCTATTGTCGATCCTCAGCTGGAAGTAAGGGAAAGCATCCAGCTCAAGGATTGCTTTGTCGCAGGTGAACGTTATGCCCAGTTGAAGGACAAAGTGATGACACTGGACATGCTGCTTGAACACCAACTGATTCTCTTCTCGCGGAACAGCCGGGTTCGAATGGCCATTACTGAGCTATTCAATAGCTATGGTTACACATTAAAGCCTGAAATTGAGGTCGGCAGCGTGGATTTGCTCATTGAATTTGCACGGCGGGGCTTGGGTATTTCCTATGTGACTCGTGAGTTTATCTCGAAAGAGCTGGAGGAGGGTTCTCTGTTTGAAATTCAGCTCGACGTCCCTCTTCCTCCTTCCCATGTGGGGATTATGACCAAACGAAATATGCCCATATCTTTGGCGGCAAACCGATTTATGGATCTTATTTTCAAAAGTTGAATATGTCTCTCCATACAGCAACAAGTGCTTCTTCTCCCAGACCTGGGAATTGAAGCACTTGTCTTTTTCGACCTTAATTTTGTGACGGTCTTGATCTCATTTCAGATTCGTGCAAGGTCTCATGCGTCGAAATCTCCATTTTTTTGATTCATTTGTTCCAGTTCGTTTAATCGGCTCATAATTCGCTGCGGGATAATCTCAAACAGTTTGTCCCATGTCATAAACCTCTCTGGCTCCAATATATACTCCTTGAACTGCATGGCAGGCACAAAGGCTTTCGTCTTAAGGTAGTCCCTGACACCGGCGTCAATCAATTCATTGGTTTGATAATAGTCTTTGAACAAGTCGTTCACCAGCAGTCCGTCACAACCCGCTTTGACACCTGTAGCAGAGTACAAATCGGGCAGCAGCTCAAACACGACAGGAAGCGGCGAAAATGCGTGTTTACCGGGTTGTGAGTAGAGACAGACATGACGATCAACCATGTTCACCCGATCTTTCAGTAATCCCCGCAGCACCTTGCCATGGAAACTGACTTCACAATCCACTACTTCACCATCATGGCCAACATATACCCAAACATGCTCCAGTTCATACAGATGACCAATCTCGTAATCCCACCATATCGCATATTCAATGACAAATTGTACGGCCTCAAGCGGAAAAAGAATTTCGCGATTAAATGACGGAGAAGGTCCTGGCTTCTCCAACAGTGAAATGCCGACTAAATCCGGATAAAATGGTTCATTCTGATCAAACATCAATATCGGCGCATAACTTATCGCTTTTTCCAATATTCCCGTTTTCGTGATCGTCATGAATGGTTTCCCTCCGTTACCTTGCTGTATTGAATATCTTCACGTTTATTTGCCATGTTCCTCCGCCAATCCTTTAATCGTGATCATCATAAGATACACCTATATTAACCAACAAATTTGAATGTGTACATTTCTGCAAAACAAAAGCCTGTAACCCGATTCGTTTTCCGGTCACAGACTTGAACAGTTTCGTTGAAGCAGATACTATAGTTCACCTTTAGTTTTGGATGCCTGAGTAGCTTGATCCGAAACAGAGTCGACACAGCCAATCGGCGGTCCTAGGATGGCGTCATTTTTTATGGATGCAATTGCTTTGGCGTAAGCTTCTTCATCTATGCAGTAAGCTCTATGGGCAACTTCAGGAGGCGTTGCAGCTAGGAAGTCTGCACCCAGTACAATATCAGGTGTTGGCTGATCAAATATCGTTAACAAGTGCACATCATCCGTATCGGCCACAAACCAGTGAAACCATCCTTTTGGGAAAATGGAGACCTGGCCGGGCTTCAGATGGTAATTCATTCGCCTGCGGGTAAAGGGATCAAATACAGAAGTTGTAATCTCACCACTAATCAAAACGATCATTTCAGTCACGTTGGTATGCCAGTGAGGCTGAACAATAATACCTTTGCTCATGTGTACGTTGAAGAATCCATTTTGAATCGCAGGCAGTTGTTCCCCGAATAATTGTGTAACATAATTACGCGCATCTCGCTGATAGTTCAAAACAGCATTGGAGTCACCCGCGAGCTGTACATTCGGGGATTGCAAAATAGGATTTATCATGCTATTATTTTCCTCCTTATGGACGTACATCTCATTGTTGTACTTTATGCGCCAGGAATTTAGATCATGCTGTCTAAAATGAACCTGCTGTTCATCTTTTTTCCTTGGTCTGTAACTTCTTGTGATCAATCACGTCTATAAGGTAAGAAACATTTATGAAGGAAGGGATATATTTTGAAGTGGAAACCAATTAAGTTTCTCGCACTTGGCATCGTTGTCACTTCAGCTCTCTCGGCCTGCAGTGCAGCCCCTGAAGAGAGTGCCGAGCCTCAAACTGCGGAGACGGAGACGATTCAGGAACAACAGGATAAACCAACGGAAAGCAATACAGATACAAAAACAGAAGATACCGAATCAAGCAAGGAAACCAGTGAACCGGTTGAGGGCCAGCCACCGACCGTTACCGAAGCATCGACAACCATTATTAAAGCTCTTCAAGCAGAAGATATGGAAACCATAGCCTCTTGGGCCTCACAGGAAGGGGTTCGCTTCTCCCCTTTTGCCAACATTGATCCCGAAAATGATCTGGTGTTTAAACCGGATGAAATTAGCGGACTTCTAAAAGACACCACCAAATATGTATGGCGAAGCACGCCTGGTAACGAAGAGAGCATTGAAATGACTTATGCGGATTATCATCAAAAATATGTGTACAACAAAGACTTCATTCATGATGGGGAAAACGCCGTAAACGCCATGATTGGAGAAGATGCTCATCTCGGCAATTTACACGAGGTATACCCTGAAGCCAATCATGATTTTGTTGAATTCCATGTTAATGGCACAGAGCCAGACGGAAGAGACTGGCATACACTGCGTCTGGTATTTGAAAAGATCGGTCAGGACCACTCCCTTGTCGGAATTGTCCATGATCAATGGACACCCTGAACCATCCGATGTTCTAACGACTCATTAAGCTCAAATATTATCAATAACAACACCCCAAACCTGTTAAAACCAAGTCAGAAACCCCGTTCCAGCGGACTATAGGGTACAAGCATAGAGTTATATAGGTTTTTGATGAGATAAGAGAATATCCATTTGGATAATTAAATGACTAAAAGCCTGGTTCCTTTTAGGAATCAGGCTTAAACTTTTCCAACAGTCATGCCGAGTCAAGTCAAACTTATGATGCTCGGACTGTTGTGCCGCAATATTCACATTCAGTCGACATATTCTGATACACTTTTGCCTTCGCCCCACAGCCTGGGCAATTCACTGAAACAGGCTCTTGTGGTTCCTCAAATTCCTCTTCATGCTCAGCGTACTCTTCATCGTATTCTTCTTCATAATACTCGTCATGGTTGGGGTGCTGATGGTGATAATAGTCAGCCCCATAAACATTAGGGTGAAATTTGGGTTTACTACACATTTTAATGCCCGTAACGAGCACGATAACACCAGGAATAAAAAAAATAATGGTACTAATGACGGCAACATCAGTTCCTTCTGATACTAGAAACAACGAGAAAAGAATAGTTAGAGATGAAATCAAAATTAATATGATCCCAAAAAATTTTTTCACAGCTTTTCCTCCTGAAACTTATGATTTGCTTGCAAATAATTGTTGATTTCGCTCGGTTAACCGGTGTTTTAATTGTGATAATTGCGCAGACAGGCGCTCACTGTTTACCCCTTCACCGGATGCATATTGGTTGACGAGTTCATTATTCATTAATTCAATATCCAGTAAAATTTGGTGATCATTATATGTAAGTGAATCTGGAGTAATGGGATCACTGTACCTTACAAGCTCAATTAAAGAACTCACGTATCTTCTCTCCTCGTCTACAGTTGAAGCGGGGGCATTTTCCAATGTATGGAGAAATTGTTGGAGAGCTTTGTCGATTAGCTGAAGGGTTACGATTTTCGTTTGCCCGTCTGCTTCCTGACGATGCATATTTCGAATATAAATCATAATTATCCCACACAGAATTAATGCCAACGCCAATGTTACGATATGTACTAACGTGAACCAGCGAAGCGCAAAATGAGCTGTGCTTGTGAATAGAGAGTAAACTACTACACAAAGGAGGTAAATGACTGCAATTACACCTAACGCTGTATAGCCAGGTACAAATCGTTTAACCTGTTCCAGATTCCTCATGATATAACGTATATACATCCAGATCGCCGTAATCGCGACGTAGGAAGCGATCAGATTAATCCAAAATGCAACAGATACAACCGCATGATTAAATATCGTAAATGAAACGATTGAGGTTACCACCATACAGATCAGATAGATTGCATTTAAAATAAGGAAATCACTCTGTTTAGTAGTCACTAGGCCTGTCCTCCCTCTTGCAGATTGTGTCCGCAATCCAGACAGAACTTCTGACCCGGTTTCACTTCATGGTGACATTGACTGCATTTTAATGCCAAACTGGTACCGCAATTGCCGCAAAATTTGGTATTACCGGAATTCATATGGTTACATTTTGGACAAGGACTAGGCATGGGCTGATGGCACTGAATACACTCTAAGGCATTCTCTGAATTATCTGCTCCACACGAAGGGCATGCATGATATTTGTCACCGCAATTCGGGCAAAATTTGGTCCCCTTTTGCAATGCATGCCCACAATTGTTACAGTTTGTTGATGCTGATTCCATCTTTAAGGACTTGCCACATTTACTGCAAAAAGAAGCGTGCTCCTGATTCGGATGGTGACAATGTTCGCAAATATGCATTATAGGCGTTTCAGTAGTGGACATCACCCGTGACATCTGGGACATCTCGCTGCTGAAAGAGCCTCCAAGACCAACTCCCATACCCATGCCAAGCCCTGCACCCATAATGTCAGACTGCATACTTCCTTCATTTTTGGCTGCACCTTCGAGCGTATCGAAAGAACGTTCCTGTTGATAGGTATACCCAATAATATCCATTTCAGCTTTGCGTGCTAACGCTTCCCTCAATCGGATGACAGAAGGATCTTCTTCAGGCAGGTTCACATTGTGGATATATAAATTAATAAGTTCGATACCAAACTCTTCAAAGGTGGAAGCTATTGTATCTGCAAAATGTCGGGATATTTCTGCGATATATGCATTGATCTCCAAAACACTGACTTTTCTATGTATTAAATAGGATGACAACATGGAGTTAATATTCATGATAATCAGCCCGCGGAAGTAATTGATCATATTGACTTGGTTAAATTCAGACAATGTTCCCACCAGCTTGACCAAAAATTTACGCGAATCCGCGATTTTGATTCCCATCTGTCCAAAAGCCCTTACCGGGACTATAATATTGTATTTGGGATCCTGTATCTGAATCGGATTGGCTGTTCCCCATTTGACGTCCAGGGCGCTTACCTGATTTACATACCATACTTCTGCTGCAAAAGGGGACTTGCCACCGAACGGAAGGTTAACAATCCGGTTTAGAATCGGGATATTTGCGGTACTCAACGTATGACGACCCGGCCCAAATAAATCAAGAGCCCTTCCATCCTTGAAGAGTATAGCTTGCTGGGATTGATTCACAATCAGCTGCGTCCATGTCCCCAGTTCGTTCTCGGGATGCTTCCAGGCAAACACATCAGGTGAGCCATCATACTTAATTACATCAATAATCGCCATGTTTAATTCCTCACTTCAGTATATGATTACTACAAAGCTCAATGATATTGTGCCTACTATAGTTTTACATGCCAAAAAGTCTTAAGATCCACATCTATTATTCTATTGAATTCATGTTTAAGCATTGCTATTTTACCATTTCTAACCTCCTTTCGCATCAAAATAGTTCATTTTTCCTGTGTTATTTTTCCTAAATATTAATTTAACGCTATACAAAAAAACCTCTTCCACTACTCAAATGTTAAAGAGGTTCAAATTATAGTTTCGTAGATTCTTTATCGGAAAGTATTGAGTCTTAGTATGGAATCCCTTCAATAAATGTTGCAGGTTCGGCCATCAATGCATCAAATGTTCCTACATTCTGATATTCCTGATGTTCCTGATGTTCCACATCTGTAATCTATTTTTTTGACTAAAATAGATACTGCATTATGCTCAAGCTTATCATGAAGAATAGATAGACATCGTTGCAGAGTATATCAGAGGTCTCCTCAAACTCAGACACAAAAATTTGAGCTCAGTACAGTTCCTATGCTAATATTATGGACACCTATTTTTCATTGAGTTAAACAACAAGTTCAGAAAGGGACACTATGAATCCTTCATCCATACCAACCAAGTTAGGTCAAATTATCCCGCCATTGGATCTGCGTAGCTGCCTTGTCAGCGTACGTGGTGAGGTCATTTATGAACACTATCGTAATCAAGAAGCAGCGAGTCATATGGCCAAAATTAATTCGTGCACCAAGAGTGTGCTGTCTGCACTCATCTGTATCGCGATGGATCACGGTTGGCTGCCGGAGGCATCCACACCGATCTCTACCTTTTTTCCGGAGCTGGCATCGGATCCTGACTTGCGCAAACCGCTAATTACCCTGGAACAGCTGCTCACGATGACAGCTGGCTTTAACTGGGATGAGTTTGGCGGACAAAATTCTTTTCCACGCATGACACGCACCGATCACTGGGTGAAATTTGCGTTGGAGCAGCGCCTAAGTCATACACCAGGAACACATATGGAATATAATTCGGGGGTATCGCAAATACTTGCGGCCATCCTTATGCAACAAACTGGAATGAGCGTAGCCGAGTTTGCGGAACGTTATTTGTTTGGCCCTTTGGAGATTAAGGAGTATCAGTGGGAGCGCGATCCACAGGGTGTACATACGGGTGGATTCGGAATGAAACTATTACCTGCCGATTTGCTTAAATTCGGTCAATTGTTCTTACAGCAAGGCATGTGGGATGGGGAAACCGTGATTTCGCGTGACCTGGTTGCCCGTTCTACAGAGCCAGCCATCACTGTCACCCCGCCGAATCGTGGAAGCTATGGATGGCACTGGTGGGTCGATACTTGCGTGGCAGATGAACCATCCGAATCAGGGAAAGATGGTAGTTCCATATCCGGGTCACAGTCTACCTCTATAGTTACCACTGAGCAGAACAAGCCTGTATTGAACTATTACTACGCACGAGGGTTTGGGGGGCAGTTCGTGTACATCGTCCCTGAGCTTGAACTTGTTACAGTCTTGACCAATGACAAGCGAAAAAAGGAAAAACCTCCACTTGATGTGTTCCCAAGATTAATTGCCCCTCAATTATTGAAATGCTTATAGACAGTTTCACTTGGTCCTTCTAAAACAATAACCCCCAAATCATGACCGGGTGCTGCCGGCGGATCGGGGGCTATTCGTTTATACCGACTCAACTCTTCAATTTGATCCCAGCGCCTCTTGAACGGCAAGCGTTATGGGATACGGACCCGACTCCTTATTGGAGAGTACCACCAGTTGTGTAGCATGATCCGGATACACGGACGACATGAACGACACGCCTGGATCGAACCCCATGACATGCACTTTGAAAATATCTCCTTCTTTCCGATCAATCCAAACACCCTGCCCATAGTAGGTTTCATCTTCTTCCTGTACATGGGGCGTAATCAACTTGTGCGTTGCCGATTCACTCAATAATTGATAATTCAATAAACCATCCCAGAAGCGAATCATATCCGCTGCTGTTGTGTATGCCCCACCATCTGCTCCACCCTTGACCGGAATCGAGAAAATGTTGGTGTGCCACGATCCGTCGTCATGATCGATATATCCGATCGCTGTGTTACGCGGAAGCTGATCGGTTAAGAAATATCCGGAATTCTTCATGCCACATCGGGTAAAAATATGTTTCTGCACATAGTCAGTGAACGACTGTCCTGTTTGTTCTTCCACAATCAAGCCTAATACAATAAAGGCAGCATTGTTATAGTGGAAACGTTCACCTGGAACCGACTTCATCGGCAGATGCTGGAACATTGGCAGAAAGTCACTGCCATTCCGCATGGCATAGACAGGCCGCTCTTTCCACAGGTCCGCGAAATCCTCCATGACTTCTTCATCAAAGTAATCCGGGATGCCCGAGGTATGCGTTAACAATTGATGTATCGTAATCTCCTTATCCCAAAGAGGAAAATCAATATTCAACGCATCTGCAAGCCTTGTGTCATAAGACAGCCTGCCCTGTTCAATTAGTTGGCATATACTCACCGCAGTGAAGATCTTGCATCCAGAAGCAATCCCAAACCGGGTATCTGTCTGATTGGAAATTTCATCGCTGCGATTGGCATATCCACGACTCAGATTCAAGAGTGTCCGCCCATTTTGTTTTAACAAAACTACACCTGAAAAATCAATCCGATTCATCTCTTCTTCTATCTTGCGTGTCAATTCCGTTACATTCATCATCATATCAATCCTTTATCTTCTTTTCATTTGCTTCCTATATCGTGACTGTGATTACGAGACGTTATATATGAATCAATGAGTAAAAGAGGAATGCAATCACCTACAGACTATTCTATGTATGCTCCAGCTTTGTTTTATTTCTTCATCATCCTTTCTATTCCTGCACATTCTCACCAAATAACGGATACTATGCCCACTAATTTCAAAAAGCGTTGAGACAAGAAGACCTCTTCCAGAATATCTCTGAAGGAGGCCTTAAGGGTGGAATATCACTTCTCAATTGCAGATCTTGTATTGATGAGATAGTACAGCGACACATAGATGGTAAGAATAAATATGCCAAAGAACATGCAAAATGCAAGTGATGGGCGGCTGACACTCTCAACCATCAGTTTAATTAACGTATCACGATTGGTTAAGGCATCCCAGCTGTTCAAACGGTAAACCCGCCCGAGCAGTACACCGTAACTCCCCAAAGCACAGCCTGCCAGTACAAAGACCCACGATGCCGCACTTCCGCTTTTACGATAAATGACTTCCTGTAGTTGATACATGGACAAAAAACCAAGCAGCACGCCTGTCCAGACAAACATGAGTACAACAATCAGATCATACCAGTATTTGTAATCGAGACCGTTGCCAGCATAATAACGCGAGCTTCGTGCCGTCAGATGAACAAGATCCGTTACGATATAAGATGAGTTCGGGAAAAAAAGCAGCCACATTAGCGCACATGCCACTGCAAGCCATGGAGCAGCCCTCCACTTCACGTAACTGAACCCATACGCAATATAAGAAAAGATAAACGGAATCCAGCCCAAAAACAGATTCCAGATGAGAAATCGAAAATATTGCTGGTCCAGCCAGTCTGCGGCTATATAATATAACCCTACCGTCACAACAGTAACCACACTAAGGAAAATAAAAACTTTGATATAATTCAGTTGTCTCAACGAGTCTACCTCACTTATTTTCGGAAATGTCGATCCCTCATATCGTTCATCTTAACATTTATATTAGATTATATTAAATACACTACACTAGGATCATACCATGTCCTTAATAAGAATCAAATTCGCTTACATTCAGATACGATTCAGCACATGCGATATATCCGTTCCACTCCGTTTCGCCAATATCCATATCACTGTTTTACTTGCTTCCATTACCATAAACTGGTTTAATCTATGCACAGACCATTTGGGGAGGGAATAATGTATGCGCTTGAAACACAGGATCAAACTGGGTTTTCTTGCTTTTACACTGGGTTGTACTACGATTGGTGTCTCTTTTGTACCTCCAACAGCATCAGCGGCCTCTGTGCCAGCTTCCAAAGCTGTGTATTCAAAGTTTCAGATCTATTGGAAAAATGCCAAAAACTCTTCGTCCAGTCTTATTCAGGCTCGTAAATATTTGACGAATCATATAAAGGAAGTTAGTCCATGGCAAGCCACGTTGATGACATTGCAGCTTGAGAACGTCCAGAAAATCAAGCTCGCTGAAATGGATGAGACGATATATAACAATCCGGTGCAAAGTGCCCTCTTTGATGCACATTCCAAAATGGGTTATGAACAAAAACTGACGTACACCAGTCTGCTTAAGGAAATTAAGGACCCTTCCATTCGCCGCCTTTTGCAAGAGGCATCCGATCTGGGGTTCAAGCTGGAGACCAGTGAAGGCATCTATTATCCCATCATCAATTATGAAATGTACAAGAAGTTCCAGCCTTATGTGAAACCAGACATTGCTGCATACATTAATATCATGGCTGACGAATCAAATCAAGCCACTATTTCTGATGCGGCCATCTCCGTCACTTGGGATGAACTCATCCGGCGTACCCTGGAGAAGGAAGCTTTTCTGCGTAACTTCCCGTACTCCAATCGCACTTCTGCCATTCAGAACTCCCTGATTGTCCATTATATCTTTTACGGCAGTGACAATTCTCCTGCTTATGACTGGTACACCGATGAAGAGGTTCGCACGCTCGATCCTGAAGTGAAAAACGCATACGAGAAGGCGATCAAAAACAGGGATGCCAACACCCAAAGTGTTCTTCTGGATACCATTGAACAAATTGTTGAACTCCTGAATCAAAACCATGATGAGCTTACTCCTCAAATACAGAAAATGATTGAATCCGTCGAAGACCAATTCGTCAATTCATGAATTTGACAATTCAAAACGCAAAAAGCGGCTGTTCCTTTAGCAGGAGCATGCCGCTTTTCTTTTTTCCAAAATCACTTCATTATAATTCAATTGGCTATCGTTGAGACTCTTGTCAGTTTATCTGGGTTTACGACCAGATAAACGGCCTCGATGCGTTCACCCGATGAATCGGGTTGAAGACATAATACCTCGCTTAACTTCCCCTCTTTCATAAGTGCAACGTGAAGCTCTCCATTGATAACCGTGGGCACCCATTCCCGTTCCCTTAATCGGGTAAGCACACGTCTGGAGGTCAGAAGAGCCATGACGCCCTTGTGAACCATCATGGATTTCATAACTGTATGCACCCGCCCACCACCATCTGCGGTAAATACAGGTTGTTCAGAGAGAAGATCAAGCATGGCAGTCACATCATAATTGAGAAAAGCGGTCGTGAAACGCGCAAGCAATTTTTCTTTGGCAGCACGATCCACCTGGGTCTGTTCCTTGTCAGGAAGTTGATCCGGCAGGTTGCGTCTGGCCCGACTAAATATCTGACGGCAATTGCTCTCCGTTTTGCCCAGCCAATCTGCGATCTCCCGGTACTCGTATTGGAATGCTTCACGAAGAACGAATACAGCGCGCTCCACGGGTGTGAGACGTTCCAGAAGAACCAGGTAGGCATAAGAGATCATTTCCTTCTGCTCGAAGGATTCTTCAGGCAGAATCCCCATCTCACCTATGGGTTCAGGAAGCCATTCACCAACATAATGTTCTCTCTGATTACGGGCAGAATTGAGGAAATTCAGGCTCCGGTTCACCACGAGTTTGGCTATGTAGGATTTGGGGTTACGGATGATCTCGGCAGATTTGCCCTGCAGGCCTGTAAAACAGTCCTGAACAACATCCTCCGCCTCCACAACACTTCCAAGCATTCGGTAAGCAATGGAGAACGCATACGCTTTATAACGAATATACAGTTCACCAACTTCCAGAGAAGACTCTTCTGGCTCATTAGTGGGATAATCAGGATTCATTTGAATGGCCTCCTCTGGCAGTGGTTATTATATATGTTTAATTGAAACAGCCGGGATACATGCCTGTCGTAATTGCAATTCGGTTCCAGTTGTTGATGGTATTGATCGCCATGATCAGATCCACCAGTTCAGCTTCACTAAAGTGTTCACGAACCTTGTTATACAATTCCAGTGGCACGCCCTGTTGCGAAATTTGAGTCACTGCTTCAGCCAGTTCAAGCATAACACGTTCTTTTTCCGTAAACAAAGGAGCCTCACGCCAAACACTAAGCATCAAAATATGATCTGCATAATTGCCCAGCTTCATCAAATCTTTGGCATGCATATCAAGACAAAACGCGCAGCCATTGATTTGGGATACTCTGATTTTTAACAGCTCATATAATACTTTGTCTTCAAATTGACCCGACACAAACTGCTCCATTGCCAATAATGCCTTGAAAGCTCCCGGATTCACTGCTCTGTGGTTCATTCTCAAATTCATTTCATTCGCCTCCGTATTGTAGTGTACATACTGAAGACAAATGAGCTGCGGAATCTGTGACACACATTCAAAAAAATTTACGATGGGGCAATTAATATCTCCAGCCGTTGCCGATAAAAGGGCGCTGTACCGAGTATGGCATATAACCTGTCTCTGACGGCATATAGGCAGCATTCGGATGATGTTCATATGTTGGGTTCATTGGATCGGAATACATAATTTCCGGACTTGGCGCGTACTGCATTTGTACATAAGGCTGAGCGTTCGGCTGGCTGTTGGGTTTTGGCATGTTTTCAGCAGCTGGCGACACTTGAGTCGCACAATCTGCAGGGGGTCCAATGAAGACCGTTTTTTGAATAGGAGCAAGTGTTTCCTTAACCTTGTTTTCATCCAGACAGTACGTATGGGCCAGCACACTCGCAGGCGTAAGGCGCAGAATGTCTGAACCAAATATCGCTTCAGGAACAGGTGCATCAAAAATGGCTAACAGGTGAGTATGATCTGCAGTTGCAATTTCATAGTGCCACCATCCTTGGGGAACATTCGCTACCTGACCTGGATTAATGGGGAAGTTTAACAATTCGTTAGTAAAGGGATTGATTAGAGAAACTACAGCAGAACCACTGATGCAGTATACAAGCTCTGTTGCGTTCTGGTGAATGTGCGGCTCTACTACATTGCCAGTACTCAAATAAATATCAAGCAGGGATGCATTTCCCAATGTATTTAACTGTTTAATGGAGAGGGAGTTAATATAGTTATTATCATCCTTTTTGAACAGTTGATTCTGGTTCACATCATACGTAAACTGAGTAGTTGGTAAAGTGTAATCCATATAAGAGGTTGCCAAAATATAACGCCTGCCCTTCGCTCATGGTTTAGGTAAAAACCTATACGCCAGCTTATGCCCTGGGCACATATGCGTGAGCCCATTTCTCCAAGAGTGGATGCAGGACAAACAACCCTATCCTGAATATATCTAAATCTGGATTTGCTTTCACGATTAACTGAATCATATAGATATTAAAACTTTTTGGAGTAGGCTGCTGTACTATTGTAAAAAATGCAAAATAACGTTGATTACATTATCAAGATTTTTTAAATAAAAAAAAGACAGGATCAAGAGAAATCACTCTTAATCCTGTCTGACTGTTCAGAAGATGCGCGTGGAGGGACTTGAACCCCCACGTCAAAGACGCTAGATCCTAAGTCTAGTGCGTCTGCCAATTCCGCCACACGCGCATATATGGTAGCGGCAGAGGGGATCGAACCCCCGACCTCACGGGTATGAACCGTACGCTCTAGCCAGCTGAGCTACGCCGCCACACTATGTAATAAAAAACACCCCAGTGGGGTTTCGCTTGGCAGCGTCCTACTCTCCCAGGACCCTTCGGTCCAAGTACCATCGGCGCTAGAGGGCTTAACGGTCGTGTTCGGGATGGGTACGTGTGGAACCCCTCCGCTATCGCCACCAAACGTGATTTTGTCGAAGC
>NZ_JABMCB010000013.1 GCF_013359935.1 Paenibacillus xylanilyticus
AATACATGCAAGTCGAGCGGACTTGAAGAGAAGCTTGCTTCTCTGATGGTTAGCGGCGGACGGGTGAGTAACACGTAGGCAACCTGCCCTCAAGCTTGGGACAACTACCGGAAACGGTAGCTAATACCGAATACTTGCTTCCTTCGCCTGAAGGAAGCTGGAAAGACGGAGCAATCTGTCACTTGAGGATGGGCCTGCGGCGCATTAGCTAGTTGGTGAGGTAACGGCTCACCAAGGCGACGATGCGTAGCCGACCTGAGAGGGTGATCGGCCACACTGGGA
>NZ_JABMCB010000203.1 GCF_013359935.1 Paenibacillus xylanilyticus
ACTGTTAATCGAGTTGTCACAGGTTCGAGTCCTGTTCGGGGAGCCATATGGAGAGGTGTCCGAGTTGGCCGAAGGAGCACGATTGGAAATCGTGTAGGCGCCACAAGCGTCTCGAGGGTTCGAATCCCTCTCTCTCCGCCATAGTAAGGCCCGTTGGTCAAGGGGTTAAGACACCTCCCTTTCACGGAGGTAACAGGGGTTCGAATCCCCTACGGGTCATAATTTTAACCTTAAAAAAGAGGTTGATTTTAATAAGAGTTTTATGTTAAGATCATAAATGTGTTGTTCGGAGGCTTAGCTCAGCTGGGAGAGCATCTGCCTTACAAGCAGAGGGTCGGGGGTTCGAGCCCCTCAGCCTCCACCATATAACTTTTATAACGACGCGGGGTGGAGCAGCCCGGTAGCTCGTCGGGCTCATAACCCGAAGGCCGCAGGTTCAAATCCTGCCCCCGCAATTAAACTTTCATTAAGAAAGTGATTTGGAACCGTGGTGTAGTTGGCCTAACATGCCTGCCTGTCACGCAGGAGATCGCGGGTTCGAATCCCGTCGGTTCCGCCATTTTTACTCTGCATGAGGAATATGTTCACTAAGTCTGCTATATGGCACCGACGCCCTGGATAAAGTGTAACGTTCATGATTAGACTTTATTATGGCTCGGTAGCTCAGTCGGTAGAGCAGAGGACTGAAAATCCTCGTGTCGGCGGTTCGATTCCGTCCCGAGCCACCATTATCATCACAACTTAATACGCCGGTGTAGCTCAACTGGTAGAGCAACTGACTTGTAATCAGTAGGTTGGGGGTTCAAGTCCTCTCGCCGGCACCACTATGGAGGATTAGCGAAGTGGCCAAACGCATCAGACTGTAAATCTGCTCCCGTACGGGTTCGGTGGTTCGAATCCATCATCCTCCACCAGTTTTTAGGGGCATAGTTTAAAGGTAGAACAACGGTCTCCAAAACCGTTGGTGTGGGTTCAATTCCTGCTGCCCCTGCCAATTAACTTTTTAAGTAAATAATGCATATGGCGATCGTGGCGAAGTGGTTAACGCACCGGTTTGTGGATCCGGCATTCGGGGGTTCAATTCCCCTCGATCGCCCCTTTGTTTTTATTGGGGATTAGCCAAGCGGTAAGGCAACGGACTTTGACTCCGTCATGCATAGGTTCAAATCCTATATCCCCAGCCATTTTGCGGACGTGGCTCAGCGGTAGAGCATCGCCTTGCCAAGGCGAGGGTCGCGGGTTCGATTCCCGTCGTCCGCTCCAAAATATGGCGCCATAGCCAAGTGGTAAGGCACAGCTCTGCAAAAGCTTTATCCCCAGTTCGAATCTGGGTGGCGCCTCCAGTATATTCTTAATAAATATACTGCAACATGATATGCCGGCGTGGCGGAATGGCAGACGCGCTCGACTCAAAATCGAGTGGGAAACCGTGGAGGTTCGAGTCCTCTCGCCGGTATAACGTATAACCCTGTGAATTGCTTAGACAATTCACAGGGTTATTTTTATTAGAAGATAAGCATTGTTTTCGCGGAGCTTAAGAGCAGGCTGATATTTGATGTTGACGTATGAACTTATTGGATATATTGTAGATATATAAAGTCTATAATAATAATGACTATACCTTAATAACACTTTATACCTCTGTAGATTTTAAAAGGCTTTAATTCTTGTGAATTTCGATTCCTATTTATAGAACGGAGTGAAGTGTAATGGCTGGAGAAAAAGTTCTTGAGGAAAGTAATGTCGCTGCGTATTCGGAAATATTATTTAATTTGTCCGTATGGGAAGAGGCATGGAAGCAGCGGCCGAGAAACCCAAAATACAAGAAAAAAAGTGCCCCGTTTGACACCGAAGTAGCGTTTGAAGGCTGGGCTAGAGATTATCACCGCCAATCCTTCACAGAAGAAGGGAAACAGCGTTCTGAGCGTATCATGAACTGGATTGAGAACCAAGGTGTAGATTTTAGTGGTTTATCCATATTGGACATTGGAGCAGCTTCAGGTATCTTTACGATTCCCTTCGCCGAGAAGGGAGCAAAGGTCACTGCAGTCGAACCCTCTGAACTGCTTGTATCTTTGATGAAAGAGACAATTCCACATTCCTTGGTGTCCAATATTGAGATTGTTTCGGAGCGTTTTGAAGACATATCAATTCAGGAGAAGGGCTGGGAAAAGGAATATGATGTTGCCTTTGCATCCATGTGCCCAGCGATGTCTGATTGGGAAACGATTGAACAGGCGATCCAGTGCGCACGAAAATATGTATATATCAGTACTATGGCTGGACCAAAAGTACATACGTTAATGGATGAACTAAAAGAGGTACTCGGGGTCAATTCACCCTACCGGGCTGGGGATATGGGATACATACAACAGTTGCTGTTCCTGAAAGGTTACGCGTATACGACCCTGATTACGAACGAAGTCAATCCTATTGAGATGCCTGTTCAGGAAGTTGTTAATCTTTTGCCGGAGTGGCTTAACACCTACGGTTTACCTACGGACGAAGATTCACTATACAGAGCTGAGCAATATATCAGAGATGCCTACCCAGAGGGTGTGGTTACCTTTTTACGCGGAGGTCGGTTTGGAAAAATTCTGATTCAACTGGACCAGCAGCACATGAAGGTTGTTCGTACCAAAGGATCTAAATAAACAATCTTTTCTCAATAAAAAGGGAGCAGACCATCTGCTCCCTTTTGGCTTGCCTACAATAACAGCCTTTATTTCGTTGTAGAGGAGAAAGCCTTCTGCCTACGTTCCCGGTATTGGCCGGGAGTAATTCCTTCCCATTTTCGAAACGAACGGATAAAGTTCTGTGGGTTGTTGTAACGAAGCCGTGCAGCAATATCTTTGACCGTTAACTCAGTTTCATCCAACCACTTTCTTGCCATCTTGAACCGATATTGTGCGAGATACTCGCTGAATGCACAGCCTGTTTCTTTTCGGAAAACTGAACTCAAATAGCTAGCATTATAATGGAGCCTCATCGCACACTCCTCCAGTGTCAGGTCAGTATCGTATTCTTGCTGGACAATCGCAATCATTTTTTCCGAGATCTGTTGATGTTGTGCATATTGCCGCTCTCTAAAAATCTCAATAACCGGTCCCATGATACGAGAAATGAACCATTGTTCAACTTCAGCAGCATATTGTAGAGCAAGCAATTCCTTGAAAATCGAACTGTGTCCTGGAGAAATCTGTGCGAGTCGAATACCAGAGTCGTGCATCATCTGTAAAACCTGCATCAGTAATCGAGTTAGAGCAACCTGATACTCTTCCGCAGTCCAATCCATACGAAATATACTCTGGAGCAATTGTTGTAAAAGAACGGAGGCTTCAGCCTCATCTGCTGATTGAATGGCATGGATCAGATTATATTCCAGTGACTCAGGGTAAGGGAGCGTCCATTGGGAAGGATAAATAGCTTCCGCTTCATATTGAACGATAACCCCACTCCCCAGCTTCATTCGCTGTTGTAATGCTCCCATGGCTTCAACATACGCCTGATGTACCTCTAAAATTGATGTGACCGGTTGACTAAATCCGAAACTTACCTGAAGATTCAATATCTCACCAATTTGATGTTGTAATTGCGTTGTTATTTTATAAAGTTCTCGCGAAAACAAGTGATTGTCCAATTCAACACTACCTATTACTGTCACTATGGTCTGTTCCATAACAGTTGGGGAAAATTGATGTTCCTCATCAATGGATTCTTCCATTATGTTTTGAATCGCAAACAGCAAAAGATCGAGATCCTGCGGACCATACTTCGTTTGATTCACCAGATCTGCCTGTACGGTTAATACGGCCATTTGTTGCCACCGAATAAGCTGGTTGTTATAGCCTTGTTCACTGATGCTTTTATATAGTGTGGCTGGTGAGCATCTGCCTAGATACATATTCATCATCAGCTGGTTGCGTAACTGCAACACATATTGATTCAATTTATGTTCCATCTGGGATCGAGAAGCAGAAAGCTGAGTAATGTGTGCTTTAATTTGCTCGAATTCATCTTGATGCGGTGCAAAGGATTCTTGCAGATGCTGGTTTAACAGCGCTCTGTCTCCAATCCCAAGCTGCTTTAACAGTTCACGAACAGGGATATGCAATCGTCTTGAACCAACCCACGAGAAGAGCAAGGAAAGTAACAGAAGTACGATGCTGATACACATTGTGTAAAGGGCAGTCTCTACAGATTGCTGGGTTAGGACATTCATGGGTGTGATCAAAATATAGGTCCATCCCTTTAATGGTGACTGAGTGTAATTCAAGGAATAGTGTGCATCGGAGATACGCACTTCCCGATATCCCGACGAAGCAGGAAAACGGGTTGGAGACAGCAGCTCGCTCAATTCCATGTTGGATTCGCTATCCTCAAAGTTCACTGCCGATAAAGGTTGACCAATATAAATGGGATTGGGATGAACGAGAATGCGCTGTTCCCGATTAATAATAATCAATTCTGAAGCCGATAGGTCCCTGTCATCAGGTATGACAGGGTTTTGCATAGAGCACGCAGGGATTCCGGCAATTAAGGCAGAACCAGAAGATGCATTCAAATGTGGAATAGATCTCGCGAGCGCAATATGATAGATACAACCGGAATCGGATGACCGTTCATTATGATTAAATACGGAGGAAGGAGCTAGCTGCCAACCAGAGGTCAGCGTCTTGGACAACAAATCCTGCATGGGAAGAGCGAGAGGGAAATCCGCGTTCAGATACAGTCCGGCATGATCGATCAGCCAATCCTGCGTTTGATTCACCAGAGTAATATCCATTAAGGGCTCCCATGATCGCATATGTTGAAATTCGGATTGCAGCTGGTTCGCTGTTGTTAAATTCATATTCGGAAGCGGAGCGGACAGGGACTGAAGCATAAAGGGAGAGCGTGTCGCCTGATCCAACATATAACTGACGGTGGCAAGCTTGTGTTCGACATTGGACTGCATCTGTAAAAGAAGTTGCTTATTGGTCTGAATCCGGTGCAGCTCCGTTTGATTCACTGAATAAGTGAATGCCGCTATTCCGGTCAACAAAATAGGCAAGGTGCTGAGCAGCGTGCCAAACACGATTATTTTATGAAGATAACTGACGGGTCGCACAGCCCCACTCCTGACTTTTGAATTAGGATAGTACCTGTTTCTATTCTAGTAAACGCTTACAATTTAAACAACATAAATTTGTTTATATGGATAAATAAGTAATTTAAGTTGGAATTTTAGATTTCCCTTTCGCTAAACAGAGAGTCGATCTGGAGAAACGGATTACCTGTTGCATACGTAAGTAAGAGGTGAGGACGGATTTTATCATATAAGGTCACACTGACTCGGATAAGGGTATTAAGAGTTAACCGTAGTTCATGCTGAGGTGTATGAGTACAGAGGTCTGATGCAAGGACAGACGGAGGTCCAACCCCATCCCCGACCTGAGTCTAGGATGAAAAACCGTCCGCGGTCTGTTTTGAAAAGTCTCCGTTTCCCCTAGAATAAGGACATAAGGTTAAACAAGAAACAACAAACACAAACGAGCAAACAAACAATTCAAAATACAAACCGAAAGGGCGGTGAAAAAATTATGAGATGGAATAAGGGAAATGGCTGGGCGATTGTACTAATCGTGCTGGGAGCTCTCATCCTTTTCGGAAAGTTAACTCCGCTTCTTGGACACCTAATGGGGTATCTGATTCCGATTCTGATGATTGCACTTGGATATTACGGAGTTAAACGAGGAAATGTGATGTTGGGATGGATCGTCCTGATCATCGGTATCATTTCACTGATGGGTAAACTGGCTTGGTTGATTGGACCAATCATCGCCATCGGATTAATCATCTTCGGTGTATCGATGCTCAGCAACAACCGCAGTCGTCGTGGCCGTTACTAAGTTTTCACGATCTTGAAAAGGAGGACAGAACATAATGAGTGTATTTCGTCGAATGCGGGATATTACCGTAGCTACTTTAAACGAACATTTGGAGCAAAGTCAGGATCCAGTCAAACTGATTGATCAGTTTCTGGTCTCGACCCGCCAAGACATTGGTGAAGCCGAGAAGCTTCGTCATCAATATGCTAGCCATACCAGACAAATGAAACAACAAGCCGACCAGGCAGCAGGTATGGTACACAAACGTGAAGAGCAGGCTTCCATGGCTCTCAAAGCAGGAGAAGAGCACTTAGCCAAACTGGCCCTGCAGGAGAAGATTCTCCACGAGGAAAAAATGGAACAATACAATGAACTGTATGCACAAAGCAATGCAGCATTGCAGGAACTCGATGAACAGATTGACCAGCTGAAAGTGGAGTATCAAAATGTGTACAGCAAACGTCAATACTACTACGCTCGTATGCAAACCATTCAGTTGCAGCAGCGAATGAACCAGAGAGGGCACTATAACGGTCAAAACGTACCCCGTATGTTTAACCGACTGGATGACCAAGTCTCTGATCTCGAATATGAGGCACAAAGTCTCCGGGAAATCCGGCGGATGAGTCAAGATGGTTCAGGAGCGTCTGGCAGCATGTCATCCTCTGCGCTGGATAAGGAATTGGAACGGTTGAAGCAGAAGCTAACCAATGAAAGAAAGGAGTAGTCACATGAATAGATTATACCGCTCAACGCGTAACCGAAGGCTGACAGGTTTGATCGGCGGCATCTCTGAAAATCTCGGACTAAGTTCCACGCTGCTGCGTCTTATCTTCTTCATCAGCATTTTCGCTACGGGAGGTACATCATTGCTGATCTACTTCATCGCTGCATTGGTAGTGCCGAAGGAATCCTATCCTGCTGATCCATACGGATATAATTCCGCAACAGGATATAAGTAAACGAAAGGAGCAAGCACATGAGCAAATTATACCGCTCAACGCGTGACCGGATGTTAACAGGTTTGATCGGTGGGATCTCAGAATCCATTGGAATGGATTCCACGCTGCTGCGGATCATCTTCGTCATCAGTATCTTTGTAACAGGCGGCACAGCGTTGTTGATCTATTTCATCGCAGCACTAGTGGTACCGAAAGAACCGCTTCCACCATATGATCCATACGGTTATGGTCCTGGCCCCGGCCCTGGTCCTGGCAGAGGATACAATAGTTATGATCATGAGCCGCAAAGAGGCCCATTCCGCAACAACAATCAAGGACATGGAAGCTTCGGTCCCGGCCCAGGATACAATAACAGACCGCATTCGGGCCCACGTCCTTATGACAATAACACCTATGGAGCAGGTGCACAGCAAGAAAGTGAACTGGATTCCATGATGAAAGATATTGAGAAAAAAGCACTGAAAAAAGAAGTTGAAGAGCTTCGCCAAAAATTATCTCGTTACGAGAAGGGAGAAAAGTAAAATGGGAGTATTTAAACGGATTAAAGATATGACTAAAGCGTCGGTAAACGATATGTTGGATAAAGTGGAAGACCCGATTGTAATGTTGAACCAGTATTTGCGTGACATGGAGGCCGAGATTCACGAGGCTGAAGTAACGGTAGCGAAACAAATGGCAAACGAGCGTCGCATGAAGCAACGTTTGGACGAAGCGGAGCGTACATCTGTACAACGTGAGTCCCAAGCTGAAGCTGCTCTGGCTAACGGTCAGGAAGAAGTGGCACGCAAACTGCTGGAAGAGAAAATCTACTTTGATCAAAAAATTACAGAGTACAGCGAACTGCACGCTCAGTCTGAAGCACAAGCCAAAGATCTGCTGCAACAGCTCCATGACATGAAAGATGAGTTCTACAAAATGCGTAACAAACGCAATGAGCTCGTATCTCGTGCACAAATGGCGAAAGCCAAAAAGCAAATGTCCCAAATCAACAGCTTGCATACGATTGAAAGCGGCGGCGCATCCCTTGGATTCCACCGCATGGAAGAGAAAATCATGCAAATGGAAGCTGAAGCAGACGTAATCCGTGCACCATACCGCAACACACAATCTTCATACACGAACCCTGTGGATGCAGAGAAGCAGTACAAAGTGGATCAACAACTTCAAGCCCTGAAAAACAAAATGGGCAGCGGTTCGAAAAATGAAACGGGCGGTACTGCAAAAGAATAACTGTTCGCTCAGCAGACAATATGATATTCTATAAATCGTGAATAAAGAACGGTTTGTGGAACAAAGGTTAAGCCATACAGGTCATCATTGCCTGGTATGGCTTTTCCAACGAATAGGGAAATTCAACTTACAGAGGAGGTGCGGCAGAGATGAACAAAAAAGAACAATGGCTTGCATTTGCGATCATTATCATCGGTGTAGTCATGTTGCTGAATCAGCATATTAACTTGCTGACGGCTGCCGCACTAATTCTGTTAACGATTGGAATGGTCCAAATCCGTAAGGGAGACACTCACAAGGGGTACCGTTACTTGGCGATTGGCGGATGTCTTCTGCTGCTTGGCAACCTGATGATTGTATTTTTAATTGTACTGGCCTCACTGGCATACTTTTATTCCAAAAACAAAAAGATTCATCTGCATGGCGATGTCATGCGCAAACAGAATTTTATGGCCCGCTACTACTGGGATCAGGGACCTTGGACGTTACGCAGCATGAGCCTCTGGCACGCCCTTGGTGAGATCAATGCAGATCTGTCTCTCTCCATTCCGGAAGAAAAACAGACAATCGTGCTGTTGCAAGGCGTTATGGGGAATGTTCGTTTGACACTGCCGGAAGATTACGGTGTAGAAATTGAGGCTTCTGTCCTGTTTGGACGAATTAATCTGAATGGTGAAAAAGACAGCGGCATGATGAACAAGTTAATATGGAGAACACCTGGTTATGAAACCAGTGAACATAAAGTAAAATTTGTTATTTCTTATATTGTTGGCGACCTAAGTATCAGTAATCCGTAATAAGTTAATAAGTGAAGAAAAGGAGGAGACCCCGTTGAAGACAAAACGACATACCGACATGGTAACCCGAAGTATGGGTGAAGGGATCCTCCTTGTTTTCATTGTGCTCGCCGTTATTTTGTATGTATTGTATACATATGGTTATCTTGCTCCGTTTGCAGGATGGAGGCATCTGATTCAGTCAGGTCTCGCACTGTTATTATTATTGGTTGGTATTGGAGCCGTTTTTGGTTTCTATCAGAGCTATCGGGTCAAACGCAGGCTTGAATTGCTGCGGGAAACCCTTCTGCAATGGGAAAAGGGATCTCTATCACGCACCGTGCCTGATCTGGGGATCGATGATGTAGGCCGTTTAAGTGAACAGCTTGGACGCATCGGCAAGAAGTGGGAAGATCAGGTTACCTCGCTGCAGAGACTATCGACCAATAATGCTCAGCTTGCGGAACAGGCTCGAATAACAGCGATTGTGGAAGAGCGTCAGCGTTTGGCACGAGAGCTGCATGATGCCGTCTCTCAGCAACTATTCGCAATTTCCATGACAGCCACAGCGGTTGGACGGAAAATGGAAAAGGACTTTGCACGTGCCCAGCGGCAGGTGGCTTTGATTGAGGAGATGGCTTCGGTAGCCCAATCCGAGATGCGAGCGCTGCTGCTGCATTTGCGGCCGGTATATCTGGAAGGCAAACATCTGGAACAAGGTTTGAAGGATCTTGTCATGGAACTGAAAACAAAAGTACCCATGGACATTGTGCTCGAAATGGATGAAGATATTCATTTGGTCAAAGGAATTGAGAATCATCTGTTCCGTATTATTCAGGAGGCGATGTCCAACACATTGCGCCATGCCAAGGCAGAAAAAATGGAGATTCGGCTGCAGCGCCGAAACGATGCGATTCGCGTGTTGATTCGCGATGATGGTCAAGGCTTCGATCTGGATGACCAAAAGCAGGCTTCCTACGGTCTGGCGAACATGCGTGAACGGGTTACGGAAATTGGTGGAGCCATTCAATTCGTAACTGCACCGGGTAAGGGAACACGGATTGAGATAACGATACCTTTGATGAGCGATGAAAGTGAGGAAGAACATGTCAATGGAACCCCAAGTAGAAACGGAGACGGAAACGTCGATCAAAGTGTTGCTCGTGGATGATCATGAAATGGTACGGATCGGCCTTGCGGCTGTGCTCGATACCGAGGACGGTATTGAAGTTGTGGGTGAAGCAGGCAGTGGAGAGGAAGGCATTCGACTGGCTCAGGAATATAAACCGGATGTCGTGCTAATGGACCTCGTTATGGAAGGCATGGACGGGATTGAAGCTACCCGGCAGCTGCTCAAAATGTATCCGGAATGCAAAGTCATTGTACTGACCAGTTACCTGGACGATGAAAAGATGTACCCTGTTATTGAGGCAGGTGCCTTCAGTTATTTGTTGAAAACATCAAGAGCCAATGAGGTGGCAGATGCCATTCGTGCTGCAGCACGTGGACAATCCGTTCTGGAGTCACAGGTTGCTTCCAAAATGATGAATCGTTTCCGGCAGCCACAGGCGGCAGCACCAGCACATGAAGAGCTTACTGACCGGGAGATGGATGTGCTCCGATTACTGGCAAAAGGCAAATCCAATCAGGATATTGCCGATGATCTGATTATTGGGATCAAGACAGTCAAATTTCATGTCACGAATATCCTGGCCAAACTTGGTGTGGATGACCGTACACAGGCAGCTATTTATGCCTATAAAAATGGGCTTGCAGAGTAAGAAAAACAGTGATTTGAACGACTAACTAAGCAAAAGAACCGTACTTAAAGAGTTCGGAGATTATAGATCTGGTACAGAGATCGGTAAGACGGAAAGGTCCCCTCCCCATGAAGATGGTGGAGGGGACCTTTTTTGATATGTCTATCGAAGTTTAGCAAATGAGAAATGGGGGCATGCTGTTGATAGATTCATAGAATACAAGTGAGAGCGGGGGATCTACATGTTAAATCGATGGATGACTGCAGGTCTAGTGGCAATGGCACTTATTATTGTTATAGGCATGACTAAGGTGTATGCAGGGAATGGAGAGAAGAGCGAATCGGAAGGTACGAAGTTGGAACAACTGATGAAGACTTCAAACGCGGCGATGGATCAGATAGAGCGCATGATTATCAAATGGCAGGGACAGGGGATAGGAAATGCACAAGAACAGGCAGAGCTGCTGGCGGGGCAACTGGGACTGCCACAACCGGTTTTGATACGGCAGACAGGCCACGATGTATATCGCAGTGAAATTCAGGCTGAAGGACAACATGCAGGAATACGGATGAATGCAATTGTGACTGGAGAAAATGGGTATTACGTGATTGTACAGTTATCGGGTGACAAGTTTACGAATTCAAGTCAACTAACGTCTTTGCATGAGCAAGTAAATCAAACGCTTGCAGAATCCGGAGTGGAAGCGACGTGGAATTATGCGGTTCAGGGCAAAGGGGCAAGTGATGCAACCGCCAGCATTCAATTGCAGAAGATGGAGGATAAGCTGTCCGGCCAGCTGAGTATGCATGCCGCAGAGCGCTACACGGATGCCAACACTGCAAGTGTATCCTACCGAGTGCCTGAGCTGTCTACTGCCATCCAGAGCGGTTCCCACATTCTGAACATGCAGATGGCTGTGCATCAGGATGATGACACAGGAAGCAATCGCATTACGTTAGGATTTCCGGTAATCACTATCGAATATTAAGTTTATATAACGTGTATTTATAAGCTTGATCATGAATATTTATAGATGAATTTTCTGAGAAATTCTGGAGCCATATTGAGAATCTTTATCAGGAAAATTAGTGCAACCGGTCAGGCAATATGCTAAAATGGCATCACATCCAAGAAGGAACTTGCTGGTAATTGTCGGTTGTATGTTGTGCATATATAACACCATTACATAGCTCGGGAAGAACGAAGAAATTGAGTCTTTCCGGAAGGAAGAGGAGCCCATGGTCGAAAAACAAATGCAAGATGAAGTGCAGACGCCTGGCGCAGTATTTTTCATTTTTGGAGCAACGGGTGATTTGGCCCGCCGGAAGCTGTTTCCGGCCATCTACAGTCTCTACCGCGAAGGCAAACTAGCCGAAGACTTTGCGGTTATTGGTGTTGCTAGGAGTCCAAGGACACCAGAACAATTCCGGGAAGACATCCTTGAATCCATCAGGGAGTTCTGCCGTTATCCGGCGGGGGAATCTGATGAGTGGAATGCTTTTGTCGAACATTTTGAGTATAAAGCTCTTGATATTAATAATGTGGATGGTTTCAGAGAACTGCGGGACCAGACAGAACGTCTGGAAGAGAAGTTCAAAACGCCGGGCAACCGGCTATTCTATCTGGCGCTTGCACCTGAGCTGTTCGGCAGTGTCTCATATAGTCTGCGAGATGGTGGGATGCTGGAGAGTCGTGGTTGGAACCGCCTTGTCATTGAGAAACCATTTGGATATGATCTGCAGTCTGCCGAGCAGTTGAATGAGCAGATTCGTGAAGTGTTCCGTGAAGAGGAAATTTATCGGATTGACCATTATCTGGGCAAAGAGATGGTGCAGAATATCGAAGTGATTCGCTTTGGTAATGCATTCTTCGAGCCGCTCTGGAATAACAAACATATAGCGAATGTTCAAATTACGCTTGGGGAGACTGTGGGCGTGGAAGAACGCGGAGGTTACTATGATCACTCCGGTGCCTTAAGGGACATGGGACAAAATCATATGCTTCAGATGCTGACGATGATTGCCATGGAGCCGCCAAGCCGTTTATTCCCGGAGGACATTCGGGATGAGAAGGTCAAGGTGCTGCGCTCCTTGCGACCATTTACTTCCGATGAAGAAGTAAGCAGCAATGTTGTCCGCGGGCAGTATACGGAAGGGGAATATCGTGGGAAACAGCTTCCGGGTTATCGTCAGGAAGACAAAGTTGACCCGGAGTCGAATACGGAGACCTATTTTGCGGCGCGTGTATTTGTAGATAATTTCCGCTGGGCTGGTGTACCTTTCTACATTCGGACAGGCAAGCGTCTCCCGGTGAAAACGACCGAGATCGTCGTTGAATTCAAATCAATGCCAAACAACGTATATCTGGGGAAAAAATATAAGCTCGAACCGAATCTGCTTGTGATCCGGGTGAATCCGATGGAAGGCATCTATATCAAGATCAATGCCAAGAAACCTGGCTCGGACTCCGAGATTCAGCCGCTCGCGATGGACTTCTGCCAGAGCTGCATGATCGGAATCAACTCGCCTGAAGCGTATGAGCGTCTGCTGCATGATGCAGCAGAAGGAGATTCCACATACTTCACCCGTTGGGATGAAGTGGCGACCGCATGGTCTTTTGTTGACCGGATTGCTGCGGCATGGGCTGAGAATCATGGAGAGCTCCACACGTATCCTGCTGGGACATGGGGTCCGGAAGCGACAGGCAAGCTGCTGGAGCAGGATGGTTTCCACTGGTGGCCCGTTAATGGGCAGGACGAAGACAGTGTCATTTGGCAAGTGAACAACTAATACAGTGAATTAAGGTAATGAGGCCTGAAAAGGACGCAATTACGCGTCCTTCCAGGCTTTTTTTGTGACCAAAAAGAGAAGAGAATAATTAACAAAAAGTAAATAAAATTAAGTTGTTGACAAAAAGTAAGTGAATAACTTATACTCAACTCAAGAGTTAAAGAGATTACGCAAAAACAAAATGCACTGAAGGAAGTTCTAAGAAGTTCTTCAATCCAGTAAAACATTCATGAGATGAAATTTGAACCAGTAGAAGGGGTTTCAACAACATTCATGAAAAAAAATTTTAGCATAATATCTTTAATCTAAGAATACTATTTTGTAACTATTTGAATGGGGGAAAAGAATATGTTGGATGTAGGATTGCTGTTGATTCGTTTGGTGATTGGATTGTCGTTCATGGCTCATGGTGCACAGAAATTGTTTGGATGGTTTGGCGGGTACGGAATTAAAGGAACAGGCGGTTGGTTTGAGTCAATGGGAATGAAACCTGGCGCACTGGTTGCGCTGCTGGCAGGATTGGCGGAATTCGGTGGCGGCTTGCTGCTCGCTCTGGGTCTGTTGACTCCAGTAGGTGGCATTCTGATTGCGCTGACGATGGTAATTGCAATTGTAAAAGTGCATGGTGCGAACGGATACTGGTCCACGCAAAACGGTTTTGAGTATAACCTCGCCATCCTGGCGGTGGGTGTAGCTCTGGCTTTGACAGGTGGAGGACAATACGCACTGGATGCATTGATTTTCTAAGTGAGCTGAATAACATGAATGAGGAGTACCTGGATGCCATTACGATGGCTGAAAGGTGCTCTTTTTTTGCAATCGGAAAAGAGAAGAATCCTCTGCAGGTAATCGGTTATTTTCGCTAAAGATTATGGTACAATAGGAGAGTTGGGTAAGAAAGCAGGTTAACGGATTGAATGGAAGCACAGGGATAGGGAGGATGAACTCCGTTGTAAATGTGTAAAATTAACCTAATGTGCAAAAAGCGAAGGAAACAATCAACCGGTACTACCGGATTGCATAAAGATTGAATTTAGACCGGCCTGGCCGGTAATTAACGTTGAATGAACGGATGAAAGGGATAGAATCGATGAGCAAAGCAGATAACATTCTTCAACAGGAAGTGGACAAACGCCGGACGTTTGCCATTATCTCTCACCCGGATGCGGGTAAAACAACATTGACCGAGAAGCTGTTGCTGTTCGGGGGCGCCATTCGTCTCGCCGGTACGGTCAAAGCGCGGAAAGCAAGCAAACACGCAACAAGTGACTGGATGGAAATTGAGAAGCAGCGGGGGATCTCGGTTACATCTTCCGTGATGCAGTTTGACTATCTGGGTCATCGCGTAAATATTCTGGATACCCCGGGTCACCAGGATTTCAGTGAAGATACGTACCGTACACTGACGGCTGCCGACAGCGCGGTGATGTTGATCGACGTGGCAAAAGGTGTGGAGGCACAAACGATCAAGCTGTTCCAGGTTTGTGCAAAGCGTGGCATCCCGATCTTCACGTTCATTAACAAGCTGGACCGTGAAGGGCAAAGTCCGTTCGATCTGATGGAAGAACTCGAAAATGTACTGGGTATTCGCTCCGTACCGATGAACTGGCCGATTGGTACTGGTCGCGATTTGTGCGGTGTGTACGACCGGATGAAAAACCAAGTGGAATTGTTCCAAGGGGACGACCACTCCACGATTAAAGTGCAGAAAGTCGATGGATACGAAGATCCAGTGATCCGTGAGATGGCAGGAGAGTATCTGCATGATCAACTGTGTCAGGATCTGGAACTGCTGGATGTGGCAGGTGACCAGTTTGATATGGAAAAGGTACAACGTGGTGAGCTGACACCGGTATTCTTCGGCAGTGCGATCAACAACTTTGGTGTGCAGACGTTCCTGGAGAACTTCCTGCAGCTGGCACCGAAGCCTGAGCCACGTCACAGTACAGCGGGTGAGATTGAGCCGACCAATGAGAAATTCAGCGGCTATGTATTCAAAATCCAGGCGAACATGAACCCTGCACACCGTGACCGGATCGCTTTCCTGCGAATCGTGTCCGGTAAGTTCCAACGGGGAATGAGCGTTAAGCATAACCGTGTAGGTAAAGAGATTAAGCTGTCACAGCCACAGCAATTCCTGGCCCAGGACCGGGATATCGTAGAAGAGGCATACGCTGGCGATATCATCGGTTTGTTTGACCCGGGTATTTTCCGAATTGGCGATTCACTCAGTCAGGGCAGTGAGGTTATATTTGATGAAATGCCAACCTTCTCACCAGAGATTTTTGCCAAAGTAACCGTCAAAAATGCATTGAAACATAAACAGTACCAAAAAGGAATTGACCAGTTGACCGAGGAAGGAACCATTCAGGTGTTCAACACGGTGAGCTTCGACGAGACGCTGCTCGGTGTTGTAGGTCAGCTCCAGTTCGAGGTATTTGAATACCGGATGAAAGGCGAGTATGGGGTGGATGTGCAGCTGCAGCGCATGCCTTATCAGTTTGCTCGCTGGATTGTGGATGAGAACCTGGATCCAAGTAAATTCCGGATTAACTCCACGCTGGTGAAGGATAAAAAGGGAAACTATGTTGTCCTGTTCGAGAATGAGTATGCGATGAGAACGGCAATAGACAAAAACCCAACTGCCCAGTTCCTGGAGACAGCTCCATAAGTTAAGCTTATCAAGAGAAAGAATCAGTGTTTGACGCAGTGATAAGCATGAAATGTTAAAGATCCCTCCGCCTTTATGGCGGGGGGATCTGTTTGCTTTGCACCTTACTTATATGGCAGGTATGATCCAGCCGGATAAGGGAAAGCTTTCTTTTGCAGACAGAACAAACGTGATGACGGTTACCGTTCCCCTTCATTACCTCGATTAGCGAAGCGGTTGAACGGGGATGGTGTGCAGATGCTCCTGCGCGACTTGAATCAATTCATCCTGCTTGGCAGGTTCAGTGTTCTTCCAGATCATTTCAAAAATGGCACCAAGTCCGGGCAATGCGGCTTCCGGTCCATCTACAGAACCTTCAATCATTTCCCGGAGTTGAGCATCACTCTTGTCATGCACCTTATGAACAATCGCTTCACGCAGGCTTAATGTAATTGGCATCGCAAGTCCCTCCTCGTATATTCGGCTGCTCCTTTACTGTTCCCTGGGAAGCGTGAGCGCATTCAAGTTTATCTGGCTTTGTGGTATACTACGAAGGATATTTAAGTAAGCATTGACATCATGAATGATGCTCAAGTGCTGAAGTGCAGCGGGAGGTTAAGAACCCTAATGGCTAAGAAACAGTATGCCGTAATTGGCATGGGACGGTTCGGATCAAGTGTAGCCAATGCGTTAAGCGGCATGGGATTTGACGTGCTGGCAATTGATGCGGATGAGCAGCGGACCCAGGAAATGTCCAATGTGGTGACTCATGCTGTATCGGCAGATTCAACGGATGAAGAAGCGCTGCGGGCGCTGGGCATACGAAATTTTGACGTTGTCGTTGTGGCAATTGGTGAAGATATTCAGGCGAGCATTTTGACGACCCTGATTTTGAAAGATATGGGTGTACCGGTTCTGATCGTCAAGGCACAGAATGAGCTGCATGGTAAAGTGCTGCAAAAGATTGGAGCGGACAAGGTCATTTACCCTGAGCGGGATATGGGGCTCCGGGTAGCCCATCATTTGACCTCCCCTAACATACTGGATTATATCGAGTTGTCTGAAGATTACAGCATTTTGGAGATGAGAGCTTCCGAGCAAATGATTGGCAAAAACCTGTTGGAGTTAAACATTCGTGCACGTTTCGGTTGTAACGTGATGGCAATCCGCAGCGGGAATTCCATGAACATCTCCCCGTATGCCGAGGATCGGATTGAAGCCGGAGATGTGTTGATCATCGTGGGCCACAAAGACCATTTGACGAAAATGGAGCTGGCATACCCGAAGTGATCTCTTGGAGTATTCGGAGTAAATTGAACCGCAGACGGGAAGGATGGAAAGATGGATATTGTATCACCGCAAAATTCACGTGTAAAGGAATGGGCACAGCTCCTGGAGAAAAAGCATCGTGCCCGTCAGCATAAATATATCATTGAAGGCATTCACCTGGTACAGGAGGCACTGCGTGCCCAGGCTGATCTGGAGTGCATTGTTTACGACGGTGAACAGGGTGTACCAACAGAACTGTCAGGGCTTGAAGCTCCGCTTCAACGTATAGAATGGATTAGTGTGTCACCGGCTGTTATCGCCAAATGCACGGATACGATGACGCCGCAGCCTGTTTTTGCGATTGTCCGTAAAGGACGTGAGCCGCTGGAAAGCCTGATCTCTGGAGCACGCGGGCTTGTTGTGGTGCTGGACGGAGTCCAGGACCCGGGGAATGTGGGGACGATCATCCGCAGTGCAGATGCAGCCGGAGCAGCCGGCGTGGTGCTCGGCGCGGGATGCGCTGATGTATATAATCCGAAGACGATTCGTTCAACGATGGGGTCTCTGTTTCATTTGCCCATTGTCGAAGGCCAGTTGGAAACCTTGCTTCCCGAAGCGAAGGCGGCGGGCGTGAAGCTGGTAAGTACCTCTTTGCAGGCAGAGTATTCATGCTATACCTATGATTTCACACAATCCGTTTGGCTTGTGATCGGCAATGAAGGCAAGGGGATATCCGAGTCTACAGCAAGGCTGGTGGATGATGCAATTACAATCCCGATGCAGGGACAAGCAGAATCGTTGAATGCCGCGATGGCAGCAACTATTTTGTTGTTTGAAGCGATGAGGCAGCGGATGGTCTAATATAGAATTATGTACAAGGGCAAGTAACATATAGGACAAGGTTTCCAGAGCAAGATTAAGCTTATTCCTACTTCTGCGAAGAGATAGGGATGAGCTTTTTCTTATTTCTTATAGAGAAGATAAAGAGTTATTAAAAAAAATCGAACGATATCACCCTCATAAGCCAATATATAGTGTGAAGAAGACTAACAACAAGTTGCAGGAAATCAACGGTGAGAGCGGAGGGAAGGATCCTTCGCTTTTATTTTTTGACTGCTAAAATCAGGTTCTCCCTTGTACATTCAATCGGTATTGATGGGGAGTTGTGCCTGTTACGGTTCGGAATACTTTGCAGAAGTAGGAAGGGGTAGACATGCCTACACGATGGCCTATTTCTGGCACGCTGTAGGAGGTACGGGCGAGTAATATGCAAGCATGGCGAATACGGGTGGCCTGGGCATAAGCAACGATGGTCGTTCCTGTAGCCTTTTTGAACACGTGAGACAGATGGTAGAGAGACATGTGCATCTCTGATGCCAGATCCTTTAAATGAAAAGGCTCATCATAATGTTCTTCAATCCACTGCATGACAGCTTCCGCATGAGGATGAAGAAGGCTGGAGGAAGTTGGAGGTACCAATTGAGAGGGGGAATGCTTCCCTTCTTCCCATATATATTTAAGTTGTCCGAGCAGATGAAGCAAAAAGAGCCGGATATGCTCTTCTCCTTCGTATGGGAGCAGGTTGGGATGAACTTGCGCGAATTGTTCCATTAATTGAACCAGCATGGATGCAGAAGGCAGGATGAACGGTGCAATCGGTGAGTTTTGTCCCAAAAGCTCCTGTACAAAATCGTGGATAGCGGTAAAATGCCGCCAAGATCCCTTTAACAACTCCAGATCATACATAAGTACACTGCGGACAAAAGGATGCTCATCCGTAACTTGAATCTGTACCTGGTGTAATTGAAACGGGCGGAAAATCATTAGCGTTCCCGGTTCAAGCGGAAATGCCTGACCTTCCGTGATCAGTTGACCATAGCCCTCATGAATATAAGTTACTTCCATCTGGGAATGGGCATGGAATATTTCACGGAAAGTCGCGGTGGATGTACGGCGGCAAGCCAGATCGAATTGCTCTTTGCCTAAGATGGACAACGTCAATTCCTCCCTCAACATAAGCGCAAGATCCTTTTATTTTAGCACAAGATGAACGCATAAAAGCGCTTAATTTTTGTGTATTGTGTAGGAAATAAGGGAGGAATGTTCAGATGTTGAAAGTGGCGATTATTGGAGCTGGTGCAATTAGTGGAGCGCATATCTCAGCGTATTTGGTCTTTCCCGATCGATGTCAGATTGTAGCTGTCGTGGATATGTACCCTGAAAAAGCACAGAAGCGAATTAACGAACATGGACTGGAAAATGCACAGGCAGTAACGGATTATAAAGAATTGCTGAGTCAAAACATTGATGTGGTTTCGGTCTGTACCCCACCGTACACACATGCTCCTATTGCGTGTGACTTCCTGCATGCGGGTACCCATGTGCTGGTGGAAAAACCGATGGCTTCTTCCCTGCAGGAAGCCGATCAGATGCTGAACGCTGCACAGCAAAGTGGCAAGCTGTTGTCGGTTGTGGCACAGAATCGATTTACGACGCCAATGATGAAGCTCAAGGGTGTGCTGGACAGTGAACTGATGGGGCCAATAGTGCATGTGCAGGTGGATTCGTTCTGGTGGCGGGGCCATAACTATTATGATCTGTGGTGGCGTGGAACGTGGGAAAAAGAAGGCGGAGGCTGCACGCTTAATCATGCGGTGCATCATATTGATGCCATGCTCTGGATGATGGGTCCACCGGTGGAACTGCAGGCCATGATGGCCAATACGTCCCATGATAATGCCGAAGTGGAGGATGTGTCGATGGCCATGCTTCGTTTCCGCGAAGGGGCAGTTGGCATGATCACCAGTTCCGTCGTACATCACGGAGAGGAGCAGCAGTTGATTTTCCAGGGCAAAGAGGCCCGGGTATCCGCCCCGTGGAAAGTGGTTGCCTCTACGGCACGCAGTAATGGATTTCCGGAACCGAATCCGGAACTGGAACAACAGATTCAGCAAAGGGTTGAAGAATTGCCGGATGTTGTTCATGTCGGCCATGCCGGGCAGATCGAGAATGTGTTAAACGCCATTGAGACCGGGTCAACACTTCTGGTGGATGGGGAGAGTGGCCGGAATACACTTGAACTGATTGTAGGCATCTATAAGTCGGCGAGTACGGGGGAAAAGGTAACGTTTCCGCTGGGAGCAGAAGATCCGTTTTACACACGGGAAGGTATAATGAAACATGCGGTTCATTTTTACGAAAAGAAGACGACGGTGGAGAACTTTGAGGATCTGAGTATTACGCTGGGGAGCAAATTGGAGCCCTAAGCAAACAATTGAACATAAAAAGATGCCCGCCTCATTAACGTGAGAGCCGGGCATCTTTTGCGTACTCTTTTATCAGCACCACTTTAACATCAATACACCCGGTGCTTCCATCCATTCAACTTGGCGATCGCTTCCAGATAATAATAATCTCCATAAATTAGGGAGACATCAATGAAGGAAGTGCCGCTGCCGGTGGCGTGCAGTAAAATCGATTCATGCTCTGGCTGATCCCAGACGGCATAGTTCTCGGTTAATGAACGTAGTATACGTTCAGCGGCATCGGCATAGAGGCGTTTCTCACCTTCGGGAACGAAGGAAGCAAGCTCAAGGAGACCGGAAGCCGCAATCGCTGCAGCGGAACTGTCACGGGATTGTCCTTCCAGAGAAGGAAGCCTGAAATCCCAATAAGGCACGGAGTCTTCCGGGAGTGCGGAGATAAAATAATGTGCAATACGCTTCGCCGTATTCAGGAAACGGACATCCTGAGTATGGCGATATGTATTGGCAAATCCATATAAGCCCCATGCAGCGCCTCGGCTCCACGTTGAATCCGGTGAATACCCTTGACCGCCAAAACTTTCAATATAATGTCCGTCCTCTGGATCGAAGGACAGAATATGTTTGGTTGATCCATCTTCTCTGACACCATATTGCATCGTTGTCTCGGCATGCCGAATCGCAATATGCTTGTACCCGGGATCTCCTGTAACTTCGGAAGCCCAGAACAACAAAGAAATATTTAACATACAATCGATGATGGCCCAGCCGTATTTATCCCCATTCCAGGCACGAATAAATTGACCTGCCGGATTATATCGTCCAGCCAGGAAATTGGCAGCCTCCAGACCACGTCTGAACCCGTCTTCATCACCTGTAATTTTATACTTGATGACAGCGGTGGAGAGGAACTGAAAACCAACGTCGTGATGAAGTTCCACAGTAGGTTTAACCAGCCATTGCTCCAGCATCTCATCCCATGACCACGCTGCATCCCGATAGGCCTTATCTCCAGTCATATCATGCATAATCCAGAGCATGCCCGGCCAGAAACCGGAGGTCCACCAATCGGTATGGATGTTATCATACTTCCCATCTTCACCGGCAAAATGGGGACACTTTTCCCCGATTTGATCTTTCATTCGGTTCATTTTGTTTTCCAGCTTCTTCATGACTTCCTGCCAGTATGTGATCGCAACACCGGAACCTATGTTAGACATGTCCAACCTCCTGAGAATAAAATTAGAAATGCTGGATAGCGCTTTCTTTAAGCAGATTATATCTTTTTTAAATCCAGGAAAGTTGTGCTAGGATATGGAGAAATGTTGTTTTGTTGTCATGCTGCAGAAAGGGGGAAAAAGATGTTTGATCGCGTGGAATTTGCGGGGGCTACGCTTGCATGGGACTACAGAATTCGATCGGTGAATGATTTTACAGGGTATTATCACTGGCATCAATGTGGAGAGTTCCTCTATGTACATAAAGGCAATGGCATTGTCGTTTTGAACAATCATACATACACCATTCGCAAGGGGATGCTGTTCTTTTTTCAACCGTATCAGCTGCATCATGTCTATGCGGAAGTTGAACCGGAGAACCCGTATGAAAGGAATATTTTTTATATTGATCCGATCATTATGGATCGTTATCTGGAATCATTCCCACATCGGCGTGCGTATTTTTCAACATTATGGAAAGGGCATAATCAGCAGCAGGTGTTTGATTTGAGCTCATACACTTCGCAATTGGACTGGATTTATGAGAGTTACGATAGGTCACGCAATCGTGGTTGGGGAGAACGGGAAGAATCGGTTATGTTTCTGCTTCAGATCTTGAGTCTGTTGGAGCAGCAGAATGCGGGGGAAGGACAGCAGGGCTTGGCGAGGCAAGTAAAGATCTCCCGAGATTTAAAACATGCCGAGAGGATCATGCACTGGATCGAGGATCATTATGAACATGAGATCAAGCTTGACCATATGGCTTCAGACATCCACTTGTCCAAATCATATGCTTCCCGTATTTTTCAACAAGAAACTGGCAGCAGCATTACTGATTATGTTACAGCCCGGAGACTGAAGCAGGCTTATCTATTGCTTGAGACCACGACCTTCCCCATTGAAGAAATCGGCAGACGTGTCGGATTCCCTAACGGATCTTATTTCATCCAGTTATTTCGCAAATCTGCTGGCTTAACTCCGTTACAGTACCGGCATCAATTTGAACGTAAAAGCAGACATTAGGTCTACATTATAACATTTATCGCTAAATTTTCCGTTTGTTATATTATTGAATTGATGTCAGATATCTTCACAAAAATCCCGGCAGCAGCCAGCCCGATTTGATTCAAAGGGAAGCTGCCACACCGGGATTGCAAGCAACATGTAATTTGAAAGTAGTGAAGTCATTTTATTCTACTGCATTATAGCCACTTATCAGCCCATCGCTCCACGGCACTCAATGCGCGCCCAAGCTCCGTCCCTTTACGGGACAACATATATTCTGTCCGAACTGGTCGTTCCGTAACCACATGCCGTACGACCAATCCTTCTTCCTCCAGTTCCTTCATTCGTTCATTCAGCACTCGCTTGCTCAGGTCAGGGATATAAGCGTGAATTTCACTGAAACGTTTGGGCTCTTCCATCAATGCATGAATAATGAGGGCAACCCATTTTCGGCCAATGATCTGATAAGATTGTTCCACCTTTTCGCATATTTGCTTGGCATTCTCATCATCGCTCATAATAGTACTCCTTTGAATTAGTTATGCTTATTATAGCACTAGTATACTTATTGTAACCTGGGTGTCTACAAGCCTTATGTATAAAATATCACATACCAATTGTTTATAATCTTACCACATAAAGCGTTAACATCAAATAAAAACCCTGTAAACACTGGTGTTCACACGTTAGACACGATTGTTGACGAATTGTGACGACAGGTGTAATATGGGTAACGTTAATTCAAATGGTTACAATTTATAACCTTGGTTTAAGGTTGTGGAGAGAAGGAATGTTCCATGGTTAAATTCAGGTGCATTATTTAAACGGAGGCAAGGGGGCAACATACCCCACTTATTCCGTCTTTTGTCATGCTTGAATTTGAACATTTTGCAACATCATATACTATACTGCACAGATCACAGGAGGCAATCCAATGGATGCAATGACATTTGTCCTGTTCGGGGCAACAGGCGATTTAGCCAAACGCAAGATTTACCCTGCATTATATAATTTGTACATGGATCAAAAAATGCCGAAATCCTTCTCCGTTATCGGTCTTGGACGTCGTGAATTGTCGGATGCTGACTTCCAGGCGAATGTCGAAAAGTCACTGCATGAATTCTCACGGCAAACGCCTGAAGAAGAATCTCAGGTACGTGATTTCATTGGGGCTTTCCGTTATTGTTCTCTGAATAATACGAAGCTTGAAGATTACACCAAACTGCTGAAGCTCGTTGAGCAGCGTGAGCAAGAACTGAGCATTCCGGAAAATCGCATGTTCTACATGTCGGTAGCACCGGAATTCTTCGAGCCAATCGCACTGAACATTCAGGAGAGCGGCTTGGGTAACACCAAAGGCTGGAAAAAGCTGATTATTGAAAAACCATTTGGACACGATCTGCAATCTGCACGTGAACTGAATGAGAAACTGAGCAATACATTTGCTGAAGAAGAAATCTACCGTATTGACCATTTCCTGGGCAAACCGATGGTTCAAAATATTGAAACACTCACCTATGCGAATCCGGTCATTCAGGCGTTGTGGTCCAACCGTTACATTGCCAATGTACAAATTACGGCTAGTGAAACCGTTGGTGTAGAAGAACGCGCGGCTTATTATGACCAAAGTGGTGCCGTTCGCGACATGTTCCAAAATCATATGCTTCAATTGCTGATGATGATCGCCCTGCATTTGCCTAAACGCTGCACTCCGCAGGAAATTCAATTCAAAAAACAGAAGATCGCTGAAGCTCTTCGTCCATTGACGAAAGAAAACATCGCTTCTGAGGTGGTTCGTGCCCAATACGGAGCAGGCGAGTTGCAAGGCTCTTCTGTTGTTGGATATCTGGACGAGCCTGGTATCCCGGCTGGTTCCCAAAATGATACGTATGTTGCCGCAAGATTGTGGATCGATGATCCATTCTGGAGCGAAGTTCCTTTTTACATTCGTACAGGTAAACGTCTGGCTGAGAAATCCACCCGGATCGTTGTTGAATTCAAGGCACCTCTTAAAACAGGCCATGAAGCTGAAAATACAACTGAGCCTAACCTGCTGACGATTGAAATTGGTCCTGGAGAAAGCATCTCTCTTCAATTAAATGCGAAGAACCCATTGAACCACGGTGAAGTGGAACCTGTTCACATGACATTTGCTTCAGGCAAACGCAACATTCCGGAAGCTTATGAGAACCTGATCTTTGACGCAATGCGTGGAGATTCCACCTTCTTTGCTCACTGGAATGAGGTTGAGCTGGCATGGAAGTGGGTACAACCAATTCTGGAAGCATTCCAGGATGGCAGCGTGCCGCTGGACACATACAGTGCAGGTTCGCAAGGACCTGAATCGGCAGATCGTCTTATTGCAGAGAATGGCTACCGTTGGTGGTAATCGAAATTATTTAATCTGGTTATACCGTTCCAATTTTGCATAAGTCCTTCCGGTACTTGCCGGAAGGCCGTAAAAATTTTTGATATAGATAAACTTATAATTGTTCATAACAGGAGGATTTATCATGAAACTTGGACTTGTTGGATTGGGCAAAATGGGATTAAACCTGGGCAGAAACTTGATTGACCACAAACATGAAGTGGTTGCATTTGACTTGAATGCAGAAGCAGTAAACGAAATGAAAGAATACGGCGCACAAGGCGTTTCTTCTTACAAAGAGATGGTTGAATCTTTGGAATCCCCGCGTGTACTGTGGATCATGGTTCCTCACAATGTGGTAGATGCTGTACTGGCTGAAGTAAGCCCATTGCTTTCCAAAGGCGACATCATCATTGAAGCAGGTAACTCCCACTACAAAGAATCCATTCGCCGTTACGAAGAATTGAAACCATCCGGTATCCACTACATGGATGCTGGTACTTCCGGTGGTATGGAAGGCGCACGGAATGGTGCATGTTACATGATCGGTGGCGACCCTGAGGCTTGGGCGATCGTTGAGCCAGCTTTCAAAGACACTGCTGTAGAGAACGGTTATCTGTATGCAGGTAAAGCGGGCAGCGGTCACTTCCTCAAAATGGTTCACAACGGTATCGAGTACGGTATGATGGCTTCCATCGGTGAAGGTTTTGACGTACTGGAGAAAAGCGACTTCGACTTCGACTTCGAAAAAGTGGCTCGCGTATGGAACAATGGTTCCGTTATCCGTTCATGGCTGATGGAACTGACAGAGCGTGCGTTCTCCAAAGATGCAAACCTCGATGAAATCAAAGGTGTTATGCACTCTTCCGGTGAGGGACGCTGGACCGTGGAAACGGCATTTGACCTTCAAACGGCTACACCGGTTATCGCGTTGTCCTTGCTGATGCGTTACCGTTCCCTGGAGACAGATACCTTCACAGGTAAAGTGGTAGCAGCATTGCGTAATGAGTTTGGCGGTCACGCTGTAGAAAAGAAATAATTTATATATAACTGTTAACATATAAGGTTGTTCGGGTAATGATTATTATTGTGTTTACAAATTCATCAAGTGGAGGGAACATATCATGAAATTTTTCTTGGATACAGGGAATGTTGAGGAAATCAAACGGATTGAACGTCTGGGTCTGGTGGATGGAGTCACGACGAACCCGTCTTTGATCGCCAAAGAAGGCAGAGTATTTAAAGAAGTCATTCAGGAGATCTGTGGCGTTGTCAAAGGCCCGGTCAGTGCTGAAGTTATCGGCCTCAAAGCCGAAGATATGTTGAAGGAAGCTTATGAAATTGCTGAATGGGCACCGAATGTAGTCATTAAACTACCGATGACCGAAGATGGACTGTATGCTTGTCATGAGCTTACGCAAAAAGGAATCAAAACGAATGTAACCCTGATCTTCTCGGCAGCACAAGGTCTGATGGCGGCGAAAGCTGGAGCGACTTACATCAGTCCGTTCGTTGGCCGTCTGGATGATATTGCGGTGGATGGCATGAAGCTGATTCGTGATCTGCGTCTCATTCTGGATACGTATGATATGCCGTCCGAGATTATTGCAGCAAGCATCCGTAATATCAAACACGTTGAAGATGCAGCTCTTTCGGGTGCGCACATTGCGACCATCCCTGGTTCGCTTCTGCCAACATTGTGGAAACATCCGCTGACAGACAGTGGCATTGAGCGCTTCCTGAAAGATTGGGAAACTGTTCCTAAATGATTTTTGCACAATATCATGATGAATTATTAAGCAAGTGTTCATATTGAATTGAAGCCTTCCGTCCAGCAGAGCAATCTGCTGACGGGGGCTTTTTTTTATTAGGGTAAGCAGCATTAAGCTAGTTCTACGAAAGGGTTACTCCACTTTTACAAACGGATGATGTCCCCGCAACACGGGTGCTGTCCTTCTTTTTCGGGACAACAGTGCATAAGGATAACATATAACCCTATAGCTCATCCCGCAGGGGAGGGACACCCGATGATGAGAAAAAGATGGCGGAGTCGAAGACGACGGAAGCCGCCAAGCGGCAAACGCAAGATGTGGCTGATTATTTTACTGGTAGCGGTATTTTGCTTAATGCAGGGCTTTGCCTACGTGGATAAGAAAATGAAGCCTCCAATTATGCATCTGGCCAAAATCCGGGTGAAGCAGATTGCCACGGAAGCGATCAACAAGGCGATTACGGCGCAAGTTGCAGAAGGCAAATCGACTGAAGGACTGATTGACTGGAAAACCGATACGGCCGGAAAAGTGTCCGGTTTCATGCTGAACTATGATGAACACATGCGAATTACCGCAAGTACGATGAATATTGTGCAGTCCACGTTACAGAATGTGCATATGTTAAAAGAGAAAATCCCACTAGGTCAGGCGCTCGGGAGCCCGGTACTGGCCTCCTTTGGCCCGAATATTCCCGTTCGTATCGAACCTCAGGGGGCTGTGAAGGTAGATCTGAATACCCGGCAGCAGAATGCCGGAATCAACATGATTCTGGTGGAGGTGTATATTCACATCATTGCCGAAGTGGCCGTGGTGGTTCCCTTCGACATGGAGCCCGAGACGGTAGATACCGAAATACCGATATCCTATCTGCTGGTGGTCGGTGATGTGCCGATGTACTATTACGATAACCAGGGCAAGCCTGTAGGCAGCAACGGCAGCAGTGCACCGTCGATTGCGCTGCCATCAGGACAGACTGGGGTTTCGGGTGGAAATGGCGTAACGACCACCCCCTCAGGCCAGAACCAGCAGCAGGCTCCAGGAGAGAATCTAAACGGAGATGAATTTGAACTTGAACCAGATCTTTCAGGCGAAATTGAAGGGTTACCGCTAGATTCAGGCGTGAATCATTAGCAAAATGAAGAAGTTGTCATTATAAAAAAACGGGATCCTCCAGTAGAGGTCCCGTTTCTTTATTTGCTTTTAGCCTTGGCTTTTTTCTGAGCGCGCTCTTCCTGTTCCCAATGTTTCAATAATGGATAAGGATCGAATGACCATTCTGTGAGCCCGGTGTCACGGTAGATTCCGTAATGCAAATGAGGAGGGAATTTGCCCTGCGTACCCGGTTTTCCATAGCCTGAGCTGCCTACCCAGCCTATGACTTGACCAGGGGTAACAACTTCGCCAATATGGGCATTTTTATCAAACCCGGAAAGATGAGCATAATAGTGATAGTGGTTGTTTAGATCACGGATCCCTATCCGCCAGCCACCAAAGGGATTCCAGCCCTTGATCTCCACGACTCCGTAGCAGGTGCTTCGCACAGGAAGTCCTTGGGGAGCAAAGATGTCTGTTCCCTCATGGATGCGATAACCGCCCCAGCTGCGTTTGGTGCCCCAGGTGCTTCGATACGAATAATTGGTGCCGAGCGGTACGGGGAACGCATGATCAAACAGATCAATACGGTCAAAATGCTCATATAATTTCGCAAACTGCTGTATGCGCTGCACGGCCCGGGTATTGTGATAATACTCCCATAGGGCAATGCTAAAGTCCTCCTGGCGGGTTCCGTATTTTTGGATGACGTTCGCCATGCTGTATAAGACATCCAGATCATTGTTGGCATCTGCCACCCCGTCTCCCGATCCATCACGGCCGTGACCATTAAAAAAAGTGATGGAACCCGGCTGTTGATCCGTTTGGTCCGGGTTGAGCCAGCCTGTCCAGGCTGGAGACGTCATGAAAATACCTGTCAGTCGCTCCGGATGCTTGCGATCCTTGGGATGAGCACGAGTGAGGGTCCGTTCGTATTGATCGATGGCAGCGAGTCTGTACCATGGAATGCCACTAATCTGTTCCATGCTTTCATATAAACCTCGACGTGCTTTCAAAATCTCCGCTGGTTTCAGTTTGGCAGGTTCGGTTTTGGACGGCACAGCGGATGATTCACCATGAACATCAACAGGCAAGAATGGGAGAAGCAATGTGCCTGCAAGTAATGTTTTAATCCAAAACGAGTGAGTGAACCGCGATGTCAAGCGATCTTGCACAGGGAAGCAGCCCCCTTTCCGTTGAGATGATGCACAAAGTGCCCGGTGAACCAAGCTATAACCTAGCGTTCTTCAAAAGTCCTCATTTTATCCGTGAAAGCCTTATATGCACAAGATGTGACAAATGGGAGTTTTTCCAACGCTTTCATGGTATAATATGTTCCGAGCAACAGCCTAACTTCATTAGAAAGAGGGTTTACGCATTGGCTAAACGTGTTAAGGAACCGAAACCGGACTGGATTCGGATCAAATTGACAACCGGCGATAACTATCAGGAAATGAAAACGATGATGCGTTCCAAAACGCTGCATACAGTATGTGAGGAAGCACGATGCCCAAATATTTACGAATGCTGGGCCAATCGAACAGCTACTTTTATGATTTTGGGCGACATTTGCACACGGGCATGCCGTTTTTGCGCGGTTAATACCGGCTTGCCGACGGAGCTTGATTTGCAGGAACCAGAACGCGTGGCGGAAGCAGCGGAACAAATGAATCTGCAGCATTGCGTGATTACAAGCGTCGCTCGTGACGATTTGAAGGATGGGGGAGCGACCATCTTTGCCGAGACGGTGAAGGCAGTTCGCCGCCGTTTGCCTTTGTGCAGTGTGGAAGTGTTGATTCCGGACTTCCTGGGTGATCGGGAATCCCTGAAAATTGTGATGGATGCCAAACCTGACATTCTGAATCACAACATTGAGACGGTGGAGCGACTGTCGGACAAAGTCAGAGCCAAGGCCAAATACAAGCGTTCTCTGGAATTGCTTGCCCGTGCCAAAGAGATGCAGCCAAACATCCCGACCAAGTCCAGCATCATGTTAGGCGTGGGCGAGGAATATCAGGAAATTTTGCAAACGATGGATGATCTCCGTGCCGTGGATTGTGATATCATGACTATTGGTCAATACTTGCAGCCTTCGGAGAAACATCTGTTTGTTGAGAAATATTATCCGCCAGAAGAGTTCGCTGCATTGAAGCAGGAAGGACTGAAGCGTGGATTCAGCCACGTCGAATCCGGCCCGATGGTGCGCAGTTCTTACCATGCGCATGAACAGGTCAAATCTGCTGCAAAACATGCGGAGCAGGCGGCAACACACGCATAATGGAGGACACTGGATTGGAAGAAGAAAAAAGCACTGAGCAGGTTCAGGATGCACTCCAGGATCAATCTCAGGATAAATTACAGGATAAACCACAGGAAAAGATCATCGTTCAAGTGAACGGGAAAAATTATGAAATCGTGCAGAACCACAAAGAAGGCTGGAATCCGGAAGTTTTCCGTGACCGTTACAGTGAAGTACTGGAGCGCTACGATTATATTATCGGAGACTGGGGTTACAGCCAGTTGCGGCTAAAAGGCTTTTACCGGGACAACCATCCGAAAGCCACGAAGGATTCCACAATCTCAAGCATGGTGGATTATATTAATGAATATTGCAACTTTGGCTGTGCTTACTTTGTACTTCAAAAAAGCAAAGAGCAACCTGTCAAAGCAAAAAGCGGCTCCTGAGAAGGACCGCTTTTTTCTATGCTTATTAATGTGTATACCTTTGAATGTAATTGAGCTTGTTTCTGATCCAGGCTAGTCCAAAAAGGCAGTGCGAACCCGGTTCCAGAACGGATAGGGACGATACCGGGCAAAGCTTACCTTGTGACTCGCTACCTGACAACGTACGGAAATGAGATCTTCCACCATGACATTCACATGATCGATGGTGAGCAGCAGCCGTTGATCCTTACGTGAGAAAATGTCGCAGTGATGATGTTTGGGCAAAATAACCGGTGAACCAAGCGTACGGTAGACGCGGTTATTAATCGAAGCAATCTCGGCAATCTGTATGGCCTCGATGGTGGGATGCACCATGGCACCCCCCAGTGCCTTGTTGTAGGCTGTACTGCCTGAAGGCGTGGATACGCAGATCCCGTCACCCCGAAACATCTCAAAGGTCACGTCATTAATGTCGACTTGGGCAACGACAGTACCGTCCACACCTTTTAACGTAAACTCATTCAAGGCAATATAGGAGGTGTTGCCCGACTTTTTACGAATCTCAAGCTCCAGCAATGGATACTCTACAATCCGGGGTTTGAGTCGTTCGGGATCACCTTTGCCACTCATCAGTCTTACAAGTTCCTGCAGTTCGTCCTTCTTCCAATCGGCATAGAAGCCGAGATGGCCTGTATGAACCCCAACAAAAGCAATGTCCGGGATCCGGTCGATGAAATTGTGAAATGCCTGCAGCATTGTACCATCGCCCCCGATGGAGATGACAATCTCCGGCGATTCTGCATCCAGCTTGAACCCTTCTTCCTTCGCCAGCGCATGAAACTGCTGACTCAGATCAATCGATAACTGGTCTCCGCGGTCTTGAACATAGTATCTCAAGATGAAAGCTCCTTTGTGGTCATTATATTACCGATGATAATCAATTCCAGAGCAGAACACAACGTTGGATTGATATTCATTTGAAATATAGATGAACCTCGGGGCTTATTTTTGGAACCGTCCACGGATGAGAAGGGTACGAAGCAGGGAAAAGAACAACAAGACGAGCAGCACACCTACAAGAACCGCCAATCCCGAAAATACAATCTGTCCCGCATCTGGTGAGTATAAAGACATATCGTGGGGGAGAGCACCGGAATCACTCATGACGGGTCTTATCGATCCACCCATGATGGGTACCCATAGTAATATGACAAGTACAGGTGCGATAAGGGCATGAATAGCTCTGGCAAACAGAAATGGCCCGTATCTCATCGGTGTGTTGCTAAGTATACTCATAATTTGGGCATGCACCGACAGTCCGCCCCAGGACAAAACAAATGCAGCAGCGGCAGCCTTATATACGAGAGGGACTGCTGTACCAGCTCCGCCGGCTTCCTTGGCTCCCAGAGTCACTTCAAACAAACCACCCACGAGGCTTTGCGACAGCGCAGGCGGCAGGTTCATCCACGTGAGCAGTTGTTCGGTCATTCGATACAGTTGGCCAAGCCATCCGGTCTGTACAAGCAGCTCCATTATGACCGAGAAGAATACGACAAGCCCTCCTACGATGATAATAAGGCGAAGGGATGAGGAGACAGCCTGACGCAGCAATTCACCAAATGCCCGTCCATCCGCCATTCGTGCCTGATGCATGGCATGAATGGCCTGAAGCAGTCGGTTGCCCTTCGGTTGCCCGGAGGCGGTAGAAGGAGTAGGGTATTGGGCTGTTGAATCCGTGGTCCGTCCATGAAAACGCATGAGCAGACCAACGATAAAGGCAGCAGCGTAGTGAGAAGCGACCAGAACGGGAGCGACGGCTACATTTTGAAAGAAACCAACGGACACTGCACCGATCATGAAGATGGGGTCAGATGAAGTGGTGAACGCCACGAGTCGCTCGCCTTCTTCCCGGGTGACCAGCTTTTGGTCCCATAGCTGAGCGGTTAATTTCGCACCTGTTGGATAGCCGGAAGCACAGCTGACTGCAAATACAAAGCCTCCGCTTCCCGGAACCCGAAACAGCGGACGCATGAGCGGATTTAGCAGGGTACCGAGAAAATGGACGATGCCGAAACCGAGCAGCAGCTCAGAAAGAACCAAAAAGGGAAAAAGGGAGGGGAATAACACATCCCACCAGATGGAGAGCCCTCGTACACCTGCATGCCAGGTTTCTGCCGGAAACAGGACCATAAGAAAACAGAGAACCAGGAGAGCGAGTATAATCAGGACATGGGTGAGTCTAAATGATGAGGAAGCCATGTATACCTCTCCTTTATTTAATAATGGTCGTTAAGCTTGCATCCGTGAGTGTCGCTTGTGCCATCAATATATGAGTAAACGCGGACAAACAGTACAAATTAATATGTAGTAAGCGCTTGCAAAAGAGGCTGTATTTTTAAAGGATGTATGCTAAAATGAAAAAAACGCCTGAACGTCACCTATTTGTCCAAAGGGTGAAATTCAATTCGGATGGAGTGATGATATGAGTCTTGTCACCGGAATCCTGGTCTGTGCTTTTGTCTATGTGATACGTGCCTCGCTTGTACGCTCTGAAGAAGAGGACTGGCGAAGTTATTAATGGTATATGTAGTGCGCCAACCTTTCGTTTGGCGCTTTTTTTGTGTCTTCCGAAGTACGTTGGCTCTAGAAGGAAATACCCGAAGAGGGCCTTGACTTGCTGATGTTAGATAGGACTTTTGGGATTTTTTTGATAGAATGAGGATAAAGGTGATTACAGCCTGATCTTGATTTTGATTTCACATTTAAGCATAGGAGTGTAATATATGACAAAATTCGACACGACTAGTGAGGGTTTAGACGAATGAATCCCAATTTGAGCATTTATGAAAATCTGGGCGGAGAACAAGGTGTTCGGGCATTAGTGGAAGCCTTTTACCCCATTGTCCAGCAAAATGAACAACTGGCTCCCCTTTTTCCAGAGGATATACAGCCGGTCATGGATAAGCAATACATGTTTTTGTCTCAATTTTTCGGTGGGCCAGCATTGTTCTCCGAGGCATACGGTCACCCGATGATGCGTGCCCGCCATATGCATTTTGAAGTGACAGTGGAACGGGCACACGCCTGGCTCGCATGTATGGATCAAGCGTTGACACAGATCGGTGTGGAAGAGCCGTTGCATTCATTTGTCCTGCAGCGTTTGTCGGGGCCGGCACATCATTTTGTAAACACGCCGTAACTTCGATAACAGGATAACGGGAGAGGGATGGAACGAGTGGAATTAGAGCCTCTGTATAAGGTGAAAGTAACATGTCATTATTGCGAGACCGAGTTTGAAACGTCCAGAGTTAGACCTAGCTTGAAGCGGCCTTATCGGACGGATTCCGATTTTTGTGGCTACTACAAACTGGAAAATCCGGATTTCTATGTCGTTCGGATCTGTCCTGAATGCGGGTTTGCTTCGACAGAGAACTCAACCGATAAACTGACTGACAAGCAGCGACAGGCCTTCAAGGAACAGATCGGCAATCGTTGGGAGAAACGGGACTACAGTGGTGCTCGGACACTGGACCAGGCACTGGCTACTTACAAGCTGGGTCTGCTATGTGCGCAGGTGATACAGGAGAAAGATCGCGTGGTTGCGGGGCTGCTGCATCACATCGCCTGGTTGTATCGTTACCGGGAAGACCATGAGCAGGAACGTCGTTTTCTGGAATTTAGTCTGGAAGCCTATGTAAGAGTGTTCGAGCGCGAGGGTGCTGGGAGCAATGAGGCCAGATTGCTGTATCTGCTTGGAGAATTGAATCGCAGAGCAGGCCATTTCCATGAGGCAGTCAAATGGTTTGGACGTGTTATTCATGATAAGCGGATCACGGATGCGGCCATGATTCGAGCGTCGAGAGAGCAGTGGGCGCTGCTGAGGGAACAGATGATTTCCGGCAAGATGGAACTGCCTGAAGAAATGATTGAAGCAGACAAAGAGGCTGCTAAGCGCAGCCCCCTTTAAGTCATATGCAATTATTTGCGGACAGGCTTACTGGATAGCAGATAATCACTGTCGTTATCAATAACGGTCATACTGCCGTTACAACAAGGAAAGACCAGCAATTTCTTTTTGCCTTCACGAATGCGTACAAGCTCTCTCGGTTTGAGGGGCAATAGCACATTGCTTGCTTGGCAGAACGGGCATTGCTGTACATAAATGTCCCCCATGACAATATCATAGGGCCAGCTGTTCTCAAAAGGAATCATTCCTGCTCGCCTTCCGCAGGGGTTGATTTGGACGCTTCTTCTTTGGCCAATTCGGCAATCTTCTGAAGCAGGATGTGCTGGGGCATGTGCATCAGATGCTCGAGGGGTACGCCAAGGGATTCTGCTAATTTGACGGCTGTGTCAGCCGATATTTGTAAAGGTTTCATCACATTTACCTCCTGAAAAATGGCTTGAACTATTTCTCTAGTATAGAGATAGAGCACTCATAAAACCAGTTTTAATTGAAGTCTTTTCGTTCGAATCCTTGAATCCAAAAAAGAGAGGTGCCTTATTAAATGAAAACACCATTAAAACCCGTTTGGGATCTGGAGTCCATTTTTAGTGGAGGTTCTTCCTCCGAATCATTCGCGGCGTACTTGATTGAGCTCGAACAGGATGTACGCAAACTGCAAACCCTTTTGATCGAAACTTCTGCACCAAAAACCGTTGAAAAAACTTACGCGTTCGACAAAATCTTGGAATTGCTGCAAAGCTGTTATATCCGCGTTTCGGAAGGCTCTGCGTTTGTGTCTTGTCTTTCGTCGCAAAATCAGAAGGATAAGAAGGCTACGCAGCTTCAAGGCTCCATAAGTTCTCTCGCGGCTATGCTGAATAGCAGCAAGTCCAGATTCGACAATCTCCTCAGCAAGACGACAGATGACGTATGGGAGAAGTGGATTGCACGTGAAGAGATCAAGCCCTTGGCTTTTGTACTGAATGAGAGCCGTACACAGGCTCGTGAGAAGCTGTCGCCTGAACTGGAAGGTCTTGCGTTGGATCTGGGTGTCGATGGGTATCATGGCTGGGGCAAGTTCTATAATACCATTGTCAGCAAGGTAAACATTCCGTTTGAACAAAATGGTGAGACTATCATGCTGTCTGCAGGACAGGCTGCCAACAAGCTGAGCGACAGTGACCGCGATGTGCGTGAAACGGTATTTGCGAGCTGGGAGAAGGCATGGACGGACGTTGAAGACTTCTGTGCTGACACACTAAATCACCTTGCAGGATTCCGTCTCAAATTATATGAGAATCGTGGCTGGGACGACATTCTGAAGGAGCCGCTAGCGATTAACCGAATGTCACGCCAGACGCTGGATACGATGTGGGATGTCATTAACGGGGCTAAACCTGCACTTGTAAAATATCTGGAGCGTAAGGCACAGCTGCTTGGTGTGGATAAGCTCAGCTGGAGTGATATCGATGCACCTGTAGGCAAATCGGGTGGTAAAGTAACATATGATGAGGCAGCGATCAATATTGTTGAACAGTTTGCCAAATTCAGTCCAAAGCTCTCTAAATTTGCCGAGATGGCATTCGAGAAACGGTGGATTGAAGCCGAAGACCGTCCAGGTAAGCGTCCAGGCGGATTCTGTACTTCATTGCCGCTGAGCAAAGCTACCCGCATTTTCATGACGTTCTCCGGAACGCCGTCGAACGTGTCTACACTTGCACATGAGCTGGGTCATGGCTATCATCAGCATATTATGGAAGAACTTCCTGCACTGAATCAACGTTATGCCATGAATGTGGCAGAGACCGCCTCCACGTTTGCCGAGCTTATTGTTGCCGATGCATTGGTGCAGGCTGCAGCCGATGAACAGGAAAAGCTGGCCCTGCTGGAAGATAAGATTCAGCGCAGCGTTGCGTTCTTCATGAATATCCATGCCCGATTCCTGTTTGAGAATCGATTCTATGAACAACGCAAAAAAGGCTTGGTGAATGCAGATGAACTTTCCAAATTAATGGTAGAAGCTCAGCAGGAAGCATTCTGTGGTGTACTTGCATCGGATCACCCTCATTTCTGGGCATCCAAACTGCATTTTTATTTGACGGGTGTACCATTCTACAACTTCCCATACACATTCGGTTACATGTTTAGTGCAGGCATATACGCCAGAGCGCAGCAGGAAGGCCCAGCCTTCGCAGATAAATACGATGATTTGCTGCGGGATACCGGGCGAATGACGGTAGAAGAGCTTGCTCAGAAACATCTGGGCACAGATCTGACACAATCTGACTTCTGGCAAAATGCTGCTGATTTGGTTATTGCCGATATTGAGCAATTCCTTGAAATGACCGCAGCCGCCAAGTGACAAATGCAATCAACAATACCCAATCATTTTAATCGAGTTGAATAATACTCTGTTACATGAAAAAGAGAGCTGCATCACGTGTTAACCGACATGTGGATGCAGCTCTCTTTGATTATACTGTTAATTATTTGGATTCAGAGATTTTGTCGTATTATAGAGGATTAGCTCGTTTTAAAGCAGGGGATTGGCAATTAATTGTGCAAATTATAGTAATAAATACCCAAGTTTGTTTAGTTTTGTTGAATGAGTATATATGTTGTCATATAATGAGTCGTAAGTCCTTGTTTTATAGGACAAAGTGCATAAAGGAGGAGTGAAATGGTGAAAATTGACCAGCTTTCATTAGCACGACAATTGGATTTAGTGTTTAAAGAGCTTGATAAGGAATTAGAAGGGTTGGACTCAGGTGTTGTTTTTGTGCAAATACGCAATAATGTAATTGGAAAGTTCGGTATTCGACATAATCCGATAACTGGGCGGGATGGACAGATGGAAGTGGAAGATCAGGGATTAAGTGAAAGCCAGCGATCATCATTCCGCGTTATGGCGCTGGAAACGCTGAAATTTAAGCGGAACTGGACCCATGGGGAGATTTCGTATGACTTTACAGTGAGACAGGGCATGATTTTGGTGGATGCAACGATGGAATCGAATTACAACATGGCTAATCTCATGATTCGTTACCCTAGAACAAATACATACATGGAATCCGGAATGGAGTCGACTTCTTAATCATGCAGACATGCCAAAAGCGGCACTTCCGGAGAAGGCCGCTTTGGCTTCAAATCATCCAAGCATTAGTCCGAGCTTAAGAACGACCAGACAATTGTTGCTCAGCGATTTGTACCAGACGTTTAGTAATGTATCCACCCAGAGAACCTGTCTCACGGGAAGTGTAGTTACCATAGTATCCGTCTTGTGGAATTGTTACACCCAGCTCTTGTGCAGCTTCCATTTTCAATTGTTGCAATGCTGCAGTTGCTTGAGGAACAACCAGGTTATTGGAACGGCTTCCGCTACCTCTGTTTTGACCTCCGTACATGTGTGTCACCTCCTTATGGCTTGGTGATGTTAGTATGGTTAGAGAATGAAGAAATATACGTGATATGGCGTAAGGGAAAAAATGGGATTTAGAATGGCTGAATAACATGAAAAAAGCCGATCCAGACAGGATCGGCTACATTGTTTATTAGGTAAATATTATGAGTGTTCCAATGCAATACTCATATAAGATTTAAAGGTTACTACTCGGCAGCGGGAGCCATAACCTCAATACGGGTGAGAAGTTCAACAGGCTGCTCAGGTTCCAGACGAATTAACCCGGTCTGTTTGTCCGTCAGAGGAAGATTCGGGGCATCCGAGAGCCAAGTGTAGGGCTCAATGCACAGAAACTGATCGGATTCACCTTTGGTAAAGAGAACCCAGTGCTTAAAATACTGTTCATCTGCTGAATAGTTCAGCACATATCCATCTTGACGACGAAGTGTTGCGGTAGCCGCCTGACCCTCAGTTGCTTTTAGGATCGTATCCCAATTGCGTCCCTGCATATTCATTCCTTCGTTTAAGGATTCCCATTCACCAAGAGGTTCAAGCTCGCCCGTAGGCAGCTGTTCTTCGTTCTGAGCGTACACGCCCGAGACAGGCAATTGCAGTGTCCATTCGGCAGGCTTGCCGTCTAGCAGGAACCATGTATGATATCCCATTCCAAACGGAGCGGGAGTGGACCCCAGGTTGGTGACACGAAGACGCTGGCTCAGCACAGAATTTTGCAGTCTGAACGTCATTTCGAGTTTCAGTGGCACCGGAAATTGCGCCATCCAGTGCTCTTCATTTGCAGTCAGCAATTCGGTAGTAATGGCACAGCCTTCTTCATCTTCTTCAATGTCGCTGACACACCAGGATTGGGTGCGATGGAGACCGTGAATATGGTTGTCATTTGCCGTATTCTGATCGAACTGGTATTGAACCCCTTCGTACTCGAAGCGTCCGCGATGAATGCGCCCCGGTGGAACCAGAAGCGGAACGCCGAAGTGATATGGTTTCTGCAGATAAAATGCTAACTCATCTTCTTCAGGACTGCGAACGACATCACGATCCTGTACCAGATCACGAATCGAGATGATATTATTTCCTAGACGCGGCAGCAGAGTGATCTCCAATTCACGGCTATGTAGGATATACGTGTCGTAACCATTCCATTGGCCTTTGGTCACTTGTTTCATATCGATGCTCCTTTTCCCACTTGAAATCTGTCTGCAGGCGGCTTGTCATGCTCCGCCGCAGGCGTGTCATTGAGTACATGCCAGCAATCCCATACAGCCTTCAGATCGAGGGCTGAAACAGGATAAGCAATTCCATCATAACAGATTTCGGCTTGGTGGGTAAAAAAAGCTGATTCCATTTTTGACAATCTGCGTGAAGCGCATTAAGATGGAATTCAGATAGCAATCACTTATGAATTCAATTAAAGCGATGACAGGGACAAGTACGTCAGGAGAAAACTCTTCAGAAAGCCGGTGGGTGATGCGAACCGGTGTGAACTCTTAACCGAATGGGCCCTTGAGTGCCGATTGGAACAGGTGAAGCTTGTGATATACCAAGCGAACCTCAGTAGAATGGGACGTCTATTCCACGTTACGGGAAAATGAAGGTGTTTTTGCGAATGGAAAAACACGAATAAGGGTGGCACCACGGTCTCACGTCCCTTGCGGATGTGAGGCCTTTTTGCGTCCGCGGAGAATTCAAGGACCGGGTAAATTTGAATGTTAAATTAGGAGGGCGTACGACATATGAAAACGGTATTGTCTGGAATTCAGCCGAGCGGTAAACTCACGCTGGGCAACTACATTGGTGCAATCAAGAACTTTGTGAAGCTGCAGCACGACTATCAATGTCATTTCATGGTAGTGGATCTGCATGCAGTAACTGTGGCTCAGGAGCCAGCCGCACTGCGTGAACAGTCCGAAGCAGTGGCAGCTCTGTTTTTAGCCGCGGGAATCGATCCGTCCAAATCCAATGTGTTTCTGCAATCCCATGTTCCCCAGCATGCGGAACTCGGATGGTTGATGACCACACTGACATCAATGGGGGAACTTGAGCGGATGACCCAGTTCAAGGACAAATCGTCAGGCAAAGACTCCGTTGGTGCGGGTTTGTTTGTATATCCGTCATTAATGGCTGCTGACATTTTGCTGTACAATGCGGATCTTGTACCTGTGGGCGAAGACCAGAAACAGCATTTGGAACTCACACGTGACCTGGCAGGTCGTTTTAACCACCGTTATGGGGAATACTTTACGATTCCGGATCCTTATATTCCACAGGTGGGAGCACGCGTGATGTCTCTGGATGACGCTTCTTCGAAAATGAGTAAAAGTAATCCCAATGCAGGCAGCTATATTGCTTTGTTGGATCCACCGGATGTGATCCGCAAAAAGATCAGCCGGGCTACAACGGATTCCGGTCGTGAAGTGGTCTATGATCCGGCTAACAAGCCTGAGGTCAGCAACCTGATGAGTATCTATGCAGAATGTGCAGGGATCACCCTGAATGAAGTGGCAGAACGTTATGAGGGTAAAATGTATGGTCCGTTCAAAAAAGAACTGGCTGAAGTGGTTGTATCCGTGATTGAACCGCTGCAGGAACGTTATCGCGAAATTCGTGAGTCCGGCGAGTTGGCCGAGATTCTGGATAATTCAGCACGCCGCGCCGAAACGGTCGCAGCTAAAACTCTTCATGATGTGAAAGATCGTATGGGATTTGTTCCTAGACGTACAGTGTAAGCACCCGAAGATAGAGATTATTGGAAAACTTCATGAGGTAAATGTTTAGATACAAAGAGAGGAGCCAGTGGCTCCTCTCTTTGTTGTTTCGAATAGAAAGATGATGGCTCCTGTTCAGGATGTTGATTCGGATGTGGAGCGTACTTCCTGACGTTCCTTTTTGGCACGAATAACGAATCCCCAGCCGATATTGGCAATGGACAGAATAAACAGGAGCGAGGCCAGCCAGCCGTTATAAGAAATCGATATCGCTGAAACCGTTAACAAAACAATCGAGGAAAATGCAAACCATAGGGATAAACCTTTGCTCATTGGGAAAAACCTCCATCACAAATTTAATGAATCTCCGCATAACCTGAAGCGTGCGAGCCATAATAATCTTGCAAGCTTGCAATACATTACAGACACAGATTGAAAGGAGATTTTAAATATGGCTCAAGGATCTCGTTCTAACAACTTGGTGGTACCTCAAGCAACTGCAGCACTGCAACAATTGAAAATGGAAGCTGCACAAGAACTGGGTGTAACAATCCCACAAGACGGTTACTACGGTAACTACACTTCTCGTGAAACAGGATCTCTGGGTGGTTACATCACCAAACGTCTGGTACAACTTGCTGAGCAGTCTCTTGCTGGGTCTGGCAAATAATTCATCATAACAAGACAGCAACAAAACAAAAGCCCGGAGCGGAAACGCTCCGGGTTTTTCGCGCAACAGTTCCTATGTCTGATTGTGCCTCCCGCAGTCCTTCCCGTCAAGAGCGGGCGGATAAAAGTTTTTTATCCATTTTCTCATCACTTAACCAGCCTACATACGTATCAATGGTTTCGAAATTGCGGTCCATCACGACCACGGCGACAAACGGATACTGCTTGCGGTGACGATAACGAACGTCCGCCCAGCGAACTTTGTATCCAGCTGGCAGCTCTTCTACCTCTGCAACTGCATAGGAAGTGAAGTAAAGAAAGGCATTTACCTCAGGTGATTTGCGTGAGGCCGCTACGGCTGCATGAGTGGAAGAGGAGGCATGCAAATGCCATGTCAGCTCCGATCCATCCATTTTTCCAATTTCATAACTGTCATCTGCAAAATGCTTCACCACATGCCACCGGTTCCAGGATATCGTTGGGATGACGATATAACGAAGTGCCGGTTTGCTGTTATCCAGTCTTTTTACTTTGGCAACAGCCTGGGCATGCGCAACAATACGCCATACATAATAGAGAGCAATAACGATATACAGTGAAACGAACAACGGTGCAGGGGCTGCCAGATCAAAGGCCCACAGCAGGATTGCTACCACATGCGAAGTAAACAGAAACGGATCAAAAATATGAATGATGTTCCAGGCAATCCAGCGTTCTGTAAATGGCCTTGCCGCCTGGGTTCCATATGTATTGAACAGATCAGTGAAGACATGCACACCCACAGCTACAGCTGTCCAGGCAGCGACGTGTCCAATGGGAACAGCCGGGAAAATCAGTGCTATAACCCCCGTAATGAGTAAAACCCACAGCAGGAGAAAAGGCGGTGAATGGGACATGCCCCGGTGATTTCGGATGTACAGTGAATTACTTTTGAGACGCAACGCTGTATCAATATCAGGGGCCTGGGAGCCAGCGATGGTACCCACCATTACGGCAGCCGCGAGCATGGGGCTGGAAGCCACGACAGGATCAACATAAGCAAGACCTGCCAAACCGATACCCATGACAAAATGTGTAGAAGTATCCATAAACGTCTCCTTTGTGGTGTAGATCAATTTCATCATATTAATGATTCTCTATCTAGGTGATACCCATATATAGTGTATATTATCCGCCTGCCCTGAAGCAAAATACGCAAAAAAAACCAAAAAGATGTCATATGAGTTCCATTTTGACTGACATTTGTACGAGCATTGTCATACTCTTTGCCATTTTCCTATGATAAACTTTATATCGGAGGCAAAAAGAGAGACCTCCAAACACGAGAATTAAGGGGGATTTCCAAGCGTGGAAAATCAGTTGAGATACCAGGCTTCTTCCGATTCCGCAACATTAACCTCGCCTCCGATCAAGTCGGGATCGTGGAAAGACTTTATTCACATTACCAAACCGGGAATACTCCGGACCAATCTTATTGCTGTTTTTGGTGGTTTTTGGCTGGCATCCCAGTGGGATATCAACATGGTTAAGATGCTGCTAACCTTGCTCGGAACCGCGCTTGTTATGGCTTCTTCCTGTGTATTCAACAATTATTTTGATCGCGAGCTTGATTTGAAAATGGAACGTACCCGGAACCGATCCCTGCCAACAGGGCGTTTAACACCGAAAGTGGTTCTTTCCTATGCCATTATTTTGGGCGTGTTGGGATTAACCGTTCTGTTTGCTTTTTCGGGTACACTTGCCGGATTATGCGGTATTTTTGGCATGTTTGTCTATGTTATTATTTACACTCTCTGGTTAAAACGTTCTTCGACATGGAGCACATCCATTGGGGGTTTGTCAGGTGCCATGCCGCCTGTCATTGGTTATGTCGCAGTAACGGGACGTCTGGATTTAGGTGCATGGCTGCTTCTCGCCATGTTGTTTCTGTGGCAGCCTCCGCACTTCTGGGCGCTTGCCATTCGCCGGGTTGAGGATTATCGGGCAGGTGGATTTCCACTCTTGCCAGTTGTAAAGGGCATTAGGCGGACCAAGATTCAAATGATTCCTTATCTGGTTTTGCAAATTTTTGTGCCCATTCTGATGTATGCGTATGGCTATGCCGGTATTTTTTATTTGACGGTGTCCCTGGTTCTGTCCGTACTGTGGTTGTACTACGCACTCAAAGGTTTCCGTGCACAAAATACGGACGCCTGGGCCAAAAAGGTATTCCTTTACTCCATTAATTATCTGTCTCTCAGCTTCATCCTGATGATTCTGGATACCGTTCATAAATAACTGGAATACCGTCAGGGGAACATGCAAAATAAATGCTTGGGCATCTGCATCCAGAACGGTTACAATATGGTAGAGTCCCATTGTCGATGGGGTTCTTCGTATACATATGCAGTGCAAAGAAAAAGAAGCAGGTTATTTCCTCAATCATGACAGACACCCCGGCATATAATAGAGCATTTTGCATAAATCCAATAAGCGACTTCCAATCTTCAATATATAGATCGAAATGATCCTATTCGTCTGTATATTGTACCCCGGAGTGAGTGGAATCGAATGATGCAAAATGCTGAATAAAAATACTTGGACTTCAAGCAAGTTATGTATGCGTATTCATATTGGCAGGTATAGAAAGGACGAGGATGATGCTGAAAAAGTACAAATGGACCTGGATGCTGCTGGGGCTCGCACTGATTATGGCTGTATACCTCATGTGGGGCACCGTGTTTGCCAGCAAAGAGAAATTACCCGAAATTAGGGAAATCCAATCCTTTTCTATGGAGAATGTAGATGGAACTACCGTCTCACTTGACGATACCAAAGGCAAGGTGCGTCTGTTCTATTTTTACTTCACCAGTTGTCCGGACGTCTGCCCAATTACGACGTTTACGTTGTCCCAGGTGCAGGATTTGTTGAAGGAAGATGATACATTCGGCAAGGATGCGTCCTTTGTTTCGATTTCGTTTGATCCTGAAGTCGATACGAAGGAGAAAATCAAGGAATTCGCGGACCGCTTCCACGCGGATTATGACGGGTGGTATTTCCTAAGAGGGGATATGGACAAAACGAAGCAGCTCGCCAGGGATTCATTTCAGATCCTGATCGAAGGCGAAAGCAAGGAAGATTTTGCGCACATGAACATGATTGGCCTAGTCGATCAGAACAATCAGCTGCGCAAGGTGTATAATGCATTTAATACAGAAGATGTCGAGCCTGCAGTAATCGCAGAAGATATCCGTAATCTAATCAACGAATAATGGCTGTTATCATATTTGAATCATAGCAAAGGCTGCTGGCCGGGTTGGTAAAATAACCGGCAAGCAGCCTTTTTGGCGCTTTGTTGATTTTAAAATGATGGGTGTTCGGGGTATTGAATATACTCTTCCAATCCGGCCTTCTCCAACTGGGCAATGATGTATTCATCAGGCGTTCCTTCCACACCCGCATAACCACGTCTGGTATACATCTGTACTGCATCGGGGAAGGCATCCCGCAGCACGCCTCTTATTTTTTTGCCTGAACTGTCATTATCCATAAAAAGATACACTTCATCATAACCAACCTGTTTCCGCAGAGACTCCAGCTTGAGCGAATTCAGAGTGCCGAATGTACACAATATGTTGATTTCCGGCCCAACGAGACGCTTCAGCTTGCTGCGGTCATTCTTACCTTCCACAATGACATGAATAGGCATCGTATTCACCTCTTGTTCGAGAGCTAGTGTCGACATTCCCCGGGAAATGTTGCAGCGAAAATCGACTGGATTATATATAGTGTAGCTGTAATTGGGGGAATGATGCAAAGCAAAGGTAAATACAAGGTCGTTCTGTCAAAAAAGAGACTTACGTTCTCGGTTGCCTCAACCCATGACACTATTCGGATCAGTAGAAGACAGGGAAGCTTCGCGTCTGCTTGTGAAGTATGGAAGGAGCAGAATGCCAACCATCAATAGAATGAATGCGATGAAATATGGCGAGACCCCCATACGTAATTGCCCGGCAGCGATTGGACCGATGAAGGAACCAATCGAGGTGGCGATGGATTGCAGCGAGAAAATACGGCCGAGCTTGCTTCCTCCGCTTAAACGGATGAACAGGGTAGCCATGGCTGGGAAGGTAATTCCTTTGGACATCCCGAGCACAAACAGTACACCCGCCAGTGGGATCTGCGGAAAGGCTGCGAGTGTGAAGAAGCAGAGGGACATCAGCAGCACGCCTGCAGTTAAACGCAGTTTGGGCGAATAGCGATTAAGAAACAGCATGCTCAGGGTGAGAAGGGCCCCAACACTAATGACGGAAAACAATAAACCGGTAGACATCATGGAAGAGTGTCCTCCGCCCCGCAGTGGCAATTCAAAAAACAGAATGCCCTGGGCACAAGCAATGACAAGTGGCAGCGCGAAGTATCGCCAGGAGACCGGAATAAATGTACTTGAGCTCCCGCCAAGGTTAGAAGGCTTGGGTGGAACAGTCTCCTTCTCACGCTGTACATCAACAAGCCCTTTCGGCATGGATAACCAGGCAATCATTCCTGACAAAATGAGCAGATAACCAAGACTCGCAAAGGTAGCAGAAAATCCCAAAGCACCAACAATCAGGGCCCCTGCTGCAGGGGATACGACCGACGCCAGCGTATGCACGACACCATGTCCCGACATATATTTGCCCTGCGTGACGGGGTTGGTCGACAGCTGTGCAAGCAGAGCGAGACAGGCCGGAGACAGAAAAGCGAGCACAAATCCACTGATGGAGCGAAGTGCAAGCAGCTGCCAGGGGGTGTGAATATGGGCTTGCAGCAGCAAAATGATGCCGGCCCCGAGCAGACTGAACACAATATAACGCCGACTGCCGTGTTTATCGATTTGTGTGCCGGCAATCAAATTACCAGGAAGATGTGTCAAGGAGTAGATGCCCATCATCCACCCGATGAAGGTGGGAGCAGCCCCGAGCGAAATCGCAAAGGGGGTCAGAATGGGATACTGGGCGTGCAGATCAAAAACAGCAAGAAACAAAAATAGATAGAGCCAGATGGCCGTTTTCACAAAAGCCCCTCCTTGTTAAACGATGCATGTTCATGCCAGGTCGTCAAATGGTTTTCCCGTTCTTCATGCAAAACCTCATGGTACTACTTGTACGTTCAACGGGACGAACTTAGACCTTTATTTTTACAAGGGAGTGCTTAGCTGACAGCGGGTTCGGAAATCATGTATAATATTCGGGAAGTGTGATTTCTTAACTCTAATACGGAAGGTGTAATCATGAACATAGAAGTAATCAAAGAGTTTGTGATGCAGAACTGGCTGGTGATCGTCGTTGCGCTGATCATTTTGTTCTTTGTTCTGAATGTGGTCAAAACCGTATTGAAATGGGCGATTGCCATCATCATTATTGCGGCTCTGTTGATATACAGCGGCATCTCCATCGATCAGATCAAACAGACGGTTTCAGAAGTACAGACCAGTACGATGGACACATTGAAAAAGGAAGCGACCAACATGATGGTGAAGGAGGCCTCCAAGGCAACTTACACCAAAGGACAGGATGGACAATTTACCATTACGAGTCCCAATGTGGAAATTAAGGGTACAGCCGGGTCGAACAAGGTCAATGTCACTTTCCGCGGTATTTCACTGGGTGAATGGAATCTCGACAATGAAACGATACGGACTTTTGTCGATCAGGCCAAAGGAAATATAACAGCACCAGCTTCTTAGCAAAGGGGGAATGGATACGTGCTGCAGAGTTGGCTGGACAGCCTGAAGGAGTTCAATGGCATCACGATTATGCTGTTATTGATTGTGGCTGCTTCATTGCTGCAGGGATGGTCCAGAGGGGCTTCGCGTTCCGCAGGTAGACTTTTTGGATTCCTGATGGATGGAATTATGGCTGTCATTGGCATTCTGTTGTCCATCGGATTGACACTTTGGCTTGCGCCGTACGTGCAGCAGTGGTTGTCTGCACATGCTTCGGCCATGCCGAATCGGGATCTGAACCGATGGGAACAGATGTATTATACGTTAGTTACGGCGATTGCCGATTTTCCGCTGATGCGGTTTGCCGTGTTGTTTGTGCTTAGCTATGGATTTATTCGTTTGATTCTTGGCTTGTTCTCTTCCCTCTTTTTTAGAAGGAGATATCACTCATCAGACCAAGAGAGCAGTCCCAAAGGCATAATTAGCCGCTTTATGGGTGCAGTAATAGGTACAGTCATTGGTTCGGTCCGCGGGATGATTGTCATTGCCGTTCTTTTCATGATTGTCAGCCTGTATCCCGGAAGCACGTTCAGCCGGTATGTAGAGGCTTCGCCAATCTATATGCAGGGGGCCAAATCCGTGATCGAACCGTTATCCGGTAATCTGATCAAGGACAAGCTGCCAGTATTTACCCAAGCGGTACAGAAGGAACTGGGCGGAATTTTGCAGCGCAAGTATGAAGTCATTGACCACAATATTCCGGCTGATATCGAATCTGCGGCAAGTGAGATTGTGAAGGGTCAAGCGACGGATGAAGCGAAAGCACGAGCCCTGTATGATTGGGTCGGTTCCCGCATTCAATATGATTACGGCAAAGTGGATGATTATGAGCAAAAAGGCATATGGCACGAACAGACACCGCAAAACACGTTTGATACCCGAAAAGGGGTATGCATTGATTACGCCCGTCTGTATGCGGTCATGGCTCGTTCACAAGGACTGAATGTTAAGGTCGTGACAGGCCTAGGATATAACGGACAGGGCGGATATGGCCCACATGCATGGAATGAAATTTATTTGAGTGATTCCCAGAGCTGGATTCCGCTTGACCCAACATGGGCAGTGAGTGGTGACTGGTTCAATCCTCCGAACTTTGCCGATACCCATCTGAAAGATCAGACAGCATAACATTACACCGGACAGGGTTCCGGAATATGACGACGTTGCCAGGTTATCATGCCGCGGCTAGACTGCTAAGGGCGGTATGCATCAAGTCATGAAAGAGGTAGGATGAATGAACAACCATTCAAAAGAGAAGGATGAACTTACAGACAAAAGGCGCTTCAGTTACCGGATGAATGTATTTTTCTTCGCTTCCTTTGTTATTTTTAGCGTAATTATTGTACGGCTGGCATTTTTGCAATTTGTGGAAGGGCCTGAGCTCAGTCAAGAGGAGGCTAGCAACATTACCAAGGATGTACCGCTCGCTCCGGTGAGAGGAACCATCTATGATTCGACCGGTGAGGTGAAGCTGGCGTATTCCAAGCCGATTCAGTCTCTATATCTGACATTATACAAAAACTACGGTGATGTGAACGGACAACCAAGTCCAAACTTCCCGGAAGCTCAGGATATTGCAACCCGACTGCATGATGTGTTTGAACAGTACAAAACCAAGGAGTCGGAGTCCCTTACCGTGGATCAGATCATTGAAGCGATGGACCTGAATTCCCGCAAGGCGAATGGCTTCATGCCACGTCTCATCAAGAGCGATCTGTCCGAGGAAGAAGTGGCTTATTTCCTGCAGCACAAGGATGAATTCACAGGGATTCAGATTGTCGAGGAAAGTGTGCGTTACTATGATCCGGACACCGTGGCTGTTCAAACGATCGGATATTTGAAAAAATTCAAAAGTTCCAAAACACTTGATAAATACCAAGAGGTTGATGAAGCGAACAAAACGCAAACCGACCCTGGTCTGGTGTATACGGAAAACGAGTTTGTCGGGTTCGACGGACTTGAGCTGCAATACCAGGACATTCTGCGTGGTAAAAGTGGTTATAACTCCGTGGACGTGGATTTGCGGAATTTGCCTGAAGGTGTGGCTGGTTCCACTCCACCTGAGAAGGGGTATGACCTGATTACGAGCATTAACAAAAACGTTCAGGTGAAGACGGAGCAGGCAATTCTGGATCAACTGAGCTGGCTGCATACACATCCGGTTTCCGGGAAGCTGCATCCCAATGCCAAAACAGGTTTTGCCGTTGCGATGGAAGTGGATACAGGCAAAATCGTATCGATTGCCAGTATGCCGGACTATGATACGAATATCTGGAGAACAGGGAGTATTACGAACGATCAGTACGATGACATCAAGTACGTATACCAAAATGGTACCATTCGTTCCTTTCCTCCGGATGATTCCAAAAAGCGTGCTGAATCTGTTGTTTTGCTTGGTTCCACGATCAAACCGCTCAGTGTATTGATCGGGTTGAAGGAAGGCTTCTTTACAACGAACACGGTCTATTCGGACAGAGGTTCAACGACGTTCGGTGGAGATAACCGCAGAGTACAGAACTCATCGGGACATGTCTATGGTCTGATGCGTCCGCATGATGCGATCCGTCACTCTTCCAACGTGTTCATGATTGACGAAATCGGTAAAAAATTATACTCCCAATATGGTGCCAAAGGGATCGATAAATGGGACGAGTACATGAAGCAGTTTGGCCTTGGCGTTTCCACCGGAATCGATTTGCCAAACGAATGGCTTGGATACAGAGAATATACCAATGAACTGGAAAGTTCCCTGACTCGTCTCGTGTATGCTTCTTTTGGTCAACAGGGGAAATATACAGCCATGCAGCTTGCTCAATATACAACGATGCTGGCAAACAAGGGCAAACGGATGCAGCCGCAATTGGTTAGTGAGATTCGTGATTCCGAGGGTAATGTTGTTGAGAAAATGAAACCGAAAGTTTTGAGCACGGTTGACTTCAATGACGCATATTGGAATGAGGTTCAACGAGGCATGGCCACAGAGGTTACTGCATTTAGCGGTTTCCCGTATGACTTTGCCAGAAAAACAGGTACTTCAACACAGGTAGTCGGCGGAAAGTTAGTGGATAACGGGGTATTTATTGCTTACGCTCCACGCAACAATCCGAAGCTGGCTGTAGCTGTGGTCATCCCGGAAGGGGGCTTCGGTTCGAACAGTGCTGCCCCTGTTGCACGTGCGATCTTTGATGCCTATGACGAGGAGTTCGGTCTCGACGGTGTTCCGAAAAAAGATAAAACCGAAGAAACAGATGAAACAGCAACGCAGTAATTCATATCATTAAGGAGAGGGCCCCTATGGGTCCTCTTTTTTTTGCTTTATGGAGTTAAGAATGGAACAAAAATTTACATAATACCTGTAACTTCATAGGAGTGTAACACGTTTATTGATTTGAATAGATACACAATACTCCAGGTCAACAATGGAGAAGGGGTTATATCTAGTTTACGAAAGTGTAACCAAAATTAGGAAGACGTGTTAATCATCCTTTGATAAACTTATATTAGGAGACTTTTTGAGCTGTGAGTTAATTCAAAATGTTAATCATTATTTGATATAGAACGGAGACGCCTACACATGTTTAAGCGATGGAGGAGCAAGAAAGCATCCGATGAAGATACAGCTGTCAACAAGCCGTCAGCGGCAAGAATGAACATGTTCTTTTTCGCTGCATTTGTCATTTTCAGTATTTTAATTTTTCGATTGGCTTTTGTGCAGTTTGTTGAGGGACCCGAGTTAACGTACATGGAAACGAGTCGGAATACGAAAGACATTCCTCTTGCACCTGTTCGTGGACCGATCTATGATGCCACCGGGAAAGTTGCATTAGCGTACTCCGAGCCTGTGCAGTCTCTATATGTATTGTTGTATGAGGACTACAGTAACGGTTCCCGACAAGAAGAAGTTCAAAAGCTGGCAGATGAGTTGGCTGCCGTCTTCAAGGAGTTTAACCCTGGTGACAAGGAACAGCCGGATGCAGAGGAAATTATGAAACGCCTCGATCTGGATTATCAAAAGGCACACGGGTATACACCAAGATTGGTGAAGTCCGATCTGAATACGAAAGAAATTGCTTATTTCATGGAAAAAAAGGCTGATTATCCAGGAGCAATGGTGCTGGAAGAAAATATAAGAAAATACGATCCTGACAGGGTTGCTGTTCAAGTCATTGGCTACACAAGAGAGTTCAAGGGTCAACAGAAGTTGGATAAGTATAGAGAAATAAGTGAGTCGCTGGCAACGGAACGTGACCCGGGGCTGCGCTATTCTCAACAAGAAATGGTTGGAGTTGATGGATTGGAATTTCAATATCAGGAAGAACTCCGTGGACGTAGTGGCTACCAATCCATTGATATTAACGCAAGGAATCTGCCGGAAGGGACCATGATACAAACTCCACCTGAAAAAGGATACAGCCTGGTATCAACGATTAACAAGGAAATCCAACTGGCAGCTCAGCAGGCTATTACAGATGAACTGCGCAAACTGCCCAAAGCCATTACCGGGTATGCGGTTGCCATGGAAGTGGATACAGGCAATGTAGTAGCGATGGCGAGTATGCCAGACTACGACCCGAATGAATGGGATTATGATAAAATCAAGTACGTTTTCCGTAATGGGACGATTGCCTCCTTCCCGCCAAATGATTCCAAGCCCAGCCATGCAGAGTCAGTTGTTCTGCTAGGTTCCGTCATCAAACCTCTTAGTGTACTTATTGGTTTGAAAGAGGGCCTGTTTACAGCAGGAGAGACCTATCCCGATCAGGGATATGCCATTCTGGGGAAAGACGGGCGACAGGTGAGAAACTCCCACTCTGCCTATAATGGTAATATCACTGCAAGACGCGCCATAGAGAAGTCTTCCAATGCTTTTATGATTGATATGGTGGGTAAACGGTTGCTGAATAAATACGGCTCGGACGAAGGAATCCGCGTCTGGGACGAAAACATGAAAGATTTCGGCTTGGGTGTCTCCACAGGTGTGGATCTGCCAGGTGAGTACCTCGGCACACTTGAATATAAAGATAAAGATGAATCCGCATTGACACGTCTGGCGTTTGCCTCGTTTGGTCAACAAGCGAAGTACACTACACTTCAGCTCGCACAATATACTACGATGCTTGCCAATAAGGGCAAACGAATGGAACCTCATCTGGTGAAGGAGATTCGTGACGCGGAGGGTAACGTGGTTAAGAAGATCAAACCTAAAGTATTAAACGAGGTGGATTTTGCGGATGCATACTGGAATGAAGTGCACCGCGGCATGGTCACCAAAGTAAGCTCGTTTGACGGCTTCCCTTATGACTATGCTCGTAAAACAGGTACGTCCGAGCAAGGGACAGGACCGAATAAGAAGGAGAACGGTGTGTTTATCGCATTTGCACCACGTGAGAATCCGAAACTGGCCATCGCGGTAGTGGTACCGGAAGGTGGCTTCGGGTCCGTCAGTGCGTCTCCGATTGCACGCAAAATTTTTGATGCATACGATGAAGTGTACGGTCTGGACGGAACTCCAAAAGGGAAAAAGGGTCAGGAGAAAGACAAAGAGTAAAACAAGATTTTTGAGGAGAGATACCCAAATAAGTGAGTTTAACTAACTCAAGTGTAGTTGGTTACTTCATACCATCGTCCTTCAAACAGCCAATGAAACGGATGAACTACGGAACTGGACAGGCAAGGGAAATTATCCCTTGCCTTTTTATTTTGCATCGGCTAAAATTTGCACAAGGGAAACATTATTAGTCGTGTATAAATTTTAATACCATGTACAACAAAATTAGTTATGGACAATTATTTTAGGTGAGGGAAAGGGGAGACTTGATTTGTTGATGGTGAAGATGAGGAGTATTCAGAGAGGGCTCATGACGCTTACGGCAATGGTTTTGGTTGTTGTATTGACAGCTTGCTCCAGTTCGGCAGAAACGGGAAGTACTGAAGGGAAGATGCAGGTCACAGCAACCACAGGCATGATTGCAGATGTAGCACGTGAGATCGGAGGGGAATATGTTGACGTTACCGGGCTAATGGGTCCAGGCGTAGACCCTCACTTGTACAAGGCATCGCAAGGGGATATCCGCAAGCTGGAGCAAGCCAGCGTTATTTTCTATAACGGGCTGCATCTGGAGGGCAAGATGACTGACATCCTGGAGAAAATGTCCAAGAGCAAAACGGTAACGGCAGTAACCGAGGGCATTCCAGTAGAGGAATTACATTCGGGTCAGGAAACTGGCGGCACGGAATATGATCCACACGTTTGGTTTGACGTAAGCCACTGGATGCATGCAGCAGAAGCCGTGCGTGACACACTCATGGAAGCTGATCCGGATCATGCCGAGGCATACAAAACCCAGGCAGAAGCGTATTTGGCCAAACTTGAGGAACTAGACAATGAAGTGCGGGAGAAAATCCAGGAGATCCCTGAATCGAGCCGGGTACTGGTTACAGCCCATGATGCTTTCGGATATTTTGGAGATGCTTACGGCATGAAAGTGATGGGACTTCAGGGAATCAGTACAGCAGCCGAGTATGGAGCAAAGGATGTCAGCGAGCTGCGCGATTATCTTGTGGATAACAATATCAAGGCCGTCTTTGTAGAATCGAGTGTGCCGGCTAAAGCAATGGAAGCAATTATTGCCGGAGCCGCCGAAAAAGGACATACGGTCACCATTGGCGGCGAATTGTTCTCGGATGCCATGGGTGCTGAAGGGACCGAAGAAGGTACGTATATTGGCATGATCCGCCACAATACCGAGACGATTGTAGAAGCTTTGAAGTGATGAACCATATCGAGAGAGGAGTGGAAACAGCATGAGCGACACATCTTTATCACAAAAAATTCCTACATCTATAAATCCTAAACACTTGCAGGGAACACAGCCTACATCGGCTCCTCTTAGTGTTCAGGATCTGGCAGTGGCCTATCATAAAAAACCTGTGCTCAGCGGGGTATCCTTTGATATACCCGAAGGCCAGCTGATTGGCATTCTCGGTCCGAATGGGGCCGGGAAGTCTACCCTGATCAAAGCTGTGCTGGGACTGGTGCCGAAGATGCACGGTGAGGTACGGATTTTTGGTCAATCTTACCGTGAGCAGAGGCGCCGTATTGGATATGTACCCCAACGGGAATCGGTAGATTGGGATTTTCCAACCCACGCACTGGACGTAGTTATGATGGGACGGTACGGTCATCTGGGCTGGTTCCGTCGTCCAGGCAAAAAGGAACGGGATCTGGCTGCACACTGCTTGGAGCAAGTTGGAATGGGCGAATACATGCACCGCCAGATCAGCCAGCTGTCCGGTGGACAGCAGCAGCGAGTCTTTTTGGCCCGCGCACTGGTCCAGGATGCAGACTTGTACTTTATGGATGAGCCGTTTGCAGGAGTGGATGCCACAACGGAAAAAGCCATCATTTCCCTTTTGGAACAGTTGAAAAAGCAAGGAAAGACGGTACTCGTTGTTCATCATGATCTCGCGACGGTGGAAGAATATTTTGACCATGTGCTGCTGCTCAACGGGCGACTGGTTGCCGGCGGTCCGACGAGCGAAGTATTTGTCCCGGATCTATTGCAGGAAACGTACGGGGGCCGGATTGCGATGATCGGAAGCCGGACGGAGAAAGGCCAGGTGTAATGATGGGGAACTGGATCCTTTCCATTCTGTCTGATCCCAACACACGCTGGATTTTGCTGGGTTGTTTGCTGCTTGGGTTCAGCAGTGGAATCATTGGCTCGTTTACATTTTTGCGCCGCCAAAGTTTAATGGGCGACACTTTGGCGCATGCGGCATTGCCGGGGATTTGTATCGCATTTATGTTGACGGAAACGAAATCGGTAGGACTCTTCCTGTTTGGTGCACTCGTTGCAGGAATCATCGCTACCTTCGGTATATCGTGGATTACACGCTATTCACGCATTAAGCAGGACGCAGCAATGGGAATTGTGCTAACTGTATTTTTCGGCATTGGCGTAGTCATGCTGACCCGCATCCAGCATGGAGCCAGCGGGAGCCAGAGCGGGCTGGATAAATATTTGTTTGGTCAGGCGGCATCCATGGTGATGACGGATGTATATGTCATGGGCGGTGTCTGTCTGGTATTGCTCATTGCCTGTCTGGTGTGGTTTAAGGAATTCAAGCTGGTGAGCTTCGATCCGGGATTTGCACGGGGTATGGGTCTGCCTGTTGCGGTGCTTGAACAGTTGATTCTGCTGCTGACGGTCATTGCTGTTGTCGCCGGAATTCAGGCGGTCGGAGTCGTTCTGGTCGCTGCCCTGCTCGTGACTCCCGCGGCCGCAGCGCGCTGCTGGACCGATTCGCTTGCACTTATGGTGCTGCTCGCAGGCATATTCGGTGCACTGAGTGGTGCGACAGGTACCATCTTCAGTACACTCGTACCTAATCTGCCGACAGGACCCGTAACAGTACTTGCGGCTACGGTATTGTTTGCCGGATCAGCGTTGCTGGCACCACGTCGTGGATTGCTGGCTCGCCGTTTACGAAGTATGCAGGCAAAATCGGCTTATCTTAGAGAAGAGCGTGCTACGCTTCAGACACTTTCCGCCCAAGGCACACAGCAGGAACGAGGTGAGATGTAATGGCGACATTTTGGATTATATTAACGGCAGTCCTGGTTTCAACCGCATGTGCCATTCTCGGCTGTTTTCTCATCCTGCGGCGGATGGCACTGGTCGGGGACGCGATCAGCCATGCCGTACTTCCCGGGATTGCGATTGCTTTTCTGTGGAGTGGTTCCAGAGATTCGTTGTGGATGCTGCTCGGGGCAACGGTGTTTGGTCTGTTAACTGTGTTCTTCATCCAGAGTTTGCAGGCCGGGGGGCTCTCTTCCGATGCTTCCATTGGCATTGTGTTCACGGCACTGTTTGCCGTTGGCGTTATTCTGATCAGTCTCAATGCCCAGCATATTGATCTGGATCTGGACTGTGTGCTGTTTGGCGAGATTGCTTACGTGCAGTGGGATACATTAACGCTTGGGGGCACCGATGTGGGGCCGAGGGCGGTTTGGATGCTCGGTATCACGCTGCTGGTTATCCTGATTGTGATCGGACTGTTCTATAAACAGTTCAAGCTGTGTGCCTTCGATCCTGCACTGGCAGCTGCCTGTGGTATTCCGGTCGTATTGTTCCATTACCTGCTCATGGGGCTCGTTTCCATGACGTCCGTGGCTTCTTTTGAAAGTGTAGGATCTATACTCGTGGTAGGCATGTTGATTGTTCCTGCAGCGACAGCTTACCTGCTCACGGATCGTTTGGGTAAAATGATTCTGTACAGTGTACTGGTAGGTGCAGCTTCCTCGGTGGGAGGTTACATCATGGCCTACGCGCTGGATGCCTCCATTGCGGGCTGTATGGTGGCGGTAGCTGGTATCCTGTTTGTTCTGGCACTGCTTTTGTCTCCGAAGCATGGTATTGTATTCCGTTACGCTCGTCGCAAATTGGCTGCACGTTAATGGATCGCAAAAACCGTCTGCATTGCGCAGACGGTTTTTGACTTTTATTTTTATATCCATATGGAGAAGGATTTCATTGATTATGCCATACAGAAGGAGTGTATTTATTCTTAACTCCCTTTATATCGATATTTTGTTGCATATGGATGATCTGTGGTAAAATGTCGTTAGCTGTGACGTCCGGAGCGTCCGCCTCCCGCGGATACCGGGCGGTCTTTTTGTGAGAATATGTTGAATAGAGAAAAAGAGATGTATATCCAAGAGTTAAACTTGGAGAGAGAACCGAGGAGGAATACTGCATGAGTGAACTTAAATACAAATTGCTGGCACTGGATATGGATGGGACATTGCTCAACGATAATCATGAAATCACCCAGGAAACCGCCAAGTGGATTCAGATTGCCATTCGTCGTGGGGTACATGTGTGCTTGTCCACGGGAAGAGCCGTGTTCCATGCGATGCCGTATGCGGTACAGCTTGGTCTGGAAACGCCGATGGTTACGGTGAATGGCAGTGAAGTCTGGAAAGCTCCGCATGACCTGCACATTCGCCATCTGATGGACCCTGCTCTGATCCGTACGATGCAGGAGATTGGCGAAAAATATAACAGCTGGTACTGGGCTTACTCCGTGGAAGAACTGTTTAACCGTGAACGTTGGACAGACAATATTGAAGGTCTGGAGTGGCTGAAATTCGGTTTTAATACCGAAGTGGATGAAGTTCGTCACCAGATCATGATGGAGCTGCAGCAGCTGGGAGGTCTTCAAATGACGAATTCCTCACCTGTCAATATTGAGATTAATCCGGCTGGCATTTCAAAAGCGAGTGGTGTCGCTGAAGTCTGCAAGCTGCTGGGAATAGAGATGTCTGAAGTTGTTGCTGTCGGGGACAGCCTGAATGATCTGGCCGTCATTGAAGCGGTAGGTCTGGGCGTTGCCATGGGTAATGCACAGGAACAGGTGAAGGAAGCGGCTGACCTGGTTGTGGCGAGCAACAATGAGGATGGAATTGTGGAAGTCATTCGTGAACACATTTTGAAGGGGGAATAACCTTTGCTTGCAACCGTTGGCTGGATTTTAATTGTGCTTTTGTTTGCGGTGGGGATGGCCGGAACGGTGTATCCGATACTGCCTGGTGCTATAGCGATTTTTTTCGCGTTTCTGGTCTATGGCTGGTTCTTCAGTTTCGATCCGTTCGGCGTATGGTTCTGGATTTTCCAGATTCTCATCGTGGTGGTACTGTTCGTGGCTGACTATGTCGTCAGTGCATGGGGGGTCAAGAAGTTCGGTGGCTCCAAGCTATCCACTACCCTGAGTACGATCGGTGTGATCATTGGTCCATTTGTGATCCCGGCATTCGGGCTGGTACTGGGGCCATTTATCGGGGCGTTTATTGGGGAACTGATCGGTGGATCTTCACCTTCCAAGGCTACGAAGGTAGGATTCGGATCTGTTGTCGGCCTATTTACCAGTACGGTAATGAAAATTATTTTACAAATCGTTATGATTGTTCTGTTTATTATCTGGGTGGCAAGATTCGCATAGACGTTCGGAATGGGCTTTAACCGGATGCACGTCCGTGTGGGGGAAAGAAGGGGAATTAGTTTGTCTAAGAAGGAAACATTCATTAAGGGTACGCTCATCTTGGCGGCAGCGGCACTGATTGCCAGGGTACTTGGTCTTGTTCAGCGGGTGCCGCTGGAGCATATCCTTGGCGATATCGGTAACGCATCGTTTACCATCTCCAACACGGTATACTTAATGCTGTTAACTGTCGCAACAGCGGGCATTCCCAGCACACTCAGCAAAATGGTGTCGGAACGCTACGCGCTGGGACGTGCGGGAGAAGCACAGCAAATCTATCGGGCTGCCCTGATTTTTGCTGCGGTGGCCGGGGTTGTCATGTCAGCCTTATTATGGTTCGCAGCACCTTACTATGCAACATATGTATCCAAGGTACCGGAAGCCGTTAGCGCGATTCGGGCTCTTGCACCGGCACTGCTGCTCTTCCCGGCCATTGCCATGATGCGTGGTTACTTCCAGGGACGTGGCAATATGACAGCAGGCGGTATTTCACAGATCGTCGAGCAGTTTGCACGGGTAGGTACAGCCATTATCGTGGCGTATGTCATGCTGCAATGGAATTACGATGACAGAACGATTGCCGCGGGTGCTTCTTTTGGTGGTGTGCTCGGCAGTATCGGCGCTTTCGCCGTGATGCTGTACTTCACCTTGAAGCTGCGCCGCAGTGACCGTGCAGCCCAATTGGACGTTGTCCGTGCGGAACAACTGCCGATGCGAGGAATTTACAGTGACATTTTTAAGCTGTCCATTCCCATTGTGTTATCGTCACTTGCGGTTCCGGCCATTAACTTTATCGATTCATCCCTTGTGGTTCCGCTGCTCAGCGGCCGCATTGGGCTGGAAGAGGCAACAGGAGTGCTCGCCATTCTCGGGGCAAAGGCTCAAAGTATTGCAGGGATTCCGCCCATTCTGGCCATTGCCTTAAGCCAATCGCTCGTTCCCGTCATTTCGGCAGCTTTTGCACGCAAAGATGAGGCCCATCTGCAAAATCAAATTACGCTGGCGATGCGCATTTCGATTCTGACAGGTATGCCGATCGTCATTGCCCTTTGTGCAGCAGCCTATTCGGTGAATGGTTTGCTGTTCAGTACGCTGGATGGAACACCGATCATTACCTTGCTGACCTTCGGTACCATTTTCCAAATTACGATGATGACCACAAACTCCATTCTACTTGGGGTTGGTAAACCACGGATTACAATGATCAGTGTAGCTGCAGGGATTATCGTCAAATTTGTGGCAAGTCTGATCCTGGCTCCGATGTTTGGCATTTACGGGATCATCATCGGAACAGCGTTATGTTTCCTGGTGATTACGTATCTGAATTTGAGAGTACTGAGAAAAATCGTAACCTTCTCGATCATGGGTGATCGCTGGATCGGGTTCGTCGTGACCGTCCTGCTTGCTGCAGGTGTCGGTTTTGGTGCCAACTCGGCTGGTAATTGGATCTTTGGCTTGTTCCTGCCAGCACGAGTGTCCTTCCTCATGACATGTTTGGTTGTCGGTGTACTTGTTGTAGCAGTATACCTCGTGATGCTGGTCATCCTTCGCGTATTGCGCAGAGATGAACTTGGCAGCTACCCGCGTATTCTGCAAAAGGTACTGCGGCCGCTTATGCGTCTCCAGCGTGGAACCGGTCAGCGGGCATAGGTTAATGCCCGATCATGTATCGATAAAATGAGTACAAGCTCTGTCTGCTGCATAAGCGGGCAGGGCTTTTTTGATGTAATGAATTGAGTTCCCAATGATTTTAATGCAGCAATGTCTTGGCATCATGGGCAAGGGCTGTTTTGAGCATGCCATATCGGTGCTCGTGACTCATTTCGAATAACCAGGGGCGACGCGGTGCGCTGAGATGTCCGAGACTATCTCGATTTTGCAGCCAATCCTGTCTTGTAATCGGCTCATATGGCGTGTCTTTCCATACGGAAAGCAGTTCCGGGCTGTACAAACGTTGACCTTCAGGCATCCATTCATGCTCCAGCAGTTCCGGACTGTAGAATTCTGCTTTGACCATGCCCTCCATGCTCGTTGTGAATAGACCCGGCCAATATTCAGCACGTGATCCTCTATGGGGAACCGAATGGGCAAATTCCAGCACCTGTGTGAATACCTGTTCGATGCCAAACAGCATCGCATACAGGCCTTTGCCAAACATGATGCGCTCATCCAACTTGCCGAAATGTTCAATAACCCGACCGGCCAGCCCTTTCCCGCGTCCTAGAGGAAATACAATATGATTAAGCCCGGCGAGATTGTGCAGATGGAATGCAGGTTTGGATAGCACTTCCTTTTGAAAATAAGGATGCTGTACGACCCGGCTCTCAATATAGTTTTGCTCATTAATAATTAACGCTACACTAAGCAGTGAACTGCACCGTTCCAGCCAGAATCGTTCCCAGATGGGTGTCATGAATGCCGATACGTGAAAATGGGAGAGCAGGTGGAAGCAGCTTCGCCCGATTCGCCGACTGTTTACATAAAGCAGAAGCTGTGGGTAGGCGTCCTGGAAAATGAGTGCATTACAGCGCTCAAGCAATCGATACATATGTTCCCGATCCGTCTGGTTTTGCAGGTTATGCATCAGGTTGCTCTGCAAATCGGTCATATGATAGCCACCATTGCGAGAAACCATATGTGCCAGCAGGGCCCAGTGCAGTTCGGGATATTGGTCATAACACGCCAGATAGGCTGCCGTACGCGTAATGTTGCTCCGATTGTTTTCCGCCGTCAGAGTTTTGACCTCTTCCAGGATGATACAGTCCTCCTCACATAAAGGAGCACTTTTTGCATGGCGGGCAGAAGCCGTCTCCGTACCGGGTAACAGGCGCTCAACTTCGCCCTTGAGCGTCTCGGCCATTTCAGCTTCCCAGGCCAGATCACGCGAAGGATGACGAAGCTGTGCCGACGCCTGCCATGCTGCCTGTTTGCCGCGCCATACTTCCCTGGCGGCCCCGGGAATGGAACGAACCATACGAAAGAGCGAATCACGGGAGAGAGAATCGGTTTTGGTGGGAGTCATCGCCTGCCATCCTTTCATCATGATTGGTTTAAACTAAGTATGTGCTGAATATTTGACTTCCACTCGGCAATTTGCTTCACTAAGGATAAGACAAGGTACAGAAAGGAAGATGCTGTCATGGAACAGATTACATCCAAAAGTGCGTTTGATGTGGCCATTCAATCTCCTCGGCTTACCGTAGCGGTATTTAAGGCTGATTGGTGCGGGGACTGCAAGTACATTGATCCGTTTATGCCTGAGGTTGAGGAAAAATTTGCTCGTGATTTAACTCTGGTTGAGGTTGATGTGGATCAAGTGGGGACCGTTAGTGAGGAACAGAATATTCTGGGTATTCCGAGCTTTGTTGCCTATACGGATGGCCGGGAACTCGTTCGGTATGTGAACAAACTGCGCAAGTCGAGAGAAGAGATTGAGCAATTCCTGCAGCGCGCGGTTGAAGTGTACAACACAATCCATAAATGAGCATAATAAGCGCCGTTTCTCTTGAAAAAAGGGAAATGGCGTTTGTATTTTAAGCATTTTCGGGGGACAATAGCAAGGTACATAAGGAAGTGGTGACCTGTTGGTCAGTCTGTCGACAGACGTTAACATTTTGTCACAAAGCGAGGCGTCAATGACACTTTTATCCGGTATAATGAATTTAGTTGTGAAATAAGTGTCAAAGTATCGAAACAAGCGGAGAGATCGTTCTTCGCCATCTTAAACCAACAGCGGGTGAGAAAAAATTGAAGCACTTAACCTTGTTTAAATGGTTAACCGTATTAACTTGTCTTGTCATGTTTTTGGCTACATTCGGCGGTGGGGTCGTTACCAAAACAGAATCCGGACTCGGTTGTGGCACGGAGTGGCCTATGTGTAATGGTAAACTCGTTCCTGCACATACTGTAGCCTCACTGATTGAATATTCACATCGTGCGGTTAGCGCAATGGCAGGATTACTCTCCATTGCCTCATTTGTTGCATTCCTCCGATATGGCAAATCACGTCGTGATCTGCAATTGTTTTCATTATTAACACTGATTTTTGTTATTATCCAGGGAATCATGGGGGCCTTTGCCGTCGTCTTTTCCCAATCCTCAGCGGTTATGGCGCTGCACTTCGGATTTGCCCTGATCGCATTTGCCAGTTCCCTGATGATGGCTCTTGGCATTAGGCAGGAGGTACGTCATGGCGGCCTCGAAAGGTTGAACAAGTACCCTCGGGTCAGCAAAAACTTCCGCAACCTGGTATGGTTTTCAACCATCTATACGTATCTTGTGGTATACACAGGGGCATTTGTAAGTCATACCGACTCAGCTGGAGGCTGTTCAGGCTTCCCGCTCTGTAACGGCCAGATTGTACCTGAGCTGTCCGGTGGTGTAGCTGTAGCATTTGCTCACCGTGTAGCAGCAGCTTCCCTTGTTGTTGTGATTGCGATCCTGGGTCATTATGCGTATCGTAAACATCCGGATAACAAGGAACTTCGGGCCTTGGGCGTTTTGTCGGTTGTGCTCATTCTGCTTCAAGTCCTGATTGGGTTTGGCATGATGCTTACCATAAGCCGTCCAGAAGTGTATATGTTTGTAGCTTTGGCTCACATGCTCGATATTGCCGTATTGTTCGGTATATTAACCTATATGAGTTTCTTGGTGTACAAGCTACACCGGCCAGCTGATCGCTTCTAAAGTTATTGGATCATTGGTTCAAAACCTAAAAACTGCAAAGTCCACCATCCAGTGATGTACATCATTGGACAGGTGGACTTTGTTTGATGTACGGCGGGGCAGGGCACCCTAATACAAGCAGCGGTCACACGTTTACTCTGATTCCGATTAGGTTTAATATTATTAATCATCTTATTGATCAGCAGAGTGGAAAGAGGAGGCTGTATATGCTGCGAACGTTGCTGGGTGAATTGCCGCGTCAGAATGAAGGCGTATTGGAGGAAGCCATCGAGTCGATGGTGGAGACGCTTGAACTTCTACAACGACAGTTGGACCTGAATCAGGATCCGACTCACGATTATCGAAAACTGTATGTCTGGACACAGGGCTTGATCTCCTCACTGGATGAGCTGGAGCAGAGCTATTTTGCTGCATCCCACTTTCGGAAAAAGGTGAAGGCGGGTTCCACCGATGATATGACCATTGAGGAAAAGGCGGAATACGCTCGTTATGTATATTTTTATAAGGATGGGTTTATCCGGTGTTTTGCGATTCTGGATAAGACAGGCACGGTATTGAATGAATTATTTCAGTTAAACACGTCCAAAGTGAAGTCCCATTTCTCCTATTTTACCGTCTTAAGACAGTTTGGTTATGCCAAAATGCATGGAGACCTTGCTGTTCGATTGATCAATATCAAGGATGCCTACCGGGAGCCAATGAGCAAGCTTCGCAAACGACGGAACATGGAGATTCACTACATGAACTCCGAGATGCAGGATGACCTTTGGCAGCTTCACCAGACATTGCAGGGCAAAGTAAAGCTGGAGGATCTGGATCAGCATCTGGATGAATTGCGCCAGGGCGTTGATATGGTTTGCGAAACGCTAAAGGAGGCTTATGGTTACATCAACAAGATGTGGCACAAGCAAGGAGTGTCCGAACTTGCAAAGTAAATCAGGTGTAATATTTACCTTTGACAAAGCGGAATACTTGGATTATACTGAGTTTCTAAATTAAACGTTACATGGAATTAATATGTGTAGCTATTTAAAATTTTACCACTGAACTTATAAATTTCATATTTCTTATCGAGAGCGGCGGAGGGACAGGCCCGATGAAGCCCGGCAACCGATTTATAATGACATGACAAGCCAGTCATACTTTATAGATGTTAGGTGCTAATTCCTACAAAATGGTGCAAAGCACGATTTTGGCAGATGAGAAGGTACATTCTTTCATGTGAAGAGCCCTTTTTGTTTCTGCAAAAGGGCTCTTTTTTATACGCCAGAGGGGAGTTTTCCTTTCATTCGGGTAAAGATACATGTAGGCGGTGGGAAGGAGAAGTCATATTGATTGAATTAAAGGGATTAACCAAGACGTACGGCAGAGGTACAAAACAAACGACAGCACTAGCCGATTTGGATCTGAACGTCGGCAAGGGTGAAATATTTGGAGTTATCGGACACTCCGGTGCAGGGAAAAGTACATTGATTCGATGTATCAATCTGCTTGAAAGACCAACAGCTGGTGAGGTATGGGTGGATGGTGTGAACCTTACAGCTCTCAGCAAAACGGAGCTGCAGCAGCAGCGACGCAAGATTGGCATGATATTTCAGCACTTTAATCTGTTATCTTCAGCTACGGTATATGACAATGTTGCTTTCCCATTGAAGTTGGTTAATACGCCTAAGGCTGAGATTGACCGCAAAGTGAAGGAGCTGCTCGCTCTCGTTGGCCTGGAGCATCATAGCAGCAAATATCCTGCGCAGCTGTCAGGGGGACAGAAACAGAGAGTAGGCATCGCCCGCGCACTTGCCAGTGATCCGGCAGTTCTGCTCTGTGACGAAGCGACGTCGGCGCTTGATCCCCAGACCACGGCTTCGATTTTGAAGCTGCTGATGGATATTAACAAGAAATACAATCTGACCATTGTTCTGATCACCCATGAAATGCATGTCATTCAGAGCATCTGTGATCAAGTTGCTGTCATTCATCAGGGAGGAATCGTGGAACAAGGCCCTGTAACGGATGTCTTCCTTAAGCCGCAGCATGCCATTACGCGTGACTTCATGCAGCGTGACCACGAGTCAGAGCTTTTATTGGAAGAGGCTGCCCTGGCACATGCCGGTGGAACGGCTCAGCAGGACGGACGCTCACAGCTGGTCAAAATCTCATTTTTGGGCGATAAAACATATGAAGCCATTCTGTCCAGAACCGTTCGTCAGACCGGAGTGGACTTCGCCATTCTGCAAGGAACGATCTCGAGAATTAAACAGATTCCGTATGGACAGTTAACCGTTCGTTTTGAAGGCGATGCGGAAGCGATTGGTCGAACAGTGCATGAATTGAATGAGCAAGGGCTTGATGTGGAGGTGCTTCGTTAACATGGATTTTTCATCTGTACGCTGGGGAGAGATCGGCAAGGCCTCCATTGAAACATTGCAAATTTTGGGAGCGTCCGGTTTGTTTACCATCATTATAGGATTGCCACTGGGTGTCCTGCTATTTATGACAGCGAGATCGGCTTCCGTTCAGTCACGTATTTTCTATACCGTGTTATCCATCGTTGTTAACATTCTGCGGTCGGTACCGTTCATTATTTTGATCGTTGCCCTTATTCCGTTTACACGTTCACTGGTCGGTACAGCCACAGGTGTACTTGGAGTCATCCCGCCACTTGTTATTGCAGCTGCTCCTTACTTCGCAAGGTTGGTTGAGACTACACTTCGTGAAGTGGATCGTGGAGTCATTGAGGCCGCTCAGGCGATGGGGGCATCAACTGGACAGATTGTAAGGCGCGTACTGCTGCCTGAGGCGCTGCCTGGTCTGCTTGCAGGGATTACAATTACGATTGTAACGTTAGTATCTTATACGGCGATGGCCGGCATGGTCGGCGGTGGTGGACTCGGTACACTTGCCATTAACTATGGCTACTTCCGTTACCAATATGAAATTATGATTATTTCAGTCGTATTCATGGTCATTCTGGTGCAAGTTCTGCAAATGTTTGGCGATCGACTCGTTAAATTGTTCACCCGGAAATAACACATATATAGCATTTTGCATCCAATCCATGCTGGACGAATGCAAAGATGCAACAAATTTATTGGAGAAGGGGTTTTACACATGAAAAAATGGTCTTTTGCACTGCTCAGCCTGATGCTGATTGCGGTACTTGCTGCATGCGGAAACAACAAGGATTCAGACAGTGGGGCAGATAATGAAGCAGGTGCACCGCGTACCGTGGAATTGAAAGTCGGAGCTTCACCAACACCGCACGCTGAAATTCTGGAAAGTATCAAACCTGAGCTGGAAGCTCAAGGCATTCGTTTGCAGATTGTAACGTTCAATGACTATGTTCAGCCGAACCAACAGTTGGCAGACAAACAATTGGATGCAAACTTTTTCCAACATCAACCTTACCTGGACACAGAAAATAAAGAACGTGGTTTTAACCTCGTTAGTGTAGCAGCTGTCCATGTTGAACCTTTTGCTGGTTACTCCAAAAAGATTAAGTCTTTGGATGAGCTGCAAGACGGCGCCAAAGTAGCGATTCCCAATGACCCATCCAACGGTGGACGTGCATTGCTGCTGCTCGCAAAGGAAGGGATCATTACCCTGAAAGATAACACTAACATCGCATCCACGATTCAGGATATTACAGCCAATCCGAAAAACCTGGAGATTATCGAGTTGGATGCAGCCATGATGCCACGTCAACTGGATGAAGCCGATCTGGTATTCATCAACGCTAACTACGCGCTTGAAGCCAATTTGAACCCGGAAAAAGATTCTTTGCTTATTGAAGATCTGCAAGGTAATCCATATGCCAACATTCTCGTTGCCCGTGAAGACAACAAGGATGCAGATGCGATCAAGAAGCTGGCGGCAGCCCTGAATTCCGAAGCGGTTAAAACGTTCATCAAGGAACGTTACCAAGGTGCAGTTGAACCTGCGTTCTAAGTCGCATAAAACTTGCTTAAAACGTATTTGAATAGTATACGAGAAAAACCGAGCATCTCTCTCTGAGAATTGCTCGGTTTTTTTGTTGCTCCCAGAATGTCCAGAGGCTTTCTTCTGTACGTTCAATTGTTATTTTTGTATGTATCGGATGTTTTCTCCGATTTACGATAGTAGGATAATTCATTCTGGTCGGCGTATTGCTGCTCATCTGCTTCTTGCAGAAAGGCTTTTTCATTGGGAGACAACATGTCATCCTCCAGTCCTGATTTTTTCCGTCTGTATTTAAGCCATAAGAATATGCCAACAAGCAAAGGGACAATGACGTACCATCCTTTTTTGAACAAAAGCAATATGCTAAATTTCTGCCCAGCCGTGTAACCGATACCGCCTACTAGTATGCTTTTAAGCCCCACAGTGGATGTTTTGTCAGTGGAGGCATCATAATCCTCATAGGTGTGACCGGCATTTACATTAAGTTGGTTAAGGACCGTGTCTTCAAATGCCCGACGATTCTGTTCAAAGTCAGGTTTCTCTGTCACGAGAATGGCGGCGATGTATCCTTCACGTGTCAGCATCTTTACATTGTAATTGACCATAGCCTTCTCAGAGGCATCTTTGAAACCAAGAGAGTAAACCAATTGATGCTTGGTACGGTCATACGTCGGTTCGATTTCCCACCCCGTAATATACGTTTTATCTTCAGAAGCTAGTTCCCTATTTTCTTCTTCTGTGCCTCGGATATAACTGCTTAACAGTTCTTCGGCATCCAGATTTGGATCACTATCATTAATATGACCTGTTTTCACGTACTCGAACACCACATACCATGAGCCCGATTGACTGGTGCTGTAAAGACTTCCGATCTCGTTCCCATTAGGTTTAGAACCCATATTTAGCATAGAACGTTGGGTATTGGCCTTATCCAAATAGGAATGATTTTCGGACAATTGAAGAGATGCCTTGTTATCCAGGGACACCGATGCTGGACCGTCAACCCAGTCATATTCATAAGGCGATTTGGTGGTTTCACTTGCTGCAAGCGTCGAAGTGGAGAACACATGCGATAATGCAATAAGTAGCAACAGTGCGAGTAAGAAAACAAAGCCTCGGTTTTGATTTTTCATTTCGAGATCCTTTCGAGGGGGATGTAGTTTGATCAAACCTAAACGATGTAAGGACTAAATGACAGTAACATAAGAGTGTAAATAACAGCAAGATATTTTTGGATAAAAAGGGTTTTATTCCCTAAAGGGGCATGCAAGTTGTGAGGGGCGGATAAATATTTTATACTGGATGAGTGACTGCTCTTTGAAGAGGGGGATGGACGTGAAGGGAAAGATTGCCCTCATAACGGGAAGTGCCAAAGGCCTTGGGAAAATGACAGCCCTTAGTCTGGCAGATCAGGGATGCCACATTGCCTTGAATTACGTGCATAGCCAGATCGAAGCCGAATCGCTTCAGGCTCAGATCACAGCCAAAGGAGTGCGCTGTATTGCCGTTCAAGCTGACATTTCCAAAACAGAAGACATCGCCATGCTGGTAGAACACGTTGAAACTGAGCTGGGGAGTATCGATATTCTGGTGAACAATGCGGGTCCCTTTGTTCGTGAACGGCGGTTGTTTGCAGAGTATACCGAGGCAGAGGTTCAGATGCTGGTGCAAGGCAACCTGCTGGGACCCATGCTCCTGGATCATCGTGTGCTGCCAGAGATGAGACGCAAAAAATGGGGCCGGATTATTCATTTTGGCTTCAGTCACGCGGGAGAAGCACGTTCCTGGCCTCATCGTGCAGTGTATGCTGCTGCGAAGGTAGGACTGGTTTCTTTTACGAAGACACTCGCTGTTGAGGAGGCACCTTACGGCATAACCGTAAATATGGTTTGTCCGGGTGATATCCGGGGTGCCAACAAGGAAAAAACCATTGATGAAATGGCAGGCATAACCGATCAGGAAACGCCGCGGGGGCGTCCCGGCAGCGGTGAAGATATTGCACGGGTGATTACGTATTTGTGTCTGGATCATTCGGATTTTATAACAGGCAACATCATGGATGTATCGGGCGGGCTCGATCCCATTCGTCCTACCATTCAGCGTGAAGAGGGACAATAGACGGGATATGCACAAAAAAGAGCCCTCCGCTTCATGTGAAGCGAAAGGCTCTTGAGGTTTATTTCGTGAAGGATTGATTAGAATACTTGTACGACTTCTTCGACACCGTCAACTTCTTCAAGAAGGGCGCGTTCAATCCCGGCTTTTAAGGTAATGGTGGAGCTTGGGCAGCTGCCGCAGGCACCGACCAGTTTCAGCTTAACGATGCCGTCCTCCACGTCGACCAGTTCCACGTCACCGCCATCGCGTTGCAGGAACGGACGAAGTTTGTCAAGCACGTCAGATACCTCATCATACATGGTGCTTTGTGCGTTTTCGCTCATATTTTTCAACTCCTTTCCTCTATATATTATATTACAATTGGCCGTAAATTAAAATGGTCAAACAAAGCAGGTGAACCTACATGAGACCGATTATTGAATTTTGTGCCAACAATATGCATTTTGGTACAGATGAAGTCATGGATCAACTCGAAGAGAATCCGGACTATGATGTGATTGAATACGGCTGCCTCAGCAACTGCGGCCAATGTTACATGACTCCTTTTGCACTAGTTAATGGTGAAGTTGTCATCACAGACAAAGTGGAGGATTTATATAACGCAATCCTGGCCAAAATTGCCGAAGCCGATGCCTGGAACGAGTTGGATCTCGACTAACCGAGATGGCGCTTCGACATCCAGAGCACGCCGCTTTTCAGAATACGAGGCACACGTCCCATCATGGACGTTTTGCCCATCAGCCCAAATCCAGCCTTCTTGCCGAGTGCGCCGAGCGTGCCACGAAGCTTGAGTGGCTGCGGATTGGGCTTTTCGCCTTTCCAAAGGGCATGCTGAATATGAGCGATCTGTTCACCCTGTACTTCTGCAGCCTGACCGCTTGGTGCATAAGGTACACTCGCACAGTCACCTACTACATAAACATCCGTATATTCGGGAATTTGATAATACTCGTTCAGTACAACCCGGCCCTGCGGGTCTTTGGTCACATCCAGATCTTGTACTACTTTTACAGGCTGAATACCGGCAGTCCATACGACTGCATCAGTTAAGATCTCTTCATCCCGGTTGAAAATGGCACGATCCTCAAGGCGGGAAATGGCGACATGTCCACGTGTCTCTACCTGATGTTCATTGAACCACTCATGCACGTAAGCGGACAAACGCTGTGGGAATGCAGATAATACACGCTCGCCACGGTCCAGGATACTGATGTTCAGATCTGGTCTGCTCTCTCTCAGTTCGGCTGCCATTTCGACACCGCTCAATCCACCGCCAACAATATGCACGTTTCCGTAAGCTTTCACTTCGTTCAGACGGAGATAGGTTTCCCGTGTTTTGCTAAAACTCTGGATCGTACAGCTGTATTCTTCCGCTCCAGGTGTATTGTGGAACCGGTCTGTACAGCCAAGTCCAATAACGAGCTTGTCATATTCCAGAGGATCCTGGCCTTCAATTTCAATCTGACGCTGGTCCAGGTCAATTGAAGTGACTTCACCGTAACGGTGAGTGACTTTTTCATGTACTGGAAATTGGATGCGCAGATCATAGTCGGATACGGTCCCTGCTGCGAGTGCGTAATATTCAGTCTTCAATCCCTGAAAGGGGCTGCGATCCACCAACACGATTTGTGTATCTGACGGAATTTTGCCTTCCAGAAGTTCTTTGATAATTGTGAGGCCACCATAGCCGCCTCCGAGAATGACGAAATTTTTCATGACTCGGCTTCCTTTCTGCATCAGTCCCGTGTGAGCGGGGCTGTAACCTGCGGAGCAGCTATGTTTTCACATAGCTGCTCCTTATGATTTATTTTAATTATTATATCGAAAATTCAGGACTTTAAAATTAGAGGTATTATACAAATATGGTGCATCGATTCGAATAGCGGCTCTCCTTGTGGAATGAAAGAAGCGATCGAGGCGATGCAGCAGGTTTATTCGTATACTTGAATTTCGTTGTAGAAGGTATCGCGTTCCACTGGAATGCGTCCAGCGCCCTTAATGAGCCAAATGAGCTCTTTGCGAGTGAGGCCTTCAGGCGTTAATGCACCTGCGGCATGACTAATCCGTTCGCGAACGATGGTGCCATGGGCATCCGAAGCGCCGAATCCAAGAGCAACTTGGGTCAGCTGTGGACCGATATTGATGAAGTATGCTTTAATGTGGTCGATATTATCCAGCATGAGGCGGCTAATCGCAATGGTTTTAAGATCCTCGTATGCCGAGTTGCGGCGCATAATGCTGGCATTTTTGCTCTTAGGCTGCATGGAGAGCGGGATAAATACCATGAAACCGTTGGTTTCATCCTGAAGCTCACGAATTTGCACCATGTGATTAACACGATCCTCATACGATTCGATTGATCCATACAGCATTGTTGTATGTGTACGCATACCCAGAAGATGAGCGGTACGGTGTACCTCAAGATAGCGATCCACGTTTGCTTTGTCGACACGCATTTTTTTGCGGTATTCGTCCGACAAAATCTCGGCGCCGCCACCAGTCAGTGATTTCAGGCCTGCTTTTTGCAGCTCCTGCAGCACTTCCTTAATGCTCAGACCGCTGATCCGGGTGAAGAAATCAATTTCTGCAGCCGTGTAGGCTTTCAGCGTAACATCCGGATATTTTTCGTTTAAAGCACGCAGGGAATCGACATAATATTGAAAAGGAACATGATTGTTATGTCCGCCGACAATATGGAACTCGCGCACGCCTGGATGAATATGCTGTTCCACATAGTCGATCATTTCTTCTCCGGATAACGTGTAGGAGCCTTCTTCACCCTGGTCTTTGCGGAAATTACAAAAAGCACAGTGTGCTTCACATACGTTCGTAAAATACAGGCTCATGTTTTCGATAAAATACACTTTCTTGCCGTTCTTGCGCAGGTTGGCCTCATTGGCCAGCTGGCCCAGAGTCAGCAGATCATCTGTTTGATACAGATAGACGCCATCTTCTACGCTCAGCCTTACGCCGTTCTGCACTTTCTCAACGATTTCGGCCATTCTTTTGTCTGTGAACGGTGTTACCAATGTAGACATTTTGTTTCCTCCTGTTCTTAACCGGACCAGAGTTGAATGTAGGACTTGCTTACAGAACTACATAAAAAAGATGCGGTCATCTGCCGCCTCCTTATAAGGAACTAACTCTTAATTACCCGGTGCAGCGTATGCTGCATGTGTAAAGCTGAATTTTTTTTTAAAGTTTTCGCATCATGGATGTAAAATCTAAAAGTGAGTCATATGACTCTATATGCATTGGGGACTGCGCTGCAGTCTCGAAATGTGAAAAAAATTACAACTCCATATATGAGCAACATCTGAATAAGTCATGACAAAATATCGACATTTCAGAGCGATCACCTATTCATTATAAACCTCGTGTCCCGGGGGTTCAATACACTGGGAAGAAAAAGGAGGAAAGGAGAACACGGAAATAGGGTAAACATGTCTTGAGCCTCTTGACGGGGTGGAGTATAATTTAAGGAAGAGTTAACGAAAAGGAGAGTGACCTGGCATGATTAACATCAGCGAAACAGCTGCCGAGCGATTGAAAGAGATGCTTTCACAGCAAGAGACACCTGATATGTTCCTGCGTCTGGGCGTAGCACCGGGTGGTTGCACCGGATTTTCGTACGCCATGGGCTTTGATGATAAAGAATCCGATGAGGATATTTATATGGATATTCACGATATGAAGGTTGTAGTCGAGAAGGAGAACCTGAAATATCTGAACGGTCTGGAAATTGACTTTGAAGAATCCGGCATGTCCGGTGGCTTCACCATCCATAACCCGAATGCGGTTGCGACATGCGGCTGCGGATCTTCCTTCCGGACGAGAGAAGAAGCTGGGGTACCGGATAAGGATTGCTAAAGCTACCATGGTTTGACGCGGTTATTTAACCATAGAATGAACTATTAAGATCAAGGCCTCTATAGCGTGTTAGTCTCGGACTAATTACGTTATAGAGGTCTTTTTGTCATGTTCTTGAGTTTATGCAAAGTATAGACTTTGAAAAATAAAAAAAAATTCTTGTGGAAGCGTGTTAGGTACATCCTGGTTCCATACATAACGATGGCAGTAGTCTACGCCTTCTATAGTTTGATCAGATCAGGAGAACTAACGCCCGCTGCCCTAATTGTAAAAACTCTTAGAAACATTGTTGTAGCTGATTATATTGCTTACTTCATTATTGTTATATTTCAATTCTATGTCTTACATATGATTTTTACGAAGTATTTGCAAAAGACATCACCCAAGCTCATGATACCTCTGTGTTTGATGGTTAATCTAATCTACCTCGGCTTTTTCAACTTTGTTCCCCCTCTTCATTTTATTCCTAGTGCGGAATATATATGGACCCGCTTGTACTGGGTGCCGTTCCCTGGTTGGTTATTTTATTTCTCAGTAGCGTACTATTGTGGAAGAAACCATGTTGTTTTCAAAGAGTTTCTAAATCGAAATATAAAATGGCTCATTTTCTCCCCTATAGTCACGTTCCTTGTCATCTTGTTCTTACGATTTGGGGAACTGTTACCCGAAGCAAACTCAAAACGAGTGGACATCTTGTTTTATACGATAAGTGTAATTTTCGTTATGTTTTATTTTACTTCAAAAATAAAACAGATACCTTGGATTATTGATCTAGTAAGCCGGTATTCATTTGGTATCTATTTATTACACTTGATGTTCGTACAGAACTTCAGCGAAATGTTTGATGGGCTAAACCCATTGATCAATATCCCGTTGACTTTTGTTATAAGTATTAGTGCATCCATCTTACTCACGTACTTGCTGCATAAATTGAAAATTGGAGGTTACTTCGTGGGCAAGATTGGAACTAAGTTTACAAGAACACAAGAAGCGGGCAAGCAGAGTGAGACCTGGGCTGAAACTCAAATAAAGGTTTGAAAGGCATCTGCCCTCGAACTTTTCATCCCTAATCCCGGGTTAATAATCTGAATAGCAGACAAGAGCGGAAGCTGGGTACCGGATCAGGATTGCTAACACTACAGAAAAAAAGAATAAATAAAGCGCAGTTCTGGTAGGTATTAATCGTTGGAACCTGCGCTTTGTTTATGTGCTGATGACATTCGATGAACTAATTCAATCTTTACTGATTAAGGTCTTTTTTTATTGTATCGATCGGAGGTTCTGCTTTTTGACAGGGAGGGATAGTTGACAAAACTAGTTGTAACTAATATAGTTACAATATAAAATGTTCCATAACATCATAACCAAAGGAGAGATTATAATGAAAATTGGAATCATTGGTGCAACAGGCAAAGCAGGCAATCTGATCCTGAAAGAAGCGGCAGACAGAGGTCATGAAGTAACAGCTATTGTTCGCAACGCATCCAAAGTGGAAGATAAAAGCTTAAACGTATTGGAGAAAGATGTATTTGATCTTACTTCGCAGGATGCCCAAGTCTTCGACGTCATCGTTAATGCATTTGGCGCACCAGCCGGCAAAGAACATTTGCATGTGGAAGTGGGACAGGCCTTGATCAACATCCTGAAAGATGCGCCTCAAACTCGCCTGATCGTTGTAGGTGGAGCGGGCAGCTTGTTCACAGATGAGACACGATCCTTGCGTGTAGTGGACTCCCCGGGATTCCCTGATGCATACAAACCAACAGCAACGAACCAGGGGAAAAACCTGCAGGATTTGCAAGCATCCTCAGGTATTCAGTGGACATTCCTCAGCCCAGCGAGTTTCTTCAATCCCGAAGGTGCACGCACCGGTAAATATCAAACGGGTAAAGATCATATCATTGTGAACAGTGAAGGCAAAAGTTACATCAGCTATGCAGACTATGCCATTGCTCTCGTGGATGAAATTGAAAATGGGCAGCATAAAAACGAACGCTTTACGGTTGTAGGCGAAGCTGAATAATATAAAGGAATATTGAACAACGAAACGGACGCTGATCTCAATAGATCTGCGTCCATTTCGTTTTTATTAATTTCTTTACTTGGGTGAGGATCGAGGCGTATAATCCGTTGAGACATAAGAGTTAAAAGAGAGGGAATAAGAATGATGAACAACGGATTGATTAACGCAATTATTGCGTATATCATGTGGGGGGTTCTCCCGCTTTATTGGAAGCTGTTTGACGAAGTGCCAGCAGGCGAAATTCTGTCTCATCGGGTTGTCTGGTCGTTCGTCTTTATGGGAATTCTCGTTGCCATTCAGCGCCGCTGGGGCGATATGAGGCGTATTCTGACCAGCCGTTCGCTCCTGCTGCCGCTTGCCGCCAGCGGACTTCTGATTGCCATCAATTGGCTGATCTTCATCTGGGCCGTCAACAGTGGCCATGTTGTTGAGACAAGTTTGGGCTATTATCTGAACCCGCTGCTAAACGTGCTGCTCGCAGTCGTATTCCTCAGTGAGAAGCCGAATCGTGGTCAATGGCTCGCCATTGCCATCGCAGGTGTAGCAGTGATCATCATTGCCATTGATTATGGACGCTTCCCTTGGGTTGCGATTTCGCTGGCCGCGTCATTTGGCCTATATGGCTTGGCGAAGAAGAAGATCAAGCAAGACGCTTCTGTAGGTTTACTGTCAGAGACAGCAGTAGTTCTGCCGGTTGCATTAGGCTACTGGATCTATTTGGCTGCGGCTGGAAAGACGACGGCATGGTCTTTGCCTACAGACATGTTTGTGGAACTGCTTCTATCGGGTGTCGTGACTGCGCTGCCGTTGCTATTCTTTGCACGGGCAGCCGCCCGGATGTCATTGTCTACACTCGGTTTTGTCCAATACATCGGGCCGACCATTATGCTGATATTGAGCATATTCGTATTCAAGGAAAACGTCTCGCCGGTTCTGCTCGTCGGTTTTGCACTCATCTGGACTGCGCTTATCGTATACGCTATTGCATCGGTTCGTGCCACGAAACTGGCAAAGGCAAGCTGACATTAGATACAATCATCGATACACTGGCGGCTCTTTCCATCCATCTGGATGGGGAGGGCCGTTTCCTTATCCAGCCCATTGAACAGCACAAGCCGGACTGGGAAATAGTGTACATATTGACACACTTTTTGTTAACCAGCAAACTATAATTGTTAACTGATTAGTAAAAGGAGAGACCTTTGGATTTCGCTTAATCATGTCATAAGGTGCCATTCATGGCGAATGTCCATTTTGCTAGAGTTTGGTAGTACTTGTTTTCATTTATTGAGTACTTGATAGTTGTTGTTTTAGTTTTGTACCCTGCGATGAAACGGAGAAAGATTGTTTATGAAGTCATCCTATTTAACCCGTCCTTTTTATTTCCTGTGGACGACCCAGACAGCTGCGAATGCAGCTGACGTACTTTACATTATGGCACTTACGGTGCTCGTCCTCGATCGGACCAACTCTCTCGTGTCAGCTGCCCTTTTGCCGCTGATGCGCAGCGGGGCTCAAATGCTTAGCAGTTTGATTGCACCTCTGCTGATCCAGCGTTTCAAGTTATCCAACCTTCTTTTGCTTTCGCAGGCAGGGCAGTTTCTGCTGTTTATATGTTTGGCTGTTTACATGCAACTTCATGGGGAAGCGGCATCCCTTGTGTTGGTATTTTCACTTGTATTCGTGATGTCTTTTCTCGATGGCTGGACAATCCCGGCTCGCAATGCACTTATCCCCCGTCTGGTGACACATGAGCAAGGTTTGCTCAAAGCCAACGGACTTATAAGTGTCAGCGATCAGGTTGTACAATTCGCAGGCTGGGGACTAAGCGGTGTCGTGGTTGCTTTTCTGGGAGCCAGTCCGACGTTGTTACTGACGGCTATGATTTATGGCTTGGCCGCAGTGTTTACGCTGGGTGTCAGGGAACCAACGAATCCGGAACTTGAAGGAAGTAGATTGGACATATCTTCGGAGGAAATCACAGCAACAGGCACATCCAAGTGGCATACGTTAACCGAGGGCTGGAAAATGATATGGAAAACGCCCCGTCTGCGGGTGCTTACCGTTATGGACATGATCGACATGCTTGGCGGTTCAATCTGGGTAGGAGCCTTTACTTTGGCTTTCGTACAAGTTGCCCTTGGACAAGGCGAGGAATGGTGGGGATTCATTAATGCCGCTTATTTCGCTGGTACCATAGGTGGCGGGCTGTTGGTGCTTGCACTGGCACGAATCATTGGCAGCCGCTATTTCGTGGTGATGATGATTGGCATGGCCGGTTATGGAATACTGACCGCTGTTTACGCCATCAATACACAACCTTTCATTGCACTTTTATTCGTTATGATAATGGGACCTTTTGCCGAGCTGTCCTTGATTAATCGGCGTACTCTGATTCAGAGCAGCGTAGTTAGTCGTTTGCTGCCCAAGGTGTTATCCGCTCAGGCATCTCTCATGCATCTGGTATTTTGCATTTCGTTGCTAGGCATGGCGTGGCTTGCCGAGTACATCGGAATTGTGAATCTCTACCTGTTTGCGGCCGGATTGACCATATTGGCAATATTCGTAGGTTTGCTGAATTACCGGGCTTTCCGAGACAAAGATGCTCAGGACGGCGTAATCAGTTAAGCCGATAAAGGAAACTTGAGAAAGTGTAATACAAGCTGCTTTAATAAGGTTAATGCAGTTTGCTTCATAGATCATCAAAGCTTACGGCGGGTTAGGACGCATCTGTGGGCACTATAATACCCGCCGTATTCATACTATCAGCACCATCAACTGCATCAATGACACCCACGGCCAGTGTAGTCACTGCAGCAGCAGCCAGAAGATGTTTGGCACCATGCTTAACTCGGTCCATATCTTCTTCTTTCATGCCTAAGACAACGTCTTTGCCACCGTTATACACATATTTGGCTGAAACAGCGACGCCTTTTGCCGTGTTGGTTACAGCATCTCCCCAATCAGCAAGCCCTGCCTCGACCGCGGCATCATCTTTTCGAATAGCACCGCTGGCAAGGTCATATGTACCGCTGGCCATTTGCCCTATCGTCTTCCCTGTGTTAATCGTAGCTTTCTCTACGCCGTTCCCTACTTCCTTGATAAAGGGACTACCTGCGATCTCACCGACAACTCTCACGCTGCCGCCCAGTACTTTTCCGGTAACTTCCCCGGCGAACTGACCCAGTCCTTTTAAAAAACTCATCCTTGATCCTCCTTTAGAGACGATTTGTTCTCTTGTAGCTTATTATATTCATATGCAAGCCAAAAGACCATCTGCGTCAGCCCAGGCATTGCAAAAAAAAGGCGCTGCCCCACCCGGACCAGCGCTTTCCGCCTTGTACCATACATACTTGATTAGGCCACGCTTTGGAAGTAGGCCGCATCAGGAGCAGCATGTAGTGGAGGAATCAATTTTGTAGAAGCGAAGCGTTTGCGTCTGTCCCCGGAACGTCTACCGCTGCTCCAAACTCACTTCCACCCCCCGTGCCTAGTCAATAAATCCTTCCATGACACCCGTGGGCATCATATTCGACTGCCAGGCGCCTTTGCCGTAACCGCCGTTATAACCTGGTGTAGCCTGCGGCTCCCAGTAGAATACGCCTTTACCTTTACCGTTTGGCAGGTTGCGGAATTGATTTTTCATAGCGGCCACAAAACTTTTGCCGGCTGCAGGCTGGTTGTTGTCCATGCCAATTTCTGAGACGATAATCTCTTTGCCGTAGCGGTTGATCAGGTCCTTGGCATTATTCACCGCATTGGTGACAGCCGTATTCCAGCCGGAAGCCGAAGGATAGAGGGACATGGCAATCATATCGAAGTTGGCACCGTTGTCGATCAGTCCGCCGATATTCCATACATAAAGTGCATTGTCGTCACCGCCTGCAAGATGGACAATCGTTTTGGTCCCTGTACTCATGGACTTGACGGCATTATGACCCGTGTTCACCAGCCATGCGTAATTTTTCATGTTCGTGGACGCCTTACCGTCCTCCCATAACATGCCGTTGCTTGTTTCGTTCCCAATCTGTACCCAGTCAGGTGTAACCCCTTTACTCTGCATGGCCGTCATTACATCACGTGTATGATTCCATACGGCATCCATCAGCTGTTGGAAGGTGTAGTTTTTCCAGGTTGCCGGTTTGGTCTGTTGGCCAGGGTCTGCCCAGGAATCACTGTAGTGCAGAGTTAACATGACGCTCATGCCCGCGTTTTTGGCCCGCTGTGCCAAAGCAGCTGCACGGTCCTTATTCATGTACCCGTTACCATAATCATTGGATGGGTTAACAAACACCCGGATACGAACCGAGTTGATCTGATAATCATTTTTCAAAATATCAATAATGTCACGCTGTACACCATTTTTGTCTTTCCATTTATACCCTTGCGCTTCCATGCCTGGTACCCAGCTTATATCAGCCCCTTTGGCGAAGCTGGGTGCTGCGCTGGCATGCTGACCCGCAGGCAGCATAATGGAGGTGAACAACAACACAAGAACAAGAGCAATCGATGTTTTGTAACCCCTTACAAATTTAAGCATTAAAATATTCCTCCCTGAATATTAGAATGAGTTGCAATCTAATTATAGGTGGGAGGAGCCGTGAAACTACAGGGTTGATTTCCAATATTTTGGTTGTTTTTCAAACTACTCACTTAAAAAAGACAAATAAAAAAAGCCGTCCGAAGACGGCTTTTCTACCCGTGGCGCTTATTGAAACCTTGATCCGTATCCCGCGCCTCCACCAGACTCAGTTAATTTGAGCTAATGGATCGGGTAAGGGACACGTTCAACATATGATTAGAAATGTTGACGCACCTCCTTTCCTTGTGGCAAGAGTATACAACACCTTGTTTCGGAAAGCTAGTCTTTTTTTCATATTAACGAAAATTATTTTTCGGTCTGGAACATCGTCATATCCCGTGCATAATGACTCTTCGTTCCGTTCTCGTTGCGAATGCGCACGCTATCTTCGCTAATCCGTTCTACAATACCTCGGCCCACCTCGCAATATACGCCAGCCGGGTCTTCCTGCCATGCCGTTACGACACATTGGGACAGCGCAGCTGTGAAAAACTCTATATTTTTTTGTAACGTTCTAGGTTTATTTGATTTCATTATATACTCCTTTAACAACAACATATTTGTAATGAGAACAGCAACCGGACCAAATTACACTGTACATCACTTTACTCTGTCTATTGCTCTTTGTAAAGGGATGGAAAAAGTTATCGTCATGAGGTATCATTTACATAAATTTTACACTGCATTTACACTGCGATGACGCTTGAATCCAATCACGGATAGTACAATTATAGTAGAACCTTTAAACAAGAATTGATATGCAACACATTCGGAGGCCATACATGCATAGAGATATCAAAACAGGCAACTATGTTAACCGTGATTTAAGCTGGGTTGAATTTAATCGTCGTGTACTTCAAGAGGCTCAGGATTCAACTACACCTCTGCTCGAACGATTGAGATTTCTCGGAATAGTGGCCAGTAATCTGGACGAGTTCATGAGTGTAAGGGTAGCGGAGACAAAAGAGAAGATCAAGGCCGGATTTACCCAAAAGGATTTTTCAGGATATACGCCATCCGGTTTGTACCGCAGATTGATTAAACGAACCGGGACCATGGTCGCCGAGCAATATAAAACCTATCGGGAACTGATCCGTCTGCTTGCCAAAAAGGGTGTTGTTCTGCAGGAGTATAACGAACTTAATGGAACACAGCAGCGGGCAATGGATCAATACTTTCATGATATTATTTTTCCGGTGTTAACACCCATGGCTGTGGATCAGAGCCGCCCATTTCCACTGGTGCATAATAAATCGGTTTATCTTGCTGTGATGCTTCAAAAAGAAGAAGAGCAGGAAGATGAGCCATTTTTTGCAATTGTTCAGGTGCCATCCAATCTGCCGCGTGTTATTCCGGTACCCCTTCGAGCGAATAGCAAGAAGAAAACGTTCATTCTGATTGAAGATCTGATCAAACATCACACACACACCCTGTTTAGTGGATATATTCCGCTGGCTGTTCAGGAATTCCGATTGACCCGCAATGCAGATCTTTTCATTAATGAAGAAGAAGCGGAAGATCTGCTTGAAGCGATTGAAAAGGAACTGCGGCGCCGGCGCCGGGGAGCTCCTGTTCGGCTTGAAGTCTGCAAGGATTTCCGTTCGGATGCCCTGCATGAATTGCAGGAAGAATTCGAGATTCAGGACCCTGTATATGAAATCGATGGTCCATTGGATTTGAGTTTCCTGGCTGGATTCGTAGACAGCCTTGAAGGCTTTACCCATTTGAAATATAGCCCGGTGAAACCGGTATATCCGCCCGAATTTTTACCACGAGAGAGCCATTTCGAACTGCTGCGCAAACAGGATGTGCTCGTTCATCATCCCTATGAATCGTTTGAACCTGTCACTGATTTCATATTGGAAGCTTCGGAAGATCCGCGGGTTATGGCCATTAAAATGACGCTATACCGGGTGAACGGGGATTCGCGTCTCATTCCGGCACTGGCTCACGCGGCGGAAAGTGGCAAGCAGGTAACCGTTGTGGTGGAACTGAAGGCACGCTTTGATGAAGAGCGTAACATTGCATGGGCGCGCAAGCTGGAAAAGGCGGGTTGTCATGTCGTATACGGTTTGGTTGGATTGAAAACCCATGCCAAGATCATTCTTGTCGTGAGAAGGGAACAAAACGGGCTAAGACGTTACGTACACGTTGGAACAGGTAACTACAATGAAAGTACGGCCAAGGTATATACAGACGTAGGACTGTTCACCTCCAATCCGATTATTGGTGAGGATGCGTCCGAACTCTTTAATGAGATAACCGGGTATTCCGGACCGAAGGCGATGCAGGCTTTCCGTGTTGCTCCGGATGGCATGAAGGATGAACTGTTTTCACTCATACGGAGGGAAACGGAGCACGCCCTTAAGGGAAAACGAGCGCGGATCATTGCCAAAATCAATTCGTTGTCTCATCAGGATATGATTGATGAATTATATGTTGCATCCCAGGCTGGTGTACAGATCGATCTGATCGTGCGAGGGGTATGCTGCTTGCGACCAGGAGTGGAGGGACTCAGTGAAAATATCCGCGTAATCAGTATTGTGGATCGTTTTCTGGAGCACTCTCGTCTGTTTTACTTTGAAAATAGCGGGAATCCGGACGTGTATATCTCCAGTGCAGACTGGATGACCCGGAATTTGAAGCGAAGAATTGAACTGATGTGCCCGGTATTTGACCCGACACTCAAAAAGATGCTTGTCGACATTCTGAATCTGTCCCTGAATGACAATGTAAAAGCAAGGGAACTGATGCCTGGCGGCAATTATGTATTTGTGGAAAATGATAAGCCCCCGCTGAGAAGTCAGACGGAGGCGATGGGCATTATTCCTTGGAAGCCTGTAGAGTGGAGTATGTTAACTTAACGTCCCAGGCTTCTTCCAGATCCTTGGCGGCCTCTTCCAGGCCGTTCAGTTCTAATAACGGCTTGGCTGAACAGATGAGTTTTATCTGCAGCGAGCCGTTTTCTTTACGCGCTTGTATAGCAGAGATCCGCTCTGATCGATGAATGGCTTCGGCTATGCGCAAAATGGAGCCCAGTCGATGAGCGTGCTGCTCATCCGAATCCTTAAGAATGTCCCGGTGCTTGTTTAGCAGCTGGGGTGTTCTTTTTTTAGGATGATAATCGGCTGCGATGGCGGTTAGCACAGTTTCCCGGTGCGAGAGTCCGTAAATGCCCGCATTCATGATCCAATAAGCGGAGTGCTGAGGGTAACGGAAATAATTAATCTGTTTTCCCGCTCCATGAAGCATACAGGCCGTATACAGGATCCGGGCATCTGCCGGATTGATTGTTTTCCCTTCCAATGCCTCATGCAGCACGACAGCATCCTGATGAATTCGTTTCAGCTTTTGCTCTGGGACCGGCGGGCCAAAATGAATGAAGTTACGGATGCTGTCCTCCAGTGCGCTAGGCGCCGCTGGTCGATATGGAATCATCAGATCACGCAGTATTCCGTCTCGTAGTCCCGCTCCGCTTACAACATAACGATCCCCCTGGATGATCTCAAAGACCGTTCTCAGAATCAATACACCCGGCACAATAATGTCAGCACGGTCTTTCGCCAGACCCGGAACTTTTTTGCGCTGGGCTGATGTGAGATAAGGAAGGGATTTGGACAAGTTCTCCATGGCTGAGGCACGGATCTCATAGTGATGGGTCACCGGTAACGAGTACTGCGTTCTTTTCTGCTCAATTTTGGCGAGTGTACGCATGGTACCACCGAGCCCGATGAGCGGAAGACCCGGATGCTGACGGACCCAGTCCTGATTGCGCAGAGCCTGAGTGACATCATTACATAGGGCAGCAACATTTGCTTCAGACCAGGTATCTTCCCCGCCATATCGGGCATGGGAATTCACGGCCCCAATGGGGAGTGAAATGCTGTGGAGTCTTTTGCGATCCCGGAATATTGTAACTTCGGTACTGCCGCCCCCGATATCCACGACATAGCCGTCCTGCAGATCGATGGACTGGATAACCCCAAGAAAGCCATAATACGCCTCCTGATCTCCTGAAGCACATTCAATCTCAAGTCCGGTCTCCTCCTCAAGCCAGTCAATGATTTGTGCAGCGTTGCTGGCATTTCGAATGGCTGCAGTTGCCGCTGCTTGAATACGTTTGGTTTGAAATACTTCACAGGTAGCCTTGAATTGCTGCAGGACAGTTATGGCTTGGTCCAGCGAATGACGCAGGATCTGTCCATCCTCTTCAACGACATTGCTGAGGCGGGCAGCATATTTATCTTCATGAATGATCCGGTAAGCTCCTTCCTGATCCAGTTCATAGATGACCAGACGAATGGAGTTGGAGCCAATATCGATAATGCCGAGAGTTCCTTTTGAGTTCATATGCATCTCCTTCTAGACAGGTATTCTACCCAAGTTGCGACAAGGCAGCCATGGCTTCCGGTGAACCTGGAGGGGTGGAGGAGAAGGGCGTGGTCAGCATTACCACAATAATGAAGACAATGAAACAGGCAAACAAAATACAGCTTACGGCAAAACCGCGATTGCGTTTCTTCATAAACAGTCGAATACCTGTAACGAAAAGAAGTACGGTGACGGCGACCAGCACGATGGACATTGCGAAATAGGCTACGCCATACAGTGATTTGAAAAATGCTTCCATGTTTTCTGAACGCTCCTTAGATCCTCATAATTTAAGCCTTTCCATTACATTCCTTAGTAGCATACGACAGATTGATGCGTTTGAAAAGCAAACCGGGCGTGTGTGCCTTTCATTAAACAAGCCTATGGACGTTTCTAACGGAAAAGGGGCAATCGCCTTGGACAGACATCCAAGAGAAGACGGCTCCTGTTGAGTATGTATATGGAAGGACCATTGTTCAGGAAAGGAGATCAACCCATGTCAAGACAGCTTGCAAGCAAATGGCTGAAGACGGCAGCACTGATGAAATATCCGGTAGCAGCTGTTCATATCCCTCAGACGATGGCATTTAATTCGAGGAACCTGCTGCACATGCTCAACCGTTATGGAATGGTGTATATCAAACCCGTTGTGGGTGGCGGGGGCTACGGCGTCATCAGGGTATCTACAAGCGGAGGCAGCTACCGCTATACGCATATGAAAGTTACACGTTCATTTCCCAATTACGGCCAGATGTATCGTTCTCTCGTACGTGTCAAAGTCAGACGAAGATATATGATCCAACAGGGAATCCATCTGGCGACCATTCAGGGCAGACCTGTGGATTACAGGGTAAAGGTGGTCAAAACCGAACGCGGCTGGGTTTTCCGTTCACTGGTAGGACGTTTGGCTCGTCCCGGACTGTGTGTAACCAACCTGAGCAAGGGAGGCACGATGCTCCCAGGAAGAAGGGCACTTGGTCTTTCGCTCCCACATATATCGGGCAGACACAAACGGCGGGAGATGCGTTCACTGACACTGACGTGTACTCAGATAATGGAAAGACAATTTCCGGGTGTGGGATCACTTGGTTTCGATTACGGATTGGATCACTCCGGCAAGATATGGATTTTGGAAGTGAACACCAGACCTCAATAGAAAATAGTGAATAAATATAAAAAAATCCAAAATTACACCGATTAATATATAGAGAAAATCATTTGAAAACGTTTGAAATGAAAAGAAACCGGGTAATTTACTCGCAAACATCTTAAAACTATGAGTTGACACTAAAAAAAATATTCTGACATTCGTTCTAATAGAAACGTTACGATCCTGTGTATAAGTACTGTCCACATAATCCACGCTGCTTAATCAACATTTTTACCATTTATCAACAACCTATGCACAGGATTTCCACAAAACCTTGTGGATAACAGAACGCTTGTTCTCTTTATAAATCTCTGATATGATAGTTTTGAGGAAAAAAAAGGAAAGGTTGTGGCGGGAAATGGCTATGTTATCCGATGAGATGTTGTTGGATTCCTACCATAAGGCGATTGAGCTTGATCTCGAAAGAGATTTCATCGCGCTGCTATTGGCAGAAATCCATAAGCGCAAACTGGGTACCGACGTATCTGCCATTCTTCACTAGAGATCCTCATTGCAGGCAATGCTACAGGTTTCCGGACATGTCCCATTGTGCGACGGCCCAGAGGGTGCTTGTCTGACAGTGGTGACAGTACATCATATGAATGCAACCGTTTTCGTTTCCGTCTTCTTCTGCCATGGAAGAGGAAGTCTGCAACGAATAGGGGCTGTACGGTCCGGTATAATCGTCCAATTTGCCGCATTCTGACAGTCCCTGAAGGCAGTGGGGACAAGCCTGCTCCGGTACAACCAGACCGTTACACAGCGGGCATATATAAGACAAGGGTATCCCTCCTGATTTTATACTTCAGGAGTAAGATACCCTTTTTTGTGTCATTTATGTGATTCAGGAAGGAACTAGCGTTTCATGTTACTGCTGTGTCCTGGGGACAGCTTGGCATCCGGATCGAAGTAAACCTTCGCATTGTTGACTGCGGTTGGTGCTTCGCCGAATCCAACAGCAATGAGCTTCAGTTTGCCCGGGTAAGTGGTGATATCCCCGGCAGCAAAAATGCCTGGAATGGAGGTTTCCATACGGGAGTCAACCACGATGGAATTGCTGTCAATTTCGATGCCCCATTCGGCAATCGGTCCGAGCGAGGAGACGAATCCGAAATTGACGATGACGTCATCCACTTCGATCTCCTGTGTTTCTTTTGTTTTGACATGAGCAAGGGTAACCTTGGTAATGGTATCATCCCCATGGAGTTCCGTAATCTCAGTAGGTGTAACCACGTTGACCTTGGAATTCATCAGGTTTTCCACACTGTGCTCATGAGCACGGAATTTGTCACGGCGATGGATGAGAGTTACCTGTTCAGCAATCGGCTCCAGCATAAGTGCCCAGTCTACAGCAGAGTCTCCGCCACCACTGATCAGCACTTTTTTGCCGGCAAAGGCGTTCAGATCACTGATAAAGTAATGCAGGTTGGATTTCTCGAACTTGGCTGCACCTTCAAGCTCCAAACGACGCGGTTCAAATGCGCCAACGCCTGCAGTGATGATTACGGCTTTGGCATGATATTCGTTCACATCGGTTTTGACGACGAAATGACGCTCGTCCAGTTTTTCAACGGATACTACTTTTTCTTCAAGACGGATATTCGGGTTAAAGTGGCTCATTTGCTCAATCAGGTTGTTTACCAATTCCTGAGCCGTTACTTTGGGAAACCCTGCAACGTCATAAATGTATTTTTCCGGATAAAGGGCGGCCAGTTGTCCGCCAAGTTGTGGCATACTTTCTACCAGAGTAACGGATGCCTGACGCATCCCTCCGTAGAATGCGGCGAACAGACCCGCAGGGCCGCCACCAATAATAAGCAAATCGGTCATGTCATGACCGGCAGTTTGTGCAGTCAAGAATCAACAACACCTTTCTTATTTTAATAGGTAGTAAACTGAAATAATGTAGCCGGATACATCGTGTCTCCAGCGTTTGTTGCTGAACTGTCTTTCTCATTATAAACGGTGTAAACTGGGTTGCAAAGTTGGCAACCCGATGAATCTGGGAACAATTGATGAAGATCAGGTGAGAATAGGATGAAATTGGAAATGAAAGGCTATGAAAAATAACAAAAAAAACCTTGATATTTACCAGAAATACAGATATTCTTGACCTGTACTATGTGTTTTTTTGTCTAAATAAGAGCCAATTTGTAATTCGAAGACAAGACCCGCGTTTTGTTGAATCTTGTGTATAATTTCACAACTTTAAATGGACATGTACATGCAAAAAATTCAAATAAATTCGCGAAGTTAACATTTGTCGTCATAATGGATAAGACTTCATCCATATTTTGTAGTATGTGCAGTTGAATGTATAGAATCGAATGATGCAATATGTTGTAAAAGAAGATATGTGAGTGAAACCGGAAGGGGTTAAGACATGAGCAGCATTCCCAAAATCGTCATTCTCGGCGCGGGTTATGGCGGGATTTTGACAGCCCAGCGGCTGCAGAAGGAATTAAACTATAACGAAGCCGATGTCACATTGGTGAATCGGCATGATTATCACTATATTACAACACATCTACATATGCCAGCAGCCGGCACGGATACGATCGAACATGCGAGGGTGCCGATCTCCAAGCTGATTGATGAATTCAAGATTGATCTGGTCAAGTCGTCCGTGAAGGAAATCCGTCTGCAGGATCGCAAGGTCATTCTGGAAGATGGTACGTTATCCTATGACTACCTGATTATTGGCCTTGGCGGCGAACCGGAGACCTTTGGTATTCCAGGCATGCTTGATCATGCCATGACGATTCGCAGCATTAACTCGGTAAGACTCATTCGGGAGCATATCGAATACCAGTTTGCCATGTACAAAAACGATAATAAACGTAACCGCATTCGTTTTGTCGTGGGTGGAGCCGGATTCAGCGGTGTCGAATTTGTAGCGGAGCTTGCTGATCGCATTCCTCAGCTGTGCAAGGAATTCGACGTAAACCCGAAAAATGTGCATATCTACAACGTAGAGGCGGCACCTTCAGCCCTGCCTGGCTTCGATCCGGAATTGGTAGAGCATGCGATGAATGTGTTGAAGAAAAAAGGCGTTACCTTCAAAATCGGTGTTCCGATCAAGCAGTGCCTGCCGGATGGGGTTATTGTGGGTGAAGGGGAGAAAATCGATGCAGCCACGGTGGTATGGACCGGTGGAATCCGCGGTAACGCACTGCTCGAACAGGCCGGACTTGAAGTGATGCGCGGCAGGGTAAAAGTGGATGAATATTTGCGGGCTCCGGGACATGAGCATGTCTACGTCATTGGTGACAATTCTCTCGTATTCAACGGAGAAGGGCGTCCTTATCCGCCAACAGCCCAGATTGCGATGCAGCAGGGTGTCAATTGTGCGAAAAACGTGGTTGCTGCCATTCGCAAAAAACAGCCACAGCCTTTTGTGTTTACAAGTAAGGGAACCGTTGCTTCGCTTGGTAAAGGTGAGGCCATTGCCGTGGTTGGTGGCAAGAAGTATAAAGGCTGGAAAGCAGCTCAGCTGAAGAAACTGGTGGATCTCCGATATTTGTTCATCATTGGAGGCATTCCGCTCGTACTGAAGAAAGGGCGGTTTTTTGGATGAGACATTGCAGTGTTCAGGTTCGGGGTCTGCTTACGCGTGACGAACTGGATCGCTACAACGGCCTGATGCAGGTAGGCGGTTACCTTGAAGAACAGAATCAGTATGACCTGGCTTATATTGTGCAAAAGGAAGTGGATATTCTCATCCTGCCTGCGATTGAGCGGCTTAAGGAAAAGGGACGTGACCGGGACCGGGCCACGGCGGAGTTTCTGGAGTCTCTCAAGGCGATGGAAGAAGAGGACCGGGATTAAAACGGTTTCGAGCATATCCCGGTAAAATGAATGACATAAAAAAGCACCGATAACTGGCTCCCTATTGGAGCTGTCATCGGTGCTTTGTGTTAGTTATAGTTTGAGCATGTCTTCAAGTGAACTTTCGTTCAGCAGACTTCCTACATAGAAAGAGCCGAATTCGCCATAACGTGCGCTCACTTCATCAAACCGCATTTCGTATACGAGTTTCTTGAACTGGAGTGCATCGTCTGCAAACAGCGTTACGCCCCATTCCCAATCGTCGAAACCAACGGATCCAGTAATGATCTGTTTTACTTTGCCGGCGTAGCTGCGACCAATCATGCCGTGGCTGCGCATCATGGAACGGCGCTCGTCCATGGACAGCATGTACCAGTTGTCGGCCAATTCGCGTTTTTTGTTCATCGGGTAGAAGCAGATATACTGGCGCTGCGGCAATACCGGCTTGAGACGTGCCACGATTTCCGGGTTTTGCATCGGGTCTTCGCCTTCTTTGCCAAGATAGTTGCTCAGCTCCACGACGCTAACATAGGAATACGATTTGGTGGTATATTGCGCAAACATCGTTTTGTTGAACGCGTTCTCGACTGCCTTGAGATCCTCAAGTGTTTCACGCAGGTGCATCATGACAATGTCGGCTTTCTGTCCAACTACAGTGTAAACCACGGTGCTTCCTTTCGAGGAATCCTCGACATCCTTCCATTCTTTCCAGAACTCCTGAAGCTCGTCCAGTGCTACAGCACGTTCCTCATCATCGGCAGCTTTCCAAGCGGCCCAGTTAATCGAGCGGAAGTCATGCAGGGCATACCAGCCCTCCAGTGTTGATGCGGCTTCGTTCATTGGTTTTGTTCCTCCTGCAGGTTATATTTCCAAATCCCGGTTAGGGACGGTTTAGAAAAACTATATCGTTTACATTGTATCCCAACATCGAGCACAAGGGCAAATGAAGAGAACATGAATATAGGGGAAATTATCCAGAAAGTTCGTTGCTTCGCCACATTTTTTGCGGTACACTAACTACTAGCCAGAGAAGAAACCACAGTAAGTATGCAACATAATATGCGCTGAGTTCATAAGAAGAGGTGAACGTCACCCGATGCAGTTTATACCTGTGCTGGTATTGATGGTGTTATTTTTCGTTATGATGTTTGGGATCGGTTTCATTCTGAATATGTTGATGAAGACCACCTGGTTTCCTTCGTACCTGTTCATCATTGTCATCTTGCCTGTCGTGGTGTATTCCTTGTGGGATCACACGGCTTCTCTGATGTCACATCTGGGTTCTTTCCATATTGTTGATTATCTTACAGGTGTGGCTGGATTGGCAGGAGCGATCATCAGCGGTTGGACCATTCGCAAGCTGCGACTGGGCGGGTATAAAATGTTTTAAAACACACAATGAGCACAAAAGGTCCTGCCTTTCTCGTAACCGCTTACGCGAGCAAAGGGAGGGCTTTTTGTCATATTTGATAAAGTGGGTATAAATGAATCGTTATGCTGCATATACATGTGGATAACATTTTCTAAATAGTTTCACTTGTTTTATACGGCAGGAGCTTTTATAGTATTCTAGCAACTCTGCGAAAACGTGAATGCTGTCGACCTAGGACGAAACGGAGCGAGAACGGGCCATCTTTTTACCTGTTTTTGAACATTTGAAGATCAGGCATTTATGATAGAATAGATAAACACACTTTTGGGAAGAGGAGATCAAGCCATGCGCATGAAGAATTTGCTGCATTATACTGAACATCATCGCTACTGCGTATACAGGGAGTTTGGACTTAGTGCTCTGGACGACCGTATGCTTACCGGAGCATATCAGCCTATGGTAGGTGCTTTTGCAGTTGGCTTGTATCGGCTGTTGTTTCAGCATCTTCCCGGTGAACAGGTCGGTTACTCCCCCCTTGAACAGCAACGAAAACTGTTCATGACGCTTGGGCTGGAGCCAAGCGAGAAGGGCCGCAAGTATTTGGTGGAGCAGGCTTCCAAGCTGGAAGCGGTCGGATTGCTTCAGACATCACGTCTTTATATCCCGGAAAATGATGATTACATCTACGAATATGAACTGCAGCCTCCGTTGTCTCCGGCAGAATTCTTCCGGACACAGCATTTGACACTGCTGCTTCGTGACAAGATCGGTAAATTTGCTGTTCTCTCCCTGCGCTCCGGATTTTCCGCAGTCGAGAATGGGGACGCACCTTATCCGGCAGCCAACAAAGAGAATATTTCTGTTCCTTTTTACGATATATTTGAACTTAATACACATGTCATTGATTATGAGTTGGAGCAGGCGCTCTCTGAAGTATCCACATCTGCTCAGCGGAGTGGGACAAGTGTTGCGGCGGAAGAGTTCACTTTGAACTATGCCGACATTATTTTACGTTTTCCGCGCGAGTCGGTAAATCGTCGTCATGTAGAGAAGCTGAGGTTCGATCACGAACAACTGGGCATTGTAAATTATGTTGTGAACAAGTTCAATCTTAGCGTACAGGACGTGTGCCGTTTACTGGATGAGGATGATATCTTCAGTCCGCAAGGGCAGCTTATTCTGGACGATCTTCAGCATAAGGCAAGCCTGCAGTTCCGGCAGACGAAGAAAAGGCAGGAGCAGCAGACAGTGCAGGCTGCCAAGGTGGTAGCGCTGAGGCAGCATATGGACGAGCCTGAACAGCAGAACGATTCCGGGGAGCCGCCTGTGGAGCATGTGGTGCAGATGGAATACTATGTTGAGGTGCCGCCACAGTTTGCAACCAAATGCGATATTCATCAATACAACATGATGCTCCGTAACGAGCCGTATACCCGACTGTTACAGACCTTTTTCCCGGGTGCTGTGCCGGATAATCTGGTCGATATTTTTGAGAAAATTGATCTGAGCTACAAGCTGCCTGGTGAAGTCATTAATGTACTTATTCATTACTTGATGCAGCTGCTTGTATCAGGTGGAGAACAGCGGATCAACCGCAACTTCGTTGAAGCGATCGCTTCCAACATGCTGCTGAAGCAGGTCAATTCATATGAGAAGGCCGTCCAATATATTCGTGATCAGGCCAAAGTAAAAGGCAAGCAGGCTGCTGGTGCAGCCGGAACCCGTACCCGTACATACGGCAAAGGAACCAAAGCCAAGCCCGAGATTCCGATTGTGCAGGACGTTGTAGCTGAAAGCGATGGAGTATCCGAGGAAGAGTTCGAAGAGATGATGAGATTCGCCCAGCAGATGCAGGCGAGCAAACAAAAAGGAACTTCATAATTCACTTATAATAGACTAAAGGCGAGTCCCCTTATTTAAAAGGAGGCTCGCCTTTTTGCAAGTAAGCCTATCTATGAATACACTAGAAGTGTCGAGAGGTAATATTTTTACAAATTTGCTTTTTGAATAAATGCGAACAGATTATCGTTATCCATTGCTGCCATATCTTAATTAGAATAATGATTGAAACATTGGAGGGAGATCATGGGGGGATCTGACAAGTTAAATGGAATTAGAGTTGCAAATAGGCCGACAACACAACAAACATTTTTTTCAATCATATATGCCGTGTTTATCGGAGTTATTTTGGGTTTGGCAGCAAAACTTGTGGATACTCCGGGGATTAATCCCGTATTTGACGATATGGGCGGACGTCTTGGTATATGGGTATTTGTTGCAACACTGTTATCAGTCTTTAGTTATTCTCCCAAAGTAGCTGCTGTCAAAGCATTTGCTTTTTTTGGATCGATGCTTACCGTGTACTATGTTTACACTGTGCTTTTTCTACACTTTATCCCAGTGAGAGCCATTCTATTCTGGGGTTTATGTGCAGTGATATCTCCCATATGTGCTTATATAATTTGGTATGCGCATGGAAACGGATTGTTTTCATGTATGGTTTCATCCCTTCCAATCACTATGTTACTAATTGAAGGATTTGAATTGCGTAACGCTTACTTACCTATTCACACCCATTATTATTTAATCCCAGTACTAATGGGAGTTTATCTAATCATGATTATTGTTTTATTGCTCTTTATTCCGAAAAACAAAATGCAATTGCTGTCCATTCTACCCATAGCTCTTATCTTGTCTATCATTCTGATCTATTTTAATGTTTTAGGTCGGATATTTGGTGGGATGAATGGTGTATTGTAGGGCAAATTACATATTCTCTGAATATAATCACAGCCCTTTCAACTTCTTTTGGGAAGTGAGAGGGCTGTGATCTACCTTATTTTTCAATACCTATAAATAGTTAACCGGCTAAAACCGTTTATCTCAAAATGGTTGTGGCCTTATTACCTGCGTAATCTTCAATCACGAGCTTCAGCGAGCTGCTGCTTGAGGCAGGTGTGAAGGTCATTTCACTCAACTTCGTTCTTCCCCGAATAATATAAGGGAACTTTTGTGTAACGTAAGTCACTCCGAATTCGCGTGGTACCTCATTTTCGTAAACATAAATCTTATACCAATCCTCCAGATCAGGTAGGGCAAGCGCGTATTTTCCATCATTTACCGTAACCTTTTCCTTCGCGTATGGTGTAATCTGATGATCAGCCAGTTGTCCGGTAAACGTGACCGGTTTTTGTTTGCCGATGGCAATGTTAAGCACATAATGTTCACCATTGGTTGGCAGTCCCGTCAGGACGGCAGAAGATCTGCCTTTTTTGACCTGAATGGTCTTGATAAAAGGTTCCCTTGCGTATTCGGTTTGCAATGTGAGCTGGATCGGTTCTTTGCCTTTGGTTTTCTTCGGATATTTCCAGCTGACGGTGGCGTCGCCCTGTTTGTTAAATTTCACTTGAATGTCCTGAACCGCTGCATCCAAATTATAGGACAGAGTGGCGGGCTCACTCTCACTGCCGTCTGCGCCTATAGCACGGATGGACAGTTCGCCGGAGCGTTTTTTCAGGGATTTAATATAATAGGTGGAATCATAGATCCCGCCAACATAAGAACCATTTTCGTAGACATTGTACTGCTTCACCTTCGAATAGTCTTCGATGTCCCACTCGACAACGAGTTCATCCGTGTTGGTCAGTGACTTGGCAATATGGAAACCCGAAGGGGCGTCTGGTTTGGAAGCGGATCCGTCAAAGATGCGGATTTCACCCATGTTCATCTGATAATTTTCAACCGTTGTGCCATTGGGGTCAAATATCAATCCGAAAGCCGCGATTTGTTTGCCTGCATAGGCACTCAAATCCAGTGAAGCTGTTTTCCAGCCTTTCGTATGCTTGCCTGAATTCGGTACATCAACCCGGACCACTTGGGATGGATCGTCTTCAAAAATTAACCCTACCTGCAGGCTGGATTTATCGCTGCTCGATGGTTTGTTATACGTGAGCTCCAGTTTGGACTGAGCATTGACAGATAGATCGGTCTTGTAGAGACGCAGGAAATTTTCTGCATTCAGTGTGCCGTTTACAACGATAGAGCTGCCGCCATTGAAGGCACCAATGGAATTGTATTGATAACGGGCACCTTTCTCATATGTTGGACCATAATCGAAATCAACACTAAGTTTGTCACCTTCGCTATCCATCCACCACTGCCAGGTGACCGGAATATCCTGGATGTTGATGTTGGACCATTCGGAAGCATTGGACACTGTCCCATTTTCATAGTATTGCAGACCATGTCCTGTATTGAAGCTGGTAGCAAAATTCGAACCGTTAATGACGGAACGTTCTGTAAGGTAAGCGGCTATGCCATCCCAGTTGGCACCGGAAGCATAGACATCCGACAGATCAACCGACGCATTGCGGCGAGCATTGGTTGGGTCCTGATTTGGTCCTGACCACCAGGCGCGATCGCGTACAAAGGTCATCCATTGATACTGGTCTTCGGCCCTGTGATTGGTGCTGCCATCGCCCATCTCTTCATCAAGGGCATTGTGGGTAAAGTCCGCCCCCAGCGTCGCAATGCTGTTCATGGGTTGACCGTTCTCATCCAGATTGTTGCGCAAGTCATAGAGCTGCTTCCATCGTCCAAACCGGTCATGACCGCCTTCAACTCCGGCGAAGACGGTTTCCAGGGGATCCAGTCCAAGACTGACGGCATGATCGCGTGAATCGCGGAGCATCTCATGGTTCCAGACATAGTTGAGGAAAATGGAATCCGAAACTCTGCCCAGGGCCGTATCCTGTACAAAAGGGCTGTTGAGTTCATTGAACTCATTTTGATATTGAATCTCACCTGTCGTATTAATGGTAGAGTCATACCACTGGACATAGAGGCCTTGATCTCGCAGATATTGCATGAATTTTTTGTAGGATGGGATGTCTTCGGGAGCAACCCCTTTGGCTACCTCTTCCTGATTGAAGAAGTATCCATCGTAATTATAGTACTTGGCCATCTCGGCAAGTTTGACAGCAACGGGGAAATTCCCGTCTTCATCCTGGACGAGCATCTGCTTGTACGTTTGAGGACCACGGTCATTGTCGGAGAAGAATATGTTGGCAATGGAACGGACGCCGTTTTTGTGCGCGGCATTGGTGTAGGCTGGATTCGGAATGTTCAGAATGCCAAATTCGAAATATCGCTCTGTCCACTCCTTGTTCGGGTCGTACAGCTCTTCCGGTACTCCGGCAGAAGCCATGCCATGCCAGTAGCTATAATAGTCTGTATATTGCCAATAATTAAACAGATACTGGCTAAATTCGTTGGTATAAGGGGTGCTGTCAAAGAATGCGTTGCCATAATCACCACTCATCGTAAACAGTTGGGTGTCCGGACTAAGCTCGGGGTAGGCCTGCGTGGCAGCAAAGGCATCATTACGCGGCTGCAATGGTACATGTGCACGAAGCAGTTCTCCATAGATATCACTCTCCGGTGTCCAATTCAGGATCTGGGCAGAGGTGTAGCCATGCTGATAGGGCTGATTAGCGCCTTTGGCACTGTCACCTGTGTACGGAAGTGTATCCCCCGCATAAACAGATGAGGCGATCAATTGTCCTAGCAGGGCTGACGTGATGGCCAGTGCGGTTACCTTGGGAATGATGCCTTTCGGTTTGAGTTTGCGTGTCATGCTGTTCCTCCTTCAAGTGGACTCAATGTAAGGTATTCGTTTACACAAATATAAACTTATGGTTAACGATAGTGCATGAAAGCATTTTCAAATAGGGCGAAATTAAAGAAAGGCAGGTATAAACTAAAGAAAAGTTCAAGGTGAGAAGTTAATGTCAGAAGGCAAATGATATAATTCAGACAGGACATCCGCATCGGGGGGAACTTGCGATTTGAAAATTGTTAGCGTTTACAATAATTTCTTCAAAAATAATATGTTTATGAAAATGCTGTTTATTTTCTCGATGATATCCATTGTGACAATTATTACGTTGTCTTATATCATTTTTCTATCCGTGTCCGACTCGACGATCCGTCGGGAGCTGGCCATCCAGAAAGCAGCGATGGAAAGCGTGGACCGCTACATTCATCAGCAATATGAGTCTGTGCAAAATATGGTGAGGGACATGCATCAGAATGAGGCACTCTCGGCCAATATTTCATATTTGATGAACCACACCTATGCGGATTACGTTCAGCATCTGACGAATGGATATTACGCCAATCAGGATGACTACTCCGCAGATGTATTGAAACATTTTCAGAACATCATGGATCGGAACGCGGACATTCATCAGTTGATGTTATATAGTGCAGAGCGTCAGGACATGTCCATGTTCAGCCCTAATAAGCAATTCAAGAAGCTGGACACGAATGCGGCCCATTCCTATATTCCTGACGTCATGGCCATGGAGACGCCTAATATCAGTGCGCCGAACTACTGGATTCGCAAAGAGATTAATGAATGGAGTCCAGACTTGTACGCTATTCGTGTTCCAATAAACAATACACAGACCCTGCGTAATCTGGGCCAGTTCCTCGTTTTTTTTGACTCTGCAGGCATTGGTAATGCGCTGGATAGTTATGAGAGCAATTTTAAGGGCGAAATTGTGGTGTTGTCAGCAAAAGGCAACGTATTGTTCGACTCCAGCAGTAATTATTACGGGAAAAAGTATCCTTTTGTTGAAGTCGCTGATTCGCTCTTTGATCAGACGGACATGGATTCCATGAAAAAGGAAAAAAACATGTACGTGAACAAGTTTGTTTCGGCAGATCAGGGGTATGTCATCGTGGCCACGGTTCCTGTGGAAGAAATGGCTGAAACCTATGCGGGTATTCGCAATACGATTATTTCGATCAGCATCGTGTGCACCCTGTTTGCCGTGTTGGTTCCTGCATTTTTCATCATTAATTTTGCCAAACGGACCCGGCGCATTATCCGGTTCACCCAGAAGGTGAAGTATGGCAATCTCAGTGCGCGTATCGATGATGCCCGCGATGATGAGCTTGGCCAGATCTCGCATAGCTTCAACGACATGCTCGATGAACTGAACCTGTATATTGAGCGGGTGTACAAAGCCGAGATCAAACAAAAGGAGACAGAACTGGTTGCTCTTCAGGCCAGAATCAATCCTCACTTTCTCTATAACACCCTTGAGGTGATTCGAATGAGGGCTATCTCCCAGGGGGCAAGGGACGTTGGTGAGATGATCTACAGTTTATCCGTGCTGTTCAAGAGCCTTGTTCAGCAGAAAAAGAACTATACTTTGAAGGACGAAATGGAAGCCTGTCGTCTATATCTCGAACTCTTTCGAATCCGCTATAAGGACATTTTCACATACAACATCCAATTGGACCCTGTCCATAATCAACATCCTGTGGTCAAGCTCTCCCTGCAGCCGATCATTGAAAATTATGTTGTGCATGGGATCCAGACAGAACGCTCGGATAATCAGCTATCCATTGTGGTGGAAGAGTTGGGTGACGTGCTGCAGGTGGAAGTCAGAGATAATGGCAAAGGCATAGCTCCTGACAGGTTGGCCGAGATTCTGCAAGAACTGGAACGTCCAGAGGAGTCGGGGCAAATGTTTGGACTGCGCAGTGTACACAGTCGATTACGGTACCTGTATGGGCCGGAATTTGGAATAACGATAGAGAGCACGCTCGGAGAAGGAACCCTGATCAGGGTACGTTATCCTCATACGGAAGGGACAGGTGTTTAGCATGTACAAAGTGTTTATTGTGGACGATGAGCCGTTTATTATTGAAGGGTTATACGAGATTGTGGATTGGTCTTCGTTTGGAATGGAAATTGTAAATCATGCCGGTAATGGTCAGGCGGCGCTAAATGCCATCTCTACCCAACCCGTCGATATTCTGATTACGGATATTTCCATGCCTCTCATGAACGGGCTTGATCTCATTCGTGAAGCAAGGCGTGTCCAGCCTGATCTCAAAGTGATTATTCTCAGCGGGTTCAATGAGTTTGAATACTTAAAGGAAGCCATGCAGCTGGGGATCGAAAATTATCTGCTCAAACCGATTAATGTGGAGGAACTGGAATCGACATTGCGCAACACGGCTTCCAAGCTGGATCAAGTACCGGCAAAAACAAGTTATGATGCCTACGGCATTCAAATTTTGAAGGACAACATCCTTCATCGATGGTTGACGGGACAAATTGCAACGGCGGAATTCGAGGAGCGTTCGCTGTTCATGAATCTCACACTGGACGGTCCATGCTATGGCATCGCCATTCTTCGTACGAAGGGAGATGAGCCGGGCATATTTCAACAGGTCCAGTGTTTACTGGAAGACAAGCCGTATGTGAGCACTTTTCACGATTTGGATGGAGATATCGTCATGATCGCCAATGTGGACGACCAACAGACCGATAGACAGCTTTTCATGGATTGCGTTGCAGGTTTATCCGGACAGATCTCTGAGGCACATCCGTCGGCTTATATTGGAGTGGGGAGCATGGCAAAGGGCATTCATCAGGCACCCGCCAGTTACAGAGAAGCCAAGCGGGCTCTGCAGTATGTGATGATCTACCCTGATCTTAAAGTCATCGATCATGCGATCCTTGAAACGGGGAGCAGTGCAGGCAGTCGTTTCTCCATCGACTGGAAGGAATACGCCAAACTGATGTTATCCCGCAATATCGAACAGCTGGCCGAACGGATTCGAATCGATTTTGAACAGTATCGTGACGGAATGACCCCTGTGGAACTGATGAATACGGCCCTCGAATTGGTTATACGCTTCAAAATGGAATTGGAGAGCATCAAGCATACGGATGAGTCTGTCATCTACCAAAAAGGGCTAAGGCGGGTGCTGGATAGCAGCACTTTTGCCGAACTGGTGCAGGCCCTGCAGCAAGTGGGAACCGAAACAATTGAATCTCTGCTTCAGGATCTGAAAAATCCAATCGTCAACCAGGTGCTTCAGCATATCGACAAACACTACGCCGATGAGCTTTCCCTTAAACTGCTTGGCGCACATTATCATCTGCATCCAGTGTATCTTGGACAATTATTTCACAAGGAGACCGGAGAAACCTTTGCCGAGTATATCAATAAATACCGAATTGAGCGCGCCAAGGAGCAGCTGCGAAGTTCCAACCTGAAGGTGCATGAGATTGCAAGAAATGTGGGGTATTGGGAGACAGGCTATTTTTATAAACAATTCCGCAAATATGTAGGCATTTCTCCCACGGATTTCAAGGTTATTGGTTAATTCACAGGGAATCAGGACGAATACGTCTGACTGACTGAATAGGCATCCCGAAATACAAGGCATGATACAAGAAGCATGGTGCCATATGTAACTCGGGATGTCTTTTTGGTGTAAGTTATTTCGGGGTGGCAGGGATAAATTAAGGGTGAAAAGATGTTTTCCCTTTAATTTGTACCTCGAAAACTTAAGTTTATCTTCTTTTTGAAAATGCTTTCATTCGATAAGGTTATAGCAGTTAGTTCGTTAGTGCTTAAGGGAAAACGAAAAGGGAGGATCTAAATCATGCGTAAACAAAGAAAGAGTTTTTCTCTCGTCCTGTCCATGTTGATGGCCGTTACACTTGTACTGAGTGCCTGCGGTGGAAGTGAGAGTGCTTCGGAATCCGGCGGGGCTGGGGATGACTCAGTCGAACTGATCTGGTACACCATCGGTACTCCGCAAAAAGATGTGAACAAGGTCATGGAAGAAGTCAGCAAGTATACCAAGGAAAAAATTAATGCAACCGTAACCATGAAAATGGTCGATTGGGGTGACTACCCTCAGAAAATGCAGGTGAATGTCGCTTCCGGTGAGCCAATGGATATTCTGTTTACCGCGTCGGGCGGATTTGACTATGTACAGAATGCCAGAAAAGGCGCGTTCATGGAGCTGGATGAACTGCTTCCTGAATACGGCAAGGAACTGATGGATACCATTGACCCGGCTTTCCTCAGCGGTTCCAAAGTCGATGGTCACAACTACGGTATTCCTGCCAACAAGGAGCTTCCGCAGCAAGAAGTATGGCGTTTCAACAAAACGCTGCTCGACAAATACAATCTGGACATCTCCAATATTCGTACATTGGATAGTCTCGAACCTTTGCTCAAAACAATCAAGGAAAATGAGCCAAGTGTGACACCATTTGCAATGGATAAAAACTATGTTCCTTATGTCCCTTATGACTATGTCATTCAGAATCTGCCAATGGCCATTAAACTGGACACTACAGATTACAAGCTCGTGAACATCCTGGAGACTCCTGAAATGAAGGAAGCGCTCACAACAATGAATAAATATTACAAAGCTGGCTATGTATCTGCAGAGGCGGCAACAACAGGTTCAACCAATGACCTGACTACATCAGGCAACTGGTTCCTGGATCGCGCACAGACTCAACCGCTGGCTGACAATCAATGGTCTGCAAGTTACGGATACCCTGTCGTTTCCACACCGGCAAGTGATGCGATCATCACAAACACTTCTGTACAAGGCTCCATTATGGCGATCTCTGCCAACTCGGAATATCCGGAAAAAGCAATGGAATTCTTGAATCTGCTCAATACCGACCCAGTACTGCGCAACATGGTGGATTCCGGTATCGAGGGCACGCACTACAAAAAAGTGGATGACACACATATGGAAAACCTGGCTGAATCGAAAAACTACGACATGCCATCGTATTCTCTTGGTAACAACATGCTGCTCTATCTGAACAGCAACGATCCGGATAACAAATGGGATGAGTTCAAGAAGTTTAATGCTGAAGGCGTAAACTCCCCAATCCTCAGCTTCAACTTTGATGCAAGCAACGTTTCTGCTGAATTGACAGCTGTACAAAACGTGAAAGAACAATACTGGGCCGCATTGATGACCGGTACGCTGGACCCTGCGACCAACTTGGATCAGGTCATTGAGAAGTTCAATCAAGCCGGTCTTGAGAAGGTGATGGCTGAAGCCCAAAGCCAGCTTGATGCCTGGAGAGCGGAAAATAAGTAAGGTTACATTCGTAGGATCGGGCGGCTGCATGTAGCGTCCGATTCTTTTTTTCATTCAAGCCTGAAGGAGGATATCCAAATGACTGCATTTTTGAAAAATCTGATAAGAAACCGAGTCATGCTGTTCATGGTGCTGCCAGGCGCCATCTGGTTCTTCTTCTTCTCTTATTTGCCCCTGGTAGGCACTATAGCGGCATTCAAGGAATACCGGTTCAGTCGTGAAGGATTCTGGGCCAGTCTTGCAAAGAGTGAGTGGGTGGGCTGGGACAACTTCAAATTCCTGTTCAGCACCAATGACGCGCTGCTCATTACCCGAAATACGCTTCTATATAACATCGCCATCATTTTCCTGGGGCTGGTGTTTGCCGTAGGTTTGGCAATCCTGCTCTCGGAGCTCATTAATAAACGGCTCGCCAAAATATATCAAACAGGGATGTTCCTCCCTTATTTCCTCTCCTGGGTCATTGTAGGTTACTTTGTATTCAGTTTCCTGAGCATGGACCGGGGGATGTTGAATCAGATCATCGGCTGGTTTGGAGTGGAACCTATTCAGTGGTATTCGGAAGCCAAGTATTGGCCGTACATTCTAATCTTTGTCGCACTCTGGAAAACGATTGGCTACAACAGTATCGTCTATCTGGCTTCCATTCTGGGCATCGACCGTTCGCTCTATGAAGCTGCAATGATCGACGGTGCGAGCAAATGGCAGCAGATTCGCAACATTACGATTCCGTTGCTCTCGCCGATCATTACAATTATGACGTTGCTGGCTGTGGGCCGCATCTTCTATGCCGACTTTGGTCTCTTCTATCAGGTGCCAAGGGATTCGGGTACGCTCTATTCCGTTACAAATGTCATTGATACGTATGTGTATCGTGGTTTGAAAACAAGTGGTGAGATTGGCATGAGTACGGCTGCCGGATTGTATCAATCGATCGTGGGCTTTGTGCTTGTTATCATCTCCAACTATGTGGTGCGCAAGATCGATAAAGATAGCAGCTTATTCTAGGACAAGGGAAAGGAGTGAACCACTGTGGCTCAACTCGTAAAAAAACGCGACTTCCATCATGTATCCAGCGGCTGGAACATCATTATGAACATCATGGCCGGTTTATTCGCTCTGATCTGTGTATTTCCTTTTATATTTGTCGTCATCATCTCGTTTACGGATGAAAAGGCATTGGCCCGTGATGGGTACCGCCTGATTCCGGCGGAATGGAGTCTCGCAGCATATCAGTTTGTCTGGCAGAGTGGAGATACGCTGCTGCGTGCGTATGGGGTTACCATTCTGGTCACGGTACTGGGGACGATCATCAGTCTGATTCTCATGTCCCTGTATGCATATGCCATTTCCCGCAAGAGCTTCAGATACCGGAGGTTTTTCTCCGTGTTTGCGATCCTGACCATGTTGTTCAACGGCGGGATGATTCCGACCTATATGGTCGTATCCCAGCTGCTTGGACTGAAAGATACCGTATGGGCACTGATTCTGCCGCTGGCAATGAATGCCTTCTATATTATGATTCTGCGTACGTTCTACTCCACCAGTGTGCCGGATGCGGTTATTGAATCCGCGAGAATTGATGGCGCCGGCGAGTTTTATACATTTATGAAAATCGTGATTCCATTGTCCCTGCCAGGGCTGGCAACCATCGGCTTGTTCAGTACACTCGGTTACTGGAACGATTGGTTCAATGCGTTGTTATATATCGATAACCCCAATCTGGTACCCCTGCAATCCATGCTGATGCGGATTGAGTCGAGCATCCAGTTTATCCAGCAAAACTCCGCAAACAGTTCCATGAGTCTGGCAGCCATGCAGTCCATTCCGCAGGATACATCCCGAATGGCGATGGTCGTGCTGGCAACGCTGCCGATTATATTCGCGTATCCGTTCTTCCAGCGCTATTTTGTACAAGGTCTGACGGTGGGAGCGGTCAAAGAGTAACCGGAACACTCTATAGGATTGGAGAGTTACAGGATGATGACATACAAGGACAAGAGCAAGTCCGTAGAGGAACGGGTACAGCACCTGCTGAGCCTGATGACTACGGAAGAAAAGGTAGGCCAACTCATCCAGCCTTTTGGCTGGCAGACATATATAAATGATCAGGGGAACATCACGCTGAGTGAGTCCTTTAAGGAGCAAGTGGAAAACGGCGGCGTCGGCTCTCTCTATGGTGCGCTTCGAGCCGATCCATGGACCGGAGTTACGCTTGAAAATGGTTTATCCGCAAGAGATGGTGCAGAAGCCGTAAACTTGATTCAACGCTATGCTGTAGAACATTCCCGTTTGGGTATTCCCATCCTGATTGGGGAGGAATGCTCTCACGGTCATATGGCGATTGACGGAACAGTGTATCCCGTACCTCTGCTGCTCGGCAGCACTTGGAACGTGGATCTGTACCGTGAGATGTGCCAGGCGGTAGCACGAGAGACGCGTGCCCAAGGCGGTGCGGTTACGTATTCTCCGGTACTGGATGTCGTACGTGATCCGCGTTGGGGACGTACCGAGGAATGTTTCGGCGAAGATCCGTATCTCATTGGGGAACTGGCGGTTGCCTCCGTGGAGGGACTTCAGGGAGAAAGTCTTGACCGGGAGGATGCGGTAGCTGCGACGCTGAAGCATTTTGTCGGTTACGGCAGCTCGGAAGGTGGACGCAATGCGGGTCCTGTACACATGGGCTGGCGCGAGTTAATGGAGGTGGATCTGTATCCATTCCGCAAAGCGGTGGAAGCCGGTGCAGCGTCCATCATGCCGGCTTATAACGAAATTGATGGCACGCCTTGTACGGTGAATACGGAATTGCTGGACCATGTTTTGCGCAAAGACTGGGGCTTTGACGGTCTGGTTATTACGGACTGCGGCGCAATCAACATGCTGGCAGGCGGGCATGATGTCGCAGCCGATGGGATGGATGCATCTGTCCAGGCCATTCAGGCAGGCATCGATATGGAAATGTCCGGTGAGATGTTTGGACAGTATCTGGTGCAGGCTGTTTCGGAGGGCAAGCTTGATGTGCAGGTTTTGGACCAGGCTGTTTGCCGCGTACTGGCGTTAAAATTCAAACTGGGATTGTTTGAACAGCCTTATGTGGATGCCGACCGGGCAGCAGAAGTGATTGGCAGTGAGCAGCATATCCAGCTGGCACGCCAATTGGCTGCAGAAGGAGTTGTCCTGCTCAAAAATGCGGAATCCGCGCTTCCGCTATCTACAACAGGGGCTGGTCGAATTGCCATAATTGGACCAAATGCGGATCATGCCTACAATCAGCTGGGGGATTACACGTCACCACAACCCAAAACCAAAGTGGCAACGGTACTGGATGGGATCCGCTGCAAGCTTGCAGGGAACGAAGCTGTACATGTGGATGGAGCATCTCGAGCTAATCCGTCCAGTCAACCGGAACAGGTACTCTACGCGCCAGGCTGCCGAATTAAAGGCGATTCCAGAGAAGGCTTCGAGCATGCCATTGAGATTGCCGGCAGGGCAGATACTGTCATCATGGTGGTTGGCGGCTCAAGTGCCCGTGATTTCGGGGAAGGAACGATCGATCTGAAGACCGGTGCATCCAATGTGTCTGATGATTCTTGGAATGATATGGAGTGCGGCGAAGGTATTGACCGTATGACGCTAGGGCTTGCGGGAGTACAGCTGGAACTCATTCAGGAAATTCACAAGCTTGGCAAAAAGCTGATCGTTGTCTACATCAATGGCCGTCCCATCACTGAACCTTGGGTGGATGAACATGCCGATGCCATTCTGGAGGCATGGTACCCAGGTCAAGAGGGCGGGCATGCCATTGCAGACATTCTATTTGGCGATGTGAATCCGTCGGGCAAATTGACGATCTCCATTCCGAAGCATGTCGGTCAGTTACCCATCTACTATAACGGCAAACGTTCCCGGGGCAAGCGTTACCTCGAAGAGGATCTGGAGCCTCGTTATCCGTTCGGTTATGGACTAAGCTACACCACTTTCGAATATAGCGAGCCGAAGCTTAGCAGGGCATCCATGACAGCTGGCGAATCAGTTAAAGTATCAGTCAATGTAACTAACACGGGTCCTTGTAAGGGGGCGGAAGTAGTGCAGATGTATGTCACGGACGTGATTAGCCTAATGACTCGTCCTGCCAAGGAACTGAAGGGGTTTGCAAAAGTAAACCTGGAGCCTGGTGAGACACAAACGGTTGAATTCCGGATTGGGGCAGAGCAGCTGCAATATATCGGACGGCAATTAAAGCCCGTCGTTGAACCGGGTCAATTTCATATTCATATCGGCGGCAATGTGAAGGATACGCAAATGGCCGAGCTGACGGTAAAGGAGGCGTAAAACAGTGGAACGCATCAGACGATTTATCCGCGAACTGTCCGAACATCAGTGGCTGGAGCAAGTGGAGCTCCGCAGCTGGGAAATTACCCGCGCTTATTATGACGTGCCGGGAAAATATGAGAATCAAGGGCCTTATCCGGAGGGAGAAGGCCTCGATCGTTTTCCAAGCACGCAGGGAACCACCTACTTTTTTCGGACGCATCTGGAGGTCCCTTCTTCCTGGAACCAGGCTCCATTCGGGCTTGTATTTGAATCGGGAGGCGAAGGTTTGCTGCGGGTGAACGGGCATTCTTATCAGGGTCTGGACCGCAATCATACGTACGTTACGCTGGACCCGTCCAGCATCGGCACGAATCCCAAGCTTGAAATCGAGCTGTTCGATCCGGTGCCTGAACCGGTGGATCCATTGAATCAACAGGCGGTTATTCAGCCGCCGATCACATCGATTGCCAGCTTGCTGGTAAGACCGAACGAAGCGGTTCGGAGTCTGATGTATACGGTCATCATTGTGCGTGATTCGGCCGTGCTGCTGCCGGAAAGTGACTTCCGGAGGGTTCGTCTGCTGGAAGCCATCTATCGTGCGATGGACCAATTTGTTGGCATGACAGATGAAGGGATTCAGCAGGGGAAGGGTATTCGCCATATTGAGGAGAGCCTGAGGCATCAGGTGCGCGAGATTGGCGGCAATGCGGAAGGGCTCGAACATATGGTGGGGCAGTCTCATATCGATATTGCCTGGTTATGGCCTGTGCGCGAGACCGTACGCAAAACGAGTCGCACCTTTTCGACCGTGGATGCACTCATGAATGAATATCCGGACTATGTGTACTCCCAGAGTCAGCCCTTGCTGTATGCCTTTTTGAAGGAGCATGATCCAGAATTGTATGCCCGGGTGAAGCAGCGGATTGCCGAAGGGCGCTGGGAGCTGGTTGGCGGCATGTGGGTTGAGCCGGATCTGAACATTCCAAGCGGAGAGTCCCTGATTCGCCAGATGTTATATGGTCAGCGTTTTTATATGGAGGAATTCGGCAGGACATCTCAGATTGAATGGCTGCCGGATACATTCGGGTACTGTGCTTCCCTGCCTCAGATTTTGAAGCATGGCAAGGTGGACTATTTCATGACGACGAAGCTGGGATGGAACGATACGAATGTATTCCCATACGATCTCTTTCACTGGGTTGGCATTGACGGAACACCGATTCTTTCCTACCTCAATCATGGTGTCAATGAACACACATTACCGAAGGATATTCATGATCACTGGCAGTCCTATCGCGAAAAAGCGGCACATCCCGAGCATATGCTCCTGTATGGGCACGGAGATGGCGGCGGTGGGGTAACACGCGAGATGCTGGAGTACGTGGACCGGGCAGATTTGATGGTAGGACAGCCTGCAAGTCGCTACAGCACAGCCGCAGCTTTTTTTGCAGGAATTGAAGCAGGGCAGCCTGCACTTCCTGAATGGCACGGTGATCTGTACCTGGAACTGCACCGGGGTACGTATACGACTCATGCACGCAACAAGCGAAACAACCGCAAAGCAGAGGTCCTGTATCGTGAAGCCGAGCTGTGGAATACACTCGCTCTACCGGACATGGAGGAGCAGGCAGAAGCCAAAGTGCGTTCGGCGCTGCATGATGGCTGGAAGCTGATTTTGCTGAATCAATTCCACGATATCATTCCTGGTTCAGCAATCACGGAATCATACGTGACTTCGGATGAGGAGTATGTACAAGTATTTGAACTGGGTAGAACCGGACTGGATCAAGGTGTTGCAGCATTGACGAAGGGCATTAACACGCAAGGTCCAGAGGGTTCAGTGGCCTATGTTGTGTTTAACAGTCTGGGCTGGAAACGCAGTTCAGTCGTTCAGCTCCCCTTGCACGATGGAATTGATCGTTACGCAATAGATGAAGAGGGTCAGCGTCTGCGGATGGATCGGGAGGATGGAACCATTTCAATTCTCGTGACGGACATCCCGGCGTTTGGATATAAGACGATTTGGCTGGTACCGGAAAATACAAGGGAAACGAATGTACGCGAAATGATGAACCTTGCCGGGCAACCGACCTTTAACGATACCTGGAATACCGCATTTTATCATATTCAGTTTAACGAACGTGGAGAGATCACTCGCCTGTGGGATAAAACTGCAGAACGAGAGATGCTGAAGCCGGGTGAACGGGGCAATCAATTTCACTTTTTCCATGACCGTCCAACGCTCTGGGATGCATGGGATATTGACAGCCGTTATGAAGAACAGATTGCTGGCGAAGTGGAACTCTTGGAGAAAAAGCTGGTGCTGGCCGGTACAACGAAGGATGTACTGCGGTTCCGCTGGAAGCTCCATCAATCGGTGATTACGCAAGATATCGTCTTCTACCATGATTCACGGCGGATTGACTTCCAGACACAGGTGAGCTGGAATGAAAATCACAAGCTCCTGAAAGTTGGTTTTCCAATCGATGTGGTGACCTCCAAGGCAACATTTGAGATTCCCTTTGGCGCACTGGAACGTCCAACGCATCGCAACACCAGCTGGGAACAGGCTCAGTATGAAGTTTGTGGACATCGGTTCGCAGATGTATCGGAATATGGATACGGCGTGAGTCTGCTCAACGATTGCAAATACGGGTATGACGTACAGGGAAGCACAATCCGTTTGTCCCTGCTGCGTGCACCAAAGTGGCCTGACCGGACGGCCGATCTGGGAGAACATGAATTCACGTATTCCCTGTATCCACACGAAGGAGATTGGCGAAGTGCACATACGGTACGTCAGGCTGCCGAGCTGAATCATGAGGTGACGGTACAGCAGGCGGAGCGGGAACAACAGAGTACGGAGAAAGCAGTAACTACTGCCGCTCACACTCGCCCGGCAACCGGAGCATGGATTGATTTTGATAGCAAGCACGTCATTCTGGATACGGTCAAAATGGCAGAGGATGGACACGGCACGGTACTTCGTTTCTATGAATCTTCAGGCAAACGTGAACGTGTAACCTTGCAATGGCCGCATGCCTTTGAACTAGCCTGTCTTTCCAACGCGTTGGAAGAAGCGGGCGAGCCGCTGACCAGTACTGATGGTCAGATTACGTTATCTTTTAAACCTTACGAAATCAAAACCGTGCTGCTGCGGTAAACCTTTTTGAAATATCTTTGAGCTATGTAAGATGTACTGAAAATGATATTTACACGTTAACGAAGAGTGCAGAACCAGTCTGGAGAAGCAGAGCGGTCGCGTTTATCACGGGATTTTTCCCTTTGGAGAAGGGAATCCAAAAAATCCGGGGATAACAGCGATCGGAAGATGGTACTGCAATCGTAGTGGCTAAGTGTAAAGTTTATGGGTTCATCTTATATAGCTACACTATTCAATACGTTTAAGGAGTTGCACTCATCCATGGAACAATTCAGATTACCCAAAATACCCATGCCGCCCGTTGCATTGCCGCAATCCATTCAGGCAGTGATCGCAGAAGCGGAACAGAAGCTGGCTCACAGACCGAAGCTGCTTCAGCTGTTCAAGAACTGTTTTCCCAATACAATCGAAACGACGACGAAGCTGATGGAGGATGGCACGACTTTTGTTATCACCGGGGATATTCCGGCTTCCTGGCTGCGCGATTCCGTGGAACAGGTTGTACATTACATTCCGTTTGCGAAGGAAGATGAGGACCTGCAGCGGATCATCGGCGGGCTGATCAAGCGCCATATCCAGTATGTTCATATTGATCCGTATGCCAATGCCTTCAATGAGACAGCCAATGACTGGCATTGGAACACCACGGATGAGACCGACATGTCGCCATGGGTGTGGGAACGCAAATTCGAGATTGATTCGCTCTGCTTTGTTATACGGTTGGCCTATTTATATTGGAAGGAAACCGAGCTGACCGACATTTTCGATTCAAGCTTCAAGGCAGCGATGCGCAAAATCGTGGACCTGTTCAAAGTGGAACAGCATCACATGGAACAATCTCCATATCGCTTCACGCGGAATAACGGCATTCCGACAGACTCTCTCCGTAATCACGGGAAGGGCATGCCGGTCAACTATACGGGCATGATCTGGTCCGGCTTCCGTTCCAGCGACGATGCATGCGATTTTCACTACAACATTCCAGGCAACATGTTTGCGGTTGTAGCTTTGCGCCAGATGCAGGAGTTCGCCGAGTGGGTGTTCCGGGATATGGCGCTGCTGCAGGAGCTTAAGGATCTGGAGCAGGACGTGGATCACGGCATTCAGCTGTACGGTATTTATCGTCATCCGGAATTCGGGCCCATCTATGCGTACGAGACGGATGGTTTCGGCAATTACTGTCTCATGGACGATGCCGGTACACCAGGACTGATGTCCATTCCGTACCTGGGTTACGTAACAGCAGATGATCCGATCTACCAAAATACCCGCCGTTTTGCTCTGAGCAAAGAGAACCCGTTCTATTACGAGGGCAAGGTTGCGAAGGGGATCGGCAGCCCGCATACACCGCCGGATTATATCTGGCATATGGGTTTATCCATGCAGGGACTAACGGCACAGTCTGCCGAGGAGAAGCTGGAAATCATTCGCATGCTCGAAGCGACGGATGCAGATACAGGTTACATGCATGAAGGCTTTCACGCCGATGATCCGACGATTTTTACAAGAAAATGGTTTGCATGGTCCAACAGCCTATTCTCCCAGTTGGTCTATAAATCCATGAAGGATGGCCTGTTATGAGCCGTGCACATGTGAATGACCAAAAGCTGATTGTTTTCTCCGATCCGGATTTTCCGGTGGAAGGCCAATTGCCATCCCGTCAGGTTCTGGATGCATGGCAAGGTGCTGAAGAGATTGTCGTTGCAGGTGCAGGCGAACTGGCTGAGGTGTTGAAAGCAGCTGCAGGCAAGGGCTGTCTGGTGAATCTGCATGCACCCTATTTCCCCAAATCCGCCTGGACGGAAATTGCAGCCTATCTGCATCAGGGAGGAAGCCTGATCAGTGTGGGTGGAGCTCCCTTCAAGCGTCCTGTCCGGGATGAGGATGGAGCTTGGGTTGTGGAGTCAGAGCAGACCGCGTATCACCAGGAACTTTATATTCATGAGGCGCTGAACGTATCTTCAGCGAACGTACAAACCTACACATCCTCTGTGCAGATCCCGCTGCTTGCTGGCAAAGAGGGACTGTTCGAGATTGCAGACACGTGGAATCTGGTCCCGCATACCACCAAATCCAGTGACCTTCCTCACCAGATGGGGTCGGCCGGGCCAATGAGCACGCAGATCTATCCGCTGCTTTGCGGAGTGAGCAAGGATGGACGCAGCATCGCTGCTCCGGTCGTCCTGTGGGAGAACTCCCGCAGTACGTTTGCCGGTTCACGATGGATTTTTGTGCATCTGCCGCTGACTGCTTCGTTCTGGGAGGAGAACGGTGCTGCCGAGCTTGTGAAGTGGGCACAATTCTGTGCCAAAGGGGTAACCGAACTGTCCCTGAAACCGAACTATGCCTCTTACGAACCAGGTGAACGGGCTGTGCTTACCCTTCAGGGCCAGATTCTACAGCGGGCAGGACACAGACGCACAGCGTCCGAGCGGTGGACATTTGACCTGACCGTTGAACGGGAGGATCGCACAAGTGGCACAGCTGAGAAGGTATGGAGCCATCGGCTGGAGATGGAACTTTCCGGAGAGCAGCAGTTTGCACGCCTCCCACTCCCGGTTTCAGTAGAGAGTGGGCTGTACCGGATCGTATGCCGTGCGGTAGCACCTGACGGGGAAGTCCGGATCTTGCGCCAAGGTTTCTGGGGCCAGGATGCTGCATTGCTGGCAGAAGGGGAAGTCATTACCCGCAGCAGAGATTATTTCGTAAAAGATGGACGACCCCTGCCTGTAGTGGGCATGACGTACATGACCTCCGATGTTGCCCGGAAATTTCTATTTCTACCGAATGCCGACGTATGGGATCGGGACATGGCACAGATGGCGAAAGCCGGGATTAACTGGATTCGGACCGGAATTTGGACGGCCTATCGCAATATGATGCAGGTGGATGGCCACATGGCAGAGGATGTGCTGCGTACCATTGATGCATTCCTGTTAACGGCGAAACGCCACGGCCTGCAGGTAACGTTCACTTTCTTCTCCTTTACACCGGAAACGTGGGAAGGAACAAATCCATATTTGGACCCGCAAAGTGTCGATGCACAGAAGCGTTTCATCCGCAGCATCGTCAGTCGGCATACGCATACCACGCATGTGGATTGGGATCTGATCAACGAGCCATCCATGTTCGACCCGGTGCGCATCTTCTCAGCTGGCCCGCGTTCGGCCAGGGATTCGCATGAACAGCAGGCTTTTATCGATTGGCTTCAGCAGCGGCATAAAACAATTGAAGCACTGCAGGAGGCATGGAACATGTCACCGAAGCAGCTTCCGAACTTTGCGGCCGCGGTCATCCCGGAGCCGGAAGAGATTAATTTTGATGTACAGGACATGCACAAGGCCAAAAAAGGAACCCGCTGGCTCGATTATTGTCTCTTTTCCATGGAGATGCACAATGTCTGGGCAAGAGAGCTCGTAGGAACAATCAAGGATCTGGTACCAGATCATTTGGTCACTGTGGGGCAGGACGAAGCCCTTGGTGCACAGCGTCCTTCACCGTTCTTCTATGAACGCGAAGTGGATTACACAACCGTACATTCCTGGTGGCTGAACGATGATCTGGTTTGGGACGGCATTTTCACCAAAACACCACACAAACCAAATCTCATCCAGGAAACGGGCATCATGTATGTGGAAACCCCGGATGGCCGGGCCAAACGCACGGAAGAAGAACTGCGCGGCATTCTGGAACGCAAATATGCCTATGCATTCTCAACTGGCGGTGCAGGAGCAGTGCAATGGATCTGGAATACCAACTTCTACATGGATAATGCCAATGAGTCTCATATCGGGGCGCTTCGTGCAGATGGTACAGAAAAGCCGGAGGCCGATGTGTCTTATGATTTTGGCCGGTTCATGCACAAGGTTCGTGACCTCTTCGAAGATCGTGAGCTGGAGGAAATTGCGGTGGTATTCCCATACTCCAATGACTTCTCCAACCGTTCCCTGGCCTATGATGCAACAACCAAGCTTACTCGTGTGATGTCCTATGATCTGAAACTGCCGTTCCGTGCCTTATCGGAATATCATCTGGAGGCGCTTGAGCAGCAGCCGCCGAAGCTGATTATCGTACCGAGTCCACACAATATGGATGACGACGCACTAAGCCAACTGCTCGCGTTCACGGAGAAGGAAGGAGCGACCCTGCTCATCACTGGACCACTGGGGCTGGACGCATACTGGAAGGCAAGTGACCGGGCAGATCATATCGTGGGTAAACGCAGTCTGGGTAACGTGCAGCGAGAAGAGCTGCTGAACATTAATGGAGTGAATCACCGTGTGACCTATGGACGGCGCCGTATTGCCGAAGTGGCGAAGGAGTCCTTGCTTCATGGGGATAATACTACACCAGATGAAGTAACCGTTCTGCCATGGGGAAAAGGGAAGTTAATATGGACCCCACTGCCGCTGGAGTTAAACGGACGGGATGAGCCACTTGCGGAATTATATCGTTATGCGATTGGAATTGCGGGTATCCAACAGGAGCTGGAATGGAATGCCTTCGGTGACATTGCAGGAATCTACGGACGGAAGCTGAGTTTTCCAAAAGGACATCTGTATGTGTTTGTATCAGAGTCTGCCCTAACTCATGAGGTAAACGTCAGAGACCGTCGTACAGGTACCTCATATGCGTTCCGATTGGAGAGAAATCGTTCTGTGCTTTTCACCACAGATGCTTCAGGAAATCTGCAGACCGTGTATCGTCCGGATGAGGTTGAGATTGTACAACAAGCTGGAGAGGTGGGATAACGCAATGACCGAACAACAGAATAAAGCTGCTACCAAAACCAAAAGAGCCCATATCATTTCACATACCCACTGGGACCGGGAATGGTATTTGCCATATGAGAAGCACCATATGCGGCTGGTTCAACTGGTGGATTCACTATTAGATCAGCTCGATCAGGGATCGGATTACAAAAGCTTTTATTTAGATGGGCAAACGATCATCATCGATGATTATCTTCAGGTTCGTCCGGAGCAGAAGGAGCGGCTGGAGAAGCATATCCGCAATGGACGGATTGTGATTGGGCCATGGTATATTTTGCAGGATGAGTTTCTGACAAGTGGCGAAGCCAATGTCCGCAACATGCAGGTTGGACATAAGGATGCCAAGCGTTACGGTACACCCTCGAAGATCGGTTATTTTCCGGATACCTTTGGTCTGGTCGGACAGACTCCGCAGTTGATGCTGCAATCCGGCATTGATAACGTCTTTTTTGGACGAGGCGTGAAACCTACAGGCTTCAATAATACGGTTTCGGATGCGGGATATGAATCCAGCTTCTCGGAGCTGATGTGGGAAGGACCGGATGGATCGAAAGTGCTTGGTGTATTGTTTGCCAATTGGTATTCCAACGGTAACGAAATTCCGGTAGACGAGGCATCAGCTCGCAAGTTTTGGGAAACCAAGCTGGCAGACGCCGAGAAATATGCCTCGACCAATGAGCTGCTCTATATGAACGGTTGCGACCATCAGCCCATTCAACGCGATCTGCCGGAAGCGATTCGGATGGCTGAGCAGTTACATCCCGACATCGAGTTCGTTCACTCCAACTTTCCGGATTACCTGACTGCACTGAAAGAATCGGCTGAGCATGAGTTGTCCACCGTCAAAGGAGAGCTGCGCAGCCAGCGTACCGATGGCTGGGGAACCTTGGTGAATACGGCCTCGGCTCGTGTTTATTTGAAACAGATGAACCAATGGGGTCAAGCGATGCTGGAAAAAGTGGCTGAGCCGCTGGCCTCCTACGCGTATATGCTGGGGCATGCTTATCCGCATGATCAGCTGACGTATGCCTGGAAAACGCTGATGCAAAATCATCCGCATGACAGCATCTGTGGCTGCAGTGTGGATGAGGTTCACCGCGAGATGGTCACACGATTCGAGAAGAGCCGTCATGTCGCTGAAGCAATGATTGAAGAGAGCACAAGCCAGATTGCTGCCTCGGTGGATACCTCGATCTTTGCAAGTTATGGCGAGGATGCACGTCCACTGATCACCTTCAATACGACAGGTTGGGAGCGCAGTGGTGTTGTTCAGATAGAGTTGGATGCGGCTCGCTTATACTTCCGTGATGGTTTTTCACTGGAAGATATGGCTGCCCAAATGAACAAGCTTGACCTGTCTGGTCACATTCTGGTTGATGAAAAAGGGGCACATGTTCCGTGTACAGTAGAAGATCTGGGGTTGCAGTTTGGTTATGATTTGCCGGATGACCGATTCCGCCAGCCGTACAGCTGCCGCCGGGTCAGAATTACATTTGAAGCCGAAAATGTGCCTGCACTTGGCTTGAAATCATATGCCTGGGTTCGAAGTGAACTGCCGCAAGCCGAGAATGTTAAGGGAGACCTCAATCCGATGGGCTCAACATTGTTGCGTGGCGAACGGGGCATGGAAAATGAATATGTTGCCGTAAAGATCGCAGACAATGGTTCCTTTACACTGAAGGATAAACGAACAGGCCGGACTTACAAGGATCTTGGCGTGTATGAGAATGTTGGCGATATTGGTAACGAGTACATGTTCAAGCAACCGGAGAACGAAGTGGCTCTGACGACGAGTGAGCTGCAAGCTGAAATCCAGATCCTTGAAGATACGCCGTACCGTGCTGCCTACGAAATCGTCCATCATTGGGAAATTCCGGTGTCAGCGGATGAGATGCTGGATCGTGAACAGCGGGAACTGATCTATTATCCGCATCGCAAGGCACAGCGGTCCAAACAAACCGTAACGCTTCGCATTCGCACGCTCTTGTCGTTAAGCCGCAGCGGAAAAGGAGTTCGTTTGGAAACCACGTTCAACAATCAGGCGAAGGATCATCGTGTGCGCGCTCTGTTCCCGACAGATTTGGAGACTGCTGTTCATCATGTGGATTCCATGTTCGAAATTGCTGCTCGTGATAATGTACCCGCACCAGAGTGGCAAAATCCAAGCAATACGCAGCATCAGCAAAGTTTTGTGGATGTGAGCGAAGAACAGGCTGGGTTAGTCGTTGCCAATCTGGGTCTGAATGAATATGAAGTCCTTCAGGATGGACGCAATACGATTGCCGTAACGCTGCTGCGCGCTGTGGGGGAACTCGGAGACTGGGGATTGTTCCCGACACCGGAAGCACAATGTCTGGGAGAGCATTCGTTCCAGATTGAGATCATTCCACATGATGGAAATGGCGCATCGTCAGGTGCATACATCGAGGCTTACCAGTTCCAGGTGCCGTGGACTTTGGTCCAAACCGATGTTCATTCAGGCATGCTGTCATCAGCTCATACGCCATTTGAGTGGCAAGGAGAAGGTATGGCATTCTCCTCACTGAAAGTAAATGAGGAATCAGGAGATCTGATGATGCGCTGGTACAACATGGTGCCGAGCAAAACCCTGCTGCAACTTTCAACTGCTGAATTGAATACACAGCAATACGACGAGGCATACAAGAGCAACATTTTGGAGGAAAAGGGCGAGAAATTGGCTTCGTCCGATCATTCTGCTGGACCAGTTGGCAGCAAAGAATGGTCCATCCAGGCAGGCCCTTGCGAGATAGTTACCTTAGGTCTGCACCGTTAAGCCTCAACCCTAGGGAGGCGTCATGGTCATTATGTGATTTCACCGCGATGCGCTGCATCATGAAGGAAGATCGTTTTTTCCAGCCGGAACATGTTGAGTTATGCCTCGAGTTTCTATAGAATGAACAATAGAATTGCAATCGATCGAAGGATACTCTGCCATCATCATGGTTATTGGTAAAATTCAGGTGGTTCATTCTATATTGAATACATTAAGGGGGCTTGAAGCCATGGAATCCTTGGGAGGACTGCTTCAGCAGCTGAATCCTTCCTTTCGTGAGCAGTCGCGGCGAATAGCGGCGGAATTGATGGAAGATCCGTACGTACGCGAATTCCGCGCAGGTCATCCGGAATTGAAAGATGCACAACTCATGACCGATCTGAGCAAGCTGTATCAGTATGCCCGAGATTCGAAGAACTGTGCGAATTGTCCGGGCCTGGACAACTGTCCTAACGATTTCCAGGGTCACTTTTGCAAACTGGAAGTAGAGCATTTTAACGGTAAACCCGAAATTATAGATAAAAAAGCTCCGTGTTCCAAGCACATTGCAAGGCAAAATGAGCATGTGATCAAGAAGAGAATCCGCAGCTTCTATGTGGACGAGCGTGCACTTAGTGCCGGATATAACGATGTGGAAATTATGGGCAAGGATCGGATGCGTGCTCCGGCGGTGAATCAGGTTCTGCGTTATATTAACGAGACCAAGGAAAATGGGTTGTCTCCGCAAGGACTGTTTCTTGAAGGATCATTTGGAACAGGCAAGACGTTTCTAATGTGTTATCTGCTGCACGAATTGGCCGTCGCGGGTTATACGGGTGTCATTATCTATATGCCTGATTTTGTGGAAGATTTGAAATCCATGATCACTGAAGGGCAGAAACTGAAGGAAACGACAGATATTCTCAAAAGCTGTGACCTGCTTATCTTCGATGATATTGGCGCAGAGAATCTGAATCCTTGGGTTCGGGATCATGTGATGGGCTCCATTTTGAACTACCGCATGAATCGCAAACCGACGTTCTATACGTCCAACTATAATCTGGATGGGCTTGAGAAGCATCTCAGCTTTACGAGCAGGGATGGCGAGGAGACGAACAAGGGTCAGCGTTTGATGGACCGCATTCGTCCATTTGTCGACGTGGTCTCTGTTCGGGGCGAGAATCAGCGTGGGAAGCGCTAATCTGTATTATGCACAAGTAGTCCACAAAAAAGCCTGGCTTTTCGCGGTAATCGCGGAAACCGGGCTTTTTTGGTCCTGCGCGGGCCTGAATCCTATTCGGTCAGGAATTTGAAGATGACCATACCGAAAAAGATCACGGTCATCAGGCCACCCATGCCGGCAACACCCGCAATAAGATCAAACAGATCGTTACGGGGCTCCTCGTTCACATGTTCACGCGGGTCGTTGATCCGCACATTTGCGTCCATGTTTATTGCCTCCTTATGAGGATCGACAGCTCGCCCTTCCAGGGAGCTGAAGCCCGGAGTAATTTTAGTATACTTGGAAAAGAAAGCGTTTGTAAAGATTTTGCAGCAATCGTGTCAAGTTTGCCAATTGTGAAGATTTGATGGTGGAGAGATGAACATTGACGCATGTATTTCACAACTTTAGATGACCTGTGTTATACTGGAAGTGTCGTTCACGACGTTACAGGTTAAAATAAACCGTAAGTATATATAAGGAGGACAATTTCATGGCTATTGTTAACGTATCCGATCAATCCTTTAACGCTGAAGTCGAAGGAGAAGGAACGGTTCTTGTTGATTTCTGGGCGCCTTGGTGCGGTCCTTGCAAAATGCTCGCTCCAATCCTGGAAGAGCTGTCCACCGAAGTTGGCGATGCAGTGAAAATTGCCAAAGTCAATGTTGACGAAAATCCGGAATCCGCTTCCCGCTTCGGCGTAATGAGCATTCCGACATTGATCTTCTTCAAAGACGGTCAACCCGTTGATAAAGTGGTTGGTTTGAATTCGAAAGAAGCACTCAAAGGAATCATTGAGAAGCACCAATAATTCACTAGGCTAACAGATACGCCTCCGGTTATGCGCCGGGGGCGTTTTGCGTCGAATATCTTTTTATAGGACAATATAAAGTAAGCATTATTTACACTTATAATGTAGAGTACAGAACCGATTCGAAGAAGCGAAGCGCTCGCATTTATCCCCGGATTTCCCCATGCAAATGGGATCAAAGAAATCCGGGGATAACGGCGATCGGAGGACGGTACTGTAATCGGAATGGCTGAGTGTAACCGTTGATTATACTTTTTTCGGAAGGGAGGACCCACCGAATTATGGATGAATTCATAAATGTCCTGCAAGAGCAGGAGCAGGCACTGGAGCAGATTCGGCATAAGCTGGCGCTGCTGCCCGACATGCCAGGCTGTTATTTGATGAAAAACAGCGAAGGGACCATTATCTATGTAGGTAAGGCCAAAGTGCTGAAAAACCGCGTACGCTCTTATTTTATCGGCAGTCATAACGGAAAGACGCAGCGTCTGGTATCCGAAATCCGTGATTTCGAATACATTGTGACCGGCAGCAATATGGAAGCACTCATCCTGGAGTGTAACCTGATCAAAAAACACATGCCGCGTTATAACGTCTTGCTCAAGGATGACAAAACCTTTCCCTATCTTAAAATTACGAATGAAAAGCATCCCCGGCTCGAAGTGACCCGGCGCGTGCTGAAAGATAAAGCCAAGTACTTCGGACCTTATCCGAATTCATACGCGGCACACCAAACCAAAAAGCTGCTTGACCGCATGTATCCGCTGCGCAAATGCGGCGTGATGCCAAAGGAAGTGTGCCTCTATTATCACATGGGACAGTGTCTTGCCCCTTGTGTGAAGGAAGTGGAGAAGGAGCAGTACGACCAGATTTCGCAAGAGATCGGTTCATTCCTGAGCGGTGGTCACGAAGAAATCAAGAAAGATCTGCAGCGCAAGATGCAGGAAGCGGCAGAGGATCTTTATTTTGAACGTGCCAAGGAACTGCGCGATCAGGTGATCGCCATCGATGCGATGATGGAAAAACAGAAAATTACGATGGCGGATGCCAGAGACCGTGATGTGTTTGGTTTCGCCATTGATAAAGGCTGGATGTGTGTCCAGATTCTATATATGCGTCAAGGGAAAATGATCGAGCGCCATGTCTCGACATTCCCGTTTTATGGCGAAGCGTATAGTGACTTCATGTCCTACGTGACACAGTATTATAGCGATAACCCGGCATTGCCGCAGGAGATATTACTGCCGGAAGTTCCTAAAGAACTGGCTGCTGGGGAAGAAGGGGATACAGCTGATGCTGCCATTGCTGATGTGCCAGCTGCTGTGACATCGGAATCGGACCGTTTGTCATCAGCACCAGATGATGGTTCTGCTGATGAACCATTGGTTGCCGAGTCCCGTGCATCTTATGGGGAAACTCAGGCTCCTGAAGGAACTGAAGGAGAAGTGCAAACCGATATGACTCAAGATCTTTCCGATCAACAGGAGAGTGCTGTTGAAGAGACAAACCGACCTGGACTGGAAGATCCTTTCCAAGCGGCAGCCGCTCTGCAGGAATGGCTGGAGATCAAGGTGCACATTCCCCAGCGCGGGTTGAAACGTCAAATGATTACGATGGCTGTGGATAACGCGCGTGTGGCACTGGAAGAGAAGTTCCGCCTGATTGAACGAAACGAAGAACGCACATCCAAAGCATCTGAAGGTCTCGGACGATGGATCGGGCTGGACCAGCTGCGCCGGATCGAAGCGTTTGATAACTCGAACATTCAGGGTACCAACCCGGTATCGGCGATGATTGTATTTACCGATGGCAAACCGGATAAGAAGGAATACCGTAAATATAAGGTCCGTTCGGTTGAAGGACCTGACGATTATGAAACGATGCGAGAAGTCATTCGCAGGCGGTACGAGCGGGTGCTGAAAGAAAATCTCACCCAGCCTGACCTGATCGTTGTGGATGGCGGGAAAGGGCAGATTTCGGCAGCTGTGGACATATTGGAGAACGAATTGGGACTGTTTATTCCGGTATGTGGTCTCGTAAAAGATGCCAAACACAAAACGTCTCAGCTGATGATAGGCAATCCGCCGGAAGTCATCTCACTGCCGCGGGACAGCCAGGAGTTTTATCTGCTGCAGCGAATTCAGGAAGAGGTTCACCGCTTTGCAATCTCATTCCACCGGGAGCAGCGCGGAAAGTCCATGGTCACTTCGCGTCTCGATTCCATTCCAGGCATTGGCGAGAAGCGCCGCAAATTGCTCCTGAAGCATTTTGGCTCTTTGCGCAAAATAAAAGAGGCCAGCGTCGAAGACTTCCGGCCTCTATCGATTGGTGATAAGCTTGCCAAACAAATTATTGCAGCACTTCGGGATGAGGAGTCGTAACATACGACTTCTCTTTTTTTTGCGGATTCATTTTGTAGATGACATATCCAACGATGGCTGGGAGCACAATCCAGAAGATCCCTGCGGAGACGTTCAGCACATCACCCATGAAGATCAGGCTGAGTCCCATCAGCAGGCTGTCGAAGATGACATGGCTGAAGACAACAGCAATAAAGCCGTGACGCAGCATGACCAGACTGAACAGCAATCCGATGACCATCAACTCAATAGGACGTGTAATGACCGGATAGATTGGATACAGGGTATGTCCGAGTGCCCAGATCAGCGTTGGGATCAGACAGGCGATGAAGGTGTTTCGCACCATTTTCTGCATCATGCGAATTCCGAACAGACGGTATACCGCTTCCTCTCCAATTCCGGCCATCCAGGCCATGATGGGAAAGATCCAGGCGTACGACATATTGTATGTCGATTGATCTGCCGAGGTGGTAGACCAGCTTCCGATGCTTCGTTCCAGAATGAAGAATAGGATCGATTGAACCCCTAGCAGAATAAATGCCCATAGGTAACCCGCATACATACTATGAAGGACATATTTGCCGTATCCAGGCTCTTTCGCACGCGGCCAGGGATTCAGTCCGATTTTGCGCCACATGCCATCACCTGCAACGAGTGAGAGGTAGATGGTTGCACTCATGACCAGTGTGATTCCTGTCTGCATGATCATCAGAAAGGCGAGCATGAAACTGGATAGGCCCTGTGCCTCGAACAACGGAATCATGTTAAGCGTACCGATCACGGATGCAGCGAAGTATACCAGTGACAGGATGATTCCGCGTTTGAATGTCGTGTGGGTCCGGGTGAGAATGCTGTAGATAATCGCCAGTACACCGAGTACAAACGTCAGGAATGCATAGCCTCCATACGTCATCCAGTTGGCCTGACGGGTTTGTTTTTGGACATAATCGATATGGGCGTCAGGGACCGAAAAGACGGATTCAAAGGAGCGGACCGCTCCGTTTTCAAAGGTGAAATTCAGTTCCAGCTTGGAATCGCCAATCTGCTTCTCAGCATCCGTGTAGGTTAGACCCCCTTCACCTTCGCGAGTCTCCAATTGAAGTTTAGGAACTTCATAGCCGAATTCGCCAAGAATTCCAGAAGCAAGCTGCTCTTTTTCGTTCAATGAAATATTGCCTTCAGCAAGCTGAATCGTCGCATTACGTTTGCTCTTATCCTGCTCGACTTCAGCTGAAGCATACAGGGAGGAAGGAACTTCCCGTTTGAAACCGACGACTTTTCCTGTTCTCATATGTACGTCTACATTCAAATAACCGCCGTTGTCCTCATCGGGCAAACGAACGCGGAACACATCGTAGGGATACGTTGCTTCCCATTTTTGATTATAAGTGTCAAGCTGTTTGGTTTTGGCCATGTATCCGTAGATATCGGAATGGGTTTGATAGGTGACCAGTGTCTTTCCGTTATCCGTAGGAAGTGTGTAATCGGCTATGGAAGCTGCAAAGGATCGTGCAGATTGTGCTGCCTGTTCCTTGCTTATAAAGGACGTGGACTGGATATCTGTGGTTTGTGATGAAGTAGCAGGAAAGATCTGAAAGACAAAAAACAAAATCAGGCCAATCGCCGCCAGCAACCCTAAACGCTTGAAATTAGCTTTGAGTACCAAAGGCTGCCCTAAGGGGTTCATGTAATGGTGTTCCTCCTTTATTAATTTGGATATTAAAGTAAAGATATCACAGGCCTAACCCTGAATGCCAATGATGAAACGAAAAGACGTGCAAATCCTTGAAAATGAATGAAAATGATCGAAAGAATCTGATCCATCCATCGATATATCTGAGTTTTTCCCTTTTTAGCGGAATTCGATGCTATTTACACAAAAATCGTTTTGTCTGTAAGAGTCATAGCGCTTATAATTTTTGAAGCAAATGTGCAATATTCCGCATGTCTTTAGCCTTGCAGGGGAACGAATAAAAGGATTCCAACCTTAATGCATATGTGGCTTTGACTCAAATCATACATGTTTACGCTCCGAAATGGGGCTTATCCAAAGTTCAGATCGCTGACGTGATGTCGGATGGATAAGTAATTCGGAGAAAGGCTCCACATCGTGGAGTCATTTTCTTTTTGGCAGAGGTGGATGATCGACAAGTGAAACTAAATGTTCAATGGATGAAGCTATCGCCTCCGCGGATTCTGGTATTGGGTTTTGCCGGAATCATCCTGCTGGGAACATTGCTCCTCATGCTTCCGGTTTCCAGCCGCAGCGGGGTCAGCCTTCCCTTTATTGATGCATTATTTACGGCCACGTCCGCGGTCTGTGTCACAGGCTTGGTTGTGGTAGATACAGGTACGCATTTCTCGGTGCTGGGTCAGGTGATCATTGCTATCCTGATTCAGATCGGCGGTCTTGGCTTTATGACCATGTCCACGCTGGTGGCAATTGCATTCAAACGGCGGATTTCCCTGCGGGAGCGATTGATTTTGCAGGAAGCGATGAACCAGAATACGATGGAGGGCATTGTGCGGCTGATCCGTAAGGTCGTGGCGTATTCTCTCATTTTGGAGGCTGTATGCGGCACGTTGTTTGCTATCCGCTGGTCATTCGATATGCCTTTCGGACAGGCGATCTATTATGGATACTGGCATGCGATCTCCATGTTTAATAATGCAGGCTTTGATATGTTTGGTGATTTCCGCAGTCTTACCGGGTATGTATACGATCCTCTTGTGAATTTTACGGCCATGTTTCTGATTGTGGCTGGAGGCATTGGTTTTATCGTGCTGTCCGATCTGGTGGATTATCCCAAAACGCGCAAACTGTCGCTGCACTCCAAGGTTGTACTATTAACAACGGGGTTGCTGATCGTATTCGGTGCGTTGGTTATTTTTGTGTTTGAGTTTACTAATCCCCGAACATTGGGGGGGCTGAACTGGGGTGGGAAACTGCTCGGATCATTCTTTCAATCGATTACGCCACGTACTGCAGGGGCCAATACGATTGATATTGCCGGTCTCAGGCAGGCAACGCAATTTTTCATCATTATGTTAATGTTTATCGGGGCTTCTCCAGGTTCCACCGGAGGCGGAATCAAAACGACAACCTTTATGATCATGATCGGAGCTGTGATCGCGATGATGCGCGGCAGGGAAGATATTGTATTTTTCAGATATCGGCTCGCCCAGGAACGTATTTTCAAGGCATTGACGATCACGCTCCTTGCGCTATTGTTGATCATCACCGTGACCATGGTGCTCACGATGACGGAAGACAGTGGTTTTCTTATGATTTTATTTGAGACGACATCTGCTTTTTCTACCGTTGGTTTATCTATGGGACTGACCTTGAAGCTGACGGCGTTCGGGAAGCTCATGATCTGTTTCATGATGTTTGCGGGACGGCTTGGACCCATTACGCTAGCGTATGCACTTGGACAGAAAAAGGGTAAAGAACTGTATAAGTATCCTGAAGGAAAAATGATTATTGGATAGGGGTTCGTGAAGAACAATGAAAAGACAGCAGTTTGCGGTGATTGGACTGGGGCGTTTCGGTTCGAGTCTGGCACAGGAATTAATGGAACTTGGCTATGAGGTGCTTGGCATCGATAAAAATGAAGAGGTCGTTGAAAATATGAGTGAATTGGTCACTCACGCTGTCGTGGCGGATGCCACAGATGAGGAAGTGCTGCGCTCGCTGGGGATCCGTAATTTCGACTGCGGCATTGTGGCGATCGGGGACGATATCCAGACCAGTGTCCTCACCGCAATCCTGTTAAAAGAGCTCGGCGTGAAAACGGTCGTTGCCAAGGCGATATCCGTTTTACACGGGCGGGCCCTCGATAAGTTGGGCATCGATCGCGTCGTTTATCCCGAACGGGACATGGGCATTCGGGTTGCCCATCAGCTCGTCACTCCAAATCTGCTGGACTACATTGAACTATCCAACGATTACAGTATCGTGGAGATGAAGGTTCCGGCTTGTCTGCACAATAAAACGTTGTCCACGCTGAATGCACGTGTTCGTTTTGGCTGCAGTATTGTAGCGCTGCAGAAGGAGACTGGAGTCATCATCGCTCCGACTGCACTGGACTCGCTTCAGATGGGCGACATCATGGTCATTATCGGAATGAATGATGACATCGACCGGTTCGAACAAGAGGTGATCAGCCAGGAGAGTTGATCCGACCCTGGCATTTAGAAGAAGACAATATGCGGCTCGTTAGGTGGCTCAATCACAGATCAATTAAGGCGTCGTAGTCCTCCTGGAGGGCAGCGGCGCCTTTGCTGTAAAGAGCGCAGCAGTTTCCTTGACCCACTGTCTGGACGTTTCGCTGAGGTCCTCCTTTTCCCCATAGATCATGCAGGTTGTTCGGCGGGTCTGCTGCAGCTGGGGCAGGTACACGGAGACCAGATCATTGTCCGCAAGCAGTTGAGGTCTTAGATAAGACTTTGGCAGCAGAGCAGCAGCCTTGCATGTAGGCAGAAGTCGCACGATGGCTTCGAATGAATCAATCTCCATGCGGATATCCGGCATGACGGCACAGCGCTGGAACAGATCGTCTGTAAGCTTGCGATACCAGGTACCTTTGGAAAAGGTGATCATGGGCAGATCTTGCAAATGTTCCATCCCGGCCTCTTTGCCGGACAAGGGATGCGTAAGCGGCACAACCAGTACCAAATGATCATCAAAGAGCGGCACACAGTTCAGCCCGGCTTCATTAATGGAAGAGGCAACAATGCCGACATCTGCCTTTTTGTCCCGTACAAAGGAGACAATCTCATGCGTTTTACCAGTCACGAGCTTGATCTCCGCGTTGGGGTGTTTTTCCATAAAGGCATTGACCAAAGGTGGCAAGGTGGTCTGAAGTGTGGTCAGGCTCGCTCCAAGCGTTATAGCGCTTTGCTCCTCATCCTTGTACTGGGCAAGCATAGTCAGAAATTTCTGCTGCTGCTGCTTTTGTTCCACAGCGAACGTGTAGGCAAGCTGGCCGACACTGGTCAATTCAAGACGTTTGCCGCGGCGGTGAAAGAGGGCTACCCCCAGTTCATCCTCCAATTTGGCGATCTTGCGTGACAGGGCAGGCTGAGACAGATTCAGCAATTTGGATGCACGATTCAGGCTCGACTGCTCCACGACTGCCGCAAATGCATTTAACTCCTCGAACATATACACTGACCTCTTTTCCATGGGTTGTGATTGTTGTCCTTGATAAATCGTTTTCAATGCGATATGCCTGCTTATCCGATGTTTCAGCTCTTATACCTATAGGTTATAACATTTAATAATTATATTGCAATTCCATTATAAGAAAAAAAGGAGTAACATGAATTGTGACACAAGTTGTTCACACCTGATGAAAACGGAACAATTTGTCGAACCTTTCCTCGGGAAAGGTTTGTGTCATGATATGCGAACGATTTTATGAAAACGTTGTATTTAGCGAAAGGGGAACGACATTTTATGAAAGGGTTTTACTCCAGAAAGCTGCACTCCTTGCTTGGCGTCATCCCGCTCAGTCTGTTTTTTTTAGAGCATCTGGTGACGAACTTCTCGGCAGTTGAAGGCGGCAAAGAAGCTTTTGACGGTGCTGTTGCATTCCTGAACAGCCTGCCTCTTGTTATTGTTTTGGAAACGCTTCTCATCTGGTTGCCGCTGTTCTATCACGGTGTATACGGTCTGTACATTGCCTACCAGGCCAAGCCTAATGTGGGACGATACGGCAATGAACGCAACTGGCGCTACACATTACAGCGGATCAGTGGTGTCATTACGTTTGTTTTCGTAATCTGGCATGTGTGGGAAACTCGCGTTCAGGTTGCATTGGGTAATGTAACGCACGAAGAACTTGGCGGTGTCATTCATGACGTCGTGATGAACCCGGTAACGTTTATTTTATATCTGATCAGTGTGGTTGCGGCCTCCTATCACTTTGCCAACGGCTTGTGGTCGTTCCTGGTCAGTTGGGGGATTACCGTCGGTCCGCGTGCACAGCGTGTATCCTCTTATGTGTGCATGAGCCTTTTCGGTATTGTGGCGATTATGTTCATCGCGTCATTGTTTGCTTTCCGGAGCATTGATTTCCAGACAGCGACAACAATGATTGATGTGGTTAAGACAGTTCTGATATAAGCATTTGTGATAAATGCTGACTTATAAGGGAGTGAACAGCAATGGCATCATCTAATGTAATTATTGTGGGCGGAGGTCTCGCGGGCTTGATGGCGGCGATCAAATCGGCTGAGGCCGGAGTCCATGTTCATTTATTTTCATTGGTTCCCGTCAAAAGATCCCACTCCGTATGTGCTCAAGGCGGCATTAACGGTGCGGTAAATACCAAGGGTGAGGGCGACTCCCCGTGGGTTCACTTTGACGATACCGTATACGGCGGTGACTTCCTCGCGAACCAGCCACCGGTTAAAGCAATGTGTGAAGCTGCACCTGGCATTATCCACCTGATGGACCGGATGGGCGTTATGTTCAACCGGACACCGGAAGGTTTGCTTGATTTCCGCCGTTTCGGGGGAACCAAGCATCACCGTACGGCATTTGCCGGAGCAACGACAGGACAACAATTGCTCTACGCATTAGACGAACAGGTTCGTCGCTGGGAAGCGGCAGGTCTGGTTACGAAATATGAGAACTGGGAGTTCCTGCAGGCGGTTGTGGACGATGAAGGTACCTGCCGCGGAATCGTAGCCCAGGATCTGAAAACGATGAAGGTGCAGACATTCCCTGCAGAAGCAGTTATTCTTGCAAGCGGCGGCCCAGGTATCATTTTCGGTAAAACAACGAACTCGGTTATCAACACGGGTACAGCAGCAAGTGCGGTGTACCAACAAGGCGTCAATTACGCTAATGGTGAATTCATTCAGATTCACCCGACAGCTATTCCAGGTGATGACAAGCTTCGCCTGATGTCCGAATCGGCTCGTGGTGAAGGTGGCCGGATCTGGACGTACAAAGATGGCAAGCCTTGGTACTTCCTCGAAGAGAAGTATCCATCCTATGGTAACCTCGTTCCGCGTGATATCGCGACACGTGAAATCTTCAGCGTCTGCGTAGATATGGGACTTGGGGTCAACGGCGAAAACATGGTTTACCTTGATCTGTCTCACAAGGATCCGAAGGAGCTGGACGTGAAGCTCGGCGGTATCATTGAAATTTACGAGAAGTTCATGGGTGATGACCCGCGTAAAATCCCTATGAAAATCTTCCCGGCAGTCCACTATTCCATGGGCGGCATGTGGGTGGATTACAATCAGATGACCAACATTCCAGGTCTGTTCGCTGCGGGTGAATGTGAATATCAATACCATGGTGCGAACCGTCTGGGAGCAAACTCTCTGGTTTCGGCCATTTATGGTGGTATGGTGGCTGGTCCGAAAGCAGTTGAATATATCAAAGGGCTCAAAAAATCGTCCGCAGATATCAGTTCTTCTGTCTTCGATGGGTATACCAAACGTCAAACGGATAAATACGAAGGCATCCTAAAAATGCAGGGCAACGAAAATGCCTATGTCATTCATAAAGAGCTTGGCGAGTGGATGACGGCGAATATGACCGTTGTACGCTACAACGATAAACTTGAAGCCACGATCGGCAAAATCAAGGAATTGAAAGAGCGTTACGGCAAAATCAACATGTACGATACATCCGGCTGGAACAACCCGGGTGCGGCGTTTACCCGTCAGCTGTGGAACATGCTCGAACTGGCTGAAGCCATGACGCTTGGCGCATTGCTGCGTAATGAAAGCCGCGGAGCGCACTACAAACCGGAATTCACAGAGCGTAACGATGAAGAGTTCCTGAAAACGACCATCGCCAGCTGGTCGAAGGAAGGCCCGCAAATCTCGTACGAGCCTGTGGACGTTTCCCTGATCCCACCACGGATCCGGGACTATTCGAAGGACTAAGCAAAGACTACCGCAATCCAGAATGAATTATTGCTACTTTCAGTAAAGTGACTTTTTAGGACGACGTAGCGGAGGAAGCGGAAATGTCCTGAAGAAGCGAAGCGTTCGCCTTTGACACCCTATTTTTATCCGATTAATAATTCATTCAGTAAAATGGGGGAGCAACAGCGGTCGGAAGGACATTCCGCTGACGGAGCGTCTACTGTGCACACAACGTCTCTTTACGCATCAGCAATCAATCATCGTCACCAAAGGAGGGGACAACGATATGGCGGAACCAGCTACAGCCAACAAAACCGTCAAGTTTATCATCACCCGTCAGGACAGTCCGGAGTCATCTTCGTACACCGAAGAGTTTGAACTTCCGTATCGTCCCGGCATGAACGTTATTAGTGCCCTGATGGAGATTCAGCGAAACCCTGTCAACAAAGAGGGCAAGTCCATTGCCCCGGTCTGCTGGGAATCGAACTGTCTCGAAGAAGTATGTGGAGCATGCTCCATGGTGATCAACGGTAAGCCGCGTCAAGCGTGTGCTGCCCTGATCGACAAGCTGGAACAGCCGGTTCGTATCGAACCGATGAAAACCTTCCCGGTTGTACGTGACCTTGTCATCGATCGTAACCGGATGTTTAATGCCCTGAAACGGGTAAAAGCCTGGATTCCGATCGATGGTACCTATGACCTCGGACCAGGTCCTCGGATGCCGGAGAAGAAGCGTCAGTGGGCATATGAGCTGTCCAAATGCATGACATGTGGTGTGTGTCTGGAAGCTTGCCCTAACGTCAATGAGAAAACAGACTTTATCGGTCCGGCAGCACTTTCTCAGGTCCGCCTGTTCAATGCTCACCCAACCGGAGAGATGAACGCCGAGGATCGTCTGGAAGCCCTCATGGAAGATGGAGGAATCGAGGGCTGCGGTAACTCGCAGAACTGTGTGCGCTCTTGTCCAAAAGGCATTCCGCTGACAACATCCATTGCAGAAATGAACAAACAAACAACCAAGCATATGTTCAAACGCTGGTTGGGCGTGTAATCTCGTCATAATCATTGCAGAGGTGGAATCTGCAAATTTAGAAGAAGTCGTGATCCAAGGCAGCTTGCTGCCGGGGATCACGACTTCTTTTTCTCAAACAGCGAAGGAACCAGGCTCGTCATGCAGAATATGGTATACTGTAGAGATGCATGTAGAGCGGAGAAGGAGGGGAAGACATGGCAGAGACACCGCGTAAGGGCAGCTCCTGGCCACCGCCCCGGCGCTCAAACCATGAACCTGATGAAGAGTCCATTTTTCCCGGTGAGGAGAAGGATCATGATCCCTCCCGGCGCAGTTTTTTGCTGCGAATGGTCGTAATGACAGCGGGAGCAGCCCTATTCACAGGCGGATATGCGTGGCTCTGGGAGCCACGTCGTCTGGAAGTCAAGCAGGTGCAATTGAAACTGCCAGGATTTCCACAGGCATTTGAGGGGCTGCGTGTTGTCCAGTTCAGCGATGCACATCTCGGGTTTCATACCGGTTTGAAGGAGATGGAGAAGCTGGCTGGGACCATACAGGAGCAGCGGCCGGATCTGATTTGTTTTACCGGGGACATGGTGGAGCGAGAAGCCGAACCGATGCGGGAATGCATCCCCGTGCTGGCATCCATGCAGGCGAAGTATGGCAAGTTTGCCGTATTGGGGAATCATGATTACCGGGGCCGTCAGCAGAATGAAGTCGAAGCCATGTTCAAGCAAGCCGGCTTCACGCTGCTTCGCAACAGTCACGCTGTCATCAAACAAGGGAGCGAACATATCGCAGTGACAGGTCTGGATGATGCCCTTACAGGCCAGCCGAATCCTTTGGAAGCCATAAAAGGCCTGGATGCGGATGTGTGGAAATTATTGCTGATGCATGAACCGGATTTTGCCGATTTGGCAGCACCGTTTGGATTCGGGTTACAGCTGTCAGGTCATAGCCATGGAGGGCAGGTTCGTTTCCCTTGGATAGGAGCAGTCACGACGCCGCGAGGTTCACACAAGTATATTCAGGGGTTATATTATGCAGGCAAGGCGCGTATGCCCGTTTATGTGAATCGAGGCTTCGGCATGACCCAGCTGCCGATTCGTTTTTTGTGCAGGCCGGAATTAACCGTTTTTGAATTACAGGGAATACGAACATAGAGATTGTGCAAGATGAATTTAAGTATTACACGAGGAGGTTGGCCAGATGGAACGAATTGCGATTGTATCCGATATTCATGGCAACATGACAGCTTGGGAAGCTGTACTCAGAGATATTCGGAATCGCGGGCTGGAGCGTATCTTTTGTCTGGGCGACCTCGTAGGCAAAGGTCCGGATCCGGTGCAGGTGGTGGATCGGGTGAGAGAAACGTGCGAGCAAGTGATTCGGGGCAATTGGGATGAGCTGGTTGCGGTCAATCAGGATAATGAAAATTTCACCTGGCAGGCTGACCGACTGGGAGCGGAGCGGCTGGCATATTTGGGGAATCTCCCCTTTAGCCACCAATTTGAACTTAGTGGTCGGACCATTCGTCTGGTGCACGCCTCGCCGCAGAGTGTGTATCACCGCGTACAGCCGTGGGACGAGATCGAAAAAAGAACAGCCATGTTTGATCCTCCAGCGGATGATCCACATCTTGGTGAGGCGGATATCGTGGGATATGGAGATGTACATAACGCCTACTTGCAGCATTTTAATGGCAAAATGTTGTTTAATACCGGGAGTGTAGGCAATCCACTCGATATGACCCAAGCCTCTTACTGCATCGTTGAGGGAGAGAATGGCAGTGATCGAAACAAGGCGTTTAACCTTCAATTTGTACGGGTTCCCTACGATATCGAACGTGAAGTGCTGGCTGCACAGCAAGCGAAGGTACCTTCATTGGATTTCTACATCCGGGAGATACGTACAGGTATCTATCGTGGACTGCAGGAGAGCTCTACAGAGGAATAAAAAAAGGCAGTGAATCGACATACTAAAATTTGAAAGCCCGGAGTGTTATCCATCATTAATGGAGCCGGATCATCCCAGAGCTTGCTTGTCTTACCGGACCAGAACCCGATAGACAAAAGGAGCGATTGCCATGCTGACCCGAAAAATGCTGGGCCAAGGACTTCCTGTGTTATGGACAGAGAGATTGCTTCTTCGATCTTTGCGTCAGAGTGATTTCAACACATTATCGGAATTGTTCTCCGATCCGCAGGTTATTCAATATGTGAATAGGGGAGGCCAACCAACGCCAATCCGAGCTCGGCGATTATTGAATCAGATCCGGAGCAGCAGTGCGAAGCTGGATTCGCTGCACTACGGTATCTGTTGGAAAGGCAGGGAGCCGATCATCGGCATCACTTCTTTTCAGCACTGGAATGAGCAGAGCGGTACAGCCCAGATAGGCTATATATTGAACAAGTCCTGCTGGGGTATGGGGGTAGCAACCGAGGCTGTACAGCGTTTGCTGCATTTTGGTTTTACGGAGCTGGATCTCAGGAAAGTGGAAGCACGCTGCTACGAAGCCAATGTACCATCCGAACGGGTGCTTTGCAAAAGTGGAATGTCCTACGAACGCACCCTTCCCTCATTTGGTTTAGACCAGGAGGGTGGCCAAACACCTGATACACTGCTGGACGTCAAGGTCTATGCGCTATACCGTGAAGAGCACGTTCGATCCCGAGAGGGAAAAAGCCTGCAAACCTAGGTATCCGAGAAACGGAAGTCACATAGAATAAGATAACAAAACCAGTTGAAACAATCCTCAATCATTTGTTACACAATTGAAATATAGCTGCAATTGAACTCTAACAGACAGCGGGTAAACTTATCTCATGACCCCCTTTTTGATAAATAGATATGCTGTTGGGACCCGCCGCGAGCGGGTTCATTTTTTTTGTCCATGAGAAAAACCCTACTGCACGTATCATCACGCCAGGCAGTAGGGTTTCAAGCTTGTCATTCGATGTTCATTACAAGGGAACAATCTGCATCTGTTTCTGTTTAAAGTAGACCCATTCCTTAAAGCCAATTTCTTTCAGGCGTGTCCGTACTTCTTCCAGCTCGTCCGCTACACGCGATGGTTTGTGGGCATCTGATCCGAAGGTCACTTTCACCCCGTAATGGTTGGCTCGCTCCAAAATGGCATCAGACGGATACCAGCCGCCGCTTAGCTTCGTTTTGCCGGAAGTGTTGATTTCAATAGCTACGCCTGCCTCCGCAATCACCTGCAAGGTTTCATCAATGGCATGATCGGCAACAATATCGGAGAATGCAGGATAATTGCCTTTCATCGCATCAATGTGTCCAAGGATCTGGAACATGCCACTCCGTGCAGACTGTGAAATTAGGGAATAATAGCGTTCCTTCACTTCAATTTTCCGTGCTTCACTCAGTCCCTTCCACCGGGTTTTATTGAATATGCTGACATCTTCCGTATGGTGCACCGAGCCAATAATATAGTCAAAAGGATGCTGTCCCAGCGTAGTGCGATACAACTCAGCATGGAGAGGGAAATAATCGGATTCAATGCCAAGAAGCACGTCAATTCTTCCTGCATATTCCTCTTTCAGTGCGAGCACCTCTTCGACATAACGGCGCAATTCCGACTTGGCCATCGCAATGCGGGGAAATGCTTGCTCTTCCTCACTGGCAAAATAAGGCGTATGATCAGAAATGCCAATGGCCTGAAGACCAGCCTGAATGCCAGCTTCGATGTAGTCCCGAATATTGCCATCCGCATGACCACAGCGGAAATGATGAGTATGAAGATCGAATTTCATAAATGATCCTTCCTTTCTCCTGCCTTGTTTGTCATTCCGAACTGATAAACTGGGTTTCCGGCATGCCTTTCAGATCGCTCAGGAATTGATGCATGGCCGAATTAAGATACCGACTGGCTTTGTAAATGACGCCGACAGGGTGACTGACCTCAAGTTCACTTAGTGGAATCATCCGAAGGGTGCCCTGACGCAGCTCATGAGCAACCGATTGCTTGGATATCACGGCCGCGCCGAGGTTAATCTCTACCATCCGCTTGACTTCCTCACTGCTTGATAATTCCATTACGATATTAGGTTCAATGCCGTGTTTTTTGAAAATGCCTTCCGTAAAGCGCCGCCCTACCGTATCTGGCGACAACATAATCAGAGGGGTGCTTCGCAGCACGTCCACCGCTGCATGCTTCTGCTTCGCAAGTGGATGGGCAGGAGACACGACAAGTTCGAAGGTGTCGTAATAGAGCACGGACGTATTCAGATTTGGATTACGCTCCGTGAGATAACCGATGCCCACATCAATCAACCCATTCTCAACCTGCGTATAGATCTGTGAGGAGGGCAGCGACTGGATACTGGTTTTGATCAATGGGAACTGATCCTGAAAGTAGGATAGCACCCGTGGTAAAATCTGAATCGCAATGGAGGTCGTCGTACCCAGTACGATATGTCCTTGAGGCGTTTCATCGAGATCTGACAACTTCTGTTTCAGCTCGTCTACGATATCTAGCATGCGCTCGGCATGCTCCAAAAACACCTGTCCGCGATCGGTTAATGTGACGGGTTGGTTGCGATCTACAAGAACGGTGCTGAATTCATCCTCCAGACTTTTAATCTGGGCCGAGACGGCAGGCTGGGTCAGGTTAAGAAGTTCTCCCGCTTTGCGGAAACTCATCGTTTTCGAGATCGTAATCAGCGTTTCCAGTTGGCTGATATTCATGTATGGCCTCCTTGCGGATAAGATGTCTTGTCATGGAGTGTTCCTGTATGGAATGGAATCCCGTAACTGTTTTTTTGTTTTGTTATCTTAAATTATAGGTGATTCGGGACAACAGGGCAATGAAGTAGACGCGTGCAGTTTGAGAAGAAAATCGGAGTGTGAATTAAACTTAATATCAAGATTTTAAAATATTTAACATTCATAAAAATTCAGTAAAAAAGTCCTAAATATCAGCAGACACCTAACTGAATCAAAAGTCATCCTACAAAAGGAGTGCAAAGCTCTGTCATTTCGTCAAAAACAGCTATAAACAATTGCCCCGCGCCTGACGATAAATTATAGTACACATGTCTTACCGAATTCTTGGTGAATTCTTGTACGTGATAAAGTATAATAAAATTATTGAATATGGGACTTTTGGTATGTGACCAATAACCCAGTGTAAGGGGGACATTAGACAGTGAAAGCGGAAGTGATTAATCCTTTCCTGGAATCCGCACGGAACGTATTCGAACAACTCATCCAGGTTTCGCCTTCCACAGGGAGTCTTGGCGTGAAGAACGTAGAGTACATAGCAGACCATGTCTGGATCGTGATCGGAATGACCGGCCAACTGAGCGGAAACATTGTTTTCGGAATTCAGGAACAAGTTGCACTGCGAATTGTCTCTGCCATGATGGGCGGTTTTGTGATTACCGAAATGGATGAAATGAGTAAAAGCGCCATCTCGGAACTGGGCAACATGATTAGCGGTAATGCCAGCACGATCCTGTCCAACCAGGGTGTCGTTGTGGACATTACACCTCCGCAAGTGTTGAAGTCCGAACATTTGACCGAATTTAATGCAACGAAGGCACTGAGTATCCCATTGCTGATGGACGGAATCGGCGAGATGGATATTCAGGTAATGATCTCGTAGAATAGAGCCATAGCCTGAACAGGCGAGTGTGTTCAATACGGGAGGACTTCTTGTATGCTGAAAGATCAGGTTGTATTCATCACGGGTGCGTCGAGCGGAATTGGTGCGCTCTGTGCTCAGATGTTGATTGAAGAAGGAGCTATTCCCATTCTCGCTGCCCGTTCTCGGGACAAGCTTGAAGAAATAGGTGCTTCGCTAAAAGGGCCGCATGAGCTGCTTACACTGGATGTTACCAATGATGATCAGGTACAGACAGCTGTTAACATGATGCTGGAAAAGTATGGGCGAGTGGATGTTCTGTTGAATAATGCAGGGTACGGCAAATTCGCCGCAATGACGGAAATGACGGTGCAGGAATTCGATGAAATGATGGACGTCAATTACATGGGAATTGTTCGCTGCACGAAGGCGGTTTTACCGCACATGCTGAACCGTGGTGTTGGTCAGATTGTGAATGTGGCTTCCATGGCCGGCAAGATCGGGACCGCAAAATCGGCTTCCTACACAGCGACCAAACATGCCGTACTTGGCTTCAGCAATGCCTTGCGTCAGGAACTGCGCAGGACCGGAGTAACGGTTACAACTATTAACCCGGGTCCCATTGATACGCCATTTTTTCATCGCGCAGATCCTTCCGGGAATTACGTGAATAATGTGCGCTGGATGATGCTGAAGCCAGAACAGGTTGCTGGGCATATGATCCGGGCGATGAAGAAACGCAAGGAAGAAGTGAATCTGCCAAGACTCGCTTCGGCTGGCATATGGCTGTATCAGCTGTTTCCGCGACTGGCTGACCGGCTCACGCATGGAGTCATGAATCAGAAGTAGAAATGCAGCAATCGAGGCATCATATTAGGGAATAAGAGAAAAGCTCCGCCGAGGGGCTTTTCTTTTTTGCGACCAAGCCGCGTCTTACCGAATAAGATTTGGTCCACAGCCTTTTTTCGCATATAATGAAAGATAATGTGATGACAGGCTTATGCTCCAGAAGTACAAGCGGGAAATAGCATCGTAAGAATAAATTTAAAGGATGGACATACATGACGAATCAAACATTTGCTTCAATAGGTGTGGCACAGGACCTGGAAGAGCTCCTTGCTGCGCACGGGATTAACGAACCATCTCCGGTGCAGGCACAGACCATACCGGTTATTTTGGAAGGCCGCGATGTGGTTGCCAAATCCCAGACAGGAACAGGTAAAACCCTTGCTTATCTTCTGCCATTGCTGCAATCCATCAAAAGTGATGTGAAAGGTACACAAAAGCTCATTATAGCCCCTACGCAAGAACTGGCGATGCAAATTGTACGCGAAGCACAGCGGTATGGAGAGGGACGCAGCATTGGCGTTCTTGGCCTCATTGGTGGAGCAGCCGTCAAACGCCAGATTGAGAAATTGCGGGAACACCCTGAACTGGTTGTGGGTACGCCGGGACGACTGAAGGAATTAATTACGCTGAAAAAGCTGAAAATGCATAATGTTTCCACGATTGTCATTGATGAGGCGGACCAGGTGTTCCAGCTGGGTGGCGTGAGTGATGTGGATTTTGTGCTGCGCAGTGCGCTTCGTGACCGTCAGCTGATCTTCCTGTCAGCAACCATTGATGAGCATACCTCCGGACTTGCCAAGCGTGAGATGAAGGAGCCTGTTCAGATCGGAATCGAACCTGACCGGGCAACGGCTGCGGGACTGGAGCATTATTACTTTGTGGAAGAAACACGCAACAAAATCGATATGCTGCGTCGTCTGGTTAGACAGTATAATCCTGATCGGGCCATCGTCTTTGTTAATGCTACAGAAGATATCGGTGAGGTTGAGGCCAAAATGAACCATTTGGGTCTTTCGGCAGCCGGGTTGTATGGAGATGCAGACAAGGTAACCCGGAGCAACGTTCTCGCTGCTTTTCGCAATGGCAAAATCCAACTGCTGATTGCCAGCGAAGTTGCGGCAAGAGGATTGGATATTGAAGGTCTGCCCATGGTCATCAATTATGACCCTGCTTTTGACTCGGAGCACTATGTTCACCGTGCGGGACGTACCGGACGAATGGGACGCAGTGGTATTGTGCTGTCCATCGTGGATGAAACGCAAATCTTCATCATGCGCAAATTTGCACGCGAACTCGGCATCGAACTGACGGAACGCGTATTGTTCGGAGGTAAAGTGCTGGAGGCTGATCCGCGTCCGGATACGCGGCCTGAAGGTCATTCCTTTTCGAGAAAACCGGGACAGTCCCGTGATCGCAAGCCAGGCCAAGCAGGCCGTAACGGCGGTGCAAGAGCTGCAGTGTCGAATCAGCGCGGAACAGGCGGAAAGCCTGCAGGCGGCGGAGGCAGAACGGAGCGAGATCAGGATCGCAAAAACAAGGGAGCACCCAAATGGAGCAAGGGAAACACACCGCGTTCCGAAGAATAAAACCTGACGAAAGAGGTGCAGGGATTGATGGATAACGGACAATCGCCCGTGTTAAAAATCAGTGGGCTAAGCGGAGGATACAGTGCCAAACGGCCTGTTCTCCACGGAATCGACCTCGAAGTTGGACGCGGAGAGATGGTCGGACTGATCGGATTGAACGGTGCCGGCAAGAGTACCACCATGAAACATATTTTAGGATTGATGACTCCCCAGCAAGGGGACGTTCGGGTGATGGGCAAGAAACGGGACGAGGACGCGCAGATATATCAATCGGCGATGGCCTTTGTGCCGGAGTCACCCGAGTTGTATGACGAGATGACCGTGATGGAGCATCTGGAATTCACGGCCAGAGCGTATGGCGTATCGGAAGCGGATTTTAAACAGCGCACAGAGAAGCTGCTGGACTTGTTCCGCATGAGGGAGAAAAGTACAAGTCTGTCGACTCACCTGTCCAAAGGGATGCGGCAAAAGGTCATGATCATGTGTGCCTTTGTCGCAGGGCCGCCGCTGTACATTATCGATGAACCGTTTTTGGGCCTGGACCCGCTGGGGATTCGTTCCTTGCTTGATTTCATGCTGGAAATGAAAGCATCGGGATCATCGATTTTGTTAAGCTCGCATATTCTGTCCACCATTGAAAATTACTGCGACCGCTTTATTGTTTTGCATCGCGGAGAGGTAATTGCTCAAGGAACATTGACTGAACTGCGGGCCCAGTTCGGGGAATCGGATGCGACGCTGGAGCACATGTTCTATTCTCTCGTGCAGGGCAGGGATTAAGCATGGATCTCAAGCTGTTATGGAAGCAAAGACGCACGGGATTCTGGAACGGAATTCTTCCTTATCTGGGCTATGTCATACAGAGCGGCGTGGCCATGGTCTTTCTATTTCTCGTCATTGCATTCTCTGCCTGGTATACCTCATTTGTGCAAAACATTCCGGCAGGATTTCCGATTCGCTGGATTGCGTTACTGTTGTTGACACCGCTAGTCCTGTTCAGCAGTTATCGTACATATCTGCATCCTGCCGATATCGTATTTCTGAGACCCCAGGAATACCGGATGCAGGAGTATCTGAAGAATAGTTTTGCCCGGGGGATCATCTACAAAAGTCTGGGTATGCTGCTCGTATTTGTTACGCTGTGGCCTCTCTATGTTCGGGCAGACCAGGATGCACGGCCGTTTGGCTGGTTTATCGTGTTTCTGCTCCTGTGGAAAAGTCTGGCGAGCTACGGCGCCTGGCAAGAGCTTCGAATGGTGCAGATCGGGGCAGCCAGAGGCTATCGTTTGCTGCGCTGGGCACTGGCTATACTGGCGATTGCGGCATGGCTGTGGCAGCCTCCGCAGCGTAGCGCATGGTTCCTCCTTTTGCTTGCGGTCGTCTACATGGCTGCACTGCGTATCCCGATGAAGCACCGGATTGCCTGGGAACGTCTGATTCAGGTAGAGCAGAGCCAAGCCGGCCGTGTTATGCGGACATTAGGCTGGTTCGTGGATGTACCGTCATCCGGTCAGAAAGTAAGTGCGCGCCGCTGGCTCAGTAAATGGGGGAGTGGACTGCCCTGGAATGCCGGGAAAGCCTATCGCTATCTCATTACCAAAACATTCATTCGGACCGAAGTGTTTTCCATCGTACTGCGCCTGATTGTACTCGGCTTGCTGCTCAGCTGGTGGACAGCGGGAAGTTACTTTGGCGTGGGTGTCTATCTGTTCTTCCTTCTGCTGGTTGGTGTACAGCTCGGAGCATTGCGCCGCAGCCATGGTGAATCCTTCTGGATCATGATTTATCCAATTTCTGCAGAGAGCCGCCGTTCCCAGGTGCTCGGATTCATCTTCAATCTGCATGCGATCGCTGCTCTACTGATGTGGCTTCCAATGTGGGCTGCAGGAATGGGTGGAGTGAGCATTACAGGAATAGCGCTGGTACTCGGTCTGCTTGTGATCTATTTGATGAGACGTTCACAGGGGAACAAATGGTTAAAGGAAGAAGAGGACGAATAGCTTGACCTTATTTGATGCAAACATGTGACTGGATCAGGTGAACTGCAACAAAGAGGACGTTTCTTCTATACTAAGATACCAAAAGACGGTTATTTCGGGCTTAGTCCCCAAATTAACCGTCTTTGTGCTGCGGTCAGACCTCGTGTCACTGCCGCATAGAGGAGGATGGAACTAACAGAGGAACGATTTAGTGATGATTACGAGCAAAATGAACAAAACGAGAATGGCACCTGTGTTTGTAAATCCTCCATAACCGCCGCATCCATAACCGCCTCTTGTATCTTCAACTCCAGACATGGTCATTCCCCTTTCGAGTGGTGTTTGGCACGCCCTTGCGTACATCGTATATTATGTGCCTTGGGTTTCCGCTGATTGGGCCACTGCCCTGGATCATTTAGAAAGATGAGGTGGGTGGGCTTTTGAGATTGAAAAAGAAACACCAAACAGCCCTCTATAGAAGGTGTACATCACCGTTATATAGAGGGCTGCTTATATTGCAGGACACGCACAGAAGCCTGAACTGTCCCGAATTATTCATTTTTTAAAGAGCGGTATTGCTGCACATTATCAGTTCGTCTGCAGATCCAAAATTCCACGGTAGATGGTATCAAACAGATCTTCCAATCCGGACTCTTCAATACAGGAGAAGGCGATGCGCAGATCAGCTTCACCCAGCGCAATGGTGCCTACACCGTACTTCTTCAGCAAGTGGGAACGAAGTGTTTCGGCATCAACCTCTTTTAACTTCAAACACATGAAGTAACCGGAGTTAAACGGATAGTAATCCCATACTTCTCCGTATTTGCCGCTATCGAGGATAGCTTTCACTTTATTCGCACGGCCTTTCATGATTTCGAACTTCTCCTGTTTCTGTGCTTCAAACTCCGGCGCTTTCAGTGCATCCAGGACAAAAGTCTGCGAAGGATGCGGACCACTGGAGATGGTGGCCCGAATAATGCCGAGTGTTTTCTGTTCCAATGCATGCAGAACTGCAGCATCTTCATGAGCGTACGTGATGAAACCAACGCGGAAGCCCCATACGAATTCTTCCTTGGTCGCACCATCCACTTTGATCGTCAGTACGCGTGGATGAATGTTGGCCAGTTTGCCAAACAATGATTCGTGAATGGAATCCTCGAAGAACAGACCAAAGTAAGCATCATCTGTCACGGCAACCACGTCTACACCTGCTTCCGCAGCCTGACGAATCGTATCCACGATCGCATTGGCTTCTTCACCTCCAGGCGTGTAGCCTGTTGGGTTATTCGGGAAATTCAGCAGCACGACGGCTTTGCCTTTGCCTTTTTGTGCAAGGAGTGCTTCAAGCAGTCCGGCACTATTAAAATTCAATTGGTCATCGAACAGGGGGTAATGAACCAGCTGGCCATGACGGCGAATTCCGAAAGTCAGCTCGTAATTTTCCCAGTTTTTATCCGGATATATAACAGCGTCCCCTTCGTCAACGAAAAGGTCGGCTACGATACTGAGTCCATGAGTTAATGCATTGGTTACAATCGGGTTGCCAAAGGTTTTACCCTCAAGCGAAGGGGTCTCTTTCAGCATCTTGTCTCTCCATACCGTCCGCAGTTCAGGCTTGCCCGCAGGCGGAGCGTAAGGGTAGAGGTCCTTCGGTTGGAATGCAGACAGCTTCTCCTGAATAACCGGAAGATGCATCGGCACACCGCCCTCCAGAGCAATACCAATTGTAGCATTATAGGTCTTGGCCAGGCTTGCTGCTTCAGCAGACTGACTCAGGATGCCTTCTTTTGGGAAATAGATTTCTTTACCGAGCTGCGACAGCATGGAGTAGACGTGACTGCTGCCTGCCTGAATACTTTCGTTCAACTGTTCAGCCAGTGGATTCATTCTTTTCATCCTTCCAGGTCTTTGGGATTCAACTGCCTAACATTATATCACCTTGACATCCCCCCGTCACGGAAATTACGCAATATGACAGTTATATCACTTCACCGCGTTGTTGCAGGGGGTTTGCAGGTGGAATTAGAGCATATTTCCCAATGATAAGACATGGATAATCAAAGCCTATTCCTGATGAAAAGGACAGTATTTCCGCATCATTTCGGCTGTTTCCGCATCCCTTCCCTCATTGCGCTGTTCCAACTGACCGCTGATATGATCGAAACGTTCGGTAGAGAGGTTTTGTCCGAATTTGAACTTGGCACTGATTTGCTCTGGTACAATTCGTACAACGGCTACCGCTTTTAATCTACCTGTATAACGGGAGTCGGCAGCATCAATGGGTACATATCCGCCTTGAGGCTGGAGCTTCTCCATAAATCGCTGCAGCACCCTGCCCTTGATTTCCAGATCCTGAACAGGCTCTGCCTGTCCGGAAGCCATGACACTTTTGAAAAAGGAGGTTGCCGGACAAGCTAACTCGGGATCACTGAAATAGGAGGGAATCAGGGAAAACTCTTCGGCCACCGTAAAGCTGACCGAGGAATCATGCTTGATCTGTTTCATCTTCTCCCCGGCAAGACTGCCATGGAAATAGAAGCATCCATCCATATATACAAAATTGAGCGGCGTTACCCGTGGATGTCCATCCGGACTGACGGTTCCCAGGAATCCGAAGGAGCACTGATCCAGAAACGCAGTAATTTCCTTTTCTTCGTCGACTGTAAATTCTTTGCGTCTCATATGTGTTTCCCCCTTGGTAATGATAGGTGATCGCTTTTGAATGAAAAGTTGTACCGTTGACCTAACGATAAAACATGCATTGACATAAAAATAGATCCAATTTACATTCATTTTTATAGTCCAATTTGTGAAAGGAACGGGTGATCAATCCAAGTGGATTGGAGCAAGAGGAATTTTAGCGGTATCTGAAAATAAAAAAAAGGAGCGAGCGCCTTGGAACTGTGGCTGCCCATGAATTCTTACGAGCATCAGCATCGCTATAAATACACGGCATTGTACCATGCCTTGCGTGATGCCATCCATGCGGGAACACTCGTTGGAGGGACAAGGCTCCCCTCTACGCGTGAGCTCGCACGCCAGTATGATATGTCACGCGGCTCTGTTGCACAGGTATATGACATGCTGCTTGCGGATGGTTACGTCGAGGCACATCGGGGAAGGGGAACCTTTGTTACGGGTTCGTTTACCACAGAGAAACAAGCAGAACAGGAAGCGGTCATTGACCTGTCCCCATGGGGAGAACGCGTGAGCAGACTGGATACTCAAAAAGTGGCTGAGTCTGTTCATGACCAGAATCAAGACGTCATCGATTTTCATGTCCATCGCATGCCTGCAGACCATTTTCCCGAAGCCGAATGGAAAAGTGCACTTGCTGCCGTGCATCGGAGCGATTGGCGGGAACAAAGCGGTGCAGCAGGGGACCCCGAGCTGCGTGAGGCCATTGCTTCACATCTAAGATGGACGCGCGGAATTCAGGCAGATGCATCTCAGATCGTACTGTTCAGCGGTTCGATGCAAGGCATTACATTACTCGCCCAGCTGCTTATCCGGGAAGGCTCATCAGCCATATTGGAAAATCCCGGATATCCGGGAATCGCTCATGCGGTGAGCTCCTGTGGGGGCCGCATCGTCCCGGCAAATGTGGATTCACAGGGCATCATCCCCCAAGACTGGGAAGCGCAGACGTTATTCGTCACCCCTACCCGGCAGTTCCCGACCGGTGCCGTGCTGGGGCTCGACAGACGCCAGGCATTGCTTGCCTGGGCCTCCAAGCGCAATGCCGTCATTATTGAAGATGATTATGACAGCGAATTTCGCTGGGGCGGCAGACCGATCGAACCACTCAAAGTATTGGACCGTGAACAACGGGTAATCTACGTGGGTTCGTTCACGCAAACGATGATTGCTTCCTTCAGGCTGGGCTACGCCGTTCTGCCGCCAAGTCTGGTGCAGCCGCTGCTTGCAGCAAAGGCTCTATATGAACCTGTACCTCCTGCACTATTGGAACAGCGGGCACTGGCAAAATTCATGAGCAGAGGAGGATATCTGCGGCACTTGAGACGACTAACCCGTTTATACGGTGAACGACATGCCTTTTTTGTGCAGGAGATGCAGTGTCAATTACCGGAGGCATTCACTATGCAGCCTGGGGATGCAGGGCTTCACATTTACGCCACCTGGAATGGCTGTCCGGACAGTTACATTAGCTTCAAAACGGTGGCGCTGGAAGAAGGCGTACGGTTCCGGGATGCCGTTCGTTATCAACTCATCCCCGGCCATCCGGCTGCCTGTTTCGGTTTTGCACATTTGGAGAAAGAGGAGATCACGGAGGGGATCCGAAGGCTGCGGCTGGCGTGGGAGAAGAGTACATTTTCGTTTCGCTGAAATCCGCTGTATAATGGACTAAGATATTTCGCTCCGACAAGAGCAGAAATCACATACAAGTGCATATTGCATCAAGTCCAAGAAGCGCAACCCTATTTAGAAATAGGTTGATCGAATGAGTTGTGTTCGTATGCCTGTTTATCCATAAGCGATTGGAATCCAATGATGCAACATGCGGAGAGATTAACTTTCAAGGGGGAGTGGCGACATGCTGCAGGCATCGCCGTCATCTTTTGTTATTTTGCCCGCCGTCGCCAAAATTGTCTGCGAACCGGGATGGAAGTGGCAGAAGCGGGAAAAACCGATGCAGAACTATGATTTATTTTATGTATGGAGTGGTGAAGGGACCGTTGTGCTGAATGAGCAGTCGTATGAAGTTGGCAAGGGTAGTTGTTTTCTGTTCAGGCCAGGCGATCATCCTACCGCAACACATAACAAACAGAAACCGTTGGTACTTACGTATATTCATTTTGATGTAGATATACCCGTTAATGATGTTCCACAGTCCTATCGTGAGCTAGTGGAAACAGTGGAATTCGAGCACTTGCTGGCTCGGTATGTAAGACTGTTCCTGTCTGATGTATATGGGCGGGATGAAGAGAGCCGGCTGATTTTGAAACAGCTGATGATTCATTTGCTGCGTGCAGATACGGAAGCACCTGTGGAGAAAAAGGTCAGCAACCAGCTGTCGGATGTGATCCAGGAAGTTGCGAATTATGTACGCCAGCATCCGGGGATTACCCATCGGGTGGAGGATCTGGCTGCACGTGCGGGATTGTCACCCCGATACTTCTCCATCAAGTTTAAGGAATTGATCGGATCTTCTGTTCAATCCTATATCATCCGCATGCGTATTGAGCGTGCAGAGCATCTGTTGGTCCATACGGGCATGAATGTAACCGAGGTTGCAGATGCTCTCGGATACCGGGATATCTTTTTCTTCAGTCGTCAGTTCAAGCAGTATACCGGCAAAAGTCCTTCCGAAATTCGTTAGGTCCAGCCGGAGGTCAGAGCAACGTTTCAAGTCTGAAGGCCAAGGGTAAGTAAGTAGCATTCCAGACGAAACGAAAGGGGGAGCTTATGATGAACGGAAAACGGCGGATCCGCAACCGGGGATGCTCTACGAAGGGGTACAATATTTTCCGGAACCGTCTGCGTCGCTTAAAACCGGCGGAGGAATTGCAAAACGTATGGTTTTGAAGAAAAGTCAGAGGATCTATACATACGGAGCGATGTTTCGTATTGAATGTATATATGGAATCTCAACCGCAGTACTATAAAATGATATGTTTCAATCATAAAGAGGATGACACAAGACCTGATTACAGGTGCTTGCGTCATCCTCTTTATTGGTCTTGTGCCATCTTACTTATAGGTATCTGGATAATCAGTGAAGTGGCTTCAAGCGGCCAAGCAGTGTGCCCATTTTGACCGTATCACCAGGCTGCAGGCTGGGTTCAGGCTCGAAAGTACCGCTCTGGGTCAGCAGAACCACGGTGGAACCGAATTCAAAATAAGCCAGATCATCGCCTTGTGCCCAGCTGCTTGCAGCTGTATCCGCGTACTGAATACTGCTTACATTCATGGCACCGACTTTGACGACAGCCACTTCTCCATAAGCATGACCAATATACGTAATGAGACGCTCGTTTCGACTTAGCACGGACTTCATGTGAGTCAGACCAAAATCATTTACAGGGTAAACTTTGCCCTTGATATGCTCGCTCTCAATTCTGCGTCCGCTGACGGGTGAATGAATCCGGTGATAATCACGAGGGCTGAGGTACAGGACTAACCCATAACCGTGCTTGTACTTCTCCAGATGTGGAGAATGGTTTAATAGTTCAGCAAGTGTATAATTTTGTCCCTTAACATTCAGGAGTGTACCTGCAGATACCGGCCCGGCTGCCGTGATTTTGGCGTCTACGGGGCTGATGAGTGCATGTTCTGAAAGATCCAGCGGGCGCATGCCCGGCTTTAATTTGCGGGTGAAGAAATCATTCAGTGAACGATATTCCTTCCAGTCTTTCTCGGCTTCCTGAACAGGGATGTTGTAGGTCCGGACAAAATATGGGATAAATGCCTTGCTTCCCCGGCTCTTGGAGAAGGCTCCCACAGTCCGGGAGATCCATTTGCGCGAAGAAAGCTCGGTCATTAACCGCAACAGCGTTTTTGCCATGAATATCCCCCTTAGGGTTAGTGCGAACTTCAAGGCCGGCAGGACCGGCCGTTCTGCATAATATTGACACAGAATGCCAGCGAAATCAATACGGGTACCTATGGTAGGTTTGCGGCTGGCGTGGAATCTGTGAATTTTGTTCCATCAACAGGCGTCCATATGCCATTGGCTCGCGGTAGCTGGCTTTCCAATGTTCAGGCATTCCCGCCTTGCGAAAACCGTACCGCTGGTCCCGTCCATTGCATTCTATAAAATAAATCTGTCCGTTTCTGGCGATGCCAAGATCGAGACCAAGGTCGGCAAGGTGCGGCAGACTGGAAGCCAGCGTACGTGCGATTCGCAGTCCGACAGAACTGATTCTGGCTTCAATCTCCGGAATGCTGAGGCCAAGTTCATCTTCATCAAAAGCATCTGCCATGGTCATGACCTTGCCTCCCTGGGCAATATTGGTGACAAAGGTGTGGGCAGGTGCTGCCTTGGCGAACATGCCCGTGATGCCCCATAGACCGTCCATTCCCCGCTGCACAGATACACGCAGATCCACGGGTCTTCCTTCGTAACGGACCAGCGGGATCCGCTCCTCAATGAGATACGCATGGCGAAAAATACGTCTCAAGGTGGCCGAGGGCAGTTGTCCCCTGCTTAGCCTGAATGTTGCCCATCCTTTGCGGGAAGCCTTGGTCTGGCATGTCAATCTCCAGTCCCCATCCCGTTTATATAAGCGCATGATGCCGTGTCCAATACTGCCGCTGCACGGTTTGATAATCAGATCATTATAATGTTCCATCATATAAACCAGAGACTCCGGCGCAGCTTTGGCGGCATGAGGCAGATGTTTCTTCAATACAGGGTCCTGATGAAGCATGTCATGAATATGATCCTTGCGATACCGATTCCGAACATTATATACCTGAATGCCCTGCAAGAGCAGCTTGGTCACCTGATGCTGTTCAGTCCGGCGAAGCTGCAGAGCCCGGTTATGAATGACGGAAGGCAAGAGCATTTTTTGACGAACATAAACACCTTCCTTTTTGACATAAGCCAGACAGGTCTTCGTATCCGGATCCACATCTTCAAGCCGCAAAAAGCAAGGGATTAATCCATAAAAGGCCGCAGCCTGCTCATAATTCGCGAGTGATTCCTGACCGGTCCTTCCGGCCGGTATCCCCCGGTACATGCGTGAATCGAACATGATGCCGATCGTTTCTGGGGGCATGACCGTTCCTCCTTCAATATTATCGCGACATGGATCGTCCATTCATGAGATGCCGGCCTGTCAACGCATGATTGGACATCACGATAACGCAGACCGGAATCATGATGCATCTTCATGCACCAGCTATTCTTGTTTAATTTCCGCCTCCATTGAATCCAGGAAGAGGTGCAACTTGTGGTGCGGATAGGTAGTTATTTTACGGATTTGTACTAAATGCTTATATAGTATCGTATGACATTGCTGGATCGGGGGCGTGGACAGCCGCCTTTCATCTATAGCCGAGTACAGCCTATTTCCCATGGACAGGTACCTTGTTCGCATTTTGACTTGCACATCCATCCAACGTTATCGGCAAAAGTCGTGATTTGAAGTGGCAGATGCCCATATCGAAGCATATGATGCCGGAGACGAACGTTAGAGGAAGGAGCAAGCTGCATGAGTAAAAAAGGCAACAAGAAGGTTCCTACGCCGAAACTGCGGCATGTGAGCCCCAAGTTTAAAGAACTGGAACTGACCGAACGCCGTGCAGGCACATTGAACCCAGGTTCCACCCAGAATAGGGAAGAGCGCATAAATACCATAGCTAATCAGGCATCGGAAGAATTCCTATACGAATCAACGGAACTCCCTGCTTCCATGAACGAGCTGGAAGATCTGGATATCCCAGATGAAACGGTCGAACCCGAACCCGTAGAATCGGATAGCAAGGAAGCCCAGACGGACGATAGCTCGGAAAAGCAGATTCAGGTCAGCAGCGTGGCTTCTCTTGCTCTGGAAGAGCAGAGCATCAACAAGCAGGAGACCACAGGCAGGGACCGGTTGGAGGTCCTGAACCAGAACCAGATGCCGGGTCATACCGGACACTACATCTATACAGATGATCTGAGTGATTTTGCGGTGACGGAGAGCAAATTGGCTCCGTTCTCTGTGGATGAATCCAAGCTGAAACCGGGTGCGGTCGGCAGTGAAGCATTGCAGGATTACGCAGTGACCAGCATTCACATTGCAGATGGGGCAATTGTTTCCGCCAAACTGGCAGAAGCTTCTGTATCCGATGAGCATCTCATTGACGGCTCTGTATCCGGAAATAAATTGCGCAATGCTTCCATTGCCGGCGAGAAAATCAGAGATGGCAGCATTACCTCGCAGAAGCTTGGCAACCAGGTAATCGATTCAGCCAAAATTGCCGACGGATCCATCGGTACAAGACATCTCAGTCGTATGCTGGTCACGGAAGATTTAATCAAGAATCATGCCGTAACCGGAGACAAAATTGCGATTAGCGGCGTGGATACACGGCATCTCACGGGAGGCGCTGTGCATACGTCCAAATTGGCCGACGATGCGGTGACTACATCCAAAATTCGTGAAGGTGCTGTTACGGGCAGCAAAATTGAAGAACAATCGATCGAGTCTCACCATATACAGGCAGGCGCCGTTAAACAGACTCATCTGGCAGAAGGGTCTGTCGGCCGTTCACAACTGTCCTTTGGCAGTATCGGAAGTGACCAGATTGAGGATGGATCGATACAAACCAGACATTTAGCTGAGGGTTCACTCAGTGGAAAACACTTGCTGGATGGTTCCATCGGTTCGAACCAGATTCGCGCTCAGGCTGTGGGGAAAGAGCAGCTTGGCAAAGGCGAAGTGGGCAGTGAGCATTTGGCGGAGGGAGCTGTAACCAGCAGTAAACTTGCGGACCAGTCGGTTGGAACAGCAAAATTGCTGGAGCAGTCGATTACGGCTTCCAAGATTTCAGACCAAAGTGTCATTGCTTCCAAAATTGCAGATGAAGCTGTGCAGGGCAAACACCTTGCCAAAGGGTCCATTCGTGCGGAACATATCGTCAATCGGGGAATCACGCCGGTACATGTGGACAATTCCGCGATTCACTCCATTCATATTGCAAGTGGAAGCATCGAGGTAACTCATCTGTCCACCGGTAGTGTAACCGGAGAAGCGCTCGCAGATGGCGTGGTATCCGAGCGGCATCTGGCTGAGGCGGCGGTGGGTACATTTGAGTTACAGGATGCTGCAGTGACAGACGTCAAGCTCGCAGACGGAAGTGTGACAGCAGAAAAACTTGGAACGGCATCGGTTAGCAGCAGAGCGCTTGCTCCGGGAAGTGTTGCATCCTCGCATCTTGCGGGTGGTGGTGTCACGGGTACACATCTGGCTCCGGGAAGCGTGGGGTCCGAGGCCCTGAGACCTTATGCCGTGAAATCGGAGCATCTGACGGAACATGCAGTAGGTGTCCCACACCTTCAACCGGGCAGTGTTGAAACAGAGGCCATTGCAAGGGCAGCAGTCACAACCGACAAATTAGCTCCCGGTAGTGTAACTTCGGCCCAGCTGGCTGGAGGGTCCGTTTTTCCGCCTCATCTGACAGATCATTCGGTTACCTCACCAAAGCTCTCACCAGAGAGTGTTGCCACGGATAAACTGGCGGATTTTGCTGTCACGTCAGCCAAACTGGCAGACGGCAGTGTGACTTCTTCCAAGATTATGGCTGAAAGCATTATCGCCAAACATATTCCAGCAGGAACCATACGCGGCTATCACCTGAAACAGCATGCCGTATCCCTGGAACATTTGTCGGAGGAGATACGTTCACCGGAATTATTCGCCGATGGCAGTATTACAGGCAGCAAACTGCGGCATGGTTCGGTCACTGCCGACCATTTGACAGCTGACTCCGTATCAGGGACAGAGTTGCAAAAGGCAGCCATAAGCAGTGAGCATTTTCAGCCATCCATTGTGCAATCCGAGCATCTGGCAGACGGCAGTGTGAAGTCTGACCATCTGGGTGATCACGTTGTGAACTCACAGCATCTGAAGCCAGACATTATTCATGCGGAGCATATTGCCGAACAGGTCATTACATCGCATCACCTGGCTCCGGGATCTGTCGAAACAGACCACCTGGCACCGTTATCCATCACTGCAGCCCATCTTCAACCAGGCTTGATCAGTGGCCTGCATCTTCAGGCAGAGTCGACAAGTGCTGTTCACCTGCAGCAAGGAGCTGTACATTCCCGTCATATTCAAGATGGTGAGATTCTGCCCCATCATATCCAAGAACGCAGCATCGGAACGTCTCACCTGGAAGAAGAAGCGGTAAGTACGATTATATTGCAGGAAGGATCCGTAACACGTTCCAAATTGGCGAGTGGCAGTGTAGATGGCAGCAAATTAGCCGCAGGAACGGTGGATGCGATCCATATTGCAGACGAAAGTGTGCAGTCCCGTCATATCCAGGAGGGAGCCATCCATGCGGATCATATTCAAGAGAGCAGCATTGGCCCAACTCATCTGGAAGAGGAATCGGTAAGTGAGTTCCATTTGCAAAATGGATCTGTAACGAGTGCCAAGCTGGCGGACAGTAGTATAGACGGCAGCAAATTGCTCGAAGGTACGGTATCAGAGAGCCATATTGCACCCGCAAGTGTGCACTCCGGGCATATTCAGGAAGGTGCAGTCCATGCTGATCATATTCAGGAGCGGAGCATCGGCACATTCCATTTGGAAGAGGAAGCAGTAAGTGCAATTCATCTGCAAAATGGATCCGTAACAAGTGCCAAATTGGCTGACGACAGTGTAAATGGAAGCAAGTTGCTCGAAAATGCGGTATCGGGAATTCATATTGCATCCGAAAGTGTGCAGTCTCGCCATATCCAAGAAGGAGCCATCCTTGCTGACCATATTCAGGAGCGGAGCATCGGCACACCTCATCTGGAAGAGGAAGCAGTAAGTGCAATTCATCTGCAAAATGGGTCCGTAACAAGTGCCAAATTGGCTGACGACAGCGTAAATGGAAGCAAGCTGCTTGAAGGAGCGGTATCGGATATCCACATTGCAGAGGATAGTGTGCAATCCCGTCATATTCAGGAGGGAGCCATCCTTGCTAATCATATTCAAGAGCGCAGCATTGGCACTGCACATTTGGAAGAAGAGTCGGTAAGTGCAATCCATTTGCAAAATGGGGCTGTAACGAGTTCCAAATTGGCCGATGGCAGTATAAATGGCAGCAAGCTGCTCGAAGGTACGGTATCCGGGATTCATATCGCCGCGGAAAGTGTGCAATCCGAGCATATTCAGGCAGATGCCATCCATGCCGAGCATATTCAGGAGCGCAGCATTGGCACAGTCCATCTGGAAGAAGAGTCGGTAAGTGCAGTTCATCTGCAAAATGGGTCCGTAACGAGTGCCAAACTGGCCGATGGCAGCATAAACGGCAGCAAGCTGCTCGAAGATACCGTATCGGGAATTCATATTGCACCGGAAAGTGTGCAAAGCCGGCATATCCAGGAAGGCGCGATCCTTGCTGACCATATTCAGGAGAACAGTATCGGCACGTCTCATCTGGAAGAGGAAGCAATAAGTGCGGTTCATCTCCAAAATGGATCTGTAACGAGTGCCAAATTGGCCGATGGCAGCGTCAGCGGCAGCAAATTGCTTGAAAATGCGGTGTCAGATGTTCATATCGCAAATGGAAGTGTGCAATCCCGCCATATCCAAGAGAAAGCCATTCATGCGGACCATATTCAAGAGCGCAGCATCGGGATCTCTCACCTGAAAGCGGAATCGGTAAGTGCCATTCACCTGCACAATGGTTCCATAACGAGCGCGAAACTGGCTGATGGCAGTGTAAACGGCAGTAAATTGCTTGAAGGTACGGTATCGGCGATCCACTTGACAGACAAAAGTGTACATTCTCGACATATTCAGGATGGAACGATCCTTGCTGATCATATTCAGGAACGCAGTATTCGCACAATCCATTTGGAAGAGGAATTGGTAAGCGGAATTCATCTGCAGAATGGATCCGTAACGACTGCCAAACTAGCCGACGGCAGTGTAACCAGCAGCAAACTGAGTGACCAAAGCATTACCTCCAATCACTTGAATGCGGGAATTGTTGGTCCGGCCCATCTGAGCGAAGAGATCTGGAATGCGATTCGTCAGTTCAGTGGAGAAACGCTGGAACAGCTGGCAGCGATCAAAAGACAAGAGGCATTGCTTCAAGAAGGAAGTGAGGCTGCAGCGCCATCACAGCCGGCAGTTGTCGTGCAACCCCCAAGCGATGATCTGAACGAAACACAGACTCTCCAGACGTCAGTTCAGGACTTGGGGCAGCAACCAGATCAGCCATCGCAAGTTAACGAGCTTGAAGAATCATTGCCAGATTCATTAACTACAGCTGACACGGTCCAGCCACAGCTACAGCAGCCAGAGCCTGAATATGCACAAGAGATCAGTGAAACTGCGGAGTTCAAGCTGAGTGAGCAATCGGTTAAGCAGGAGCATCTGAGCGATGGAATTGTCGGAAGCAGCCAATTGCAGCATGGAGCAGTGGAACCTGAACACCTGTCATTCCAGCCTGTTCGCAGTGTAAGCCGTCAGCCTGTTGTTCAGCAGTTCGGCATGGAGGCTTTTATTCTGCCTGAAAATGAAGAATGCGTTGAGGTGACCGTAGCATTTGAGCAATCATTTGCATCAGAACACTACGTAATTGTAGGAATGAGTAATGACCGGGGGTTCCAGGTGTCATTGCTGTCCCAGAGTGAAGATGAAGCGGTATTGGAAGTTTACCGGACCGCAGGTTGCAAGCACACCTATGGCTTGTTGTCCTGGATTGCAGCCGGACCTTCCATTTAATTAAGAAGAGCCAGAAAATAACCATTGTAGAGACAAGAAACACAAAATGATTGTCATGACTTTACGGACAAAGGCGGTTCCCGGTATGGTCCCGGGACACCGCTTTTGTTTCTGTATCGGCCTGATCCTTTTATAAGATGGAAGCCGGGTAGCGTATAAGCATTACAGAGGAATGATGCCTGAAAGACAGGGGTGAAGAATTATTTTTCCTGACAGAAGCTTGAGCAATTCAAGGACAAACGCCGTTTCCACTACTCCATGAATACATAGAATAACGTGTACTCCCTTGGCATGTTGTGTATTTTTTTGGGAGGGAGGTGACAGTTTTGCAACATCGTCGCAGTACCGTTCATTCAGCCGCCAAACCCGTGTCCCGAAAGAGGAAACCGTTGAACAAACGGCGTGTCAAGTCGGTGATAAGAAATAGCAACAAGGCTCACAGATACGTCATTCCTACACCACAGGAGGAGACGAATCCGCACATCCCTACACTTTCGGTCATTATTCCGGCGATGAATGAAGAAAAGACGATTGGCAGAGTCATCCGTCAGGCACTTCGAATCTGCAGGGATTCCGAAGTGATTGCTGTTGTTAACGGATCAACGGATGGCACAGCAGCAGCGGCACAGGCGGCAGGCGCGAGAGTGCTCTTGTACACCGAGGCGCTGGGCCATGATACAGGAAGACGAATGGGTGCAGCGGCAGCCCGCGGGAAGGTCCTGCTGTTCACGGATGCGGATATACCGATTCCCGCAGAACAGCTCGCTCCCTATGTGCAGGCTATATTGAAAGGGACAGATGTTGCGCTTAACGATTATGACGGTCCCGTTACACGTTTCCCTGTGCATCCGGTCGTGGAGGCCAAGCATGTCCTGAACAGCATCCTGGCCAGACCGGACCTGCAGGGAGCTTCAATGACAGCCATTCCGCATGCATTAAGTCGCAGGGCACTTGATGCTGTCGGCATCCATTCGCTGGAGGCCCCTCCGCTTGCACTTGCCAAAGCAGTCTCAAGTGGATTGGAGGTACGTGCCGTTCATCATGTGCCTGTAGGTAAAATGAATGCGGTTCGCGTAAAACGGCGAAGCGGGCCGGATCCGCTGAGCCAAGTGGTGCTGAATGATCATCTGACAGCGATCAGGTGGATAACCGACAAGCTCGGTCCACGCGGAGGATATTCCGATCTGCAGCGTGTTCGCTGCCTGACGAGGTGAGTATTTTGCATCCCATCCAACAAGCGACTTCCAGGCGGCAGGATAAAAATATACCAGGGTTAATTCATCCCAACCTCTTGCCCGGGAGCGTCAGGATCGAATGATGCAAAATGCTGGAGGTGAGAAAATGAAGGGACGTACGAGGGCTGTCCGCCATCGTCGGACGATGAAAAGACAGCTGGCATCAAGACGGAAAAAGCCGGGGAGAAGACGGCCGAATGGTTCGGCAGCCAAAGGACCAGGGCTAAATCTGAATGCAATCTGGAAGTCGGGATATCAAGCCGGACTTGATGCGCCTGAAAATAGAGCGATGACTGCCGAGCATGCACGTCATTCCTGGCGTGAACACTGGCAGTCCATCTCGGGAAATACCGGAAGCTATGAAGCTGCCATGCAGGCAGGGAAAGCATATATGCAAGGTTACGTACATGCTGCAGGATATCCGGTGGATATCGTTCCGGTGCCCCTTCATCATTCGGCTGCTGCCGTTGTCTGTGCGTGCAATGAAGAACGGACACTCGGCAAAGTAATGGCACAGTTAAAACGCTTGCCGCTGAAGGATATCATTGTCGTGTTGAACGGAACAACAGATGACAGCCTGAATCTAGTACTGGCCGAGTCCGGTATAACCCTTGTGTATGAGCCGGATCGGGCAGGACATGATGTAGGCCGTGCACTTGGAGCCAAAATGACCGAAGCGGAAGCGATCCTCTTTGTGGACGGGGACATGGTGCTTCCGGCAGAACAGCTCGCCCCTTTCCTGTATGCAGTTGACCGGGGAAGCGATGTGGCCTTGAACAATCTGTCCTCATTGCTGCCGCCGTTTGCCCGGCAGGATGAAGTGAGCCGAATCAAGGCCTATCTCAACCGTACGTTGGGCAGGCCGGACCTGGAATCCAATTCCCTGACGGCCGTCCCGCATGCCCTGTCTCGCAAAATGATCCAGACCGTTAAGCCTGAATCACTTGCTGTACCGCCGAAGGCGCAGGCCATGGCGATCCGGCACGGTCTGAACGTAACGGCACCCTGCCAGGTGGATGTGATTCGCTCCAATCGCCTGCGTACAACCAATACAGGCAGCGGTAATGAAGTCGCCGGATTGATCATCGGGGACCATCTGGAGGCGATTGCAACCTGGATGGCAGGGGCAGGGCATGAGGCGGATTCGCGGACATTATCCCGGACCGAAGTGGCTTACAGGAGGAACGCCCGATGACACTGACAAGTATCATTATTCCGACGTATAACGGACTGGACCTGCTGAAGCCATGCATTGATGCGATCCGGGAGCATACCGGAGCCCGTACACCGTATGAGATTGTGGTTGTGGATAACGGTTCTGTCGATGGTACGGCTGCCTATTGTGCCAGGGAGCGAGTTCGTTTTGTCCGATTGCCGGAAAATCGCGGCTTCCCTGCTGCCTGTAACGCTGGGCTCCGTGCGGCATGCGGTGATGAGCTGCTGCTGCTGAACAACGATGTCACCGTGACTCCGCGGTGGCTCGAAAATCTTCGTACCGGACTGTACAGTGAAGCAAACATCGGTATCACGGGTCCTGTCACGAATTATGCAAGCGGTATTCAGCAAGTTGATCTGGATTTCGGGAGCATGGAAGAATTTCAGAAACTGGCGGAAGCCAACAATGTTTCTGATCCGAACAGGTGGAAGGAAGTCAGCCGCATCGTTGGACTGTGCATGTTGTTTCGGCGGGATGTCATGACGTCCATCGGCTTGCTTGACGAGGCTTATTCCCCGGGACATTATGAGGATGATGATTACTGTTACCGGGCTCGCATGCAAGGATATCGGCTGCTTGTATGCAGGGATGTGCTTGTGCATCATCAAGGCAGCGCGAGTTTCCAGAAGACGGATCCGGCTGCCTGGAAGCAGTTGCTTGAGCGCAATCGCTCGATTTTTATTCATAAATGGCATGTCGATCCTCTTGAATATATTGAGACATCCGATGAGGGAGGGAATGTGGAATGAAAGGTGTAATTCTTGCTGGCGGAACGGGAACGCGGCTCTATCCTCTGACGCGGTTGATTAACAAACATCTGCTTCCGGTCGGTAAACATCCGATGATTGTGTATGGCATCGACAGACTCCGTCAGGCGGGGATTGAAGATATTCTGATTGTGATGGGCAAACATTCGGCAGGGCTGTACACGGAATATCTGGGTGGCGGAGCCGACCTTGGTGTCCGGTTGACATACCGGATTCAGGAGCAGGCGGGAGGCATTGCCGAAGCACTGGATTTGGCAAAGTCTTTTATTCTTCCAGGGGAAAAGTTTGTGGTGCTGCTGGGTGACAATCTGTTCAGTGATGATCTGAAACCTTACGTTGATCGCTATGTGCATCAGCCGTCAGGGACGGCACGTGTGCTGCTGAAAGAAGTGGATGATGCCAGACGTTACGGTGTGCCCGTGTTTGATGTGAAGCATCCGGAACGCATATCGTACATTGAGGAGAAACCAAGCGAGCCAAAAACCTCCTACTGTGTGACCGGAATTTATATGTACGATGATCATGTATTCAACCTGATTGGGGGCATCGCGCCGTCTGCACGCGGAGAGCTTGAAATTACGGATGTCAATAATATTTATGCCTCTGCTGGAGGCTTGGAGTACGACATTTTGCAAAAATACTGGAGCGATGCAGGGACCTTCGAATCGCTGCAGGAAGCTGCAGTCCGCATGAAGGGACAACTGCCATAACATCATGCGCCTGATGCTGCCGCTGTGAGGTGCCCCATGGGACCCGAAATCCCCTGCGCCGGAGCTGGAAGGAGGCTCCGGCGCTTTGTGCAGCGGCGCTCCTCGTGCATGCCAAGGGAGGGAATGCCATGAGAGTAGCGAAACGGACCGGGCACACGGAAGCCAAGGTGACAGGTAAGCCACGGGGTACTCACCCGGCAGCGTTTCAAGGCCAAGGCGTTCTGATGGTTACGGGAACCACCGGAACCAAGCGTGCAGCCGCCAAGCCAGCCAATCGCACTGCACGCGCCCAGGCGGGTACCGGTGCTGGCGTGCCGCGCAAGCCTGCCGGCAGGAAGGCCGCGGCGCGCCGCCGCAGCGCTGCTAAGCGCGGGCTTGCAGCCGCGCCCGGCCGCCGCCGCGCAGCAGC
>NZ_JABMCB010000204.1 GCF_013359935.1 Paenibacillus xylanilyticus
AGAAAATAGTGTCAATTGTAGTCAGTGCATTTTTTCTCTTTGTCTATGACTCTATCATTGAATGGATCTTGCACGCGCAAGAGCTAATGATGCATGAGATTATCGACACGATCAGCAGCGAAGAGATGATATTGAACATGATTACCAACATTTTGATGGGGCCAGGATTGTTTTCAATTATCGTCATTTTAGTAATCGGTATCCTGCTTATTGTTTTAATGTTACAACTCTTTTATCGCACCGCCTTTGTAGCCATTTTGTATATTGCTGGGCCAATTGCGATTGCAACAAAAATAAATGACACGTACAACTTCTTCGATTTCTGGCTCAAAAACTTCATTATTGCATTCGTCACACTAGCCTTACAGCTTATTGCAATTGCAGTCGGTTTAAATCAATTCCTTATACCGCCTTCTTACTTCGGGGATACGTATCACCTATTTATGGGTGCAGCATTTTTTATTCTCTCGTTGACTCTTCCAGGCATATTAGGACAATGGGGATTCAGTACTGGATCGGCTCGATCTGTGGCTTCAGGTGCTAAGTCGGCGGTTAAAATGATGGTTCTGAAACGTAAATAAAAGGAGTGATATGAATGAAAAAACTTATTCTCTTGGCAGCCGCGTTCATGATCGTTTTGTCGGGCTGTAGCAAGGAAGAACAGCCTGTAACTAATCCTATAGGTGGTGGAGAACAGGTAAAGGAACAGGAACCGGTACAGGAGCCAGAAAGGGAAGCTGTGTTCAGGAATGAGGACATTGACCAGGCAAAAAAAATGGCACAACAATATGTTGCTGTAATAACCGAGTTTCATGGGCGCACAGCTCATACAACAGCCGAACTTGACGGCCTCCATGACGAAATGAGCGATAAAATAAAAAACGCTATAGCAATACATTCCCAGTCCCGTGTAACACGCATAAGCGGCACAGAACGGAACGAGGATGACATTCTTGAGTTAAGCGCATCGCGGTTTAGTTTGCTAACAGATGAAGCAACTGAAGTCTACTATGAAAATATCAATGTCAGTGAACTGACAATACCCATGACATATAAAATACCTGGCAAGTATGCAAGTAAAGAGCCTAAGAAATACACATTGCATTTTGTGAAAACCAATGAGAACCAGGTGCAGCTAATTAGGGACGGATTTTTTGTAAGTGGTACGGATCTGGAAGAGAAGGATCAGGAGTCAGTTAACCCATTCAACAAAGACAAGTTGAAAAACGATCTTAAAATACAGTGAAAGGAGTGAATGATAGTATGCAATCTACAGTTAATAAATATGGTGAAATTGAAGTAGTTGGTAATGAAGTTCACTACAGCATACCGCTTTCATATACCGATTTTGATAGCCTGGATGAATTAGAAACTGTCTATAAGCAAAAGGGAATATCGTTGGCAGCCTTCAAAAATTATCTTTTTGCTCATGATATAACACTTGTGACTAACCGCCTGGTGTTCACTTACTTTTTAGAAGACATGAAATCTTTTTTCTACTTGCGACAATTGTATTTCGAGGATCAAATTTACTATTTCCGGTCTTTCATTGAATTAGCTAAAAATAATCCTAATACAGCGATTTTGTGGGATAAAAATAATCTTTTTGTAGATCTGACAGATAGCAAAATTAAGGCTCTGGTCTTTGAATTTGATGGTCATAGGCTTTACAGCACCCCTCCTACGTTGGATGGACTGAAAGAAGTAATTTTGCTATCCTTAACTACACTTTATAGGGTTTTGGGCAAGCCGCGGCTAATTGATTTTATAGACCAAAGGGATAAAGTAATCAGGTTTGCGGAACAGGTGCTTCGAGCTTCTTCAGTCCAGGAAGTTGAAAGGGTTTTGGAAGAAACCATTGTAAACGTAGAACGCCAGGAAGAGATTCGCCGCGAGTATGAGGAAAACCTAAAGCAAATGAAATTTTTTGAAAGACGAAAGGAAATTCGTAAGGCCAAGGCCAACGGAAAGTTAACAGCCGCAACTTCATCTGAATTTGTGGAGAAGCCAAACCGCGGTTTGCGATCCAAAAATGATCTGGCGCGACCTGTCAAGAAGAAAGGCGATCAGGAAGAAAAACAAGGCTTCTTCAGTTCCAAGTATTTTTACTTGGGATCAGTAGGTGTAGCGGCCGTAATTCTTTTAGCGAACACACTCACACCGCCTAATCCGGACGCGAATGCAGCATCTTCAGAAAACGCCGAGGTGCAGCAGATGCAAGAGAAGCCAACGCTGAACTCAGATCAGGTTGCTGATGTTTACCGCAAAATCATGAACGGCGAAAATGAAGAAGCTTTAAAAATATTGGATACAGTCGGATATGAAAATCTGGCTGAAGCCGAAAAGAAACAAATGATACTGTTATACGAGAAAGAAGGACTTTATGACAAGCTGTATCGGCTTGATCCAAACCAAGCCGATACAGTGGTCATGAAAATGATCGAGAACAAAGAAACGGCCAAACTAAAGGAACTACAGATACAATTCCCTGACGCTGCACCGGTAAATTATGAAGTTGCTTATATGACAGCTAAATATGATACTGTAATCGGTCTAGCGAAGGATATTGATATGACAGATAGTGAGTTGGCCGATAGAAGGAAAAATCAGCTTTTGGTTTCTTATCTCTGGTCAGGACTGATTCAAGAAGCTACTCAATTAGCCGGGGATGATCCCCAAATGAAAGAGAAAGTGACTCAGTTCAAATCCAGTAATCAACGAATTAAGGAACTCACCAATAAAATAAATGTTGCTCAAAACAAAAAAGATGATAAGCAAGTGAAGGAGCTGAAACAAAAGATTGAACAAATTAAAGCTAACGTAAACAGAATCTAACTTGGGCAGGGGGAGGATGGTTTGCAAAAGAAGAAGTATATCCGGAGTCTTGACGAGATAGGAAGATTTGTTCTTCCAAAGCAGCTTCGCAAAGAGCTGCATTTAGGGGAGAAACAGATGCTTGAAGTATTCAGTGATGGTGAGAGGATCATCATTGAAAAATACGACAACCTGGAACCCTGTTTGGTTACAGGAGAATCAACAAAAGCAAATCACACCTTTGCATTTGGAAATGGAACAGTAACGTTAAGCCCTGAAGGGCTGGAAAAATTAATCGAAGAATTAAGTGAGTATAAAAAATCTCATAGCGATGATTGAATGAAAGCAGCCCACTAGGGTTGCTTTTTTAATGCTATACTCTTCCGGATCGGAGAGAGCGGCCGCGCTCCTGGTGTGCCTAGCTGCTCGATACGTCCGGAGACGAACAAAAGGACGGCCGTGGCCGTCCTGGGTGTGTCAGCTGCGCCGGTGGCCGCTATGGAGCTGTGCGGATCTCTTCCGGATCGGAGAGAGCAGCCGCGTGCCGGTCGCCTGGACTTCAGCTCGTGGGCGCTCCTGGTACGTGCCTGGCTGCTCGATGCGTCCGGAGACAGACAAAAGGACATCCATGGCCGCCTGGACGTGTGAGCTGCACTGGTGGCGCTATGGAGCTGCGCGGATCTCGTCCGGATCGGAGGGAGCAGCCACGTGCCGGGTCGCTCGGGCTTCAGCTCAAGAAGCGCTCCTGGTATGTAGGGGTTGCAAGACTATTTGTTTGTACATAGGGAGAGCATAGACATGGAGTGTACGATATATGTAGGCGATCCGTCCTAACACTCTATTGTGAAATATTCATATAGTGCAAAATTCATAATAGTAAGGTCTGATCGTATTTTGTAACCCTTTCTCATATGCATCCATCCCACGTGTCTACTTGAAAAAAGACTTTATGCCCTCATATTCGGTTTCAGGCTCTTTTTTTTAGTTGGCCATAATTTTATTGTTCGGATATTGCTCTAAAAAAGATCCGCTGCAGGAGCTTTCCTCGGATCCAAATTGCTTTAAAAGACGAACATTATCTTGCATAGTCTTTCTAATGAGTTTCAAACTCCTTCATAACCTTGTAAAAGGTGTTCTTCTTCAGATCCAATCTTTTCATAAATTCTACAGCCGAAAGCTCATTATTCTTCCATAGAGGATAGTCAGTATCCAGGGTGTTCCTTTGCGCCGGTGTAAGAGTATTCAAATTTATTTGTGGCCGCCCCAGGTGCTTCCCTTTTTTCTTGGCTTCAGCAATACCTTCAGCCTGTGCTTGCTTAATGCCATTACGTTCCTCTTCAGCAAGCCAACTAAGTATCTGAAGCACAAGATCCATAATAAGCTGCCCGATCCCCTCCAACTCCTGGTACTTCCGAGTATCGAGAATTGGAATGTCGATCACCACAACATGAATTTTTGCATCGATCAGCCATTGCCACTCTCTCAATATCTCTTGTTTGTTGCGGCCAAAACGATTAATTGATTTTACAAAGAGCGTATCTCCCTCACGCATGACTCGCTTCAATAACTGATATTCCGGTCGATCAAAGTTTTTACCGCTAGCCTTGTCTACAAAAATGTATTCATCTTGAATTCCCTGGTCACGTAGTACAGTTAACTGCCGGTCTTCGTTTTGATCCTTTGTTGATACTCTGGCGTATCCGTATTCTCTCGTGAATGTTCTCATTACTTGTCCTCCAAGTGTTTAAAAAGGTATTTAGTATATAATAAACGTTTTAAAACGAAAAACAATACCTTTACGGAAGGTGGAACGTGCTGTTTTAAGTTATCCTTAAAGATATACCTTTTAGGACAGTATCGAACGGAAAAATTATATTAGACTGATGACCTCATTAAGCTAACGGGCAGGATAGTTCAATGAGAAGGCACCGCAACTTGGGTGTGGGTACCCTTAGTTTGAATTGTGGTCCACAAATCATCATTTTGACAGCCACTCTGGCTGGCTGTTTTTGTTTATTGAGAGGATTATGTAAGTGTTTGTCGAATATTTCCTCAACTACTAAGATAAAAGGATGATTTGATGATAAGGAAAATCGTCTCAATTAAAAATACTGGGAAATTCAGAGCGTGCACTCCTAAATTTTTATTGAACAAGTTCACTGTGATATATTCCGAAAATGGTCGCGGAAAAACGACCTTATCCAATATTTTCAGGTCCCTTCATGAACAAGATGGATCTTTCATTATCGGCAGAAAAACGTTGGGCGGCAGCGGCGAACAAGTTGTAGAATTGCTCTCAGAAGAAAATAAACTCGTGTCCTTTAAGGGCAATCAGTGGCAAAGCCGCCCTAATTTTGATATCGAAATTTTTGATTCGACCTTTATAAGTCAAAATGTATACTCAAGACACATCATCGAGCACGATCAGAAGAGGCAATTGTATTTATTTACGATCGGAAAGCATGGCGGGCAACTGGCTGACCGTCTAGTTGCAGTGGACGAGCAGATTAGACAGCAAAAGTCGGATAAAAAGAATCTGGAGAAAGTCCTATTGAGTGGGGTAGAAGGTCTCTTGTCTGTCACCGATTTCGTTGGATTAACGCAAATAAGCAATATTGATGAGGAGATACATAAGCAATCTCAGTTACTAAAGGCTCTAGAGAAACAGAGTGAAATCAACTCCAAGCCTTTGTGTGCTAAGATTTCATTGCCATTATTCGATAAAGACAAATTTCGGGCTAACCTCGCAGGGATTACTTTAGAAAATCTTCTCGATAATGCGGAAGATTTGACCAAGCAACATATTCAGCAACACCTTGATCCACAGGGCGAGAAGTGGCTGGAATATGGCGTTTCAAAAATAATAGAGGAAGAAAAATGTCCTTTTTGTGGACAAGAGATTAAGGGAGTCGCCGTAGTAACTGCTTTTAAAACATACTTTAGTGACCAATATAAAAAAGCAATACATACGATTAATCATTTAGAGTCGGCATTTGCGACAAAATTTGCTGTTGATGCGTTACTAACGCTTCAAAAGACGGTACAAACAAACCTCGAATTAATCGCGTATTGGAATACATACGACGCAATTGAACTAGAGTGTCAGCTCGACTGGGAATGGATTCGAGTAACGTGGGACGAATTCACTAAAGGCATGGGATCGCTTATTGCCGAAAAGAAATTAATGCCATTGGGGGTCCTACCAACAAAACGCGGAAAACATACGCTAAGCCAATTTCCGGATGAAAAAAAGCCGATTTCCTTACTTTAAGGAATATCGGCTTGATATTATAAAAGATGGTTATCCTGTACAACAAGATAATTTGGATACATCTTTATCAAACGTAAGGGCAGCCAGCTTTAGTTCTTCTGCCATTGTCAAATAGGGAGCAAGGGTTTCGCGAAGATCTTCTACTGTTAAACACCGCAAATTTCGCAGTCTCACGGTCTCATTCATTGGTTTGGGTTTCGTACTTCAAAAATTAAACAAGACGATTGGGTATTATTTAGGATTAGATGTCACAGCAAGACTCATTGGTAGGGCCAGATTCCTCGTAACGTTTTCCCAGAAGGCGACCTAATTCAAAGGCTTCCTTAACGGGGTACACCTTCCCATTTGGATGTTGGTTAAGCCAATTTTGGGCTGCACTTTCCGTGCTAAAAAAATGGACTTCGTTGCAGAATGACGACCGAACAGAGGACGTATCATCCGGTGTTACTATTGAGACAACAGCCGTCGTTGGTTCCAGGCTTAAAACACGATCCGGTTCCACTGTCAATCTTATAGGCTTTCCAGTACTGTAACAAGGCGATTCAATATGAACCATATGCCCTATAAGTTCCGGAAACATAAGGGTGTCAAGAGCACACCACGCATACAATTGTTTCTCATCAACTTCAAAGCGATGGGGCGTAGGGATTAAGGTGAGACCAAAACCGACAACACGACCCTGTTCATCGAGTTCCACACTGGATAAGGTCGAGAGAATGTCCTTAACCTCATCGAGGGGCTTCCCGGTTGTTGTTGCAATGTCCTCAACGGTAACTGGTTCACCTTTTGTTAGCATTTGTAACAACGGGCGAAAGAGCCACTTCATGGAGCCTCCTCCCTCTCCCTTGTTCTGGTCAAATAGGGTTACAAGTTCCTGAATTTCAGTTTTCATGACTTTTTCCTCCTTGGATTTTTTTGTCAGTTTTATTGTTTTTCGATGTTACTTACATGATTATATCTACATTCGATTGTAAAATTCTTAGGAAGATATACTTGATTGAATACGTCTTTCGGGGAATCCAGAAACGCTCCAACGTGTTGTCGTAACTTTTGTAGATCTTTAATATGCTCATCTATCATAGTCAGTTTCTCCTTTAACAAATGCTGAAGACGAGGTTCTACCTCCACAGGTTTTTTTTCGAAAATCACTACCAGATCCGTCATTTCCTCCAGCGATACGCCTAAAGATCGGAGTTGTTTGATACCATTGATACAAAATACATGCTCTTGGTTATAAACGCGGTAATTGCCTTCACTCCGCTTAATGGAAGGTAGGATAAGTCCCTTTTCTTCATACAATCGAATGGCTTTTCGACTGACTCCTGTTTGTTGGGCTAGTTGACCAATCGTAAATTGCTCCACTTTCCTCCCTCCTCGTTAACTGGTGGTACCATCAGCTGAACTAACTATAACTAGAGTATACAACCTTCACCTAAGGGGAAGGTCAAGAAGAAAAAGATCTTTTCCCAATGAAATTGATAAGTACAGGGGTACCACCAACATTTTGACATAAAACCCACGCTAAGACATTTTTTGGAATAAAAAAGACAATTATCTCTATGTTAAGAGAAGAATCGTCTTTTATAAAAGCTTTCTTTAACTGAAGACGTACATTAAGGCTTCCTAAAAAGGTGATTAACCTGCACAACAAGATAATTTTGATACATCTTTATCAAACGTAAGAGCAGCTAGCTTCAATCCTTCTGCCATTGTTAAATATGGAGCCATGGTTTCTCGGAGATCCTCCACGGTTAAACCGAATTTGACAGCCAGTGTCGCTGCATAAATTACGTCTCCTGCATTTTCTGCTACCACATGAGCCCCTAACACTTTCAGTGTCTTCTCGTCCGCCACCAGTTTAAACACGCCTGTTGTTTCCCGATTAACCAGTGCTCTTGGAACGGCATCTAACGGCAAGACGGATGTTTTCACTTCATATCCTTTCTCTTTTGCCTGTTGCTCCGTTAAACCAACCGTTGCAATTGCTGGAGCTGTAAATGTAACCCCCGGAACCACTTCTAAATTCAGCTTTTTGTTCAGTCCACCGATAGCATTTCCTGCCGCAACTCCACCTTGATAAGCTGCTACATATACAAATTGAGGACCAAGCGTGACATCTCCTGCTGCATAGATGCGTGAATTCGTTGTTTTTGAATACTCATCGATTACGATTTCACCACGGGGGCCTACTTCAACGCCTGCATCCTGTAAATTCAAGGTTGCCGTGTTTGGTGTTCTTCCTGTGGCAACCAGTAATTGATCTGCCTCAATGATTCGCTTCTTGCCATTTACCTCTACATGGACCTTTTTAATGTCTCCATCTTGTTCGATTCGTTCAAAAGATGCTCCCGTCACTAAGTTGACCCCTTGTTCTGTCAAGGCTTGCGTGATTGCTTCTGAAACCTCAGGATCGTATTCCTTTAACAAACGCGGGCTTCTTTGCATCAATGTGACTTCTGAGCCTAGATTATGGAAGAGTTGTCCCAATTCCATCCCGATATAGCCAGAACCGATGACCGTAAGACGCTTAGGCACCTTCTTTAATTCAAGCAGAGTTGTGCTTGTTAAATAATCGACTTCATCCAGTCCAGGAATGTTTGGCACTGCTGGTGAAGCACCTGTCGCGATTAAGAATCGTTTGGCTGACAACTGCATGCCATTGACTTCAACGGTTTTTTCATCTACGAATTTCGCTTCGCCTTTGATTAATTCAAAGCCGTAGTCATCAATCAAATCCACATATTTTGAGTTTCGAAGATCCGTCACCAGTTCATTTTTCTGCTTGATCAATGGTGCCAAATCAACGTCGCCAGCTGACGTGTGCAATCCGATGAATGGATTATTTTTTGCCAGATGATTGATTTCGCCAGCCCGCAGCAATGTCTTCGAAGGAACGCAGCCAATATTCACACATGTTCCACCAACCGTTCCACGTTCGATGATCGCCACTTTCGCTCCGTATTTCACAGCTTCAATGGCAGACGAAAAAGCAGCACCGCCAGAACCGATGATAATGTAATCATAATCGCCTTCATCGCCTAACTGCACCATTTCTTGCGGTTGTAATTCTTCTACCTCTCCTGGCTGGTATTTGGCTTCAGCAATCGCCTTTTTCGCTGTTTCCACCTCCACGTCATTCGTTAGCTCAAATACAGCTTCTCCGCGACGAAAATCCACTTCAATCCCTTTTGCACCCATGTTTTCAAGAGCAACAGCTACATGCTCTTCACAACCCGTACAAGTCATTCCTTGAACGTTTACTCGATATTTTTTCATGTTAAATCTCTCCTTTTACTCGACTCCAAGCCCGAAATTCGAAACTGCCGTCTTAATTGCCTGTAAATCCGTTTTCTTATCATCAAAGGAAACCGTTACTTCGCCCTTGCTTCCACTGACTTTAATGGCTGTTTTGCTAACGCCATCTACCTGTTCCAGGACGCTTTCTACAACAGACGGTGGACAACAATCCATCCCCAAAACCGTGAATGTCCCTGTTTTAGTTGTTTCAATGGTAGTTTTTACTTCCTGCTTAGCATCTATAGTATTTTGTGCTTCTTTTTCGTTGCTACACGCACTAACCACTAACAGAAGGGATAATAGCATCATAATCCTAATTATTTGTACGCTCATATAAAGCACCTCATCTTTTATAGTCCACCTTCAACTAGAAATAAAAAAAGAAACATGCAGAAAACGAAAAACGTCGTGATCCATAAGCCGATGATAGAACTCTTCCTTTTGCCTTTTCTCCCGTAAACCATGTAAAAGGAGTATGCAAGAAGGATGATGGTAACGATGCTGAACAATAACCGATACTTTAGTGAATAGAAGGCTAATGCTCCTGCAAATCCAGTTAGTCCAAGAGGAATGAAAATCAGTGGACCTAGGCAGCATGCAGCCATAACAAAAGCTGAAAATACAGTAGCTACTTGCGACACTTTTTCCTTCATGATTTAAACCTCTCCATACTGCAACAATCATGCGTTTTTGTTTCCTTTTTTGTTTCATTCTTTGTTTCTGGGTCAAGTTTTCTCCAGCCCTTGAAAAGAGCAAAGACAAATAACAGACCCATCACGATGAAAATAACATCTTTAAAGTCCGTGAAGTATGAACCCAGTGCCGTTCCTGCAACCAACGGAAGCAGTAAAAACAGATGACACGGGCATGTGATTAGTGCGACAAGAAACCAGCCTGAACTTTTTATTGTGTTTTTCATCCTGTTTCACCTCTTATTTCTTCATCAATGTTTCAATAATGGGGCATTCGTAAATATCTTTGTTTTCAGGACATCTTTCTTTAAGATCCATCAGCATTTGTTCAATTCTTTTGAGATCTTGAATTTTATGCTGGATGTCTTCTATCTTAAGAACGGTGAAATCATACATATCACGGCACTTTGCTTCATCGCGATCGACGACCCCTAGCAATTTGTCAATTTCATTTAAGCTAAATCCTAATTCCTGCATCCGTTTTATGAAATTCAACCGATCGACCGTTTGTTGTGAATACATTCGGTATCCTTTTTCGGTACGATCAGGCTCTGGAATTAAGCCTAAACGCTCATAATATCTAATGGTCTCTTTGTTAACGTTACACTTCTCTGCGATTTCTCCGACTCGAAAATGCAATTTACTTCACCTCACATATAATATAAACCATGTACCATAGTACATGGTCAATATATTTTACTCCCTTCAATTAAATGATTCCAATACCGAAAACGACCGTTTTTGGTTAAAAACAGAGAACTTCTCTAAAACCTCAAAAACTACTTAAAATACATAACCAAAAATATAACCAAAATCTAAATACCAATATATCTATTACAAATCCCTTTTTGGTATAGTTAGGATATTAAAAAAGGGGGGATTCTTGTTGAAATTTGGATATGCACGTGTCAGTACACAAGATCAGTCATTATCGTTACAACTCGATGCATTGACTCACTACGGAGTGGACCAGACTTTTGAAGAAAAGGAATCAGGCAAGAGAAAAAACCGTCCGCAGCTTGACGAGCTTCTTAAAGTTTTGCGTAAAGGTGACACGGTAGTTGTCTATAAATTAGACCGTATCAGTCGTAGTACCAAACATTTAATTGAGCTTATGGAACATTTTGAAGCAAAGGGTATTCATTTTGTCTCCATACAAGACAAGATTGACACAACAACTGCTATGGGACGATTCTTTTTTAGAATGTTGGCCAGCATAGCAGAATTAGAACGAGATATTATTAGTGAACGAACGAAAGATGGATTGACGGCTGCTAGAGCTAGAGGAAGAAACGGAGGCAGACCGAAGGTTGATTTAAAGAAAATAGAACTTGCTATAAAAATGTACGAAAGCAAAGATTACTCTTTATCTCAAATTAAGACGGCAACAGGGATTGGAGCGACAACCTTATATCGTTATCTAGAAAAGAAAAAGATATCTAGCAAGGAGTTGTAGCATGAGAGGGAAAGAATTACTAACAGAAGATCAAAGAACGGAATTTGTACGAATTCCAGCTGATATGAGCGAAAGTGAACTAGAAACTTATTATACTTTTTCACAATATGACCTTGAAATTATAAAACGACACAGAAGAGATCATAATCGATTAGGCTTTGCTGTTCAATTATGTGTTCTACGCTATCCCGGATGGTCCCTTTCAGATGTTGGACCTATTCCAGATTACATAATCGAATACATAGCTAGACAAATAAATGTTAATCCTAATTCATTTTCTTTATATGCCCAACGAGAGCCAACTAAACATGAGCATATGGAAGAAATCCGTCAAGTTTATGGTTATGAAAATTTTTCCCTAGGGAACTATCGTAAGGTAGCTCAGTTTCTGTTGAATCATGCCCTTCAAAATGGAAATTCAATGTATCTTCTTCGTACAGCGCAAGAAGAACTACGAAATCAGAAAATTATTCTCCCTGGCATGACTACTATAGAAAGGCTTGTTTGGGAAACTCGTCAACGAGCAGAGGAAAGAATTTTTAAATCATTAACTTGTACTCTTTCAAAATGGCAAAAACAAAAGTTAGATAAACTTATAGATCCCTTTGTAGACAATAGAAAAACCCCCTTAGCATGGCTTAGAGAACTTCCCGGCCAATCTTCACCTGAAGCCTTTTTAAAAGTAATAAAGCGCTTAGAATATATACGAGATTTAAAATTAGAGATAAATTCAGAGCAAATCCATCCCAATCGGTTACTTCAATTATCTCGTATTGGAGCAAGGTATGAACCACACTCATTTCGAAGGTTTAAAGAAAAAAAGAAATATGCAATTCTTGTTTCCTATCTAGTAACACTAAGCCAAGATCTAATTGATCAAGCAATTGAAATTCATGATCGACAAATGATGATCTTGCAATCAAAAGGACGTAAAACACAAGAGGAAATGCAAAAAGAAAATGGAAAAGCAGTGAATGAAAAAGTCGTGCATTTTGCAGATATTGGTGCAGCACTTATCCAAGCACGAAATGAAGGGCTTGATCCATTTAATGCTATTGAAATGATTATGCCGTGGGATAAAATTGTTTCTTCCGTCGAAGAAGCCCAAAAATTAGCCCGTCCGATGGATTACGATTATCTAGATTTGTTAGAAAATCGGTATTCTTATCTAAGAAAATATACTCCTACTTTTCTTAAATCTCTTGAATTTCGTTCTACACAAGGTACAGAGCCATTATTGCAAGCTCTAAAAACGCTAAATGAAATAAATGAATCTGGTAAAAGAAAAATTCCAAATGATGCCCCGGTAGATTTTATTCCTAAACGTTGGAAGAAGCATGTTTATGGTGATGATGGAATAATTAACCGACACTATTATGAGATGGCTGCACTAACAGAGTTGAAAAATCATATTCGTTCAGGCGACATATCCGTAGTCGGTAGTAGACTTCATAAAGATTTTGAAGAGTATCTTGTTCCTAAAGAAGATTGGAAAACAACTCGTCTTACGGAAACTAAACTAGCCGTTCGTTCATCGGCAGATGAATATCTTGAGGAAAGAAGAAAGTCACTAGCTCAACGCCTTACATGGGTTTCAAATAATCTTGATTCTCTAGAAGGAGTAAATATCGAAAAGGCTAAGATCCGATTGGACCGTTTGGAGAAGAATACACCCGAAGAAGCGAGAGCTTTTAGCCTGTCTTTATATAATATGTTGCCAAGAATAAAGCTCACTGATCTTTTAATGGAGGTAGCACACTGGACAGGATTTGACGAAATGTTGATACATGCCTCAACCAATCGCCCACCAAAGGGAGAGGAAAAAGTAGTTCTCATGGCTGCTCTCATGGCGATGGGAACTAACATAGGACTTACTAAAATGGCAGAAGCGACACCAGGAGTTACCTATCATCAAATGGCTAATGCAGCGCAATGGCGTTTATTCGATGATGCTATAAGTCGTGCACAAGCGACATTAGTGAATTTTCAACATAAGCTTAAACTAGCTTCCTATTGGGGAGATGGAAGTACCTCTTCCTCTGATGGAATGCGCGTACAGGTTGGTGTTTCATCGTTACATGCCGATTCCAATCCACACTATGGGTCTGGAAAAGGAGCAACCATTTATCGATTTACTAGTGATCAATTTTCAAGTTTTTATACGAAAGTCATTAATACCAATGCTCGTGATGCTGTACACGTTATTGATGGATTACTTCATCATGAGACAGATTTAAACATTGAAGAGCATTTTACAGACACAGCTGGCTACGCCGACTCAGTATTTGGATTGAGTCATTTACTAGGATTTCGTTTTGCACCAAGGCTACGTGATTTAGCTGACTCTAAGCTATTCACGATCCAAACGCCAAATGAATTCCCAAAATTAGAAAATATACTCCGTGGTCGTATTAATACAAAAATTATTCAAGAGAATTTCGATGACGTATTACGTGTAGCTCATTCTATTCGAGAAGGAAAAGTGTCCGGTTCACTTATGATGGGGAAATTAGGGTCGTATGCGAGACAAAATAAACTTGCAACTACTTTGCGAGAAATGGGGAGAATCGAAAAGACCATTTTTATTTTGGATTACATATCTAACGAAACACTACGCCGTCGAATTCAACGAGGACTAAATAAAGGAGAAGCGATGAATGGGTTAGCGAGAGCCTTATTCTTTGGAAAACGAGGTGAGTTGCGGGAACGAGGAATACAAGACCAGCTACAACGTGCAAGTGCTTTAAACATTCTAATTAATGCCATTAGTGTATGGAATACCGTTTATCTTACAGAAGCAACAAAACTATTGAAGGAAAAAGGGAATTTGAGAGAAGACTTACTTAAACATATTTCTCCATTAGGATGGGAACACATTAATTTTCTTGGTGAATACAACTTTGATGCAAGAAAAGTAACAAGTTTACATTCCCTACACCCTCTTCTTCAATAATATTAAAGGCCGATGATTCCTTAGCGTAGGAATCATCGGCCTTTTTACCTCGGAATTTCTCTTGGCGTATGTTTTCCGCGTTTTGTTGGTAGGACCCCCATTGGAACAGATCAACATATCCGCTGAGAAAGAATTGATAATCGAGCGGTATCTTACGCTGCTGAATAAACTGGGGTTCTATAACCACGAAATCGGACGGGTGAATAGTATTATTGAAGCCCGAAAGGCTATGAGTGAAAAACACAGAATCCAAGATGCAAAGACGAAGCTTAGTTATCTTATGAATGTCAAACTGCGTTACAGTGACGAAAAAGCAGTGCAAGCTGAGCAATATACACAATTATTGATTTCCATTAAAGCCTTAGAGAAAGAAAAAGACGACGTTAAAAAAAAGCTGAACGATTATACAAAAGAAATTTTTTCAAAGTATGAGCAAAAGATAAATAGGCATCTAATGAACTGCGGAGCATCCTTCAAGATTACAGATTATAAGTCCAGCTTTATTGGAGGCAAGCCCAGCAGTAATTTCGTTTTAACCATTAACAATAATGTGGTCGATCTGGGAAACGAAAGATCACCCCTAACCAATCCTTCTTTTAAGAACACTTTAAGCGAAGGGGATAAAAGCAGTCTGGCGATTGCTTTTTTCTTGGCTAAGCTTGAATCTGATCCCGATATTGGCAAGAAGGTACTTGTATTTGATGATCCGATTTCTAGCTTGGATAACCACCGCAAGAGCTATACCGCAGATCAGATCATGAGGTATTCGGCTCTTGCCAAGCAAGTCATTGTATTAACACATGACACGTTCTTTGCGCGCGCCCTCTGGGGAAAGTTTGCGGACAAAAAGACCTTAATGTCCCAACTATGTATCAAAAGAGAAGGTTTGAATGACAGCATCTTAGATACTTGGGACATCGAAAAGGAAACACGATCTGATTACTATCAGTTATACCATACACTTGCCGATTTTATTGAAGGTAAAGTCGCACAGACAAATTATCGATCTGTGGCCATGTGCATTCGTCCGATTCTTGAGGGAAACCTGCGTGTTCGATTCCCGAGGGATTTTGATAGCAATGATTGGCTTGGTGGGTTTATTCAAAAGGTTAGAACGTCTACAGAAGCACATCTGTCGTCAATAAAGCATCAACTAGACGATCTTGAAGATATTAATGATTACAGTAAAAAATATCATCATGATCAAAATCCAAATGCAGACAGTGAGTCGATAAATGAATTGGAATTATCTACGTATGTTCAGCGGACATTAGAAGCGCTCCGTGGCCTGCATAGTGCTACCCATTAGATAGCTCTGAGGTGCGGATTATCCTGCGACCTCACTAAGCTAACGGGTAACGATAACTCAATAATACAAAAAAAGCAACTGCACAATGTGCTCAGATGCTTTGGGCTAACTATAGACTTTCAGAGAAGAATTTGAAAGCATTGATTAAGGAATTGAAGGGAATATTTTAACCAAGGTACTCATTCTTAACTATTGCAAAGAGATCTAAATCCATTAAGACGATTATTGATTTTCCTTACTTGGCCTGTTGAAGGATCATTCTTTTTATCCTGTATCGGGTTTGGCCAATAATAAATCACATACCTTACATTCGGTTACGTGCTGATAGTTCCTTTTTCACCTGGCAGTTCTAGTGTGTATTCCATCGTCTTTAAAACCATTTGATCAGTAAACAAAAAGAAGCAGCCCATGCATGAGCTGCTTCTTACTTAGACTTCTTGTTCATAATTTCTCCTTAGCACCCGTTCCAAAAAATAGCATCATCTGTTTTGAAGTATATGGACTCTGTTTCTACTGAGTTGTGTCCAGCCCTAACCTCAAATATCTTACTAATCCCCTTGATCATCTCGTAAACCTGATCAATTCTTTTAAGATTAGACGACTCATTTTCTTCTAACTCCCTAGCTTTACGCCAAAGAAACTGGTTAAAGAGCATCAGATCTGCGTAGTGGCTTTCTATACCTTGTTTCTCCATTACAGCCCAATACACTCCTAAATCAGATCGGTCACCCTGCCAATAGGCTTCTATGATAGGCATAAATCGATCTGAAAGGCCATTTAAGTATACTTGGTACCTTTCTTCCTGTTCAAACCACACTTCAGGCCGCCCTTTTTAATATTCGGAATTACTTCGTGTCGGTAAATTGGCCAACAAAATTAATGTTCGTGTTCAACCGACTGGTAAAGCCCCATTAAGCTAACGGGCAGGTTAGTGTAATTCCTAGTGAAATAGCTGACACCATTAAATTAATCGCTCATCCAATCAGACTACCATATCATCAAAGGTTTACTTGAGAGAGGTTCTTTTAACATTGCTTGCATTCAATCCTGTCTTGGAGTTTCGTAGTCTAGAGTGTCTGGTCATTAGCGTAAACTTCGTTGGTGCGGAATTATTGACGCAGATAGGAATGGCTAGAATTAAATCATTATGTTAAAAGCAAAAAAGAAACAAATCTTTAGAATGTTTGATTATCATCACAACTTTAACGTTTCTTAACAAACGAAGTTTAAGAGGCATTAGGTCAATATCTATGTTCCTGATACGTAGATTACCAACTAACTTATTCTAGTATAGAGGTTGACAAGAACGAATACTCTTAGTAATATACCCATAGGGGTATACGTAATCAATGATAATCCCAATTGAAATGCAATTTGTAAAACACAGGCCAAAAGGGAAGACTTATTAAAAAACCTCTTTACCAATGGCTTGTCTTGTTCATAACAAAATTTGAGGAGGTTTCTGTAGTGGCCGAAATTAAAGTAGATCAGAAAATCGATTGCAAAGGGCTTGCCTGTCCAATGCCAATCGTAAAAACAAAAAAAGCGATGGATCAATTAGATGATGGTCAAGTTATTGAAGTACAGGCTACAGATAAGGGGTCTCTGGCGGACATTCAAGGATGGGCTAAAAATACCGGGCATCATTATCTCGGTACAGTAGAGGATGGCGATGTTCTCAAGCATTACGTCCGTAAAGCTAATGTTACTGAAACAAAGGAAGTGAATAAGCATCCGCATGTCATTTCCAATGATGAATTGGTGAAAAAACTTGCTGTTAAGGAAAAAATTACTGTGCTGGATGTTCGTGAACCTGCCGAATATGCGTTTAACCGAATTGCCGGCGCTATTTCTATTCCGCTAGGGGAACTCGAAGGTCGGATCCAGGAGCTTAACCAGGAAGAAGATATTTATGTCGTATGCCGAACAGGCAGCCGCAGTGACTTTGCTTGTCAACTGCTTACTGAAAAAGGATTCAAGCAAGTCAAAAATGTTGAACCAGGCATGACTGGTTGGACGGGGCCAACAGAAAAATAAAAACCAATACAAACGGAGGTATAACAATGAGTACTAAAGTAGCTATTATTGCAAGTAATGGTGGAATGTTCGATGCATATAAAGTGTTTAATATCGCAACTGCTTCGGCAGCGACTGAAGCAGAGGTTGCCATTTTCTTTACTTTTGAAGGCTTGAATCTGATTCACAAGAAAGCTCATCACCAATTGCCACTGCCTGCAGGGGCTGAACATTTTGCAGAAGGGTTCAAAAATGCAAATGTTCCATCGATTCCACAGCTTGTAGAAATGGCTCAGGAGATGGGTGTCAAGATTATTGCTTGTCAGATGACAATGGATGTTATGAATCTAACAAAAGAGGACTTTATTGAAGGCATTGAAGTAGGTGGAGCTGTCACTTTTCTGGATTTTGCGAAGGATGCCAACGTTACATTGACGTTCTAAAGGAAGGGAGAAACGAAAATGGAATTAAAAGCGATGACTGCCAAGGAACTTACGCGTATCGTCTTGGCTAAAGAAGAAATCTTTATCCTTGATGTTCGTAATGAAACGGACTTTATCGATTGGAAGGTTGAAGGCGACAGCGTAGAAATCATTAACATTCCTTATTTTGATCTCTTAGATGGTGTAGATGATGCACTCGATAAGATTCCTAATGGGAAAAAGTTGCTTGTTGTCTGTGCGAAAGAGGGGTCTTCCAAATTTGTAGCAGAGCAAATCATTGAGGCCGGCAGAAGCAACGTGCATTACCTTGAAGGCGGTATGAAATCATGGAGTGAGCATCTGGAGCCAGTGAAGATTGGAGAATTGAAGGACGGGGGATCTTTGTATCAGTTCGTGCGGATTGGGAAGGGCTGCTTGTCTTATATGGTTGTTTCAGGCGGGGAAGCAGCAGTGATTGACACGCTTCGCATGACAGAAGTGTTTGAACAGTTTGCGAGAGAGCAAGGTGCACAGATTAAACACACCCTGGACACACACCTGCATGCCGATCATATTTCAGGCGGACGGAAATTAGCTGAGCAAACTGGAGCCACTTATTGGCTGCCCCCAAAAGATGCGACTGAAGTTACTTTCAATTATGAGGAACTTGAAGAAGGTCGTGTTATCACGGTAGGTTCCACAACAATCCGGATTCAGCCGATTTACTCTCCTGGACACACCATCGGAAGCACGTCATTTATTGTAGATGACCAGTACCTGTTGACCGGTGATATCCTGTTCATTGAATCGATCGGTCGTCCTGATTTGGCTGGCCTTGCGGAAGATTGGGTAGGTGATCTTCGTGACACGCTTTATAAGCGGTATACAGAATTGTCTCAAGATCTGATCGTATTGCCTGCTCACTTCGGAAAGGTGACGGAGCTCGGTGAAGACGGTCGAGTGATGGCGAAATTGTCTGACTTATATCAAAAAAACCCTGGTCTCAACATTCGTGAAGAGGATGAATTCCGGCGTACAGTGACTGAGAATCTTCCACCTCAGCCTAATGCGTATCAAGAAATCCGGCAGACGAACATGGGAAAAATTACACCCGACGAAGATGAGCAGCGCGAGATGGAAATCGGTCCTAACCGCTGTGCCGTGCATGACAATTAAGAGGAGGAAAACTCATTATGAAAACAGATCTGGTAGTAGATACTAAAGGACTGGCATGTCCTATGCCGATCGTAAAAGCAAAGAAAGCGCTGGATGGTCTTGAATCCGGACAAATCATGGAAGTACTGTCAACGGACAAAGGCTCCGTTAATGACTTTCAAGCTTGGGTAAAACAAACCAAACACGAATTGATTTCCTATGAGGAAGACAACGGTATTTATAAGTTTTACGTTAAAAAGATTTAAATAAAAACAAAGCGAACACGCAGTAGTGTGTTCGCTTATTTCAAGCCTTCATAAGTTATAGTTACGCCGAGAGAGCAGTAATTTTCTTCTCTATAGTGACCCTGCGGGCAGGATTTAGCAGAACATTCAGCGATTTACGGCATGGAGTTTATTGTTAAAAACAGGACATCTTGCTTCAAACCATTTTTTGAATAAGGCTAACATATAGCTTTGATCCTCTTTTATTATAAGATTATTTAGTTTTGAATATTGTACTCCTTTTAGTTGGGTTCCGTATAGAATTATTTTAGACTAAAGAAAGGAGGATGTTTATGGATATCTTGTTAATGGTCATTATGTTCGCTCTTGGCGTAATCGGATCCTTCTTTTCAGGATTGCTTGGAATAGGCGGAGCTATCATTAACTATCCTTTGCTGTTGTATGTACCATCAGTATTCGGTGCAGCGCACTTTTCAGCACATGAGGTTTCTTCGATCAGTATGTTCCAAGTTTTTTTTGCCTCTCTTGCAGGCGTTTTGGCATTTCAGAAAAGAAGTAAAGGCAAATTGGGGCCATCAGCCGTTCATAAGGGATTAGTTCTTTATATGGGCATTAGCATTTTGGTGGGAAGCCTGATCGGAGGATATATATCGGGAATGCTTCAAGGAGAAATCATTAACCTGATCTATGGCATACTTGCCGTGTTAGCAGTTATTCTGATGCTGATCCCTCGTAAGGGCTCGGATGAAATCAAAGAGAACCTTCAATTTAATAAATTCATTGCGATAGTCTCTGCCTTTATAGTCGGAATTGTATCCGGAATTGTGGGCGCAGGGGGCGCTTTTATCCTGATTCCCATCATGCTCACCCTCCTCAAGATTCCAACCCGGACGACCATCGCTTCTTCACTTGCGATCGTCTTTGTTTCGGCTGTCGGCGGGGTTATTGGAAAGCTTACGGGCGGACATATTCCTTTATGGCCTACTTTATTCACGGTGGTTGGAAGTCTGATCGGAGCTCCATTGGGGTCTAAAGTAGGTTCCAAGATAAATGTTAAAATCCTTCGTTATGGACTAGTCGTGCTTATTGCACTGACAGCCGTTAAAGTTTGGTCAACTATCCTTTAAAGCATATAAAAATGATTTGTATTTTAGTATATTCCCCTGTTTTATTAAACCTATAGGGGTATATGTAATTCATAAAATAGAAAGTGGGTATTATTAATTAATGACTGATAAATCAACAATCGTACTGTTTAGTGGTGAATTAGATAAAGCAATTGCAGCATTTATTATTGCTAATGGCGCAGCTGCCTATGATCACGAAGTAACCATATTTTTTACCTTCTGGGGATTGAATGCGCTGCGGAAAGATGAGAGCATCAAGACGAATAAAAGTGTTTTGGAAAAAGCTTTTGGCTGGATGATGCCACGGGGGGCAACAAAACTCGGGCTGTCCAAAATGAATTTTGGCGGGCTTGGTCCGCAGATGATTAAACATGTGATGAAAAAGCATAATGCTTTATCTCTGACTCAATTGATGGAGCTAGCACAGGAGCAGGGTGTGAAGATGGTTGCTTGTACCATGACCATGGATCTTCTGGGTCTAAAACAAGAAGAATTGATCGATGGATTGGAATATGCTGGAGTTGCCGCTTACCTAGGTGATGCAACAAACGGCAAGGTAAACTTATTTATTTAAAGGTGTAAGCTAACATATTTTGCTCTATAATATACCTATACAGGTATGTTATGAAGGAGAGTAGATCTTATATGGAATACAACTATACAGATAGCTTGAAAACACGTTTGCGGAGAATTGAAGGCCAGGTTCGTGGTGTACTCCGATTGATGGAAGAAGGTAAACCTTGTAAAGAGGTTGTTGCCCAGCTGTCTGCCGTACGTAATGCCTCTGACAGAGCTCTTGCGCAAATCGTTGCAGAAAATCTTCAACAGTGCATTATGGCCGAACAGGAGGCTGGCAATAAGGATACAGGTAAATTGGTGAAGGAAGCGGTAGAGCTTCTTGTGAAAAGCCGGTAATTAAAACACGATGGAATAAATCATCTATGGAGGGAACTTACACATGTCATTTAAGGAAATAGCACCTCAAGAGGTAGCAGAACGTCTTAACAAAGGTGAAACTTTGATCATGCTGGATGTCCGGGAACCGGGAGAATGGATGGAAGGACACGTAGCAGGTGCTAATCACATTCCCCTTGGCGAACTGGACTCTAGACATGAAGAGTTAGACCCGGCACAAGAAATTATTGTTATATGCCGCAGTGGAAATCGCAGCGGAAAGGCATGTGAGCTGCTTTATGAAAAAGGGTTCAAGGTTATCAATATGACAGGTGGGCTCAATGCCTGGACAGACAAATTGGTTCGTAATTAATATAGAAGATAGTTAGAATGCTTCGCTTCGGAAGCATCAGCCCAGACTATAAGAGAACTGGTATTCGAATCCTTATATCTATCTATAGATCGCTTTACTATGATCTATAGATTTTTTTATTTATGATCTGTTTTGTAATGAGCTAAAAGATTATTTTTGAGGAGAGCTTGAGAAAAATCATTTTTGGCTTTATAATACCTATAGGGGTATATGTAATATATCTAGGGTATTCACTGTGTACAAAAGTGAATAGCCAAATTTTATGTACACAAATAGGAGAGGATTACTTATGGCATTTAAAATTCCAAAAGAAATTACCCCGCAAGAAGTAGCTGAACAGCTGAAACAAGGCAAGGATCTTATGATGCTTGATGTTCGTGAATCTGCAGAGTGGGTAGAAGGACATGTAGAGGGAGCTGTTCATATTCCGTTAGGACAATTAATGCAACGATACTTTGAACTTGATGAATCTCAGGAGGTCATTATCATGTGCCGAAGTGGAAACCGGAGCGGTCTTGCATGTGAGCTTCTTCATGAGAAAGGATATAAGGTTGTAAACATGACAGGCGGTCTGAGCGAATGGTCGGATTTCAATAAATTAGTGCGATGATGTCTATATGAATAATATAAAGAGGGTGTCATGAATGACTCTGGTTTATATAGCAGCTGGAATGCTAGTCGTATGGTTACTGATTCAGCTGTGGCCGGTATCTTCACTTACTTATGTGGACATGGAAGAGTGGGATCCATCCCATGAACGTTGGTCCAATGTGAAAATACTCGATGTCAGGGACTCCAGTGAGTATTGGGAGAGCCACATTCCAGGCTCGATTAATATATCTATTGGTCGTTTGCCATGGCAGAAGGAATTGTCGCGGCATGATGAGGTCATTATTTTCTCAAGTACCTGGCTTAAGAGAAAAAAAGCAGCCAGAATTCTTGCACGACGAGGATTCCGTCAGCTCTATATGGTGAAAGGATGTTGTTTGTCAAAAAAAAGAAAGGGAGAGTCCATTGAGCATAAATATTGTTATTAATGTTACGGTTATTATTGTGATTGTATGGTTTCTCTACACCCGGATGAAACCGGTAAAAGGTGTGAAGAACCTGAAACCTGATGATTTTAGGAATGAAATAAAGAATAACAACAAACGTATCGTCGTTGATGTCCGTGAACCTGGAGAGTACAAAAGAGGATTTATTAAGGGGGCGGTTAATATTCCTCTGTCTCAACTGGAGCGCCGTCTGGCCGAGATTCCTAAAGATAACATGGTTCTTTTGTATTGCCAGAGCGGTATGCGCAGCAAAAATGCAGCTAAAGTATTAAGTAGAAGCGGATACTCTAGTATTGCTCACCTCCATGGTGGTGTAAGCGTGTGGGGCGATAAGCTAATTCAAAAATAAAAAGACGGCTGTTTAATCGGATAGCTATAGGGTAAGGATAACGAAAGAACCCTTGGACACATAAGAAGACAGGAGATGAAATAGCGTGTTCCATTATACGGTTAATACGAATAAGACAGTTGAGCAAGCGATTGTGGATCTTACAGACAACCTTAAAAAAGAACAGTTTGGCGTATTGTGGCAACTCGATATGAAAGAAAAGCTTCACGAGAAGGATGTGGAGCTGGATATGAAATATCACATTTTGGAAGTCTGTAACCCGAGTGAAGCACAGAAGGTGTTATCTAAAAATCCGCTAGTCGGTTATTTCCTTCCCTGCAAGCTCGCAGTGTATGAAGAAGGCGGAAGTACCAAGATTGGAATGCCTAAGCCTTCAGCGTTAATAGGACTGGTTGAAAACGAGGAACTAATGAAGATTGCTTCCGATATCGAACAGCGTCTGATTTCTTGTATTGATATAAGTCGGTAGTTCTAGTTGGGTTTGTTCAAGATAGGCTTTCACTTCGCCTTCAGGAACATGCATCATTTAAAATTGGAGTTATGGTGTGGACAGAACGAATGTTTTAAAAAAATCAGTTTTAAACAAAAAAATGTCTTATATAGATTCATTACAAAAGCCTGATTTCTCCTGTGACTATTAAAGAGAAATCAGGCTTTTGGATATACGATTGTAAGTTCACTAAACGGGATTAAACCGATTATCTTTCGGCAGATATCGCAATGGATTTCGTTTCATGAACTGTTCCATATGGATGATGAGGAGGGGCATATATTACGTATAATTTAAGAGGTGTATGACCGGTGTTGGTAACATTGTGCCATTTTCCAGCGGGTATCATAATGGCATAGTCATTATAGGCCGTCACTTGAAAATCTAATCTGTCTTTCCGATCTCCCATTTGAACAAGTCCCTGACCTTCTTCAATACGTATGAATTGATCGGTTGTCGGATGTATCTCCAAACCAATATCTTCGCCAACATAAATACTCATCAGAGTCACTTGAAAATGCTTTCCCGTCCATAGAGCAGTTCGATACGTTTGATTATGTTTTGCTGCCTGGTCAATATTTATTACAAGAGGTCGTTGCCCATAATCCTTTAACTCTAAAGGAGAGGGGTGACTAACGTTCTGATTTCCATTGCACAATGGGGGGGTAACCCCATAATCGTCGTCGTTATCCCAGCTGTTAGGCATGGGATTATGCCAATGGTGATCGTGACGAGATAATTTATGGAACATATTAATTCTCCTCGCAGTTGTAGTGTTTACTTATATTCTATGCAGATGCCTATATAATGGACTGCAACATTTCGATATTGGGCAAGTGCCTACTTTCTTTGACAAAAATGTTATATTTTGTGCTCACTTAAAAACACGGTGAGTTCATATTCTAGCTCCCTGATCGCTGCGGCCCTGTTGGCAACCAATTGTTTATAGATTAAAGGTGTAGACTATGTGCCACTCACTACTTGTCATCATTGTTCTTTACTGCTTCGAAAATTGCGTTACCATTCATACTCTTTTTCTGAATCAAGTATAAGATTAGAAATCAAGTAGGAAAGGGAAGGCATTACGCAACGGGAAACGTTAGTTTTATGACAACAGCGGCAGTCTAAGACTTTATTTATCACGTCTTAGGCTGCCGCTGCTTATTTTACTGGAACCGTCTAAACTTTATTTTCACCGAACTAATTTCTAGAAAGTAGTCTACTACTGCAAAAAGTGACACGGCGTAGCCCCTTTTCGGGTAAGCTTCGCCGTGCCGAAATCAGCCTACTAACGCTCTAATTCAGGCGTTGATTTTGATTTTGGTAGATCGACAACATTAGACTTCTCTTGTACCTTGGGTTGTTCGTCTCGATTACCGGAAGCTGCAGCCACTTCTTTAGCTGCGGCCAATATAGAACGTTCGCCGTCTTTATTCAATGGCTGCGTTTTTGTTGCTTCCTGTATGCGTTCCCTATTCAATTGATGATCTATCTCACGAATAATATGATTAGCGGTTTTTTGGATCTCACCCAGGGCTTGTTTGGCCAATTGAATATCTTTTGACCAGGTTGCAATATAACCGGCGCTGTAGGCTTCCGTATCCATCCCGTAATACTTGGTGACCATAAAGGCCGTGGCTTCAGCCTGGGCTTCCTTATGCTCTCGTGGCAAGTCCTTCAAAGGACTGTCCATGCGGTGGAGCTGCGAATGTGCATACTCATGGACTAATGTTTTGAACTTCATTGTCGAATTTTCAATAGCAGGATTGATCCGGATGGCATGATCCTCACGATCATAATACCCACGCACATTAGGCTTGTCTTTAAAATCCTCGGCATTCTCTCTTACATCCATTTTCTTTGCAAGGTGATCGGAAAACTGACGATACATTTGTGCAGCTCCTGCACTGTCTCTTATATCATCACGGACAAACTGCCTTACGTTGACTATTTCTTTACCTTGCGTCTGGCTCACATCAAATACGTTCACAGCCTTGAAGCCTGTAAGCATTTCCTTCTTCTCGGTAATTTCTTTTCCCTTTGCATCAAGCTGAGGACGTTGTGTAACCGGATCTACCTTAGTCATATCGACTTTCTTAAATGTAGGAGCAAAAATTTTAATGGCCGTTTCACCTTTCTGCACCTGTCGTCCCATGTCCTTCCAAGCATTGTATCCCTGCACCATTGTAGCTTCAGGTTTTTGGGCGTAAATCATAACCACATTATTCAAACTGTATTTTGGGAACTTAGAAGCTACTTCTAAGTAGCGTTGAAATTCAGACTTATTAAATATTCTTTCTATGGCCTGGTCAACTTGTTTCTGCACCTGAGCCATCTTCGCTTCATAGTCGCCAGATTTAGGAAACGGCATCCTTATTCACCCTCCCTCACATATAGAGGTTCGTACAATTTAACCCCGTTTTCTATAATCTCCAGATAGGCGATTTCTTCATAGTTAACAAGATCCCCGTTCGGAACTTCCTCATATGACAGATATCCTTCAGGTTTTGTCACATAAATAGGTTTCTCGCTCCCCACGATCTCATAAAATTGGTACATGGTGTTTCCCCTCTCTGTCATGAGAAAATGTTATGAGAAAATAAATTCGATCTTTCCATCTTTCAAGGAAAGAGCTGCTTCAAATTTCTTTTTACTTTTACTCGTAAATCCTTTGATCGTGCCAGTTTTCCCTTTCTCACATAGCGCCTTGATTTGAGTAGGGGTTAACTTTTTACCTAGTAGCTCTTTGAAAAATGTTATCTTGCAACCCTCTTTATAGGCCGTACAACCGTAAAACTTCCCTTTGTCCGTTATATAGCCGTTCCCACAAGGACATTTGCAAATTTGCTCGGCTTCTTCGGTGGCCGCAATCTGCGCCTGGACATTCAAATTACCCATGTCAGTAGAAGCTTGTTCCAGTAATTTATTGCATAATTTTTTCGTGTTCTCTATAAAGACGCTGCTTTTCTTGTTACCTCGGCCGATCTCCTTCAGGAATATTTCCCATTGGGCTGTCATTTCAGGTTTGGATAGAACAGTACCTTTTACAGCTTCACATAAAACCTCGCCCTTCGGTGTTACATAGACCTGGTTCTTCTTCACTAGGATAAATTCTCGCTGCATGAGTGTTTCGATAATACTCGATCTTGTCGCTTCAGTGCCTAAACCTTCACTTTCATTCAAGGCATCCCGCATTTCCTTATCCTCAACGTGACGACCGGCATTCGTCATGAGAGTGATAAGCTGCCCCTGTGTATACGGCTTAGGCGGCTGCGTCATACCATCCTTGACGATAACAATCCCAGTCGTTGGATCTGTCTGTTTAACACGTGGTAGGGCTTTGTTCTCGTCCTCTTCATCATCTGTTCCTTCCGGATCGTTGCGATACAGCAGCTTCCAGCCGATAGACTTTTCAGTCTTTCCCTTTGTAATAAAATCCACTTCACCAATGGCCGTTGTAATGACTGTTTCTTCGTAAGTATAGTCAGGCAAAAACATGCCTAGAGCACTTTTGATAACTTCATCATAGGTAGCCTTTTCCATTTCCGAAAAGTCTGCCGTCGATGAAGGTATTTTTTCGGTCGGGATAATCGCATAGTGATCGCTCACTTTATCTGGATTAACAAATCTCTTGGATGGCTCCAAACTATGCGCCTGGAACGAAACAGCTATGAGCTGCTGATAATTGCTTAGGTTCTGCTTCAGATATGCAAACTCTTCCGTTGTAATATGCTGTGAATCGGATCGCGGATAGGAGACAAAACCTTTTTCATACAGTGATTGCACAGTAGTTAATACGTCCGTTGGGCTATATTTCTTCTTTTTATTCATGGCTGCCTGTAAACCGGACAGATTATACAAGGTGGGCGGCTGCGTCCGCTTTTCATTTACTTCTACTCGTTTGACAACCCCATGGTACGAGGCCTTTCCAGGCTCAATATAGGGTTTTACCGCTTCATACAGTTTTTCTTTAGACGGATAACGATCGCGTAGCTTACCCGTGTATTTCCCTGTAGAAACGGTGAACTCAGCCACAAGCTCATAAAATGGTTCGGATTTAAAATTTTTAATTTCACACTGCCGGTTGTAAATGAGCGTAAGCACCGGCGTTTGTACTCGGCCAACACTAAACACTTCCTTGAATCCCTTACGCTGCAGATGCAGCGTGTACAATCGACTAGCATTCAGCCCGATTAGCCAGTCAGAGATTTGCCTAGCTTGGGCTTCATAAAAGAGGTTAATGGTCGTTGATCCGTCCCGTACTTCAGTAAAACCTTTCCGTATCGCATTTTCGGTTAGAGAGGAAGTCCATAGCCGTTTTATTGGCTTGTTGGAACAACCGGCCATCATAATAAGCAGCCGGGCAATATTTTCACCCTCTCGCGCCGGGTCAGTCGCTATAATAATTTGATCGGCTTCTTTCAATAAATCCTTTACAATTTTGAACTGTACTGCCTTATCCTTTGAAACCTTATATTCAAAACTCTCCGGAATAATAGGGAGACTGTCCAAGCTCCATCTCTTCCAGGCTTCGTTGTATTCATCTGGATTTTTAAGTTCTACGAGATGCCCAATAGCCCATGTGACCTTAGCGCCGCCCGGAAACTCCTTGCATGGGTTAATGAGAAGAAAGCCTTTCCCCTTGGTATGTGGGAAAGGCGCAGCCAATTTTCTGGCCTGGTCAGGTTTTTCAGCTAATACGGTTATCATTGTGCATTCCTCCATTTATCACATTGGTAAGTCGTCTGAATCGTCCAGTTCCTTTTTCTCTTCATCCTCATCCGTTTCTTCCTGATCAGCAGCCGCTTCATCTGTAAGCTCCTTAATCACTTCCATTAAAGCTTCAGCGTCAGGATCGTCGTCACCAATGCCGTTTAACGCTTCCTCTAGCTCTCTAAAGGCCGCCTGTACATCTTCATCGGTAATTCCATCATCTGTTGCTTCAGTGGTAATAGGAGCTTCTTCAAGTGGTTCTAATGGTGTTTGATCGATTGGGTCAAGATTACCTAACAACATGCTTAGTTCTTCTGTTGAGATACCTTCTCCGTCCTCAAATTCATCTTCTTCCGCAAACGGTACGTCTTCTTCTTCAGGAATCTTTTCCATTTCCTCTTCTAAGGCCAGCATTTCGGCTTCTAAGGCTTCATCATAATCCGCATCTTCTAATTCCCGTTCTTCTGGATCGATGGCTGTATGAGCTTCTGGAAGCTTCTCAACATGGTTTACTGAGCTAATACCGAAGAACTTCAAAAAGTTATTTCTGGAAGAACGTTCGTAGTTAGGTTTACGGTCTTTTCCAAATAGGAATTCGCCATACACTTTATACTGATAAGACTTTTCTAGTTTTAAAGGAAAATAGCCGTTCACGAAAAGATAGCACACAGCAGGGTTTACATTAAGCAGCTCACCTTGTGTAATCAAAGGTCGCTTTACAAACTGTTCGGAAATGCTCTTAGAAGCTTTTTTCTCTCCAATAGAGGTACTTTTCTGTTTATGCTTAATCGTGGTTTCCCCGGCAACATCACTGAAGTATTTGGCGGTCTTGGTATCCTTGGTTCGCAAAAACAGTGTTGTATCATGATTGTTGATGATGGATCTTGCCATATCCGGGCCGTACATACGTTTGTCTTCCAATTGCCCGATATCTTGAATAACCGTGTGCATCGACATGCCGAGTCCTCGACAAGTTGCCAGGATGTTCGGATATCCATTGATTTTCCCGATATTCGCAAATTCATCCAGTAAGTAAATAGAGTCAATTGGCAGCCGTGAATGATTTTCGTCCGCGATATCATAGAAGGTGTCAATTAGTTGTTCAAAGAAAGTGGCCGTGAGCTGCTTAAATGGATTACTCTTCATCCGTACTTTAATGTAAAGTACCGTTTTTTCTTCCTGAAGATCCCGGAAGTTAAAAGAACTCTTTGCCGTAAATTTCGCAATCTTCCGCATCGCGAAGATCCCAATTTGTTGAGCCAATGTGGACATAATTCCCGTTCTTGTGTTCCCGGCGCTCATATTAGCCAGAGTAAACATGTCATATGCTGGATGGTCTACAGACATTTCTTCCAGCAAGTTATCCAGGAATTCTTCATCCTTTCCTGCCTTGGCTGTAAATTGTACTACATGAGTCATTGTTGCAGTATGACGGTATTCCGTTTTGATATAGAGAATAATAGCTGCAAAGTAGGCTATGGCCGATTCGCTCCAAAAATCCCTTTTCCCATCATCTACCGCATTGGATGCAATAGTATTCGCGACAGCTCGCGCATCTTCATCATCGTCAACATAATCCAGAGGATTATAGCCAACCTCTTCCGAAAAATTAACAAAGTCAATTTGATAAACTTTGTAACCTTGATCTCGTTTGAGTTGGTGAGTGGCTTCATAAATCTCCCCTTTAGGGTCGGTTACGATAATAGTTTCTTCAACATGATTCATCATATTTGGAAAAACATAAGCCTGGCCTTTACCTGATCCAGATGATCCGATAATTAAAACATTTCGATTATCAATATTTGTTCCTTTGGGCATGATGATTAGTTCTTTTCGACTTGGAATTTTCCCCAAGATGATACCCGGTTCCATCTTGAATGCGCTCAATGGATCTTTGTTGTAAGCATTACGTTTAGAAAATGTCTTCCCATTAACTACATCAGATGGCTGACCCCATTTTGATGTTCCGTGTAATCCGAAATCACTGGCATCCACAAGTTTCGGTAACAAAATAGATGACCTCATGGAATACAACATGCCCCCTAAGATAACAAACGGCATCAAAGAAAATATGACTTTCAAATTTTCCTGGGCGTAAGCAAAAGAAACAACCTTTACAGGCTCTAGCAATAATTGCGTTAAATCGCCACCTGGGCCAATTACATAAAAACCAACCATGAGCAGATATGAGAACAAAATACTCATCAGGAAACTAGCAAAAATAGGTTTCCACGCCTTGTTTTTAAATTCCATAATACCTCCTTAATGATCCAACTCTTGACCTCTGTATCTTCTTCGCTGCTTCTTCTCAGTAGGATCTTTTTCATGTTTTTTATTTTCATTCGCACGTTGCGCTTGCTCCAATGCCTGGAACAATCCAGATGCAACACTTTGTGAATATTGACGTTCGACTTGTTGATCAGGTGTAAATGAATTATCCATAGGTTTGTCATTAATTTCTTTTGTGATTTGTTGATGAATAACATTAAGATCCTGGTCAACTCGTCCGGAACTCATTCCGTTGTCTTGCCGATCCTGAAGGCGTAGTAAGACTTCAGCATTTGTAATGTGGTCGAGTGAATCAGAATAATGTTTTTGTAAATTCACTCGAAGTAATTGAACGTTTCCAGCTAAATCTTTTTCATGTCGGTCTTTTTGTAATGTGAACTGTTCAATCTTTTTGTTCGCTTCATAAACAAGATCAAAGTTTTGTTCTTTTAAAGCACTTAACCGTTCTTTCATTTGTTTCTGTATCGCTCTGTCTAAGATGAAAACACTCTTCGAAATATTTCTAGTTTGTTCAGCTAAAGAAGGAGTATTTTTTTCATGCTCTTTATATTTGGAAACAGCATAAGAAGATACTTCATCTTCGCGTAGAACTTTGTTCGTCTCTTTGAAATACTGAACTGCATGATACATTTCATCGACAGAATAATTATTGGTGGATTGATACAAAACTGAAAATTCTTTTCGAGTAAAATCACTTTGAATATCTAAAGCTTGATCAGCTTTGTCTAAAAGCATTTTCAACTTAGATAGGTCTTCCATATTTTTTTGTTCTAGCGTTTTGATATGTGAAACCTTCTCCTTCATTTGATCCATAAATTTAGAAGGAGTGAAGCCATATTTCAATACTTGCTTCGGATCATCTTGATATGCTTTGAATGCTTTATTAAGCAAGTTCTTTTCAGAAGTAATTTTAACTTTTTCGCTTTCAATCTTCTTATTCCAGTTTCCATTTTCGATTTCATCTTTAACTTGTTTTGCAATGATATAATCCACATAACTTTTAGATCTTTGCGCCACCATAGATAGAGCTGTTTTCTCTCCATCATTCAGCTTTCGACTGGATCGAATAACATCAAGTTGTTCAGAAAAGGATTTTTCATTTTTATATTCAGGAAGAGAAACAACTTGTTGTTTTTTCAATTCTTTTAGCTTATCTAATTCGGAATTAATCTGTTTAATTTCTTCGTTTATTTTTCCATAGTAAGTAACTGGTTCATAAGGAACATTGTTTCTGATCGCTTGCTCTTTCACTCTAGTTTCATACTGGAAAGCTGTACGTTTCAGTCTAATCCCAGGTACACGATCCAGTCCTTGATTTTTGTAACTTTCGTGACTAACTCGATCTTCGATACCGCGATCTTTTAACTTTTCATTAATTAGATCCGCATAATTCTTCCTCCATTGAACGAGCGTTTCTTTCTCATTCCAGTTAGTCAAATGTATACTTACTTTCTTCATCACCCCGTTAACTTCTTTATCAACTTTCTGACGTTTGTTTCCCCAGGAACCATCTTCATTAAAAGGACGCATGGTGAGCATGACATGAGCATGTGGATTGTTTTCTTTGTCTCTGTGAATTGCCACATCTGCAACCATACCTTCATCTGAAAAGTTCTCTTTACAAAATTGAAGGAGTAATTCCTTTTGATCATCGTTGTTTAGATCATTAGGGAGAGCAAGACGAATTTCTCTCGCTATTTGTGCATTCTTCTGTTTTTCAATTTTTTCAACTTCATTCCATAAACGCTCACGATTATTAACCCATTCTGGCGCATTTTTAGGAGCCAGGATGAAACAATCAGGTGCAACAGTTCTTTCACCATAATTTTTAGTCAAACCATCACGTTCAGAATATAATGGTTCTCCGCTGCGATAAGCTGCGGCCGCAACAGCGGAATGATTCATACGGTTTAATATCTGTGAGCTGAAGTAAAAGTACCCCATACATGCCCACCTCCTTCCAAGCCCCTGCGGGTTATTTGCTGAAAGCAAACTCCTTTCCAGCGGAAAGGTCATTCACGGAAAGTGAATGAAATAGAGCGAAGGCGAGACCCATTCCTTGCGAAGCAGGGGTATAAATGGGCACTATCACTTCGTTCATGTGATCTAGTATACCATACTTTCCCACATTTTAGTAGACTTTTCTCCTAAATTACGGTAAAATTGATGCATCTAACACCGTAATTATCTAAAGGAGGAAAACAAAATGGCGAAAAAAAGTAAACTCGGTCAAGTACAGAAATTAGAGGAACAGATTAAAGAGTTACGCGAGAAGCAGAAGAAAATAATTGAGCAAGCACAAAAAGACATTGGGGAATATTTGATGGATTCGTGGGAAGTAGAAGATATCGAACAAGCAAAGGTTATTATTGATAAGTTTAAGCAAGAAGCTAAAGCTTCATTCAATAATAATGATTCCGGAATTCGCGTAGATCAGAATCCAAGCAACAGCCATAATAACTACAGTGCGTCCGCTTCGAATTCTGCCAATTGATATGGAACATGAAAACGAAATAAAGAAAACTCCAATTTCTGATATTGATAAAAAAATTGAACAACTTGAAGAAAGAAAGAACCGAATAGTTAGATTGACTTCAGAAAAAGAAAGAAAGCAGCGAGCTAATAGGTTGATACAAACAGGGGCATTGGCCGAAAAATATTTCGGGATTGAACACTTATCTATCGAGAAAAGAGAAGAGTTATTTAAAATATTTTCTGACTTCATTTCGAAAAACACACCAGAAAAGTATCGGAGGAATACTGAATGAATTTTTAATATTTTTTATACTAGGGAGGTATAGATAATGGACGCAAGAGATCATTTAAATAACCAAGTTATTGAGATACTTGAAGAACTTGCGATTAAACAAAAAAGCAGAACAACGAGAAAGCAAAAAAACGAAAATCAAAATGTTCAACCTTCTGCCGATAATAAAGTCGTCCCGATCCGTCTGGATCTAAACGATAAAAAGAACACAGTGAGTAAAGCGGAACATTCAACAACAAAGGAAGAAACACTATCATTAAAAAGTTTGTTAGCTGCTCGGCATAATTTAGATTCTCTCAAAGAGAGGTTAAATAAAGATCCAGAAAAAAACAAAAATGAACTTGAAAAGTTGAGTAAAGTTGAAGTTAAACTGAACAGCAGCATTGTAAAAGCACAAAGAAAAGAAATCACCTTGGCTATTGACAATTTAAAGCGTGAGCCGCGTAGATATGTATTAAAATTGGCTGATACAAAGAACAAAATTGAGTTGCTTAAATCCAAACTTGAAAATAATCCACGTCTTTATAAACTTCATTACGAAAAGCTTGAAAAACTTGAAAAGATGATTGACAAAAAAATTGATAATACCCAAACAAAAACATTACGTTCTGCTATAAACAACATACAAAAAAATCCTGAAAAGTATCGTCAAGAGATTGACCGTTATGACGAAATGGAAAAAACGTTGAAGCAAGGATTGAATCAAAATAATCAAAATAATTTACAAAAAGGAAAGGAAAATGATAAAAGCCAGAAGCAAGAAAAGACAAGAAATGACTTGGAGCTGTCACGATAAAACAAAAAACAATCTTTTCCCCTTAAATAATCCCAAATGTTTTCAAATTGAATTCATTTGGGATTCATTTTGACAACATTCCGTTTTTTTCGTCAATAAAATCTAAAATATGAATGCAAAATTAATTCATTGAATATTCAAATTGAATTGATATTACATTCAATATCAGTTATAATAGTTTTATGAATGGTATTTGAATGCCTTGTGAATTGAATTTGAATGCAAACTTACATTTAAGGAGTGATTTAAATGAAAGTAAGATCGATAACGGATTTCGGTAACTCTAAAACAAAAATGCGAATCAATGGAGTGCGAATTGAACAACCTTCTGTCATCAAAAGGCTTCACAGTCCTGAACCAGCATCAGAAACAGATATCGAAAAAAATGTGGCAAATTTATTAGATGAACTTAGTGTAAATATAGCAAGTCCTTCATTAAAAAGATCAGGATTTTTCTCAGTCGGACAACACGCGAATCTTGATGCTTTAAAATCCGAAAACATGAATATTAAGCTCGGAAAAAAATCAAAACACGACATTCCAATTATCATGAATTTGTCTCTGACTGCTGCACAAGCAATAAAAGAATATTACAAAAAAAATAAGAAGTTACCTGAAAAAATTGATGTACAGGGTACATTAACAGGTGCAATACCTGCTTCTGAATATACTTCAGAGATAGCAAAAGAGTTTGAAGAACGCTTCACTGGAAAAGAAGGATCTCCAATCGTCCATATCGTCATTGTGTATGTTGGGTCTCAGTCTGTTACGGTTACAATCAAATATACAAACGCCAAAGTAACACAGGAAGGTATTCCAGCTTTATACGCTTTGATCGAAGCGGAGGATACGATTCTAAGAAAATTCCGTGAATTGTATAAAGACGATCCAAAACGTAATAGCATGACTCAAAGAGATTTTCTGTCTCTAAAAGGATTGGGAATTGATATTGGTTCTGGAACGACTGAGTATATTCATAGCCGCGGTGTAAACCCTGTTTTACAGAACTGTCACGGTGAAAAACGTGGCGTAGGACATGCAGCTGAAGAAGCAGCAAAATTACTTGAATCAGAGCTTAATGGTCATTTGAAAATCAATCGCCAACGCTTTGATGAAATCATGCAAGATAGCCAAAATAATTATCATGACCTGGCTCAAAAATTCATGTCAGAAGCTCAATATGGGGAATCAAATAGGATATTAGAAGATGTGCAAGAACGATACAGCACCATAGGTGGAGATATTGATTTTATGATGGTTTTTGGAGGGGGAAGTATTACTTTCGAGGAAGATCTCTACCCAAGCCTGATTGAATTTTCTCAGGATGTAAAATGCATGATTCTCTGGATTCCGGAAGAGTTTGCAATTGATATGAACTTGGATGGTCTTGAAATTTTGCATACCAAAGTGTTTTTTCCAGGAGTTGCATAACGAATGAATGATAAAAATAGAAGAGAACTCGTTTCATGGCGTATTGGTAAATTGCCCGACACCGAACAATTGAATAGTTGGGTAAATGCTCAATCAAATGTTCAAAACTCAATCACGAGTTTAGTGAGACATATGATTGAACAGTTCGGTTATCGTGATGTTACGGCACACGATATTCAAAAGGCTCTTTTCCAGAAACCAATAGCTGACGAATTGCGTTCAATTTTATCTGGACTGAAAACCGTTCATCCTACATCAATTCCAACCAGTGAAACTGCTTCGGCCAATAATGAACCTGAAGATGTTGCAGAACATTCGACAGAAAATGAAATCAGTAAAACTGAAACGCATAAAAATTCCAATGATGATATTTACGGAATGATAGACAAAACAAATCTATAAAAAAAGAGGATGGATTGGGAAACCAAACCATCCTCTTTTTTTGTCGCTTTTGTCGTCGAATCGGAGGGAGTAGCCTGGCGCTTGGGCTTCAGCTCGTGGGCGCTTCTGGTGTGCCTGGCTCCTCGATTCACCCGGAGATGAACAAAAGGACGGCTACGGCAGTCCTGTGTGTGTGAGCTGCGCCGGTGGGCGCTATGATGCTGCCCAAATTTCGTCCAGATCGGAAAGAGCAGCCGCGTGCCGGTCGCCTGGACTTCAGCTCGTAGGCGCTCCTGGTACGTGCCTGGTTGCCCGTTACGTCCGAAGACAGACAAAAGGACATTCATGGCCGCCAGGACGTGTGAGCTGCACTAGTGGCGCTATGGAGCTGGCAAATCTCGTTCAGATCGGAGAGAGCAGCCACGTGTCGGTCGTCTCGACTTCAGCTCGTAGGCGCTCCTGGTACGTGCCTGGTTGCTCGATACGTCCGAAGATAGACAAAAGGATGCCACCCTCTTTGAGTGTGTGCTGCCGGGATCAGTGAAACAGTTTTCTACGTGCCGGTCACCTGTTGCATCCTCAGAGAGCTTCCACAGGCTTCAGGAACGCTTTAAATGCTGATTGATAGGGTATGGACTGGTTGGATACATAAAAGGTATCCTGGGCTATTTCAGGCTGTTATAAAATGCTGTGAAAAAACAGTATTAATTCCATTCGCATTCAAAAGTGATTCATACTCAATTCAAATTGAATGTATTCATTCACAAGCGGGTCATAGCAACTCAGAAATAATTCAGATTGCATTCAAATTGAATGTAATCAATCTCTTTAGTGCATCTCTGAAGTAGCCGCAGCCATTTGGTTACTACTATTTTTATAACGCTTTAATCTCCGTTGGAATCTCTCTTCTTCACGTCTAGCTTCATCGGCACGTGCATCATCTTGATCCACTTCAAATTGCTTGTTAACAATAGTTGTCGCAAACCAACGAGGGAACACTTTAATCTTATCGTTAGATTTTGATCTTTTAACAAATTCCGCAAATGTTCGATCAATAGCGTCACAAGTGTAATTATTAATGTCTTGCTTCTGTGTTCGCATATACTCAACAATCTGTATTCCCATTTCATTTTTTATGTTGCATGTTGTTAGGTTTTGCAAGAAGGCTTCATGTCGGATAGTAGGAGCTTTTGTTTTGCTCACAAATATCAACATGTGGATAAGCGGATCGCGTCCGGTGTATACCTCTTCTTCTTCAAAGCTTAAAGATTGAAAACCTAAAGATAGATAATTACTGACTTGCTCATTTTGAGCAACCCTTTGCTCATTTTGAGCAACCCTTTGCTCATTTTGAGCAACCCCATACATATAGTATTGCTCATTTTGAGCAATACTATATGTTGTGTCTTCGTGCATTTCTTCAACCTTTTGCTGAGGTTCAGGAAGTGCATAACCTTCAAGAGAGAAACCTATTTTGTTCAGTTCAGTTTGTATGTAAGCCAGATTTACACGGTAATAATTAGTTACATAACGAGGATCGGGATTAGGGCGGCATTCCATAAACCCTTTATCCACAAGCGCTCTCATTTTTCTATCCACAGTTTGACGCGTGGAGAACATTACTTCTTCGGCCATTTCCTTTGCTGCTTTCCAAAACCAGCCGTTTTTCATCTGTTTTTTTAAACTAGCAATTTTTCTTTTGTCTCCAATTTTTTCATAGGCGCTGATCTCTGTTTGTATTTCTTGATCTGATTTGTTAACAAGCTCCTGCCAGAATATCATTTGGTTCAAAATTGCTGCTGAAACTGCATCACCTGTAAGACTTACAAACTCTTCTTTGATTACACAACGTTTAAGTTTTCTCGGCTGTTGTTCTGACATAAATAAAAAACCTCCGTTTTTGCCCATAAACTCCATAAAACAGGGTTAGGCAAAACAGAGGAATTTCTTTGCTATAGGGCTATTTTCATGGTATAATACCTTTATAAATGTAGCCAAATAGAAGAAATCCTCTATCAAGCTTTCGCCTGGGATGTTATAAACGGTTCTCTCGTCGCCAAACAAGTGACCGTTTATAGCATAGTGTGGAGCAGATAGGGGATTTTTTTTTGTTTTAAATTACTTATTGAAATGTTATCTTTAGATAACTAGTAAATCTATTTTAACTTAACTAGCATTATAGCAAAAGATGAATACAAAGAAAATGACATTTTCTGATTGAACTGAGGTGGGAGTATTTTGGCAAGTCCCAAACTAAATTTAGCATTGAATAAAAATGCTGAAGAAATTATAGCTTTGGCTGCAAAGAAAATGGGAACAAGTAAACGTAATGCAATTTCATTAGCATTGGTAGATATTCTTAAAAACTCTTATGATAAACGTTTTATAGATTTGCTTGCTAACGAAACTACACTGTCTGTAGCTACTGCATCAACTATAAGCGAACAGATGCACACGATGCTTGAAGGAATTGAGAGGCACGGGTATTCAAGACGTGTATTTTTTGGTTTACTGATATCGGATTATTTTTTAAACAACCAAAATAAATTCATTGATCAAGACGATTCTGATGATATTGATGTTGGGAAAGGTAATCTTGAAATTACTATTGATCAAGCAAAGAAAGATGTAATCATGACTTATTGTCAAAAAAATTCCATGACAGTAAGTAGTCTTTTTTCCCATTATATTATGAACGAGGACATCAATATTGACTCTTTCGAAATAAGCAATAAGGCTCATTTGAACCTTATTTTTAGCAATAGCGTGAAGAAAGTCCTTGAAAATAAGGCAAAAAGCACCAATCGAACTTACAGGTTTTACTTAAATTTAGTCGCTGAACAAATAATTAGGAATATTTCCACATAGGGATTGCCTTTATTAAGGGCAATCCCTTCTTTACAAAACAAAATAAATCTGATAAATTCTAAATAGATTTAAAAGGGAGGGATTATATGGTAAATAGGAGCTAATGTCAGTTAGGAGTATCGTCCAATACTCGTTTTTTGGGAAGTCTTGTAAAATTCCTATTAGAAGGGAAAATGCAAACACTAAGGGAGGAATACTTGATGTTCGAGTCGTTACAGGGGTTGTTCAATACATTGTTTGGTGATATCACCAAAACCTTCATCACACTATTTACAATCGGAATTTTGGTTTGTGGTTTGATGGCTGCATTTGGTGGAGAAGAGAATCAACCTAGATTCAAAAAAGGTTTGATCTCTTGCATTATCGGATTGATTGTATTTGTACTCGCAAAACAGATTGTGGACTATTTCCAAAGCAATCTTTAATTTAAGGGGCTGATTATGTGATTTTTGACAATCAGTCAGCAGTAGAGCGTAGAGACCGTTTAAGGGAGGAAGGGAAGATTGAACTTCCTCTCAATGTAGATACGAAAAAATACATCCTCTCCTTAATCAAGTACCGGGATATACTTATCTCTTTGCCATTAATGGCTATAGGATTTCTGGTGTTGTGGTATCTAGTTCATGCTGGCTACTCATTTAGCGCACAATTGCTTCTAATTTGTTTATCACCTTGGGGTACCTTCTTACTCATCCTCACCCTCCATCACCCGGATCGTAAGAACATCAACTTCTTTACACATCGGGTTATATGGAGAATCCAGTTCAATAGACGTCAAAAATTATTTGTCTATACGAAAGGTGATTTCATGAGCAGTAAACAAAAAAAGAATGCATCGAAAGATATACGGGAGCAGCTTGGCATAAAGAATGTGTACTCTGAATGCTATGAAACAACTGATAATCGGTTCGTGAAGGTCATTCGGGTATCCAGTGTTAACCTGTCGTTGCTAAATAAGAAAGAGAAAACGAAAATTTTTCAGGCTTATGAAACATTTTTGAATGATCTACCACGATCCATGCTACCTCTTCAGGTGAGCCAAATTGCTCAACCAATAAACCTTACAAATTATGGTCGTTATATTGATGATCAAACAGCCAAAGAGGAATCTTATCCAAAGGCAATTCTTGCTAAGAGCTATTTAAAATATGTTGACGATATTCAGAAGAGTAAAAACATGGTTTCACGGAATAGGTACGTGATAATGGCACGTCCATTTAATTCTATGAATCGCAAAAAGGTTCTTGATGAACTGGAACGAGACGTTAAGATCGTAAGCACTCAAATAGAAAATATGCTTGGTGGACGCTACGAGCTGAAAACGAAGGTCTTAGATAATGAAGAACTTTTTCACTTAATGTTTGCTTGCATCGATTATGAAAATGCACAAGTGAATTTCAGCTTTAAAACAGCTCTGTTCTCCCCGTTAACCGTGGGTGAACGGACTTACGAAGAAATGAGTGGAAGCTGGCAGCAGATGAAGACAGATCACATCATGTAAGGAAAAGGAGAGCGAACATGGGCATATTCTCCAAAAAGAAAAAGGAGACATTAGAGTCTTCTTATATCGGTTTTAATGAAAACATATTAAATATGTTATCACCGGATTCTATCGAAGAAGAAGAATCATTTGTACGTGCAGGTGCTAACTTTACACGTACTCTAGTTGCTGTCGAATACAGCGCTATATTGAACCAGGAACACATTATGAACCTCAATGACTTGTCTGAAAATATCAGCGTTGTGCAATTTTTGACGGAATATGATTCGGCTGAGGTTCGAAAGCAGTTGTCTGAAAGCATACGTCAGAACCGGCAAAAGGCTGATTCTAAGTATGTAAACGATGCTGGTAAAGCTGAAGCTGAGGCACAGATTGATAGTGCCCGTATGACGCTCAATCAGCTCAGTTACAAAAATGAACGGATGTACATGTTCCAAATGCTCATTCACATTGTTGCAGCGGATAATAAACAACTTGATACACTGACGCAACTGGTTAAATCCGTAGTCGGGCCATTTGCAAAAACCGTAACGCCTATGACCAAGCTCAAAGATGCTTTTGATAGCTTTCTACCAATTGGTCATAACAAGGTATATGACTTGACGTATCGGCCAATGAACGCCGAAGCAGTAAGCTTCTTTTTTCCATTTCATGAAAACGAAATTTTTGATCAACATGGGATTATTAAGGGACGCAACATAACAACCGGTAATGTCGTAATCGTAGATGATTCCAAGCTGCACAATAAACATGAGTTTTTGATAGGTATGTCAGGAACCGGTAAATCAAGTACCCTTTTCGCGAACATGATGCGTAAATGGATGCTTGGCAACATCATCCGGACAATTGATCCCAAGGGAGAGTTCGGGGCGATTTATAAAAGTCTCGGCGGTGAGTGGGTTAAATTCTCTTTTAATGGTGGGAGCATAATTAACCCCTTCGACATACCGGCGATCAGCGTCGACGCACAAAAAGAAATGGAAAGACAGGGGATGTCTGAAGGAAATCCACTGCTTGCAAAAATAAGTACCCTGTTAACCATGTTTAAGCTTATGTATCCAGACATGAATGATCTTCAGGAAGATATACTTTCAAAATATCTCATAGAGTTGTACGAGAAATTCAACATCAACGAGCGAACAAACGTAGGGAAACTTAAAAAAACAGACTTTCCGATTATGCGTGATTTGTATGATTTCCTTGCAGAGAAGAAAGAAAAAGGAGAAGAAGAATTCACGAAAATTTCTGATTTCCACACTATTCTCTATGCGTATTCAGAAGGACTTTTTGCAAAAATCCTGAACGGTCATACGAACGTGGATATCACGAATCCATTGTGTGACTTTGATATTTTGGAGCTTCAGCACAAACCAAAGTTGCAACGTGTTGTGTACTTCCTGCTTTTATCTCATATCCAATATGAAGTGGTGAACGGTGATAAATCAGAATCACAACTTTATATTGACGAAGCTCATATCATTGCCGATCCAAAGGTTCCTCTGGCAATGGAATATTTGTACACAGCTATGAAAATGCTGCGATCCTTTAACTGCGGTATTACACCGGCCAGTCAATCTATCAAGGACTTTTTATCGGCTAGAGACGATCAGCGAAATTACGGAGAAGCCGTTATTAACCAGGCGACTCAAAGATTCTATCTCCCGATGGCTGATACTGAAGTTGACTTCTTAGAACGTGAAATGAACATGCAATTTTCTGAAGAAGAAAAGACGGCCATAACGGTTGTGGAAGGTCGTAAAGAAGAAGAAGCCGGTAAGGGGCTGTACTTTGTTGGTTCTAAAAAAATTAGGCTGCAAGTCGTACTAACAGACGTAGAGAAACAGCTATGGTTTGATCGGAAGCCTTTTAGTGAAGTGATCATATAATGAACGATTTTTTAAAACAGGCTTTACTTTACAAAGCAAGGTACTACATTTTGATCATAGCGCTTGTAGCAGGTGTAGTGGCAATCATAGCAGCGATCATGGCCGCTATCGTGGATGATAACAGCGGTGGATCTGGGCCTGGTGGATCTGGACCTTTGCTCTGCACGCCTGGCGAATTAAACATGGCATACATTGACAAAATGTTTGCTGATCTAGGTGTTTTTACCGGTAAGCAAGATGTTTTCATTGATGCTGCTACAAATAACAATATTGATCCTATTTTGTTGATGTCCATCGCTATGCATGAAACCACATATGGGAAATCACCAGCCGTAAAAAACAAAAATAATCCCGGTGGACTCATGAGACCCGATGGAGGTGGACTTATGAAGTTTAGAACCCTGGATGAAGGCATTGAGTTCATGGCCGCCAATTTGTATAGGCTGTATATTTCTCAGGGATTAGTAACGATTGAGCAAGTAGGTAACAAGTACGCTCCAGTCGGTGCGAAAAATGATCCTAATAATCTAAATGCTCACTGGATTCCAACCGTAACACGGATAGTTAATAGCTTTGGCGGATTATCAGCAAACTGCGAATATGTTGCTTCCGGAGACTATGCATACCCTGTTACCCCTCCTTTAGTAGTTACATCACATTATGGAATGAGGACGCATCCAGTAACCGGTAAACCATCGACTATGCATAAGGGTACTGACTTAGCGTGCAGTATCGGTGATCCAATTTATGCAGTAGACAATGGGACTATAGCGGTTGCTGTGAAATCAGGCGGCGGTAATTACGGTCATCATATCATCATAAATCACGGAAACAGGTTTACCTTATACGGCCATATGACGGTTGTATCGGTTAGTGTAAACCAAAATGTTACCAAAGGCGAACAGATTGGTACATGTGGGAAAACCGGGCGTGTGACGGGGCCACATTTACACTTCGAAATTCAGACAGGAGATATATACGGTACAAGAGAAGATCCTTGGCCTTTCCTCCAAAGCATCGGGAGGAGCGAGGAAGAGTCTTATCCGGACGAAGGAGCTGACGACTCTATGGGTAGAGGGGATGAATAGAAATGAAAAAGGGTTGGATAATGCTCCTTTTAGGTGTTGGTCTTGCATTGTCTCTCGGATGGGGATTTAACCAGTACACAGCGCTGCACAAGGCGCGGCAGACCATTGCAGGATACCAGGATGTTGCAGCCCTAAATCAGCGGTCTGAAGACTTTGTACGTGCGTACGCCCAGGGTAAGCATCAAGAGTTTTTATCGAAGGCTGCTGCCGATCGTTTTGCTAGAGAAGATAATCGGGAAAAAGATCATGAAGACGTACACATGTCTGAAGATAATGGACTGAAAAATGTTGAAATAAAGCAGTTGTACACGAAGAAGGTTAAAGAGCGAGAAGATCAAGCAGAATCCTATGCAACGGTTCGTCTTCAATATGAATTAGGCGGGTCAAATAGCCCAACCGATGATTACATTCAAACGTTCTCCATGTACTCCACTTGGGTTAAAGAGAATGGTGAATGGAAGGTAAATGATGTAGAAATTACTCTTACGGGTGACAGTAGTGACGATGAGCTGAGACGACAAGCGAAAGAAGCCCTAGAAAATGCTACGAAGGCGAGGGATGGGGAATGAAACTATCTCCAAGCCAAAGGGCGAAATTACTGAAGCTATCCCGTAATACTCTCGCTGCCCTGGATAAACTTTTCAAGCTATTAACCAAAATTTATGAGCAGCCAGTAGAAAAGGCGAAGCGTGAATTTTATTTAGAGTATAAAACCGAAATGACTGAGGACGAAATTAGAGAACTAAGGTATCGGATCACATTAAAGTGGAGTGTTGCTGTTTTTGTTGTCCTGTTCCTAATTTTCTTTATTGGGAGGTCAGGAGGACGATGAAAAAAACGAAATGGTTAATAAGTTTCGTTCTACTCATAACTTTAGCAATAACGATATTCCCAACGGTCAGTTTTGCCGATGAAGGAGATTATTACGATCAGTACGAGGCATTTTTTGAGAATGCTCCAGAGAGTTACAAAGACTTCATTAAAAAATACGATCCAGATGAACGTACAGTAAGCTGTGGACGATTTGATGTATCGTGTCACGTTTATAAAATAGCCTTGGACTCGGGTGTCTCGGCTATGGATTTTATCAAAGATTTAATGAAGAAGACGGTCATATCTCCAACAGATATTGTCGGAAACTCGTCATATGAAGCTTACAAGGACGGAATTTTTGCACTATCGAAAATTGTCTTGGCGATATTTATTGCCTTTAATGCTGCTAAAATTGTGAGTTTACGGATGGGTGACGCTGAAGACAGCGCAACCGTCTGGAATGAGAAAATAGTGTCAATTGTAGTCAGTGCATTTTTTCTCTTTGTCTATGACTCTATCATTGAATGGATCTTGCACGCGCAAGAGCTAATGATGCATGAGATTATCGACACGATCAGCAGCGAAGAGATGATATTGAACATGA
>NZ_JABMCB010000205.1 GCF_013359935.1 Paenibacillus xylanilyticus
AGTCGTGCCATTCGATCCGGTCGTAGCGCCGACGTACTCCTTCGGTCAGGTTGTTACGTTTAATGGCAGCACGTATATTGCCAATGTGGCATCTCCGACTGGGATACCAGGAACGTCCCCAGACTATACGTTGTTAGCAGGTGCAGGAGCAACAGGCGTTACTGGGATTACCGGCGGAACGGGTGGCACAGGTGAAACGGGAGCGACAGGGATAACAGGAATCACGGGAGCAACGGGTATCGGTTTGAGTGGAGTCGTGCCATTCGATCCGGTCGTAGCGCCGACGTACTCCTTCGGTCAGGTTGTTACGTTTAATGGCAGCACGTATATTGCCAATGTGGCATCTCCGACTGGGATACCAGGAACGTCCCCAGACTATACGTTGTTAGCAGG
>NZ_JABMCB010000206.1 GCF_013359935.1 Paenibacillus xylanilyticus
ACAATTATATAGTGTGCCAGGCGAAATAAAGGTTGGGATTATTTCAAAAAAATTTGGACGTCCTACCAGATCACTCATACATGTATAATTACAAACATCATGAGTAGGTCATTTAAATGGTTAAAGAGACGTTATGAACTTATTGTTAAACAAGATGAAGATTACTTTAGATGTAAAGGTCTCACTTTTAGTATATAAAGATACTTCTTTTCCGTTCAACTATGGGAGGATACAAACTAGGAGCAGGAGCCGAAGTTCTTCTTTGGGTACTTGGGGTACTCCTTCGTTCCGTAGTTAACCAGGAGTGGTCTTAGTTATTCAAATGCATAATAGAGGTTCATTCAACTAACGGGAAACGATAGCGTAATAGAACTAAGAAAGCAGCCGACCAATCTGATCGACTGCTTTTTTCATCTAACGGGCAGGATTGCTCAATGTTCTGTTGAATACCCTTCATTGCAGGTGCTACAGATATTGAGGAGGTTATAGAATTGTTCGGAGTAGTTGCTCATTTTGACCAGAATACAGAGCTCTATATAAAGCAGGTTTGGAAAGAGTTGAGCGATAATGCAGTTTCTAAATATGCAGAGGAAGTACAAGATAGACGACCTCACATTACGATAGCGGGTTATAACTCAGACGTAGATATCGAGCAATTCATAAGCGTTTTTGACTGCTTTTATGAATCTAAAAAACAACTTTCAATCACAATGAACTCGTTAGGAACTTTCCTGAACACTGGGATTTTATTCCTCACGCCTGTTCCTTCCAAAGAGTTTTTAACGCTTCATGATAATCATCACAGTTTCTTTGAAAAATATCGAATGAAAGCTGAGTCTCAATATCTTCCGGGTAACTGGATACCTCACTGTATACTAGCAAACAGATTAAACGATGAGAAATTAAAAGAAGCGATGTCTTTCTGCACGAAAAGAATCGAAAGAATAAGTGCTACAATCGTTGAAGTATCAATAATCAAAGCCACATACGAAAATAATAAATGTATAAAGTCACCATCAATTCATACGAAAGCTTTGGGCATTGTCTAAATTACAATATAAGTCTCACGACTCAGAGTAAGTTAGCTAACGAGATCGTAGAAATCATATTGAAGACGATAGACCAAGATCTTAACCTTACCTAGCTAACTGATAAAAGTGAAGAAGGTGGTGTTACTCCCGTTGCTCAACCTACAGAAATCGAACAATAAAACATTCAATGAACTGAATGATTATGTTTTGCGGGTTAAGAATGTGATATCTGCTACAGCAGCTGCAACCTGTATTATTCATCATGATCGTATCGTGAATGAATGGTATTCAGGAGTACATAACAATTCTCAAGGTAGTCGATTAGTGGATGAGGAATCACAATTTCATGTGGCTTCGATCCGAAAGACATATGTAGGATTTGCTATTAGTCTTGCATTATATGAGGGGAAGATCAGCAGCATAGATGATTTTGTTGCCGACTACTTGGATGATACGGATACGAAGGTATTAGGCGATACAACGATAAGACATCTGCTAACTCATACTCATGGTTTAGGTGATCTGCATCATCGATTGTTCCTTCCAGGGACGGACTGGAAATACAATAACGTTGGAGTCAATTTGCTCATTAAAATCATCCGGAAATTGTATCATATGCCGTTATCACAATTACTCGAAGAACGTATATTCTCACCTATGGGTTTTAGCCAAACAGGATGGAGAAAAGAACGGCATGAAAAGTTAATATGGCTCAATGAACAATATAACGATGAACAAGGCGATGAAGCCAACTTATTTGTGAGTACCAAGGAATTGGCCTACTGGGGTTATTTGCATTTGAAAAAGGGAGCCATTCACGGGAAGCAAATACTGCCCAGAGAAGTATTTGAACAAGCAACAACAATCATAAGTCCTCCAGATCTGGAACAACCATTACCGAGAAACGGTTTCTTTTGGCTTGTGCAAGATGAGCCGCGTGCTCGAACAGAATTAGGTGATGATCTTCCAACCGGTTCTTTTCAATCCTTGGGTGTCACCGGTTGTGCCTGCCTTGTCATTCCTAAGTATAGAACTGTAGCCGTAAGAATGTATAATCAAACCGGACCCAATCCAGTAGGATATGATTATCTAGAGGATATCAAAACATTTGGAAACCTGGTTAGTAAATATGTGGAAGATTTATAACCCTTGAAAGGTGATCTACCTACGTATGAAAAATGTAAACCAGTGATCAAAGGAGGAGAGCTCACTTATGGAAAATGTTTCGGAACGACATCAATTGCAATCCATACAATCCCTCCAATCTACAATCCGCAAATCCGAAAATGCCTTGACTCAGATGACTCAGAAAGGTGCAAATACGACCTTAATAGAGAAGAGACTCAGGGCTCTTAATATTGGCTTATCCATGCTTGAGAATGTGTGGCATCAAAAGCCTCATTCATATACCCAGGAAGATCTTACCGAAGCTCGCAATGTTCTTACTGGTTTAATGCCATCAATTGAAAATGCATTTGCTAAGTCAAAGGAAGGTGGTCCTCAAAAAAATCTTTTGAAAAGGAGAATTCAAGCATTGGAACTGGCTGTGCATGCGATTGACGATTTATTGCAAGATAACTGATTCTGACTTAAAGTCTGGCGAGCGGAAAAAGAAAGGTTTTATAAAAAAACATGGAGGATAACCAGTGAACAGCTATTATGGAGAACTTTGCACGAAAATATATGAAAACGATAAATCGTTAGCCGAAGGGAAGGAATTGGATTTTTACCTTTCGTTTGCTGACAGAAAAGATATACATGTGCTTGAGCCCATGTGTGGAAACGGAAGAATGCTGATCCCTTTTATGCAGCGTGAAATACAAATAGAGGGATTCGATGTTAAAAGGGAATGACATTGAAGAGATCCCCGAATGGAGAGAAACGGATCGAAAGGTTGTTAACAATGAATTAATTGTTCTATATAAAAAAGTTCAATATCACAAAGTTCAATATCACAAAGAGCAATCCATGCTTGTAACGGAGCTGAAGTATGAGTTAGTTAAAGACGACAAAATTGAAAAGACAGAGGTTATGGATTTTCCTCTTCGTTTGTATGATATGAAGGAGTTTGAAGACGTTCTTAGAACTAATGGTTTTCAACATATTCATTTGCATGAAGTGAAGGATGGATATGGGAAAGGTACTTATTTTCATGTTTTCGAATGTTCCTTATCGGATCTAAGCTAGGGAGTAACTTAATTGACATAAGCCCAAAATGGCCGATTTAATATTCGTGATGAAAAAATGTAAGTTCTTTAACATGATAAGGAGGTATTACATTGTCAGTTCCTAATTTGCTCGTTCGTGAAGCTGTGAAAGAAGATGTACCGTTTTTGATAGAATTGAATGATCAATTTAATGGAGTTCGCCGAAGTCAGGAAGAGGTGGAAACGGACCTATTGAATGGAAGAGAAGTTATTGTAGTAGCTGTAATGGAAGAGAAAGTTGTAGGGTTTGCATGTGGACAGATCTATAAATCGTTTTGCTATGCTGAGCATCAGGCTGAGATTACTGAAATGTACATACAAGAATCTGCACGAAGAAATGGATTGGCTACAATGATGATCGAACAACTGGAAGAAACATTTAAAAATTCTGGAGTGAAACACATAAAAATTTTGACAGGAATAAAGAATACAAATGCTATTAAGACATATGAAAAAGCAGGCTATAACCAGGAAGAGGAGCTAGTATTTGATAAAGATTTGTTATGTTAAAAACCTTTCATTGTTGAACATTCAAGAGATGAGTTGGGCAGTAGCGTTAATAGAAAATAAGAAATCTTCAGGCAGCGATGAAATTTCGGACAAAAATAAACCAAGTTAAAGCGAATATCATACGCTCTAGCTTGGTTTATTTGGTTTTTACTACGATGATACCATTAGAAATGGTCGACATTTTAATTTTGGTTTTAGTTGCAAAAAGCTGCAGCACTTAATTACGGTATATCAGAATAAGATTTAGTTTGCGATATAGATAGCAATGACCTCAAGCATTTCCGAATTCCTTTCGCTTCTTTGCATACTCCGCGGTTGCCGTAAACAATACATCTGACGAGGAGTTCAGAGCCGTTTCGGCAGAGTCCTGCAGCACCCCGATGATAAAGCCAATTCCAACGACTTGGATCGCAACTTCATTCGGAATACCGAACAAGCTGCAAGCGAGCGGAATGAGCAAAAGTGAGCCGCCGGCAACACCGGAGGCGCCTGCTGCGGAAACAGCAGATAATAGAGAGAGGACAATCGCCGTACCAAAATCCACTTCAATGCCAAGGGTGTGAACGGCAGCCAAAGTCAAAACTGAAATGGTCACTGCAGCGCCACCCATATTAATCGTTGCACCTAAAGGAATGGATACAGAATAGGTATCAGGATTCAGATTCATCTTTTCACACATCTTCATGTTAATCGGAATATTTGCAGCGGAACTGCGTGTGAAGAATGCAGTGACCCCGCTTTCTCTCAGGCAGCTGAAGACGAGTGGATATGGATTGCGGCGAATAGCGACGTATACAATCACCGGGTTTACCACTAGAGCAATAAACAACATGCATCCAATAAGAACAAGTAGTAACTTTCCATAATCAAGCAGTGATTGAAGTCCATTAGCTGTAATGGATTCATATACCAATCCCATGATGCCAATCGGTGCGAGGTTAATGACCCACTTGACGATCATGGATACAGCATCCGAGAGATTGGATATCGTAGTTTTGGTGCTGTCCTTGGCATTTTTCAAAGCAACTCCCAGAAGAATCCCCCAGGCAAGAATCCCGATATAGTTGGCATTCATCAGGGCACTAATCGGATTATCGACCACATTAAGCAGCAACGTTTGAAGAACTTCGGCAATCCCTCCGGGCGGAGTCAGATCTTCGGTGCCTTCTATAAGTGACAACTGAACTGGAAAGAGAAAGCTTGCCACAACAGCAGTTAGACCTGCCAAAAAGGTGCTTACAGCATAGAGAAGAATAACTGATTTCATGTTCGTTGGACTGCCCTTTTTATGCTGTGAGATAGCCGAAATAACGAGGAGGAATACTAGTATGGGTGCAACTGCCTTTAACGCAGATACAAACACGGAACCAAAAATGCTGAGTCCGGCAGCACGGGGAAAGACCAAAGCAAGAAGTACCCCTACTATAATTCCTACTAGTATTCGTTTAACCAAACTTAACCGGTTCCATTTGTGTAGCAATGTAAGCATGATTTCCCTCCAGGATTTAAAAATGGAAAAACTTGTGCGCTTCACAGTAATGAAGCATTTTCGTAATAAAAATTAGTTTACCATGAAAATCTCCCATTGCAATATAAAATATTGGGTACTACCATACGACTGAATAAGATCATGAATCATATTCACTTCATACATATTGTATACATAAAAGAGGGATTAACCTGTTAATTCCTTTCGATCATTTTAATTCCATAAAAGGTGTCGTCTGAGTTAAAATAGATGTAGTTAAGATACTAATCCTGAATGCTTGTGTTCTCTTGGTTTAAAAGAGACTTTTCGGAGTAACGGAGTCAGCAGAGCAAACTTTTATTATGAAAGAAGGATAAACATATGATTACAATTCGATTTGTAGCAGGTGAGGATATCCCACACATTCAGGCTATAGCTCATGAAACGTGGACTTTCACATATGGAGCCATTTACTCCAAAGAGTACATTCACAATTTTTTAGGAAGAGCCTATTCTACTGAAAATTTAAATCGATCTGTAGAGAGAGATCTTCAAAGCAACAAACGAAATTTTTTAATCGCTGAATTTAATGATGAAGTTGTTGGATATGCTCAAACAAATCAAGTGAATGAAGAAGAATATGAATTACTGAGAATCTATGTGCGACCTGAATACCATAAAATAGGAATAGGAAAAACCTTCATTCAGGAGTTTATTCGAATTTTAAAGCCGATAAAGAACATTTTTGCCTGGGTAGGAAAAGAGAATGAGATCGGAAGATCTTTTTATGAGAAGAGGGGATTTAAAGAAGCCGGGGAAATGACTGAAAGCATAGAAGGGCAAAGTAAAACACAAATTAAATATGAATTGGAAATTTCCCATGAATAGGGTATGAGTAGTTCAACTAGCCAATTTAAAAATCGTCAAATTCAATTGGTAGTTGCAGCATTTAATGAAAGGGCTATCAAGGTGTATGAACGGACGGGGTTTACGAAAGGGATAAGTTTTAAGAGCAAGGTTGAAGAAACGGAAATTGAATTTATTTCAATGAATTACATTAACAAGATTTGATAATTAAGAAGAGAAGTATGCTGACTAAACGAATAAGGGAGATGGAAGCTATCTATTCTTATAGATCTCTAAAGAAGGAGGATTTACAAGAAATATGTACTTTTCCTCAATCAGATGAAGAATTATTCTATGTTAGTCCGCAGTTCAAATATCCATTGACACCAGATCAGATATTAAAGGTTCTTGAGAATCGCTATGAGCCTACAGTTGTTGTTGATGAGGAGTCAGGACAAGTTATAGCCTATGCCAATTTATATGAGTACAAAGACGATGTATGTTGGCTTGGCAACGTTATTGTATCTGAGAGTTTTAGAGGACAAGGAGCTTCTAAGTATTTGTTAGAGACAATGATAATGAAGGCAAAATCGATTTATAGAGTAAGCAGTTTATTATTATCATGTCATAACACGAATTCAAGTGGCCTAGCATTTTATCACAAGTATGGATTTAAACCTATTGATATGCGAATAACAAAACTAGATAATCAAAAAAGAATAATAACTATACAGATGGAGCTAGAGATTTGAAAGTCTCTTCAAGAAAAAAATGTTGCTGATGGGGCTTTTGCATAGCCAATTTAAGGATCGTCAAATTGTAATTCAAAAAAATAAAACCTCAATGATGCAAAAAAAGGAAGTGATTCAATGTTGAGCTATACCAATACCACTAAAGAACTTTTTGAAAGCGGTATCGATACGGCCATTATCTCTGCCGGAGCTACCGAACAGTTTGGTCCATATTTGCCGATGCACTTAGATACTTTAATTGCTGAAAGATATGCTGAAGAATATGGAAAAACTCTAAATGCATACGTTCTTCCCACAATCCCCTTTAATACCTCTGAAGAGCATGCAAACTTTAAAGGCACGATTACAATTAGTCCTACCTTAGTAGCAACAATGCTAGAAGAAATAATTACAGGATTAATGAGACAGGGATTCAAGAAATTCGTTATTTGTTCTGGTCATGGTGGCTCCTATTGGGAGGGAGCATTTATCAAGCACATGAACTATAAGTATCCAGAAATCATCGTTATTCATCCGCACCATAATCATGATGCGTGGTTGGTTGCCGTTCAAGCAGCAGGGTTAGAGGGAATAGATGAAATGCACGGTGGATTGTTGTCGGTGTGTACTGCAATGTGGTTATGCCCTGATCATGTGAAAATCGAATCCATGGGATCCAACATACCTAGTGAAAACAAAAAGTATGCTGATTTTATGGGATGGGATAAGCTTACATCTGACGGATGTTGGGGAAGTTTTCAGCCCGGAATGTACACCAATGAAGAGTTAGCTCACAAGGGAAAGGTTTTTTGGAGTACTTTGATGAAAAGAAAAGCGGAAGGTCTAAAGGAATTATTAAATGAAGCATATATGAGAAAGACTTGTAATAGAGGAAATCATAACATTCACAATGTTTTTAGCAAGATGGAAGAAGAAAACTAAAAAGTTCTATATTAAGAATTTCTAACTTTTATTATTACGGGAGGTTATTTATGGTAGAGGTAAAATTACATACAGAGAAACCTATCGCCCCATCTCAACTAAAGAATCTTTATCAAGTTGCTGGTTGGTGGCCCGATCGGGATGAGGACGGAATTTTAAAATTACTTACTTGTGGTGTTGCCGTAGGAGCTTGGGAAGATGATGTGTTAGTTGGCTTCTGTAGATCGATTACAGACGGAATGTATCGAGCTTATATAGAAGATGTTGTTGTATTAAGTAGTTACAGAAATAAAGGAACAGGAAAACTAATGGTTGAAAGGCTTTTAAGTGAACTGAAAAATATTGATGTCATTAGTTTGTTTTGTACAGATGATTTGGTTGGTTTTTACGAAGGATCAGGATTTAAAAAGACAAAGCAAATTGTGATGCACTATAAAAATTAAAAATTTTATAATTGAGCGGGAACAGTGTGAATGATCATATCGGAGCGATATTAAGAACGGAACAGGATCAGGTTATAACGGCAGAAGGTAACTTCAATAATAAATCAGGAATATTTCGAAGAACTCCAGATCAAATAAACGGATATATATGAATCAACAATGAGTATGAATAGATTTTAAAGTCTGCATATTGAAAGTTAAAACTTCACATAACAAATTATTCGCGCTGTGGGCTATTGCCAAAAGATTAATGGGGGATGACAATGTTACCTTTTCAAGTAAATGAATCGATTTTAATAAAACTAATTCGACTGCAAGAAAGAGATGAATTATACACGTTAATTGATGAGAACAGAGCACATCTTCGAGAGTGGTTGCTTTGGGTAGATAAACGACAATCACCAATAGACTTAGATCCAATCCTAGCGATGTGGATACAAAATTATGAAGATAGAAACGGCTTTGATGCCGGTGTGTGGCGTGATGGTAAACTGGTTGGAATGATAGGCCTTCACTACATTGATTGGAAGAATAAAGTAACAAGTATTGGATATTTTTTGGCTGAATCAGCTGAGGGTAAAGGGATTATTACAAAATCAATCACAAGACTACTCGAAATCTTATTCAGTGAGTTGAAATTAAATCGAATAATCATACAGTGTGCAGAAACTAACCTTAAAAGCAGGTCTGTACCAGAACGTATTGGTTTTATAAATGAGGGCATTTCGAGAGAAGCACAATGGCTTTATGATCATTACGAAAATATTGTGACATATAGCATGTTATCAAGTGATTGGAATACTTAAATGCTGCAAATTCGCATATAACACATTATTCAATCACGGCTCCATGGGGTTGGTTTATAAGATGGGTTCCGGAGAGGATAATATCTTCGGGCCTATGAATGGGAATGTTAGCTGAAATTAATGTAAAGGTGGTCAACACATGAATCCAATTCTCAAACCATACGTAATGAATGTGAAATTATCTAATGATTTAAGGAATGATATTCACTCTTTCTTTGAAGCCCATCATGATCAGGAAACTTTACAACATACATTAACCGTCGCCACCGAAGCTAAGCGCGTAGCAGGATTATTTGGTGCCCACCCTCAAAAGGCAGAACAAGCGGGATTATTACATGATATTAGCAACGTGGTTCCAGTAAATGAAATGCTGAATTTAGCCAATGGATTGTCGATAGAAATCTTGGATGAAGAAAATAAATACGATAGAATCATCCACCAAAAGTTATCTAGAGCTATGGCAAAAGAAATATTTAATATCAATGATCAAGAAATATTAAATGCAATCGAATGTCATACCACTCTTAAACCACAATCAAGTTTATTGGATAAAGTTCTTTTCATTTCCGACAAAATATCATGGGACTTACCAGGAGAACATAACTATCTGGAAGAGATACGAGATAAAGTAAATGAGTATCAACTTAATGAAGGGATACTTATCTATCTCAACCAGGTGTGGGAACAACGCAATAAACTTAAATTAGTACATCCTTGGCTTATTGAAGCGAGAGATGAATTGTTGAAAGTGAAATAATGAGAGCGTTAACATTTTAACGCATTCTAAACCATCTTGGTTCATGTATGAATACGAGAGAGGTGAGAAGATGATATATCGGAGGAAAGCTCAGAAATAAGTGTTACATGCATAAACAATTCTGGAGGTTATTATGAGAGAAATAGATTATACGGATTATTATTGGCAAGATAAAAAGGTAAGATTGCGAGCAATACAGGAGGAGGACTGGGAAAGTTGCTACGTAAGTGATTTTGACACTCCCGCTCGAATTTTATTGGAATGTGCTATTGAGTTACCGCCTACCATGTCAGGAGCCAAAAAATTCGTAGAAGGAAATGCGAACTTCTCTTCTACGAATGGACGAATCATGTTCACGATTGAAAACTTGGATGGCGATAGCGTGGGAGGTATCAATTTAAACAGCATCGACGAGAGAAATGGGACATTTAGTATAGGAATTGTAATAGATAAAGAGTACCGAGGTATGGGATACGGCACAAGTGCTATGAAAATTTTACTAAAATATGCATTCCTGGAACGGAGACTTCATAAGTTCAATGACTATGTTCTTGAAGGTAATGAAGGCTCAGCGAAGATGATGAGGAAGCTCGGCTGTGTGCAAGAAGGTGTCCGACGCCAAGTCGTGTATATCAACGGAAAACATTTAGATTTTATCTTGTTTGGACTAACGAAAGATGAATTTATAGAAACGTTATCTAAAGAGAATTAGAACCAATATTTCCAAATAAATTAATTTGTTGTAAGATAGAACAATCAATTTCGGCCAGAACATTATGCTGTTCAGAAAAGTATGAATGGTTTTCTAACTAAAACGGAAGGAGGGAAGAAATTCTCTCCTTTTCTTGTACATGAGTGACACCTGCAGATCATTCAGAAGAGGAGGATGAATATTTTCAAGACTTATTGGAGGTATTTCCTATATGTAGTAGATCATAAATTAAATGTCCTCATAGAATGCTGGAAAGCAGGATTATACTATCAGGGATTGAAGCATGATATGTCCAAATTTTCCCTCAAGGAATTCATTCCCTATGCTCGAAAGTTTTATTCTGATCAAAAAAGTGAAGAGATTGAAAAGAAATGGAGATATGCATGGTTGCATCATCAATACCATAATAAGCATCATTGGGAGTACTGGGTAGTAAATCAATATGAAAGAAAAGCTTTGCCGATGCCGAGGAAGTACCTCATTGAGATGGTATGTGATTGGGAGTCGTTTTCAAGAAAATGGGGGCGTAAAGTAAAGGAAAGCAATCTGGCAGAAAGAATGATGACATCAGACAAAATCATCCTGCATGAAGATACAAGGAAAGAGCTTCAGGAGTTATTAACTAAATCAAAAGAAAAGAAGAAGAAATGAAACATCGTAAACGAGAGCATATATCACATATGTGTTTCGCATGTGTTAGTTTAACACCATTGGTTTGCCCGCGATCATCGCGCAGATTGGATAAACCCATGAAAGGAGAAAAAATATGCCTCAATTCCCCGTTTTAGAAACAGAAAGATTAATACTAAGGCAGATTACATCAGAGGATTCAAAGGATATATTTCATTATTTCTCTATGGATGAAGTTACAAAGTTTTATGATGTGGAGAGTTTTACGAGCATTGAACAAGCAGAAGAACTAATTCAAAGATGGAATGAAAGATTTGAAAAAGAACAGGCCATTCGCTGGGGAATCACACTGAAGTCGGAAAACAGAGTCATTGGAACGTGTGGATTTCATGGTAGGATGAAAAATCATTATAAAGCGGCAATAGGATATGAATTAGCATGGGAATATTGGCAGCAAGGTTACATAACCGAGGTGACTCAGAAGATCATTGAATTTGGATTTAACCATTTTGAATTAAACCGGATTGAGGCATTTGTAGAACCAGAGAATGTGGGGTCAAGAAAGGTACTTGAGAAAATAGGCTTTAGAGAAGAAGGGATTTTGAAAGAACACTATTATTGGAAAAATCGATTTGTTGATACGGCCATTTATGCTTTAATTAAGAAGGATTATAAAGTGCGTTAAGGAATGGGTTCAATCATCAAAGCTTTCAATTAGCTAACATGTATAGCTGAAGATATTTATTTATGTGGTGAGGAAATGGCTTGGAATATTGGATTACTTTGTATCAAAACAGAACTAAATAAAGTGGATGATATTCTAGATGTCTTTTACAAATCGGAAGATGGGTTACATTTTGAAGACGTTACTTCCTTTTCAATGGAAGATGCTCTTGGGGTTGGGGAACAGCAGCCCTGGATAATAATTGTTGATACACAAGGTCGATTTATCAATGACGTGAGTTTTCCACTGCAGTTATCAAAACAGTATAAAGTTAAAACGTTTTGGATCTCGGAGAAGCTCATTTATAGAGATTATTATTTCAATTTCTTGAAAAAAGGCGGATTAAAAAGCGAAGTTGTTGGTATAGATGGAGGACTAAAATATCTAAATTCTAAGGGCATTCAGGCAATAGATAAATGGGGAGAAACCATAATATTTCAAATCATAGAGAATGAGATCTTCAATAGAAAGACTACGAAATATGGTACGAGCCTTAATGAAATAAGATACCTGAAGTATGAATTATGAATTAGTTCAGGGTGGTACGGTGAGAGCTGGATGATCAGTAACCCATAAGGAATTTAATCAGAAAGGAGTAAGCCATGACTAAACAAAATGTAGACGTTCAAGCGGTCTTTATGGATAGAGATGGGACGATTGGGGGTACAGGTCACTTTATCCATCCCAGGGATTTCAAGTTATACCCGAATGCTCAGGAAGCTATAACTCTTTTAAAGAAAAATGGAATCAAGGTGTTTGCAGTTACGAATCAGTATAGAATTTCACGTGGAGAGGCTACTGTTCAAGATTTCGAAGAACAATTTAGTGAATATGGATTCGACCAATCCTATATATGCCCCCATGAACAAGAATGCGGTTGTAGAAAACCGAAACCTGGCATGTTGTTAGAAGCGGCAGAGCAGCACCATTTAGACTTATCGAGGTGTATCGTTATTGGTGACGTGGGGGATACCGACATGCTGGCTGCATACGCAGTAGGAGCGAAAAAGATCATGGTAAGAACAGGTTGGGGAGAATCCTCATTAACAACATACAGAAATAAGTGGATAGAGACGGAGCCTGATTACATAGCAGAAGATATTTTAGATGCAGTACACTGGATCATTAATGAAAGCAATCTTTAAAGCTTTTAAAAGAGGGAACATCATATAACAACAATAGCAGACAAACGGTAATTTAAGCCAAATATTTGAGATAGGAGAGGGTGCTCATGAAATATCTTACAAAGGAATGGTATGAATTATGCCAACAGATCAGCCTGCACTCTGGTATGAGAGTACATAGCGGAGCTCATCAACTGGATGAAGCTCTTTATTTGCGACTGTATAAAAGAAAAGAAAAAGAGCATGTAAAGTTTCAACGAGATGTTTATAATGTCGACCCCCGTTACATGCTGGAGCAGGATGGTGCGGTTCTTGTGCGTGCGGAGAAATTTATTAGCGGGGATGAGGTAACGGAAGAGGATACGATGGTTTATCATATGCCGCCTGAAGAAAGAGAGCATATAGAGAAATTAATTGCAGATTATGATGCGAGGCCGCCTTTTGATGAGTTGAGCAGCAGGCAAGAGTTTAAAAGTAACCTGGAATGGAATTGCGAAAACAAGATTGCACGATTACCGAAAGAGATCTATGACCAAATTGCGGATATACGTGTATTTGGCCTAGGTTATTGCACTAGAGAGGTTATGCGCCAGTTGAAAAAACAGAGCAAAATAAATGAAGCACAAATGCAGCTTATCTCAAAAGAATATAGGGAGGCGCAGCTAGCTGAACCTATTCCCGAACATATTCGCAATCAAGTCCATTTCCATGATTGCACTGTGACGGAGTTGGTCTCGGATACGGACTTGGTCATTCGATTCGATACACGTGGAGGCTTCACTAATTTGAATAAAGTCACGTTTGTTGCACCCGAGATCATCAAGCAAGAGGAGCACATTGTCCGTAGTTACTGGCTTTATCATGAAATGTATCGTATCGAGAATGGATATGAAGTACATATGCTTTTTGATGGTGCAGAGATGTCAGAACTGATCATTCAGTGCCAGGATATTGTTGTAGAAGAAGAGTGAACGGCAGAACGAAGTGTGATCGTTGCAAGCTGCAGTAATTTTTATTAACTCTATTGAAAGGGAGGTACTACTAAATGGGGATGTCTGATTACTATAAAAACCTTAGGCAAAAGATCGGAAACGAGCTCATATTTATGCCAGGTGTCGCTGCAATTATTCGAAATGAACAAGGAGAGATCCTGTTCGGGCGTAAACACAATGAATCAACTTGGGGGTTAATTGCAGGAGCAATTGAGATTGGAGAAACACCAGCTCAAGCGGTGGTCAGAGAAGCATTCGAGGAGACGGGGCTTTTCATTGTACCGGATAAGATTATTGGAGTCTACGGCGGTGAAGATCAACGTTTTACATATCATAATGGTCATCAGGTTGAATACTTAACTATTGTATTTGAATGCAGCATTCAATCAGGACAACTAAGATCAAATAATGAAGAGATGAAGGATTTGCAATTCTTCTCTGTGTATAAGCTTCCAGTCATAACCAACCATTACCCGGATTACATTTTCAGTTCCAATCAAGAAGAACGTGCGCATTTTATCAAATAATCCAATGTACATATATGGGAAGAGACTTGATGGTATCGACATGGAATGGACCACCAGTACATTGTCCGGTATTTGTGATGGGTATTGCGTTTTGAAGAAAACTTGCCGAACACAGAAATCCCTAAGTCTATAGAAGTGATTTTAAAAGTATTAGGGTGCACTTTGGTGATTCTAGGGATCATTTGGTTCTGGTTTTCAGAAGAATTTTATCGATATTGGTTTGAATCGGAATAGTACAGATCATATAAGCAGGAGTGAAATCAATGAAAGCATGGTTGTTAGATTATTATCCACCGAATAATACGATTGAGTTTAGCGACTCCGAGGAGTTGGATCAGATTTACGAGGCATTAGGAAGTGAAAATCCATTAATTCAGGAATGGTCTACGCCTACAGTTGAATTTAACGATGTGGGAAAACCAGCTGATATTTTAAACAGATACTCGGGAGCACTGGTTATTAGTAACAAAGTGAAAAATTTATTGGAACAGAATCATATCAAACATATTGAATTTCTTCCTCTCTCAACATCTACAAGTGAGGAATATTATATTCTTCACGTATTGAGCATCATTGATTGTATAGATCCGGAGAACTCTAAAGTTAGAACTTATTATGACGGCATTCCAGAGTTCGATGAATATTCACTCGTTCTGGATCAAGCAGCATTACAGGGACAACACATATTCAGAATCAAACTTCCAATTGGGGATAGAAAATTACCTTACATATATGTTTCAGATTCATTGCAAGAAATATTAAGTCAATCCATCGTGGGTTATCAATTAGTTGAGACATGGGACTCCGAATTTTCATGGAAAGCCAAAGAAGAAGAGCATGAACGGATGAGTAAAGAAATTGATAACTCCCTTCTAGAAATGTTTGATTTTGACAAAGCCAAGAAGTTTGCTCGCAAAAATAAGGGTCATGTGGTGTATTCGGGTAAGTGGGCAATCAAGGCAGATAAGGATAAGCGAATTTGGCTAGGAAACCTACAACTGGACGGGAGCTATTCATGGATAATGCCGATCTATTACCCACCGATTTTGTTAGGACTTCAGTGGGGGATAACGGAAAAAGGAAAATCGATGTTTAGTCGACTGAAAGAGAGTATGGGTTTTATATAACAAGCGTTTGAAGAATACTGATCGGCTTGCATCAATAAAGTATAAGAAGAAACTACATTATAAATGCTGGGATGTGAGTAGGTGGTAGTATTGTCTTCGATATTGTTTTCCGTCCTGATTCTGATTGTCATTCTATTTCAAGTTGCACTCGCTGCAGGTATGCCGTGGGGAGAGGCTGCCATGGGAGGCAAGTTTCCCGGGAAATATCCCACATCCATGCGTTATGCCTGTTTACTCCAGATCACCATTCTTGTATTCATTGGTTTAGTTGTCCTGAGTAAAGCGGGGGTGCTATTGCCTCAGTGGTCTGCGTTTGCAGATACAGCGATCAGGTTTATCGTTGCATATTTGGTGCTGGGGACAATATTAAATCTTATTACGAGAAGCGTATGGGAACGAAGAATCTGGGCGCCCGTAACGATACTGCTGCTTATCACAAGTATCATTATTGCTGTTTCATAAATAACGATTCTATTCATTGATATAAAGGGGTGATTCCATTGGTAAAACAATAAAATGAGAAAAATCCATCGTTTAAAACTATAATGACATGCGATTTTTCTCTTACTATCAAAATTATAAATAGAGGAGAATTGACATGTTAAATAAATTAAGTGAATCCATCTATTACTTATCTAACCAAAATGATAAAGATAGACCGACATTAGGGTTAGTTTGCGGGGATCAGTACAGTCTTGTGATTGATGGTGGGAATTCCGTTCAACATGCTAAAGACTTTTTGCAGGAAATAAGCCGTTTAAATGTACCACCCGTTAAATACTTGGCCATTACACATGCTCATTGGGATCATTTTTTAGGAATGAATGAATTCAATGCGACGATCATTGTTAATAGACTAACCCATCAATTGATCAATGTTTGGAGAAACTATTCGTATGATGACTATTCACTCAATGAATATGTAAAGTCAAACAAGATGAGTTCACATTGTATGGAGATCATACAAAATGAAATACCGATGAGAGACTCGTTTAAATTAAATACTCCTGATATCATTTTTGAACATTCTCTCCAGATTGATTTGGGGAATAAAATTTGTATTCTTGAGAGAATTCGAAGTACGCATACGGATGACTCAACCATTGTGTACATTCCAGATGAAAAAACCATTTTCCTGGGAGATAGCGCGTATGGAACAATTACAAATTCACTATTTCATTTCAAGCAAGCTCTGTTGCTGCTCATGATACAGGACATCCAAAAGTATGATGCCGATCATTTCTTACTTGGGCATGAATCCATTTGTGATCTGGATGAGATGGACGTGTTTTGGAGAGAACTTATCTCCTGTAGTAGAGCTGTGACATCCACATCATTAGATTGCGCAATAGAAACCTTTGAAAAAGATCATCAGCGGACTCCCAATGAAAATGAGATGTTCTTTTTAAAAGCGTTTGTTAACGATCAACGATTGAAGTCAAAGCAAGGATAGACAGTTTAACGTGCATATGTAATATCCATGCTGCATGGCGTGCGCTTCTTGAAGTAACCTTTAAACCAAGAGCCCTGACATTTATGTCAAAGGGCTCTTTTAATCATTGCCGGTCGTCAATTATACTAATGGGAGTTTACCCCATACATAGAAAACGATCAACGGAGAGGAGAGGCTCTACTATGCCTATCTACTACTACATCGCAGCAATTATATTGGTCATTGCAGTATATTTAATTCGGCGTAAAATCAGAATTTTCCGTCCAGCAGGGAGTCGCAGGAGGCACACGATAGTTACGTATAGACGCAAAAAGTTACCTTTGAATCTTGGAATGCGTGATGAAATTCCCTATGAGCAAACCATTCAACAATTGGAGAAGAGCTTTAATAAACATTATTCGAATAAACTTAAGCTCCGTATCGAGCAGGAATATCCTAACATCAAAAAGCTGGAGTATCGATGGAAACTGCTGGAGTTAAAAAGATATTTCGTTATGGCTTCTTTGCTTAAGCAGGTACCCATGTTCAGTGAAGAGGTAGACGAGTTTTGGCATGAAATGCTGATGTTTACGAAGTCCTACACTGACTTTTGTGCTGAATTTATGGGTTCCACGGTACATCATGAGCCGGCAGTTACCCGTCGTGAGAGTCCAGGAGCACGGGCATGGTTTGACTGGGTTTACTGTCAATTATTCGAATTCACTCCCTATAGTTCCGCGATCTGGGGTGATTTCTTCAGTTATCCGTTATCTGGTGATATGAAGAAGCTGATCACACAAGGGGATCAATCTGAACTGGTGAATCAACTCTTTCATACCAGACGTATGCAGGAGAATCCTGAAGCCGCGCAGGTTATTACTTATTTAATTGAAAAACTCCAAAGATCGGCAAGTCTAAACGAAAATGAGCTATCCCTCGAATCCTCGGGTACGGTTGATGTGGCTCTCATTATGGCGAGTGCCATGGTGTATCACTCCATGCATCATGAAGCAACATACGGGGTGCACATGGGTCGTCTGGAGCAGGAAATTCTTCCACAGGAAAAGGCAGCCGCCTCCGGGGCTTCGTCAAGCAGCAGTTGTTCGAGCAGTTCCAGCTGTTATGCGGATATTTGCACAGACAGCAGTGGTTCCTCGGGAGGTTCCGGATCATCCTCAGGGTCTTCCGATTCTTCTTGCAGCTCATCCAGCTGTTCGTCCTGTGGCGGTGGTGGAGATTAATGAAGGAGGATAAAGTATGACCGGGAGATTTCATTTAGAGCGTATTGGCGCAGAAGACCCCTCAGATGAGAACCGGATGTCCGGATATGGTCTGCTTAATTTGTTCCATTGCGAGGTTGAGTATCGGTTTAATACGGAAGACATGAGTTTGGAAGAAGCAGAGCTATATATCCGGGACGTGCTGAATCGCTTGCCGGATGGAACGATTAACGACATATGCAAGCTAGCATATGAATGGAAAACCGAGAAAATATTGAGTGATACAGTGGAATATGCTGCTGGTTTGGCTGAAGCTGAGGGCAGGGACATATTGGAGTTCATGTCAGTTGGCGAAGTTGAACTTTTTCGGAATCCTTATGATCAGAACGATGATATTTTGGGAGCGATTCTGGGTGGTGGTACCGAATGGGACGCTGAAAATGGCATGGAAATCGTGGTACGTGGTGATAAAGTTCTTGAAGTCCGTGAGTATTTGGGGTACGGAGCATTTGCCATCTGGACGGAATCGGATGAAAACGAGTAAGGTTAGTTAAGGGGTGAGACAGCATGGCGAACACGATATCCATGCCTCATGGTGTAGAGTCCGATATTGAATCCTTAGGCATGACTAATGGGTTAACGTCCGTCTTTATAGAGGTGCTATCCATCAGTGGCTCGATGCTGGCCAAGACGAACCGGGAGAGAGAAATGACGATCTGGTTGGCGCAGCAGGATCAGTCTATCGTAGGGATCGGGACGGTTGGTTTTGATATCGATGAGATGCCTTGGACCGTAGACACCTTTGATGATGAGAAAGATTTTATGCTGCGCATGATTGCACATGCAATCGCTGAAGCAGGGTGGGAGAAGTTAAATTATGAACCACGCAAAGAGTCGGTTATATACTGTTTGGAGCAATTTCGGATAATGATTCAAGCCTTCATGAAACAACACGTTAATCTGAGCAACTACCTGGAGTGGTCCGAGATTGAAGAGGATGATGCTCGACCGACGATCCCGCCAGGATATCCGAAATGCGCAAAACATGAAGTGTACCTGTCATGCCATGGCTGCATTTTATGTAACAATGGAAGTTAGTAAGGAGGGAGTACCAAAATGAGAGCATATATCCAGACCGATAAGAACGGAGACTTTTACAATGTAAATGCGTTCATTGCTAATGAAGGATTCAGTATGTTAGGCTGGGAAACTATTAAATTTTTTGATTTGCAAGAGATCGAGGAGGATAAGAGCCCTGAAAGTCTGCTAGTGGGCGGCATTGGTAATGTAAGAAAGCGTCTGGAACATTTGGGACTGAAAAGAAAACATGGAGAAATTGATTATCCAAATACCTTGGCAGGTTATCTGGGTCGAAAAGTATGGAGTACTACGATCCAGAAACTTTTTCAGGATAAAGAGAGTTGGAATGTCTTCGTTAAACCGAAGGATATGACCAAAAAGTTTGCCGGAAAAGTGGTGAAAGAATACAGCGATTTTATCGGACTTGTGGAAGAGAATGAGGATACCAGTATATGGTGTTCGGAGATCATAGATTTCAAAACCGAGTGGCGCTGCTTTATTCGATACGGAGAAATTGTGGATATCAGAAGGTATAAAGGGGCGTGGGATTCAACATTGGATACTCGTGTTATTGAAAGAGCTGTTAGCGATTTTACGAACGCACCAGCGGCATATGGGATGGACTTTGGTGTAGATCACGAAGGAAATATGAAGTTGGTAGAGATCAATGATGGCCATTCTCTGGGGAGCTATGGAATCAGCTCTGTAAACTATGCGAAATTTCTCTCAGCCAGATGGGCAGAGATGACGGGCACGACAGATGATCTAAGATTCCTATAGGCTGAACGGGATTGGTCAAATTGATCAGCAGTACTAGTCCTCTATCCATTGCATGTTTCAGTTTAACTCAGGATTGCCCGATTTTTTGGAGCAATTGAATCTGCTCTGTTATGGAAAGAGAACAAAAAAATGAAATCTAGGTTGGAAAGAGGAAGAATGAGTATAGAGGAATATGGGGATCAGGCTAAGAGAAGCAAAACAAGCTTCGTAATCAACATTAGCTATCTTGTTATCATCTTGTTTCAGCTTGGATATGTCATTATGAATTGGGACGAAGTGGATATTTAGTATTCTAACCAGTCATTAATATTTAAAATAGGAGATTATATAAAGTTTAGGAGGAATTCTAGTATCGAGGTGGGTGTGAGTTAATCAAATCAATTACAGTTTTCAATATAAGTGAGGGGTTGTAAACTAGGATGGAACTCTTTGGAGCTATGATAGCTTTAGTTATATGTTTTATTGTGTTTCTTATCATTGTTGCAGTTGTACGTTATGCCATAGATTCATCAAAAACATCGAGAAGACTTGAGTATCTGATTAAAGAAGTGCATTATTTGAAATCTGAAATCAAAAAACATAACCACAATAAACAAGGTGACAACAAGCAGATTATTGACGAAAAAGTATAAATGCCTATTCAAGAACTACTGCCTTGAATCCTACAAGTTATTTTATTGATAGGGGAGTTAAGATGCGAGATGATTTCATTGAAATGGTAGAAGAGAGTGACGAACGATACAAATGTTATATTTTGAAAAGTACCGTCCAAATATTTAAGCAATCCATCAAGGATGGAGATTTAAATGATGTCCGAATCTATATATCCACTTCTGTTCAGTTAGATGCAATTGTTAGTATAGTAGAGTCATATCTGCATTGGTTTACAGAGTGTGAGGCTGCATTTCGAAACTACTATGAGAACGAACTTCGTGAACAAGTATCCAAGGATTGGTTTAATGAAATTGAAGTATATCGAGTGGACATAATATTTAATAACAAAGAGGATTACGGAGCAACAATAGCCTGTGGAGACAATGTATTACAAGGCCACATCATGATTATTGATTTTGATCGAGAACAAGTCCTGGCGATCCACTTTAATGGATAATACATAACAATTGAAATGGAATGAAAGGTTACAAAAAATGAAAAACAGGACTATTCCACTACTGGGAATCAGTCCTGTTTCCATATACAGCTACAGCTAACGTTCTCTTCTTCTCAATGATGATGATGCGCATGTGCGTCTGGTGCATCACCTTTAACGGTGCATAATACAGAAGTGTCGTGAAGATGCTTCTCAGATTCCACCTGCAAGGTGACATGCTTGATATCTTTATGCTCCAGCATATGTTCGATCTTCTGGACGAGCGTTTCGGCTTCATAAATACTCAATGTTCCATCGACCACGATATGAGCGGTCAGTGCATTAAGGTTACTTGTAATGGACCACACATGCACATCGTGAACGCCATGGACACCGTCTACCTTTTTAATGGTTTGTACGAGGTCGTTGACATCCACATTCGCCGGGGTGCCTTCCATCAAAATATGCAGGGAGGATTTCGTTACGAAGAAACCGCTTCGCAACACAAGCACCGCCACAATTACGCTTGCGAGTGGATCCGCCCAGCCCCAGCCGAAGAACATCATCAGCAGTGCTGCGACAATCGCACCGATGGACCCTAACATATCACTGATGACATGGAGGTAGGCACCTCGCATATTGAGGTTATTCTCCGTGTCGCTGCCGCGCATCATGATCCAGGCGACGAGAATGTTCACGAGCAATCCGATGATGCTGATGATCAACATGCCTACCGTTGCAACTTCCGGCGGATGGATGAAGCGGCCGATCGCTTCGTAAAAGATGTACAGTGAGATGGCGATCAAGGTGACTCCGTTTAAGGTAGCAGCCAAAATCTCAAACCGTCTGTACCCGTACGTTTTGCCTGTATTGACCGCTTTCTCACCAAAGGTAAACGCCAGTAACGCAATCCCCAGAGCAACGGCATCGGACAGCATGTGGCCTGCATCGGAGATAAGAGCCAGACTGTTGGTAATGAAACCGCCAACGGCTTCAACGATCATATAAACTGTAATAATGATGAAGGAAAACAAGAGTACTTTCTTATTATTGGGATGAGCATGATGGTGTCCATGGTCGTGATTGTGGTGATGTCCGGACATACGAGATCCTCTCCTTTGGAGCATTGCTCCGTTATGTAAGTATGATTCCTATTGTAAATTAGGGTACTTCACTACATATTTCATTTTAAAAGATGAATATATGAGCGCTCGTTCATATGTTATGGTTTTATTATAGATGCGCCTAATAATAGTGTCAACCAGATTCGAGAAGATGTAAACATGGCTGCGTCATCAGCGCATGTGTGTTGGCAAATGACTTTGCTTTTGTGCTACCATCTGTGCAGGATCCATGTGCGGAAGTATCCGTAATAACATATTTGAACTTTTAAAAAAGGGGTGGACAACAATATGAAGCATCTGCTTCTGGCGGACGATGACGCCAACATTAGAGCACTCCTGCGGCATGTCATGACCAAGGAAGGGTATCGGGTGCACGAAGCGCAGGACGGCCTGGAAGCGATCAAGGTGATAAAAGAAACGCCGATCGATCTGGCGATCCTGGACGTGATGATGCCAGGTATGGACGGTCTGGAGCTATGTGATTTCATTCGGCAGCATTATGATATTCCGATTATGCTGCTAACGGCACGGGATCAGTTATCCGACAAGAGGGAGGGCTATCTGAAAGGCACGGACGAATATGTGACGAAGCCGTTTGAACCCGAAGAGTTGATCTACCGGGTCAAGGCGCTGTTTCGCCGTTACCATCGTACGTCCAGTGACATCATACGCATGAACCGCATCGTGATTGACCGGAACAATGTGGAGGTATCCGACGGTCAGTCCATTTTATTTTTGCCCATGAAGGAATTCCAGCTGCTCTCCCAGCTGGCACAGTATCCAGGTCGTTTATTCTCGCGGGAGGAACTGATTCGACTTGTCTGGGGAGCAGACTATGAAGGAGATGACCGCACTGTGGATGTGCACATCAAGCGGTTACGCGATCGGTTTGCCGATTATGCGGATGATTTCGTTATTCAGACAGTGCGGGGGATTGGTTACAAGATGGAGGTGAAAGCGCAGTGAGGACCTTGTATGTTCGGGTGTTCCTCATTACGGTTGCGGTAATTGTGGTCAGCGGCATGCTGGGTTTTCTTTTATCAAACATTTACTATCATGCGAAGCTCAAGTCGTTCAATGACGAGAAGCTGGTGGGCATCGCCACAGAGATGAAGCAATTTGTGGAGCAGGAACCGGACACGATGAAACAGTACCTGAACAATGCCGCAGCCCTCGGGTACGAAATCTATGTGACGGATGGAAAAGGGAATGATCAATTCTACGGCAGCGAGTTCCGCGGGAAGGAGCTGGACAAGCAAGCTGTAGATCTGGTGCTGAGTGGGGAGGTTTACCATGGCGTTGCCCAGTTTCCAAGCAAACCCTTCATTACAGGCTTTTTCGATAATCAATTAAGCAATACCGTCGGCGTTCAACTGCAGATGGAAAATGCACATTATGCCCTGTTTATGCGGCCAGATGTGATCTTGCAATTCGGTGAGCTGCGTATCTTCTTTGCGCTGATTGGAGCACTTACGGTGGGTATAAGTATCTTGATCTTTCTGATAAGTACGCGCTATCTGGTTAATCCGATTGAACGTCTGTCGGAGGCGACCAAGCGAATTGCCCAAGGGAACTATAATCTGAAACTGCCCACTACGCGGCGCGATGAGATTGGACAGCTGGCCCAGCATTTCATGACCATGAGTCGTGAATTGGAGCGGGTAGATCAGGCACGTCAGCAGTTTGTATCGAACGTATCGCATGAGATTCAATCACCGCTGACATCCATTCAGGGGTTTGCCCAACTGGTCGCGGATCGGGACCTGCCAGAACAAGAACGGGAGCACTACGCCTCCATTATTGAGGAGGAGAGCCGTCATCTCTCGCTGCTCAGTAAACAGCTGCTTCTTCTGTCATCCCTTGAACAAGGTCATGAGGATCTGACCAAATCAAAATTCTCTCTGCGGGATCAGTTCCGCCAAGCCGTTCAGGTGCTGCAATGGCAGCTGGAAGAAAAGGAGTTACTGCTCCGGATTTCGGTACCCGAAACGATCCAGCTGGTTGGCAATGAAGTGCTGCTTATGCAAGTGTGGATGAATTTGCTGGGCAATGCGGTGAATCATCTTCCGCAGGGAAGAAGCATCGAGATTCATGCCGAACAGACAGATGCCCACTGTGTGATTCATATTCGGGATACAGGAGACGGGATTGCTGCGGAACATCTGCCATTCCTGTTCGATCGTTTCTACCGGGTGGACCGTGCCCGAGAGCGTTCATCCGGACGAACCGGGCTTGGACTTGCCATTGTGCAGAAAATTATCCGGATCCATGACGGGACGATCGAGGTCTCGAGTTCAGCCGAAGGAACGGTCTTTACCGTGACGCTCCCGCAGATGTAATCTGTTATTCATTTGCCGTTCATTTTCGCCTCCTATACTTGGGTTATCAAGAGGAGGTCAGAGAACATGTATTTGGCTATTAGAGAAATGAGGTTTGCCAAAGGGCGGTATGCGTTAATTGCTACAATCATGGTGTTGGTATCATTTCTGGTTTTGTTTGTCACAGGTCTGGCACAGGGGCTGGCGTATGACAACGCGGCTTCGATCAAAAATATGGCAGCATCCCATTTTGTTCTGGAGCAGGACTCGAATCATCGGTTTACCCGTTCCCAGGTGGGTCAGGATCAGCTTGAGCAGACGCGCTCTGTTGTGGGGCAAGAGAATGCCGAACCGCTGGGTGTGAAAATGACAACGGTCAGTCCAGCTGGCGACACGAAGAAGATGGATGTAACGCTATTCATGGTGAACCCGCAAAGCTGGCTGGCTCCAACCGTAACCGAAGGATCTCCAATCACGGATCAGAAGAACGGCCAGGTTGTGGTCGATCAAAAGCTGTCTGAATCCGGCGTGACAATTGGTACGGTACTGGTGGATCAAGCCTCCGGGACAGAATGGACAGTGGGTGGATTTGTGGAAAATGAGTCCTTCAGTCACTCACCGGTTGTGTTTATGAATGAACAGGAATGGCTGGCCATTCAAGGAGGTTCCCGTACTTCGCAAGGAACAGCAGACGCTAATGCTCCGGTATACAATGCGATTGCCATTAAGGATGCAGGTGAGAAGGTAGACAGCCTCAGTACCACTTTGCCAAATACGGAAGTGATTACGAAGTCCGATGCGGTATCGGCCATTCCCGGGTACAAGGAAGAGCAGGGCTCGCTGCTCATGATGATTGCCTTTTTGTTTGTCATCTCGGCGTTTGTACTTGCGGTATTTTTCTACGTCATCACCATTCAGAAAACGAGTCAATTTGGTATTTTGAAAGCCATCGGGACGCGCAATGCGTATCTGGCTGGCAGTGTTTCAATACAAGTATTGCTTCTGTCCGTTGGAAGTTTGGTGATCAGTGTTCTCCTGGTTCAGTTATTTGAATCCATCCTGCCAGCTTCGATGCCGTTTCAATTAGGCTTGTCCACCCTAGCACTGACCTGTGTGTTATTCGTAATGATGTCTATGGCGGGTTCGTTATTTTCGGTGTGGAAGGTTGCCAAAATTGATGCACTTGATGCGATTGGGAGGACAGCAGCATGAGAAATCGACTGGTATTGCAGGGAATTACACAGACTTTTGAAGATGGTGCGGTCAAACGGACGATACTGGATAAGCTGGATCTTGAGGTGGCCGAAGGAGAACTTGTCGCGGTCATGGGACCTTCCGGTTCGGGTAAAAGTACATTTCTGTCCATCGCAGGTGCACTCCTTGAACCGACGGAAGGACGGGTTCTGCTGGATGGCGCATCGATTATGGGCAAAAACAAGCAGGACATCTCTGATATACGGCTTCAGCAGCTGGGATTTATTTTTCAAAGCGCCAATCTCATTCCGTATCTGAAAGTGGAAGAACAACTAATGGTGGTTGCGAAGCTCGCTGGAATGGACAAGAACTTGGCAACGAAACGAGTAGATGAGCTCCTGGAAACGGTTGGGTTAACTCATCGGCGTAAGGCATATGCCGAGAAGCTATCCGGCGGAGAACGCCAGCGGGTTGCCATTGCGAGGGCATTGATGAATGATCCAGCCGTCCTGCTCGCGGATGAACCCACAGCCAGTCTGGATGCGGAACGTGGGCTGGATATTGTGGGCATGATTGCAAAGCTGGTTGCGGAGCAGGGCAAGAGTGCGGTGATGGTTACGCATGATGAGCGGATTTTGCCGCTATGTGATCGGGTTCTCTTTTTGGAAAACGGGAAGCTGATACACAAATAAGTCGTCTTTCTTAGAACGGCGTTAGCCTATTTTCGGTAAAATCAGAAGGTCACGTGTTTCCCAATATGGGAAGGTGGCCTTCTTTCTTCGTTATCATCTATAATGAGAGAAAGAATGAGATGGAAGATTTTACTTTTTCCTAGAGAGGTCGGATAGAGGATGAAGAGTTTGAGTAAAGAACAATTTCCGGCGCTGAGTACGTCGATTCATTGGGGAACGATTGAGGCGGATTTCAGGTTGAACGATATCGTGGACGAAGCGCTAGTGAGCAACGTTAGCATTATTCCGTTCGTCGGGAATCAATGTGTTGTTTTTCAACTGGACAATGGAAAATGGGAGCTGCCGGGTGGGACATTGGAACCTGGAGAACACTATCCGGATGGGTTAAAACGAGAGGTGATGGAGGAGCTGGGCGCGGAACTGCAGTCGTATCAGATTTTCGGTCAATTCCATTGCACATCAGGTGCCTTGGAACCGTATAGACCACATATTCCGCATCCTCATTTTGTAAGACTGATTGGATATGGAGATGTTGAAATTGTCGGTAGTCCGCTGAATCCGGTGGACGGAGAGCAGGTTGTTGCCGTAGAGACGGTAGAGATCGATGAAGCCGTTCGGAGATTCCAGGAGCAAAATAGAAGTGATATTGCGGAGATGTACCAATTAGCTTATGTTCTGCGGGAAGAAGGTAGACGGTAAGGAACAGGATAATGGTCCAGGTCCAAGACACACCTAATTAATTCCAAACGGAGGTCGCAATGATTCGGGAACAAATCAATAAGATGTTAGACGTTTTGCCTGAAAGTGAACTGAATGTGGCGTACTCGCGGATCGAGCTAGTGTACCTTAAGTATATGTTCGAGAAAAATTTGGAGGATAAGGGCGTCCAGGTGACAGAGTTATGCGAGGAATCCGAGGGCATTGCTGAGCAGTGGGATAACGTATTCGCAAGCAATATGGATGACGAGGCAAAAGAAGCTATCTACTACAGCGAATATAAATGGCATATGTTTAGTTATAAGAAACAAGAGTGTTTAACGGGCGATACAGCACGAGATGCCTTTGATGCCGAACTCAAAAATGACTTGTATGTGATGTATCAACACACGCCTTTCATCCAGGGATATGAGAATGCGAATGCAGTCGTTGCAGCGGACTTTGATTCGGAACAGGATATCTATATTTTCGACCGAGAGTTTACCTGGACCTACGTACATACTCACGAAGACATGTGTGGCCCTTATTTTTATAAAGTAAGCAAACCATGACTAACCGTTAACCAGCTGAATTCAATTCAAACGAATCAATGTGCAAAAGGAGACATCCCAATGCGTAAGCAGCTCGTTAAAGTAACTAAACGCTTCATGGTCGTGGTTCTGCTCATTGCAATACTCTCTCTGATATTTCCGACATGGACTCCTGGTATTAAAGGTGAGAATAGCATCAGCACATTAGGACAAGTTGAGATCAATGGTGCCGATCATGAGGTGATGATTCGGGGAACGGATCGGGACAACCCCATCCTGATCTTTGTACACGGTGGTCCAGGCTGCTCCGAAATTCCTTATGTGAGGAAGTACCAAGAGGAGCTGGAAGAGCATTTTACCATTGTACATTATGATCAACGCGGGAGTGGGAAGTCTTATCATTTTTTTGAGGATTATTCGGGTTTGACGACGGATGTGCTCGTAGATGATTTATTGGCTTTAACCGAATATGTGACTGCAGAGCTTGGACAAGAGAAGGTCAGTTTGGTGGGTCATTCATTTGGTACATACATAGGGACTAAAGCTGCTGCCAAGGCACCGGACAAATTCAATGCTTACATCGGTATTGGGCAAGTAGCAGATAACGCGCAGAGTGAGTTGGACAGTCTGGATTATACAATTGCACAAGCGAAGAAGGCTGGTCATTCAGAGGACGCGGCAAGTCTGGAACGCTTACGAAGTTCGATTGAGCGAGGGGATGAGCATACGCCAAGGAATATGGTTCGCAAATACGGCGGTGCAGCCAGACAAATTGATGAAAATCAGGATTATATATTCGGTTTTCTGTTCGGTCCTGAATACAATGCACTTGATGTCATTCGCTATTCCATGGGGATTCAGGCTACACAGGAAATCCTTTTGAATGAAGAATCCGGCCAACACTTACCCGATATCGTAAAAGGGCTGGAGATCCCGACTTATTTTGTTATGGGAAAATACGATTATATGACATCCGTGAATGCGGCGCGGAACTATTTCGCTGTGCTGGAGGCGCCAGTCAAAGATTTTGTGGTATTTGAACATTCGGCCCATTATCCGCAGTTTGAGGAGAAGGAGCAGTTTGCTGCATGGTTGATGGAGATGTATGGGTCTCTCTAAAGATTAAGATATTAGGGGGCTAGTTCGTGGGGGGAATTGACGATCACATTTGGAGACTCATTCTTAGATTAAATTCCAAGGATGTATTGCCCGTATATGGACTTAGAAGAAATTCTAGACACTATCACTTAATAACAGCAATAAATCATTCCATTGGCCTATTAATTAGTGGTTCGTATGGCAATATCGCTGTGTTACTAAATAGAGCATACAAAGAATTGGAAGTTAGAGATTTTGTGGAGACAGACTATATTACGACATGCAAAGAATATCTGGCGTCACTAACCACCTATTTAGTAGAGAATAAATTATTGACTTACGAGGAGCAAGAACTATTAAGGGGACGAATATGATGAAGTCGATTCAGGAAAAACATTCTAAAGTTTATGTGAGAACAAATTCGTACGACCTGTGGTGGGGAGTATATGGACTGAGTCATCTTACAGGCTGGGAGGATATTCGGATCTACAGTGATGCAAACGGCGAGAATAGGATAGGATTTGTATGTATATGTACCAAGAATTATCTTGAACACGGACTAGAGGATATGGAAAGTGATCCGGAGGAGCTTCATTTTGTGAACAGTATCAGAACGTATCTAGCAGATGATCAAATTCACTTTCATTACTACTACGATAATCCATCGGATGAAGACTTTTATGAGTTACCATACACCGATCTTCCTACAAATGAATTAGGAGTAAAACCAAGAGGTTTGGAGATGTGGCATCCGAATCGAGGAATTGATATCGGCGTTATAGAAGAATGTGTAACCTTATTTTGTCGCAAGTTTCTAGATATGGAAGTAGGCGAGATACACTTCAAGGAACCCATTGACCTCAATGAAGCGGTTCAATCATACACAAAACATATGGAGACTTTTAATGGAAATATCGCCTTTTCAGATGATCTGGTTAAGAACATGATGGGGCAATTATCCAAAAGCGAAGAAGAAGTAATGAACATACTAAATCGTAGTGTGGGAAAATAATTTGCAGCATATTTACGATATGCTTTCCTAATAAGCAACCATGGCGAGGGATTATGAAGAGAACAAATGAACATATTATCGCTGGAGTACCTTGTTTACGGATAGATTCATACTTACCGCATCGAGGTACAATCCTGCTATACCATGGTTGGGGTTCCCATGTCCGAGACTACCTGTTCTTTGGATCGATGATCTCCGATTGGGGATACAGAGTGATTATCCCTGAGCTGCCATATCATGGTGAACGTGGCAATCTATCGTATTTTGATAAAGTTATTTTACAACAATACTTTTGGCCAGTCGTGATACAAGCAGTTGAAGAGGCAGGCAGCATTGTCGCAGAAATCCTGAATGCAGACAGTCCTATAGGCATTATTGGGAATTCCGCAGGTGGATTTATTGCAGGTGGAGTTTCCGCGAGTAATTTAGATGTAAAATCTGCAGTGATAACGAATGCCTCTTGTGCCTGGTTAAGGTCTGAGGAGATTTTTCGTGAAAATGATGGGAGAAGTCCGATGAGTGCACTTGAGGTCGGAAACATCATGAAGTATGATCCATTATTTAATATTAACTTTTCTGATGACCAAGCATTACTCTTGCTGCATGGAAGAGAAGACACAACCATTTCTATTGAAAGTCAGCGATACTTTATGGAGCGCATGTCTGGAAAAGGTAATCAAAAATCACTTAAATTCGTCGAGTATGAGGGCGTAAATCATCAAATAACGTTGGGTATGCTGCAAGAGGCAAAAGAGTGGTTAGAGAAACATGTCATGTTGAACGATAACGTTTAGTTCGCAGACTTTTAACAGACACTAATGTGAGATAACAATATATAACGGAAGGTATGTAACGTTATGAGCGATATTCAGTATAATCTGAATTTTGAGAAAATATGCGATCAGTTGCACCTTGGTGAGTTGATAAGCACGCCCAAACCGATATCCGGTGGACACTTACATCGGATGTACGTCATGGAGACAAGAAAAGATAAATATGCAATTAAAGCATTGAATCCACAGATTATGACTAGGCCTGAAGCCATGCAAAATTATATCAATTCAGAAAGAATAGCAAACGTGGCAGCAAACCATATCCCTGGACAACCGGCAAATAGGATTAATAACTCTTCGATCCATAACATAGATAATCAATTCTATCTGATATTTGATTGGATTGATGGTCGAAGTCTAGATCATAGTGAAGTTACCAACGTGCATTGTGATCTAATGGGAACGATTCTTGCGGATATCCACAAGATCAATTTTTCACAACTAAATGTGGATAAGACTCAGATAGATTATTCAAAAGACACCGATTGGGCGTTTTATCTGGACAAAGGGAAAGAAGAGAGTCTGGAATGGTATGAGCTTTTAGATTCAACTATCCAACAGTTGTATGAGTGGAGTGCTAAGGCAAAGAGATCATCGCTACTCCTAACTTCAGATGCAGTGATTAGTCACAGAGATTTGGAACCCAAGAATGTGATGTGGAAGCGGAATAACCCTATTATTATTGATTGGGAATCGGCGGGTTATATAAATCCGATGCATGATCTAGTGGAAACAGCAATTTATTGGTCTATAAATAGTACCGGAAACATAGACAAAGGAAGGTTCTTGGCCTTTATAAATGGATATCGAAAGCACGTGAGTAGATTAAGTGCCAATTGGAGGCTCGTCTTGGAAAATGGACTTATTGGAAAGTTAAACTGGCTGGAATATAGCCTGAAACGTTCGTTGTGGATTGAATGTACAGATCAGGATGAACAGCGAATGGGAACAGCACAAGTCACTTGGACTATAAAGGCTTTAAAACAATATGATAGTATAATCCCAGAGGTTGAGAGTTGGATGGATATCTAATTCAGAAAGGAGTGCCCACATGGTTAACGATAAAGGAAGATCCCGAACCTGTGAACATGGACATACGTACTACAAAAAAAGTGACTGTCCAACTTGTCCCATCTGCGAATCCGAACGGAAACCGAAAGAGGGATTTTTAGCCTTGTTGTCTGCTCCTGCCAGACGTGCCTTGGAGAATGAAGGGATCATAACGTTAGCTAAACTTTCGGAGTATACGGAGAAAGAAATCCTGAAGCTGCATGGCATAGGTCCATCTGCGATGCCAAAGCTTAGACAAGCACTTGAGGGAGAGGGATTGTCATTTACGAGATAATCCCCTCCACTCAAAATGACCCACTAATCCAGACGTGAAACCATTTCCTCGATGGTCACCTCATACAATAAATTCCCTTCACTCAGGAGCTCTTGCCGAGCCTGCTTGAATGGCTTATTGAACTCATTGACCCACTCAATCTTCCTCCCTTCGTCAGTCGTCTAGATTTCTTTCTTGAGAACAAACGTCCCTTTTTGCCCCAACTGCATATGAAGTTGGTTGTTAAATTCTATATCCCATTGTTTACTCTCATAGTATAATAAGGAAGCTGTGTGAATTTTTATGACCGAGGAAGGTGAGATATGCAGCTATATGGAAAACGCCAACATACATAGAACGTACGATAAGTAATGGAGAGAAGCGGCCGTAGAATTTGTGAAATACGTGGAATGATTCATCTCAGAATGACAAAACAGTATAAGGAAGTGTTATCCGTGGAACCACCTATTGAAGAGCAGAAGAGAGACTATCGACCATTGGGCGTATCAGGACTAGGAGGATGGCTGATTCTCATCCAGCTTGGTCTTTTTCTTACGATTATTCTGCTCGTAGTGCAATTGATCCAACAAATCCTGCCTATGTTTACGACAGAAACATGGGAATTGCTGACTTCGAAGCAATCTGATTATTATCATCCGTTATGGGGACCAGTCCTCATTTTTGAAATGGTGTATAACGTGTTATTCCTATTGTTTAGTTTGTATACGGTTTTTGCGTTTTACAATAAAAAAGCGATTTTGCCACGTCTTATGATTATCTTCTATAGTGTCAGTTTGGTCGTTGGCATCATTGATTATCTGTTGTTACTTCAGATTCCGATGGCGAGAGATCTTGAAGATGGAAGTTCGATGAGAGAAATTGCGAAGTCAGTTCTTACTTGTGCGATCTGGATTCCATATTTTATCAAGTCAGTACGAGTTCATAATACTTTTGTAAAATAAATTGTTGTAAGAGCCCCGATCTTGGAATAAAAACCATCTGAGGTCGGGGTTTGTTTTACGAATTCAATCGAAGTTGGCGCGTGGAAAACTGGAGAAAGTGATGGATCCATTCTTGTCTCCTTACATACCAGTGGTTGAGGATCTATACGATCCGTCTAGAGATGATTGAAATACAGATTTAAGGAGGAATGATCTTGAAAATTTTCCTGGTAAGGCATGGTATGGACGAGGAAGGATATCGAGGCGGATGGAGCCAGCGAGGACTCACGGAACAAGGAATTATTCAATCGGGAAAACTGGGCAATTATCTACATCAGCATGCTAAGGAATATGCTATCGATACGATCCTAAGCAGTGATCTTCCTCGTGCAGTACAGACTACAAGGGAGATTGAGAGGAAATTAAATATCCCGGGCAGCTTTGTGAAAGATTGGCGAGAGATGAATAACGGAGTTTTGGCAGGTATGCTCCACGAGGAGGCTGAAGTGAATTACCCAGGAGTTTATTTCAACTCTCTTGAGATGGATTCTCCTTTTCCAGGAGGAGAAAGCCCAAGAAACTTTTATAACAGAATCTGTACATCTTTCGAAATGCTATGCAGAGATATTGAGGAGCAAAAGATAACGTCCAACGTTCTGTTGGTTACGCACGGTGGAGTGATTAACATCCTCTATTATCTGCTCGATAAGCGGGAATGGAGCAATACATCGAGCTTTCATCCTATGGACCATACCAGTGTGCACACGATTGAGAAGGGATTGGAAGGTTGGAGATTTAGCAGCATGAATGTGGTGAGTCATTTGGATTGATTTCTACAAACCATATTGAAGAGGTCTGGAGATCAATAATAGAGGTTAGTTAAAGATGACTAATTTATTTGGCCCGTAAAAGGAAATTCATTTATCTACTAACCATTTTGAGTTATTATTTGAAAATACAGCCATTCTGTTTAAAATACGAATTTTTTTGAAAAACTAAAAGTCACATGAAATGAATAGTATTGATAAATAACATATGTTGGATGGTGTAACAATGTTCACTTATAAAGAATATGGAGAGATAATACAAAGACTCAGAGATACGGGGCTTCCTTTTTTAGATTACAAAGAGATTACTGAAGAGACAAAATCTTTTGTTATTCTCAGACATGATGTTGAATTCTCTTTATCTAGAGCACATAAACTAGCCTATTTTGAGTCGAATCACCTTGATATTAAGTCTTCATATTTCATTCAAATATCGAATAATTGTTATAACCCCTTTTCTGAAGAGAACATAAAAATAATAAGGGATATCCTTCGTATGGGTCATCGAGTTGGATTACACTATCATTTACCAAAGAATAGCACCCATAATATTGTAGAAGGAATAAAAAAAGAAATAGGTATTTTCTCCAATTTTATTGAGACCACGGTAGACCGTTTTTCGTTCCACAGACCCACTAAGGTAGTTTTGTCTTTAGATATAAAAATAGACAACTTAATAAACAGCTGTGCTAGCAGATATTTTAACTACTGCTCTGACAATAATTTAATTAATACCAACAAGTCAAAAATATTTTATCTATCGGATTCTCAACATAAGTGGAAATTCGGGTATCCTAACACAGAGATGCTAGAAGGTGTAGAACGTGTTCAAATTTTAACTCATCCCTACTCTTGGAGTGAGATGGGAGGGGGTTCAGATGATAACTTTGAGAACCTTTTCGTGGAGAAAAAGCAAGAGCTTATGAATTCTATGAATGAGGAATGCAGTCATTTTCCTTATGAAAGGATAAAATTATATGAGAATTTAAAATGATTGATTTCAGGGGATTCAACTAACGGAAAACATGACTTAATATGAGCAACGATCATTGTACAGGCAGTATACTTCCAAGTCGTATCAACAAAAACTTGTTCATTTTTGCTAATTAGACAGTGTCATTAACGTAGAATGGGTCATGTGACGTAGAGGTGGAGTCTGATGAAGTCAAAAAAAGTTAACTTAGTATTCTCAATACTATTCTTAATAGTATTCTTACCTATTATGATCGCTTATTTTGTAATCTATATTAAATTGTTTATTGATACGAATCGGATTGATTCTAGCCCCCAAGCTGCAATAGAAGAATATCTAAACTATGAGACCGATGAATATAAGATCCTTAATCTGACTCTGAAAGAAGAAGAGTTTAGACAATGGATTTATGATCATTGATGAAACTATAGGTGGATATATGAATAAAGTATTACCGAGTAATGATGGGGTAGATCTTCATCGATATTTACCAATAGTGATTGCTGTGTTAATTCACCAGTTCTTCATTTGAAAAAACAAAGAGATCTTCTTTAAAAAGTCTTATTCAGTAGTCTTTATATTTTCATAGCAGTACTAAACTTTATTTATCTCTTATCAATTTATTGATGGTTCAATTTCCGATTGATGTATTAATTGTTCATTAAGCTAATGGGAAACGTTAACTCAATACAATTAAGGAAGCAGCTGACCAATATGACCGGCTGCTTTATTCAACTAACGGACAGGTTACATTATTGTACATAAGCAAAAATATATACTTGACTCTAAAGTACTATAGTGGGTATTATTTCCATATGTTGATGAATAGGAGAATAGACGATGTTAATTTTAGAATTCAAACAATCTCACCATCATGGAAAGCGTTAATTCATTCCTAAAAAAATTTGGGATGGGTTAACGCTATTCGCGCTTCCCATCCTGCGATATATGAACGCGCAGGACTTAGGTCTAGCGCGTTTTTTATTTTTGTTACAAAAGAAATGGAGGAGTAAAAATGGCAATCATGACAGATTCAAGAGGTAACATTTTTTTGGATTTTATTCGTATCGAGTATGATAAGGTCATTACAAGCACACTGGATGCTCCGCTAACACATGCTCTAATTGTCGTGAAATGCCAAGAAAAGTACCTATTTATGCATAATAAATGGAGAAACAACTGGGAACTTCCAGGAGGGATTATTGAAGCTGGAGAGAATGCTCAACAATGTGTAATTAGAGAATTGTTTGAAGAAACCAATCAAAATATTAACACGGCTGAATTCAAAGGGCTAATGAAGTTTAGACTCCAGCCAAGTTTTCATGGACCTGAACGGACAGAGTATGGAGCTCTGTTCAAGGGTGAACTGTACCAACTTGATGATTTTATTGAAAATAATGAGTCTTCTTCAATTATCCTTTGGGATGGTAAATCAGAGATTGGCGATATCGCAGAAATAGATAGGAAGTTAATTGAATTCGTGTGATCTGTGTCGTTTAGCAAATGGTTCGGCATCAGTTTCTGTGGATATTAGCAATAAGGCCCAATTGATTGATATAGGGAGTGAAAGTTATGTTTCCAGCATTAAGTCCAATAACAAAAGAATATCAAGGTAGATTATTTGTTTTTGAGGGTGTCGATGGCTCTGGAAAGACCACAATGATTGAGATGCTTGCAGGTAAGTTTCGAAACGAAGGTAGAGAAGTTCTCATAACTATGCAGCCAACGCCAGAAATGAGGCAGCTGCATATTTTTAAAACTTTTATTTATAAACCGGACAAACGACATCTTGTCGACTATAATGCGCTGCAGATGTATATGATAGCAGATCGTATTCAACATTATAAAGAAGTCATAGAGCCTGCTCTCCGTAAAGGGGGTTATGTCATTAGTGATCGTTATATTTTTACGATGCTTGCAACAATGGTAGCACGTGGAAATTCGCCAGAACCATGGTTAAATGAGATACTTCCATCCATCCGTCAACCCCATGCTTCATTTCTTATGGATGTTGATTTAGAAACTAGTATAGCGCGGATAAAACAACGTAAAAGCTTTGAAGATTCCTACGTTGAGCGCGAACACTTGGAGAAGAGTTTGACCAGCTATCGGAGGGTAGGCGAGTGTTACAATATGCATGTGATTTCTTCAGCAGATTTAGGAATTGAGGATGCATTTTCTAAAATAGCTTCTATTGTAGATCAGCTAGAGGTGATTAACTATTGATCGCCTGAGGGAAAGCTACATTCCTTCACATAAAAAGGCCCTTTAACCCATTTTCTTTTTCTTGATTTCACCTTGCAAGAAAAGCGAACATGGATACAGGGCCTTTATGTTTGTCAGATGACATCATCACAGAATACGTAATTTGGTACATTTGGATCGCTGGCGTTGCTATAAGAGCTTATTTTTCTACGGGGTCACAGGCTGAACTGTTTAAGTCCGGATTTACAAGGAACTCGTTATAATTGTTAATTTTGTAATCAATAATCCTTTGTGTCTCCAGTAATCGGTCAATTTCATCCTGAATTTTATTCTTATGTTCGATCAGAATGGAGACTCTCTGAGGGATTGAGGATGTTCCCATTTCGTAAAGCTTTTGGAAATGCTTCATTTCGTTTATTGTCATTCCGGTTGATTTGAGCCTTCGTAAAAAGACCATGCCTATTAATTGATGTTTACTATACCTTCTGTGTCCGTTTGCTTCACGATCGGCATACGGAAGCAAGCCGATTTTCTCATAATAGCGGATGGTATCTTCTGACAGACCCGTGAATTCAGCGGCCTGTTTAATTGAGCTTGCGTTTTCGGGAATGTCGATCACTTTGCTGCACCTCCTGGTCTATTACCACGGTATCACTCCGTTTTCATCAAAGAAACCACCAGTCGGACCATTATTGAGAAGTGTGGCGAGTTTCACGACAATAGAAGCTCCCTGTTCAACGGTACGATAACCCGTATGCCCATTCAAATCCGTAGCAGTGAACCCTGGATCAGCTGAATTTATCTTGATCGGCGTATCTTTTAATTCTTTGGCAAGCAAGACAGTCAGTGCATTGACAGCCGTTTTCGAACTCATGTAGGCGAGCAAATTTACTCCATATTTTTCGGCATCGGATTCCGGGTCATTATTTAAGGTCAAGGAAGACAATCCACTTGAAAGGTTTACAATTCTGCCAGCAGGCGATTTTTTAATCAAAGGAAGCATAGCCTTAGTGACAGAGAACATGCCGAAAACATTTGTCTCATAAGTATTTCTTAGAACGGCCAATTCCAGTTGACTCGGAGGAAGACCCCTATCCAAGCTCACGCCAGCGTTATTAATCAGAACATCAAGCGCTCCATACTGATTTTCAATTCGATTAGCAGCAGATTGAATTGTATCCAGGTCTGTAACGTCAAGCGTTATTGCCTCAGCATTTATGTTCTCATTCTTCAGCGAAGCAGCCGCTTCCAGCCCTTTGGATTGATCCCTTGAACCAATTAAAATTATGAATCCCATCTTGCCCAATTGTCTGGCACTCTCGAACCCGATACCTTTATTTCCACCCGTTATCAAAACAGTCTTTTGGTTCATGATTAAGTCTCCTTGAGGTAAAATTTACTTGCTGAAGATCACGATACATCTTGGAGTACACTCCAAGTCAAGAGCAAAATTTTAGACCGACGGATAGGAGTAAGTATGTATTTTGGCAACTGATCAGTCTAATGACATTAATCAATGGTATAGATGTCCCAATCTCCTTGTTCATTCTGCCGGATCGCATACATCATTTTTACTTCTTCAACCGAATTGGTTGTTGTATCCAGACGTTCACCAAGAACCGTAATATGCACCTGTTTTTTAATAGACGCACTTTTCTCAATGCTTTCAATGCTTGAAAACGTATATTGGAACTGCTCACCATAATAAAAATCCATGGCATCGGCCAGTTGATCATCGACAAAACCGGATCGGTACAGTTTGTGATCATGCTGCACGAGAGCGGTCAGGTTTTTTTCGAGTACATCCAGCGCGGGGCGCTCGTTTTCGTTCAACGGATTTTTAGCTGATTCTAAGTCAATTGCCAATTCAGCTTTAAAACTGGTATTCGACGATGGTTTGGCACTCGTATCTTGCGAATTTGTTGTATCGGTAGCTTCATTCTGAGTCGGTATATTTGTCGATGTGCTTGGTTTATCTTTTGGCAGACTTTCTCCACTACATGCCATCAAAAAAATTAGAGAGACTAATAGTGTAGTCATTACAAATGTTTTTATCACTATATCCCACCTTTTTAAATATTTATAGATTAGACGCTAGGAAGTATGAAAGAGTTACATTAATAAATGTTACACCTGTGGACAGTACAATGGGGATCAAGACCAAGTTCTCCCGTTCACCGTGATGATGCTGTATCATTACGGGACCTCCAGAATTTTGAAGGGAAAATGGGTTTGGATATGGAAGTAAACGAAAGTACAATTGAATAAAATCACATGGTGATTACTACGATTTCGTTACTCCGCTCTCATTCGGTGTTGTTACAATAGGTGGAAGGTCTATCCAGCTAGGTGAAGGATAGCTTCTTAAGAAAACATAAGAGAACAAAAAATCGACTTGAGGTGGTAATGATGACTAGCATAAAGGAAGTTCTACTCGATCAATTGGCTGCTTGTCATGATGATGAAAGTTGGTTTAAATCGTCTAAAACCATTTTAGATGATATATCAGTTGCGGAGGCAACTTGGAAACCTGAGGGTAATTCACATTCCATCTGGGAGATCGCGAATCATCTTATATACTGGAATGAGATGTGGCTAACACGTTTTAGGAACGAAGACATATTTGAGATTAGTATTATAAATAATGAAGAAACTTTTGAAATGGATCGCCTGAAGCTGGATGAAGAAAATTGGCGTAAAACCATTCGACGGTTGAGTAATGGCTTTTCCGAATGGCGTGACAGCATTACTAATTGTGAGATATCAAAACTGGAAGGAAGAATACCTTCCTACTTCAATGCTCAGTGGTGGAATGTTGTTTCAAATTTGTGTATCCATAATGCACATCATATTGGACAAATGATCTTTTTGAAAAAGCTAGTAAGGCTAAACGAGACGGACGTACTTGGGTAACCTATTCAACTAATTTGAAACGTTAGTTGAACTACAGTTAAAAAATTGAGGAGGCAACAATTATATTATGGCCGATGACCTATACCGAAAACTTGTTCCTTTCTTCCTGAAGAAAGATCTGGTCCAGGTAGCAGCTCAGTTTTTTATTTCAGGGATAATCGGAGTTATCTATGGATGTATGTTAATTGACGAAACTATAGGTGGAACTATTAACAAAGTTTTGCCGAGTAGTGATGGTCCGGATCTTCACCTATATTTGCCCGTTGTGATTATTGTGTTAATCTACACATATTTCATTCAAAAAAAAGAAAGAATTTTCCTAGAAAAAATCTCATTCAGTTGTCTTCATATTATCATTGCAATAATAAGCTGTTTTTCCTCTTGTGTAGTTCTACTTTTAATTTAATTCTAATTGGTGTTGCGCTAACAGGAAACGATAGCGCTCAATACAACTAAGCAAGCAGCTGACCAAATGAACTGCACCCCAATTGTTAGACAGTGTCTAGCCAAATGGAGGTGCAGTTCATTTTTGATCGGCTGCTTTTGTTCAACTAATGGGAACGTAACTTTCAATTTCAAATTATAGTAAAGTGGAACTTTTAAACTGCTAGAACTACACTCTTGAGGGAGTGTAGTTTGGATATTCGAGGATATGGGACTACGTTTTATTCGATATTTTGAGATAATACGGAAACTTCCTCTAAGTAAATGCGTATGTAAACCCATATCCAGGAAATAGAAAACTTGGGTATACCGAGGAGGATAAACCAATGAATTTAATCGTCAAGTGGATGCGAGAATTCAAAGACCGTGATACCCGGCAGCAGTTGAAAGGCTATCGAGACAAAGTGGAACTCATCAGGAAGCGGAATTTGGAAGCTTGGGGCGATCAGCAGCTTCAAGAGGAATCTCTCCGCCTTAAAGAAAAAGCAAAGTGGGGCACGCCTTTAGATGAGCTTCTTGTCGATGCCTATGCGTTAGTCTGCGAGGTAGCGAAGAGAAAGCTCGGTTTACAGCCCTATGATGTGCAGATCATGGCTGCTATCGCTCTGCATGAGAGATTTTTGATCGAGCAGCATACTGGTGAAGGGAAAACACTCTCTGCTGTTATGCCTGCATATCTAAATGCGCTGACTGGCCAAGGCGTTCATGTGCTAACGTTTAACGATTATTTGGCAAATCGAGATGCCGAGTGGATGGGCCCGATCTATCGTTTTCTCGGGTTAAGCGTAAACTCGGTTCAAGCGGGCATGAGCCTGTACGAGAAAAAGGAAGCTTACGCCAAAGATATAACTTATGTGACGGCTAAAGAAGCGGGATTTGATTATTTACGCGACACGATCACATTAAATGAAGCTGATATGGTGCATCGCCCGTTCCACTACGTTATTGTCGATGAAGCGGATTCACTGCTCCTCGACGAAGCGCGGGTGCCGCTAGTCATCAGCGGAGAGTCGAGCGCCTCCAAGAGCGACGATATTCGTTTCGCAGAAGTGGCTCGGCAGCTCAAACAAGCAGAGCATTACGAATTCGACGAGTTCCAGCGGAACGTGTACTTGAATGAAGCAGGGGCTGCGAAGGTGGAATTGCTGCTCGGATGCGGTAATCTGTACGACAGCCAAAATAGTCAGATGCTAACATCAGTAAATTGTGCGCTGCATGTGGAAACGTTACTTAAAGAAGATGTTGATTACATCGTACGGGACGGTGTAATCGAGTTAATTGATGAATATACCGGCCGTGTGGCGGAGAACAGGTATTTGCCGGACGGGCTGCAAGCCGCGCTTGTGGCCAAAGAAGGACTGCAGTGGACGGCAGGCGGGAAAATTCTCGGGACGATCACCATTCAACACTTCATTAGCCTGTATCCGGGAATTTGCGGAATGACGGCTACGGCGCAAGCTTCAACAATGGAATTCGAACATATCTATGCGCTGCGAGTCGTGCAAATTCCGCCGAACCAGCCAAATATACGGATTGATCACCCGCACCGGATTTATACCCATAAAGAAGCCAAACTGAAGGCGCTTGTACAAGAAATTTCGTCTGTCCATGCAACGGGACGTCCGATTCTCATCGGGACGTCTAGCGTCGAGGAGTCTGACAAGCTGGCGGAGGCGCTGGCGAACGCTAACGTACATTGCCATGTTCTGAATGCAAAAAATGACGCAAAAGAAGCCGAAATCATCGCTAAAGCAGGAGAAATCGGCGCCGTAACGGTGTCTACCAATATGGCAGGACGCGGCGTAGACATTCGGCTCGGCGGCTGCAATCCTGAGCAGGCAGAAGTTGTCGCCAAGCTGGGAGGATTATACGTGGTGGGTACATATGTGAACGAAAGCCTGCGGATTGATGAACAGTTACGTGGCCGTTCCGGCCGCCAGGGCGACCCTGGAGCTTCCGTATTTTTCCTCAGCTTGGAAGACGAGTTGATGCTTCAGTTCGGTATCCATAAAGTGGTTCGCGCTCCTAAGCAGGATGAGGCTCTCGAGGATTCGGTGCTCCGCAGTAAAATCGAGCATATTCAGCGCATTATTATGGGCCAAAACTTCGATATCCACCAGGAACTAAACGGTTATTCGGATATGGTGGAGGACCAGAGGCGAATTCTATATGCGGAGCGGCTCCGAGTTTTGAAAGGCGAGCAGCGGATGAGCCCTTCGGAGCAGCGGGTACGGCTTTTTTATATCGACGAGTTCTGGGCTGAACATTTGGCATACGTTTCTTACCTTCGCGAAAGCATCCACTTGGAGAGCATTGCCAGCCGCAATCCAATTGACGAATTCCATACAAAAATCTCCCAAGCCTACGAGCAAATTCCGGCTAAAATCAAAAAGAAGTCTACGAATATGCTTGAAAGGCTTGGGGGTACAAATGATCCAGCGGAGTGGGAAAAGTTCGGTCTGAAAAGCCCTATTTCCACCCGGACCTATATTATCAACGACCAGTATAGCGAGAATAATCGTAGCTCATGGACAGGAATGACCGTATTGGCTTTTTGGGGCCGCGAGATGTTAAGGTTGGCACTGTGGCCGGTATATAAGCTGTCTAAATAGTGATGCTGAGTAGATTTTAAGGATAATCGGGTAAAACAGATCCTCTTTAGAGATCGAACAAATAGTATAGAAATCTTTGGAGAATAGTATCGTTAGGAGATGAGATTGACACTGTGACACTTATTTTATTATATTGCTGAAAGCCATGGGCTTCCAACAGGGGAACGAAAGCTCAATAAATCAAGGAGTCAGCCAATCAGCATGATTGGCTGACTTTGTTCAACTAACGGGCAGGTTAGTTTAGTAAGACAGGAGAAATTCTCAAGAATCTACACTGTTTGGAGGTAACCTTACGTTTGCGTCTTATTATATAAAGATTATAAAACTTAGGAGGTTTTCCAAATGAAGAAGTTAGTATTATTTTCTTTTGCTTTTCTATGTTCTTCGCTTTTGGTAATTCCAACCAATGATGCAGCTGCAATAGTACAAGGTCCAAAAGGAACGCAAGTTGTTGTGAATAATAATGACTTAGATTCAAAAGACATTCTCAACAAGAACAACCAGGTATTTTTTAGCCTGACTTCACTCAAAAGTTTAGGTGGCTTAACGTTTGCCTGGAATAATACTACTAAGCAAGTGACAGTGAAGGGGAGCGATACAAACTTGCAGTTGACGATGAATAAAAAAGTAGCACAAAAAAATGGAAATTCAGTTTCATTAAGTACTGCTCCATTTATTCATAATGGTAAAACGATGATTCCCTTACGTTTTGTTGCAGAAGCGTTAGACGGTTCAGTAACGTGGAATCAAAAGACCCAAACTGCATTTGTTTCGAAACCGAGCACGAAACTGCTTACTGATATTAAGAGCAGTGAATTAAGCACAGCAAGAAATGCTGCGATTAATCTTCCTAGAGTTTCACAGCTCACAGAGGACTTTGAAGCATCTGTGGAAGTAGCCAGCCTTCAATATTATTTTCCGGAAAATACAAAAGACCGATTCATTGAGGTCAATAATAATGTAATCCGTTATTATCAAATTACGAAGAATACAGCTTACCTTAAGTGGCAAGCTTTCATTAGCGAAAAGGCCGCCAAGCAGGATAATCTTTATTTCCTAAACCGCTCCTTTACAAAAGAGAATGGTTCCTTACCAAATTTTAAAGATACGACATTCGCCAACTTTCGCTGGATGCCTCATATTACTTCTACTGGATATGGTTTAATCAATAAGGAAAATTGGAATGATGTTGTTTTTAAAGAAGCTGAAGTGCCTGAATCTGATGTGAAAGAAAACTATATTATTGTTGATATTCCAGAAGATTGATTTGAAATGAAATTTCAAAATGGGTTGATTAGAATTCCTCAACTAAGGCAATACCGTGAATGTTTATTTCCGCACGTTGCTAGTCCGTTAGCAATGAATCATTGGTGAGCACGGTCAAGCGCTTTGTCCAGCCTGATATCAATCTTCACATAATGCAAATTTGAATTATTCGGAGCAATCATGCTGATCTGCCGGTCCCTCAACGCCCATCCATCATAGAACGGACAGACAAAAGCTGTGGTGCCATACACTTCGGAAATCCCTCAATGTCAGGCAATACATCTTTCATGCCTGTGGCAAACAAGAGCTTGCGACTGCGAGCCGTCGCTTCCGACCTCTCCAACTGAAGGCGGAAATCACCGTCACCTCCAGTAACAGATGACATCACCCCAGATTGGAATAGGACCGAAGGGTACTTCACAATATCTGTTCCCTTGCAATCCGCCGGAATTCAGATGGCGTAATCCCATCACGTGTCAAGAAGCCATGAGATTCTTTTGTCACATGGTTTCTTGGTATCTCCATATATTTCGGCCTCAGTCTCCGGTCATCTTCCTTCTACCTCCCTGATCAACATCACAATCTTCAAAAGCTATTGGCAAGCCAAGTTTGCACGGATTCGGCCTCAGGCTTCCAGCCAAGCAAGTTTCGAGCATGCACAGAGCGAATTCGGGAATTCGTCGACAGTGTATATTGAGCCAGAAGGCCAAATTCAGCAACCGCTTCTTCCAGAGACCAGCTCATCGTGCGTCCCTCATATCCAAGCGCCTCACTCACGTAACGGCTTAGATCACGGAACGATTCCTCGCCATTTTCTGCGAAAAAGTAAGAGGAGGAGGGCGCTTTTTCTAGCGCAAGAAGATACAATTGGGCCAAGTCACGAATATGGACGTTCGACCATTTGTTCAGACCTTTACCAATATAGACTCCGGCCTTCATTTCTTTCGATTTCTGTACGATCATTGGAAGCTGAATGCTGTCTCTTGGAAGTCCGAGAGAAGTTCCATATACCATGGAAGGTACGATGACAATGCCTCGCACTCCTTGATCGACCCCTGCTTTACGCACCAGCTCATTGACTCGAATCGATTCTAAGTCCCTTGTTACAGGTGTTTCTTCGTTATAGATTTGCTCGCTCTGGAATTCGCCCTTGGCATCATCCCCAACGTTGCCTGAACCGGATGTGTGAATCAACGGCTTTCCTGTACCGCGCAAAGCGCTAATAAACGTCTCAATAGCCTTGCGGTGAGCAACGTCAGCTGTATGAATCACTCCATCGCTCCGTTTTGCGTAATCAGCCAGTATTTCCGTATCTCCAAGTGTGCCCACGACAGGCTCCACTCCTAGCTCTTTCAGCTCGTTTATTTGGCTGGTGCTCCGGGTCAGACCATAGATAGAATGCCCTGCATCGAGCAGTACTTTAGCCACAGAACTTCCAATATATCCGGTAACGCCTGTCATAAATATTTTCATCGTTCGTCATCTCCCTAATCTAAGTTCTTACAAGTAAAGTGATACGATCTGTCACTGTCTCCTATTAATTAATAATAAGATATTATAGACACTCTATGTCTATAATAGGGGTAAAAAAAAGGTGCGCGATTCAGCTTGCATTCATACAAAGAACCCACTCCTTTGATCGCATGGACATGAAGTGCATAGTCGAGTTAAGAATAATTCATTTGCGCTTCTATTATCGACTCATCGAGTCCATAATCGACTGACTTAGCTCATTTTAGGGCTACGGATTACATATGTCAAGTACCTGGCTCGCCGAAACCGACATAAACCATTGTAATCTTAAGCTTGTTGCTCTTAGCATCCCGTATTAGACGGATTGCATAGCAACGTATTCCACATGCTAGAACTGCCAAGCGTACCCGAAGACTGAAAATATCTGGTCATAGACTCTGTCGAAATCAACTGGCAGTGGTTAAATAATTCAAAAATTTTAAAACGATTATTCAAAGCTGTTCGCAATTTCTTTGTTAGTTATTTCAATAAATTTCTACTTCGGTTTCCTTTTGAAAAAATGAAGCAATTGCTGATCTCCTAGCTGTAAAGGATATTGAACTAACGGGAAACGATAGTTCAAGCATGGGCAATCTGCAGGTTGGGCAGATTGCTTCTTTTTTTCACTCTAAAAATCACTGTTTCCAGTACATTACAATTACGCTACAATGGAATGAATTGGAAGGTGGGGTGAAGATATGAGCATTGTACCGAGCGAACTGCTGCGCAGTTTGCAATCATTATCTGGACCGTTCCCTTCTTGGGATATGGAGTATTTGCCGGATCGTCCTGGAAAGCTTTTTTTGGATTGGTTGCGAGTGGCGATCGATTCTGATGTGAAGGAACCTCATGCTATGACGATCTCGACTGTGGACCAGGATGGTCATCCGGATGCGCGTGTATTGATTTTGAAGAATGTTGTAGATGACTCGTTTTACTTTGCATCCAGTGCCGAGAGCCGAAAGGGGCAGCAGTTGAAAGATAACCCTCACGTAGCTCTGACGTTTTACTGGCCAGCGCTCGGAAGACAGATTCGCATTAAGGGAACAGCCGAGGATATGGGAGATGAAGCAGGAGCTGATGATTTCCGGAAACGCTCGGCTGGAGCACGCGCAGTTGCCATGACAGGGCACCAGAGTCAGGAACTGGGGAGCGAGGAAGTACTGGATAGCTCCATTGAAGCCCAGATGGAACGGATTCAACGTGACCCCGATGTCGTATCACCTCAATGGCGATTATACGCGGTGAACGCAGAAGAGGTAGAGTTTTGGCAGGGAGATCCAGAGCGGAAGCATACACGAATTCGGTACCAGCTGCGAGACGGGCAGTGGAAGCAGCACAGATTGTGGCCTTGATACTACAACATAAGGACCGGACAATACTGAACGAGTTAAAGTGTGTGTTTTAATAATCCCAGGGAGGGACATGTATGAAGACGATTGAAAGCTTTTTTGATCCATTTCCCGTATTGGAAACCGAACGAACCTTGCTCCGGCCCCTCACCTATGATGATCTGGATGATATGTATAGTTACTGCGCAGTCCCTGCCGTTTCGGAATTAATACATGGGACACGCATCAGAGTAAGGAAGATACCAAAGTTTTTATTGATTTTGTCATGAACCGCTATGAGATGGACAAGCTCGGACCTTGGGGGATTGAGGATAAACGGACCAAAAGGCTGATTGGTAGCTGCAATTATTTAGGCTGTGACACCAGCAGTATGAGGGTGGAACTGGGTTATGTATTGTCCGATCGGTACTGGAATCAAGGGATCATGACGGAAGTGGTGAACGAAATCATTCAATTTGGATTCGAAGAAGTCGGATTGGAACGAATTCAAGCCAGATGTATGGTGGACAATACAGGTTCGGCCAAGGTGATGGAGAAGGTAGGCATGAAATTCGAGGGTGTCTTGCGAAATTACATGAGAGTCAAAAATGAGCTTCGGGACTTGAAGATGTATGCCATTCTAAAAGAAGATTTTATTCGTCATAAGTAAATGAGTGTTTGAGAGGGTTGTTATCGTTGAGCAAAGGAATGCTGTATTTTGTTTTATTTATCACTTTACTGAATAACACAGAAGTATAGGGCCGCTTCCCAAGGGCAAGGCGTCACATTTAATATTATCTAATTCATATGTACATACAATAAACTGGCCCACTCCCGATGATCGGAGAGATGGGTTTTTATCTCATTCCTAACTTACTCGGCGTACATAATGTCATATCCGAATTCTGCATCATTCCGCTATAATCTCCAAGTTGTATTAACATGAGATGAAGGAACCAGGAGGTATATGGAATTGACCGCAAAAAACAGATATAAATCACTCGAACTTGAAACACACGATGTGGTTGAGTTGGAAGGGCTGGAGGTCGGGGTGACCTCCAGTTGCAATTTCAAGTGTGATTATTGCTGCGCTTACAATCGGGACGATGGACAGTGCATGGATGCCCAGGAAGTTATCCGCATTATAAGTGAACTTCCCAGATTGAAACGTGTCCGATTGTCTGGGGGAGAAGTGACGCTGAAGTTTCAGGATTGTCTGGAGATCGTAACCTATTGTGCAGCACATGGGATCGATACCCAATTGAATACCAATGCCAGCCTGCTGACCGAAGAACGCATTCATGCGTTGCGTAATGCAGGGTTGTCCAACATTCATATTTCATTCAATTATACCGATGCGGAAGCCTATTCCACCTACTACCGTGTTCACCCGCGCATGTACGAGAGACTGGAACGCAATATCCGATTGTGTACGGAAGCCGGACTGGAGACAGTACTGGAAACGCTGCTGTTTGAAGGCACACAATCGAACATGCTGGCCATTAGCGAGAAGGTCTATGATCTGGGTGTACGGATTCATGAGATTCAGAATAGTATTGTGATGCCTCACAGCAAGTGGAGCAAAATAGCTTCCAAAGAATCTCTCATTCGCTCTGTAAACGAGCTGATTAAACACAAGAAGGACGACACAACCCTATATTTTACCTGTATGGATCGCTTCGCCGATCAATTGGGATTGCATGAGCAGCCAGGTGTATATTTCTCCAATTGTGTGGATGGAACGAAACAGCTGCACTTGCACGGCAACGGGGACATCCTCATCTGTGAGCTGTGTCACCCGGTAGTGATTGGAAACATCTATCAAGGCACGTCATTGAACGAAATTTATGCCAAGCAGCCACCCGCGTTAGCGGACTTTTTGGAAAAACGGCCTTGCCCCGCGTACGATGCACTTTTTGCAGGTGAGTAGTGAAAAAAGGGATACCGTATCGTATCCCACTGGTTGAAGATGAACCTAAGCACGACCTCGTTTATACCAGCCCTATTCTGAAGTCGTTCATAAGGATATATCCATTGGTTTGAAGGTTACCTGATTCCCCCGAGGGAGAGGTGGCCTTCTTTTTTTGTCTGTTTACATGTTTCAGATTCATTTAAGCTACCCCGCCTATCATGGCCTTAAGAACTTAGATGATGAAGAGGTGGCTTCAATGATGAGAATGTTTGATAAACCCAATTCGAAAGAACCACATAGAAAAGCAAACCCCAATAAAAGGCGCAAGTGGCTGATGGTTACGCTTGTTGTTGTCCTGGGGATTGGTGGCATTATTTACAGCCTTGCTGATCGTTACCTGATTCGGCATGTGGAAGTGGTCGTAGCGGATGACAATACGGCAGCAACAGGCAGTTTGAATGATGAGGCAGCCACAGAGACGGAGGTCAATGCAACCTCAGATGACTGGAACTATTCAAGTGATGATATGCAGGTCAGCATTGAAAAGGTGCAGACAGGCTCCGGTTCGGATCAGATTACGTATTACGTCGCAGATGTACAGTTGACGGATGCAAGCAGTCTGCGCTCGGCTTTGGCGGATAACAGCTTTGGCACGAATATTACCGAAAACACGTCAGAGATCGCTGCGGCCAACAATGCCATATTCGCCATTAATGGGGATTACTACGGTTTCCGTGATGATGGCGTGATTATCCGCAACGGTACGGTATACCGGGATGATCCGGTTCGTGATGCGATGGCACTCTTCAGTGACGGGACGATGAAGACGTATAACGAGACGGAAGTTTCCTCCTCGGAGCTGCTGGCCGAAGGTGCCACCAATACGCTGTCGTTTGGACCGATCCTGATCCAGGACGGCGAGATTGTAAGTGATTTTAGCAGTGTGAAAATCGACAACAACTTCGGCAACCGTTCCATCCAGAACGCGAACCCGAGAACGGCAATCGGCATGATCGCCCCGAATCATTATGTATTCGTCGTGGTGGACGGACGGCAGGATGACAGCCGGGGCATGACGCTGGCAGAGCTGGCGGACGTGATGCAAAGTTTGGGAGCAACAGAAGCCTATAACTTGGACGGCGGTGGTTCATCCACCATGTATTTTATGGGCCGGGTCGTGAATAATCCACTGGGCAGAAATCAGGAACGCGGCGTAAGTGACATCCTTTACCTCAAGGAGGGACAATGATCATGACCATTTTAATTCCATCCTACGAACCGGACGTTCGGTTGTTAAATCTGGTGCTGCAGCTGCAGACGTTTCAATTAGGGCCCATTGTCATTGTGGATGATGGCAGTGGGGCGGAGTATCGCGGGATATTTGAGACAGCTGAAGCATACGGCTGCACCGTTCTGACCCATCCGATCAATCTGGGCAAGGGACGTGCGCTGAAGACTGGATTCCAGCATATCAAGGAATTTGGCCCACAGGGTGGTGTCGTATGTGCAGACAGTGACGGGCAGCATCTGCCGCATGATATCCGGCGTATCTTCGATGTGCTGCTGGAGCAGACCACCCCAGGGATCGTACTCGGCAGCCGCCGGTTTAGCGGAACGATTCCTGCACGCAGTCGTTTTGGAAACACAGTTACCCGGGCGGTTTTTTCCATCACAACGGGTACCAAAGTATATGACACTCAAACGGGCTTGCGTGGTTTTCCATATTCCATGCTGGACTGGCTCTGTCAGATTCCGGGTGATCGGTTTGAGTACGAGATGAACATGCTGCTAACCGCGAACAAGGAAGGATACGAAATCACGGAGGAGTTTATTGACACGGTATATCTGGATCATAACAAATCCTCCCATTTCCGCCCGCTGGTAGACTCGTTCCGCATTTATATGCCGATCCTGATGTTCAGTACGTCTTCGGTGCTGTCCGCCTTGATCGATTTTGGATTACTGTTCGTCATCCAGTATTTCACGCATAATCTGTTTCTGTCTGTCGTCACTGCGAGGCTGTGCAGCTCTGTCTTCAACTATACGATCAATCGGAAATATGTGTTTTCAGCCGGGGGCCAAACGTCGAAGGTGCGCCATTCCTTACCTAAATACTTCTCGCTGGTCATTCTGGTGCTCCTGTTGAATTACGGACTCCTGTACTTCTATAACGAAAAACTGATCATCCCCCTCATCGCGGCCAAGGTGCTGACGGAGGTGTCGATCTTCCTGTTCAGCTACTGGGCGCAGCGCAAGTTTGTCTATTAACACAGAGAGAGTGAGTATATAGCTTGCTCTCTTTTTTCAATCATCACCGTTTCAAAAGAATATCCTGTGCTTCTTGGTTAACAAAAAAAGGCCGAGAACAGGGTAGCCTACCCTTGTTCTCGACCTTTTAAACTCAAAGGAGGACGAGCGTTACATCAGCCTCTTAATCTCATCCTTAAGGATTTCGGACTGGGTGCCGAAGATGACCTGCACAGCTCCGCCACCGAGCCTCATGACGCCGGAAGCGCCAAGCTGTTTGAGCGCCTGGTCGTTGACGGCTTTGTCGTCCCTAACAACTAGCCGGAGGCGAGTGATGCATGCGTCGATGCTCTCGATATTGTCTGCGCCACCGATCTCCGCGAGCACTTTGCCAGCCTTGGTGTCGGCAGACGGCGCTGCCACGGCGGAAGCATTAGTGGGGGCATCGGCAGACGGCGCTGCCACGGCGGAAGCATCAGTGGGGGCATCGGCATCATAAGCGTCATCCTCGCGCCCCGGCGTTTTCAGGTTGAACTTGACAATCATGAACCGGAAAAGGAAATAATAGACGACCGCAAATGCGAGTCCGACCGGGATCATGAGCAGCGGATTGGTCGACAGCTTCATGTTCACAAGGTAATCGATCAGACCTGCCGAGAAGGCGAAGCCCAGCTTAACATTCAGCAGGTACATGATCAGGGCCGCTGCACCTGTAAGAATAGCATGTGCCACATACAGCAGAGGCGCCGCGAACATGAAGGAGAACTCGAGCGGCTCGGTAATACCCGTTAAGAACGAAGCCACCGCTGCGCCGATAAAGATCGAAGCGACCATTTTGCGCTTTTCAGGCCGGGCTGTATGAATCAAGGCAAGCGCCGCCGCCGGAAGAGCGAACATCATAATCGGGAAGAAGCCAGACATGAACATGCCTGCCGTAGGGTCTCCGTTGAAGAAGCGTGTCAGGTCGCCGTGCACGACTTCCCCGGCTGCATTGGTATAATCTCCGATCTGGAACCAGGCGATGGAGTTGAGGACATGATGCAGACCGAGCGGGATGAGCAGGCGGTTGGCGATCATGAACACCATGGAGCCAACGCCTTCAAAGCCTACAATCCAGGTGCCGAAAGCGCCGATGGCATCCTGAATCGGGCTCCAGACCATGCCGAACAGGATGGCCAACACCAGCATGGAGCCGGCGGTGACCATCGGCACAAAGCGTTTGCCGGAGAAGAAGCCGAGCCAGTCAGGAAGCTTGATATTATGGTATTTTTTATACATATAGGCTGCAAGCAGTCCGGCAAATATCCCGCCCAATACGCCCATATCCAGCTTGACATCGTCAGGAATATAGCCGAATACACCTGGAACGGCTCCCAGAATCCGCGTCAGCACCATATAAGCGATCAGGGCCGAAAGCGCGGCGACCGCATCCCCCGCCAGTCCGATTGCCACCCCAATGGCGAAGATGAGCGCAAGGTTGCCGAAGATCGCCCCCGCTCCCTCATTCAGGAATGGAACTACATACTGATTGAGAAATCCCCCAATCACGGGACCGAGCGGAATGTCCTTTTCATAATCAAGAAGGCCGAGGCCTTGAAGAATACCTGCCGCAGGCAGGGTTGCTACAGGAAGCATCAGGGATCTTCCCAGCTTTTGCAGTGCTTTCAGCATATTGTTCTTCCTTTCTTTTTTTGATTTAGGTTATTTGGACAAGCTGACTTTCATGATAGTTCCCATGCCTGCTTCTACGCTGCCATACTCCGGGTGCGACTCCCACGGCTGTTCAGCCGCATTCGCAACGATGACAGGGGTGATGACCGGATAACCGGCCGAAGCGATCGCATTCAGGTCAAATTCAATCAGGGTCTGACCGATAGTGACCTGATCCCCGGTCTGCACTTGGGGTGTGAAGCACTGTCCTTTCAGGCTGACAGTATTCATACCGATATGCAGCAGCAGCTGCAGCCCGGAAGCATGCTCAATCATTACGGCATGGTGCGATTTGATCAGGTGCACCACAGTGCCGTCGATAGGGGCGACCAGCCTGCCCTCCTGGGGAATCACTGCAACTCCCGGTCCCATAAGTCCTCGCGCAAACGCTTCGTCAGACACTTCTTCCAAACTGACGCAGGTTCCGGTTAGCGGGGAGGAGATGGATATTGTTTCAGATGTTTTGGCAGATTTGTTGTTTTTCCATTTCCAGATCATTGTGTGTTGTCCTTTCTGTTGTTGGTTTTGGCATGGGTTTGAAAAAGCCGATATAAATGCATGGCGAGAAAAGCCGTTTCTTCCTCGGGTACCTCTGTACCCAAATCCTCGGCCATAACAGCGCTCAGTTTTCTGGCCAGCTGGTATTCGGACGGATATTCATTTTTCACATATTGTGCGAAGGTGGGGGCCGTCATCGGCTGCTGATACAGGCGTTCCATGGAGAAGCGCAGGTGTATCAAGAGTCTTGCCTGGCTAAGGCTGGCCTGCTCAAAGCGAACGCCACCCTCCTCTTCAATTATGGACTGAAGCTTGCTGATCACATTGGATACCTTAACCAACTGTCCGACAGGGACGTGATTTACGGAGGAGTACACATGGTATGTCAGGAACCCGGCCTCATCCTCCGGTACCTCTACGCCAAAAGCCTCTCCGATCATGGCCGCCGCTTCCGAGGCGATTTCGAATTCTTTCGGAAAGCTGAGCTTTGTCTCCGTCAGGAAAGGGTTCAGAATTTCCATCCCGTTGCGGATACGATATAAGGTGAACTGAATATGACTCGGAAGAGCAAGGTAGATCTTGTCATTCAGCTTGCCCGGAAACTGATCAGCGATGAGACGGATAATTCGGTCAGAGATGTCGATGACATTGGGGTCCAAGTCTTTCATCAGCTCCTGCGCCTGTCCCCATTCCTCCCGGTCTTCCAGCCGGAACCTTTTCTCAATCCGCGGATCATCGGCCTGAACGGTGCTTTCCACCTTGAATGCAAATCCCAACCCTTTGCCAATCAGTACATACTCCTTGGTATTCTGGTGCGACCGGGCCAGAACAATATTGCTGCCGACGACCCGCTCCACCTGCAGCATCATTCCTTTACTCACGGTTCACCGCCTCCTCGTCTCTAAAGTTAACGCTTTCAGGCCTCCGGAACGCAAAAAGAGCCAAGAAGCGAATATAGTCTCATGTTCGCTTCTTGGCTCATGCCCTCTGGGGTGGTAACACGCCAATTCATTTTATGTTTTATGCAGAACGTTCTTCCTACATAATATAGAAGCTGATCTGCCACCGTCAACCATAATTTTTGTCATCCATCTGTCCGTCGTTTAATATAGGGAATGTGTAAACGAAAAGGTATCTGTCGTAGTTGACAAGTAAGGAGCCATGATCATCTTTTAAGATGAAATGAGCCTAATCCGTTGTTGATCGTGTTCGGCTAGATGGAGCCAAATCTAACATGAATAGGAGGATGAACATGTATCTTAGAAGTGTGCAGTTCATGAAGGAAAAGGTAGAGAATGCGAGACAATATCCGTTTAATATACCCGCTATACAGTCCCTGCAGAGATTGGAATTCAGGAATAACATTACTTTTTTTGTAGGTGAAAATGGATCCGGTAAGTCCACGCTGCTGGAAGGCATCGCTCACCAATGTGGATTCAATACAGCCGGGGGCGGCAGAAATAACGTCTTTGAGATGCATGCTTCGGAATCCTCATTAGGGGATTATCTGCGACTGGCCTGGTTGCCAAAGATTACGAATGGTTTCTTCATGCGCTCCGAGTCCTTCTATCAATTCGCATCCCATGTCGATGAGATGGGTACCCTTGAATACTATGGCGGGCGTTCATTACATGAGCAATCCCATGGGGAGTCTTTTCTCAATCTGTTTGTAAACCGCTTCAGCTCCAAAGGCATCTATCTGCTCGATGAGCCCGAAGCCGCACTATCTCCTGCCAGGCAATTATCCTTGCTGCGCATACTCCATGACCTGTCTGGAACTTCTCAATTTATTATCGCGACGCATTCGCCCATTCTGCTGGGTTATCCCGATGCGGATATTTTAAATTTTGACGACATTAGCATTCAAAAAATGGCTTATGAAGATACGGAACATTACCAGATCACCCGCAGTTTTCTGGAGAATCGCCATCGTATGCTGGATGAGTTGTTTAAGGACTGACCTTGGTTTGCATAGTTAAAAAAGGTGGAGGGATGACATGTATAAGTCTGTCGCCATTATTTCAGATATTCACAGTAATCACTTGGCCCTGGAGGCCGTGTTGCAGGATATTGCTGCCCGGAACATTGAACTTACCGTCAATTTGGGGGATAGTTTGTTTGGCCCGGTTGATCCGCTGGCGACAGCACGATTATTAATGGACCACAACAATATAATTCACGTGATGGGAAATTGTGACGAGATTCTATTGCAAAAAGAAAGCCCGTCGGAAACCTTTCAATTTGTAAAACCCCTGCTTGATCAGGGAATCGAGAATTGGATCAGATCATGTAATCGTACGGTGGGCGTACGAGGAGCTTTTATTTTGCCATGGAACGCCATGGGTGAATGATCGGTATTTGTTGGAAGAAGTGACAGCGGAAGGAGTTCAATATAAAGATACGATTCAATTGGCGAACGAACTTCTGGAGGTACCGCAGCGTTATATTTTTTGCGGACACAGTCATGTGTTTCAAACGAAATATTTGCCCGGAAGTAAGGTAATTGTGAACGTAGGCAGTGTCGGTTTGCCTGCTTATCATGATGAATTGCCCTATCCGCATGTAAGGGAATCCAGCTCGCCTTACGCCGATTATGCAATTACTTATCGTAATGCGCAAGGGAACTGGAACATAGAACACGTTATGGTTGAGTATGATTGGGAGATGGCCAGCTCGATTGCCCAGGCAAATGGACGAGAGGATTATGCTTTTGCGATCAGGACGGGGAATTTAGTTTATTGATTTACCCTCAACAGGGGAAGATAGTCTGATTAACGTAGAGGGTTGTCCAAATGACATGGAAGCATCAATAAAGTTTTCCAAAGATTGAACGGAATCAGTCAGGACCTTGATTAGATAATTGTATGATCCGGCCAGCCGATGACATTCAATAACACTAGGGTGATTTTTGCAAAATTCTGCAAACGGTTCACATTTTGTATTGTCATATAGGATAAAAGCCATGATAGGTTTATCTATTTTTTCCGGATTAATGATTGCTTTATAGCCAACAATGATCTCTTTTTCTTCAAGTTTCTTGACTCTTTCATTAACGGCGGGGGTAGATAAGCCCACTTTTCTTCCTAATTCTGCAAAGGAATATCGGGCATTTTCTTGCAAGTGTAATAATATGTCTTTATCAATCTCATCCATCTTTTTGGATCTCCTCACAAAAATGTTAGGTTAAACAGCAGTTTTTCAGTTAAAAAGAAAGGTATTTTATAAAATTACAATAAGATTAATATGTGAAGTTAGCAACCTTTTTATTAGAATTAGAGCATCAGAAAAATACAAGAAAGAATAAAAACTATAGGAGGTCAATACGATGGCTTTAGAAATGAGAAGTAAATGCGAAAAATGCGAAAGTGGACTCCATAAGCATTCTGTAGCGTATATTTGTACACATGAATGTACGTTTTGCAATGAGTGTGCAGTGGAGGCGAATTATGTATGCCCTAACTGTGGAGGAGAACTTGTGAAGAGACCAAGAAGTGAAAATTCATTGAGTTGTCCTATTAGTTAGTCAAAACCTTCAGGATGTACTTGATTTAGAGGAGTGCCGCCTGTAAACCCGAATACATATATGTGAAGCATTGATTTAATTTTTAAATATACCGGTAGTAGAACATTAAATCATATTTTGAGGAGTGTTTGGATGAAAATAGGCTTTTTAATCGTGGATATGCAAGAAGTCATCGTGCGGGATCGACTGGAGAAAAGAGTGCTGGACCATGCCTGTGAATATATCAACCATGTGGCAGACGTGCTGCGTTCCAACAATCATGTTGTAATCCATGTTCAGGATGTGGAGGGCATGGAGGAATCGAATCGGGAAGTGTATCGGATTATACCCGAGGTTGACATACACGAGCAGGATCACACGATCACCAAGGAAAGCTCTAATGCATTCTGGCAGACCAACCTGGAGGAAGTTTTACGCAGTCTTGGTGTCGAGCTGCTGATCATTTCCGGTTTTGCCGCAGAGGAATGTGTCCTGTTTACCTATAACGGGGCGAGCGAGCGTGGATTCAAACCGGTTATGCTGCAAAATGGAATTCTCAGTACACATCACGAAGCGGTGACGTCAACGTACAGGGACCGAAATGTTATCTCGTATCCTGTCGTTGATTATTTGATCCAATAAGCGAGGGGAACTAAAGTGTTCATCGTTATCGCTGCTGGAGCAGTTCCACAATAATCTAAAAGAAAGATCCTGATATCGCCTTAGAAGAGAGGCCTTACCGGGGTCTTTTTCGATTGAGCAGGAATAGGAAGTTTGAACGTGAAACAACTTCGCAATTTCCAAAACATGGGTTATGATGAATGGGAAAGGAAGCGAAAACAAATTCAATAGTGTGGGGGAGCAATATATGCCGATGATCCATAACTTTGTTATTGAAAATATATCGGATATAAGCGAAGTTATCCATACTTCCTACTCAAGGGATAGACACGGGAAAATACATAAAGGTGGACTCTCACCAGACAACCAAGCTCACTTGGATGACGACTTTATTTCGTATATACAGGATTCCCTTCAATGGTTAGATACCGGAAATCCGTCTACGGGCGAGAGAACAAGCGGATTAAACTATTATGGCATTACTGTTATTGAAGATAAACAAGTGTTGCAAAGGCTTCATCATATCATGCATGCATGGATTGATTTATTCAGTTCAGCACCTGATCCGATCATACTTAGAGGGAATTACTGTATTGTTGGTGGAGAGAACAAAGGTTACTACGAGAAATTGGTGTATACCAAAACTGACCTGATCACTGAATTAAAAAAGCTTGCCATGATGGCAAAACACGCTGATGAGCATGGGAAGTGTATTATGCATTTTGGTATTTAACAGTAAGTTATCTCATATTCAATGACGAGAGAAGGGCGGCGGAGATGACAAGTCGAATTGTGGTTACAGGCGGGGCCATTATTAGAGATGATGGTGGGAGAATTCTACTGCAGCGAAGGTCCGATTATGGGGACTGGGGATTGCCTGGTGGGGGTATGGAGCCCGGAGAGTGTATTGAAGAGACTTGAAGACGAACACCAGGAGTCGTTGCAATTGATTTTTACAAGCTTGGATGAAGTCGATATCGATAGGATTAATAAGGTACAGAAGCCTGTATTCATGGATTTGCTTCAAGAGAAGCAGGGGATTCTGCGTTAGTAAGGCTATAAATTAACGAAAATGGAGTGATTTCAATGCCTTGGCCCATGGTTCATTTTGCGATTGCATCCGAATTTATATCTAATCCATCCCCGGAATTCCTACTGGGAAGCCTCGCTCCTGACTCCATCCATGTGAGAAGCAATGTGCGCAGTGAAAAGGCCAAAACACATCTAATGATCGAAGAAGGCAGGTTCGCGACAGATGAAGAACTGCGGGCATTTGTGGAGTCCAATAGGCTGCAGGCGGAGCATGATCCTGCATTCTTGCAGTATTTGTGTGGTTACATCGCCCATGTTTATACGGATCGCGTGTGGACCTTCAACATCTATCCTGCATATGAGGAACACACCGATGGAAGAAGTATATATACGCATGACGTGACGAAGTTGGAATTTATGATTTTGCGGAATCACTCTGGAGCCTACGATCTACTGAATAAACTGGGTACTGGTAAAGCTTATGATTTGGGTGGTTTGCTGGAACTGGAGGTGTATCAGTATAGGGAAGAGAAGGTTGATTTTTTAAACAATCCTGCCCATGAGCCGCTAGGAGATTTGAGGATTTTGTCCATGGAAGTTCTGGAAGGATTCATTCATGCAACTGCCAAGGAACTGAAACAGCTACTGGCCGGATGGATCGACCAAATTGAAAATAGAGGTGAGCCCCTATGGAAAAGTTGATTCATCTCACCATGTATCATGAACGATATGATGAAGCATTAGCTCGTTTTTCACTGACGGGGGAACAGTTTACGTTTACGGCACTGCCTGCAGAAGTCATTGAGGAGGCCATTTCGAACCCCGACAAGTTTCCCATTGTTATTCTAAAAGAGGAGACGCCGGTGGGCTTCTTTATTTTACATAAAAATTCGGAATACGCTGAAGGAAAGAGATATTCCAGTGCCATCTTAATACGAGCTCTATCTATTACATTGGAGCATCAGGGTAAAGGATATGCGCTGGCTGCCATGAATGCACTTACCCCATTGCTTCAGCAAATTGACCCCGAAATGAAGGAAGTCATACTCGCTGTAAATGAACAGAATGTTGCAGCACAGAGCCTGTATTTGAAAGCAGGTTTTCGGGACACGGGAATTCGCAGGATTGGTGCACATGGTCTCCAGTTCGTTTTTCATCGAAAGGTGGATTAAGGAAGACCTGATGAAGAGCGAAGCCATTCAAATGGCCGGCAATATCAAGTTTGTTGAACTGGAAACCAGGACCAAGTTGTCTGAAAAAGGAGACGTGACGTGGGGAATATTCATAAGGGAAGACATACGGCTGAGATTGATGGAGAGTTTGTTGTTTTTATCATTGGTATGCGAATAAACCGCCTATGGGCCGTACATAAGTGGTTGCCTGTATTTAAGGCAATGGGGCCGATGATCAGAGAACTGTACATGAATCCAGATACTGGATTTCTGGGGACGGAATATTTTATAAGCTGGCGGGGTGTCACCCTTCTGCAGTACTGGAGATCTTATGATGAACTGGAGAAATACGCACGTGGCGGTCTGCACCTGGAGGCATGGAAACGATTTAATAAGTCGATTGGTTCAGATGGAAGTGTTGGGATCTATCATGAAACGTACAAGGCTGGGCCAGGTTCCTATGAATCCATCTATGCCAACATGCCGAAATTTGGTTTAGCCAAAGTATCCAACCATGTTCCCGCGACAGGCAGAATGGAGACATCCAGGCGCAGAATGGGGGGCGAGAACGAACCGGCTGTGCAGACACCTGATCATGAAAAGTAAGGATTCTAGTAATTGTGTTACATTCATTGGAGAGAAGAGAGGAGCATGTTATGAGGGCAAAAATCAAACAAGCAGACCTGGGATCAACGCAGCTTAGCTGGTTGTGTGTTCAGCCGATGCTAATTTCTGTTCGAGGTAAAGATGTTGCAGCCAAAACAGAGATGTACCGTCAGTTAAATGAAGGCCAGCAAGCATTATTTCTGTTTTATTCCTATCATAACCATACGAAAAGTCTGGCGGAGTTTTATTGGTTTTCGGCCTACAATATCATTGAGATGAAGAGTTGGAGCGGCATAAAGAACGGAATGTTTTATTTTAATCAAGATGAAATGGCAGCTCTGCTAAACGAAATCGAACGTGTAATTACAGAGAAAAATAGAGCCGGGGAAGAATGGCGAGAGTTTTCGCCAACGGATTTAGAGCAAGATCCACACTTGTTCCAATTAATCGAAGATCTGTTCATTCGATATCGAGCGAAGGCTCAGGAAGTCATTGCAAGGATGAATGAGAAGATCCAGCAAAATCAGGAGATGTATCTTGAAATCAAGGAAGAGTAGCGGCTCCGACTTAATAAGTATATAGATAGAGATTGTGGTAAGGGGACTACAATATGAGATTTGAATATCAGAATTTTTCATGCGATGTGGATGTATTTCGTAGGGATCTGGATATTGTGGTGAGGTTCTATGATGGATCAAGAGAACCTGCCGAAGAAGAGATTGTTAACTTGGTGATTGCCGATCCAGGATATGGCTACCTTATGCTGAAATTCAAAGGGGATGCTGCGTTATTGAGTGGTTTCTTGGATGAGTCCGTTTTCGCATCAGATGAAATGGTAGAGGCTGCGATTGATTTTATCGAACATTTGTCACCTTATTCTCAGAGTGTGTATATGCCATATCATGTCGCACGCTTCAGACAAACGAGTTATGTAGAATACAACGGGGAATATTGAACATTCCCCGTTTGGTATCCTTGAAGAGTTTGATATCTGATGAATAATTCTCATAACAACGTTAAAAGGATTTGTTTAATTATGTGCGAATTATCCACTTCTTGTACGAGAACTAGCTAAGTGCAACAAACCTGCAATTTCTTGCAACAAAACGCAATTCAGTATGCCAGGTTCAAGTTTGCCTGTAATATGAGTTGTGAGAGGAGGACAACACGTGAAAGTGATTTTTGAAACAGATTCATCCATGGAACGAAGGATCGCCAAGGTCGTTACCAACCCTTCGGAACAACTGCATTGGGAGGGGATCGATGAAGCAATCAGTCAATTGGAAAGAAAGCTGGTCGTCATCAATCCGAAGAATAACCGGAATGTCCAGATTCAGCCAAGTTCAATCCTTGCCATTGAGTCCGAGGACCGAATGTGCAATGTACGTTTGATTTCGGGAGAGCGCTATCTGCTGGGCAAACGTCTTAAATTTGTGGAAGAAGATATCGATTCGTCCCACTTTCTGAAGATTAACAACTCGACGATCATCAACACGAAACACATTAAGGCGTTCGCCGCAACAGACCATGCCAGAATTCAAGTTGAACTTGCAGATGGTTCCAGCTACTACGTCAGTCGATACTATATCAAAAATTTCAGGGGGAAATTATGATGATCGCAAATCTCAAACATTCGTTTTTTCAGGTATTTACAGTAACTTCGTTATGGGTCACGCTGCTGCTAACCCTATTCTTCAAAGATCATACACTCCAGATGGGGTATCTATGGAACTTGGCCGGAATTGCGTTCATAGCAGCCGTAGTATTTGGAGTCATGTACAATGCGCTGTGGAACTACTTTACGTTGAAACCGATTTGGAATATTGCGATCTCGTCCACATTTAATATTCTCGGAGGCATGGCAGGTGTGTGGTTGTTTTCAGAGGAAATGTTCCAGCTTATTGCACCGTGGTTCCCTGGCATGTGGCTTTTATCGATTGTGCTGCACACGATTGCCTTTTATTTTTATGCTAGAATAGATAGCAAGAAAAAAGCGGAAGAATTAAACAAAATACTGAAGTAGACAAGAGGAATCCATATGAACGAAGAAGAGGCGCTTCAGGAGTTCGGCTTGGAGCCGGGCTCCGGGGACAGGGAGCGCATTCGCAGACTGCTGCAGCAAGAGTTCGACAATACAAGTGCGGAGGACAACGATTATCTCAAAACTTTATGTATTATGCTGTTTGCGATCGGTCACGTAGAGGACACTCAGCTAATCTGGCAGGCCAAAAGAAAGAACCAGGATACGGGCAGTTATGTGGAAGTACAGCTGCTGTGTGGTGCCGGGTTTGAGGACACGATCATGTATCTGGAACAAAAGGGCGGTCAGCAAGCAGGGGAACAGTTACAATATCTCAGACAGTGTGAAGCTTATGATTTTGTAGACTTCTCCAAAGAGGAATGGCTCTCAAACTATAAGCAGTATTATGATTTTGAAAACTGAGGTTATCCAGTTGGGCGGATGAATATTCAGATGAAGGTGCAAATGACTTTTCCGTACCTCTACATACAGCGCATGTGGATGAATGGGACCCTAAAATCAAGAAATCCCTAGGGCTCGCGCCAGGTTGGCGCTTTCTAATTGCGGAAGAGGATGAGGATGTATGGTTTGATGAACAGTTGCTAGGCAGGGAACTTAAGAACAGGTGAATAACGATACCATCCAAGGAGAAAACATCATGAATAGCCCCACTATCGATATAAAAGAGTACTCTTCCAAGTATCAATCCCAAGTCCTTGATTTGATTTTGCAGATTCAACAGCAGGAATACCATATTCCCATTACCAGAGAGGATCAACCGGATCTGCTTGCAATCGAAACCTTTTATCAAAAAGGGAACGGGAACTTCTGGGTCGCTGTTGCCAATGACGAAGTGGTGGGCACGATTGCTTTGCTTGATATTGGAGAAGCGAACGTTGCGCTTAGAAAGATGTTTGTGGCTGAAAATTATAGAGGTAAGACACTGCAAGTATCGAGCAGACTCCTGCATCAGGCATTTCAGTGGGCCCGGGAAAACGCTGTGCATGACATCTATCTTGGAACGACTCAGCAGTTCGTGGCAGCCCATCGGTTTTATGAGAAAAATGGATTTGTTTCGGTTACACGTGAGGAATTACCTGATGCTTTTCCGTTGATGAAAGTAGATACAAAATTTTATCACAACACCACGCCCTTTGCATGAGGCAAGTCATGCACAGCGGCGTGTTTTTTTTATTCGAGAGAGTTAGGGAATGAAAAGATAGCGTACTTGGATCATTCGCAAATTCCACATTATGGGTTATGATGTATCAAAGAGAAAATGTAACATACATAGGAAGTTTGAATCGTACGGTTTTGGATTTTGAATGATTGGGGAGGAAGCGGGATGAAAGCCATTTTTCTTGATTTCTACGGGACGATTGTGCACGAGGATGACGATATTCTTCCGGTGATTTACGAACAGGTACAATCTACGGCGCGTGTTGAATGTACTGCAGATGAAATAGGCGATTATTGGTGGAAGGCATTTTCAGAAATGTTTTATGCAAGCCATGGCAGTCAGTTTACTACGCAAAGAGTTCTTAATGTGCAGTCCTTGGCAGAAACGATTCGGCATTTTCAATCGGATGCTGTCGCAGCGCTGCTTAATCAGGAGCAGTTGGCTCACTGGCGTAATCCGGGGATATTTGAGGATTCCATTCCCTTTTTGCAATCGGTGGAAATCCCGGTGTATATCCTCTCCAATATCGATACAGATGATGTAAGAGCGGCAATGAAGAAGCATGGCATCAAGGCAGCAGGTGTGGTTACCAGTGAAGATGTTCGATCTTACAAACCGAGAACCGAGATGTTTAATGAAGCATTAGCCAAATATGATTTATCCCGAAACGATGTCATTCATATAGGAGATTCGCTGACAAGTGACGTTCAGGGAGCACAAAATGCAGGAATCCAGGCTGTCTGGTTAAATCGAAAAGGTAAATCCAAACCTGGGCATATCCATCCGGAATATGTGTGTAGGGATCTGATAGAGGTCCTGAACATCTTGTAGTGATTCGGGTATTGGATAAAGTCATATTGGGGACGGTGCTATCCATGGATGAGTTGAAAAAGCAGTTGGCAACGCATCATGCAGGGCAGGTGTTGGAGGTTGGTACAGGATCAGGGAAATTTATACCTACCCTACTTGAGATTTTAAGTCGTATCGAACAGATCACGGGCATTGATACCGACACGGATTCTTTACGCAAGGCAGCCGCTGCATATGCGATCAACGATAAGATCCAGTTTAAGCCAATGAACGCATCAAAGATGGAGTTTGCAGATCAAACTTTTGATACTGTCTGTATTTCGAACGCATTGCATCATTTACCCCCTTACGCAAACGTCATAAAAGAGATGAAGCGCGTGGTGAAGAGCAGCGGTCTAATTCTCATTAATGAGCTGGTCAGTGATGATCCCAATGAAGCCCAGCTGACGCACATCATGTATCACCACTTTAGTGCCGATATAGATCAGCGTTTGGGAATTTATCATCGTCATACGTATACACGTCAGGAAGTTAAAGATATCGTAACTTGTGGAGGAATAAGCATCCGTTGGACTTACGAATATAACGAGCCAAAACAGGATGTCATGGCAGAACAAGACATTCGGTTGGTATCCGAGGCCTGTAAGAAGCACATGGAAAGGGCAACAGCGTTCGAAGATTATGCAGCGTTTGCTGAACGCGGTAATTCCATCATGGAGCGTCTGAAGACCGTTGGTATCCAGCGACCAACACAGATCATGATCTTGGGTGTTTGAAAGAATAATAGAAGCAGGAATGTGAGGGATAGGACTGTGAAAAAGTTAACCATAATGCTTGGTCTATTTCTATTCTTAATCGCCTGTCAGGATAAAACCAATCATGAAGATGCACAGAAACCGACGGAGCCTGTATCGGAAAGTGTCACTGCAGAAGAAACGCAAAAGAAGGGAGAAGGTTTGACATCTGAAGAAGACGAAGACATCCCGCCTGTATACATCGATGAAACGAAATATACAGGTGATGAACTGGAAATCGTCAAACTTATGAACACCCGCTTACGTTACTTATGGGAAGAGGATGAAAAGGGGTACATGAGCCTTATTGATCCACAATCGCCCGTATCGGGCATGAGCCGAACCAAAGTCCGCAAGGTTATCTCCATGAGCGACATTACCATTCAGGAACAAAAGAAACTCTACGAGGGGGTAGTAGAGGTTACTGAACTAAAGGAGAACGACGTTGAATCCAGCAGCATAATGGTTTTTTGGAAAAAGAAAGAAGATGGGGATTCGGCACAATGGATTATTGCAGATATTGATTAACAATAGGTCATGATCATTAAAATCTAGCAAATTTAAAATGAAGTTAAGGGTGATGACATAATGGCAAGACGATTAATACTTGTTGAAGGGTTACCAGGTTCAGGAAAGTCCACGATTGCCAAGATGGTTTCCGACATTCTGATCCAGCAAGGGCTGCAGGTGCAGCTTTTCCAAGAAGGTAATCTGGATCATCCCGCTGATTATGAAGGTGTTGCTTTTTATGCAGCAGAAGAATTTGAGGATTTATTGAGTACTCATGAGGCATGCAGAGGCATATTGGAGAGCGGAGCCACAACTTATCATAATGGTTATCTGATTCCTTATCGGAAAATAAAAGAGGAACGTGGACAGGATTTTCCCGACGATGTGGTGCAAGAGATATTCAGCCGGGATATTTACGAGTTACCTTTTGAACAAAATGTAGACCTAATCACCGCAAAATGGCGGAGCTTCGCCGAAAGTGTGTTAAGCGCTCCGGATGATTCTATCACCATATTTGAATGTTGTTTTATTCAGAATCCACTAACGATAGGTTTGGTCAAATGCAATCAATCGAGAGAAGATAACATGCAGTATGTATTGGATTTGGAACGCATCACTGCGCCATTAAATCCGCTATTAATCTATATTCATCAGCAGGATATCGCCTATACCTTTGACAAAGCGGTGAAGGAACGGCCCAAGGAATGGTCCGATGGTTTCATACACTATTACACGAATCAGGGGCTGGGAAATTCAAAAGGGTATCAGGGAATTGAAGGCACGGTGGAGGTTCTTCAGGCAAGAAAAGAGTTGGAAACCGAGATTTATCATATGCTGAAGATCGATAAACACTGGCTGGATAATTCGGATTATAATCTGGTTGCTTGCCGGGAGGAGTTGGAGGGAATTTTAAGAGAGGCGTTTTAAAATACGGAAGGAGAACAGTGTAAGAAATGGGGAAGACGTTATTTGAGCTTGTTAACGAAGTCGAGAGTGAAGCGACTTTTATGGATTTTTTACTAGAATTAAGCAAGGACCGTGAAGAGCAAACCGATGAATGGCAAAATGATTCGATAGAATCGTTTCTGGAAGCGGCTGCCCGGTGGGGACAGGATTCGGTGGATGGATTACGACATTACGAGAAGTCTGACAACCCATGGGAGAGGTGTGCTCAGATTCTGTATATGGGCAAGATTTATGAGTAGCATGGTTCCGTCAGTTTTTGCAATTTAGAAAGGAGGAAAGCCGAAGCATGATTGAAATGCCAATACATAACGGAGGTTCAGATTTATGACATTTGTTGAGGTAGTACTAATCGCAACAACCGCCCTATTGTTGATCATAGGTGTGAGGGGCAAACGAAGATCAGTTCTCATATGGGGGATCGTCAGTTTCATAGCATTGCTTGTCCTCATTATTCCTTCGTTCATGAACGGATTCGTAGATGGATTTTCCGATGGGTGGTCAGAGAGATGACAAATTCAGATATCAATAACATATCGTATGAGCGAAACAACAACAAATTCAACTTCCGCGTGGCAGGCATTGTGATGGATGCGGGAAGAGTTCTTTTGCATACGACGGAACAGGACGATTTCTGGAATCTGCCCGGAGGACGGGTCGAATTGAACGAGACGACAGAAGCGGCCCTTGTTCGAGAGATGACAGAGGAACTAGGCATCCATGTTGAAGTGAAAAGACTTGCATTTGTTAGTGAGGATTTCTTTGAGTATGATGGCCTGAAGGTTCATGAGATTGGATTTTACTATGTCATTACGTCACCGGAAGCTCATAAGCTCTATAGTGAAATTGAATTCAAAGGGCTGGAGGATAACGGCAAGTTAATATTCCGTTGGTTCTCCTTAGAGGAGCTTGAGCAGATGGAGGTCTACCCAGTCTTTTTGAAAAAGGAACTGAGTAACCTGCATGATGCGAAGAGCATCCAACACTACATTCAGAAATAGAGGGTCTATGGACATTACATTTATTCGTCATGGGCATGCTGAGCATTTGCTTGATTACCCGAACCAATTAAATTGGCTTCATCCGGGACTCACTGAACTGGGGAAAAGTCAGGTGACAGCGTTGCGAAAACAGGTGATGCTTGAGCCTAAAGACGTCATTTTGGTGAGCCCAACGAAACGTACCATTGAAACAGCACTTCTTCTAACTGCAAGAGAAAATCTTATGATCTGTCCACTTGTTGGCCCAAGAATGTTTCCTCAGAATCCGGAGTTCGTTCCTTTAGTCTGCGATCAGATCTATTCAAAAGATGAACTTCATGCTCAGTTTGCCGGTATACGATTGGTTGACTTGGGATTGAATTGTTGGGATGAAGGTATTAATCGGATGGAGGAACATCGATTTGAAGTTTATGCCGAACAGCTGCTTCAATGGTGCAGGGAACAGGATGGCAATACCGTTATCATTTCACATGATGGCACGATAACCAACTACAGGATTTTACTCGGAGAAAAAGGATTAACAAGGAGAGATTTTCTTGGTGAGGCGGGGATGTACACAATCAGGAACTTTTAACGATGGAAGGGGCCTCCATTATGATTCATTTTCCGAAAATAGAGACTGAGCGATTGGTACTGAGGGAGCTGAATTTGGCAGACAGTGAAGCAGTGCTTATCCATTTTGCTAATCCGGAAGTCACGCGATTTATGGATATTGAGCCTTGCCGCAGCATCAAGGAAGCAGAAGAAATAATACAGTTCCATATGGATGATTCGGGTTGCAGATATGGTCTGTTTGATAAAACAAATGGTGGTCTCATTGGAACAGCAGGGTTTCACTGTTGGGCTCCAGAGTCACCGTCCAGTGCGGAGATTGGATTCGATTTATCCCCTTCATATTGGGGACAGGGCTTAATGCAAGAAGCTTTGAATGAAGTGATTAAGCTCGGATGGCATGTGATGAATCTGGAATATATCGAAGCGACGGTGGAACCGGAGAATGTTCGATCACAACACTTGCTGCACAAGCTGCATTTTCTGAAATCTGTTGAATTAAAAGACAATCTGTTCTACTACACATTAAAGAAGGAAGACTTTATTTGTGATTAATATCAGTTTTCTAATAGGGGGAGTATATGAAGTCCATTCCAATCTCAATTCTGATTGCTAGTGCTATTTTAGGAATTTCATTTATTATTGGCTGTCTATTACTATCGAACCAGGAGAGTGCCAACGAGCCGACTCAAGTGGCACAAGAAGAAGTTACAAGCGATAAAGCGTTAATGACGATTCATGAAACAGCGGAGTATCTGAGTATGACTGAAGAACAGGTGATGAGCATTATACGGGCCGAACAACAAAGTTTTACTATAGCAGGCTCCTTTGACGGCAAAATGTTTCCATTCATTAAGGTTCAGGATGAGCTTTTTGTTAGTAGAATCGAATTGGAGCTGTGGGTTCAGAATGCCTCTACATATCATAGAAGATACATTAACGGACAGATGCAGTGATCTGCTTGTATTTCAGATGTAGTCAAAGGGGATAGAATGTCATGGAATGGGTAGGAGAGAAGGTAAGACTAGCAACAGTTACAGGGCAGGAGGAACAACGATGGCCAAGTTGGTTTTGTTAAGTGACGTATACTTTAAAACAAATGAGGAACTGGATCAGAAAATATTGAATTTGCTGGATTGTGACGAGCCTTCCATAGGTTATATTCCTTCCTGTTCCGACCCTGATCGGAAATATTTTGAGCATACCGTGCGTTACTACAATCAACTGGGTATTGAAAGCATTCATTATTATGATCTGGACTTGGAATATGACCAAAGTACATTTGAGCGGATTTTTGAAGCCGATGCGATTCATTTATCAGGGGGAAATACATTTTATTTTCTAAGTCTATTACAGAAGAGAAATGTACTAGGATTATTGCGTTCCTATGTGAAGAGAGGCGGTATTCTGATCGGGGTTAGCGCAGGCAGTATTCTAACTACACCAACCATTGAAATAGCTGAATATGGCCAAGATGCAGACGAGAACCATGTGGACCTTCATGACAAAAAGGCTCTTGGACTCGTTGACTTCGAGTTTGCACCGCACTGGGACGGAGAGGAAGCCAGTCTCGATTCGCTCAGAGACTATGCAGATGCTAACGCTGCAAAAGTCTATGCCTGCCAAGACGGTGATGGGATTGTGATCGATGGAGAAGAAGTAGAGCTATATGGGGATGTGCGTCTACTTAATCACAGAGAGGGCGGTTCTAATTATGAGTGAGGTTACGGTCTATCATTATGATGCATTCTCCACCATTCCGGGCCAAGGTAATCCGGCAGGAGTGGTCTTCCATGCTGATGATTTAAGTGAGACGGTGATGCAGCAGATTGCGCATAAGGTTGGTTTTAATGAAACGGTGTTTGTGCTCAGCTCCGAAGCAGCCGACGTGAGACTGCGTTATTTTACGCCAGGCCATGAGATTAATCTGTGCGGACATGCGACGATGGCATCGCTGTATGGTTTGAAGACAAGAGGTCTGTTGGAGGGCAAAGAGTCAATCACAATCCAAACCAATGTAGGCATACTACCTATTCGATTTGAGCAGGATGGCGATACGATCAACATGGAGATGAAGCAGGACCAACCGCGTTTTGTGCCGTTCCAGGGTGATATCCAGAAACTGGCGAGTGCCATTAATCTAACTCTGGACGACCTGGATCTGTCCACGCCTATCGTTTATGGAAGTACCGGAACCTGGACATTATTAATACCCATTCGTAAACTGAATTCTTTTACAAAAATGAAACCGGATACTTCCCGATTCCCTGATATTTTACTTGAAAACCCCAAGGCTTCCCTACATCCGTTTACCTTTGAAACCCGTGATTCCGATGCGATGATGCATGCCAGACATTTCTCTTCACCATACTCAGGCACCACGGAAGATCCAGTGACAGGAACAGCCTCCGGGGTGATGGGCGCCTATTATTTAACGTATGTGAACCGTGAGGTTGATCAGGTGCAATTGGTCATAGAGCAGGGACATGAGGCCGGAAGAGAAGGAAAGGTTGAAGTGAGTGTGACGCGTGATGGGCAGGACATGGATGTAAGAATTATAGGGACGGCTGTTTTTGTTGGTGAAATGAATATTGAATTTAATACCTAATACATATCTGAAAGGGTGTCTGTCGTGGAACAGGTAATTTTGCAGCCCGTTATTCATGTGTTAAAAGAAGAGTTATCGGATTCCCTGGTGGGAATCTATCTGCACGGCTCCATGGCCATGGGATGCTTCCATCCGAATGAGAGCGATATCGATATATTGGTGGTATGCCGGGATAAACAATCTGCTGAGACCTATCGAAGCATTGCCATAAAGTTAATGCATATTGAAGAGGCGCAGAACATTACGAAAGGTTTTGAGATCAGTATTGTATTGGAATCCACAATTGCGAACTTGGCATACCCAACTCCATTCGAATTTCATTATTCAGCCTATCACCGGGAAAAGTATAGAACTGATGAACAATATCTCTGCGGCGGATATGAAGATCCGGATTTGGTAGCACACATGGCTGTCATTTATGACCGAGGTGTAGTCTTATATGGCAAACCCATTATGGATCTATTCCATCCTGTACCTCGTGAATATATGATTGCCTCCATTACATCAGATGTGGGAGCAGCTCTGGAAGAGATTGCGGACAACCCTGTCTACTATGTACTGAATTTGTCACGTGTTTTGTTGTATGTGAGAGATTCGGTGATTTATTCCAAGCGAGAGGCAGGAGAACGCGCCCTAACAGAGTTTCCGTCTAAGTACCAGGGCGTCATCTCGCAATGTCTTGCAAAGTATAATGGTGAACTGGAAGAATTAGATCTTAGCGAACCGTTACTTCTGGAATATGCAGAATATATGTTGAGTGAGATAAATATCTGGACGGAGAAAACGGCTCAATAGTCTTCGTATATTGGTATTGTGCATTATTGATTTTACACATATTGAAAATTAATGAATTTTAGAAGGAGACACCAAGATGACCATAACAACAGAAGATATGGAACTGATTGAAGCAGCGAAGAATGTAATCAAGCGGTTATACAGAGAGGGTAAACATCACATCGGTGCAGCAGTACGAACGCAATCTGGAAGGATATATACTGCGGTGCATTTGGAAGCCTACATTGGTCGTGTTTCGGTATGCGCGGAAGCTATTGCGATTGGCAAAGCCATTTCAGAAGGTGAAACTGAATTTGCAACCATTGTTGCTGTTCGGCATCCAGAGATCGATCCGGACGATTCAACGGAAACTTCTGACCTGCAGTTGGATGTAGTATCACCGTGTGGCATTTGTAGAGAATTGATCAGTGATTATGGGAAGGACACACAGGTTATTTTGCAAGGGGAAGAGGGTTATACCAAAACAATGATTGGGCATTTGCTGCCACAAAAATACACAAGGACATAGTGAAGAAAGGAAGGTCATGATGTTCGAAATTGTTGATATTCGGCAAAAGCCGGACATGCTGCAGGCAGCTGTTCAATATTTTTGGAATAGCCGACAGGATCTCTTTCCTTGGTTTGCATGCCTTCACGTGGAGCCGGAGTACCGGGGCCAAAATCTGGGCGGACAATTACAGAATCACGCGATGAACGAGGCAAAGGCAAAGGGCTATGACAAGCTCTATTTGTGTACGGATTTGACGGACTATTATGAGAAACATAACTGGGCGTACATTGGCAAAGGTTATTTGCTTGATGATGCGGAGACACGAATCTATGAACTGCAAATTTGATGAGGTCATTCAGCATTACTTCGAAGATACCGAGTACACGTTACGAGCCGTTCCATTTGGCCTGACCAACTCGACCAAGGTCCTCGAGATCAATGGACAGAGATTTGTCGTACGAATCTATAACCGGCACATCAAAACAATCGAGGGCATTGAGCTCGAATCCCAAGTGACCGCATTACTTGCTGGCGCACATACTTCCTTCCAAGTTCCAAACTTTCTCAATACTCGTGAAGGCGAGAAATATGTGGTATTGAGAGACGGTTCGCTTGCGGCAATCACTACTTTTCTGGAGGGCAAGCTCCCACAGCTGTCTGACCTGGAAAGAGCAAAGAAGTTTGGCAGTTTGGTGGGAGAGTTTTCGTCTGAAATAAGTGTGTTCCCAATGGAAAAGAACGTTTACCGGGGCACATCATTTACTAAAATGTATGAAATTCACCCGCTGGCTAATCGTCAATCAATTAGGGCTTTTTTTGCGAGTATACCTTTTGAAATATCAGAAGAACTTTTTACCTTTTACCAAACGATGATTACCGACATGGAGAACTCCAATCTTGATCTCGAGGTATTACCGCAGCAGTTTGTTCATCATGATCTATTGATTTATAATCTGCTCGCTCAATTGGATGAGATTACAGGTGTATTGGATTTTGATTTTATTGGGATGGACGCTGCTTTTATGGAAGTGGTGATCAGCTTCAATCATATGATTCAGGAATCCGGAGGATCACTGGAAATGATGGAGGCGTTCCTTCAGGGATATTCTGTTAAACGAAAACATTCCGCACTTGAGATCAGTTACTTACCGTTACTTACCCAAATCTATTTTATAGCCGTTTTACATTTTTATATTGGTCAGTATTACGCGGGAGCAACGATTGAATATAACTTTGCCTACATGCTCAATCAGTTTGAGAGGAACATGAACTGGCTTGAAAAGCATGATTCGAAGGTTAAACAACTGCTACATAAGTATTTGGTTTAAGGGAATGCACATTTGAAGTCTAGTAATCGAACGGAGTGATGGTTATTGAACAGACCATTCGTCTAGCTCAAGAGCTTGCCGAAAGAGTGATTCGTAAAGCTGGACAGGTAGCCAAGATGGTTTTGATCGAATTACCTGTGCAATGGAAAAGGACCAATTCGGTGATGTTGTTACTGATGTGGACCATGAAGCAGAGCGGATCATATGTGATGAAATTAGCAGTACGTTTCCCGCGCATGAGATTCATAGTGAAGAACTGGGACATAATGGACAGAAGAGTGATTGGTTGTGGATGATAGATCCACTGGATGGGACAAACAACTTTGCAATTGGTTTTCCTGTGTTCTCTGTTTCCATTACACTGATATACCGTTCAGAGCCTGTGCTAGGGGTTATTTATGAACCAATGGTAGATCGTTTATTTGTAGCATCACGGGGAAATGGGGCGAGTTGTAACCTGAATCCAATGACTGTCAAAAAGAAAGAGAATATCCGTAAAGGAACAATGGGCTGGATACAGGGTCATCAGGTACAAAATGAAGGGAATGCTGTGCGGTTGCGTCAGTATCTGGATTTGCATTTTAAAAGAGTGATGAGATTGTGGGCTCCGACCTTACAGTGGTGCATGCTAGCCAAAGGAGATATCGATGGCATTGTGCTCTACAATTCAGAGGGGGACGATCTCTACTCAGGAATCCTGATGGTGAAAGAAGCCGGTGCCATCGTAATGGATTTTCAAGGGACTCCCTTCGAGGGTATGAGTTCAGAGCCTTATCTGATTGCCTGTCATCCGGAGCATCGCGACTATTTTCTGAGTGTCGTTCGGGAAGGAATGAACCTATGATTACCGAGCTTAACCAATAGGATGAATCTGGGACAGATCTATGTAGAGTTGGTATCGAATTTAAAGGAGGCTGTAATATGAACAAATCATTACAAGATCAGATACAATTTCTCGTTGAGATTGATAAACTGAAAACGATTGAACGGAGAACAAGAATTATCCATGGCGAGAGACGTGAAAATGATGCGGAGCATTCATGGCATCTGGCGATGATGGCGTTGGTTTTGCAGAGTCATGCCAACAAGGATGTGGATATCCTCAAAGTCATTAAGATGCTTCTCGTTCATGATCTGGTCGAGATCGATGCCGGAGATACCTTTGCTTATGATACGGTTGGGTACACGGATAAATACGATCGCGAGATCAAGGCGGCTCATCGGCTGTTTGGCATGCTGCCTGAGGCACAGGCTGAAGAACTGCTGAATCTGTGGTTAGAGTTTGAGGCGAAGGAGACGGATGAGGCACAATTCGCTTCGTCTCTGGATCGGTTACAGCCTTTGATTCACAATTATCAGAATGAAGGAGACACGTGGCAGAAATACAACATAACAAGTGAACAGGTCTTAAACCGAAATCGTGAAATAGCGAACGCTTCCGATACATTGTGGACGTATGCACAGCAGCTCATTCAACACTCTGTGGATCAGGGAATCCTGACCAAATCATAAGAATGCAGTGGAACTTATCCGTTAAGAGAAGAGGAAGGAGCTAATATGGGGTACATAATGGAACTTCGAAAACTGGTTGGTTCGCGACCGTTAATCATGGCTGGTTCGTGTGTGCTGGTGTTCAATGAACAGGGACATCTGCTGCTGCAAAGACGTACAAACAGTCTGGATTGGGGAACACTCGGTGGTTCGCTTGAACCCGGCGAGTCGCTGGAAGAGGCTGCTGCACGTGAACTGTATGAGGAGGCAGGATTGAAGGCAGAAGCGTACAGACTCATTACTGTTTTCTCAGGACCAGACATGTATTACAAATATCCGCATGGGGACGAAGTGTATAATGTGATGGCTGTTTATGAAGCTAAGGGGATCATGGGTACTCCAACGGTCATGGACGATGAAGGGCTCGAGCTCCGATACTTTGATCTGAACCAGCCGGTTCCAGAGATTAATCCGTTTACGGAATATGTGTTAAAAAAGGCAGGGTACATTCAATCCCAGTAAAAGAAAGGATGATGTGCATTGACACAGGATTTTTATTGTGACGAAGTGCTCAGTGGCAAAACAAAAGTGGAAATTGTCATGGAGACGGATACAGTGCTGGCCTACCACCATACTCGGCCGTACTACGAACATCATATTGTAGTTATTCCTAAGAACCATATTCAATCACTCATTTCCGAAGAAGAAGAGAACAACGATGAGTTGCTACTTGAAATCATGAGGGTTATTAAAAAGATTTCTGCAGGTCTGGTGGAACAGACGGGCGCTGCCAAAATTGTGACTAACCTTGGCCGGTACCAGGATTCGAAGCATCAGCATTGGCATGTAGTCAGTGGTGATCGGATTATGAATGATTAAATGATTAAAGGTCTGTTAGAAATCTTCCCTTTCCCTTTATGTGGGATGGGGATTTTTTATTTTTTCGGTACCCGCAGGCTATAACGAGGTTACTCAATGATCTACCAGAAAGTAAATTAAGGGAAAATATGCTAGAATAGGAACAATAACTAAAAATAAGAATGACCGCCTGTAGCTTTGCTGTTCTACAAATGTAGCAGGTTGATTAGGAGGAATAAGTGTGTTTTCTATCGTTTCTATATTTGCAATTATATTTAACTTGGTGTTATACGGATTGGGGTTTTATGCACTAATCTTATTTATAAAATTGGCTCAACGTGGCATTCAAGCGCTTGATATTTACTTGAGTGAAAAACGCGGAGAACGATTCTAAAACTCGTAAAATGAATCAACCATAAGATTATCATTTTTCTCTCAGTGTTTTATTTTTTCTGTTTTAGTATGATTAACACATTATTTAAGTTAAGAGAGGGCGAGTGACATGGTGGATACTTTTTTAGAGCAAATCAATGAGTTGAACGAGCTTCAAAAGGATTTGGTTACCATACATCCTTTATTTGCAGAGCATTATCCCGTGGTTGTCGCATTTGAGTCCCTATTATATATATATGATTACTCCGCAGAGAAAGGGCAATATGAATGGGTGAAAACCGTTCCGGATGATCTTCACATCCCTGACGAGTGCCTGGCAGCCATGCCAGTGCCTCATATGGACGAACGAATGTGTGCCATTGTGACGGACTCAGCCTTCCAAAATTTTGAGCAGAAAGTGTACCTGTTTCACGAGTATGTTCATTGTTACGTCTATGAGAAGTATGAGCAGATCAGGAATCGTCTTCAGATTAAACATACCATGGAGAAAATTAAACGTGTGACATGGGAGCTGGATTACGAATTCCCTTATGAGGATGAGAATGTGGTCCAGCGGATCAATTCGCTGTTGTCTATCTTAAAGAGCGGAGACTTAATCCAGGTACAAACTGCAAGAAAAGCATTGTTCAGTTCCTTAACTGAAGAACAAGGGGAGTACTGGAACTGGCTGGAATGGAACGAAGGTTATGCGAGATATATCGAGAATCGGATACGAGAAAAATACGAGCTTGAACTGAATCATTGGGGAGATACTGCCCCATATAATCGTTTGGTTTTCTATGAGTGCGGATCGGAGTACATAAGTCTGTTGGTTCGCGAACAGCCGGCTCTTCATACGGATTTGGAACAGTTGTTTAATACATTTGTGGTGGAACGAGTGCAGGGATGATCTTGCTGTTCCTTGGCTAAATGCTGTTAAGTCACAATTCAAGTCGTTACTAAGAGCAGCAGACTCTTATATAAAGGAGAAAGATCCATGCCACTGCCTATGGTTCACTTACATGTAGCTGTGCTATTTGCTAATGCTTGTCCAGAACATGTCGAACGAGGTTCATTCTATCTTGGGAATATCGCACCGGATTCGATCCATATGCGTGAAGGTACAACGAGGGAGGACAAGGAATACACTCACTTCAACCCTAAGGGTGATGAAAATTATGTCGCACGCTTACAAGAGGTTTACTCCACCTACATGGAGCAACGTTCAGATGAAGGATGGAAGTGGTTTGTACGCGGCTATTTTATGCATGTCCTGACGGATTATTTCTGGTTTCGGAGTCTGTATCCCGAATTCGTGGAGCGAGTTACCCGCACGGATGACAACAATGGTGTGAAGCGAACCAAGGATGAACTTGGCCGTTTGTACTACCAGGAGACGGATCAGATCGATTTTAACCTCTACCATCATGCTGGTTGGAGCGGTGATGTATGGCGTCTGCTTAAATGCACGCCGAGTTATGATGTAGTGGGTCGTTTAACCGCGGAAGAGATTCTGCGCTGGCGGGATCGTACCGTTTCTTTTTTTAACGAGCAAGCCAACGAGCCCGGAATTGTGCCCGCATACATGACTGATGACATGGTAAGTTCGTTTGTGACAGATACGGTGCAGCGATTAATCGTGTTAATCCATTCCTGGGACCCTGAGTTGCAGCGTCTGGATGTGAACCTGGGAAGCTAGGGAGGTGTCTACGAATGAAAAAAGCAGCGATCCTCTTATGTTTATTCGCTGTTTTCCTTGCGAGTTGTACTCATACCAATACTTCTGGTTCAGATGAAAATCTTCCTTCGCTCATTACCTTAACTTGCAACCCGGATTACACATATGAACCCTGCCAAGATGTTCAGTTCGATGAGCATGACGAGATTCGGATGATCATGGGTGCGATAGAAAACGCTGAACTTATACCCGGAAATCTTAATTATGGAGCGCAATACAAGATGAGCATAACGAATACGGACGATTCTGTGACTAAATATGATTTCTCAATAGGAACTGATCCTGAAATGAATGCCCTGTTGGTAGACGGTATAGACACCACCACGGGATATAGCATACCGCTAGAGGATGCAAATCAAATAAGATCATTAATCGAGAGACGCACAAATTAACCAGACATCGTGAAATGGAGAGGCAGTTATATATGAATCAACAGATTATCATTCAAGACTTAACCTCATCGGATGTGGAGAGTGCCTATCTGGTATTTGAACGTTCCATTACGGAGGCGTTTAATCAAGAAGGGCTGGGTTCGCTTCATGATGATATCAGGGACGAAATTGAACACAAGAAGGCACTGCTTCAATCCACATTGCACTCCGACAAGTCCAATAATTCCGATTCTTTTTTTCTGCTGGCTAAACGGGGAAATAGCGTAGTTGGGACGATTTCATATGCGCCCTGCGGTGAGGAGATCCGAATTCTGAGTGAAAATCGACTGAATCATATCGGTGAATTGGGCAGCTTATACGTACTGCCGGAAGCTCAAGGACAAGGAATTGGTTCAATGCTCATTGAGGCCCTCGCAACCGAACTTCGGAAGCGAGGCATTCAGCAATTTTGCCTGGATAGCGGCTACCGGACAGCGCAGAAGAAATGGCAGCGAAAGTTTGGACAACCCTACGCCGTTGCGCGAAATTATTGGGGCGAGGGAACAGACCATATGGTGTGGTTATGTGATGTGAAGGATTTTGCTGCAAACTAGAAACGTACAAAAAGAGATGACAACCTGGCTCGGACAGGAGTCATCTCTTTTACTAAGTTGTGATTTTTTAAGTACATCATGAAGTCCTGCAAATGACCAAGAGTAAAGGAGGAAAAACATCTGATTAGAATCGTATTTTTCGATGTTGACGGTACTTTGTTGAGCGAAACGGATCATAGTTTATCGTCGGCCACGGCGGAGTCCATTCGTGAATTGATACGTAAAGGCATTCGAATCGTGCTTGTCACAGGCAGGCCCTACAGTTTGTGTAAGGAATTCAGTGATTTGGGGATCGATACCATTATTTCAGCCAACGGGGCATTGATCAAAATCGGTGATGAAGTTATACATAAGTCCGTACTTTCCGCACAGATGATCCATGAATTTAGTGAATTTGCCGAATTGAACGGTCACAGCATTTCCTATTTTACAGAGTCATTTGCGACGAATGGATTATGTGCCACCGATATCCGCGTGAGCGATGCCTTGCGGGAAACCCTTGGAGTAACGGTTCCTCCGCAGAAAATGAATTCTTTGGAGCAGGAGGTGGTTTGCATTTGCTTATATGCGGATGAATATGAGGCAGAGAAATTCCAAACCAGATTTCCCTCATTACGATTCGTGAGATTTCATCCGTATGTCTGCAACGTTCTGGAAGAAAACGAAGTGTCCAAATCACTAGCTGCAGCAAGAGTACTTGACTACCTGAAGATACCCAGAGAGGAAGCCATGGCCTTCGGCGATGGGGGAAATGATATCGATCTGCTGGAGTATGTGGGCCTTGGCATCGCCATGGGAAATGGAGGAGAACGGCTTAAACAAAGGGCGGATTACGTTACTCTAAGAGCAAGTGAGGATGGAGTGACCCATGCTTTGAGGAAGTTTAAGTTGATATAAGGGTCTTTCATGGGGTGTGGAGGATATCCCAATTATGGATTTTAATATAAAATGATGGATATAGGTATGTGACAAGTTTTTTGATAAGTTGGAATTAGGATGCCGGTGATAAATAAAGCCATAAGTAGAGGTGAGAGAGATACTGGGATTAATTAGTTTCATATGTATCTTAATGATGACGGTCACATTACTTAGCATCGAAGTGAAAACCAAAAAAATAATGCAGGAGCAAGCCCGAATGAATCGGAAGCTGGAGCAGCTTATGGAGAAAGACACGTAACGGTGGCCAGAGACAAATTTGAGTAAAAGGGTAGGGTGATGAAGCACGATGGATCAGATTAAAGCGGTTATTTTTGACTTGGACAATACCATTTTGAACAGAACGCGAACTTTTGAAGGTTTTACCCAAAGCCTGATTAAGACGTATTTCAGTCACATGGAGACCACTGCCGATATCAGTCAGCGAATTATTGAACTTGATCAGGACGGTTATAAGGATAAACCACTTCTATTCACTGAGTTGCTGCAGGAATTGCCTTGGGCCGTATCCCCACCGCATACAGAGCTTATGGAATTCTATGGCACGGAGTATGTAAGAAGCGCGGTGCTGATGGAAGAGGCGCGAGAAGTTGTACAACAACTCCGAAGCAAATACCAAACGGGATTAATCACCAATGGAAAAACAGATATTCAGTATGGCAAAATCGATCAGCTCGGAATCCGTGATGATTTTGACTGCATTATTGTTTCTGAAGAGGCTGGAGTGAAGAAGCCAGATCCTCGGATATTCCAGCTTGCACTGGATCATTTCGGCCTATCTCCTGAGCAATGCATTTACATAGGAGATCATCCGGTGAACGATGTGGAGGGCGCTGCCAAAGTAGGCATGAACACCATCTGGATGGAGGTCAACCAGCCTTGGCAGGAAAGCATCACAGCGCGCCCTTTGCATGCCATTACGCATCTACGAGAATTGGTGGCATTGCTCTAGCGAAAAAGTATACCGGCAAAATCGGCTGTTTCTGTCCTCGAAACCACACAGAGCACCACTCTTTGAAGAGGTTGTTGTAGAGAGTGAGGAGGCTTGCCGCATCCTCACTCCTTTTTGCATATCCTGAGTAACTGCAAAGCTTAAACGTTCAAAATGCTTTGCCAAAGGACTAGATGATCAGGCAGTAATGATTCGAGACTTTGAGCGTCTGCTGCGGTTCTCAATCGCTTCTTCATAATCCCCGATCAATCCGTCAAAAATATGCTCCCAGGACCGCTGCAGAGCCAGCTTCCTGCCTTCCAGACCCATCAGCCGCAATTGATCCATGTGATTGCCCCAGAGACATATTTCACGGATCAAGGCCTCAGGATTACCTGGCTCAAACAAAACACCACTGCGGTGATGTGCCACGAGATCCTTAACACCTCCAGCATTCGCTGCGAGAACAGGGAGTCCCGAAGCCATGGCTTCCAACACCACATTTCCAAAGGTCTCTGTGCAGGAAGGAAATACAAACCAATCGGCCGAAGCATACATAGCCGCAAGCTCTTCACCATGCATATAACCGGTATAGGTAACATTGGGTGGGCATTGAGAACGCATTTTGGGAAGTAGAGGTCCGTCTCCGACAATGAGCCAGTGCACTCGGGACTGCATGTTTTCGGGCAGGTGCTGCATGGCAACCGTGAGCGTAGCCATGTCTTTTTCGGGGGCAATTCGTCCAACGTAGAGTAAAATAAGAGGGGCCGTTATATTGTAGCGAGTGCGAATCGCATCACTTCGTTTATCTGGTGTGTACAGATTGCAATCGATTCCGCGTGACCACAGCTTAAGCCGCTGAATGCCTTGCAATTGCAGTGTGTTTAAGGTCTCCTCGGATGGTGTTAGGGTTGCATCACAGGTTCGGTGAAACCACTTGATGTACTTCCAATAGAGAGGGATCATGCTTTTTAATTTGTAGTATTCGAGGTAGCGATCGAAATGGGTATGGTAGGAGATCACATGCGGAAGTTGATGTTTGAGTGCATACTTGAGACCAAGAAGGCCCATATTGAACGGTGTGGCGATGTGCAGCAGATCCGGCTGAAAGGCTTGCAGTTCTTGATAAATGGAGGCCCGGTTAGGGAAGGCGATCCGGCATTCCGGATACAGAAAAAAGGGGATATTGGCGACCGGTCTGACCGAAGCGGAATGGCTGCCATCGATGACAGACTTCGGAGTAAACAGCAGATGTTCAATACCTCTGCGGTTCATGTGATTACTCAAGCGGTGCAGCGTACCCGCAACACCATTGGTTTCGGGAACGTAGGTGTCGGTAAACAAGGCCAGGCGCATCTTTACCCCTCCCATGACTCTTGATGTCAAGATCATAACAACGGATCGTTTTCCGAAGGTCAAATGCAGGTTAACTTCAAGACGCTTTATGTAAATTTGAAGATAGCCTGTACTGGTGTAATCATGGATGTGTTCAATTGAAATAGCATATTCTGCTATGATGTATAGGGTAAGTGAGCGATAGATTTTTTTCTACGCATAGTGGGCAAGTGTATATAGGAGGCAGATCGATGAATAAGTTACAGGAAGAATTACAGCAATTGTTACCTTTGGATCAGCTTGAAGCCATGTCGGGTGAAGAAGTGGTGGGAAGTATTGCCATGGATTTATACCGCGCGGAGTTTGCGACGACTCGGGAATGTGGACCTGAACTTCCGATAGTCCTGCGTGACGCCATTCTGATTATTGATCTGGATACCGAGCTGTCCATGAATGGCATTACCGGATTTTTGGAAAATGCAAGCGGGCAGTTTTTGGAGGAAACGATAGAAGCCATGCAGCGAGTTGGAAATGAGGCTGATGCCGATATATTAAAAAAAATCCAGCAAGAGCTATCGGAAAATGGGGTGACCCCTGAGCAATTGAGGGAGAATGTAAATGCATTGTCTGAGCATGACGTAACAACGTCGCTGAAGACGCATGGCCCGCACATACATGAGGTCATCCAGCGGGTTGAATTGCAAGCCGGGAACTTAAGCATGCAGGAGGATAATGAAGAAAGTTTCGATCTTCTGTATCAATATGTGGAACATAACAAAGAGAGCTTGAAACAGGAATTGGAGCACATCTTGATGAATTAATTCCAGATACCAGGAGAGAGATGCCATGATTGTGATGATTAACGGCGCATTTGGCTCAGGGAAAACATCGGCTGCCAATAAGCTGCAACCGCTCCTCCCGACCAGCATGATCTACGATCCTGAAGAGATTGGTTATATGCTGAGAAATGTGATCGTGGATGATGTGAAAATGGATGAGGAGAAAACGGACGATTTTCAGGATATGGAGCTCTGGAAAGTCCTTACCGTGCAAGTCGCCCGTGAAATCAAGCAGAAGTACGGTAAACACCTGATCGTACCAATGACGATCTATAAATCCGATCAATTCGAGTACATCCATCGTGGCCTGAAAGAGCTGGATCCTAAGCTGTTCCACTTTACGCTGATGACTTCCATGGATACGTTACACGAAAGGTTGCTGAAGCGTGGGGATGCGCCTGGCGGCTGGACATTTAGACAAGCTGAGAAGTGTGCTGAAGCTTTCCATGGGGCTCGTTTTGAGGAGTATGTGGTGACCGACAGCCTAACGACAGATGAAGTGGTGAGTCATATATTCCCCAGAGTGACCGGATGAACTAACCATGTATAAGGGGGCCAAATGATGAGGATCAATAAACGTTTGTGCGTAGAATCATTACTGGTTACGATGTTCATGACTTTGGGTATCATCGGATGGAACATAGCTCAGGGTATGCTGCTGACAGCGAGTTATAAACCTGATTTGTCGGTGGCCTATTCCTCTTCAACGAACTTGCAATCCCAAGTCGCTTTTGGAGCCGTTGTTCAATGGGATTTCGCGTTAATTCTTTTCTGGGCTGCCGGTTTCATTCTATTTGCAGCCGCTTATTATGGAGTCCGGTCAGGACTTCAACACTGGAGGAAGCGTACATAGAAACGTAGTTACCTTAAATGGTCTTTATACTCGAAGGGCAGCCCTCTCGTCAGGTCATTGACGTAAAATGCTGCCCATTTTACTTTTGAATTCATCTAGGAGTTTTCTGTTCCAACCTTACGTCGATTCGTCAAGAATGCCAGCTGCGGCCTTCTGACCGGATAACACGGCGCCTTCCATCGTGGTGAACATCGGCTGTTTGGTGTAGTCACCAGCAAGATACAGTCCCCGAATAGGAGTCACCTGCTCAGGACGCTTACGTTCATTGCCTGGGGCGATCCGGTAAAAGTTTTCGTTACCCCGTACGATGCGGTAGTCTGTTACGGAAGACACTCCTTCGGCAAGACCAATATCAATTAAGCCTTTCTGAGTTCGATTCCAGATCTCTTCATCGGACAGGTCAATCAGTTCATCCGGATTTACCAAAATGATGGAGGCTCTCCCTGGACGCCCGCGAAATGTCGTGCGGGATTGTTCTCCAAACGACCCAATGTCGGTACCTGGCCCAAAAGTAGTCCGGTCCTCAGGAAGAAGAGGGAGTTCCGATTCAAACTGAACCGTAACATGCGGCATGGCATCCAGGCTCAGGAAAGGCTGAAACCATTCATGCTCACTGAAGTGCTCTTCAAGCAATTGTTGGGAACGACGAATATTGGCGGCAACAACAACACGAGTGGCCGGGATCAGTTCGCCGTCTTCCATTTCCACACCTTCCAGACCATCCATACCATACAGCAATCGGGTAACGGGAGCGTTGGTGCGAATTCGTCCTCCTTTTTGTTCGATTGCAGCAGCGAGAGGCGAGCACATTACATCGGTCATGCCTCCGGTGAAGGCACCGATACGCATTTTATGAATTCGCGGAATGCCCGGAAGGAAGAGGCCGAAGAAGGCGTAAGCCGAATATTGTTCAAGTGGCATGAAGAAAATACCGGAAGATAACGGTTCAACGATTCGCTGCAGAGCCTGCTCGTTTACCCCGTGCTGGTTTGCAAAATCAAGCAGCGATATCTCATCCAGTTCCTCTGGACGTGAGACGCAATCCTTGAAGCCGGCAGCAAGGAACGGTACAAGGGAAGCCTTATCTCCGGGCGTAATAAAATCATTGTTGCCTAGCATACCTGATAGTGTTTTAAGCGGAGCATGAATGATGTCCAGTCCAAATTCGCCGTACTCCTCTGCATCTGGATGGCGAACCTGCATCGTCGTTTCCCATACCAGCATCTCGTCCAGATCGATGCCTGCACGTTCAAGTAATTTTGGTAATTCTTTATAATATCCTATGAATTTATGAAATCCGGATTCCACTTCCATTCCACGCTCATTCCAATTGCCTGTTCGGCCTCCTACATAGGGTGCGGCTTCTAGTATCAGTACGGACTTTCCCTGATCCACAAGTTCAAAAGCACAGCTCAATCCAGCCAGACCTGCACCAATAATAATCGTTTGATCTTCGTTTCTTCCTAGTTCGTGGAGTTGTGCATTCAATGAATTCGCCTCCTCTTTTTGTATTTAATATACCCATTATTTCCAGAAGGAAAGCTGGCTTGAAAGATCACGGATGAGACTGTTTATGAAGCAGGCCGCTCTATACAAGAGAAAACAGCCCTCTAGCCGCATGAAATGCAGCCGGAGAGCTGTTGATATTGGGAAAAGGAAAATTACAGATGCTTGGAAATCACTTCTTCGATACCCTGGGCAACGGAATGAGCTCCCCGCTCCAGATGTCTATCGTATAAATGCAGGCGTACGAAGCTTTCATCGGTGCCCATCGCCTCCGAGAAAATGCCGCCAAGTCCGCGAGCGCGGCGGTCGATCTGCAGAAGCAGTTCCATGGAATCACCCATCGGGTAGAACATCACTTCCAGTTCATCCAGATATCCACGGAACTTGTTTGTCGGCACAAATTCGAATTCCTGTACAAATGGCAAATTGCCGCCAAGTTTTGGAGCGTAATCATTGGTCACTTCGCGCAATCGGAATCCAAGTATGTCGATGGCATCCAGCACGGTGCGCATATCCTGAGTAGGTACAACACGAAGTCTGTCCCGATCCGAAGGGTCTACGGCGCTTGAGATATCGAGGCCCGTCTCTACCCATACCTCTGCACTGTGGAGCGTGATTGGGAGATTTTCAGGCAGGTCAAACGTGAATTTCTTTTCCAGCTTCGTCCCGGGTTGAAGCGTAAATCCTTCAGTTAGTAAATATTTGGCCACTACGGCTGTTTCCTTCACTTTACGATCATCGCGTTCCCTTATGTAATGGGTGTTGATGGTGAGGTAGATCCGGTCCACATTTTGTTCCACATCTCCGCCTTGTATATATACGGTCCCCGAGAGAACCCCTCCAGGCATAACTTCGGGTGTATCGAGTTCCGTGTTGACCTTAGCTGCCCCCACACCTACACTGGCTAACATTTTCTTAAAAAAAGACATCCGCTCAACCTCCAGATCATATTGGTTTGTACATGGGAAAAAATACGACTTCGACCTTAATACGGAATCCGTGAGATTGTCGTTTCAAATTTAATGTGATTTGATGTAGTGAATCCAAAAGAAATTTTGGCCAGGCAAAAAGTTCGGGAAAAAGACAGGAGAATCAAACTCAGGTTGTCGAATATGGTTTAATCAGGAATTTCCTTCTGGAAGGAGAGCGGACGATGGGGATGGATTGGTATGATATGATTGCGCTTCGTAACGGGGGTTATAAGGGCAGGTCTATATATACTTGGGAGGGTCAATCAGCTGAAGACGTTTTTGAAGAACGGTTGATCCGAATGCTCTCACAACACCAATCCGTACTCGACGCAGGCTGTGGTCACGGTGAGTTTACATTAAAAATGTCCGCCCATACCGATCATATCACGGGTTTTGATAATTCCAAGGAACTGCTTCACATCGCTCAGGCTGGACTTGAAGCAAGTGACGTGAAGAACGTTAATTATGTGTACGCCACAACGAAGTCGAGGATGCCTTTTGAAGACGAACAGTTTGATCTGATTTATGATCGCAGAGGTCCTACTTCCATTATTGAACATGGGAGAGTACTGCGAAAGGGCGGCATCATTTTCGGCATACATACGGATGTAACCAAAGTAAAGGAACGATTGCATAATAACCGTTATGAGCAGATCAAGATTGAGGAGTTCAACGAGGCGTTGATGATTTTTTCGGATGAAAAAGAGTTCGCACTCTTTCTCTCTGATGTTCCAGGCAATCCGGATTACACATTGCCTGAGTACCATGAACAACTAAGGGCTAAGATTCAGGAGAATCTAATGGACGGAAGAATCGCTGTGCGAGAGCACAAGTACATCTGGAAAGCCGTAAAACCTGGCAATTACAATTCAATGGTTTGAGGTGCGACGATATGAATCGGAAATGGACTCGATTAAGTTAACACAGCGAGGGGCAGACATATGCGAAAACAAACGATATTTTGGATCACGGGAATTGCTATTGCAGTTGTTGTAGTACTGCTTGTTTACAACAACTTGGCCCCCAGTGTGAAAGAGCAGGATGTTAGCATGAAAGGCACAATCCGGCAGATCGGTACGGATGCGTACCAGGTGAATATGCAGATTATCCGTACCAAAGAAGACAACGATATTCACATGGTATACCCCGTGATCTTCGGGTGGGGCAACATGTCTTTCAGTGAAGAACAGGATGGTCCATATTTCCGTCCGTCTTCTGTTGGCACCTCAAGTACAACGGAACAGTTGCTTCATCAAGCATTGCAAGACGAGGGGATCAACACGAGTAACGAAAATGGGGAATTTTGGGGATTCTCCATACCTGATGAAGTGGGTACTTACAAAATGCGTTTCACGATTACTCCTTTAAGTGAAGGAGTCGATTCATTAGAAAATCCCATGATCTACTATGTGCATAAAGAGAAACTGCTCGGAAAAAATCTCAATTGGGTCAAGGGAGAACGCCTGGAGATGATGAAGGAGAATGCCGAGTGAAGCGAATATACAAGTCAAATGAGATCCTAGTACGATTGTTGGAAGAAGCAGACGAGCTTCAGCTCGTTCAGTGGTTAACTGACCCGGCGGTACTGCAATATTACGAAGGCCGTGATCGGCCGCAAAACCTCGATCTGGTAAGAGAACATTTTTACAGTCAGGATGATGTTGCGAATCGTTGCCTAATTGAATATGAAGGTAAGCCTATAGGCTATATTCAGTTTTACGAGCTTGAAGAAAACGAACGGAAGGAATATGGTTATGGAGACACGGATGAGATTGTTTATGGAACAGATCAATTTATTGGCGATGTTGAGTACTGGAACAGGGGCATTGGCACCAAACTAGTGCGATCCATGGTAGCCTTTTTGGTAAATGAGAAGCAGGCGCAGAAAGTGGTAATGGATCCTCAGGCATGGAATGTACGTGCGATAGCCTGCTATGAGAAGTGTGGTTTCAGAAAAATGAAGTTGTTAAAGGAACATGAGCAGCACGAAGGTCAGATGAGAGACTGCTGGTTGATGGAGTATGACAAGGAGGAATCGAAGATGGATTTGAGATATCCGATTGGCACATTTGAACACACAGGTGAGGTCACACCCGCACAGAGGGAACGGTGGATTAAGGATATTGCCGAGCTGCCGGAGCAGGCGAGAGAAGCTGTAAAAGGGTTAAGCGAAGAACAATTGAGCCTGCCCTACCGGGAAGGTGGCTGGATGGTCAAACAGGTTATCCACCATATGGCAGATAGCCACATGAACAGCATGATTCGTTTCAAGCTGGCGCTGACTGAGGATACACCAACGATAAGACCTTATTATGAAGAGCGTTGGGCAGAGCTCAGTGACTCACGGGATCTGGATATCGAGGTTTCTCTGCAACTACTGGATGCGCTGCATCGGCGTTGGACAGCGCTGCTAAACACATTGACCGATGCTGATTATGCCAAACAATTCTACCATCCGGGTTCACAGGAAACGACGCGACTGGATTACAACCTTGGGGTATATTCCTGGCATGGCAGACACCATGTTGCTCACATTACTTCGCTCAGAGACAGGCTGGGGATTTAACAGAGAGGTGTAACTATTATGGTGGAGCGGCAATGGTTGAGTTTGAATGAAGTAGTCCAATCGGAACGAGGAATTGCATTCGTTATTATGATTGCACAATTTCAGGAGAAATACGTCATCGTTTACAACAATAAACGCAATGGCTGGGAGTTTCCCGGGGGCACATGTGAACCTGGGGAAACTCCACTGGAAGCTGCAGGCAGGGAACTGTATGAAGAGACAGGAGCAGTAAGATTCATGCTGGAGCCCTTTGGAATCTACGAAATGAATGGGAACCTAGGTAAGGTTTATTACGCAGCAGTTGATCAGTTCGATTCCATGTCGTTAGAGCTTCCAAATCAGGAAATTGGAGAACTGAAGTTGGTAGATACCTTGCCGGCAGGCATGAGTTTCGGAGATATGTTTTATACCTTTTTGGATTACTGGACAGCGTATTCATTCAAGGGAACAAATCAGCTTAATATCGATCTGACGGGAGTTCACTTAATAAAATGAAATGAAATGATGCAGTTAAGGGAGCACACCTGATGAACACACATATTAAGAAGATTGAATGAGAATGATCCTGTCATCATCTCGCATGCATTTCAGGAACAAGGTTGGGAAAAACCCGTAGAACAGTATCTTCGCTATCTCGTAGAACAGCATAAGGGTGAACGGGTTACCTTGGTAGCCGAGCTGGATGGGGCGTTTGCGGGTTACGTCAATGTACTGTGGAACTCACACTATCCTTCTTTCAGGGAGCAGGGGATTCCGGAAATTAATGATTTCAATGTGCTGATCAAATACCAGCGTCAAGGAATAGGCTCACGATTAATGGACCGTGCCGAGGAATTGATTCGAGAACGAACAGATACAGCAGGGATTGGGGTCGGTGTATTCTCCGATTATGGCAAAGCTCAGATCCTATACGCCCACCGCGGATATATTCCGGATGGCAAGGGAATTCATAGGTATGATCGCTACCTTATGCCAGGCGATGAAACTGTAATCGATGATGATGTCGTGCTCTATTTAACGAAAAAGTTGAAGACCGTTTAACTATTTTCCACCTGAGTATGGAAGAAAAAGCACAGCTTAAGCAGAAGTTAATCACTGCTCTAGTTCTGTTTTTTTGTATGGATAAAAGCAGTCTACCCAAGGGAAAAAGTTACAGGAAAAAAAGAGAATTTTAGGTGGAAATGGTATAATAGAGTGAGGCTTTAAAGCTATAAAACGAGATAGAAGGGCCAATCCCTATAAAGTTTTTATTTTTTGAGATCAACAATGAGATTCATACATAAGAGGAGAACAGACAGAATCATGTTGAGGAATTCGAGGAGGAGTGAAGGCATGGAGAAAACGATCAAACATGTGCAGGATCTGTACGATATGCTCGATGCAGAGTTCAGATCAGCGAAGCAATTCTGGGAGCCATTTTATGAAGATCGGAATCGTTCGATTCCCTTTTTCCCTAACAAGCCCGATGAAAATCTGGTTGATCAAGTGAACTCAGGTTTGCTGACCGGAGGGAAAGCGATGGAACTGGGCTGCGGGCCAGGACGGAATGCGATTTATTTAACACAAGCAGGGTATAGCGTGGATGCGTATGACCTTTCGGAAACGGCGATTGCGTGGGCCAAGGAACGAGCTGCGGAAGAGCAAGTAAGTGTGAATTTTGAATGCCGATCTGTGTTTGAACTGGAACCGCAGCAGGAGTATGATCTCGTCTATGACTCCGGCTGCATGCACCACTTACTGCCACACCAGCGTATCCCATACATTCAGATGATTAACGATGCACTTAAGCCTGGAGGCTATTTTGGCATGACTTGTTTTGCTCCGGGTTATGGAGATATGGGTGGGCCAGAGAGCGTGATGAACGACTGGGAAGTATACCAGGAGAAGTCCATGAAGGGTGGACTCGCCTTTACGGAAGAGAAGCTTCGCTATTTGCTGGAAAATCCGTTTGAATGTGTGGAGCTGCGGCCGATGATTGCGATGGGGCAGGATGACCCTCGATTCGGCCTGCCGATCCTGTGGGTGACGTTGTGGAGAAAACCACTGTCTGGTGAAGAAAAGGGGGACTGAACGTGGAAAACAGGAGCTTTATTGTTACAGGAGCTTCCAAAGGAATTGGTATGCAGCTGGCTCAGTTGTTACTGGAACAGGGAGATCGAGTCTATGGAATTTCGCGAGGGGCTGCTGAGCATCTGTATGGCCATGATTTGTATAAGCATTTTCAGTATAATCTGAGTGATCTAACGGGTATAGAGCTGTTGGTGACAAGAATATTGGAGCATATTCCTTTGCAGGAAACCGGGTTCATAGGACTTATTAATAATGCGGCAATGCTTGAACCCCTGAAGCCGTTAGATCAATGCAGTACAGAGGAGATCATCCGGAATTTGAATATCAGTTTGGCAGCTCCTATGATTTTGAGTTCATCATTTATTCGTCAAACCAACCACCTTACCGCACGGCGGAAGATTGTGAATTTGACCTCTGGTTCAGGCAGTTATCCGGCACCTTCCATGGCTGCATACTGTACCTCAAAAGCCGGAATGAACATGTTTTCGGAGTGTGTAGCGATGGAGCAAGCCGAGAGGCTGAATCCGGTTGAGGTCATTGCATTTGATCCCGGCATGGTGGATACGGAACTACAGGCAGTGGCGAGAGGCAAAAGTACCGGTGAATTTGCGCTATCCGGTTTATTTAATCAAGTGTATGAAGCAGGCCAATTAAGATCACCACGAGATGTGGCGAAGCGGCTAATGGAACGAATCGAAGAGGATAGTGATAAAGGTAAGGTCTTACACACCATGGAAAGCTAATATAATACAGTTTTTATTTTCGCTTTTACTGCTCAGCATGCAGATCCCTTTGATATAACTCCATCTTCCCTGTAAACTGACAACATAGTGTACGCGTGGATATTAATCAGCGGGCATAATCTATTTCAAAATTAGTAAGCCGTAACGGCTATCCCGTAACAGCCGAGTCTAATTACCCTATCCAGCTTTAGAAGAACAGAAATGTGGTGAAGGAATTTGTTTAAAATTATGCTCATTGAAGACGATGAATCCTTATTCAGTGAGATCAGGGAACGGTTATCCCAGTGGTCTTATGACGTATACGGCATACAGGACTTCGGTAAAGTCATGCAGGAGTATAGTGATGTCCAACCACAGCTGGTCATCATTGATATACAATTGCCCAAGTATGACGGTTTTCACTGGTGCCGCATGATTCGTGCCCACTCGAATGTGCCCATTATCTTTCTGTCCTCACGGGATCATCCTACGGATATGGTCATGTCCATGCAGCTGGGTGCGGATGATTTTATCCAGAAGCCCTTTCATTTTGACGTCTTAATCGCCAAAATCCAGGCCACGTTACGGAGAGTATACAATTACAACACGGAGCGGATCGAACTTCGAACCTGGCGGGGGGCTGCGATAGAGTATGTGAAGAATACACTTACGCTGGGAGCAGAATCAGTCCTTTTGACCAAAAACGAGATGTTGATTCTCAAAGTGCTGGTGGAGCACAAAAATCAGATTGTCACCCGCGAGGAACTCATCCGGAGCTTGTGGGATCATGAGCATTTTGTGAGTGATAATACGCTGACGGTCAATGTTAATCGGCTGCGCAAAAAGCTCGAGCCATTAGGGCTGGATGGGCATATCGAAACCAAAGTCGGTCAGGGATATGTCGCAACGGAAGAGGCTGAAGCATGATCGGCAAATATATCAGAGAAAAACTCAGCTGGATCTTATTGCTGGTATGCATACAGCTCATCATTTTGTTTGTGGCGTATATTGATTCATCCATACCCATTCGCTCATTAGCATACGTGGTCATTCTGAATGCGGTAGTCTGCATCAGTTTTATCTGGGCGAGATATCCGAGGGAGACACGATTCTATAAAAAATTAACGACCTGGGACCATACATACGATCTAGGGGAGCTCGATATAGCGGAAAGTCCGTACGAACTTATCGTGCATGATGCCGTAACCTCCCAGACCGAGCGTTATCGGAAGGAGTCTTCATCCTACCTTATTTTGCTCGAACAGGAGAAGGACGAGATGTTATCCTGGATCCATGAAGTGAAGACACCCCTTACAGCGTTACAGTTAATGATTGAACGTACGCCGGATGATAAACTGCGGAATCAAATGACGTATGAATGGCTGCGAATTCATCAACTGCTGGATCAGCAGCTGCATCAGAAACGAATTCCGTTTATGCATAATGACCTGTATATTGAGGAGACCGAACTTGAACCGATACTGAATGCAGAGATTCGAGCCTTGAAGTCCTGGTGCATCTCCAAAGGCATAGGTTTTGATATGTCACTGAATATTACGCGCGTGCTGACGGACAGCAAATGGCTGGGTTTCATCATCCGGCAGCTGCTGAGCAATGCGGTAAAATACAGTGATTCCTCGGATATTATTATCGAAAGCTGGGAACAGGATGGACATCACGTTCTCTCGATTCAGGATCATGGACGAGGGATCGAAGCGCAGGATTTACCGCGTATTTTCGACAAAGGCTTCACTTCAACCCGGGGAAGGCTGGAAGGTGCGGCTACCGGAATGGGGCTGTATCTGACCCGACAGGTGGCACAAACGCTGCATATGGACATTCACGTAGAGTCTGCCCCCGGCGAAGGGACAACCGTCAAACTAACCTTTCCCCGGATAAATGACATGGTGCATCTTGCGGGCGTGTGACAACAATGTCACATGCTTTTTCGTTTTGTTCGGTGAATCGCACGATAAATTGGCAGATCCCGCCTATGATAGAGACATACCAAAGGAGAGTGTATGGGATATGTGGATACTGGAAGCCAAAAAAATCAGTAAAGTATATGGCAACAAACTCAATAAGCAGGAAGTTCTGAAAGGAATCGATCTTGGTGTTGGCAAAGGAGAATTTGTAGGGATTATGGGACCCTCGGGTTCCGGAAAAACGACACTGCTTAATGTGCTCTCCTCAATCGATCGTGTAAGCCAAGGCACCATTGACATCGAAGGCAAGGAGTTTACCGGAATGAAGGAGAAACAGCTCGCTGAATTCCGTAAACATCATCTCGGTTTTATTTTTCAGGAATATAACTTGCTTGATACGCTTACCGTGAAGGAAAATGTGCTGCTGCCGCTTTCCATTACGAGCATCCCGAAGCAGGAGGCACATCGGAAGTTCGAAGAAATTGCCCGTGAACTGGGCATCTACGAATTGAAAGACAAATATCCATCCGAAATTTCAGGTGGTCAAAAACAGCGGACTTCAGCTGCGCGTGCATTTGTCCACGATCCAAGCATTATATTTGCGGATGAGCCGACAGGCGCACTGGATTCCAAATCCGCTTCGGATCTGCTTGGCAAATTAAGCGACATGAACATTAAACACAAGGCTACCATCGTGATGGTCACTCATGATCCGGTTGCCGCGAGTTATTGCAGCAGGGTGATTTTCATTCGGGACGGGCAGATTTACACCCAATTGAATAAAGGAGACGAATCCCGGCAGTCCTTCTTCAACGACATTATCAAAACCCAAGGCGTGTTGGGTGGTGTGCAGCAATGAGTTTGCGATACATCATCTTCCGTAACCTGAGAAAAAACCTGAAGAGTTATTATTTATATGTATTTGCGCTGATCTTTAGCGTGGCCTTGTATTTTTCCTTCGTGACGTTGCAGTATGATCCTTCCATGGATGAGGTGGCGGCTTCGACCAAAGGAGCGGCTGCGATTGGTGCTTCTTCGGTGCTGCTGATTGTCATCGTGGGCATCTTCCTGCTCTATGCCAATACCATTTTCATCAAGAGACGCAGCAAGGAGATTGGACTGTTTCAGCTCATCGGGCTGACGAAAGGAAGAATTTTTGGCATCTTGAGTGCGGAAAATTGCATCCTCTACTTTGGCTCCATGGCGGTAGGTGTTCTCATCGGTTTTCATAGCTCCAAGCTGGTGCTGATGATTTTGTTCAAAATTCTCGGCATTGATGCGATTACGAAACTATACTTCTCACCGATGGCACTCGTCCAGACATTGATTGTATTTGCGGTATTGTATCTGCTCATTATGCTGATGAACTATGCCTTCATTAAGGCGCAGAGCATTCTCTCGCTCTTTCGGGTAACGGCCAAGGCTGAGCAGCAGGTGCAGAAGATGTCCGCCGGACAGATGATCATCGGCATTCTGGGTATAGCCCTGATTGTGTTTGGATATGTATTATCAGCAAGGATGTTCAGCGGTGAGGCGCTGGATATGCAGCAGCTGATGTATATGATGTTGATGATTTTGTTCTCGGTCATTCTGGGGACGTATCTATTCTATAAGGGATCGGTCAGTTTTTTGTTTAATCTGATTCGCAAAAGCAAAAACGGCTACCTTTCCATCCATGAGGTTCTGTCATTGTCCTCCATCATGTTCCGAATGAAATCGAATGCACTGCTGCTTACCATTATTACGACGGTGTCCGCGCTTGCGATTGGCATGCTGTCACTTAGCTATATTTCGTATTATTCGGCAGAATCTCAAGCGAAAGAAAGCTTGCCGGAGGATTTCTCTTTTGCTCAAGCGGATGTGAAGAATCGTTTTGTAGCAGAACTTGAGAATAAGCAGATCCCATATGAGGAGAAGCACAGACAGCCTGTTTATATTGATATTGATGCCAAAGAAGTAATGGATGATTCCTTTCCGGAAGAATTTTTGTTCAGCAGCGTGGTCAGCGACAGCATGGTAGATGATATCGATCTGAAACCGGGTGAAGTGATCTTCATGGGTTACGGAAGTGCCATTCAGCAGATGATTACCATTCAGGAAAAGGGTCCAATCGTGCTGCATGGCTCAAAACAAACCATTGATCAACAATTGATCGGCACGACCAAAAAAGGAATTCTTCCTGTCTACTACACCAAAGGTACACCTGTAGCTGTTGTCGATGAAACCGTTTATCAGCAGCTTCAGAAGGATCTCGATCCCAAGCTGCAGGAAGGCGAGTCGACTGACTATTATGGAGTTCGTATTATAAACGAGGATCAGGCTGAGAAGGCATATGCCATTTTTGAGGAGCAGCAATTGGAGGCGCCAAGCTTCTCGCAGATTGAGTTCAGAAATAACCAACGTACCAATATGGGCCTAATTATGTTCATTGTCGGTTTCCTTGGTCTGACCTTCCTGATTACATCAGGATGTATTCTGTACTTCAAGCAAATGAATGAGAGTGAAGAAGAGAAACCGAGCTATACCATTCTGCGCAAACTGGGATTCACCCAGGGCAATCTGTTGAAGGGTATCCAGTTCAAGCAGGTCTTTAATTTCGGGATCCCACTTGTAGTGGGGCTGAGTCATAGTTATTTTGCGGTAAAATCAGGGTGGTTCTTCTTCGGTACTGAACTGATGACACCTACGGTCATTGTCATGATTGTGTACACACTATTGTATTCGATCTTTGGTCTGTTATCTGTGTGGTATTATAAACGGGTGATTAAGGAAGCACTATAGATCGGAATAAGTATCATGACAAAACAAAATTCGAAAAGGGTCATGCTGTCTGTGAAGGACAGCATGACCTTTTTTTCATTGTAATGGATAATCAATTTTACCTTCTTCCAGCAGTTGTTTTAATCCATCAAACATCAAACTCCAACCCTGCTCTGAGCACAGGAAAGAAATTTTTGGGAAAACAGGTGATAGAGGGACTGAGGACGAAATGGTTGTAAAGTGGAATACGTCGATGGATATCGTAAAGCGGAAGGGGCATGTACGATGAATTTGGCTAATCGAATCACGCTGGCAAGGATGGCTTTAATCCCGTTATTTATGTTGTGCTTTGTTCCTTTATCGCCTTCAAATGTGGGATGAATTACATAAGGGTGAACTACAAAATGCTTCAATGAGGGAAGTAGAGAGACAAAGAATTCCGTTATTTTTTGGGTGAAGGAGGCGGAGGGCAACTGATTACAGCTAGAGTTATGCTGGTTAAACCAGGGTCATTCATTGAAGAGGAGACAGGGATAGATAACTGGTTAGCTGCTGTGAAACAAATGCCGGAAGTGCGGTATGCCGATGTAAATGATCGCATACAGGTAGAACGGTTGATGATGAGTCAAAAATTTGGACTAGATGCTCTTCAGATGGCTATTCATGTATTCGACGAGAGTGGACATCCATTAATCGGATATGAGGTCCCAAGTGGAATGAATATATGGCAAGATTATCTGCGAGCTATTCGCAAGTTGATGGAGCAGCGTAAAGCCTGTGTGAGTTACGGGATTGATCCTTATTTGCTCGAAATGGAGTACGTGGCTAATGGAAAATTAAGGTGTGCTATTCGTATGGAATTGGCCCCTCAGGATGTGCTCACTCAGTTCGTTACATCTGAAAAGGCGTTTTTACTAGAGCTGTTGAGAGCTATTGAATTTCTATGGAACAAGCTGCTGCATGAGTACCATACACAGAGTGGGCTCGATATAGCCAAACTGAGAAACAATGGAGAAGATATATTTATAGAGATTGATTCTTTGCGTGAATGGGTTTCTCAGTTACCCCAATAGTTTCTGATCCAATTTATATGTCTGACTAGCTTGGAAATATTGGGTTTTGGAGGGAAATGGAGATGTCCCAAGGAACGATGAATCACAGTACTGCGGAAAATTCAGCCTACGTTCGTCATCAATTGATGGCTACCATTGAAAATGCACCAACAGGGCATCGTCATTATTATTTAAAAAGGATCTCAGATAGGGTAGAGTAGAGTACGGAATAAGACAGAAAGTCAGGGGGATGGCTCTATGGTTACAATCAAAGCTATTGAATTTCAGGATTTACCGGCCTTAAGCAAACTGTACAATGAGTTAATGGGGACACCTACCAATGAGCAGCAGATGCAAAAAATGTTTCGCTACATACAGCAAAATGGTCATTATCACGTGCTGGGTGCTTTTTATAATGGCGAGCTGGCTGGATCTGTCATGGGGATCGAATGTATGGACCTCGTGGGTCAATGCAAGCCTTTCATGGTCGTGGAGAATGTGATCGTATCGGATCAGGTCCGCAGGCAGGGGATTGGTCAGAAGCTGATGCTCCAGATTGAACGGATTGCGAAGGATCTCGGGTGTGAGTACATGATTTTGGTATCTGGCGATCAGCGCAAGGAAGCCCATGTTTTCTATGAAAAGCTTGGATTCAAGGATGAGAAGGTTCAAGGGTACCGGAAGCATTTGAACTGAGATTTTGCATCCATTCAATAAGCGACTAACAATCTCAATATATAGCTCGAATCATTGAAAATGCTGAACTAATCTACAGGACGTAGAAATGTTTTTTGCCAGGAGGATTACTTAAGGAGTAAGGCGAATAAGGCATAGTCATAAATCAACAGTATGGATATGAGGGAGGCACTCTCGTGTTTAAAAAATGGGCTAATGTCTTGATGATTCTGAGTTTGGTATTTGCCGTATGTTCCCCAACATCCTACGCTGCCGCCAAAACGGTTAATGTAACCGTGACACTGGTCAGCGCGGAACTGGTAGAGAACAACTCCGTCGGTAACGATTGGGCCGTAGGTGCAAGTGTGAACGGTAAAAACCTAAATGAAGGTTCTTCTGTTACATTAAAGCTGAAATCAACTGATACGTTGAAATTAAAAGCGATTGCCGAAGAACAGGACAAGATTCCCGATATCGGAAGCAAAAGCACCAACGTTAAAGTATCCTCTTTCTCCAAATCGACCAATAAGACCCTTTCCGTTATTGTGAAAGAGAACAGGGGCCGTTATTCGGGTAACACGGCGATGTGGGAGTTCAAGTTCAAGATTAGCAAAAAGTAAAAACAGGAAAATGGTAAGAAAAAAAGAGAGCTGTCAGCTCTCTTTTTGTATTTATTCCTTACTTTGTTCTTTGGAGCCTGATGAGGAGGATCGAATATATTGCGGTGGATGAACGTCGCCAATCATTAAAATGCCGTCATACTGATCTCGCGGGACAAAACTCTCAGGGATCATGCCCCAGCTGTATGCAAATCGTGGTTCGAACATCCATGAGTTGCCTGTTTCCCTGTTCTGATACCGCAGGTCCAGGAAACTGTAGGGGGTATTCGTTGCTGACATGATGCCTTCAATGGAACCGGGTTTTGCCGGCTCAACGGCATGAAGTCCGCCGGAATTATCGGCCGTTTGACCGCTGGATGCATACAATCCCAAAACATAACTGGATTTTTTTATTTCTTCCGAAAGTTTTTCTCCCATCATGGTTATGGGATAAGGTGAGCCCATGACTTCGCTATGCGCCTTTCTTATGTGATCGTTATGTCCCCAAACTATAAATTTTTCGTTTGGATACACTTCGGTTGCGAGCCACATGAGATTGTCATGCATCGCCTGATCGCGCCACTCCATGGAGTCAAAAAACGTCTCATATTTTCCTTCATTCATTTCAGCCGCTGCACGGATCGAAAGATCGACATATTCCCTTGCTACATGAATTCGATCACTGAGGCTTCGCTCCAGCAGCATGGAAAGTTTCGGTTGATCCGGGTATTCTTTTTGCAGATAGGCCTGGTTCGATTTGGATTTCAGGGATTGAAGGACGTCTTTGTATACCTTGATAATTTCATTTTTCTCAGCGCGATAGGCTTTCAGATCCGTTCCGGCAGAGAAATTGGACAGCTTTTGTTCCGTTTGTGCGAGTCGCTTGGCGAGCTCTTTATCCTTCAGCCAGTTACCATCCAACAGCGGGAATTGCAGCTGCATGTCGAAACCGGTTAGAATCAGGGGTTGTTCAGTCTGTGCGCTCGTTTTGAGATAATCGAATAAAGGCATGATTTCCTTGGACCACCAGACGCCGAAGATGGAGTTTTTCATCGTTTGTTCGGGAAGTTGCTGTTTTACCATGGCATTAGCAAGCGATGTGTTGGAAAGGCCGCTTTCGAAGGCAAGAATGTTGTATCCCATTTCCTGATGCAAAAACTGGATCAGCCGGGTTTTCGCCAGATTAAATTCGGCAACCCCATGGGAGCTTTCACCCAGAAACACAATTCGCTTGTCATAGAGTAGAGGTTTCAGCATCTCCAGATCCGAGAAGGAATCAGGCTCCTGACCTGTCTTCACAGGCTGGATGCTATCCAGTCGATATGCGTGATCTCTAGCCCATTCGTTCCATTCTGCAATTTTCTCATCCGATGTTTTTGCGGATTGCACCTGAGTTACCTGCCCCTGAATGGTCTCCATGGTAGCTGATGCTGCAGCACCTGCAAGCCCTGTTGGATAGAGCGAACTTGTCAGTATGGCGGTAGTCAGAGCAAGTACAGCAGCCGTTTTTCTTTTCCTGAAATCGATCAAAATAATGCCTCCTTCATCATGTGCTTGATAATAAATGATTTCGTAATGGAACCATCCAGCTTATGTTTGTTCTTCGTCCCAGAACAGGTCATTCAGTGTTCTTGAGAGTGCCTTGCATATGGCAATACATAAGCTGAGGGACGGATTATACTTTCCCAGTTCAATGAGACCAATGGTTTGCCTCGATACACCAACGATCCGTGCCAGATCGTCCTGCGATAGATCCTTTTCGACCCGGGCGACTTTCAATCGTATATTTTTCATGCCCATTCACCCTTGTATCCTTTCTATGAATCCCACTGATCTTTTCGAGCGGCTTTTTGACTCGCCTTGTTTGCGAAGTGATGAACGATGACATTGAATCCTGCAAAGAGCGGAATATAAAGCAGCAGTGAAATAATAAAAACGAGGAAGAAATACCACCACTTCTCATGCGCCGTATCGGCAAACAAAACGGAACTTCTTATGCCCAGGAACAAGGCCATTGAGATACCGATAATCAGACCCGTAATTATGTTGCGCAGGCTATATGAAATTTTGCTCGTCTGGTCATGGACCTCAACTTCATCCGAATAAATGCCCAGCATGACGGAACGAACTCCGAAATAGATACTTCCTGCGAGAAGCACGATCACTTCCGTCAGCATGGAGTAAGTCTCCCAACTGAGAAAGCTTTTGATCAGGATGGAGATGCCGCAGATCCACATGATTAAAGTGTAAGCTTCCTTATACACCTTGTTTTTCAGATTGACGATACGCTCATCCTGATTTCCATTTGTTTTAAACCATTTCATGATTGACCTCTCCCTTCATAGAGATTGAGAATAATGTGGTAAATATTTCTTATGGGCTTCATGATAATACTATTTGAGTCTTTTTGCAATATATATATGTCATTTTGTTCGGTATAGAATACAATGTGATAAGATAAAACAATCTAAGGTTACACAATAACGTACAGCGAATGGTAGAGGACACTGTAATCGAAATGGCAATGTGTGTCATCCAACAGGAATTGATTTACTGCCCATATGGTATGGTTTTTGGTAATATATACAAAGTGTTTGATAAGACAGGAGGTTTACATAGAGGATGAGAATCGTGGATAACATCAAAGTTTGGGGGGAGCCGCTGGAGAATGCGGTTAGTCAGGCAGTGACCTGTTCACAACATGGAGATGTGCTGGGTGTTGCGCTCATGGCTGACCATCACAAAGGATACTCGCAGCCGATCGGTGGCGTGGTCGCCTACCGTAACATGATCAGTCCGTCAGGTGTTGGATATGACATTGCCTGCGGTAACAAAGCGGTACGCACCAACCTCTTGTGGGAGGAGATCAAGGATCAGATTGGCGTTATCATGGACGATATCAATGCAAACGTATCGTTCGGCGTGGGCCGGAATAATCCAACCCCAGTCGATCATGATCTGTTTGATGATGCCAGCTGGAAGTTGTTCGATACAATCGAGCCTGGATTACAGCACAAATTAAAAACACTGGCACGTAACCAGCTTGGCACGGTAGGCAGTGGCAACCACTTTGTAGATATTTTCGTAGAAGAATCAACGGGCAAAGTATGGGTTGCGAATCATTTCGGCAGTCGTGGGTTTGGTCATAAAGTCGCGAGCGGATTTCTCAATCTGGCTGCGGGTCGTGAGTTTAGCGGGAAGGCACCCGGAGAATCCATGGATCAGCCGCCTACGTTGTTTGACCTGAACAGTGAAATGGGTGAGATGTATTGGGACGGGATGACTCTCGCAGGCCGTTACGCCTATGCAGGCCGGGATTACGTTATCGACCAGGTGCTTGGTATTCTTGGAGCAAGTGCGGAGTATTCGGTGCACAACCATCATAACTTTGCATGGAAAGAACAGCATATGGGCGAAGATGTGGTCGTCGTCCGCAAGGGAGCAACACCGCTGGCTCCCGGGCAGCTTGGTTTTGTTGGAGGCAGCATGGGAGATATTTCGGTAATCGTCGAGGGAATTCACAGCGAGGAGAATACCGAGTCATTCCGAAGCACTGTACATGGGGCTGGCCGGATCATGAGTCGTACCCAGGCTGCTGGCAAAATGAATTACAAGCTGCGCACACGCATGGGCGGCGAAATCAGTGAGGAACAGATGCAGGCAGCAATTCGTGCCTATGGTGTCGAGCTGAGGGGCGCAGGCACAGACGAAAGTCCGTTTGTGTATAAAAAGCTGCAGGATGTATTGAATGCTCACGAACATACTTTGAAAATCAATCATATTCTGCGTCCCGTCGGTGTCGCGATGGCCGGAGGCAATGAATTCGATCCGTATAAGGACTAGTTATATAAGTTCAACTAACATTTACACAATAACGGAGAGGACAGAAATAACCTGAAGAATCGAAGCGTTCGCCTAAAAGCTTTCTGAAAAGAAAGCTACATCGGAAGCATAAGCTATCTCCGGATGTTCTCCTTTAAAAAAGGGAATCAAAAAATCTGGGGATACAGCGATCGGAAAGTTGTTCTTTCATCGGAGTGCCAGTGTAAATTTTCATTAGTTGAACTTATAGAAAGAAGAAGGTGACATAATGAGAAACTGCGCATTGTACAGCTCCCAGTTGGACCTGGATCAGCTGTTTGAACTCATTCAATCCATCTATCCACAGGATAAGATCGAGCGCAAGGAAGACAAAACCCATATTCAGGTGATTCGCAAAAAGTGGCTTAGCAAGAAAACCAAAGGTTTCAACATCATGACAAGTCAGACCAACCCCGGGGAATTCACCTCAATGATTCAGGGCATGATGGGCTTCCTGAGTCAAATTGAGGGACGTAATCTGGCAGTGCAGGAGAAAGTGCTGATCAAATGCTCGACCCTGAACATGGTCGTTGGCATTGAGGCTGAAGAGGACATATCCGAGGAGTTCTTCGAGGAATTATTGACGCTTGCCCAAGGACTGGATGCGGTTATTTTCTGGGGCGGAGGGTCCCTACTGAACGCACAAGGGCAGTTATTGTTGGATGTCAACGGAGAATCCGAGGTGGAAGATTACAAGGTAACGGCGCACACCAGCTTTTTGGATGATGTCAGACCGCATTCCGAGTCTGGAGCCCGGCGAAAAGAAAAATCCGAGTCCATTTTGGCAAAACAGGGCATTCCATTCAATGTTCATTTGCCCGCCAGGGCCGGAGATGAGCACACAATGATCCGAAGCGCAGAAGAAGTGGCACAGCGTGCAGTTGCCCTCTGTATCGCAGCACTCAAGGGTGAATGTCTGGGTGCCGGAGAGAGTGCGGAAGATACGGCAGCGCTGGTTCAGGAAGTCATCGACAAGTATGATGCGGCCTCATTTTTCTCACCTGTCGAGAAGAGGTTTATCGCGCAGCATGGGGCGGAACAACAGGATGTAATTTCTTTTTCATGGGGGTACGAGGCTTATCATGTGATGTTATGGGCGCTTGGTTACGTCGAGGAACTTGGAGCTCCAGTAGATCTGTGTAACGTTGGACAGGCTGTAGGATATTTGCAGCAAAAGGACACTTTTGAGGATTTTCTGGCCGAAGCATCCCTGCGCAGCAAAAGTGAAATTCTGGACGCTGCTGACCTGATCTACCGTTACAACTGGGTATGTGTAGACAGCCGTGTGAATGACCAGGCACCTCCTGCCGGGTTGAATGGTGGAGTCGCCTATGAACGTCACCGTGCGTTAAATTGGCTGATATGTTATCTGGATCAGGAATGGGATGATGTACGGACAGATACGTAACGTGGATACCCTAAACTGGATATATCTAATTTCAAATACCCCCAGCCAGTAACGTAAACCACTGGAATGGGGGTGTTTTTTGTCTATGCAGCTGTTTAACCGCTATGCCTGCTATATTGTTCCCGAATGATGACGTCTGCCATGATCAATTTTTTCTCCACATTACTCTCGGGGTTTACGATGCGCCACAACATCTGGTCCACTGCACGCGCACCAAGCAATTCCTTGTTTACGTTGACCGTGGCGAGCACCGGAATGTTGTCGTACAAATTATCAAAACCCGTGACAACACATTGGTCAGGTACGGTTATTCCCATACTCTCCAGTGCTTCAATCGTATAGAGCGCGGAGAAGTCATTCGCACATACAAACACCTCTGGCAAGTTGGCCTCATGAACTACCGACGTGAACGTTTGGCGGAAATCATCGACGGCTGGACTGCACAACTCCGGTATCTGATTCATTTCTATACCGTTGCCCATAAGCACAGAACTGTACGCGATCCATCGTTCATAGAAGCTGTGAGCATCGCTGATATTCCCGACAAATTGAAAGCTCTTGAAACCCTTACGAAGGAGATACAGCATGATTTCACGCATCGAAGTAAAGTTGTCTGTAAAAATGCTGTCACTGTGGAAGACCGGATCGAGATGATCAACCATAACGACGGGAATCCCCAGGCGCTTAATTTCAAGCAATATGGGGGTGGTGATTGAACCCACCGTAATAATGCCCCGAATGGCATCGGGATTGAGCAGTGTAAATAATTGGTCCGCAGAAGGCTCCGTCAGGGTAAGAATATTGATCCCTTTCTGGTTCAGTCTGGATGATATCCCGTTAAAGACGGGCCCCCAGTAGACAGACTCCTGGTTTTGGTAACGAACATTTGGAAACAAAATGAGGATCGTTCCGCTCCAACGCATGTGTTGTGGGTCGTGAAGATCATTGCTGTTGTTCATATCGCCAGATAACATGCTGTTATCTTTGAAATATCCAAGTTTGCCAGCGGCCTTAAGGATAATGTCCCGTGTCTGATCACTCACACCGGATTTCCCAGAGAGTGCACGTGAGACCGCAAATTTTGACAGACCCGTAAAATGTGCTATTTCCTGAATTGTTACCTTCGTCTTCATCATACCATCCTTACATTCTTAGTTCTGCCGTATTCTTGACCATGTAGCATGAAACTGATTCCAGTATATCATGATATATTTCCTCTAATCTAATAACGGACACAGAATAATAAATGTTAGTGGTCCCCAGGATTGTACGATGGAAATGGAACGACAGAGATGAAGTTTTTTGAGAGTAAAGCACGAATATTGTCTTAAAAATTATCAATTTGTTATTTTGTAAAATAACAAATTGTGAAGATTTAAAATTGCTTAATTATCGATACACTCAAAAGATAATGTGATTAAAATGCTGTTGAATAGCCTTTTTTTACTGGTTTAATCAGCATCATAACAGAAACAATAGAAAATGTTAACAATAAAATGTTGACGCTTACATTTTGCTATGTTAAATTTTGTTTGTTCAAAACAAACGATGAAATAACAAATGGCGGTGATGTTCTGATTTTATTAGGTGGGGTGAGGTTAGTTGTTTTTGCGTGACCGTATTAGACAAACACATTCGGGGAGGTTGTACAAATCATGAGAAGAAAGTGGAACGTTCTGCCGCTGATGTTACTGGCCGTGATGCTTTTTGTATCCGCTTGCAGTGGTGGGGGTACAACGCAGACGGGGACCGATGCAAGTGGAGCAACTAACTCAGGAAACAGCACCGAAGTCGCTGAGACAGATAAAGAAGGCGGAGCAGAAGAAGCGGCAGTCACTGTGCCGGATATGGGTGGACGCGTCATCAAGGTTGCTGCCTGGTGGGATCTGAAGCCCGCGGGGGAGACAGCCTCAGATAAGGCTCGTCTCGATAAGATTGCTGAAGTCGAGAAGAAATATAACGTGAAAATCGAGTTTGTAAATGTCCCGTTTGAAGAATACATGAATAAATTCACAACGACTGCACTGGCTGGCGAACCATTCGCAGACATCGTGCAGATGGAATACAAATCCGCACTTCCCGCCATCCTCAAAGGGCAGCTGCTGCCAATCTCCGAATTTACCACAGCTGAGAACAACATCAATCAGGAGGCTAACCTGATCACAAAATATCCTGCCATTGCAGGTGATTACTACTCATTCGATAACCCGATCAGCATCGGTCTGGGACTTCACTATAACCGCGATTTATTCAAAAAAATGTCGCTGCCTGATCCACAGGAGCTATATAGCAAAGGCGAGTGGGATTGGGACAAATTCATGGAACTGGCCAAACAGGCAACCAAAGATACGGATAATGACGGCAAGATTGACGTATACGGATTCTCCGGCTGGCCGATCGACGTGCTTCGTCACTTTACCGCTGCCAATGGCGGCACGATCGTAGATGACGAGAACGCAAAAGAAGGGTTGTCCGACCCCAAAACCATTGAGGCTGCCGAATTCGTTAAACGCCTGTTTAACGTGGAGAATGTCGTGAAGGTCAAGACAGGCGACAAAACCAACTGGGAGGAAAGCAATACATTCAAGGATGGAGACGTTGCCCTGTTCACCGCCGCTGAATGGCAGCTTGGGGATATCACCTTTGCTGCTGGTGTAGTCCCTATTCCGAACGGACCTCAAGGCAGCAAGGATGTGACTTACGCCAACAACGCAGCCTCCGCCAAGTTCATTCCCAAAGGTGTAGAAGATCCTAAGATGGTATACCAAATTTACGAAGAGACCTTCGACATCCCGCAGATTGAAGAATACCCGGGTCAGGATTACCTGGAGAGTCGTTACACCGATGAGAAGGACATCGCCATGATTCGCGAACATATTGCGGGCACTGGACGCATCTTACTGGATGATGCCTACACAGCCTATCCGATCGGTGATTATGTCAACGATATCATCAAAGATAATGCTTCCGTTACTGCAACAGCCGAGAAGTATAAAGCGCAGGCACAAGCTGCGATTGATAAACTCGGCAAACAATAACACCAGCCGTATATCAGGCAGAGGTGCTGCGTGCCCGAGAGTTTGCGCGGCGCCTCTTTTCCTGAACCCTGAAACAGGGTGGAGCTGGCATCAGCCTTGATGAGGAGGACTCGTAGAATGGCTGGAATTCTACAACGAAAGAAATGGATCCTGCCCACAGTAATCGTAGCAGCGGCAGCCTGCGTCATACTGTATTTCACCTCCGGTACGGACGTAGAGAGTGCAGATGTTCCGCCTGGCAGTCTGCCTGCCATTGAGGTGGATGCCATTTTGCAGCAGACGAGGCAGAAGAAAGGGTATGAACAATATCTGTCCAAAGCAGGTGAGGCCCCACTGCCGAATGTGGACATTCTCATTGAAGCAGAGGACTACAAACGGGCGGAAGGTGAAGAGGTACGCAAACTGAGTGATTATGAGGGCATGGCAGGTGTATCGCTTCATACCGGAGAGACGGGAGAGGTTGACTGGGTTGTGGATGTGCCGGAAACCGGACTGTATAACCTATCCGCTGTTTATTTTCCCGTAGAAGGCAAGAGTTCTGCAATTGAGCGCGCATTGTATATTGACGGTGAACTTCCGTTTGCAGAAGCCGCCTATTTGCAGTTTGACCGGGTATGGGGCAATGAGAAAGAAGCCGCCCAACAGGATAATCAGGGCAATGATCTTCGTCCCAAACAAGTGGAGAAACCACGCTGGATGGAAGAAACGTTTCAGGACTCAGACGGGTACGAACAGGCTCCATTCAAGTTTCATTTGGAAAAAGGGGAACACACCCTAACGCTGAAATCATCGCGTGAACCGATGGTGATTCGATCGATACGGCTATTCAATGAGAAGCCTGCCGTTCCATATAAGGAGACCGCAGGGGCGCAGCAGCCGGATTCTACCGGGCAACCGAAAGATGTGCTCATTCGGGTTGAAGGAGAAGCGGCAGTGGCCAAATCTTCACCTACGCTATACCCGACCAGTGAAAGATCAAGTTCAGCGGTATCTCCTTACAGTGCTTCCCAGGTACGCATCAATACGATTGGTGGCTATAACTGGCGTCTGCCAGGACAGTGGATCGAATGGGAAGTGGATGTGCCGGAGAGTGGACTTTATCATATCGGTTTTACTGCACAGCAAAATTTCGTAAAAGGCATATATTCCACGCGCAAGCTGACCATCGATGGTGAAGTTCCGTTTGCCGAGATGACCAAAGCGCCTTTCCGTTACCAAAGTGACTATCGCATTGACGTGATGGGAGGCAAGGAAGCTTACAAGTTTCAGCTCGAAAAAGGCAAACACGTCATACGGCTGGAGAACAGCCTTGGTGACTTCGCGCCACTCATCCGCAATGTGGAGGACAGTCTGTATAACCTGAACTCCATGTATCGGCGAATCCTGATGATCACGGGGACCAAGCCTGATGAATTCCGGGATTACCGGGTGGAGAAGCAGATTCCGAATCTGCTGGAGGTGTTCAGCGGGGAGAGCAAACGCTTGAAGGAAGTAGCCGCGCAGCTTCGCATTCTGTCAGGTCAGTCCAGTGATCAGGAAGCATTGATCAAAACGATGGCCCAGCAGCTGGATGAGATGATCGACAAGCCGGATACCATTCCAAGAAGGCTTGCCGCTTACAAAACGAACACAGGCGGGCTCGGTACATGGGTGCAGCAGGCTCGTGAGCAACCGCTCGAAATTGATGCCCTGTATGTTGCGTCCCTCGACCGCAGCATTCCCGATACAGGCATGGGAGCGCTGGCGAAGATCGGCCACGAAGCAAAGACTTTTTATAATTCATTTTTCATCGATTATAACCAGATCGGAAACGTATCCACATCAGAAGATCAGCGCACGGTGACGGTATGGATCGGGAGTGGACGTGATCAGGCCAATACAATGAAAGCAATGATTGATGAGACGTTCACACCGGAGAGTGGGATCAGCGTCAATCTGAAGCTGGTTAACATGGGCACGTTATTGCCAGCCACTTTATCGGGTGAAGGGCCGGATGTAGCGATGCAGATCGGCAATGATCTGCCGGTGAACTTTGCCATGCGTAACTCGGCCGTTGATCTGACCAAATTCAGTGACTATACCTCGGTGGAACAGGAATTCCGGGAAAGTGCGATCGTACCGTACGTCTATGATTCAGGCGTATATGCCTTGCCGGAAACACAGACCTTCAATATGTTGTTTTACCGAAAAGATGTCATGGAAGAGTTGGGCCTTGAAGTTCCTCAAACGTGGGATGATGTCGAGAGCCTGCTGGCGATACTGAGCAAAAATCATATGGAATTTGGCATGCCTGTGGTGGCCCAGGCCAACATGCAGGGCGTCAACATTCCGCCTAACTCGCAGTATGCAACGATGCTCCTGCAGAACGGAGGCTCGTTCTATCGCAATGACGGCAAGGAATCGGATCTGGATTCCCGCATCGGTATTGAGACATTTAAGAAATGGACAGAGTTTTACACCGATTACAAGCTGGAGCGGGAATACGACTTTGCCAACCGTTTCCGGACAGGGCAGATGCCGATTGGTCTGACGGATTACACGATGTATAACCAGCTGTCCGTATTTGCACCGGAGATCCGCGGATTATGGGGGTTTGTTCCTGTCCCAGGTACTGTGCAGTCGGATGGAATATTGAATCGGGACGTTCCGGGCGGCGGCAGCGCGGTCATGATGCTCGAGAGTGCCAAAGATCAGGAAGCTGCATGGGAGTTCATGAAGTGGTGGACGAGTACACCGGTCCAGGCCGAGTTTGGTCGTGAGATGGAAGGGCTGATGGGTGCAGCCGCGCGTTATCCAACCGCCAACATCAAAGCACTTGATTCGCTCCCGTGGCCTGCTGAGGATTATGCGAACCTGAAGGCACAATTCGAGACGGTGAAGGGTATTCCTGAAGTGCCTGGTGGTTATTTTACCGGACGCCATCTGTTCAATGCCTTTTACAAGACGGTTGTCGGCCAAGTGGAGGCAAGGGAATCCATTATGGACTACACCCAGTATATTCAGGACGAGATTCGCGTCAAGCGTAATGAATTTGGTCTTCCGTAAGCAGAGGGAGGGTTAACCGTGTCACAAATATCACTCCGAGATGGGCAAAACAGTCCTCCTGAGAAAGCATCAAGGATGGGCATGAAATCATGGTGGAGCTGGAAGCTGCAGGAGATGAAGGCCAGCAAACATTCCTATGTCCTGCTGGCCCCCTATATGATCCTGTTCACCATGTTCACCGTGATTCCGGTAGTTATCTCGATCATACTCAGCTTCACCTATTTCAACATGCTGGAGTTTCCGCGTTTTATTGGCTGGCAGAACTATACACGGCTGTTTCTGGAAGATGACGTATTCCTGATTGCCATCAAGAATACGCTGCTCTTCGCAATTATTACCGGACCCATCAGTTATATTGCCTGTTTCGTGTTTGCATGGATCATTAATGAATTAACACCGAAATGGAGGGCGTTCATGACGCTGATTTTCTATGCGCCGTCCATTTCAGGGAATGTCTATTTCATCTGGCTGATGATTTTCTCAGGGGATCGTTATGGTATAGCCAATGGACTCCTGATCAAATGGGGCTTTCTGCTCGAGCCAATTCAGTGGTTGAAGACGGAAGCCTACATTATGCCGATCCTCATTCTGGTGCAATTGTGGCTGAGTCTGGGCACGGGCTTCCTGGCATTTATCGCCGGTTTGCAGACGGTTGACCGGACTTTATATGAAGCGGGAGCCGTGGATGGGATCAAGAATCGCTGGCAGGAGCTATGGTATATTACCTTGCCTTCAATGCGTCCACAGCTGATGTTCGGCGCAGTCATTCAGCTCACGACCTCGTTTGCCGTGGCAGATGTGTCGATAGCACTTGCCGGGTTTCCGAGCGTGAACTATGCGGCAGAGACTGTGGTCACCCATTTGATCGACTTCGGTACAACACGGTTTGAGATGGGTTACGCCTCGGCCATTGCAACCGTGCTGTTCATGATTATGGTAGGCACCAACCTGCTGGTACAGAAACTGCTTCGAAGGGTGGGAGAATAGCTATGGCTGCAATTGCGACAGGCAAAAAGCGGGTAAATCGCTCGCTGTCGGGAAGTCTCTCCCTGTTTGCCCTTCTGCTCGTATTTGGTGCCTTCATGGTGCTGCCGCTGATCTATGCAATCAACAATGCATTTAAACCGCTGGATGAGATTTTTACCTTTCCGCCAACACTTTTTGTCAAAAATCCCACGTTCAGCAACTTTACGGATCTGCTGAATCTGCTAAGTGACTCGTGGGTGCCGTTCTCGCGCTATATATTCAATACGGTATTTATTACGGGTATTGGCATCGTGGGTCATGTGCTCCTGGCTTCCGCAGCGGCTTACCCGCTGGCTAAACACAAATTTCCAGGCAAAGTGTTCATGTTCCAGGTGGTTGTACTGTCGTTGATGTTCACACCTGCTGTGACGGCGATCCCGAACTATATGATCATGTCATGGCTTGGATGGATCGATACGTACTGGGCTGTCATTATCCCGGCATTTGCCTATTCATTAGGTTTATATCTCATGAAACAGTTCATGGAGCAAATTCCGGATGCGCTGCTGGAAGCAGCCAAGATTGATGGTGCCAGCGAATACCGGATCTTCTGGTCCATCGTCATGCCGAATGTGAAGCCAGCCTGGCTTACATTGATTATTCTGCTGTTTCAGATGCTGTGGGGCAGTGACGGCAATGGATACATCTACAGCGAGCAGCTCAAGACACTGCATTATGCAGCAGGCCAGATTATTCAGGGCGGAATATCCCGGGCAGGAGCGGGTGCAGCGGTAGCACTTATTTTGATGAGTGTGCCGATCACGCTATTTATTTTCTCTCAGAGCCGAATCATTGAGACGATGGCGAGCTCGGGCATGAAGGATTAAGGGGGAACGATATGGCACGCACAGTGAAAAGATGGCTTGTTCTCCTGGCGACAGTATCTCTGCTGCTGGTGAATGCCGTGCCTGCGGCGGCCTCCCCGGCGCCGTATGAGAGTTATAACTACAACTATTGGAAAGAAGCCGTTCCTTCGCCGGATGCCTATCTGCCCGAGCGTACCATATCAGGCAGCGACCTCGGCATTAGTGAGTTCAAAGACCCCGGTGATGTGAACGTTTCTCCCTCCGGGTTGATCTATATTTTGGATACCGGCAACAGTCGAATTATCGTATTGGACACCGATTATAAACTGCGGCGCGTCATTGATGAATTTGTGATGGATGGCAGCAAGGAGACATTCAACCTTCCAGGCGGATTGTTTGTGGATGAAGAAGAACACATATACGTTGCAGATACGGGCAACAGTCGCGTGGTCGTCCTTGATGGAGAAGGTGGGCTGATCCATACCATTACGAAGCCCGAGTCCGATATTCTCGCGACCAATTTTCAGTTCCAACCGCTGAAGCTGACCGTTGACCGTGTAGGTCGGGTATTCGTGGTGGCTCAGGGTGTGTATGAGGGAATTATGCAATTCGATGAAAAGGGGAAGTTCATTGGATACGTCGGCACCAACAAGGTAGAACGGGACTACGGCGAATATATCTGGCGGATGTTATCGACCAAAGCCCAGCGGGCACAGATGGTCCTGTTTGTCCCAACAGAGTTTTCCAATGTGGATATGGACCATAAAGGATTTGTATATGCAACGAATATTGACCCCGGCTCGAATGAACCGATCAAACGCCTGAATCCCTCCGGTGAAGATGTGCTGAAGCGTTTTGGTTATTTTGACGTCAAAGGAGACATCCGATTCCGCAATAACCCCGGGCCATCCAAGCTGATTGATGTGAAAGTTCTCGGCAACGGCATGTATAGTGTACTGGATGCGACCCAGAACAGGGTGTTCACTTATGACGATGAAGGTCATCTGCTCTACATATATGGTGGCAAAGGAAATCAGGTAGGCACACTCAAAACTCCCGTCGCCATTGAGCAATCCGGTGAGCATCAGTTGGTCCTTGACCGGGGCAGAAGCAATCTGGTTGTCTATGAGCCGACACGGTTCGGAGCGAGCGTGAATGAGGCGGTTGCTCTTCACTATCAGGGCGAGGATACAGAGGCCGTCCATATTTGGAGAGAAGTGCTGAAGCTGAATGCCAACTATGATATCGCTTATATCGGGATCGGTAAGTCCCTGCTGATGGAGAAGAAAAACGAGGAAGCGCTGGGTTACTTCGAACTTGGGATGGATCGCAAGAGTTATTCTGTCGCGTTCAAAAGGTATCGGCGGGAGATGATGAAGGAACACTTCGGAACGTTCCTGACCGCCTCGATCGCGTTGATTTTCATTCTGATCCTGACCCGGGTGGCGGTTAAATGGAGACGGAGGAGGCAGGTTGATCGTGAAGCAGGACTACATTAAGTTTCCGCTGCATCTCATTTTTCACCCCATCGATGCATTCTGGGATCTCAAGTCGGATAACCGTGGCCGGCTGCTTGTCGCTTTTGCAGCATTGGCGCTTACCATTGTCATGATGATTTTGCAAAAGCAATACGCGGGATTTCTCGTGAATTACATCGATCCTCGCACAATCAACAGCATAGGGGAGATCGTAACGGTTGCGGTACCGTTCTTTCTTTGGTGCATCGCCAACTGGTCGGTAACCACCCTGATGGAAGGGGAAGGAAAGTTCAGGGAAATCGTTCTGGCCACAGGATACTCGCTGATTCCGATTATTGTGATCTACGCCCCGATGATTATCGTTAGCAGGTTTATGGTACAGGAAGAAACGGCTTTTTATTATCTGTTCAATGCCATTGCGTTCTTCTGGTTTATGCTGCTTTTGTTCATCGGCATGATGACGGTACACCAGTACACGGTGATCAAAACGTTGATGACCATACTGCTGACGGTCATCGTCATGGGCATTATCGTATTCCTTGGAGCGCTCGTCTTCAGCATGCTGCAGCAATTATATGAATTCGGTTACAACATCTATCGCGAGTTGATTTTTCGGACCTAAAGGAGGCGGCATCCGTGAACAAAAGGCAACGATTATATACGGTGCTGGCCAGTGGTGCAGCTGTGATCCTGATTGCAGCCGGACTGCTGTATATGAACAACAGGGGAGTTCCTGCCGTGGAAGCAGCGGCTTATCTTGAAGCGACAACCGAGGCCGTCCCAACCGAAACGGAGCCACTGCAATTCCTTACAGATTCTTCTCAGGGGGTTCCTGGTATGCAGCTGATTGCCGAAGATCAGGGACTGGCACTGTACTATAACGAGGAGACAACGGAAATCGCAGTACGTGACGGGAAGAGCGGAGAGATCTGGTACAGCAATCCAAAAGAGCGTCATCAGGATGGTCTGGCATCCGCTTATGAAAAGGAAGTTCTGTCCTCCCAGCTGAATGTGTCCTACCGGGATACAATCGGTACGTTAGAGAATTTCCCCAACTTCAGCTCCAGTATTAGTAACAAACAATTTGTTGCTGCCAACGTGGATCAGGGAATTCGGATTACCTATACGCTTGGAGATACCTCGCTCGGGATTGATGCGCTGCCCAAGTTGATTAGCAAGCAGCGTCTGGAAGAGAAGGTTCTTTCGAAACTGGATGCTACAGTCGCAAGATACACGTCTGCCCGTTACTATCCGACCAAGAACAATCCGGATGTGCTGGAAAGGCTCGATGGACAGATTTCGAAGCAGCTTGTCCTGAACAAGATGCTGGATGCCTTTGAGACAGCAGGTTATACCGCTGATGATCTTGCTTTTGACAATCAGGAGAACGGGGTGGAAGGCGGTGGCGCATCGGATAAGCCAACCTTCGTCATTCCGGTAGAATACCGGCTGGATCAAGGCTCGCTGATGGTGACCGTACCTCTGAACCAAGTGGAAGAAAGTGGACCATACCGTATTCGTAATATCGACTTGCTTGCTTACTTTGGGGCAGCGGATACGGAGGGAGAGGGCTATATGTTCGTGCCTGACGGTTCAGGCAGCCTGATTCACCTGAACAACGGAAAGATCAAGGAAGAACAGTATGTACAACGCGTATATGGTGCAGACCCCAACGATAATTCGCTTAGTCGCCCGCAGGTTAGTGAATCTGCACATATGCCTGTGTTTGGTTTGAAGAACGGGGAAAATGCCTGGTTTGCGGTAATTGAAAAAGGGGACGGCATGGCAAGCATCACTGCGGATATTGGAGGCAGACAGAACAGCTACAATCATGTTCATGCGACCTTTTCTCTACGCGGCGAGGGTGAACTGGAAATGTACACCTCGCAGAATATGCAGGAGATTCAGCTGCTAAGTGAAGAGCCTTATCGAGGAGATCTTCAGGTCCGGTACCATTTCCTTCATGGAGAAGATGCCAGTTACTCTGGCATGGCCCGCTTGTATCAGCAGCAGTTGGTAGAGCAGGATGTACTAAAACCGTTGACAGAACAGATGGAGCTGCCATTTTATGTGGATGTGCTTGGTGCCGTGGACAAAAAAGCTTCGTTTCTTGGCGTTCCCTATCGGACCACGTTAGCCATGACCACATACGAACAGGCAGCCGAAATGGCCGCGAAGTTACAGCAGGAAGGTGTGAATCACGTGCAAATGCGATATCAGGGATGGTTCGGCGGTGGTATTAGCCATCATATGCCAACCCGGGTGAAGCTGGACAGTGAATTGGGCAGTCGTTCCGAGTTACAGGACCTGTCCGCCCAGTTGAAGCAGTCCGGGGGTGCATTATTTCCTGATGTGGCATTTCAACGGATCTATCACGATGACTGGCGTTTTGCGCCATCTTCCGATGCAGCACGTTTTGTAACCAAGGAGACAGCTGAATTGTATCCTTACAGTCCTGCACTCAACCGGATGGATCAGAGCAAGGACAGTTATTATCTCCTTTCGGCTGCCAAGCTTCCTTATGTGGTGAGCGAGTTTGCCGCGAAAACAAGAAAATTGAAACTAAGTGGATTGTCACTTCGTGATCTCGGGCAGGTTCTGGCTTCCGATTATCGGGATAGCCGTGTAATCCACCGAGAGACCGCGAAGAACATTGTGAAGGAGCAGCTCGGCAAGCTGCAGCAGGAATATCCGGACATGATGTTATCATCGGCTAACGCTTATGCGTGGGGATATGGGCAGCACATTGTTGATGTGCCATCAGGCTCCAGCCGATTCAACATTACCGATGAGGAAGTTCCTTTTTACGAAATGGTCATTCATGGATATATCAACTATGCCGCTTCTCCAATGAATACTTCCGGGGATCAGGACTTGCGCAAGAAGCTGCTGCAAAGTCTCGAACTTGGTGCAGCTCCGCAATTCCAGTGGACCTATGAACCGTCATCCAGGCTGAAGTTAACGAATTATGATTCGGCTTATGCTACAGCGTATGGAGACTGGGTGGATGATGCGGTTGCCTTGTATAAGGAAGCGAATGAGGTGTTAAAAGGACTGGGAAACCAGCAGATCTCCAAACATGAACGGATTCAGGATGGCGTGGTCCGGGTCACGTACAGCGGCGGTGGTTCAATTCTCGTGAATTACACGAACCAGCCGGTTAACGTGGGGGGAATTACGGTTGGCGGTGCAGATTACGCGGTGGAAGGAGTGAGCCGATGAGAACCCTTCGTTTATCGTTGAAATCTCGGAGAGCGCTGCTTGGCCTTGCGTTTATCTCGCCATGGCTGATTGGTTTCATCTTCCTTTTTGCGACACCACTGCTGCAATCGATCCGGTTTAGTTTCAGCAATCTGTCGGTTGCTCCGGGAGGGTATGTTCTCGACTTTATCGGATTGAAAAATTTCAAGGATGCACTTCTGGTTGACGCCACATTTAACCGGATATTGATTGATTCGGTTGGGGCGATGCTGCTGAATGTGCCCATGATTCTGTTTTTCAGCCTGTTTACAGCAACACTGCTCAACCAGAAATTCAAGGGCAGAACCATGGCGCGAGCCATCTTCTTCCTGCCTGTCATTCTGGCCTCCAGTGCAGTGGCAGCAGCGGAGTCAGCCGGGTTAATCAACTTGATGGGGGACGCCAGTGCTGTTGAGTCGACTGCGGATGGGGGAGCTTCGTTCAACGTTGTTTCCATCGTCAGGATGCTGGCCAATGTTGGTTTGCCGATGGCCTATGTGGATTACATTGTCGAAGCGATCATGCGAATTTACGAGATCATCAGCAGCTCGGGCGTTCAGATTCTGATTTTTCTCGCCGCATTGCAATCGGTACCGGGTTCCATGTACGAAGTAGCCAAAATTGAAGGGGCAACAGCCTATGAATCATTCTGGAAGATTACATTTCCCATGGTCAGTCCGTTGATATTGACGAATGTGATCTATACCATTATTGATTCATTTGCAGGAAGTCCGGTCACAGAGGCCATTTATCAAACGGCATTTAAAACCCAAAATTTCGGACTGAGCTCGGCTATGTCCTGGCTGTATACGCTGGTCATTGGCCTCGTATTGATCGTGGTTGGCTGGGTGCTGTCACGGCGGGTACATTACAACTGACGGTTAACGTTAAAGGAGGGCATCAGACATGGCTGTGTCGGGAACGGATCGCATGGTGGTGGTTCCGAAGCAGAATTATCACATGCAGCGGGTGCGAAACAAAACATCGGACCTCCTGTATTCCATATTCAGATATGCACTGGTCATTGGCATTTCTTTTATTATTTTGTACCCGTTATTTCTTAAAATATCGGTTGCGTTCAAAGATAAACAGGACATCTACAATCCGACCATCTATATGATTCCCCAGCATTTTACGCTGGACAATATCAAACTTGCGGCGCAGGTGATGGATTACCTGCCTTTGCTGGCAAACACTTTGCTGTTTGTCACGATCACGACGCTCTTGACGGCCATGTCCTGTGCGCTTGCCGGATATGGCTTCGCCCGGTTTACTTTTCCAGGCAGCAATATACTCTTTGTACTGGTTATCCTCACCATTCTGGTTCCGACAAGTACCCTGATGGTGCCGATGTATCTGCATTTTCGCAGTTTTGACTTTCTGGGCATCATTCATCTGTTTACGGGGCGTGAAGGGATCAACCTGTTAAATACGTACTGGCCTTCCATGATTACCGCAGCGACGGCAGGAGGGCTCAAGGCAGGACTGTTCATTTATATTTTCCGTCAGTTCTTCAAGGGCATGCCGAAGGAAATTGAAGAAGCTGCGCTGATTGATGGTGCAGGCGGTTTCCGGACATTTGCCCGGATCATGCTGCCCAACGCCATTTCACCACTGATCACGGTCATTCTGTTCTCCTTTGTCTGGCAGTATAATGATACGTTCTATTCGGCGCTATTCATGAGCGAAAGTCCGCTGATCTCGCTGAAGGTGGCATCCTTACCCGCTCAGGCGAACCAATTGATTCCGCAACTCATGGGTTTTGGTTCAAGTTCCGGCATGAAGGCCGATCCGAACTATGTTGCCATGATTGTGGATACGGGCATTTTGCTGGCGATTGCGCCGCTGATTATTTTGTATCTCTTTGTACAGCGCTATTTCGTGGAGAGTATTGAACGTTCCGGTGTTGTTGGGTAAGTGGGCTTGGAGTAGGCGTATAGGAAGCGTAATTCGGGTGTTTTTGATATTTGGGTTGCTATGTATCATGCCTTGGAATGGGGGATTATCAATGACGGAACAAAAGATAAGCAGGACTTTGGTGAATAAAGATGCGACTTCCGAGGCCAGAGAACTGATGAAGTACCTGGCAGAGCACTATGGGAAAGGGGTTCTGTCGGGTCAGCAGGATTACGGCAATCTGAACTGGATTAATGAAAACACAGGCCGGAAGCCCGCTGTGATTGGCTTTGATCTCATGGAATACTCTCCTTCAAGAACCGAGCGGGGGGCAACCTCCGAGGAGATTCGGGATATGATTGCATGGCACCGGCAAGGCGGGATCGTGACTTTATGCTGGCATTGGAATTCACCATCCAATCTTATCGATGAACCAGGTAAGGAATGGTGGCGGGGATTCTATACGGAGGCTACGACATTTGATCTCGCTGCCGCGCTGGCTCACCCCGAATCGGATGAGTATGCGTTGTTGATCCGGGATATCGATGTGATCGCCGGGCATCTGCAGGAGCTTAAGGACGTTGGAGTGCCTGTGTTATTTCGGCCCCTTCATGAAGCTGAAGGAGGTTGGTTCTGGTGGGGAGCGAAAGGGCCCGAGTCGGCCAAACAGTTATATCGTCTGATGTACGATCGATTAGTCAACAAGCATGAGCTGGGCAATCTCATCTGGGTATGGAACTCGGAAAAGCCAGAGTGGTATCCGGGTGATGATCTGGTGGACATCGTGAGTGTTGATGTATATCCGGAGGCAGGGAATCACAGCCCGCTTGCTGAACGCTATGAGAATCTGCGTGAACTGGTGAATGACAGTAAAATTATTGCACTGGCCGAGAACGGCTCCATTCCTGATCCGCAGCAGATGAAGGAGCAGGGCGTTCATTGGAGCTGGTTCTGTACCTGGACAGGAGAATTCCTGAGGGGCGGCCAGCATAATACAGTGGATTTCTTAAAGGAAGTGTACAATAGCAAATATGTCGTAACTTTGGATCAGCTGCCAGAGTGGAGTTGGAAATAGTCATTCCAACTTAAACTGTACAGCACATCGTGAACCTAAAAAAGCGTTAGCATGGCATAAGAATTTATGCGGCTGCTGACGCTTTTTTTATTGTTTATTGTGTACGATACGATGTGGCCTGAATGAATGAAACAGGGCATTTTCTCTGGTTCTAGCCTAGTTGCTGCGAACCATTGAACCAGACCGATTTGATTGACAATGTATCCGAAATATTAGTGGTCGGATCACCATTAACGAGAATAAGATCTGCACGAGCACCTTCGGTAATCCGGCCGCGATCATGGAGACCGAAGCAACGGGCTGGTTTCGAAGTAGCCGACTGAAGAGCTTCGATCGGAGTGAACCCGGCCTTCACCAGCAGCTGCATTTCATGGTGAACACTGGCCCCATGAGCAAGGCCGCCAAGGTTCGGAACGGGAACCGGTGCAACATCCGTCCCTACCAGAATATCAACTCCGGCACGGTGAAGGTCCATCACATTCTTAAAGCTGTTCTCCAAATTGCCTTGCGGGAACGTATTGAAGCTTGAGTTCAAAATATCGATCCAATCCGGACTTAATTTGGAATGAACACGAGGATCATTTGCCAATTCCGATGCCGGATTTCCAATAATCGATGAGTTCAACACCAAGCACGGTGTAACAAAAGCACCTGAATCGGCAATGGATCTTACTACATCGTGCGTGTACTCGGGTCTGTCGATAAACAAGTGGCCCAAACCGTCGACTCCAAAATCGATGGCTTCTTGCGATGAAAGAGCGGTCAAGACGTGAGCGATGACCAGCTTATCGAACTTGTGTGCTTCGGTCACGGCTGTTTTTAGAATCTCGTCGCTAAGTACTGGTAGGCCAGGTGCACCCATGACCGTTCCTTCTTCAATCATAATCTTAATATAGTCGGCTCCATTTTCCACTTGAGTATGCACATGTTTAATCGCTTCTTCCACTGTCGTCACTTGCGGTATTTCTTCATGATCGTGAGCGTATGCGGCCAGCATTGCTTCCCGGTCTTGCTCCGACAACTTCTCTAGTTCCTTTAATATGAATTCAGGTATTTCACCATCATCAGGCACTAATTCATCCGGATGTCCGCCCGGAGCGCTGATCGCGGTGCCAGCAGAACGGACGTCTGCGACGTCATTCAAATTATTCAGCTGAATTTCGCGCCCTCTTTGAGTAAAATCACCGTTCATTTCGAGTTCTGTTGTAACGCCAAATTTTAAGGCATCTCGTAATCCGCCGATTGAGGTATGGACATGTGCATCAATCAGACCAGGTATCAGAGTCGCATTTTCTCCATTTATAATCGTTGCATTGGCTGGAATGTCTCCGCCCACTGAAATAATGGACTCCGCTTTAATGACAACATGCCTGGGTGTAATCATTTGATATCCATCAAATATACGTACATTTGTAATCGCCGTGACTTGTTCTGACGCAGAATTTCGAGTTAACTTTTCCATTTGAATTCTATCCCCCTAAGTGTTTGGCTTCCAACAATTCGGAGTATAACTGTTAGGTTTCTAACTGTCAATGAACTAATGTTTTTTTGACAATCTTAAACGATCGCTTTATAGTTTATTTACTTACAATTAGACTTCTAACAATCGGAGGAGGGGCGATAATGGAATCTCGAAAGGATACGCCTTATCTGGATTTGTTTCAGATTATCGGACTTAAGCTAAAAAAAAGAGCGGACGAGAGTATAAAAGAGCTAGGATTAAGCTCTCAACAAGGAAAAGTAATCGACTACATTTACGAGAATCAAGACAAGGATATTATTCAAAAGGATCTAGCAGATCGGTTTCATCTGCGTGGGGCTAGCATTACAAGCATGCTTCAGGGTCTAGAGCAAAAAGGGTACATTGAGCGCAAAATCCCGGCCAATAATGAACGGCAAAAAAATATATATGTATTACCAAAAGCGATTGAATTGATTCAAAGCTTTAATGATTCATTCCAAAAGGTGGAGGATGAAATCGTTCAAGCCCTTACTGACGAGGAAAAGCAAATCTTAAAGAAATTGCTGACCAAAATTAATGAAAGCATATAAAGAAGAGGATTCCCGATGAGAATATGGAGGCGTGTAGAAATAAGATGGAAAACCCAATGAATTGGCAACAGGCTCTCCAGTGATAAAAGAAAGATGGAGGAACGATAATATCATTTCAATCAAAGTTCACATGATGTACACTATGGCTAATAAAAGTAAGAGACTGAAAGGCGTAAACCTATTATGAAAGAAGAAGTGATTGTATCCGAATATGACCCAAGTTGGGTAGAGGATTATAACGCAGAACGCGTAGAAATCATGAGGGTCCTGACAGATATCTGTGTGGATTTCGAACACATCGGAAGTACATCCGTGCCGGGTCTGGGCGCGAAACCATTAATCGATATGATGGCAGGAGTGCATGATTTGGCTGATGTACAAACATTACATATTGAAGCTTTGGCGGAACTGGGTTATGAATATGTGCCCAAGCCGGAATTTACGGAGCGCCTGTTTTTTCGTAAAGGGCAATGGAGAGCAGGTACCCACCATCTTCATGTATATAAGTATAAGAGTGTGGAATGGAATGAACATTTGCTGTTTCGCAATGCTCTCAGGAGAGACCCTGAAGTTAGGCAAGCGTATTATGTATTGAAAAAGAAGCTGGAACAGCAGTTCAGGCATGACCGTGTTGGATACACGGCTGCCAAGGCTCCGTTTATTCAATCTATTATTCAGAAAACCAGGCTGTACGAGGAATAGACGATGTAAACGCAAAATACATACACACATTAACGGAGAGGCAGAACCGGAAGATGGTACTGCACTCGCAGTGGCCTTGTGTGATTGAGTAGTGAGGTTTATAAAGAATTTGTATTCACATCGCTAACAAAAAAGGCCGTGATCTGTATGACAGAATTGAACGCATATCATTATTTTGAAAAAAGTGTCGGACCGTTCGCTACTTATCGGAAATCCTAGACGTCATTCAATCCTATGGATGGCCTCAGGAATGGAACCGAAATGGCGATCTCGGTCCGGAGCGTTATATTGAAGTACAGGTGTGGGACGAGCGTATCATCCAACCGTACACGGGTATATAAGGCTGGTTGAAAGCCGATTTACGAGTGCAAAAAAGTGCAATTGCAGGAAATACGGGTGTTCGTTATAGTGAGTGAAAGCTTTGATTTGGCAAGGAGGATCCTTCCTCATTAGCCTGTCAAAGCCCCTTTTTTAATCGTTAATCCGATTAATACGATAGGTTTAAGAGACTAAGGAGGATGAGGAAGCCTATGCAAAAAGTGGGGAGACGTAACACCCGTAATCTGGCCTGGATCATATCCATTGTCATGGTCATGTCTGTCGTTCTCAGTGCATGCGGAAGTAAAGGAGAAGCGCAGACGAATGGAAGCAGCAGCGGAAATCCAGATGCTCCATTGGAAGTTAGCATCATGACGATTACACCAAGTGCAGTTCCTGCAGCTGATGATAATGTAATCAAACGCGCGATTGAAAAAGCAACCAACTCCAAAATGAGTATTCAGTGGGTCTCGAACAATATTTATGGCGACAAGCTGAACCTGACGCTTGCATCCGGGGATCTTCCCGATTTAATCATGATTAATGATCCGTTTGGAAGCACCTTCACCAAGATGGTCAAGCAAGGTGCATTCTGGGATATAACACCTTACATCCAGGACTATCCAAACCTGAGCAAGGGCATTCCGGATATTGCCTGGGAAACAACTAAGGCAGCAGACGGCAACAATTACGGCATACCGCGGCCTCGGCCGGTAACGGGAGATTCTTTTTTCATTATCCGCAAGGACTGGCTCGACAAATTAAACCTGCAGGTGCCGGAGACGACAGATGAATTGTTCGATGTGATGAAGGCGTTTGTGGAACAGGACCCGGATGGAAACGGACAATCCGATACCACGGCACTTGCCGCTTATGTCAGTCCGGATGATCTGGGTTGGGGCGGTAATCTGGGACCGGTACTGGGTGCCATTGAAAGTTCTTTTATTGGAACCAACAGCAGTTGGAAGTGGGATGAAACAGAGGGCAAATTGGTCTACAGGGAACTGCTGCCCGAGGTAAGAGAGTCCCTTCAATATCTGACGAAAGCCTACAGCAGCGGCATGATGCCTGAGGATCTTCTTTCGCTCAAGCTGACGCAGGCAAGAGAACTGTTCAAGCGTAATCAGGCGGGCATTATTGTGGACAAGACAGGCACGATGCGCAAAATCTATGCCGATGATCTGAAAAAGGTTGATCCTTCTTTTAAGTATACGGATTTTTATCCTCTGACCAATCTGAATGGATATAACCCGAAAGGATCAGGGTACAACGGCATTTTGGCGATCCCTGCTAGCGTGCCGGAAGAGAAAATGAAACGAATTCTCCAACTCGTCGACACCTGGATGAATCCGGAAGTGTTTGAAATTCAGCAGTTCGGAATTGAAGGTACGCATTATAAAGTGGTCGATGGCAAAAAGGTAGCGAGTACCGAGAAATTAACGGCGGACAACGCCTCGGATTTCAATCATATCGTTAACGTCATTGATCTGCCTTGGGATACCACAGGCGAAACGGATGAGGAGACACAGGCGAATGAACTGTTCAAGAAAGTGGAGGCCGAACGGGACAAAACGAGTGTGGCCGACCTATCCGCTGGTCTTCAATCGGAAACAGGACAGAAGATTCTGCCTGAACTGAACAAGAAGATCCAGGATCTCAAGGCGAAAATTATTTTGGGTCGTGAGCCAATTGAAGCATGGGATACCTTTGTGGAGTCCCTGCGTAATGATCCGAATGTTCAGGCTATGAGTGATGAGATGACGGAGGCTTACAAGAAAAGAAACGGACAGTGAATCTGAGGGAAGGAGCTGCTAACCATGAGCGTAACCGAGCAACACCTTAGCACCCACAAGGGAAAGCAGACTTCAGCCAAAAGAAACAGACGGACGAAATGGCTCTCCGCGCTGCGGCGCGATCGATCGTTATATTTGCTTGCACTGCCCGGCATCCTGTTCTTTCTCGTTTTCAAATATATCCCGATGTGGGGCATTGTCATTGCGTTCCAGGACTATTCCCCCTTCAGGGGGATTCAGGGCAGCGAATGGGTTGGATTGCAGCACTTTACTGCGCTATTTGCCAACCCGGACTTTGCCTTACTGTTTCGAAATACCCTTGCCATCAGCCTGCTGAATCTGATCTTGTTTTTTCCTTTTCCGATTCTGATCTCGCTGGGGCTCAATGAACTCCGCAATGTGACGTACAAGAGACTGATCCAGACGGTCATATACATGCCGCACTTCCTCTCCTGGGTGATTATTGCAGGACTGACGTTCCTTCTGTTCGCCAAGGGAACAGGACTGGTCAACGAGCTATTTGCCTTATGGGGCTGGCCGAGGGTGGACATTCTAACGAACCCGGACAGCTTCTGGATCATGGTCACCTTGCAAGCCATGTGGAAGGAAGCGGGCTGGGGAACGATCGTGTTTCTGGCCGCCATGGCGAGTGTAGACACCCAACTATATGAGGCAGCACGAATGGATGGAGCAGGGCGGCTGCGCCAGATCTGGCACATTACGCTGCCTGCCATCCGCAGTGTCATTATAGTGCTCTTTATTTTAAGACTGGGGGACATCATGGAGGTCGGGTTCGAGCAGATTTTCCTCATGTATAACGGCGCTGTATCTGAAGTGGCCGAAGTATTCGACACCTATGTATATCGTACGGGGATCGAGCAGGGCGATTTCAGCTATAGTACGGCGGTTGGACTGTTTAAATCAGTTGTCGGGCTGGTGCTCGTAGTGGCTGCAAACCGTTTGGTGAAACGCATGGGTCAGGAAGGGGTTTATTAGTGTCCGCTTCAGCCCATGCCCTTAACCATATCAAATAAAGGGAGGAGGATTAGGAATGTATCGCTTGAAATGGAGTGAGAGGATCGGTCAGTCCCTGAATGCTGTCGTGCTTGGGCTGCTGGCAGTGGTCATGTTTTTTCCGCTTTATTATGTTTTTGTTGTTTCGTTCACGGATCCCGGAGAATATTTGCAAAAGAAAATCGTACTTTTCCCGGAACAATGGTCTGTCGAAGCATATACCTATTTGTTGTCCACGCCTGCCTTTGCACGCTCACTGGGAAACAGTGCCTTTCTGGCAACCGTAGGTACAGTGTGCAGCCTGGCTGTATCCTCTTCCCTGGCCTATGCCCTTTCCCAGAAGAGGTTTTATTTCAGAAAAGTACTGATGTTCCTGATTGTACTGACCATTTTGTTCAGTCCGGGAATTATTCCGAATTACCTGCTGGTCCGGGAACTGGGGCTGATTAATAACATCTGGGCATTGATTCTGCCTGCGCTCGCCAATGGCTGGACGGTGCTGCTCATGAAAAATTTCTTCGACAGCCTGCCTGCGGAGATCAGCGAGGCGGCTTCCATTGACGGTTGCAGTGCAATCCGAACCTGGTACACCATTGTGCTGCCTTTGTCGATGCCGGCGCTTGCTGCATTTGGTTTGTTTTTCGCGGTGGGGTACTGGAACCAATTTTTCGCGGCACTGTTATATCTGAACGATTCTGCGAAGTGGCCCATCCAGGTGCTGCTGCAAAACATGCTGCTGAACGCGTCGAACATTGACCTGGTTGCACCTGGACAGCAGGTGGAGACACCTCCGACAGAAATGTTGAAGATGGCAGCTATCATTGTAGCCATTTTGCCTGTGCTGGTGGTATACCCTTTTGTACAAAAGCACTTTGCCAAAGGAGCCATGATCGGCTCGGTCAAAGGATAAATCTGCATTCAGGCCGGTATTCCCGGGAAGGAGGTACAGACAGATGTTATTCAAGCGCACAGGAGACCCCATGCCCAAAGGGCGTTATTTCAGGCGCAGCCTGATGATGATTCTGTTGATCGCCTGCATTCCGGGAGTCATTACAGGGGTACTGCTGTATGGATGGGTTACCGTCAAAATGGAAAATATTCTGCAGCAAATCCATCTGCGACAGTTTGAACAACGCACCGCATGGGTCGGCGGACAATTGGATGCGCTTGAACTGACTTTCTCCCAGTGGGCTTTCGATCCGGTTTTCGATAATCGCCTGAAAGAACTCGATTTTGTATACAAGTATAAGCAGGTTCATGAGCTCTACCGTTTGCTGCTGATGATTCAGAATTCCAATACACTCATTGGCAAGGTTCAACTGTATCTTGAAGGACCAAGAGAAGTGAAGATGGATTCAGAGCGCTATGATTTTATGGATGACCCTAATGAAATTGAGAAGTATAACAAGTTAACGGAACAGCCGCGGGCCACCTATTGGTCTCGTTCCATGGATGGCGTGTCCATGATGATGGTGAATCGACTTCCGGGTGGAAGTGACGATGCTCTGGGGGCATTAACCATTACGCTGGATAACAAGCAGCTTGGCATTATGATGCAGACCTTGTCTCCGTATGAAGGCGGGACGACATTTTTGCTGGATGAGCAGGGAAAGCCCATGCTTCCACAGGACCAAGAGCTGGGTGGATTACAGAATGCAGTCCGTGATCATGTGCTCAATCTTGAAGAGAAACCTGCTTCCTTCCTGATGGAACACGAGGGCATAACCTATTCGGTGCAATCAGGTACTTTTCGCAGATTGGGTACAGATTGGACCTATGTGTCCGCCGCTCCGTTAAACGAAATTGTAGCTCCGATTGTGTCGGTACCCCGAATCGTTCTGCTCGTAAACGGATGTGGACTATTACTGGCTTTACTCCTGTCATGGATCGGTTCGCTTCAGCTCTACAAACCGTTCACGAAATTGCTGCGAATGTTTACCGCAACCGGAGAATCTGCAGAGGCTGTAAAACCTGTTCAGCCTTCATGGCAAAGAGGAACGGCAGCTTCTGCGCTGCCTCAAAGCCCGTCCCTGCAACTTGATGAAATTAAGCATATTGAACAGCACTGGATTGGTGTGAATCGGGAACGGGCATCCTTGCAGCAGCGCTTGGAGGAACATCTCCCGCTCGCGAGGGAAAGCCTGCTGCTCCAGCTGACATTAGGTCATCTGTTGTTACCCTCTGATCGTGAATGGAGGGAACGTTTGTCACAGCTGGGATGGGCTCTGCATGATGAGCAGTTCATAATCATGCTGGCCCAGATTCGGCCGGGTGCTGCTGTCCTTCATGGGAGTGGCTACCCAAATCGGAGTGAATCACAGGAATGGATCAGCCTGGCTGCAGCTGATATTTTGAAAACACAGCTGGAGGAATTTGCTTACCGAGCAGAAACGCTCAATTATCACGACATGTCGATCGCTCTGCTGCTCGCCGTTCCTCCAGAGGCCCAGCCAGAGACTCTTGCATTCCGCGAGGAATTAATGGGAATGGGGCAGCATTGGTTGGAGACATTGCAGTCCGAATTGGATGTGCGCATGATGATCGTTATCAGCAAGCCCACATCGGATGCCTCGCATATTCCACAGCTGGTCAGAGAGTCAAGATCTGTTTTGAGGCAAAAGCAATTTTCTTCAGGTCCAGCCATTATCGATATGAGTGAAGAGGCAGAAGAGCATGTGAAGGAACAGGGGGTTTATCCGCTTGAATTGGAACAGGACATCCTCTCGGCATTACGAAACGGCGATCAGGAAGCAGCCATGGAGCATTTCCGATTGTTCATTGGCAGCTACGCCCGTTCTGAGTCAGCAGAAGATCATGCCAGGCAGGCTCTGTTTCAACTGCTCGCCCGGATCCAACATACGCTTTTGCAGTTAGGCGAAGACCCGGTTAAACTGTTCGGTTTGGCGGTATATGAAGAGGTTATGCAGCTGTATGAGCTGGAGGAGTTGTTCCTATGGTTCAGGGAACGAATCGTGCACGTATGTGTAGAGGAATTCACGGGCAAGGAGGAGAAGCAGATACAGATGGCAGTTCATCAGATCAAGGAGCATGCCGACCAGCAGTATGCTGAAGCGTTATCGCTGGATGAACTGGCAGACCTTCTCGGGATTCACTCCTACACGTTAAGCCGGGCGTTCAAGCAGGCATTCGGGCAAAATTTTGTGGATTATTTGACAGAGGTGAGACTCAATCGGGCAAAGATGCTGCTTGAATCCACTGACGTCAAGATTAATGAAATTGCGGAGCAGGTCGGCTATCAGCCCAGTTATTTTAACCGTTTGTTCAAAAAAAGCGAGGGAACAACGCCCAGTCGTTACCGGGAGGACGTTCGTAAGCAGAGCGGGCATACTCGGGGCAACTGCTCCGTCTAATTTTCCGATCAAGGGAGAGTGGAATGCATTGTGTCACAGGACAAACCGAACATTATTTTTCTCATGACGGATCAACAGCGATGGGACTGTATTGGAACATTTAACGAACATATTCATACGCCGAACCTGGATCGGCTGGCTTCCGAGGGAATCACATTCCGTGAAGCTGTATGCCAATCCCCCATGTGTGCACCAAGCCGGAGTTCCATGATGATGGGATATTATCCCTCACAGCTTGGGGTTCGCACGAATTACGGCGGTTTGTTTGAGGAAGACAAATTGCCATCCGAGCCATTGCCGGCATTGATGAAGCGTGCGGGGTATCAGACAGCCGGATTTGGGAAAACGCATTGGAATCATAGCGAAGGTGTAGACGAGCCGTCCACGCGCGGGTTTGAGGTGAGGTCGATCGGTCTCTCCCGTCAGAGCGGTCATTATGAGCAGGGTGCAACGATGATGGGGGACACTCATCCTGAAGCGCTTGAAGCGTATCATCAGGAGACGAAGGACTTTGGCGGCGGGGAGGAAAACGTCAACGGCTACACGGGTCTTACGAGTCAGATTCCCATGAATCAGCATCGGGACGGCTGGGTAGCCGAGCAGGCACTTCAGTTTTTGGATGATGGGATAGACCCGGAACGACCGTTGTTTTTTTATCTGTCCTTCCTGAAGCCGCATGCCGGATTCAACGTACCTCGGGAGTTTGAAGAACTCTACAAGCTGGAGGATATCCCGGACATTCCCCAGCCGCCATGGGAGGATGAAACTCACACGCATCTGGCCGCTTCGGATGATCTGAATGTGAACAGCCGTGAGTCTTACCTGGACAAGAAGAGAGTATGGGAGCAGCGCAGTCCGGAGGAGCGACGGAGAACAACACTGAGGTACTGGGCGAATTGCTCCTGGCTGGACCATTATTTTGGACAGGCTCTTGAGAAGTTGGAGGAACAGGGAAGGCTGGACCATGCGCTGGTTGTATTTGTATCGGATCATGGCGAGATGCTGGGGGAACGGCAGTATCGCTTCACCAAATATAATCTGTATGACAGCAGTGTAAGGGTGCCTTTCATACTGGCTGGTTCCCATATCCCGCCGGACAAGCGAGGAACGATTGATCTGCAGCCAGCGGAATTAGTGGATCTGGTACCGACGCTAACACGTGCAGCAGGACTTGCAGCGAACCCGATGCTACCGGGGGTGGATTTGCTGGGCAATCTCAGGCACCGCGGAACCTTTTGCGAATTTCATGGCAAAGGTGTTACGGCTCCTCATTCAGCGCCAGCTTATATGTGGCGGACAACGGAGTGGAAGCTCATTCTGTACATTGAAGGTTCCGTAGCGGAGTCTGCATCCAGAGTGCATGAAACGAAAGGCGAATTGTATCATCTGACCGTTGATCCGTATGAATGGACGAATCTATATGAAGATCAGCAGCATGCAACCATCAGGGAGCAGCTGAAGACGGAGCTGCTGATGCACCTGGCGGTTAGCTGGGCGAAGGGCCCTTTTTTCTACGATCGTGGAGGAACCAAACCGTTAGAGAAGTGAGAGCGATCGTTGTTCTAAACCCCGTCCAGCTCAGGCAATATCTACAATGTGGACGGAGAAGAGATCAGTTCGGTTCAGCCTTCGACCAATTTTAGAATTTGGTGGGATGGTGATGTGCTCGGCGAGCTGCTGGATAAGGACTTTGTAGAAAAATGGGATTGGGAGCAGAACACGACCACACGTTTGTTTACAGCCGATGATGTTCGCATAAATTCCAGAAATGCCCCAGTACTCTATGGCGATCTGCTGGGGGATTGGAGAGAGGAAATTCTCTATGAAACGAGTGATTTCAAAGAACTGCGTCTATACACGACAACGATACCGTCGGATGTTCGCATCTACACGCTGCCGCATAACCCGGCATATCGCAATGGCCTGGCTGTAAAAGGGTATATGCAATCCCTGTTGACGGATTATGATCTGGGTGACGGAATATCGACATCTCCTTATCCGAATATTCGTCCAACCGTGTACAATAGGGATACGGAGTCATAAACCTGCGGAAGGAGATGCGTCAAATGCCTGAAGAGATTCCTCAAATAAAATCTTCTTGCTGCTGCGCTGCAAGCCGAGGAGGTCGGTTGGAGGAGAAGATCACCTCACAGGATGCACCAGAGATTGCAGTTTCCAGTGAACTTAATACGCCAGCCACTTACACATCACCGCATTCGGACATCCTTCATGTCAATGAGGCCGGGGGAAAGGCACATCATGGTAATACGGATGATGCTGGTAAGAAGGATACGGAGCGCCTTCTAATCACAGGCGGGCGTTTCCTGATGGGCACAAATGACCCCGAAGCCTTTGCGGCCGATGGGGAAGGCCCTGTGAGGGAAATCCAGGTAGACTCCTTTTATCTGGACGCCTGCACGGTCACCAATGCCGAGTTCGAACAGTTTATACGAGAGACAGGGTATCGAACTGAAGCAGAGCAATTCGGCTGGTCCTTTGTTTTTCACTTGTTTGTTTCTTCGCAAACGGCGGCACAGGTTCAAACGGTGGTGCAGCACACGCCCTGGTGGTGGGTTGTCGAAGGTGCAGACTGGGCGCACCCCGAAGGTCCGGACACTCATATCCGTGACAGGGCTGACCATCCGGTTATTCATATCTCCTGGAACGATGCTAACGCCTATTGTCATTGGGCTGGTAAACGACTGCCAACAGAAGCCGAGTGGGAATATGCAGCCCGGGGCGGCTTGATTCAGAAAAAATACCCCTGGGGTGATACCTTACGGCCTGAAGGCCAGCACTACTGCAACATCTGGCAGGGCGTTTTCCCAACAAAGAACAATGCAGCGGATGGTTATGCGGGCACGGCTCCATCCAGATCTTTTCCACCTAATGCATACGGGTTGTATAACATGTCGGGCAACGTGTGGGAATGGTGTGCAGACAACTACGTCACAGATCACGAGAAATCAATAATGGCTGACATTGCGGCCCCTTCCCATGAAGTTCGCAAGGTGTTAAAAGGGGGTTCCTACCTATGCCACCGTTCCTACTGCAATCGTTATCGAGTGGCAGCAAGAATCCCCAACACGCCGGATACATCCACTGGACACATCGGTTTCCGATGTGCAGCGAATGTATTGACCATATAGCTTGCGTAGTCGTCAATCTGCTACCTTAACCCGAATCAGCAATCCGAACAGTCCAAGAACAGCGAAGGCCAGAAATGCTGTTGTGTTGGAGAACAGATCAATGGTATACCCTGCAATGGACGAGCCGAAGAACTGTCCCGCACCCAGTGCAAGAAAGGCAAGGCTGATTCCGATTGACGTATTCGGACGAAATAGTCTGGTCGCCCACACGATAAACACGCTGGTCAGAAAAATATAGGTGCTCCCGAACATGACGGCAGAGCTCAGGCTGGCAGTCATGGAAGGCAGAATAATCACACCGAGTGAAATGGCTAGCAGCAGGATGCCCACATGATAGGAACGTCCAATACGAATGCGTTCAATGATTCGACCGGCGCATCCACCCAAGATACCCATAATCCCCATCACAATCCAGAACACTACGGCTTCCATATCGGAGGCCCCTTTTTCGTCGGTCAGAAAGCTTCGCGCGAACGTCCAATAGATCGCAGAGCTGAAGCCTGTCAAGAGGGAAGCCATAAGCAGAGCCATACCGGGTCTGGTTGGTTTCATGCATGCCCAGAGGGATTTGGTGCAAGGTTCGGTTTTGCGTGTCGAAAGAACACGTCTGTTCCAAAACAAAACCAAAACACCGAGAACAGCGAAAAAAATGTACGACCAGCGCCAGTATTCACTAAACAATAAGTAGATCGGACCGGAAACGATAATGCCAAAGCTTGTCCCCGTGTTAATCCAGCTGTTGCCTCTGGCCTGCTGCTCAGGCGGAAGTTCAGCATGGACGGTGTTGCCCAAGGCAGGAGAAGCCAGTCCTGTACTTAGTCCTGCCAGAAATATGGCTATGGTCAGGACCAGAGCATTCGGAGAAAGGGCAATGCCAAGTAAACCGAGTATCGCGCTGATTCCCGCCATATGAATAACGTGGTAGTGACCGATACGATTAATAAACAAAGGTGCTGCGAGTAAAGAAAGACAATAGGCAATATAAGTAGCAGAATTGATTGCACCGGACTGGGTATCATCCAGCTGCAGGGATTCTGAAATTTCGGGCATAAACAGGCCATAACTGAATCTTCCAAACGCATAACATACCGAAATAAGTGCAATCCCAGGAAAAACAATTTTTTTCAACATATCCACCGCCTTTTTAGATAGAACGATCATTATATTTCTGCTGAAATAAAAAAAGTGAGTTGAACTATAACTCACCCGTTGTGGGACTACTTGAAACTGTCACGTGTCATTCCCAGAAGCTCCTGGCAGACGATTTTTACATCTTGAGTCTCAGCGAGCGCGGTGGAGCCCTCCAAGAGCAGGGAGAAGCGGATTAAGTCCTGATCCGTAATGGACGAATCCAATTTTTTTATCAGGGTCATCACATGTTTTTTGTGCGCATTGACAGTCTGGACGATTACGTGATCGGGATCGGCGCCAAATTCTTCCTTGGCACGCAGAAACATGCATCCTCGGGATTCGTGGTCCATCAGCCAGCGTGCATGCCCTTCGGCTAGATTCTGAAACAAGGGCTGTGCCTTGTTATCTGCATACTGTCTCAGTTGTTCCAGATATCGCTGCTCTCGCCGAAGAAGCACTTCGACGATCAGATCATCCTTGGAATCAAAGTGATTATACAACGTCATAATGGCAATCTCGGCATCCGTGATGATCCGCTTCAAGCCGATAGAGTGAAATCCATGGTGATAGAATAAGTCCTCCGCCACGTTTAACAGCATTTCCTTCTTGCTGCTCATATCCGCAATTCTCTCCCTTTATGCATCAGATAGAACGATCATTATACCACCCAAAATATAACAATCGGATCCAGTTGTCAAATGCTGTGCACCATCTCGATTTCCATTTGATGGAGAGCGTTCACCCATTCTGAGGGACAACCCGAGTCCGTTATCACCATGGAAATCTGGTCCATGGGAGCGATCTTCGCAAAGGTAGAGCGTCCAAACTTGGTATGATCGGCTACAAGGACAGATTCCTCTGCACATTCCATCATCTTGCGGGAGATCAGGGCTTCCTCCAGCATATAATCCGTGATGCCGTCCGTTAACGATATACCTCCGGCAGAGATGAAGGCTTTGTTGACTTTGAACTGATTCAACAATTCATGAGCTACAGGTCCGGTCGAGGCTTGTACCGCGTTATTGATTTCGCCTCCGGCAAAAATGATTTTACCTGCAAAGTCCTCCAACGCACAGGCAAGAATGGGCACAGAGTTGGTAATAACGGTGACCTGTGACCGACTTCGCAGCTGTCGCATGATCTCCAGCGTGGTTGTCCCATTGTCGAGCATTACTGTTTCCCCATCTTCAATGAGTGAGGCTGCCGCAGCACCGATGCGCTGTTTTTCGTTCAGTTGCAGTAACGAACGCTTCTGGAAGGGGGCTTCAATCATTCCCGAGCGCACACGAACCGCACCCCCATATACTTTGCGCAATTCTCCTTCCTTTTCAAGCCGATCCAGATCCCGCCGGATGGTTTCCGTGGATACCTGGAAAAGTTCAGCAAGTGCTTGAACCTGAACCTTGCCCTGAGTCGCCAGTTGAGCAAGAATGGTCTGTCTGCGTTCTTCATAGGTTAACGACATGAGTTATGCCTCCCAGTTTTCTGTCTAGTTCTCTTCTTATTCTACGTCAATTTTCATACTGCTAGCTACACGGATGGTCCAAATCATGTATTGACAGGATGAAGAGGGGGAGATAAGATCGGATCAAACAAACAACATAAAACCACAAGATACCACATATCTGTGGTATATGTACATAACGCACTTATAGGGGGATGCAAGGTGAAACGACAGTTAGCATTTCAAGCAAATGAAACCTTCAAAATCGTTCAGTTCACGGATTTGCACTGGAAAGATGGTCGGCCAGAAGACATCCGCACCCGTCAATTAATGAAAACGGTGATCGAAGCGGAGCAGCCGGATCTGGTGGTATTTACGGGAGATGTCATTTATACAGGCCCTGTCGATCCTGGGAAGAAGGCATGTGAACACCCTGAACAGGCCTTTCGTGAAGCCGTATCGGTTGTGGAGGAATGTGGTATTCCTTGGGCGTTTGTATATGGCAACCATGATACGGAAAATCGGATTACTCCAGCTGGTCTGATGGAGGTTGTCCAGAAACATGCCCATACGGTGACAGAACCGGGTCCAAGCGGGATTGCAGGTTTGGGCAATTACACACTGGAGATTGCAGGAGTGGACGGCAGCCCGGCAGCGGTATTGTACTTTCTCGATTCGGGGAGCTATTCGGAGGTCCCGACGGTACCCGGTTATGGCTGGATTCAGCCCAATCAGATCCAATGGCTGATGTCTGAATCCACACGCGTGAATCCCGGCCGCAGCCGCGGGGAGAAGCTTCCAGCTCTGGCGTTTTTCCATATCCCGATTCCGGAATATCAGGTCATGTGGGACACACAGACTTGTTACGGCAGCAAGCATGAACCCGTCTGTTCTGCGCAGGTTAACTCCGGTCTGTTCTCGGCGCTGCTGGAGATGGGAGATGTAATGGGTACCTTTTGCGGGCATGATCACGTAAATGATTTTCAGGGGGAACTCCACGGCATTCGTCTCTGTTACGGGCGTTCGAGTGGGCATAACACCTATGGAAGAGAAGGCATGCTGCGCGGAGGAAGAGTCATTCAATTGCAGTTAGGACAGCGCAGTTTCGACACCTGGCTTCGTTTGGAAGACGGATCGGTTGTCATGGAACAGCCAGAACATCACCCGGAGAGCGCTGCGGCGAAGTAAGTTGGAAGGGCATCGGTTTAGAGAGGAATTTTAAATGATGATTTTACCGATATTTCTGGTGCTTGCATCCGGCATGGCCCATGCGGTCTGGAGCATGTTCACCAAACGAAGTTTGAATAAGAGTGTGTTTTTGTGGTCCATTATGATGATCCCTACGGTGATATTGCTGCCTGTCCTTATTGTGGAGTTGGTGCGTGTGCCCTTATCCATGTCAGCTTATGCACTGCTGGTTCTGTCGATGGCTTTGCAGGCTTTGTATTCCTGGCTGTTGTCTCACACCTATGAACTCGGTGACTTGTCGCAGATTTATCCGATTATGCGGGGAACGAGCACTTTGCTGGTGCCTTTGATCGGGGTAATTTTTCTCGGGGAGACATTATCTTCGTTCGGGTGGATCGGCATTGCCTGCATGCTTGGTGGATTTATGGTACTCAGCGGTGTAGGAAGCAGGGGGGCTAAGACAGGCACACAGGCACAGGGATCGAAGCCGGTCTTGATGGCACTATGTGTGGGGCTATGTACAACCAGTTATGTATTCGTAGACAAATTGAATCTAGAGCATATCTCGCCTTTGTCGCTGCTTGAGGTGACGAACATTGGCTTTGTCGCCGGACTGACTCCAGCGCTGCTCGCTTCCCGTCAATTGCGTCAGGAATGGAAAGTGAATCGATCCACCATCCTGCTTGGAGCGCTGTTAAACCCGGGTTCGTACCTGTTATTCCTGTTTGCGCTGCAGCAGGCACCGATGGCGAGACTGGGCCCTTTGCGTGAGGTGGGAACGGTATTTGCAGCGTTTCTCGGCATTCTGCTATTGAAAGAACAGCAGGGGAAGAAGCGCATCCTCTGTTCAATCGTTATATTTGGTGGCATCCTGCTTATTGGCATGTGGGGATGAATGGAATTCCAGATTCTGGAGATATGGTGTATACTCGTGAATATTGAACCGCTTTCACAAGGAGGATGAATCATTGAACATGCACCGTTTGGAAGATATCCATTTTCGTGACCCCTACATACTGGCTCTGCCATCCCGGAAGAAATACTATTTGTACGGCTCCATCGGACAAAATGTGTGGAGTGGCCCAGCGATTGGCTTCGATGCCTATGAGAGCGAAGATTTGGTTCATTGGCATGGCCCTATTCCGTGTTTCCGTCCGCCTGCGGACTTTTGGTCAGATCATCACTATTGGGCGCCGGAAGTGTATGAATGGGAAGGGCGCTATTATATGTTTGCCAGTTTCAAGGCGGAGGGTATCCCAAGGGTAACCGGAGTGCTGGTGGCTGATCAGCCGGAAGGTCCGTTCACATTGTGGAGCCGCTCTCTGACTCCCCCGGATTGGGAATGCCTGGACGGCACACTGTATGTGGATGATCATGGTGATCCCTGGATGATCTTTTGCAAAGAGTGGGTACAGGTCGAGGATGGCGAGATGTATGCAGTTCGTCTGACGCCCGATTTAAAAGGTCCGATTGGTCAGCCCGTTTTGCTATTCCGAGCTTCGGAAGCTTCATGGTCCATCGGAAGCGGAGAACAGCATAACCGCTATGTCACGGATGGTCCCTTTCTGTATCGGATGCAAAATAATGAACTGGTCATGATGTGGTCCACAACGGGACAAGATGGCTATACCCTGGGTCTTGCCCGCTCGATATCGGGAAAACCGCAAGGTCCATGGAAGCAGGATGACTCACCACTATTCACCAAAAACGGAGGGCATGGCATGTTATTTCGTACGTTCGAAGGACAGTTGTGTCTGACCATCCATGCACCAAACGATCACCCCAATGAACGCCCGGTTATTTTCCCCATCCAGGAGAAAGACGGACAACTTAAGCTTCTTGATGATGATTCAAAGTAATTTATTTGTAATTTATTTAATCCCCTCAGATTAACCGAACCTCAAGGAACATCTGTCCAGATGCTCTTCAAGGTATGGACTGAGGGGATTTGTTCATTTTATCGCAGGTACATAAACATGATATATTGGAGTCAGACGTGTTCAAAAAGGTAGAGTAAGTAGAGTCGGCTGAAGAGAGCATGCAGTAAGGAGAGGGTTCAAGTGCTACACGAGGCGAAATTAATCCAGTCAATAAGAGCACATGAGCGGTTGATGCATGACTTGCGGCAAGTCCGGAGCCTTGCACTGCCTCAGTGTTATATAGGTGCAGGGTATATTCGCAATTATATATGGGACGTTCTTCATGGATATGCCCAGCGCGAGCTGCATAGTGATATTGATGTCGTTTACTTTGATGCCGAAGACATGGATGAGGTGCGGGATGTGCGGCTGGAAAATCAGCTGCGAGACGAAACGGGTAATCCCAAGTGGTCTGTAAAAAATCAGGCCAGAATGCATCTGCGCAATGGCACAGGACCCTATCAATCCACAGAAGACGCCCTTCGGTACTGGCCCGAGATTGTAACAGCAATAGGCGTGCAGCTGGATGAGAAGGACCAAATTGGCATCTGTGCCCCGTATGGGTTGGATGATCTGTACGCGTTAACCGTTCGCCGAAGTCCGTTGTACACGGATGCGAAGGGGTACAACCAGCGTGTAGAGCAGAAACGTTGGCAGGACCAATGGCCGAAGCTTACCATCGTTAAAGCATGAGTTTTCTTATGTTGTTTATTTGGTATAAAACAGCCTGAGATCAGGTTTAGTGAAATGCGGTGCAGGTACAAGAAGGAGTGTTGCTGGATTTATGAAAAAGTTCCTACGAGAAAAAGGCCTGATTATTGATCTTGCTCTGCTCGTCTGTTTTATCATTTTTCTGATATTCTGGGGCCAGAGGTTCGCGGTGATATTTTTTGGCTTGCTCACGGTGGCCTTTATCGTGCTTCGACGGATTGATTATCAGAAACATGTGGTACTTAAGCGCATTTTGTTAACGGGATTCGGGATAGCGGCCGTTTCCTTTGTCATCATCGAAGCATTGGTATTTACACAGTTGAATGCGAATGATCCGGAAGAAGCAGATTATGTCATCATTCTGGGATCAGGCATCAAAGGTACAGAGCTGTCGTTGACCTTAAAGCAGAGGCTGGATGCGAGCCTGGATTACATCCGTAACCATCCGCAAACGCCAGTGATTGTGTCCGGAGGGCAGGGACCGGGGGAGTCGATTCCTGAAGCTCTCGCGATGAAAAACTATCTTGTGGATCAAGGCATCAAGCCAGCCCAGGTCATCATGGAAGACCAATCAACCAGTACACAGGAGAATATGGCTTTTTCCAAAAAGATAATAGACAAATCAGGGCTGGAGCATCCTGAGATTATGATTGTCACCAGTGACTACCATATGTTCCGGTCGAAGTATCTGGCTGCCAAGAATGGATACGCTGCCGAATATGGCATATCCGCTCCGTCACCGGGTTACCTGAAACCGATCAATATGATCCGTGAATATTTTGCGGTGGTCAAGGCTTTTATGTAGAGTTCATTTTTTCTATTCTCTATTAAACGTTTTACAAGGTTCCTGCAGTACAGAACATGCAAAAAGCAGTTGAGCAGAATGTATTCAGGCTTAACTGCTTTTTGTCGTTCTTCAAGTGAATTCAAGGGTAACCAGCCAAATCATGATATAATATAGGTTACGAATAGAAGAATGATGTAGGAGTGAACGATGATTACAGCATTTCCATTACCCGCTCTCTATGAGCAAAAGAAGATTTCAACGAACGATTTGGAAGAGATTGTACGCCTGCTCGCACACGCACCGTTACTATATGATGACGGACTAAGCATTCAGGTTGAGGATTTTACCGAAGGTTTGGAAATGGAGCTTAAGCATGAAATACGGCCGGCTGTCATCGAGCTGTATGAACTGGCTGTTAAGGCTTGCCGACAATTGTCCAATCCCTCTGCGTATGAGCAGCTTCAGGATACTCTGGGATTACAAGCAGAACTGTGGCAGGAAGGAGTGCTTGATCTTGCCTCATGGATGGATTGGCTGAAGCAGGTTGGTGAAGGACGCAGAGCCCTGCCGGAGTATGATTTCACGACCATGCTTGGAGCACTCCCTGAGGGGTTTATGATTCATGACTTCTATGATGAACTGCGATATCAACTAGAGCAGAACTCCTCGAATGCTTGGGCTATTCAGGAGCGAGATCGCTTATATGCAGCCATGGGTGTCAGATAATATCGAACGAAACGTGTAGAAACCGTGTTTATCCATATATAAGGGTTTGTCTTATCGCTTATGGAAATGAGGGGATACCGTGAAGAGGGTTGTTTTGGCTGGAGGTACGGGATTTGTTGGTCAGGATTTTGCGCAAAGATTCAAGAACCTTGGATATGAAGTACTCATTATCTCACGTCAGTCAGGTCATATTGCCTGGGAGGATCGAGAGGGAATCAGACAAGCGCTTGAAGGTGCAGAAATGTTGATTAACCTTGCGGGTAAATCCGTAAACTGCCGTTACACGGACGAGAATCGCAGGATTATTCTGGAATCCAGAACCCGGACAACCCGTATTCTTGGCGAATCTGTCCTTGCTTGTGACCATCCGCCTGAGCTATGGATTAATTCGAGCACAGCCACGATATACAGACATGCAGAAGACCGCCCCATGACGGAAAAAGAGGGAGAGATCGGCTCCGGTTTCTCGGTCGACGTTGCCAAGGCGTGGGAACAGGCTTTCTTCGAATTCAGTCCGCTGCCGTCTACCCGTCAGATTGCCCTGCGAATTGCGATTGTGCTCGGCAAGGGCGGTGTCATGGAGCCGCTTACGAATCTGGTTCGTTTTGGCTTGGGAGGATCACAGGGGTCCGGATCACAGCAATTTAGCTGGATTCATATCGAAGATCTGTTTCGCATGGTACTCTATTTTCAACAGCATCCAGACCTTGAGGGAATATTTAATGCTTCGTCTCCGCATCCCGTTACGAATCGTCAACTGATGGAGGGTCTGAGACGACAGATGGGTGTTGGTATCGGACTGCCATCCCCTCGCTGGATGCTGGAACTGGGAGCTCGATTGATTCGGACGGAAACGGAGCTGGTGCTCAAAAGCCGATGGGTCATTCCCGAGAGGCTTGAGCAGGAAGGTTTTACGTTTATCTACGATACGCTCTACACCGCACTACATGAGATTTTGAAATAGACAGATCACTAAACAACAGTTGAATAAAAAGGTTCATCCAGAAGGGCAGATGCATCTGCCCTTCTGCTGTATGTTCCAAAGAATTTTCGCTGACGTTTCGCCATCTCAGGTGCAGTGTATGAGTCATTTAATTCAGTCCGATGGAACAGAAAAAGGTTGGGGAAATGCAACTGAGAAGAGTGAGAATTGTTGGAACCGGCAAATATCTGACTGAGCGGAAAGTGTCAGACGAGGAGTGGATCTCCGCTTGAATGTGCCCTCTGGCTGGGTCACCAAAGCTACTGGTAGGTGTGCGTCATTATGCTTCTGGCGAAGAGACGTCTTCGTTCATAGGCGCAAGGGCTGCAGAAGCTGCGCTTGTCGATGGAGGATTGCAATTCTCAGATATGGACAATATGGTGGAGCCGGTATGCTCAAGGTGAGATGAATACATTCAGCAGAGGAAGGTGGAGAGGGAGCTGGTACAGAAGACTAAGGTGGAGACTGCACCCGTAACATTAATTACGGGTACTTCGAGTGGGTTCGGCATGCTTACTGCCATTTCACTTGCGAAGCAGGGATACCGGGTTGCCGCAACCATGCGAGATTTGAGCCGGAACGGAGAGTTGGTTAACCTGGCGGAACAAGCAGGTGTTGCGGATCGATTGCACTATATGCGTCTGGATGTGACGGATTCGGATTCAATACAAGCGGCTGTCGCGACTGTTCTTCAGATATATGGCCGGATCGACATGCTGGTCAACAATGCAGGGTTTGCGGTTGGTGGTTTTATTGAGGAAGTATCGATGGATGATTGGCGGCGGCAAATGGAGACAAATCTCTTCGGTCTCATTGGGATGACACGTGCCGTTATTCCTGTCATGCGTAAACAGCAGCAGGGACTCATCATCAATCTCTCCAGCGTTAGCGGGTTATCCGGTTTTCCGGGCTATGCGCCTTACGCGGCTTCCAAATTTGCCGTGGAAGGTTTCACGGAAAGCCTTCGCCATGAAATGACGTCGTTTGGGATACGGGTTGTTTTGGTTGAGCCGGGAGCTTATCGCACCCCCATTTGGGACAAAGGACTGGGTGAAATTCACCGAAGTGATGACTCTCCGTATAAAGATAAACTGGATGCGGTTCTCCGGTATTCCAGGCATGCGGGTCAGACTGCGCCCGATCCGCAGGAGGTGGCCGACTTGATTGTCCGAATTGCCCGGATGCGTTCACCACGGCTTCGCTATGCTCTGGGTAAAGGTTCACGTCTGCTCATCTTTGGCAAAACGCTGCTTCCCTGGAAGTGGCTGGAGTGGATTATTGCCCGTGGTCTGAAATAGGGCAGTCAGGAATTCAACGCAGGAGGTACTTGGTCATGTTCGAAATCATCGTTATCATATTGCTTTTAGCTGTTGTGGGACTGCTTTTTCGAATCAATAGTAAGCTGCCTGAACGTGACTGGGTCAAGGAAGCGATGGAACGCGACGCGTCGAAATAAAAATACGGGAGGTCTTTTCGATGAAAATGGCTTTTGTTTTGTTTGATGGCCTGACTTTTCTTGATTTTGCAGGATTTTATGATGTGATCAATCGGCTGAATTTCTTTGAACCAACCAAGGGCAGCACATGGGAAACCTGTGCGATGACAGATCAGGTCACGGATGAATCCGGATTAACGCTCAAGGTGGACCGAGTGAAACCGGACTTGGGGGAGTACGATCTTGTGTTTGTGCCTGGTGGCATGGGTACGCGCAAGCTTCGGTTTGATGAGGCTTTCGTGGGATGGTTACGACAGGCGGAGAAGGTGCCGTTGAAGGTATCGGTGTGCACAGGCTCATTGCTGCTGGGTGCAGCGGGTTTTCTTACTGGTAAAAAAGCAACGACACATCCCAATGTGTATGATCTGCTTCAGCCTTACGTCGCGGAAGTTGTTCAGACCCGGATTGTAAAAGACGGGAATGTAATCACAGCCGGAGGCGTAGCCACGTCGATTGATCTCGGAATTTATGTGCTCGGATTGCTTGCCGGGCAGGAAGCGGCAGAGAATGTGAAGCTTCAGATCGATTATCCATATGTCATGCAGGGAGTGGTGGAGCAATGAGTGAAGAGCGGAAACAGGACATGTTTACTATTCGCAATATTCGGCGGGATGAGGCGGACAAGTACTGGCCTTTGCGCCTGGAGGCTCTGAAAAATCATCCGGAGGCCTTTGGATCATCGTATGAGGCGTCCGTTCCGCTTCCCATGAATGAAGTGCAGGATCGCATACATAACGAACCCGATGATTACATCCTTGGAGCGTTTACAGAAGAAGGAATGCTCGTTGGAACGATGGGGTTCAAAAGAGAATATGGTCTTAAACTCAGACACAAAGGGTTCATCTGGGGAGTGTATCTCGCTCCGCAATTTCGGGGGAATGGGCTTGCTTCCCGGTTGCTCCGTGAAGTGTTGGATCGTGGAAGTGAACTGGAGGGCATCAAGCAAATTAATCTGAGCGTTGTTACAACAAATGAATCAGCCAGACGTCTATACGAAAAATATGGATTTGAAACGTATGGGATCGAGAAACACGCCCTCGAAGTTGAGGGACAAGGTTATGATGAAGCCCACATGACGTACGTTTATCCCCTCAGGAGGTCTATATGACAGATCAATTTCAGCTCGAAATGGACGGTGTTTCCTTCGTTTTATTAGAGCCTCATTCTTTCGAATGGCTGCGGCCTTTCGGTAATGTATTTCGTGTGTTTGATCAGCAGGATTCAGGGAATCTGTCTTTTGGCATTGTGCAACAGGATGGACACAGGCTGTTTGTAAAATATGCAGGAGCAAGCACCATTCATGCGAGTAGTACAAATAGTCCTCCGGAAGCGATTCGTAATCTGAAATCATCTGTTTCAATCTATGAAAATTTGGCGCATGATACCCTGATTCGATTAACGAATCATTTTGCAACAGACCAGGGTTATGCCTGTGTATTTGATTGGGTGGATGGAGAGGGTCTGCATCCGCATTGGAGTTTTCCGCCACCTGCCAAATATGAAGATCCGCGTTCACCGTACTATCGTTTCAAACAGCTTCCTGTAAAGGCACGGATTCAGGCGATGGAGCAGATTCTGGATTTTCACATGGAGGTGGAACGGAAAGGGTATGTGGCTGTTGATTTTTACGATGGCAGCCTGATCTATGATTTTGAGCAAAACAAGATCAAGGTATGTGATATCGATCTGTATAATAAGGGCTCTTTTACCAACACCATTGGACGCATGTGGGGCTCATCCCGCTTTATGTCTCCGGAGGAGTTTGAGCTTGGCGCACCTATTGACGGAATAACCAACGTATTTAATATGGGGGCGATGGCATTTTCGCTGCTTGGAGGGGAGAAGGACCGCTCGTATGCCAGGTGGGATGCTGAAAGAGCGTTGTATGAGGTTGCTGTTCGGGCAGTTGATCCTGATCGGGTCCGTCGCTATGCATCCGTAGCAGATCTAGGTGAAGCCTGGAAGCTGGCGATGAAGCAGGGGCTATGAGTTGTTGTTCGTGAATGGTGGATAAAAAAAGATCGGTACATGCTCCATTCGCAATTGTGCATTTTACATTCGTATCTGCATGAAATATCCCGTATAATGGAAATTAATGAGGGGGTGCAGCCCGAGCATGTGTCCAATATCAAACATCGCACCGTCGGAACTGATGGAAATACAGGCACAAACCCTATATACGATGAACACACAGCAGCGTCTGACAGGCATTAACGAACCGGAAGGTGGTCATGCTCCGGCCCTGTTTATTGGCGTGTCGTCTGCAGGCCCTCTTCCTTATTACCATGAGCAGTTGCCGCTGGAACTGGTTCATCAGATGGGTCATGACGTGAAGCTGCCGATTGATATTCCGAAGTTGATGCGGAGGGTTGAGACGTTTAAGCCCGTGAAGGAAATATGGATGGGTCCTGCATATACTTTTCGGGAGAAGTATGACGAATGGAACTTGAATGTACAGTTCATTGATTATAATAACCATTTCCTGCTATCAGAGCATTTCCCGGAATTAATGGATAATTTGGGTGTGAAAATGCCTGTGGCCGCTTATGTTATTGCAGATTCGGCCGTTGCTGTATGCTGCTCTGCCCGGGTTTCACAGCGGGGCGCTGAGGCGAGTTTATACACTGTGCCTGCATACAGGGGCTATGGATATGCAGTAGAGACGGTAAAATGCTGGCAGTATCATGTTCAAGAGAGCGGTCGCATTCCTCTCTACAGTACATCCTGGGACAATCTCCCTTCACAGCAGGTAGCCCGCAAGTTGGAGTTAATTCAGTTCGGCATGGATTTCAGCATCACGACTACATCATAAAGGGTGGATTCTGTTGATTCGAACGTATGTACAAAAGGATCTGCAATATGTCATTGAAGCCCATATCCGTATTTATCGGGAAGAGTATAATTATAATGATCGCTTTGCTGAATTTATCACGAATGCGGTGAATGCATTTGGACTTTCGGACAATGACACAGCTCTCGCTCTGGAGCAGGAACAGGAGGCTTGATCATGAAAACAGAACCGGTCTATGCGCAGAATACCATTACAGGAGTCCAATTTCATGGAACGTGGTGCTGGTATGTAACCGAGCGGGAGTACTGGTTTCTGAATGTGGAGATGGAGGGACGGTTCGGCATTGAAGTGCTGAATGAGGACACCGCTGCCCGATTCCTGCAGGCCATTCAGGACGAGCAAGTGACCGCCACAGAGCTGAGATACTACCTGCATCAATTCAGGGAACAGCACAGGGAAGGCGATGAATGGTTGAAGTTTGTACCGTCATTCCTTGTGGATTTTGACAAAAGGCAGTTTTGCTCCATGTTCCCTGAGCCTGCGTCCTTTGAACATTACATGCCTGAAGGCTGGATTGGAACTTATGAAGATTTTCTGGATCGGGTGCCTGTGGAGGAACGATACTGGGAAATGGACGGCAAGTCCCTGTTTCGTTAAACTCTTTGTTGAAAGGAGTGGTACAGTGATTCGTAATCGTTTGGTACGCGGCATGGTATCTCTGAGTACAGTATTCATGATGGCTGCGTGCTCCACTCAGACGGAAGAACAAAATATAGCAGGGACAATTGAACGCAGTCTGCAGCAGATGGTTAGTAAACCTGTTATTATGGCCAGCAGTAATCCGAATGACTATATTGCTGGCAGCCCGGATGCGTATGAACAAATCTTGAATACGGGTGAGGAAGGACTGCGCGTTCTGTTAGAGGAACTTGAATCCAGTACGGAGAACGGTCTCAAGGAATGGATTATGGCACAGGCAAGTACGGAGCTGCTCGGGGAGCAGAATTTCGTGAACGAATGGCATAGTGGCAAAGACTGGCTCAGGCAGTATAAAATAAACGAAGAATAAAACAATTCTCGAGAAACATACCTCACCTCCAGTCATCATGAGCAGGAAATAGAGGTTCCTGGAACCCAAAAGAATACGTTATAGAGGTGAAACCCTTGAATAAGAAAATTGCATTTTTTGACTCGGGCATTGGCGGTCTAACGGTCCTGCATAAGGCTATGCAGCAGCTGCCGCAAGAACAATTCCTGTATTATGCTGATACACTTCATGTTCCCTATGGAACCAAATCTGCAGATGAAGTAAGAGGACACATCTTCGACTGCGTCGAAGCAATCGTTCGGGAAAATGTAAAAGCGATCGTTATTGCGTGCAACACGGCGACAAGTCTTGCTGTGAAGGATTTGCGTGCCATGTATGATATTCCGGTCATTGGGATGGAACCTGCTGTGAAGCCAGCAGTAGAGATGAACCGTGAAAGCGGAAAAAGAGTGCTTGTATTTGCAACGGCTCTGACCTTGAGTCAGAACAAATATAACGAACTGGTATCCCGTGTGGATGACCACCACAGTGTGGATTCCATACCGCTTCCTGAACTTGTGGAGCGGTGTGAGCAGCTGGATTTTGATCCGGAAAAGAGTGCAGCGTATTTTCGCCGGAAGCTGGCTGATCTTGACCTGAATGCATACGGGACGGTTGTTCTTGGCTGTACGCATTATCCGTTCTATACACCAATTTTACGTACCGTTCTGCCGGATCACGTGCAAATTATTGATGGCAGCACAGGCACAGTCAACCGCCTGAAACACCTGCTCGGATTGACGGAGCAAACTGGAATGAGACCGAGGGAGCAGGTGACATTTCTCAGCTCATCAGGTCGTATGGAAGATCAGGAGAACATGAGACGTGCACTGGAGTACCTTGACACCAATTACATGTGAATGGATCCCTAGGAGGTGAGAACCCTGCAGTCTATTTACCTCATTCGTCACGCCAAGGCTACAGGACAGGAACCCGATGCAGAACTTACAGATGAAGGACTTCGTCAGGCGAAGAATCTGGCCGAAATGCTTGCTGTACATTCCATATCCTACATTGTATCCAGTCCGTGGAAAAGGGCACTCCAGACGGCACTGCCGCTCGGTAGGACAGCAGTGCAGCATATACATACCGATGAGCGGCTTCAGGAAAGGGTGCTTAGTACCCGTCATCTGGAGAACTGGATGGAAGTACTGGAACGTACATACACGGACGAGGACTGGGTCGAAGAAGGCGGAGAGTCATCGCGTTACGCTGCTGCGCGCGGGATGGAAGTGTTGAAGGAGCTATGGAGCCGTCCAGAGCATTGTGCAGCTGTAGTAACTCATGGCAACTTGTTATCCTTGCTCCTTCGTCATTATGATATGTCCTTTGGCTACGAAGAGTGGAAGCTGCTCACAAATCCTGATGTATATGTGCTGGAACGGCAGCAAGGAGATCATGAGTCACCTTCCATTCGCAGAATCTGGACGAATTAAACAACAAAGAGTGCTCCAGCGATCATTTACATCGGCTAGAACACTCTTTTTCTTCTATAATTCAAGGTTTTATTACAATGCGGCGATCATCACCATGATCCATCCGGCCAGAAAAGCGACTCCGCCAAGCGGCGTGATGGCACCAAGTTTGCGAACTCCCGTTATGCTTAGCGCATAGAGGCTGCCCGAGAACAGGAGGATGCCTGCGAACAGCAGCCATCCGGCTACCATAATGAGCGAAGGCTGTTCCAGGCGATCAGCAATCAGTCCAAGCAGAATTAATCCGAGACCGTGAGCGATGTGATACTGAACCCCGGTTTCGTAGATTTTGATCATGTCAGCAGATAATTTGCGCTTGAGCGCGTGTGCACCGAATGCTCCGAGTGCTACGGCGAGAAACATCATGATACTACCGAGTACAACTAAGGTTTGCATAGGCTATTGTCTCCTTTAGAAGAGGGGTAGATTGACCTTCAGTATACCTTGCTGAGAGCACTTACAGTTTACGCAGTTGTATATGCTGAATAGAGTGGTCGGCTTCTTTTCTTAAGATCAGTCTGGCCCGCCCCTTGGTTGGCAAAATGTTCTCGTGCAAATTTTTGGCGTTAATATCCTGCCAGATCTGACTGGCCGTAAGTACTGCTTCCTCTTCACCAATATTCGCAAAGCGGTCATGGAAAAAGGAATTCGCATTTTGAAACGCTGTGCTGCGCAGCAGCTTGAACCGCTCAATGTACCAATGACGGATGTGCTCCTCTTCCGCGTCAATATAGATGGAAAAGTCAAAAAAATCGCTGACCAGCAGCGGTGTTTCCTTTTTCACCTGCAGGACGTTAATGCCTTCAATAATGAGTATGTCGGGCTGGCAGATCGTTTGCTCTTCCCCTTGAATGACATCATAGGCGAGATGGGAATACACTGGCGCTTTTACTTCCGGTTTACCCGATTTCACATCGCCCATGAACTGAATGAGTGATTTGATATCGTAACTCTCGGGAAATCCCTTCCGGTTCATGATGCCCTTCTCTTCCAGAATGGCATTGGGATATAGGAAACCATCGGTTGTAACGAGGTCAACCTTAGGTTTGTTTTTGCCTCTGGCAAGCATGGCCTGTAGCAAACGGGCGGTTGTGCTTTTGCCCACGGCAACACTGCCCCCAATACCGATGATGTAGGGAGCGGGATATTGTTCCTTTTTCAAAAAAGAAGCGGTCAATCGATTCAATTCGCGCGAAACTCTTGCATATAAGTCAATAAAGTGGGTAAGAGGTAAATAAATATCTTCTACTTCCTGAATGGATACCTCTTCATTCAATCCCTTTAGCTGTTCCAATTCGGCTTCCGTCAGTGGAAGAGTGGTCTGATGTTCCTTCAGTTCAGCCCATTCCTTGCGGTTAAACTCGATGTAAGGAGAGTATAAATTCATGAGATCCCGCTTTCTGTATGTAATGTAATCAGTGACACAATCTTTAGTGTACCAAATTTCAGGGAACTGACAACACCTTTACATTTGCAATTCCGTTACGCTGCCCCATGAAGATGAACAAATGAAGTGATATCCGAAAGATTTGCACCAGTAGTTGTTAAATTCGAAGTATACCATGCGGAAGGGTGACAGCAAATGATCGTATATGAGAGAGAGCATGATTTTGTTTTGACCGCACAGCATGAGCATGGACAAGTAGCCGGTGTAATGGCTTCCCATTGGAAAGATGAACTGCTTGCCGATTCCCGTCACCGGGAGGAGCTTATCCTTGCTGCAAGAGAACATGACCGGGGCTGGATCGAGCTGGATTCTGCACCGTTCTGGAACGATTACAGCCAGTCGCCGTATTCATTCCGCGATTTTCCGCTGCGTCCGCGTTTTGTATTTTACCAAAAAGGGATTGAGGAAGTCCGTCAAAAAAGTCTGTATGCAGGATTGTTGTGCAGTATGATGTACACCGAGCTGTTTCAGAATACCCTTGGTGCTAACCCTATTGATGATGATGATATCAGGGACTATCTGAACGAAGAACAGAAGCTGCAGACGGATTGGGAGCAGCAGTTGGGCGGAGGAGAGCCGCTTAAGAAGAGACTGCAGAGCGATTTGGAAATTATGCTCTTCTGTGATCAGCTAAGCCTCTTTCTCTGTATGGAGGAGCCGGGCACCCCTGCGTCACGTTATGATTTTTTTGCCGAGGGACTTAGCTGCACCTTTGATGCATGTGGGAGACAACCGATTCGGGCCGAATGGCTCACCAGTGATAAAGTAGGACTCTCTTACTTTCCATTTACGCAGGAATTCACAGTTGCTCTGCCTTACAAATCGGTCCCCAAAGCAAGTATCCGCAAATTTGGACTGCTTCAGGCATACCGGCGCGCCGAGTGGAAAGAACGCAGAGTATTAATTACAAGTATGGACTGAACATGAACGTTTAGTAGTAGGCCTCGAAGAAACCTTCGGGGTCTGTTTGCTTTTATTTTTTACCTATGCGAAGAGGCAGGAAAATCTATGGGATGACCAGAAATGTTAATGTACAGCCATGTGAGATCAGCAGTAGGGGGAGCGTAATGAATACGAGAATTGAAATATTCACGATGTGTATGGTATGGGATAAGTTAATTGGAAAGGTCTTGTTGATGAACAGGCCTGATCGCAAAGGATTTCCGGGATACATTGCACCTGGAGGCAAGGTGGATTTTCCGGAAAGCATCGTGGACGGAGCCATGCGGGAAGTTCAGGAAGAAACCGGACTAAGGGTCAGTGAGATTACATATAAGGGATTGGATGAGTTTTGTGACCCGGAGCAGGGATTGCGTTATATGGTATTTAATTATTTGGCAACTTCATTCAAAGGTGAATTGCTGCAGGATCCGCCTGAAGGCGAGTTATTATGGATTCCGGTTGAACAGGCACTTGATCTGCCCATGCAGGATTGGTTTGCGGAGCGATTTCCGCGATTTTTTCAGGAGGGAACGTTTGAACGAAGTGTCATTTGGGAAAAGTCGACGAACCGTACGCTAAAAGAAACGTTTATGATATATACCGATGCGGTATTGAAATAGTAGGCCGCTTGAAGGATACATGCAATAATCTGGCCTTATCCCAAAAAAGGATTGAACAGAATGTATCATCCATTTCTATGTATACGTATCCATATATTGTGATATAATGAAGTTTGCTTTTTTGAAGGGAGATATGAACGATGAAGGTCTCATACCGATCGAAGCTGGACGGAATAGGTGTTGAACAACTAAGCGGAAATTTTTTTGATGGTTGGCCGAATCCCCCATCCCCCGCGACTTTTCTGAAACTGTTGGAACAATCTTATGCTGTTGAACTGGCAGTGGATGATGAGACCGGAAATGTCATAGGTTTTATTCAGGCGATTTCGGACGGGGTGCTCAGTGCGTATATCCCTTTGCTGGAAGTGGTGCCGGAGTTTCAGGGCAAGGGAATCGGGACAACGCTGACAGAGAGAATGCTGAACAGGCTCCAAAGTTTATATATGATCGATCTGTTGTGCGATGCAGAAACACAGCCTTTCTATGAGAAGACGGGTATGCGCAAAGCCAGCGGCATGATGGTTCGCCATTATGCCAATCAGGATGGAGCGGCAGAACAGTAGAGTTTTGATCACAAGTGGATTATAACCAGATTAGAAGATAACTTAATACGTTACGCTACTACGATATAAATCTAGTGGCGTGATTGACGAGAAACATCAAGTTTAGAGATTTTGCCGATACATAGGCTTCCGCAAACGGGCCGTAAATGAATATTGTACGATGAAAAGGTGGAGATTGGCATGAGACTAACGTTCCGGATATTGGACTGGGAAGAAGAAAAACCATACGATCTTTTGTTAATGGCTGATCCCTCCAAAACCAAGGTGGACGAATATTTAAGTCGAGGAGTTTGTTTTATTGCTGAATATGAAGGTGAGATGGTAGGCGAGTTTGTGCTGCTTAAGACTCGGCCCGAGACTGCAGAGATTGTGAATATTGCCGTTCAGGAAGAATTACAGGGACAGGGCGTTGGCAAGCACATGATCAAGGAAGCGATCGAAGCTGCAGGCAGGCTGGGCTGTCGTACCGTCGAGATCGGAACAGGCAATTCAAGCTTTCACCAGTTGAAGCTCTATCAGCGCTGCGGTTTCCGTATTGTAGGGGTCGATCGCGATTTCTTTGTGAGACACTATGAGGAAGAGATTGTGGAAGACGGTATTCGTTGTGTGGATATGATTCGTCTGGCCTTGGACCTGGATACCCTTACAAAGGAGAACGACAAGTGAAATTATATCGCATGGAAGCTGAGAATTCGCGAGTCATTACGGCCTTTGGCAGTAGCGGAGCAAATATTACACCGATTCTCCAAAACGCATCAGGATGCCATGTGTCTCATCTAAAACTGGCAGCGGGAGGGCATCTTCTAGGGCTGCATCCAGCGGTGGGTGAGCAAGTATTTATGGTGCTGGAAGGTGAAGGCTGGGTTGAAGGAGAGGCAGGTGAAAATGTGGTTATCCGTGCTGGAGACGCTGCGTTCTGGAAGGATGGTGAACATCATCAATCCGGTTCTGAACTTGGATTAACTGCCTTGCTGATTGAAGGAGATGAGCTGGTTATTCGTTTGTCGTTACAGGCAAGTGAATCTGAGAAGGGGAGCTGAAGCTTTTGAGTATGATCTGGGTGGTTGTGTTTATAACGGGGTTAATCTTCACTCCATCGTTTTATCAGATGAATAAGCGGATACGTAAACTGGAGGAACAGGTCAGGTATTTCACAGACGAAAGAAGGAGTCATTAATGGATCGACATACACATCTGGGAGTATACGGTCTGGTCCAATGGCAGCACAAGGTGCTGTTGATTCATAAGGCACGCGGGGCTTATGAGGGGCAATGGGATTTGCCTGGTGGCAGGCTTGAGTTTGGAGAAAAACCCGAAGCTGCTCTTCACCGCGAGATTGAAGAAGAAACGGGTCTTACGGATGTGCAAGCGATCATTCACTCTACGGAATCCAATGTGGTGCATTGGGTCCATCAGGGAAAGCCGGAAGAGATGCATCATATCGGTATTTTGTATCATGTGTATTTGAAATCAGACAGTCAGGCTAATGAGATCAGGAAGGAACCGGATGGTGAGGATTCATTGGGTGCCGATTGGTTTACTTTGGAGCAGGTTCGACATCTCTCCCTAACACCATTTGCATCGCATATGATCCATGGGCGTAGTTGAAATCCGGGATTCAATTTAAAAATATGGATGAGATGTACTAAAGTTATTTTTGGGAAAATAGACATGATGTTATATATTGCCAGGCAAAGTTGCTGTAAGGTATAATCTGGATAATGTTTGAACTAAAAGCCCGATTCGAGGTCAGATGACCGGTGGTATGCAAAAGAGATGCAATTTATAATTCGCGAATTCGATTTGCGATTATATCGGGGTATAGCGCAGCCTGGTAGCGCGCACCCTTGGGGTGGGTGAGGTCGTGGGTTCAAATCCCGCTACTCCGATTCGGATTTTTACACGGGGCAAAGGCTGTGAATCTGCGGATTCACGGTCTTTTTTTGTTGAATTAGTTCTCAAATGGTTAATGTTTAACTTGACGGTTTGTTTTGGCTGGTTATGGACCACAATTCTTATTAAAGGGGGTTAACGCGGAAAATTTGGAGCTTATTCATCTCCGATATGCAGAGTTTATGCTTCATTTATCTGATTCATCTAATTTATGCATCAATTGAACTAAAAATAGGAAATGCTCCTGAGCGCAAAAGTTTATAGAATAGACAGTAGAACACGACTTCAATTCTAAGTTGAGCTAGGTGTAACCCTCGAACGGATCCGGACAGTATTCGACATCTGTGCGACGGTATATACAATTATTGTTTATTATGTTATTGAAAACGCAGACAAACCTTGACGGGAGCGTCGAAACAACGTAATTTACCTCCAACAGCACGATGATTGGACTTCATGAAAAATTTCGCTTAAAATGTTGAACGAACGCAAATTACGGCTTAGTCAATGATTTCCGTCAAAAAACACGACTAAATCAAGACGGAGGGAACGTCGATGACGATCGAGGAAGGCAACAAGAAGCCCTGGGAAAGTTACTATGGACCCAATCTGGGATACGTACAGGAACAGTATGAATTATTCTCTCAAGACCCTAATTCGGTTACACCGGCATATCGGGATTTATTTGAACAATGGGGTGCTCCGCCGATGCCCGGCAGAGATGCACATACAGCCACTTATTCCGGCAACGCCCAAACGGCTTCCGGGAGCGTGGATATTCAGTTATTACAGAAAGCGGTTACAGCCGGGAAACTGGTTTGGAATATTCGAACGTATGGACACCTTGCCGCGGATATTGACCCGCTTGGCATAAGTGAAGATTCAGATACATCTTTATTGGAACCGAAGCATTTTGAATTAAATGAAGAAGATTTGAAAGCACTGCCCGCTTCCCTGATTTGGGAAGGTGCGGATGGACAGACCACAAACGGCTGGGATGCAATTCAGCGTTTGCGTCAGATCTATACTGGACCGATGGCATATGAATTCAGCCATGTTCATGAAGTGCATGAACGTGAGTGGCTTAACCGTCGTGCGGAATCCCGCACGTCTCCTGCACCGTTGGATCAGGAGGAACGGAAGGCATTGCTGGAACGTCTGGTTGAGGTGGAGCAGTTCGAGGATTTCCTTCACAAAACATTTGTGGGACAAAAGCGCTTCTCCATCGAAGGGAACGATGTGCTTGTACCGATGCTGGATGAAGCGGTACGCATTATGGCGCAAGCAGGCTCGAGTCACATTTTGATGGGGATGGCCCACCGTGGTCGCCTGAACGTACTGGCTCATGTACTGGGCAAACCGTATAGCAAAATTTTCTCTGAATTTCATCATTCCCCGAACAAGGATCTGGTTCCGTCAGAAGGATCGACTGGAATCAACTACGGATGGACGGGGGATGTCAAATATCATCTCGGTGCGAATCGTTTTGTGAAAGATGGCGAAGCAGTACAGGCTCGTCTGACGTTGGCTAATAACCCAAGTCACCTTGAATACGTGAACCCTGTAGTTCAAGGTTTTGCTCGCGCGGCACAGGATGATCGGCGTGATCCGGGATATCCGAAACAGGACGTTACAAAAGCAGCGACGATTCTTATGCATGGTGACGCGGCTTTCCCTGGTGAAGGCATTGTGGCGGAAACACTTAATTTCAAAGCACTTCCGGGCTACCAAAATGGCGGAACAATACACATTATCGTGAACAACCGCCTCGGTTTTACAACGGATAGCAGTGATTCCCGTTCCACGTATTACGCGAGTGACCTCGCCAAAGGCTACGAGATTCCGATTGTTCATGTAAATGCGGATAATCCGGAAGCGTGTATCGCAGCTATTCGTATGGCAGCAGAGTATCGCAACAAGTTCAAGAAGGATTTCCTGATTGATCTGATCGGTTACCGTCGCTACGGTCACAATGAAACAGACGATCCGGAAACAACGCAACCGAAAGTATATGAAAAAGTGAAGAATCACCCTACAGTGAGTCATCTGTATCAGGACCACCTCAAACAGGAGTCGGTTATCGATGACACATCCATTAATAGCATTCGTGATGCGGTGACAGGCCGCCTAAAAGAAGCTTACGAACAGATGAAGAAAAACGAAGTTCATGAACAGTCCCAATTGAAAGCCAGTCAGCCGGAGGCAGTGTCGCTTATTCCAACAGCAGTACCGCTGGAGAATCTGCGGGACATCAATGCCGATCTGCTGAAATGGCCAGAGAACTTCAATGTGTATCCGAAGTTGCAGCGTATCCTTCAGCGTCGCAGCACTGCCCTGAACGAGGGTGAAAAAGTGGACTGGAGTCTTGCCGAGACACTTGCTTTTGCTACGATCCTCGCTGATGGCAAGCCTATCCGGATCAGCGGACAGGATGCAGAGCGTGCAACATTTGCTCATCGGAACCTGGTATTGCATGATTCAGAGAACGGCACGACGTTCTGCCCGCTGCATCACTTGCCGCAAGCACGTGCGGCATTTGCGATCTACAACAGTCCATTGTCTGAGGAATCGGTGCTTGGATTCGAATATGGATACAATGTATATTCCCCGGATACGCTTGTCATCTGGGAAGCCCAATTTGGTGATTTTGCCAACTGTGCGCAGGTTATTTTTGACCAATTTGTATCCGCTGGCCGTGCCAAATGGTCTCAAAAATCGAGTCTGGTCATGCTGCTTCCTCACGCAAACGAGGGACAGGGACCTGAGCATACAAGTGCCCGTCTCGAACGTTTCCTGCAGCTCTGTGCAGAAGATAATATGACGGTTGCCAATTTGACGAGTGCATCCCAGTACTTCCATCTGCTGCGTCGTCAGGCATCGTTGACAGAAACGGAAGATGCACGTCCACTGGTATTGATGTCGCCGAAAAGCCTCATTCGCAATCCGCGTGTGGCGTCACCCGCTGCAGCATTTAGCGAAGGCAAGTTTGAGCCTGTACTGGAGCAAGCTGGGTTGGGAGCCAAACCGGATCGCGTTGAACGCATCATTTTGTGCAGTGGTAAAATCGCCATTGATCTCGAGGATGCTTTTGAGAAAGACAAATCAGACTGGTCCTGGCTTCATATTATCCGTGTTGAACAGCTGTATCCGTTCCCGGCGGAAGAAATCAAGCGTGTACTTTCACGTTTCAGCAATCTGAAAGAACTGGTTTGGGTTCAGGAAGAGAACAAAAACATGGGAGCCTGGACATACATGGAACCTCGCTTGCGTGCCATTGCACCGGAAGGAACAACCGTGAAATATGAAGGCCGTCCGGAGCACGCGAGTCCTTCCAGCGGTTATCAAAGTGTGCATAGCATGGAGCAGCAACTGATTATTACATCCGCGTTGAAGCAAACGACGAAGAATAATATTCCACTGGGGAGGTAACAGCTGTGAGTGAAATTAAAGTACCTGCAATGGGTGAATCAATTACCGAAGGAACGGTTTCCAGATGGCTTGTCAAAGAAGGGGAAACCGTGAATCAGGGCGACGTTCTTCTGGAACTGGAAACAGATAAGGTCAATATCGAAATCAGTGCGGAAGAGAGCGGAGTACTCGAGAAAATCATTCGTCAGGAAGGCGAGACAGTTGAAATCGGAGAAACGATTGGTACGCTCGGCGCTGGAACTGGAGGAGGAAGCGGAGCATCCGCTTCTGAGCCCGCAGCAGAACAGAAACAGGCAGCGGTGTCAGCACCGGAAGCAGTAGCGGTAGCAGCACCTCCTGCTCCTGCTGCTGTAGCAACGGAATCTTCCGATAACGGAACCAAAACAGCGTCACCGGCGGCACGCAAGCTTGCTCGCGAGCGTGGCATTGAGCTGGATCAGGTTCAGAGCAAGGATCCGATTGGACGTGTATACCAGGAAGACGTGAAAAGTCATAGCACGCAGGCACCCGCTCCGACGCCAGCTCCCGTAAGCAAAGCCCCGGCAGCACCAGCAAGTGCTCCTGCAGCTGGAGGATCGACCTATGCGAAACCGGTAGAACGTCAACGCATGTCTCGTCGCCGGGCTACGATTGCGAAGCGTTTGGTTGAAGCACAGCAAACCGCGGCGATGCTGACAACTTTTAACGAAGTAGACATGACTGCGATCATGGATGTTCGAAAGCGTCGTAAGGACAAGTTCAAGGAGAAACACGATATTGGTCTTGGATTCATGTCTTTCTTCACCAAAGCAGTTGTTGGGGCACTGAAAAAATTCCCAACGATCAATGCTGAGATTGATGGGGAAGATGTTGTCCTCAAAAAGTATTATGATATCGGAATCGCGGTATCTGCCAAGGAAGGTCTTGTTGTTCCTGTCGTTCGTGATGCAGACCGTCTGGGCTTTGCCGAGATTGAAAAGAGCATTGCGGACTTAGCTTCCAAAGCGCGCTCGAACTCACTTGCACTTTCCGATCTGCAAGGTGGTACATTCACGATTACCAACGGCGGAACATTTGGCTCCCTGTTGTCGACCCCGATCCTGAATACACCTCAAGTAGGTATTCTCGGGATGCATAAGATTCAGCTTCGTCCTGTTGCGATTGATGCAGAGCGGATGGAAAACCGTCCAATGATGTATATCGCATTGTCGTACGATCACCGTATTATCGACGGAAGCGAGGCAGTGCGTTTCCTTGTCACAGTGAAGGAACTGCTGGAAGATCCGGAATCCCTGTTAATTGAAGGGTAACTCGATTGAAACATAAACAGCTATCATTATAGATTTGTGAAAGTGAAAGCCCCTACGGAAGCGCAGCATAAGCTGTACTCATCGGTAGGGGCTTTCGTTCGTATAGGATATGATGAAGAACATTATACAGAATCAGCGATAACCTCATTAACCTCAGGAGGGCTGTCTTGACCGAAAGCCGGCATATGACGCTCTAGCCAGTCCACTACATGCAAGCATACTTCTTCACGATTGGTTTCGTGCAGCATCTCATGGCGTCCATCAGGATACAGGCGGTACTCCACATCATGAAGCTGAAGCTGCCTATATTGGGCGACCAGGTTATGGACGCCTTTACCATGCAATCCCACCGGGTCCTGTTCCCCGGAGAAGAGGTACACCGGTTTATCTTTTGGGATTCGCTCCATATTCTCGGGCATATGAATTTCCAGCAGCAGCTTGAAAAAGTCACGAAAGAATCCGGCGGTACAGATGGCCCCGCATAATGGATCGTCGATAAATCGTTTGACTTCATCTGCATCTCGCGATAGCCAATCAAAAGGTGTGTTTGCCGGACGGAAGGCACGATTAAATCCGCCGAATACAATGGCATTGAGCAGCATACTCGGATGCGTGGCACCCTGAATACTACATTGCATAACAGCAAGTTTTTCACCAAAACGGAGAAAGTTGCGCTTCCCATTGGTTCCGGACAAAATAAATGCATGGTAACGTTCATGTCCAGCATACATCAGATGCTGCACCAGGAACGACCCCATACTATGTCCCATCAGAAACAAGGGGACTCCCGGATGTTCCTTGGATGCGACCTCACCTAGATTGATCATATCACTTGCCATCCAACGAAAGGCGTCTGCTCCGGCATTGCCGAGCAGTTTCGGATTCTCGACAGATTTCCCATGTCCTCGGTGGTCATTGGCGTAGACAGCATACCCGTGACTGGTAAGACACTCGGCGAATTCTGCGTATCGTGCTGCGGTCTCGGCCATGCCGTGCGCAATTTGTACAACGCCTCTGATATCGCATTCCGGATCGGGAAGCCAGCGGTAGACATGAATACGGGTACCATCATTACCCACAAGGGCAAACGTAGATTCCTGCATCGTGTAACCCCTCCTTCACTGGTTTGATTAAGGTAGATAAGAACGAAGAACTGTCGTATTGCCATCCAGCGTATAAGCTCCAAGATTGGCAGGCAGCAGGTAGCATTGTCCAGCGCTCAGTTCAATTTTTTCCTGCGTATCATTGTCCCATTCCAAGGTTCCGTTCCCTTCACAAACTACGAGAATGGTGAAACTGTCAGCTTGGGTAGAGAGTTCCCACCGATCCGTAACAATTCCTTTTTCTACGACAAAATAAGGGCATTCCGCCAGCTTCAGCCATTCTCCAGGTGTCGCGTTATTGGTTTTCATTGTGGTAGCACCAGCGCCCTCATAAGCAGTCACATTCAAGGAATCTTCAACATGCAGCTCGCGTGGTTTTCCATCCAGTCCTGGGCGATTATAATCGTAGATCCGATAAGTTGTATCCGAATTTTGCTGGATCTCGGCAACGACCACTCCTGCGCACAGAGCATGTACCGTTCCGGCAGGGATGAAGAACGTATCTCCCGCTTCAACCGGTACTTGACGGAGCGTATCCATCACGGTGCCATTCTCCAATGCTTCCTTCAGCACCGCACGATCGACTCCTTCGTTTAAACCATAGATGATGTGCGCTCCCGGTTTCGCGTCCAGCACATACCACATTTCCGTTTTGCCAAGCTCGCCTGGAGGAAGGGCTTCATAATCATCAGTAGGATGAACCTGTACGGATAGATCATCATTGCAGTCCAGCAGTTTGATCAAGAGGGGGAAGCGTCCGCCTTTTTCAGATACACCTTTTGTTCCGAGCCACGAAGTGCCTAGCTGTTCCCGCACTTCATCCAGACCTTTACCAGCAAGTTCGCCATTAATGACTTTGGTTGTACCGTTAGGATGATCTGCAATCATCCATCCTTCTCCAATATGTCCTTCAGGTGGTGTCAGACCGAATTGCTCCAGCGCCCGACCTCCCCATACACGTTCCTTAAACTCGGGTTGAAATTGTAGTGGGTATGGCTTAGACATCGTAATCTCTCCTCTAGTATATGAAGTGGTGAATCGCTTTAATCAAATCCATGCCTGTGCATTCCGGATTGTATACGGTTGCAGCAGCCAAATATGTAAAGCACGCATCGTCATAGTAAACGAGCCAAGGTTAGAGCTTGGCCCATATTCATGCACAGCGATGTCGTGCTATTTAATGTGTTTATTTTATGGCATTTGGAGAGTAAAGGAAATTACTTTTTCTCAATACCAATCAGAAATGGAGAGGTTGCGCGCTGCAGCTGGCGGTACATCACAACTTGTGCCTGGTCTACAGGCAAAGCCGAACACCAGGCCAGTACTGCATCTGCCTCCTGTGCACCACCCTCATGGCCCGGATACAATACAGCTGTAATTATGCCGCGTGGTCGCAATAGGCCCAGTGCTGCTTCCAATGCCCCAATCGTGCTGTCCGTTAGAGTAATAACAGAAGCATCCGCACCTTCGGCGGGCAGGTATCCCAAGTTGAACATGACTGCGCCCACTTGGCCCTGCCATTGCTCGGGAACAGCTTCAGCCATGCGGTCATGGCTTAACTCCATTAGGGAGATGGAACCGAGCTTCGTACCGTCTTCCTGTTTGCGAATTCGGGCTTGTGCCAGAGTCAGCGCTTGACTTTGAATATCGAAGCCGATCACCTGGCCGCGTTTGCCAACTTGCTGGGCCAAAAAAAGTGTATCCGCACCAGTCCCTACTGTGGCATCGATCGCATAATCCCCAGGCTGCAAACGGGAGGATACCCATTGTTGGGCACAGCTTAGAACAGAAAGAAATCCCATTTTATGCTCCCCTCCAATATTTACCCTGCCATGAATCGCGTAATCGCAGTTCCCGGTCAATGGAATTCAGCACTTCCCACTTTTTCATGGACCACATGGGACCAATCAGCAAATCACGCGGAGCATCCCCAGTAAGGCGGTGCACAATCATGTCCGGTGGAAGCATCTCCAGCGTATCGACAATCAGTTTAATGTACTCGTCCTGTTCCAGGAAACGAAGAAGTCCGGCTTCATATTGTTTAACCATTGGCGTTTTGCGCATCAGATGAAGTAGATGAATCTTAATGCCCTGCACGTCCATATTGGCTACAGCACGTCCTGTATCCAGCATCATTTCATGCGTTTCTTGAGGCAAGCCATAAATGATATGCGTACAAACGCGAATATTCCGTTTCCTCAGCTTCTCAACCGCTTCTTCATAACATTTGGTATCGTGCGCACGGTTAATGAGCGTCGAAGTGGACTCGTGAATGGTTTGAAGCCCCATTTCAACCCACAGGTATGTACGCTCATTCAGTTCGGCCAAGTAATCGACAACATCATCTGGCAAACAATCCGGCCTTGTGGCAATGGAGAGACCAACGACGCCAGGCTGCTGTAAAATGACTTCAAAATACTCACGCAGTTCTTCAACAGGAGCGTATGTGTTCGTGTAGGCCTGAAAGTAACCGATGTATTGGGCCGTTGGCCACTTCAGATGCTGTTTATCTCTAATTGTATTAAATTGAGTGACCAGATCATCCCGTCTGCTGCCGGCAAAATCGCCTGATCCCCGGGCGCTGCAGAAGGTACATCCGCCTTTGGCAATCGAACCGTCACGGTTCGGACAGGTAAATCCCGCGTCAAGCATAACCTTGAACACTTTATTGTTAAACTCGTTTCGCATCTCATAATTCCAGGTATGGAATCGTTTATCTCCCCAGGAAAGAGGAGTTTGTATTGCAGGTGCATTCATCTTCAAGGTGCTCCTTTGGCTGCCGCATTCCTTCTTGGAAGTGACATGTGTTTATCTATTCACGTGATAGAACGGATCCTCAAATCCGTGTCTCCATGGACTTTATCCATTGTATCAAAAAACTCAAAAAAAGGGGAATTCGAACGCAAAAATAGACTGTAAAATCAAGGTTTTCCCCTTGCTAAAGTTTACACCTTGTGTTATATTTAACTTAACGTCAGACAGCATCCAATGGGTACTACTCATCATAGCATTTGAATCAAAATTGACGTCATGGACCATACTATACCGTGAGGTGATATGAATGAATTCCCAAGTTAAAAACAGTAATCTTCATCATGTTTCAGTAGAACTGACGGCAGAAGAGGCACTGGCCTTGACAGGTGTTCGTTTCAATGGCAATCCAAAAGTGGAAGCGGCTGCAAGACAAAAAGTCCGCAATGCTTTCGAAAAGACATTTGATTTTTCACACCAAGATAAGGTAGACTATGAACTATTAAAGTAGTTGGACCCCAATTCCAAATAAATCGAAGAGGGAATCTTTGAGATTTGCCCCAAGTGGCAGATCCGAAGATTCCTTTTTCATTGCTCTTTACAATTGGCCGGTTCTTCGGCAAAATGAGTCTGAGACAAGTATGGACAAACGGAGGAATAAAATGCGTTTACGTGGCAGAAAAGGGATTCGGGAAAATCTGGAGGAGCAAGTGGATCTCGTTGTTCTGGATCCCAAACAGTTCAAGGGGAAATGGTCTGAACTGTTTGGCAATGACCACCCGATCTTTGTTGAATTTGGCATGGGTAAAGGTCAATTTATCAGCCAAATGAGTTATAAATATCCGCAATACAATTTTATCGGCATTGATATGTATGATGAACTGGTGCGCCGGGCAAGTGAAAAGGCTCGTAATGCGTGGAGTCAGGCCGATGTGGAAACCCCGCCCAATGTGAAGCTTGTACTGGCGAACATTGAACAGATCGAGGATGTATTTGAAACGGGAGAGCTGGAACGAATTTATTTGAACTTCAGTGATCCATGGCCAAAAGCCAAGCATGCACGCCGACGTTTGACGCATCTGCGTTTTTTGAAGAAATACACGGAATTGCTTAACAGCAAGGGACAAATTCATTTCAAAACCGATTCGGAGACATTGTTCGAGTTCTCACTTAACGCAATTGCCGACTTTGGTCTGCAAATGACCAATCTGTCCCTCAACCTTCACCGTGATGGATTGAATGAAGAGCATGTCATGACCGAATACGAGCAAAAATTCATGGGTAAAGGCATGAACATCCATCGTGTGGAAGTGATCGTAGGCGAAGAAGCGCTGCGTGAGTATCAGCAAATGCGTCTGGACAAGTATAAAGTACGTGAAGCTTCGGATGAATCCGGAGACGATCAGGAGTAAAAATGTACAAGCGACACAGTGAGGAAGGATTCGTCTGCCTCGTGTGTCGCTTTATTTGTTCGTAATTCGTGTGATAAAAAATGGATATGCTGCTGTCTCATTGACAATGTCAGTATAGATTTGTTTGGCTACGCACGTTTTGCCTGTCTTCGGGCAATCAATGAGCTGCCGTTCTGTACTTCGTATTCGAAGTCGGCAGGCATTACAGTAATTTGTATTTTATTGCATCCATAAAGACCAAAAAAAGGCACCTTCGATTGAAGGCACCTTTTTTTCTATGCATATGTGCACACGGCTTGTTTGTCGCAGTCCATTCATGGCAATCAGGCCTGATCCGGCTGAAATGGCCTCAGATCCAGAAGATCGATGATGCTTTGTGCACTTTCCATCGGACGATATTTGGCGATCTGTGCCAAATGGCGTTTGCGTTTGCGAACGATGTCGGGATATTTATGTACCAATTTGTTCATCCATTTGACCACAACATCAAGGGAAGTAATCGGCTCTCCCAGTCCTCTGGCTGTAAAGTATTGAACATTCTCTTCTTCCTGACCCGGAATGGGATTATGGAACAACATCGGAATGCCTTTGGCAAGACCTTCGGTGCAGGTCATTCCACCGGGCTTAGTGATAAGCAGATCGGATACTTCCATTAATTTGTCCACTTCTTTGGTGTAACCGATAATGTGAATGTTTTCCTTCCGATATTGCGTATTCTGTTCCATGCTGATCCGGATTTTGTCATTCCGTCCGAGACAGAAAATGATCTGAATATCATTGTGCCATCTAGTCAGAAGCTTATTAACAACTTCGTCACTTAGCATTCCCCAGCCGCCGCCCATAACAAGAACGGTGGGCATATCTTTCAGGTTGAACTTGTTGCGAATCTCATCCCGGCCCGGATGTTCCCAGAAGTTGGGATGAACCGGGATGCCTGTAACTCGTATTTTGTCTGCGGAAACTCCGCGAAGCATTAGTTTGGACTTTACCTCATCTGTAGATACCAGATACAGGTCCACTTCGGGACTGATCCATGTGCCATGAGCGTCATAATCTGTAATGACAGTGCAGAGCGGCACTTGAACCCCCAGACGCTTCAATCTGGATATGACGGCACTCGGAATCGGGTGTGTGCATACAATGGCATTTGGACGCAGCTGCCGTACGATGCTGCGTGTATGAGTGTAAAACAGCTTGTGCAGCGCCAGTGTAGTCAATCGGTTTAATGACTTTTTATATTGATGCCTGTATACGTATCCTACAAGTTTGGGTTGGTTGATTACCGTTTTTTTGTATGCCGTAATAATGAGTGGTGCAACTCTGGGATTCAGAAAACTTCCGAGCTCAAGCACTTTGGTTTGTACTTCCGGAGAGAGCTTTCTCAAACTGCTGGACAGTGCATAGGCAGCTTGCGTATGACCTGCTCCAAAGCCTTCGGATAGTAGTAATACTCGTTTTTTTTCCACGCTTGCTTCACCTGTTCCTGCTAGGTTTTCCTTAGTCTAACATATCCGCTTTAAGTCCATAATGCAACTGTTGCAAGTGCGACTAAAGTACCGATTGTAGCCCCTGCGAGCACATCCGAAGGATAGTGCAATCCCAGATAAATTCGGGAGAATCCGACAATCAGCGCAACCGGCAGCAGCAGCATCAGCAAATAAGGTTCCATAGCCATAAACGGTACGGTTACTGAGAAGACAGCGGTTGTATGACCTGAAGGAAATGAGTGGTCCGTCAGGGGATTGCGGAATGTAATCGTATCCGGCATGGCCAGATAAGGCCGGATGCGGGGATACAGCCTTTTGGCAATCGCCACGGGAATATGGCTGACAGCCAGTGCGATGCAGGCCTGAAGACCCGTCGTATTCCAAGGAGCTGGAGCGAGCAGCCATACCAATAAGGATACAGCAATAGAAAAGGTTGCTCCGCCCAGATGGGTGAGATAATACAGCCAAAAATTCATAAATCGATTATGAAGTCGACCATTAATCCACATAAACACGTTGCGATCATACTCTTGAAACTTAACGAATAAACGGCTCATGTTGGCCTCCTGCCAGTCAGGCCGCCCGAATTGGCGGCAGTATTTCCGGTATGTTTCCTGTGTCCGGTGTTGTCCTGATTACTATATAACCGTTTTTCGTGAAGTTCAGGTTATTTCAGGTATATGTTTATCATATTTTTAAATGTTGTCCTTTTCAAGAAGAAGACATGTGAACAACGTAAAATTCATGTTAAAGAGTGGTTAATCATCCAACTTAACTTTTTGACTCGGACGAGCTAAAAAAGATACAATGATTCAACATGGCTGAAATGAGGTTAAAAAAATGTGAGTTTTATATTGAACTTTTTGGTGCCTGTTTGCGTTATTTAGGTAAAGCCTCTGGTTGGACAGTACTGGGTAATGAAAAAAGCAGGGACTTTAGAAATAAAAATCAAGCAAACGGCTGAAAATAAGATATAACAGGCATGAATGCGAGGGTGCAGTATCACGAAGTGCCAATTCAGCGTTTAATGTTCACATTTCTGCTTCAGGAAGTGAAATTGCGGTTTTGACAAATGGCTGAAAAGCATCCAAAATCGATAAAGCAGCCAAATTGGTAGCAACCATGCTTGAAACACATGCGTAATTAACAAAAGACCAGGGTCATATTCTGCACATTACAAAAAAACAAAGATGCAGAATCAGGTAGAGAAACGCTAAAGTAAACAGGGTTTGAAAAAAAGGGGGTAACAGAGAACGATGTTGGACGCTATATTCGTCACGATGCAGGTCATATTGGCACTGCTAGCCGTGTACCAATTCACGTTTTCGCTGTTCGGTCTGTATAAGAAAAAGAAAAAGAAACATTATCCTGCGACAAAGTCATTCGCTGTACTCGTTGCAGCGCACAATGAAGAACAGGTCATTGGTGCGTTGATGGAAAACCTGAAACAACTCGATTATCCGGAAGATCTGTACGATGTATTTGTTATCTGCGATAACTGTACGGATGGTACGGCTCAGATCGTCAGAGAACATGGCTTGAATGCATGCGTGCGTACAAACGCCGACCTGAGAGGTAAAGGCTACGCGATTGAATGGATGCTTAAGTATCTGTGGAAATTGCCGCGTCAGTACGACGCCGTTGTGATGTTTGATGCCGATAACCTGGTTGATCGCAATTTCTTGCTTGAGATGAATAACGACTTGTGCAACGGTTCGCGTGTTATTCAAGGTTATATCGATACGAAAAATCCAGAGGATTCCTGGATTACTGCAGCTTATGGCGTATCGTACTGGTACATCAACCGTTTGTGGCAATTGTCCCGTCACAACCTGAACATGGCCAACTTCCTTGGCGGTACAGGTATGTGCTTTGAAACGAACTTGCTGAAGGAAATCGGCTGGGGCGCTACGAGCCTGGTTGAGGACTTGGAGTTTACGATGCGCAGTGTGCAGCGTAACGTATATCCCGTATTTAACTATGATGCAAAAGTATTCGATGAAAAGCCTTTGACATTCAAAGCTTCGGCCAGACAGCGTCTGCGCTGGATGCAAGGCCACTTTACGGTTGCGCGGAGATATTTCTTCCCGCTGCTGTGGCAAAGTATCAAGGAAAGAAGTTTGGTCAAATTTGACCTTGCAGTATATGGAGTGAACGTATACGTTGTATTGCTGACCTTCCTGATGACAGCTGTTATGTGGGTTGATACTGCCATATTCAGTGGTCCGCACATCGCCAACATCTACGGTTACTTCCCATTATGGGTAGGATTCGTTGCCATCGGTTTGAACATTCTCACGTTCCTGCTGTCGATGGCACTGGAGAAGGTCACTTTTGCGAAAGTGTATCTGTATCTGATTGTGTTCCCGATTTATCTGTTATCTTGGTATCCAATTACGTTCTATGCGTTCTTCACGCAGAACAACAAGCAATGGAGTCATACCCAGCATACGCGTGTTGTACGTTTGGATGAGGTGCAGAGCAAGCAGGGATAGAATGGTAAATGGCTAAGAAACCAATGTTTTTAAGGAAATTGTTTAAAAGGTGTTGACTATAGTCAACAATGATGGTATAGTATTCAAGTGCGTTAAATGAATAGTGATGGAATCACAAGCAGAAGTCCGACTTCTCACCTGACCAACATTCACGTTGGCTGGTCAACGATCCCAATAATTTATGAAGTGTATACTCATGAAGAATTGTGTTGATTACAGGGATGTCGGTAGCTTGACCGGCATCCCTTTTATTTTTGTTTAACAGTATTCAAAATGACCTGGAGGTGGACGGTTATTAGTAAAGATCACATGATTAATGATGAGATTCGGGCGAAGGAAGTACGCCTTGTCGGAGCTGAAGGAGAACAAATTGGGATCAAGCCCATTCGGGAAGCACTGCAAATGGCGATTGATCTGAACTTGGATCTGGTCAATGTGGCACCACAGGCTAAACCGCCGGTGTGCCGCATCATGGACTATGGCAAGTTCCGCTATGAGCAGCAAAAGAAAGACAAAGAAGCCCGTAAGAACCAGAAAATTGTTGACATTAAAGAAGTATGGTTCCGTTCCAATATTGAGGAGCACGATTATCAAACGAAGCTTCGTAATGTAGTTAAGTTTTTAAAAGAAGGCGACAAGGTTAAATGTTCTGTTCGTTATCGCGGACGTGAAATTGCGCATGCCGCCATTGGTCAACGGATTCTGGAGCGCGTTAAGGTGGAGGTTGCAGAACTCTGCACCATCGAACGTCAACCGAAACTGGAAGGCCGCAGTATGATCATGATTCTGGCTCCTAAAGCCTGATAACATTGAAGGAGGAAACACAAAATGCCTAAAATGAAAACACACAGCAGTTTGAAAGGACGCTTCAAAATTACCGGTTCCGGTAAAGTCCTTCGTTACAAAGCACACAAAAACCACTTGCTTTCCCACAAATCCAAACGTGCTAAGCGCGTTCTGAACGGTAACCCAGTAATGGCAGCCGGGGACGTAAGACGTTTGAAACAAGGTTTGGCTAACTTGAAAGGCTAAATTTAAAATTAGTACATTCCGTATGGGGGATCGGCTACGGCCGTACACATACCACGGATACATTTATATTTATTTGGGAGGTTCTTTAATATGGCAAGAGTAAAAGGCGGTTTTGTAGTACGTCGTCGTCATAAAAAGGTTTTGAAACTGGCTAGAGGTTATTTCGGTTCCAAACACCGCATTTTTAAAACAGCTAACGAGCAAGTAATGAAATCCCTGGTTTACGCATACCGTGACCGTCGCAACACAAAACGTAACTTCCGCAGACTGTGGATCGTTCGTATTAACGCAGCAGCACGTCAAAACGGTTTGTCTTACAACAAACTGATCCATGGATTGAAACTTGCTGGAGTGGACATGAACCGCAAAATGTTGGCTGATCTGGCCGTTAACGACATCAATGCGTTCAACTCTTTGGCTACTGTAGCTAAAGGCAAAATCAACGCTTAAATTGTATTATGCAAGCCGCCGTACCTTATGGCGGCTTTTTTCACGCCAGAAAGCGCCGGACGAATACAGTGTGGTCCGAGAGGACAAACTTAGATTGGATGCGGTTGACAGCTATCAGACCACTGGCAGATACATAAAAACCGAACGGTCATATAATGCAAATGAAAACTAGGAGTTACTGGTTATTGGTGATAATGATGGTATAATTTTGTTATATAACATCACATCGTTGTAACGTTAGTGTGTTAAACCGCTAAAATTTTAAGCGTTTTCAACAATAAAAGACTAAAAATATGTGATTTTTGGTCATGAAACATCTGGATTTTAACACTGGTTGAATGTATAATCACCTCTAGTAGGCAAGTCCTAAACATTTCTCTCCTAGTCATAATGTTCGGTTTTTCGGCTGATGATCCGGTAAAGTTAAGACGTGAATGTGCTCTTTATGTCGAAGAAACCATACATTCCGCTTGAAAATGATATCTGACATCTGTTCATCGTTCACTATCGACCTGGGTAGGAATTAGGTATATATCATTAAGGGGGAACAAGAGAAATGAAAAAGATGCTCAGCTTGTCTTTGGTCATGTTGCTGGCAGTTTCGGTAATGCTCGCAGGTTGCGGAAGCAAACCAAAGGAAGAAACAAATGCCGGAGGAACTACAGGTGGAGAATCCACTGAAGCAAAATCCGATTTGCAGATCGGTATGGTTACTGACGTAGGTGGCGTAAACGACAAATCCTTTAACCAATCCGCATGGGAAGCCCTGCAGGCAACTGAAACTGAAACAGGTACTGCTGTAAAATACCTGCAAAGTAAATCTGATGAAGAGTACATTCCTAACCTGAACGAGTTCGTTAAAGGCGGATATGACCTGACTTGGGGTATCGGTTTCCAATTGGCTGATGCAATCAAAACGGTTGCTGACCAAAACCCTGATTCCAAACTGGCGATCATCGACAGTGTCGTTGATTCTCCTAACGTTAAATCCGTAACATTTGCTGAAGAGCAAGGTTCCTTCTTGGTTGGCGTTGTTGCCGGTCTGACTACAAAAACGAACAAAATCGGTTTTGTTGGCGGAATGGACAGCCCACTGATCAAGAAATTTGAAGTTGGTTTCAGAGAAGGCGTTAAAGCAGTTAACCCTGACGCTGAGTTGATCTCCAACTATACAGGTGCATTCGACAAACCAGACCTTGGTAAAGCAGCAGCTGCTACAATCTACAACCAAGGCGCGGATATCATTTTCCACTCTTCCGGTGCTACAGGTAACGGCGTGTTCAACGAAGCTATTGCCCGTAAAAAACAAGGACAAGATGTTTGGGTAATCGGTGTGGACAAAGACCAATCCCTTGAGTTCGGTGACGATGTTACCCTGACTTCCATGATCAAAAAAGTTGACGAAGCAGTTAAGAAAGTAAACCAAGAAGTTATCGACGGCACATTTGCTGGCGGTTCCGAAAACCTGACTCTGAAAGAGAACGGTGTAGGTATTGCTGATACTTCTACAAAAAATGTTTCTGCTGACATCCTTGCTAAAGTAGACGAATACAAAGAAAAAATCATCAACGGCGAAATCAAAGTACCTACAGAGTAATTCGCCTGCGAATTGAATAATCACAGGGCCGGTCTTGACCGGCCTTATGATTGTCAGGATAGGAAAATTTGCTCAGGCCATCATAACATTTGTACGTTGTTTTATAAGATGCTTGTTGGAAACCTTCCAAATGCAGAATCAATGTTTTAGCAATATGCTCCGTAAGGAGCTTTTCTTAAGATTATGGAATTTATACGTTTCAGCTGAGCTGAATGGATTCGATAATCTCAAGAAAAATAACCGCAATCGCGGTCTTTTCCCTTGAACATACGTCGATAGGACGTTTTTCTTACGTTTACGGAACCACACTATATCAGTTATAAGGGTGATTACATGGGTGCAGCAACCCCCGTCGTTGAGTTAAAACAAATCACGAAGCGTTTTCCAGGCATTGTTGCCAACGACGCCATCAGCCTTCAGCTTCGTAAAGGCGAGATTCATGCCCTGCTGGGCGAAAACGGCGCTGGTAAGTCAACGTTGATGAATATTGTATTTGGTCTCTATCAGCCAGATGAAGGTTCCATTGAAGTGAATGGCAAGCCTGTCATGATCGACAGCCCTAACAAAGCAATCGAACTGGGTATCGGCATGGTGCATCAGCACTTTAAGCTTGTACAGCCGTTCACGGTAACAGAGAACATTATTTTGGGATCTGAACCAACGAAAGGTCTCAACATTAACTATAAAAAAGCGGCTGCCGAAGTGCAGCGTTTATCCGAGCAATACGGACTCAAAGTGAATCCGCATGCCAAAATTCATGATATTTCTGTCGGCATGCAGCAGCGCGTTGAAATTGTAAAAACGTTGTACCGCGGTGCTGACATCCTGATCTTTGATGAACCAACGGCTGTTTTGACTCCTCAGGAGATCAAGGAACTGATGGTCATCATGAAAAAGCTCGTCGCCGAAGGCAAATCCATCATTTTGATTACGCATAAGCTGAAAGAAATCATGGAGATCTCCGATACGGTCACCATTATTCGTCGCGGAAAAGTGATCGATTCTGTAAAGACGTCGGAAACGAATCCCAATGAGCTTGCCGAAAAAATGGTTGGGCGTAATGTTACGTTCAAGGTGGATAAAAAACCGGCTACACCTGGAGCCAACGTGCTTGAAGTCAGTAAACTGACTGCCAAGAACAAAGAAGGTATTTCCGTCCTGAATGAACTGAATCTGAATGTTCGTGCAGGTGAAATTTTGGGCATCGCGGGCGTTGATGGTAACGGGCAGAGTGAACTGATTGAAGCCCTGACCGGATTGCGTAAGGTAGATAGCGGATCAATCCGTCTGCAAGGGAAAGAATTGTCCAACCATTCGCCGCGTCATATTTCGGAATCGGGAGTAGGTCATATCCCGGAAGACAGACATAAACACGGATTGGTTCTGGATTTCTCTGTCAGTGAAAATATCGTTTTGGAATCTTATTATAAATCTCCTTACACGCGTAAAGGATTCCTTAATTTCGATGCGATTAAAAAGCAGGCAAAGCGTCTTGTTGAGGCGTTTGATGTGCGGACACCTAGCATTGAAACGAAAGCACGTTCTTTGTCAGGGGGTAACCAGCAGAAGGCAATCATTGCACGGGAAGTCGATAAGAACCCGGAACTGCTTATTGCGGCTCAGCCAACGCGTGGCTTGGACGTAGGTGCTATTGAGTTTGTCCAGAAACAGTTGATTGCTCAGCGTGATCAAGGAAAGGCGGTACTGCTCATTTCCTTCGAGCTCGATGAAATTATTAACGTTTCGGATCGGATTGCTGTCATTTATGAGGGCCAGATCGTCGGTGAGGTGCTGCCGGAAGAAACGAATGACAGGGAGCTCGGCTTGATGATGGCGGGCAGCACCCAAAAGAGAGGTACTGTACATGAGTAAAGTATTGAAATGGTTTACCCGTGATTCCTTTATTCTGCCTATTGTTGCGATCCTTATGGGATTGATCTTGGGCGGTATCGTCATGCTAATTGGAGGATACAACCCCATTGAAGCGTATGGCGCACTGTTTAAAAAGGTCTTTGGTGACATGTACAACTTCGGAGAAGCCGTACGTGAGATGACGCCGCTCATCATGACCGGTCTTGCGTTTGCTTTTGCGTCCCGTGCGGGACTGTTTAATATCGGTGGGGAAGGACAATTTCTCGTTGGTATGACAGCAGCTACATTTGTGGGGGTTAAATTCGCAGGTCTTCCGATCTATATTCATGCTCCACTGGCACTGATTGCTGGTGCAGTATTCGGTGGTCTGTGGGCAGCGATTGCGGGTTATTTGAAGGCCGCTCGCGGAGTGAACGAAGTTATCAGCAGTATTATGCTGAACTGGATCGGTCTGTATTTGGCTAACCTGATTGTACGCCAGTTTTTGCTGCTTCAAGGGGAGAACCGTTCAGTCGATATCAGTGAATCAGCTTCTATCAGTTTGACTTGGTTATCCGAACTCATGGGCAATTCCCGTGTTCACATGGGAACATTGATCGCCCTGGTTATGGCTGTGCTCTTTTATATCTACATGTGGAAAACCAAGCAAGGATATGAAATCCGTGCTGTAGGTTACAACCCGAATGCGGCTGAGTATGCAGGTATGCATGTCAATCGTAATATCGTAAAAGCTATGTTTATCAGTGGTATGCTTGCAGGTCTTGGTGGAGCTTTCCAGGTGCTTGGCGTATTCCAGTACCAGACAGTAATGTCGGGATCTCCAGGAACAGGTTTTGACGGCATTGCCGTTGCCTTGATTGGTTTGAACCATCCGTTTGGTGTGCTCCTGGGAGCGTTGTTGTTTGGTACGCTTACCTATGGATCTGCTGGTATGAGTTTTGCTGCGGACGTACCGCCGGAGATTATTCGGATTGTAATTGGATCGATTATCTTCTTCATTGCGGCACAAGGCATCGTGCGCTGGGTACTTAAACCGTTCTATTCCAAGCGCAAGAAAGAGAAGGTGTTGTAGATGGACTTGTTGACAATTGGGCAAATTATCAATACGACGCTTGTCTTTGCTACCGCATTGATTTTTGCTTCCCTTGGCGGGATATTCTCAGAGAAATCCGGTGTAACTAACCTGGGACTCGAAGGTTTTATGGTCTTCGGTGCATTTGCAGCCGGGATCGGGGCGCACTATGCCCAAGAAGCAGGTATGGGTGGTACAACATCTGCCTGGATGGGTGTTTTGGTTGCTGTGGCATTGGGCGTGCTGGTATCTCTTATTCACGCCGTTGCGTCGATTACGTTTAAGGCAGACCAGATTATCAGTGGTATTGTTATCAACTTCCTGGCAGCAGGAAGTACGCTATATTTGGTTAAATTGCTGTTCGAAGGTTCAGGAGACTCGCCTTTGGTACAGGGCTTCAGCAAATTTGATGTGCCGCTCCTGAAGGATATTCCTTTGCTCGGAGAAGCGTTGTTTAAGAACGTCTACCCAACAACATATTTGGCGATTATTCTAGTGTTCCTGACGTATTATGTACTCTTCAAAACGCCATTTGGACTTCGTCTGCGTTCTGTGGGTGAACACCCGAGTGCAGCCGATACTGTAGGTGTGAAGGTTCGTCGCTATCGCTATGTTGGCGTAATGATCAGTGGTGCACTTGCGGCTATTGGTGGTGCTGCTATCACACTGACAACAACAGGCACGTTTTCACATAATACGGTTTCCGGTCAAGGATACATTGCAATTGCGGCCATGATATTTGGTAAATGGAATCCAATCGGAGCTTTCGGTGCTGCTGTATTCTTTGGATTTTCACAAGCGATCCGAAATTATGTGCAGTTGTTCGAGTGGTCTCAAAGTATTCCCCAGGAAATTATTTATATGCTGCCATATCTTCTCACGATTATCGTGCTTATCGCGGCAGTCGGGCGTTCTTCTGCTCCGTCTGCACTCGGCGAACCATACGATCCGGGGAAAAGGTAAGACAAGCAATCGATTAAATTTTTTAACAAGTTTTATAGAGAAAAGGGTCCGCTGCGTGCGGCCCCTTTTTTTTGCTGTCTAACAAGCTATTTTCTCAAATCAGAGTGTTAGGTAGAATACCCATATTTTTTAGTAGGGACAAAGAAACAGGCGAAGAAGGTCTTGGACGAATACACTGTTTTGAATGATCCGAGGAGGAGGGGAAAGTATGAAACAACATGTTACGCGTCGTGAAGCGGTGAAATTCATAGGCAAAAATATCGTTGCGGTGAAAAAAGACGGCACTCGGGTTACGGGTAAGCTGTTGAAAGTATCCGGTAATAAATTAGTGCTAAAGCGCATGGATGGTAAAAAAGTGCGCACAAAGGCTATTTTGCCACTGGTATTGTTTGATCTGCTCGCTATTGCTACACTGCCTTATGCTTATGGTCCTGGCCCTGGATTCGGTCCCGGATATGGACCTGGACCGAAACATGGCCCTGGATATGGTCCAGGCTACGGACCGGGATATGGACCTGGCGGCGGCTTTGGCCCTGGCCCTGGATTCGGCCCTTATGGTCCGGGTCCACGTCCACCAGGGTTTTTCTAGGCCATTCTACAATGTTTTTTCCATCTCGTAACAGCGGCTTATCATAATATAACGAACGGTACTGTAACCATTTTTTTGATAAAATTGCAGTCCCTTCATGTTGCCTTCGTCGACCATCACTTTGGATCTTTTACAACCCCGCGATGCAGCGAAGTTTTCGGCCTTTTGCAGCAAAGTCTGCCCGTACCGTTTGCGCTGCTCCTTCGTAGCCACAGCCATCATATCCACATATAACAGCTCGCCATGCATGAGAAAATGAACAAAAGCAACAGCCTCTTTATTCGGCTCCGGCGAGATTACAAAGGTCATGCCCCTGTTCATTCGCAGGGGTATATCCTTGCGTATTTTGTTGATTTCATTTGTACTCATATGGGAAAGAGGAACAAGTTGTGAGTCAATTAAACTCATGATGGCCCCATCATCCAGCCTCGATTTGCGTTGCCGAATCACCATGCGTATTCTCCTTTCAGGACCAGTCGTGCTGCTCGTATATCCTATGCCTGCAGCAAGAGAAAAGGTGACTGTATGAAGTGCAGGGAATGGGGATACGGTAAGAATCAAAGTAGTGTGATGGAAGAAGTTTAAAATTTTTATCTGAATCAGGTATTGACTTATCGGTTAGAGGAATCATATAATGTTCCTAACATTTAACGAGAATATTTAATCGGCTATGAAGAGGACGAAGTTTTAAGGGCTCTTTTGCTCAGAGAGTGGCTGGATCTGCTGAAACCACCACCATAATCCCTTATATACGAGCTCACCTCGGAGCTGTTTTCCTGAAAAGCACTGGATGTCACTCCATCTGCGTATTAGGGAAAATCGTATGTCTGCGTTACAGACAACAGGTATGGAAAACGGCTGTGTCCGTTTGATCTATCGTTTTTTGTACCTGGTAAGGTCCGTTATTGCGAAATTTCGGACAAAGTTGGGTGGTACCACGGAAGCAACAACCTTTCGTCCCTCGCAAGCATTAACTTGTTTGCAGGGATGAAAGGTTTTTTTTGTAACTTCAAATGTCAGAATGGTGTAAATTCCGAGAGGAGGATGACTGATGGGAGCTCAAATTCCAGAAGTACGATCAACAGATGAATTACGTGAAAAATGGATGAAGCCGGAGGTCATTAGCGGATCCGAAATTCTGCTAAGAAGCTTGTTGCTGGAAGGCGTAGAGTGCGTCTTCGGTTATCCAGGTGGTGCAGTGTTGTACATTTACGATGCCATGTATGGTTTTGAGGATTTCAAACACGTATTAACACGTCACGAACAAGGAGCCATTCATGCAGCAGACGGATATGCACGTGCGAGCGGCAAAGTGGGGGTTTGTATTGCTACCTCCGGTCCGGGTGCGACGAATCTGGTAACCGGTATTGCAACGGCTTATATGGATTCCGTACCACTCGTAGTTATTACGGGTAACGTCATTTCCAGCCTGATCGGCTCGGATGCTTTCCAGGAAGCGGATATCACCGGTATTACAATGCCAATTACCAAACACAGCTACCTGGTAAAAGACGTTAAAGATCTGCCGCGTGTCATTCATGAGGCATTCCATATCGCGAATACAGGCCGTAAAGGTCCGGTGTTAATCGACATTCCGAAGGATGTATCAGCCAACAAAACGTTGTTTGAACCAATCACTGAACCGGTTACGCTGAGAGGTTATAACCCTCGGACGGTTCCCAACAAGCTTCAGGTTGATCGTCTGGCTCAAGCGATTCAGGAAGCAGAACGTCCGATGATTCTTGCAGGTGGCGGGGTTGTTTACTCGGGTGGACACGAAGAGCTGTTCGAATTTGTTGAAAAAACGGGCATTCCAATTACGACAACGCTGCTTGGACTCGGAGCATTCCCAAGCGGACATGAACTTTGGACAGGAATGCCGGGAATGCACGGAACATACACATCGAATCAGGCAATTCAACAAGCGGATTTGCTGATTAACATCGGAGCACGTTTCGATGACCGGGTTACGGGTAAACTGGACGGTTTTGCGCCACATGCCAAAATTGTACACATCGATATTGACCCGGCGGAGATTGGCAAAAACATTGCAACAGACATCCCGATCGTTGGTGATGTGAAGACGGTACTCGAAATAGCGAACAAGGAAGTGCAGCGTGCAGAGCGTGCGGATGCTTGGAGAGACCAGATCAAACAATGGAAACAAGAGAAACCTTACAGTTATACAGATTCCGAAGACGAGTTGAAGCCGCAGTGGGTTGTTGAACTGTTGAATGATACAACCAAAGGTGAGGCAATCGTTACCACAGACGTTGGTCAGCATCAGATGTGGGCAGCGCAATATTACAAGTTCAATCAACCGCGTTCATGGGTAACCTCTGGCGGTCTAGGAACAATGGGCTTTGGATTCCCTTCGGCAATCGGTGCACAGATGGCGAATCCTGACAGACTGGTAATCTCAATTAACGGTGATGGCGGAATGCAGATGTGTTCACAGGAACTGGCAATCTGCGCGATTAATAACATTCCGGTCAAAATTGTCATTATCAACAACCAGGTGCTTGGAATGGTTCGTCAATGGCAGGAAATCATCTATGAGAATCGTTACAGCCACATCGATCTTGCGGGAAGCCCGGATTTTGTAAAACTGGCTGAAGCATATGGTGTTAAAGGACTGCGTGCCACGAACAAGGAAGAAGCTGAACGGGCATGGCAGGAAGCGCTGGATACACCGGGACCGGTCGTTGTAGAATTTGTTGTACGCAAAGAAGAAAATGTATATCCAATGGTTCCGCAAGGAGCAACAATTGATCAAATGCTGATGGGGGATGCTGAGGAATGATTAGACATACGATTTCGATTTTGGTCAACGATCAGCCTGGCGTCCTGCAGCGGGTATCCGGATTGTTCGGTCGACGTGGATTCAACATTGAGAGTATTACGGTAGGCCAGTCGGAAGAAGAGGGTTTGTCGCGTATGGTCATTGTCACCATTGGTGACGACAAAACGCTGGAACAGATTGAGAAGCAGCTCTACAAAATCATTGACGTAATCAAAGTGGTGGATTTCAGCCTTAAGCCGATGGTCGCCCGTGAACTCGCATTGATTAAAGTAAAAGCAGAACCTTCCGAACGTCCTGAAATTATGGGTGTGGTAGAAACGTTCCGCGCGTCAGTTGTAGACATTGGTCCAAGCAGTCTGATGGTTCAGGTGGTTGGGGATACCGACAAAATTGATGCCATGATCGAATTGCTTAAGCCTTATGGCATTCGCGAACTGTCGCGGACTGGAGTAACTGCACTGGTACGTGGCAACGTATAATTGCCAATAGATCTAATTGTATGGTCTAATATGCATATCGGGAAAGTGACAAGGGTGCGAAAAGAAGCAGTACCAACATACTTCGACTGATTCTTGAATGACATCGTAGTCCTGCATCTGCTGCAAGTCGACATTTTAGTGATGTAACGCTTGAAAAGATAGCTACACCCCCGCTTTAAAGGGCGGGTGTCTGAACGGATCGGATCAGACCCGAGTTGCTGGAACAACCAGCATGCCGGTCCCTTGAGACACCCGCTCATTAATGAAGGGTTCTTTACAATACAAAGGAGGACTTATAAACATGCCAGTAACTACTTATTATGAACAGGATGCAGAGCTTAGCGTATTGAAAGGAAAAACGATCGCCGTAATTGGTTACGGTAGCCAGGGCCACGCCCAAGCACAAAACTTGCGTGACAGCGGCTTGAACGTAGTCATCGGACTTCGTGAAGGTAAATCGTTTGACACTGCGAAAAACGACGGATTCGAAGTATTGTCCCCGGCTGAAGCAACTAGCCGTGCAGATGTGGTTCAAATCTTGCTCCCTGATGAAACGCAAGCTTCTGTATACAAAAACGAAATCGAACCAAACCTGAAAAAAGGCGCAGCATTGCTCTTCTCTCACGGTTTCAACGTTCATTTCGGTCAAATCGTTGCTCCAAAAGACAGCGATGTACTGCTGGTAGCTCCTAAGTCCCCTGGCCACATGGTACGTCGTACCTACGTGGAAGGATTCGGTGTACCAGGCCTGATCGCGATCGAGCAGGATGCAACTGGTAAAGCAAAAGACATCGGTCTTGCTTACGCAAAAGGTATCGGCTGCACACGTGCAGGCGTTATCGAAACGTCCTTCCGTGAAGAAACAGAAACAGACCTGTTCGGTGAGCAAGCTGTTCTGTGTGGCGGTGTAAGTGCCCTGGTAAAAGCTGGTTTCGAAACATTGACAGAAGCGGGTTACGCTCCTGAAATGGCATACTTCGAGTGTCTGCACGAATTGAAACTGATCGTTGACCTGATGTATGAAGGTGGACTGGCTAGCATGCGCGATTCCATCAGTAACACAGCTGAGTACGGTGACTATGTAACTGGACCTCGCGTTGTGACTGAAGATACGAAGAAAGCAATGAAAGAAGTTCTTTCTGATATCCAACAAGGTAAATTCGCACGTGACTTCATCCTGGAAAACCAATCCGGTCGTGCTTTCCTGACAGCAACTCGCCGCAACGAAGCTGAACACCCAATCGAAGTGGTTGGCGGACAATTGCGTGAGATGATGCACTGGATCAAGAAGTAAGCATTTGCACTTAGAGGTAGTCCAAAAAGTCCTCAATTGATCACGAAGTAGCCCATGAAGCGAACTCGACATCGAATCTTGCGTTTACCTTCTCGGTGCTGAATCGTTGACTTTTTGAACATGCACTTATAGAATAAGCAATTTTACAGCTTTAACCGGAAATAGCGGCCGTGCTTATGCGTGTGCCGCTATTGCTGGTTTAGAGGCAATCATACATTACAGTCTAGGAGGTGCGAGGCGTGCGTAAAATCTATGTATTTGACACAACGCTGCGTGATGGTGAGCAATCGCCGGGAGTCAATCTGAACACTCGTGAAAAGGTAGAAATTGCCCATCAGCTCGAGCGGCTTGGGATTGACCGGATGGAAGCCGGTTTTCCGGCAGCATCTCCAGGCGATCTGGCAGCCGTAAATGCAGTAGCGAAAGCGGTTAAGAATATTACAGTTATCGGCTTGTCCCGCTCCAGAGAGCAGGATATTGATGCGGTTAGGGAAGCGCTGAAAGGTGCGCAGGACCCGTGTATTCACGTTTTTCTGGCAACCTCACCTATTCACCGCCAACATAAATTGCGCATGGACAAAGGGCAGGTGCTGGATACTGCTCGTTCAGCCATTCGTTATGCGAAGAAATCTTTTTCCAAAATTGAATTCTCCCTGGAGGATGCAGGCCGTACCGAATATGACTTCCTCGTCGAGATGGTAAACATGGCCGTAGAGGAAGGCGCATCGGTTGTCAACATCCCGGATACGGTGGGATATCTGAGCCCATACGAGTACGGTAACATTTTTAAACATCTCAAAGAGAATGTGCATGGCATTGAAAAAGTACAGCTGAGCGCACACTGCCACAATGACCTGGGAATGGCAACAGCCAATACACTGGCTGCCATTCTGAACGGTGCCGATCAGATTGAAGGTACGATTAACGGAATCGGTGAACGCGCAGGGAACACTGCAATCGAAGAGATTGCCATGGCGCTGGAGACACGTCAGGAATTTTTCAAGGCGAAAACTTCGCTCCAGCTCTCGGAAATTGCACGCACCAGCAGGCTTGTCAGCCGTTTGACAGGGATGGTTGTCCCTGGAAACAAAGCCATTGTCGGCGCCAACGCCTTCGCACACGAATCCGGTATTCATCAGGATGGTATGCTGAAGGAGAAAACAACGTACGAGATCATGACGCCAGAGACCATTGGTCTGAAGGAAAGCAAGCTCGTATTGGGTAAACACTCCGGGCGCCATGCCTTCCGTGAGCGTTTGATTGAGCTTGGATATGAGCTGGAGGACGAAGCATTAAATCGTGCTTTTGCTCAATTCAAGGATCTGGCCGACAAGAAAAAAGAAGTTACAGACGAGGATTTGCTGGCCGTAATTGAAGAGAAATTGCAGGATGCACCTGAGGTGTACAAACTGGAATCCATTTTTGTGACGTATGGGGACGAATCGACTCCGACAGCCAAAGTCCGCATTGCTACACTTGACGGCAGCACGGTTGAAAAGCAAGCGGAAGGAAACGGTTCCGTAGATGCCATTTACAATGCGATTGACCAGGTAAGCGGGGAAGAAGTAACGCTGTCCGATTACTCCATCAAATCGGTTACACATGGTAAGGATGCGCTCGGCGAAGTGCATGTTGTATTGACTCAAAATCAGGTTTCTGTTCAGGGACGCGGCGTAAGCACCGATATTTTGGGCGCAAGTGCACGTGCCTATGTGGACGGCCTTAACCAGCTGATTGAGAAACGCAAAACATATACCAATCGGGTTAACGTGAACCTCTAATAATTATTGCAGCAAGCATAGGATGCATGGATATCTGCGAAGCAGATGGATGCACAATCTAAAAAGTCTGACCCTCAACGATTTCGGAAGGGTCAGACTTTTTGTTATAACTTTAAGTGAACAGGTTTATGAATTAGGACGGATTACGGATTATTGTTTAGCTAGCTCTCATTACCATGCATACGCGTTAGGCGCATGTCCACCCGGACCAGGGAAAATCTCATCAAGACGTTTAAGTACCGCTTCATCCAGAGTGACTTCCAGACATTTGAGCGCGGTTTCGAATTGTTCCAGCGTACGAGGTCCGATGATCGGTGCTGTAACGGCCGGATTGGCCGCAACCCAGGCCAGAGCGATAGTGTCCTGTGGTTCACCGAGATCACGGCACAGTGCAGCAAATTCCTCAAGCTGTGTTTTATGACGCTCAATATGCTCAGCGATGCCGCCACTGCGTGTGCCCTCCAGTTTCTGAAGTGCATTGCGACCCAGCAAGCCACCATCAAGTGGGCTCCAAGGAATCACGCCGAGACCCAGTTCTTTGGCTGCAGGCAGCACCTCAAGTTCAGGCAAACGGCAGTTGAGACTGTATTTATGCTGCTCGGAAACCAGGCCGAGGAAATGACGATTTTTGGCTTCACTTTGAGCGATCGCAATCTGCCATGCAGCGAAGTTGCTTGATCCAACATAACCAATTTTGCCTTGATGAACAGCATTTTCGAATGCACCCCACAGCTCGTCCCAAGAAACCGCCGGATCAACATGGTGCATCTGGTACAGCTCGACATGATCCGTTTGCAGGCGGCGAAGGGAACCCTCCAGATGACGTCTGATTTTATAGGCAGAAAGGCCGGCGTCGTTGTTGGGACCATCTGTTTCGTCATGCATGGAACCATACACTTTGGTCGCGAGTACCACTTTTTCACGTCTGCCGCCACCCTGGCTGAACCAGCGTCCGATGATTTCCTCGGTGAGGCCGGAATTCTCACCCCAGCCGTAAATGTTAGCGGTATCAAAAAAGTTAACGCCGGCATCGAGTGCTGCATCCATGATGCGGAATGCTTCTTTTTCGTCTGTAGCAGGCCCAAAATTCATGGTGCCAAGACATATCCGGCTGACTTTGAGACCTGATTTTCCCAAGTACGTGTATTGCATGGTTGCAATCCCTCCTGAGTTACCTGAATTTGACTTCAAGTTATATTTTACCCTAGCCAGACGAGCAGAACAACAGACTCTAACCCTCTTATAGGCAAAATCTATTAAAGTCATAGATTGTATATCTTGGTCAAATGACCACTGAATATGATACAAAAGAGAGAGTTAAGTATGACACGTACGTAGATGAATGAAGGAGTTGGACAACCCATGACAGACGTAAAAAAAATTGCAGTCATCGCAGGTGACGGAATCGGTCCGGAAGTTGTAGCAGAAGCAGAGAGAGTACTCAAGCGCACGGAGGAAGTGTTTGGATATCGTTTTGAAACTGAACATGCACTGTTTGGCGGAATTGCCATCGACGAGAAAGGCACACCACTTCCAGAGGAGACGCTCAGCGTTTGCAAAAGCGCAGATGCAGTACTGCTCGGAGCTGTTGGTGGTCCAAAATGGGACAACAACAGCAAGGAACTTCGTCCCGAAACGGGCTTGCTGGGAATTCGCAAAGCACTCGGATTGTTCTCCAACTTGCGCCCAGCTGTTGTGTTTGACTGCCTGAAGGATGCATCCACCTTAAAACCTGAAGTACTGGAAGGTACAGATCTGATGGTGGTGCGAGAGCTGACGGGAGGCATTTACTTCGGGGAGAAGTTCAGACGTGAAGGATCACAGGGTGAAGAAGCAGTCGACACCTGTGTATATAATGTAACGGAAGTGGAGCGGATCGTTCGTCAGGCGTTTGAGATTGCTCAAGGACGCCGCAAAAAACTGGCTTCTGTCGACAAAGCAAACGTCCTGGAAACCTCCCGTCTCTGGCGTGAAGTCGTTAACCGGGTAGCCCCGGAGTATCCGGATGTTGAAGTGGAACATGTACTCGTAGACAACTGTGCAATGCAGCTGTTGCGTCGTCCAGCAAGCTTTGACGTTATCGTAACGGAAAATATGTTTGGAGATATTCTCAGTGATGAAGCAGCAATGCTGACAGGTTCGATTGGCATGCTGGCCTCTGCGTCACTGGGCGAAGGCAGCTTCGGATTGTATGAGCCGGTACATGGTTCGGCGCCGGATATTGCCGGTCAAGGGTTGGCGAATCCAATCGCAACAATTTTGTCTGTAGCGCTTATGTTCCGTACAACCTTCGGTTATGCCGAAGGCGCGGATGCCATCGAGGCAGCCGTATCCGAGGTACTGAATGCCGGACATCGTACGAGCGACATTGCAGTAGATAAGAGCAAAGCCATCAGCACTACGGAAATGGGCGATCTGATCGTTGCAGCGATCCGTAAGCAATAATAAGACATCATGATCAGGCAGCCCTTAGCTTTCCAGCAGGAAAGATAGAGGGCTGTCCCTTTATCTTTTTGGCACGAAAATTTCTTATTTATAATAATTATAAAAAAATAACGTTTATAATCTTGACTTTGAGAAGTCCGGATGATAACATTTTACTTGTACTTGTTATCAAGTATCAAACCGCTTTAATAACAGGAAAAACGTCCGCGTTTTTCTTGATGATGAGCAATCCATAGGATTGCTTACATAATCCCAAAGGAGGAATTTTTAGTTATGGCAGAACGTTTGGTTGGTAGACCAGCACCAGATTTCGCAATGGAAACAGTATCGGGAGACGGACAAGATTTTGGTTCCGTGAAACTGTCCGATTATCGTGGCAAATGGCTCGTATTCTTCTTTTATCCTTTGGACTTCACATTTGTGTGCCCAACTGAAATTACAGCTTTGAGCGATGCTTCCGAGCAATTCAAAGCTTTGGATACTGAAATTCTTGGCGTGAGCGTTGACTCAGTACACAGCCACAAAGCTTGGATCAACACACCTAAAGACAGCAATGGCCTGGGTCAATTGAACTTCCCACTGGCTTCCGACATCACGAAGCAAGTGGCTAAAGATTACGGCGTTCTGATCGAAGAAGAAGGCGTTGCATTGCGCGGTCTGTTCATCATCGATCCAGAAGGCGAACTGAAATATCAAGTAGTTAACCACAACGATGTAGGCCGCAGTGTTGAAGAAACACTTCGCGTACTGCAAGCTCTGCAATCCGGCGGATTGTGTGCAATGAACTGGAAACCAGGCGACAGCAACCTGTAAGCCTGATTAACTTGAACGTTTATTGTTCAAGCCCTCATCCCTATCGGGATTGAGGGCTTTTTGCACCCTTTTTCCCAATATAAGATGAGGCTGTACAAGGGTGTTTAGACAGGGTAAGAAACGTGTTAATGATGTATTATAGGAATGAGAGGTTTTTTACATCTCTCGAAAGAGGAATTGAAGAGCCTGAAGGCGAATAGGGTATGGAAACCCCGGAAAAATTTCGGGGCATGGCAATGATAATATTTTGATGAATGTGTTACACTGATGGAACGATTCCTTTTCAGTAAAGCTTCAAGTGTACGGGAGAGCCGGTTCTAATATAAGATCCCGACACGTAATAAGGAGGGTGAACAAAAATGAGTTACTGTTGTGGGGCAAGTATGGTGGGAACGAAGGGCACGCTGAAGCATTACCGCACCCAGGTTCATAATGTTCCCCTGCTGTTTTGTCCGGTATGCCACCGGGTAGAGGTGCATTACAAAGTGGAAAATGAATATGAAATTTTGGCTGAATATGCGCATGGTGACGGTGCTTCCGAAATTGATTTTCAGGATTATGTGACTGAGGATGAAGATGCAATCTTCGAAAATTGTGTAAACCGCGAGAGCGAGGATGCAATGGTCATCGTGCAGCGACAGATCGACATGGCCTTGGACCTGCTAAGGCTTGCCAAGGAAATGAAGGATGAGAAGTGGGAGAGCGAACTCAAACGCCGATTAGCCGTAATGAGCCAGCGCAGACTTAAAATTCAGCATAACAAAAGCGGGCTATAGATGTAATATGCATGATATAGATCGTGATCGGATACGAACGGAGCTGATTCGCAATTTAAGCGAAAAGGCTTCGTTTTTGTGTTTTCGAAAACGCTATTTCGAGGTTTTTCTTAAAATAATTTCCATTCGACACTTTCTCCGATTGACTCTCTTCTATAAACTTGTCTATGATAAAAACAGACTTGCAAAAGAGGCGGAGCAAAAAAAGTGTTCGTGTTTGGGAATAGGAGATCGGTTAGAATGGAACAAACGTATATTATTTTCCGGATCAACTGTTGGTTACCGGGAAAAGACCAGCTAGGGTTCCGGACGTGCCATCCATATTTTCGGCTCAGCCCCCCAATGAAAGGGCACCGGTAATGAAAAATAAAATCGGCCCTTCCTGTTTCTGTGATGATATGATGTCCGAATGGCAAGTTTATCATTTACGTGAAAAGGAGGAACCTGACATGATTAGTGAATTTCAGGACACAGTGCCTCACCCAACGAACGGATTCCCGCCTGTACATCTCGATAACAACAAATATGAAAATGTTCTGGAACATTTGGATAGTGGTATTATGTTGTTTGACAGCAACGGTGTATTGACGTTTATTAACGTTCAAATGGCAAAATTGTTGGAGCTTCCCCGAAGTCTGTTGAGCGGCTGCACCCTGATGCAAATGCTGCATCATCCACAGATGAGCCGATTCAAGAAAAAGAAAATTTTACGTATCTATCGGGAAACCATTTTTCACCGTAAGCGCTATCATGAACTGATTGACGAGTATGGCAGACACTGGCTGGTCACGGTAACGTACGGAGATCAGATGGATGGAGATTTTTTGTTCAGTGTCAAGGACGTATCCGATTATAAACAAATAGAACAGACCGCTTATCAAAATGACAAACTTGCCATGCTTGGGCGCATTTCGGCATCCATTGCTCATGAAATTCGCAATCCTTTGACAGCGATCCGCGGGTTTATACAGCTGCTGCGCCCCCATTTGCTACAATTGGGAAAAGATGAATACGCCAGGATCATATTGACGGAGATCGACAGGGCGAACGATATTATCTATGAGTTTCTAAACTCATCCAAACCGTCAGCGCCACAGAAGACGATTATGTCTGTAGACTCTCTGCTCAAAGAAGTGGTCCTTCTGACGGAAAGCGAAGGCTTGATGAAAGGTTGCGAGATTACGCTCGATGAAGGGGACTCGCCGATGAACGTCTCCATCGATGTCAAACAGATTAAGCAGGTTATTTTGAATATGGTAAAAAATGCGATGGATGCTATTGAGGACGTTGGTGAAGAGCATACAGGTCTGATTCGAATTTCCACTGGAGCCGAGAACAGATACGCACAGATCTCTATTGCCGATAACGGTCAAGGCATGGATCATAACACGCTTGTACGTCTGTTTGATCCATTCTTTACAACCAAAGAGAGCGGGACAGGTCTTGGACTCTCTGTAAGTTATCGTATTATCAAAAACCATGGGGGTACGATCTCTGTTGATAGTAAAAAGGGTGAAGGAACCCGGTTTATGATTATGCTCCCATTGGTGTAACTGCAGGACATTGGAAAGGAATCGGCGCGTTCGTCGATTCCTTTTGTTTTTTTTGGGAACAATTCGGGTTATAGTTAGGATGAATGCGGATACATAATCATAGCTGTGAAAGGAAGGTCATTATGGATATTCAGGGAATGGAACAGATGAACAGGCATCTGACAGAGCATGTGGGTCAGGTTATTGTAGGCAAGGAGCGAACCATAGAACTGATCATGACAGCCATTATCGCATCAGGACACGTTCTGCTTGAGGATGTGCCGGGTACGGGCAAAACGATGCTGGCGAAATCGGTGGCATCATCTCTGGATTGCACGTTTCAACGCATACAATTCACCCCTGACTTGTTACCGTCTGATTTAACAGGGATTCACTTTTACAACCAAAAAGCCGGGGATTTCGAGTTTAGAGCCGGTCCGTTATTTGCGAACCTGGTGCTGGCCGATGAGATCAATCGCGCCACACCGCGTACCCAATCAAGCTTGCTGGAATGTATGGAAGAGCGGCAGATCAGTATCGATGGATCAACGAGACAGCTGGAGCGACCGTTTATCGTCATAGCAACCCAGAATCCGATTGACAACCAGGGGACCTTCCCGCTGCCTGAGGCACAAATGGATCGATTTATGATGAAAATTCGGATGGGTTATCCGACCAGTGACGAAAGTGTAGAAATTTTGAGACGTACTGTCGCCGGTCGTTCGGTCGACGATCTTACATCAATTATAAGTCGCGAGAAATTGCTGGAAGCTCAGCGTACATACCAATCTGTCCAGGTTGAAGAAGACCTGCTAAAATATATCATCCGTCTCACGGAAGAGACACGCCGACATCCCGAGCTGTCGCTTGGCGTTAGCCCAAGGGGAGCCCAAGCCCTGCTGAAGGCAAGTCAGGCATGGGCAGCGCTGCATGGCAGAGACTACGTGCTGCCTGATGATATCAAGATGCTTGCTGAGCCTGTGTTGGCTCATCGGCTAGTATTCCGTAACAGGGTTCGACAGCAGGAGGGGATGGCTGAGCGAATGATTCAGGAGATTCTGAGCCAGGCTGAAGTGCCTACGGAGAACATTGGCACCGCCAGTGGACGGTAAGTATGGCATTGTTATGGCTTGTCGTTGTCGGGAGCATTGTCATTGGTTTACAAGGCATATGGTTTGGACGTCCGGCATTGCGAAAACTGAAGTATACACGTGAATTCAGCAAACTTCGCTGTTATGCAGGGGACGAGCTGGAGATGGTGGAAACGATAGCCAATGAGAAGCGGGTTTCGGTTCACTGGCTGAGACTTGAGGCGATGATGCCTGGCTCTTTTGTATTTCGCAGCGGTTCAGGCATGGATATCAGTCAAGGCGATATTTATCAGAATCATAAAAGTATCTTTACATTAAAACCGTTTACGCGTATCACACGCAAACATCCCTTTGTGTGCACTCAACGCGGTATATATACTCTGAACACGGTGACAATGACCGGTGGAGATCTGTTTGGCATTTGGCGCACTTCAAAACCCATTCCTGTTCATCTGACCATGATCGTATACCCTTCTCTGGTCCATGCAGAGGAACTGCCCGCCATCTATCAGGTGTGGCAAGGTGAAGTTGAGGTGTCACGCTGGATCGTGGAGGATCCATTTCTCATTCTGGGTGTCCGTCCTTATGGTGCTGGAGACCCCATGAATCGTATTCATTGGAAAGCGAGCGCACGAACAGGTGAGCTGCAGGTATACAAGCAGGGATGGACAGCTGATCCACAGTCCTGGATTATTGTAAACATTCAGGAATCAGCGGATATGTGGAGCGTGGTGACACGGCCTGAGGTGATTGAACGTGCATTGCGATATGCTGCAACAGCTGCGGTGGATGCGATCGGCAGAGGGCTGCCTGCAGGTTTTGCCCATAATGGCTATCGGGTAAACGGAGGGCGTGATCCGCTTCGGATTGAGCCCGATTATGGCAGCCCACATCTGGAGCTGCTGCTGGAAGCGATGGCGGAGACAGAGCTGAAATGCATGGTTCCCATGGAGCAATTTCTGCATGATGAAGTGGAGCGCAATGAGGAAGCTCAGCAAGTTCGGAGTTATCTTTTGATCACATCCTATGTTTCTTCTGCGATGGAGCATGAAATTGCTCGCCTGCATGAGCAAGGTCATCGGGTAACTGTTCTGCCTGTAGAGCGGGAACAAAGCGGCGTGAAGAACAACAAGGCGGTGAGTGCATGAGTGAACCGACTTCGAGCAGATACAGACTCGGAATACCTCTGTCAGCAGTCCTACTGACAGGTATTTATATGTATCCGCTGCTAACCCTGACCTCGCTCTATGCAACCGGTTATCTGCCATACACATTAATGATCATTTACTTTTTAGCAAGCGGGTTAAGTGTGGTACTGAAACAAAAATTTCAGCGATTGGGAATGAATACTTGGATTCGGTTAGGTGCAGCTCTGCTTCTGGGAGCACTTGTCGCTTTGGTATTAACTTCGGCAGCCGGACTTTCATTGCCGGAGTTGTTCACAGCTCTTATATGGGGAATCATATCAGCCTACATAGGTTTGGCGCCCGAACCGACACTTCGCTCCACCTTGATGTGGAGATGGCAGATTTTCGGTGTGGTTGGTTCCATTATACTGAGTAGTTTCTCACGCTGGCTGGAACCTCTTTACCCGCTGCAGCCGTATGTGGGAACGTTATACGCATCAGGTCTAATCAGCTTTATGGGCTGTTTGCTGGTCGTGTACAGCTCGCAGCTGGACAGGGCTGTACTAAACGATGGCAGCAAAAGAATGGTGCTTCGGGAGTTTGCCAGATCGAATCATCAGCGGTTGATATGGATGTTGATTATCATTGCGGGAATTGGAGCATTTCCCAGTCTTGCCGCATGGCTAGCTCCTCTACGGGATCGTCTGCTCGCATGGATCAGGGGGTTAATAGGCTCATCTTCCAATCAGCAGCTGCCCATTACACCAATCTCTGGTATTGACCCGTCAATGCTTCCGGACAGAGTGGCGGAGCCTTCAGAACCATCTGTTTTCTGGGACATACTGGGTTGGGTCGTCTTAGGTGTATCTGCTGCTCTGATTCTATGGCTGATCTTCAAATTGGGACGGAAGGTGATAGATCGTCTTATGGACCGATTGAAGGGGATGATGGAACCCAAGGAACGGAGTGCCGAACCGCGAACCGAATACATCGATATTAGTGAAACGCTGGAAACGCCTGTGAGAGAACGAAAAACCTGGTTTCGAAAAAAAGAATTACCCCCATCAGAGGAAACCGAGCGTGTACGTTACTATTACAGGAAATGGATCGATAGTGCCAAACGTCGAGGGGTTGAAATTGAAGGCGCGCAGACTCCGCTGGAAGCAGCAGAGACGATCCTTCATCATAAGCGCTCATCAGGCAAGCAAGAGGAACGGAAACTCTCAGAGGTGTTGCCTGGTGCCTATAACGCAGTGCGCTACGGAAAAAAAGCTCCGGATCCTTCCGAGATGACCGAGATGGATCGGATCTGGAAGTCCCAATAGACCCAATAGACCCAATAGACCCAATAACGTGTTTATCCCTTTACTTTTCTTGTCACGTTCAAGTATCATGAGAGGAATACACAAGTTGGTCAGAAAAGGAGCAGACAAATGAAGACAAATCATTGCAAAATTGTAGATTGCACCATTCGTGATGGCGGATTGGTAAATAATTGGGACTTTAGCGTGGACTTCGTTCAACAGCTGTACGCTGGATTGAATGAGGCAGGCGTTGATTATATGGAAATTGGCTATAAAAACTCGCCGAAACTGCTGAAAGGTGCCGAAGAGGCAGGACCTTGGCGTTTCCTGAATGATGATTTCCTGCGCAAAGTGATCCCGCAAAAAGGAAATACCAAATTGTCTGCTCTGGTTGACGTTGGACGTGTGGACGAGAATGACATTTTGCCACGCAGCGAGAGCATGCTGGATCTGATTCGTGTAGCCTGCTACAGCAAGGATGTAGACAAGGCGCTTGCGCTTGTTCAAACATTCCACGATCGTGGATATGAAACGACTCTCAACATCATGGCATTGTCCAATGTTATGGAAAACGAGCTGCTCGAAGCCTTTGAATTGATCAAAGATAGCTCGGTAGACGTTGTGTACATTGTTGACTCCTACGGAAGCCTTGATCATAATGACGTGAAATATCTTGTAGAAAAATTTAAAACCCATTTGCCAAACAAACGTCTTGGTGTGCATACTCACAATAATATGCAGCTTGCGTTCTCCAACACCCTTGTGGCGGCTGAGCTAGGCGTTGAACTGCTGGACGCTTCTGTGTATGGTATGGGCCGTGCAGCAGGTAACTGCCCAACAGAACTTCTTGTTGCTCATCTGAAGGGAACGAAATACAATCTCCGTCCGGTTCTGGGCGTTTTGGAACAATTGATGGTTCCTCTGCGTGAAAAAGAAGAATGGGGTTACATCCTGCCATACATGATCACAGGTGCATTGGACGAGCATCCTCGTTCAGCTATGGCGCTGCGTTCGTCATCGGAGAAGGATAACGTTGTGGATTTCTACGATAAGCTGACAACGCCTGAAGTGAATTTCGATAAATAATTGCCGGTCAAATATTCACAAATTGACTGTCGCTTTTCTTTTCTGGACGAGACTCAATCGATTTATCAATAATATAGTCTGAAATGCAGTTGTAAACTAAAAAAACATGGACTCCAAGCGGAGATTCATGTTTTTTTAGTTCTTAGTACCTTGTTTTCTTACACAGATATGAATACATATTCCTATTTTAAACTAAATTTGTAGTTCACGTCCGCAGAATTAAATGTTATTATGTACCAGAAAGCATGTATGGGCATGTGAATTGAACGTTGGTAAATATTCACTGTCGAATGGTGTAACAATGAAAGTTTTCAAACCTGAACGTCACAACGCTGGCTAAAGGTTATTCAGGATAGGTGATCCCGGGAAGGAAAAACACGGCATGAAGGCAAATTCGCAAGATCAGAGAAAAGTAATTTGGGTCGCGCTAGGCGGCTTATTGTGCTTTCTCGCAAGTCAATGGTATCGTTCCTCTGCAAGCTCTGATCTAATCATATCCGGATACCCGGTTCTGACGCTATTGGGCGGATTCGTTGCAGCAGCAGCCTGTATCGGCATTTACAACCAAAGCTGGTTGTTCCAGACCCAAAAGCTAACCCTGCGCAGGGTCCTGATCACAACACTCTTCTTATTAATTGGTCTGTTTGAATTGATTCATATCGTTTCATATGCAGAAGAGGTGCCGAGCGGAGCGATGATGGAATCAGAGTTCTCGCTGAAAATGATGACCCTTGGCTCTGTGGTCTGTACAGCCGGATTACTGCTCATTTATGTAGTGAGAGAAAAAGAAATAGCGTTACCACGTAAATTTTTACTGTTCAGTGGAACATTGGGTACATTTATCATGTTATACACACTGGGTGTCCAGGAATGGATCTGGTTGCCGAAGCTAACCGAGGAAGGTCTGCTCAGCGGAACGTTTACGAGAATTCACCTTTTGACAGGTCTTCTGTGCGGTATTACTGCGGTTGTGCTGTTTCTGAAATGGAAAAAGGGCAAGGATGGAGATCTTCCCTCTATCCTGTGCGGAGCCCTTTGTTTTTTCTACGGAGAAGGCTACTTGGTCTCTGCTGCGGAAGTGAATGACCTGAATCTGTTGTTTGCAATGTGGATGAACTGTATGGGTTACTTTTTTATACAAAAAGGACTCTACACAACGGTCGTGGACACACCGTTCCTGAAACAGCAGGCCGCTGAAGCCAAAATGAACTATATTGCTCATCATGATGATGTGACAGGCCTGCCGAACCGCCGCCGCCTCTCCCAACGGCTGAGAACGTTACTGGACGATGCAGTGGAGCAGGAACAGCTAGTCGGTGTGCTTGTGCTGAATATTAACCGATTCAAAACGATTAACGATTCTCTTGGTCAGCAGGCTGCCAACCGCGTCCTTCGTCAAGTAGGGCAGCGACTCAAGCATTCTTCTCTGCCGGGCGAGGAAGTATATGGACTTGGACGGGACGAGTTTGTGATCACGATGACGGACTTCTGGACCACAGAAAATGCACTGCGCCGAACAAGATCGATTTTGCAGCTGTTTGAAAAGCCGGTTATGGTTGATGGCAATGATTATCATATTACGCTTGGCATAGGCATAGCCATCTATCCCCATGACGGGGGATCACCGGAGGAAATTATTCAAAATGCGGATACAGCCCTGCATAATGCCAAGGAACAGGGCATCGAGCTGAATCGTTATGCCCATGCAATGCAGATGAAGGCACAGGAACGCCTGCAGCTGGAGAATGATCTGCGCAAGGCATTGGATCGGGGCCAGTTCTACCTCGTATATCAGCCACAGATTAATCTCGCAAGTGGAATGATTGTAGGCATGGAGGCGCTGGTACGCTGGCAGCATCCGCAGCGTGGACCGATATCCCCGGCAGAGTTCATCCCTCTGGCAGAAGAAAGTGGTTTGATCGTGCCACTGGGTGAGTGGGTGCTTCGGGAGGCATGTGCGCAGAACAAGCTGTGGCAGGAAGCTGGGTATCGCAAGCTATGTGTATCGGTCAACCTCTCAATGAGACAATTCAGACATTCCCATTTGCTGGACAACATCAGTGGTATTCTAAGGGAAACCGGATTGGAGCCTGTTTGGCTTGAACTGGAGATTACCGAGAGCATGACATTTGATAAAGATCGTGCGTTTGAGCAGCTGCGCAAAATCAAAGAAATTGGTGTTCATATCAGTATTGATGATTTTGGAACAGGGTACAGCTCACTGCATTATCTGAAGGATCTGCCGATTGACCGGCTCAAAATTGATCGCTCATTCGTCAATGAAGTCATGGAGGATAGCAACAATGCGGCGATTGTATCGACCATTACATCCATGGCGCATCACCTGCAATTGAAGGTGACGGCCGAAGGGGTAGAGAACGAGGCACAACTCCTTTTCCTTCGTGATCAGCATTGTCATGAAGCACAGGGCTACTTTTTCAGTAAACCGATCGTTGCAGCCGATTTTGAGAAGCGGTTTCTACGAGATGTGGATAAACCTACAGGATAAACATCGGGCAGGGGCGTGGATCGCTTCTGTCTTTTTTATGTACCAAGGAAAAAGTGGGAAATGGAACTTGCAAGGATTGGAGGAACATGTTATATTAGTTTTTGTAAAAACCATGTTAAGATTCTTAGGAACTTAACGAACGTAGCTCAGCTTGATAGAGCACATGGTTTTGGAACCAGGGGTCACATGTTTAAATCGTGTCGTCCCGATCATCAATCGTGCGGGTGTAGTTCAATGGTAGAACTTTAGCCTTCCAAGCTAATAGCGTGGGTTCGATTCCCATCACCCGCTTAACTTCATTTAAGAAACCCTCTTGTTAATCACAAGGGGGTTTCTTTTTGTCCAGAAAATGGAAATTTCAGTGTTGTTCTAGACCACTCAAACCTTTGCATTTACTCCATCTTCTGGTACAATAATGGAGAATTGATACTATACATGAATGAGAGGTAACCACACGTCCCATGAAGTAAGACACATGAATTGAACCCCAGTAACTGCAGAACGTGTATGACGCAGTCAGCCGCAGCGGCTGAGCAATGAGATGATTCGTGTGTCCAAATTCAGCAATGGGATCAGGTGTGTGTGCGAGCCGTTTGTTGTGGTTTGCGTTTACCTTGTTTAGGGGTATATTTCTTCATGCCTGGAGTATCTTATGCTCGTTTTTTGACGCTTGATTCCAAACCTGAATTGCCAGACCGCCGGCGGATGCCAGCGGTTTTTTTTGTTCAGGAAATATTCGTTATGGATTTCCTGTGAACCGTGGCAGCTCCAATAGTGACTGAGATTATCGAGAAGATCTCTCATCAATGTTGGAGATGTATTCGATTTCAACACAGGAAGGATGAGGTCTTATGATGACATTGGTGCGCCTCCATGAAGTATCAAAAGAGTGGAACGGGATGGAATTGTTTACAGGATTGAATATGGAAATTAACGAAGGTGAGCGGCTTGCCATTTTGGGTCGCAATGGATGCGGGAAAACGACATTGTTACGTATCATGCTAGGAGAAGAGGAGGGTGGTGGACGCATTGAGCGCCATATTCCGCAGCAGGAGTGGGGATTCATGCGTCAGCGCTCCCTAATCGAACCCGGAATGAAGGTGCTGGATGCTGTACGGAAGGAAAGTGGCCGGATTTATGAAGTGAAACGTGAGTTAGAAGAACTGGAACGGAGCATGGGGAGGAGTGGGAGTGAAGAGGAGCCGCGGCTGCTTAAAGCCTATACCACAGCCATAGAGCAATATGAGCAGCTGAACGGATACATGTGGGAGACCGAGGTGGAAAAGATACTGACCCGTCTTGGGTTAAGCTCGGAATTTTGGAGCAGACCCTATCAATCCTTGAGTGGTGGACAAAAAACCAAGGCGAGACTGGCAGGACTACTGGTCAGCAAGCCTAAATTTCTGATTTTGGATGAACCGACGAATCATCTGGATGAAGACAGCATGCGATGGCTCGAAGAATGGCTATCTAATTATACAGGCACACTGCTCTTTGTTTCGCATGACCGAACATTTATAGATCAAGTGGCAACAGGCGTCATTGAGTTTACCCCACAAGCGTTGACCAAGTATAAAGGCGGGTACTCTGACTACAAAGTTCACAAGGAGAGGGAGCGGCGTGAGCAGGAAAGCCTTTACCGCAAACAGGAACTGGAGCGAAAAGCGCTTGAAGAGACCATTCGCAATTATCAGCAATGGTTCCATAAGGCCCACAATTCGGCAACGGATGTGGAGGTGAAGATCACCCAAAGCTTTTACAAAGCCAAAGCCAACAAAAACATCTCGCGTTACCACGCAAAACAGAAGCAGTTGGAACGCCTGGAGAATGAGCGGGTAGATAAACCTCGTGAAGCAGCAAAATTAAACATGGAACTGCAAGTCAACACACTGGCGGCACGCCAGCTTCTTGGTTTGAGTGAAGTCAGTTTTGCTTATCCGGGAGGAAAACCGTTATTTCACGATCTGCGAATGGCTGTCGAGCGTGGTGATCGGCTTGCCGTACGTGGGCGAAATGGTACGGGCAAGACGACTCTGCTTAAACTGATGATCGGGGAGCTCGAACCGGAGCGGGGGAAGGTGACACGGCACCCACAGCTGAAGATCGGATACTTTTCACAAGAGCTCGAGGGACTTCCCGAGAATTTGACCCTGCTGGAAAGTTTACTCACTCTCCCGTCCATGACCCAGAGCGCAGCACGAACCATCCTGGGATGTTTTCTGTTTACCAGAGAAGATGTATTCAAGCACATCGGGGACCTGAGTATGGGAGAGAAATGCAGAGTGGCGTTTCTAAGACTATACTTTGGCGGTGCCAACTTGCTGGTGTTGGATGAACCAACGAACTATCTGGATATCGATACCCAGGAAGTCATGGAAAATGTATTAAAGCAGGCTTCGGGTGCATTGGTGCTTGTATCTCATGACCGAATGTTGACCAAGATGCTGGCTAACCGTTTGGTTGACCTGGAACCGGGAGGTAGGGTTGCGGTATTCGAAGGAGGAGTTGAAGATTGGGAACAGTCAAGAAAACTTCGAAATTCTGCGCTCGACCAGCGGGACTCGGACGATGAACGATTACGGCTGGAATTGCGGTTGTCCGAGTTGCTGTCTCCGATGAGTGATGCGGGTAAAGGTGTATTTTCACATCCAGGAGCTGATGAGGAACGAGCTGTTGAAGCAGCCGAGATCCGGGAAATCCAAAAGCAGTTAGAACAGCTGAAAAAGAAGGATGGGAGCAAAAATTAGATGGATGACTGGCTTGCTATTTCGATTGAATTTGCATATAATTATGGACGATCATCGATAATTACGTCGATACAGGTTTGACTAACCAACAAACGTGATGATGGAGACAAGTAAGCAGTGCCTCTGGACAGGGAGGAAGCGCCGTAGATTGAGAGCGTTTCTGTAGAACAAGGCTGCCGAAATTCACTCCGAAGCGGTTCCCTGAACTTGGCTTTGCATTCATTTGCAGAGTGTCAGCAGTAGGGGCAAACGGTTAACGGTCGTTATTCCGTACAGAGTGAGACAGACGTGTTGCAGGCCGGAAGGGCTACGCAGCGCCGGATGTCTAACAAGGGTGGTACCACGGTCTTTTCGTCCCTTTTGGGGAGAAAAGGCCTTTTTTTGTTGCAATAACACCACATAAAGGGGGCAATTACACATGAAAGAACGTTTAGAGGCATTGAAGATCGAAGCGCTGGAACAGTTGTCCGGCGTAAATGATCCGCAGACGCTTGGTGATCTGCGTGTAAAGTATTTGGGGAAAAAGGGCGCATTGACTGAGATTTTGCGTGGTATGGGTGCACTTAGTGCGGAGGAACGTCCAGTGATTGGGCAAGTGGCCAACGATGTTCGCAGCGCCATTGAGGAAGTCATCGACAGCAAGCAGGAGCAGTTCCAGAAGGAAGAGACAGCGAAGCGCCTTCAATCCGAGAAAATTGATGTGACCCTGCCTGGACGTCGTGGACGTCAAGGCGGCCTGCATCCGCTAACCAAAGTGGTACAGGAAATCGAAGATATTTTCATCGGCATGGGATACCGCGTAGCGGAAGGTCCTGAAGTGGAAATGGATTACTATAACTTTGAAGCACTGAACCTGCCGAAGAACCACCCGGCCCGCGATATGCAGGATTCCTTCTATGTAACAGAAGACCTGTTGATGCGTACCCATACGTCTCCGGTTCAAGTGCGGACCATGCAGAGCATGAAAGGGGAAGTGCCTGTCAAAGTCATTTGCCCGGGTAAAGTATACCGCCGCGATGATGATGATGCTACGCATTCCTTCCAGTTCAACCAGGTTGAAGGTTTGGTGATCAGTGAGAACATTCGCATGAGTGACCTGAAGGGAACCCTGCTGCAATTTGTGCGTGAAATGTTCGGTGCTCATACGGAAATTCGTTTGCGTCCAAGCTTCTTCCCGTTCACCGAGCCGAGTGCGGAAGTGGATGTAACCTGTGTACAATGCGGCGGCAGCGGCTGTCGGGTATGTAAACAAACCGGATGGCTTGAAATTCTGGGCGGCGGTATGGTTCATCCGAAAGTGCTGGAAATGGGCGGATATGACCCTGAGAAATACAGCGGTTTCGCATTTGGTATGGGGGTAGAGCGTATCGCGATGCTGAAGTATGGTATCGATGATATTCGTCATTTCTATAACAGTGATATGGCATTCCTGAAGCAATTCGGACGGCTGTAACTTAACGATAAGCAAGCGCAACGCTTGAACTGCAAAACTAATTTATAGATTAAGGAAGTGAACGTCCATGAGAGTATCGACAGATTGGCTGTCTGATTATATTGCCCTTGAAGGTGTGACGCCACAGGAACTGGCAGAGAAAATTACACGCGCAGGGATTGAAATCGATGTAGTGGAAAACCGCAACCAGGGCGTAAACAAAGTGGTTGTAGGTTACGTGAAGAGCAAAGAGAAACACCCGGATGCCGACAAATTGAACGTATGTATCATTGATGCCGGACAGGAAGAAGATCTGCAGATCGTATGTGGAGCGAAAAATGTGGATGCAGGTCAAAAGGTAGCTGTGGCCCTGGTTGGAGCGAAACTCCCTGGTGGACTGGATATCAAAAAAGCCAAGCTGCGCGGCGTCGTTTCACTCGGCATGATCTGCTCTGCGAAAGAGCTGGGCATGAATGACAAGTTGCTGCCAAAAGATCAGCAGGAAGGCATTCTTGTCTTGCCGGAGCAAACCGAAATTGGCACGCCGATCAGCCAAGTGCTTGGTCTTGACGATCATGTGCTTGAACTGGATTTGACACCAAATCGTTCCGACTGCCTGAGCATGCGCGGAGCAGCCTATGAAGTAGGCGCCATTCTGGGTCGTGAAGTGAAACTGCCTGATCCAAAAGAGCAGCTGGTCGAGATCGGTGATGCTGCTGCGGATCATATCTCGGTGGAGATCGCAGCTCAGGAACAATGCAGTCACTATGCAGCACGTTATGTGACAGGCATTAAACTTGGAGCTTCTCCCCTCTGGATGCAAAACCGTCTGGTTGCGGCTGGTGTTCGTCCTATCAATAACATTGTGGATATCACAAACTATGTGATGCTGGAATATGGTCAACCGCTGCATGCATTTGATGCAGATAAGCTGGAGAAAGGTCATATCGAAGTACGTATGGCCAAGGAAGGCGAAACGATCGTGACTTTGGATGGCCAGGAGCGCAAGCTTGAACCGCACATGCTGCTGATTACGGATGGCGTGAAGCCGGTAGCCATCGCTGGTGTTATGGGTGGCGAGAATTCCGAGGTTTCGGAAAGCACCGTCAATCTTTTGCTCGAATCCGCCAAGTTCGACGGCGGTACCGTTCGGAAAACGTCGCGCCAACTGGGGCTGCGTTCCGAAGCAAGCATGCGTTTTGAGAAGGAAGTTGACCCGGGGGCTGTCATTACGGCACTGGATCGTGCAGCTGAATTGATTCAACGTTATGCTGAAGGGCAAGTGCACCAGGGAATTGTGGAAGCTGGAGCAGAAGTGGCAGAGAAACGCGTTATACAGCTGTCGCTGGACAGATTGAATCGTTATCTGGGAACAGAGCTGTCACTGCTTGAGGTGAAAACCATTTTTGCTCGTCTGCACTTCGCGTGCGGAGACGCCGAGCAGGGGCTGCTTGATGTGGAAGTGCCGACTCGCAGAGGCGACATTACCCGTGACGTAGATCTCTTCGAAGAAATTGCACGGCTCTATGGATATGACAACATTCCAACCACATTGATTGAAGGACCAACAACTCCAGGTGCCTACACGCGCTCCCAAGCAATGCGTCGCACCATCCGTGGCCTGCTTGCAGGAAGTGGCTGGCAGGAAATGATCAGTTACTCTTTTGTACATCCGGATAAAGCAACGTTGTTCCCGGCATTGACTGAAGGAAGCAAGGCTGTGAAGCTGGCTATGCCTATGAGTGAGGATCGCAGTGTTCTTCGCACAAGCATTCTGCCGCAAATGCTGGATGCAGCGGTCTACAACATGAACCGTAAGCAGGATTCACTGGCTGTGTTTGAAGTAGGCAGCGTGTTCTTCACTGAAGAAGAAAAGCTGACGAAACAACCGCATGAAATTCCGGTCCTGAGCCTGCTGCTTACCGGCAACCGTGCCTCCCAGCAGTGGAATGTGGCAGCAGAAAAAGTGGACTTCTTCGACCTGAAAGGTGCACTTGAGAACCTGTTCTCCTATGTCGGACTGGAACAACGTATTCGTCTTGTGGCAAACAGTCCTGAAGGCTTCCATCCGGGACGTTCTGCATCCGTATATCTGGATGGGAAAAATGGTGGCGAAGGCAAACTGATCGGTACCATGGGTCAGCTTCATCCTGAACTGCAGCAGCAATATGATCTGAATGATGTGTACATCGCAGAGATTGCTCTTGAAGCAATCTACAATGAAGCAGATGTGGACATTCGTTACCGCGAACTTCCGCGTTTCCCAGCCGTAGAACGTGATATTGCGGTAGTTGTAAGCAAGGACATTGAAGCTGGAGATATGCTGCGCACAATTCGTGAAGCAGCGGGTGAACTGCTGCAAACAGTACAGGTATTCGATGTGTTTACAGGCAGCAAACTGGGTGAAGATAAGAAGAGTGTAGCGATGGCTCTTGTGTATCGCAATCGTGAACGTACGTTGACGGATGAGGAAATTACTGAGGTACATGCTCGTGTGGTTGCCCGTCTGGAGGAGCAATTTGGAGCAGAATTGCGCAAATAGAACAGAACCCAATTTTTTGAACAAAGATTAGCAGGAATTGCTTGAAGTCACATCGAATCCTTAGCATTAGAGGATCGATGTGACTTTTTTGTCATTACAGCTTAGAATCAACATACAGACTTGAAGGAGGGCACAACAGTGACTACACCTGATCGTACACGCGTCACCGTAGAGATCTACGGGACTTCCTATAAACTGGTTGGCAGCAGTGCCGACTATATGAAACAAGTAGCTAATTTGGTAGATGAGCGCATGAGCGCAATTTCCAAGCATCACTCCCGTCTGGATACTCCGCGTATTGCGGTGCTGGCGGCTGTACATATGGCTGAGCAGTCTCTACAGACTCAGGAGATCCGGAATGAATTGAAAATGCTGACCGGTGAACGGACAGAACTTAGAAATGAAGTAAACAGGCTGAATGCGATTCAAAGTGAGCATCAGCAGGAACTAGAGCGTCGTGACCAGGCGCTTGCTGAAGCGACCAAGCAGAAGTCCGAGGTAGAGCAGGCCATGGCGAAACTGCAATCCGAGAAGCAGGCAGAGTTAAACAAGCTGAATGCCCTGCTCGAGCAGGAACGTGCACAGGCTGCAGCCCGTGAACAAAAATGGCAGTCGCAGACAGCCGCACAGCTCAAGGAAGCAGAAGAGAAGTTGAAATTGAGCCTGAGAGAAGCCGAAGAGAAGGCGGCAAACCAGCTTAAACAGGCCAAGGCTCAAGCAGCTGCCGAGCTCAAGGAAGTACAGGCACGTGCTGCAGCCGAATTGCAGCAGAGCCAAGCGAAAGCTGCTGGACAGTACAAGGAACTGCAAGAGAAGACAGCAGCCCAGCTCAAGGAAGCGGAAAGTCGTGCTGCAGCAGAACGCCAGAAAATCGAGGCGAAGGCGGTACAGCAGGTACAGGCAGCCAAAGAGGAAGCCGAAGCTGCGATCTTGTCAGAATTGGAGCAGGCTGAGAGTCAATTGAAAAAAGCTCAGGAAGAGGCCGACCTTCAATACCGTGAGCTCCAGGCCCAAACGGATCAGCGCTTGCAGGAGGCTGAGCAGCAGGCTGCTGAGCAATTAAGTTTGCAACTGGTCAAGGTGAAGGAAGAACAGGCAGCACAGCAACAACGATTGGAACAGAACCACGTAACCGAGATTGAAAAGCTAAAAGCCGATTTCCACGAATCCGCGGAGCAGTCTGAACTGGAATGGATGGAAAAGGAAGCTGCTTACGAGGAGCAATTGCAGCAAGCAAAAGAAGCGGCAGCCATTCAGTTTGCAGAAGCCGCGGCTAGTGCTGAAGCAACGTTGCAAGAAGAACGGGGAAAACTGTTGCAACAGCTGGAGCAAGAGCGCACGCAGGCAACGGATCACATCACGGAAATTGAAAACGAACGGAGCAATCTACGCAGGCAGCTGGCAGAGGCACAAGAAGTGGTTGCGGATCAGGAGCAGCAGCTTCAGCACGAACGCGATCAACTTGATACTTTGCGGAATGAACATGCGTTACGCAAACAAGAGCAGGAAGTTCATGTACGCCGGATAGCGGAACTCGAACAACAATTGGGACAGCTGAAGGAAGACAGTGTCCAGCTGCAGGAGCAGCTTCGCGAAACGGAAAATGCCTTGCAGCAGTCTCGTGAAACCGAACAAGAGTGGAAACAGCAATACAATGATACGGTGGAGCGAGAAACTTCTCTCACAGCACAGCTTCGCAAAATTCAAGAGCAGCATGGACTCCTTGAAAAGGATATTCAGAAGCTGCGTGAAGCCGAAGAGAAGTCGGAGAATGAACAACGCAGATTGCAGAAGGTTCTGGAGCAGGCACATGCTGCCGTACGTACATTGCAAAATGAAATCAGTATGCTTACCGAAAGTGAAAAGTCATGGAAGGACCTGGCAGAACAACGTCTTCTCGAAATGGGAGAGCTGGAGACTCAAGTGCTTGAGGCAGCAGAACAGAATGAAACATTGGAGTCTGGTGTACAGTCACTTCATGATGAATTATCCGTGGTTAAGGAAGAAGCTCGCGGGTACAGAGAAGAAGCGAATCGCTACAACGAGCAGGCAAGTCGTGAGCACCAGGAACGTGTGCAGCTCGAAGATGAGCTTAACCGTATCCGTGAAGAGCTGAACAAACTCCAGGAAACCTATAAACAAATCCGGAATGATTATGGGGATGCACTTCAGCGCGAAGAGGATCGGACTCGCGAGCTGGATGAACTAGGCCAAGAAAAGCAGTCGCTGGAACAGGCGCTAGCGAAGTCGAGAGAGCATGCCACCAAGCTATCGGAACAACTTGCTGAACAGAGCGGTTTGCTTGCACAGACAGAGGAGGAAGCGCTGGAATGGCAAATCAAGCATGAAGAATTGTCTGCGTCACAGGCAGAGCTCGCATCACGGCTGGACGAGTTAAAAGAGCGGGAAGCTCAGCTTCTTGCTCGAGCTGAACAAGCCGAACAGCAGGATCAGGTCTGGCAGCGTCGTGCAGAAGAATGGGCTGTACAGGAACAATCCTGGCAGGAACGCTGGAATCTGCTTGAGAACGAATTGAGCGTATGGCAGAAGGAAAGTGCCGCCACGGTTGAAAAGGTGGAAGAGCTGGAGCAGGAACGACAGCAGCTGGACCAACTGCGCGCGGAAGCAATAGAAGAGAAGCAAACGATGGAAAATGAACTGCTGGAGATTGGTGAGCGGTACGAGCTTGCAGCGAATCAGCTGCGTTTGCTGCAGGTGGAACGTGAAATGGAGCAGGAGAAGGCAGAGCAGCTGAACATGGAGTATCGCCAGCTGCACGATGAATATACGAAGTTGCAGACGGAATATAACGAATGGATCGAATTGATTGAACAGGATCAGACCTAACGAAATTAGATCATGATTGGAATCATGGACATCGTACGAATGTACAATTTGTTATAATACAGAAAGAGCTCCCGTCGCTGCGGGGGCTCCTTGTCTTGGGGCTTATTATTCTTCGACAATGATTTTGGAGATCATGCTGCTATGCCCACTTCCACAAAACACGGAGCAGGACATTTCGAATTCTCCTACTTTGTCGGGGGTAATCACTTTAGAGCTGTTTTTGGTGTCGAGCCGTAAATTCAGCTCAGGAACGAGAATGCCATGATTACCATTGACGTTTTCGTAAACAATGTTAACCGGGACCCCTTTTTTGAGATGGTATTCCGGTTGGTCGAATTCATAGTTGCTCGCCTTGATTACGAGTTCCTCGCTTGCGGTTACACCTGCATCGGTATCACCGCTGCTGCCCGAGCCTGCGGACTGTTTGCCTCCTCCACAAGCAGCGAGAACCAGGATTAACATGCAGGCTGCAAGCCAAGCCATAGTCTTTTTCATCATGTGCCTCCTTAAGCATGGTATAGATGAAATTTTAATCATTTCTCAAGTCATCATACCGCAAAATGATTAGGCCTGTACATGAAGGCTATGTCGTTTTTTTGAAGATTAACAAGTAGAATTTCTCTCTAATCCAGAGAAGCGGCTGAGATGCTATGGAAATGAAAAAACCTCATCAGGCATATTGGCCATCAGAGGTTGAAGGAGAACTCGTAGGTGTTTAAAGCAGTTGCAATATTAGGTGCTTCTTAGTTATTCTTGGAGCTTCGTCCCGCTTCGAAAGGTGTGGATACCGGAATGAATAGATCGATTATCCCAATCACCAGCGCAGCCAGAATGGCGCCAAGCAGACTAACTTCGACATGGTCAACAATATACTGACCGAGCCAGATCACCAATGCACTGACAATAAAGCCGACGATCCCACGGCCAAAAGGGGTGACCCTTTTGCCAAAGACGCCTTCAATGATCCAGCCGAGCAGTGCAATAACCAGAGCGAGCAGCAGAGCGCTCCAGAAACCACCGACAGCAAATCCGGGAACGATCCAGCTGACAACCATTAATACGATCGCAGCGATGATAAAACGTACGACATGTCCCAAGAAGTTCAACGTGTTTACCTCCTTTAAGTTCAGATCGGATTATGCATTTGTCATCCACATCACACGGAGAGGCTGCAAAATCCTGACACCTGTAGTTTGTAGCATGATGTCAGAACTTATGTGTGGAAGGATTCGTTAAATAGCGCGACATCGTTTCTTTCGTTATAATACAGATATAGTTTGGAAGGAGTTGTACACTTGGACACGAAAATTTTACACACACTGGAATACCGCAAAATTTTAAATACATTACAAAGCTATGCACAGACGACCATGGGAAAAAAGAAAGCGGAACAATTGGAACCCATCAGTGAGTTGGAAGAAGTAAAAAGATTACTCCAGCAAACGGATGAAGCATTCACATATGACCGTCTGAAAGGTTCACCTTCTTTTGGAGGCATTGTGGACATCACGGCATCCGTGAAACGAGCCGAAATCGGAGGAACCCTGAATCCGCATGAACTTCTTGGAATTTCCAATACAACTTTGGCAGCTCGCCGCTTGAAGCGGCAAATCGCGGCCCTTCATGAAGATGAAAAGATTGAGTCATTGTTTTTTATCAGCGATCAACTGTCGGAGCAAAAGGCGCTTGAAGACGCCATTCGTGTCTGTATTGATGACAACGCTGAAGTTGCAGACAGCGCGAGTGTAACACTTGCACAGATTCGGCGTGAGCTTCGGGGCGGGGAATCGAGAATTCGCGAAAAGCTGGATTCCATGATTCGTTCCTCTACGGTGTCCAAGATGCTTCAGGATCAGCTGATCACCATTCGTGGAGATCGATTCGTCATCCCGGTAAAAGCGGAATATCGTTCTTACTTTGGCGGGATCGTGCACGATCAATCCGGTTCAGGAGCAACATTGTTTATAGAGCCTGAGTCCATCGTAGCGATGAACAACAAATTGCGTGAGACCCGAATTCGGGAAGAACGCGAAATTGAAGTGATTCTGCAGAAATTGACGGCACTTGTCAGCGAGCAGGCTGAATGGCTGTTATATGACGTCGATTTGCTAGGATCTCTGGATTTTATCTTTGCCAAAGCGCGGCATGCCCGTGAACTGAAAGCCACGTTGCCTCGTATGAATGACCGTGGATTTATCAAGCTCAAAAAAGGACGTCATCCGCTAATCGCCATCGAAAACGTGGTACCGACCGACATTGAACTGGGCAATGATTATACATCCATTATTGTGACGGGGCCGAATACGGGTGGTAAAACAGTAACACTCAAAACGATTGGTTTGCTAAGCCTCATGGCAATGTCCGGTCTGTTTGTTCCTGCCGAAGATGGCAGTCAGCTCTGTGTGTTTGACGCAATCTATGCCGATATTGGAGACGAGCAGAGTATTGAGCAGAACCTAAGTACGTTCTCCAGTCATATGACGAACATCATTCGAATTCTGAAAAATATGACGACAAAAAGTCTGGTGCTGCTTGACGAGCTCGGCGCAGGAACAGACCCCGCCGAAGGATCGGCACTGGCCATTTCCATTCTGGAGCATATGCATCAAACAGGATGCCGCATGGTGGCAACAACGCATTACAGTGAGCTGAAAGCTTATGCATATGAACGTAAAGGTGTCATTAACGCCAGCATGGAGTTTGACGTGAATACACTGAGCCCGACGTATCGTCTATTGGTAGGCGTTCCGGGACGAAGTAATGCGTTTGCCATTGCTGAACGTCTTGGTTTGCCAGGATATATATTGGACTATGCTCGTGGCGAGGTGAAGGAAGAGGATCAGCGTGTGGAACACATGATTGCTTCTCTCGAAGAGAACCGGCTTACAGCGGAGCAGGAACGGGAAAATGCCGAGCGACTGCGTCAGGATATGGAGAAATTGCGCAGTCGTCATCAATCCGAGCTGGAGAAGCTGGAACAGCAGCGTGAACGCCGGATTGAAAAAGCAGAGGAAGATGCTCGCAATATTGTGGACAAGGCCAGAGCGGAAGCAGAGAAAATTATTGCGGATCTGCGTCAGCTCGCGATGGAAGAAGGCGCATCCGTAAAAGAGCATAAACTTATTGCTGCCCGTAAACAACTGGATGAAGCCGAGCCGGAGAAACGCAAGAAAACAGTGAAACGCACAGGGTCTGCATCCAAAACCCGCGCTATCGGCCCAGGCGATGAAGTGCATGTGTACAGTTTGAACCAAAAAGGTCATGTCGTCGAATTGTCCGGCAGCAAAGAAGCGGTTGTGCAGTTGGGTATCATGAAAATGAAAGTATCTCTGGATGATCTGGAACTGAAGCAATCTGCGCCTGAAGCGAAGGTCAAACAGAAACCAGTCACTGGCATGAAGCGCACACGTGACGATAATGTGAAGAGTGAATTGGATCTACGGGGAACCAACTTGGAAGAAGCATTGATGGAGACGGACCGTTTTATCGATGAAGCATTCCTGGCGAATCTGGGTCAAATTTACATCATTCACGGTAAAGGAACAGGAATTTTGCGTTCCGGTATTCAGGATTATCTCCGTAAGCATAAACATATTAAAAGTTACCGGCTGGGCAACTATGGAGAAGGCGGAAACGGCGTAACCGTTGCAGAACTGGAATAGCCGGACCATGAAACAACGATGTTCCATTGCCAGTGGTGAGAGGGGCAGTGGAACAGGGAAGGGGAACAGTGAGTGAAAGGGACGATTGACCAATTGCTGTCTCATCCCTTGGGGATGGTACTCGGTTTTTTCTCGGTAGCCATCATGGAGCTGCTTGTTTTTCTGGCTTGTTTTGAACTTGTAACCAAATACAAATGTTGGGATGAGATCAAGAAAGGCAATGTGGCTGTTGCCATGGCAACGGGAGGCAAGATCTTTGGAATCTGCAACGTGCTTCGCTTCTGCATTCAGGCCAAGTCTTCTGTGTATGAAGCGATGACTTGGTCTTTTGTAGGCTTTGTTCTTCTGCTCATTGCCTACTTTCTGTTCGAATTTTTGACACCCGTCTTCTCGATAGACAAGGAAATTGCGCGAGATAATCGGGCAGTTGGTTTAATATCCATGATTATTTCCGTCTCGTTGTCATTTGTAATCGGCGCGAGCATCATGTAGGGGGACCTGGCATGAAAATATTGATACGGATTTTGTTTGCGGCATCTATTGTGTTTTTTGCTATCGGTGTCATTTATGTCATGAACACCTGACAGGAAGATTGTATAAAGAAAGGTTGATCTAATATGGAAACAACAGTATGTCCATGGTGCCACACTGAAATCGTATGGGATGAGGAATTGGGACCTGAAGAAGAATGTCCGTATTGCCATAATGAACTGAAGGGTTACCGTACGCTGAACATTAACATCGGAGATGAAGAAGGTGATGAAGCAGACGATATTTACGATGTAGATGATGTTCAAGACCGTGACCAGACCTCTGATATTGCTGCATTGTGGGGAGATGAGGTAGAGCTGAAATTGCCCGAACTGCGTACCTTAACCAAATATGCAGATGAGGGCAACGATCTGATCCAATATGAAGAAGGTGTGGAAAAACAGCTTGACCTGCAGGAAGAAGTGCCGGAATGTCCACATTGCCGCGAATTCATGATTCTCGCTGGCACACAAACCTCCAAACCGGACACGTTCACACCTGTTGCCAATGCAGTTTCACGGGAAGATTCCCTGCTGGACGCACCGTTCACGGTTCAGATGTATGTATGCTCCGGATGTTTCCAAGTGCAATATAGTCTGTCCGAAGACGATCGGCTGCGTCTCATTCAAAATCTGAGCGCCAAGAAGTAATTTCCACTCCATTAAAAATGAATTATTCCTGAGATTCATCATGTTTTTCCTCTGCTTGGGGTAGGTTAACCTTAAGACCTGCCTGCGAAGTGCTGACTTCAAGTGGAATAAGGAGGGAGCAGATGAAGATATCTCTGGGCCGACAATCCATTCTGCTTCTGGGCGTGAATGGATTGTTTGTGTTAGCCGGAGCTTTGTCGGGAACGTTTCTGAATGTATATTTGTGGAAGAGTCGTCCAGACTATGCCATGCTCGGATGGTTTACGATAAGTCAGCAGCTTGCCCTTGGATTGACATTTTGGTTAGCCGGTAAATGGGTGAAGGAACATAATAAAATGAGTGCACTGCGGCTGGGCACAGCATTATCTGGCACATTCTATATGCTTGTTCTATGGGCCGGTCCAAAAGCGGTGGATTGGATATGGCCACTCGGTATATTGCTTGGATGTGCTTTGGGTTTATTCTGGATCGCCTTTAATGTGGTGTACTTTGAAGTGACCGACCGGGAAAACCGGGACCTGTTCAATGGATGGGTGGGATTGCTGGGCTCCATGACAGGAATTATTGGTCCATGGTTCTCGGGTTTGATTATTTCAAAGATGGTGGATAACTCAGGTTATCGGCTCATTTTTACCGTCTCACTCATAATTTATGTGATTGCAGTGGTCTTCAGCTTTTTTCTGAAAAAAAGAAAAGTCAGCGGTACCTACCGCTGGTCGGAACCCTGGCAGCAGTTATCCCGCTCAGGGAGTGAATGGAGGCCTCTTGGACTGGGATTGGTTGCCCAGGGGGTAAGGGAGGGCGTGTTTGCCTTTCTAATCGCGCTGCTCGTTTATGTAGCCACGGAGCAGGAATACAAGCTGGGTCAATTCTCATTGATTACATCCGCCGTAGCCTTGGTCAGTTATTGGATGGCAGGCAAGTGGTTCAAACCGCATTATAGATCCAAAGGCATGTTGACGGGGGCCATAATTCTATTTGTCGTTCTGCTTCCCTTAATCTGGAAAGTAAGCTATGGCACACTATTAATTATGGGAATTGGTTCAGCGCTCGCCATGCCGTTATACATGCTGCCCATGATTGCGGCAGGATTCGACTTGATGGGCATGAGCGGCGAAAATGTGGAGAAAAGGGTTGAACTTGTCGTATTAAGGGAGCTTTGCTTGATGACAGGGCGCTTGTCTGGTCTAGCTGTATTTATCCTCATCGTGATGAATGGTCCCTCCCTTCAGATGCTAACCTGGCTGATTGTGGTTTTAGGTGCTTTCCCGCTGATCGGCTGGATCTTTATGCGTAAAATGCTAACTCAAACACAGCAGTAACATTGCTGTCCCATCAGATTATCAGAATAAAAGAAGGTGCAGAAACAGGAAGGGATTCCTGATCTGCACCTTTTTTCATTTTACACAGGAGAAGGTTTATTGGTTCTGGTTAATGAGAACAACTCCATGTCCTCGTTCTTGCCCATAGTAATGACATCTGCAAGAATGGATGCGGCAATCATGCTGTATACCGTACCGTTGCCTCCATAACCTTCAATAAAATAACAATTGGGGTAATCGGGGTGCGGGCCGACAAAAGGGAGTCCATCATGGGTGCTGCCAAATACAGCTTCCCAAGCATAATCCATTTTCAGATCTGGCAGTGGGAAGTAGTCAGCTATTTTATGCAATAGAGTCTCACCCTTATTTCTGGCTCTAATGGCACGTTGGTCCTCATGTGGAATTTCCTCATCAAGTCCCCCGGCAATAATTCTGCCGTCGGGGGTTGTTCGCATGTATAAATAAGGGCGAGCCGTTTCCCATATCAAGCTACGTTTATACCAGCTGCTGAGATCCTTCAGTGGTTTGGTTGCAATAGCATAAGTGCTCTGCAGGTAGGCTCCGCGGTCATTCTTAATCTCCTGTGTCTCGTATCCTGTTGAAAAAATGACCTGCTTGGCACGGATTGTCCCACTAGGCGTGTAACAGACGACACCGTCTTCATCATAATCACAATGGATCATCTCGGTCCGTTCGTAGATCCGGGCACCCTTACTGTAAGCAGATTGAAGCAAGCCGTGCACCAGCCTGAAGGGATTAACTTCCGCATCTCCATTGGTGAACAATGCGATCGGCTTGCTAAAAGGGAAGTGGGTGCTGATTTTGTCCCGATCCCACATCTCCACATCGAACCCGTAGGTTTTGAGCGTGTGGTACTCCTCTTCCAAAAGAGCAACATCTTCTTCGCTGCTTGCACAATACAAACTTGTACGGGGGGTATACCATGGGTCAATCTCCAAACTGGAGGCCATGTCCTCCAGCTGCTGCAGGGCAATACGGCACAATTCATAAAATCGTACCCCACGTCGTTCTCCAAAGGTATGTATGCAGGAGGTGAGCGTCTTGTCGTTGGAGTATTGCAGCAGTCCCAAGTTGGCCATGCTGCTCCCATGGCCGATCTCTCTCTTATCAATGACTACCGTGCGCAATCCTCTTTCTGTCATAAGTTTGGCAGACAGGGCACCTCCCATGCCACCCCCGATAATGAGACAATCACAGATGATCTCACCTTCGAGAACCGGATAGTTGAAATGGGGTTGGAAAGTAGTAGACCAAAACGTATTGCCATTTATAAGTTCCATAATGAAATCACCTCAATTGAATGTTAAATAAGTATACTTTCGCAGGACAAGGTAAAAATAAACTCGCATAAACTTTAGATTAAGGAGGAAGACGATACATGCAAAATACACAAATGCAAGCACTTAGCCCCAAAGAACTGAACTATATTGCAGACTCGATCTCCAATGAAGAAATGCTGATCAAACAGTGTGCAGCAACAGCTTCTATCTCACATAACCCGCAAATCCAGCAGGCTCTTAACCAGTATGTTCACACACATGAACAGCATCTAAGTACACTCGTCAATGTGCTTCAGCAGCATCAGTCCATTGCGCCTACACAAGCTCAATAGTCCCGGAAATCTAAACACATAGGAGGAAATCGCATGCACTCTCAATCTTTGTCATCTGGTGGGAATTTTATGCAGGAACAGGACCTGTTGAAGTCGATTCTTGCTGATTTAAGACGAACTTCGCGTGAATACACAACAGCAACGACAGAATCTTCCTGCCCGGTGACCCGCAGAATGTTTACAGACCTGACGAACAGTACCCTTAGATTGCAGGGGGAATTGTTTCATCTGATGCAGCAGAACAACATGTACTCAGCCTCTTCGAAGGCCACTCGAAGCGAATTAGACAAGACGGTTCAGTCAGCACAACAAACGCAGCAAAAGTGCCATCAGTTCATTCAGGAAAAGAATACGCAAGCCAGTCCATACAGTCAGGCACCTAATGTGCCTCAGCATCAACCCAATTATGGTAACCCTTATTACATGTAACCTTTTTAAGCTCAAGTTTTTATGGACCATACCACCGCTTGCCTGAATTCAGGGCAGGCGGTTTTTGTCTTTGCATGGACGTTAAATTCATGTAATATAAGTATTAATTCATTTTCAGGAACCTGGATGACGCTGGAGGGAAAGTCATGAAAGATTTGAACGATCTGCAATTAAAAGTTCTGGATCTGCTGAAGGAAGACGCAAGAAGGTCTCCGGCGCTGCTGTCTACACTGCTGGGGGAGTCTGAAGACAAGATCAAGAACGCTGTGGCCCAGCTTGAACAGGATCACGTTATTGTAAAGTATGCAACCGTGGTTAACTGGAGCAAAATTGACGATGAGAAAGTAACAGCCCTGATTGAAGTACAGATCACACCGGAACGTGGTCGTGGTTTTGAGGGCATCGCCGAACGAATTTATCTATATCCGCAAGTGAAATCAGTTTATCTCATGTCAGGTGCATACGATCTGCTCGTAGAAGTGGAAGGTGGCAACCTGCGTGAAGTCGCTAACTTTGTATCGGAGAAACTGTCACCGATTGATTCTGTGCTTTCGACCAAAACGAATTTTATTCTTAAAAAATATAAGCAGGACGGGATCATTTTTGAAGACCATCAGGAAGATAACCGTCTCATGATCTCGCCGTAAAGGAAGATGTGTCATGATAGTGAATGAACAGACAACAGGGAACAACAAGAAGATGACCTCGTATCTGGCACCTCTGGTTCAACAGATACCCCCATCCGGGATTCGCAAGTTTTTCGACCTGGTGGGTGACAACAAGGATATTATTACACTGGGTGTTGGTGAACCCGACTTCGTTACACCTTGGCATATGCGTGAAGCTTGTGTATACTCCCTCGAAAGAGGCATGACAAGTTATACATCGAATGCAGGGATGCCCAAGTTGAGAGAAGCCATCAGTAATTACCTGGATACTCAATTCGATACCAAGTATGATCCCAAGGATGAGATTATTGTTACGGTTGGCGGCAGTGAGGCCATTGACCTTGCGCTGCGTGCTTTAATCGTGCCTGGAGACGAAATTCTGATTCCGGAGCCTTCATACGTGGCCTATTCTCCCATTGCTTCCATAGGCGGAGGAGTTCCTGTGGGTGTTGAAACCTATGCGAAAGATCAATTTAAATTGACTGCCGAGGCACTTGAAGCAGGCATTACGCCGAAGTCCAAAGTTGTGATTTTATGTTATCCGAGCAATCCGACGGGGGCCATCATGACGTACGAAGACTGGCTGCCGATTGCAGAAGTCATCAAGAAGCATGATCTCATCGTCATTGCTGATGAAATTTATGCAGAACTGACGTATACACAAAAACATGTCAGCTTCGCATCAATTCCGGATATGAAGGAACGGACCATTCTTGTGAGCGGCTTCTCAAAGGCATTTGCCATGACAGGCTGGCGGATCGGTTACATGTGCGGTCATCCTGAACTTATCGCAGCCATGTTAAAGATTCACCAGTATACTGTAATGTGTGCTCCAGCTATGGGGCAGGTCGCAGCGCTTGAAGCGTTAACGAATGGGCTGGGGGAGAAGGACCGAATGGTGGAGTCCTATAATCAGCGCAGACGTCTTATTGTACAGGGTTTCCGTGATATTGGCCTGGATTGTCACGAACCTCAGGGAGCGTTCTATGTATTCCCTAGCATTCAGAAAACAGGTCTCAACTCTGATCTTTTTGCAGAGCGACTCTTAACCGAAAATAAGGTGGCTGCTGTGCCTGGGAACGTGTTTGGCCCTCAGGGAGAAGGTTTTCTGCGCTGTTCTTATGCCACTTCAGTGACCCAACTGAACGAAGCATTGGAACGAATCGGAAATTTTGTTTACAAACTGCAAAAAGAGGGTTAATAGGAAGTAGAATCATTTTGCAAATGTGTCCATTTTGTAATTTAGAAAAAAATAACTTTCATTTACAAAATATTGTGATATAATTTCAATTTGAAATATGTTTTTCATATATTTGGAAACTAATTTTCCAAGGAGGGGTTGGCATTGTTTTGTGTTGAATATGATTTACCGACTAATCGTGGGCATTATCTGGCTGAGAGCGATCATGGCGACCGGTGGTCGGTGAGACCGGATCACGAATCTTTGCATGACATTTCCTTGGAAGATGAGATCCATATCCTTCGTCGCAAGATGGAACAGATTTTCCTGGAGGAGAAATCCTTTACTTCGGAAATTGTGATTGAAATCAGCAGCTTGCTGGATCTGAAGATTAATGAATATATGAAAGCTAACCCGATTAAAGGAAGATAAATTGCTGTTAACGAAAACGTTACCCATATGAAATGCAGAGAAGACCCTGACGGGTCTTTTTTTTGATATGGTTATGGAATCTCTTAAATGAACGGGTTATTTTTTTGCGTGGAACAATTGTGATATATTGTACTTAGGAGACTAAAGGGGGAACTGGAATGAAGAGATTTTGGGGGCTAACAGCAATCGTTTCATTGATTTTTCTGCTTGCTGGATGTGGTGGGAAGGACGGATTTACCATTTTCATCATTGATAATCAAGGTAATCCATCCGTAATCTCGGAGCAGTTACAGGCCAATTTGCAGCAGAAACTGGGTGAGGAGCCGAAAGTTGAAGTCATTTCGAGTGCAATGTACGATGTCCAGAAAATCATGGTTGAGTACGCAGCAGGGAGTCATGATATTTTCATCCTGCCGGAAGCAGACATGAAACAATACGGGAGCAACGGCTCCAATATCCCGCTTGATGATACTTTTGATCCAGAGAAGTATAAACGTGGTGTGTTTGACGGTGGAGTTCTTGTTGAGCAGGGTCAAGGAGATGACGGTACTGACATTAAGAAGGAATCACATCTCTATGGTATCCCGCTGGAAGAGATGCAAATGTTCAAGGATCTGGATTATGCCGCTCAAAATCTGTTCGCTACCATTCCGCTATCGGCAGCCAATGTCGAAGATTCCAAAAAAGTGCTGAAGGCGCTGACAGAATAGCGTAATACAGCATGGTAACTGAAGGAGGGGAGCGGATTGCTGATTACGGTCACTGGCGGTATAGGGAGTGGTAAAACCAGGTTTGCCCTGGGTTACGCAGCCCAAATCAGCCGGGAAGGAATCTATTTATCCACAGGCGATCATGATCCGGTGATTCCGGAACTGCCATCCGCTCATTATCGAGCCATTTCAGCCGGCAACGGTCATCATCTGACAGAGGTCATTCACCAGATCAATCGGGAATCGAATCTGTTTCTGGCTGATCAGCGAATAGTCATCGTAGACAGCCTGACCTCATGGATGGCTGCCGGGTTTAGAGCAACGGATGATCTGGATCAACAACGCGTACATACACAACAGCTGCTTGATGCCTTGCTATCTTATCAAGGCAAGCTGCTGGTCATTACTAATGAAATGCATGGTGCTCTGTATCCATCGGAAAAGGAACGTATCTTTGCAGCGAGGATGGCTTCGGTGAACCGTGCGCTCCAGGCCCACTCGGAACGCATGTATATGGTAGTATCTGGACTGGCGATTGATCTGAAAGATCAAGAAATGCGTTACGATGAGTAAAAGGGAATTGGATGAAAGAGATGTACAAGCATACAAAAGCCTCCGTACCACAATTGTGGTCGGAGGCTTATTTTATCTACGTAGTGTAAAATTACAATCAATTGTTGTGATGAACGATCTCTATTTACTTTTTTTCATACGTCTGATCCACCAGATGATGCAGCCAATCAGGATGATGGCGAGCAGCGCATAGACCACCAGAGAATAGACGTCCATAAAGTGCAAAATATTCTCCCAAGAAGCGCCAAGTGCAGCCCCGACCGAGACCAGAATAATATTCCAAGCGAGTGTTCCGATGGTTGTGAAGAGCACGAACAAACCGAATTTCATGTTGGACATGCCTGCAGGAATCGAGATGAGACTGCGAACAAGAGGTACCATGCGGCAAAATAATACAGTCCACATTCCATATTTGTCAAACCATGCATCGACACGGTGAATATCCTCTTTTTTGATTCGCAAAATATGTCCCCAGCGATCTACAATTTTCTCCAGACGATTCACGTCAATCAGAAGTCCGATACCATAGAGAATCATAGCACCCAGCACAGAACCAATGGTAGCTGCAATGATTACACCGGGAAGGGTAAGGCTGGTGTACGTTGTCATGAATCCGCCGAAAGGCAAAATAATTTCCGATGGAATGGGAGGAAATACGTTTTCTAGTGCAATAATGAGTGCTATGCCTATGTAGCCGTATTGTTCCATGAAATCGGTTATCCAGTTTTGCATAATCGTCTCCTCTACTTTTGATTTACCTGAATTTGACGTATACTCGGGCAGAGTACGCCAATTCATATATACGTGCAAAGGGTACAACCGGTTTCTGAAAAAAATGCATTTCCGTAACCATCTGAGGTCAAGTATACTGGTTAAGTTGAAGTTAGAAGGCATGAATACAAAAATGAACCGAATTAACCTAATATTCTGCCATGTGAATTAAAATTAAACGTTTGGAGGGATGGCAAATGGGCATCTATACACGAACAGGTGATGAAGGACAAACTTCGGTCATCGGTGGACGGGTTATCAAAGATGATGACCGGGTGGAAGCTTATGGCACTATAGATGAGTTGAATTGTTTTGTCGGCCAGGCGATCAGTCTGATTGATGATGCAGAGGGGAAATTCGAGGATTTGCGCGAACATTTGCTGGAGGTACAGCAGGAATTGTTTGATTGCGGGTCGGATCTGGCATTTGTGAAAATTAGCGAAACCAAGTACAAGGTACGGGATGACATGGTTACCCGGCTTGAACAATGGATAGACCAGTACGATGCAGAGAACCCCAAAGTGGAACGGTTTATTATCCCTGGCGGCAGTCCGCTGTCTTCAGCACTTCATGTATGCCGTACGGTATGCCGCCGTGCAGAACGCCGTGCCGTAACATTGGGGCAGCATACAGATATTAATCCTTCGGTACGTCGTTATTTGAACCGCCTGTCGGATTATTTTTTCGTTGTAGCACGGACCGCCAATGCCAGACAGCAGGTGTCGGATATTGAATATGTACGGAGCAAAAAAGTGTTCCGCCGCAAAGAATGAGCGGATATTATTCGCCAATCGTCTACACGATTCCTGAACAGGAAGATGGCTGGCTGCTGAAAACCGTGCTTCAGCGTCGGCTGCAGGTGTCACGCAAGCTCTTATCAAGGCTTAAGCTCACGGAGCAGGGAGTCATGTTAAATGGAGAACGCGTGTATATCAGCGTCAAAGTATCCGCAGGCGATGTACTGGAGATTCGAATGGAACAGGAGGAATCCGATGACATTCTGCCAGAGTCCATTCCTTTTACCATTTTGTACGAAGATGAGCATCTGCTCATCGTTAACAAGGATGCCGGCGTAATTGTGCATCCGACACATGGACATTATACAGGGACATTAGCCAATGGGGTTGTTCATTACTGGAAGTCCAAAGGAGAACGTTTCCGCTTTAGGCCTATTCATCGATTGGATCAGGAGACATCCGGGGTACTGGCCATTGCCAAAAATCCGTACGTGCACCAGCATGTGTCTGAACAAATGATCGCAGGAACGGTGGATAAAAAGTATATCGCTTTTGTCCATGGATCCCCAGTTCCTGAGCAGGGTTCCATTGATGGTGCCATCGACCGTGATCCCGAGGAGCCCCATCGACGTATTGTCACGCCTGACGGTTACGCAGCGAGAACACTATACACCACGATAACAAGGTGGGCTGGTGGGACTGCAAGTGCGGTAAACCTGAAGCTGGAGAGCGGCAGAACCCATCAGATTCGTGTACATATGACGTCTGTCGGATGTCCGCTGATCGGCGATCGAATGTACAAGACACTACCTGCAGATGAGATTGATGAGCAGACGGCTGCATTGCGAGAAGAACGGGACTTGTGGATCAATCGCCAGGCATTGCATGCCTGCGAGCTGTCGTTTGTACATCCCCTTACACAGGAACGCATGACGTTCCATGCACCGCTTCCTGCAGATATGGCTGCACTGGAGAAGCGTTTGAATGATGAGGCAGCTCCCCGAGAAGAGTTGAAGTAGTTTTCGAATCTATAGTTTTAATCATTTTTAGACGTATTGCGATGGTATCGATTTGGAGTGACTTTTGAATTTGCGAAGCAAACCAAGGGAAGCGAGAAATCAAAACCGGAGCAGCTCTAGGAGGAACATTTGTAATGAGTAATCTGAAAGTATACCAGTATGCCAAATGCGGCACTTGCCGCAAAGCTGTAAAATGGCTTGAAGCTCAAGGACATGAGCTGGAGTTAATCCCCATTTTCGACACACCGCCATCCGAAGCCGAATTAACCGATCTCATTCAGAAGAGCGGACTTGAAGTGAAGAAGTTTTTTAATACAAGTGGTGAGGTGTATAAGGAGCAGCAATTGAAGGACAAGCTGCCTGGCATGTCTTCAGAAGAACAGATTCGTCTGCTCTCTTCCAATGGTCGTCTGATTAAACGTCCAATTGTTACGGATGGGGAAAAGGTGACTGTGGGATTCAAGGAAGATACGTATGAACAGGAATGGACCAACGCATAAATAAGGACCGATTAGTGTGTTTGTCCGATTCTATATGAAGTGGCAATACCAGCCCTGAATTGTTCAAAATTCAGGGCTTTTTTGGCTGAACGATGCTTGGCGGAACTATGCTATAATGATAGAATTAGTTTCGATATTTTATTTGCTATATAAGTTGAATTTAACATTTACATGGGAACGGAAAGTGCAGAACCAATCTGGAGAAGCGGAGCGTTCGCCTTTATCCCCTGATTTTTCCCTTTGGAGAAGGGATTCAAAAAAATCAGGGGATAACAGTGATCGGAAGATGGTACTGCAATTGGAGTGGTCTAGTGTAATTCGTTAGTTTGAGTTATATAGAACCAGGATAGGAGAGAACAAAATCAAGTGAATCAACGTAATGAACCTACTTTGTTGCTGGTAGACGGTATGGCAGTGTTGTTCCGGGCATTCTACGCGACATCTGCAAGCGGATATATCAGACGTACAAAGGCAGGATTGCCAACCAACGCGGTATACGGATTTATCCGTTATTTCTGGGATGCGGTTCAGACTTTCGGACCAAGTCATGTGGTATGCTGCTGGGATATGGGAGGCAAGACGTTTCGCGGTGAAGAATATGCGGCATACAAAGGCAATCGCCCAGAAGCACCGAATGATTTGATTCCCCAGTTTGCACTGATCCGTGAGGTTATGGACAGCCTGGGTATTCCAAATATTGGAGCAGAGGGATATGAAGCCGATGATTGCATCGGTACACTGGCCAAGTATTACACCGAGCAGACCGAGATGAACGTGATGGTGCTGACCGGTGACCACGATATGCTGCAGCTGATCAATGACCGCACAAGCATTATTATTATGAAAAAGGGTCATGGCAACTACATGGTATACACCCCTGAATCTCTCATGGCAGAGAAGCAGCTGACACCTCGTCAAGTGATTGATATGAAGGGTCTGATGGGAGATGCAAGTGACAATTATCCGGGTGTACGTGGTATTGGTGAGAAAACGGCTCTGAAGCTTGTGCAGGAATACGGCTCTATTGAGGGAATCCTGGATAATCTGGATAAGCTGACACCTTCGGTGCGCAGCAAGATCGAGAACGATCTCGACATGCTGCACCTGTCCCGCAAACTGGCAGAGATTCACTGCGCTGTTCCGGTTGCCTGTGCACTGGATGTATGTGAATTGCGTCTTGATCCGGATATGGTGATGGACAAGTTTGAACAACTTGAGATGAAGAGCCTGGGCTCTTGGATGGGAGTGGCAATAGGGTGAGCAACATGCAGACAAAACGGGCCGGTAGAAAGTGGTGGACAGGGGCTATGGCCCTCGTCCTGGCTTTGCCGGTATTACTATCAGGCGCAGTAAGCGCTCCGCAAACAGCTGATGCAAAAGCGGCAATCAGCACCAAAGTACAGAAAGTAAAAGCAGCAGGACGAAATTTCACCGTACAAACGGTAAGCATTCCCAAAGGAACACCGGTGACTGTAGGATTAGCCAAAAAACAGGTGGGTCAAACGGCCACATTGCCTTCAATTGTGAAAGCTTATGGCGCCCAAGCTGCCATTAACGGCGCTTTTTTTGAAGCTTACAATGGAGCACCAGATCCTTACGGCATGTTAATAGCAAATGGAAAAGTTATACATATTGGGCGATACGGAACAACGATTGGTTTTAAGGAAGATGGTACAGCCATTATGGATTCACTTCAGGTAAGTCTTACAGGCAAAGTTACCGATTCAACAGGTAAATCACGCAGCTGGTATGCAACATTCATCAACCGTACGCCTTCCGCGAGTGCGAGCATTTCCATGCTGTACACCCCAGAACGCGGCCCAAAGGTCGGATTTAAAGGCGGTATTGCGGTTGTGATGGAAAAAGGGATTGTCACCAAAAAAGTGGCAAATAACAATGTGGCGATTCCGAAGAACGGGTCTGTATTGGTCTTCACGGGCAATCAGAAATCCTCTGCCGACCGCTTCACCGTAGGTTCAACAGTGGAAATGAATTATAAGTATACCAATGCAGCAGGCAAAGAAATCCCTTGGCAGGATGTGGTTACTGCCGTTGGTGCTGGCCCCCGTCTGGTGAAAGACGGTAAAATCGCCGTGAATCCAATAAGCGAAGGCTTCAAGGATACCAAAATTCTGAATGCCTCGGGGGCCAGAAGCGGGATTGCCATCATGGCAGACGGTTCGATCATGCTGGCAACCGTTTCGGGAGCGACAATCAAAGAGTGGGCGGCAGTCATGCAGAAGCTGGGTGCCAAGCAGGCGATGAATCTGGATGGTGGTGCATCCTCAGGGATGTATGCGGGTGGTAAGATGCTGACATCACCAGGGCGTCTGTTAAGTAATACACTTGTTTTTGGTGGCTCAGTCCGTTAAAGAACAGTTTATGAATGGGAGGTATGAAGCAGATGACACTCACACCTGATCAACAGCCAGCGGAGCAGGATACAGCTGTTCTTGCCATCAATGTGGGACAGCCTCAGCCCCTGCCTGGCCAGAAGCGTGAAGTGCTCAGCGGCATTGTGAAACATCCCGTATCCGGCCCGGTTTTCCTGTCATTCACTGGAATGACGGGAGATGCCCAGGCGGATCTGGTGAATCACGGGGGACCGGATAAGGCTGTTTGTGTATACGATTACAGTCGATATTCTGTGCTCGAACAACTGATGAATCGCAAGCTGGACTGGGGAGCCTTTGGTGAAAATTTGACGGTTAAAGGGTGTCCTGAGGATCAAGTACGGATTGGTGATGTATTTGAACTTGGCGGAGCCGCGGTACAGATTAGCCAGCCAAGACAACCCTGCTTCAAGCTCGCTGCCCGGTATGATTTCAAAGAGCTGCCTGTATATTTTCAGGAGAGCGGCTATACCGGATTTTATTTTCGTGTGCTGCAGGAGGGGGAAGTGGCACCTGCCTCTGCATTGCGGCGAATCCGCACCAATCCTGCATCCATGACTGTTCTTGAAGCCAACCGAATCATGCATCAGGGGAGGAAGGATGCTGCGGGAATGGGTGCACTACTGGCCATTCCAGAGCTGTCAGATAGCTGGAGGCAGACGTTATTGAAACGTTTGGACAAGCTGGAGAGCGGGCAATAGTTCTTCACCATATCATCGTCCAGAAACAAAAAAATGAATTCCATTTTAAACTAACTTGGGAGTGTGACTAACTTGACGATTTTAGGCGCAATTGAAGCTGGAGGAACCAAATTTGTATGTGGTATCGGTACAGAAAACGGAGAGGTGCTTGAACGGGTAAGCTTTCCTACAACGACACCGGAAGAAACGATGGCGCAAGTTATCGCATTTTTTGAAGGCAAGGGGATCGAAGCCTTGGGTGTAGGCTCTTTTGGCCCGATTGACCCGATTGAAGGAAGTCCTACCTATGGTTACATTACAACTACACCGAAGCCTCATTGGGGTCAGTATGATCTCATTGGCAAACTCAAGGAACATTTTGATGTGCCGATGACATTTGATACGGATGTGAACGGGGCGGCGCTCGGCGAAGCGACCTGGGGAGCAGCACAGGGGCTTGAGAGCTGCCTTTATATTACTGTTGGAACAGGGATCGGTGCTGGTGCCGTTGTAGGCGGCAAAATGGTGCATGGTTTGTCTCACCCTGAGATGGGTCATATTATTGTGCGCAGACATCCTGAGGATACATATGAAGGCTTCTGTCCGTACCATGGGGATTGTCTGGAAGGCCTTGCAGCTGGCCCGGCGATCAACAAACGTTGGGAGCAGCCAGCATACGAACTGCCCGCAGATCACAAAGCCTGGGAGATTGAAGCTCACTATCTGGCACACGCACTCATGAATTATGTACTAATTCTCTCTCCGCAAAAAATTGTAATGGGTGGCGGTGTGATGAAGCAGGAGCATCTTTTCCCTATGGTACGCAGCAAATTGCAGGAGCTGTTGGCTGGATATGTTCAGCACCCTGCTCTTCACTCCGGTATCGACGAGTATGTTGTTCCGCCAGGTCTGGGCGATAACGCCGGACTGTGCGGCTCGCTGGCTTTGGCAAAATTGGCATTGATCAAGTAAATACTTTTATCATCAAATGGTTGACGAATTTTTCCATTGTGGTAAGATATGAGCAACAGCATAATACGGTTAATGAGGAAGCACCTCTCTTGCATGAATTTGCAGGAGAGGTGTTTTTTTTGTTGCCCGAAGGCGGCTCATTTAACTGTGAATAGCTGCAATATTGAGGAGGGGAAACCAATGGAAGTTATTTTTATGAACAGATTGTCCAAATTGTCCGGTCAGCATGAAGAACACGCTCAGTTATGGATTGGCGAGGAAGAAGGTGCCTGGCACCTTGGGTGGAGTCGTTATGAGGAAGGGGATCGAGAAGACAGCAGCTGGTATGAGGGGAGCTCATGGGATGAACTGCTTCATATTTACCGCCACCAGTTGGCGATCCAGATGAGCGAAGGATATCGTCCACTGATTCAGGGACTCTTTCACGAAAGTGAGGATTTAAAGTCACGCAGTTATGGGGGACAGCGTCTCCATTGTTATAGTGAACGTTATGGGAATGAAGAGCTGTATGCAGATCTGTGCACATGGCGTAGAAGGAGAGCCGCAGCTGACCGGAAGGCGCCCTATTTTATTGCAACGAATCGTTTGCTGCGCATGATCAGCGCATTTGTTCCACAAACGATGGATGAGCTGATGCAGTTACCGGGTGTTGGGGAGAGCAAGGCAAATGAATATGGGCAGGAGTGGATGGAGCTTACGAGCGGGGTAGAACGTTCGACCGCATTTCCTCTCGATTGGGTACAGTCTGTTTTGTCCGAAGATGAATATGAGAGCTGGTTATACAAACAGAAAGAGCAGAAATACAAGCAGGAGCTGGACAAGTTCACCACCCGCAAGCAGGTGCTTGAGGGCATGAAGGAAGGATACACGCTTGAAGAGATTGTGAATCGCTCCGGATTGTCCCGCAGGGAGCTAATCGAACTGCTGGAGACACTTGATCTGGAAGGCTATGAAACGGATAGTCTTTTGGACGCGGAACTCGCGGTCATGCCCGAGCAGGAGCAGGAGGCCGTTTGGAATGCATACGAAGAACTAGGAGATAGCTTCCTGAAACCCGTATTACATAAAGTTTATGGTGGAGATAAGCCAGGTGGAGGTAATCTGGAGCAGGTATATGAGAGATTGCGCATGATACGCATTCGGTTCCGGAGACATGCAGAGGCGGAGCGGAATGCTGGATAAGAACCAAAGATAGAGTGACAAAAGTTACGCAAAAGCCAAAAAAGACGAAGCAGTCTCTCCCTGAAAAGGAGCGCTTCGTCTTTCTATTTGGTACGTTCAGTTCAAATCCAATCTTTTTTACGGAAAATAAAGAACATGCTTAAGCCCAGGGTTACCATCAGGCCAATGACGACAAAATATCCATACTTCCAGTCCAGCTCAGGCATGTTCGTGAAGTTCATCCCGTAGATCCCGGTGATGACCGTCAGGGGCATGAACACCGTTGTAATGGCGGTAAACACACGCATGATTTCATTCGCCCGGTTGGCGATACTGGATTGGTAAGCTTCTCGCAAGTTCCCCATCAGGTCCCGATAGGTCTCAAATGTCTCCGATATTTTCACGGCATTCTCATAGATGTCACTGAAGTACTTTTGCAGTTGATCATCGATCAGCCGCAAGTCTTTTTTATTGAGCGTATTAATAACCTCTTTTTGAGGCCCCAGCACCTTTTTGAGCCACAGAATCTCACTGCGCAGCCCGATAATTTCATTCAGATGGGATTTCTTGGTGTGCATCAGAATATCTTCTTCGAGCTTCTCGATGCGTGCTTCAATCCGGTCTCCGACCGTAAAGTAGTTATCCACAATCAAGTCGACCAGCAGATACAGGAGACGATCGGGTGTACTGACTTCCTGTTCCCACAGAATTGGCTTCAATGTACGAAGTTCGCTGACTTTCTGCTTCGTCACACTGATGATAAAATGTCTGCCAAGAAACAGGTTGACGGCACGTAAAAAGATCTCTTCATCATCAAAACGAATACTGTTGATTACAATAAAATAATGGCTCTCATAAATTTCAATCTTCGGGCGCTGTTCTTCATCACTCAAACAGTCCTCTACAGCCAGATCATGCATCATAAACAGCGGTTGAAGCACCGCCAGATCATCCACGTCTGCATCGATCCAGTAAAATCCCTCTGCTGGTGGCGTCAGCGCCTGCTGGATATCGTCCACCGGGATAAATACACCGTTGTTTACCAACCGGATTTTCATCGTTCATCCACTCCTTCTGCACCCGCCAAACAGGCGGATTTTCATCAATATGGGCGCAAAAAGAACAGATCAGCCGGTCGGCAGCGGAGCCTGGAGGTCAGGACTGCGTTCGCTCTATAAACAAACGGAAGTAACGTCCCGCTGCCGGCATGCTGATGTCAATTCTCTATGCAGTTTGTCGGAATACGGCTGACAGTCAGGCCTCGGGTCGCCATCCATTGAATATGTCACCTCTCACATAAGGGTATGCAACACTTGTTTAGTATACCGCTGGTACATGGTGCTTTCAAGCGCAAAAATGTGTCTATTTCGCGCCCTGAAGCAGTGTATGACAGCGAGAGACAAACGGTTCCGGCCTACATGAACAGACACAAAACTACATGCTTGACGTGAGAGGATTAATGTTTTAAAGTAGACGGTGAACCACACTAAGCACACAATTGAATATGGCGAAATCTTATCAAGAGTAGGTGGAGGGACTGGCCCGATGAAACCCGGCAACCGGCGGTATACCGCACGGTGCTAATTCTTGCAGCGACTAAGTGTCCAAGGAGACACTGTTGTAACTGAGAGATGAGAGAGGCGCATATCTATTTACATATGACCTTTCTCGGAATCCGAGAAAGGTCTTTGTTATATGCACCGACTTCTCAGCACTGATTTTCGCTACGAAACTTGAGTTTGTCACATGTGAGGGTTTCAATTCCAACCATCCCTGTAGACAAGCTCATGGCTGCCTAACGCTGAATTGACGCGAACACATCAAGCCAGCGGGCTGCATCTATCTATGCACAAGGAGGAGTTGTACATCATGCCAATCAAAATACCAGACACATTGCCTGCCAAGGAAGTCCTTGCAGGAGAGAACATTTTTGTCATGGACGAGACACATGCTTATCAGCAGGATATTCGTCCACTACGCATTGCTATATTAAACCTGATGCCTACCAAAGAAACGACAGAAACCCAGCTGCTGCGTCTCGTGGGGAACACCCCGATTCAAGTGGATATCGTCCTGGTACATCCCAAATCGCATACGTCGAAGAACACGTCACAGGAGTATCTGAATCTTTTCTACAAAACCTTTGACGAGATTGAACATCGCCGTTTTGACGGGATGATCATTACAGGTGCACCGGTGGAGCAGATGGATTTCGAAGACGTCAATTATTGGAAGGAAATTCAGGAAATCTTCGAGTGGACCAAAACCAATGTGACTTCGACCATGCATATATGTTGGGCTTCCCAGGCTGGACTGTACCATCATTTTGATGTACCTAAGGTCGCGCTGGATGAGAAGTGCTTTGGCGTATTTCCACATACGATCAACAAATCTCATGTGCCGCTGCTGCGTGGGTTTGATGAAGTGTTTAACGTTCCTCATTCCCGTCACACTGAAGTGCGGCGTGAGGATATTGAGAAAAACGAAAAGCTCGAAATTTTGGCTGAATCAGAGGAAGCAGGCATCTTCCTGGTTGCAACCAAAGACGGCAAGCAAATTTTTGTGACAGGGCATGCAGAGTATGATCCATTGTCTCTGAAATGGGAATATGACCGTGATGCATCCAAAGGATTGGATATCGCCTTGCCAAAGCACTATTTTCCAAACGACGATCCATCCCGTGTTCCTCCGGCAACCTGGCGGGCACATGCAAACTTATTATTCTCTAATTGGCTCAATTACTATGTGTACCAGGAAACGCCTTACGACATTGGCCCGCAAATCTAATCGAGATTACAGGAGGATGCTGCAATGGAAGACAATAAGTTGAAAATCGAGAGCCGCTTGGCTCAAATCGGGTCCGTTAATGAACCGGTGACAGGTGCCGTGAATTTTCCAATCTATCAATCGACAGCGTTTCGTCATCCGAAGCTTGGACAGAGCACAGGTTTTGATTATATTCGTACAACTAATCCAACCCGTAAGGTGTTAGAAGAAGCAGCAGCTGCACTGGAATCTGGCGATGCTGGTTTTGCCTGTAGTTCGGGCATGGCAGCCCTGCAAACCATCTTTGCGATGTTTGGACAGGGAGATCATCTGATTGTATCGCTGGATCTGTATGGAGGAACGTATCGTTTGCTTGAGCGCATCCTGTCCCGTTTCGGCGTGACCGCAAGTTATGTGGACACCAATGATATAGCGGCAATGGAAAGTATTCGTCAGCCGAATACCAAGGCCGTATTTATCGAGACGCCAACCAACCCACTTATGATGATTACGGATATCGAGGCGGTCAGCGCTTGGGCGAAAAGCCATAACCTGCTGACCATCGTGGACAATACGCTGCTGACTCCATTTTTCCAACGTCCTATTGAGCTCGGAGCAGATATTATTATCCATAGCGCAACCAAATATCTGGGTGGACACAACGATGTGCTGGCTGGATTGATCATTACCAAGGGTGAAGAGTTGTCGGCCGAAATGGCATTCCTGCATAACTCCATTGGTGCAGTGTTATCTCCAAGCGATTCCTATCAGTTAATGAAAGGCATGAAGACTTTGGCGCTTCGGATGGAGCGTCATGAGTATAATTCACTCACCATTGCCAAATATCTGCTGGAACATCCAGCTGTGGGTGAAGTGTATCATCCGGGTTTGTCGGATCATCCAGGATATGAAGTACAGAAAAAACAGTCCAGAGGTAATACAGGCATATTCTCATTTAAAGTCAAGGATGCCCGTTATGTTGAACCATTGCTGCGACATATCAAGCTGATAGCTTTTGCCGAGAGTCTTGGCGGGGTTGAATCGTTGATGACGTATCCTGCTGTGCAGACGCATGCGGATATACCACTTGAGATACGTGATGCTGTGGGTGTCGATGATCGTTTGCTGCGGTTCTCCGTTGGTATTGAGCATGCAGACGACCTGATTGCAGATTTGGGCAACGCCCTGGAAGCTGCACAGCGCGAGGTTGAAGGAGGCGTACATCATGAGTGAGCAGAACAACAAGCCCAATTCCAATGATCATTCACCTGAATTGAAATTTGATACCAAGCTGCTGCATTTCGGTGACGAAGTAGATAAAACGACTGGTGCTTCCAGTGTGCCGATCTATCAGGCGTCCACTTTCCATCATTTTGACATCTTTAATCCACCGCAGCATGATTACAGCCGTTCAGGTAATCCTACACGACAGGCATTGGAAGATTACATCACCCTGCTTGAGGGCGGGGCCCGGGGATTCGCTTACTCTTCAGGTATGGCTGCGATCTCCAGTGTATTCCTTATGTTCTCGGCAGGAGACCACATGATTGTGACGGAAGATGTGTATGGGGGAACATATCGCCTGCTCACGTCGATCCTTAGCCGGATGCAAATTGAGACGACGTTTGTGGATATGACCAATATCGAAGAAGTGAAAGCGGCCATTAAACCGAATACGAAAGCTGTATATATGGAGACACCTTCAAACCCAACGCTCCGGATTACAGACATCGCTGCTGTCACATCCTGGGCACAGGAACATGAACTGATTACAATTCTTGATAACACATTCATGACGCCATATTATCAGCGCCCGATTGAGCTTGGCGTGGATATTGTCGTACATAGCGCAACCAAGTTTCTGGGCGGACACAGTGACGTGCTTGCAGGACTTGCGGTTGCCCGTACCGAATCGCTGGGAAGACAACTCAAGCAGCTTCAAAATGGGCTTGGTACCGTGCTCGGAGCTCAAGAATCCTGGCTTTTGATGCGCGGCATGAAGACACTTGGAGCCCGTATGGCACACAGTGAACAGAGCACAGCCAAGCTGGCGGCTTGGCTCAGCGGACGAAGTGATATTACGGCCGTATACTATCCGGGACTGCTGGATCATCCGGGCCGTGAGGCTCACGAGCGCCAGTCCACGGGATATGGGGCGGTTGTCTCATTTGATGTTGGCTCAGGTGATCGTGCCAAAGCAGTGCTGAATCGAGTCAAGCTTCCAATCGTTGCGGTCAGTCTCGGTGCGGTAGAGAGTATTCTGTCCTATCCTGCTATGATGTCGCATGCAGCCATGCCTGCTGAGGTTCGACGAGATCGCGGAATTACCGACGGATTGCTGCGTTTCTCTGTTGGCTTGGAAGATATTGACGATCTGATTGCTGATCTGGATCAAGCTCTCCAGGAATCATAATAGATACGTTCTGAATGAGTTACAAACACAGTTAAGTCTAAAAGAGCTGGAATTATAATAGAATGAATATGTAAATATGTTTACTTATTTTTAAAGCACCTGTTCATAAGGTGCTTTTTTTCACATGTAACCTGTGTTACGATAGACAGAGTACAGAAATGCGATGTTGCCACCAGAACTTGCAAGCCCTGCGTCTTTTGCATAAATCCAAAGAAACAGTCTTTTAATTACAAAGATATGGATCGAAACGGTCCAATTCGTCTAGATCTTGTACGCAAGCGTTTGGAATCGAATTATGCATCAGGCTGGCAAATATACAAGTCGGGACGGATCGTGAACATATTTCTCTTCATGAGGGAGGCTTTTTTACGATGAGTACGGTAGACCGTATCTTAGATAAAGCCCTTCGGGGCGAACGTTTAGACCTGGAAGACACGATTCAGCTGTTTGAATCGAACGAAGTCGACAAAATCGGGGCAGCTGCCAATGTTATTATGAAACGCATGCATCCTGAACCATACAGAACATTTGTCATCGGGCGTAACGTCAACTACACCAACGTGTGTGATGTGTACTGCCGTTTTTGTGCTTTCTATCGCAGACCTGGATCAGACGAAGGGTATGTATTACCAGATGAAGTGATCTTCCAGAAAATTCAGGAAACACAAGATGTGAACGGGACCGAGATTCTGATGCAGGGCGGAACAAACCCTAACCTTCCTTTCAGCTATTACACGGACCTGCTGAAAGCTATCAAGGAACGTTTTCCTGACATTACAATGCACTCCTTCTCGCCAGCTGAAATTATGAAAATGGTAGAAGTATCTGATGGCCTTACATTGGAAGAAGTGGTTCGTGCCATTCACGAAGCTGGACTGGACTCCTTGCCAGGTGGAGGCGCTGAAATTTTGGATGACCGTACACGCCGCAAAATCAGCCGTTTGAAGGGTTCATGGCGCGACTGGATGGACGTGATGCAAACCGCACACCGGATCGGAATGAACACAACAGCAACAATGGTCATCGGATTGGGTGAATCGATGGAAGAGCGTGCGCTGCATTTGCTTCGTGTGCGTGAGGCCCAGGACGAGTGTATTGCCAACAAGTATGACTCGGAAGGTTTCCTCGCATTCATTCCGTGGACGTTCCAACCGGATAATACGAATCTGAAACTGGAGCGCCAAACGCCGGAAGAGTATCTGAAGACGGTTGCGATCAGCCGACTTGTACTCGATAATATCAAAAACATTCAATCTTCATGGGTAACCATGGGTCCAGAAATTGGTAAAAAATCACTCGAATTTGGCTGCAATGATTTCGGCAGCACGATGATTGAAGAGAATGTGGTATCTGCTGCAGGTGCTACATACAAAGTCAACATTGGCTCAATCCTGCAACTTATTCGTGAGGCTGGTTATATTCCGGCACAGCGCAATACGAGATATGATATTTTGCGCATGTTTGATGAAGAAGAGAACTCTGTTCAGCAAGATTTTGTCATGCAGAACTAATAAGTTTATATCCATAGGTGTTAAAATTAAAGATCACTGGTTACTCATATTATGGGGATCAGTGGTCTTTTTGTTGGTTACTGCTGGTGGTTACTCCCTCTTAAGATCTGTCCCAGGTCATGAAAGAGTACATATTACGCATTTGACGATATTTTATAATGATATTGAACTGATAAAATGAAAGAAACCTGGGTAACAGACATGCTGGGAAGGGGCAAGCCAATGAAGAAAAGAATACTTGGAAAGACCGGTTTGGAAGTACCTGTATTGAGCTTTGGGGCGTCTTCTCTGGGTTCTGTATTTCGCGACATTGACCGTGAAGAAGGTATTCGTACGGTACATGCAGCACTGGATGCAGGAATGAATTATATAGACGTATCCCCTTATTATGGTCTGACAAAGGCTGAGGCGGTACTTGGAGAAGCAATCCGCAGCCAGCCGCGCAGTTCTTTTATTTTATCTACCAAGGCCGGACGTTATGGGGAGAATGAGTTTGATTTTTCACGTAAGCGCATTCAGGAAAGTGTGCAGGAGAGTTTGAACCGATTGCATACCGATTATATTGATATTCTTTTCCTGCATGATATTGAGTTTGTACCGGCAGAGGTCATTCTTGAAGAAGCCTATCCAACCTTGCTGCGTTTGAAAGAGCAGGGCGTGATTCGTCATGCAGGGATCTGCGGACTGCCACTGCCCATGTTCGAGAAAGTGCTGCCGCAGATTGATGCAGATGCCATCATCTCGTATTGCCACTATGCATTGAATGATACATCATTACTGTCCTTGCTGCCCCTATTGGAAAAAGAGGGAATTGGCCTTGTCAATGCTTCACCTCTATCCATGGGCTTATTAAGCACGAGAGGCACGCCTGCCTGGCATCCTGCAGAGGAGCGCATCAAGCGAGCCTGTTTGAAAGCTGCACAATTCTGTGCAGAGCAAGGCACGGATATCGCTAAGCTGGCTGTACAGTATGCAACGGCAAATGAACAAATTCCAACCACACTGGTCAGCAGTGCGAGTGAACTCAATATCCGCAATAATGCGGCATGGGTAGATGAACCGCTGGATGAAGAGATGCTGGCAGAAGTACTGCGCATTCTCGCACCAATTCACAACGAGACTTGGTCAAGTGGTCGTCCCGAGTATAACGAACAGCTGCAGAATGCATCGAAGGAGGAACAGTGATGAAGGCCGTTGTGTGTGAAGAGATCAATCGATTGGTATTAAAGGATATTGACGAGCCCGTTCGTAATGAAAATGAGGCTATTGTATCGATAAGACGGATTGGAATCTGCGGGACGGATTTGCACGCGTATAAGGGCAATCAGCCCTTTTTCACCTACCCACGAATTCTGGGGCATGAACTGGCAGGGATCATTGACGACATTGGCCCCAATACAGCTGGTTTTCAAGCTGGGGATCAGGTAAGCATTATTCCTTATTTACACTGTGGGCAATGTATTGCCTGTCGAAACGGTAAAACCAATTGCTGTGCATCCATGCAGGTCATGGGTGTACATGTGGATGGGGGGATGCGCGAGAAAATTAGTGTACCTGTCTCACATCTAATTAAGGCAGAAGGATTGACACTGGATGAAACGGCGATGGTTGAACCACTGAGTATCGGTGCACATGCCGTCAGAAGAGCACGACTGCAGCCTGGGGAACAAGTCGTTGTGATTGGCGCAGGACCGATCGGCCTTGGAGTAATGGCTTTTGCCAAACAGGCAGGGGCGCGAGTTATAGCCGTTGATCGGAACCGGGACCGGTTGGAACTAAGCCGAATCTGGGCAGGGGCGGATGTTCTAATTCAGGCCTCGGATCAGGCAGTGGAGCAGGTCGCCGAAGTGACGGAGGGAGATTACGCTACAGCCGTATTTGATGCAACGGGTAATGTAGAGTCGATGAATGATGCGATTCGATATGTAGCTCATGGGGGGCAATTGGTTTATGTAGGTTTGGTCAAAGCGGATATTACGTTTCATGATCCCGAATTTCACAAACGTGAGATGAGTATTCTGGGCAGCCGAAATGCTACGCGAACGGATTTTGAGCAGGTGATGTCAATCTTACAGCAGAAGAAGCTCAGCATGGATGGGTACATTACGCATCGGGAGCATTTCACTCGGCTGCCTTCCTCCATGGACAAGTGGTTGCTTCCAAATTCGCATGTGGTGAAAGCGATAGTTGAACTGTAATCATGGAGCACTAGAAATTGAAAAAACGTTGATAAAACAAAAAACTCTCTCTAAACCTGGAGTGGTAACATATCACAGGGCATAGAGAGAGTTTAGTTTATTTCAGGCCTTCTTCATTCATGGTTATTTCTCCGAATGAGTGACAATTCCCGCGTGGGGATCAATATGTCGCACAATGGATTTCAACCAGACCATTTCCAGAAAATGAACTTCATAGTACAATGCCCCTGGGATGTTCTGAACCCATCCTTCAGCAGGAACGGAAGAAGCCAGATCAGTAGATGGTGAGGGAGAACCGGGTTCACGGCGCAGACGTTTCCGGACTGCTTTTTCAACCTGTGAGCTTTGTGTAGTCAAAATGTACAGTTTGCGTGTGGACGAAAATCCACGGAATGCAATATATACCATTTCATAAGCAATGAGATAGGCAATGACAGAGTACATGGCTTGATCCCAGCCGAAGACAACACCAGCGGCTGTCAGAATCAGCAAGTTGAGCAGCATGATTATTTTTTCGATAAGCATCCGTTTCCCGCTAAATATTCGTTCAGGTGGCCGGGAAGACGGATCACCGATTTCCAGCGTATCCAGTGTCCCGCCATACCGCACCACAAGTCCGATTCCAACACCCAGACATAATCCGCCGAACATGGCGGCAGCCAGTGGATGTTCAACCAGCGGCGGCATGGGATGAAGCACGATGGCACCGATCGAAAAGACAACCAGACCCAGCACAGTAACGAGTACAAATTTCTTTTGCACAAGCCTGTAGGATAAAAATATAAAGGGAACATTGAACAAAAACAGGAACAATCCAATCCTCATCTCGGTCCAATGGGCGAACAGAGATGATATGCCTGTGATGCCTCCAATAATGATCTTATTAGGGTGCAAGAACAATTCAAGTCCCACGGAGGCCAGAATCCCGCCTACAATCACCAGTAAAAGATTCAATAAGCGACGAGTGGATGATATTCTGGTCTTGGCGGTTTGTGGCACCGGATTAGCCGATATCAGAGGTGCTTTCATATGTCATCCTCCTTTGTGCGGCTGGCGAGCCATTCTCCCTGGGTTAATCACAGAAAGATCGGCGAAGAGCCGCTGGTTACGATCACATGCCTATTCTGCACAGGCACGGGTGTTATCCTTCTTTCTGTAAAACCTTCGGTTCCTCTTTCTTTTTCCGAGGATCTTTGAACTTGAATATTTTATCCAATATTTTAAACACATGTTTGGACTCTTTCGTCAGCAGTGGTCCAAGAATGGCCAGAATCAGTACATATAGCGCGGCGAACGGCTGGAGAAGCGGTAAAAGTCCACCAGCTTTACCCATGTTGGCCATGATTATCGAGAATTCACCACGGGATACAATGGTTAATCCTATATTGGCAGAAGCTTTTGGAGACAGTCCTGCACTGCGCCCGGCGAGCATGCCTGCCAGGAAGTTACCAAATAGAGTAATGACAACAGCAATCAATGCCAGCCATACGGCTTCGCCACCAAGGGACAGCGGATCAATGGACAATCCGAAGCTGAAGAAGAAGATGGCTCCGAAAAAGTCACGGAACGGCAGAATCAGATGTTCAATCCGTTTGGCATGTTCTGTCTCCGCAAGGACCAGACCAACCAGCAACGCACCAATCGCTTCAGCCACGTGAATGGTTTCAGAGAACCCGGCTACAAGGAACAATGCACCGAAAATCACAAGGGAAAACAGCTCGTTGGAGCGTATTTTAAGCAATTTATTGAGCAGTGGTGTCGCTTTGCGACCGAGAATGATAACAATGAGCATGAATCCAAGTGCAACAAGCGCGGATACGATGACACCTCCGATAGAGGATGAATCACTGAGTACCAATCCGGACAGGATGGAGATGTACACGGCAAGAAACACGTCTTCAAACATGATAATGCCGAGAATCATTTCCGTTTCCGGGTTGGCCGTACGTTTCAAATCAACTAGCACCTTGGCTACGATGGCGCTGGAGGATATGGTTGTGATCCCTGCAATAACAAGCGCTTCAGCAGGCGGGAAATCGGATGCAAATCCGAAAATCAATCCGAGTGTAAAGTTAATCGCGATATAGATCGAACCGCCGACGGCAATGGACTTACCCGATTTGATCAGACGACCAACCGAGAATTCAAGTCCCAGATAAAACAGCAGGAACAGGATTCCGATCCGGCCCATAAATTCGATAAAAGGCTGACTTTCAATAAAACGGAAGTCCAAATGCCATATTTTCATGGCATGTGGCCCAACGGCCATCCCGATCAGAATGTAAAACGGGACGACCGAAAAACGTAATTTGGCTGATAAGAGTCCAGCCGCTGCAATAAGCACGAGAGCCAGACCCACTTCAAAAATCAGATGATCCATCGACTCACCCCCTTCCGGTCAGGAGGAGGGATTTGAAGAGTTTCTGCTGGTTGCGTTCGCCAACGGCAACAACTGTTGATTCAGCAGTAATCACGACCTCAGGACCGGGGCTGATATGTTTTTTGTGGTTTTTCTCTACAACGGCAATAACCGTTGCCCCAGAGTTTTGACGTACATCCAATTCACCGATGGATTTGCCGATACTTCCGTAGGAGGATTCGACTTTGTACCATTCGATAATCAGATCGTCAAATGTAACTTCAATGTTCTCCAGCTGTTTTGGCTTATAAGTCAATCCGCCAACGATAGCGGCAATTTGTCTGGCTTCATAATCATCAAGCGTGATCATGGAGATGCTTTGATCGGGATCGTCGTATTCAAAATGGTACATTTCCCGACGTCCGTCATCATGAATAATGATCACAATTTTATCTCCGCTGCTCGTTTCCACCTGAAATTTTTTGCCGATTCCCGGCAAATCAGTTTCGCGTACATCCATGGTTAGTGTGCCTCCTTAAATTGAGGGCTGGCCACAGGAGACAGGCTTATTTCCCGAAAATAGAATGATCTGTATTTGAAAGGAACATTAAATGATGCGGGCAAACAGAGCCAGGTACTCCTGACACACAGCCGTTTACATTGAAATTTGAACAAAAGTGGACATAACAAATACAATATCGTTAATAAATAAAATCTGTCGTTATTTAACGTTTGCTGAAAGGGTTATGAGTTATGCACAAGCACACCGTCTATTTGGACAGAGGTGTCTCTATGCATGGCGACCAAACATACGGTGCAACGCCTAGCGAAGAGCGTTTACGTATCTCGGTGCAGTAGGGGCGAGGGACAAATACATACTGGTGAATTTAATGGGTAGCAGAAATAATCTGCGCTTAAACAGACAAATCAACGGTTTAAAGGGCAGACGCGGAGTAGGAATTCGCAGCATCAGCAACAAGGCAAGCACCAAAAATACAGGCTTGTTATTCGTCACTGCAATCAGCTTGACCATCACTTGTGAATATTTGCGGATGGCAGGTTTTTGCTGAGCCTCGGGTATTTGCAATAACACTTCCTTGTTGGAAGTGGCATCAATGGAAACACCAACAGCGGATTCTGTCTGCATCGGAATAGGGAAGCACAACGCTTGGAACAAACACAAAATGATGATTAAAGCACTGCGGAGCATTCTTGGTTGTTGTCTCATTTTGGCTTCCCCCCCTTTTCCGTGAAACATACTGTTATCAAAATAATAACACATTTTTGTCGTAACTCCAAACCCCTTTACAAATATACTGAGAAATCATGACACGCTTTCCATCAATCCGCTTCGTATATCCCCATCCGCCTTGCCATATACTTTGAACAGGAAGGAAAGGAGTGATTCTTGTGGAGCTGTTCGCCGTATGGACCGATGTATCAGGGCAGGAGGAAGCAGATCAATTTTATCGTTGCATCAAAGAAAAAACCAAAGGTTTACATATAAGCAAAAGAGGTTTCAGGCTCACCTTCAAACATAATGATGGCAAAGCAGCCTGGGTATGCCGAGGGAATGAAAATCATGCTGAATTTCAACAGTGGCTGCCCCAAATCAGTGATTTGCTTGCCAAAGGACTGGCTGATTTTATTATGGATACCCGGGAGCGCTCCATTGTAGAAAACATGATTTCCAAAGCCTGTTCTGTCATGGACGAATATGAGGTGGAAAAGGTGAATCGGATCTGTATGCCCTTGCTTTTCAATGGCGATCTGGATCAGCCCGGACTTCGCGAAAAGCGCCGCTTAACGCTCGCGAATGGTCTCAGACATGATTTGGAGGAGGTTCATTTTTTTCATCTCGAGGGCATTCTCCACTTTCGGATGAAGCAATACAAGCAAGAGCTGCACGAACTGGTGGAATACGCTCTGGATGAGTTTTGGATGGATCGTCAATACGAAGAATTTATGGGATTGTTAAAATATTTCGTGTTCTTTCAGGAAGCTAAAGTTCCGCTTGTCCATCTGGTACACAAAGGTTCACATGAATTTCAGGTACTGGATGCGGGGCTGAATCCGCTCCCTGTGCAAAAAGATGAACAAGTCGTAGTGGAAATGCCGGGTCTTGAGCTTGAAATGGATATTGAAGACATGATTGTAAGCACACTGATATCGATATCTCCTGAAAAAGTAATGCTGCATACTCGCACACCGGATCTGCCGATTATATCTACGATTCGCCAGATCTTTGAGGACAAGGTGCAAATATGCCATCACTGTCCGGAATGTGAAGTGCTTCGTTCCGGTTTGCTGTCAGGCCTTGACGCAAGTGATCTCGGCAATTATAATAACTGTTGATCCATGAATTATGGAACGTATTTTATGGATAAGATATAACCAATAACCAACAAGCAAAAGCGTTGACAAAGACAAGGACCATACGCACGGTCGGTGCAGAGAGAGGAAACCAGGCTGAAATTTCCTCCAGATGCCACGTTTGGTTTACCCCTTTGTAGCTGCAGTTTTGAAAACGGAGGAATGTTACCTTAATAAGGTAGTGGTCCGTGAGTAAGGATATGCCGGGTCATGCCCGTTACCGTCATGCCAATGAGGGCTGTACGTTCACTATAGAATGAAGCAGCTGAATTAGGGTGGAACCACGAGTATACAACACTCGTCCCTTTGCCGGGACGGGTGTTTTTTGCGTTCCTTTGCAAACAAAGTGCAGGAATAGCAATAGATCATCAGTCCATTAACATGATGATGGACGTAGGTTACATTAACAGGAGGAATGAGACAAATGGCAGTTAACATTAAACTACCGGATGGTTCGGTACGTGAGTATGCCGATGGCAGCAGTATTGAGGACGTAGCAGCATCCATTAGCAGCGGATTGCGCAAAAACGCCGTAGCAGGCAAGCTGGATGGAATCGTAGTTGACTTGTCCACCAAACTTCACGAAGGAGCCTTGGTGGAGATCGTAACTTTGGATTCACCAGAAGGACTTGAAGTGATGCGTCATAGTACAGCTCACTTGATGGCTCAAGCAGTGAAACGTTTATATGGTAACAAAGAGGTACGCCTCGGCATTGGCCCGGTCATCGAAGATGGTTTCTACTATGATATGGACCTCGAACACCCGCTCAATCCTGAAGATCTGCAAAAGATTGAGAAGGAAATGGAACGTATTGTGAACGAGAACTTGCCAATTGTGCGTAAGGAAGTTAGCCGCGAGGACGCGATCAAAACGTTCGAAGAAGTGGGCGATCCTTACAAACTTGAGTTGATTCGTGACTTGCCAGAAGACAGCGTGATCACTATTTATGAGCAAGGTGAATTCTTCGACTTGTGTCGTGGTCCTCACGTACCATCGACTAGCAAAATCAAAGTGTTCAAACTGATGAACGTTGCGGGTGCTTACTGGCGTGGAGACAGCAAAAACAAAATGCTGCAGCGTATTTACGGTACAGCTTTTGTGAAAAAAGCTCAGTTGGATGAGCATTTGCACTTCCTCGAGGAAGCACGTAAACGGGATCACCGTAAGCTGGGTAAAGAACTTGAAATGTTCACATTCTCCCAACTGGTTGGACAAGGTCTGCCAATCTGGCTGCCAAACGGAGCCAAACTCCGTCGTACGTTGGAACGTTACATTGTGGATTTGGAAGAAAGCCTTGGATACCAGCACGTGTACACACCAGTTCTCGGTAATGTGGAATTGTACAAAACGTCTGGACACTGGGAGCACTATCAAGAAGACATGTTCCCGAAAATGGTTATGGATAACGAGGAACTCGTTCTCCGTCCAATGAACTGCCCGCACCATATGATGGTGTACAAGTCCAGTATGCACAGCTACCGTGACCTGCCGATTCGGATTGCCGAGCTTGGCATGATGCACCGGTACGAGATGTCTGGTGCTCTGACAGGTCTGCACCGTGTTCGTGCGATGACCTTGAACGACTCACACATTTTCTGTCGTCCGGATCAGATCAAGGAAGAATTCGCTCGTGTTATTGAATTGATCCAAACGGTTTACAAGGATTTTGGTATTCATGAATATCGTTTCCGTCTGTCTTACCGTGATCCGCAGGATACCGAGAAATATTTCCAGAACGATGAGATGTGGGAAATGTCCCAGCGTATGCTGCGTGAAGTTGTGGAAGAACTTAACTTACCTTTCTATGAAGCAGAAGGTGAGGCAGCGTTCTATGGTCCAAAACTCGACGTGCAGATCAAAACAGCACTGGGCAAGGAGGAAACGTTGTCCACAGTACAACTGGACTTCCTGCTGCCAGAACGCTTCGAACTGGAATACGTGGGAGATGACGGACAGAAACATCGTCCGGTCGTTATCCACCGCGGCGTAATCAGTACGATGGAACGTTTCACTGCATTCTTGCTGGAGAACTTTGCGGGCGCATTCCCGCTGTGGCTTTCCCCAGTTCAGGCAAAAGTCATTCCGGTATCCGGAAACTTCGACGATTACGCACGCGAAGTGGAAGCAAAACTGAAACGTGCTGGAATTTCGGCTGAAGCTGATCTGCGGAACGAGAAGCTCGGATATAAAATCCGTGAGGCACAGCTTGAGAAAATGCCTTATATGTTTGTCGTTGGTGAGAATGAACGCAGTGCTGAATCGGTATCCGTGCGTAAACGCGGAGAAGGAGATCTCGGCATGAAACCGGTAGACGAAATCGTAGCTCAATTGAAAGAAGAAATTAGCACACGCTTAGTATAAGTATACGTTTTGATTGAAGGCCGTCTGGAACATGGGTATTACACCATGTGCAGGCGGTTTTTCGCTGTCGTCCCTTTACTGAAAACACCTGTGATCGGCCATGTGTATAACAACTTTGTTTTTTGGAAAACCTTTGCAGTAAGGGGGAGGTTTTCAAATGAAAAAGCAGTACACAATGACAACAAAACTTTTACGGGTTCTGATCTCAAGTTGTGCCGTATTCATCGGATTAATCTTAACTTGGAATCAGGCAGGGGCGTATACATTCGAAGAGGAAAGCGCAGTGCTGCATGTGGACAAACGGCAGAGCGTATTATCAACAACAGCGGGGCATATTGGAAATCAGCGTGAGCGATCCATCCACGATTATGAATACAGTGATCAGGCACAGGTCACGACAATGGTCTATATGGCTTTATTGTGGTCACCACAGCCCATTGTCATTCCGAAGCCCGAGGTCCCAGGCAAGCAGGTGGTACTGGATCCTTCAATGCCTGTCATGGCACCACGTTCGGAACAGGTGCTGGGAACTCAGAAAGTAACAGCGACTGGTTATACGGCAGGTGTGGAGTCAACAGGAAAAGGACCAAAGCATCCTCAATATGGAATTACTTACTCAGGAGTGAAGGTGCGAAGAGACAAGGAGACGGTGTCAACCATTGCAGCCGATCCCAAATTGTTTCCTCTGGGTTCCATTCTCTACATTCCCGGATATGGTTACGGCATTGTTGCGGATACAGGTTCAGCCATTAAGGGCAATAAAATTGATCTTTATTTTCCGACAACGAAGCAAGTATATAAGGAATGGGGCAAAAAGGACGTCGAGGTACAGGTGATCAAACAGGGTGACGGAAAATGCACGGAAAAGATGCTGGATGAGTTGTCCGAAGCGATCGATGTATATAAATCCGTGCCGGATTCGTGGTTGGACAAAGCCGTTTAATTTGGCATGTTAAAGGATGAATAACTAAAGTGCTCTCTTCACATAATACTGACTGGGGACGAACCCCGCGCAGCAGCAGTGCAGCGTAAATATGAAGAGAGAGGTGATTCGTTGTGGCTAAAAGAACACAAGGACAAGGGTACCAAACGCCGAACGAGAAGTACAATGCTGAGTTTGGACAAGAAACTGCGGCAAGCAAAGTGAAGCAATCCGAGCAAAATAAAGTACAAGAAAATTTCCAAACACCTGATGAAAAATACAATGCAGAGTTCGGTGTAGAAAACACTGGACAAACAGGCCAAACCGGCCGCGCAGGTAAATTCCAGAAATAAATAGAAATATTCACCACCCTGGAGCTAATGCTCCAGGGTGTTTTATTTTTGATCCATTTACATAAATATCCTCACGCCTCAGTCTCGAGACCGAGATGAATTCCATCTGCCGCCGCTGTTAACGAACACTCCTCTGAGGTACACTGGATACAGAATACAGACGAAGGAGACATGAGCGATGAAACGATCTACGCGGGACCGCTGGTGGGTTGGTATACCTCTGATTGCGATTGGCGCAATCATTTTGTTTCGGCAATTGGGTTATGACATTGATATAGGATATATATTCAGAACATATTGGCCGTTGTTTTTGATCTGGTGGGGGGTAAAAGGAGTGACCGAAATCCGGCGCAATGGCGGGTACGCATTCATTGGCCCTGTCATTGTGCTGGCTATAGGTGGGTACTTTCTGTCACGTAACCTGGGCTGGATCAACTACTCCATGGGTGAGTTCATCCGGTATCTCATTCCAATCATGTTGATTGGGGGCGGATTGTTTGTCCTGATCGGACCACGTCGCCGTGATCGCAAACATCAAGACAAAATGCAGCCACCCCCACCGCCTGAACCATACAAGCCGTTGTCTTCGGAGGATTTAGAGATGCCTTCATCTTTTGATGAACAATTCGAGAAGACTTTTGGCAAGCCGAAACAGCAGGAGAAGAAAGATAATCCCTTTGACTCATACTCGACTGGCCCTGAAGGTGAATCGCATCACGGACATCAGCATAAGAAAAAGCATCATTCTCATTCTCATGGACCGGATGGTAACGGGTATGGAAACCACTATGGTGATGGCGGATACGGTAGTGAATATGAAGATTACGGCAACAGAAATACCATTAACAAATCAGCATTTATCGGTGACCTCTACATGGGACAGGAAGTGTTCTCCCTTAAACCAATGAATATCTCGGCGTTTATCGGCGACACGGTTATTGACTTGACGAAAGCGCAAATCCCTTATGGCGAGACCAAGATCAACATTTCCTCTTTTATTGGGGATGTGAAAGTATTTGTGCCGGAAGATATGGATCTGGGTGTAACCGTCACTACTAACTCGTTTATTGGAGATATGTCGCTGTTGAACCAAAAACGGGGTGGGTTTCTAAGCAGCGCTCAGGCTGAAACTTCTCATTACCGCGAAGCAGGAAAAAAGGTACGGATCGTTGTAAGTGTATTTATCGGAGATGTCAAAGTAAATAAGGTGGGTTAACACATGATTCGAACGATTCTCAAGGCCAACAAGTGGGAGCTGATGATGTATTTTGCCCTGACCGGGCTAATTACTCTAGGCGGATTCTACTTGCTGTACGGAGAGGTGCTGATGGGTACGGGGCGCCAGCGCGCATGGACGTATGCTGCTGTGGTCGTGCTGGCAACCGTAATTACCGGATATATTGCTGCTCTGCGGCTTCAGCGCAAAATTGATCTTCTGGATCTGAATATGCTTAAAGTATCCAAGGGTAACCTGGCGGTTCGCATGCCTGAGGCAGATGATGCCTCGTTCGGCAGAGTATACCAGGAGTTCAATGTCATGATGGATTCGATTGAGAAAAAAATGAGACTGCTCCAGCGCCTGGGGGAGCAGGAAGTAATTGAGAAAGAACAAGCTTCCGAACGTGCCGTGCTTGAAGAACGCAGACGGATGGCGAGGGATCTGCATGATACGGTTAGCCAGCAGCTGTTCGCCATGCACATGTCTGCCTCATCCTTGCCACGGTTATTAGAGATGAATCCGGAACACGGGCAAAAGGTGCTTGACCAGTTAATCCAGATGTCGCATATTGCACAGCGGCAGATGCGTGGTTTGATTGCGCAGCTTCGTCCGGTAGAACTCGAAGGAAGGAATCTCGCTGAGGCGCTGGACAGCTGGTTTCCGGATTATTGCAGACAGAATGGATTAAAAGGCGTGAAGGAGCTGGAACTGGATGGCGGAGTCTCGGACGCCATCGAGCACCAGCTGTTTCTTGTTATTCAAGAGGCTGTTGCCAATGTGGTTAAACATGCGGAGGCTGGGCTTGTGAGTCTGTCCATCCGGGAAAGTGAACATCAGATCAGCATGAGCATTAGTGATGACGGTCAGGGCTTCATGCAGCAAACTGAGCGGCCGGGGTCCTATGGATTGTCCACCATGCGTGAGCGGGCAGAGAAGCTTGGCGGGCAGGTCCAGATTATATCGAAACCGGGAGCGGGAACGACAGTACGGGTGCTTATCCCGAAATTCCCGAATGAACCAGAGGGGGAAACGGAATGAACGGAAAAGTGAATGTAATGATTGTAGATGACCATGATATGGTGAGAATGGGTTTGAAAACGTATCTTATGCTTGAGCCCACATTTCATGTGATGGGAGAAGCGGGTAATGGACAGGACGCGCTTAACCAGCTGCGCAAGCTGAATAAGGAAGAGATGCCGGATCTCATTTTGATGGATCTGATGATGCCTGTCATGAACGGTGCTGAGGCTACGCAAGCCATCATGGGTGAATTTCCAGGGTCCAAGATTGTGATGTTGACCAGCTTCCTCGAAGACGATCTGGTCGTGCAGGCCATTGAAGCGGGAGCCGTCAGCTATGTCCTGAAGACCGTATCCGCTGAAGAATTGATCTATGCTCTTCAGGGAGCCTATCGGGGAATGCCCGTGATGACAGGGGACGTGTCCCAGGCTTTGACCCGTGGCATCAGGCAGCGCACAGCAAGAGAGAGCGAATCTGGTCTGACCGAACGGGAGAAGGAAGTCCTTTTATTGATTGCAGAAGGCAAAACCAACAAAGATATCGGAGAAGAACTACATATAAGTATCAAAACCGTCAAAACACATGTAAGCAACCTGCTCATGAAGTGTGAAATGGATGATCGAACACAACTGGCTATTTATGCTCATCGTCAGGGTTGGGTGAAGAACAAGGGTTAAAATGCTGATTTAACGGGAAAAATGTTCTATTATTGCGTGCTTTTATCTCCTTTTTAATTGTTTTTAAGGTACGGTTAAGGTTTAAAGTACAAAATAAGGACAGTTAAAGAATATCTCTTGCGAAGAAGAGATTGGGAGGTAGAAAGCATGGACGAACGTAATTACAGACCGAACCGTCAAGACGAGGAAAATCAAACAAAACAAGCGGAGAACCGCAATTCATCCGGAACGGACGAATCCTCCTACTATTATTCTTATGGACCTTTTCAGTCCGTGAATCAGGAAGATACAGCAAGCAGTCATGTGAATCATAACGACCGTGAAGAAGGCGACGTACAGATTACGAGACCGGAGCCTGTTAAGCCGCTTCCGATGTATTACAACAATGGATCAACGGACCAGGCTAGCCGCAGCAACGGAGACAGCGGTAACGGTTCTGGTAACGGCGGAGATAGCGGAAATGGTGGCAAAAACGGCAATGGAAACTGGAATTATAACAATCGCAAGCCGCGTTCCTCGGTCAGATCACTTTTGTTCTCTTTTATCGCGGGGATGCTGGTCATTACGGTATTAATGTACACGGCAGACCGCACGAACATGTTCACACCACAGGAAGCGTTGACAAGTGCAGAAAATCAAAGCACAGCCAAGGAATCAACTTCTACGAATACGGGCAGCAGCAACAATGTAACAGCATCGCTCCTGCCAACGGGCAAAGAGGATGTGTCTTCCGTAGTCACGAGCACAAGTCCTGCGGTTGTCAAAATTGAAACGCTGGCTACACAATCCACACGCAGTGGAAGTCAAGGTGGATCGACGATGAGTGATCCGTTGTACCAATACTTCTTCGGTAATGGAAGCAATGGGGGCAATCAAGGGCAAAGCGAACAGCAGCAACAAGGAAGCAATCAACTTGTTCCTCTGGGTATCGGTTCCGGATTTATCTTTGACAAAGAAGGATATATCCTGACGAACCAGCACGTTATCCAGGGAGCAGATGTCATTCAGGTTACACTGGAGAACAACAGCAAACCATACGAAGCCAAACTGCTTGGAAGCAGCTTCGATCTGGACCTTGCTGTATTGAAAATCGAGAAAAACAGCGGTGACGAAGATTTCCCTGTTGCTCCGCTTGGCGACTCGAACAGCACACAAGTTGGTGAATGGCTCGTTGCCATCGGTAACCCCGAAGGATTCGAACATACCGTTACTGCAGGTGTACTGAGTGCCAAAGAACGTACGATTAGCATTCCGGACGAAGAAACAGGCAAAACTCGCGAATACAGCCACCTGCTGCAAACCGATGCATCCATTAATCCGGGTAACTCGGGTGGTCCGCTGCTTAACCTCAATGGTGAAGTCATTGGTATGAACGTTGCCGTTAGCGCTGATGCGCAAGGTATCGGGTTTGCCATCCCTTCGACTGTGATCTCGGATGCAGTGAAATATTTGAAAGAAAACAAAGAGGTTCCAAAAGAGCCTGTACCGTTCATTGGTGCATCTCTGATGGCTCTGACGCCAGAAGTGGCGAAACAAATGGGAACAGATATCACTGAAGGTTCTGTCGTAGCCAGCACCATCTATCAATCTCCGGCATACCAAGCCGATCTGCGTGCCTATGATATTATCACTGGTGCGAATGGAACAGCCTACAGCACAAGCCAAGACCTGATTGATTTCATCAAAACGCAGGAGATCGGCAGCGAAGTCACACTGAATGTTGTTCGTGATGGCAAGAAGATGGATATCAAAATTAAAATTGGCAACAAAAACGATTATGATACTTCACAAACATCTGAACAACAGCAGCAAACACAACCATAATTAAGAGTGGTAATCAGAAGGTTCAAAAGAGCGGAAGGGTTTGAGGGCCCTTTCGCTTTTTTTGTCCCACATGAGACGGATGTTGAAGATGACTGGAAGAGGTGAACAGCAAAAACCGTTTCAAGATGCAGATTGTGCTAGTGCCTGTTACAATGGGAATAAAACGTGAGGATAAAGGAGAAAGACCATGCGCTCAACTATATTGATTGTCGATGATGATGAAAAAATCGTGTCCATGCTCCGCCGGGGGCTGGCATTTGAAGGTTATGAGGTGCAGACAGCCTCCAACGGGGCTGAAGGCCTCAGTAAACTGATGGATAAGGAACCGGATGTGGTGGTGCTGGATGTCATGATGCCCCAAATCGATGGATTTGAGGTATGCCGCAGATTAAGAGAAGCGGGCAGCAAGGTGCCTGTACTGATGTTAACAGCCAAGGATGAGGTTCAGAGCCGGGTTACCGGGCTGGATACAGGCGCGGACGATTATTTGGTAAAACCATTCGCACTCGAAGAATTGCTGGCACGCGTACGCGCATTATTGCGCCGCAAATCGGACATCGCAGATACGCCGGACAACCGGCTTGTGTATGAAGACATCATTCTCGACAACGATTCTCGCGAGGTAATGCGTGACGGACAGCGTCTTGAACTGACAGCCAAGGAATTCGAATTATTGAATTTATTTATGCAAAATCCAAAAAGAGTGCTCTCTCGTGATCTGATCATGGATAAAATCTGGGGCTATGACTACAGCGGAGAGTCCAATGTTCTGGAAGTATATATTGCAATGCTCCGGCAAAAAACGGAAGAGTATGGAGGTAAACGCTTAATCCAGACGATTCGTGGAGCGGGTTATATTCTGAGAGGTGACTCCTGACATGTCCATTCGGTTAAAACTAACCGCATGGTATTCTGGCATCTTGGCAGCTGTGCTTATTTTTTGGGGTGTCGTAATCTATGCCTTTGTTTATTTCAATACGTATCAGGAAGTCGAACAGCAGCTGAAGTCGAAGAGTGCACGAATTACGGACCAGATCGGGGTTAACCCGTTATCACAAACGCTTGATTTGGACCCGTTTACCGAGAGTCAGCTGCAGGAAGCTCAAATTTATATTCAACTCTGGGATTACCAGAGCCAGTCGGGCAAAATCTCCGGGAACATGGAGAAGGTTCGCATCCAATTTCCGGTTTTGAAGACGAATGAAATCCTTGAAAAACGCGGAATATCCAAGATTTACGTGAATGGCACTCCTTTTCTGGTTAATCAGCAGCCCTTGTCTCTTTCGGGAACCAATGAAATCAGAGGGCTTCTTCAGGTCGGTGCCAATGTGAGCTCACAGGAACGATTGCTTGAAGCACTGCTTAACATTTTGATCTTTGGCTGGCTTGTGGCTATGGCCCTTGCCATAACTTCAGGTCTCATTCTAGCACGCAAATCGATGCGTCCACTTGTGAATGTCATAGATGCAGCCAATCAGATTCAATCAGGCGATGACCTGAGTGTCCGGATACAGTATACCGGTCCCAAGGATGAAATCGGCCGTTTAATTGAAACAGTGAATAACATGCTCGAACGGACGGAACTTTCTTTCCGCGGCCTGGAGGAGACGAATGCTGCCCAGCGCAGATTCGTATCGGATGCTTCGCACGAACTGCGTACACCGCTGACTACCATTCGGGGGAATGTGGATTTCCTGAAAAAGTTATGGGATCAAGAAGGTAACGATCGACCGAATCTGGACGAGGAGACCGTCAAGGCGATGTCGCTTGAAGCGATTGAAGACATGGCGGATGAAGGCAAACGCATGAGCAGGCTGATTAGCGACATGCTGTCACTGGCGAGAGCAGACACTGGACAAAAGATCGAGCTTAATCCTATCCCGCTGCAGATTTTGGTGCAGGAGGTTGCGCGTCGTTCCCAATTCCTTGACCACAAGGCGGAGTGGCGGGTGGGCGATTTGTCCATTTTGAATGGGATATATGTAAACGGCAGCAAGGACTATCTCCAACAGATGCTCTTTATTTTTATTGAAAATGCATTCAAGTACACACCGGACGGTTCGGTAACGCTTGATGCGATTCTATACAAAGGTCAGGTTGGTCTCCGGATCAGTGATACAGGAATAGGGATGGATAAAGATGAGGTCCCGTTTATCTTCGATCGTTTCTATCGTGCGGATGAATCTCGCGGAGCTACACCGGGCATTGGACTGGGGTTATCCATTGCCAAATGGATTATTGAGGAACATCAGGGCTCCGTTGAGGTAGTAACCAGACGCGGTGAAGGAACAACTTTCATCGTCTGGATGCCGGTTGTCTTTGCTCCACCTATCGAATAAAGGTATAATAGACTGGACTGCAATTACATCGGCAGCTAGTGCCGAAAAAGAAAGCGGGTGGCAACCAAGTGGAAGTACTGCGAATTTCGCCGCGAGGGTATTGTTACGGAGTTGTGGATGCCATGGTTTTGGCACGTCAGGCAGCACGCAATCTGGATCTACCACGGCCTATATATATATTGGGTATGATTGTGCACAACAAACATGTGACGGATTCCTTTGAAGATGAGGGTATCATTACATTGGACGGTCCAAACCGGATTGAAATTTTGAGTCAGGTGGAGAGCGGTACAGTGATCTTTACGGCTCATGGAGTATCTCCTGAGGTACGCAAGATGGCACGGGACAAAGGGCTGACTACAGTAGATGCAACATGCCCTGATGTTACCAAAACGCATGACCTTATTCGGGAGAAGACGGCTGAAGGTTATCAGATCATCTATATCGGAAAAAGGAACCATCCCGAACCTGAGGGTGCTGTTGGAGTGGCACCAGACCAGGTCCATTTGATCGAGAAGGAAGAAGAAATTGATGAACTGAATGTGCCATCTGGCAGAATTCTCATCACCAACCAGACGACAATGAGCCAATGGGATATCAAGCACATCATGAGCCGTCTGTTGGAGAAGTATCCAGGAGCGGAAATTCACAACGAAATTTGCCTCGCTACACAGGTTCGTCAGGAAGCTGTGGCAGAGCAGGCGGGTCAGTCTGATCTGGTCATCGTTGTGGGTGACCCGCGCAGCAACAACTCGAACCGGCTTGCACAAGTGTCGGAAGAAATTGCGGGTGTAACAGCCTACCGGGTATCGGATGTGTCCGAGATCAAGCAGGAATGGCTGAAAGGCGTGAACAAGGTAGCTGTCACTTCCGGGGCTTCAACGCCGACACCGATTACGAAGGAAGTCATCAGTTATCTGGAGCAATACGAGCATGATCAGCCGGAGACGTGGGAAATTAAACGTACGGTCAACATGAGCAAGCTGCTGCCTCCTGTGCGGGAGAAGACACGTACAACTTAAATGAACAACGAGGAATCCTGTGTTTCAGCCCGAATTTTGGGTTGCGGCACAGGTTTTTTTGTACTTGGTGGACGAACAGTTATCTTGACGAGAAAGGCAGACTATGATATATTTACTTTAGTGGATAAAAGCTTAAAAGCGAACAAGCGTTTAAGCGCGACAGAACTTTATTTATAATCAGACGCACATCGAAACAGTTAGGTGCTCTTATACAAGGAAGGATGGGAATTAATTATGATCGTTATTGCAGGTAAAGCAACACCAGAGGAACAGATTCAGGATATCGTCGCTGTGATTGAAAAGGAAGGACTTCAGGTGCATATCTCCCGCGGGGAGGATCGTACCATTATCGGATTGATTGGTAAAGTGGAACCCAAAATGCAGGAGCACCTTCGTCAAATGAAGGGCGTAGAGAATGTCGTAAGAATCTCGAAGTCCTACAAACTGGCCAGCCGTGACTTCCACCCTGAAGATACAGTCATTTCCATTAAGGGAGTGGATATTGGCGGAAAAGAACTCGTCGTTATGGGTGGACCATGTGCGGTAGAATCCGCTGCCCAAATTGATGAAATTGCTGGTCTTGTTAAAGCTGCTGGTGGCCAGGTACTGCGCGGTGGTGCATTTAAGCCACGTACAGGTCCTTACAGCTTCCAGGGCACAGGTGTAGAAGGGCTCATCATGATGGCTGAAGCTGGCAAGAAACATGACCTGCTGACCATCACGGAAGTGATGACACCGGAATACGTTGATATTTGCGCGGAGTACGCGGATATTCTGCAAGTCGGTACTCGGAATATGCAAAACTTCGATTTGCTTCGTAAGCTGGGTGAATGCGGTAAACCGGTATTGTTGAAACGCGGCTTCAGTGCGACGTACGATGAGCTGTTGAATGCGGCTGAGTATATTCTTGCTGGCGGTAACCCTAATGTAATGCTCTGCGAGCGTGGCATTCGTACGTTTGAATCCTATACTCGCAATACGCTCGATCTGTCGGCTATTCCTGTGCTGCAGTCTCTTAGCCATCTCCCTGTCATTTCGGATCCAAGCCACGGCACAGGACGCCGTGAGCTGGTAGAACCAATGACGAAAGCTTCAGTGGCTGCTGGTGCCAATGGACTGATTATTGAGATGCACACAGATCCAGACAATTCCATGACCGGTGACGGGGTACAATCGCTGTTCCCTGACCAATTTGCCAACTTGCTGCAGGATCTGGAGAAACTAGCCCCAATTGTGGGCAAAACGTTTAATACGACCAAACAACCGGCTGAGTTTTTCCCGGCAAGAGTAGGCGTTTAATTTTCAAGAATATTGTGAATATACCCGGGCATTTCCCATGTTTCCGTTCTTAGTGAATGGAAGTGGGGGATGTCCGGTTTTTCATATCAAGGGGCTGCTGAATGCATTTATTAATCAATAGTGATAAGAAACATTTATGATGTAATGTTTTTCCCATGTTTTAGGGAATTATATCAGTTACTTTACCGCATTAACTCAATTAAATACTATATACATTCGTTGTTATATGAAGTTTTGGTATTTATAAAATGTAAGTATAGCTAACATACTCGCAAAAAATACCTTACATAAGTATTGACGATGTCATGTTTGAGATTTTATAATGACGACAGAAAAAAATTCGAATATGGACATTTTCTTTCGTGGGGTTGTTTATTGTTCGGAATATTTGGGAGGACGAATACATGTCGGTTGAAAACGTATTGAAATCAATTCAAGAGAACAACATCGAGTGGGTAGATTTTCGTTTTGTAGATTTAGCTGGTCGTGCACATCACATCTCGTTGCCAGCTTCGGCTGTTGATGCAGACACATTCGTAAATGGAGTAGCTTTTGACGGTTCTTCTATCCAAGGTTTCCGTGGAATTGAAGAGTCCGATATGGTTATGATGCCAGATCCTGAAGCGACTTATGTCGATCCGTTCACTGCACACCCTACATTGAATGTTATGTGCGATATCTTTACACCAGATGGCGAGCGTTATGAGCGTGACCCACGCAGCATCGCTGTTAAAGCTGAAGCTTTCCTGAAAGAGAGCGGAGTAGGTACAGCAGCATTCTTCGCACCTGAATCCGAGTTCTTCATCTTCGACGATGTACGTTATGAGAGCGGCACGAACAGCTCTTCCTACTACGTTGATTCCGAAGAAGCATCATGGAACACGAACCGCAAGGAAGAAGGCGGCAACCTGGGCTTCAAAGTTCGCACTAAAGGCGGATATGTACCAGTGGCACCAGTCGACACACAACAGGATATTCGTAGTGAAATGTGTCGTTTGTTGGAAGAAGCTGGCCTGTCGATCGAGCGTCATCACCACGAAGTGGCAACAGCCGGTCAAGCCGAAATCAACTTCCGTTTTGATACATTGAAGAAAACAGCAGATAACCTGCTTGTATACAAATACATCGTGCACAACACTGCACGTCAATATGGCAAAGTAGCTACATTCATGCCGAAACCATTGTTCGGTGATAATGGTAGCGGAATGCACGTTCACCAATCCATCTTCGATGGTGATTCCCCATTGTTCTATGACAAAGCGGGATATGCGAACCTAAGCGAAATGGCTCTGCACTACATCGGAGGAATTCTGTACCACGCACCGGCTCTGATCGCCTTGACTAACCCAAGTACGAACTCATTCAAACGTCTTGTACCTGGTTACGAAGCACCGGTAAACCTGGTTTACTCCAAAGGTAACCGTTCTGCAGCAGTACGTATCCCGGTTGCAGCCGTGACACCTAAAGGTTGTCGCATCGAATTCCGTACGCCTGACTCCACAGCTAACCCTTACCTGGCATTCTCTGCAATGCTGATGGCGGGTCTGGACGGAATCAAACGCAAAATCAACCCAACTGAGCTTGGATATGGTCCGCTCGACAAGAACATTTATGACTTGTCAGATGCAGACAAAGAAAACATCCGCAGCGTACCAGCTTCCCTGGAAGAGGCACTTGATGCACTGGCAGCGGACAACGAGTTCTTGACTGAAGGTGGCGTATTCACCAAAGAATTCATCGAGAACTACATCAACCTCAAACGTGATGAAGTAAAAGCAGTAGCGATTCGCATTCATCCGCACGAGTACAGCCTCTACTTCGACTGCTAATCCGGTCGGAACAGATTCTGTTCCCAAAATAAAAGCCTCCGGGACTCGCTCTCGGAGGCTTTTCCATGAATGGATGATGTAGTGCGTTAACTTTGCAGGGTGATAAAGTAATTTGATAACCCTGATCGGTGGCTTCAGTGCTTATTGCCCTTGAAGCGGATGGGGAATACTGATATCATAGCGATAATATTCACTTCATATGTAAGCTACGGATGGAAAGGGTGGGGGAAAAATGACAAACAGAGCGTATAATTTTAATGCAGGACCAGCGGCACTGCCACTTGAGGTTTTGGAGCGCGCGCAAGCAGAATTTGTTGATTTTCGTAATACAGGCATGTCGATTATGGAGATGTCACACCGTGGGGCAGTGTACGAGTCCGTACATAATGAAGCTCAGGAGCGCTTATTGTCGCTGCTAGGCAATCCGAAGGGGTACAAGGTTCTATTTCTTCAGGGCGGAGCAAGCACACAGTTCGCCATGCTGCCGATGAACCTGCTCGGGGCTGGCCAAACTGCAAGTTACGTAATGACGGGCAGCTGGGCCAAAAAGGCGTTGTCTGAAGCGAAGCTGATTGGTGAAACGCACATCGCGGCTTCTTCCGAAGCAGATAAATACATGAAACTGCCGGATGTATCCAATTTGAGTTTGCCTGATCGTACCGCTTACGTGCATTTGACATCCAATGAGACGATCGAGGGTACGCAATTCAAGTCTTTCCCGGATACAGGATCTGTACCGCTAATTGCTGACATGTCGAGTGATATCTTCTGTAAACCATTCGATCTTAATCAGTTTGGCATGATTTATGCGGGTGCACAGAAAAACCTTGGACCGTCCGGAATTACCGTGGTGATTGCCCGTGAGGAGCTGGTAAAAGAATCACCAAAAACGATTCCAACGATGCTTCGTTACAGTACCCATACCGAAAACAATTCCCTGTATAACACCCCGCCTTCTTTCTCTGTTTATATGGTGAATGAAGTTTTGAAATGGATTGAAGAACAAGGCGGACTGAAGGGTATCGAGCAAAAGAACATCAAGAAAGCGGAATTGCTTTATAACACGATTGATTCCTCTGGGGACTTCTATCGTGGTTGTGTGGATGCTGCAGACCGATCCCTGATGAACGTGACGTTCCGCCTTGCTTCGGAAGAATTGGAGAAACAATTTATTAAAGCTTCCGAACAGGAAGGGTTCGTTGGATTGAAAGGACACCGCAGCGTTGGGGGCCTTCGTGCTTCCATCTACAATGCAGCTCCTTATGAAAGTGTTAAGGCACTGACAGACTTTATGAGCCACTTTCAGCAAACAAATGGATAATTGATAAGGGACAAGATGATGAACCTTAGCATTCACATCTAAGCCCTTCCAGAGCCTTCCACATTGACGTGTGGGAGGCTTTTCTTTAGAATTAGAGGATTGCAACAGATACAACAGATACATGAATGTAAAGGAGATTGAACACATATGGCTTTGCATATCGTTCTGGTTGAACCGGAGATTCCCGCGAATACCGGCAATATTTCTCGCACATGCGCGGCTACGGGCACTCATCTGCATCTGGTTCGCCCACTCGGATTCCGGACGGATGATGCTACCCTGAAACGGGCTGGCCTGGATTACTGGCATGCAGTTCACATTGAATATCATGATTCATTCGCTGAGGTTCAGGAGCAATACCCTGAAGGACGCTTTTTTTACGCAACCACGAAGGCGAAGAACCGATATACCGATTTTACATTCCAGGATGGAGATTTTTTGGTTTTTGGCAAAGAAACTAAAGGGCTGCCTCCCGAACTGATTGCTGCTAATCCGGATACTTGTATGAAAATGCCCATGACAGGGGATGTTCGTTCGTTAAACCTGTCCAATTCGGCTGCGATTATCGTGTACGAGGCATTACGACAGCTTAATTTCCCGGGTATGGATTGATCCTATTTCGTGATCAGGTGACTGTTAGAATTCGCTAAAAAAACATTTTTCAAAAAAAAGGACAAAAAATGTTTATTTCCAGCAGGATTCGACAAAATCTTGGCGAATCTTTAAACATAGTACAATTGTACCTAGAAATTTAGAGTAAGATAGGAGAGGTGTGCCGTAGCTATGAAGCCAGCTGGAGTAGTTCGCAAAGTTGACCAATTGGGTAGGATCGTATTGCCTAAATCTTTGCGTAAAAGGTATCAAATGAATGAGGGAGATCCTGTAGAGATCTTAGTACAAGGGGACCATATCATTCTGGAGAGATACCGTCCAAAATGTATTTTCTGCGGATCGATGGAAGAAGTCAATGAGTTTAAAGAGCGTTACATATGCGCACAATGTCTGGATGAAATGACCCAGCTTCCACAGCACGGGTAAGTAAAATAAAGAAGTATCATGACCGATAAAGGCATGATGCTTCTTTTTGTTATCCGATATTTTTTTGCTGAATAGGGCTAGTCTTGAATAACTTATAAATCAGCTCTATAGATTGGTTTCAAGATGGGGGAGGATCTCGGACCAGATCAGGTCCAAAATGGCCTGCATGTTCAGTTCATCACTATTGATGGCAACAACAGCGTTGAGTTCGGGAAGGACCACGCATAATTGGCCATAGGCCCCGTCAGCGCGGTAGGCGTTATGGGAACACAGCCAAAACTGATAACCGTAGCCTTGACCCCAATCCCCTTCTCCAGACGTGGCGATCTGTCGAGTTGTGGCGAGATCTATCCATTCCGCAGGAATCAGTTGAGTGCCTTTCCAGTTCCCTTTTTGAAGCAATAGCTGTCCAAATCTGCCTAATTCCTCAGTTGTAAGCTGCAAACCCGCACAACCCAGGGTAATGCCCAAGGGAGAGGTCTCCCACTCCACGTTGAAAATCCCCAGTGGTTCAAACAATTTGGGAATTAAATAGTCCTTCACTGTCTGACCTGAGGCTGCCTGGAACATGGCCGAGATCATAAAAGTATCGGCACTGCTGTATGTAAATGCTTCACCAGGGACTCTGTCGAGTGGCAGTGACATGTAATATTTAGCCCAATCCTTTTCCTTAAGAGTAGCCCGCTCCTCTGCCCAGAGCACTGGAACGTCATGCCCTGAAGACATCCGCAGCAGGTCATACAACGTGAGGTCTGAAGGAGAAAAGGCTGTTAAATCAGGGGCAGGTGTCGGCCAAGTAAAATATTCTCCCAGCTTGGATTCAAGCGTCAATATACCTTCATCAAGAGCCATTCCTATAGCCATACAGGTAAACGACTTACTTATAGAATGCTGTAAGCGGCGAGTATCCTCGGTGCGGTTCCACTGTTCCCTTGTTTCACCGTGCTGCAGCACCCGAACAGAGAGTACGTTTAATTGCTGAGCTTCGATATGATGAACAAAAGTATTTACGATGCTGGACATAATAACATCCTTTCTGCAAAAAAAGACGCAATTTTAGAGTTGGTGAAACGTTTCCGCAATCTGTAACCAAAATTAGGGTTTATGTTATTACAAACCTGAAGTGATGTCAATGAAAGATGTGCAACCGGTTACCAAAAGATTATATTTTCACAATAAAAGTGCCTTTTGACGCAAATTTACACTTGAACAAGAAGTTTTTTGAGAAAAAAACGCGAAATTTGTAAAAAGGTTATTGACAGGATTTACTCATCGGGATTATGATTTATTCGAAACGATTCGAAGAAATCGCTTCCAAGTAAAAAGTGCTGTTTTTAAGACCATATGAATCAACGTTAGCTATGTTTTGAAACGATTCGAGAAAATCGTTTCGATGACCTAGTAAGCTACGGGGGAATGGCAAGGAGTTGTAGCAGGAAAACAAAAGTAGAGAGAGTACAGGCGACAACTGATGATGAAAGGGGTTCCATATGGCGCACATAACGATCGAAACCGGATCGCCTACACTATGCATGAACACAAGCATACATGTAGTGTCCTGTGACTCCGGAGAGACTTCAGGCGGTACGCTATATCTGCTGCATGGGGCAGGTGATAATGCGAGTACATGGCAACGATTGACTACAATCGAAATGTACGCTGCACAATATAGCTGTACCATCATCATGCCAGAGGCAAACCGAAGCTACTACACCGATATGGAATACGGCCTGAATTACTTCCATTACATTACTCAGGAATTGCCTGAGTTTTGCAGGCGTCAGCTCAACCTGAATACGGATCCTGCGAAGACTTACATTGCGGGTTTGTCCATGGGGGGATATGGTGCTTTAAAATGCGCACTGACTTATCCTGAACGTTATCGCAAAGTGGTCTCCTTATCCGGGGTAACCGACATTCGGACACGGCTTCATGATCCTCATATGCCACCAGGCATGATCAAGGAAATGAAAGCGGTTTTTGGAGAACGGTTACAGGTGAAGCCCGATCAGGACATCTACGCACTGTCAGCAAAATTGCTGCAAGAGGGCCGGCCCTTACCAGAAGTACTTAGCTGCTGCGGTGAAAGTGATCCATTTGTTGAAATGAACCGCAGATTCGCCGCGTACATGCAGGGGACTGCGTATCAATTCCGGTATGTTGAATCTCCGGGAGCTCATGAATGGAGATTTTGGGAGCAGCACCTGAGAACCATGTTTGATTTTCTGTATAACGACAAGACCATAGTAGAGTGAGGAGATGCAAATTGAAACCTGCAGCCGAAGGACCTAGCAAAAAGCTGAAGGGAAACTTGAAAGGCAATTCGCTCTGGAGTGAAATCTGGAAGCACAGAATGACGTACACCCTGCTTATTCCGGGGCTCGTCTGGCTTATTCTGTTCGCCTACATGCCAATGGGCGGCCTGTCCCTGGCATTCAAAGATTACAAGGCGAACCTGGGCATCTGGGGAAGTCCATGGAGCGGATTTGAGAACTTCAAATACGTTTTCCGGGATCCGACGTTCATAGATGCGGTATGGCGGACATTGTATATCAACATTTTGAAGCTGATTATTCAATTCCCGTTCCCGATTATCCTGGCCCTTTTATTGAACGAATTGCGGATGCGCAGAGGGAAAAAGTGGTTCCAAACCGTTCTTACTTTCCCGCACTTCCTGTCCTGGATTATCGTATCCGGGGTTGTCATCAACGTACTGGCGTATGACGGTTTGGTGAATAGTACGCTTGCGTTGCTCGGATTGCCAACCATTAACTTCCTTGGTTCCGAGTCGAACTTTGTACCGATGCTTCTGTTAACCGATATCTGGAAGTCAAGTGGTTGGAGTGCCATCATCTTCCTTGCAGCGATCTCCGGTATCGATCAGGATCAATACGAATCCGCACAGATCGACGGAGCGTCCCGTTTGCAGCAGATGTTCCGGATCACATTGCCGAACATCATGCCGACCATTACGGTTATGTTTATCCTGTCTGTCGGCGGATTAATGTCTTCCGGTTTCGATCAGATCTTCAACTTGGCGAATGCCGCTACCAAAAACGTATCGGAAGTACTCGATGTATACATCTATCGGATTACGTTCCAATCATCAACCGACTTCTCCTTCTCAACGGCGGTCAGCTTGTTCCGTTCCCTTGTGAATATGGTCTTGCTGCTTCTTGCTGACAGATTTGCGAAGCTGCTTGGCGGAGACGGATTGTTCCGATAAGAAAGGAGGAAAAATGAAATGAGCAAGAAAGCTACCAAAAAGTCGAAGATTGGTACAGAACGAATGACGCTTCTCGATTATGTTATCTTCGCCATATTACTTGTGCTTGCCTTGATGATCCTGATTCCGTTCTGGAATGTCATTATGATTTCGTTCGCAACACAAAAAGAATATGCCGACAATCCATTATTGATGTTTCCTAAAGAGTTCACTCTGGATTCCTATAAAGCGCTGTTCGCTGACGGAACTATTCTTTCGGGGTACAAAAACACACTGATCCTGCTTGTTATCGGCTTACCTCTTAGTATGTTCCTGACAACAAGCATGGCGTATGGACTAAGTCGGAGCAACTTTCCGTTTAAGAAATTTATCTTTTTCCTGGTGCTGTTCACCATGATTTTCAATGGTGGTATCGTACCACTTTACCTGATCATGAAATCACTTCACCTGACAGGGTCGCTATGGTCCGTTATTCTGGCGGGAAGTTTCAGTGCATTCAACATGATCCTGATGATGAACTACTTCTACACTTTGCCGGAATCGCTAATGGAATCAGCGCGACTGGATGGTGCAGGAGAGTGGAGAATACTGTTCAACGTCGTTCTTCCGCTCGCTACACCTATTATCGCAACGATCACACTGTTCTACGGCGTGGCCTACTGGAACAGTTGGTATGATGCGATGATCTTCCTGCGAAAGGCGGATCAGTTACCACTGCAGAATGTACTTAGGACGATTATCTCTACATCGCAGACCAATGCCTCCAATGCTTCCAGCGTGGATGCAACCCAAGTCAGCAATTTCTCAATGGGTATGAAAATGGCCGCGGTATTTGTCACTATGGTACCGATTATGTGTTTCTTCCCAATGCTGCAAAAACATTTTGCCAAAGGGGTATTAACAGGGGCTATCAAGACCTGATTATACGTATAGGATTTTGACTTAAAATTCTACTAAAAACATGGGGGTAAAAGCATGAAGACGAACAAAAAGTTGTCTGTTAGATCCATTTTTGCCATCACGCTCTGTCTGTTGATGTTGGTGGTGACAGCTTGTTCCAGTGGCAGTTCAGAAGGCAGCAACGAGAAGGATGCAGAGGGAAATTATACAGATAACCTGACCATTTCTGTAGCTAACCTGACGGAAGTGAAAAACGGGAACATGGATAACGAGTTCCATAAATTCTGGACAGACAAATTCAATGTAACTTGGGATTACAACTATATTGATTGGGATTCCTGGGGCGAGAAACTTCGCCTGTGGATCAACTCAGGTGATTTGCCGGATGTATCCGTATGGAACTATGTTCATGGTGATGCCTTGAATAATATTGATCAAGGACTCTTCTACAAATTCCCGGATGACTGGAAGGAACGCTGGCCAAACGTGGCAGCAGCCTACAACTTGACAGGACTCGGAGATAAGTTGGAAGAACTGACTGGCGGAACGTATCTCTTGCCTAGACCAATTTATTATGAGAACAAACCTGCTGATCCGCTGACAAACCAAATCGGGGTTATTGCTCTCCGTAAAGACTGGGCTGAAGCGGTTGGTTTCGAGCTGAAAGATGCGTATACAACATCTGAAATTAATGAATATGCTGCGCTTGTGAAAGAAAAAGATCCAGGCAAAGTAGGCAGCAAACTTGTACCTCTGTCCTACAATGCGGCAGACGCTATGACAAACATGATTATGCCGAACAGCGTGCATGCAATGACGGATTCTCCGTTCTATAAAGGTGAAGATGGTCAGTTCCACTGGGGACCAGCAGATCCTGAGACGCTGACAGGGCTGAAATTGATGCAAAAAGCCTATAAGGATGGATTGCTCAATCCAGAGTTCTACACATGGAAAAACAATGAAGGTCAAAACAACTTTAAAGTAACAGGTACTGCTGCAGTTACAAGTTTGGGTGGATTGGCTTCATACAGACAAGGTTTGGACACTGATATGAAGAAGAATCTGGGTGTAGATAGTGATGAGCTGGTACACACTGCAATCGTTCTTGGAGATGACGGGAAATACCGCAACCTGGAGCAAGCAAACTTCTGGTCCGCGCTGATTTTCAACCCTGAGATCAGTGACGAGAAATTTGAACGAATTATGGATCTGATCGACTACTCTGCGACAAAAGAAGGACAACTGCTTATTAACATGGGCTTCGAAGGAACGGACTGGAAATATGATGAGAACAACGAACTGGTTAGCTTGTTGCCAGAAGGAACAGTTCTGGAAGACAAATACCCAGCACGCTTCGAAGGTCTGTATCTCCTGGGTGACGACTTCAGTGTTGTAAACCCTGCTATTAAAAAGGATTACCGTGATAGAGCTGTAAAACTGTTCGAGGAAAAAGCAAAACTCGGTACAGAAGGTCAATCGCTCGCAACATACGACTGGGATGTCAACCTGTACGATTCCAAAGCTAAGAGTCAAGCTTCATTCGATTACCAGAACGAATATGCCAACCTGATCCTCAAAAGTGGAGATCTGGAAGCTAACTGGAAAGAATGGGTGAACAGCAAGATGTCCCTGGTTCAACCTTACCTGGATGAACTGAACAGCGAATTCAAGTAATCATTCAGTAGTTAACAAGATGGGACATGACAGGACGATTCTGTCAGCCCACCATTCTGAACCCGGTGCGCGGTCTCTCCCCGAACGCAGCCGGGTTCTTTATTTCAACAACGTGCAGTGGAGGATAATAGATATGAACAATGAGCAGCTGCTTGACCTTGTCAAACAAATGACGCTGGAGGAGAAAACCGCCCAGCTTCTTCAGCTGACCGCCAATTTTTACGAAGGAACAAATGTGGAGGGTCAGATTACAGGACCGATGGAAGAGATGGGCATTACAGAGCAATCTGTCGATGCCAGTGGCTCGATCCTGGGCTTGTCAGGCGCACAGGCCATTATTGATGTGCAGCAAGCTTATATGAAAAAAAGCCGACTTGGCATTCCGCTTTTGTTTATGGCAGACGTGGTTCATGGTTTCAAAACCATTTTCCCGATCCCGCTGGCTATTGGCTGTTCATGGGATACGGACTTGGCGGAGAAAAGTGCAGAGATCGCAGCCCGCGAATCGGCAGTGTCCGGTTTGCATGTCACATTTGCACCAATGGTCGATCTGGTTCGTGACCCGCGCTGGGGCCGTGTAATGGAAACGACAGGCGAAGATCCTTATCTCAACAGCCTGTTTTCGGCTGCCTTTGTACGCGGATATCAGGGAGACAGCCTCAAGGATGAGCCGGACCGTCTGGCTGCTTGTGTGAAGCACTTTGCGGCGTATGGAGCAGCAGAGGGTGGACGCGACTACAACACAGTAGACATGTCCGAACGAAACCTGCGTGAATACTATTTGCCGGCTTACAAAGCTGCTTTGGACGCAGGCGTGGAAATGGTGATGGCTTCGTTCAATACTGTAGATGGCATTCCAGCGAGTGGAAATGAGAAGCTGATGCGCGACATTTTACGTGACGAGTGGGGCTTTGATGGTGTATTGATCTCGGATTGGGCCTCCATCCGCGAGATGATTGCACATGGCGCAGCTGAAGATGACCGTGAAGCTGCATACCGTGCCATCCGTGCAGGAGTGGATATCGAGATGATGACTCCTTGTTATGTTAGTCATCTGCCTGAACTGATCCAGAGTGGTGAAGTGGAAGAATTGCTTATAGATGAAGCGGTATTGCGTATTTTGCAGCTGAAAGAAAAACTGGGATTGTTCGACAATCCAATCCGTGCAGCGGATCCGGAACGTGAGAGCGAAATTGTATTTTCGAAGGAACATCGTCAGGTATCCTATGAGCTGGCAACCAAATCGGCAGTCTTGCTGAAAAATGAGAACGGTGTTCTCCCGCTTCAGCCAGAAGCGAATGTGGCGTTGATTGGTCCCTTTGCCCAAAGCGAAGACATTCTCGGCTGGTGGTCCTGTGAAGGCGTGAAGGAAGATGCTGTCAAACTGGGATCCGCACTGCAGGAGCGTCTGCATGACGGACAGGTTCACATTGCCCAAGGTAGCGGTGTTCACACCATTACAGCGGAACAAATCGCTGAAGCACTGGAAACGGCGAGCAAGGCAGATCTTATCGTTCTGGCTCTGGGAGAAGACGCTGAAATGAGCGGTGAAGGCGGTTCGCGTACCGATATTCGTCTGCCAGCAGCTCAGCTTGAACTCGTCAAGCAGTTGAAGGCAACCGGTAAACCAATTGCCAGCGTGATTTTCAATGGCCGTCCTTTGGATCTGCATGGTCTGTTCGAAGAATCGGATGCCGTGCTTGAAGCATGGTTCCCGGGCAGTGAAGGCGGAGCAGCGATTGCCGATGTTCTTACCGGTGTGGTGAATCCATCCGCACGTCTGACCATGTCGTTCCCGCAATCCGTAGGTCAGATCCCGGTATATTATAACCATTTCAATACCGGACGTCCTCTGAATCCGGAGAAAACAGAAGAACGTTATGTTTCGAAGTATATTGATAGCCCGAACGAGCCGCTGCTTCCGTTTGGTTATGGCTTGTCGTACACCACGTTCGAATACGGTGATTTGGAAGTATCGAGCCAAGAAATGACTGCCAATCAACCGATCAGCATTCAGGTTCGTGTAACTAATACCGGCCAGCGCGCAGGTGTGGAGACTGTTCAACTATATGTACGTGATGTATCCGGTGAAGTGGTACGACCAATGCGAGAGCTGAAGGGTTATGCGAAACTTGCACTCGCACCGGGCGAGAGCGGTACTGCAACATTTTCTTTAAATGAGAAACAACTTCGTTATCATCATTCCGATTTGAGTTATCGCAGTGACAAAGGGACGTTCCAGATTTTTGTCGGTCCTAATAGCCGCGATACGCTGGAAAGTACGTTTAAGCTGGTGTAATTGCTCAGAACGTTAAGAATATTTCAGGTGAATGGACTTCACATAAAAATGCAGTGAAGCTGCACTGCCTTCTTCCTTTGCTGATCGGTAGAGGGACTAGGTAGGATAGGAGGATAAGAAAAAATATATGAATACGATGACTAAGTCGCAAATTAACGTTCAAGCCGGCGAACTGAGTTTTACGTTCTGGGAGAGCGGTGATTTGTTCCAGGCCGTAAGTGGACAGGCCATGATCAATCAATTAATGACGAGCCCGGTGGACGGTGCTATGAACAATCTCTATTTGCGTTTTCATAACAAATCCGGTATTCGTTTTGTTCCAATGCTTGGCATACATTCCGACAGTCAGGTCCATCATGACGGAGACCGTTTGGTGTGGACGGGAAATGCCGAAGGTGTGACGTATCAGGTTGTTTTAGCACCTGCTGCCCAAGGAGTTTGGTTCTGGGATGTCACGGTTAACGGGGAAGGGGAAGAAGTAGATGTTATCTACGGCCAGGACATCGGCATTGCCGATCCGGGAGCTGTACGTAGTAACGAAGCTTATCTGTCGCAATATATTGATCATGCCGTGTTTGAAGATGACAAGCTGGGCTATATTGTAGCTTCCCGGCAAAACCAACCTCAGGGCGGGGTGTTTCCTTATGTGCAGCAGGGTTCATTGACCCGTGCCATCGGTTATTCGACAGATGGTTTCCAGTTCTTCGGCTTAAGTTACAAGGAAACGAATATTCCGGAGAGCCTGCTTAAGCCGTCACTGGCCAATGAAGTATATCAGTATGAATTTGCGTATACGGCCCTCCAGTCGGAGAAAGTGGTTTTGAATGGCGAAACCCGCTTTGTCTTTTATGGCCTTTTCCAGGCGAATCACGCAGCAGCCGTGAAGGAACTGGAATATAAGGAAGTTGTGGAACAAGCCTGGGACGAATATGAAGCGAAACGTACAGCGAACGCAGCTGCAGCAGCTGGCTCTGCCAACGCTTTGCCCAAAGTTTCCCTGAACCCGGCTCTGGGTGAGCCGCTTCGTACTTTGGCTATGTCCGAGGATGAAGTGAATTCCCGTTTCCCGGCTTCAAAAAGACATCAGGAAGAACACGTCGATGGCGAGCTGTTGGCTTTTTTTACAGACACGTATGAACATATAGTTCTCAAGGAAAAAGAAATGCGCGTGGAGCGTCCACACGGCCATATTCTGATGAGTGGCAACAATGTGAAACTGGGTCAGAACGTGATCACAACCACTTCATATATGTACGGAATTTTTAACTCCCACATTGTTGTTGGTAATACGAATTTCAACAAGATGATGAGCAATGCGCGCAGTGCGTTGAATGTCGCCAAATCCTCCGGCCAGCGGATCTACGTGGAGATGGATGGAGTCTTCCATTTGCTCACGATGCCTTCCCTCTTCGAGATGGGCTTCAACTATGTACGCTGGTATTACAAAACGGCTCAGGACACGCTGATCGTCACCAACTATACAACATTGGATACTCCCGAAATACGTTTGCATGTGAAATCGGAAAAAGGAATTGCCTATCGCTATCTGATTACCAATCAGATCACCATGAATGTGAATGAATTCGAGCTGCCTGCCCGTGTAACCGAACAGAATGGCGAACTGAGCATTAAGGCGAATCCAAGTTCTCTTAGTGCCAAAGAGTACCCGAATCTGGAGTACCGCATGTCCGTAAGCGGAGCGGCAGTGAAGGTTGGGGATGAAACCCGATTGGCGAGTGGTGTAAATTCGGGCGATGGTTCACTCTTTACATTGCAGCTGGGCAGTACGGAAGAATGGACAATGACGATTCAAGGTCTGCTTGAAGGTGGACATGTGGTGTTGTCCCCACGCAGCTTCGAGGAAGAAGTTGACGCGTATCGTGCCTTTTATGGGGAAGTCATGAACGGGTTCCATCTGTCACGTCCTGGGAAGCAAAATGCGGAAGAGCTGTTCAAGGTCAATGCACTTGCATGGTGGTATACCCACAATATGCTGGTACATTACTCTGTTCCACATGGTTTGGAGCAATATGGCGGTGCTGCTTGGGGAACGCGTGATGTATGTCAGGGACCGGTCGAATACTTCATGGCTACACAAAAATATGAACAGGTCCGCGATATTCTGAAAATGGTGTATTCGCACCAGTATGAGGATGACGGCAACTGGCCTCAATGGTTCATGTTCGATCGTTATTTCAAAATTCAGCAGGAAGAGAGCCATGGAGACATCATTGTATGGCCGCTCAAAGTACTGAGTGACTATCTGATTGCCACCAAAGATTATTCTATTCTGGATGAAAAAGTTCCTTACACCGTTAAACACGGTTTCCACTTCAGTGAGGCTAAGGCAACGGTGCTGGAGCATGCACAAAAAGAGCTGGAGTATATCCGCAGTCACTTCCTGCATGATACGTTCCTGTCTTCATATGGGGATGGAGACTGGGATGATACACTTCAACCGGCAAATGCCCAATTGAAACAGTACATGGTCAGCAGCTGGACCGTTGCTCTTACGTATCAAACGCTGAGTCAGTTATCCAGAGCACTTGTGCCTGTACAGCCGGAACTTGCAGCAGAATTAAGCAGCATGGCAGCAGGTGTGAAAAAGGATTTTAACAAATACATGCTGGATACAGAGGTTATCCCTGGTTTTGTATATATGGAAGACCCGGAACAGGCTAAACGCATGCTGCATCCGGATGACAGCGAGACAGGCATCCAGTACCGCCTTTTGCCGATGACGCGCAGCATGATTGCCGAGCTTCTGGAGCCTGAACAGGCCGCTTCCCACTATCGTCTGATTAAGGAGAAGCTGTTCTGCCCGGATGGCGTAAGGCTCATGAACCGTCCAGCACAATACGATGGCGGGGTCAGCACACATTTCAAACGTGCAGAACAGGCATCGAACTTCGGACGGGAAGTAGGTCTGCAATATGTGCATGCACATATCCGCTACATTGAGGCAATGGCGAAGCTTGGTCATCCAGAGGAAGTCTGGAATGGTCTGGGCATCATCAACCCGGTAGGTATTCAGCAAGTCGTGCCTAACGCGGATCTTCGTCAAAGCAATGCTTATTTCAGCAGTTCTGACGGCAAATTCAACAATCGATATGAAGCACAGGAACAGTTTGGTAAGCTTCGCACTGGTGAAGTTCAGGTAAAAGGCGGATGGAGAATCTACTCCAGCGGACCGGGGATTTACATCAACCAGCTGATTTCAAACGCGCTGGGCATTCGTCAAGAGGAAGAAGATCTCGTACTTGACCCGATCTTGCCAGCCAGTCTGGATGGATTGCATTTTGACTTCCAATATAACGGGAAGAAAGTGACATTTGTCTATCATCTTACCGGAGAACCGATACAACACATGCTGTTGAATGGCAAGGAACTGGAAGCGACGAGACTGCAACAGCCATATCGTCAAGGAGGACTGCGCATTTCTCGCACAACCCTTGAACAGAACCTTGGCGAGAGCAATGTGATTGAGATTTACTGCTAAAAAAGAAGTCAGGTCCTCCAACCCGGAGGGCCTGATGAACAAAACAGGGGAGCGAAGATTGTGGTCAGTATCAAGGATATCGCCAAAAAGGCGGGAGTTTCGATCTCTACCGTGTCGTATGCGCTGAATGGCAGCAATAAAGTGACTGACGAGACCAGCTCCAAAATTTTGGCCATTGCCAAAGAGCTGAACTATGTTCCAAACGCTGCCGCGAGAACGTTGAAGAAACGCGAGTCCAAAATTCTCGGTGTATTTCTGACAGACTTTAGCGGAGATGTATACGGGGATTTGCTTAGTGGTATGAAGACCGTTTGCAATGCGCAAGGTTATGACCTGATTGTCTGCAGTGGTGAGCAATCACATCGGATGCTTCCGGAGCGAATGATTGATGGAGCGGTTATACTCGACCACACATTTGCCAGCAAGGAACTGCTGCAGTATGCCGATCGGGGTCATAAAATTGTCGTTCTTGACCGGGAATTGGATCATCCCAACATTAATCAGGTACTGCTGGATAACAAGGCAGGAGCTACACTGGCAATGGAGCATCTTATTGAACAGGGACATACGAAGATATATGTTGTTACAGGGCCAGAAGGTTCATTTGACTCTGCCCAGCGGATGAAAGCGGTGAGGCAGGTCACCGAGCGTGAAGCGAATGTGGAATGGATAGAGATTGAGGGGGATTTCGAGAAAAGTGGCGGAGAACAGGCAGCTGAGTTGATTATTCGGGACTATACGGAACCCGTTGCAGTATTTTGTCTTAATGACGAGATGGCGATTGGGCTATGTAACCGTCTTGCGGAAACCGATCTGCAGATCGGCCGGGATGTTGACGTTATCGGTTTTGACAATATTGAACTGAGCAAATATGTTCAGCCGAGATTGGTTACTATCGATTATTCCAAACGGAAATGGGGCTCCCTCGCAGCCGAGCAGTTAATCAAAATTATCGCGGGAGAACCCGTGGATCATGAACGGATCTACGTCACTCTGGTGGAAGGCGGCTCCGTTCGCAGCCAGGTTCAACAAGAGACTCGTTTGCCGAATCGCCATGAACGGGCGGTCAGCTATTAATGGCAGGGATTGTTTATTCAAAAGGGTTAATCAAGACCAGCTATAAACCGTGCTGTTGCTGCACCTCAAGAGACAAGGCTTAGAAGAATTACAGCATTCTTTTAAGCCTTGTCTCTTGGTATATACACGTATCTAGGCATAAAAAAACCTCTCCTAAGAGAGGCTCGGCCTTTAGAGGCCCTTGGTTTTGTCGTTGTTGTAGGATGCAGTGAAAATGCCTGTCATATACAATGCGAGTACAATTGCAATAATCCAGAATGTCAATGAGAACGACATACACTTGCCACCTCCTGCACAATTAGCACTTTCTTCTATTATAACCAATAAAGGAAGAAAAGGAATGCCTATTGAGGATCATTTGTAAAATAAAAAGTGAGTAGGCACGGGTCTGAGATTGCCATCCGATGGATTGTTCACAACCCGGTTGTTCAGGATCAACGAGGAGGAACCGCCGCCATCCAGATTATAGGCATCAACCACGCCCAGCTTGTACAACCGGCCTTGAAGCTCTTCAAGGGTGGCTCCCGAGCTGCCGTTTTCGTTATATCCATCCACAACAATAATAAGCAGCTGATCGTCCTTATAATTACCGATCACGGTACGAGGGGCTCTCTTGGGTGATACTTTCCATTTGGCTGGAATAACTGTTTTCTTCCCGTTCTGGAGCAGGACAGGCACAAAGGTTGCTCCGAATTGTGGTTTTAGGCGATCCAGCGAACTTTTATCGAAAAATTTACCGCCGACCAGTTTGCCGGTATCGTTGAGTCCTACAAAAAACAGGTCCTTGAAGCTGGCCTGGAAGCCGTTCACATACTTACCGTCCATGACCGTGGTACTGAGCGGGTAACGTTTGCCGCCACTATCTGCGAATCCGCCGGCATTGATTCCGGCGATTGCACCATTTCGCTTGACAGCCTGCATGGTCGTTTCGGCTTTTCCTGGTTCGCTGCTCAGAGCCATTTTCATGGCCGTAGGGTCTTTGAGTTTTATTTTCATGGCATAGCCCTTATACGAGCCTGGGTTCACTCTGTAGAGTTCGATCGTAAGCCGATCACTGTTAACCCGTTCGAGCGGAACGCCCAGCTTGGCTGAAATACGCTGATTGTAAATTGTTTCCGGACGTGCTGCCTGAACGGATGCCGATTGTACAATGGTAGACATCGTACTGGTCGTTCGATTATACAGCTCTGTCGTTCTTTTAATAGAAGAAGAAGTTTGAACGGCAGCTTCCTTAGCCCCAGCTAGCTCCTGACGAATGGCCTGGGTCTGGGGAGTAATGGTCTCCTCCGACAGTTCAGAATAAATGAAATCCCCGGTTTCGAGCGGGGGACGAAGCAGCAGCAAACAGAAGATCAGTCCAATAAAGGGAGCAAGTGCAAGCATAAAAAAACGATTAACCTGTTTGACGGGTGTAATCATTTGAGCAGGTCCATCTTTTTCTGGAGAGTTTCCAGTTGCTTTTTGACTTCGCTCAGTTGGGTGTACAACTTGTTGCTGTTATCCGTTTTGTCGCTTGCATTATCCTTGGTAAACGTCAGCAGCTCATTGAAGGATTGTACTTGTCCCTGCAAGTCCGCTACTTCCTTAGATATCGTTGTTAGCTGCTTTTCATAGTCCGCCTTTAGCGCGGCAATCTGCTGCTGATTATGGGCCTGAATCTGACTAATCATCTGTTTCTGAAGGTGGTTGCTATAATAGTAGGTTCCCATAACTCCCAGTGCAATGAGAACAATCCACATGACCAGAAATAGCTTGACTGAAGATCCGGCCTTGCCTTTGGCGCTCCGGGTGTGATGGATGTCAGAAGGTTGAGCAGAAGGTTTCATATCATCACTCCTGGTTATTAATAGATACTAAAAAAATTCCAGTCCTCATTCTATCATGCCACTATTGATTACGCAAAAATGAAATTCTTTAAGTAATAGGATAAAAAGAGATTGCATCGGAAGGAAGTCCTAGGATACAATTTCTTATAGATGCAATAAGTAGGAACTTTGGGCAGGATTTTCGACTTTTTTAGCTAGTGATGCAGGAAAATTATACTATATTTTGCATGGATGAGGTATATGAAATCCAGTGTCATGACGCTGTTGTGGTGAAATAAAGAAGAAAAATAGAAGCTATGCAGCTGTATCAATTGTTTTCCGTCATATTTCGACATTTTTCGACTTTGCTTCCTCTATAAGCGGACTGTCGCAGGTATGGTGGCGAATCAAGGCAAAAAAGCAGAAAAGTATTTGTCCAATACATAACCAGGGGGAACAACCATGAAAAAAGTATGGCAGGTGGTCATCGTAGATATCCACCCGACCAGCATGCTGGGTACCAAATTGATATTGGAAGAGCAGCAGGATTTGCTTGTACGGGGCATGACATCAACAGGTACAGAAGGACTAGAGTTGGTTAAAATCCATCAACCCGACCTGATCTTGATGGATTATCGGCTTCCCGAAGGACAGGCCGATCCATATATAACCCAGATGAAAAATCTGTCCGCACACAGTCATGTCATTATTTTGACAGATGAAGACAATGTGAAGCTGTTTCGTCATCTGATGGGTCTCGGTGCAAGCGGAATGTTGTCGAAACAGGCTTCCCCTAGCCAGCTGATTCACCTTATTTCGGGGTTGCGGGAGGGATGTGTGTCCATTCCGTTGTCCTGGCTCACAAGCACGGACTGGGCTCAGCCGGCTGACTCTCCGGTAGAAGAGTTTCTTGTTGAACTGACAGAAACTGAAACTTTTATTATGGAAAGAATTGTTCAGGGCGTAACCTATGATAAAATAGCCAGTGAGATTAACGTCAGCCGACGTTCCATTGATAACTACCTGCGCAAAATCTATGTAAAGCTGGATGTAAGCAGCCGCGCGCAAGCGATTGAACGTTACGCCTTATATGCGAGACAGGCCAAGACACTCTCCTGATCACCGTGCTTCATTTTTAATGAGCGTAAAGGTTTGGAACAGTAGGGAAGGTCAATCGTCATATTCGGCGTTCAGCAGGAATAGGTTGTAGTGGCTGCGGACTGCGAGCACAGTTCGGAATTGATGAAAGGGGAACGGACCGATGAAATATTTCTTCGCCTCCCGTACAAACAGGCTGTTGTCTTCACCACTCCGGGATATTCGTGAGATGTCTGGCCGTGATTATTTCATTTCTCTGGCCGAAGAGTTACCTGCAGAGGAATTATTTCCGTTCAAGCTGCTGGAAGAAGCGGCAGTATCTGTATTCAGTTCTGGACCATCTGCTCTTCAGTATGGTGAGCCGGCCGGCTACAGGCCTTTAAGAGAGTGGCTGGGCAAGGACTGGAATATCCGAAAAGACATACGTACAGTACCTGAACAGATTTTATTAACCACAGGAACCCAGCAGGCGATTGATTTGGTCATGCGTCTGCTGCTGGAGCCGGGGGATTCCGTTTTGGTGGAGCATCCCACCTCTCCAGGCTGTCTCGAAGTTTTGGAAATGCAAGGAGCCAAAATTGTACCTGTCCTTGGCGATTCTGACGGCATTTTACCCGATCTGTTGGAGCACCACATGCAGCAGCTGAGACCCAAGCTGCTTTTTGCTGCACCCAGTTTTTCGAACCCTACAGGCATATTATGGTCCATGGAACGGAGAGAGGCGGTGCTTGATCTGTGCTCCCGTTATGGAGTATTGCTGGTAGAGGATGACTCGTATGGCGAGCTTCACTTCGACGGTCTGGAGACGGCAGACTTTTATCGCAAGTTTCCCTCATTATTTGCGCTGGATACGGCTGATCAGGGCGGGCATGTTCTGTATATCGGCTCGTTCAGCAAAACGGTTGCACCTGCACTTCGTACGGGCTGGGCGGCAGGCCATCCTGCCCTGATACAAGCCATGGCTTCGGTCAAACGGATTGCGGACGGGCAATCCAGTCCAATGAATCAACGGTTGTTGTACCAGCTTCTCGCTCAGTCTCCATTTAAATGGAGTGACCATCTCTCCATGCTGAACCGGGAATACAAGATCAGACTTAAGCTGATGCTTGAATTGCTCAAAAGGCCTGGCTGGAAAGGTGTGCAGTATACGATCCCCAAAGGGGGCATGTACCTGTGGGTGCAGCTGCCTGAGGGTCTGGATAGCGGAGCATTGCTCAAAGTCGCACTGTCCAAAGGGGTATCCTTTCTGCCTGGCTCCCTCTGTTCCACAGGTGTTCCCGATCAGCGTCACATTCGATTGAATTTCAGTCATCCCGGCCGCGATGAGCTGCTGCTTGGAATGAACCTGATCAGTGAGGCCATCTCGGAATTTACGGCGCGAAATTAACCAGGTCAGATGGGAGAGATCGAGAGAGGGCTCCTTCAGATTGCAGCTGCAGCTATGGGGTTTAGGAAGTTTGAGATATTGAATCGTTTATAAAGGGTGTCATATCCCAAAGTAATTACGTTATTGCATCCACTAACATTTTTATATATAATATGTATTAATGAGTTGTTATTTTCTTTATATAAGCTGAATTCAATGCATTTCAGGAGAAGCACTCATATATTTTAATTAACGGGGGAACGAACATGTCCAACATTTTATTTGTAAAAGCAAACGACCGTCCTGCGGATCAAGCAGTCAGTGTCAAATTGTACGATGCATTTTTGAGCGCATACAAAGAATCCCACCCAGGTGATACGATCACTGAGCTGGATCTCTACAATACAGATATTCCTTACTACGGCAACACTGTAATTACTGGTGGATTCAAAGCAGCTAACGGAATCGAAGCAACTGCTGAAGAGCAACAAGCTGCTGCACTGGCAGCTCAATTGCAAGATCAATTCCTGGCAGCTGACAAAGTGGTATTTGCATTCCCACTGTGGAACTTCACTGTTCCTGCACCACTGGTAAACTACATTTCCTATCTGAGCCAAGCTGGCAAAATGTTTAAATACACAGCTGAAGGCCCTGTAGGTCTGGTTGGCGACAAAAAAGTGGCATTGCTGAATGCACGTGGCGGCGTTTACTCCGTAGAGCCAATGGCATCTGCTGAAATGTCCGTAAAATATGTAACAAACGTACTTAACTTCTGGGGTATCCAAAACCCTGAGCTCGTTATCGTTGAAGGTCACAATGCTTCTCCTGATCGTTCCCAAGAGATCGTGGACGCTGGCCTGAAATTGGCTGCTGAAGTAGCAGCAAGCTTCTAATCGCTATTATATAGAATCATTTCAAAAAGAGCCTGTTATCTCTGAGGAGATAATAGGCTTCTTTGTGCATCATGAGTGCTGCATGCTATTCAATCTTTGGACGCCGGGGCGGAAGTCCCCCCTTGATGCACCAGGTACGGTTCAATTACCTCTGCAATTTCCTCTAGTCCTTCAACGTTGAAGTCATCTATAGAATTCCGGCTGCCTGACACATGCATATTTTGTTCCAAAACCTCGTGGTCTTCCAGCATGTGCGCATGTTCGGTCAGGGCTTGAACCCCCATAATCGTGAGCACGTATTTCCCACGTGACAATCGTTCGAACCAGCCATAATAATTCTTCTGCAAAATGGCCGCAGCTGAGCCGACACCCGTTTGTCTCGCCAATACGGCAGGGGAGGCCTCTCCATGGCTTCGAAGGGCAGAAGCGACGCGCAATGCCTTTTCCCGGTATGCAGTTACCAACTGTCTGCGGGTACTGCCACCCGTATTATAGTCTCCGCTGCGCTCTTCAAACTCTCGCAGCAGCCGTTGACGCCTAACTCCACCTTTGCGGGAAGGGGCACGGCTTGGAATGTTCTGTGCCGCAGGTTCGCACAGCACATCAATGAGTGGTGACTTTGTTTTATAGAACGTCACGGTAATCAGGCCCAGCCCAAGCTGTTGGCACAGTGCTGCAAGTTCACTCCAGCGCTGATTGACAGCACCCCGTTTGCTCCGGTTCCGTTCTACCGCGAGATAAACGAATGGGCTGAGCTTCAATCGCTGCATCCCCTGCAGCAGCAGGGAGAGATTGAACGTTTTTTTCATCTCCACAATAAGTGGTTCATCCTGACCGGGTTTAACCCCAACCAGATCGCAATGTCTGACCTCAGCCTTGATGATGAAGCCGCGCTGCTCGAAGAAGGTTTTTAGCGGCGAATATAACTCGGTCTCGTATTTTACTGCCATCGTTTCTGCCCCTTTCCCAAGAAGTTGTCCGTGGCGGGACGTTGTCCGGTTTCCTGAATTTAGAACCTTTATTATATCATAACTGTGCTTTTTTTTCTGAGGGCACAAGATGTCTGATAGAACAGGGAATAGCCGAAATTAAGACCCTTGAATTGAAAAAAAGAGGTCAACTTATCCGATTTGCCGCATAGGTATGTAATACACTTTTCACAACAATACAACACGTTTGGACAGAGGGTGGCGGGACTAATCCGGACCGCAGATTGGTATTCAAGCAGGAGCTGCAATTCTATTGATTTCTTCATACCATTCGGAATGGTTGACAATCACACTAAAGGAGCCATGGGAGGTACCAAGCATGAATATTTTTGAACGCGTTGCGGAATATCGGGCAGAGAGTGACCGTTTGTCATGGAATGGAACATTTGAAGATTATATTGCATTGTTGAGAGAGGACCCGACTCCGGCAATGACGGCTCACGCACGAGTGTACCAGATGATTGAATCGTTTGGCGTGGAAGAAGTCGGGGGGCACAAACGGTACAAGTTTTTTGAACAGGAGATATTTGGGCTGGATCGCTCCATTGAGAAGCTGGTCGAGGAATACTTTCATTCAGCAGCACGCCGTTTGGATGTACGGAAACGGATTCTGCTCCTGATGGGTCCCGTAAGTGGAGGGAAGTCGACGCTCGTGACACTGCTAAAGCGTGGTCTTGAGCAGTTCTCACGTACAGAGAAAGGCGCCATATACGCCATTGAGGGATGCCCAATGCATGAGGAGCCGCTGCATCTGATTCCGCTTGAGCTTCGTCCAGAAGTGGAGAAGGAAATTGGTGTCCGCATTGAGGGTAACCTTTGCCCATCCTGCCAGATGAGACTTCGGACTGAATATGATGGTGATATCAGCAAGGTGCGGGTGGAGCGGGTCATTGTTTCCGAAGATAACCGGGTGGGAATTGGTACATTCAGTCCATCCGATCCGAAATCGCAGGATATTGCCGACCTGACCGGCAGTATCGACTTCTCGACCATTACCGAGTTTGGTTCCGAATCCGATCCGCGTGCGTATCGTTTTGATGGCGAATTAAACAAGGCAAACCGTGGATTGATGGAATTTCAGGAGATGTTGAAATGTGATGAGAAGTTTCTGTGGAATCTCTTATCGCTCACACAGGAAGGCAATTTCAAAGCGGGTCGATTCGCTTTAATTAGTGCCGATGAAATGATTGTTGCTCATACGAATGAATCCGAGTACAAGTCGTTTATTTCTAATAAAAAGAATGAAGCCCTGCAATCCCGGATGATCGTTATGCCCATTCCCTACAATCTGAAGGTTTCCGAAGAAGAGAAGATTTATGGAAAGCTCATTCAGCAAAGTGACATGAAACATGTTCATATTGCACCGCATGCCCTGCGGACCGCAGCCATTTTCTCCATACTTACCCGCTTGAAGGAAACGAAAAAACAAGGCATGGATCTCGTCAAAAAAATGCGGATGTATGATGGTGAGGAAGTCGAGGGTTACAAGGAAGCCGATCTGCGTGAAATGCAAAATGAGTATTTGGATGAAGGGATGTCCGGCATTGATCCACGTTATGTCATCAACCGGATATCCAGTGCTTTGATTAAGCAAAACCTTCAATGCATTAACGCATTGGATATTCTGCGGGCAATCAAGGACGGTCTGGACCAGCATGCTTCCATTACCAAAGAAGAGCGTGAGCGTTACCTGAACTTTATTGCCTTGGCACGAAAAGAATACGACGAACTGGCTAAAAAGGAAGTCCAAAAAGCGTTTGTGTACTCGTTTGAGGAGTCTGCCCGAACGCTGTTCGAAAATTACCTCGATAACATCGAGGCCTTCTGCAACTGGTCGAAAATTCGTGATCCGTTAACCGATGAGGAGATGGACCCGGATGAGCGCTTGATGCGTTCGATTGAGGAGCAGATCGGCATTTCCGAAAATGCAAAAAAAGCATTCCGGGAAGAGATTCTCATTCGAATCTCGGCTTACTCACGGAAGGAGCGCAAATTCGAATACAGCAGCCATGATCGTCTGCGTGAAGCCATTGAGAAGAAGCTGTTTGCTGATTTGAAAGACATTGTTAAGATTACGACCTCAACCAAAACACCGGATGCGACACAATTGAAACGTATGAATGAAGTGATCAAACGGTTAATTGAGGAACATGGATATACTGCAGCCAGTGCGAATGAACTGCTGCGTTACGTGGGCAGTCTGCTCAATCGCTAATCTGAAACAAACCATTCCGGATCAGGCTCCTGATGTCTGCTGTGAGGCTCCTTCACGGCAGACTAAGGAGTCTTTTTGCGTGAATATTCATTTAAACACCCGAAAAACTGACACAAAAGGTTAAATTCATGACAAATTAGTTCTAAAGATATATGTAAGTTTAGGTAGTTTAGTCTATAATCGGAACAGTAATTTTATAAACTGGAGTATTTTAGTAGTTATTAAGGAGTTGACGGAACTAGATATGAGTATTACTGCAGCAAGACAAAAGCAACTCGATTATATTGGACTTACCAGGGCAGATCTTCAATTGCTTGCAGACCACAGGCCGGTATTTAAAAAGGTTGTGCATGATGTGGTGGATCACTTCTACAATCATGTTGGGAATTATCCTGAACTCGCAGAGATGATTACCCGATTTTCATCCATTGACCGTTTAAAAGAAACACAGCAAATGTACTGGTTGTCCATGACTGACGGCATCGTGGATGAGGCTTATATTGAACAGCGTATTGCGATTGGACTGGTGCATTCCCGCATTGGTTTATCTGAAGATTATTATTTGGGGACATACATGGTTTATCTCGATATTGCCACAAGCATATTTCAGCAGGTCATTCCTGATTCCTGGCATCGTGTCATTCAGGCACTAAGCAAAATGTTTAATCTCGATTCCCAGCTTGTTCTTGAGGCTTACGAGAAGAAGGAAAAAGAAAAATTGCATCAGCTCGCCGCGGATCAGCAGCATACATTGCAGTCCGTTACGCAGATTACCCAGCAATTGACGGGCATGATTAGCGAACTGAACGAGAATGCTCAAGCCATCTCGGACGTTGCCAGAGAAACGGCAGCTTCACAAGACCAGGCCCATGAATTGCTGGAGGCATTGACAGGGGAAATCCATCAGATTGGCAAGATGGGAGAACTCATTCGTGAAATCTCGGAGCAAAGCCATCTCGTCGGTCTGAATGCAGCCATCGAAGCTGCACATGCAGGTGAATTCGGCCGGGGATTTGAGGTTGTTGCAAGCGAAGTCCGCAAGCTAGCTGCGAGCTCCCGGGAGGCACAAGGGAAAATTCAGGCGAACCTTGAACAGATTATGAAAAAGCTTGGAAGTGTACAACATGAATCGGAGCACACATCCCAAGGAGCAAGACGCCAGGCTTCACGCTCGGAGGAACTTGCCGTATTCGCAACAACGATGGAGAAACTTGCGCTCGATCTGAAGAAACTGGACCGCCCGCTATAGACATAAGCACCTCCTGATCCTGCGATACCGTTTCTGGCTGTTTTGAGCTATAATGGGGAGACAAACCTGCCGAATGTTATAGTGATGCAGCCGGAGACAGGGGATTTGAAAGAGGTTGAGGTGATCAGGTGGCTTCTATCCATGATGTGGCCAAAGAAGCGGGCGTATCTGTTGCAACCGTTTCCAAAGTGCTGAACGATTATCCCGATGTAAGTGACAAAACTCGCAAAAAAGTCAATATAGCCATCGAACTATTGAAATATCAACCAAATGTGGTGGCACGGGGACTTGTAAAACGCCGTTCTTGGACGGTGGGAGTACTGTTGACGGTTCCTTTTACCAATCCATTTGTTTCGGAATTGCTTGAAGGCATCAAGACAGCACTTGAGAATAGCGGTTATGATCTTGTCCGATTGTCCACACGTTTCGATGATCCGGGGTACTCGTTTATCAAACACTGCCGCAGCCGGAATGTGGATGGCGTTGTTGTGTTCGGGGAAGGCAGAGACAACAAAAGTATCGAGGAATTGGTCCAAGCAGAGATTCCAACCATGTTTATTGACACGGACTTGTTTGGCAAACGGGCAGGGTATATTACTACGGACAACTCCAATGCGATTGCGATGAGCGTCAGACACCTGCATGAGCTGGGGCATCACAAAATCGCCTATATCTCGGGTACACTTGGACCGGCTGTAGCCAATCTTCGGCTGGAAGGGTACCGGGAAGGATTGCGTGAGTGCGGCATTCCGTACTCGACCGTATATCTGGAGGTATGTGACTATTCCTTTGAAGAGGGAAGTAAGGCAGCGAGACGATTGCTTGCATTGAAAGATCAACCGACAGGAATCGTTTGTGCCTCGGACATGGCCGCATTTGGTGCGATCCATGAAATCGAGAAGCACGGCCTGAGTGTGCCTGAAGATATTTCCGTTGTTGGCTTCGATAATACGTATTATGCTCAAGTATTCAAGCCAGGGCTTACAACGATTAACCAAAATATTTATTCCATCGGCATCAAGTCGATTGAGTATCTGATTGCGATGATTGAGAATCCGGATTATTCTCCTCCGGTAGTTACAGAGCCATCCAATCTGGTTATTCGTCAAACCACTGCGCCTGTCAAAGCGTGAGGATTTACGAACCAAGCACAGCCGGTTGGGCTGTGCTTTTTTGGTGTGATCATTTATTGGTCCTGTAACGTAAAAATATACGGAAGGGCTAGGAAGAAACGGTTATAGGATATATCACTGTAAATTTTAAGATTATTAACCTTAATAATCCTTCGTTTACTGGAAAAAAGTGTTGATTTCCGACTCTAGGACGTTTAGACTATACACATCACAAATAAACGGGTTTCTGATGTATGGCTGCGATGTTTTGAAAGTTAGTGGTCATTAGTCAAAATGATGCGAAGGGAGCGCCTGTCACCCGGACAGTGCGCCCCTTCTTTTTTACATTATGCCTACATACAACAAGATCTTCCCGGTTGAAAGGAAAGACGGAGTGGAACAACACATACATGGAACGTATAATTTGGAACTGGTTATTTTATCATACATTATCGCTGCCCTTGCTTCTTATGCTGCGCTTGACCTTGCCGGCCGCGTAAGTTTGGCCAAGGGAATGTCCAGAATCGTATGGCTTACCAGCGGTGCTATGTCCATGGGACTTGGTATCTGGTCGATGCATTTTGTGGGCATGCTTGCGTTTGTCCTTCCCATGAATGTGTCCTATTCGATGGACAAAGTCGTTCTGTCCGTCCTGCTCGTAGTGGCTGCATCGGGTATTGCGCTACACATTGCGGGGCGTAAGTCTGGCAATTTACGACAAATTATTGTTGCTGGTCTGCTTATGACAGCGGGGATCACCAGCATGCATTATGTGGGAATGGCTGCCATGTCGGTTCCGATTAGTTATGAGGCAGATAGAGTATTTGTATCTGTACTGATTGCAGCAGGTGCTTCCTTTGCAGCATTATGGCTGATGTTTTCTTTGAGCCGGCATCAAACGCGGTTCACTTGGATGTACAAAATGGGTAGTGGGCTCATTATGGGGATCGGTATCACAGGCATGCATTATACAGGAATGTCAGCGGCACAATTTTATCACCATACGCATGTTCCGACGGCAAATTCCGTCATGCAGATTGAACCGGGATTATTGGCATATCTGATCGCAGCAGGTACGTTCATTACGCTTGGGTTTACACTTTTTGGGATTTATATTAATCAACGAATGTCCATAAAGGATCAGCGAATTCGTGAAAATGAACAGTGGTATCAGGCTTTGTATGAAAACCATTCGGCTGCCATTATTTCGGTGGATAATGTGGGGATTGTCAAAGGCATAAATGCTGCGGTTACGCGTATTACAGGATATCCGGAGAGGGCGGTTATCCATCGCTCACTGGATGAAATTGTGAAGCACGTCAATATTCAATGGAGTTCCGAAGGGCTCCAGAGCTCGGGCTGGACAAATAGCAGTCTTGAACGTCGTTATTATACGGCAAGCATGAGAGGGTTTCATGGGCAGCATCTGGATTTGAGCATAAGTGTAGTGCCTGTATTAATTGAAGGCAATGATGTCGGCAGTCATATTTTGATCAAGGATATCACTGAGGAGAAGAGGGCGCAGGAAACGATCCGTCATCAGGCTCTGCATGATCCGCTTACTGGACTGCCGAACAGACGTAAACTGGATGAGGTACTTGCCGAAACGATTGCATCTTCAGCAATATCTCAAAGTTCGTTTGCCGTAATGGTGATGGATATCGACCGTTTCAAAATGATTAATGATTCACTGGGACATTCCATCGGGGACGTATTTCTAAGGGAAGTTAGCGACAGAATCCTTAAGGCGATCCGTATATCCGATTCAAAAGGCATGGATAATGTTATGCTGGCCCGTATGGGTGGGGACGAATTTACGCTGGTGGTTACAAACGAGCAGGGGAATGTGGAACGTGTCACCAGCCTTGCGGAACAGATTGTTGGAGCCATCCAGCTGCCATATCGGTTAAAAGAGAATGACTTCTACGTTACAGCGAGTATCGGTATTGCCATGTATCCGGAACATGGAACAGAAGCGGATGCCCTGTTGAAACATGCGGATACTGCCATGTATGAAGTGAAGAAGAATGGCAAAAACGGATTTCAGTTCTATACAACCGAGCTGGATTCGGAATTGTATGAGCGCATTGAACTGGAGGGATATCTTCGCAAAGCGCTGGAACGTAATGAGATGGTGCTGTATTACCAGCCCCAGATTCGCACGGAGGATAGCCGGATGATCGGTGTGGAGGCTCTGATTCGCTGGAAGCATCCGCTCAAGGGGATTTTGGCACCCAATGTGTTCATTCCTCTTGCCGAGGAAACAGGCATTATTTATGACATAGGAAACTGGACTCTGCGTGAAGCCTGCAGGCAGATGAAACGATGGCATGCCAGCGGTGGTCCACTGATCCCGGTATCGGTTAACCTGTCCAGCCAGCAATTTCATCAGTCCAATCTGGTGGAGCAGGTTCAGAGTGCCCTTGCGGAAACGGGGTTGGAAGCCCGCTATCTGGAACTTGAAATAACGGAAAGCATGATGATGGATGCCTCAGTATCAACAGGCATACTAAATGAGCTTACTTCGCTTGGGGTCAAGATTAGTCTTGATGATTTTGGCACAGGATATAGCTCGCTGAGTTACTTGAAGCATTTTCCGATTCATAAGCTGAAGATTGATCGTTCGTTTGTTACGGACATTACGGAGAGCCAAAGTGACCAGGCTATTGTGGCAACCATCATAACCATGGCGCAGAATCTGAAAATGGATGTTATTGCCGAAGGGATTGAAACGAAAGGTCAGCTGGATATCCTGATGCAGAACGATTGCCGGGAAATCCAGGGATACTATTTCAGCCGTCCGCTGCCGGCAAATGAAGTGGAACATGATTTCTTTGTGCCGCTGCGCCTGCAAGGAGACCCCATCAATCTTGGGTGAGTTTAAATGCCAAGCGGCAAGTCCCCGCCATCTGCCAGGGACTTACCGCTTTTTTTGTCTTCCATTATATAGAAGGAAGTTTACATGAATTTGCGATGGTGCTTCTTGCCGTCATACGTAAACCAGATCGGTTTATCCTCGACGCGTGTCTCGACATGCACGGTTCGCCCCCAGAGCCGGTACAGATAAGGAAGGGTGCGTTCCATATATTTCAGATCGAGCTCAATGCCTTCATACTGGTGTTTGAGCACAAGCTCACCGGTGCGCAGGTAGTCTGCATCCTGAACGACCAGATACGGAGATCCTCCGTTAATGCGTGAAAAGACGAGCTGATCGCGTATGTTTTCCCAAGACTTGTCGGTAATTTTCCAGTCCGGGCCTTTTTTCTCGAATACGTAGAGGTCGAGGTCTTCGGTTAGCTGCTTGGTCATGTAATTTCGGATGAAAGAGGTATCGGAATCAAATTCACGAACCTCGAACATTTTGGCTCGGCCTTGGCCGGGTTTACGGCCCCAACGCTCCTGCTCTTCCCTGGACGGGTGATCCCAGCGGCGTTCAATATCCTCAAAAATTTTAAGCCCCAAATAGTAGGGATTCAAACTTTGTTTGGAAGGCTGCACGACAGAAGAGTTCAATTTGGCAAATTCGATCGTGTCTTCACTACTCAGGTCCAGCTCGCGTATAATGCGTTGATGCCAGTACGAAGCCCAGCCTTCGTTCATGATTTTGGTTTCCATTTGTGGCCAGAAATACAGCATTTCTTCACGCATCATACTCATGATATCCCGCTGCCAATCCGTCAACACTTCCGAGAACTCCTGAATAAACCACATGATGTCTTTTTCCGGTTCTGGTGGGAAGTGATGAACCTGTATTCCTTCAGCAGGGGACTCCTCGTTCTGCACATCATCAAGCGACCATAAGTCGTCATAACGTCCTTCCGGACGTGGTGGTTTTTCACCACGCTGCTCCCGCATTTTCATCTCCATATAGCGTTGTTTGTCCAAATGACGGGGTTTGATGAGTTGGGGGTCCACATGTTCCTGAATGGCAATAACGGCATCAATGAACGCCTCAACTGCTTCAGTCCCATACTCCATTTCGTAGTTGCTGATCCGGTCCGCCGTGGCGGCCATGCTTTCGACCATATTGCGGTTCGATTTGGAGAAACGGGCATTATTTTTGAAAAAGTCACAGTGCGCCAGCACGTGTGCGACAATCAGCTTGTTCTGAATAAGCGAGTTTCCATCCAGCAGGAAGGCGTAACAAGGATTCGAATTGATAACAAGCTCATAGATTTTACTGAGACCAAAATCATACTGCATCTTCATTTTATGAAAAGTTTTTCCGAAGCTCCAGTGACTGAACCGGGTTGGCATCCCGTAAGCCCCAAAAGTGTAAATAATGTCTGCGGGGCATATTTCATAACGCATTGGATAATAATCGAGACCGAATCCATCGGCAATCTCCATAATCTCGGCAATGGCGTATTCAAGGTCGCGGATTTCATCTGTCATCTTACGCTGCCTCCTTCCCGTTTCTGGAAAAAGCTGCGCAAAGCTTTGTACACTTCGCCTTTTTCTTTGATTACATAGTACATAAACTGATCCATCTTAATATGACGATACGCCGACATTAATGTGCTGCTGCGATTATATTGATTGACCTCGCCATATCCAAACATGTTGCTGCGTTTCATCAACTCACCGATCAGTTTTACGCAGCGCTCGTTATCCGAGGTGAGGTTATCGCCATCCGAGAAATGAAAAGGGTAGATGTTGTAGCTTGAAGGCGGGTAACGCCGGTCGATGATATCAAGGGCCTTCATATATACAGAGGAGCAGATGGTGCCTCCGCTCTCGCCACGGGTGAAAAATTCTTCCTCCGTCACTTCTTTGGCTTCTGTGTGATGGGCAAGAAATACAATCTCAACCTTTTCGTACTGACGACGCAGAAACCGGGTCATCCAGAAGAAGAAGCTGCGAGCGCAGTATTTTTCAAAGGAACCCATCGATCCGGATGTATCCATCATGGCGATAATAACGGCATTGGACTGCGGAATAATTTTGTCTTCCCACGTCTTGTAACGCAGATCATCCGGACTGATATGGTGAATGCCCGGATTGCCCGTTGTGGCATTGCGACGCAGATTCTCCAGAATGGTGCGTTTCTTGTCAATGTTGGACTGCATGCCTTTTTTGCGGATATCGTTGAAAACAACCGTGTGGGTTTCGATTTGATCCTTATCTTTCTGCTTCAGATCCGGAAGCTCCAGTTCGGAGAACAGCATATCTTCCAGTTCTTCAATGCTCACTTCGGCTTCTACAATATCATGACCAGGCTGATCGCCGGCTTTTTCGCCTTTACCCGGCTTTTGCGAGGCAGGATCACGACCGATGACATCTCCGACCTGACTGTCACCGTCGCCTTGACCGACATGTTTTTGCTTTTGGTAGTTATACACAAAACGGTACTCATCCAGACTGCGGATTGGTACCTTAATGATTTGTTGTCCATCGGACATGATAATGTTTTCTTCTGTAATCAGATCAGGCAGATTTTGCTTAATGACATCTTTAACCTTTTGCTGATGGCGCTGCTGGTCCTGGTACCCTTTGCGGTGAAGCGACCAATCTTCCCGGGATACGACGAACGAGTAAGGCTGGTGTGAATTTGACATGTAGGCACCCCCCATTGATTACGCGGCACAGTTTGGCCTGTCGGTAATTAAGTATATTCACGGGCGGTGACGATATGTGATGCGAGAGGAGATAAAATGATACAATTATGCGACTGCGTTTTTGGATGCAGCTCCAAATGCCTGCCGTATGCCGAACTTTTTACAGAAACGATGAACAAGCGTGACAAACTTCCTTTACAATAAAAACAGGCATTGAATTGGCATTCTGTCACGGATGCATGCAAAGGAAGGATCTGACTTGGATAAACGGGCAGTTAAAGCTTGGATTATGTATGACTGGGCCAATTCCGCATACGCAACGACGGTGCTGGCCGCGGTACTCCCTGTCTTCTATGCATCGGTAGCGGCAGCAACTCTGGATGCAGACACAGCCGCATCTTATCTGGCCTACACGCATTCGGTCGGAATGTTATGTGTAGCCTTGTTAACCCCGCTGCTGGGAGCACTATCTGATTTATCCGGCCGCAAAGGGGATTTTCTACGGGTATTTGCTATAACTGGAATGATTGCAACCCTTGGTTTCAGCGCGGTTGGAGAAGGGGACTGGCTGCTTGCTTCTGCCTTGCTTGTCATCTCGACCATAGGATTTGCGGGTGGTAATACCTTCTACGATGCCATGCTGCCTGATCTGGTGGCTGCAGACCGCAGGGATATGATCTCGTCCAAAGGGTATGCGTATGGTTACATTGGTGGTGGATTGCTTCTGGCCATCAACATGCTCATGATTCAGCAGCCTGGCTGGTTTGGCATGGGGAGCACCCTGGCAGGTACCAGACTCGCCTTTATTTCTGTAGCGCTCTGGTGGCTGTTATTCTCAATCCCACTGTTCCGTCATGCTCCCCGTCGTCCTGCTGCACCGAACATGCCTGGATCCTGGAAAGGTTATGCAGAGGTAGGGATGCGAAGGTTGCGTCAAACCTTTCGCCAGATGCTGCGTTTTCCCCAGCTGATTCGGATGCTGGTGGCTTTTTGGTTTTTCAATGATGGGATTAATACGATCATATTGATGGCGACCATCTATGGGACAAGTATCGGAATCGGGACAGCTGATCTGATGCTTGCGCTGCTGCTCACCCAATTCATCGGTTTCCCTTGCACATTGCTGCTGGGTGCGTGGGCACAACGCTGGGGAGCGAAGCAGGTACTGATGTTAAGTTTGTCTATCTACATATGTATTGTCATACTCGGATATTTTATGACGGAAGCGATCCATTTCTACTTGCTTGCGGGTCTGGTTGGCGTCGTACAAGGAGTCAGTCAATCGACTGCCCGCTCACTGTTCAGCAACCTGATGCCTTCTGGCAGAACAGGAGAGTATTTTGGCTTCGTAAATATTACTGGCAAATTCTCATCCATTTTTGGCCCATTTGTCTTTGGCTGGGTAGGTCAGATTACGGGTTCAAGCCGTTGGGGTATTCTTTCCCTGCTCTTTTTCTTCATTGCGGGTATGGCTGTTTTGATGACAGTAAAAGTCAAGCAGGGCATGAACGACGCACTTGAAGCAGATCGGGAGGATAACCGCATTTTGGAGGGAACCGTGCATTTCCATGGAGCGAATGCTGGACATAGCGGGTAATATTCCTTTATTTCAAGAAAACATAATAAAGAAATAGCAACTCCGGGTCTGTTCGCAAGAGACAGATTCGGAGTTTTTCATGTTTGTGCACAGTCATATTGGAGAGGGGCAGTGGAATAAGTATGAAGTGCTGAACTGATCCGGATGAGAATAGAGTGAAACGAAAAGGAAATTATGAAAAAGTGAAAATAAAAGATTGACATGATACATTTTGTATCATAGAGTAAAACTATGAATACACAACGTATCTAAAAGGTGTCGAAACTTCATAGAATTGCGATTGTACATCTTCTGTTTCAACAAAAAAAGGATGAGAATTCGATGATACCAACTGCATGCTCATTATATTTGGACAGAGGAGGAGATGCCAGTGGTAGATGTTCAAGGTAACGGACTTGTCTTTTTACTCTGTGTCCCTCGTAGTGGAAGCTCACTCTCCACCGTTATGCTGCAAAACCACAGCCGCATATTTGCAACACAGGAAATGTGGTTTCTGATGAGCCTGGTGGATCTGTCAAAAGCGGATGCTCGTCCTTACGGAGGAAGCCCCATTATTCGTCAATTTTATAGTGCCATGGTCTCGGATGACGTATTTGAGAAGGCATGCAGGAGCTTTGCTCTTGAAATATATAACGGATTTCTGCAGGGAAACGGAGCAGATTTCGTTGTCGATAAATCTCCGCGTTATTATTACATGCTTGAATGGCTGGATCGACTTTTTCCAGAGTCCAAGCGCATCCATCTTCAGCGTAATCCACTTTCCATCGCTGCTTCCTACAAGAAAGTAAACCGTAACAATGGAGAAGGGTTTAATCTAATTAGCAGTCTGCAAAGTCCAAACATGAATATGAAGGCCGTCGATCTAACACTCGGATTACTTCGGTTAAATGATTATTTCGCAGTACAACATGCGAACGCGTATGAGCTCCGATATGAACAGCTGGTCTCCCAACCGAGAGAGGAACTGGAGAAGTTATGCGAATTTCTCGGTGTTGGATATGAACAGGGCATGGAGCAATATGGTCGTCATGTGGAAAGTACGAAATCCAATATGTTCTACAGCATGGGGGTCGGCGACCCATTTTTGTCCACACATCAAGAAGCACACAAAAATTCTGTTAACAACTGGAAAAGTATACTGGATGCTTCTGAAGTAGAAACATACTGCCGCGTACTGGGCGCAGACGTATTTCACCGCATGGGTTACTCTGAACAGCTGCATGAGGCAGAACAATGGACAGGGGTCCGTTACGAAGCTGACCCGGATCAGGAAGTCATTGAACGACTAAGCCGTCAGTTTACGGAAGCAACAGGCTGCATATGGCAGCCGCATTATCACATACAGGGAGCTTCTTCTGCAGGTACACCGATAAATGAGGTCCATGGAATTACCAATCAGTCCGAGCCGAATACAGATCCGACACTGGCTGCACTCGCAACGATCAGACAACTGGAAGCTGCACTCCGTGCAGCAGATAACCGATTGGAGCGAGGCTACAGTGAACGGGAACGATTGAAGCAGCAGCTGGCTTCTGCTCACAGCAAGCTTCAGCGAATTAAATCCTGGATACCCTTTGGACAGCAAATCAGTGCCTGGGCATCCCAGCGCAAGATACTTCGGGGAGGAAAGTCATGAGCGCGATAGCGGGAATTGTTCATACCGATGGTCAGCAAGCGCTATGGGAAGATAGCTGGCACTTGTATGCAAGCCTGGGACATATTCCGGCGGATACAACCGGGGTATGGAAGGGGAATGAAGCATTCCTCAGCTGTCATGCTCAGTGGATTACACCAGAATCGGTCAACGAAAAACTGCCTCTGGCTGATGAGGCCAGCGGTCTCACGATTACCGCAGACGCTATTTTGGATAATCGGGAACAGCTTGCTGATCAATTGTTCATCTCCAGAAGTCAGTTGTCTGTACTCTCAGACAGTGAACTCATTATGAGAGCTTATCAGCGATGGGGTGAAGAAGCTGCGAGCAAGCTTCTGGGAGATTTCGCTTTTGCAATCTGGGATGAGCGCAAGCGGACATTGTTTGCAGCGAGAGATATTACCGGCATGAGGACGTTGTATTACCGTCATGACGGTAAACGTTTTTCATTCTGCACACTTATTGCTCCCTTGCTTGACTTGGAAGGGGTAACCAAGGATTTGAATGAGACATGGTTGTCCGAATTTCTGGCCATTCCAGAGATGCATGGATCGGCAGATATCCATATGACGGCTTATCGTGGAGTCAACCAGCTTCCACCTGCACACACCCTTGTCTTCCGGGCTGGAGTGGGAAAAGTGGAACTGAAGCAGTATCACCGCTGGAACGAAATTGAGCCGCTGCTTCTCAAATCGGACGGGGAATACGTCGAAGCGTTTCGTGAAGTATTCGCTCAGGCAGTCAGTGCCCGCTTGCGAACACATCGGCAGGTGGCAGCTGCATTAAGTGGAGGGCTGGACTCCGGGGCTGTTGCCGGTTTTGCTTCGGGATCACTGCGCAGCCAGGGGAAAAGGCTAAATGCATACAGTTATGTACCTGTGTCTGATTTCACGGACTATACTTCGAAAACGCTGCTCGCTGATGAACGGCCTTTCATTCGCTCCACGGTCGATCATATCGGAAACATTTCGGAGAACTACCTGGACTTCGAGGGCAGAAGTCCTTTCAGTGAAATAGATACCTGGCTGGACATGATGGAGATGCCGTATAAGTATTTCGAGAATTCATTCTGGATCCGGGGATTTTACGAAAAGGCAAGTCAGCAGGATGCAGGAGTTCTACTTACTGGAGCCAGGGGGAACTTCACCATCTCCTGGGGGCCCGCACTGGACTATTACGCCAGCCTGATGAAAAGTGGACGCTGGCTCCGCATGCTGCAGGAGATGAGACAATATTCTCAGCGGACCGGAATGAAATTTTCGAGGATTGCTCGCATAACAGCGCAAAAGGCATACCCGGAACGTTTCCATAACGCTTCAAAAGGGGCAGCGAGTGCCTCTGCCAACCAACTCATTCATCCGGAATTCGCCAGTAGAACGGGCGTGCTGGAACGGCTCGGATCACTGGTTCAGCTTCAGGGAGGCGCCAGAGCAGATGCACTGAAAGTCCGAGCTGAGAAGTTCAATAATCTGGCTATTGCCAACAAAAATGGAGCAGTGGCAACCAAATGTTCCTTGCGTTATCGTGCATGGGAGCGTGATCCGACCAGTGACGCCCGTGTCATTCAATTTTGCCTCTCCGTTCCGATTGAACAGTATGTCAGTAAGGGGACAGATCGCTCCTTAATCAGGCGTGCGACATCGCCAGAACTGCCTGACAAGGTTAGACTCAATCAACGTGTTCGTGGCATTCAGCCCGCGGATTGGCTGCACCGGATGATCCCCGATTGGGGTGCCTTTACAGCAGAAGTACAATCTCTTTGTTCTGATAGCCGTGTTGCCGGCATATTAAACACCGAACGAATACAGTCGGCGCTTAAGAACATTCCCGAACCACGACCCGAGCTGGCATCTCACCCTGATATGCGTTTGATGATGCACAGCTTGATCGTATATCGCTTTATCCGCAAGTTCTGACCATGAGAAATGAACATGCAAGGTACCAATGTAAACTCTTGAAGGGAGGTGAACAACAATGGAAAAGAAGGAATGGCAAGCACCTGCACTGGAAGTGTTGGAAGTAAACCAAACTATGGCTGGAACTGGTTACAGACAAATTGACTGGATCTCCGATCATGATGCTGATCTGTACGATCCAACTTCCTAAGTTATTGAGCTTTACGAAGTGCCATCATACTTAAAGGGCGGAAAGACAACATGATCTTTTCGCCACCGCCCTTATATTTGAGTCATATGAATATAAGGGCTTTTTTACATTCAGCTTTGCTAAGGAGGAGTCATCCATTGGTGCCTGTGCAGTATGAAGCATATGGATTGCGTTGGCTAAGCCAATTTCTAATGCCAGAACTCCAGATCGTGCAAGACAGCACGGATGCTGGTGATATCGACGTACATATCCAGTCTGCCGACTTAACCCTACTGTGGGAAGAGTGGAATGTGGGAAATGAAAATTTTGTATCTCGTGACGGCTGTCTGTTTTTTCGAATTGAAGATACAGGCCTGTTCCTGATCGAGCAAGGACGCAGAATTATGGTTAGCCCTTCGCAAGATGCAGATGAAAAAAAGGTCCGATTGTTTATTCTCGGTACATGTATGGCGGTCATTATGATGCAGCGGGGTATTCTGCCACTGCATGGAAGTGCCGTCGTGATCGATGGCTGGGCGTATGCATTCGTCGGGCATTCGGGCGCGGGCAAATCCACTTTATCAGCTGCTCTGGCTTCGCGCGGATATCCGCTTCTGACCGATGATGTGGTTGCCATAACCTGGGACGCCGGAGGGAGAGCCATTGTATCCCCGGGGTATCCACAGCAGAAATTGTGGCAGCCCAGCCTGGAGGGGTTTGGCATGAAAGAACAAAACTATGCCACCGTACATGCCGAGATTACGAAATACGCGATACCGGTGCAGCATTATTTTCATGAGAGAGCTGTTCCGCTTGCCGGCATTTTTGAGCTGAATCCCAAACCGGATGCCCTTCACGAGCCCACCAAGCTGACACAGGTTCAGGGATTGGAAAGACTTCATATGCTGTGCACACATACCTTCCGAAGTGCTCTTGTGGCCAGGCAAGGTCTTGCGCAGTGGTTGTTCGAAACAGTCTCCAGACTGTCTGCCAGCGTAGAAGTTTGCAGATTGACAAGGTCAGGCTCTGAATTTACTGCATTCGAGATGGTCGAACGAATCACAGATCATATACGCAAAGGAGTGCATACAGGACAATGAAAAGTACAAAACCATTCGATTGGAAAGATCGTGTGAAGCAGAAGGAAGGCAACCTCGTCAGTGACATGGGCGGGGAAAAAGTCATGATGAGTATCCAAAGCGGAAAATACTACAATCTTGGCAGTACCGGCGGACGAATCTGGGATCTACTGGCCGAGGAACGGACACTGGCTGACTTGGTTGAAGTGCTGGCCTCCGAGTACGAAATTGATGCGGATACGTGTCACGAACAAGTTGTTTCGTTTCTTGAGCACATGTCCCGTGAGGGAATAATCGACATCGTTCACGAGGATTAGGACGATGCTGCGTAAAATCAAAGCTTATCTTTCGTTGCCACGCGAGGTCCGGCTTATGGTTTGGGAAGCCTACATTCATTTGGGGTGGGCACGAATCCTCAAAGCAAGACCCTTTGCCCAAATCGCCCCAGGGCTCGGTACAGCGCTGTATGAAACCCCCATGAACGGAATGACTCGAAATCAGATTTTAGCGATTAGGAACGTTTCCAAAGCCATTATGCTGGCAAGCAAGTACACCTTATGGGAGAGTCGCTGTCTAGTCATGGCGATCGCTGCAATGAAAATGCTGGAACGCCGCAAAATAGAGAGTACGCTATATATGGGAACTGCGCGCAACAAGCAAGGACAAATGATGGCTCATGCCTGGCTGCGAAGTGGGAAATTAATCGTGACCGGAGCAGATACTATGGACCAATATACGGTTGTCGGCGTATTCGGCAAACGTTGTCCGGAGAAGGGAACTGGAGAAATTGTCTATGAATCTTGAATTTGATGACTACACAAGAGGGTTTCCGCAGGAGCTCAAGCTGATTTTGATCATTATGAAAGATGAGCTGCAGGAGCTTGCTCCGGAAGCAGCCAGAGCTTTGACCGAAGGAACGGACTGGCAGCTCTTTTTGCGACTTGTCTATCATCACAGGTTGTACTCGGTCCTATATATGAAACTCAAATCATTGGAATCTCCATTTATTCCTGCTGCTGTTGTAGAGGGTTTAAGACAGGAATATACGGCTAATACGTTTCGCATGCTGCACTTGACGGCCGAGATGGAACAGGTTTGCACAGCTTTTAATGAAAATGGGATTCGGAGTATTACGTTAAAAGGGCCTGCGCTCGCCCACGATCTCTACGGAGATGTGTCTTTAAGGACATCCAAGGATTTGGACATTCTCATCCCATTTGAAGATGTGGAATCTGCGGAACAGATTCTCGAAACACTCGGTTATGTATCCAAGGAAGGTAAACGCACGCCAACCGTTCAAAGCTGGAAATGGCGGGAGCATCATATCTGTTACAAGCATCCTCTCAAAAAAACACAAGTGGAAATTCACTGGCGGCTTAATCCGGATTCCGGTAAGGAAACTGATTTTGAATTACTGTGGCAGCGTAGCCGGTTTAGTACGTATACTCAAACTCCGGTTCGAATGCTTGAACGAGAAGATCTGTGGGCCTATCTGGTGACTCATGGTGCACGTCATGGCTGGTTCAGATTGCGCTGGCTCATGGACATCGATCAGATGATTCGCACCATGCCTCTGGATGTAAACCTGCTGACAAGGCGTCTAAAAGCGGAAGGGCGGCTCTCCATCGGTGCACAGGCTCTGCGGCTTGGTTCCGTGCTGCTGAACACACCATTGGATGCGAGTTATCGCGGCCTATTAACTTCTCAGGAACGTGCTGGCGAACGGCTTGCTAAACATGGCGTGTTATTCATGAATGAAATGCTGGAAACTCCGGCGAATTTACGCAGTTACCGTTCCTATCTGTTTGCGCTGAGAAGTACCAGACAGAAAATGTTTTTTTTCATTGAACGATTATATCCGAGTACCTGGGATGTGGAACAACTGCCGCTTCCTCGCTCTTTGCACTTTCTATATTTTCCGTTACGTCCTTTTCTCTGGTTCTGGCGGCGAATGAAAAGGAACACGATGACGGAAAGGGGATAATCCATGATTTCAGAACTTCGATTTTATATGCGCAAGCTGCATGATGTAACAGGACCCGTCCTCTATTGGAACTTGCTGGGTATGATCTGCATTAGTTTAATGGAGGGAATCGGCATTTATATGCTTGTTCCGATGTTAAGTTTAATTGGTGTGTTTGAAATGAGCTCAACCGGATTACAGTTACCCTGGCTATCAGAATTACTAGGTCGTCTCTCCGAAAATAGTCAGCTGCTGCTGGTACTGGGCGTTTTCGTTGTAATTCTCTCCGGACAGGCATGGCTTCAGCGTCTTCAGACGATTCGGAACACGCGGATTCAGCAGCAATTCATAAGAACATTGCGTCAGGAAACCTATCGGGCCATCATTATGGCCAAATGGTCTTTTTTTCTCCAAAAACGAAAATCCGATTTTAACCATATATTAACGACCGAACTCGCACGTGTAAGCCAAGGAACGAATTTGATCCTCCAAATGGCTGCGTCTTTAATCTTTACAGGCATTCAGATCGGTCTCGCTTTTTGGCTGTCCGCCAAGTTAACTGCCATTGTACTTGTCTTCGGACTTGTTTTGTTCTTCGTCCTCAAAAAATTCGTCCAGAGAGCCAAGCAGATTGGGGATCAGACATCCGAATTATCCCAGCACTACTATAATGGCATTACAGAGCATTTTAACGGCATCAAGGACATCAAAAGCAACATGCTTGAGAACTCGCATATCGGATGGTTTGAAAGAATATGCAAACGAATCGAACGTAATGTCATCCAATTCAGCCAGTTGAACAGTGGTACACAGCTTATTCATCGGGTATCTTCCGCTGTGATTATTGCCGCCTTCATTTATTTGTCACTGCGTGTTCTTGCCGTACCTCCGGCAAGTCTATTGCTTATTATCCTTATTTTTTCCAGGTTATGGCCCAGGTTTACATCCATTCAGTCCAATCTGGAGTATATTAGCTCGATGCTGCCGGCGTTTCAGCTTGTCCGAAAGCTGCAGGCTGAGACTGAAATGAGTCGCGAGATTAGCGATTTCACCAACGTAACCGCAGAAACAAGCGGAAATAAGGGGGGAGAGCTTCATCCCGTTCAACCACTCGAGTTAATGCGTTCCATTGAGTGTATGAATGTCAATTACCGTTATGAGGGCAGTCAGTCTTACTCACTCGAAAATGTTAATGCCTCGATCCCTGCGAAAGGCATGACAGCCATTGTCGGCAAATCAGGTGCCGGAAAGAGCACCCTGATTGATCTCATTATGGGACTGGTTCGACCAGAGAGTGGGCAGATTCTTATCGATGGTGTCCCACTGTCGGAGGAGCTATTATTGGCGTGGAGAAGTTCCATTGGTTATGTATCCCAGGATCCATTTTTGTTCCATACCAGCATCCGAGAAAACTTGAGGCTGGTAGATCCTGATGCGAGCGAGGAACAGATGTGGCAAGCCTTACAATTTTCGTCCTCGGCTGCGTTTGTCCGCAGACTTCCTCAAGGGCTGGATACGATGATTGGGGATCGGGGGATTCGCTTATCCGGAGGAGAACGCCAGCGCCTGGTTCTTGCAAGAGCCATGCTGCGCAATCCGTCTGTACTCATCTTGGATGAAGCAACCAGCGCATTGGATAGTGAGAACGAGCAGCACATTCATGCTGCACTTGAACGTCTGAAAGGCCATGTCACCATAATCGTGATTGCCCATCGTTTATCCACAATCCGTACAGCGGACCGGGTGATCGTATTGGAGGAAGGTCGGGTTATCCAGCAAGGAGGGTACCAACAACTGTCTACAGACCCTGTAGGAACCTTCAGCAAGTTATTAAATATGCAGGCGGGTGTCGTTGGGCAGTAATTGGATGGTTTTAAAAAATAACCCCGTACAATTCAAAAAGGCACAGGATGATCAATCACTGTGCCTTTTATCTGATATTTTCTATAATTATCTTCCTTCTTGTCTGTAAACGTTGATCAAATGTGGCTGGTGGTGGGAGCAAGAGGCAGCTGAAGGGCTCCTGTCAACTCCAGATAACGTACAATCTCCTGTACGGCTTCATGCAAAGACAGCTGTTCTGTATCAATAATAAGGGAAGGCTCTTCCGGTACCTCATAAGGTGCCGAGATGCCGGTAAAATGGGGGATGTCCCCGCTGCGTGCTTTTTTGTACAGACCTTTTGGATCACGTCGCTCACATTCTTCAATGGAACATTGAACATAGATTTCAATGAAATCTTCCGGTTCAAACAAATCTCTGACCATTTTCCGATCCTGTGCATGAGGAGAAATAAAGGCTGAAAGAACGAGCAACCCTGCGTCCACCATTAATTTGGCCACTTCACCAATACGGCGCAGGTTCTCTTGCCGATCCTCAGCTGTAAAGCCAAGGTCGCGGTTAAGGCCATGGCGTACATTGTCTCCATCCAGTACATAACAACGAACGCCTTGCTCATGAAGATGCTGTTCCAAGGCAAATGCAAGCGAGGATTTACCCGCACCGGATAGTCCGGTAAACCACAGTGTACGGCTGCGATGGCCGTTATGTATTTCCCGTTCCTGCCTGCTTAAGCTGGACTGCTGCCAGGTAATGTTGCGTTCTTCCTTCGACATGGATAACCGCCTCTCCTACTCATGATATGTAATATATTTTAACATATTTACAAGAATATAGCACGATTTTTAATGATTTAAGGTGCAGCGTGAACTTCATCATTTTCGGGTATAGATGTAGTACACCCATAGCAGGAGGAAGAGCAATATGAACGATAAAATACAGAACATACAGGTCAGCTTTCAATGTGCGGACTGTGAGCATGACATCCACGTGAGTTTTGCTGTACAGCAGGTAAGTACCGTGCGTTGCTCAGGGTGTAATAGGGCTTACACCTTAATGAAACCGACGATTGGTGAAGAAATATTGCTCGATTGGGAGCAGGAGGCGTTATATCATAAAATGAGGGCAGATCGTTCGGAAATGGATTATCATAATATGTCTGCACTGATCATAAAAGTCATAGAATTGCTGACTTGGCGTGACCGCGGTGACGGTCAGACTCAGGCCATCGAAACGGTTAGGGAGTGGTTATCCTCCAGCGGCAAGCCGCAGACATTAATTGAATTGCTGCATCAGCCCGAACAGAGCAACAAACGCTTCTGATTCTGTAAATCGGCGTGACATGATTCAAAAGTTACATACATTAGCTGTTCCTGTGGCATATTACCTGAAGGGGCTCGTGATAGAAAGCGACAACCAATTATTCAGGAACAGGAGCGGTTGAAATGAAGCGATGGGTTTCATACATGCTGTTGACTGCCGTATTGGCGTTCAGCATTTTTCCGATGCACACTGAAGCATCGCCAGTTAACGGAGCGTTTCACTTTGGATTCAAGAAAAGCCAGAACGGGCAGCTGCCCTCCATTGATCAGGAAGGTTTCAAATCGATCCTGGAGCATAATGATGCCATCTTTTTGGGAGATACCAAACAGAAAGAACTATATCTCACATTTGATAATGGATACGAAAATGGTTATACACCAGCAATTCTGGATGTGCTGCGCGATAAAAAGGTGCCTGCCGCTTTTTTTGTTACCGGCCATTATCTGAAAGATCAGCCAGAACTGGTTAAGCGCATGGCTGCAGAGGGACATATTGTAGGTAACCATTCCTGGAGCCATCCGGATATGACACGGGTATCCAATGAAAAGCTGAAAACGGAGCTTGAACAGGTTAAGTCGGAAGTAAATCGTTTGACTGGACAGCAAGCAACCTTTTTGCGGCCGCCGCGTGGCATTTTTAACAACCGCACTCTTGCGGAGAGCCACGCTCAGGGGTACATCAATGTGTTCTGGTCCCTTGCCTATAAGGATTGGGATGTCAATGTACAGCGTGGAGCTGACTATGCACGTCAACAGGTACTCAAACAATTGCATCCTGGCGCCGTTATTCTCCTTCATTCCGTCTCCAAAGATAACACACAGGCTCTGGGCTCAATCATTGATGAAGCACGGAAACAGGGATACGCGTTCAAAAGTTTGAATGAACTGAAAACGAAAAGTTATTAGAGGGAAGATGAGCAATAAACAGAAGGGCATCCTTGGCTGGTACAGCCAGGATGCCCTTTGTTGGTTAATGTCAGACGTATAAATATGCTTATAACGTCTAGTTTCTTTTTATAAAACCGTGTTATAGATGATTCCGATTGTTTTTGGACCGCAATGACTGCAGATCACGCAACCTGCTGTAGTTAACTCAACACGAGCACCGGTCTGTTCCTGCAGAGACTTCTGCAAATCAAGTGCATCCTCTTCAGCCATGGTATGTACAACAATGATCAGGTCAGTATCGATCTGATGCTTCTGGCTAAGCGTATTTTGCAGCATTTGATCAAGAGCCTTCTCCCGTTTGCCACGTACTTTGTAGGCGGGCGACATCTTGCCATCCGCTACCCGAATGACAGGGCGAATTTTAAGCAGGCTTCCGATCAGGTTCTGCATTCCCGAACAGCGGCCCCCTTTGTGCAGATACTCCAAGGTATCAATGACAAATTCGGTCCGTACATTCGGTTTAACCGCTTCAACCAATTGGGTAATTTCATTCAGGTTCTGTCCTTTTTCCGCAGCATGCACTGCTTTCATAACAAGCAGTCCAATCCCGGATGAAAGATTGAGTGAGTCCACAACAGAGATGCGGCCTTCCGGAAACTCTGAACTTGCCAGCAGCGCGTTTTGATAGGTGGATGAAAGTTCAGAAGACAGGCTGATATACAGAATGTCGTCCCCTTGTTCTATGTAAGGTTGAAAAGCCGTTATAAAATCGGCAGGTGATGGAGCAGCCGTCTTGGGCAGCCGTCCTTCCTTGCTTACGCGCTCGTACAGCTGTTCTGGCGTAATCTCGGCACCATCCTTCAGGGATTCGTCACCGAATACCACATACAATGGAACAATGCCGATATCGTGAGTTTTAATCCAGTCTGGGGTCAGATCACTGGTGCTATCTGCGAAAATTTTAATTCTTGACATGTCAATCTCCTTTGGATACGAGAATTTGGCAATATGAACGATTTTCAGACCGTTTTATGTCATATACATGCCAGCTAGTATGAGTCCAGCAAATGCCAGAACCATAATCCCATTAAGTATAGTTCCGATGATAGGGAAAACCTTTTTGCGATTTTTCAGCACAAGACCGATGACCCCAAGAATAAGACCTGCCAGATTAAGAACAAGACAAACCAGGATAAATAAGGATGACAGCAGTACAGCCGGATGCAGAGCAATTTCCTCAACCTGCGCAGGTGTTGTCAGAGTTCCGATGACACCACTGAGTGCAATGGCTGCAAGGAAAAAGGTCAGAATATAACCCAGAAGTGCAACGAGTCCAATGACAAAACTGGCGATACCCGGGCCGGAATGTTTCATTCTGTTCTGCATAGGATCAATAGGTTCTTCAGGGTAAGTCGTAAATAGGTCATTGTTGCCGGAATCGGATTCATACGTATTTTTATGTTCCATTAATATCATATCCCTCCTTAATCATTGTTGATTGTTATTAACCTCAATTATGCATTGTGATTCTCCTGACAGCTGCAGGAATACAGACCTTTTTACTTTTCCATAATTAACGATAAAAATCAAGGTTTCTCTTCACTTTGTAACCTAGTAGACAAGTCCTGATATAATCAGATCGTCGGGATAAGTATGGATGTCTCTCACAGACCGCTTAACTGGTAAACAGCTCAGAGATTCGCTAGAATATCATTAGTGTGACATGACATAAAGGAGAGAAGTATAATGCAACGAATATGGATGACGATTGGTGCTGTATTGACCATGCTGGCTGTAGCAATTGGGGCGTTCGGTGCCCACATGCTGAAGGAGCGAATCGGCGCAGATGCCATTGCTGTGTATGAAACCGGAGTACAGTATCATATGATACATGCCCTTGCACTGCTGATTGTTGGATTGACAGCGGGTCAACTCGGAGCATCCTCCAAGCTAAAATGGGCGGCGCGACTGCTGTTTATTGGTATTATTGTGTTCTCGGGCAGCTTGTATGTACTTAGTATTACGGGCATCAAGGTTTTAGGTGCCATCACGCCAATTGGTGGTGTCGCTTTTATTGCTGGATGGTTGTTCTTCGCCGCAGATGTGTGGCAACGAGGAAATAACCGTTCCTGATTGGGAGCGAGTGCACAACCCCATCCGGTGAGTCTTCCTTGGGAAAATGCTGCGCTTACATAAGCATTTTGAATCATTCGATTCTACTTTACTCGCCCGGGTACTACAAACCATGGACAGGGAGAAGCATCCTGATCCAACCAACTGGTCACATAAGAATGTAAAAAGCAGCTTACGTGGAATGTTGTGAAATTTCCACGTAAGCTGCTTTTTGGTTGTTTGCGCTCGTTGAATGATTTACAAAAATTCGTCAATTTCATTCGTTCGGAATGAATAGACCTGTTTTTCATCAACATGGTAGACACTTACAATGCTGTTATCTCGATCAAAATTCAAAATGCGGCATGGAATGCTCTGATGTTTGCCGTTCTTGTTGTTTACCACAATCCGTGTAAGGCGGTTTTCCTTGATAAGGGTGTCAATCCATTCATCAAAAGAATTCCCTTGAGAAGCACTGGCCGACTCTGGTGCAGACGCCATCTGGGGAGTAACCGTTTCCTTTTGGTCTTGCGGTTTTGCCGAAATCGATGAATTTGTTGATTGATTCGATGGAGCAGTTTTCATTCCGCCCAATTGAGATTTTTTCCGTTCGATGTGAAGGGAGGTAATAGAGTCTTTTTTGGACTGAATCGTCGCTTCAATAATTTTGCCAAGCCCTAAGCCGGATTGAATCCGAAAGTCCGCAATCTGTTCCTCTTTGTTCATGAGCTCCAACAGGGACTGTAGCGCCAAGGCATTCGAGCGGCTCTTGATAAGAATGTCGACATTAAATAAAAAGCCAACTTCTTCTCCGTTGGATAAGGTTTCTTTCATTCATCCCAGCCCCGTTTGTAGATATGTCAGTCAATAAACCATTTCAATTCACTATATCATTAATGTAACAATAATCATAGTACTAAAGATGTAGAAAATAACGCAGCGCACCGGGAATCTAATAACAACTTCTATATGACATTTCTAACCGTTTTGGTTTGTTTTCCGCAGGTGTCCACACCGAGAAACGGAATGGGGCATACAATTATCCTGACCTGTGGAATAGGAGGTGGATCGTGAAATTATGGTGAGCATGGAACCGATTGTAGTTGGAGAGCATGTGTTGGTCGGGGTGGAAGTGAAGCTGCCCAAAACCACGTTACTGACGATAAACACATCCAAAGGATATATCATGTGTGGAGCAACTATCATATGTTGATTTTGAGATGTGACTCAATCTGTTGATAAACGTCTTAATCTCATATAGGACAAGCTTTCATTCATTTTCATAAGTACCTAAATAATCTTAGAAAGTACTTAGAAATCTCAAATGTGATTCAATTTTGTGACGCTTTTTGTGACGCTTGAAAAATGGAGCAAGCCATTGACTGGTGTGTGTTTAAATAACCATTGTATTGCTTTTTGTTACGCAAATTTTCGGTATGTATTAATTAGATTTATAAAGAGATTTAAGGACAACGGCTGGATAATTTGGCTCTAGAGACAGTACATTTCTTATGAGTGGATCTAAGAAGATGATGAGAATTAATAAAACCCATCGGTTATATAAAAGAAAGTAAGGGATTTTCAAAAAGTGAATTAAGCACAATTATTATGGGTGTTGCTGTCTGAACATTCCTAAGAAACGGTTATTTTATCTAAATCCGGGAAATAGTATGAAAACTTAAATTTTAAGACACTATTTTGCGAATTAAAATTAGCCACTTGGCTGTACAGACCAAGCGGCTTCAAAACTAAACTTCTAGCCTAAACGATTATAGGTAGTAATCATCATATGCTGTTTGGATAGTCAACTGAGGGTCAGCGTAAGTAGTGTTATGAATCCAATGAAGTGGTCGGTAATCTGCAGCATCCCAAAGAGTAAGTTTTGTGTACCAAGTGTAAGGGATATTGTAACCAATTATTCCGACTGCTAGAGTAGTAGCGATTGAGACAGGGACACTCATAAATGCAGTTACCACACCTACAAGGACAGAAACAATTGCGAAATCACTATTGAAACTTCCTTGAACGAAGGTCTTTGTATACCATGTTCTATCAGAACTACTAACTGCAACATTAGGAACTACAGTACTCATTTTTGAATTAGGCACATTAACTTCCTGACGTTCTACTATTTCATTATTTACAAATACTTCATCACCAATATTTTGAATAATATGATTATCTCCGATAGCGCCTTCAAGATTAGTTACAGTAATGGTGGGGACACCATCAATGTCTTTTCTTTCAACAATGTCGACACGATCACCTTGAATGACTTTTATTTTTGTCCAATCCTGATCCGTTCCTTCAATTACTTCTATGTTCCCAGAGATATTCTGTGCTGATGACTGTATAACCATATTTCCGTCCTTTGACATCTTGGTAAGGCTCTCTACCTGAGGTTTAATCGAATTCTCAGATGCTGATGCAAAATTACTAAGGGGGGTAACTGATACGGTTGCAACAGTAGTCATGACAATAAGTGCTTTTGTTAATTTATTTACCATTATTTCCTCCCGAAGATATATTTGTATTCACAAACACTATTATACATTAAATTACAAAGTCTGTAAAATGTTTATCGCCTTTTGTTTTTTCTTCTAATTATTAGTTGAGTTATTCCTCCAACCACAAATACTAATTGACCGACTAAGATGATATTTTTTTCCAATTGACTTTGATTGGAAATTTGCAGGACAATTCCTAGCAACCATATGAGAACACCTAAGATCATAATTATATAACCTGCTGCTTTCATTGATTAAAATCCACCCTTCATTGTAATTGGACAGCTAGTTTCTTTTTATGATATTAATATCAATTCTAGTACATTTTAGAAATAATTGCACGTTGAAGGATATAAAAAGTAACAATGTATTTAATGTTGGAAGAATATTTTTGAACTTATAAAGTTTGTATCTTATTTGAAAAAAGAGGGATACGTTACGTTAGATTTTTATTAGAAAAGAGTGCTGGCTCTTAGGAAATTGGGGTGCTTGGACAGAAGAAAAGCTTAATACCCTCCACTTTAATGGGACAAGCTTCTCAAGTGATGTGTTTTTATTAAATCAAAGTCTTACCCTTCGTTTGGTACGAGGCAAATAGTCCGGAGTAAGTGATTTTAGAAATGATAAAAATAACATCAATAAAAATATTTTTTCCCACAAGATACATACCAAATGTTTATAAATGTCTGATTTTATCTCGATCTTTAAGACCTATTCACATATATGAAAAATGGAAAATTTTTAAAGACATTAGTCACAATTTGCTATATAATTAGCTGAAGTAAATAGTACATTAGGAGGTAGTGTTTTGAAGTTACTGAGAGTTTTGGCATGGATTTTCTTGCCTTTCATCATCATTTTTTTCTCGTGGAAGAAACTTGGTAGGGTCTCAAGAATAGGTGGTGCTATATGGGCTGGCTTAGTTTTATTGATAATTGTGATACCAACCGAGGAAAAACCAAACGTGACAGCAACAGGAGAGACAGAAAAAGTAGCCACACAAGAAAAAGTGCCTGAAGTGGAAAAGGCAGTTGCAGTAGTTGATAAAGGCACAGCTAAAACAGACGAGGAAGCAGAAAAGAAGGCTAAGGAAGAAGCCGATTTAAAAGCTAAAAACGATGCGGCTACTAAAAAAGCCTATCAAAAAGAAGTACTAGCATTTGAAAAATCAGTTTACGCATTAGAAGAGACTATGTCTCCCATAATGAGTACATACCAAGAAGCAATGACTGGTTTGGGGAATGGTACTGTTGATATTTATACAGTATATGAAGCAACAGAGAATGCAAAGAAAGCTGCTGATCACTTGCAATCTCAATTTTATAATTTAAATGTTCCAGAAAGCCTTCCTAAAGATGTAAAAGAAAAGTTGAATGCAGCCACTTCTGATTTAAGTACAGCTTACTATTCTAAAGGTAAAGCATTCGATGCTGTTCTTGAATTCTTAGACGATCAAAAGCCAAGTCACATGTCTAAGTTCAAAGATGAAATTGCGATGTCTGATTCTTTTGTCATGAATGGGATTTTAAAGCTAATGGAAGCGAAGGAAGCTGTTGGATTGAAATTGGATGCCAAATAGTTTGATCTTTGAAGGAAGTGTCTGCTTTAAGGCATTTCCTCTCCTATTCTTATCAAGAACCTTATGAAAGATTGATTTTATCAATAACTAGGCAGTCCTAATGGATTGCTTTTTGTTTTATGTGGGAATAAAAGTTGTCCAATCAGTACTATTATCGCACCATTTCTATAAGAGTGCCTCAATCTGGCTGTGAATTAATGGTTTTATCTGAAAAAAGTTATCGAAATAGAAAATCACAAAATAGACCGAAATAGACCCAACTCAGATGGAGCTTAAGAGATAGTTTCTTAGATGGAATTGAGATATTACTTACGGCATTATTTCAATTGATTGTTTTTCAATTGGACAAGATTCGGAAAGTAACTTTTTTATCGTTCATCAGCAATAAAATCAGTATGAAATACTTAATTATTAATCATCCTACGGAATGATTTTTCTTTTGTTTCAAGGATAGATTGAGTAATAGTCAAAATGATCACCATTAAACATACTTGTTTCGTAAAATATAGGTAGACTGATACTTGTTGTTGTATAATTGTGGTAGCAAAGTGAGGGATACATTATTCAAAATTGAAAAGATATCTTTGTAAAATAATACTTTTATTAAAAGAGTGAACGATTATGTTGTATGACATTAAATCTTATTCAGAGGTTCAGGTAAGCCCCTTAAATGTACTGTTAAGGCTCTACATAAGGGTGAATTAGCTCGTAAGGTTACTTTGGAGTACGGAGGAATTTATAAAGTTGTTCCTGATAATCCAAACAAACTCAAACATCGAGACAAAGTGGGAATATTAGTGGGATTTAAAGTAGATAAGTTAAATAACCCATTGAGAGCTAGAATTAAGTTTGATGAAACTGGCAGAATAGGCTATGTTGAGCTTGAAGATCTGCATCATTTCAAAAATAAGTAGATAAAACAATTCTTTCACCTGAAATACTATAAATGGAAGGAAGAAGAAACATGAAATATTATTCTCCACTAACGCCTTGGTTAGAACGGCAAAGGACACTTCCAGATTTCGCCTTTTTGGAACAAGGAGAACCGGATTTTGAACTTGGCGGGTTTCTTGGTATGGATTATTGCTACTCTCTTCATGAGGTAAACAGGCATAACGCAAAAAGCTTAAAGACAACTTGGAAATTAGTTCGGGAATACGTAAACAAAGCATTGATTATAAGTCAAAATGAATCTGGTAATTGGCTTGATCGTGAAGAGGTAGCTATGATTAAAGAGGAACTTGGAGATCCTCCTCCCCATTGCTATCCGATATACTTAATCACAGTTGGAAAATATCCCAATGAAAGGCTCGTTTATATTGGTAAAACATCTTCTGATGTCAGTCGATTTGTAGGTGGACACAAGATAGCATTAAAACTTCATGATCCTCTATACGATAATCTGCAAAAAAGGGTTTATTTTTGTAGTGTTGTCTTTATTACAGATGGTGATTATTTACCCATCGAATGGATATCACCAATTGAAAATGCAGTATCTATTTTGGATAGTGTTGAATCACACCTTATTAGTAGTCTAAAACCGGAGCTTAACTTTTCAAAAACTAAACGGAATTATTCAAAGTATTCAATTAGTCTACATATACAAAACTTTACTGACAGTAAAGTTCTCAATGATGTCATTGTGTGAGTATGTTTCAGAATAAAATGAGTCTTTCATTCAGAAGGGATAATCTTAGTTATGAACTATAATATCATACCATTGCTTGGAAGTGCGGAAGCAGCTGCAGAACATGAAAACAAAGAAGCATGGAGAGCATTTAGCAGTAGAACAACTAAAAATCCATTCTTAAAAGAATTTTTAAGGATAAGGGAAGACAATCGATGCGCATGGTGTAACAGAACATATCCTCTACACGGGTTTCAAGTACATCATATAGACTACGATCATGAATGTTACTATGGAAAGATGATAGAAATTCCGAATCCAACAGAAAAAAGACCTGGGCGAACGTCTAAAATTGCGGATTGCGAGTCCTGTCATAGAGACAGACCCGATCTATTTAACGATTGCGCTAAAAGGCTGACTACTGTACATAACAGTTGCAATAGAACTATTGAAATTGTCAGGGGGAAATTGAACGATGGTACACTATTAAGACGATGAAATTAGCCTTTTATAATAATTTGTAACGGAGGAATTGAGGTTATGGGTTACGAATGGGAAAAGGATATTAATTGGGTAGTACATACTAAAGATAATAAGATGTTCATAATGAGAGATCATAATTGGTCATTTGCAGCATGGGAAATAGCTAGACTTAATAAGCAAATAAAAAGTAAATCGCTCGTTATTCATGTTGACTCACATCTTGACGATGTGGCTGATGGTGTGAGAGTGAAGAATTTGAAAACTGCGAACACTAAAGATGAGATAATTGAAGTTGCTAGAAGTTATGACAGATCCTTAGGCGAAGTTTCACCATCAAGTATTATGCATATTGACAATTTTATTTGGGGATCGCTTGCAAGAGGTACGATTGAAGAGGTTATTTATGTCTCTAGGGATACCCAGGATGTTAACACGTTAGAAAGTATGAGAGCCTCCGAAGACGTAGAGTCTTTATATTATTTATCTGAACTACCTAGTGATTGCAATTATCTCACAACTCGGTTCACTTCTATTGATAGTTTCTTATCTCATTTTTCAGAAAGTTTTTTTAAGGAGTATGTATCCAATAGAAGTGTTATCTTAGACCTTGACTTAGATGTGTTCAATAATTCAGATTCGAAATCAGATTTGTTCCCTGACGATAAAGTTAGAGAATATATCACACGCCTGTTTCAATTGTATCCATGGGACCTTATTACGATTGCGATATCTCCAGATTTCTGTGGTGGGATAAATGAAGCGGAGCATTTATTTTCCATTGCGAGAGAAATAATGGAGATAGATTTAAACACTATGCATAAATTAGTATAAAACGAATCTTTTAAAAATCGACAAGAAAATTATAACTTTGGTGGGAGAGGGCAACTAATGAGTTATGTTGTAAGTATGGGCAGGGAATCATTCAATGATGCTTTAAAGTATGTCTCTGAAGCAAAAGAGTGTTATTCAGATGAAAGAACTTATGGTATGTGGAGTGCCTCGCGCGCAGCTATGTTCAGTATGTGTTTATCTGCTGAATCAGAATTGTCGAGGCTTATTGTAAAAAGCTTGGAGAAAATAGGGGAATCAAATTGGACAACAGATCAAAGAAGTATCTATAGATATCTCACTGAATACACTAAAGAAAATGAATCGCCGCCTGATTGTATCACAACTATCGCTAGGAAATATAAGCAGGTGCTTTCTATTAATGGAAAAGAAATTGAGAAAGTGCGGCTACCTCAAGGATACAGAAATGCATCTATGTTACGAAATAAGATTACTCATTATTCATTTTCTAAGAACCATTCCGTTTTTTCGATGAACATTCTTGATGAGTTAGAAAAGTTTATAAATGAAATAAGAATCTTTTTGAAGCATATATTTGCTATTTGCGATTTGGAATATCCACATTGGATTGATAAGGATAATTACGTGACCTTAGATAAAAAATTCAAAGAAACACAGGAAGTAAGAAATTTTGAAATAGTGTTATCCTGGAAAGACCATGAGGATAATGGTCAAGGGAACACTTAAGACGATACTTTTATACAAACAGGATTATTTAGGAAGAGCATGATTTTCTTGATGCTGCAAGATGTGAGGCTAAGTCTTTGTTGATTGAAGTACAAAGGGAACATATTTAACTATTTGGGATGAAGCGTACATTATGTTTAAAGTGAGGTGGCAAGTTGCAGTACTATTCAATTTCCTGATCATGTAAGAAAACAATGTAATCATCACTATGCATACACTGTTATAGTTAACTTGTTTACCAGCAAGGAAGGAATAAAGGACTACATAAATAGGAATGTAAGAATCAGTAACAATGAGAAGCTAAGTAAAAACGAACTTACTCAACGCGCAGTGAATGTTGTACATGGATTAATTGAGACACGTGTGGAGTTTGGAGTCTATGATTTAGTGCAGGTTGCGGGAATTACTTTTACAAATACAAATGCATATGATAGAGAATTGAAATTTAAGGAATAGGAATATGACTTTAAGCTGTGTTGAAAGGTTTATTTTATCATTATTCAGATTTCGAGGTGGGAGAATGAATCATACCGAGTTAGTTCATAACATAGCAATTGTTTTAGCATCGGAAGTGAAATCATACGATTTACCCGATATCTGTTCAAGTTACGGCTTAGATAAGGGTGAAGATAGCGAGGCATTTGAGGGCAAGGCAAGATATATAGAACGTAGACTAAGGGGTAAAAATCATTTATTTCTTATTGATTTAGCTACGAGAGTGGCTAAAGACTATAATTCTATTGATTTAAATAGAATGTTAAATACGATCTCTCCAAGAGGAATATTTAAAGTTTCACAGATAACAAGAAAAAACATTATAAAAGAAGTATTGTCCTCAGGATACATTGAAGGTGATCTGAATTTAATTGACTTTCTGAAAAGAACATGGGATTTAGATTCTATGCCCTCTACAGATTCTAGGTTTCCAAATGCAACTGGGGACATAGCTCAGCACATGATAGCAAATGACGATTGGTCATATCAAGAATTATTTGAAGATATTCTTGAAATATACAATATTACAGATGAACAATTCATTCGTTTTACAGAACAAATTGTCCATCCAAGTTTCAGAGGCGAGGTTGATCCTCAGTTTATCGAAAAACTGAATTATTATTTAGCTAAAGATGGATTCAAAATGCAAGTGACTTCACAGATATCAGGTTATCCATTATACGCTATTATAAAAACCAGTACAGGTGTCAAAGGAGAATTTAAAAATCTTATATTCGCTGCAGATGGTCCTAAACCTGAAATTGTTATTAGTGATTCGATTAATAACGAAATAGCTATAGTTAAAAATCAAGAGTTTTGTCTTGTGTATGACTTGCCAATTTTGGATGGGTTATTATGGAGTGAGTTGGTGACGTGGTGGGGAGATAAGGAATCTGAAGAGATAGGGATAGATGTTGAACGTGCGATATACAAGCGGTTGATTAGGTCATTAGATGAAGGGCCAGAGAGAAACTTTTTTAAATTTTATTTTAAGCATTTTAGAAAACAAATGGGTAATAAGTTGCCGGCTTTGATCCCCCAAGTATATCTTCATTATGACCCATATGTTACTAAATTAGTATTGAATGAAACACGTCTAGTGAGACAGCGTATGGACTTTTTATTGCTATTACCCAATAAAGTTCGAATTGTAATTGAGGTAGATGGTAAACAACACTACTCTTCTGAAGATAATAGACCGAGCCCTAAGAAGTATGCTGAGATGATGAAAGCTGATAGAGACCTTAGGCTTCAAGGTTATGAAGTCTTTAGATTTGGAGGATTTGAATTTATAAATGAAAACAATGTAGAAAAAATGGTATTTGATTTCTTTAGTAAGCTCTTTGTAAGATATGAGATTTTTTGAAATAACTATTTCATCAAAAGGAGATGAATTTAAAATGGACGTTCAAGGTGAAATCAAAACAACTAAGGGCGATATGGTTCATGCATTAACAAAGGGCGCTATAGCTTCAATTCCGGTTTTGGGAAACTATCTATCAGAAGCATTCGATCTATTGGTGACTCAACCTGCTGAGAAGCGCAAAGAGAACATAATCTTAATGATGGATGAGCGTTTACATAGATTAGAAAATACCTCAATAGACTTAAATTCACTCGCAGAAAATGAACTATTTCTAAGTAGTGTATTACAGGCAACACAAATTGCTATGAGGACACACCAAAATGATAAGTTAATAGCTTTGATAAATTCAATAACAAACGTGGCGACTGATATAAGCTTAAATGATAGTAAGGTGCAAATGTTTTTATCATTTATTGATGGCTTTAATGAGTGGCATCTGAGGTTGCTTTTGTTTTTCGATGATCCTAAAGGCAGTTTGGAATCAAAAGGTTTGTCTTCTGACTTTTATATGGGTGGAGCTAGTAGTGCACTTTACAGCTATTACCCTGAACTTAAGAGTGAAGAGGAATTTACCAGACAAGTAATTAACGATTTGCATCATAGAGGTCTTCTTAATTCAGATGCCGGAGTTTTGAATACAATGATGACTGGAAGTGGAATCGTTGCTTCTAGGACAACACGTGCTGGAAAGGAATTTTTACACTTTATAAGTGAGCCAGATTTGATCAAATGACTGTTTCACTAAAATTGAGGAGGAAAACTAATGTTCGTTGTTAAAGATATACTTGATGATGGGAAGCTGCTTGCATATTTTGAAAGTCGTAAAAATGCAGAGAAGTATCATTGTATAGAATTCAAGAATTTCGATGGAATTGATATAAGTCAAGTTAACCAAATCGTTGAAGTCACAACCCTAGATAAAGTTTATGAAGACATTCCTTATCACTTCTATATTGTAGAAGCAGAAGGTGAGATTGAATACTTCGATGATGAAGTTGAATCTAAACGAGTTTTAAATAATCACATAGCTGAGAATATGAATGACTATGAAGGCTATGTAGCGGAACATGAAGAATACTGTCCCAGTGATGGAGAGAAATACTATGAGGCCTTTCTTTGGTGGAGAAGTGAGACTAGAGATGGGAAAAAGTATACAAAGAAATACTCTGATTAATAAGTTGATTAGTTACTCTAAGTAAACCAGAAAAAATCAGGGAGGTACATGAGATGAGTTTTGTATCTATAATAGCAAACGAAAAGCTATGCTGTATAATGTCTGATGGCAGGTTAACAAATAGATCTACGGGCGAAATTGCACAGGAAGATTTAAAGAAATATGATACGTACAATAATAATACTTCCTTTATAGCTTCAACAGGAACTAAGGGAGTGTCAGATTATATACTTAAACATGTGAAAATTAAGTCGAATAATTATGACGAATGGATTGACTCATTCGAGAAATTTTATGATGATCCTGGACTGAGCCTCATTTTTAAGTTACACCCTCAGAGTAGACTTCAATTAACATTTGGTGGTTTAAATCACAAAAATCAAATTGAGCTTTATTCTTTTAATTATATTGCAAGAACAATAAAAAAACACAAAGTGTCCAAGGAAGAATATCTATTGCTATTACTGGGCGAGGCAAAATATTTTGATGGTCCATCTGACATATATAAAAGAGAATTGGAAGACAAAGAAAACATAACAGCGTCCGACCTAATTAGTGTACAAAAACTAATGAATAATCATGTGGCTGACTTAACTCCGCATGTAAATAAAAATACCTATCGCCTAGTTATCAAAAAGCAATAAAGGATGTGTTTTACAGAATTACATATAAAGGAGAAACGATAAATGAGTGATCAACCAAAGACGCTTGAAGATCTCATCAAGCAAATGGATAGAAATAGTGAGCGTTACGATTTTACAGATGAGTATTTATTAGAACATGGACATGCTATGCCATCAATTGGCGAATTCACATACGGAACTTCATATACTCCAACTGCCTGGGCTCTACCGTACTTGAAAGAGCTCCTAGAACTAAGAAAACAAACTAAGCAATAAATCCTTATTGGATTTTCTGAAAGGTGGTGCGACCATGTCAAAAAAGATCAACCTCTATGTAGATGACCTCAGAGACTGTCCAGAAGGCTTCGTGGTGGCACGTACATATTACGAAGCAATACATATCCTGGAGAGCAATAATGTGGCTGTTCTTACACTAGACCATGACCTGGGGGAAGATGTAGATGGCAAAGAGCTGCCCAATGGATATGACTTGGTTAAGTACTTCTGTGAGAATAGTTTGAGAGCAGACAAGATCTACCTACATACTGACAATCCAGTGGGGCGCACAAACATGTATGAAACACTGCTAGCAGCTCAACGTAGAGGGTTTATCCATGAGGATATTGAGATATATCACTACCCTATTACAGAAAATAAGTACTCTGGTGATTGATTGAATGATAAGGAGGATTAGTTTTGAGTTACGCTCGAATACAAGGGATAATTTTAATATTGATTGTTTCCTTTATGATACACGAGTATGTTGGTTACTTAGTCACCGCAGCATGCGTTACACATTATTTAGTTTATAGATACGATTTATTGAAGATGAATCATGCGTATGATCCACCAAAGAAGAAGAAGAGATAACCTTCCCTTTAAATGATGGTAAAACGCAAGATAAATAAAGAGAACTCAAATGGGGGGAAGATGTTTTGAAGAGGCTTGTTTATCTAATTCTGCTGATAATGGGGGTTCCAATTGTTTTGAATTATGCTCTACTTTCATGGAGAGCTCCAGGACTTAATGCTGATGAGAATGCGTGGTTGGGATTTTTTGCTAACTATGTTGGTTTGATTTCCGCTGTATGTATTGCGCTTTATCAACAATACAATCAAAGAAAAAAAGACAAAGAGGTTGAACACAGACAAAGATTAAAGGAAGAAGAACAAGAGCGAAAAACTAACCGATCCTATTTGGTTCTTCATGATTTTCGAAGCAACCCAAGATTAAATAATATTGCAACTCCTGAGAACAGTAGGCTAATAGAGACAAAGGGTTACCAGTGGTTAATTGAAAAATTAAAAACCGACGGCGGATTGGATCAGTTTACAACATCTTTCATTAAACTTTCTCATTATGGTAATCCTGAAGTGATTTTTAATTGCAAAGTGGAAATTAAGATGCAATACTCAAAAGGTAAAGGTGATTTTAAAGTAGATATTGGAGTGTTTGAAAAAGGTATTGAAGTGTTTATTCCCGTTGTTCCAATTGGAACAATAAAAAGAGAGGAAATTGAAATTTCAGAAGTCAAGGTTACGTATACAACCATAAAAGATGAGACAATGGAATACGTCCATGATCTAATAAAAAGAAAAGACTCTTGTAGGGTCTTCTATGGGAATCACGATGAGTTATTGTTCGAATTTCAACTTGACTCCTCAAGCTGGATTTATCCAAATAAGCTTATAACAAGGTAAAATGTAGATTTCACACAGATAAAACCCACCAATTAAATGGCGGTTTTTTTGTTTTGTTCGAATATTCTTCCTTAATAACGTTTCTTTCTAAGCACAGTATTTGGGGAACAATGAAGTAGATAAGTAAAGAAGTAAACAAATAATAGAGAAATTACACTTAATAAATAGCACAGAGTGCAGGATGTTAATTTCAGACTTTTATACTAGAAAGAAATTTACTATAAAGAAGAATTATTGTATTGAAATTAAAGTAAGTCTTTGCTTAAGCTAGAGGTTTTTATGAAATACATATTTCATTTAACAATTGAATGAAGTAATATTTAATTGAAGTCACTTTAATGTTGTGGAGGATATAAGAGTGAGTACTGTTACTAAAAATCAACATTACATTCCACAAAGTATGCTTACTAATTTTGCAAATAACAAGGGTCGCGTATATGAGGTGCTTCTTAAGAATCAGAATATATATGAGACCAGTTATAGGCAGTCAATGTCTGAGAAATTCACCTATGAACATCCTCTTCTTGAAGGTAACTACCTGGAGAACATGTTCGGGAAAATCGAAAGTTATTTTGCTCCCGCTATGAGACAAATAATTACGCTTTTAGATTCCAATATAGCTCCAATTGAAGAGGTTAGGGAGTTAGTTGAAAAATACATGAGCGAATTTTTGGTGTTTTATTATAGGAGTGGTGCATTACTGAATGAATTTGCATTTGGAGGATTCAGTAAAGAAGATAAAATCCCTTTAATGTTGGAGAAAATTAGAGATTCAAGTTATTTGAAAAAATTGAGTGAAACTATTTTAAAATATTATAACTTTGCAATTATAAAGAGTGAAAATGATGAGTTTTTGCTTAGTGACCAGTATGTCTCTACAGCTGCATTAAGTATAAAAGGCCAATATACAAATGCCAGCAATCGCCAATTAGGTCTAAAGGATATTCTGATGCTAATTCCATTGTCAAGTAAATACTACATTGTTTACATGAATGGGCAAATACCAAATTTTATTGAACCAAACCAAGTCAATATTTTATCTAATGAGGAAATCAGAGAAATAAATAAGACTATTATAAACAATTCATATATTAAATGTATCGGACAGAGTAGAAAACAACTTGAAGAATCTATTGGCGGTTTTAAATTTGAATCTCCTTCAAGGAGCGTAGCATTTTATAATTCAGGAATAAAAACAGCGGCATTAAATAAAAAGGAAGTTTTCTTCTATGAAAAAGACATTGAGCAATGGCAATTTTTTCGAGAACTAAGACACACGAAAAATGTCGATACAAAGCGAAATGATCCTTGTAAATGTCAGAGTGGCAAAAAGTTCAAAAATTGCTGCCAAGACAAAACAAAAAGAAATTATTCTATAGTCAATAATATGTATAAAAAAGAACATTTTAATGAAATTAAGGCACACCCTAATGCAACTATAGAGAAAGCTCTGGATGAATATAGCTTTCTGTCTGATCACTAAGTGTATGAGGCATTGGAATCCCATGAAAGGCATCTTTTATAAAGAAAAGGGTGGAGAAATCCACCCTATAGTTTTACTAACTTATTGTCAGGAATGTCATACTTATAAACGGCTCCATTAGTAAGTTCAACATAATAATATCCCCAAGTGACAATGTACTCAGGATGATTCTCGTAAACTCTTACTACAAAATATTTACCATCATCACTATAGCCTTCATCCATCATACCCAGTTTATATTTATCCACGTCTTTCTTAATTTTAGCATAAACATATTTATAAGCATTGTCTTCATTTACAGTGATTTTTGGCTGCACACCAATATAAAGATGGTCCCCTTTTAACGAAACTTTCTCTCCAATCGCATTACTTATACTTCTTACTGGAACATATGTAGTATTGTTGTACGTTATAGCATTAGCTGTAGACTTTTTGTTTCCATCGACATACAGATTAATCTTTTGAATTACTGCTTTAATTGGTGTAGTACTTGCTGCGAATGCTGTTGCACCAGTGATGGTCGAACCAATTAAAATACCTACGACTAAACCCTTCAATTTGTCTTTCACTTTCCCCCTACTCCCTCCGAGGTATGTAGTTAGTTGCTTAGAATTTATTATACTGCATAGAAACAAGACAGGTGATAAAAATTTCCTGTTGCATTGAGAACGTACGTTCGATTTATGAGCGCGATGGTTACGGGATCAGTTTGATTTCTAAAGATTATGCGCGTTTTGATGCGTATGCAGATCGCGTTTGGATTAATGAATCCAAATGAACAAATACCGGAACAGAGTACAGAAACAACATTGTATCAAGAGTAATAGATAGCTCATATGACCCTGAAAGAACTGCATCTATAGAGTATAATCTCGATGGGAAGTATAAAAAGCTAACTGCTATTGTTGATGTGGATGATGAATCAAAAAACGCTAAGGGAGAATATTCCGTTAATTTTTTGGCGATGGAGAAGTAATAAATACATTTGATGGTTTAAAGGGTGGGGATCATGCTCTTCCTGTAGAAGTAAACGTTGAAGGTGTTCTTAAACTAAAAATCGAGTTCAGAGCAAATGATGGAGATGCATATGTTCTAGTTGCCGAACCAAAACTATTCCAATAATTTCATGACATCCGGCTAATCTTGCTGGATGTTTTTTATTATATAGACAGCTTTATTTGAGAAGTCCTATGGCATAAGGCTTATATTTGTCTTAAAGAAGCTTTATAAAATCTTATTTTAATTGCAGTTAAAAATTAATATGAATGCAATCGGAAATATGTTGTATACTATAAAAATACATACTAAAAAAAGGAAAGATTCTACTTGAAGCGTATTTATCTTGGTTGTTTGCTAATGGTTGCATGGGTTTTTGTCTTTTATGGGCTCGTCGTATTATTTGCTAAAATTGATGTCCCGACGTTTATTTCAGCAGTAATATCAATATTTTCATTAATCATCTCACTCATGATACTCATTTTTTCTGCATGGAAAAAGGTAACTACAAAGTTTTATAAAGGCTTAATTATTTTTATGATTACAATAATGGTTCCTACATGTGTACGTCTGATTTATTTGATATATACAAGGACACTTGATAAAGTACTAGATTTAGTATTACTGTCAAACTACGCAACTATTGTAGCCTTTGGTTTAACATTAGCTTCCTATGTTCTAGAGAAAACAACAACAAGTAAAAGTCAAAACTATGTATCTATGACTACAGATAATAAAGTAATATTAAAAAGAGAAAAGTTTTAGGAGCCTTTAAAGGCTCTTTCTTGTGTTCTCAAATATGCACAATGAGGTTACACTCTTTATACAAAAAGCGAAGGGGGATAGAGCTTGCCAACTCTAGCACAGAAGAGGTTCATTCAAGATAAGTACATAAGTGATTACAATAAAGAACCAAAGGCTAAAAAGAGAATTAAATAATTGCAGACTTTTAAGTACATGACAATAGCAACAATTTCAGTTTTCTTTTTCATTTGTTTTGTATTTGCACCAGAACCATTTAACCGATTTGCAGCGATACCTATTACTATCTTGGTAAGTTCCGTACCCTTAATGTTATTTGGTATCATCCATCCCAGTTTAGCGTTCATGAATGGTAGATCAAGGATAACGGTGATTTGGCTATATGTACTCATATTCATTGTGTCTTTTATTGTTACGGGGTTGTCATTAGGCGTGGAAGATCCGCGGTAGAAACAGTTAATTAAGCAGCCTTCAATGGCTGTTTTTTTATTCCCATGAAACTAACCTTTACAGTAGTTTGCAGATAGTTTGTTAATCATCATTGGATTTTTCGTGTGCTACTAGATTTCATTTTTTTTGCTTTAATTTGTAAAATAAAAGTTTGATAATGAGAAATATAGGATTATTTTTGTAAAAATTGTTTATTTTGTAGAAATTCATCCAATCCTATGATATGCTTATATTGTAATATATACCATTTTAGGAGAGTGAATGTATGAAATTCAAAAAGTCAATATTAGTATTGCTAGCTTCCTTGTTATTACTTACAGTTCCTGCCCTAGCGTCTGCTGCTCCGCTCAATAGGTCTGATAGTGATGGACCAACTATTATAAAGGTAAGTAAGGAAGAAGCGCAACGCTTGCGTGCTGAAGCTGGTTTTCCAAATGATGAAAGTGTAACAGGTGGGTTTATTGTATATCCGGAGAATTCATCAGCTCCTGAAGACAACACAGTTACTCCTTCAGAAATTGGGGGTAATGAATATTTTGTAAAAAACCCTAAGACTTCTTATCGTGTTGACTATAATGATCCTTACTTGCCAGGAGCCAGTGGATGCAATATGACGCTGACAACAAGCGCATCATTCTCCAAAACTACAACTATTACGGGGAATGTATCTTTCTCAGCAAGTATGCTGAAAATCATTACCGCAACAATTGGGGCTAGCTTTGCAGTCGGCGATACGAAAACTGTTACTTCAACCGGATCTAAGACTGTTTCAGGTTGCCAAGTACTGAAAGGGTATCCGAGATACGAAGAAAAAACAGGCGAGCTTTGGGAAGATGATCAATTCTTTGACGATTATATTTCTCCTTACAAAGCGACTAGATTAGAATCAATTTATTTTGAAAGCAGATCTATGTAAGGTATCGTTTTATCTGTAGAATCCTTGGTCTGAGGAGAGATCTTCGGGAACCAGGGATTCTTTATTTTAGTAAAGTCGGTAAATCAATCTTCTTAGAAGAACAACTGTATGTTATAATATGTATATAGCATCCAGAAGGAGGTGTTTTTGTGAAAATTCGCTTAATCGGTTTCGCCTGTATAATTACGGGAGGTGTCGTGCTAGCTAGCCTGTTATTTCACGATTCTGAGACGAAGATCTACGTCTATCCGTCTGGTGCGAATGAGAATGCTGTTCATGAAGTTGTTCGATCCACTCAAAGTCAACTTTTGGTGAATGGATGCGAAATTCCTCACAAGATTGTTTCAGTTGATGTGTCAGAGGTTGAAGCAAAGAAATTACGTGAAGAAGCTGGATATTCTTCCGAAGGGGTAACAGGAGGAACAATTGTCAAGCTTGAGGAAACTGGAACGTGCCCATAAATGAAGTTGCACAGTTTACATTTTGCAATGACGACCACTCGATAAGTTGGGTGGTTTTTTCTTGTTTTTATATATATAAATGTGTCAAGGTAAATGTTGGAGTTAATTGATGGATATGAAGTAATAACATTAGATGAAATATTACTTTTATATACAAAAAGGAGACTGCAGCTTAGCAGCTCCTTTTTTATTAGAAATTCTCTTAGTGTGAGAAAATTAATGTTGCTAAATTTCTTACTATTCCTTAATTAAGACTTCTGTTAACTTCTTATTTTTTTAGTTCCTATAGCAGGGCCATAGATGGAATCTCTTAATAATAAACTCACAATGACCCTTTAAGGGATTTGATTCGGTTTCCGCAGGCGTCCACACCGAGACTCGGAATAGGGCATACAATTATCCTGACCTGCGGGAATAGGAGGTGGACTGTGAGATTATGGTGAGCATGGAACCGATTGTAGTTGGAGAGCATGTGTTGGTCGGGGTGGAAGTGAAGCTGCCCAAAACCACGTTACTGACGATAAACACATCCAAAGGATATATCATGTGTGGAGCACTTGATGTCGGATTACTTAACGAAAAGCTTGGGGAACGCAAGATCATTGCGGCTCGGGCAGTAGGGGTGCGCACGTTGGAACAATTGCTGCATGCACCTATGGAGTCTGTAACAACAGAAGCCGAAGCCATGGGCATTACTGTTGGCATGACAGGTGTAGAAGCCTTGCTGAAGATGATCTGATTGTGGACAAATTCCGATGGTAGGAAGACATTTGGATGTAGAGTCGGACGTCATTCTCATTTCTCAACAACAAACTCAAGTTACAAAAATAAGAAGGGCTCCCTCTGGAGCCCTTCTTGAGTATGCTAATCATACACGTGAAGCGATAAAACTAAGCTTCTTCCTTGGCAAACAAGGCAGCAAGATTTTCCTTGAACGGAGCTCGAACAACGCCTTTCTCCGTGATGATGGCTGTTACATATTCATTAGGCGTCACATCAAATGCCGGATTATACACTTTCACACCCTGTGGTGCTGTTCGTTTGCCAAATCCTTCGGTCACTTCCTCCGCAGAACGTTCCTCAATCGGAATGAGATCGCCGGAAGGCGTGGACAAGTCAATGGTGGACAAGGGGCTGGCTACATAGAACGGAATATTGTGCGCTTTGGCCAGTACCGCTACGCTGTACGTTCCGATTTTGTTTGCTACATCACCGTTTGCTGCAACGCGGTCTGTACCAACGATAACGGCCTGGATCCACCCTTTGGACATCACCATGCCTGCCATATTGTCGCACAGAAGCGTAACATCGATACCCGCTTGCTGCAGTTCGAATGCGGTAAGCCGTGCGCCTTGAAGTACAGGGCGAGTTTCGTCCGCGAATACCTTAAGGTTAATGCCGCGTTCCTGGGCGAGATACATTGGAGCGGTTGCCGTGCCGTATTTGGCTGTAGCAAGTCCACCAGCGTTGCAGTGCGTTAACACGCCCATACCATCTTCGAAGAGTGGAAGGGCATGCTCTCCGATCATACGGCAAACTTCTTCATCCTCTTTTTGAATCAGGAGGGCTTCGGCTTCCAGGGCTGCGTTGCTATCTTCAATGCCTGTGCCAGCTTCGGCCAGGTCACTTGCTTTTTGCATCATGCGATCCAGTGCCCAAAACAGGTTCACCGCTGTGGGGCGTGAAGTGGCCAGATGGGCACAGATGGATTTCACATGATCCAGCCAGCCTTGCACAAAGAGTCCATCATATGCTTTTGCACCCAAAACCACACCGAACGCAGCAGCGATTCCAATGGCTGGAGCACCGCGAACTTTCATGGAATGGATAGCCTCCCACACTTCTTCGGGAGTGTAAAGTTTCAGCATTAGTATGGTTTCCGGCAGCAGACGCTGGTCAAGCATTTCGAGCTTGTCCTGTTTCCAGATCAGAGAGGACAGAGGCTGATGTTCAGGGTTTATCATGGATGTTCCTCCGTTCCTAAGTTAAACTTTGATTGAGGAGATGGCTGTCGACACAAGGTCCAGCACTTCACCGATGGTATTCAAGCGGCGATTGTTTTTAATTAGTGTTTTACCGATAGCGAGCGCTTTCCGCTGAGCATGTTCACGTTCAGCAGCATCCGGTATGGTATCAATATCGGCAACATGGGCTAGGCCCACAATACGACGGACCATTTTGGTGCCCGCAAAGCCGATCGAATCTCTGAATAATTGTTGTACATAGAGGTCTTCATAACCTGGCGCTTTAGCCATCGGATCAACGAGATCAGAAACCCATAATGCGCGGAAGCGAGTTTCAAATTCATTCCATACATCACGAACCATGTCCAGCAAAAGTGTCTCACGCTTATGGAGGGCAGTTTCATTCTGAATCCATCCTGGCAAAGAAGCGTAGTTCAAAAACAGGTTGGCGAGTACGGCACCCACGTCAAATCCCATAGGGCCATAAAAGGCAAACTCGGGATCAATAACCTTTGTGGATTCTGGTGTGACAAAGATACTTCCAGTATGCAGGTCTCCATGAAGCAAGGCTTGTCCATGAGTCAGAAATTTTTCTCGCAGCAAAGCTACCTCAAGATGGAGTGCTCCATCTGTTCGAAGCGCTTCAGCTTCATCCTCAATCGATGCATCATAATTATTTTTTTCAGCGATCCGATAAGGCTCATCAAAGATCAGATCTTCCGTTATTTTACACTGATCCGGATTAACGAATCGACCTTGTTTTTCTTTTTTTAATTGTTGGTTCATGCCAAGATCGGATGTGAAAAATAGCGTTCTTGCCATGAACTCCCCGATATGCTGTGCAAAGAGAGGGTAGGTGACACCTTCAATAAGGCCTTTGCGCATGATTACATGATCACTGAGATCTTCCATCACCGTCAATGCGAGATCATCGTCATAGTGATACACTTCTGGCACCATTCCCGGGCAGAGGCGGTACTCTTCCTGAAGAATTTCACGTTCAATTCGGGCACGTACGAGAGATAGTGGCCAAGATTCCCCAACCACTTTCGCATAAGGAAGCGCCTGTTTGATAATGATACTTTTATCGGAGTTCTGATCGGTAATATGAAAAACCAAATTCAGATTGCCATCGCCGATTTCACGACATTCCAGATTCGCATCTGCCGTAAATGGACCCGGTAATGTTTTGGCCAGTTCGATTGCTTCCTGGGGTGTTAAAGGGTGATATTGGGACAAGGATGCCACCTCCATATATATGAAGAAACAGGAAAACCTACTTCTTTGCTTGGTATAAGTCAGTATATCGGAATTAACCCGTTTTTTGTACCCTTTTTTTGAGATGAAAGCAGCCTGTCTTGTTTCGAACTTCATGTGCAAGGGTAAAAACGAATAGGCCGGACGGTTCACAGATTGCTGCCGAAAGGCTCGCCGCCCTATAGCGGTGCCATATTGTTAAATCTCTATTATGCAGGGCAAGTTACACTGTCCACCATACATAATAGACTAATTTTATAATAAAGGATGGGATTCAGATGGCTACAAAAAACAAAACAGATCAAGCGAAATCCGTAGAACAAGTACTTAATCGTCAGGTGGCAAACCTGAACGTCCTGTATGTCAAAGTCCATAACTATCACTGGTATGTAAAAGGACCAAACTTTTTCACACTGCATGTAAAATTTGAAGAGTTCTATAATGAAATCACCGTACAAATGGATGAAATCGCAGAGCGCATTCTTACGCTGAAAGGCAGCCCTGCAGCAACAATGAAAGAATATCTGGAGCTATCCTCCATTCAGGAAGCGGCCGGTGGCGAAGATGCGAATACCATGGTGCAAAACCTTATTGAGGATTTTGCTACATTGTCCAATGAGTATCAGGAAGGTATTGAAGTGGCAGAAGCTGCCGAGGACCAACCGACATCAGACATGCTCACCGGGTTCAAAGCGGATCTGGAGAAACATATGTGGATGCTGCGCTCTTTTCTGGGCTAAGCCAAACTTATAGTGCTGTTTATGTAAGGTCTTTGTCTCACTATCAGGGTGTTTCCCGGATCTCGATCTAAGTTGTCAGGAACAAACAAAGCGTCTATACTGCTGACAAGACTCATTTCGGGAGGAGATACGCCATGTTAGGCACAACGACACCGGCATTAAAAGAGTGGGCTTCCGCAATTAAGGCGCTGGAAAACGGTCGCCAGATCCTGGTGATGCGTAAAGGCGGGATTGTGGAGGAAACCAGACATTTTGAGCTGAAAAGTCCAGCATTTTATCTGTATCCGACTTATGAACATCAGCGTAAAGAACTGATTAAGTCCTCGGATCATTCCTATGTTGAAGAATCATTGGCCGAATGGGTGCCTGAAGCTTCGACAATCCGTATCACTGCGTATGCCGAAGTGACGCAGGATTTGGAGATCAGAGATCAGGAGATGCTGGACCGACTTCAGGACTTTCATATGTGGACATCGGATTTTGCCGAGGATCGCTTGAAATGGAAACGGAAAGATCCATTACATGTATTGATACTCCGTGTGTACCGTTTGAATGAACCGATGGAAATACCGGTACTGCCTGAATATAATGGGTGCCGTTCATGGATTTCCATTCCGAATGGTCCGGTGCCGCGCGAAATGACGCCGGCAGTGGATGTTGCGGATTTTGACGAACAGGTACAGAAGATTAACGATATGCTCAAAATATGAATGAAATAATGAAGGGCTTGTCCAAAATATGGATAAGCCCTTTTTTGCCAAGGGTTAATATCGGATGAAATAATGAATCACAGTGATTTTTCTCACTGTGAGTTGGAAGGAATGACTGTTTCTTATTTGATTCAAACCCGCTTTTATTATAGAATCAGGTAGAATCATATTTCCAGGATGGGACAACTGTTCTCGGAAATGACTTGATAATCAATGAGAATCAGTTTAGAATTATTCTAAAGTGATTATTGCTTTGAGAATTGCGGCACTTGTAGAAATTCAGGGGAAGCCCTGTTCAGATATTTAATAGGCGCTTTTTCGTTTTCGACAGCAAACATCAATTTAATCAATGGAGGGAAACAATACACATGGCTACGAATTTCGTCATTGAAGGTCTGAAAGCGACGATCGAAGGTAAAGAAATCCTGAAAGGCATCAACCTGGAAATGAAAGGTGGAGAAATCCACGCAATCATGGGTCCAAACGGAACAGGTAAATCCACATTGGCATCCGCTCTGATGGGTCACCCTAAATATGAAGTAACTGACGGTACAGTTACGCTTGATGGTGAAGATGTACTGGATATGGCAGTTGACGAGCGGGCGCGGGCAGGTCTATTCCTGGCTATGCAATACCCAAGCGAGATCGCGGGCGTAACGAACTCCGACTTCCTGCGCAGTGCAATCAATGCACGTCGCGGCGAAGGAAATGAGATTTCTTTGATCAAGTTCATCCGTCAAATGGAAGGCAAAATGAAAGAACTCGACATGAACCCTGAGTTTGCTCATCGTTACCTGAACGAAGGTTTCTCCGGTGGTGAGAAAAAACGTAACGAAATTCTACAAATGATGCTGCTTGATCCAAAAATCGTAGTACTCGATGAGATTGACTCCGGTCTGGATATCGATGCTTTGAAAATCGTGGCTAACGGTGTGAACGCAATGAAGAGCGAAGAGCGTGGATTCCTCATCATCACTCACTACCAACGCCTGTTGAACTACATCACACCTGACTATGTACACGTGATGATGCAAGGTCGTATCGTGAAATCCGGCGGACCTGAACTGGCTCACCGTCTGGAAGCAGAAGGATATGACTGGGTTAAGGAAGAACTGGGAATTACAGACGAAACTGTAGGCCAAGAAGCGTAAAGACAAAACGGAGGAGGATAATCAATGACTACACAAACAATTCTTCCGGTTGAATCTGAAGCGCTTCGCGCCTTGTCGGAAAGTAACAATGAACCCGGCTGGTTGACCGAGCAGCGGCTTGAAGCCCTTAAGCTTGCAAGTGGTCTTGCGCTTCCGAAACTGGAAAAACAAAAAATTGAACGCTGGAATATCAGCGAATATGGCACATACAAAGCAAGCGAAGCTATTTCCTCGTTGGAAGAAGTACCAGCTTCGATCAAAGATCTCGTTCAGGACCAAGCAGAAGGCAGTCTGGTTATCCAGCGCAATTCCGGCACAGTTTACTCCAAGCTATCTGCAGATCTGGCAGCAAAAGGAGTTATCTTCACGGATCTGGCTACAGCGGTTCGCGAGCATGGTGATCTGGTAAAACCTTACCTGAACACAGCTGTGAAGGCAGATGAGCATTCACTTGCGGCTCTGCATGCAGCTCTTTGGAATGGCGGGGTATTCCTGTATGTTCCGAAAAATGTTGAAATTGAAGTTCCGCTTCAAGCTGTGCTGCTCACAGATGATGCATCTGCAACATTTGCACCTCATGTGCTTGTTGTAGCTGAGGCAAACAGCTCTGTGACCTACGTGGATAACTATGTTTCCGGTGAATTGTCCGCCCCTGTTTTCCACAACGGTGTCGTGGAAGTGTTTGTTAAAGCCGGTGCAAAAGTACGTTTTGCATCTGTTCACCAGCTGTCTACGAATGTTACTGACGTTTCCTTCCGCCGTGCAGTGGTTGAGAACGATGGAACAATCGAGTGGATCGTTGGGGAAATGAACAATGGCGATACAGCTAGCAACACCATGTCCGTGTTGAAAGGAAATGGTTCCAGCTCGGATTCGAAAGTAATCGCAGTTGGTTCAGGATCCCAAAAAATCAACTACACAACCGAAGCTCGTCACTTTGGCAAAAACACGCCAAGTCAGATGATTACTCGCGCCGTTATGCGTGAAGAAGCTTCTGCCATCATCAACGGAATTACCAAGATCGAAAAAGGTGCAACCAAAGCGGATGGACAGCAAACAGAGAAAGTACTGATGCTGAGCCCGAAAGCACGCGGAGATGCAAACCCAATCCTTCTGATTGATGAGGACGATGTTACAGCAGGTCACGCGGCTTCTGTAGGTCAAGTCAATGCAGAGCAAATCCATTACTTGATGTCGCGCGGGATTAACCGTACGGATGCGGAACGTCTGATTATCTACGGCTTCCTGGCTCCGGTGGTGGCGGATATTCCTCTGGAAGCACTGCGTAGCCAATTGCAGTCTCTCATTGAACGGAAACTGGGACAATGAACCCATCGATTCGCGAGCAGTTCCCGATCCTCCACCAGGAAATCAATGGACACCCGCTCGTATATTTAGATAACGCTGCGACTTCCCAGAAGCCGCTGGCTGTTATCGAAGCGATTAAACATTATTATGAATTTGAGAACTCCAATGTGCATCGTGGTGTGCATACACTTGGAAGCCGGGCCACAGATGCGTATGAAGGTGCACGTGAGAAGGTTGCCAAGTTTATTAATGCCCGTCGTACACAGGAGATTATTTTCACCCGCGGGACGACCACAGCGCTCAATTTGGTGGCTTCGTCCTACGGTCGGGCAGTATGCAAGGAAGGCGACGAGATCGTTATCACACCGATGGAGCATCACAGCAACCTGATTCCATGGCAGCAGGTAGCCAAGGAAACAGGTGCGACATTGAAATACATTCCGCTTCAGCCAGATGGAAATATTGATTTGGCGGATGTGGAAAAGACGATTACGAACAAGACAAAAATTGTAGCAATCGCTTATGTATCCAATGTAATGGGTGTCGTTCATCCTGTGAAACAAATTGCTGAAATTGCACACCGCAATGGTGCTGTCATTGTTGTTGACGGCGCTCAGAGCACACCGCACATGAAGGTGGACGTACAGGACTTGGACTGTGATTTCTACGCATTGTCTGGCCACAAAATGTGCGGACCAACCGGGATCGGTGCACTTTACGGCAAAAAGGCGCTGCTGGAGTCCATGGAACCGGTTGAGTTCGGCGGTGAAATGATTGATGATGTCGGTCTCTACGAGTCCAATTGGAAAGAGCTTCCGTGGAAATTCGAAGGCGGAACCCCAATCATCGCGGGTGCGGTTGGTTTGGGTGCAGCGATCGATTTTCTGGAGCAGATTGGCATGGATGAGATTGCCCATCATGAAAGTGTACTGGCAGCTTACGCAACAGAACGTATGGCAGAGATAGACGGGCTGACGATCTATGGTCCAGCGAAGCGTCATGTTGGAGTAGTTACCTTCAACCTCGGGGATGTGCATCCACATGATGTGGCAACGGTTTTGGATGCGAGTGGCGTAGCCATTCGTGCCGGACACCACTGCTGTCAGCCGCTAATGCGCTGGCTGCAAGTCAGCTCAACGGCTCGTGCCAGCTTCTATCTATATAATAATGAACAAGATGTGGACCGGCTTGTCAGCGCCTTAATCCAGACAAAGGAGTATTTTGGCGATGCAACTTGATGATCTGTACCGGCGTGTCATAATGGACCACTACAAAAACCCGCGTAATCGCGGAACGTTTGATAATGACGCTGTCACGGTGAATTTGAACAATCCAACGTGCGGCGACCGGATTTCATTGCAGCTTTTACTGAAAGACGGAATCGTTCAGGAAGCCAAGTATACGGGAGAAGGCTGCTCCATCAGCATGTCTTCGGCATCGATGATGACGGAGGCAGTCAAAGGCAAAACAATGGATCAGGCACTCGACATGGCTAACCGTTTTTCCTCACTGATGAAAGGGGAAGAAGTCGATTTCGACGATTATGAAGATCTCGAAGCCCTATCCGGTGTGAACAAGTTCCCTGCACGCATCAAATGTGCCACTCTGGCCTGGAATGCTTTACGCAAAGGAATTGACGAAGAGGACAATGTACAATAACGATAGGGAGGTAGAGCAAGATGGCTAAAAAAGCACCAGAAATGGAAGAGTATAAATATGGTTTTCGCGACGAGCACAAATCCATCTTTCAAACCGGTAAAGGTCTGACTGCAGAAGTTGTTACCGAAATTTCCCGGATTAAGAACGAACCGGAGTGGATGCTCGAATTCCGTTTGAAATCCTTGAAACAATTTGAGAAAATGCCAATGCCAAAATGGGGCGGAGATCTCGACGGTCTGGATTTCAACGACATTCAGTACTATGTTCGTCCTTCTGAGAAGCAAGGGAAAACATGGGAAGAGGTTCCTTCCGAAATCAAGGAAACCTTCGATAAACTGGGTATTCCGGAGGCAGAGCAAAAATTCCTCGCAGGTGTATCAGCTCAGTATGAATCCGAGGTTGTATACCACAACATGCAAAAGGAACTTGAAGATCAAGGCGTGATCTTCATGGATACCGATACGGCTCTTAGAGAGCACCCGGAAATCCTGCGTGAATATTTCGCTACAGTTATTCCACCAGCGGATAACAAATTTGCAGCACTCAACAGTGCTGTGTGGTCCGGAGGAAGCTTCATCTACGTGCCTAAGGGTGTTAAATGTGAAGTGCCTCTGCAAGCTTATTTCCGGATTAACTCCGAAAATATGGGACAATTCGAGCGTACACTCATCATTGCAGACGAAGACAGCTTCGTTCACTATGTTGAAGGTTGTACAGCTCCAATCTACAGTACGAACTCACTGCACAGTGCGGTAGTTGAGATCATCTGTAAGAAAAATGCCCGTGTTCGTTACACAACGATTCAAAACTGGGCACCAAACATCTACAACCTTGTAACTAAACGTGCAGTTGCTGAAGAAAATGCAACGATGGAATGGGTCGATGGTAACATCGGTTCCAAACTGACGATGAAATATCCGGCAGTTGTACTGAAAGGCCGTGGAGCAAAAGGTTCCGTACTTTCCATCGCTGTAGCTGGTAAAAATCAGCATCAGGATGCAGGTGCGAAAATGATTCACTTGGCTCCAGATACAACTTCAACCATTGTATCCAAGTCCATCAGTAAACATGGTGGTAAAGTAACCTACCGTGGTCTGGCTTCCTTTGGACGTCAAGCGGAAGGTGCCAAGTCCAATATCAAATGTGATACACTCATTCTGGATAATGAGTCCACATCCGATACGATTCCTTATAATGAAATCATGAACGATAACATTATGCTGGAGCATGAAGCAACGGTATCCAAAGTGTCCGAGGATCAACTCTTCTATCTGATGAGCCGTGGTCTGACCGAAGCTGAAGCAACACAAATGATCATCATGGGCTTCATTGAACCATTCACCAAGGAATTGCCAATGGAATATGCGGTAGAAATGAACAGATTGATCAAGTTCGAAATGGAAGGCAGTATTGGTTAATAGCTGCATGAAAAGGATCAGGGGTTTTGTCCCTGATCCTTTTTTATTTGAATCTGATCTACCTTAAAATGGATTACAGGTGCGTTTTTTAGTATAAAATAGGTTCAACAGCACAAGCGATTTCATAGATTGCTGCATCTATTGATAGAAAAGGATGGTGAATCTATGAGCTTCAATCCTTTTGCAGGATATCGTATCACAAGTTCGTTTGGCTATCGCATCCATCCGATCCATGGTGGACAGACATTTCATCGGGGGATTGACCTCGTAACAGAGCCTTGGAATGGCCCTGTGTATGCATTCATGGAAGGGACCGTACAATTTGCTGCTGAAGGAGCAACAGGCTCTGGATTCGGCGGTTATGGGCTTACGGTAGCTATACAGGACCATCGTGGGTATCTCCATTGTTATAGCCATCTTTCACGGATTGCGGTAAGCGAGGGACAACGGGTCAAACGAGGTCAGCTTCTGGGTAATCAAGGCAGTACTGGTCATAGCACAGGCCCACATGTCCATTATGAGATTCGTAAAGCGAGTACGCCTTCTTATGGGTACACGGCCAGTGTGGATGGAGTGGTTGAGCCGGAAGCCTATTTGCAATCGGAATTCGGCTCTATATCTGAAGAGCAGGAGGCCCCGCCGATGACAAGTGAGGAGAAGAAAGCTTTTGAAGCGATGGAAAAGGCACTGCAAGCCCAAGCGTCCTGGATCGCGCAGCAGAAACAACTTTCCAATATGCCTTGTCCGCCTTGGGCAGTTGAAGCGTATAACTACTATCGTTCTTTTATAACGACGGATACAGGCAGTTACGACTTTTGGCGGTTGCTGGTTATTATGTATCGCAAGGAGAAAGGAATCAAAGTCCCGTCTGATTCGGAAAAGTAAAGCATGAATCATGAGCGATTCATGAAAAATCATCGCGAGCTAGATGCAGGCTGAAGTCCATTTAATGAATATTGCCATTTCGCCCGGTTCGTACCTCCTGCAAGATCATATGTTAGGGTATACCTTATGAAGAGGAGGCAATCACATGAGCGAAGTTGGATATGGCTGTGGTGGCAACGTAGGCGGCGTAGGCGGCGTAGGTGGATACAACATGTTTACAAGCACTGGTGCGATCTTGGTGCTGTTCATTCTGTTGGTTATCATCACGAAAGCGTTCTGCGTTTAATCCGGGCAGCAAGCCTGAATGAGCAAAAAGGGAAGCCGAGTCCGGCTTCCCTTTTTTTTCGTCTAGCAGTCATAAGTTCGTATGAAGTGCTCATAATTATATTTCTGGTTTAGATGCTGCTTTCAGAAAAAAAGTAGTTATTGAACATAAATTTCAACGATGGCGATATCTCTTTCTTTTGCTAAATCGATAAAGGCTGAAGATGTCTGAACGAGTGGGCGGAAATAGTCTGCAGGGTTATTCATGACGATAATGCCGGTTTCCCCTGATGTGAGCAGCACCCTTTTGCCTATAAAATTGGGCAGCATATGTTTGATGAGTTCCTGCGTAGCTTCCGCATTGAGTTGACCGAAGCTAAGGCTGTACAACTCGCATAGGACGGAGATTAGCTCCTGCTTGGTCTGATATACCCGATTGGTCGTCATGGCGCTGTAAACGTCAGCTACGGCCGTAATACGGGCATAAGGATGGATATCGTTCCCTTTCAGTCCGTGGGGATAGCCACTGCCGTCTTCCCGCTCATGATGCTGAAGGGCCACCGTTGCAAGAATTTCATCCTGGGTAGACTGTTTGACAATTTCGTATCCGTATAACGTATGTTTCTTCATTTCTTCGAATTCTTCCGGCGTTAATTTCCCCGGTTTATGTAGCATTTCAGGAGCAATCTTGGACTTGCCGATATCATGCAAATAACCCGCTTTGGCCACTGTCAGACATTCATCGGGGTTGTAGCCCATCCAGCCAGCGATATAAAACGCAAGCATCCCCACTTGCAATGAATGGTTATAGGTATAATCATTGTCACCGTCTAGCATCAGCAGGAGGGAAACGACATCTTTTTGCTTCTCCAATTGTGTGGTTAGGTTAATCAAAATCTCATCGACCTGAGCTTCGTCAATAAACCCTTTCTCTATGGCTTGCTGAAACAGGGATTCGGTACCTTTGATCGTATCGTCAAACAGGGTAGCTAACAGACGGGTTTGATCGGAAGGTAAGGTTTGCGTATCAGAGTGTAGGTCGGATGTTGTATGTTCTACATCTGCGTAATCGATTCCATGTTGCAGCAATTTGGTAATATCGTCTTCGCTGAGTAAGGAACCTTTCATCAGCATGTGGAGACCTGAACTGTTGTATACATCGTTTTTTAACAGATCCCCAGGTTTAAGATCAGTAACATGCACTCTCACGTATAAACCACCTTTTCCTCGACTTATATCGACACATAGGATTATAATAACAAGAAAAAAATGGGTTGACAACGACTTATTTACTAATTTAATTAGCCTTGCAAGAGGTGGAATGACTAATTATTAATTTTCCATGGGGTTCCAGGGTCCCAGTTGATGTCCCTTCCACTCGGAACCATCTTCCCATATTTCTTTTTTCCAGATCGGGACGGTTTGTTTAAGTCTCTCTATGGCGTAGCGGCTGGCATCATAACAATCGCTGCGATGAGGCGAAGAAACGGCGATAACGACACTGATCTCTGCCACGTCAACCTGACCAATCCGGTGACTGATTGCACATCTTACCCCTGGCCAGCGCTCGGAGATTTCACTTCCGATGGCAGCCATTTGAGAAAGAGCCATAGGTACGTAAGCCTCATATTCCAGATGGACCGTTCGCTGCTCACCGGTCATTTCACGAGTTGTTCCCACAAAAGTCAGGGCTGCTCCGTGGTTCGCCGTGATGACCAGAGCAGTTGTAGCTTCCACCGAAAGGGGGGACTTGGTGATCATATACAAACCGTCCTGGGTACGATGCTCGGAGGGCGAAGACCTATGCTCGGTATCTGAGTCTCCGGTGCCATCTCCTCCTGAAACTGGAGGAATTAATGCCAGTTCATCCCCGGTCTCAATGATTGTATCGGCAGGAGCGTACTGCTGGTTAACTGCCAGAAAGGAAGTTCGAATTTGTGAAGCGGCTTCCGGATAGGCAAGGGCAAGGCTTTCTTTCAGATGAGCTGCTGTCAGGGTGCTCTCCGAGTATTCGTATTCAAGCAGGGAAGTGCCCAGACGTTCAGCAATACCTGCAAATAGTTGAATGGTTAGTTTCATACGTATGGTTCACCTCTTTTTGATCTCTAAACCCTTTCAATATATCATAACGACGCGGAAAATGTTATGCTTATCTATTAGAGGAAAGTGCGTTAAGCAAGGAAAGAGAGGAGGCGGTGTGATGAGCACCAAGGAAACACAAACCTTAACCATTCTACATACGAATGACATCCATAGTCATTTTGGTTCCATGAGCTCTATCGCCGCCATGGTTGCACAGGAGAGAGAACAGAACGACAACCTTCTGGTTCTGGATATCGGGGATCATATGGATCGCATGGCCGTTGAAACGGAAGGAACATTGGGTGCAGCCAACGTCGATGTAATCAATCTGACGGGGTATGATGCCATAACGATAGGCAATAACGAGGGGTTGACATTTACACCGGAGCAGCTGGAACAGTCATATTCAGGACTTTTATGTCCTGTGGTGTGCGGGAATGTTGTGGAAGAAGTCAGCGGCCTTCCTCCAGTATGGATGAAGCCTTCTCTTATTGTGGACAAAGGTCCATTTCGGATAGGTCTGCTCGGGGCGACCGCACCTTTTACGGCTTTTTATGACTTGCTGGGATGGAAGCTGCTGGATCCCGTGGAGACGCTGCGCAGGCAAGTCGAAGCATTACGGCCTGAAGTGGATGTCGTGATTATTCTCTCTCATCTGGGCCTTTCAACCGATCGGAAACTGGCCGAGCAAATTGAGGGCATAGACGTTATTCTTGGCGGACACACACACCATGTGCTCGAAGAACCTCTGGTCATTGGAGATGCGGTGCTCGGAGCCGCAGGGAAGTTCGGTCAGTGGCTTGGAAAAGTCGTACTGGAACGGGAAAGTGGGGCGAATCAGCTTGCACTGGTCAGCAGCGGCTGTATTCCCTTGAAGAATCAGATGCTGGATGAGAATGTTGCACTGGCAATCGCCGCACATCGTGCTGAGGCAGAACGTACTCTTGGTCAGACAGCTGTAATAATTGACAGAAATCTTCCGATAAAATATGAGAAGGAATCACCATTTGCATCGCTGCTCGCTCAGGCTGTAAGACATTTTACGGGAGCGCAGTTGTCTCTCGTTAATGCCGGTCAGCTCCTGGGTGAACTTCCGCAAGGGGACATCAGCAAGGGAATGCTGCATTCCCTATGTCCTTCTCCGATCAATGCCTGTACAATAAAGCTGAAAGGCAGTGAGATTCGTGAGGCACTGGAGCAGTCCTTGCTGCCAGAATATACGGAAAAACCAATTATTGGGTTTGGATTTCGCGGAAAAATTCTCGGTACGCTTTGCATGGATGGTATGGAAGTAGAGTTTGATCCACAAGGACCTCCATATAAAAAAATTCGTGCAATATACACCGAGGGCAAGCCAATGGGGGATGAACAGGAATATGTGGTCGGGACTCTGGACATGTTTACGTTCAACGTGGGATATCCTTCGTTAGCTCAGGGAACCGAAATAGCATATCGGCTTCCTGAATTCATAAGGGACTTGCTTGAGATCGAGTTAAAAAGACCAGGGGCGCTGGATGACAGCCTGCGGTCCCACTGGCACGAAAGAATATAACGAGTACTTGCCTTCTGCTGAAGCGGCGGCTAGTGGAAATGACATCTACGGAGCGGGAGAGGATAGGCTGTGCGTTTGGTACATATAAACCTATTGCAGCCTGGCATGAAGCTGGGGAAACGGATTTATAGTGAAGAGGGTTTGGTTCTGCTCAGTGAAGAAGTGGAACTGACCGATCGGTTGATAGGACGTCTGAAGGATTTGGGCGTAGGTTACGTTTATATTAAGGAAGCAGCAACGGAGGATATTATTGTTCCCGATATGCTTCAGGAAGAGACCAGACGAAGGGTATTGGTAGAAATTAAGCAGCAGTTTCAGAGCATGTCGGGGTTGAAAACCAAAAGTCGGATTCCTCACTTTGGCAAAACGTTAAGTGGTCTGATGAATACCATTCTGGAGGACATTGGCGGCCAAAAGGAAGCCATGATTATGCTGATGGATATGAACTCCAGTGATTTTGACCTGTACAACCACTCGTTGAATGTATGCGTGTATACACTGGTTCTGGGCGTAGCCTCCGGTTACTCCAGACAGCAGCTGATGGAGATTGGACTTGGGGCCTTGCTGCATGATATTGGAAAGACACAGATCGCTCCAGATATTTTGCACAAGCCTAACAAGTTAAGTGATGAGGAATTTAAAATCATACAGCAGCATACTACATATGGACATCGTATTTTAAAAGATGAACCCGGTATACCGCTACTCGCTGCACATTGTGCCCTGCAGCACCATGAACGAATTGACGGAAGCGGCTATCCGTTTGGCCTAAAAGGCCCCGAGATTCATGAGTACGCCAAGTGGATTGCTCTTGCCGATTCGTATGACGCGATGACAAGCAATCGGGTATACCGTCAGGCCCTGCTGCCTCATCAGGCGGTTGAAGTCTTATATACAGGATCTGGCTTGCTCTACGAGCAGCGTATGCTGGAGAAATTCCGTGACTGCGTGGCCATTTATCCCATAGGCATTTCCGTGACACTGAGTACGGGAGAGGTAGGGGTTGTTGCATCCATTGACTCACGCATTCCACAGCGGCCACGGATCCGAGTGTTAAAGGATGCAGATAGACAGACGCTAAAGGCACCATACGAGATTGATCTGTCCACAGCGTTATCGGTTATGATCACAGGTGTTGAAGGGGATGAAGGGGTGCCTCCGGTACCAGCCTGTGATGAATTTTCCTGATGGCTGTGGAATTCAGCCAGCAGCGGCTGCGCTCATAGCAATATCCGGGCCGGGCAGGCCTTGGAGTTGTATGGGCGTTTTTGTCATGTAATGGACAGAGCACATCATGCCGATTCGTTCAAAATTGTGCTATGATAAAAGATAACTCCAAAAAGATATTGGCGGAGTATGATGTAAATTAAACTTTTTAGGTTAATAAAAGGAATAAGGTGAAGAACAATGACCATGCTAAACTCAGGATCGGTAGAACCGATGCCTTTATCGCCGACTAATGATCCCTGGGATCCGATCGGCTCTTTGCGTACATATGGACGCCATGTGCTGACCAGTGTAGAAATGACCGTGACTCATCTGTGCAATATGCGCTGTGAGCACTGTGCGGTAGGGGATATGCTCACCATGCGTGAAGCTCCCGCGTTACCGTTGCCTTTGATGCTGAAACGACTGGACGAAGTGGAGCATCTGCAGACCATCAGTCTGACGGGTGGTGAGCCAAGTTTCAGTCAAAAGACAGTTGATGAAATGATCATTCCGCTGCTGAAATATGCCAAGGAACGCGGAATAAAATCACAGATCAATTCCAATCTGACGCTGGATCTCGCTCGTTACGAGAAGCTGCTGCCTTACCTTGATGTGATGCATATTTCATTCAACTATTTAAATGCCGATGATTTCCATCAAGTCGGATTTGCTAACAGCGGCAGACCCGTCAAGCGTGAAGTGGCGGTAAAAATGTATGAGAAAATGATAGAAAATTCCCGCAAACTCAGTGAAGCAGGCATGTTCATCTCTGCCGAGTCCATGATTAATTTTCGTACTCACGATAAATTGGAGGGCATCCATCAACTGATTCGTGAGATGGGTTGTGTACGTCATGAAGTGCACCCAATGTATAATTCGAATTTTGCTTCCACGCTGCCTGTTCTGTCTCTGGACCATATGCGTGCAGCCATTCATCGTTTGTTGGATGTGCGTGACAAGGAGATGTGGATGTTGTTCGGTACACTTCCGTTCTTTGCATGCAGTGCAGCCGATGAGGATCGGGAATTGATTAACCGTCTCTACCGTGAGCCTAACGTAACAGTGCGGAATGACCCGGACGGTCGGAACCGCGTTAACGTTAACATGTTTACGGGCAACGTATATGTTACGGATTTTGCTGACATCCCTGCTTTTGGCAACATACGTGATCGCAGACTGGATGAAGTATTTCATGAATGGTCAGCGGAGCACCCGCTGAATCAGACAGTAAATTGTCACTGTGATGCTGCCTCCTGCTGTGGACCCAACCTGCTGGTGGCTGACATGTATTATAAAGGCGTTGACTTCAAATCGAGGAAAGCCATCACACGCTGATATTCCAGGTATATTCCTGAAATAGATAGAAAAGGGGAGTGTCGACTTGGATATTCATACCGAATTTCATTTCGGGCAGTTACTGTTCAATCTGGTCTGTGTATTTCTGCTCGTATTTTTGAATGGCGTGTTCGTCGCAGCGGAATTTTCCCTGGTTAAGGTCAGACAGACCCGTTTGACTCAGTTACAGAGTGAGGGAAATCGGCTGGCAGGTTATGCGCTAAAAGTGAATGGTAAACTGGATGCATATTTGTCGGCAACCCAGTTCGGCATCACCCTGACATCACTGGGGCTCGGCTGGCTCGGTGAACCGGCGATCTCCGAATTGTTGGTTGAACCGCTGATGTTCAAACTGGGTGTAGCAGATACGGGATTGATCTCTACAGTGTCCGTCATCATCGGTTTTTGTATTATTACGTTTCTGCATATTGTGCTCGGAGAACTTGCACCGAAGTCGCTTGCGATTCAGAAAACAGATGGAGTGGCGCTGCTATTATCAGCACCATTGCTGCTGTTCTACAAAATCTTCTTTCCGTTCATCTGGGTTCTCAATGCATCGGCAAACGCGTTGCTGCGACTGGCAGGGATCGAGCCTGCCAGTGAAGGCGAGGCCCATTCTGAAGATGAACTTCGCATTTTGATGAAACAGAGTGCGAAGAGCGGTGTCATTGATAAGGATGAAATCAAATTGATGGATAACATCTTTGATTTTTCGGATATGCTTGCTCGGGAGATCATGCTTCCGCGTACGGATATGGATTGTCTGTATACCCAGTTGTCTTTGGAAGAAAACCTGAAAATTATTAATGCAACGAAGCATTCCCGTTATCCTGTCGCGGTTGAGGATAAAGACGAAATTATCGGATTTATCCATATTACGGACCTGCTCTTGGCGGCACCGGAGCAGCAGCAGAACCTGGCCTCACTCGTTCGACCCATTTTGAATGTCCCTGAGTCCATGGAAATTAGTCATGTGCTGCGCCTCATGCAGAAAAAGCACTCCCAGATGACGCTTGTTGTTGACGAATATGGCGGTACAGCCGGCTTGTTGACAGCAGAAGAGATTTTGGAGGAGATTGTAGGCGATCTATATGATGAGTTCGAGGATGAGCGTCCCCATATGGAACGCAGCGGTGATTCCTTCTCCATTGATGGACGATCCCTGATTGAGGAGGTCCATGAGTGGACAGGGGCAATTATTGATGACGAAGAAGTGGATACCATTGGCGGCTGGTTGTTCAAAGAGCTTGAAGGCAGTCCAGCCAAAGGTAAAACACGGGAGCAAAACGGTTATATTTTTGAAGTGGAGGAATCCACCCGTTTGCGGATCACCAGAGTCAAGGTATACAAGCGCCCTGTATCTGAAGAAGAGGCTGTGGCATTGGAAGAGGGACAGGACAAGTCTAAATCGGACAATTCGTTGTAAAACGGATTAGCATATTGTAATAAATGTGACCTTTGGAACATTCCTTTTGGGGAGTGTTTCAGGGGTCTTTTTTTGTGAAAAAGAAGGTTTGAGAAATTCTAAGGTCTGTTTCAGTTAAATTGGGTTTAACTTAAGGAGCGATGACATATGGATAGAGAGACGGGAACAGCAAGAGCTTGGTTGTTGATTGACGAATAACCAAATTTTCAGTGAAGGGAGGAGTTTAGTAGTGGTAGATCCACAGATTCGTGCATACGCCCCGTTTGTGGGGCCATTTGATCCGTGTAAGCCCATTAAAATCAAGACATACCTTGTTCCTCCGCAGCTATTTATCCCTTTTCAGCCGATGGGCTGGCCTCAGTACAGTCCGGCAGAAGCACTGAGACTGGGAACATTGTGGCCTGCATTATACAGCCCTTATACATCCAAAAAAACAAAGGGGAGGGAGGTAGGGACAGATGGAACCTGAAGAAGCGAAAGCCTGTGACGCCAGATACTATGAGTTGCTGGAGGAACTGCAAGCCTTGGATTTTGTACTGGTGGAGCTGAATCTGTATCTGGATACCCACCCGGGCGACTATCAGAGTATCGAGCAGTATAACAAATTTGCCCAGGAACGTATGAGGGTAGCTCAGGAGTTCCAACAGCTGTATGGTCCGCTCATGAACTTTGGTCATGCATTCTCCAAATATCCATGGCAGTGGTCTGAGGCGCCTTGGCCCTGGCAGGTGTAGTGGCCGCCGAGTTGATATTGAAAAGTATACAGCACCCGGGTTTCCAGGAATCATGGGCAGGGATACCCGGGAAGTGAAAGAACAAACGCAATCTGAAATCGGATCATACTCAGATCAAAATGGTTTAAGGGGGAAGAGTCCAACATGTGGGTATACGAGAAAAAACTGCAATATCCTGTTCGAGTAAGTAAATGTGATCCTCATATGGCCAAATTGCTGATGGAACAGTACGGTGGAGCAGATGGGGAACTCGCTGCAGCACTAAGATATCTGAACCAGCGCTATACGATTCCGGACAAAATTATCGGTCTCCTAAATGACATCGGCACGGAGGAATTTGCACATCTTGAAATGATCGCAACAATGATCTACAAGCTTACAAAAGATGCTACAGTAGAGCAGCTGGAGAAGGCAGGCCTGGATGCTCACTATGTGAATCATGACAAGGCCCTCTTTTATAATAATGCCGCAGGCGTACCGTTCACCGCGACCTATATTCAAGCCAAGGGAGATCCGATTGCGGATCTGTATGAAGACATAGCTGCGGAAGAGAAGGCCAGGGCTACATATCAATGGTTGATTGACTTGACCGATGACGTGGATCTGCAGGACAGCCTGAAGTTCCTGCGGGAACGGGAGATCGTGCATTCGCTGCGTTTCCGCGAGGCAGTCGAAATCCTGAAGGATGATCGGGAAACGAAGAAGATTTTTTGAGGCAAACGCTCATAAATAAATATAAAAAAAGAAGGATGCCCCTTTTGAAGTGAAAAAGGACATCCTTCTTTTGTTTGAGTGAAGCTTAATATTCGACGACCATGGCAACATTTTGCCACCCGGCTCCGACGGTCCAGAACAGGACTTTATCCCCGCGCTGAATCTGACCTGAGGTTATCGCTCGATGCAGGGCAATAAAGGGACTGCTGGTTGAAGTATAGCCGAATTCGTCTCCGATATAGACGGCAACATCCTCGGTAATGCCAATATTCTCAGACACTGCACGGATATTACCGATGGACAGCTGGGAGAAGCAGGCTGCTTTGATTTCATGTGCACCGATTTCGTTACGGCTCAGCAGTGTGCGAATGGACTCGGATGCTGCATCGACACAGATGGAATCATCAAATGGTGTGAATTTGACATGGAAGGCTCCTGGGTCTACACCGGTTCTGCCCAATTTCGCCAGACCTTCAGCCGGAAAGAGTGAATTGTTGTATACACACGTATCTGTCTGATAAATTGAGTCGATGAATCCAACCGCGTGTTCGTCCCGTTCCACAATGACAGCCGCCGCTGCATCGCCGAAGTTGGCATAATAGACAGGATCGTCCGGACTGGCATGTGGGGCCACGTAATCCGAGCCAATAATTAGAGCGCGCCGAATTCTGGGGTTACCCAGCATCTGACGACTAACCTGCTCAAAGGCTGCAGTCATACCCGCACAGTTGGCATTGCTGTCAATACAGATCGTATGGGAAGCTCCGTTAATCAAGCGATGAATCATTAAAGAATTCGTAGGGAAAATGTACTCCGGCGTTTGACTTGCGTAAGCAATCAGATCGATATCCCCACCGGTAAGCCCGGTCTTTTCCAGTAGGTTACTGGCTGCCTCAAAGGCCATGCTTAATGAGTTTTCATCTTCGTTGTCAATTTTGTAACGTTTATCACGTCCAAGTGCCTTTAACAGCCCCCGAATATCGATCCCCCTCGCATCAAAATGTTCAATGTAAAAATCATTGCCCACCTGGTGTTTCGGGTGATAAATATCGATATCCACAATACGAATTCCGGCCATCTTCATTCTCCTCTTGAGCGGATGGGTGAATCCACAGCTTGTCCGCCTGGTTTATTAGGTGGTAACGGTAGATATAATTTCGAGGTTATCCAGACCGACAGCACGTCCAAGTCTGGACAACTGCATTTTTAAAATGGCATTGTTTTCGAGGGTTAGTACAACTTTTTTGAAGCCATCTTTTTTAAATAGCGCCAGGCATCCCTCAAGCAGAGGTACAATTTCCGGAGCAGTGACATTCAACTTTTTGCAGTCAATACGCAGGTCATATTCTGTGGTATTAATGGGAGCAATCGTATCCTGATAAGCCGAGATGGAACGCAATCCGTCTTCTTGAGAAAAAGAGCCCTCCAGTTCAATGTTAAGCACCTTGTTTGGAACATCAGTCTTGAGTATAAAACTTCCCATGATTGTTCTCTCTCCTTTAAGTGAGTTAAGGCTATCCTGCTACCAGGACACAGCCATCATCGCCATTGTTAAACGCTTCTGAGATGTGAGCTGAGTTGGAGGATAATTCACCCATATTATAAAGGCGCGGATGTCAGAAGATCAATAAAAAAAGTCGAATCGTGTATAAATATGTAGAATAGTGAATTACTGGATTTCATCCAGTGTCGCGAGCAGTACATTAAAAGCACTAATAATACGCGGAGCCCCCACACAGGGTGCCAGATGCAGCAGGATCCCCTTGAGTTGATCGATGGTTACACCGACACGCAGTGCCATCACGTAATGCACTCCTAATTGCTCGAATTGTCCCTGCGTAATCAGTGAGGAAATCACAGCAACTTCTTTCCATTGATCCGAAATGGTATTGCGCTGAAAGATATCTCCGTAAGCCGTTCCCATAATGAACTCAGCCAATTCAGGAAATTGTTCCTTAATGGGTGCCAAGGCTGTAGCCCCGTACTTTCCTGAAAGATTTGCGAAACGCTCCATCCCCTGAGCAACTTGTTCACTCATTTGTATTCCCCCTAGTTCAAATTCACAGTACGGTGGGCCGTAGGCGGAATCTCGTCACGGTCCGTCATGAGTTCAATCACTGTAACCTGCTTCAGTTCCTGAGCTGTTTTCAGGGCAGTGTTGAACTCAGCATGTGTTTCTGCCCGAAACGCGAGAGCACCGAGGGATTCGGCAAACTTCGCCGCATCCATGGGCACTTCGAACAAGGTGCCATCGATTCGGCCCGTTGTTTTCTGCATTCCTTTGAGAGCCATATCCAGCTGTTTATTATTCACTACGATGAAGATGACCGGCAGATTGTGGCATACAGCAGTATTAATTTCGGCTCCAAGCATCATGAAGCATCCGTCGCCTGTTATACAAACGATAGTTTCGTCCGGTGCAGCTGCCTTGGCTCCGATTGCCATGCCGATGGCATTACCCATGCAGGCGAAGTAGGCATCAAACACAAAGCTGCCTGGTTTCTTCACTTTATATCGCTGAACAGCATGGAAGCCGTGACTCCCATCATCAACAAACAGGGTGTGATCATATGGCAGCATGTCGCTCAGCTTATCCAACACAGATGCAAGGGAGAGGTTCGGCAGATCGGGCAGAGCAACACTGTAATCAACTGCTGACATTTCCCTATCGGGGACTGCTTGTTCGGTCAGACTGCCAAGCAGAAACTGCATATTGTCTTTTAAATCGCCCGTAATATGTAAGGTTTGGGAGTTGAGGATTTTACCGACAAAGGCAGGATCGGCATCGAACTGAATGAGATGTACGGGATGATTCTCCGGTTTGAGATTACAAATCGTCATGTCACTCAGACGTGAACCGAGCACGATATAGAGGTCACTTCGATTGAGCAATTCATCTGCGTGGGGGAACCCTCCAACACCACAGGGCCCGTGATATAGCGGATGATCCCAGGCGATGGCACCTTTCCCTCCAGGAGTGGTGATAACAGGAATATGAAATTGTTCTGCAAATTGCCGCAGCTCATCATGAGCCTTCGCTCGATTGACACCTTTACCTGCGATAATTAATGGATGACTGGACTTTTGAAGCAGTGGGAGGATACGATTCAGATTGGACACGCTAATCAGAGGCTCGGGTTCAGGTATAATAACTCGGCATTCAGCGAGCCTTTCGGTCTGAACATCAAAGGGAAGACAGAGATGAACCGGGCCTTTGTTCGGACCAAGTGCAATGGAAAGGGCATGATTGAGCAGTGTGCCAAAGTGATCCCCACGCTCAACCAGTTTGCTAAATAATGTAGCCGGTCTGAACATCTCTGCGAGATCTGCCAGGTAGGAAGAGGAATCCTGGCACTGGGGAATGCCCAGCTCCTGAATGGATTGATGTCCGGTAATAAACAAAACGGGAAGGTTGTTCGCTTTGGCATGGGCCGCAGCGGTTAAGAGGTTGGTTCCACCAGGGCCCGAAGTGGCAAATGCAACACCAAGTTTTCCGGTTTGAAGAGCATAGCCTGCAGCTGCAAATCCCGAACTGGATTCATGGCGGCCAGGAATAAATTCGAGGCCATGATCCACCATTTTCAGGACAGCAGGGCAAATGGACTTTCCGATAATACCAAAGACGTGAGTAACACCAAGCTTGTGCAGAGTTTCTGCCAAATAGTCCGCAACGGTTCTCATGCGGGACACCTCGCTTCATAAAATAGGTTTTAAGACCCATAGGGCATAATCCGATTTTTTCGAATGCAAGTGATTGTCTAAGGTTGTAAAAGGAAATAAATCCTTGTTAATAGGAAGGTTATCTTTTTTTGCGGTTTTTTGTCAACTCATTTTTATGAGTAAAAATACCTGATTCTTAGGTTGGTAACGCTTAAGTGCTTGTGACATATAAGAAATAAAATTAGTTATATATTCCCGTAACCAATGACTTGAGTGAATTTAATAACATTTTATGTGAATTGGTGACTGGAAACGTAGACTTATCTGTTAATGAAACATGGAGTAACCGATAAGGTTTCGGTTTGCATGTTAATGCAAAAGACTGGTAATTTTAACTTTCTGTTATAATGGGGTTTGGATTGGAGTGAGAAATAATGACCAAGTTGAAGATGGCAGTTATAGGGTTAGGAAAAATGGGTTTACATATGATTCAACAAGCTAAGCAAGCAGAATTGGACGGAAGTATTGAGCTTATAGCTGTATGTGAGGCGAACGAGGAAACACTGAAGGCATTTGCCGAAGCTCGTCCGGAAACGAGCATATATAGCGATTATAAGCAGTTACTGGACGAACACAAAGTGGATCTGTTGTACATTGCCGTTCCGCCCAAATATCATTATCCTGTCGTCATGGAAGCCTTAAAACGGAAAATCCATGTGTTTTGTGAGAAGCCGCTGGCGAACAGTACAGAAGAAGCCCATGAGATGCTGGAGGCAGCGAAGCAGGCAGGTGTAGTTCATGCCATTCATTTCTCCATGCCTCATGAACCTTCCGTGTTGAAACTGCAAGAATTGGTGGGGCAGGAACGTATAGGTTCGATTCGCAAAATAGAGCTGATTTTGCAATTTCCCCAGTGGCCAAGGGCATGGCAGCAGAATTCATGGATTTCAAGCCGGGAACAGGGGGGCTTTATCCTTGAAGTGGGCATCCACTGGATTCACATGATCCAGCACGTGTTTGGTCCAATCACGGAGGTAAGCAGCCGGGTCCAGTATCCCGACGATGCGGAAGAATGTGAGCATGAGGTGCAGGCTGCCATGAAGCTGGAAGACGGAACCCGAATTCAGCTGAACGGGATATCGCATTTTGCAGGTGAGGAACGGGTATCCATGGTGGTTTACGGAACCAAAGGAACCATAGCCCTGGAGAATTGGGAAGAACTGATGATGGGGCCAGTTGGGCAGCCGCTTGTACCAGTAGAAGTGGATGAATCCATGGGGGAACTTCCTGTCCTCAAACATGTAATCGCTCGTATTCAGGATAAGCCGGCCAAAATATATGATTTTAACGATGGATATCGTGCACAATTGGTGCTTGAGGCTCTTCGTAATCCGCAGCCAACCGGAATGACGATGAAATTGTGAACTTGGCTCCTAAATACAACAGAAAATGAAGCAGTTACCTTAGGGGTAGCTGCTTCTCTTTGTTATCAAGACTTGAGATGATTACCTTAAGCCAGCTTAAATCGTTTCACCAATTCGTCCAGTGCATCCGACATTTGATTCAACTGTTTGGAAGTGTCACTCATTTCCTGCAGGGAGGCAAGCTGTTCTTCTGTCATGGCGGATACTTCCTCGGTGGCCGATGCGGTATCTTCTACAACGATGGATACTTCGTTAATCGAATTCATGACAGCCTCACTACCTGAAGTGAGCTCTTCAACCACGGCAGATACATCCATCATTTGACTGCTAAGGTCATGAATATGCTGCGTGATATTCGCAAAGGCATGACCGGCATCCTCAATGGTCCGCAATCCCTCGTTAACATGCGCCGTACTTTCATCCATAACATCAACCGTGCTATGTACACCTGCCACCACGGTTTCCAGAATGCTCGTAATTTCTTTGGCTGATGTGGCGCTCTGGTCGGCAAGGTTACGAATCTCGGCAGCGACAACTGCGAAACCGCGTCCATTTTCCCCAGCGCGTGCAGCCTCAATTCCTGCATTAAGTGCAAGCAGATTGGTTTGTCTCGCGATCCCTGACATGGCATCTGCAATGTTGATGACCTGATCGGACATTTTGGAAATGTCATTAATGGCTTCCTGCACAGACAGGAAGGATTGCTCAATAACTCCCATTTTGCCAACCGCATTGTCAATTCGCTGTTGTCCATCAAGCGCAATGGATTCGGTGCGTACCGCCCGTTCAGCCACATCTGCTGCGGATGCAGCCAACCGGCTAAGCCCAGTCTGGGATTGTTCCATGGCAGCCACCATCGTCTGGGTCAGTGCTACCTGATCATCTGCCCCTTCGGCTACACGCTCCATCGCTGCGGCTACTTCTTTTCCGGCCAGGTGATTGTCTGCCACACCTTTATCCATCCGGTCCGATGCTGTACTGAGAACTGTAGCATTACGTTGGATATCAAACATCATCTGTTGCAAACCCAATAACATCGTATTCGCAGCTTCGGCGAGTTCTCTCGTTTCGTCCTTCATAGGAGTGGCAATACGCAGGGTCAGATCTCCATTGGACGAACCGATATCATTCAGCGCATGGGTAACTGTACGAATGTTTTTGACAATGGCACGGGACAAAATTAGTGCAGCAAAGACTGAAATCAGGGCGACAAGGATGAGGGCACCATATAATTCCCAGTTCAAAATCATGTTTTTCTGTTTTAATGCTTCTGTACGTGTATCCGTTAAAGCCAGTTCGTTATTTCGAAAAGTGGCGAGAGAACTACGGATCTCGTCCATGTCTCTTTTGCCTGGATCCGTTGCAAAAAACTGCCGGATTGCATCGAGATCATTAGCCTGACGCAGAGCCACAACGGGCTCTCCAGCAACTTGAATCCAATGTTCCATGGAGCTTTGTATATCTTGCAGTAGTGTCAATTGCGCTGGATTATCGGAAATAAGCCCAGCTAACTGGTCCTTGAGCTTTACAAGCTGCTCTTTCCCATTCGTATAAGGCTCAAGATAACTTTCCTGTCCTGTGATAACGTATCCTCGTTGCCCCGTTTCCATATCCACCATGTTTTTTTCCAATTCATACGTCAGGGCGTGCACTTTCATGTCGTGATCCACCAGATAGTCAAGCTCCTGCTGAAGCTGACCAATACTATTCTGAATCAACAGGATGCTTCCTGCCAGTACGGCCAGTACGAACAAATAGCCCAGTCCGATTTTATAAAAAATTTTGAATGTTCTCCGTTTCTTCATGATTCCTTTTCCTCTCTTTTGGGTATATGTATTTGTCGAAAAAACTAGAAAAATGATGATTACAGGACTTATGGATTAGGAGTCTTAAGAACTATTTTTCGGTATTATACTTTAAGAAAGCATCTTTGTACATAGATTGTTTAATTTTTGTATAATCTCCGTATTGTGTTGTGAGACATTATCATTCAAACCTTTTACAGTGTTTGGTTTACACTGCCGAACGTTTTTGTTTATCATGGGAAGAGAATGATGCCGATTACATATTTCAATCCGAAAGGAACGAACCTTGGAAATGAGTAAAGAGACTGTATTGAAGAAACCGGAAGCGATGATTTTTGATATGGATGGAACGTTGTTTCAGACTGAGACCTTGCTGCTGCCGGCTTATCAAAAGCTGTTTGATACACTTCGTGCTGAAGGACACTTTGAAGGGGAGACACCTCCAGAGGAACGGATGCTGGGAAGTCTGGGCATGCTGCTTGAAGATATATGGAAAGTGGTCATGCCGGAAGCCTCTGAAGCGGCACATCGTCGTGCGGATGAATTGCTGCTTCAATTGGAGATCGAGGGACTCGATCAAGGGAGCTCACAGCTGTATCCGCATGTAAAAGAGACGCTGGAAGCATTGAAGGAGCAAGGTGTGAGGTTATTTGTAGCCAGTAACGGGCTGGAGGACTATGTCAAAGGGGTGGCGTTTGCCCATGAGATTATGCCTCTATTCGAAGGGGTATACAGTGCGGGACAATACAAGACACCTTCCAAGGTCAACCTGGTGCAGCTATTGCTCGAAAAACATCGGATTCAGGATGCCTGGATGGTTGGGGACCGTTCGTCCGATGTGGAAGCCGGAAAAATGAACGGTCAGACCGTTATTGGCTGTGCATATGCCGGCTTTGGTCGGGATGAAGAACTCGCCGGATCCGACGTATTAATCTCTGACTTTACGGAACTTACTCGGCTCTATCGGGAAGCAGACTAGTTCATTGCCAGATGGATTACTCTAAATCGCGAGTGAAAACGGAAAAGCCTTCATCTCCAGTGTCTGTCATGGGCCTGGAGATGAAGGCTTTTTATTTAGAATGAATATTCATTTGAGGCTTCAACAGAAGGCCCATGTTTTAAGTGGATCAGCTACTTTAATCTTGATTTTCGTGACCTTCGGGTTGCGGTTGATTTACCTCTTATAGGTTTAGGTTTGATAATCTTCTCTTTAATTGGAGTCCTTACGGTACGGTTGCGATACACCCATAGCGCATATTCCAACGGCTGAGTGATCGCTTTGTAATAAATATCCCGTTCGCCAATCCGTGCAAATACTTCACGTGCAGGTTTGGGATTCACTTCAAGCAGGAAGATGCGTCCATCCTTGTCGATCGCCAAATCCAGAGCAAGCTCACACAGATCGCCGTACGTATCTTCCAGAAATGAGGCCACTGAAATGCCGAATTTCTCTGCGGTAGCATTAATTTCTGTTCTCAGCTCTTCATCAGGAATCCATTGTTTCATCAGACGCTGCATGGCAACGGCCTGACCGCCGCCATGCAGATTCGAAGTCACACTTTTCTCTGCTCCCATACGTCCAGCACAACCGGTAAGCTCCCATTCTCCCTCGCCATTCTTCTGGACGAGCATGCGGTAATCATGTACACGCCCATTCGGAAGCTGGAGCTGGATGCCTTCCTGAACCAGGTATTTATCCTTCATGTTCCAATGCTGGAGCAGGGAACCAAGTCGTGATAAATGCACTTTGCGCGGAGTAATGATACGCCGTTTTTGGTCACGTCCCTGAACCAGGACCATGTTGGCTTCGCCACTGATTCGTTCGATCCGCAAGATACCACGTCCGCCTGTTCCGTTTATGGGCTTCAGATAGATCAACGAGGAGGCTTTAAGCATTCGATTGACATCAGACATGTCATGAAACAGAACGGTCTCTGGCAGATGTTCGTGAAAAGCGGATTGGGCTGAAAGGGTCTGATGTATGGTCCATTTATTGCGAAGCGGCCTGTTTAGGAAGAGCAGGTGACCATATTTTTCACGAAAGGCGAGCAGCTGCTGAAATCTGCGGTTTCGCTGTATGCGGCAGCGGTCAAAGATCAGATCCGGAAAGGAACGCCATTCCCTGGACCATCCCTTTTCCGAATGGAAGACCATGGCCTCGATCTGTTTGCCTCCGGGATGTACATCCGCAGGTGTGAACACATAGATGTCGAGTCCCCGCTTGCGTCCCTCGAGGATCATTCTGCGGTAGATGTTCCGTTCTTCCAAGGCGCGATGTTCGTTTAAGTACAACGTCATAATGCCTAGAACAGGTGAGGACACAAACAATCACCTTCTTTAGCTGTTATTCCTTTCCATTATCGTTTGGACTGGCGGGCAAGATAGGCACTGTATTGAAAAATGCGTTCCAATGATCTTTTCCGTATCTGGGGTTCATCGAATTTCATTGGTTTGGCATTGGCTTCGAAGAACCAGATCTCTCCCAGATCATCGATGCCCAGATCCATAGACATCTCGCCAAGCGTATGTCCGGAACCACGTTCAACCTGTCTTGCGATCATTAATGAAGTGGACTTGACTCTTTTCATGAGTGCTGCTGTTGTTTCTTCTCCGAACAGTTCTGTAAGAAGCTGCTCCGGATCCTCTACACTGCCTCCGCGTGGAACGTGGGTCGTAATGCTTCGCGAGCCAGCCAGTCTGGCACCGATACCTGTTACGCTCCACTGCCCTTTACCGTTCTTCTGCACAAGAACACGCAGATCGAAGGGACGTTTGCGGGAGGAAGCGAGTTCTATTCCTTGCTGCATGATATAAGGGGTATGACCCGTTTCTCTGCGAATTCGAGTCCACAACTTGGCAAGTGTAGCTGCCTTGTACGTGGTGCTCTTTCGGGAACTTTGTATCTTGAGCCGAAATGGAAGACGTTCCTTTTCCTGAAACTTCAACATCATGATGCCCTTGCCCGCCTTGCCGCTTTCCGGTTTCAGATACAAATAGGGAAATGTCCGCAGCACCATACCGAGAGTAGAGGCACTGCGCATCCGGCGTGTATGAGGGATCAGGCGCTGGGTGGATTTGGACTTTTTAAGCCATTCGAACAGGTCCCATTTATTGAAGAAAAAAGGGTTATACAGTTCGATCCCCGCTTGCTTGCATTCCTCGATTTTGCGCTGAACGGAAGGTTTTCGCTCATCCTCCCGGTAAGGGATGCGATTATACAGTACATGAGGGAGAGGGAAGGACTGCGAAGTCCATTTTCCACTCCCTTTGTTATACGTGTAGCCCATAACGGTTGGACCAGTCACATCCAAATCTCTTACAGTTACAATATACACCTGGTAACCCATGCTTTCGCCTGTCTGTATAATGTCCAGAAAATTTTGATGGTTTCCCCTGAATCCCCGCTGGTTATCGTGCATGGTCAACACGGCAATGACAGGTTTGAAATCATCATGAAGGCTCATCAAATGCCGTCCCTCTTCCGGAATTTGCTCAAATACAGGCAGTGTTCCAAAATGTGCTCCACTGACGATTTTCCCTCCACCCGGAGTGAAGGATGGCGGAAAATGGAGCGTCCGGGTTTGGCGTTCGCTTCGAACATCCATACATGTTCCTCCTGATCAATGCCCAGATCAAAGCCAATCTCACCAATCAGATGCTGGTGCTGGGTTTCAATCGCCTGGGCCAGTGTAATAGCGACGGTTTTGGCCTGCTGAAGCACTTCTCCCGCGCGGTCCCCAAAGTTGCGGCTGAGCGCCTGTTCGGGGGTCATCAGGGAGCCGCCGTTTTTAATGTGCGTTGTCACGCTGCCCCGACCAGCCTTTTTGGCGCCAATGCCGACGACGACCCATTGATTGTTACCATTTTTGTGCATGTGAAAACGAAAATCAATTGGACATTCGTCAATCTCAATCAGGCGGATTCCCTGCTGAACGACATATCCACGGAGCTGTTTGCCGTGTCTTCCCTGAAGCATGCGCATCAGGCTGTTGAATGAGCCGAAGCGCAGGAGGGCATTGCCGCCTTTTTTGCGGTAACGTGCGAAATATCCGCGTTTGGGCGAATAGGTCAAACGATAAATGCCGTTGCCGAGACTTCCAGCAGTAGGCTTATAGTATACAAACTGGTGTCGTTCCAGCATTTCTCTCATTTGATCCACGTTCGGATTGGTGATGGATTCGGGAATATACCGACCAGCATCAGGATCATTCTCGAGGAGGTGGTAGATATCCGACTTATTGAAAAAGCTCCAGTTGAAGAAGGGTATTTTGCGCCGGACAAACCGCTCCCGCAGTTGATTGATAGCAGGCGAGAAATCGGAACGGCGGCTGGGTAACCGATTGTAGACAACGTCCGGTAAGGGAACCGTTTTGCGAACAAAACTTCCGTTTTCGTTCAGAAAAAAACCGGATACTGTTTCATTCTGCCAGTTGATATCTCTCGGTGTGAACGCATATATATATGATTTGCGGCTTCCTTCGCGGAGCAATTGCTTGATAAACCCGGTACGGGAGCCAAACGGATTGGAGCTCGTCGCAGGTCCATCGGACAATACCCCGATCAGCGGTCCGAGCTGGACTTCATCATTTTGCAGATTGCGCAGATAGATGCTGCCCCGCTTGGGAACGTTCATCAGATTGCGTATGCCCGTGGCGAGATAGAGATGTTTCCCTGCCTTTTTGATCGGTTTGATGGTAGCAGGCACCCGGTCTCGCCCAAACCGCAGATGTATCGTTTTTTTGCCGGATAGATTCAGACTTTTCATTAATGCGTTGGATATATAAACCACTTTATCCGGTTGCTGCGTAAAATGCAGATTGCAAAAGGTCAAACTCATGATTTATCCTCCTATCCTGAAAAAATCCTTCGGCTCCATGGCAAGCGGGCGCTGCGGGCCTAGCCGCCGTGAATCGGGATGGGTTTCAGGCCAGCTGTGCTGGATGTATTCGGCATTTTCATTGGACGAACGACGTCCGAGAGAACATGTTGTTGCAGCAAATAACGTGCATAGGCAAGCGGCTGGGTGTAGGTCAGTGCCTGCATCTGTCGGTCACCTGCCTCTGCGAATGAAGAACGGCCCGGCTTCGAATTAACCTCCAGCAGCCAGAGGCGACCTTTTGAATCCACTCCGAAATCCAGTCCGAGTTCAGCAAGTCTGCCGAAATGACTCTCCAGCAATGGGGGAATCAGAGCAGCAGCCCGGCTGATCGATTCAAGAAGGGTTTCGGTACGAATGTCCCCGTATCGATTCAGCAGATAAGGGCGGGCAGGATGCGCTTTTCCCCCGCCGTGCAGATTGGAAGTGAGGGAACCTTCTGCGCCCTCACGCACCATACAGCCGGTCAAGGTCCATTGCCCATGTCCGTTTTTTTGAACCAGGGCCCGGATGTCAAATGGATGACGATCATGACTCAAATCCAGATATGGCTGCATGATCCATTGGCGATCGGCGATCTGGGATTCAAGCCAGGTCGAGAGCATATAACGAGTGTAAAATGTACGGTAAAAACGTTCGTTGTTCTTATCTCGGCCTTCCATAGTCCATGAGGACTTATCGTTTCCATGGGTGAGACGAAACGTTTCCTTGCCATGGGTCCCTGATACAGGCTTGAAGAAAAGCCCCTTAGGCCAACGTTGCAGCCATTGCTCCCATGCAGCATCAGGCTGAAGGAGAACGGTCGGGATGAGAAGTTTGCGCAACTGTGTTTCGCGAGACAATACCCGATGGACTTTCCATTTACCGGGCAAGGAGGCAGACCAATAAGGTCTTACGTGTGCACTACCGGATATAGTAAGCTCCCGAAGCTTCTGTCTCCATTTTCTTGGAAGTGGCAGCAGACACCGATCCATCAGCATCTGGACTCCGCGAATAGGTGAAGTTTCCCATAGCCCGTCACGGTAAATGTATCCTTTTTGAGGCAGAGGATCATCTCGGTCACTGGATATGGGCAGTACGATAATATTCAGGTCAAAATGATGGCTCTCCAAACTCAGGCGTCGGCAAAAGAGTTCATCCGAGAAGGGTGGTGCCCCTTCTGCTCCACGGACTAGTACCGCTAAGGTTTTTGATTGTGGCGATGATCGCATTGGAATGCACCTCCTGTATTGGACAACTCTTCAGAACCCCGCCAGATAGGTGGAGTATTCCAGCATGGATTTGACTGAGGGTCTAATTTTGCTCTCGCTCAGTGGCGTATTGTCATTCTTGGAAGGTTTTGAATTAACCTCCAGCAGCCAGACACGTCCAGTGGTGTCCATTGCGAGATCGATACCAAGTTCACCGAAATGGGCGGGTATGGCACTTTCAATCCCTTTGGCAATATCAAGCGCTGCCGTATGGAGCCCGGCATAAGCAGAGGCTTTGGCAGATGCCGGCAGCTGGGTTTTCGCCACAGCGTCCTTCACCGTACTGAGGCTTCCGCCGCGAGCCAGATTGGATACATAGTGGCTGCCTCCGGCAATGCGGGCCACAATGGAGGTGACACTCCATTTGCCGGTACGATTTTTTTGCACCAGAGCACGGAAGTCGACAGGCCGGCCGCCATTGTCGATGAGAGACAGACCTTGCTGGATCTGATAACGCGTCGTTTTCATTTTTCCGGACAGACTCGCATAGAGTTTATCCAGAGAAGCATACGTTTGTTTGCGGGTGCCTCCGACGCTTGTTGCAAGTGTAAGGAAACTACCGTCAATTTGACGGGAAACCCGGATGATCCCTTTGCCAAGTGAACCTCGCACAGGTTTGAGAAATACAACCGGATGCCGGGTGCACATCGTTTTGAGCGTGGCTGCTGACTTCAGCAGATGGGATTCGGGCAGGACCCTTTTGAGTGTTGTAATGGACTTCAAGGCATCAAACACTTCATTTTTGTCCAGGAATTTTTCATTAAAGGTTTGTGTGCCGTAGAGAGATTTTACTTCTTTCATGAAATGCTGTACGCTAGGTTTGTTCTCAAGCTTACGGGATGTCAGCCTGTTATTGACGACGTCTGCAATGGGCAGAACCGTCTTTTTCCAGCCGTCATCATACACCCAGCCCTGAATATGACCTGTTACCGCTCCGATATCCTCCGGTGTAAAAAAGGATACATAGGCGCCTCGCTTACGGCAGGCGTTCACCAGTTCATGACAGAACATCGTGATGGAGCCAAAGGGCCGATCGGGCTGATCGGGATAGTCCTGGCTTACCAGCACACTGATGAAGGGTCCGAGGCGCAGCGTACGGCTGGCTGAACGATAGGATACACTCAGGACCGAGCGGGGAACCAGGCCGGTCTTGCTGGCTACCGTCTGATTGATACGAAGACCGTCATACCTAGGAACCGGGATAACAGTGACTTCATGACGGTAAGAGCCGAATTGTAGCTGAAGCGGCCTTCCCGAAGGGATTTTAAGTGCTTTGAGCACCCCTTCGCCCAGCATGATGACGTCGTCCTGCAGGATGCCCGAGCCGGTAACCTGAATCGTTACTTTTTTAGTGGACATCACGGATCTCCTTCCGGGCGGCAACTTGATGTCTGATCTCGAAGTTGAACGGCATCTGAACATGGCATGTGCTTCATCATATGAGGACATATACCCCTTTGTGATTGACCCATTTGGATTAAATGCAATTGATTTGGCATCGTAATCGATGACCTGTCTGGGCCAGCCATTGTTTGACGGAAGAGAAATACGTGTATTAACACGGATGAACGTTACGACGAGAATGATGAAGAACTGAATGAATAGCAGCAGAACGATCCAATTTTTGAGGAGGAAATAATAGTGAACATTTATGACAAAGCCAATGATTTGGCCAAAGCACTGAGAGAAAGCAGCGAGGTGGAAGAAATTACTTCCGCGATGAAGCTGATTGAAGCTGATCCGGAGGCGAAGCGCATGCTGGACAGCTTCCGCGATCAACAGATGGAATTGCAACAGCGCATGATGAGTGGTGACATGCCTGCTCCGGACGAGATGGAGAAAATGGAGAAGCTGTTTGAGGTGCTGAGCCTGAATCTTAACATCCGTCGTCTGTTTGACGCCGAGCGTCGTCTGAGCGTTATCATTGAAGATGTGAACAAAATTATCGCAGACAGCCTGGGCCATCTGTATGGCGGCGCTGAAGCCTAGATCATTGTACAGGTTATTTGTCTAAACCTTTCATATTACATGGTTCCCGTTCATAGACTAGACATATAGAGTCGATCAAGAACGAAGGAGCTGTGAATGGTGAAAAGGTTAAAAAAGGCAAAACATGTGATCTATCTGCTGATCGCACTGGCCATGCTGGTGATCGCACTGCCGCGAATTTCATTCGCTGGTGGAATGGACTGGGTTAATATTTTTGGCATCGTATGGGTGCTGTTCTCACTATTAATCATTGGTGCACACCTTCATTTCATTCTCGGTGTAGATGAAGAGAAGAAGCGTGCACTGGAAGCTGTCCGGCGGGCCAAGCTGCGGCAATGGGAGATGAAGCTGGTGGACAAGCAGGAGCAGAGCAAGTCAGTATAAGGTTTGGATCACTGGCCAAGTCGAGATATGTAGACCGAATATCCTTCAACATAGAGGGTATTCGGTCTTTTTTTACGTAAATAAACGAAGAGTTGGGAATGGGGTTATTTTCCTCAGGCCGTGTTATAATAGATACAGAATAGTACAGATGCAACTCCGGGGGTGGTACAGATGGACGGACAGGAAGAAAACGTGACGAAGCACGAACAGCTGCTGCAACATATAGAGCAATTAAAAGTGGGAAGTAAAATATCGGTTCGCGGCCTTGCAAAAGAGCTTGGTGTAAGTGAGGGTACAGCTTATCGTGCCGTAAAAGAAGCAGAGAACTTTGGGCTGGTGGTGACCAAGGAACGGATTGGGACGGTGCGTATTGAGAAGAGGCCACGCGGCATGTCAGAACAACTGACCTTTGCCGATGTGGTTACCATCGTGGAAGGCCACGTACTCGGAGGTAGTGACGGCTTGGCCAAACCGCTCCATAAGTATGTGATTGGCGCGATGAAAGAGCAGGCCATGGCCCGTTATATTGATGCCGGAAGTTTATTGATTGTTGGTAACCGGGACAACGCTCATTCCCTTGCCCTTGAGCAGGGAGCAGGTGTGCTTATAACGGGTGGATTCGGCACAAGCCGTGAAGTCAGATTGCTGGCTGATGAACTAGGACTTCCGATTATTTCCTCCAGACATGATACGTTTACCGTGGCTTCCATGATTAACAGGGCGATCTTCGACCGACTGATCAAGAAAAAAATAATGCTTGTAGAGGACATCATCGGTCAGAAGCCGCGTCTTCAAGTACTTAAGGTAACCAGCTCTGCGGCTGATTTTCACAAGCTGGTATCCGAAACAGGAGAACATCGCTTCCCGGTGGTTGACGAATGGAATCGTGTTATCGGGATTGTCAGCCTGAAAGATGTGAGCGAGCTTCAGGAAGAGCAGAGCATTGAGAAATGCGTAGTACGCCGCCCGATCACGGCTTCACTGCAAACTTCGCTGGCTTCCGCTGCACAAATTATGACATGGGAAGGTATCGACTTTCTGCCCATCGTGGATCGGAATCGCAAATTGATTGCCTCGGTCACACGTAAGGAAGTGCTGCAGGCGATGCGTGACGCCCAGAAGCAGCCGCAGCTGGGAGAGACCTTTGATCATCTGATCTGGAACGGGTTTGCCGAGGAACGCAGTGAACAGAATGAACTGATGTTCCACGGGTTCATTATTCCGCAGATGGCGACAGACCTGGGCACGATCTCGGAAGGGGTGCTTCTGAATGTCATGACACAGGCAGGTCGGCGGGCAGCCTGGGACGTCACAGGGAATGATTATGTCGTGGATAATGTGACGACGTATTTTGTCCATCCGGTGCAGATTGAGGATCAGATCTTGGTTCGTCCGGTCATTCTGGAGACCAGCCGACGGACCTGCAAAATGGACATTGTCATTACCCGTGAAGGAAACGTGGTATGCAAAGCAGTAATGACGCTGCAGTCCATTGATCATGCTTAAATCAGATCATTGCTGTTACAATACGCATAAAAAAAGAGGATATCCTCCTGACGAGCATTTCGAACCGCTGTTCCACAGCCGGATTTCAGACATGCATCGATAAATGGGGATAACCTCTTTTTGCTGTAAATCCATTATTAAGTGTGCATCAGACCGACTGTCTGGATGTGCTGCCTGCCTGATCTCCACTGTGCTCCTGAAGACGGGCATAGTAACTGCGGTTGCGCAAACCGGCAAACAGATTGTAGGCACCGATAATCAGAAAGAGCGCTTCCACAACAATGGAAAGACTGGAGCCGGTGAAGACAAACATTAGGATTACGGACAGAACAACCAGCATGCCACCCATCCAGATGTTGGTCCACGAACGATAGAGACCGGCATCAGCGGCACTCGCGGCCCGATGTGAACGAATGCTGTTCAGAGCTGAACAGACCATGGCTATAGCAAAAATGGCGATTAGGGCATACTTGAGTACATCGATCAACACGAATCAGCAGCTCCTTTTCTGGAAAGCATTTACTGTCCTCATTGTACCACGTGGACAGAGGACAAGGGCAGTTTTTTCTAGCTGCTTCCCCGGGGTTAAGCGGGGACGTGCATCCGGATTTGTACCCAAACCTGAAGTACGCCTTCCATAACGAGCATCGTTTTAACCTGGACGGTGTATTCTTTTTCTCTTACACTGTAAACTTTCTGGTTTAGCATAATGCGTGTCATTTTGCTGTACTCATCAATATTAAATACATCACGCCCCCGCAGAACCTCCAGCTCATCTCCTAGCTTCTGCAGCATGATTTTTAGAGAAGCCTCGTCCGGACCTTTGTCCGACTCTTCGGCACGGACCTTGATTTCCTTGATGACAGTTTGCCGTTTACTGTATTTTTTCAGCGTTTTGATATCCTCCTCATTCTGATGCAGCTGAAGCTGCAATTCTTGATTGTTGAGCCACAGCTTGTTATAACTCAGGTGAAATATACCGTTATATACGATGCTTCCTGCAATCATTCCCAGGACAAAAACAGCGGTCATGCGCATAAGCGGGCGGTAGCGTGAAAATGGTGGGATCCTCATGGGCGCTGTCCCGGGTTCATATTAGCCCCGGCCTCCACCGCATACCCATTTTACGAGTTCGGTTCCCATGTGAGCTCCCATAAAGGCTGAGATCAGGTACAAAATCTGCTTGACCGCCGGAGACAGATTGCCGTCGAGGAAGTTGCTCTCAATGACACGCATGGGGTCAATGGTGCCACCCACCGCTGCTGCAAGCGCCCATATTTTTATTTTCCCGGAAATATCAAGCATCGTCTGAGTCGGAGGCTGGAGAGAGATAACGGCGCCGATTCCCCCGATCATCGCGCCGCCCAGCACGATTCCAAACGCAATAAAGAAATCAAGAATGGCTTTGGACAAAAATGTGCTCATCGGAAAACACCCCTTTCAGACCCAGCAGCACACCTCCTGTCAATGGTCCGAAACAGGGGGAGCGGCTTGTACTTCTATTGTATGGGCGTGCCCCCGGACGATATGATAAAATAGAATAATAAAGTCCCGTTTTACCTGATGAATTTTTATTCATTTATTGTATTCATATAGAAGAAAGATAGGCAGCAGATGGGCTCGCAAGACAGATGCTGCAGCTATCCGCGGCGAAAGGAAGAAACGAACATGAGTTCTTTTGTGCATTTGCACGTTCATAGTGAATATAGTTTGCTGGACGGCGCTGCGCGTATTCCGGATCTCGTGAACCAGGCCGCAGATCTTGGAATGACTACACTCGCATTGACCGATCACGGCGTCATGTATGGCGCCGTTCCCTTTTATAAAGCCTGTATCGAGCGGGGAATCAAGCCGATTATCGGATGTGAGGCTTACATGACCGCAGGGTCCCGGAAGGAACGGGGAAGCCGCAAGGATCAGCCGATTCATCACCTGATTTTGCTGGCCAAAAACATGACGGGTTACCGCAACCTGATGAAATTATGCTCCATTGGGCATCTGGAAGGTTTTCATTACAAGCCGCGTATCGATATGGAGAGCCTGGCCGCTCATCACGAGGGCATCATCTGTCTCAGTGCTTGTCTGGGAGGAGAAGTGCCCCAGCATTTGTTGCATGGTCGAGAGGAAGAGGCCCGGCGTGCAGCGCTGCGTTACAAACATATTTTTGGCCCTGATTTCTATCTGGAGCTTCAGGATCACGGTTTGGCAGAGCAAAAAAGAGTCAATCCCCAATTGATTCGTCTGGCTGAGGAACTGGATATTCCGCTTGTGGCGACAAATGATGTGCATTACCTGTCGGAAGCAGACGCCGAACTTCAGGATGTGTTGATCTGCATCGGTACCGGAAAAACCGTGGATGATGAGAGTCGACTTCGGATTGGGTCCAACCAGCTATATCTGAAAAGTGAGCAGGAGATGGCCCGCTTGTTCCCTCATGTGGAAGAGGCGTTGAAAAATACCGTTCGCATTGCTGATTCCTGCGAGCTGCAGCTGGAATTCGGCAAGTCGATTTTGCCGGAGTATAGACCGCTGCCCGAAGGGCAGAGTCCTTCAAACTACCTGCGACAGCTCTGTGAAGAAGGCATGAAAGACCGCTATGCGGTTACTGAACGTTGGACGGATTCGGAGCTCCGTGCCGAACTCGAACAGCGACTGAACTATGAGCTTCAGGTTATCGACAGTATGGGCTTCTCGGATTATTTCCTGATCGTATGGGATTTTATCGCTTATGCCCACAGGCAGGGAATCGTTACCGGTCCAGGCCGGGGTTCCTCGGCGGGAAGTCTCGTTGCCTACACACTGCGTATTACCGATGTCGATCCGATGAAATATAACCTGCTCTTTGAGCGGTTCCTGAATCCCGAACGTATTTCCATGCCGGATATTGATATCGACTTCAGCGATGAACGGCGGGATGAGGTTATTGATTATGTCGCAGACAAATACGGAAAAGCACACGTGGCACAGATTATCACCTTTGGTACAATGGCTGCGCGTGCAGCCGTGCGGGATGTTGGACGGGCACTGAATGTCCCTTATGGTGAGGTGGATAAAGCGGCGAAGCTGATTCCTGCACAGCTTGGAATCAACATACAACGTGCCATGGAAGCAGCGCCTGAACTGAAGGTTTTATATGAAACGAAGCCTAAAACCCGTGAATTGCTGGACATGGCCATGAAGGTAGAAGGCATGCCGCGTCATGCTTCCACGCATGCTGCGGGGGTCGTTATATCTCGCGATCCGCTGACTGATGCCGTTCCGCTTCAGGAAGGAAGCGAAGGAACCGCGTTAACCCAGTATTCCATGGAAAACCTGGAGTCGATTGGGCTGCTCAAAATGGACTTTCTCGGTTTGCGTACCCTCTCCATTATTGAGCGCTGCCTGCGCTGGATCGGGGATGAGGGTAAGGTTCCGGATTTCCGCAATATTGCGGATGATGATGCACTGACGTATGAGATGCTTGGCCGTGGTGACACGATGGGAGTATTCCAGCTGGAATCCGCAGGCATGCGGCGTGTATTGAAGGATCTGAAGCCAAGTGTATTTGAAGACATCATTTCCGTTCTCGCTTTGTATCGTCCAGGACCGATGGAATTTATATCCAAGTACATTCAGGGCAAGCATGGGCAGATTGAGGTCGATTATCCCCATGCTGATCTGGAATCCATTCTGAAGGATACGTATGGCATCATTGTATACCAGGAACAGATTATGCAGATCGCTTCTCGCATGGCGGGTTTCTCACTGGGTGAAGCGGATTTGCTGCGCCGAGCGGTCTCCAAGAAAAAACGGGAAGTGCTCGATCTGGAACGTGGACATTTTGTTCAGGGCAGTCTCAAACAAGGTTATAGTGAAGAAGAGGCAGACCTGGTCTACGACATGATTGTCAAATTCGCCAACTATGGGTTCCCGCGTGCCCATGCCGCGGCATATGGTGTATTGGCATTCCAGACGGCATACCTGAAGGCCCATTACCCGGTACATTTTATGGCTTCCATGCTGACTGCCGTTATGGGCAGTCACCGCAAAGTGGCGGAATACGTCGTGGAATGTCGGCGTATGGGGATTGAAGTATTACCGCCTGATGTGAACGAGAGTGGCATTCTGTTTACTCCGGTCTTCGCAATATCCGGCCAAGCGGAGAAGCATCAGTCTGACGAGTCCCGTGCGGATAAAGGGGATGGCACTGGGAATGAGGGCTATGACCATTCCGGTCCAGCTGACTATGGGGAAGCACCACTGCCGGATGACCCGGGTCCAATGCCCGAAGAGGGCGACCCTTCTTATGGCTGGGAGGCCGCGACCGTTATGCCTGAAGGCGGCATGCAGGATGAGGGGACTCATGGAGAAGGAAATGCATCGCCGGCAGCAGAACATTTGAACCGAAGTAATACGGGAGAGTCCGGTGCTTCTGACCAGATTCAGGCTGAGGCGTCTGCTTCCGGATCCATCCGTTTTGGACTTGCCGCTGTCAAGAACGTCGGCACACAAGCTATGGAAAGCATTATGGTTGTCCGGAAGGAGCGTCCATTCGACAGTCTGCTCGATTTTTGTCGCCGTGTTGATCTGCGTGTCTGCAACAAACGTGTCATTGAATCGCTGATCCAGGCTGGAGCTTTTGATACCTTGCCTGGTCACCGGGCACAACTGCTCGCGATGCTGGACGAAACGGTGGAGGCAGCTCTGAAGTGGCGCAAGGAGCGCGAGGATTTGCAAATTCAGCTGTTCGATTTTGTTGAAACACCGAACTGGGAGATTGAATATCCCCAGATCCCGGCTTATTCAGCCAGTCAGCAGCTGGAGCTTGAACGAGAACTGCTGGGCCTGTATCTCTCCGGTCATCCGTTGGATGACTATGAAGATGTGCTCGAATCAAGCGGAGCTGACCGGATTATGGAGCTGACGGAAGCGGCCGACGAGACGATGGCCGTCGCTGCCGGGATGGTGGTGTCCGTGAAGTCGATTACGACGAAACAGGGCAAGGCCATGGCGTTCATGGAGCTGGAAGACCAGATCGAACGCTGCGAAGTGGTTCTCTTTCCCGAAGTATGGCGGCGCAGCCAGCAGCATGTCGGGAAAGGCGAACTGCTCGTCGTGCGTGCCAAGGTGCAGCAGCAGGACGAAGGGTTTAAGCTGCTGGCTGAGGAAGTGGCGCCGCTCACACAGGCGGCACTGGAACAGCAGCTGCGCAGCCGCGAACGGCGCGGCAAGCCCGGCAGCGGGAGCCCTTCCCGCCCGGCAGCTCCGGCACGGCAGCCAGCCGGTGCGGGATCCGGAGCGCAGCACAGCAGCGCAGGCAGAGGCCCCGCAGCAGCGCGCAGCGGTGAAGGGACAGACAAGGCCGAGGTGGCGACAGGGTCATCGCCAGGCCGTTCCGCTGCTGCTGATGGAACAGAACAGAGCCGCCGGTCTCAGGCTGCTCAGCAGCGGGTGTTCGTGAAGATCACTCCTCAGTCCGAGAAGCCGGAACTGCTGGCACGCCTGAAACAGCTGTTACAGCAGCATCATGGACCGGTTGCAACGGTGCTCTTCTATGAGCAGCAGCAGAAGTTGCTTGCATTAAGTGATGCTTACCGGATTAAACCGTCACCAGCGCTGTTTTCTGAGATGGAACAGATGCTGGGCGAAGGTACGGTCAAAATTAAATAATGACTTGGTTGGAGCCAATTACATTTAGTGAGAACCTGTCCGGCTTTATCGGGCAGGTTCTTTTGTTTACCCCACAGCGTGAAGAGCTGTTGCTGGATGATATCTGTCTGCCTAGAATGAGGGGCCATTGGCGATTTTTATGAACATTTTGCAAGTTTGCCGCATACACTTGAGAACACCGAAGGACCTGGCGGTCCTCGGGGGAGCGATGCGGGAGGTCGAGATATGTCATATGAAATCGTAGAAGCCATGCTGGCCCGGCGGGGTGTACAGATTGATGCAATCGCTGAAATTGTATATCGTCTGCAAAAAGGGTACCACCCGGAACTGACCATGGATGACTGTGTAACGAGTGTGAAATCAGTGCTGCAAAAAAGAGAGGTTCAGTATACATTGTATACGGGTATTGCTCTAGACGAGCTGGCAGAGAAACGTCTCTTGCCGCAGCCGCTGCAAGCGATTATGGAAGCGGATGAATCCCTGTATGGAGTGGACGAGACTCTGGCCCTTGGCATCACCCATGTGTATGGCATGATTGGTTTAACCAGCTTTGGTTACCTCGATAAAGAAAAAATAGGCGTCATTCACGATTTGAATGAAGATGGATCAGGCATTCATGTTTTCCTGGACGACCTGGTTGCCGGTCTCGCTGCCGCGGCTTCCGCCCGAATTGCCCACAAGAATCTTAATGCCAAAAAATACCCTAAGGATCTATAATTTCCTCCCTGGCTGCAGGGCATTTCAGGGCGGCTGTGCTGCCCTGAAGATCCTGAAAGCCTGAATCTTTTGCCAGACACCAGGAACAAAGTGTTAACCATATCAGTTATCCTAGTGGGACAAATGTCCCTCAAGTTCCCGTTTTCTCCCGTTAGGTCCCGAACCCTTCCTTGCAGAAAAAAAGTGAGGTATGGTATCATTAGTCCAATATACGGGCTCTGAACATTAGCTTAGGGGGCGGACATGGCATGTGGACGGTGATTTACATTGCACCGACAGCAAAGGTTGCGGACAAGATTAAGACCAAGCTTTCGGAAGAAGGTTTTCTGGTACAGACCCGTCCCATCAGTTTATCCAAGCAGCAATTTGAGATTCGCGTCCCTTCTGGGGAATTGGAAGAAGTTCAGGAAGTGCTGAATTCGATTCTGCATTCCTGATTTGATTCAACATCAGAGGTGCCTTGGCGAAGAAGAAAGTACCATCGGTACATAAGGGGCTGACCGCGTAAGCGGAGAGAGGAAACGACTTGCATGTATTGTATGCTGCTGTCCTTCCTTCTTTTTTTGTTAGGCTATGGACTGACCAGGCTGCTCCCGGAGACCCTACCGAGACAAGTTCAAGTAATTCGCGCAACAATCTTTCGGTATTACAGGTAACATCAATTGTGCTGACAGAAGCCGCTGATTCTTGCCTTATGCCGGCGGATTTTTTTGTTGTGAATGTCTGGACAAGGCCCATTGCAGCGTGTGGGTCGCAAGCGGTTCACCGCAGTACCTGTGTAGAAGTCGCTTTTTAAGCGATTTGATGCAGGTACGGCTATCAAATCAACGGCTGGAGAGGTGTAGTTGTGTTCAAAGATATATTCCAGAAAAAACGGAAGTACGCTACCATACCTTCCGAGCGTGCGGTTCGTGGCGAAGGCCAGGAAGTCGTAGAACGTCCCAAGCGTGAAATCCCTGAAGGGCTTATGAACAAGTGCAGCAAATGCGGCACGATTCAATATAGCAAGGAATTAGAGAAAAATCTGAAAGTATGTCCTGCTTGCGGCTACCACATGCGCTTGAATGCCATGGAGCGAATTGCCATGGTTTTGGACGAGCAAGGCTTTGTTGAGCTGGATGCCGACATGGTATCGGTTGACCCGCTTGGTTTTCCAGGATACAGCAGCAAGCTGGAACAACAGCGTCTGAAGTCAGGCCTGAAGGAAGCCGTAATCACAGGTGAAGGAACGATTGAAGGTTTACCTGTAGTTGTTGCTGTCATGAGTTTTGATTTCTTCACAGGCAGCATGGGTTCTGTCGTAGGGGAGAAAATTACACGTGCTGTAGAGCATGCGACCGAAAAAAACTTGCCCCTGATTATTTTTTCAACATCAGGTGGAGCACGGATGCAGGAAAGCATACTCAGCCTGATGCAGATGGCCAAAACAAGTGCAGCCCTGGCTCGTTTGGATGAACAGGGAGGACTATATATTTCGGTCATCACGGATCCGACTACCGGCGGGGTATCGGCGAGTTTCGCCAGTCTGGGCGATATCAACATTGCTGAACCAGGTGCCGTATTTGGTTTTGCCGGCCGAATTGTCATCGAGCAAACCATTCGTCAGAAGCTGCCTGAGGATTTCCAGACGGCAGAATTTAACATGCAGCATGGTCAGTTGGACTTGGTGATTCACCGGAAGGAACTTCGTACGACCCTTGCCAAGCTTCTGGATATGCACAGCGAAAAAGGAGGGGTCTAAATGGCGGGTGAGTTGCCATATGAAGCGCCTCTGGTTGAGATGCGCAAAAAGATTGAGGAGCTTGTACAGTTTGGACAGGAGAAGGGCATTGATTTCACGGATGAAATCGCCCGCCTGGAGGAACGTTATCATAGACTTGAAGAAGAGATATATTCCGGTATAACGGCAGCCCAGAAAATGCATCTGGCACGTCATCAACAGCGTCCGACTGCACTTGACCTGATTCAGCTGATCTTTACCGATTTTATCGAACTTCATGGCGATCGGATGTTTGGTGACGATCTGGCCGTCGTTGGCGGCCTTGCGAAGCTGAACGGAAAAACGGTAACCGTCATCGGACAACAGCGGGGGAAGGATACGAAAGACAATATCGCCCGCTTTTTCGGGAGCGCACATCCGGAAGGTTTCCGCAAAGGACTGCGGCTGATGAAGCAGGCCAACAAATTTGGTCGTCCAATTATTACATTTGTTGATACTAAAGGAGCCTATCCGGGTAATACTGCAGAAGAGAGAGGTCAATCGGAAGCCATCGCCCGTAACCTGATTGAAATGGCGAAGCTCACGGTGCCTGTTATTGTTGTGGTCATCGGCGAAGGTGGAAGCGGCGGCGCACTCGCCCTGGCTGTAGGCAATCGTGTACTCATGCTGGAGCATGCCATTTATTCAGCGATCTCTCCTAATGGTGCTGCATCAATTCTGTGGAAGGATGCGTCCAAGGCAGATCAGGCAGCTGAAGCGATGAGAATTACAGCGAAGGATCTGCTTGAAATGGAAGTTATTGAGGAGATAGTTCCTGAACCACGTGGTGGTGCACACCGGGATTACGAAGGTGCGGCATCAGCGATCAGTGAAGCTCTCGTTCGTCATCTGGAAGAGATGAAAGACTGGAGTGGGGAACAGCTGAAGCAGGATCGTTACGAAAAATTCCGCAAAATCGGATCCGTTACGTTCGAATCGCCAACGCCACCAGCTCCAGTTGAAGCTCCTGAGGAACCCGTTCGAACCGATACAGTGAATAATTTGTCGGTAAATGCAGAATGATGTGACGAATTTCCTATACAAATGAACGAAAGTATAGTAAATTTAATAGTTGGAAAAAGAAAAAGACATATACAGAGAGACCTTTTAAAATCGGAGGAAACCCAAAATGCGCAAAACGAAAATTGTATGTACAATCGGTCCATCCAGTGAATCACTGGAGAATACCAAAAAACTGATTATGGCCGGTATGAATGTGGCCCGTCTGAACTTCTCCCACGGTGATTTCGATGAGCACGGCGGACGGATCAAAGCGATTCGCCAAGCATGCGAAGAGTTGAACAAAACTGTAGCAATCCTTTTGGACACCAAAGGACCGGAAATTCGGACAGGTAAACTTGAAGTTGAACCGATTGAACTGGTTCAGGACGAGTACATCACTTTGACAACAGAAGAAATTCTGGGCACCAAAGAACGTCTTTCCATTACGTATGCAGATCTACCGAATGATGTTGAGCCGGGATCTACAATTCTGATCGACGACGGTCTGATCGGACTGACTGTGGTGGAAGTGCAAGGCACCGAGATCAAATGCCGTATCGTTAACGGCGGAACGATCAAAAGCAAAAAAGGTGTTAACGTTCCGGGCGTTGCCATTTCTCTGCCGGGCATCACTGAAAAAGATGCGAACGATATCGTATTTGGTATCGAGCAAGGTATCGATTTCATCGCGGCTTCTTTTGTTCGTAAAGCAAGTGACGTGCTTGAGATTCGTGAATTGCTTGAGAAGCACAATGCCGGACATATCCAAATCATCTCCAAAATTGAGAACCAACAAGGCGTAGACAACCTGGATGAGATCCTTGAAGTGTCTGATGGCCTGATGGTTGCTCGTGGTGACCTTGGTGTGGAAATTCCTGCTGAAGAAGTACCATTGGTACAAAAACGCATGATCGAAAAATGTAATGTTGCAGGCAAACCGGTTATTACAGCAACACAAATGCTGGATTCCATGCAACGTAACCCGCGTCCAACACGTGCGGAAGCAAGTGACGTAGCGAATGCGATCTTCGACGGAACAGATGCGATCATGTTGTCCGGTGAGACAGCTGCGGGTAAATATCCTGTGGAATCCGTTCTGACGATGTCCCGTATTGCGGAAAAAGCAGAGTCCGCTCTGCCTTACCAAGAGCTGTATCTGAAACAACGTGTTGCACAACAAACAACCGTTACGGAAGCAATCAGCCAATCCGTTGCCCTGTCCGCTCAAGATCTGAACGCAAAAGCGATTATTACTTCGACAGAATCTGGCCATACGGCTCGTATGGTTTCCAAATATCGTCCGGAGGCTCCAATCATTGCCGTGACAACGGAAGATAGAACTTCCCGTCGTCTTGCACTAGCTTGGGGTGTTACACCGGTCAAAGGCAGACGTTGCGATTCAACGGATTCCTTGTTTGAGAATGCTATCGAAGGCGGAGTGAAATCCGGAATCGTCAAAGAAGGAGATCTGGTTGTCATTACTGCGGGTGTACCTCTTGGACGCTCCGGTTCCACTAACCTGATCAAAGTAAGCCAAATTCCAAACAACGCTTAATTGCATTAAGCTTTAGCTGGAGAATGAACAGGAATGAAGCAATGGGGCATTTGTCCCGTTGCTTTTTTCCATCTTTATGACACTTTTTACCTGACGAGTACGTATGAATGGTAGACCGAAGGAGGCCGATAACATGCAAGAACAGAGCCAAGGAAACTGGTATGCGGCACGTCTGCGTGTGCGCTACCAAGAGAGCGATCAGATGGGTGTGGTCTATCACGCCAATTATTTGAATTGGTTTGAAATCGGTCGAACCGAGATGATTCGCCAAATGGGGTATACATATCGTAAAATGGAGGAACAGGGGTTATTGCTTCCCGTAACCGGACTGGATGTGAAATATCATAAGCCTGCAAGGTATGATGATGAGATTATGATATTCACCCGAATTGTTGCATTTAGTGGTCTGCGATTAAATTATGAGTACGACGTAAGACGCACTACCGAAGACCTTGCTAAACAGATCGGCATTGGAGAACAGGTATGGACTTCCGATGAACCACTTCCGGGAGAACGACTGGTTACAGGCTCTACCCAACATGTGTGGGTGAATGAGGACTGGAAGCCCGTCAGGCTGGATAAGGCCGCCCCTGAGCTCTACAGCGCACTTGAGAACGTGTGGCTCTCAGGAAAGGAGTAATTGGTAATGCGAAAATGGATGTGGGCTATACTATTATTCGTTCCGGTTATTGAATTGTTTGGATTTATTTTGATGAGTGACTGGATCGGAGCCGGGAAGACACTGCTTCTCATGATTCTCACGTCCTTGATTGGTATAGCGATGCTGCAGTTTGAAGGGCGAAAGGTACTCGTCGATGCCAAAACCGAGATGGAGCGCGGTAAAGTGCCTGGACGGAAAATGGTAGACGGACTTTTTATTTTTGTGGGTGGTTTCCTGCTGCTGATTCCAGGGTTTGTGACAGATATCATTGGATTTACCCTGGTGTTTCCGTTAACACGTGCAGTGTACCGTTTATTCTTCCTGGGTTGGCTTGAGAAAAAAATGAAAAACGGCAGCATCACCTTCTACCGCCGTCCGTAATCTTATAGTTGGCTCGATAAGGTTCCACCTGGCAGATCTTTTCCTGCAGGGCGGAGCCTTTTGCCATATAGAACTTGTACTAAAGCTATCGGACACGACCATTAATGATATAAGTCCTAAGATCACGCAGCACATTCGCCCGGTTGAATGCATCGAGGATGACCAGGCTGACAGGACCGATGATTAAGCCAAGTACACCAAAAAGCTTCAGTCCGACAAACATGCCCACAAGTGTCGCAAGCGGGTCCAAACCAACACTGCTTGCCAGCACCTTCGGTTCAATGATCTGCCGGGCAATCAGTACGATGAGATAAACGACAGAAATACCAATCCCTAGATAAAGATCACCGTTCATGAACAGGTAGGCTGCCCAGGGGACCATTACCAATCCAACACCCAGATAAGGCAAAAGATCAACCAGGCCGATCAGCAAAGCGATGGTAAAGGCAGACTTCACCTGTAAAATGAGCAATCCAATCATAACAAATACCGCGGTAATGGAGATCATGATCAACTGAGCTCTGGCGTAACCGAACAAGGCCTTTTTCAGATCGTTCCATATGTCCGTGATCGGTTTGCGAATCGAGGAAGGCACCCATCCCGACACCGTGATGCCATGCCGTGTCCAGCTTTTGCTAATAAAAAAGGTGGAGAGCAGGACGACAATTAATACAGCGCCCATATTAGGCAGTGAGGACAGTAAGCCAAGAATCATGTTGAAAAATCCAGTAACCAGATCGCTAACTGCCGTACCTACCGACTCGGTAGTTTTACTGATATTGCTGTTAATCGTTTCTTGATAATTGGGATTTTCCTTATAAAATTCGTTAATCTCGCTGATCAGATTCTGAATCGAATCATTTTGAGTCCAGCGGACAAAGGTTTCCTTGATCTCATCCACATGCAGGTCAAAACTTGTGGTGAGTGAAATCACTTCTTTTACCATACGGGTCACTGCGGCGGATAGCACCACTGCAATAGCCCCGAAATAAACAATCAATGAGAGAGTTACGGCTAACCAGCGTGGAAAGCGGGCTTTGTCCTGAAGCAGCTTCACCAGCGGATTCATGGCATAGGCGATAATCCATGCAATCACAAATGGATACAGAAGCGGGAACAGCAAGTATATGGCAAAGGCAATCAGAACGGTTGCAATAATGACCCATAAGCCGCGCAGCAGGCGTTTCATAATAATTCTGTCCAAACGTCACGTCTCCTTCTAACAATTTCGAACAGCATGGAAGCTATCTAGTTAATATAGAGCAATTGCAGCGTTTTGAAACGTTGGGATTGGCCTGCTGGGAATCATTTATTTTCTTTTGCCTAGAGTATGCCAGATCGGAGTGATTTATAGCAATAATCATGGAGCCAGCGCACAGAAATATATAAATAGGATAAAATGTCAACCTTGTTTTTGTAAAGGCTTTCAAAAATGATTTATAGGCGTGATAAAGAAGTTTGATGTGCGAATGACCTTTCGTGATGTTCACATAACCGACAAAATCCAGTATGATGATATAAGGAAATACCGATTGACAGATAAGAAACCCGAAATTTGACGGTTTTACTATTTAATGAATTGTAAATGTTTTCAACACCAATTTTGCGTTTCTGAGAGAGCTTCATCATGCTTTGTGGTTTCTTGATTTCGTTTATTAAAGGAGAGATGTAATATGACAGCTACCAAAGGTCTGGAAGGCATCGTTGCAACAACCTCTTCGATCAGTTCCATTGTAGACGGTGTGCTTACATACCGTGGCTACAATATTGACGATTTGGCTGAACATGCAAGCTTTGAAGAAGTTGCTTATTTGCTGTGGTTTGGCAAATTGCCCAATACGGATGAATTGAAATCCCTTCGTAAAAGCCTGAGCGATTACGCGCCGATTCCGAGCGAGTTGATTGCACAAATCCAATTGTATCCGAAAAACATGAGTACCATGGCAGCACTGCGTTCTGCAGTTTCCGCTCTGGGACTGTACGATGAGCAGGCTGACGAGATGACAGCTGAAGCCAATGAAAATAAAGCGGTCAAATTGCAAGCACAATTGCCAACCATTGTGGCAGCCATCGCCCGTATTCGTCAGGGTAAGGAACCTGTGGCTCCTAAAGAAGGCGCTTCCATTGCAGAGAACTTCCTGTATATGATGACAGGTGAAGAGCCTTCCGAAACGGCAGTTAAAGCGCTGGATCAGGCTCTGGTTCTGCACGCAGATCACGAACTGAATGCTTCCACGTTTGCAGCACGTGTAACTGTAGCAACGCTCTCCGACATTTATTCAGGTGTAACTTCTGCTATTGGCGCGCTGAAAGGACCGTTGCATGGTGGTGCGAATGAAGCTGTAATGAAAATGCTGAATGAAATCGGCACACCGGATCGTCTGGAAGCAGCCATTCAGGAGAAACTGAACAACCGTGAGAAAATCATGGGCTTCGGACACCGTGTATACAAAAACGGAGATCCGCGTGCCAAACATCTGCAGAAGATGTCCAAGGAACTGGGCAGCATGAACAATGACACCCGTCTCTATGAGATGTCTGTGAAGATAGAAGAGCTGGTTACCGGGCAAAAAGGGTTGAAGCCGAACGTGGATTTCTATTCCGCTTCCGTGTATACCCAACTGGGGATTGAACAGGAACTGTTTACACCGATCTTTGCCATCAGCCGGGTGTCCGGATGGACAGCTCATATTCTGGAGCAACTCGCGGATAACCGTATTATTCGTCCACGTGCTGAATATACAGGTCCAACGGATCAGCGTTACATTTCAGTTGAACTTCGCTAATGACCTCAAAACCAGTATAATAAACAGGGATGGGGTGAAGGGTCCCGAGATCTGGCTGCAATCCGGTCAGAGGATCAAGACCCTTCCTTCAATAAGACAAGCGGTATCATGATACCGGATACTACCAACACTCAAGGAGGAATTATGACTATGAAATTAGAAAAATTCGCTCATCCAACTGAAGGGGAAAAAATTCAGATTGATAACGGTACACTGCAAGTGCCCAATAACCCAATCATCCCATTCATCGAAGGTGACGGTACAGGCCGTGATATCTGGAAAGCTTCCAAACGTGTACTGGATGCAGCTGTAGAAAAAGCATATGATGGCAGCAAAAAAATTGCATGGTATGAAGTGTTTGCTGGTGAGAAAGCATTCAATACATACGGTGAATGGTTGCCAAACGATACGCTTGAAGCGATTCGTGAGTATATTGTAGCCATCAAAGGACCTCTGACGACGCCAATCGGTGGCGGAATTCGTTCCCTGAACGTTGCATTGCGTCAAGAGCTTGACCTGTACACTTGCTTGCGTCCTGTACGTTACTTCGACGGTGTACCTTCCCCGGTAAAACGTCCTGAGCTGGTAGACATGGTCATTTTCCGTGAAAATACGGAAGATATCTATGCAGGTATCGAGTATGCTGAAGGCTCGGATGAAGTGAAAAAAGTGATCCAGTTCCTGCAACAGGAAATGGGCGTTAACAAAATCCGTTTCCCTGAAACATCAGGTATCGGTATTAAGCCAGTATCTTCCGAAGGTTCGAAACGTTTGGTACGTGCAGCCGTTCAGTATGCCATCGATCACAACCGTAAGAGTGTGACATTGGTACACAAAGGTAACATCATGAAATTCACTGAAGGTGCCTTCAAAAACTGGGGTTATGAAGTAGCTGAGGATGAATTCGGCGATAAAGTGTTCACTTGGGCACAATACGATATCATCAAGGAAAAAGATGGTACTGATGCAGCGAATGCAGCACAAAAAGCAGCTGAAGATGCAGGTAAAATCATCGTTAAAGATGCAATTGCCGACATTGCTCTGCAACAAGTATTGACTCGTCCAGGCGAGTTCGATGTCATTGCTACTTTGAACCTGAACGGTGACTACCTGTCCGATGCACTTGCAGCACAAGTTGGTGGTATTGGTATCGCTCCAGGAGCTAACATCAACTATGTAACAGGCCATGCCATTTTCGAAGCTACACACGGTACTGCACCTAAATATGCGGACAAAGATGTCGTGAACCCTGGTTCCGTTATTCTGTCCGGCGTTATGTTGCTTGAGCACCTGGGATGGCAAGAAGCTGCAAACCTGATCTACAAAGGAATGGAAACTTCCATCAACAACAAAACGGTAACATATGACTTTGCACGTCTGATGGATGGCGCTACTGAAGTTAAATGCTCTGAATTCGCTGATCAAATCATTAAAAACCTGTAAAGGGAGTTGAGAAGCATGACTATTCAGCGCAAAAAAATCACAGTAGTCGGCGCCGGGTTTACCGGAGCGACAACAGCTCTGATGCTTGCCCAAAAGGAACTCGGAGATGTTGTACTGGTTGATATTCCCCAATTGGAGAACCCGACTAAAGGTAAAGCACTCGATATGCTGGAGGCCAGCCCGGTACAAGGCTTTGACAGCAATATCATCGGAACTTCCAATTACGAAGACGCGGCAGGTTCGGACATTGTGATTATCACTGCAGGTATTGCCCGCAAACCGGGAATGAGCCGTGATGATCTGGTGAACACCAACGCAGGAATCGTGAAGTCCGTGTGTGAAAATGTGAAAAAATATTGCCCTGATTCCATCGTCATTATTCTGAGCAACCCGGTAGATGCGATGACTTATGCAGCATATAAGACACTAGGATTCCCTAAAAACCGAGTGATCGGTCAATCCGGTGTCCTGGATACGGCTCGATATTGCACATTCATTGCACAAGAGCTGAATGTATCAGTTGAGGATGTCCGTGGTTTCGTTCTTGGTGGCCACGGAGACGATATGGTACCTCTTGTTCGTTATTCGAGCGTCGGTGGTATTCCGATTGATACACTGATTCCGGCAGACCGCATCGAATCCATCGTACAACGCACACGTGTTGGTGGTGGCGAGATTGTCAATCTGCTTGGTAACGGAAGTGCGTATTATGCGCCTGCAGCGTCACTGGTTCAGATGACCGAAGCAATTCTGAAAGACAAAAAACGGATCATTCCAGTGATTGCTTACCTTGAGGGCGAATACGGTTATAACGATTTGTTCCTGGGAGTACCAACCATTCTGGGTGGAAACGGAATTGAAAAAGTGTTCGAACTCGAACTAACGCCTGAGGAAAAGGCGGGACTCGATAAATCCGCTGACTCGGTTCGAAACGTCATTTCAGTCGTAACCATCTAAGTTTGAAAACTTCTTGAACAGAAACAGTGAGAAAACCTCCGGAAAACCCGGAGGTTTTCTTTTCTTTGGATAAGTTCCCCAGTATAATGGGATGTGATGTATAGCACATTGAAAATGTTGAGGAGGATGGAAATTTTGACAATGATTATGTATTTGCTTCATATTATTGGAGCACTGTCGATGGGATTCTATCTGATCTTGCCATTCGTAGTTGGTAAGATCCGCACTCTGAATGCTGCGGCACAAGAAGGCGCATTTACATCGGTTCGTTCATTGAACCGTTTTGCCCAGTATGGATTGGTTATCCAGCTTCTCACAGGGGGGTACCTCATGACGAAGGGAGAGTATTCCTACCTTTGGATGGGTGTAGTGGTTGTTTTATTGCTCGCAATCGCTGCCATTGGGGGCATTATGGGTAAACCGCTGCGGTTGGCTGCAGAAGGTGTGAAAAGCAACCGTGACGTAAGCCCTGAGCAAGGCAAGATCCGCACGTTTAGTACAATACTGGCTGTACTGCTGCTCATTATGATTTATCTTATGGTTGATCGAACTGTAATCTAAAATGTTAACGCAAGAATGTGATCTGAGGCAGGTTCTAACCTGAACTTAAAACGCTTGCAAAATCGGACAGGACAAGCCCTGCTGGGTAAATAGATCCTAGAGGCATTTAAAATAGACAACCCAAAGGGCTGTCTATTTTTTGTTTGCATACTTTTTAATTAAGCGAGGCTGACTGAATGAGCATATACGGCGTTCCGGCCACTGCGTTTTGACTCGTATAGTGCACTGTCTGCATCTCGAAGCAATGACTCCAGTGAATCCGTAACACCACTGTATTGGGCAACGCCGAAGCTGGATGTAATGGGTATAAAAGTGCCTTCCACATCAAGCGGTTCATTCAGCAATGCCACACGTAACTGCTCGGCTAATCGCTTACCCTCCTGAAGAGTGGCATTCGGGAGTGCGATAACAAATTCCTCTCCGCCATACCGGGCAAACAGCATCTCGGAATTCAGATAACGATTACATACTGAAACGACATGAACAATGGCCTGATCGCCAACATCATGTCCGTAGGTATCGTTTATTCGTTTGAAATAATCAATATCAAATAAAATAAAGGATGCAGGCTGATGATTAAGCTGAGCCTCGTTCAGCAATTCCCGGCCTTTATGCAGGAAATGAGTTCGATTGTATATTTTGGTTAGACCATCGAAATAAGCGAGCTGCTTCAATTGTTCTTGCAGAAAGCGCTGCTCCGTAATATCGATTAGCATGATCAGGCTGCCAACGGCCTCTCCATTTTTGTTATACACATACGATGTTCTGACCTGGTAACAGACCGTCTGCCCGTGCAGCTGCCAATACAGATCGGTCTGTAGGCCTTCCCTTCCGTATTCCACAGGAAAAGTCTCACCGGCCAGTGAAAGCCAGATATCATTCAGCGGCTGTCCAACCATGCTCGTCTCAAGTTCAGGCAGCATATCACGCAACGCTTTGTTGTAATCGACCAGACGATTTGAACTATCCAGGACAATAACGCCCTCGCGCATACTCTCGAAAATGCTGTCTTTGGCAATAGGCACGATGGTCAATAGACGGGTGGACAGGATTGCCCAGATGTACATGGATGAGGTGATACACATGAGCACGGGAACGGGATCCATTCCTCCGGGTGTCATTCCCATTAAGTAAAGAAAGGCACCCGTCATGGGAATCAACTGAGAGGTAATCAAGGTGAGCAGCTGACGGCGATACATTTTTTTGGTATGTTTCCATTGCGCGATCAGGATCAGACAGGCACATAACAAACATGAAAAGGTAAATGCTCCGTGAACCACATACCATTGACCAGCGGCAATATCCATCAGAGGAACAGAACTATCCGTTCTAAGCCATACTTTTTTGTAGAACAGATGGTGATAGTCATTGGTGGCAACCATAAAGAGCGTAATCGTCGGAATGATGAACAGTGCGGCAGTTGCCTTCTTGGATAATGATTTTCCCGTGTACTGGATCATGAGGATCAGACCGAGGGAGGCCGAAAAAGGCATGCCCATGTATTCCACTACCGTCCAGAATTTCATTTGTTCAAGTGTATTACTGGCGAGTTCAATGGCATACCCGAAGGTGTAAACGGATAAGGCAGCCGTATAGAGAATAAATACGTTGGCCCTGGAAATTTCCGATCTCCTAAAATACGTGTATACACACAAAAAAACATTCAGAACGGCTGAAGTGGCTACAAGGGATATATATGCATTGATGTGCGACGGTTCCATTGTTTGGTCTCCATGTCAGATTGAAATATCTGTTATTTGAAATGCCGGGTTGAACCCTTGTTTATACCGATAAAAGGAACAAAAGAACACATTTGTATACTGTACATTGTACATCAGCTGAAGCAGCATAGGAATTACAAATTGAATTTAGAAACAGTGTATTTCCGAAAAAAAGTGGATTTTTAGTGCAATTTTAATTAAATGCTATTTTCTGTTTGACCTCCAAAAGAGAGTGGTAAGTAAGTATCGAGACAACAGTAGTGGACCTGGATGATGTCAGTTGCAGAGGAATAATCTGTTCTGTTCATGCCATCCTACAGAATGAGAACTTGTACAGCAATTCATTTTGAGAGGAGAATGTGAAATGTCAACCAATACACAAACGCAAAAAACGATGCCAGCGCAGCATCAGGATCAGCGTCCCGGAATTGAATCGGAGATGCATCCTAAACCGGAGTTCGAAAAACCGCAGTATAAGGCTGCGGATAAATTGTTGGACAAAGTCACCCTAATTACCGGTGGTGACAGTGGAATTGGACGTGCCGTGGCCGTTACGTATGCCAAAGAGGGTGCGGATGTAGCCATCGTATATCTGAGTGAGCACAAGGATGCGGAAGAGACGAAGCGGCAAGTGGAGCAGGAAGGACGCAAGTGTATTCTGATTGCTGGGGACATTGGTGACGTCTCATTTGCCAAGAAAGCCGTTCAGCAGACGGTGGAGCAGCTGGGCAAGCTGGACATTGTGGTAAACAATGCTGCCGAGCAGCATCCGCAGCAGCAATTGGAGGATATTACGCCTGAACAGCTGGAGCGGACGTTCCGCACCAACATATTCGGGATGTTTTATGTCACACAGGCAGCCCTGCCACATCTGAAGCAAGGCAGCACGATTATCAACACGACGTCAATCACTGCCTATCGCGGAAATCCAACCCTGATCGATTATTCATCGACCAAAGGAGCCATTACGTCTTTCACGCGTTCCCTGTCCATGAATGTCGTCGAGAAAGGCATTCGTGTCAATGCAGTAGCTCCAGGCCCAATCTGGACCCCACTAATTCCGTCGACATTTGATGAGAAAAAGGTGAGCGAGTTCGGCGCAACGCAGCCAATGAAGCGTCCTGGTCAACCGGATGAGCTGGCTCCGGCTTATGTATATCTTGCATCGGATGATTCATCTTATGTAAGTGGACAAGTCATGCACATCAATGGCGGCGAAGTCGTTAACGGGTAATTCAATCTTGTATCTGGTAAGTTACTTAAACCATAATTCAGACGTATCGTTCGGCTGCTGCTGGGCGGTACGTCTTTTTAATTGTAACGACTGGCAAATTTCTATGCTGAGTTTACAAAAGTCAAGATCAGAAATGATAGTTACATGATATTCTTGATACATGTTCTCTCAGACTAAATGCAGCAAGGATAGCCCTATCCTTATCTGCTTCAAGTTAGAAACAGATTTGTCCCGAAGGCATCTGTGATATGATAGACGGAACATACGCATCGGGGAGGATACAACGTGAAGATTAGCAAACAAAATGCAGCGCATTACATATGGGGTGCGCAATGTGATGGATGGCATCTCGTCCAGAATGAGGGATTAAGCATTATCCATGAGCGCATGCCCGCGGGAACAGCTGAAATACGGCATTACCATTCCGCAAGCCGCCAATTCTTTTTTATTCTCAGTGGAGTGGCCTGTATGGAGCTTGATGGAGTGGAGTATACTCTTGAGCCACATGAAGGACTGGAGATTCCACCAGGTGTGCCTCATCAGATGCAAAATACAAGTGCAAATGAAGTCGAGTTTCTGGTTATTTCGCTGCCCAGCACACGTGGCGATCGCATAGAGCTAACTGATACAAGTGAGATTAATTAAAAAAGGAAGAGATTAATGAGACCGTTTCGAGTTCGCCTCTCCATCATCATGATGATATTGATTGGTGTATCCGTCATCGTGGCCGGATATACCATGGGCAGAGTATTTAAAACAACACATACCACTGCACTGGAGCAAACAATGGTGCGTGAAATCAATTTGCTGAAGGCGACGTTTCCTTTTCATGATGCAACCGATCCAACCTCGGCGGAAACAAGAAGGTATTACTCGGACAGTGCAGGCGAGCTGGAGAAGCTGACCGACTCAAGAGTTACGTTCATTAATCGAGATGGAACAGTCATTGGCGATTCGGAGACAGATCCTGCCGAGATGGATAATCACTCGGACCGGGAAGAGATTAAGGGCGCAGTCGGAGAAGGTTATGGCCAGTCGATCCGTTACAGTGAGACGTTGGGACAGGACATGTTATATGTCGCTCTGCCCGTAAACTCGGAACAAAGCGACATGGTGGAAGTGCCAGGCGGTAAATTCGATGGTTACATTCGATTGTCCATGAGTTTGGCTGCTGTGGACCAGGGGCTGCAGCGTGGCTGGTTGATTATGTTTGTTGCATTGGGATTGTTATTCCTGATTGTGGCTCTGGTCAGTTACCGGGTTGCCCGAGGATTAACATCACCGATCGAACACATTACGAAGGTAGCTCACCGGATTACCAAACTGGAGTATGACGCCAGGGTACAGGTAACACGCAGAGACGAAATTGGTCAGCTTGGCCTAGCGATTAACGGGATGGCTGACAGCCTCCAGACCCAGCTCAAGACGATTCGCGACAATGAAGCACTGCTTCAGAGTGTCCTGGCCAATATGGCAGGCGGCATAGTCATGATTGATGCGGGTCAGTCCATTGCACTGGTGAACCGGGAAGCAGAACGGATGCTGGGTATTCAGTCTGAGCGCGTGACGGGTAAACCTTATATTGAATTGAAGAAACATTATGAATTGACTCGGACGATTGAAGAAAGTGTGGCCGTTCAGGAGCGGATGCATGAAGAAGTAAGTATTTTTAACCCGGAAGAACGTTTAATTCGCATTGACGGCGTGCCAATGTCTGAGGATGACGGCGGATACCGGGGAATGTTATTCCTTTTGCAGGATGTTACGGCGATCCGGAGACTGGAATCGATGCGCAGTGAATTCGTCGCGAATGTTTCCCATGAATTGAAGACTCCTGTGGCTGCAGTCAAAGGGTTTGCTGAGACGCTTCTAAGTGGCGGGGTTCAGGATAAAGAGACAGAACGATCCTTCTTGCAGATCATCTATGATGAAGGTGATCGATTAAACCGGTTAATCGGGGATATTCTGGAGTTATCCAAAATTGAATCCAAGCGGGCACCGCTGCAGTGTTCTCCTGTACATGTGCATTCCTTCTTCGAGATGGTTCTGGGTACACTATCCAAAGTGGCGGAGAAAAAGCAGATTCGTCTGCAGATGCTTGTTCCGGAGGAACTGTATATCGAAGCCGACGAGGATAAGATGAAGCAGATTTTCATTAACCTGCTCTCAAATGGAATTAACTACACCCCGGAGGGTGGACGTGTCAAACTACAGGTGACGGTCGAACATGGTGAGGACGAGGAGCAGGTTGTATTTGCGGTATCTGACACCGGGATTGGCATTCCGAAGAAGGACCTGCCGCGCATTTTCGAACGTTTCTACCGGGTGGACAAGGGAAGATCACGCAACTCTGGGGGTACCGGGCTTGGATTGTCCATTGTGAAACATCTGGTTGAGCTGCATCACGGCAAGTTGTCCGTTGAAAGTGAACTTGGCATGGGAACAACTTTCAAGGTAATCCTTCCACTGATTCAGGATGAAGAAATCTAGGCCTGGAGAAGTGAATTGTAAAAACGGACAAATCGCTTTACACAGCGTTAACAAATAAGTGCTATGATATAAAAAGTGTTGTGGCAACAGACAACCTATAAGGAGAGAAGGGGTATCATGGCACAGCGTTTGCTAGTTATTGAAGATGAACCTACATTATCAAGATTACTTACGTATAACCTGACACAGGAAGGTTACGACGTTACAGCTGAAGATCATGGATCCTCAGGATACGACCGTGCAGTTTCCCAGGACTTTGATCTGATCCTGCTGGATCTGATGCTTCCCGGAATGAACGGCCTGGATATTCTGAACAAGTTAAGAATTCAGGGTGTAACTACACCTGTCATTATCCTTACTGCGAAAAATGGTGAAGCCGAGGTTGTACAGGGCCTGAAATCCGGAGCTGACGATTATATCACGAAGCCCTTTGGTGTTTCAGAATTGCTTGCCAGAGTGGATGCTGTATTGAGACGGTATTCCAATGGTGATGACATGCCACAGCCAGAGGACAAGGATGGTTCCCGAATTGTACTGGGCGAACTTGAGATCTACCCATTGAAGTATGAAGTGACGCTAGGCGGACAATCCATTAGTCTGCGTCCCAAAGAATTCGAAGTGCTGCTCTATCTGGCCAAGAAGCCAGGCGTTGTGCTTACACGCGATGACCTGATGAATGCGGTCTGGGGCTTTGATTATATCGGAGGTCAGCGAACCGTAGACGTTCATGTCAGTTCGTTGCGTAAAAAGCTGGAGCTGGACCCGGAATCCGTCCACATCGATTCCATTCGAGGTGTTGGTTATAAACTGGTTGTAAAAAGAAAAACTCCCCATCATTCAAGTTCGTAATGATCGGGGAGTTTTATTTTACGTTCGATTTACAAAAACCTTTATTTTCCTTTACATAGAGGGAGTAGCATGAACTTGTCCGAGTGATTCTTAGGACCTACATAACCCATCTCAGGACGGAGCTCATACGTAAAGGAGATTGCGCATTTATGCCCATGTTGCTCGAAGAGAAGCCTGATCTACCCCTGGAAGATACATATAAACACGAGGATGATTCCGCTCTTGTAACTGAGGAAGATAATACAGAGTTATCCTTCAATAATCAGGTGTCCATCCGAGACTACTGTCGTCAGGTTCCCATGGTGGGGGTACATACCACCTGTGGAGAGGCTGCTAGCATGCTGAATCATGACCAGAGTTATCCATGTGTTGTATTGGGTGATGATCAGAATCGCCCGCAGGGGTTAATAATGCGGGAGAAATTGTACCGAATACTGAATGGACGTTTTGCCGCAGACTTGTTTTATCGCAAGCCCATATCGCATGTTGCTGATTCATCTCCGGTGGTTGTGGATGTACAAGCCGATGCGCCAGGAGTTATTGATGTAGCCTTATCACGAAGTGAGGAGCACTTCTATGACTGCATCATTATAACGGAGGAGCAAAGATTGCTTGGTGTGCTAACGATGCGGGATTTAATGTCCCTGTCCAGAAGGCTGCAGCACGAGGCAGGAGAAGAGCGCGTTCGTACCATTACGGAGAGCCGGCAAGAGATATCCCGGATTCATGAGTCGATAACCAAACTGGTTAGGTCCGCAGGAAAAACAGGAGAAGAAGCAAAAGAGATTATTCACTTGTCTGAGCAGGGCGCAATCAGTCTTATGCAGGTTGAGGCTTCCTATAACCGTGTACATCAGCACATGGAAGGCCAACGCCAACATGCGAGCGATATGCTGAACTCGATAGAAACCGGAGCGGGGATGGCACGTTCCATTCGTTCTCTGGCAGATCAAAGTGCATTGCTTGCCATGAATGCATCAATTGAGGCAGCCCATGCAGGCGACTATGGACGAGGGTTTCAGGTGGTAGCCAGTGAGATTCGTGCTCTGGCCAAGCAAACCCGAGAGGTTGCAGGGGATATGTCCTCTTTACTAGAAGGGATCGGGGAATTAACCAGACAAACGGTTGAACTGGTACGCGCCAGTGCTGCAGAGATTGACGAGAGCTCCGTACATGTTACCGAAGGGAGTGCAGCATTCAACCGATTAAGCACAGCCGTTGAAGGCATGCTGCATAACGCTGCCCATATCGCAGAGGAAGGCAGGCATACTGGAGAAGTGGCAGAGCATATTCGAAGAAAACTGGAGGCAATGGTTTCCGGAGAGGAAATTTAGATAAACGATAGACATCATTTACCATCTATGATCGTAGCCGGAAGGTCATGGCTTGTGAAGGATGTCTTTTTACATTCCGTTAACATGAAAGTGATACTGTTTTTACAATGAGAAGGTAGGATATTAAGGATGACCGAGAAGCTTAACATAAATGATAGCCCCCGGTCTCAACGTAAAGGGAGCTTGGTTTGTCCCTCCAGCGAAGGAGAAGTGAACATCCATGAAGGAACTCATTCACATTGAAGGACTTAATCTATACTATGATACGCACCATGCGCTTAAAAATATATCTATGGATCTGCCGGAGCGGACTGTCACTGCGTTCATTGGACCGTCAGGTTGCGGTAAATCCACGTTGCTTCGCACATTAAACCGGATGAATGACATGATTCCTGGTGTGCGTGTAGAAGGACAAGTTCTGCTCGATGGATCGGATATTTACAGTAATGAAATCGAAGTTGAGACGCTGCGCAAACGGGTAGGAATGGTGTTTCAACAGCCCAATCCGTTTCCAAAATCAATTTATGATAACGTCGCTTATGGCCCGCGTTTGCATGGTGTAACCCAGAAGGCCGAGCTGGACCAGTTGGTCGAGCAAAGTCTTGTTCACGCTGCATTATGGGATGAAGTAAAAGATGTGCTCAAGAAATCAGCTCTTAGTTTGTCAGGTGGTCAACAGCAGCGTCTGTGTATTGCACGAGCACTCGCGGTACAGCCTGATGTATTGCTGATGGATGAAGCAACTTCGGCCCTAGACCCAATCTCCACATTAAAGATCGAGGAACTGGTCAAGGAACTGCACAACAAGTATACGATTGTTATGGTAACCCACAACATGCATCAGGCTGCCCGTGTATCGGGTAAAACTGTATTTTTCCTGAATGGGGAAGTTGTGGAGGCCGCTGATACAGAAACGCTGTTCTCCACGCCACAGGATTCCCGGACCGAGGATTATATATCCGGACGGTTCGGTTAAGCAAGCTGAATTCGAACGAACCCGGCGTATCCGGAGATGATGGACAAGGAGGACAAGGAAACCTATGATCCGCAGAAAAGAATTTGATCAGGAGCTTGAGGAGCTGCGCATTTTGCTTCGGCAAATGGGTGAGCATGTAGGAAAGGCATTGGATGGTGCCATTGAGAGTTTACGGACATTGGATGCCGAGAAAGCTCAGGTCATCATCAAGAATGATGCGAATCTGAATGCTCTGGAAGACAAAATCATGGAACTGGGTTCCAAGCTGATTATTACCCAGCAGCCAGTTGCGAAGGATTTGCGACGCATTATTGTGGCATTCAAAATCTCAAGTGATCTGGAGCGTATGGGCGATCTCGCCTTGGATGTTGCAAAGGTTACGCTTCGTATGGAAGGCCAGGAGCTCATTAAACCACTGGTGGATATCCCGCGTATGGCGGAAATCGTCAAAGAGATGATTGATGAATCCATCGAGTCGTTCCTGAAAGAAAATACCGATCTGGCTTACAAAATGGCTCAAACGGATGATCAGGTTGACCAACTTTACAGCCATATGATTGGAGATCTGTACAGTTTCATGACATCGCATCCGAATCAGGCCTCTCAAGCCATGCTGCTCATGCTGGTAGGTCGTTATATTGAACGCATAGGTGATCATGCAACCAACATTGGTGAGAGCACGGTCTATCTGGTTACAGGCAAGCGTCCGGATCTAAACCAGTAATAAACAGCAAATATTTGGAATTGGGGACTATTTGCAACGAAAATAAGGGACTTTCTCCCGGCAGCCTGCAACATCAGGCTGTCTAAGGAGAGAGTTCCTTTTTTGCTGGATGAAATTTGTAAAAAGATGTCCAATCTTTTTTGTAGTAACAGGTGTGTATGTTATCATGAGAGTAGATGTACTTGAGGGTTTGACCATACGATACGTGAGGTGCTGGAATGGAAAAGTTTATTCTCATAGATGGAAATAGCATTATCTACAGAGCATTTTTTGCAATGCCTCCTCTGACCAATTCGAAAGGTCTGCACACCAATGCCGTGTATGGCTTTACGACCATGTTGCTTCGATTGCTGGAAGAGCATAAGCCGACACATGTCATGGTGGCATTTGATGCTGGTAAAGTCACCTTCCGTCACGAAGGATACCAGGAATATAAAGGCGGCCGGGAAAAAACACCACCCGAGCTGTCGGAACAGTTCCCGTTACTGAAAGAATTGCTGCAGGGACTTGGAATTGCCCAGTTTGAGCTTGCAGGGTTTGAAGCGGATGACATCATCGGAACGTTAACCAAACGCGCAGACGAGGCGGGAAGACAGGTACTGGTTGTATCGGGTGACAAGGACATGCTTCAGCTTGCCTCCGAACATGTACATATCGGACTCACGCGCAAAGGGGTTACCGAAATCGAACTGTATGACCCTGCTCAGATTCAGGAACGTTATGGGCTGACGCCATTGCAGATTATCGACCTTAAAGGCCTCATGGGCGACACTTCTGACAATATTCCAGGTATTCCGGGAGTCGGAGAGAAGACGGCTTTGAAACTTCTGCATCAATTCGGTTCGGTCGAGGAAGTGCTGAACGGTACAGGTGAATTGAAAGGAAAAATGAAAGAGAAGATTGAAGCGCACGCCGAAGATGCCCGGATGAGCAAACAGCTAGCGACCATTCACCGCGAAGTGCCACTGGAGCAAACGTGGGATGACATGCAGTTCGCGGGGCTAAAAGAAGAACAAGCAGGGCCAGCACTGGCCAAGCTTGAATTCAAGTCCCTGCTGGAACGCTTGTCGTTCAGCGGCACTGCAGTTTCTGCAGCAGAAGCCGTACCCGCTGCCGAGGTGGAATCCACCATTGCTACGGAAGAAACGATTGGTGAGCTGTTCCAGTCGCTGGATTCCATTGACGTGCTCCATGTGGAGACTCATGGCGATAATCCGCATCAAGCAAAATTGATTGGACTTGCTGTGGGGTCGGCAGGAGCATATACCTTCCTGTCCCCCGAGTTGCTTCAATCCGAAGCAGCGGCTCCGGTACGCGAATGGCTTGGCAATCCGGACAAGCCCAAACGTGGTTATGACCTGCATCGAATCGATTTGGCCCTGCACGCGCATGGTATTGAGTTCGCCGGAGCATCCTTCGATGTGCAGCTTGCTGCCTACTTGCTTGATCCTACGGAATCCAATCAGACGATTAGCGGACTGACTTCGAAGTATGGTCTGCCTTCCCTGGCTGAAGATGATACGGTTATGGGTAAAGGAGCGAAATACAAGGTACCTGATGTAGAGGTCCTGGGCGATTTCCTGTGCCGTAAGGCTGCTGCCGTGGCTGCCATCATTCCTCTTCAGGAGCAGGCACTTGAGAACGATGAGATGAACGCGCTCTTTCATGAGCTGGAGATGCCGTTATCACGTATTCTGGCTGATATGGAGAAGCAAGGGATCAAGGCCAATACAGCAGATCTTCAGGCACTGGGTCGTGAGTTTGAAGAACAGATCAGCAGGCTGATGGCAGAAATCTACCAACTTTCCGGTACGGAATTCAATCTGAACTCTCCGAAACAATTGGGTGAGATTTTATTCGATAAGCTTGGCCTGCCTGTAGTGAAGAAAACCAAAACGGGCTACTCCACAGATGCTGAAGTGTTGGAGAAGCTGGCTCCGTATCATGATGTGGTACAGCTGATTCTGCAATACCGCCAGCTTGCCAAGCTGCAGTCCACTTATGTAGAGGGTCTCCTGAAAGAGATTTCGGACCGGGACGGCAAGGTGCATACGTTCTACCGTCAAACCATAGCTGCCACGGGGCGCCTCAGCAGCCAGTTTCCGAACTTGCAGAACATTCCGATCCGACTGGAAGAGGGACGCAAAATCCGGAAGGTATTTGTTCCTTCCGAGCCAGGCTGGTCCATTTTGGCGGCAGACTATTCCCAGATTGAATTGCGTGTACTCGCCCATATCTCGGATGACGAGCGTTTGAAGGAAGCTTTTGTTCATGACATGGATATCCATACCAAGACAGCGTCTGACGTATTCGGAGTTAAGGCTGAAGAGGTGGACAGCGACATGCGTCGTTCAGCCAAGGCAGTTAACTTCGGAATCGTATATGGCATTAGTGACTACGGTTTGTCCCAAAATCTGAACATCACACGAAAAGAGGCTGCTCAATTTATCGATCAGTACTTTGAAGTTTTCCAGGGTGTTCGTCGATATATGGACGATATTGTGAAGGAAGCACGTCAGGACGGCTTTGTCAAAACGCTGCTGGAACGCCGTCGGTATCTGCCGGAGATCAATGCAAGCAACTTTAATCTGCGTTCCTTCGCAGAGCGTACGGCAATGAATACCCCAATACAGGGTACAGCCGCAGATATTATCAAGCTTGCCATGGTACAGATGGACGAAGCGCTTCGTGAACGCAAGTTGAAGAGCCGCATGCTGCTGCAGGTGCATGACGAACTTGTATTCGAAGTGCCAGCGGATGAGCTGGAGCTGATGAAGGAGCTTGTACCATTCGTTATGGAAAAGGCATTGGAACTTTCTGTACCGCTGAAAGCGGAAGTCAGCTTCGGGGAAAACTGGTACGAAGCCAAATAGCAGACCCCATGCGGGTTTCCGTTATTTTACAAACGTTACTTCACAAGGATTCGACACAAGAAGGGGTCCCGCTGAAGCTCATCTTCCGTTATAATATAGGGGAGGTGAGAACATCATGCCGGAATTACCGGAAGTCGAAACAGTCAGAAGAACATTAAATCAACTTGTTGTAGGTAAGACCATTGAACGCGTAACCGTTAGCTTGCCGCGCATCATTCAGCGGCCGGACGATATAGATGCATTTGCACTGGAACTCACAGGACACACCATAACTGGCGTGGAACGAAGAGGCAAATTTTTACGGATTTTGTTGGACGGGCTGGTACTGGTCTCCCATCTGCGGATGGAAGGAAGATACGGCGTATACCAGCAGCACGAAGAAGTGGAGAAGCATACCCATGTTATCTTTCACTTTACGGATGGTACTGAATTGCGTTATAAGGATGTACGTCAGTTTGGGACCATGCATCTGTTTACTGCGGGAGAAGAACTGGTATCTAAACCTTTGCTCAAGCTTGGTTTGGAACCGCTGGATCCGGCATTTACAGTGGCAGCCTTTCGTGATGCTGTTGGCAAACGGACAATCAAAATCAAGGCTGTGTTGTTAAATCAGGCATATGTCGTTGGCATCGGGAATATTTATGTGGACGAAGCCCTTTTCCGCGCAGGCATTCACCCTGAAACCATTGCCAAGACGTTGACCGAAGCCCAATTAACGGTGCTGCACGAGGCGATTGTAGCTACGCTGCAGGATGCCGTGAATGCAGGTGGATCTTCCATCAAATCGTATGTTAATGGACAAGGCGAGATGGGCATGTTTCAGCATCAACTGAAAATCTATGGACGTAAATCCGAGCCTTGTACAACATGTGGTACATTAATTGAGAAAAGTGTTGTGGGTGGTCGCGGGACGCATTACTGTCCGAAGTGCCAACCACTAAACTAAAACCAATGAAGATACAAATTGAAATTGTCGTTTACACACTAACGGCTTGAATTTGTATCAAATGAACGAAATGTTTAAAACGTAGCACCCATGGATTACTCCCTCCATATACTGATATGGCAGAATAAGCGGGCGAATACCTACTTGAAACGGTAGGTTAAAATGAGTTCCCGCACAGGGGAGGAATCCGGGGTGCTGCATCATTTTATTTCATTGCTGGCGCTTGCTTTGGCGCTTAGTTTAGATGGTTTTGGTGTTGGGATTACATACGGGCTGCGCAGGACGAAGATCCCGCTGTTATCCATTGCTGTAATCTCCATTTGTTCGGGATTGGTCATTGGCCTGTCTATGCAGGTTGGCGTTCTATTATCCCATGTGGTATCTCCTGATGTGGCTTCGATCGTTGGTGCAGTTATTCTGATTGGTATCGGCGCGTGGTCATTGATACAGCTGATCCGAAAGCAAGGGAAAGATCGACTTGAATCGGATGCTGGGACGGAAGAAAATGGGGGCAGAGGGCAGACGACAGATGATAGACTGGTCAAAGGGAAAAATCAGGTGCTAGCGCTTGAGCTTGAACAATCTGAATCTGGCGGGTCGCTGGAACGAATGGTATTTACACTGGAGCTACGGAAGTTAGGTGTCGTTATTCAAATCTTGCGCAGTCCTTCCAAAGCGGATATGGACAATTCGGGCAGCATCTCCGCCCAGGAGGCGATGTGGCTGGGAATTGCTCTGTCACTGGACGCTTTCGGTGCAGGACTTGGAGCCGCTTTGCTGGGTTTCCCCACATTGTGGACTGCGCTTGTCATCGCATTGTTCAGTGGTGCATTTCTGTTACTGGGCATGAAAGTCGGATTGCGTTTTGCAGCTCTGCGCTGGATGAAGAGGCTGTCTGTGCTGCCTGCGTTGTTGTTAATGATTATGGGAATAATGAAGCTGTTATGAGGTGAAACGATGAATATTGGCTTAACCGGCGGGATCGCAACGGGAAAGAGCAGTGTTTCCGCCCTACTTGCCAGTAAGGGAGCGCTGCTGATCGATGCAGACGTGATTGCCCGGGAGGTCATGATGCCCGGGCATCCCGTCTTGGCTGCCGCTGTAAAGCGGTTTGGACAAGCCATACTGAATGAGGATGGGACACTGGATCGGAAAAAGCTGGGAAGCATAGTGTTTCAGAATCCGGATGAGCGCAAAGCTCTCGAGGCAATTACACATCCGGCTATACGTCAGGAGATGCGGGAGCGTGCTGCTGCATATGAAAAGGCCTATCCGGACAAGCTTGTGGTATCAGATATTCCTTTATTGTTTGAATCCGGTTTGGAAAAAGGCTTCGATGAGGTTATGGTTGTATACGTACCGAGATCCGTGCAGCGGGAGCGACTGATCAAAAGGGATGGAATGACAGAGGAAGAGGCCGAGGCCCGCATTAATGCGCAGATGGATATTGAACATAAGAAGCAGCGTGCTGACGTGGTTATTGACAACAGCGGCTTATGGTCGGATACGGAGCAGCAGGTTATTTCATTTTTGCATCGTAAGGGTCTGATATGAAGTTACTGCGCAAGAAACGGGTACTGCTGTTGATGTTTGTTTCATTTGTATTGGTGCTGTTCCTGAATACAAACTGGATGGCGTGGTTTTATCCGATTCATTATAAGGAAGAGATTCGTGCCCAATCTCAGAGCTATGAGGTCGACCCTTTTCTTATCGCTTCTATAATTAAGGTGGAAACCAATTTTAAAACCAGCAAGGAATCCAGAAGAGGTGCCATCGGGCTGATGCAGCTGATGCCGGATACAGCAAACTGGATCATGGAGCAGGCCAAAATTCCGGGGACATCGCTTGAGGAACTGAAGCACGAGCCTGAAAGGAACATCCAGCTTGGAACATGGTACCTCCGTAACCTCTCAGAACAGTTTGATGGCAATGAGACGGCAATGATTGCCGCATATAATGCCGGACCAGGCAAAGTCAGCGGGTGGCTTAGAGATGGTGTGTGGGACGGTTCCTTCGAAACGGTCAAGGATATTCCTTTTGGAGAAACCCGGCACTATGTACAACGAGTCATTTATTATTATAATCAGTATGTAAAGATCTATAATACGTTCTGAAGACGGACAGCAAGCATTTGTCGAAGTAGTCAAAAGTATATCTGTCTAATTCGATTATCTTCTATGAGCTAAATTGAAAAGCAAAAGCACAGAGCAGGCCGGTGAATCACCGGCCGCTCCATGCTCCTCTGTGTAACATATTACGATGCAGAGATTATTGGTATTGACCAGCCAATTGCTGTTCTGCAATTGTTACCAGACGTTTCGTGATGTATCCACCGATCGAACCGTTCTCGTAAGAAGTCATGTTACCTTGGTATCCGTCTTGTGGGATGCTGATTCCGAGTTCTTGAGCAACTTCATATTTCAATTGCTCCAGTGCTGCGGAAGCGCGAGTTACTACCAAGTTGTTGGAGTTACCGTTGCTGTTTTGGGCCATTGCTGTTCACCTCCTCGCGGTTGGTAAAAGTATTATGTGTCTTCAATGCGATTTTCATAACTAGATGTTTCAGGGAATTAGTGGTAAAAGTAAAACATGGGAAGTGATCTGAATTGAAATGTCCTTATTGCGCCTACCTAGGCACAAAGGTGCTGGATTCACGGCCAGCCAATGAATCCAAATCAATCCGCCGCCGTCGTGAATGCGAGCAGTGCAGTCGCCGCTTTACAACATTTGAAATGGTGGAAGAGACACCACTGATCGTCATCAAGAAAGACGGCAGCCGGGAAGAGTTTAGTCGTGACAAGATTCTCCGTGGTCTGATTCGGGCTTGTGAGAAACGACCAGTCTCTGTAGAGAAGCTGGAGATGATGGTTTCCGAGGTGGAGAAGTCACTGCGGAACACAGCTGAAGCTGAAGTTGAGAGTCGTCAGATTGGTGAACTGTTGATGGAGCAGCTGTTTCCGGTTGATGAAGTGGCCTACGTACGTTTTGCATCCGTGTATCGCCAATTCAAAGACATCAATATGTTCATGAAGGAATTGAAATCGTTGTTGTCCAAAGAGGATCTCGAAGATTAAAGAAGTGGATCATGGGAGAAGAGCAGTCTGAGCTTTTGACACGAGTAGCCATTCCAAGAGGTTGTTCTTCTCCAAACACTTTGCGTTCTTAAAAAGTTGTTGACAGCTAATGCTGCTTTTTATATGATATAGGAGTCGCCTGCGGAACTGCTGCAGAAATTGACAAGCATCTTAATGTAATGTGGGGCCTTAGCTCAGCTGGGAGAGCGCATCGCTGGCAGCGATGAGGTCAGGGGTTCGATCCCCCTAGGCTCCATACTCAAAAAACTCTTGGTACACAAGGGTTTTTTGCTTTTTATAGGGGTTAAATGAGGTCTCTATTTTCGGTGTCTGGTGCCGAAATGGTGCCATTCGTTTTTTTGGTGCCTGAATTGGTACCGAATTAGAAGTCTCCGAATCGCTCGGCTGTTTCTTTCTGCATGTTCGGCAAAACATGGCTGTACAGGTCAATGGTTATCTTGACGCTGGCATGTCCAAGTCGCTCCTGCACGATTTTAGGATGCACCCCTTGCTTGAGCAGCAGAGTAGCATGTGTATGTCTTAAATCGTGGACTGTGATCTTCGGTATCTCTAGTTTCTCCATATACCTATAAAACGTTCTGAGAAGGTTTCTAGGCGTCACAGGCGTCCCTACGGAAGTCGCAATGATTAAGTCGTTGTCTTGGTATACTCCACCCGCTTTTGGTTTCTCAGCAGCCACTACGCGTTTCCTCTTCTGAATTTCTTTTATGATCTTGTCATCGACCGACACCAATCGTGTACCCGAAGCAGTTTTTGCTCCTGTCCTGATTTTCTTTCCATCATGTGATAATGTTTGTAGTCTAAGAATCAGTTGTAAAACAATCTGAGACATTATCAGTAACTCCTTTATATGATAACGGGCACAAACTGCTTCAGAAGGCTAAAGAACTCGGTCTTGAGGGTATCTGTCAGTATAATAGGGATGCACAAATGATTTTAGACGGGCGTTCAGAACGTCACGTCGTTAAGGTAAAAGCGTATCAATACATTCCCTGTCAGATAGAATCTATGCGGATCAAAGGAACTTTGGGTGGGGCCTATCAGTAAACGGTAAGTATGTTGGTATGTTGGAATTTCCACCTGGCCACGAAGAAATACATGCTTTTAATCAGATATCCAAGCAGCTCATTCGGGGCGAAAGTAAAGGCTGGCGTTATTTTGAGCCGTTAATAAGCTGCAAAATCAAATTTCAATGTTACTCTAAGAACGGAAAACTTCGTTCTCCCAAGTTTGAAGGATTCTGCACAACTACTTCTGTACAATTAAAAAGTTGAAGATATCCTTGATTTACAAGCTAAAAGATTTGTTTGAGTATTTTTGTATATGTGACTTTATGTAGACACTTTTAAAGGCAAAAAGCAGTTTGTACTACACCAATAGACGACCCAAGGATTTGTTGCAGCGTGAGGTTAACTATAGGTCCTTTTTTGTCTAATGCTACTCGCTTGTAGAATAATGTTTATTAGCAGCTGTCCAAATGATAGGTGCTTTTTTGTATTGAATCGATAATGAAAAAACATTAGCTGGGTCCCACTGCGCCTAGGTGTGGGATCGGCAGCTGCCGGATCTCCGTCTGGATCGATGCGGAACTGCGCCGGCTACATATCCACGAAGACCGTAGCGTCCAGGTAGCCGATCAACATAATGCTGGATCATTAGACGAATTGAGGGATACTTCCAAGGGGATCACGTTTATTGATTGAATGTTTAATCTCTCGGAAAAAAAGCCAACAGTTTTTTGTGATTGGTTTGACAGCTAGCCGATGAGTTCGCCAGGCGACACTGCCGCGGCTCTGCATCTTGCATACGGTGAGTAGATAAATAAAGCATAGAAATAAAATATTTTAGTCGATTATTTTTATTGGTAACTATTTGATGTTCAGGACCGTTTACATAATAAGTGTAAATATTTTTTTGGGGGGAACGGATGAAGAGAAAATGGAAGATTATTTTATTTAGCTTTATTGGGTTTATTATTCTTTTATTCATATTAGGAGCAACATACATCAACAATGTTGGTTATAACAATGTAAAGCTTATGTATAAATTAAATACAACGGATGTATCCATTGTTCAGATGGAGGAAGAGGGACAGTATCTTGCATTAAGGATGAACGGTAATCAACTTCTTAAAGATCGAGTGGAGAGGGAAGGCTGGCAGTTCAAGCAGCAGGAAGGGGCTGCATTTTTCTTTAAGAAAGACAATCAAGAAACTGTTATTTCTACGGAAATATGGAATAGTAATTATGTCCTTTATCGTGTAGATGATAATGTCGTCAATCTTGCCGACAAATAAGGAAAAAAAAACAGCCTGTCCACTTATATGTGGAGGCTGGTTTTTATTTAATTCGTGGCTTTGTCTATTTCATAGCCATACAAGCCATAACCTGAGCTGAACATATCGGCAAGTGTTCTTTCTTCCTTATGATCCCAAGTATGCTGTGTTATATACTTGTTGGCACTACTATTACCTGTGTTTTTCGTGATGATAACTGTATGATCGATATCAGCATCAGTGTCAGTATTTAAGCTTACTGCATCTCCGGTTTGTAAATCAGATATAGTAGAAGCTACTCCTGCTCGGCTTTTCCAATGTTTATAAAAGTTATGGGCACCACCCCATATATGCGAGGGGATAAGCGAACCAAAATGCCAGGATTCATCGCTCGTAAAACTAGCTCCGTATTTAAATTTCATTCCTCCAGTGTATAGTGCTTGTGATACAAAGTTTGCACAATCGTTCCATTTGTTCCAACAACTTTGGCCATCAGAAAGTTTACAACCGTTATATTCAGCGTAATGGAAATATATGGAGATAACCACTTAGGTCTGATAGACTATTCTGGATTGATTATATACTGGGGAGAATTAGCCATGCTTAAAAACCTCAATTTAAATTTAGAAATGTTTGTTTTAGGTATAGTCACTTTATTTTTTTTTTACTTTTAGGCTTGTTAGCTTGGATTTTTATGTTCAAGAATATTTACTTGAAAATAACTAAGCGATCATTAAAAATGAAACCTTGTAAGCATGCGGACATAGCATCTCTTCCACTGCAATTATTTGCCCACACTGCGGAGAGAGTTATCGGTCATCAGCTGCCTATGAATCAATTACTGGCTGCATTATAGCTGGAGTAATGTTTTCGGTAATAGGATTGAAATTTATTGAGCTCTTTATTGAGGAGTTTATAACAAAGTAAGAAGGAACAATGACTTACTTACATAGTTGGATGATATGAATGGAAGACATGATAGGGTTCAATATGACTGGTTCAGATAGACTAATTTGAATTAATTACATAATTGGAGGAGTACAATGCTTGACTACTTGTTAAAAGTCTTCGGATGGATAACTTTGGTTGGTGTGATTTTATTGTTTTATATTGGAGGAGGAGCACTTTTCTATAGGTCATTTATAAACATTAAGATAAAGGTCTTTAAAAAAGGTCATTACTTGAAGTGTAATGAGTGCGGAAATAAAGTCCAACATGATGCCCGTTGCTGTGAATGGTGTGGTATACGCTTCAAACGAACAGATCCTTTGTCAAACTCCATATTTTATTGTTTTATTATTGGTTGCATGATGATAACTGGTGGATTAGGCATGACACAAGAATTTTACGAAAATATCTTTTTCTTCTTATATGACTAAAACAACAGGAGCAACCGCTATGGTCGCTCCTGTTGTTTTGCTCAAAACTCATAAAGACCACGAAAGCATCTTTTCTTATGTGTTTACACCCCTATTATATGGGGATATTCTGGGGACGGATTGGGGACTGAATTAAAAACTCTAGTTAGAAATGAGTATGCTTTGTTCCAGAGTAATGTGAAAAAACGTTGATACAACAACACTTAATTGACATCGTTCAATATGATTCCATGCATCAAACATCGCTGGCAGCGATGAGATCAGGGGTTCGATCCCCCTAGGCTCCATAACTAAAGAACCCGCTGAACACAAGGATTTCCGAGTGTCTGGCGGGTTTTTGCGTGTACAGATTGTTCAAGGGCTTTTGTAGCAACTTATAAGCTAATGTTCTAATCTTCTGGTTCTTTAATGTTATTAAAAATCTCACGGTATTGAAAATCTGACGTTTTCATCACAGTTAAGGAGCCATCGGGTTCCAATACTACAGCTTCCACCTGGTGCATGGAAGAACCCCCCTGATTTCGTGCTGCCTGCAAAATCTCCTCATCTCTAATGCGTTCATTCTTCATGACATATTCCAAATAATTCCCATTATAAATCCGGGGTATGAAGCCGCCCGAAAGAACTGGGATCCTCATACCGACAGATTTCCTAAAGTATTTGTGTTTGCTCAGAAAACAAAAGATGTTTCCAATGCGATCAAATGGGCTCGAGAAAATAAGGTACCCATCCGGCCAAGGAGTGGAAGACACTCTCTGGAAGTGAACCTTTCAAAAGGTTAACGGTGGAATGGTCATCGATGTAAGTGATTTGAATAGTATTAAGCTGGACAAAAAAAATGGAACGGTTGTTGTGGGGACGGGTAACCGTGTGGGAAGAATCGCAAATACACTGGCACGGCAAGGTTTTATCGCTCCCTTTGGAGATAGCCCTACTGTCGGGATTGGCGGAATTACACTAGGTGGGGGAATTGGACCTCTCCAGCGGTCGATTGGTCTCATTAGTGATAATCTTCTTGAAGTTGAAATGGTTGATGCGAAAGGGAAAGTGATTCGTGCCAACAAAAACTGTAATTCAGATCTTTTCTGGGCTTCCCGAGGGGGTGGCGGTGGTAATTTCGGAGTGTACACCAAGTACAAATTCAAAGTACATCGTGCGCCAGCTAAGGCAACCGTATTCCGCATAACTTGGCCTTGGAACCAATTAGAAAAGGTACTCAAAGTATGGCAAAAATGGGCTCCTTCCGTTAATTTCAAATTAGGCAGTGAACTAACGATCGGACCTAAAAAGGGCGGTAATGTCAGCATGGAGGGGCTGTTCCTGGGCTACAAAACAGAGGCGCTTCGCCTGCTAAAGCCCATCACGAGTGTTGGGACACCCACAACTTCTATCATCCGGCTATTAGCTTATATCGTCGGGTCCTATATTAACGTTCCAGATCAGGGGATTAAAAACTCCGGGCAGGTTTATTATGGAGCTAACTATGTCAGATTACGGAGAGTAAAAGCCAAATATGACCCGAAAAAATGTGTTCAATAATCCACAAAGTATCACTCCGGCAGGGTACACAAGGGCTAGATAACATTTTGATTCATCTGTAGCAGTATCCATGCATCCGAGAAAAAAGCGTCCCTGTTCAGTAATGCGGACTTCAGTTCTGTGATCAAACAAAGATGATCTTTTAGAACTGGAGTCCTGAACGTGGAGAACTCGCTCATAACATCCTAAGGAGATCTAAGCAGTGGTCCCACATTTGCAGAAAGTGATAGCAAAAAGTTATACTGTTGATCTCCAGGGTATAGCCTGAAATTTTTGATTACGGTAACATGACAGTATAATTCTCCTTTAAAAATACATATAGTGCCGCTATGTGCTGATGGCAATAGTTATTGGCTTGAGTTTTTTCGAATAGACGGCGTACCCACGATTCACAATGCGGACAACCGCTACATTGCTGAGAGCTACGTCTGGAGCTTCACTACAGAAAAGTGAGAGGATCTGGAACATAAAGAGGAGGAGACATCTTGTTCTATGAAGGTCATCATGCTGCACATTACCCAATGGTTCAGATCCCTGCAGGAAGTGTTGGATTACGAGATGATCGGATTAAAAAGACATGGACGGTTGATGTCAATTCCTTTTGGCTTGCCTCGATTCCAGTGACGAATGATTTATACCATTCCATTGTGCAAAGGAAGGGTGAGCGAAATAATCATCCCCTCTCACCGGTTACCAATGTTTCATGGAATGAAGCGATACTCTTTTGTAATTTGTTATCCCAGCAATCAGGACTACAAGAATATTACGAAGTCAGTCAAAACGGGGAGAGAGTTGCCCGTAACTTGGGATCAGATGGCTATCGTCTCCCTACGGAAGCGGAGTGGCAGTATGCGTGTAAGGCTGGTACCAGCGGTTATCGTTATGGAGAGCTGAATGACATCGCCTGGTTTGAGGAGAATTCGCAAGGAAGGGTCCACGAGGTCGGTACAAAGGAAGCGAATGCGTGGGGGCTCTACGATATGCTTGGGAACGTCTGGGAGTGGTGCTGGGATCAGTATGATGAAGAAGTGTATGGTTCCTACCGTGTGTTCCGTGGTGGCAGCTGGGCAGAAGAGGCCAGAGGTTGCGGCTCGACGTGCCGACGTCGAAGCCATCCTACCTTTGGCATTGATGATCTGGGCTTTCGCCTTGCTCGAACATGAAAACTAAAAATGCCCTTGTACAAGGGCATTTTCCATGTGGACTGCATTTTTATATAAAGTTTTTTTAGAAACTACTTATTGCTTGTGAGTGGAATTCGTAATTCTTCATCCGGCTTTTTGGTTGTATAGTTCCATACATACAGATCTATATTTTCACCCTTAAAATCTTTGTACACTTCCGTATGTTTATTATCCGAATCATTAAAATATAGCGGCGCTAAGTAATGCTTGTCTCCCTGTTCAAGGAAATAGGATTGATTAATTCCGCCAAATGTAGTGTCCGGGCTGAAGGACTCAACATACAGGTTACCGTCCTTGAGATAATACGTCCAACTCAAACGGAATCCTTCGTAATCACTCGCTATTGTTTGTGGCTGAGTAGAGATATCCGTTAGACGGATAGAAGCCTGGCTTCCAGAATGTTCATCTACTCGATCCTTCGCGATCAAGGTCATGGGTTTGTTGGACAAAGAGCCAACATCCATCAGAAGTGAGTCCGTCTGCTCAAATCGCAGTTCTGTTTGGTTAGGATTCACTGTACCTTCAAGGGAAACATAGCCTTCCATCGTTTTTCCGTCGACTTCCAGCTGATAGGTCCGGTAAGGAATTCTAAAATAGTCTTCTTGGTGATTAATGGTTACTCGAATCTGTGTTGGCGTCACCACAATCCCACGAATGCTAGCCTCTCCACCCATAGAATTCAATGGAATGTCCATTTCTTTCTTAACCGTTCCCGTTCTCATCTGCTGTTGAGACAAGGAGAGATCGAGGTTCCATGTTCCATCAATTCGTTCTTTCTCATGTGTATAAGTGAAGGTAAAACGATTGGCCTTTTCTTTGAACTGCTGCCCGTTAAATATTTGCATGCTGGAGTAAGCTCCCGTTGCTCCCGCCGTGCCGTAGACAGGGCTTTCCGTTTCCTTAATGATGTTCCCATTTTGATCATAAGCCGTGATTCTGGCCCAAGTCTGTTCCTGTAACTCTTTATCTGTAAAAGTCACGTTGGAACGTATCATGATTTGATCTTCCGTGTGCTGGAAGGATTGTACTTCTACCGCTTCGATGCCATCCTTTTGAATATTGAATTTCTGAGTATTAGTATCTTGGGGATCGAGTGTAATGTCCTCCTGAATGTCTTGCAAATAACGAACACCTGTAATGGAGAATTGAAGTCCTGATTGGTGGTTCTTTGGCATTACCCAGTCCGTTTCGAAGTATCCCTGATAAACACCTTGCTCTTCGTTCCATTTTTGAGAATAATGTCCTTCAATAGGCTCTCCATTGCTGTCTTTCAAAACCATTTGATCATATCTGATTTCTTTTCCGTCTGTTTCCATGCCAGGTCTAACCGTGTATAGAAGAACCGTTCGGTTATCATCCACAAAAGCGTTATGCACTGTTAGGGTAACTCCGTGGGCCGTGACACTTTGTTCAATGGACTGGCCATACCCGGCTTGAAGTGCCGACTCAATTCCTGACTTGTGGGAAAGAATGTCGCTCCAGTCATATTGAAAGGCAGCATATACCGGCGTAGCCATGACTGCCACAGATACACCCAGAACAATGGCGACTTTGGTTTTTCCCCGCTGAGAGTTATGCTTGATCTCATCAACTACCCGCAGCTCGTCCATTTGAATGCTGTTGAACATTTTTCCAAAATCCGGATACTCTACGTGTTCTGAATGATTCTTCATGTGGTTCTTAACCTTGGATTCTACTGTATTCAAAATGATTCTCTCCTCTCGTTTTAACCTTCTCGTAGTATTCCAGTTTCTTTCGCATCATTTTGAGAGCCTTGTGTAATCTTGTTCGAACCGTACCCTGACGTATGCTCAGGATCTCCGAGATCTCAGCAACAGAGAGATCACCAATGTAACGCAGAGTTACAACACTTAGCAGCTTGTCCGGCAATTTTTGCAGTTGTTGCTCCAATTCCGCGAAAGATAGCTTAGCCATAACGATTCCATCAACGGAACCTTTGGCAAGAGCCTCGTGTTCATGTAAGTTCTGTAATTGATCTTGCTTATCACTTTTGACTTTGTTTTTACGAATAATGTTAAGGCAATGGTTCATGGCGATCCGCATAATCCAGGCCTTTAAATGTGTGACATTTCTCCAGTCCTGCCGAAATACAGTTACAAACACATCATGGCATACATCCTCGGCATCCTGGATGTTTTTGAGCATATACAAGCAGGTGCGATATACATCTTTGTTATAAGTATTGAAGAGTTCATGCTCGGTCACTTCCGGTACTCCTTTCTTGTTGGGATATATTATAGACAAGTGAGCGTCGAAAATGATTCACTTTTTTTATTCTAGTGCAGATAAGAGTGGGTTATAGACTCATTACGGCTAAGAGTAATCATATAAAAGTCAATCGGACAGATCAAAGCAAATAATGACAGGCAGTAAGATAGGCTTTCATCTATTATAGAAGTCAAGGAGTGGTCAACCATATGAACTGGATTGAATCGTTACAGAAAGCTATACAGTATATAGAAGAGCATTTACTCGAAAATGTAACGATGGAGCAGATTTCAGCACAAGCTCATATTTCGCCTTTTCATTTTCAACGTACGTTTGCACTATTAACAGATGTTACCGTATTCGAATATATACGACGGAGACGATTAACATTGGCGGCACATGAGCTCTTACAAAGTGATCACAAAATTATTGATCTAGCGCACAAGTATGGATTTGACACACCTGAATCTTTCTCCAAAGCCTTTCGCAGACAGCATGGAATTGCACCAAGTGAGGCACGAAAAAGCAGCACCTCGATCAAATCATATAATCGCTTGGTTATTCAAGTCAGTTTAAAAGGAGCAGAACCGATGAATTATAAAATTGTTGAACAGGATGAATTTACGTTAGTTGGAATCAAGCAGGCCTTCTCTTATGTAGATGGGGAAAATTTACGAGAAATCCCGAAGATATGGCAAGAGGCGTATTCCAGTGGAACAGAAGATCGTTTAGTGGAACTGAATAATGGGGCTATACAAGGATTACTTGGAGTCTGTGTAGACCAGACTGAGATCGAGGACAAGCAAATGGAATACTGGATAGGTACGGCTTATGAGGGTGAAGTACCGGAAGGATTGGCATCCATAACGATTCCTGCTTCCAAATGGAGTGTGTTTGAAGTACAAGGTCCGATGCCTGAGAGCATACAGAGCCTATGGAAACAGATTGTCTCCGAATGGTTCCCATCAAATCCTTATGAGCATGCGGGTATTCCGGAATTAGAAGTATATCCGGGCCATCATCAACCACCCCAAATTTGGATACCGATTAAATAAAGGAGGTGAAATGAATAACTTCAAATTTTCATCCTTTTCGAATAGTAATTCCACAGCTTGTAAGCGGGGATACATCGATATGGTGGGAAAGTACGTTAAACGATGACTTAACAGCAGACAATATCGGGTAGCTTAAACGTCGAGCAGTTAGGGAAAAGCAAGGATTTGACTCTGTCCGATGTTGACTTCTATATTTTGATGATGGAGGAGTTCAAAAGCTTTTCAACACCCTTCATCAACACCTTATATTAAAATCTTAGTTCAAAACCTTTTCTTAAAGCCATAGATCAACACCTTTAATTAATACCTTTTTACAAGCCATAAAAGTGCCTCGAAAAGCTTGAACCATAAGGGCTTCTGTATCTGGATAAAATTAGATATAGAAAGCTCTTATTTTTATGCAAAATAACAATTGCAGGACACACATTCGAGAACACTTAACGAACACTAAATGTATAGAAGCCCCCATCAACGGTCAGTTTATCCAAATGAGTAGAATCGATATAGACAGCACCTACATAACAAAATCACATGATAAAAAACGTTATCCACAGTATCATTGATGAAATTGGGATACAAAGGAAGTTATGAGATCTCTTCTATTACCCTACTTTAAGACAGGTCCCGTTAAAAGCACCCTCAAGAACAGCAAAAATGAAAATCAAATAAGCAGTCGCTCTACCAGTCGTAGAACCACTGCAATACAATTTAGGCTGAAAACGAATTGAAGGGAACACAAATAAATCTAACCAATGAAAAAAATTAGATGACGCTCGTTTGATAAGGATTATTTTTTTGGTTACGGATATACTTCTCAATTTCCATTTTGATCTCCAGGATAGGGGCTGGGAGAGATTTGATGCGGTAATAATGGTGGACAAACCATTCAGGATGTTGCCTGAAACGGTTGAGCCAGCACATGTTGATGAGACGAAGCTTGTCCCACACTTTCATTTGTTGTTTATGGGCTGCTTCAATTAGTTTTTGATTAATGACAGAGATCTCATCATTCGCATAGAGGTTGGTCTCCGCCATGTGTTTCTTCTGCTCGATATGTTCAAGTTCCATAGACAATTGTGCAGCGTAGTTGAGCTCGGCGGATTCCATAACGGACCGAAAATAGGCACTGATTTCATTGAGTTCATTTTTTTCTTCATTAACAATGTACGCCGAATCTTCTCTGTATATCATGTTGAAGAAGGTTTGTGACCGTCTTCTATTTTTTTGAATGCTGAAGAGGGCATTGTCAAAAATCTCGGTTGCATATTCATATCCAAATTTGGCATAGTAGTCTTCCATTACTTTTGCTATTTGCCAAACTGCTTTACGAGACAAGAAGTCACAACAAAAACGATGCTTCATAAGCTGTTTGGTCACCCATAGCTCAGCACCTTCAGAATAAACTTCACCCATGTCGATCCATTTTTGATGAACGTTCAGGACTTGGAAGTTTTCCGTGTGTATTTTTATTTTTAGATATTTGGCTGCTTTCTTTAGGATGGTTCTAGCTTCCTTTGGCGTGCGTATGTTAAGTAGGCCTGCTGCCCCGTAAAGATCATTTATGTAACCCCAGCGGAAATTGCCTGGAATGTAGACAAGCTCTTTGCCGACATAATGAAGAACAAAGCGTTGAACATTTCGATCCTCGGACAGAAATTCTTCACAAGTAAAGAATGCAAAATGTTTGGCATATAGGGTTTCTTGGGAAAACTCCGCCTGATCGCGTACAAAAACATATCGATCAAAAAACAATGTACCGGAGTCATTGTAGTGGATAATACCTTCGTGTTCTAATTTGTGGAGAAGAATTCGGATACGATAAGTGGAGGTACTCATTCGTTTTGCGAGCTCTGTCTGAGAAAGTGGAACTTCTCCGCCATATGCGCAAACGGTACCCAGTAGGAGTTTGAGTTTGAAAAGCAAACGAGTATCATGATGTAGGGTCTGTGCATCGAATAGATCAGGATGGTGTTTCATCTGCGCCTCTCCTTAACTCCCAACTGCAAAAATGGGTAGGGAAAATAAGGGTTTTGGCTTTTGTTTTTTTACAAGACATGCTATAATGAACACATCAAAAAAGAAGCAAGACCAAGACCCCGACTTTTCGTGGTTTTAATAAGTGTCAGTCGCCAAACTATCCACTTATTAGAACGATATCGTTGGGTTCTTTTTTTATTTTTATAGAGATTTTTATTAGCTTTCCATTCACTATATATTGATTATAGCATCCGTCTATTTAATTGGGAACACCAGTGGTAGTACGAGAAATGAGTAATAAAAATAGAAACAAAGAATGAAACCGTAGTTTTACGATTATACATATAGTACGAGAAAAAAGTTAGAAAATAAAAAATAGGGCTACAAGCTTGAACTTTTTTTGTGCTCAACAAATATAGAACTTTTTTTTAAGCATTTTAGTACGTGGAATTCGTAATAAATTTAGTATGGTACGATTTTTAAGTAATAATTATTAGAAAGTACGAAAAATAAGTGAGAATTACGATGATATCAAGGATCCTACCCTGTAGTTGGAGAATTGAAACATAGATTTGTAGTACGAGTAATTCGTAATAAAAATGGAGACAGCCGATTCTAAGCATTATAAATGATGGATAATTAATAAAGAACGAATAATAAGTAATAAAATGAAATACGGTACGTAGTTTTCGTAATAAAATAATATGATCTAATTGTTTTAATAGCACTATAGCAGCATATTCAATTTTATTACTTCATCAAGTACGAGAAAAAAGTAATAATTTAATACAAGTACGAAAATTGAGTAATAAAAATTCAATAAGTAGTTCAATAGAGTAGATCGAAAGAGATTCCTAAAATGCTTAGGCTAAGTAAACGGTGCACGACATTCACGGCAAATGTACATAAACAAAAAAATTGGAGAATGTGGTTCATTCTCCAATAAGTTCGGTTTGTATAGGGAAGGTAAGTTGTATAGGCGGTTCCGCCTGATCAAAAAAGTCATGCATTTCCGTGTGAGTCAATGGAATAAAGGAAATTTCAAAAGAGGAATGCAGTCTTTTATAATCAGCAATCAGAAAATTCAGGCTTTTAAACTCTTCTAGAGCATCCTGGATTTTTTTCATATTTTGTTCCGTTTTTCTTTTATCCATCCGGACTTTACGCAAGAAGTAGCTGAGCGGGAAGATATCTATGAATTGGTTCCCTTGAACATACCGCTCCAGACGTTCTTTCTGTAATGCATGTACTAAAATCTTTGAGATGTTACCTTCGATGGAGTTAAGGCTGTCTCTGTAGATCTTAACGGTCTGCTGATTAATATATTGTTGGTGGAAATAAGTACCGATGACAATTTCAGCATAACGTCTACCATTTGGATTGGAGTTGATGACTACCGAGTCAAATATAGACCAGTCCGCAGAACCAGATCTGGCTTTTTCTGATTTTTTCTTAATCACGGCCTGGAAGCCGAATGATCTGATTTTACGTAATCTTTTCTCAATTTCAACATAGTTTTTCACACCAGAGGAATTGTAGGCTTTACTTACTAGCTTGGAAATATCAACGGTGATCGTACGGTCGGTGTAGAACGATTCATCCTTTTGGGATAGGACGTAAAAAATGATATCCCGATCGGTACCATCCAGTGACTTCGTAAGGCTTTTATCAGCTAGCAGGAAATCTCCATCTTCCACTTTGATAATCGTGCGCAGAAACTCATTGTCACTGATCTCATAATCATCGAAGTAGGTTTGTTTGTTGGTGATTTCGTCCAGTTCCATTCTGATCTTCAGGTTTGTTGATTTTTCCGCAAAAACGACATCTTCGATCAAGCCATGAGGCTGCACATCCACTGCATTCGTCAAATCGTGTTTATCAATAATATCAGCGACAATAAAATGAAGATCGGTATCGATCGCCTTTTTGATCTGATTGGTTTTTTTACTCGACAAGTAGCGATAGTCAGTAAGATAGGTGGAGCTGGTGGTTGCCCACTCACTTATTTGTTGCAAACGTAAAGCTGGTAAATCATTCAGGTCTTTTACGCCAATCAGTCTTTCGGATTCAGCAACGATATCCAGCCCCCCATTGGATGCTTTCATTTGCTCCAGTGCAAGTTTCCAAGAACTTATTTCGATCAAAACAGGGTTATTTGGCACGGAATCCAGTTCTTCTTTAAATTTCTTGAGCCAATACTTTTTGCTCTGCTGTCTTTTGCGATAATTTTTATCCCGGATTTCAACATGATCCTCCAGATGAGGAGTATCAAATCCAAAATTCTGAATGAGGATTTCCTTTATCACCTCAAATAGCCAGGTTTCTTTTGTCGTGTTTGTAGACTCTTTGTAGACGTACATGTATAAATGATCGACAATTCTTGGAGGTAAACACTCAATTGTCTTTGTAATTGCAAAAAGCGAAAGTTTAACCATAGCCATTCTCCCTTAAAAAAACTTCTCCATAAAAATATATCATAACTTCCTATCAATTAGGGCAGGGATTATCATGGAAAAGTATTTCATGTGGGAAAAATGACATCTGACAAAGGCTGTCTTTTTATAATTACTGCTTCTGATCTTTGCAGCGAGGCAGAGGACAACAGATTTGTTCGTCGAACCATAAGTAGTAACAAGCAAAAAGGGAGAGGCTGTAAAAATGGATAAAACAGTAAGTGATCTTTTAGTAGAGGCAGACATCGTTTCGGTACAGGCAGCGATGGAAACAGGTTCTTTATCGTCGGAGGTTTGCGTTCGCTGGTATTTGGAGCGGATTGGAAGGCTCGACCCTAAGCTGAAATCGGTACTCGAAATCAATCCGGACGCGATAGAGGTTGCCATTGCGCTTGACGCGGAGCGGAGGGAATATGGAGCACGCGGACCGCTTCACGGCATCCCGATTTTGCTCAAGGATAATATCGATACAGGAGACCGCATGCATACCAGTGCCGGTTCAGTCGCGCTTGCCGAACATTTTGCATCAACGGATTCGGTCGTGGCTGCCCAGTTAAGAGCCGCCGGAGCTGTATTCCTCGGAAAAGCAAACATGACGGAATGGGCGAACTTCATGTCGAGCACGATGTGGTCGGGATATAGCTCCAGAGGTGGACAGACGCTGAATCCTTACGGTCCTGGAGAGTTGTTCGTTGGGGGATCGAGTTCAGGTTCCGCAGCAGCCGTTGCTGCGAATCTGTGTACCGCTGCCATGGGTACAGAGACTTCGGGTTCAATTATTAGCCCGGCCTCCCAAAACTGCCTCGTTGGTCTTAAACCGACAATCGGCCTGGTCAGTCGTACAGGAATTATTCCGATTACGAATAGCCAGGATTCAGCCGGCCCAATGACGCGTACGGTCCGGGATGCTGCGATTTTGCTCGGTGCGATGACTGCGGTGGATCCGGATGATGCAGCGATGCATGAGAATGGACGGGCAGCCTATACAGATTACACGTCCTTCCTGGATGCGGATGGCCTGCGAGGTGCGAGAATTGGCGTTCCGCGGTTTTATTATCAAGGCCTGGATGAAGCAAGAGCGGAGATTATCGAACGGGCGATTACTGTATGCAAAGAACATGGAGCCACCATTGTGGACCCAGTATCTTTGCTCTGTGAGAGTGCGAAGTGGGACTGGGACGTGATGCGGTATGAATTTAAAAAAGGGCTGAATGATTATTTAGCCAAAGCTGGTCCGGGCGCTTTCGTTAGGACGTTAGATGAGCTCATCGCCTATAACGAAGCAAACCGTGAGGTTGCCCTTAAGTATGGACAAGATACGCTGATTTGGTCGAATGAAACAAGTGGTACATTGTCTGAACCGGAATACTCCGAGAGCTTGCGACTTAACCGTGAGTTATCTCGGGACCAAGGCATTGATCACGCAATCCGCGAACATCGACTAGACGCTTTGCTGTTTTTGGGCAATGAGGATGGACTCGATTTGTCCGCGCGTGCGGGTTATCCTGTCATTACCGTTCCGGGCGGGTATACGGAAACAGGCACCACCGGGGAAGATGGCTATACGACCAAAGGGCCTCAGGGAATTACTTTTGTCGGAACCGCCTACAGTGAGCCCATCCTTTTGCGACTAGCCTATGCGTACGAACAAGCAACAAAATACCGTTTTGCGCCAACCGATCCGGTGTAATCTTAGAAGAGTGTAAACGGACACGACAGCTCAACAACCAAAAGAGACGGCAACCATCCTCGCTGCCGTTTATTTACGAACGTCAAGTGAGTTATACATTATTAGACAATCTAATGATGTTAATCGAAAATCGTTATGTCTAATTTTTCCAATAGTATGATATGCTCTCGTTAATCCTAGTACTCAAACCAGATTAAGGGGAGTGAACATGTTTCTGTTTGAACGACTACCACTAGCAGCAAGTTTGTTTTCTGATGCGCCAGCACTTTTAAGATACGGGCAGAAAATTACATACGGTGAGCTCTATCATTTCGCTGAAAAACTTGGGCGTGCCTTCTATGCTGAGGGTCTTCAACCAGGGGATCGGCTTGCTATTCTCGGGGATCCTGATCCCCAAATGGTTGTTTCACTCTATGCAGCGGTTGAGGTGGGTGCAATACCAACAGTGATTTCACCGTTGCTAAGTCCTCCAGAGATTGCAGCGATTCTTGAGAACGCTGAGCCCAAATTCCTGATCCATGATAACCGTCACGCCAAGGCAGCTTACTCCGCTGTAAAACTTCTTTCGAGATCTCCAATACTTTTTGCGACTGAAGAAGGTTCTGTTTCTGATTCAGTGGGATCTATTTTACACCAGAATTTGGAATTACAATCCATTGAAGCGATTGACCGCAAAATGGAGGATACCGCCGTTTTAATTTTTACAGGAGGAACGACTGGCAGACCAAAGGGAGTAATGCATTCACATCTCGGAATTTCAGCATGGAATCAATGTACGCCTACTAAAGGCTTGGGGTATGACATGGATCGTCGAGTGTTAGTACTTAATCTATCTCACCTAGTCGGCCAATTCCAACTGTGGGCAACCATGGCAGCCGGAGGCTGCCTGGTCTTTCTAGATGAATATCCGGCTAACGTTCAGCGTATCGTTGAGGCAGTGGAACGCGAACAGATTTCGCACCTCAGTACGGTCGGACAATTGCTGCGTGACCTGACCAGTGAGGTATCCGTTATGGGTAAAGATTTACCAAGCCTTAAGGTTATTGGTTGTGGAGGATCTGTCATTTCACCGGATACCCTAAAGAATGCGGTTCAACAGTTTCCAGGAGCGTTGATCGTTAACAATTACTCTCAAGCAGAATGTGGAATGGCGATCAGTCGACTACTGCCTGCACTTCATATGGATGATCCGATCCGTCTTCGCTCAGTAGGGCGTCCTTCGGATTTTGCTGCACAAGGAGAAAAAGCCTTTCAGGTACGAATCGTCACTGAAGAGGGGCAGGATGCACTAGATAATGAACCTGGCGAAATTGTAGTTCGCGGATCCCAAACGATGTTGGGGTATTGGCATCAACCAGAGGCTTCTAGCGAAGCAATAAGCAATGGATGGATACGAACTGGTGATGTAGGGTGTTTGGATGGTGAAGGATATCTATATGTGCTGGATCGTTTCAAGGATATGGTCATCATAAATGGTTCAAATGTGTTTTGTCCTGAAGTGGAACAAGTGATCATGACTCACGAACAGGTTATAGAGGTTGCCGTTATCGGACTTCCACAACCCAATGAAGGAGAGGAACTCGTTGCTTGCATCGTTCTACGTGAAGGTGGTAGCCTAGAGCTGGAAGGATTGTGGGCGTTTTGTGAACTCAGGCTAGCACAATATAAATGGCCAACGAAGATATATATTCTCGATACTCTGCCGCGAACCGCCGTGGATAAAGTGGACAAAAAAAGGTTACGCATGCAAGTACTTTTGTAGTGAAAAAGGTTAAAACCTGAAGTGATATGTTCTGTAGGGTGAGCTATCGGTCGACACGATCGATTGCTTATATTGTATTAAACGTATATTCATATTATGTAGTCTGATTATCATTGAATCTTAGGATGCTAATCCTGAATTAGTTATCAATGAAGAAACAAAACCATGCCGCGGAATTGTAGAGTGGATCAAATAAGTGACGAATGCAAATAATATATTTTTGATAGATAATTATAGTGACGGGCGAGTATTCACCTACGTGGATGCTCGCCCTTCTGTGTTCAGAATATGTTCAGCCCTGCCATGTATAATCGGCTTTAGAATTTTCGATATGAGGTGGTTAGTTGTTAATCGGTGTATATCGCAAAAACGATCCTCTACAAACACTGCCCGAGAGACGAATCAGCGAGTTGGTTGCAGAGGGATGGAGACAGGGTGTAGATGTATTTTTCTTTGATGCCAGCTGCATTGATATGGAGCAGGGAAGCATTAAAGGGAAATTTCAGGTAGGAGACTCCTGGATGGAGAAGAGGATCTCCCTGCCGGACGTAATTTTAAATGAAGCACCTGATCCGGTTAAGAGCAGACCAGAGAGTGAGAAGTGGCTGCGCCGCAGGGTGCCTTTTACGACATTTCTGATCCAAGGCAAATATGAGATTCATAAGAAACTGGAGCCATTATTCCAGGATCATATGGTGCCAACAGAGCGGTTGCTAGATCTGAATGGACTGCTGGCATTTTTGGATGTGCATAATGAAATAATCGTCAAACCCGATCAGGGGTGCAGGGATAATTCTATTTTTACCGTGAAGAAAAAGGAACAAAACTACTTATGGCGCCAGCATGCCGAGGAAAGCCAGCTCGATTATACTGATTTGGAGAAGCGTGTACAGGACGTTTTGGCACAAGGATCGTATATTATTCAGCCTTATTTTCCTTCGATAACAGAAATGAAGGAGGTCGTGAACTTCCGAGTACATATTCAGCGCAATGGTACGGGACGGTGGGCGGTAACCAAGGTGTACCCTATAATCGGCGCCCCGAATTCCATCATTAGCAATTTAAACCAAGGCGGCTGTACCGAGGATGCAAAAAACGTGTTGCAGCAGTTACTTTCAGATGATGCAGATCAGATCATCCGTGAAATGGAACGGCTTTCTATTCGGATGGCAGAAATAATGAATCGTTCGTACTCCTTTCTGATCGATGAGCTCGGGATGGATTATATAGTGACCCCTGAAGGGCAATTATTGTTTCTGGAAGCCAACATAAGTCCTCAAACGCGATTTCATGAGCGGGAACGGGCGGCAAAAGCGATTGAATATGCACAGTATGTGGCGAAGGCAGGGCGCATGGTGTCGAGTCCCGTTGTGGCGATGCTGACTGCTGACTCAGCAGACGAACCGTTGGCAGCTGCCTGCGCTTACGCAGCGAAGTGGAATGACGCAGAATTCTATTATTTTGGCCCAACGGATGTGCATGCTGAATTGCGGTTCATCAAAGGCTACGTCTATCAGGATGGAGAGTGGGAAGCCCGGTACTGCCCTTTTCCTAATGTGGTCTACGACCGATTGAAGGAGCGCGGCAATGCGAGTTACGATAATGTTTACGCTGCTTTGACACATGTTCCTTTTACGGACGAACGAAGTGGTGAATCCCTTAGCAAGAAAAAGATATATGAATTTGTACAAAAGGATCCGGAGCTGTCGACTCATCTTATCCCTTATCAAGCAGTTAAACACACTGACGAGGTTCCAGCTTTTATTGATACGCACGGTACTTCTATTATCAAACCCTCTCGGGGGTCATTGGGTGAAGGGATACTCATTGTTCAGCGGGAAGAGAATGGTTATGCCGTAAAGGACCATCAGCATATTCACAAAATGAGTGAGAAGGAATTCGCCGAATGGATCACGATGATCGCCAACAAAAACAGCCATATCGTTCAAAAGTTTATCCGAAGTGAAACCCGGAGTGGGCTTCCTTTCCATATTAGGCTTCATCTTGTTCGTAACGGAGAAGGCGAATGGTCGCTTATATCGGCATTTCCCTTTTTGTCGACGCAACGTGATCATAAGGTGGTCAATCATCCAGACTCTCTGCGTGCTGTTACAACATGGGATTGGCTGTCACGGCACGAGTTTTCCGATAAACAACAGGTTATGTTTGCCATGCTTAAACGGTTCGCATTAAAAATGGCCGATCATATTGCCGGCAGTGTAACAGATCGAATATGTGAGTTAGGGATCGATGTGGGAATCGACCCGTCAAGCCAAATATGGCTTTTTGAAGTCAATATGAACAACATCGGTTCAACTCATCGAGAGTTTGATGTCGCGCAGAACATTATTCCGTTTGCCCTTTCTTTGCAATGAATTTCTGATACAAAATAATAGCTAAGATTGAAATATCTTTTTTTCAATGGAAAAAGCCGTTCCAAAGTCAAAATGACTTTAGAGACGGCTTCTTTTAATGGCACTAATGGAGCCTGCATGCCTTGTTATTGGATTAATCAGATCAAACTTAGTGTGACTTAGTGTTTAACCGCTTCGCCAGCAAATACTTCAACGTTCATCGGAGCAGCCATGAAAGAGGGTGCTTGTTGAACAAATGCTTGGAAATGCGTGCTTGCGTTATGGGCTGCTGTAGCTGCTTCGTCTTTCCACAATTCGATCATGACATATTGATGTTCTTGTTCTGTGCTTTTGTTCAGAGCATAGCTGATATTGCCTTCTTCATTGCGTGTTGCTGCAACGAGTTCTTTGGCTGCGGAGAGGAAAGCTTGCTCTTGTTCCGGTTGAATTTGCAGGTGTGCGTGAATGATAATCATGTGTATTTACCTCCGTTAATGTATATAAATTTGTTTGAATGGTGCCGAAATGTTAAGGGTGACGCTATTCATTAAAAAGGTGAAGATAAGATGATTATGCCCAAGTTGTAATGGTATCAACAGGCAGACGGTAGGATGGATGACCATCTTTGGCTGATTTGCCAATGGAGATCAGCATGACTGGTTGATAGCGTTCTTTGTCCATACCGAAGGCTTCAGCGATCTGGTCTTTTTCATAACCGCCAATAGGGTTTGTATCATAACCATGCGCACGTGCGACAAGCATCAATTGCATGGAAACCAGACCTGCATCAATCAGGTTGACATCGCGAAGGGCGGAAGGTGGCATAACATCGTAATAAGGCATTACTTTGGCTAGCTGCATATCCTTCACTTCTTGTGGCATATAACCGAGTTCTACAGCTTTACCAAAAATCTCATCCATATACTCAACATTGTTCATGTCGATAAACACGCCAATGACTGCGGAAGAAGTCAGAACCTGATTTTGATTAAATCTGGCAAGAGGAGCAAGCTTCTCTTTTCCTTCAGCGGTGTCCACAACCAGGAAACGCCAAGGCTGCAGGTTGATGGAGGATGGTGCACGGGAAGCTTCTCCCAAAATTTCGGTCATTTCTTCACGGCTGATTTTTACCTCTGGATCATAAAGTTTAACGGAACGACGGCCATACGTGATTTCGTTAAAATCATTTGTCTTTTGGAACGTACTTTGAAAGGTACTCATGAAATGAATCTCTCCTTTGTAAAAGGGTTATTAAAAATTGTTTTGCATTCGTTCGAGATAACTCGCGAGAGCTTGAATTTCCTCTTCACTGAAGTCGTGTAAAATCTGATGAATGAAATTTTTCTTCTCTACTTTGTAACCTTCAATATGTTTGCGACCATCATCGGTCAGACGAACAAAGGTGACCCGATTGTCTACCGGATTTTTGCGTCTGCTCACCATGCCGTCAGCTTCCAGCTGCTTCAAATGGCGGGTAATGGCGGCACTATCAATATTAATGATTTTTTGCAGCATCGACTGGTTGATCTCGTCGACCTGATCCAATTCATGCAAAATCTCAAAACGTGATGAACTGATCCCAGTGCAGCGCTCGAACTTGGGACTGATTTTGTTGCCAAGTGCATTGAGCAGGTTGATGATCTGCTCTTCCTTTGAAACGATACGTGTCATGACTAGACCTCCCGGGTGAATCTGGACATGAACAACGGCTTATGTTCACACAATCCGATTGTGGCCTTTATGCAGTGCCATTGCTAATAAAAAATAATGGACGCCTCAATCATTGACGTATCAATCATTGACGTATCAATCATTGATAGCTCAACTAATATATCATGGCTATTTTTATTTTGCAAGCCAAATTCATATGAAAAAATATGCACATGAATTAGACTTTTTTTGTCGGCTCTTTATGGAGTAGCATGTCCAGTTTTAGAGAGAAATATCGTAATAATGTTGTGAATGAGACATTTATCAACTCTACTGGGCAAGGATAATGAATGAATACAACTGTAACGCGAATTCAGCAGCAGTATAATTACCCGCCAACTCAAAATGGCTAGAGAGATCTTTTGCAAAAACGGCTGGTATCCTATATACTTCAAGCTATTGATCAATTAATAACTATGGTTAGAGGTGAATAATATGACCAAAGATACAACGGCTTCAGTGAATCGGCGGAACGATATAATCTCGGCAGCCATCGAAGTATTTGCAGAGATCGGCTACTACCGTGCAACGACAGCTCAAGTAGCTGAAAGGGCACAGATTTCGCAACCGTATATTTTTCGCTTTTTCAAAACAAAAGAAGCGCTGTTGCTGACTGCACTTGAAGTTTCATGGACGCGGGTCATAGATTCGTTTCGGCTGGTGGTGGAAACGGCCACACCGGATCAACTGGAGAGCGAGTTGATTGAAGCGTACGAGCAGATTTTGGAGTCTCACAAAAGCGAAATTATGCTCCAGATGCAAGCACAAACCATTCAGGAAGATGTCATCCGGCAGGCAATGCAAAAAGGTTTTGGCGAAGTAAGAACGATGGTTTTGAATGCTTTTAGCAATGCAGGCATTGCCGATGCGAAGCAAAGAACGTTGGTTTTCCTGGCGATCGGCATGTTATGCAATATATCGACAGCACTGGATATGCCTGAGCTCAAAGAGAGATAGAGAGGGTTATTACCCTTTTCAACAATAGTTATTGATCAATAACTAAACAGGAAAAGGAGAATGGACATGAAAAAAGCTATTGTTATCGGGGCAACAGGCGGAACAGGTGTGGCAGTTACACAGGAATTGATTAACCGGGGGATATCGACTGTGGCATATGGGCGTTCACGACACAAATTGGAACAGCTTGCTGCAGCATTGGGGTCTCCAAGTCACCTTCAGCTCGCCGTGGGGGATGCCTTCGAACCGAATGAGATCATTGCTGCTTCCCAGGAAGTTGATGTGATGTTTCACTGTGCCAACGTCCCGTATAACGAGATGGAGAGCAGGCTGCTACCTCTGGGTGAATCTGTTATGAAGGCAGCAGAGCAGTTGGCTCTGAAGGTCGTTGTCATAGATGGTATATACCCTTATGGTAGAAGCCAAATGAATGAGGTAACGGAAGAACATCCGAAGCAGCCCCATACCCGAAAAGGAAAAACAAGACTGGCCTATGAACAGATGTTATTCAGCAGCAAGTGGACCAGAGCCCAAATCATGATTGTACGCTTGCCTGATTATTATGGTCCGACGGCGAATGAGGCATCCTACCTGGGATCAACACTTGAATCCATAGCGAAAGGCAAAATGGCCTTCTTTATCGGTAATATGAAGACTCCGCGGGAGTATATCTATTTACCTGACGCAGCAGTCATGGTGGTGGAGTTGGCAAACAGGGAGAATACGTATGGGCAGAACTGGAATATTCCCGGTTCAGGCATCATCGCAGGTAATGACATCGTCCGGATTGCACAGAAGGCAGCAGGTGTAACCAAACCTGTAGTGCCGCTGGGTAAAATCGGGTTGTCCTTGATCGGGCTGGGGGTGCCTGTGATGAGGGAAATTGTAGAGATGTTATATCTGACCGAGGAGCCGCTCATTTTAAGCCGACAAAAGTACGAGCGCAACATTGGTCCGGTGCAGGCGACTTCGTTCGAAGAAGGAATTGCGGTGACAATCAGACAGCTGCTGAAGAAGTGGATTATATTTTTTGTTCATTTGTGATTGATTGATCACTAACAAAATATAATATGGTATATCTAATGATGGGCAGATCCAGAATTTTTATGGGTCTGCTTTTTTTGTCTTGATGAAGATGAGCATGAATAGTGGCTTTATGGTTTCTGATAGACAACCGATAGAACATCAGGCTTTGTTTCGTTACTATCCACAAGCATGTTAGTTATTTTTAGATGTGATGACAATAAATATGACGTGAACTTCAAAACAAGAAAAAGAACTCATATAATAAACGGTAATATAACGCGGAGATACAATAAAATACAACGAATCCTCTTGATCTGACGTTAATCTGACATCGATTTTCAAAAAGAAGATAGATCTAATTTTTACAAAGTGCATATTGAAAGGGTTGAGGATCATGAGCCTTGAAGCTTTGAACCAACGTGTAAAAAACGATCTCACTTATTTGGCATATGGCGGGGCAGATTGGGTGCGTCCAACGAAACATGCCGATGGACATGTATATGACGTGATTATTGTAGGTGGCGGACAGAGTGGCCTGGGGGCTGCTTTTGGCCTTCTGCGTGAGCGGATTTCCAACATTCTAATTATCGACGAAAATAAGGCTGGACTGGAGGGACCTTGGGAGACATACGCTCGCATGGTAACCCTGCGTACACCTAAACACCTAACGTCCATTGATCTTGGAATTCCCTCCTTAACGTTTCGTTCCTGGTGGGAAGCACAGGTTGGACCTGAAGGTTGGCAGGCGCTGGACAAGATTCCACGCGGGGATTGGATGAATTATTTGCGTTGGTACAGGGAAGTGTTGAATTTGCCTGTAGTCAACGAAGTGAAATTAAAAATGATCGAACCCATGCCTGAAGGAGTCCATCAACTTCACGTGGAGGGTCCCGGAGCTGCTTCGGGTCAGCTACTCGCGCGTAAAGTTGTGCTGGCCACCGGTATACAGGGAGGGGGAGAGTGGCATGTACCACCCATGATTGCCGAACGATTGCCAAGAGAGCTGTATGCTCATACTTCGGAGGCTATCGATTATGAACGGCTGCGGGGCAAAAGAATTGCAGTGCTTGGGGGAGGTGCTTCTGCTTTTGATAATGCGAGTTTTGCACTCGCAGCAGGTGCGGCTGAAGCTCATGTATTTGTGCGGAGAGAACAACTTCCAAGTGTAAATCCCATACGTCAGATGGAGCAATCCGGAATGATTGAACGTTTCCATGCATTACGGGCAGCCGACAAATACGCGGTTATCTCACACTTTTTTCAATTTAATCAGCCTCCAACCAATGATACCTTCAACCGGGCTGCGGCTTGGCCAGGGTTCGAATTACATTTGAATTCACCTTGGCTCAATGTGGAAGCGAACGACAATGGAGCAGTGGTCACGACGGCTGAGGGGCAATTTGCTTTTGATTTCCTGGTGATTAGTACGGGGCTGTTAAGTGATCCCGCATTACGACCAGAACTCCAACTGGTGGAAAAACATATTGCTCGTTGGGCAGATTGTTATCAGGCTCCGCCTGAGCATCGCAATGAGCTGCTGGATGCACATCCCTTCCTTACTTCCGGATTTGCCATGACAAGCAGAAGTGAAGCAGGTGAATCACAGCTGCATGGGTTATTCGTTTTCAATTACTCGGCTCTTGCAAGTTGTGGCTTGTCCGCCTCTGCAATCTCCGGTACCAAGAGTGCTGTTCCGAAGCTTGTGTCTGCCATAGCTGATCAGCTGTTTCTAGATGATCGGGAGACGATACTGCAGCTATTTTATGATTATAATGAACAGGAATTCACAGCATCTTGGGCAAAAAGTGGCGTTCCTGGCTGATCCAGTTCTTATCCAATCCTTATCCAATCCTATAGACCGTTCAGCGTGCTTATGCTGTGCGGTTTTGTTTATTTTATAGGAGAATCTTACACTCTGTGCGGTTTTGTTGTAAAATGTCGAATGGAACATGTAAAGGCAGGTGTAAGTGGATGAAAGAAATGAACTACGAACAGTTTAGAGCCCATTTGAAGAAAGCTTCCCGCAAACGGGGCGTACCCATGATCAAGATTGTTGCTTTTCAGGAGAAGTATATGAAGATTGAGGATATTCAATTTTTCGATGTAGAGCAAAACTACATGAGTGTCCAGGCATGTAATACGCTTTGGATGAACCTGGAGAACAAGTCTTTTCGAAACATGGTGTCTCACCCTCTGCAGTTTTATAGGGATATGGAAGACCTGGGAAGGCAATCGTTCGAGAATATGATTAAAGAACTGTATGATACAGCAGTTCCTCTTTTATTGGATTATGATCCCAATGATTATTACACATCCGAACAGCTGGCAGCGATCCTGGCTACCGATGAAAATAAGCTGATTGAGCAGTTGGAGATGGGACGCTTCAAAGGTGCTTTTATTAATGAAGAGGGAAAATGGCTTAAACCCAAACCAGGGATGAACCCATAGATGTTTGATAATCCTGCAATGTAACAGCTGCAGGTTTTTTGATGTTTGAGCAAGGATAGAAGATACTATCGCTTGTTAGGGAGTAGAAACTACAGGGATAGGATTTTAGTATTGGATGAAAGTGAACGTTTTAGTTTATATTATGGGAGATACTGGAGTGAAAAAGTCGAAAGTTGCGAATTTTTGAAGGTTTCTAAATTATTTTGAATGAAAATGATTGTTTTTTGCGAGATTTATGTTACTATAGAAGCAGTTGGAGGAATGAATATGCTGACTGAAGAACGATATGCTGCAATTATAGAGCGCTTACATCAACAAGGGATTGTCAAATTGCAAGAGCTTGTCGACGTGCTCGGTGCTTCTGAATCAACGATAAGACGTGATCTAATTGATTTGGAGAGCCGTCAGATGCTGAAACGTATACATGGCGGAGCAGCACTCATGAATGAGAAGACACTGGAACCGGGCATGGAAGAGAAAACATCCAAAAACATTCAACAAAAGGTGACGATTGCTCGTTTGGCTGCACAGGAGATCGAAAATGGCGATTGCATTTATCTGGATGCAGGTACGACAACATTGGCCATGATTCCCTACATTGAAGCCAAGGATGTAACCGTTGTAACCAACGGCCTGTCTCATGTGGAAGCGCTGGTAAGCAAGCGGATTCAGAGTTATTTGCTTGGCGGCATGATGAAAATTCATACCAAAGCCGTAATCGGCAGTATCGCGTTGCAAAACATGGACAACTTCCGTTTTGATAAATGTTTCCTTGGTACAAACGGTGTGGATCCCGAGATGGGGTATACGACTCCTGATCCGGAGGAAGCTTTGATTAAGAGGCGTGCACATCAATTGTCCGGAAAATCATATGTACTGGCAGATTCGAGCAAAATTGGCGAAATTACGTTTGCCAAATTGTTCGAGCTGGAGGAGGCAGACCTGATTACGGAGCAGATGCCAGAGCACTGGCGGCCCGTCATTGCGCAGAAAACTAAAATAATTGAGGGATAACAATGATATATACGATAACGCTTAATCCTTCCATTGATTACATCGTGGAAGTGGATGACCTGAAGCTCGGCGGCTTGAATCGCATGAACCGGGATTTGAAACTTCCGGGCGGCAAAGGCATCAATGTATCACGTGTGCTGAATCAGCTGGGAGCAGGTAACACGGCGCTTGGATTCCTTGGTGGATTCACAGGCCGCTTCATTAATGACAAATTGCAGGCGGATCTTATTCAGACTGATTTCGTTACCATTGCCGATGATACTCGCATCAATATCAAGTTGAAGCACGGAGACGAGACCGAAATTAACGGGCTTGGCCCAGCTATTCGTGCAGAAGAAGCAGAAAAGCTGCTTCACAAGCTATCCTCCCTGCAAACAGGGGATATCGTCATTCTGTCGGGCAGTGTTCCGCCGTCCCTTGGAACTGATTTTTATGATCGACTCATCCAGGTATGCAAACAAACGGGTGCAGAGTTTGTGATTGATACCACTGGACCAGCGTTGATGGAAGCACTCGTGCATAAGCCATTACTGGTGAAGCCGAACCATCACGAGCTTGCTGAACTTTTCGGGGTAAGCATCGAGACACGGGAAGAGCTGGTGTTGTATGGTCGCAAGCTGCTGGAAGCGGGGGCCAAGCAAGTGTTAATCTCCATGGCTGGAGAAGGAGCGCTGTTCATTACCGGATCGGATGTTTATCATGCGAATGTTCCAAAAGGCATTGTGAAAAATTCGGTTGGGGCTGGAGATTCCATGATTGGAGGATTCGTAGGCACCTATGTATTGAACGGAGACATCCTTGAAGCATTCCGTACAGGAGTCGCATCGGGAAGTGCAACGGCTTTCTCCGATGATCTCGCAACACGCGAATTTATTGAGGAGCTGAGAAGCCAGGTCACCATTACCAAAATGTAGAACCAAATTTCAGTGCAATCCAATTGTAAATATAATCCGGCCTGCGGAGTGCAGGCCGACTGAACTTAAGGGAGTGTAACACATGAGAATAACAGACCTGATGATCCAGGAAACGATGATCATGGACCTGCAAGCCACAACCAAAGATGAAGCCATTGATGAACTCATTGCAAGCCTGAATAAAAGTGGACGCATTAATGATCCGGTTCTGTTCAAGGAAATGATCTATAAACGAGAAGCAGAATCCAGCACTGGGATTGGTGGCGGTATTGCAATGCCCCATGCCAAGACTTCTGCCGTGAATGAACCAACAGTTGTATTTGCGAAAAGCAGAAAAGGACTTGATTTTGCAGCGCTTGATGATGAGCCTGCTCATATATTCTTCATGATTGCTGCGCCTGAAGGTGCGGGTAATACTCATCTGCGCACACTAGCTGCTCTTTCCAGGCTGCTGATTGATAGCGATTTCATCGCTCAACTAATGAGTACAGATACGCCTGCAGAAGTGAGTGCACTATTTGATGCGAAGCAGGAGGAAGCAGCGAAGCAAGAAGCTGCCAAGGAGAAAGCCAAAGCTGAAAAGGCTGCAAAAGCAGCAAGCGAGGCCAGTTCTACAACGCAAGCTCCTGGTGTGATTGTTGGAAATGAGAATTCTGAGGATTTCGTAGTTGCCGTTACGGCTTGCCCAACAGGGATTGCACACACCTTTATGGCTGAAGATGCACTTAAAAAGAAAGCTCAGGAAATGGGCATTAATATTCGCGTTGAAACGAATGGTTCCGAGGGAGCCCAGAATGTTTTGACTCCAGACGAGATCGCTCGTGCCAAAGGTGTTATCGTGGCCGCGGACAAAAATGTGGAGATGGCCCGATTTGACGGTAAACCGGTATTGCAAAGACCGGTAAGCGATGGTATTCGCAAGTCTGAAGAGCTGATTCGCAAAGCAGTGAATGGAGATGCTCCAATCTATCGCAGCCAAGGCGGAAGTAGCGTTAAGGAAGATGGATCTAGTGCGGGCAAAATGAGCGTAGGCAGCAAGATTTATAAGGATTTGATGAACGGGATTTCGCACATGCTTCCGTTTGTCGTGGGTGGCGGAATTCTGCTCGCAATCTCTTTCCTGATCGAACAGCTTGCAGGCGAGGATAATCCCCTCTTCCAACTGCTGCAGACCATTGGTGGCGGAACGGGTGCGTTCCACTTCCTGATTCCAGTACTGGCCGGATTTATTGCCATGAGTATCGGTGATCGCCCAGCTCTGATGCCGGGTATGGTTGGTGGATTGATGGCGGTTAACTCCAATGCTGGTTTCCTTGGCGGACTTGCTGCCGGTTTCCTGGCAGGTTATGTGGTTATTGGTTTGCGTAAATTGTTTAAAGGATTGCCGAAAGCCATTGACGGTTTGAAACCAATTCTGTTGTATCCCGTGTTTGGATTGCTCATTGTTGGTGCAATCAGTTACTATATCTTTGATCCGATCTTTGGCTCACTTAACACATGGCTTGTAGATGCACTTGGAAATCTGGGAACAGGAAATGCCGTATTGCTTGGCTTGCTGCTTGGTGGCATGATGTCCATTGATATGGGTGGGCCGTTCAATAAGGCAGCCTATACCTTTGCGATTGGTGTGTTCACATCAAGTGGCAATACGGACGGTGCCTGGATGGCTGCCGTTATGGCAGGCGGTATGGTGCCACCTCTGGCCATCGCTCTGGCTTCAACGTTCTTCAAATCCAAATTCACGGAGCAAGAACGCAAATCGGGCTTGACTAACTATGTACTCGGCTTATCCTTCATTACGGAAGGCGCAATTCCATTCGCTGCTGCTGATCCGCTGCGTGTACTGACATCCTGTATCATTGGTTCGGCTGTTGCAGGCGGTCTCACACAGCTCTGGAGCATTAACGTACCAGCACCACATGGTGGAATCTTCGTAGCAGCTTTGGCCAATCATGCTATGCTGTTCTTGCTCGCCGTTGCGATTGGTGCAGTGATCTCCGGTCTGATTCTGGGATTGTGGAAGAAGTCACCGACCCTTGTGAAATAATGAAAGATTAATTTAATGGTAACAAGGCATTTCCTGAGTGGGCTTCATTCAGGAGATGCTTTTTTATTTTCGCTGAGCAGCAATCTGTGTTAAAATGGTTACAATAATTTAACTTTTGAAACGATGTTTCATGTATCGGAACATTTGGCAAGGAGGAAGCATGTTGACGAATGATGCAGCGAAAGGACAAGTACAAAAACAATTTGGCAAAAATGCCGAGAAGTATGTGACCAGTCCTGGACATGCAAAAGGTGAGGATCTTGATTTACTGGTGGCTTCATCCCAAGCAAGTCCAAATATGCAGGTACTTGATATAGCAACTGGAGGAGGACATGTTGCGTGCGCATTGGCACCACTTGTTCAGCAGGTAACTGCACTGGATTTAACCGAAGAGATGCTTCAGGTGGCTGAAGGCTTTATTCGGGAGAAGGGGCATCAAAATGTGAAGTTTGTGCCGGGAGATGCAGAGCATTTGCCGTTTAATGATGATGTCTTTGACATTGTCACCTGCCGGATTGCCGCGCATCATTTTCCGGATGTGCCGTCTTTTCTATCTGAGGCGTACCGAGTAACGAAACCAGGTGGCAGGCTGTTATTGATTGACAACGTGGCACCTGAGCGTGATGAATATGATCAATTTTACAATGAAGTGGAGAAGCGCCGGGATCCCAGTCATGTTCGTGCGTGGCGCAAGTCGGAGTGGATTCGGATGATAGAGATTGCGGAATATCAAGTGGGAACGATGATTTCCTTTGAGAAAAGCTTTATCTTTGAAGACTGGTGCAAGCGTGCCGGACTGCCGGAAGCAGATGGAAGAGAGCTTGAAGCAAGCATGCTCTGTGCACCTTCGGTGATTAAAAAGTTTTTTAGGTTTGAAGAGGTATTACCAGGCAAACTTGAGAGCTTCGGGGGAGAGAGTGTACTCATTCAGGCGTCAAAAGCGAGATAGCCGTAGTATGCGGGCAATGATAACAGAGACATTTTTCATCCGTTTGCACAGGAAAAACAACAACCAAAAGGGCAGATGCACCTGTAAATGGCGCACCTGCCTTTTTCATTGGGATCATTCATTAAGGTTTCAGCACAACTTTAGTACATTCGTCTTCATGATCGTTGAATATCCGGTATGCCTCACTGGCATTTTCGAGTGCAATGCGATGGGAGACAATTTCGGTCGGATCGAACTCACCTGCAGTAATTTTGCGGAACAATTCCGGCATATAGTGAATGACAGGTGCCTGTCCCATTTTAAGATTAATATTGCGTTCAAACATACTTCCGAGCGGGAACATGTTGTAGGACGAGCCATACACACCAGTAAGCTGCAATGTACCAAACTTGCGAACGGCTTTCATGCCGATTTCAATGGCACTCAGTGCCCCGCCGTGAAGTTTCAGCTTCTGCCCGATCTCCTCCAAAGTGGATTTCTTGCCGTCCATGCCGACACAGTCGATCACCACATCGGTACCTCCGCCCGTAATCTCGCGGATATGTGCACCCATATCATCATGATTTTCAAAATTGAAGACTTCCACATCATTCATGCGTTTGGCTTTTTCCAAACGATACGGGAGCCGATCAACTGCAATAACCCGCTTGGCGCCTTTCATCCAGGCAAACTTCTGCGTCATCAGGCCAATTGGTCCGCTCCCAAGCACAGTTACGGTATCTCCTGGTTTAACACCGGCATTTTCCACACTCCAGTAAGCGGTGGGAAGAACATCGGACAGAAACAGCAGAGCTTCATCTTCCAATTCACAGGATTCCGGAATCACGAACGGCATAAAGTTACCGTACGGCACGCGCAAAAATTCAGCCTGTCCACCAGGGTAATTTCCGTATCGTTCCGTAAAACCGAAATAACCACCGGTGTGGATATCGGGATTACCATTAGAATTGTCACACTGGCTCTCCATGTCGTGATTGCAATAGAAACATTCGCCACACGAAATGTTAAAAGGAAGGACCACGCGATCCCCCTTTTTTACACGTGTGACTTCAGGACCTACCTCTTCCACGATCCCCATCGGTTCATGACCGATGACATAATCCTTCTCGGCCGGCAATGCTCCCTGATAAATATGAAGATCTGATCCACATATGGCGGTGGAAGTAATACGCACGATAATGTCATCCTTTTGTTGCAGTCTCGGATCTTCAACCTGTTTCACCTGAATATCCTTGGTCCCTTGAAAAGTAACGGCTCTCATCAACATATTCCTCCTATCATATTGTGACTCTCTGAGAATTACCCCGTATGGAGCCATTTGATAGAGGTCCATACCAAATTAAACGACAGGCCACTTGACTTTACGTAGCGCCTTAAGCAGCTCGGAGGAAGCGTGCAGATTGTCACGGACAAGCTCACGAGGCGTGAGTGCCATCCACTGATTCAACGAAATGTCCTCGAAGCGGTCACTTCTAAAAATCTCCAAAAACCACAGGGTTTCTGTGCTTGTATTCTGAACATAGTGTCCCATGGCAACCGGAACATACCCTACATCTCCGGCTCTGTAATTGAATGTGCGTGCAGTGCCGTTCCCCCCAAATACGGTCATTCTTCCTTGCCCTGTCAGATAGTACTGCCATTCATCTGCATTTGGATGCCAGTGCATTTCACGCATGCCACCAGGTTTAATCTCGACCAGCGCAGCGGCAATGGTTGTGGAGATGGGGAAGTTGGTGGAATCGACGATGCGCACGCTTCCCCCTGGCGTAATCAGGGGTTCCTGAGCGAGGAGGCGATGTTTGAATGAGAGTGGGACGGTACCGTAGGGTGACGGAACTTCCTGACTTGCGACAGAATCAGGGACCTGATCTTGGAAAATATAAACCTGATCTGCCGGTCGGGATTGAAACGCAGACTCTGGCACACCAAAATTGACAGACAAAACCTCTGAGGGGGTGTGAGCAAACCAGTCGGAGATCGAAAGAGTGTTAAGATCGGAGAAGGCTCCGTCATCAAAAACAAGCAAAAATTCACAGCCCTCTTCCAGTCCTTGAATGGAATGGGGCAGACCTTTGGGGAAAAACCACAGGTCACCAGGCCCGACATCGGCGATAAAATTGCGGCCATCCTGATCGATGGACGTAATTCTTGCCGTACCCCAGATCATATACGCCCATTCGGACTGTTGATGCCAATGAAGTTCGCGCACGCCGCCCGGAGTCAAGCTCATATTTACTCCAGCCAGTGTCGTGGCAATCGGCAGATCTCGTACCGTTATTTCACGTGACCAGCCACCATGGTTTAACTGCATATGGGTATCGGAAAAAGACATTTTCAGATTGGGCATCAGTCCCGAGTCTGTTGCGGGAGGAACCAGCATATCCGGATTTTCACGGTCTCTCATGACATCACGCGGGCCCATATCGGGTCCGCCGGCTCCGTCTTGCCGGATCGGTTGTGGAACAATGAGCAGTTTACCGTTATGTTGTGATCCTTTTGTCATTCGTTTATCCCTCCAGTTCAGATCATGCTGGTCAGACTGGTCGTCAATCATATTCTATGAATCAGGGCCTGGATATTATGAAGGACAGGGGAAAGGCTGGATCAATGGACTTGTCTGTGCCACAGACACTCAAGACATGGACGGTGATGAAGACGTTTCTGACATTCGCTGTTGTAGTTGGCACTTAAGGATTGACGTGCACAGCATATCATAGTACCCTAATATTGTTTCATATGAAACAATTAATTTGCAAGTGGGAATACAACCTTATTCGGAAATGGGGAAGTTCATATGACAATAGCCGATACGATTCGTTCTCGACGAAGTATCCGCAGCTTCAATACACAACCGGTGTCCACGGACTTAATAATTCAATTGCTTAATGATGCGGTCTGGGCACCTAATCATGGCATGCGAGAACCATGGCGTTTTATTCTCGCCGAGCGTGCAGAAGCAAAAGAACAGGTGGCCAGTCTGATGCTGGAATCGGTGCAAAACATGAAATTGATGAAGCTGATGCCCGGCAAACTGCAGCAGGCGCTGAAAAAGAAGTTCAGCCACATGCCTGCGCACCTTATTGTGGTAATGAAAAATGAAAAGGATCAACATAAGCAGGAAGAAGACTATGCGGCTGTAAGCTGCGTTATTCAGAACTTTCAACTGCTTGCCTGGGAACAGGGCCTAGGTATGATTTGGTCCACGATGGAATACATTCATTCCCCCATTTTTTGCGAAGGTCTAAGCGTGAAGACAGATGAGCGAGTAGTTGGTGTGTTGCATATGGGGTACTTCGATAAAACGCCGAAACCCAAGTCGCGCACCTCTGCTGAACAAAAGCTCACCTTGCTGTAGTCCTGGAACAGAAGTGTGATATAAATCGTATCAATCCTGATCATATTGTTTCCAGTGAAACCAATCATGGTGTATAATGTATGTTATTCAAGCCTGGCTTGCATAATAGACCGAGACGAGAAAAGGTTGGGGAAAACTATGGATCATGAACAGACGGATCTGCGTTACATTTATGGATTGTTTATTAAGCTTTTGCATCAAAAAGAACAAAAGGATGACCAGGAAAATCTATTTCTCATGGATATTGTTCGTAAGACTGTATCATCAGAAGCAGCTTTGAACATGACGGATGTGCATGTAATTGCGTGTATTGGTGAACACGAACCCATTAATCTGACCTCGATAGCTGAACGGATGGAGCTGAGCAAGGGCAACACCTCCAAAGTGGCCCATAAACTGCTGAAGCAAGGATGGCTTCGAAAAACACAGTTAAATGACAACAAAAAGGAGATTTATTTCAGGCTGACATCACCAGGCAAAAAGCTGTTTCATGTTCATGCCGATCTGCACGTGAAGGTTGAAAATCAATTCCTCCGTTTTCTGGGGCAATATAACAAAATGGAGCTTGAATTTTTAAAGAGATTTGTGCTGGATTTGACACGTTTCTATGAGCAGTTGGATACTCGAAGTTTAATTGAGGACCTGGAGGAAGAGAGTGATCCGACAGAGAGCAAAATTTGAACGGAGAAAACCCCGTGACGAGCACGGGGAGAATGTTGCTTGCTGAAGCAAAGCATTTCCAGATATTAATTGCTTTTTTGATGTCCACTTCCTACAGGTACTGTATGTAGAAATTCTTGCTCATAGATCTCGTGGACTCTGTTTAAAACTGCAGCGCCGTGTTCTTTGAAACGAAGTGATTTCGCTTTGTTTTTAATCAGAAACGTACCTGGCTCGTGTCTAGTTGATGAAAATCCTCCATTGTAGAGCAGGGAAGCGCCATGACTTGGATGAGGAAAGAACAGTTTCATGATGGGCTTGATGTAAAAGGGCAGACCGGATTTTTTGTTGCCGCGTAAAGTATTGTTTCCTCCAGGGTCTACACTCAGAAGACGAATACCGTCTGTCTTAGCTGCATCGGCTGCTGCCTCATGTGTCCATAAAGAGAGACCAAGCTTCGAAGTGGCATATGGACCAAACAGCTTCTTGAATTCGGTCGGACGTTCCAGAATATTCAGATCAAATCGTTTTAGCATGTTGAACGCACTGGTTGAAGTGTTAACGACTGTTTTCAGTTGTCCTTTGAGCAGCAGTCCGTATAATTCCTTGTAAATGATGTAAGGTACCACGGTTTGCAATTCAAAATGCATTTCATGCCCCTGGTCAGAGTAACGAAGCTCGGAAGCACTGCCTCCTGCATTATTAAACAAGGCGTCAATCGAATCAGTCTCGGACTTAATCTGATCGAGCGCAATTCTTAGGCTTTCATAGTTGGTCAGATTAGCCTGAACCAACCGAAGCTGACCTGAACGTAATGCATTTTGGATATCGCCTTGCTCTGCCGGAAAAAGTGAGCGGTTGAGGCCAATAACCTGCCATCCTTCAACCAATAACATGCGGGTCAGTTCAAGACCGATTCCTGAGGTAGAGCCTGTAATCAGAGCGGTGTGAAGCTTGTTTTGTGTATTCATAGATACCTCCAAAGGATGGGAATTACAGAACGAATCTGTATGTTGTGTTCAGTCTATAATTTGGAGTCGACTCCAAGTCAAGCACCTGGATTGAAACATTTTTCGGTCTGAAATCGCTGTTTAATTTTGGGATGTATTCGCCTTGACTTGGAGCTGACTCCAAGTTGTATGATGGAGGTATGAGGAAGAAGGAGGCAGATGCGGGTGAGTGGTGAGGTATTGTATTCCATTAAGGAAACAGCAGAGAAGGCTGGGTTATCGGAAGATACCATTCGATATTATGAGAAGATTGAGCTTCTGCCACGGGCCGATCGGAAGGCTAATAGGCACCGGGTATATCGGCAAGAGGATATTCGAACCATGAAGCTCATTAGCTGTCTGAAGAAGACAGGCATGTCTCTCGAGGAGATGAAGCCATACTTGCATATGTCGATGGATTCGGATCTTGAGGACTTTCCAGAAGAGCGTGAGATGCTGGTGAATCATCGAATGAAAATAGAAGCTCAGATTGCCTCGCTGCAGCAGGTAGTCGATTTTATCGATGAGAAGCTGGACAAGCGGAGCATGTATCCGGACGAATGCACTCTAACCGCAGAAAAGCAGATGTCTGTATTTGAAAAAAAGAACATGTTCCTCTGATCGCCACGTTCCGTTGAACTCGAAAACCCTCGTCTTGAAGACGTGGGTTTTTTCATTTCTTTTAACTTTCGATTTGCAGAGCATGACGAAGACGTTTGATATCGCTTTTTGGGGGCAGGCCATACATTCGGGCATATTCCCTGCTGAATTGCGAAGGGCTCTCATATCCAACCTGAAACGCCGCATTGGCTGCATCGGTCGTACCTGCAATCAGCATGCGCCTGGCTTCCTGCAATCGGATCTGTTTCTGGAATTGTATAGGGCTCATGGTGGTGATGGCTTTGAAATGATAATGAAGGGAGGAAGAACTCATATTAATCATATCCGCAAGCTGCTCAACCCGCAGGGGTTTGTCATATTCGGATTGGATGACTTCAATTACCTTGGCAATGTGCTGGGCGTGACTGTTTTGAACCGCAAACTGTTTAATGGAATGTCCGTGTTCATCCTGAATAATTCGATACAGCATCTCACGGATGAACAGGGGGGCAAGTACAGGAATGTCATCAGGTGTGTCGAGCAGTCGAATCAATCGAACAGCCGCTTCGAGAAGTGAAAGCTTGGTGGAGCTGACAAATAATCCTCGCTGCGTTGCATTGTCGGGTTTGGATTGTAAAGAAGCAGCATCCTGTATTAGATCGAAAATCTGTCCAGAGTCAAAATCAAGACGCATACATAGATAGGGCTTCTCTGAAGAAGCCTGAACAACCTGTCCTGAAATAGGCAAGTTTACGGAAGCTACCAAATATTGTGTCAGGTCGTAGGTGTAGCTTTCCCGGCCGAGTATGACTAATTTGGAGCCTTGAGCAACAATGCAGAGAGCAGGTTGGTGAACGGAATATATGGGCTCGGAAATCTCCGAGGCACGGATCAAAGAAAGCGATGGAATGGCTGTGGGATGAATCCCGTCATTTGGAGTAAAACGCTCGATAAGATGAGCCATTTCCTGCTGCTGCCGTGTGACATGGTTATCCGTCTCTAATGATGAAAGCATGGAGTATACATCCTCCTTTCGTGAATCTTCTTCTGTTATTCTAGAATGTCCTGGAGGAATAGGCAAGATTACTGCTGGATTCTTCTATCGGGTAGGATGTGATCTCCTCCATAATGAGGATAAGCAATTGAAGCTTATGCAGAACAGAGAGGAGGCAGGAAGATGAAACACAATCCATCAGTTAGCAGACAGGAGAATAGCCACCCTTATGTTGGCATGTGGGTAACGAAGGACGGTTATATCCGGCACGAGCTGCTCCCGAACGGGCGATATGATGAAGCCAGAGGTCAAAGGCAAAGTGCATACCAAGGGAGTTATGTGGTCGCAGGAGACCATATTGAATATGTGGACGATACCGGATTTACAGCGGATGGAGATTTCATAAACGGCATTTTGTATCATGCAGGCATGGTTTTGTACAGGGAATTAAACGATAACCAATATGAAGGAGAGATTACACATGTTTAATATCAAAGGAAAAGTTGTTGTCATTACGGGGGCGAGCAGCGGAATTGGGGAGGCTGCGGCCCGTTTGTTGGCACAGCAAGGAGCGCATGTGGTCATTGGAGCAAGACGTGTCGAGCGTTTGCAGGCACTGGCTTCCTCAATTCGTTCAGAGGGGGGTTCTGTGGAGTTTCAGGCATTGGATGTTACCCGGCTGGAGGAAATGCAGAGTATTATGGATTTGGCGCTTACTCGCTTCGGGCGTCTGGATGTTGTTATTAACAATGCAGGCGTGATGCCTCTTTCCCCTCTTGAAGCGTTAAAAGTAGACGAATGGAATCGGATGATCGATGTCAATGTTCGGGGAGTACTGCACGGGATTGCGGCCGGCTTGCCAGTAATGAGAAAACAGAGTAGTGGCCAATTCATCAATTTGGCTTCCATTGGTGCTTATACCGTTTCACCAACGGCATCCGTATATTGCGCAACCAAATACGCGGTCCGTGCGATCACGGAGGGCCTGCGTCAGGAAGTGGGTGGAGATATTCGGGTAACCCTCATTTCCCCAGGGGTGACCGAATCGGAACTGGCCGAGACCATCTCGGATACAGAAGCGCGTGAGCTGATGAAAGATTATCGGCGTGTATCCATCCCGGCATCAGCCATCGCCCACAGCATCTTGTATGCCATCAGCCAACCGGCTGAGGTGGATGTCAATGAAATTGTCGTCAGACCAACTGCAAGTCTGGCTTAAGGCAGAGACTCTTTTGGTATATAATAGAATCAATTATACGAAAAGAGGAATAACACGTTGACTCTGCAACAATTAAAGTATGTGATTGAAGTTGCCACGCGCGGCTCCATGAATGAAGCAGCCAAACGGCTATTTATTTCTCAGCCCAGCCTGTCGAACGCCATTCGCGATTTGGAACAGGAGATGCGCATTACCATTTTTGAACGTACAAATAAGGGGATTTCGTTATCCAAAGAAGGGGTGGAATTCCTCAGTTATGCCCGTCAGGTCGTAGAACAGGCTGAACTGCTGGAGAATCGTTATCTGAATGCCAAGCCCTCTCCGCAGCATTTCTCGGTATCAACCCAGCATTATGCGTTTGCAGTTAATGCCTTTGTACGTCTGGTGCAGCAGTATGGACAAGATGAATACGAGCTGGCTCTGAGGGAGACCAAGACATATGAAATTATCCAGGATGTAAAGAGCCTGCGAAGTGAAATCGGGATCCTGTATTTGAACGAGTTCAATGCCAAGGTAATTAACAAATTGTTAAAAGATGCTGGACTGGTGTTCACTAGCCTGTTCACGGCTAAACCGCATATTTTCATCAGCGTAAAGAACCCGCTGGCTAAGCAAGAATCCGTAGCGATTGAGCAGCTTCAGGATTATCCTTACCTGTCATTTGACCAAGGGGAATACAATTCATTTCATTTTTCCGAAGAGATTCTGAGTACGTTATCCCATCCCAAGAGCATCCAGGTCAATGACCGGGCAACATTGTTTAATTTGCTCATTGGTCTGAACGGTTACACAATCTCAACAGGTGTTCTCAGTGCAGACTTGAATGGAAATGAGATTATCCCTGTTCCATTGGAATGTGAGGAGACGATCAATGTGGGCTGGATTAGCCACAAAAGCACCTCTCTCTCCAATCTTGGTGTGGAGTATGTCAAAGCCCTGCATGAGGCCATAGAATCTTGATTGCACAGGGCATACAGGCTAATAATCCTAATATTTTGCAGATAAAATTGGAAAAAATTTTATACCTGGGTTGAGCTCAGGCGCTGAATATAGACCATTTCCGGGTAACCGGGAATGGTTTTTTTGTCATTTTAATGGAGTATGGCTCTAAAGAGTTGGTATAATGAAAAATAGTATATTTAGGAGTAGTGGAATGGAATGAGAGGAGAACGGTTGGTGAAGGTTTTATATCGTAATATGAGTGAACAGCATGCGTTAACCGTATATGACACAACCAAGCTTTATGGGGAGAAGGGGCGTTTTAGGGTTTTGGAGTTTTCGAATGAGGCAGTGCAGGGGGCTATGGATCTGGAAAAGCCTTCACGAATGCTTCTTGAATACCCAAGAGCGATGGTTCATCTAATGGAACGGAATCATCCTGATTACGAAACTGTTTTTGTGGTGGGGCATGGAATCGGTACCCTGTCGACTTACCTGTCGAACCGCCTTGTTAAGATCGCCGAGCTGGACGAAGAAGTGGTTGAACTAAGCAAAACTTTATTTGGATACAAAGGCAGTGAGGTCATGGTGGGAGATGGTCGGGAGCTGCTGCAGCAGGAACCATCCGGAATGTATGATTATATTATTGTCGATGCCTTTACTGCAACGGGGACACCCATGCAGTTTACCTCCAGATCTTTTTTTGCCATGGTTCAGGACAGGCTTCGGTCTGGAGGAAGCATACTCTTGAATGTTTTCGGGCGTGCGGGCAATGACAGACTGGTAAACGCCATATATGCAACGCTGGCGGAACAGTTTGCTTACACACGTTCTTTTGCACTGCCCACAGAAACGCAGGAAGAGATCCAAAATCGCATCCTGGTGGGCAGCAGCGCGCCCATTGATTTCCAATCGAGGTTCATGGCTGGCTTCGTGGAGCAGGAGCCTGGAGAAGGTTATATCATCGTGGATGAACTTTGAGTAAGTTGGAGAAGGCAAACGCCTTATTTTATATTTGGCATGGAGTTATCAATGTTAATTGAAGAAAATGTAAAAAAATTCACACAAAATTCATACATTCATAATACCTTTCGTTTAGAATAGAAGGAATATGCCTTTTCATGGAAATCCGGGGGAAGCACTAATGATCGCAGAGAACAAAGCATCCAGATTGCAGGGAAAAGTAAGAAACATCAAGAAAATCAGTCTTACCGCCCTGCTCAGTGGACTAGTCTCCATTTCGGTGCTGATGACATTAACCATCATGTTTATTTCATCCTATACATCTCAGAAGCAGTCACTCATTGATAATACCTTATCTCTCAACTATTCGAGCGCAGCGCAAATGAGTCAGACACTGGATTCGCTATTCCAGTCCATGCAAAACAGCTTGAAATATGCTGCAGACTATTTTCCGCAAATGGACTATTCGGATACGGAAAAATTGGATTCGACGCTGGAATTGATTCGCAGCAGCAGTAACTTTTTTAATTCAGTCACTTTAGTGGACGACAAGGGAGTCATTCGTAGCGCATCACCTTATTCTAATAAAAACATTGGAATGCAGATTAGCTCTAATGCTGCAAAGAAAGCTTTTGAATCGAGAGCATCCTATATTTCGGAAGCCTATCAATCGCCTCTTTCGAAGCGCAGAATTGTGTTTGTAAGTGAACCCATCTTTGATGCTGCGGGAGTGTTTAAGGGGATGATCGGCGGGAATATTTTTCTGCAGGAAAATAATATTTTGAACCTATCATTTGGAAGTCAATTGAAGACGAGTAATGGCTCATATTTTTTTATTGTCGATGCCAAGGGAACACTTTTATTTCATCCAGATACCAAACGGATTGGCGAAAATATCAGTAAAAATGAGGTCGTGCAGAAATTGCTCGATAATCAAACAGGTAAGGAACAGTACAAAAATCTGGCGGGCGTAGACTCCCTTGCCGGGTATCAGAAGGTGCCGGCTACCGATTGGGGTGTGGTTGTCGTATCTCCTACCCAGACCGTGTACGATCAGCTGAATGAGCATATCCGCATGTTATTGTTGTACACTTCGGTTCCATTTCTCATTCTGACCCTGATTGTCATTCGCGTGGCACGGAAGCTGGCGAGTCCTTTTGTATATCTGGCGGACCTCGTTCATCAGGTGGATCAGGGGAAGGTGGACCTGCCAACAATGAGGCCTCATTGGAACCGGGAAGCGGATTTGCTGACCCGCACGGTTTTGGGTGCGTTGGCGAATTTCCGCAAACAAACGGATCAGCTCACCTATGACGCCAGAACCGATGTGTTAACAGGTATGACGAATCGCAGGACGTTTGAAGAAGTCATTCAGCAATGGATTGATGAACAGGTAACATTTTCGATTATTGTCATTGATATTGACCGGTTCAAATCCATTAACGATACTTACGGACATCACGCTGGAGATCAGGTTCTTAAACATATTGCGGGTCTGATCAAGTTAGCCGTTCGTCCGCAGGATGTAAGTTCCCGCTTTGGCGGGGAAGAATTTGTGGTCCTGCTTCGACACACCGAGTCTGACACCGCCTATCAGATCGCCGAGTATATTCGCATATCGGTTGAGGCAAGTATCATGCCGGTAGACCGTTCGGTAACCATTTCCGCAGGCATTGCCGAGTATCCGCTGCATTCATCCTCTGCCACGGAACTGTTTCATCTGGCGGACAATGCGCTGTACCAGGCGAAGGAAGAAGGCCGTAACCGTACCGTAACCATTCAGACCGTCGAAAAGTAACAGAACAGACGGGTATTATCCTCTATAGATTACACCAAAAAAGCTGATCCCTTGTGAAAGGGACCAGCTTTTTTGGCCATTACACTTCCTGTGACTTGGCCTGAACTTCATTTGTATATGTCTCTCCCCAGTCACGCATGCTGTAGATGATTGGACGCAGTGTTTCTCCAAAGGGGGTAAGCGAGTATTCCACTTTGGGAGGTACTTGAGGGTAAATCTCCCGGTGTACAATCCCGCTGCTCTCCAATTCTCTTAATTGCAAGGTGAGCATTCGCTGCGTAATGTCCGGAAATAACTTTCTGAGTTCATTGAATCGCAAAGAACCCGAAAACAAGTGATACAGAATGGCACCTTTCCATTTGCCCCCAATGACACTAAGTGTAACTTCCACAGCACAACCATAGGGTTTCAGGCATGCTTCTGTTGAAATTTTTTTCATATATCTGCCCTCCGTAAGCGATTGTGTATAGAATCAATTTAAGTACTACGTACCCAAAATGCGTGTATAATCTCTTCAAAGCATATCATGTCTGATTCGGATTATAAACCCTGGTACCGAATGAGTTGAGTAAGGAAAAACAACAAAAAGCCCGGTTTCGCCATGCGAAACAACGGGCTTGTGAGGATGAATAATAAACAAACAAGTCAGGTTTAAAAATTTACATCAAGGCGTCAAGTGAGTAGGCCCCGGCACCAGCCAGTCCCACCCCGACCAAAGAGCCAAGGATGACGAGATTGTATTCATATCCTCCATTGAGGTTCCATAGTCCCTTGCCTGCGTGTACTTTCACGATCGCAACAGCCATGGGTATAAACAGCAGTATCGACCCAACTGCGGTCCACAATCCTGCGACGAACAACAATCCGCCAATCAGCTCGGCAAGTCCAGCGCACACAGCTAGGGCTCTCGCAGGCTTGAGCCCGATTGCTTCAAAAAATGAAGCTGTGCCTGAGATGCCTTCACCGCCAAACATGCCAAACAGCTTTTTGCATGCATGACCCATCATAAGGGACCCAATGACAAGCCGAATAACTAGCAATCCTGTGTCCAGCATAAAATCTTCCCCTTCTCTTGATGTGTGAATCCGATCGCTTTCTGTAACGGTTATACGTCAGACCAGCGCAGCCAATATGGTGTCGCACAGGGCCATCGTTCCAATGTTATCCTTGCCACTCGAATGCGGAAGTGCCTTGTTGTGACAACATGCCATGAAGTGTGCCATCTCGCCTACAAATCCACGCAGATAGAGATCACGGTAGGCGCCAGACATGGGAGAGCCGGAAGGTGTGAAGACCGTATCCTGCTCTTCAAGAGACTTCCAAGGGAGGCTGTCCGAAGTGCGGGAGTGGTGAATAGTAAGTGTATTAATCTCATCTGCTGATACAAAACCGTGATCGAATGTGACCAGCAGGCTTTCGCTCTCGCGTGACCAAGCACTCATGCCTGCAAAGTAGGCGCTGCCCACTACACCGTTATTGAATTTCAGGGAAATGCTCTGGTTGATATGTTCTCCGTCCTTGATCGTGGTACCCGTCACTTGCTGTACTTCTCCGAAAAGAAAACGCATCAGATCTACCATGTGGATGGCTGCCAGTTTCATAAACTGTTCCTCATCCTTGCAGAAGGGTGTGCTGTCCACGGCAAACCTCATTTGAAATGAACGTGCTCTGCCCATGGAACCATCATCAATTTGTTCTTTCAGTTTCAGATAAATAGGCGCATAACGCTTCATGAATCCCACCATTAATACCACGCCAGCCTTCTCGGCTGCATTGGCGATTTCAGCAGCTTCTGTGGCGGTCCAACCCAGTGGTTTATCCACATAGACATTTTTGCCAGCCTTGATGCATTCGAGGGCAAGAGACGTTTGATCCTGAGGTTGTGCTACCACAATAACACCGTCACAATCTTCGTTTTGCAGCATTTGGCTCACATCATCATAGGCTGTTCCCGTGCTGCCGTATCGCAGCAGAGCGGCCTGAGAACGCTCGATACTGCGAGTGGATATGGCTTGAATGGTAGCTCCCGCTTCAATAGCGGAAGGATAAATATTGGTGGTTGCATGGAATCCAGCACCGATAAAACAAATTTTTGTTTGTGTCATAAGCATTTCTCCTTCATGGTTTGTAGTATCATTTCCAGGGAATTACACAGGTTTCTCGCTCAAATGGTACAGCATCTTGCTTGCAATCTCCGTATTGACGATATGAGGGACAGGCTGTGGTCCATTCACCAGATGCTGGCGATGTTGGACGAGGTAGAGCAGGGAAGCAGCCTGAAGGGATAAGCCAAGATCCATCGTCTCTGCAGGATTTCCGCTTCCTCCCGCGAGATTAAGCATCTCACCTTCGGTAAGCAGCATGAGCCTACGGCCATTCGTGAGGGTGAACTGCTCGATATCTGCTGTTAGACGTTCTATATGTTCGGCTTCCTGCCGAAGACGGTCCAGATCCATTTCCCATGAGAAATGTCCAGCGTTGGCAAGAATCGTACCATCGTTCATCTGGCTGATATGTGCCATTGATATGGCGTTGGGGCGACCTGTCACCGTGATGTAGACCTGGGCAAAAGTAAACGTTTCTTCCAGCTTTGCTACGCGGAAACCATCCAGAGCAGCTTCAAGTCCTGCCATGGGATCATTTTCGACCACAATGACTTGGCTGCCTAAATTGCGCAGATATCTGGCAATTCCGCGTCCACACGTACCATATCCTACGATGACGAAGCGTCTTGTAGGCAAAATCAGATTCGTGGTGCGCATGAACCCTTCGATAATGGTCTGTCCCACGCCGTGTTCATTCTCCATGATCCGTTTGAGGGGACTGTCGTTAATTACAATAATTGGGAATGAGATGGACTGCCCCGTTTACTCACGCAGCAGATTGGCCCCTGTTGTGGTTTCTTCTGTTCCCCCAATGAGTGAGGTATAGTCATAGTGCTGAAGGAGGGTGCGAGCCAGATCAGCTCCATTATCCATTAAAAGGTGTGGTTGGTGTTGAAGCACACGATGAATATTGTGCATATGCTGAGTGCGTCCATCGGAACGCTGCCCATATACGGTAATGCCTTCTGCTATGAGTGCAGCAGCGACGCTGTCCTTTGTTGTGCCCGGGCTTCCTGTTAATACAACATGGGCTCCGCCAGCTTGAAGGGTTCTGCATAGTACGGCCGTCTTGGGCTCTACATGAATACAGATTCCAATGGTAAGCCCCGCAAAAGGCTTTTCTTCGGAAAAACGGGCTTTTAATTCGGCGAGCAGGGGCATATGCATTTCTGTCCAGTGAATATTTCGTTTTCCTTCTTCAATGACTTCGGGTGTCATGGTCATAGGTTTGCTCATATTCCTCTCTATCCATAGGGTTGCCTGTCCTTGAAGGACAGTTGCTTAGAGCTAACGATAGGAGGTTTTTGTTTTTGAAAAAAGGACATATGTCCTATAAAAATGAATAATAAAAAGTTATTGCATTCTTCTTCCAGAGCATGTATACTCTTAATTACGGTGAAACGAGAGATTGCTTAGCCGGAATGCTTTTCATCAACGATGAGAAGATACATATTATGCGGTCGTGGCGGAATTGGCAGACGCGCACGGTTCAGGTCCGTGTGGGCTAACCCCCCGTGGAGGTTCGAGTCCTCTCGACCGCATCGAAGAGAAAAAGGTTCGGAGATTTGCTTTGGCAAACTCTCGAACCTTTTTTTATTGTTCTTACTATTTTATAACGAAAAAAAGAGCTCGAGGCTCTTATTTGCGAAATTACGTTTTTGGATCAGATTGCTGGCGGTGATGTAAAACTACCGCAGTCCATAGTCCGGCCAATGCACCAATTATACCGAAAAACGCAACACTTCCGATCACTTCATATGCTCGAAATTGGAACAAAAAAGCAATTCCGCTACCCAAGGTCGTTCCTGCAAGAAAACCGAGAGAAATACCCGTGTCTTTGCCAAGCTGCATTGGATCACCTGCTTCAGAGAGTTTGTTAAAACATTTGCAAAATAGGGGTACAAGAAGTAAAGTGTGATCAGGAAAATCATTGAAATTTTCCCTGTACTCATTGTGTGGCTTTTCCAGTGCAAATATGCATGAACCTAAAAACGGGAGGTTACGATCAAATGAATATGAACGAGCGAATTGCGGCTTGGAATCTGGAAGCCCAGCAGTGTACCTGTGGACATGATCATCGATTGGTACAAATGCAAGTGTTTCTGGAACAGGGTGCGATCAGGCGGTTGCCAGAATACTTGTCTGACCAGGGGTATCACGAAGTTACGGTGGTTTACGATGATCAGACAGGACCCGCAGCAGGATATGAAGTGGTGAAAAGGTTACGGGATGCAGGTCTTGCTGCAGATGAATTCCGGATGCCGGAGAACAGTGCGGGAGACATTATTGCCGATGAGGCTGGGATTGTGCAGGTACTGCTTGGTGTAAAACAAATGAGTCAGGCCATCATCGCAGTGGGATCAGGAACAATACATGATCTGGTAAGATTTGTGTGTGCCAAAATGAACAAACCGTTTCTGTCTGTTCCAACAGCGGCATCGGTTGATGGATTCACTTCTGCAGGGGCGCCGCTCATTGTAAGCGGCATCAAACAGACTTTTCAGGCTGTTCCTCCTGAAGCCATTTTTGCGGACATCAGCGTGATCGAGCAAGCTCCCCAAGCAATGACGGCAGCTGGATTTGGGGATATGTTAGGCAAGTACACATCTCTGGCAGACTGGATTGTCTCCCGAGAACTGGGTGGGGAGCCGTTCTGTCCGGTTGCTTACCGAATGACAGAAGAGGCGCTGACTGCCTGTATCGATAATGTTCACGCCATTGCGGAAGGGAGATCCGACGGGGTAACGGCATTAATGGATGCACTAATTATTTCGGGGGCCTCTATGTTGATCATCGATCATTCCCGTCCGGCATCCGGTGGTGAGCACCACATTTCGCATCGGTGGGAGATGGATTTGATGGTAGCGGGCCGCAAACCTGTTCTGCATGGAGCCAAGGTGGGTGTAGCCTGTGCGCTCCTTGTGGAACGGTACAAGGAACTCGCACATTTGTCCAAAGAACCTGTGTTTGAGGTGTACAGCACTTTGCCAGATGCGTCACAACTTGTGGCATGGCTCGAGCAGGTGGGGGGTCCGACGACAACAGAACAGCTTGGGGTAACGCCCGAAATGGTAGAGCATGCTTTTGCAACAGCTCATACACTTAGAGAAAGGTATACAGGACTAAAATATATCAATGAGATCCTTAACGTTGGATAAAATGAATCGAGCTGTACCCTGAGGTAAAGAGATGATTACTTTTGCTGCTATATTTTGTACGTACAACTATAATATTTTTGAGGCATTAGTCGGAACAGGTTTTCTTGAGTGAACTTTTTACTCATCAACGATACCGTTGGAGGAAGTAGAAGGATGGCCGAATAACAGTTCAATAGATCACGTCCAATTAAAAAGGCTCTGCCTTCCCGGATGGGAAGAACAGAGCCTTTTGTCTGTTCGCTCATTTAGTTGGTGCGTTGGTCTTTCAGGATGACATCTGCGAACAAGATGGTTTTCGGGATGCGGAAAAATTGTTCCGCTTGTTCCTGAAACGCAGCAGAAGGCAGCGTTCCCTGATGCAGCCATTTGCGGAAGGTGCCGGGATGAACCCCGATCCAGTGGCTGACATCTGTCACCGACAAATCATGGACCATACACAAGCCTGTCAGAATACGGTTGCTAACCGGAGAGCGGGTCACCGTACGCTTCATGAAACGGGAAGGCTCGGGCTGACAAATGACCGGGCTTTTGCGCACCACTTCTTCATTGAAGAGGATGTGACGCGGGTAGCCTAGCAGTTGGCACGCCTTGTCCAAATTGGTACTGCCGGGTATCCGCCCCTCATACACCCACGCGCTCACGCTGCGTGATGAGATGGATAGATCTTCGGCTAACTGGGACAACTTGATATCATTGGCCATCAGCACGGCTAGAAGAACTCGGTTACGGATTTGACAGCGTGTCGGTTTTCGGAATCGTTTAACACGGACGCCTTTTCCCAAGTATTTACGGTTGATCAGAGACCACGCCTGGATGGAATGTTGTTCTGGTTGATTAGGCATATTTCCTCCGATTTTTTTAACCAAATACTACAATAAGAACCGGGGTACTTTCAAGTGCCGTGTGCACTGGTTTGATTTAAGCTTAAACTGACGTGAGCAAGGAAGGAGGAATTATGGACTAGGGTATGCGCAATTCACTTCCTAGTATATTCCTAGATTACAATGTTTCACTAAATTTCAGGGATCAAAAAGAACTCTGACATCAATAAATTAGGTCTTATGAATCATTCATAGGACTATTTTACTTTTCTCTGTTTTTTGTTGATCTTATGCGGATTTTTACCTAAAATTCACCAATATTATCGGGCGGCCATTGTGATCTTCCAGCGAAAAGATGCACAAATCCGAAAGTGATATCCGTGGGTTAAACCAGGCAATTGGTCTGTCAAAATCTATGACTCTTACATATCTTGTATAGTGATCAATTCAGAGGGAGGGGTGAAAAACGTGAGTCCAGCCATAAATACCTTTGCTGCTATTTCTGGAGCATTTGTAAGTTTTGCTTTTGGGGTGTGGGATGAATTGCTGAGTCTGCTCGTGATTGCCATGGCTGTGGATTATGTGACAGGTATCGCTGCAGCTGTAAGGTCGGGTACAGGTTTGAATAGCAACATTGGGTTCTGGGGACTTGCCCGAAAGGGGCTGATGCTGACCGTTATCCTTCTTGCTCACCGTATTGATCTGCTGATGGGGACAGATATCATCAAAGGAGGAGCCATCTATTTTTACCTCGTTAACGAGTTGATTTCCATTACGGAAAACTATGCGAGAATCGGACTTCCACTACCCAATAAGCTCAGACAGGCCATTGCTGTTCTGAAAAAGGAGGAGGAATTGTCTGACCGGGAGTGGTCTGTACCGCAAGTTCAAGCACCCAAAGCTGATCCGAAAAGCCCTTCAGAGGAGGTAGGCCCTTCACTGGATCAAGACAAACCGGAAAAGAAAAGCTCGTAGTAACATCCTTTGTCATTTAGAGAACGTTTCCATGTATCCTTTCGCAATAGGTAACGTTATGATATATTTTGGTTACACGAAAATTCATTCATTTCCACTAATATACGCAAACGGGGTGCTTGTTCGATGATTAAACATATTGTTCTTTTTAAAATGAAAGATCGTTCTCCGGAAACCATTGAGGCAGCTGCGAACGTTCTTCGCAATTTGCAAGGCAAAATTGATGTCCTGGTCTCATTGGAAGTAGGTGTGGACGTACTTCGCTCCGACAGATCCTTCGACATTTCACTTACAGCCGAATTTGCTTCACTGGAAGATCTTCAGGCCTACCAGGTTCACCCGCTTCATCAGGAAGTAATCAAGTATATGAACGAAGTCAGAGAACAGTCGATCGCAGTGGACTATGAAATCTAAATCTAATTCAATCATTTCATTCTGCAGTTGTTAAAGGAGACTGGGCATGAGCGATTTAAGAGACGTTATGGAATTTTTATATATTTTTATCGTATTTTTGATCGCTTGTCCGGTGATGCTTTTCTGGCTTAAGCGAAGAGGAAAACGGAACCGATAATTCAGCGAACGGGAAGTGAACGCATTGTATCACGTAAACAGAGAACAGATTGCCCGCAGGCTTGCTGCCGTGCCGGAGGTTGCCGAAGGGCTTCGCCGAGCATCACAAGCCTGGGATGGCAGTCTTATGCTGGGTTTGGTCCAGGAGCGTTGTCTACACCTGGCTATTGAGATTGTAACAGATGTGGGCAGCTATCTGATCGACGGTTTCATTATGCGGGACGCAAGCAGCTATGATGATATTATCCAGATTAATCACGAAGAGAATGTTTTTGACGCTTCGACTTATGAGGTGCTCCGGCGTCTAGTCTCGCTGCGCAAGCCATTGGTACAGGACTACTTCAGCTGGAAGCGTGCAGAATTGCATCCGCTGAGCACAGAGGTGCCGGACATCCTGGAACAGTTTGCTGAGCAGGTCAGTGTTTATGTGGAGAAAGAACTTGGTCCGTTCCAGCATAATCAGATCGAGGGACAGAGTAAGGAATGAGGGGAAGCAGCATGACAAACGAAAGACAAGATGAACTAGATAAAAAGGATTCAAATGAAGTTCCTTCCGGGTTCCATCCCGTATACATGGTGGAGCTCTTATTCCGAGAGGAACCTGTGGTAAATCGGGTACAGTTACAGGATGCGCTGAGCCGGTATACCGGAAAAGTCCGTCTGGCTGTGAAGCAAATCAACGAACAACAGCCCTCGCAGAAAAAAATGGATGAAGCAGGGACGCATTCGGAGGAAGGCAATGCTTCAGCGTATAAGCAAGAGATGCTTGTTTTCTACCATCTGGATCATCAGGTTTCATTTGAGGAAGGGGCTATACCTGCACAGACCTGTATGCTCCCTGTTCACGGGATCAAGGATCGTTCGCGTTTCGGAGGCGCAGTGCAGCAGGCATGGCACTGGCCTGAAGCGGGACAGGCAGTGAAGTCAGCAAGATACTCCATCCGGCTACATGACATGTTCTCTGCAGCCATGCCGCGCAAACAGCGTCTGGAATTATTCCAAAATATGCTCCAGGCTGTAATGGAGGTTCTGCCTTGCGAGGGGATGTACTGGTACGGCAGTGACAAACTGGTGGAGCCGGAAGCTTACATTCAATCACAGAAGCGGGAAGAACATCTCTACGCAGCGATGAATGTTCGTATGTATCAGGCAGGCGGGACTGAAGAACAGCGTGAACTGGTTATGGATACGGTTGGATTGTCTGCACTTGGTGTTCCTGATGTGCAGTGCCATTTTACAGGATTGGATCCGGATACGGTTGCCCAGACCTTACTTGGAGCAGCCTATTACATATTCGATCAGGGGGATGTTCTGCAGGACGGGCAGACGCTGGGATCTTCTGGAGGAAGACGCTGGCGCTGTGAACATCAGGCTGCGCTAATTGCGCCAGGTCGTTATGTCATTGACCTCAATCCCGGAGATGCACATGCAGCTCAGCCGCTTGATTCATCTCGGCATATTTGATACTGACAATCGGGATAAGCAATAATGGGCTTAAAAAAGTTTTTGCCGTCTGGAGTGTCAGGTCAAGCCCTTGCTGCTTATACTGCATCAACAGAGTAGGCATTCGCCCGGATCAATGAGCATCTGGATGTAGTTGCTTGTTATTCGGTACTTCATTAAAGGTAAAGGGAGAGATGCGACGTGAAGGATTCAAACAAGGGTTTGTTGTGGGGAGCATTGATCGGTTCGGTAGTAGGTTCTGTGACAGCTCTGCTGCTCGCGCCAAAATCCGGTCGTGAGCTGCGTCAGGACATTTCGGAGGGTGCACGTCAGGTAACTGAAAAAGGGCAGGAACTGGCCGTCAAGGTCGGCGAGCAAAGCTCACAGATCGTATCCAAAGTTAAAGAAACGGCTGACGTTGTGATTCAGGATATCCAGTCCTGGCGGAATTGCGCAGAAGGGAAAGAATTGCGTGTGTCTGCCGTCATTGCCGATTCTGATTCGGCTGCAGACACTTCCATAGATAACAATGGGACGGAGTCTGGCATTGACGTGGTAGCGAAGCTGCCTGTGGATGATTCGAAGGACAATATCTGAAGCAACGGCAGGTATAAGCAGGCTTTCCTCGGAGAATGAGGAAAGCCTGCTTTGTTGTGTGCGTCAATGATCAAGAAGCACAGCATACGGCCATTTATTTGAACCCTGAGATGAAATCGGGTAAGATGTAGGTACCTTTTTGCCGGAAAAATCATACGGTAGGATGAAAGCTCTGGAACCGAATCGTTATCAGAACCAATTTAATGAAGAAGGAAGCGGTGTGTTCGTGCAGCAAGCAATCGCTATATTAGACTCCGGTGTAGGGGGGTTGACCGTCGCCAAGGAAGTGATGCGTCAGCTCCCGCGGGAAAAGATCATTTATTTTGGAGATACTGCCCGGACACCGTACGGACCCCGTTCGTCCGAACAAGTGAAACAATTTACGGAACAAATCGTTGATTTCTTGATCCAATTCGATCCGAAGGTTATCGTAATCGCCTGTAATACCGCTACGGCAGCAGCGCTTGATTATATTCGGGCGAAGGTAAACGTGCCAGTTATAGGGGTTATCCACCCCGGGGCGCGTGCTGCCATTACGGCTACCCGCACAGGGCGCATTGGCGTCATTGGTACAGTGGGAACGATAGGAAGTGGTGCATATACTTCGGCACTTAAGCAGTTGTCCCCTTATATTGATGTCGTTAGTCAGGCTTGTCCTGCATTGGTGCCTCTGGTGGAGCAAGGTGAATTTCGTTCCGAACAAACAACGCTTACGGTGGAGCAGTCATTGGGCCAGATCAAACAACAGCCAATTGATTGTCTCATTTTGGGTTGCACCCACTATCCATTTCTCATGGAAACGATCCAGGAAGTCATGGGACAGGAAGTGAAATTGATTAGTTCGGCAGATGAGACGGCGAGGGAAATCAGTACGATTTTGTATGATAAACGAAAGCTGGCAAGTGGGAATGAGACACCGGTGCATCAGTTTTTCTGTACGGGAGACCCGCGCATGTTCCAGAATATTACCCGCCAGTGGCTGGGGGAGCAAATCTCGAAAACGCCTGTCGTATGGCAGGTTACCCGATTGACGTAGCTTAGCACTATTCATTCATACATGAGTTAATGTTGACGCTTAACCCACAGCACTCATAAGCCAACCGGAGCCTTTCGAGCTCCGGTATTTTTATTTTTATATGAATAGTGATCGAGACGGCTTGCGTGATTCATGTCACATGACGGACAACCGGGTTCGCATACATATTAGGGTAGAAACCATTATGAGCACAGGACAAGGAGAATTGCGTTCTCCTGCCGGGAAAGGAGACACCATGGAACTTCAGTGGATTATTGTTCAGTCAGGGGACACCTTATCCCGCGTAGCCTCAGCGCATCATATGACAAGAGAATTGCTGGCTGCCCTGAACCCGGAAGCAGCAGCACAACCCTATTTGCTTGCTGGACAGATGCTGCGTATACTACCGGGAACCGGTCGAAGATATGCAGTTCAGCCTGGGGAGAGCGTGGGTTTGATAGCGGAACGTTTTGATTTGAATGAAGAGGAGCTGCGTGAGGCTAATCCCGAGTTTGCGAACGTTACGGATTGGTGCGGGCGTTGTATTCATATTCCGGATTCAAATGGCAAAACTATTGTCAGGCTGCAGGGCGAGTACGGGTATCGTGAAATGAACCGGGATATAGTTAAGCTTGTGAAGCAATACCCGTTTATCACCACAGGTTCAATCGGTACAAGTGTAATGGGGAAGTCTTTACCCTACTTGAAAATTGGCCAGGGAACGCGACATATTCACGTCAATGCTTCCGTGCACGCCAATGAATGGCTTACAACAGCGGTGGTCATGCGTTTTATTGAAGACTATGCAAGAGCGTACAGTGCCCGCGCCCCATGGCACCAGTTTCAAACGGAACGATGGATGCGGGAAACGACGTTGTGGATTGTGCCGATGGTGAATCCCGATGGGGTTGAACTCGTTCAGGAAGGCGTCGTGAATGAACATCCCCACGCCAAGCAGCTGCTGGCCTGGAATGCTGGACGGAAACACTTTACCCATTGGAAGGCCAATATTAGAGGAGTGGATCTTAACGATCAATTTCCGGCTCACTGGGAGGAAGAGGCAGCGCGAAGAGGAATTGTGTCACCTGGTCCCCGGGATTACGCGGGAACAGCCCCTTTATCTGAACCGGAAGCACGGGCACTTGCGCAGTGGACGGAACAACACAGCTTCGCTGCTGTCGTTTCCCTGCACAGTCAGGGGCAGGAGATCTACTGGAACTACCGCGATTTGGAGCCAAAAGAGAGTGCACCCTTATCGCGCAGGCTGGCCCGAGCCTCAGGTTACAAGGCAGTTAAGCTTGGCGGAAGTGATGCAGGATACAAAGACTGGTTTATTCAGCAGTTTCGGAAGCCTGGGTTCACGGTTGAGGTTGGGCTTGGGGTTAACCCATTACCAGTTGAACAGTTTGATGATATCTGTGTCGAGGTGGGCATGCTGCTGGCTGAGTTGCTGTCGGATGGGGATGCAGGGTCAGAGTCCACGTGATGAAACGTTCAGCTGGTCATCTTCGTATAAAAGAAACGGGCGCTGTAACGGCGTCCCATCTTTTTTTATTGGATATCATATTGCTCTTGAACGGGTAATAAGTGGAATACGATTATGTGCCTTTTCTGGCGCATGAAGAATATTGGAGGGGTTCACATGAAGTGGAGAAGACTGCTGTCGTTCAAACGATGGGCCGAGGTGTTCAAGAGACTGCCCCGCCTATTGCGGGCTCCGCAGATCCCTTTGCATGAGAAATTGTTGTTCATCATCCCGGTTCTACTGTATTGGGTGTTGCCCGACGTGCTGCCGTTTATGCCTATCGATGATATCGGTGTTACTTTGCTGCTCATGAACTGGTTTGTTAGTCGTGCCGAGCGCAAATATCCGGTACTTCCGTCTCGTACCTAGTCGAGATTTGAGATAAAACGGATCGTTTTACACCGATTTGCATCAATGTTATTGCGAAGCGGAGTAACTTTCTTTACAATAGATGCTGGAGTTTAGAAATGCTGAAATTGTTGGAACCAGCAATTACAATATAGGAGATGAAGTTGAAATGAACTGCAAAATTACTCGCAATGCGGCAAAAGTATTGAAACTGGAACTGGACAAGCCTGAGAACGAAGGGAAAAAACTTCGTGTTGTCATCACGCATGCACACGGTGATCACGCTCACTACGGACTGGATCTGGACACGCCTAAAGATAATGATACTGTGGTATCCACGGATAAAGAGATCGATGTAATTCTTGAGAACGATCAGCCGCTGCTGGATGGCGTTAAAATTGACTACCTGTACCTTCCTCAAGAGGGGTTTGTTATCACGAATCCTTCCAAAGGGAACCACGGCGACCACTAAGGCCGCGAAGAAGGGGAACTCATGGCTAACGATATCCGCGTATGCGAAAAGTGTAATCATATCAGGCTGAAGTCGATTGTACCCAAGCTGGAGAAAATGGCTCCGGAAACGGAGATCAAGATTGGATGCAAATCGTACTGCGGTCCGTGTGCGAAGCGTGCTTTTGTATTTATTAACGGTCGGTACATTAGTGCGCCAACTGAAGAAGAAGTGCTGGCGAAAGTCGCAAAATTCGTGAAGTAATGTTTTTGTGATCGGAGAGGACTTAAATCGCCCGCGAAATAAAAGGGAGAGGCTGATGCCTCTCTTTTTTTCATATGCAGTGGTAACTAGGGTAGAAGAATTGCGCTGTTCCATGAACCAATAGGGTGGGTTATATGGAAGCATCCTTTTTCATCTCATAGATATCAAAGGTGTCCTCATGAATTTCGATGGCGATTACCGTGTCGTCTTTCTTGAAAAAATGCACACTCCCCAAGCGCTTCTCCTCCAACTCAATCCATCCTTCATCGTGTAACTTTTGAAAGTAATCCGTTGGGGGATAGAGACCTTGTTCACCTCCAATATGTTCCAATTCATATGCCAATCCCATGTGGATATTGGTGTTTGCCGAATTTGTCGTAACTTTTAACGGTTTGGCATTCGAAGGAACTGGAATATCCGAATTCATAGAGGAGCTTGTATAACCGGTTATTTCATACGTCGAAGACGTACAGCCGCTGGTTATCAATAACAAAGTCAATATGATGAGAGAAATCCGCAGGCTTTTCAAATGACCACTTCCTTCTGGCAAAAGGTATTTATGAGATAAACGCAGTGAGTAAGGGGAAGGTTACAAACCTAGGGTCATGATGATTCAAAAAGGAGTCACGGCAGGCCGTTCATAATTGTTCTGCAAAAGAAGAATAAGGCAGGACCTCATCAACCATCCTAAAGGGGTAACAGGAACATGATCCCAAGGAGGAATACTCATGCCGAAGCGTTATGATTCCAGTTTGCAAGCCGATACGAACGTATCTCAGGCGCAGAATGCAGTGAACAAACTACATTTTGCCGTTTCTCAGGCCATGTCACATCCAACCGAACAGACCATTGAGCAGGCTGAACGTCGTTTGGCGCATACGGAGCAGGCCATGCTTCAAGCCGAACGTTCGCTGGGAGGTCAGGGCGTTGAGCTGGCAGAAGAAATGTTTGCTGAGGAGAAGAGAAGATTGAACTCCATCCAGAGTCAGAATGGGCAAGGGAATCAATAACTGTTCCTGTCACACCGGAACCCGCGGGCTATAGAGCTTTGCGGGTTTTTCATGTCCCTTTTTTGAATGTCTCCGAGGAATGAGCCGCCCTGGGCAGTAAATAAGGAAACGCTTAAATTTCTGTCAGAAGGTTAATAACCCTTGAGCAGGCCAAATTCCATACGGGAGGTACAGGATGACCAAACATATTACAGATTGCACGATTCTGAATAATGGGGTAACGATGCCTTGGCTAGGGTTTGGAACATACAGAGCAAAGGGTAAAGAAGTTCAGCAAGCAGTGGAGACGGCATTGGAAGTTGGATATCGCAGCATCGATACCGCGTCCGTCTACGGGAATGAAGAAGAAGTGGGACAAGCCATTGCGAGCAGCGGAATCGCCCGGAATGAGCTGTTTGTGACAACCAAACTCTGGAATGAGGATCAGGGATTTGATTCGACGCTCAGAGCATTTGAAGCCAGTCAGAAGGCGCTCGGACTGAATGTCATAGATCTATACTTAATTCACTGGCCAGGCAGAGACCAGTACAAGGAGACGTGGAGAGCGTTCGAACGTCTATATAGCGAAGGAAGCGTACGGGCGATTGGTGTTAGCAATTTCGAAATACACCATTTGCGCGAGATTATAAATGAATTTGGAACGGTACCTGCGGTCAATCAGGTGGAACTGCACCCGGGGCTGATTCAGCAGGAACTGCAGGATTTCTGTGGAGAGCAGGGAATTCAGTTGGAAGCCTGGAGTCCGATCATGCGAGGAAAGCTGAACAATGAATCCACGCTGAAGGGCCTTGCTCAAAAATATGGGAAGACACCCGCTCAGATTATTTTGCGCTGGGATATTCAAAACCAGATTGTAACCATTCCGAAGTCAGTTACACCCGAGCGTATTCGTGAGAATGCAGACATTTTTGATTTCGAATTAACGCCGGATGAACTTAGATCGATTGATGCCTTGGATTCTGATAAGAGAACCGGGCCGCATCCGGATCAGCTTTTTTGGGACTGATGCAGCTCCATCCCAATATAGGTATTCAACTTTCTGTTTGCGATGGTTCCGGATACGGATCGTTCTTCCGATCGCCTTTCAAAGGCCAATACATCGTAGACAGATAGACCAATTTATGCCATAAACTGAAAGGTCCTCTTCCAGAAGGAGAGGGCCTTTTCTCCCTTTCATAATTGCTGTCGTTATTCATTGCAGAGGGTTGTTGGTCAGCTGGCTGCAATCCCGCAGAACAGAGGTTAAGCTGCCTTAAGGGAGGCTTTTGATAAAGAACAACTTTTAACGCAGGCAACCTTAGAGATTCAGTCAAAATAACGAACAAAAATTTCCTATCACAACAGAGTCAATATGGTGTATAATCTAATGTTATGTGAACGTTGTCACAAAGTTTTAAGTATTTTACATCATAGGAGGCTTAAAATACATCATGAGTAAGTGGGCTTTATTTAAAAATATGACCCGACTGTATTCGGTAACGGTAATGGTTGTTCCAGTAATACTAGGTACCATTGCAGCCTACGCTATGCAGAAGGAATTTCATTTTCTTTTGTTTTTGCTGACGCTAGTGGGCGCGGTGTCAGCTCATATTTTTTCCAATATGGTAAACGATTTATGGGATTATCGCAACGGAACCGATACCCAAGCAACGGAGACAGAAGATGCGATTTCGACGCACTCCGGGTTTCTGACTTCAGGAACCATGACCGAGAAGAGATTTGCGGCAATTACCTGGGGATTCCTAGTGCTGGCTGGGGCTTGCGGTCTCATTCTTACAATTGTCAGCGGTTGGCCGATACTGGCTATTGCGCTGATCGGTGCTTTGATCGCTTATTTCTATGTTGCACCGCCAATTAAATTCGGGTACCGGGGGAAAGGCTATAGTGAAATCGGGATATTTATTTCCTTTGGTATTCTGCCGGTTCTGGGTGCCTACTATGTACAGACAGGAGAGTTTGCGCTTGCGCCGCTGCTGCTGTCCTTACCGGTCGGCATGCTGACCACCATGCTGCTATTTAACCATCATTTTCTGCACTGGCGTGCGGACCGTGAAATCGGCAAGAAGACGCTGGTTGTCATGTGGGGGGAAGAGCGGGCGCTTCGTCTATCCAAGCTGATGACGATCCTTGCTTACATCCTTTTGATCGTAAGTGTGGTGTTCCATGCTCTGCCCGTTTATGGTCTTGTCGCGATTCTTTCCGTTATTCCAATGTACAAGGTTTATAAATCACTGGGTAAAGTTAATCCGTCTGAGACGTATCTGCCGCTTATGGGAGCTTCCCAGCAATCATCTGTGCTCTGCGGCCTGATTATGTGTATAGGGCTGCTGCTCTAGTAGAGTGTATAAATAGGGTCCGGTTCTGCATTAGGCAGGTCGGGCAAGGTCTTCATACTTGTACGAAAATTTGATGAGTTGAGGTATAAGTTGAAAAAAGCAGCAGGTTCAGGGGATACCCTTGCTCCTGCTGCTTTTATGTTATTTGGATTGATTATCGGATTGCGGCACTTCGCATCCATCGTCCGTGCATACACCGCCTGCGTCCGCATTAGGTGCGCTGGACTCAACCATCGTGAATGGGGAGCGATCGTCCCATGCTTTCTGAATGGCATCCCGGAACACGTCATCCGGCTGCGCGCCAGATACGGCAAATTTACGATCGAATACAAAGAAGGGTACGCCGCGAATGCCTAATTGCTCGCCTTCAGCCTGGTCGGCACGAACCTGATCGGCGAATTGATTGCTGGCCAATACCTCGGTGGCTGCATTCGGGTCCAGACCCACTTCCTCAGCCAGTTGAATCAGTACATTGGTGTCACCAGCGTGTTTGCCTTCAATGAAAATAGCCTGGAACAATCGCTCGCTTAATTCAAGCATCTTGCCTTGTGTATCTGCCCAATGGGTCAGACGGTGAGCTGAGAAGGAGTTGGTAGGGATCATCGCATCGATGTTGTATTCCAGTCCGGCCGTGCGAGCATTGGCATTCATCTGAGCATTCATGCCCCGAGCCTGTTCTACACTCATATTGTATTTTGCGGCCAGGTATTCCGCGTTGGTTTTGCCGCTGTTCAATTCAGCATTTGAATCAAGTTCGAAACTTTTGAATTGCAGCTTCACTTCATTACGATGTGGGAACTGGGCGAGTACATTTTCCAAACGGCGTTTGCCAATATAACAGAAAGGACACATAAAGTAATATTCATCTTGTAAAAACCCCCATCAATATAAATGAAACTAGTTTGGTTACAATTATAAAGCGACTTTCGAATTAACGCAAGCAGGGCTTCGGCATGCCTGAACATAGAAGTGCTACACATGCAGCAGGCTGCTTGTGTAGCACTTTGAGGGTAAATGAATAACGGGATCATGGCTTCAAAGTTATCTGGATGCTTACATGTTTAACACGTAAATACTCATCTTATTTGCCCCGATAAGCCTTGGACCAGTGGTAAGGCTGGATCTCGTCCAGTCTCTTATAGATTAATTTTCCTTCCGGATCATATACGGCGGCTTTGACATCTTCACCCCAGAAAAACAATCTTTCCTGACACACTCCGCAAGGGGCGAGAACCTTGAATTCCGAATTTTCGTCATCACGTGCCACGCAGATCGAATGGGTGACCCGCTCGTTTAATTTGTGTGCTTCCAGATAAGCTCCCGTTTCCATGCATAGATGCGTAGCATCATTAATCACTTCTGGAGCAACGCTGATTAACAGCGAACCGGCCTCGGTATAAACAGCCGCTGCGCCACCCCAGCCTTGAGGGTAGCGATGTTTCACAAAGTTCGCAGCTGCATCGTATAACTTTTGTTCAATCGGCAGATGATCTGGTTGAGTTGTCATTGTACATATCTTCTCCTTTTCATTCCGTTACTTAGGTTAGACATTAGCAGCGGTATCATCTAGGATGCAGGTTCTCCATTGTTCTCTTCGCGGAAGCGCGGAATGAGGTCATACGTAATGACCGTGTCGGAAACATGCAGTCTCTTTGAGGCTTCGTCATGCCCGGAATTGCAGGCGTTAATGTCTGTCTTGGAATGGGTGGACAGATCATAACATGACCCATTCTCATAGATGTAATCGTCCGAGGGAATATAAAATACGGAACCGTCGGTGAATGCACCGCTGCGCAAAACTACTGTTCGGGGAGATCCGTCATAGATGTCGTTCCCCATATGATAGTAGGACTCATCTGTTATACCCAGCAAATGAAGTACGGATGGAGTAATATCCAGTTGTCCTGCAGGTTGATCCAAAGTCCCAGCTTCGGCTCCGTCTGGCAGATGCACCAGTAGGGGCACCTCATTCATGATTTGCTCCAGATCGAGTTCATTTAGAGATCTTCCAAGAAATTGCTCATATTGAGCCTGCTCCTTAATGGAATTATCGTGATCCCCATAAAACATGAAAATGGTATTGTCCCATAATCCCCGGTTTTTCAGATCTTCTACCATGCTGCCCAGCGCAGAGTCTACATAATGAACGGACTGCAGATAGTCGCCAAACATCGTCCCTTCAAACTCGTCCACATCAAGCTGCTGTTTATCCTGCGGGAGTGCATATGGATGATGACTGCTGAGTGTAATGAGGAAGGAATAAAAAGGTTCTGTCACCTCACTGTCCATCTTCTCAACGGATTGTCGGAAAAACGACTTATCGGACAGGGACCAGCCGAGTGGATCATCCTGCTCAAAATCATTTTTACTGTAAAACTTGTCGTAGTTCATGTTCTGATACATGGTGTAACGGTTCCAGAATCCACTCTCGTATGCATGAAATACATTTGTGCTGTATCCATTATCTTTCAGGATTGACGGTAAAGAGTCATACGTATGGTCTGCGTACCGAACGAATGCTGATCCGACGGGCAGTGGATGCAATGAAATATTGGCTCCAAAATCGGCATCCGATGTTCTGCCTTGGCCAGTTTGATGATAAAAATGACTGTAATACTGACTTTCCTTCATCAGTTCGTTAAAATGAGGCGTGATTTCCTGACCGCCAATGCTCTGTCCAATCATAAAATTCATGAAGGCTTCGCCTTGAACGATGATGACATTGCTGTCCTTATACTTACCAAAAAGTGCATCATCACTCGAAGAATTTTTCTGTCTGTCAGCGAAAAAGGACTTGGCCTGCTCGACATCTGCGGGGTCAGCCTCTGGGCCAGAACCGATGTGATCCTTGGCATAGTTGTACAGATCGTATCCGTGAAAAGCGAGAAGCCCGGTGACATTGTACATGGATACGTTCCACCAATTATTATCGAACAGTCCTTTGGCCCACGTTTTGCTGTAAAAATAGATAGGTCCTACGGCAAGGCAAAGTCCCAACACTAGGGCGATGCTGCCGGCAGTGAGTCTGCGCATGCCTTTTTTGCCGCCGCGATCAGAATAACTTCCTAACCTGTTACTATACGGAGTCGCACGTGAAACGCGATATCGTCTGCTGAATAGCAAAATGACCCCATACGGAATAATGGCTATCCAGTCTGCGAAGAACCACAAGTCGCTGACGTGTAAGAGGGTGGCAATGCTGTCTCCCAGAGCGTCAACTTGTCTGGCCTGCATCAATACAGGGATCGTCAGAAAATCCTGAAAGTATCGATAATAAACCATATCGGCATAGATCAGCGCTGTAAGCAGCAGATTAAGCACGACAAGGGACAGAATCATGCCCCGCCGAGGCAGCCACCAGGTCCAAAAGGACAGAAGCAGCAAAGAACCAATGGCAATGACTTTATCCAAGAGCCCCATCGTAATGTTGTAGGCATGCAGGTTGTGATGAAGCCACATGAGTTTAAGCAGCATAAGCACAAGGAAAATAAGATATAACGTAAGTGGATGATTTAGAAGCCTGCGCGGCGTCATGCGGCGTGTAGGCTGTGAGATGACCATCTAGGTTCCCTCCTGGTTGCAGTGTTTTGTTCGAATATTGTTAACGGAATGTAAAATAGGGCTCCATTCATTATAGCGTGGCTTCATGGCATTTCAACTATGCCCAGAGCAGAAGTGCTTCATGCAGGGCAGCAGCTGCAAAACTGGCGCAAAAAAGAGCGCCCCCGCCATGGGAGGCAGGAGCACTCTTTTGTGAACGTTGTGATTATTGTTGTGGTGATTGATTCCGTGGAGGTAATGGTCCCAAATACTGATAGTACTGGGTTTCAATTCGTCCATTAAACAATTTGCGACGCTTGTCTGCTTTGCGGCCGAAAGCATCTTCGAAGGATTTGGTTGAAGTGATGGCAAAAAAGGACCAGGTTGGCATTTCAAGGTAACTGCGTCCTAAGGAACGAATCAGCTTCTGAACTTCCTTCTCTTCGCTCAAACGTTCACCGTATGGCGGATTGGTAATGATCACACCATATTCTCCTTGAGGTCTGGCACGGTGTGCAGGCAGGACGCTTACTTCAATGTCCTTGGCGAAGCCGGCACTTTTGATCGCTGCCTGTGCTACCTCAATCGCTTCCGGATCGATGTCGCTACCCGAAATCTGCAATGGAACGTCGTCACGTACAGCATCGAATGCTTCCTCGCGAGCCTGTTCCCACAGTTCATGGGGGATGACATCCCAGTTCTCAGAGTTGAAGGAGCGACGCAGTCCCGGTGCAATGTTCCAACCGATCATGGCTGCTTCAATCAGCATGGTGCCTGAACCGCAGCACGGATCATAGAAGGGACGGGATACGTTCCAGCGGCTGAGCTGAATAAGGGCTGCCGCAAGTGTTTCTTTCAGCGGAGCCTCGGTTACCAGTTTACGATAACCCCGTTTGTGAAGGCCTGGTCCGGTCGTATCCAGCGTAAGCAGGGCGCGGTCATTCAGCAAAATCACTTCAACGACATATCGGGCCCCGTTTTCCGGGAACCACTCCGTGTTATGTGTAAGCTTCAGTTTCTCAACGATCGCCTTTTTTACGATTCCCTGAGAGGCAGGCACGCTGCTCAGCTGGGATTTGTGAGAGCGGCCCTCGACAGGGAATTCACCGTTGGCCGGAATCCATTCTTCCCAAGGAAGTGCTTTGGTCCCCTCAAATAATTCGTCGAATGTCGTCGCAGGGAACTCACCCATTTTGATAAGAACCCGATCTGAACTTCTCAGCCACAGGTTACAGCGGCAAATATCAATGTAATCTCCAGTAAAAAACACTCGGCCATTCTCGACCGTAACATCCTCATATCCCAGCTGTTTCAGTTCCCGGGCTACGACAGCCTCAAGTCCCATTGCTGAAGTGGCAATCAATTGCAATTGAGCCATGTGTTTCATTTCAACTCCATTTCATGCAGGAGAGGCATGTGCCTTCTTCCAGCTGTATAGTGACGGCGCGGCCTTGCCGCATTCCGTGAAAAAACTTACAATGAGAAATGCGGTAGGCATTCTGCGTTCATCAAGCAGGTTAATGCATCAGTCAAACCGCCTGTGTTGATAACAAACATTCATTATAGAACATTGGCATCCATAAGGAAAGCAGTCCAAGTGTCCAAGGAGGATAACGTGGTGAATCTTACCCCTGACGAATATGTAAATCAATTATTTCAAGAAGATGATCTGTTATTAAAGGTAAAAGAGGCCATTCGTTCAAACGATATGCCTGAAGTTTCGGTTGCGCCGGCTTATGGCCGTCTGCTCACTTTTCTCGCCAAGACATCACGGGCAGAGGCCGTGCTTGAGATTGGTGTACTGGGTGGTTACAGCGGGATTTGTCTAGCGCGCGGATTGGAGGAGGGAGGAACCCTCACTTCATTGGAATTGAAAGAGGAGTATGCAGCAATGGCACGTGGTCACTTGGAGGAAGGCGGCTTTGGGGATAAAGTTGAATATCGAATCGGCCCGGCAGCTGCCAGCCTCGAACAGCTTGAGCAGGAAGGTCGAACATTTGATTTCTTCTTCATTGATGCAGACAAAGAGAACTATCCGGTGTATCTCGACTATGCCATTCGGTTAGCGCGCCCTGGAGCTGTTATTGTGGGAGATAACTGTTTCCTGCGTGGACGTACGCTTAATCCGGACAAGCAGGGGCCGGCAGTACTTGCCGTTCGCCGATTCAACGAACAGATAGCGAGTGATCCGCGCCTCGTAACAACAATGCTGCCCGACTATGATGGTCTTGCACTGGCCTGGGTGAAGTAATTAAGCATACGTATAGCATACAAAAAAAGAGATGAACTCATCCCTCATTCTAGGGGGGCGGTGTTCATCTCTTTTTTTCATATTATAAATGTATAAGAGCTTGATTAAACTTCAGGTGTGCCGTAAGTCTCGAACCATGTTTTGATCGTTTCGAAATCATCACTGAACGACAAGCCAAGCATTAACAAAATGCGTGCTTGTTGAGGGCTGAGGTTGTCCCCCGCAATAACGCCGTTTCCGCCGCCATACACGCTTCCCGAACCTGTACGGGTGGTGGTCACGAAAATAACGCCCTCTTCAACGGCTTTCGTGCGGGCTTGTCCCATTGCTCTGGAGATACCGCCCGCTCCGGTACCGGAAGTTACAATCCCTTTGGCTCCGCCATTTACGAAACCTTCAATTGCTTCCCCGCCTGCTTCTTGATAGGAGATTGCAATTTCGACTTTTGCCAGATCTGCCTTCGTAATTTTGCTCAGATCAAATGCTGGCTTCGCTGTGCCTTCAGGTTTCAATGCACGCGCAGGAGCGCGATAGATTCGAATATTCTCTTCATCAATATAACCCACTGCCCCAAGCATTGGCGTCTCGAATGTATCAGTCCGATAGTCATTCGTTTTGGTTACACCGCGTGCGAGCTGAATCGTGTCATTCAGCATCAATACCGTTCCGAATGAAGTGGTGCGTCCGCTTCCTGCTAGTTTAATGGCATTATACAGATTGGCCTGGGCGTCTGAGCCAATTACAGTCCATGGCCGCATGGAGCCGGTAATGACAACAGGTTTATCACTCTGCACCGTCATGTCAAGGAAATAGGCAATCTCCTCCATGGTATCAGTACCTGTCGTAACGACGACACTATCGTACTGTGCAAGAGCCTTGTCTACGGTCAGGGAAAGATCATAGAGGTCGGCCATGGTATAAGAACCTGAACCGGAGTTTCCGAATTGGAGCGTGCTAACATCTGCAATCTTCTGTTTGTCCGGTAAAGCATCGACCATTTCCTCAATCGGAAGTGTACCTGCTCTGTAATTCTGGAAGCTGGTCGCATCCTCGGACTGGCCGGCAATCGTTCCGCCTGTTCCGATGACGAGCACATTAGGCAATGCGGATTGCTTGGATGATTCCGACACGGCAGGAATGGATGTATTTCGGGCTGGTGCAGACGATGTGGTCTGTACTGCACCTGTTGTTCCGCTCACTTCTACCGTTGCCGCTTGAGCGGCGTAGGTTCCAATTGGGGATAAAGAGATGGTCAGAGCAGTTAGTGCTGCAGTGCTCCATACTGCCCAGGGACGAAGATTTGACTGTTTACTCATGATTAGCACTCTCCTTCAGGTTAGTAGCGTGTGATGTTTGTTTAGAAGAATATGTATCTGATTTCAAAATGATTGTATTTCATGTTAACTAATATGACAACAGAGGAATAATATAGAGTAAACGGTTACAATAGTAGAATTATGGAGTAAACAAACTATTTATGAGGTTTTATGAATAAATATAAAGTGTGAAACGATGTGAAAAAGCGGGGATAGAAAGGTTTACATATTTTTTATGTTATTAAACTTTACATATAAGTCTTTTATCCTGTTTGAAAATAGAATTTTTTAGGATTCATACTGTACTCCCTAGGAAATGAGGCTCAATTATTGCCAAATATTTGTATAACCAGACAGGCGAGTCTATAATATACGGTGTTCCAATATGTAAATAAATATATATTAACGATTGGAGGAAATACGATGAACCAAGCACCCAGAAAGTATGCCAATTACATTCCGATCCGGGAACTGAAAGCGGTGGAGCAGCAATTATTTCCGTTCCAGGTGTACGCTGAACTTCGTTCGAATACTCCAGTCCGATATGATGAGCACCGCAAATGTTGGGATGTTTTTCGTTATGAGGATGTGCAATACGTATTGAAAAATCCGAAGCTGTTTTCTTCTGCACGTGATCGTGCGAATACCAGCATGCTCACGACAGACCCGCCCAAACACAAGCAGCTAAGGGATTTGGTTAATCAGGCGTTCACGCCCAGAGCCATTGAGGCGCTGGCCCCCCGCATCCAGGAAATTGCCGATGAGTTGATTACTCCGCATCTGCAGCAGGGTCAGATGAACCTGGTCGATGATCTGGCGACCCCGCTGCCTGTCATCGTGATCGCAGAACTCCTTGGAGTCCCTGCAGAAGATCGGCAGAAGTTCAAGGACTGGTCTGACGCCTTGGTAAAAGGAGCGCGCGATGACAGTGATGAAGCTTTTCAGGAACTTATGGAAGAGAAGAAGCGAAATCAACAGGAACTGGCTGTCTATTTCAGAGCCATTATGGAAGAACGGCGGCAACAACCGCAGGATGATCTAATCTCTTTGCTGCTCGCGGCTGAGATCGAAGGTCAGAAGCTGAGCGAGGAGGAGCTGGTCGGTTTCTGCATTTTGTTGCTTGCTGCAGGCAATGAAACAACCACCAACCTGATTACCAATGCGGTACGAATTCTGGCAGAACAACCCGAGCTGCAGCAGCGGCTGCGCGAACATCCGGAACATATTGCGTCAGCAGTGGAAGAAACGCTGCGCTATTATCCACCGATTGTTGCGATTGGACGCTTAGCCAGAGAAACGGTCGAGTTGAGTGGGCAGACGATTCAGGAAGGGGAGCAGGTCATTTCGTGGGTTGGCTCAGCCAATCGGGACGGCCAGGTATTTGAGCATGCCGAACAATTTATAGAGGATCGCAAACCAAATCGGCATATGGGGTTTGGCTTTGGCATTCACTTCTGCCTGGGTGCACCACTTGCTCGTTTGGAGGCCAGGGTCGTGCTCAATACTATTCTGCAGCAGATGCAGGGGATCAAACTGGTTTCGGAAACGAAACTGCAGCCAATCCAGAGTGCTTTCGTATTTGGTGTGAAGGAGTATCCAATACAATTTGAGAGTCTTGTGCAGCATTGAGAATGGAATGCCAAAAGCCGCTTTCTTTGTCCCGTGGGGCAATGAAGGCGGCTTTTGTTATCCGTTTTAAATTGGAGGGGGGTCGTATTAGGACTCCCTGATTAGAGCAGGCTTTTTATACAGTTTAAATCGAACCCAAACCATATTGATTAGCAGCAGGCCGCCGGAGACGATAAACAGTCCCTCAATGCCGATGAATCCTGCCATAAAACCACCGATTACGGCTCCAAGCATGTTTCCCAAGGCAAGCGTACTGGTATTGAAACTGAATGCACGGCTGATCATGCCATCTGGGGTGTAGGTTCGGATCAGGGCGTTGACGCTGGGCAGCAGACCACCCATAAACACACCCATGGCGAAACGCACCAGAATGAGCTGCCATACCGTTTGTACGAAGGCTTGTGGTATCAGCAGAAGCCCGGTTCCTATAAGAGAGAAGGTAAGCACCTTGTGTGCGCCTATGCGGTCGCTGAGTTTGCCAAGGATTGGGGACATGGCCATGTTGGATAGTCCTGTGACGGCACCGACCAATCCGGCCCAGAATGCCACGTTTACATCCGATGCATGCAGTTTTTGCACATACAGCGGCAAGAGTGACATGGGGCTTATCATTGCAAACTGCAACAGGAACGTCACAGCAAACAGCGCGGGCAGCTGTGATGACTTGTTCAGTTCCTTCAAACCGGACAATACCGATTGTTCCGGCAATTTAGCCGCTTCCTTGCGGTCAAATGTTTCTCTAACCAGGAACATCGCGAGCATGGATGCAGCAAAGATCAAACCGCCAGTAATGTAGAAAATGGGCCGGAAGCCAACGGCATCGGCAAGCAATCCACCAATGAGTGGACCGAGAATCGTGCCGGCTACCTGTCCGGACTGACTGATCCCCATGGCGAAACCCATGCGATCCTTGGGTGTTGTTCCGGAAATCAGAGAGACGGCTGCCGGGTTGAAACCAGAAATCGTCCCGTTGAGCAAACGTAATAAAAGGAGCTGCCATGGGCTTTGTGCAAACCCCATCAGTGCGATGACAATCGCCATCCCGAATCCGGAGCGCAGCAGCATGATTTTACGTCCATACTTGTCGGACAGCTTGCCCCACAAGGGCTGGAACAAAAATGAAGTGAGGAAATTGGCAGCAAATATAAATCCCGCCCATATGCCAATCTCATGCTCACCGACGACGCCTAGATCCTTGGCGAGGTATAGGGACAAAAAAGGCGTGATCATGGTCATACCCGAATTGACCAAGAACTGTCCAAACCAAAGCACAATGAGGTTCACTTTCCAAGTTTTCAAAGTGCTTTCACTTCCTTTCTGTAATTCGTGGAAAAAACACCATTCTTTCATTATATCATAATTGGCATATGGATGAGGGGGTGTAAGGAATGTCATAGTATTGTCATCGGAACAGATCTGTACGTGGTTGTTACAGCTCTTCAAAAAGGGCATAATGAGAGTTATGAGTCCAAAAACTATTGGAGGCTTCTTACATGAGCTATAATGATCGTTTGATTCGAGCCAGTTTCAAGCAGCAAGTGGACCGTGTTCCCGTGTGGTACATGCGTCAGGCTGGGCGCTATGATCCTGAATATCGCAAAATTAAGGAAAAGTATTCTTTGCTCGAAATTTGCCGTCAACCTGAGCTAGCCGCTGAAGTTACACTCATGCCGGTACGTAAACTCGGTGTGGATGCGGCTATTTTGTACTCGGATATTATGAATCCGGTTGCGTCCTTGGGCATTGATTTTGATATTGTAAAAAACATTGGTCCGGTGATAGATAATCCTATTCGTTCTGCTGCAGATGTGGACCGTCTCCGTCCCATTGACGTTGAAGGCGACCTGCCGCACATTCTGGAAACCATTCGCATTCTGGACAAGGAATTGGACGTGCCTCTCATTACTTTTGCCGGTGCACCATTTACAATTGCCAGCTATCTGATTGAAGGTCGACCATCAAAAGGTTATATTCGGACTAAAACGATGATGTACAGTGAGCCTGAGGTATGGCACAAGCTCATGCAAAAGTTAGGTGACATGGTAATTACATATGTCCGTGCACACATTGCTAACGGGGGCAAGGCATTCCAGCTGTTTGACAGCTGGGTAGGAGCGCTTTCTCCGAATGATTTCAAAACATATGTGCTGCCGACGATTACCCGTATCTTTACCGAATTATCCGATTTGAATGTACCGAAAATTTATTTCCCTGGTGTAGCCTCTGGTGAACTGCTGCCAACCCTGACGAATCTGCAAGCCAATGTCATCGGATTGGATTGGAGAGTTTCCATCACAGAAGGTCGTAAGAGACTGGGTGGCCAATTTGCCGTACAAGGGAATCTTGATCCCTATGTGCTGACGGCACCAATGGATCTGATTAAGCAGCAGGCAAAAGTAATTATTGATGAAGGCATTAAAGAGCCAGGTTATATTTTTAATTTGGGGCATGGGTTGTTCCCGGAAGCTTCTCTGGAGAAGTTGAGAGAACTCACGGCATATATCCATGAATATTCTGCAGAAGTTTTAAAGACGGGGGTGACGGTTAGCAATGACTAATACCGTAGGTGTACTGGTGATGTCTTATGGCACACCTGAAAATATGGAAAGTATTGAAGCGTACTACACACATATTCGGAGAGGCCGACCGCCTGAGCCGGAACAACTGAAGGAACTGACGGATCGTTATGAAGCGATCGTTGGGGGAGTTTTCCCTCTACGTGAGAATACAGATAATCAGGTTAAAGCTCTTCAGGAGACGTTGAGTAAGGATGACCGTGCAAACGGGGTGGAGTTTCGTTGTTATCAAGGACTGAAGCATGCACATCCGTTCATAGAGGATGGCGTGGAACAGATGGCCAAGGACGGGATTCAGACAGCGATTGGTATCGTGCTCGCTCCCCACTATTCAACCATGAGTGTAGGCAGCTATATTAAGCGTGCTCGTGAGAAAGCGGAGGAATTGGGAATTCAGATGTCCTTTGTCGAGAGTTACCATTTGCATCCGAAGCTGATTCTGGCCCTTTCTTCCCGTGTTAGTGCCAAGCTGGATGAATTCGAAGAAGCTGGGGCTAAGCGCGGTGATGTACGGGTGCTGTTCAGTGCTCACAGTCTGCCGGAGCGAATCGTGGGACTGGGTGATCCATATCCACAGCAATTGCTCGAAACCTCTGAAGTCATCGCATCACGTGTAGGCATCAGCAACTGGCAGTTTACATGGCAAAGTGCAGGACGTACAGCTGAGCCTTGGCTCGGGCCCGATATTCTGGATACGCTTCAGGATTTGTCCCGCGAACAGGTTGAGGACGTGCTGGTCGCACCGATTGGGTTTGTATCTGACCACCTTGAAGTTTTGTATGATTTGGATATTGAAGCCAAATCGATTGCCAAAGAGATCGACATGCGTCTGATGCGGATTGATTCGCTCAACAGTGATCCTCTCTACATGGAGACGTTGAGTGACGTCATTATCAGCAAATGGCAGCAAGGGTCGGAAGTCTAATGGAAGACCAGAAACGTCGTGTCGTAGTCGTAGGCGGAGGTCTGACCGGCCTTAGCGCGGCATTTTATATTCGAAAACACTACCGGGAAGCCGGGATTGAACCGAAGATTACACTGGTTGAGAAAAGTTCGTCCATGGGCGGCATGATTGAAACGCTGCACCGGGATGGATTTGTTATCGAAAAGGGACCGGATTCTTTTCTGGCTCGCAAAACCGCAATGATTGATCTGGCGAAAGAACTGGAAATCGATCATGAACTGGTTAGCCAGAATCCGGAATCGAAGAAAACGTATATCATGCAGCGTGGCAAGCTTCATCCAATGCCTGCCGGACTCGTTCTGGGTATCCCGACAGAGTTAAAGCCGTTTCTGAGAAGCGGACTGGTTTCTCCTGCGGGCAAGCTGCGTGCGTTGATGGATTTTTTGATCCCACCTCGCCGTTCAGCAGAGGATGAATCCCTCGGCTACATGATTGAACGCCGTCTCGGTCCGGAAGTGCTGGAAAACCTGACAGAGCCCCTGCTCGCCGGAATCTATGCTGGAGATATGCGGCGTCTGAGCCTTCAGGCGACATTCCCGCAATTTGGTGAAGTGGAACGGGATTATGGCAGTCTGATCCGCGGCATGATGACAGGTCGGAAACCTGCGGAGACGCATACGGGAACGAAGAAAAGCGCGTTTTTGAATTTTCGTCAGGGACTTCAAAGCCTTGTTCATGCGCTTGTCCACGATATGCAGGATGTGGATCAGCGACTGAATACATCTGTACAATCGCTGGATGTTCAGACGGGTGACAGTGACCACGCCAGATACAGTGTGCAGCTCAGTAGCGGTGAGCGAATGGATGCGGATGACGTGATCATTACAGTCCCAACGTATGTAGCATCTGAACTGTTGAAATCCCATGTGGACACATCCGCGCTTGACGCAATAAATTACGTGTCCGTAGCCAATGTGGTACTGGCTTTTGAGAAAAAGGATATTGAACATGTATTTGATGGATCTGGTTTCCTTGTTCCGCGTAAGGAAGGCCGGAATATTACAGCCTGTACCTGGACATCGACCAAATGGCTGCACACCAGCCCGGACGACAAGGTGCTGCTGCGTTGTTATGTCGGTCGTTCGGGAGATGAGCAGAACGTGGAACTTCCCGATGATGCACTGACGGATTTGGTGCTCAAAGATTTGCGGGAAACCATGGGTGTGGAAGCCGTTCCGATCTTCTCGGAGATTACCCGTCTTCGCAAATCCATGCCGCAGTATCCGGTAGGCCATCTTCAGCATATTGCGGCACTGCGTGAGGAACTTGGCAGCAAGCTGCCGGGCGTCTACATTGCAGGTGCTGGTTATGAAGGTGTCGGATTGCCGGACTGTATCAAACAGGCAAAAGAAATGTCACTTCAGGCGGTGCAAAAGCTGGCTGCACAACAATCCAATTAACTTAAGGCTGTCTTGATTGCGGATAAAATTTATCTGCAGGAGAGGCAGTCTTTTTTTATGCGGGGAAGCATCCATTGGTGATGCAGGAAATTTGGTTTCATGTGAATTGAGTGATGGAAATCCAGGATATGCCTGATATAATGATAAAGGATTGCTGTAGAAGAAGAGGAGCTGCCTATGTATCCCCCAAGATCGAATCGAAGTAATCAAAAGAAAAAAGAAAAACGTGCTCGCAGACGAATCATCTGGATGATCAATCTGTTTCTGATTGCTGCAATCGGAGGGGTAGGCATATATTACGCAGCAGGGATACAGAAACAGCAAGCGGAGCCAGCGACGAATGAAGCTGTAGTGGAGCAACAACCGGCCGATCGCGAGGATGCCAAGGGCGGAGAGCAGGTTGAATCTCCTGAAGCGGATTCGGATGTAAAACCGGAAGACTCCGGATTAAACAGCCCCGAGACCGGTATAGCTGAAGATGAGAGCGTTTCATCCGGTAGTGAACCGGCAGGTTCGGGTGGAAAGAAATCGGAACAGGAGTCAAAATCCGGGCCAAAAGGAACGGAAACGGACAAACCCTCCGATCCGAAGGAGAATGACAGTTCGGACAATAAGAAGACAGTACCGCTGCCTACAGGTTCAGGGAAGAATGTGACCATTAATTTTGTTGGTGATATTCAATTCTCTGGTAAAGTGGCCGAATTGCTGGATAAGAACGGCTACGAGTATCCTTTTGCGAAGCTTGGCAGTCTGTTCAACAACGACGATTTGACCGTAGGCAACCTGGAGACACCCATAACTCTGGGCGGGACGGCTGCCGCAGACAAGACTTATGTTTACAAATCTTCGCCAAAAGCACTGGCAGCAATGGCTGATGCTGGATTTGACGCTGTAAATCTGGCCAACAATCATATTTTGGATCAGGGCGTTGAAGGTCTTGTGGATACGCTAACCTATCTTCAGGAATATGGCATGGCTCATACTGGAGCTGGTATGAACAAGGAAGAGGCCTATGCACCAGCGTATCTGGAACGGAAAGGCATCAAGATTGCGCTGCTTGGCTTCAGCCGGGTTGTGCCTGAAGCGAGCTGGAAGGCAGAAGGCAACCGAGCGGGAGTGGCCGAAGCCTACAATTCCACAGGAGCGGTAAGTGCGATTCAGGAAGCTCGTCAGAAGGCAGATCTCGTCATCGTGATAGCGCATTGGGGAGAGGAACGTGTCAGCACACCCAATGATGATCAGACCCGGCTGGCACATGAGTTTGTGGATGCGGGAGCGGATCTCGTTATTGGTGGACATCCGCACGTGCTGCAGGGAGTGGAGTTTTACAAGGGCAAGTGGATCGCGTACAGCACAGGGAATTTTATTTTCTCAAAATCAACAACAGAAGAAACCTGGAAAACTGCTGTTTTCCAGGCAGAATGCAGCGCGGAAGCGAAATGCAGCATGAAAATCATCCCGTATGAGGCGGGACTCGGCCAGGCGATTCCAATGTTAGGTGAAGCCAACAAGCTGTTATTGGAGCAAATGACCAGGCTCTCACCAGGCATTCGTTTTGATGCGGATGGAGTGGCCTCAACAAGCTGATACAAGAATGAAAACGTCTAAGGAGTGGGAAATAAATGAGCAACCTATGTGTAGCGCACCGTGGATTTTCTTCCACAGCACCTGAGAATACGATGGCAGCCTTTCGGCTTGCCATGGAACAGCCCTATGTAACGTGGATCGAACTGGACGTACAATTGTCTCGTGATGGTGTGCCTGTGGTCATTCACGACTTCTCGTTTAACCGGACGACCAATGGAGAAGGGCTTGTACGAGAGACGAATTGGTCTGATATCCAGAAGCTGGATGCAGGGAGCTGGAAGTCCAAGGAGTATACGGGGGAGCGCGTTCCAGCGTTAAGTGAAGTCCTGGACAGCTGCAAGGGGAAGGTACGTCTGAATATTGAGTTGAAAACTCAAGGAGACATGTATCCGGGCTTGCCGGCAGCCGTAATTGAGGAAGTACGAAAAAGAAATATGCAGGATGAAGTCGTCTTTACTTCATTTGAACCTGCTGCGCTCGCCGAAGCCAAGAAACTTGCACCCGAGATCACTACCGGTCTCATCATTGATGCACGCCCGGGAGATCTTTTAGCCAGACTGCGTCAATTGGGTTGTGGCTTCCTGTCCATCGGTTACACGAATGTGGATAAATCGCTGATGCGTGAAATGAAGAACGATGGCATTCAGGTTATGGCCTGGACTGTAGATGACAAAACCATTATGAAGCGCTTGGCGGCCATCGACCCTGAACTCATGCTGTGCACGAATCGTCCGGACGCTTGGCATCAGGCATTGCAGAAGTCGAGCAATCAGGTATAGACGCCAGGGTTAATTATAATTGCAAGGTTACACATAGCATCAGAATATTATAGGTCGTAGCTACTTAACCGAAAACATATGCTTCATATTTGCTAAAGAATCCGATAAAGGTGGTCATATCCCGATGCTCTCAAATATTCGCAACGTATACTGTGTAGGACGCAATTATAGACTTCATGCGGAGGAGTTGGGTAACGCGGTTCCGGATGAACCGATGATCTTCATGAAACCTTCCCATGCGGTTGTACCCTTGAACGGAGAGGCGATCGAACTGCCTGCTTCCCAAGGGGAAGTTCACTATGAGGCTGAACTGGTCGTTCAAATTGGCCGGAGTTATGAATCAGGTGTTGCTTTGGAGGATTTGATTGAATCTTACGCGTTTGGCATCGACTTTACATTACGTGATGTACAGACCGTGATCAAGAAGAAAGGCCACCCGTGGACCGCGGCCAAAGGATTCAAAAATTCCGCACCTGTAAGTGGTTTTCAGGCATTTTCCGGAACAGAAGCGCTGCTTGATAAAGACTTTACGCTGACCAAGAATGGGGTTGAAGTTCAGCGAGGCAACATTCGCAACATGATTTTTGACCTTCAACACATTATTGGTTATGTAGGGCAGCATTATGGTCTTGGCGAAGGAGATGTCATTTTCACCGGGACTCCGGAGGGAGTGGGACCAACCGTAGAGGGTGATGTGCTCGAACTCGCTTGGGATGGTCAATCTGTTGGAAAATGTACCATTGCAGCAGCGAAATAATCTGATCTGTTCCGTATCAAATAAACAGGAAATTATTAAAGGGGCGGGAAACCGCTCCTTTTTTCATGCCCATAAATATAAATGAACACACAGGTGGTACGAAATTATGCCCACTCATACGAGGTGGTAGCACTCTCTAATACGAGTTCGTCCAGCTCTGCAAGTTGTGCCATGTACTGCTCTTCGCTAATACTTCCACTTGCCAGACGATCATCCAGCTGCTGTCTGAGTTGATTGACCTGCAAAGCCACGACCTGATTGAAATCCCCATCATTTTCTTCGGCAATCGTTTGTAGCGACTTGCCTGCGTAGAGATCCTGATACAGATTTTCTTCTGAGGATTGATTCAGTGCGTTCATCAGCTCATCCTTACTCTCATCCTTGGTATTTATACTTACAATGGACCACTCCGTTAAAGGGATCGGGGAAATGGCTGATTTGCTCCAGGCAGTTCCTGCAAAGGACATGGTTACAATCATCGTTCCCACAAACATAACGCGTTTCATGTTCATTCTTGTCAACCTCATTTCTGTTTTAAAGTACGAATGGGATCGTAGCTTAGTCTTGATGTTTTGAGCTGAGATTAGTTTAACCGGGGAAGCTGAAGTGAAACTTAAATTCGGATAAATAAATCCTAACCCGCAGAAAGTTTGAATATTTTTACTAATTCTTACTTGACAGGTTGGGTTAGTTGGTTATATGATGATCTTAATTATTTTAACACTCATTAAATGAACAGTGAAATAAATTGAATACAGATGCGAGCTGATTGGACCACCAAAGGCTCCCGGGACTACTCCATATGGAATGTCTTCGGGAGCCTTTTTGTGTACTGGCTAACGTTTCGATTGGATAGGAGGAGATGAAATGAGCGAGAGAGAGTGGGATGCGTTGGAGAAAACGGATTGGCTGTTTCGCAAAATGGTCAGGCGATTCGTCAAGGAGCGGGATCGCATAACGGTGGAAGGCATCAGCCTGCCGGGCATGCTCATCCTGCATAAAATTATTCGAGAAGGAGAACAGCGGCTGGGGGATCTGGCTGAACAGCTCGACTTCACTTCCGGTGCCATAACCGCATTAACTGACAAGCTTGAGAAAAAGGGGCTTACGATCCGCAGACGCAAGGAAGACGATCGCCGGACAGTCCTGCTGGACATTACCGCTAAAGGCCGGGAGATGTATGACCGCAACAGCAATATCGGTGCCCGATGTATCACGCTTCTGTTTGAGGGGTTTACAGCAGCGGAGCTCGAACTGCAAAGCCAATTTTATGAGCGGGTGATCGCGAATCTGGAAGGGTTCTCAGACACACTGCTGGAGCTGGCGGAGAGCAACACGAGAGACGATAGAGATCCGTCCGTTGACAATGTCCTTGAACAGAAGCAAAAGGGGAATTCCGGGAAGAGCAACTATCTCAGTTACTAACGTTTGACCAGCACTGAAAATCAACAAACCAATCCAAGGGAGAGATGAGAACGATGGGACATTCAACAATTTATCCAACAGGAGCAACGCTGTATAATCCGGAAAAAGCTTGGGGTGGTTACACGGTATATCAGGCAGGTGAAGAAGGCGTTGTATTAATTGATATGAACGGTAAGGAAGTTCATTTGTGGAAAGGTCTGCTCGGATTTCCGGCCAAGATTTTCCCAGGCGGTTATGTGCTGGGAAGCACAGGCAGAAGAGATCCGAAGTTTGGTATTCAGGATAATGTAGATCTGGTTCAAGTGGATTGGGAAGGCAACATCGTGTGGAAATACAACAGCTATGAGCATATTGAAGATCCGGGGTACGAACCATTGTGGTACGCCCGCCAGCACCATGATTATCAGCGTGAGGGCAATCCGGTAGGTTACTATGCACCTGGTCTTGCTCCCAAAACGCAGGGAGGCAAGACATTGATACTGGCTCACAAAAACGTAAGCAATCCGCAAATTTCGGATAAACCTTTGCTCGATGATGCCATTATCGAAGTGGATTGGGAAGGGAATGTGTTGTGGGAATGGCTTCCGAACGAGCATTTTGAAGAACTTGGTTTTGATGAGGCGGCACGCAATGTACTGTACCGTGATCCCAACACGCGCTCATTTGGTCACCTTGGTGGCGGTGTAGGTGATTGGCTGCATATAAACTCAGCTTCCTATGTTGGCCCCAACCGGTTCTATGAAGCGGGAGACGAGCGTTTTAACCCGGATAACATCATATGGGATGCTAGAGAAGCCAACATAATTGCCATTACGGACAGACAGAGCGGCAAGATTGTATGGAAACTGGGTCCGGATTATTCCTCTCCTGAAGCGAAGCATATCGGCACCATTATCGGACAGCATCATGCACATATCATTCCTCAAGGTCTGCCGGGTGAGGGGAATCTGCTGGTGTTTGATAATGGAGGATGGGCAGGTTATGGTCTCCCGAATCCGGCTTCTCCATACGGCTTGAAACATGCTGTTCGTGATCATTCACGCGTGCTTGAGATTGACCCGTTGACGTTGGAAATAGTGTGGCAATACACATCTGCCGAAGCAGGGTTTTCCGTCCCAACCGATTCGTATAAATTCTACAGTCCATATATCAGCTCCGCCCAGCGTTTGCCTAACGGTAATACCTTGATTACAGAAGGGTCTAACGGCAGATTGTTCGAAGTAACAGCTGAGCACGAGCTGGTGTGGGAGTATATTTCTCCATACAAAGATGGGCGTAATACCAATATGGTGTACCGTTCGTATCGTGTTCCATATCAATGGGTTCCTCAACTGGAGAAGCCGGAAGAGGTGGCGATTGAAGCCATTGATGTATCTGCCTACAGAGTGCCGGGAGCAGCACCCAAAGGCTCTGAATCTGTAGTCAATGTGGAGACAACGCTGCCGTTTGTTGAAGGCGCAGCTTGCGTAGCAACATCGGATGAGGGGAAACAAGGCGGTTAAAGGCTAGCGATGATAAAACGATCGAACGGGGGGCAATATTGTGAAAAAAACAGCCATTTTAAAGGGAGCATGGATCATGCTCCTCTCCATGACATTCATATTATCCGGATGTTCTTCAAACGGAACGATATCCGAAGCGAAGGGCGGCTCCGCCAGTGATGCCGCCAAGGTAAAGATTCGCATCGCGGATACAAGCACTAACCCGACGTTCAGGGTAGCCATTGCCAAAGGCTTCTTCGAAAGCCAAGGTATTGATGCAGAAAGTATTACGTTCGGTTCACCGGCAGAAGGCGTGAATGCACTGTTTATCAAGCAGGTGGACATTGCCTACGGCGCTGACTTCCCTGTGTTGAATGCTCTGGCCAAAGGGGATTATTCCATCATTGCTTCTGCCGGTCAGACGACGGATGAAGCAGCAGCTGCATGGAAGCTGTATGCCAAGGAGGAGATTCAGTCTGGTGCCGACTTGAAGGGCAAGAAAGTGAGTTTTATTCGTGGTACGTTTATTCCGTATCTGTGGGATGAGTATTTGAAGGATCAGGGACTGGCACTTGGTGATGTGACACAGGTTGGTCAAGGTGCCTTCGACGAATCCTACATTGCATTGAAGCAAGGAGAACTGGATGCCACCTGGGTAATCGGCTCTGCTTTAACTGACAAGTTCGATACACTCGAAGGTGTACATCAGCTGACAGATATGTCCCAGACTCCGGTAAGGCTTGGCATGGGACTGGTCGCAAGCAATGAGTTCATCGAGGATAATCCCGAAACGGTAAAGGGTTTTCTTGTGGCACTGGATGAAGCTGCGACATATGCCCAAGCGCATCCTGAAGAGGTAGCAGATCTAATGTATAAAGAGACAAAACAACCCAAGGAGGCTACGTTGAAGGATCTTCCCATCAATCCGTGGGTTGTCGGATTTACTCAGGAAGCCTATGACAGTTTGGCAGGACAAAAGCAATATATGGTGGATAACGGGATCATTGAGCAGGACTTCGATCTTAAAGGCAAGTTGAACCTGGAACTCCTGAAGCAGGCACTGCCCGATAAAGTAACATATACCGAATAACCTAATACGTATTGGAGGTATCCTTATGTCCTTACCTGCAGATCGTCACACCATTCATATCGAACAGCTTCGAAAAACCTACAACGCTCCGACAAATGGAGAAGTGCATTACATTATTAAGGATGTTGATCTGGTGATCAAGGGCGGCGAATTCTTCGTTCTGCTTGGTCCCAGCGGTTGCGGAAAGTCAACGTTACTTAACATGATCGCGGGGTTTATCTCCAAGTCGGGCGGACAGCTTAAAATGAATAACAAGGAGATCGACAGACCTGGTAGGGATCGTGCAATGGTGTTCCAACAGGCAGATTCCTCTCTCTTTCCGTGGCTTACCGTAAGGGAGAACGTTGAATTTGGGCTTCGAATGTCCAAGGTGGCCAAGTCGGAGCGACGTGCGATTTCGGATCGATACATCCAGCTTGTGGGGCTGGGGGGCCATGAAGGGAAATTTCCGAAGGAGCTGTCGGGAGGCATGAAGCAGCGGGTCCAACTGGCACGGGTACTGGCCAATGACTCGGCGATTCTTCTCATGGATGAACCTTTCGGGGCATTGGACGCCATGACCCGGAGAGTCATGCAGAAGGAACTGGTGAATATCTGGAGGGAAACACATAAGACCGTCATTTTTGTTACCCATGATATCCAGGAGGCGCTGTTGCTCGGTGAACGGATCGGAATCATGTCGGTGGGTCCTTCGTCGAATATAACGGATATTTACCATAACGTTCAGTCTTATCCGAGAAATATTGCATCGGCTGAATTTAACACCCTGTACGATCAGATTCAAAGCCATTTTGAAGAATAACTGAGGTGAACTGGACCATGAAATGGTTGGAGAAAAAATGGGTGTCTGTACCGCTGTTATGGGTTACAGTCATCCTGATATGGCAGCTAGGCGCATTGCTCTATGGGCCGGACGTGATCCCTGGTCCATGGGATACTGTGCAGGGTGCCCGCGAATTAATTGCAGATGGTACGCTGATGCAGTATATCGGGATTAGCTTTACGCGTGTACTGGCCGGGTGGGTACTGGGAAGCGTCATCGCCATTCCGGTAGGGCTTCTTATTGGTAAGGTTCACATCATTCGGCTGTTTGCCGAACCCTTTCTTAATTTTATTCGTTTTATACCGCCGATTGCTTTCATTACATTATTCCTGGTTTGGTTCGGCATTGGGGAACAGTCCAAAATTGCACTGATCATGTATGCGACATTTTTCATTGTTGTGCTGAATACGCTGACGGGTGTTCTGTCCATAGAGGAAGATAAGATTCGTTCAGCCCGCAGTATGGGAGCAAATGAGTGGCAAATTTTGCTGCACGTTGTTGTCCCCGCTACGACACCATACATTTTCACAGGGATTCGATTGGCAATGGGAACTTCCTACATGGCCATTATCGGTGCAGAGATGATTGCTTCAAATGAGGGTGTAGGTTATTTGATCTGGAACTCACGGCTGTTTTTCCGGACGGACTGGATTTTTGTTGGCCTAATCTCCTTAGGTTTTATGGGTTTTCTCACGGATCGCTTATTCAACTGGTTTGGCCGCCGCGTATTGTTCCGGTATGGCGTTGTTGGCGGAGCTAAGCGGGGCTAAACACTTGAATGGAATGAAAAAACGAAAAACTTACATCATAAGGCAACTCTTTATTTGTTATATCTTATCAAACAAACCTGATTTCGCAGCTTCCAAAGTTGCCAAATCAGGTTTTTGTTATGCCGGCTACGGGAGTTTCGGCATTGGGGTCAAACCGTGGTATAATTGAATTTCAAAAATATAATAAACGTCATGTGGACTCTACATGCTTCCACATGCAGGAGAGATTATGGACTGGATTATCGGCGCCGTATGCGCTTTTATTGTGGCTGGTGCTGCCTACGCGAAGAAGTCGCTAACCTTGTCCGGCTGCCTGGCAGCTGTGATGATGGGAACGATCTATTACGGAGCAGGTAACCTGTTTTGGTTTGGCACACTGTTGTTATTTTTCATTACCTCAACGCTGCTGTCCAAATATCGCAAGGAACGCAAGCAGGAGCTTGAGAAATCGTATGCCAAGACAGGCAATCGGGATGCAGGACAAGTGCTGGCTAACGGCGGAATCGGCATGGTTCTGTGTCTGGGATACTGGATCATACCACACCCGGCTTGGACATATGCGTTTGTTGGAGTCATGGCAACCGTGACATCTGATACCTGGGCTACCGAGCTCGGAAGTCTAAGTCGCAAACCGCCACGTTCAGTTGTGACTTGGAAGGTGCTGACCCCAGGCGCATCCGGAGGCGTGTCATTACTTGGTACAACGGCGGCTGCTGTAGGCGGAGCGTTAATTGGAGTCGGTGCATTTTTCTTTTCATGGATCGCAGGCATTGAGACTCAGGGTCTTCTGATCTGGACGTGCATAGGCCTCGTGGGTGGACTGGCTGGAGCGTTTGCCGATTCTTATCTGGGAGCAACGGTTCAGTTAATGTACCGCTGCACCACATGTGGGCGCGAAGTTGAGGTCAGCGAACATTGTGGGCGCACGACCGTGCGAGCACGTGGCTGGGCATGGATGAGCAACGATCTCGTCAATGTCCTGAGTTCGGTGATCGGAGGGTGTTTGGCGATCGGTTTGGGCAACATTTTGGCGCTGTAGGGAGGGAGTGCAAGTGAGCACTGTGCATGGAGACAAATCGGAGGCTATTTTGGATGCAGCTTATGGTATTTTTGGCTCAAAAGGATTTTATGAGACAAAAATGTCCGATATTGCGGACGAAGCAGGCATTGCAAAAGGCACCATTTATTTATATTTCAAAAGCAAGGAACAATTATTTATCGCCGTATCCAAGCGGGATTGTAACGGTTTTATCAGCAGGCTTGATTATGCTCTGAAATCTCAGGAGAACACGGGTGACAAGCTTGGCGCTATTGCCAAGACACACCTGACCTATTATTACGAGCGGCGCAATCATACGAAACTGTTTTTTATGGCACCCAACAATGATCCGGACTTGATGAAATTTATGAAGGCATTCATGAATGAGTATATGAGCATGGTTTGTGAGGTGCTGAAAAGTGCAAGCGTACCTGAACCTGTGCTTCTGGCTGAAGCTTACATCGGGATTTTGGACCGATTGAAGATGGACATCATGCTGAATCCGGAGTTCAATGAGGAAGACCTGAATAAACGAATTGCTTTTGCAGCGGCTCTATTTCTGGACGGATGCCGTTCCTTTTTACAAATATAAGTATCATCATGTGCGTGGAATCAAGAGAATATTGAATTTCAATTTACAGAGAAGTGGGTAACGAGCAATGAACATAATGACGGTAGAGCAAATTGCGAAAAGCTATGGCGAGAAAATATTGTTCAAGGATGCCTCGTTTGGCATGGGGGATCAGGACAAGATCGGCGTCGTTGGGGTGAACGGAACAGGAAAATCCACGTTTCTGCGTGTGATTGCAGGCATGGAGCCGGCAGATGAAGGACAGATTGCCATCAGTAATGATGTGCGTATTCAGTTTCTGGCACAGAATCCTGAGTTTAACCCTGATAATACCGTACTGCAGCAAGTATTTGAGGGCGATGGCCCAGAAATGAAAACAATGCGTGAATATACGGAGACGATGGAATTGTTAGAACTCAATCCTTCCGATCCAGCATTGCAAGAACGGTTATTGCGTCTGAACCAGCAGATGGAGCAGCTCCAGATCTGGCAGATGGAAAGTGAAGCAAAAAGCATTCTGTCCAAACTTGGTATCCGTCAATTCGATGCCCTAATGGGAACATTGTCCGGTGGACAGCGCAAAAGGGTAGCTCTTGCGTCTGCACTGATTCATCCCTGTGAGCTTCTCATCCTGGATGAGCCGACGAACCATATCGATAATGATTCCGTCATCTGGCTGGAGCAGTATTTGCAAAAACGCCGCGGTGCGCTCCTCATGATTACGCATGATCGCTATTTCCTGGATCGTGTGGCGAATGTGATGCTGGAGCTGGATCATGGACGTTTGTTCCGGTATGAGGCGAATTACACCCGTTTTCTAGAGTTGAAGGCGGAGCGGGAAGAACGCGAATCGGCATCGGAGCAAAAGCGGCAAAATCTGCTGCGTACGGAGCTTGCCTGGATTCGTCGCGGAGCCAAGGCGCGGACAACGAAACAAAAAGCGAGAATTGACCGGTTCGAACAGCTGAAGGACCAACAAGGTCCTACTCGTTCTGGCTCATTGGAGGTTTCGGTAGGATCCACCCGATTGGGCAAAAAGATTCTGGAGATTGAGCATTTGTCCAAATCGGCGGGCGATCGCAAATTAATTGAAGATCTAAGCTATATTGCCGTACCTGGCGACCGGGTGGGTATCGTTGGACCGAACGGCAGTGGTAAATCGACTCTGCTGCAGATGATCTCTGGCAAACTGGAGCCGGATTCCGGTGAGGTGGTTCTTGGTCCAACCGTCAATTTGGGCTACTTCACACAAGAGCATCAGGAAATGAATGAATCTCTGCGAGTCATTGAATATATCAAGGAAGTAGCCGAGAATGTGCGGACTGCCGATGGGTCGCTGATTACAGCAGCCCAGATGTTGGAACGGTTCCTTTTCACACCTGCATCGCAGTGGACGCCAATCTCTCGTCTGTCAGGTGGAGAGAAGCGTCGTCTCTATCTGCTGCGTGTGCTGATGGCTGCGCCGAATGTACTGCTTCTGGATGAGCCGACCAACGATCTGGATATTCAAACGCTGGCGGTACTCGAAGATTACCTGGATGACTTTCCCGGTGTTGTTTTCGTTGTATCCCATGATCGCTATTTCCTGGATCGTACCGTGGATAAAGTGCTGGCGTTCGAGGGCGATGGTGCCATTCGGGTTCATGTTGGCGACTATAGTGAGTATGCGGAATGGATGCTGAAGAATGCACCGGGAGCTTCTCCGGTGAGCGATAGTGGTTCAGCAGCGAAAAAAGCAGGAACGGATGAGGTTAAGTCTGCTGCTGCAGCAGCCAAACCCAAGCTGAAATTCAGCTTCAAGGAACAACGGGAATATGATCAGATCGATGAGAATATTGAGAAGGCCGAAGCCAATCTTGCGCGGATTACCACTGCGATGGAGGAATCCTTCAGTGATTCAGCCCGTCTGCAGGAACTGATGGCAGAGCAGGCCGAGGCAGAGCGTCATCTGGACGAACTGATGGAACGTTGGACCTTCCTGAATGAGCTTGCTGAGCAGATTGAGAAAAGCAAATCCTAATTGAATCAATTGAATCGTCATCTTTTAAAATGTGGCTTAACGCTGTGTTTTGAGGGATGGCGATTTTTTTTATATGAAACGTTAACCATATCCATTACGTTGTAAGTAGTAAGGAAATAGTTCCAGCGAAAGGAGAACACCACATTTATGTACAAAGAACTGAATGAACAACTGGCTGTGCTCAAGGAGAAGGGGAGAATTTACGAGAAGTGGAACATACGAATGGAGAAGTTGAATGAGGAAGAAGCTGAGTGGCAAACGAAAGTACAGCGGTGCCTGGAACATCTCCAGAAGGAGCAGGATGATGTGGATCGGCTGAATAGCATGACGCTGTCTGCATTTTTTTATAACCTGATCGGTAAAAAGCAGGAGCGCCTGGAGAAGGAAGAAATGGAGCTTATGGAGAGTAAGGCTGAATACGATACAGCTTGCCACATGTTAAACGACATCCATGAGCAGCGCAAGGAAGTGCAGCGCGAACTGGATGAGCAGAGTAAATATCGCTTTTGGGAAAATGATTACAAGGTGTTGTGGGGCAAAAAGGAAAATCAACTTCTGTCAAACAATGATGAACTTAGGCAATTGGCAGAGGATCTGGAGCATTTGCGCGGCGAGATGAAGGAACTTAAGGAGGCAGATCGTGAAGGTGAACGGTTACTGAGTGCACTGAATCGTGCCGGTGATGCGTTGAAGTCTGCAGGGAATTGGGGAGTTTACGACATGATGGGTGGAGGCATGATATCTACTCATATCAAACGCAGTCGTATGGATGACGCGCAATCTGCCATAACCGAAGCTGGAAGACATCTGAAACGATTCCAGAAGGAATTGGAAGATGTAAAAATGGCTGTACACACGGACTTGGAGCTAGGAGGTTTGTTATCCTTTGCAGATTATTTCTTCGACAATCTCTTTGTGGACTGGATGGTACAGGACAAAATACGCAAAGCGGAATCCCAGGTGGAGGATGGTTTGCGTACAGTTCGCCGTACATTGCATGTATTGAAAAATGAAATCCGTGATCATGAGCGAGATTTAACAGGGTTAGAGCAGCGATATCATCAGTATGTGGAGCAGGCCGACTAGGATGGGATAATCAGATGAGAGTAAAAAAAGATGCCAGGCAGCCTGAATGAGCTGTTGCTGGCATCTTCGTTTATTATTGAGGCACGGGCTGGTTGACTACTTGGTTGTGATGTATGCAGCCAGCAACCGGGCCGTATTCAGAACGGCATCCTTGTGTGTACGCTCCATGGAATGGGAAGCGTGAACCCCCGGACCAATCAGCGCAGCACGAATGTTATTCCCACCTCGCAAGGCGGCACTACCGTCAGAGCCGTATTGTGGATAAATATCGACTACGTAATCAAGATTCACTTGTTTGGCAAGCTCAATCAGTCGGCTTGTCATATCATAATCATACGGGCCAGAGGAGTCTTTGGCACAAATGGATACATCCGTTTCTTTACAGCTGAGATCATCACCCATTGCTCCCATATCTACAGCGATCAGTTCACTGATTTCTGCCGGGATATAGGAGGCACCATGACCAACTTCTTCATAGTTCGAAATAAGCAGAGAAATGTCATGAAGTGGCTTCCAGCCTTCCCGATGCGCTGATTCCAAGATGCCGAATAGGGCAGCCACACTGGCTTTGTCATCCAGATGACGTGACTTGATATAACCGCTTGGTGTAATAACCGCACGTGCGTCAAAAGAAATAAAGTCACCCACGCTGATGCCCAGTCCCAGAACGTCTTCCTTGGACGAGACCACTTCATCAATTCGAACTTCCATATGGTTCTCCGTACGCTCAAAGGTGCGGGCGTCAGGGTAGACGTGAACAGAAGGATGCAGGGAGAGAATGGTCCCGGTGTATGTCTTGCCGTCACGTGTATGGATGGTACAATACTCATTTTCAATACTATGCATAGAGAATCCGCCAACAGAAGTCAGCTTGAGCGTACCGTAGGAAGTGATGGAACGTACCATGGCACCTAAAGTGTCCACATGTGCACTAAGCCCCACCGTTTTGGATGAATCTTGACCAGGTAAAGTGAGTACGGCCCCACCTTTGTTGTTTAGTTCGAATGGGACATTCAATGATCGTGCTTCTTCCCGGATCATCTCCATAATGTAGTGTGTGTAACCACTTGGGCTTGGGGTATCCAGCAGCTTTTTCAGAAAGGTCAGGACGTAGGATTCATTAATTGTAAAATTCATATAGAGTTCCTCCTTAATAATAGGTGTTCCGTTAAACAAGAATACAGCCTGTCTGGTAGAATGGGCCAAACCATTCCTTATCCAGCAGGCTGTTTCTTCTTCTTACAACGTATCCGCAGAATTTCCTTTACGCCCACTCTGGATGGAATCCGTTTGAGCAATACTATCCGTTTCTGTCGCTCCGAATGGTTCTGTCGTTGTATAGGAATCGGGTGACGAGTAACTTGAAGTGGAGTTTTCCAATTCGATTATACGCAGTTTTAATTGCTTGTTCTCGCGCTGCAATCGATATTGGCGGAAAATGCCATAGGATCCTACAATGATTCCGCCGATCAGGGTACAGCCTAAAATCAGCAGGATTAATGGGATTTGAACCGTGTTAAAGAGCAGGTTGACCTGCACGGAATCCACATTAATTACAGCGAAGATTCCGGTTAGAAGTGCAAAAACAAGACCTGCGATGAGGGTCCATTGCATTTTCATGGTGGTGCCTCCTTGTTGAACAATTCAGGAATAGAATGCATTACCCCAAAGAAGGCGCTGTGCATCTGGCTTGATGATAAAATCCCTTGCCCATTCGGGCAAGGGATGCAGGTCACATGGAACAGTAGGGCAACCTTATTTGGTCAATTGTTCCATTTGTTCAATCAATTCTTTGAAGACACTCATGGCTTCGCGAATTGGCTGTGGTGAAGACATATCCACGCCTGCTTTTTTCAGAATATTGATGGAGTAGTCACTTCCACCACTCTTGAGGAAGCCGAGATAACGGTCTACCGCAGGCTGACCTTCTTCGAGAATCTGTTTGGAGAAGCTTGTTGCTGCAGAGAAGCCGGTTGCGTATTTATAAACATAAAAGCTGTTATAGAAATGGGGGATACGCGCCCACTCCATCTCGATATCCTTGTCAACAGCCATGCTGTTTCCATGGTATTTGACGTTAAGGTCATAATAAATTTCAGAGAGCAGCTGCGGCGTAAGGGCTTCGCCTTCTTCTGCACGCTCATGAATGATTTTCTCAAATTCTGCAAACATCGTTTGACGGAACACGGTGGTGCGGAATTGATCTGCATAGTATGTTAACAGATACAGCTTTTCCTTTGGATCCGTGGATTTGTTAAGCAGATAATCCATCAGCAGCGCCTCATTGGTTGTGGATGCAACTTCTGCAAGGAAAATGGTATATTGTGCATCCCGATACGGAAGGGAAGTATCCGAATAATACGAATGCAAGGCATGACCCATTTCATGTGCCAGCGTAAACATGCTGTTCAGATTGTCTTTGTGGTTAAGCAAGACGTATGGGTGAGTGCCATATGCACCCCAGCTGTATGCGCCTGATCGTTTATTTTCGTTCTCGTATACGTCGATCCAGCGGTCATCATAACCCGCCTGCAGAGCATCTGCATAGTCCTTGCCAAGCGGTTTCAAACCATCTTTAACGGTTTGTTTGGCTTCCTCATAGGTAATATCCATTTTATACTCATCGACCAGTGGAGCGAACAGATCGTACATATGCAGTTGGTCCACACCGAGCAATTTTTTGCGCAGATCCATATAACGGTGCAGCAGTGGAAGGCTCTCATGAATGGTGTCCACCAGATTGGTGTAAACATCCGTTGGAATGTTGTCACCGTACAGGGACATCTCCATGACGGACGGATACTTCCGGACGTTGGCATAGAACATGTTTTTGGTGACGTTGGCATTCAGGGCTGCGGCAATGGTGTTCTTCTGTTTGGAATACGTTTCATACACGGCTTTGAAAGCACGTTCACGAACTTCGCGATTAGGATTCTCCAGGAACTGAATGTAACTTCCGTGGGTAAGCTCCACTTCGTTGCCATGTTCGTCCTTGATTTTGGGAAACTTGAGATCAGCGTTATTCAGCATGCTGAAGATCGTCTGTGGTGCCTGGGACAAGTTGCCCACCTGTGCAAGCAGAGCTTCCTCCGTTTTGCTCAGGACATGCGCCTTTTCACGTTTCATCTCTTCCAGCGTGAACTTGAATGCAGACAATTGCTCATCGGCAATGAATGCATCCAGCTGATCATCCGGTAGAGAGAGAATTTCGGGTGTCACAAAGGAAAGAGCTTCGCCAACACGTACACTCAGCTTTTGCGCTTTTTGGGACAGGTTTTGGTATGTAGGATTAGCTGTGTCTTCATCTTGATGCATGCGTGCATACACAAAGAGGCGTTCAATTTTGAGACTGACCTCATCTTCGAGTTCGAAACATGCCTTAAGAGATTCCGGCTTGTTCAGCTTGCCTTGAAATTCGGAGGCTTTCTTGGTCAGAGACGTTACTTCTTCGTATTCCTGATCCCAGGCTTTCTGATCGGCGAACAAATCTTCGAGTTTCCAGGTATGTTCAGTTGGCACCTCGGAACGTTTCAATAATTGACTCATGGGAATCCTCCTTTGATGAAGTTGATGTATAGACCAGTCTGCCCCCGGCTCGCTCGCTTGTGCGGAGAGAGACGAAGGAATCAGACTGAGTACTAGCAAGACAAACAGCGATTTGCGGTATTTCAAGCGGCCTTCCTCCTCACTATACGAACAATCCGGTATAGTATGGCCTCGGGCCTGTTGAAATATTTGAGAGCACTAGGCTCCCATATTGGCTAGGAAATAGACGATCAGGAAAAAAGCAAAACAAATCAGCAGTGTGGCAATGAGAGCCATTCCCCGCCGAAGTCGATCCGGGATGGAATTGCGTCCCAGAATAAGTACAGCTCCCAGACAAAAGGCAAGGATAATGAAGATGACGACATTGCTTGAGTCAAGCGGCATCCATTACACCTCTTTGAAAGCAGCCATCAATTGACGCCATTCATCTTCGCGGTTCTCAAAATCAGCCTTAGGAAAACGGCGTTCAGCCCAGTGCATCAAGGCAGGGCGGCTGAGAAATGTGTGGCATTCCTCGCCCCATTCTTCGGAAATTTCACGGAGTACGAGATATTTGCCCTGTACCTCTACAGTCATCATATTCCACTTGTCGGTTTTGTATATTTCATGTTTTTTTATCATAGGTAGTCTCCAAACTAACGGTTTTGGTAAAATGATACCGTACCCTACGATTCAAAGCAAATTTTTTCCGCATTTATTGAAAAGATAAATTGCAATGTAGAAAGTCATACAGTATAATTAGGGTATTCGCCATAGATGGCGATATTTTTAGGAGGTTGTTCATTTGAAAGGTACAGTTAAATGGTTTAACGCAGAAAAAGGCTATGGCTTTATTTCAGTTGAAGGCGGCGAGGACGTATTCGTACATTTCTCCGCAATCCAAGGCGACGGCTTTAAAACATTGGAAGAAGGTCAAGCGGTAGAATTCGAAATCACTGATGGAAACCGTGGTCCTCAAGCAGCTAACGTAATTAAATTGTAAGATTTTTCCGTTTATCGGATTTCTTATAAATGATTGGCTTCTAGCTGAATATAAAGAACCCAAGCACAGTCCCCCTCGGGAGACTGTGCTTTTTTGTGTTCATATGTGGCAAAGGTTGTATAGCGCTCATTGCGCACGATTGGTCATGCTGGACAGCAGCTTCAGGACGAAGCCAACAAGTGCAGCGAGTGAGAATGCCATTGCTGTGAGATAGAAAACATGCCTGCCGGCATGATCCAATATCAAACCGCCAAAGGTTCCGCTGAGCAGACCAGAGGCACTGGACCACACAATGGTAAACAGGGCCATTCCTGTTGCACGGTACGCATCGGGAACAAGGCGTGTAATATAGCGGACGGCTGTCACGTAGAAAATGCCGAAGGTAACGCTGTGCATGGTCTGAATCGCAACAACAGCCGCAGGTGTATCCGAGACAGACATTAGCAATAAACGAATGGTGTACATCAGCGCAACGAACGTGAGGAGTGGAAGCTCCTTATAACGATTGCCATACTTGCTGAGCAGTAGAAAAATCGGAATTTCACTCACGGAAGAGATGAGCAAAGACCAGCCGATTAGCCCTTCACTGGCACCGAGGTCCTTCAGCGTGATGGTGAGAAAAGCCTCGTTCATCCGGTGACCCAGTGCCAGCAGGAAGACACAGCCGAAAAAGCTAAGGACATCCCTCCGTTTCAAGATCGCCCACAGCCCTGAAAGGTCCATTTTACTGGTAGTGCCAGAAGGCTCTTCCTGATCCTGTAATCGGAAACTGATCAGAAGTGTAATGGCCGCAAGTGCGATGCACACCCACATCGTCCATCCCGGTCCAAAAGAGCCAAGAAAATACCCGATGCTTAATGCAAAAAATGCGTAGCCGATCGAGCCGAAAACACGAATGGACGTGAAGTTGCGGCCATATTTGCTTGCAGTTGTAATCGCCATCGTATCGGCAAGGGGATAAACCGGATAGTAGAAAAAGTAAAACAAGGTTACCAGGATAAATACCTGTCCGAAGGACGTGGCATTTGCCAGCATGACACCTGTAATCAATTGTCCGCCTAGCAGAATGATCATGACTTTGCGGACCGTTTTATAGCGATCACTGGCCATGCTCCAGAACATGTTGGAGAATACCGAAACAAGTGGACCGATCCCGTACAGGTATCCAATTTCAGCCCGGCTGAATCCCAGATGACTGAAATACAGCTGCAAATAGGATACAACCAGTACGGTAGAGCCGAAGATTGTGAACATTAGTGCCCGCAGCCAGTTTTGATCCGGGCGGGCGTTGTGACTTAATTTCATGTTGAGAGACTCCATTCTTCAATGCATTTCAATATTTAGCCTTTAAGTGAAGGTGATTTTCCGGACGGTGCAGCAGACATGGAAGGCTCTTTCTGCGTGCGCCTGATGACAAGCCAGACAATGATCAGTTCGGCAAGCAGGCCAAGAGACTGAGCGACCGCTCCGATCATGCCGTTCCACGCTGGAAATATGGTGACCAGAATGAGCAGTACGATAACCGTACAGATGGCATTGGCTGACTGGGACCGAAACATCGTTTTGGTTTGTCCCCGCAGCAGGATCAATCCATTGCTGAAGTCGAGAAAAGGTGAAATCAGCGGGAATAGTACAAAGGCACGCAGTGTCCACAAGCTTTGCTGCAGCAGGTTGCCTTGAACGCTCATTACATTCTCCAGTACCCAGGGACCCAGAGGTGTGTAGGCAATGGATACAGTCATGGCAAACGGAATAAATCCGGTGACCAGTGCGAATTTTTTCACCAGTTTGGCATCAATCTGATAGAAGTTCAGCACAATTTGATGGATATAAGTAAAAAAGCTCAGCATAAGCTGCATCAGACTGCTGGCTACAGCAAAAGAAGAGATGGCCAGCGCAATTCCGGTTGTTTTGCCAAGTACGATATTGATGACGGGTCCGATGAACAAGGCCACAAAACTGGATAACAAGAGCGGTTTGTAGAAGCGAAAAACGTCTCCCTTGCTTTCAACAGGGTGATCTTCAAGCTTGGCTGGCATGCTTCGCTTGATGCTGTTTCCTTCCAGAAAGCTCACCAGGGCCTCGATCATCATGCCTGCCGCAAAAATGATAGCGCCTACACGACCACTGTTAATGCTGTCTGTATAGATGAAATACAGAGACAGGCCGTACATGCCGCCAAGACGGAATAACATGCCGATGGTCAGCCATTTGGTCCGGTTATTCGTAATAATGATGCCCTGGTAGATATTGCGAATGACGGAGAAAATGCTGACGTACATCAGAATTTCATAAACATCAATCACTTTGGTCAACAGATCGGGACTCACGCCAAACAGATATTTAAAAACTACTGTACCAACAGGAGAGTATACGATAAGGAATCCAATTAGCAGTACGCAGGCAAGAAATATTTTGGTGACGAATGTGAGGGCCTGAAAAGAAAGGCGGTCCCGTACCAGCGCAGAACAGGTTTGCCGCAGCAGTGTGGAGGGGCGTTCGGTAAGGGTCAGCAGACTGCCGGCAATGGCGTAGCTGGCAATGACCGTCTCCGGGTGGGCAGATCTGGCGAGTGTACTATTAATAATCACGTGAGAAATGGTAACCAAAGAGGCGGATATGCCGAGCGGCACAAAAAAAGCAAATAACCGTCTCCACGAGAGAGGCTCACTTGACGTCATGTCAACGACTCCTTTGATGGATGAAATATGCTTAGTATATCACAAAGACTTGGCAGCGGATGCGATTTTTTGCCGTGATTATGCGGTAGATCATTTGTACAATTAAGGGGTTCATATTATAATGGGATTGGTTAAAAATCGCTCTAATACGTATTCAACCAAGTGGAGGCACATTTATTTTGAGCCAATCTAATCAAAGTCGACATCAATATCCGCGGGGACCGCTGGAATTGATGAGAGGGGTGTACAAGTACACCATTCCGGAAACGCGGAAAGAACTGGCTGCCTGGCGTGCTGAGGCCGAGAAAATTCCGAATGAGGAATTACGCAATCAGGCCCTGGCTAGTCTCAAAGACAAACAGTTTCACTGTGAAGGCGGAACGGTTTATGCTTTGCCTGATATGCCAAAGAGGCACATCCTGATTCCGCTCATTGTTTCTTATCAAACTATTAGTGATTATTTGGACAATCTGTGCGACCGCAGCACATCGATGGACCCGAATGACTTTCGGCTTCTCCATCAATCCATGCTTGATGCGGTAGATCCCGAAGCAACACCAGTCAATTATTATGCGCTCCGAGAGGAGCAGGACGACGGTGGATACTTGCGGAATCTGGTGACAACATGTCAGGAGTTGACGCGTCAGCTGCCTGGATATGCGTCCGCCAAGCCCCAAATTCAGGATCTGGCAGGCCTATACACGGACCTGCAGGTATATAAGCACATCAAGCCGGAACTGAGAGAAACGGCACTGCTCGAATGGTGGTCGGAGCACCGCCACCGAACACCTCAGTTCCGTTGGAACGAATTTGCCGCCGCGACCGGCTCTACGCTGGGCGTATTCATGCTGTTTCTGGCTGCAAGTGATGATCAGCTGACTGAAGAGCAGGCGGCCTCGATCCACACTGCCTATTTTCCGCATGTATGCGCATTGCACATTATGCTCGATTATTTAATCGATCAGGATGAAGATCGTATCGGTGGAGATCTCAACTTCTGCAATTACTACGAGAATGTGGAGACGATGCTGGACCGCATTGCTTTTATCGTGGAGATGGCCCGCAGTGATGTGCAGAATATTCCGGGCAGCGCTTTTCACCGGATGATTATCGAAGGACTGCTTGCCATTTACCTGTCTGATCCCAAAGTCAGCGAACAGCAGGAAGTTCGCGCCGTATCCAAGCGTTTGATGAAGAAGAGTCCAATGACCAGAGTTTTTTTCTTTATCTTCAGTCGCTGGATTCGCAAACATATGTAAGTCAGGCGCATTGTTGCGGAAGCCTGAAGTGAAACTAGAGGAGGAAGAAACATCATGACAGCAGTAAAAAAAATCGCAGTTTTAACGAGCGGTGGTGATTCACAAGGAATGAACGCGGCTGTTCGTGCGGTGGTTCGCAGCGGATTGTTCCACGGTCTCGAAGTATACGGGGTTCAACGCGGGTATCAGGGTCTGTTGAATAACGATATTTTCCCAATGGATCTGCGCAGTGTAGGTGACATCATTCAGCGTGGCGGAACGGTTTTGCAATCGGCTCGCTGCAAGGAGTTCTACACGGCAGAAGGCCAGCAAAAGGGAGCAGACATCCTGCGTGCCCGTGGCATTGATGGTCTGGTTGTTATCGGTGGGGACGGTTCTTACAATGGTGCCAACAAACTGAGCAAACTGGGGATCAACACGATGGGTCTTCCAGGAACCATTGACAATGACATCTCATTTACGGATTATACAATTGGATTCGATACAGCAGTAAGTGTAGTGGTAGATGCAGTCAACAAACTGCGTGATACCATGTCTTCTCATGAACGTTCTTCCATCGTTGAGGTTATGGGCCGCCACTGTGGCGATATTGCACTTCATGCCGGACTGGCGTCCGGTGCCGAAACGATTCTTGTACCGGAAGTTCCATTCGACATGGATGAAGTGGCAGACCGGATGAAAGCCAACTTCGCACATGGTAAACGTCACAGTATCATTATCGTTGCTGAAGGCGTTGGCAGAGGCGAAGATGTGGCCAAAGAACTGATGGAACGCTGCCCGACATATGAGCCGCGTGTAACTGTACTGGGTCACATTCAACGTGGCGGTACGCCAACTCCGTTTGACCGTAACCTGGCCAGCCGTCTGGGTGACTTCGCTGTACGCAGCCTGATTTCCGGTGAGACCGACAAGGGTTGTGGGATTATCAAAGGTGAGCTGGTCCTGACAGATATCGATAAAGTCGTTAACACGAAAAAAGATTTCGACATGAACACGTACGAACTTGCACAACGTTTATCTCAATAAACAACAATCAAAAGAGCACAGCCCGGGTTGACGGCGCTGTGCTTTTTTTGCATCACATGAAATGTGATGTGATGTGATGTGATGTGATGTGATGTGATGTGATGTGATGTAAAGTAATGTGAGCTTGCTTACTTTTATCCTTGAACTGATTAATTTGATTGTTCAACCATGCGAACTGCAGTTTTCCGCTGAACCAGGAACAGTCTCCAGAGCAGTGCAGTGGCACCGACAGCAAGGCCGGCAATAAGGCCGATCCAGTATCCAAAAGCGCCGAGCGATGTATACGTGGCAGTAATGTAGCCTACGGGAAGACCAATGATCCAATAAGCCACGAACGTAATCATCAACGCAGGGTTAACATCTTTGTATCCCCGAAGTGCACCTTGGGTTGGGGTAGCGATGGCATCCGATATCTGAAAGAAGATGGCATAAATGAGGAAATGCTGAGTTAAGGCAATGACCTCATGTTCGTTTGAATACAGACCTGCAATTTGTTCTCCAAAGACGAGCAATACAACCGCTGTCAGCAGTGATAGTACAATGGCTCCGCCAATACCAAGCAGACTGTACTGCTTGGCATCTCTCAAACGTCCAGCACCTGCCTCGTAACCGACAAGGATGGTAAGGGCCATACATATGCTCACTGGCAGCATGTACAGCGTAGACGCGAAATTGAGGGCAGCCTGATGGGCAGCAATCGTAATGGTGTCAAACCGGCTCATCATTAACGTCACGGCAGCAAAGATCGATGTTTCAAAAAAAGTAGCGAAGCCGATGGGTACCCCGATTTTGAGGAGTTCCTTCCATTTTCCCAGTGATACGCCAGTGAGGTGACGAAATACCCCATACTGGGCAAAAGGCTCAATCCGATGCACAAAGAAGATGCTGATAAGGAAAATAAGCCAGTAGGTACACGCGGTAGCCACACCTGCGCCCACACCCCCCAGCTGGGGAAAACCCCATCGTCCGAAGATGAGTAAATAATTCAGTAAAATATTAACTGGCAGGGAAACTAACGTGATGAACATGGTGATTCGTGTCTGCCCAAGTGCATCCATGAAACTGCGCAGCACGGTATATCCGAATAGTGGAAGGATACCAAAAGCCAGCGCACACAGAAAATATAGGGCAACCTGGGCAACACGCGGTTCCAGCGGCATCCCGTTCAGAATTGGGGTAAGGATCATGGCTCCTATGGCAAGAACGGCAAGACTGACGGCAATGCCCAAATAAAGTGCCTGTATGACACTGTGTCCGATCTGATCCTTGCGTTTGGAGCCAAGCAGATGGGATACCACAGGAGTGATTCCGATGAGAATTCCACTAAGCCCGGTTTGTACCGGCATCCACAGACTCGTACCTATTGCTACACCAGCCAAATCGGCCGGGGAAAACTTGCCTGACATATTGGTATCGAAGAAGGACATGGCAGACAGGGCGATCTGTGTTGTGAATATGGGTAAAAATATGATCAGGAATTGTTTTACTTTTTGCGAAAAACTTGTGGTTGTCATGTTCACTGGGAGTGCCTCGCTATTCATAAGAATGATCATTCAACTGACATATATGGACAGCTATTCATTGTAGTGGATTTTGCCGAATTTGAACAGGGAACAGCTCCAGATAGGTGACAAAACAAATAAAAAACCTCGCTCCGCACAAGCGGAACGAGGTGAATAAAGGTGGGAAGAGTGCCTGACTTATCTTTACTTATAGTTCACACCAGAGGTGTAACGATTGGACGCATTCCAGAGCAGGTATTCATCTACATCCATATCTTTCATTGCGCGAATCTGGTCTTCAACTTGTTTTTTGCCGTATTTGATATAGTGCCCGCTGCCAAGCCAGCTTGCCGTAAAGTCTTGAATCCACGGACGAATTACCGGCTTGAGCTCTTTGGTTGGGTCGAGTTTCTTGTGTGTGTCTTCCATGGAGCCTTTGATCGTGGTGTAGGGATCCTTGTCAGGGTCCTTCACACCATACCATCCCGTTGAGTAATGGCTTGGATAGACCATTGGTGAGATCACATCCACATTTTCGGATATTTTTACAAAATCCTGACCGATGCCTTCTGCTGCAGGCACTGAGGCTGCGTAGCCGAAGATATCCACCGAAACCCGGACACCCAACGGCGCCAGTTCCTTGCGGGCGTATTGAACAAATTCCGCTACAACGTCAACCCGGGACTTATCCGTTTTGGTGTATTTGAGCTTATCTGCGCGATTCTCGAAGCCTTCTGGAAAACGAACATAGTCGAACTGGATTTCCTTGAATCCAAGCTTGGCGGCTTCCTTGGCAATTTCGATATTATAATCCCAGACTTCCTTGCTGTAGGGGTTCACGAAACTGTCGCCTTTGCCGTTGGCCCATACCGAGCCATCCTTGTTTCGGAAAGAAAGTTCCGGATTTTTTTTGGCAAGAATCGTATCTTTGAACACGACGACCCGGGCAATCGGGTAGACTTCATGTTTTTGCAGTCTTTTCATCAAAGCGTCAATATCCCGAATAAATGACTGGGATTTGCCCATTTCTTGTAGTGATTTGTTCTCTGTAGGGTAGGTTATGTATCCGAGATCGTCCTTGATATCAATGACCATGGAATTAAGCTCCGTGTTATCAATCAGATCGAGCAATTCTTTCATCCGTGCTCCACCAGCACTGTAGGCTGTAACATAAATGCCTTTAACAACGGGTGCGTCCGGCTGAGGATCAACCTTGGCAGGCGGATTGTCTGCATCAATAACGACCTGATCTTTTTGTGATTGAATAATAGCGGTGTTGAAACTGTTCGTTAATGATTGAAATTGCTGATTTCCCTGATCTGCTGTTGCAGGTGTACCACCGAAGCTTCCCATGGCCATGGCCAGTAAAGCCCAAAACATGTTCATTTCACTCCCACTCCCTTATGTGCATTCCATGATTGAATTATATAATAAAGCCTCTGGGCTTTTAACCATATTAATCAAGTAATGAAACAGCCCGGGAAAATTGAAAACCGCTTCCTGTGAGGGGGAAACCTCTCAAGAAGCGGCGTAATCAGTCAAAAAAATTTATTGAATGTAAATATCGTTCTGATGCTCACAAATACTGTACTGAATGATTTCCATTGCGTCTCCCTGCTCCAGAATGCCCAGCCCATCCCGGAGAACAATAAGTGAATCGAGCTCATTCGGTTTTAAGAAAGGGAGCATTTCCGGACACCATCTGTTGACGATTTCAAACAGTTTTACCGTTTCCATATCCACAATAATCACCCTTTCCTACTCGAATTCCAAAATGGTAAGTCATTCGGCGCGAATCGGAAAAGCATATGGCCTGTGAAAGTGAAGGGCAGATCCTGCTATACATCATATTTAGGAGCCGTGCACAATTATTATACCACAATTATATAAATTGTTAACCGTACATGTGTCTCAACTTCTGCGGAAAGAACCCATGACACCAACCGTTTCGACGATATTCACAAACGCATTGGGATCGGTTTCCTTAATGATGCGTTTAATCTCAACGAGCTCATAACGGGTTGTCACCGTCATTAACATGTCCTTTTCAATGTCGGTATATGCCCCTTGGGTTTTGATCTTCGTGACTCCGCGAGGACGAACCAGCAATTTTTTCAACATGGATTCTGTCTCATTCGTGATGATGTACAACGTCACTTTAACATGACTGATGTGGATCAGATCCAGCACCTTCCCTGTGATATAAATCGATACCATGGAGGCCAAGGCAATGTTCCAGTCATTATTCAGATAACCCGCGAGCATAATAATTGCCCCGTTCATGCCTGCCATAACCGTACCAATCGGAAAGTCCCGATATCGTGTGAAAATGGAACCGACAATATCCAATCCGCCGGTAGAACCGCCTACCCGGAAGGAGATTCCTGTGCCCAGACCTACCAAAACGCCCCCGAATACACAGCTGAGGAGAGGGTCTGTAGCCACGACAAAAACAGGCAGCAATCCAATAAACCAGGAAGTGGCTGCTACCGATACAATGCTCAATATAATGAATCGTCGTCCAAGAATAAACCAACCCGCAACGAGCAAAGGAATGTTAAGAACAAAATACATTACACTAAGATTTAAATTTGTAAAATAACCAAGAAGCATGGAAATACCGGATACCCCGCCGCTTAGCAGCTGATGGGGGACCAAAAACCAGTTAAAGCCGCAGGCTATAGCTGCAGCACCCAATATGATCACTAAAGAGTGCCAAATTATTTTGGGCAATTTAATCACCTCATTTATATTTAAAACCAGATTGCTGGTAATCTTGATTTGTTTTGTGATATAATAATTTGTGGATATTCTTGAGTAGGGAACTTTTTCCAAATGGAACGATAAAATTTGAAATGTTTCAAACAGATGTATGTAGTTTTAGTCTTATGTTGGGGACCCATTCACGAATTGTGATGATTGTGAAAATAATTTGCCCTTATGGGATACCCTATAAATATTAACGCTACTTAAGAATACAGACAACAAAGTGGATTGTCCACCATGTCCACCCTATAGAAGGAGTATGAATAATTTTGACAAATTTAAATTTCGCAGATTTCAATCTTGAACCACTGGTGCTGCAAGCCATCACCGAACTTGGGTTCGAAGAGGCAACACCGATTCAATCCAAATCGATCCCTATTGCGCTTGAAGGCAGAGATTTGATCGGCCAAGCTCAAACAGGTACAGGTAAAACAGCAGCATTCGGTATTCCGCTGATCAGCAAAATCTCCAAAAGCGACGAAAAAATCCGCGCCCTCATTATGGCACCTACACGTGAACTTGCGATCCAAGTTGCCGAAGAGATCGAAAAACTCACCCGCTTCAAAGGTTTGCGCTCCCTGCCAATTTACGGAGGACAAGACATCGTTCGTCAAATCCGTGCACTGAAAAGAAAACCACAGATTATCATCGGTACACCTGGACGTCTCCTGGATCACATTAACCGCAAAACGATCAAACTTGAAGATGTACAAACGGTTGTATTGGATGAAGCAGATGAAATGCTCGACATGGGCTTCATGGAGGATATTCAATCCATCCTTAAACAAGTTCCGGCTGATCGTCAAACGATGCTCTTCTCAGCAACAATGCCTCCTAACATTCAAAAACTGGCTCAGCAATTCTTGAACAACCCAGAGCACGTATCCGTAATTCCGAAACAAGTTAGTGCACCTCTGATTGACCAAGCTTACATCGAAGTTCCTGAGCGTCAAAAATTCGAAGCACTCAGCCGTTTGCTGGATATGGAATCTCCTGAACTGGCGATCGTATTCGGACGTACAAAACGTCGTGTTGACGAATTGGCAGAAGCACTTCAAAAACGTGGATACTCCGCTGATGGTCTTCATGGTGACTTGTCTCAAAACCAACGTGATACAGTAATGCGTAAGTTCCGTGACGGCAGCATTGATGTACTCGTTGCAACAGATGTGGCTGCACGTGGTCTCGACGTTTCCGGCGTAACTCACGTTGTGAACTTTGACCTTCCGCAAGATCCTGAGAGCTACGTTCACCGTATTGGTCGTACGGGCCGTGCAGGTAAAGAGGGTGCTGCTTGGTCATTCGTTACACCACGTGAGATCGATCACTTGCACTTCATTGAGCGTGTAACACGTCACCGTATCCCTCGCAAACCACTGCCAACGTTGGCTGAGGCTGTAGAAGGTAAACAACGTTTGACAGCTGAGCGTTTGCTTGAGATTGTACAATCCGGTGAACTGAACGAATACAAAGGTATCGCAATTCAATTGCTTGAGCAATATGATTCTGTTCAACTGTTGTCTGCTTCCCTGAAGCTCCTGACAGGTGACAAAAAAGACGCTCAAGTTGAATTGACTCCAGAAGATCCGATTCGTGCTAAACGTCGTAAACCAGATGTTCGCTCCAGCGGACGTAAACCATCTGGCTACAGCGGTAACCGCAGCGGTGGTGGCGGTGGCTACAACCGTGACCGTAACAGCAGTGGTGGCGGACGTGGTGGTTACAACCGCGATCGCAACAGCAGTGGCGGTGGAAGCAGAGAAGGTGGTTACAACCGTGACCGCAAACCGCGTCCAAGCAACAACGAAGGGCGTCGTCCTGCGAAAGATTCTTCTTTCGAATAATATGCAAGGCTGAATTGGGAAATGGGGCAGGCAACTGCTCCATTTTTTTATTTTGGAAATGTGTAATAATTCCATGGCCTTAATGGAACTGGATTAGAGGGATTGTTGATCTGTTTTCGGGAAGTACTGGCTTTTCCTATCTATAATAAGGTATATTAATATTAGACTTCAGGTTAGACGCAAGGCTGCGGAGGAGGAGAAATGTTTGGAATTTAAAGGAGCTATGGGTGGGATCTACCGGCTTACAGAGTGGATTACGAGACTGGCCGCAACCAATCTGTTGTGGGCTATTTGTTCGTCTCCGTTCTTGTTTTTCTTGATTATGAAACTGCTCGTTATGCAGCAGAATCTCGCAAATGAATCATTGCAAATGAACTGGGCTATAGCTATTGTGGCACCGCTTACACTTTTTCCGGCAACTTCGGCCCTGTTCACGGTCGTACGCAAATGGAATATGGGTGACACAGATGTGCCGATCTTCCGTACTTTCTTTGTAGGCTACAAAGAGAACTACAAGCAAAGTTTAATTGGGGGCATATTTTATACCCTGTTGTTTGCCATCATGTATCTGGATTATACAGTATACATGACACAGTTCCGCAATATGCAGCTGGTGGGAATCATTATGCTTGTGCTGCTTTTGCTTTTGTTTGTATCCCTGTTTAACTTTTTCTCGATGGTTGTACACTATCATATGTCAATCGGACTCATTATTAAAAATGCAGTGCTCTTGACATTGATCAGACCGTTTCGTGTGTTCTCTACATTGCTTGGAAGCGGGCTGTTGTTTTACATTGGATTCCGGTATCCGGTATTGTTTATCTTCTTCATTATCAGCATTATTGCCTGGTTTGCCTTCTTTAACTTCTACGCGACCTTCATGAAGATGCAGGAGCAGATGGAAAAAATGCAGCAGAAGAAGGAAGAAGAGGAGGCTGCTAAGGCCGGCGATTCTGTAGAGACCATCGGTGATGTTGAAGCAGCTGAAGTGAAAAACGATAATCTGCAAAAATAAAACATGAGTCATCACCATTTACTTTTTACACAGTTAGGGATATAATAATTGTACATCCTGCGATGTACGTTTCGGTTATTCGTTGTTTTGAACCAATGATGATGTCTTCGGGAGATCTACACAGAATGTTGCTGAAACGCCCTGTCTATACGACATGGGGACTTCAAAAAGCATTTTTGCGGTCACCCACCTGCCAAGCAGGTTCATAAGACAATGTAGCCGGACGGCATAGGCGGGTTCCTATGTTACAAGTACAGCACCCTGACGCTTTCCTCTAATCCAGGAATTGCAGGGTGTTTTTTATTTGAACTTTTTATGTTTTGACCCGTGTATTTCTGTTAAAAGCACTGTATGCCCTTTTGTTACTACTTGAACAATGTTACACTAGAATACATAAATGGAACGGTTACATTCAAAGGAGGAAGGGTCTTGACCTTAAAGAGAACGCTCGTCGGTATCATCCGCAGTATGGAGGGAACCAGCGATCGAGCCAAGGATCCCAAATTAAAAACACGTTATTATAATTTATCCAAAGACAGAGCTTGGGAAGAGGTTTCTTCGACACTGAAAAAGATTCCGGGTTATAAGGTGCTTCACGAGGTTCCTTCGGTTGGAGAGATTATTCTGGAGAAACGGACGACGTTTGGACGGACCATGGATATTACGGTTTCAGTTATTTCGGTTAGTCCGGTTCGCAGTGCGGTGGATATGTATTCAGCTTCACGCGGTTCACTTGGAGACCTGGGTTCCAATTATCGGACGATCATGAACCTGTTCTCTGTATTGGATAAGAAGCTCGCCAAATATAAGGCAAACGATTGAAATAGATGGATGGATAAACAAACAAAAAGCGAGAGAAGGTGAACCTTCCTCGCTTTTGTTCTGAACATGGAGTCCTTTTACAGCAAAGCTTTAACAGCTGCAATTGCTTGCTCGAAGTTAGGGGATTCTGTCATCTCAGGCAGATATTCCACATATGTAATCCGGTCTTCGGTATCCACTACAAAGATGGAACGCATGTCCAATTGGAATTCCTTGATCAGAACACCATAGTTTTCACCGAATGAGCGTGTTTTGTAATCGGACAATGTTACAACGCGGTCTACACCGGCTGCTCCGCACCAGCGTTCTTGTGCAAACGGGAGGTCAACACTTACCGTTAGAACGACAACATTGTCACCGAGGTCTCCAGCTTCGACGTTGAAGCGGCGGGTTTGGGCATCGCATACTCCCGTATCGAGTGAAGGAACAACGCTGATCAGTTTGATTTTGCCTGCGTAGTCTTTCAGGGATGCATCTTCAACCAGATTTTTACTCAAAGTAAAATCGGGTGCTTGATCGCCCACTTTCAGTTCGGGTCCGATCAATGTAATAGGGTTGCCTTTGAATGTGGCTGCGCCTGTACGTTCTTGTGCCATAATAATGTTCCTCCTTTAAATTGGTGATCCGTGCCAAAATCCATTATAATCTTTTATGAAAGGCATTGTCCAATTCAGACGAACAATCAATAGAATGGATCGGAATTAAAGGCAGATCTGAACAGGGTGGAGTGAAAGAAGAAGCTTATGATATTTTTACGGTATGAAAATTGGAGAAGTTACTTAAAGTTTTTCCCGCTGACGTCAATTTTTTTGATAGCCAATGTCGTTATGTTTATTTTACTTGCTGTCAATGGTGGATCGACAAATACAATGACGCTGCTCAAGTTTGGTGCTTTGACAAACCATGAGTTCTTCTCGGGAGAATGGTGGAGGTACTTCACATCCATTTTCCTTCATGCGGGTTTCAGTCATCTGTTATTTAACAGTTTCGCGCTTGTTGTATTTGCGCCACCGATGGAACGCCTACTTGGTTCAGTGAGATATGGCTTGCTGTATTTGGGTGGAGGTATCTTGGGTAACATTCTGGCGGTGGCATGGTATAACACAGCTGGAGAGGTTACGATTTCGGTCGGTGCTTCGGGAGCGATTTATGCTATCTATGGTGCGTTTCTGTATGTTGCTTTGTTCCAGCGGACGATGATGGACGAAGCCTCCCGCAAAACGTTATACACACTGCTAGCGTTCGGTATTATTTTCTCTTTTGCCATGTCGGGCATTAGCTGGATGGCTCATTTGGGTGGTTTGTTAGGTGGATTCTTCATTTATGGACTTCTCATCCGTTTATGGAAGCCGCGCAAGTTCAGGAAACAGTAAACACGTAAATAATTGATCTGAAGACGGAGTGCAGGCAAGATCTAAGTAGGGTATAGCAGATTGGAGAGATCAGGCGAGTGGAATTAAGACAGTTGCATTACTTTTTAAAAGTGGCACAAAAGGAGCATGTGACCCAGGCAGCAGAAGAGCTGCATGTCGCACAGTCCGCGGTGAGTCGCCAGATTCATCAACTGGAGGAGGAGCTGGGAGTTGACCTCTTTATGCAAAAGGGGAGAAATTTGCAGTTGACCGCAGTTGGGCAGCTCTTCTGCAAACGAATTGAAGGCATACTGAAGGATCTGGACAAAGCAGTCGGAGAGGTTCATGAGTTTTTGGACCCGGAACATGGTGAAATTCGCATTGGTTTTCCTCATAGTCTTGGTATTCACCTGATTCCTTCGGTTGTGGCCGCATTTCGTCAGCGTTATCCCAACGTCAAATTCAGATTTAAACAGGGCATGTTTCCCACACTCATACGTGATGTGTTGTCTGCTGAGGTGGATCTAGCCTTTATATCTCCTTTTCCGGAAAAGCATGATCAGGTTGCGGGTGATATCGTGTTAACCGAAGAGTTGCATGCGATTCTCCCCCCGAATCATCCGCTTGCGGGCGAAGATGAGATCGCGCTTGACCAGCTCAAGGATGATAAGTTTGTTTTGTTCAGCAAAGGATACTCACTGCGCCCGATTGTCTGGCATGCCTGCCTTGAGGCTGGATTCACGCCGAAAATTGCCTTTGAAGGTGAAGAGACGGATACAATTCGAGGATTGGTTGCTGCGGGAATGGGAGTGAGTCTGCTGCCCGAAATGGCGCTATTTCAGACCAATCCGCTGCAACCGGCTCATGTGGCGATCTCTCATCCCAAAGTAACACGAACAATCGGGCTGATCCATCGCGCGGATGACAAACTGCCACTTGTGGCACAGTCCTTTCGTTCGTTTTTGCTTAATTATTTCGGTTTACAACAAAACAATACCCCATCCGAATAACGGTGGGGTATTGTTTTGTTATGGTTGTATTTAATTTAGTCACGACTGTTGAAAATCCCGATGTAACGGATCAATTCGAGTAGTGAAATCAGTGCAGCGGCAACGTAAGTCAATGCTGCAGCATTCAGTACCTTGGCAACGCCTTTTTCCTCTTCGTTACGAATGTAACCTTCCGATACCATAATTTCACGAGCACGATTGCTTGCGTTGAACTCTACCGGCAGCGTGATGAGCTGGAAGGCAACGGTAACGGAGAAGAAGATAATACCGAGACCAACAAGGTTCATTGCGTTGAAGATGAAACCGGCGATCAACAGAAAAGGTGCAAGTCCGGATGCGAAGTTCACAATCGGGAAGATCCGGTGGCGAAGTGCCAGCATCGGATAGCTTTCCTTGTGCTGTATCGCATGGCCGACCTCGTGACAGGCAACGGAAACAGCTGAGATTGAATTTTCATAATATACAGGTTCGGACAATCGAACAACCCGATGAATTGGATCATAGTGATCGGAGAGTGCACCGCGTACCGGTTCGATTGGAACATCATGCAGACCGTTTGAGTCCAACATGTGGCGAGCGGCGTCATAACCGGTCATACCGTTCAGGTTTTTGACATCAGACCAACGGTTGAATGTACTCTTAACGCGGAATTGCGCCCATAAGGAGAGCAAAAAAGCGATAATGATCAAAACGAACATACCGTTATTAAAACTCATATTCATTCCTCCGCTTTCTAATAGTAAGCTACATCATGGTGTTCTCAAGCAAGATTTTCAAGGCTTCCATCGTACCGGCGCTTTTCGTGAGCAGGCCTGCCATCATCTTGCGTGCTTGTACAGGCTTCATCTCCCCAAGCAGCGGTTTGAGTTCATTAACCTCTCGTTCGAGTTGTTGAACATGGAGCTCAAGAGTTGTCAGTTTGCTGGCAACCTGCTCTTCCGTGCTAACGAGGCTCCACTTCTCAAGAGATTGCTTGATCTCGTCGAGACTATATTTCTCTTGTTTCATCTGTACAATACGTTCGAGCCTAGTTAAAGTTTCATTACTATAGAGACGATAGTTCTTTTCTGTCCGCTCTTCAGGAGCGATCAAACCAAGCTTCGTGTAGTAATCAATCGTCCGTTCACTCACACCAGCGGTCTTGGCAAGTTCGCCAATCCGAAACAGTTTCATATCCCCAATGGTATTCACCTCGCTTGCCAGTTCTAATGTAGGGAATTGTAGATTCACCTGCGGCTTTACAGACTCCGCCCCATTCTTTTCTTCCTATATAGTTATGATACATGATCTTTAACCATACAGTCAAACGTTATACTTTAACGCCCAGTAAAACTGCGTTTCTATAACTATGTACTCATAGGACATGAATATGTACTTAAGTGCAAGAAAAAGACGCATGACTTTATTCCCAGAAATAATTTTCGGTTTTGTTTAAAATACTCTTGTCAACTTTCCTGTCTTCTGCTTATAATGACATTAAGAGTTTCACGTTATGTGAAGAAACTTAACATACGAGGGAGTGGGGTACATGAGAAAGAAATGGTTGGTTTCGGTGTTATTAATGCTTACTTTACTGGCTTTCCCGGTCAGCGCGTTTGCTGCAGCGGAGGGGCCGACTAACATCGAACTTCAAAGCGGTCTGAACTCAGCCTTTACGTTTCTGGCTGTTGTGCTGGTTTTCTTAATGCAAGGGGGATTTGCTTTATTGGAAGCAGGTTCAACACGAATGAAGAATGCAGGACATATTGCGGGTAAGACGATCCTGACATTGGGAATTTCGGTTATTGCTTTCTGGGCTCTCGGCTTCGGTCTCGGCTTCGGTAATGGTAACAGCTTCTTTGGAACAACAGGATTTTTCCTGAGTGGTGACCAAATGGCTGCTTCCTTCGAATCACTGGCCTTCTCCGATGTTCCACTTACCATAAAATTTGTATTCCATCTCGCTTTTGCGGCGGTATCTCTGGCCATTGCCTGCGGTGGTATGGCTGAACGTGCAAAAATGAGCGTATATATTGTTTTCGGAACACTTTATACCATTATTATGTATCCGGTTGTTGCTCACTGGGTATGGGGTGGCGGCTGGCTCGCAGAGCTGGGTATGCAAGACTTTGCAGGTTCCACTGTCGTTCACTTGACGGGTGCTACGGCTGCGTTGGTAGCTACAATTCTTTTGAAACCACGTATCGGTAAATATAATAAAGACGGTAAACCTAACATCATCCCGGGTCACAACCAAGTGTATTCTGTACTCGGTGTAATCATCCTCTGGATTGGTTGGTTTGGCTTTAACCCAGGTAGTACGTTGTCTGCCATGGGCGATGGATTCTTCGGTTATGTTGCATTGACTACAAACGTAGCTGCTGCTGCTGGTGGTGTTGCTGCACTGCTGATCTCGTGGGCAGTTCTGGGTAAATCGGATATTCCAAGCATGCTGAACGGTGTTCTTGCAGCACTCGTAGCGATTACAGGTGCTTGTGCCTTTGTAGAACCTTGGGCAGCTCTGGTCATCGGTGCATTGGCAGGTATCATTACATTCTTCACGGCTCAATTCTTTGATCGCAAAGGAATTGACGATCCAATCTACGCTTTCTCCGTTCACGGTATCGCTGGTATGTGGGGAGCGATTTCCACAGGATTGTTCGCAACTCCGGAGCTTGCTGAGAATGCAGGGGTAGGTCAAGCGGGTCTGTTCTACGGCGGTGGATTCCACCAGCTCGGAGTTCAACTCCTAGGTCTGGTAGGCGCATTTGCCTTCGTACTGATTGTCTCCTTCATTATTCTTGGCGGAATGAAAGCCATTATGGGTATCCGTGTTACAGAAGAAGAGGAAACCATGGGTCTGGATCTTAGTGAGCACGGTACTTACGGGTATCCTGAGCAAATGAAAAACATTGAAGGTAAATCCAATGGAGGCGGTACGTTCAGCTCCTGAGGTGAATGATGACTGAATCACGCTTCAAGGAGGCTGGACATGATGGAACCTATCCCGTTTATAAACCATTCTTGGTCCTATCAGGGGATCGATGGTGCGGCTTCTTCCGAGGAGCTGCGCCAGGCGCGTGTAGTTTTGCAGAATGAGCTCCAGGAATTGTTGTCCGCTTCCTTGTCGCCGATCGAGTGGTACCAAACGGTAAATGAACTGCATGACCGGATATATCGGAAAGCAGTAGAGTTATGCATCCAGGGGATGGTAGAGGACGGCTTCGGTCGGCCTCCCGTCCCCTATGCCTTTATCGTATTTGGCAGTTCGGGCAGGGAAGAAGCAACATTATGGAGCGATCAGGACAATGGCATGATTATCAGTGATACCCCGCATGAGGGGAAAGAAGCGTATTTTGCCGAACTTGGACGACGAATGGCTGATATGCTTGAGGAATTGGGTTATGCCAAATGTGAAGGGAAAGTCATGTGTTCGGAGCCGTTATGGCGTAAGACACTTGAATCCTGGAAGGAGCAGCTCAGGGAGTGGAGATCAGATCTGGCATGGGAACCTGTGCGGAATCTGATCATTGCTTCGGATATGCGTTTTGTGGCAGGGGAGCGAGGTCTGGCAGAGGAATGGGTTGCGGCGTTCTATGATGGATTCAGAGCCGTTCCTGAGCTATCTGATGCTGTTCTGCGCAATACGGTTAAACACAAGGCGACACTTAATATTCTCGGTCAGGTGGTCACGGAACGATTCGGTGAGCATGCAGGCGGATTTGACGTCAAATATGGATTATATATTCCGCTGGTGAACAGTGCGCGTTTTTTGGCATTGCAGCATGGAATTAGGGAAACGTCCACACTTAAACGAATTCAGAGACTGGTTTCGCTGGAAGCTGTCCCTTTGACCTTACTTGATGCAGCCGGTCGGGCCTTCATGATTGCACTCAAGTTTAGACGCAGCACACCTGTTGTAATCAGAAGTGGATTGCAGCAGAGCAGTGGGTTTCTGGATGAGAAACAAATGAAACAAAAACAAATGCATTATGAGCTTCGGGATACGTTAGGGCAGGTGCGACGCGTGCATCGTGCACTGCAAAGACAACTTCGTTTTGCAGAAAGGAGACGTCCATGAGAGAGCCGGCAAGGGGCAATACTGGATTTTGGAATTCGCTGCGTCAGGGAGGGGTACCTTCTGCCATCGCTTCCATTATGGGGGCCCCAACGGCGCAACACATGGCGTTCATTCGCTCAATGATGAGGGAGCAGCGCAGACCGGAAGTTCTTCATACGCCGCTGAATGAATTGGATGCTGTTGTATTTGATCTGGAGACGACAGGTTTTTCTCCCCAGCATGGAGATGAGATTCTTTCATTCGGCGCTGTGCGCATCAGTGGTGGGGTGGTGCTGGAAGGGGAACATTTTTATACGCTCGTGCAGTCCAAAACTGCGGTTCCCGAACATATTACTGAGCTTACAGGCATTACGCAGCAAATGACTGTTGAAGCACCTTCCCTGTTGGAGGGCTTGCATGATTTTATGTCATTTGTTGGAGGCAGTGTACTGGTTGCACATGCAAGTGCACATGATCGGGCCTTTCTGAATGCAGCACTGTGGCGCACCTCCAAGGTCAGGCTGACACATCGGCTGATTGATACCATGATGCTGGCTCGCTGGCTGGAGCCGGGTCGACCAGGTTATGGTCTGGATGAATTGCTGGAATCAAGAGGTATACCAATTTATGGACGACATCATGCCTTGGAGGATGCCAAGATGACGGCGCAGCTGTGGTCATGCTATCTGGAGGATATGACTCGTAAAAATGTAGAAACATTGGGTGACTTGTACACTCACTTAAGTCACGCATAATTGTGCCGGCTGAAGATGATATAACTTTTGCTGTTCCGCCTTGCTAGGGTAATCAAGATTTGACTGGATCTGATAGCCGTTTAAGCGCATCTGTTGGTCAGGCCTGACTGTCAGGTTAGGAGAGCCGATCAGATACACCTGAAGTAATCCGGCGTAAGCTGGAAGGGCGATAAGATCCTCGATGGACGGTACTGGCTCGGTTCGTGGATGGGAGTGGAAAATGCCGATGAGCTGGGGCTCATGGAATACACACCGAATCCATGCTGCATCATCCAGACTAAAGTGATGCAGCGGGTTAGGCGCTACGTTACGAATTGGCTGAAACCGACTGATTCGTATGCCGCCCGCTGCGGCTTCACCCAGCACAACCCCGCAGGCTTCCTGCGGCAGCGAAGTGTACATGTGCTTCAACATCTCTTGCTCTACGGAAGAAGGGATGAAGAATGTGTTTTGCTGTCCATGAAGTGCTGCCATTTTGTATTCACCCCTCTCTCTTTGGCTCCTGCTTAGGCAGGAGTCCTTTTTTTGTTTCAATTTGTGTGATCCCTGATTGTAAAATTTTAAAGGAAAAGGGTACAATAATAAAGAAAGTATTTTGAATCAATGGAATAAGGGTTCCCCAATGCGCAAATGCCGATAAGAGAACTTGACTTCTCACAATGAAGTAAATAAGTCATTAATATGCTGATACTATAAAAGGGTGGCTGGCCATGAAACGGAACATCTACATACTCCTTGGTGTTATATTGCTGATTGGGGTTGCGCTCGCTCAAAATGCGGATAATGGGATCGCTGCAGTGTTTAAACAAGAGGAACCGCTTCCTACTGAAACGGGACCGAGAGCGGGATTGCTGGCTCCAGGGTTTTCTCTAAAAGGCATGGATGGAAAAACGTATACTGCAGGAGGAGCCAAGGAAAAGGCTGTATTTGTCAGCTTCTGGGCTTCCTGGTGTGAACCCTGTAAGGAAGAAGCGCCTGCGCTTAATACCTTGGCTGCGAAGTACAAAGACAAATTGGATATGTATGGAGTCAATGTGACCCCTTACGATAAACTAAAAGATGCAAAGGCTTTTGTGGAGGAGTACAAACTGACGTTCCCCATATTGCTTGATGAAGATGGTGCAGCCTATGCAAAGTATAATGGTGTAGCTTTTCCCACAAATGTATTGATTGATAAGAATGGTGTGATCCAGGAAGTTATTCTCGGCATTTTGCCTGAAAAAGAACTGGAACGCAAGATTAAGGATGTAATCAACTAAGTACATGCAATAAAAAGCGCCTGACTCCATATGATTCTGGAGACAAGCGCTTCTTTTATTTTCCGGGAAATAAGCACTAATGGTTGCTTAATCCGTGAAAGGCGGTATGGACTACACCCGGCTCGTCCTGTAATTTTTCCTGAAGCAGGGCATAACGGAAACTGTGAACAAGGGCTTCCCAGCTCGCTTCAATGACGTTTTCGGAAACGCCGACAGTATTCCATGTATTCTCTGTATTTTTGGATTCAATTAATACACGTACTTTGGCTGCTGTTGCATCTTTCTCGTCCAGCACACGCACTTTATAGTCGGAGAGGTGCATGTTGGCTAGCGAAGGGAAGTATTGGACGAGTGCTTTCCGAAGGGCATTATCCAATGCATTCACCGGACCGTTGCCCTCAGCAGCGGTATAAACGCTTGTTCCAGCCACATTCAGTTTCACAAATGCTTCGGAGACAACGGATTTGCCGGCTGTTTTTTCCACAAGCATTTTGAATGATTCAAATGTAAACAGTTCCTTCATATCTCCGTTCGCTTCGCGAATCAGCAGCTCCAGGGAAGCATCTGCCCCTTCAAACTGATAACCCTGATGCTCCAGATCTTTGATTTTCTCGATGATCTGGCGTGAATTGGCACTGCTTGGATCGAACTCCAGTCCGAGTTCCTGAGCTTTGGAAACGATGTTGCTCTGTCCGGCCAGTTCGGAGACGAGTACACGCTGTTTGTTCCCGACAAGTTCAGGCACGATATGCTCGTAGGTACGGGAATCGCGCAGGATGGCAGAGACGTGAATGCCGCCCTTGTGGGCGAAAGCTGCATTACCTACATAAGGCTGATTGATCGGCATGTTCACATTGGCAATCTCGCTGACGTAACGGGCTACATTTGTAAGTTGTCTCATGGAATCCTCGGACACACATTCATATCCGAGCTTCAGCTGCAGGTTCGGAATAATGGAGGCGAGATTGGCATTGCCGCATCTTTCTCCATAACCGTTCATTGTGCCTTGAACCTGTCTGGCACCGGCTTGTACAGCACTTAGCGTATTGGCAACAGCGAGCTCACAGTCATTATGTGTGTGAATGCCGAGATGAGCTTGAGGAAGGGTTCCAGAGAGTCTGGAAACAATCTCATACACTTCATGTGGCATCGTACCACCGTTGGTATCACACATCACGAGCCAGTCTGCCCCTGCCTCATGAGCTTTGGTTAATACAGCTTGGGCATACTCCGGATTGTGCTTGAATCCATCGAAGAAGTGCTCAGCGTCGAAAATGACTTCCATTCCATTTTGTTTCAAATAAGCAATCGAATCATAGATCATAGACAGATTTTCTTCCAAAGTGGTCTGCAGGGCGGTATGCACATGGAAATCCCACGATTTGCCCACCAATGTTGCTGCCTGTGCACCGGATTCGATCATCCGTTTCAAGTTGGCGTCTTCGCTGGCAATGCTTCCTTTACGACGAGTGCTGCCAAAGGCAACTACCTTGGCATTCAGGTTTAACTCCTTAACTCTTTTGAAAAACTCAATGTCCTTGGTGTTGCTGCCCGGAATTCCGCCTTCAATATAATGAGCACCCAGGTCGTCGAGTTTCTTGGCAATTTTGAGCTTGTCATCTGCCGATAAACTGACACCCTCCCCTTGTGTGCCGTCACGTAAAGTCGTATCGAAGATGGAAATGGCCTTTGACATGAAGATCCTCCTTTGAAATAAAGCGCTTTTTTAAAAAGTTTAATTGTAAGTTGGGAAGCGTGCGAACTAATTTGCGGACGAATCCTTCGATTCTGCAACGCTACACTGTGTTAAATTAGGTGCGTTGATTTGTCCTAAAGTCGTGAATTTGTATAATTAATTATTATAGCACCATTATGGACAAATGCTACACAGAAATCGCAGTTTCATGTAACAAATATCAAATTACGAATATAAGATATGAGATCCATGTCAAAATTTATGATATATTTAAGTTTAACTGATAAATGGGATATATGGAAAATCGGAGGGGTATATTTGACTATTGTATGGGAGAATATGATTTTAGCCTTGATTGCCTCTGTTCTTTTTGTAAGTGTGGGATGGTTGATTATTCGCTCGATCATCAAATCCAACCGAAAATAAAATCACGTGACTGATTTTACATAATGACCTTGGTATAATAGAAATAGATTATATGATGTTTCATTAAATAAGATGCACGAAAGGGCGGAGGAACATGTCTTCAGATGGAACTCATTACACCAATGTGGATCGATATTATCCTGCCGCCGGAAGGGTCATTTTGCATGTTGACATGAACGCTTTTTATTGCTCGGTGCATGAAGCTGAAGAGCCGGAACGATACAGAGGTAAAGCAACAGCTGTTGCAGGCAGCAGCGAAGTGAGAAAAGGCGTGATTGTAACGTGTTCTTACGCTGCTCGGAGCAGAGGCATCTCCACAGGCATGGTAGTAAACCAGGCGATGAAGAAATGTCCGGAATTGATCGTCATTCGTCCCGATTTTCATTTATATCGTCGCTACTCAAGAGAATTTATGAAAATAGCCTATAGCTACACACCGCTTTTGGAGGCGACTTCCATTGATGAGTGTTACCTGGATATCACCGGTTCAAAACAATTCGGCACACCCATGGAAATTGCGGAGAGTATCCAGCGCAGAATTCGGGAGGAACTGGGATTGCCGTGTTCCATCGGAATTGCACCCAATAAATTGCTGGCCAAGATGGCCTCTGATCTGAAGAAACCTAACGGCATTTCCATCTTGCGAATGAGGGATGTACCTCAAATCCTTTGGCACAGACCCTGTAATGAGTTGTTTGGGATTGGCAAAAAGACGGCTGAGAAGCTGAAAAAGCTGGGCATAGAAACCATTGGACAGCTTGCAAAATCGGATGAACGCATGCTGACGGATGTTTTTGGCATTAACGGTACCTGGCTGAAAAATTCGGCGAATGGCATTAACCATTCATCCGTTCAGGCAGAACGGGAAGCGAACAAATCCATCGGGCATACCACTACACTTCCTGCGGACATTAGCGAGATGGAGGATGTACACCGGGTACTGCTTAATATAAGTGATCAGGTGGCCAGGCGTTTGCGCAAGCATGAGATGCTGAGTCAGGGCATACAGATTACGATCCGTACACCGGACATGAAGACCATCACGCGATCACGAATGATGGAAGTCCCTACGGAGGATGCAACGATTATATACCGGGAAGCCTGCGCTTTATTTGCGAAGCATTGGAGCGGGGGGAAGCCTGTACGAATGCTGGGAGTAACGCTGCAAAATCTGATTCCTCGTGAGGAATCCGTTGTACAGCTTGATCTGTTTGAATATGAGCAGAAGCCGAAAAAGGAAAATCTGATTCGCATTATGGATCAGCTGCGTGACAAATTTGGAGAGAATGCTGTTGTAACCGCGGGCATGCTCGGAGATGACCCTTCCGTGTTGCTTCGCAACCATAAGGTGAGGGGCACCTCACTGCAAAAAGATAACTTGCAAAGTCTCGATTAAATAGGGCATAATATAGTCTTGATGTTGTGAAAATAATTTGTAATTACTTTTACTTTGTATTAATATGTTTCTAGATAAAAACACTGTACGTTTTGAATTTTAGGAGGAGAGATTGTAATGAGTAAGTATACTTGGGTTGAAAAAGACACATGTATTGCATGTGGTGCTTGCGGAGCAACAGCGCCTGACATTTATGACTATGACGATGAAGGTTTGGCCGAAGTGATCTTCGATGGCGACGCCAACCAAGGCATCAAGGCGATCCCGGACGACCTGTTCGATGATATGCAGGATGCTTGCGATGGCTGCCCTACAGATTCCATCAAAGTTGCAGACGAACCTTTCAACAAAGAAGGCTAATCCACTCCATATACCATTAAAAAGCACATTCTTCTGTCTTGGGACAGGAGGACGTGCTTTTTTTGATGCTCTGAAATTGGTTCAATGGATTTAGACGTATTTTTTTGTCGAAAGTACAGCCTCACCCGGGTACTCAAGTCCTATGGATTTCATTCCTTACTATGCCGATATAATAGAAAGAAACGGAAAAAGGCATAACAACGGAGGATCGGATGCAGAACACTCATCTAAGAACATATGTTAAGAAACATCCAGATAATAAAATGGCCTGGTATTTGCTCGGCAAGGAGTATGTGCGCGAAGGCCAGGAAGGCAAGGCCAATTATTGTTTTCAGCAAGCAGGTGAGGTTTACGAAGCGTTTGAACGGAGTAAGGCTCCTGCAGACATTTGGGTGGATTATCAAAACAAGCTGGTTGAGATGGCGGAACAAAAGGAGAAGAAGCACCGTATTCGCAAAATGTGGCTTACTCTGCTGATGCTGCTTGTGCTTGCAGGATTGCCGCCTGCAGATGCCCCTGGCTTCAATCGAGATGCAGCTGAAACGCTGGCTACCGCATTGGAATCTGTAGGTGATTCAGGTGAGGAGCCATTATCGGGGGGGCAGGAAGAACAAACCGTTCCTGTATCCAATTCAAATGTGTTTACAGCAGCTGGGTTTGGTGGCAGTCATCAGGGAGAAACAGCGCTGGCTGCCGCCTGGTCAGGGGCCGGACCTAAAGTGGAGACATCGGCAGTACTGGGTATGCAAATGACTGACAACTGGGCGTTATGGAAACGGAATATGCCGGTGAAATATATCGTGCAGACCAACAGCAGCGGCAGGTTAACAGCGCAAAGTTATGATGCGAAGCAGTGCAACTGCGAACCTCCGGAAGTTTCGAAGGACATAAAGCTGTTGGCACAAGCCTGGACCGCCAAGCAGGAATCAGCGGCGTCGTTGTCCAGTGCGATCATTACATATCAAAAGAAAAAGGGTACTTGGCCCAAAAACGTGAGCCAGCTTGCACAGCCTTTTCCAAATAATATCTTGGGCGAGACTGCACCCGGAATGACTGAAATGTTCCCGTCATTACTCTCGCTGCATCAACAAGGGAAGGGGATTGCAGGTCAAGAAACAAATGATGCACAAGCTGGACAATCGGATTCTCCGCAAGCTGGCAGCCCTTTTGCAGATACACTTGGAGGGAAGCTCTTTTTGCAGGATCAACTGGAGATTGTGGTAGACAAAAGCAACCATAGACTTGCGCTGATTAGCGGGAAGACCATTATACGTAATTATGAGGTCGGACTGGGGGGAGAACGCACACCCGAAGGAACTTTTGTCATTACAGACAAGGTTGTGAATCCGAATGGCCGCGCCGATGGTGAATTCGGAACACGAGGCATGCAGCTGTCGGATACGAATTATGCCATCCATGGGACCAACGAGCCAAACAGCATCGGGCTGGATGAATCCCTTGGATGTGTGAGAATGAGTACAGGGGATGTGGAGGAATTGTTTGCGCTTGCCCCTCAGGGAACCCCGGTACGGATTGGAACAGATCTGCTGCCAGACACCATCCTTGTTCCGGAAGCGAAGGATCGTTATCAGTATACGCTTGTTCCGAAGCAAAACAATCCAAACAAGACGTATCACTGGCTGAACTAGGCTGCTGTTTAACTGTTCGTTAAAGCATAAACAACCGGGTCATTATGTACGGAACTGGCAGTCGGTTTGACCATTTACATGTTGGCGATAATGATCAGTGCGCCGATGATAATGATTAATCCGATGACGCTGGCCGCTGTCCAGGCAATGGCTTTCCGATTGACTTCTTCTTTCTTTTGCTGCAATGCAGGCGGTTTACGTTTGGGAGCCATGGGCTGTTCCTCCTTCGTTCATTAGAACTGGTATAATGTAACCATGCTCCCATTGTAAAGAATTCAACACTTCATTTCCAGTATGCGGGTGTATTTCTTCCGCACAGATTCAAGTCGCTTCGGGGTACAGGCAAAATGCTGCTGTCTATGCGCAAACTACTTTCCTTTTGATGAAGAAACGGATAGACTTGTGTATAGAGTGTTTTTTTACATATGAAAAAGACGGGAAAGCATATTTACAGCGTACCGGACGAGAACGGAGTGAGTGATTTGTTATACAGAAGTCTTGCTAAACCCTTGTTGTTCAAAATGGACCCTGAACAGGCCCATCATCTGATTATTGGTGGCCTTAGCGGCATGGGCAGTATTCGCCCGGTGCCTTCTGGTTTGCGTGTGATGTATGGCGTGCGTGAAACGGAAGACTTGGCTGTCGATATGTTTGGCTGTCATTTTCCTACACCAGTGGGCCTCGCGGCAGGTCTGGACAAAAATGGACAGGCTGTAACGGGTTTCTCATCCATCGGATTTGGGTTCATGGAAGTGGGCACCGTAACACCGCTCGCACAGCCAGGCAACGAGCAGCCTCGCCTGTTCCGTCTGCCTCCCGATGAGGCATTGGTCAACCGGATGGGTTTCAATAACCTTGGTGCGGAAGCGATGGCAGGTGAGTTGGCGCGTCTGAAGGAACGCCGGATTCCCGTAGCTGTCAACATCGGCAAAAATAAGGCAACGCCCAATGAGGAAGCCCATCTGGATTATGCCAAATGCATCCGTGCGCTGTATGAATATGCTGACTTGTTTGTGGTAAATATCAGTTCACCAAATACACCGGATCTGCGTAACCTGCAACATGGGAATGAATTGAAGGAATTGCTTGCTGCGGTGATGAGCGAAATGGAGACACAGCATGCGAAAGCAGGTGGATCGGTCAAATCGGTTTTGGTCAAAATTGCACCGGACGTCAACGATCAGGAGCTTGAATATATGGTCAGCACGATCGCAGACAGCGGTGTTGCCGGCATCATTGCCACCAACACGACGATTAACCGGGAGGGCCTGTCCCATCAGCATGCCAAGGAGACCGGCGGACTGAGCGGCAAACCGCTGCGTGATCGCTCTACGGAGATTATTCGCCGAATTTATCGCCAAACCGAAGGGAAACTTCCGATCATTGGTTCGGGGGGGATTTTTACGAGCGAAGACGCCTACGAAAAAATTAAGGCTGGAGCAAGTTTGGTGGAAATATACACGGCTCTGATCTATGAAGGTCCTGAGGTGAATCGGCGTATTCATGCCGGATTGCGTGAGCTGCTGCGCAAAGACGGTTATCGTCATATCTCCGAAGCTGTTGGTGCAGAGCACGCATAAGAAATAAGAAGGATAAGAAGTTCCCCGGAGCGAAAATATAGAAGCTTGGAAGAGAGTAATAAGTACGGGACTCTTCCCCCCGCTGAACATCATGTATAATAGACTAGAACAGGGGACGCTATAGAGACAGGAGGCATAAGCATGGACGGTAGAGACTGGGGTACATTTTTACTTCCTTATGAACAAGCGGTAGAGGAATTAAAAGTCAAATTCAAAACGATGCGAGCGGAACTGAAGAAACGGGAAGAATATGCCCCGATTGAATTCGTTACCGGTCGTGTCAAAAAAATATCCAGCATTCTGGAGAAATCCAGACGTCTGAATGTGCCACTAGATCAGGTAGAGACGGGAATTGAGGATATTGCGGGAATCCGTATTATGTGTCAATTCGTGGATGATATTCGCAGAGTGGCGGAGTACATTCGCGGACGCAAGGATTTAACGGTTTTGATTGAAAAGGATTATATTACGAACTTTAAAGAGAGCGGTTATCGCAGTTTCCATATGATTATTGAATATCCTGTTCAGACAGCTCTGGGACAGAAGAAGGTGTTGGCCGAGATTCAGATTCGGACGCTTGCCATGAACTTCTGGGCCACGATTGAGCACTCGCTGAGCTATAAATATCGGGAAAGTCTGCCGGATGATATGCGGGCAAGGTTGAAGAAAACCGCTGAAGCCGCTTTTGTATTGGATAATGAGATGTCAGCAATCCGCCTGCAGATTTTGGAAGCGCAGAAGGAGTTTGAAGATGATTCAAACATCGTCTCCAAGACGTTGTCCATCATACATCAATTGTATTTCTATCATCTCGTCAACGAGGCTATTGAGGCTCAGAAGCGCTTTAACGACTGCTGGGAGCGTCATGATATGGAAGCGCTGAAAGACTTGCTGGACGATGTGAAGGCACTTTTGAATTCGGCCAGGAAGGGCGAAAATCCCGATGAGCAGCTATGAGCCGCTTTATGTGGATTATCTGATCTATTTTAACCGTGATCAGGACTACTTCGAATGCCATGAGGTACTGGAAGAGCTTTGGCTGGAACGGGATCGGGATACCTTTTATAAAGGATTATTACAGATTGCGGTTGGCTTATATCATTTCAGGAACAACAATCTTCGCGGAGGACGGATGATGTTACAGAGTGCGGTAGAACTGCTGGAGCATTATCCTGAAAATGCAAGAGGGATTGAACTCGGGAAATTGGTTGAGGAAGTGAAGGAACTGGTTCAAGGACTATCAGGTCCTGATCCAGAGAATGTTCCATACAGGGATCTAACCATTCAGATCTGGGATAAGGCACTGCTTGACGCAGTTCAAGAACGATCTCTGCAATTGAAACCCAACATTCCGCAACGACGCAGTCCGACCCGAGGGCGCATCTATGAAGAGAAGATGAAGGCGTTGCAGCAGGAACAGAATTCGAACGGGAAGTAAAATTAGAGAAATTGACATCATGGATATACGACATAACACAAATCACCCCGGCAGATCCTTCAAAAGGATTTGTCGGGGTGATTTTTAATTAATTTCCATGGGATTAATGTGCGAATGAGTGCGTGGCTTGTCCGCCAAGACACAGCTTAAATGAGGTCATGACTTGAAATCATAGGTTAGCCTTTAGCTTGCTGAAGGAGTTGTGCTAACTTTGTACTTTTCAAAAAATTGTTTGTAGTCATCCAGTGTGTAGCCGTTGTCGCTGCCGTTCTCCTGCAGGCCGCCAACCATGCGGTCCTTCTCCACACCATCCTGATAATAAACCAGCGTAGGTGTATATTCGATGTTATAATCTGTCCAGCCTGAATCGAACTCACGCAGATTGAATTGTGGCAGATCAATGCCTTCTTCATCTACCAGCGGCATTAACTGAGGTGTAGTTGCACGGCAATGTGAGCAGTCAGAGGCAAAGAAATAAACAAAAAAGCTTTCCTTACTGTCAATCTTGGTTTTAAGATCATCTGGCAGGATAATCTGTTGATAGTTAGGATCATCAAGCAATTCGCGTGTAGCCGGATTAAGCTTGGATGCTGCAATGCCATAAGCGTTCTCGACAGCGTCCATTTGTTTCTTGGATTGCTGATTCACCAGGACGAGCGCTGCAAGCAGCACGACAAAAATACCCAGGAAAATCAGGATTGAGGCACTTTTCTTTTTCTTCGATTTCATTGGACCATCCCCCATTAATCATATCAAAATATAGTTTTGGCAAAAATAGAGTATGGGATAATATACATAAACACCCGTTTTTTGCACGAGAATCAACCTACTTGTCATTATACAACATTACACGTTGTAGTGGAATATGCAGTGAAGCCATAGGAAAGCTGCACCCCGATATGATAACATAGAACAATATGCATTTTAACAGGACAGGATGAGTGAATATGGCTGTACAGCTACCTATAATCTTTGCCGAGCGTATGAAAGGTCTGCTTGGTGATGAGTTTGAACAATTTATGAAATCATATGAACAGTCCCCGCATGCGGGGCTTCGAGTAAATACGTTAAAAATATCATTGGATCAATTTGATGAATTGGCTCCTTTTGATTTGCGGCCCATTCCGTGGTGCGGGACGGGCTTTTATGTGCCTCATGGTGTGAAGCCAGGTCTGCATCCGTACTATCATGCGGGTCTATATTATATTCAGGAACCAAGTGCGATGGCCCCGGTTGAACTGTTGGGTGTTCAGCCTGGGGATCATGTGCTGGACCTGTGTGCAGCACCGGGCGGCAAGTCAACCCAGATCGCTGCGAAACTTCAGGGCAGGGGTGTGCTGGTAACCAATGATATCCATGCGGAACGGACCAAAGCACTTGCCAAAAATGTGGAACTGTACGGTGTACGCAACGCAGTTGTGCTGAATGAGTCACCTGAGCGGATTGCCGGTGCATTTCCACATTATTTTAATAAGGTGTTAATTGATGCGCCATGTTCGGGTGAAGGCATGTTCCGTAAAGATGAAGACATGGTCAAATCATGGGAACATCATTCGGTGGAAAAATGTGTGCTCATGCAGCGTGACATTTTGGAGACAGCCGCGAAGCTGCTTGCTCCTGGGGGAACCATCGTTTATTCCACGTGTACGTTTGCGCCAGAGGAAAATGAGGCCATGATTGCGGAATTTCTGAACCTCAATCCAGACTTTGTCGTGAAGGACATTCCGGCAGCGGCCGGGTTTGCCCCGGGAAGACCCGATTGGGTACGCCAGATGCTGCCTGAGACGGCAGAAGAGACCGATACTGTGTTGGATCAGACGCGCGGTACTGCAAGGTTGTGGCCTCACTTGTTGGAAGGAGAAGGCCATTATGTAGCTGTATTACAGCATCGTTCTGAATCCTTTGCAGAAGTGAGCAGCATCACGGGAGAAAAGAGCGAGATTGAATCCAGAGTACACGAGGATCAAACGATCGCTGTGACTCAGCCTCTCAGCAAAGCAGATCGAAAACGGGAACGCTTGATGAGAACCGAATCCAGAGAGCGAAATGACAGACCGGCACGAGGTGGCAAAAACGAAGGAAGAGTCGGAAGAAATAACGAGCGTGATACTCGTAAAACCAATCGTGGCAAAGGGCGAGGGACTGAGCAGGTGAACATTGATCCAATAACGGTTTATCAACAATTTATTGAAGATCATGTGGAACTGGAGCTCTTTGGTGAAACGGTATTTTACGGTGATCGTGTGTATCAATCTTCTGTTGGTGCGGCGCGACTGGAAGGGCTTAAGGTGATCCGTCCGGGATGGTTTATGGGTACGGTGAAGAATGGACGATTTGTACCGTCTCACCCACTGGCTTGTGCTCTGCATAGCAATGAGGCAAAGAGGATGATAAACCTGGCTTCCGCGAACGGAGAAGCGGTGAGGTACCTGAAAGGCGAGACCTTGAATATCGAAGAAGCACGCGTGGAGTGTAAGCGAGATGCAGCGGCCAAAGGATATGCGTTGGTGTGTGTGGACGGGTATGCGCTCGGCTGGGGGAAATGGCTGGATGGCGTGCTGAAAAATGAGTATCCAGCGGGCTGGAGGTGGACATCGGTATGAGTGAAAAAGGAAAGAAAACGCAGCGCCTCGATAAAATATTGAGTCACATGGGTGTAGGTACGCGCAGTGAGCTCAAGAAAATGGTGAAGCAAGGCAGAATTCTTGTCGATGGCAAAACGGTGAAAGATAGTGGGATTCAGGTGAACCCGGAGACCAATGTGATAGAAGCTGACGGGGAGCGGATTGTGTACCGGGAAATGATCTATCTGATGCTGCATAAACCCCCTGGTGTGGTGTCGGCAACGGAAGACAACAGGGATAGAACCGTGCTCGACCTGCTGCGCAAAGAGGACAGAATCTTCGAGCCATTTCCTGTGGGACGGCTGGATAAGGACACGGAGGGCCTGCTCATTTTAACGAATGACGGTCCCCTTGCGCATGATCTGTTATCCCCGCGCAAACATGTACCCAAGACCTACGAAGCTCGTGTATTGGGGAAAGTGGATGACGAGGATGTACAACGGTTCAAGGCTGGCATACACCTGGATGATGGCTATGAAGCTATGCCTGCAGAGCTCACCGTGCTTAGTCATGAGGAGACCGAGGAGGGAGTTATTTCTACGATATCGCTCATTATCCACGAGGGTAAATTCCATCAAGTGAAACGAATGTTTCTGGCTGTAGGCAAACGAGTGGTTTATCTAAAACGAGTAGCCATGGGCGAACTTCAACTCGATTCCGAGCTGCCGATCGGCAAATATCGTGAACTAACCGCAGACGAGTTAGCTTGTCTGCGTAAGTAAGGCTCCCGTCCTACGCGAAGCGGAGCAGGGAGCCGGGCAGGGAGCGAAGCCCTGTCCGCAATGGTCCCCTTAAGCTTGGCCTGGATTGCCGCATGAAGCGGTGATCCGGGCAGACAAGCGCTCCCACACCCAGCGTCACATAGCAAGACCCGACCCCTCGCCGGTCAACAGACGGGAGTCCAGAGGGCAGAGCCCTCTGGGGCCCTCCCTCGGAAGGGAGGGTTTGGGAGGGTGCGATTCCCCTAATCAGATGAGGAGTGAAGACCCAATGACAATCAAACTAATTGCGCTTGACGTAGACGGAACACTGCTTAATGATCATCATGAACTTACCGAATGGACCCAAGAAATTCTGATTCGTGCTTCCCGTCAGGGGGCCGAGATTGTTTTGTGTTCAGGAAGAGGTCCGGCCAACACCATCCCTTTTATGGAGCGAATGGGTCTCAACGGTTATGTTATTACCCATAACGGAGCAGTGACTGCCGAGGTGGAAAGCCGTGAAGTGGTGCACAGGTTTGCGATGGATGGTCAAGGCTTGGAACCGTTTATAACGTATTGCCGCACAAATGGTGTACATTTTGATATCAACACGGCATTTGGATTATATGTAGATCAGCCGGAAGGCTTGGAGTTGCAGGTTCGGGAGATGTACACCAATTTCATGATGGAGCCCTTAAAGCTGCCGCAGTGGGCGGATCTGACAGAACCGCTTGCCAAATTCACCGCGTTTGGACCGTTAGAGCAGATGGACGAGGTTCAGCAGGAATGGGGAACATGGAATCTGCCTTACTATATGACTCGCAGTGGTGACTTTTTCATTGATCTGATGCACCCGGAAGCCTCCAAGGGAGCGGCGCTGAAGAGACTGGCCGAATCCAAAGGTATGGTTCCTTCCGAGATTCTGGCGATTGGCAATTACTACAATGATATTACGATGCTGACTTATGCAGGCATAGGGATTGCGATGGACAACTCACCGGAAGAGGTCAAGGCCGCTTCGGATGAAGTGACTCTTTCCAACAATGAGCAGGGAGTTGCTCATGCCATCCAAAAACATGTTCTAGCTGTCTAATTACAGCCACATGTTTCATTTTCAAAGCATCCTGCTTCATATTCTACTGGCCTCGTGGGCAACCTATGAGAATACCATTAGAAATGGAGGAGGACAGGCACATGAATCAGAAAGTGGAACTGATCCCGGATCTGCGTACATCAGGTGGTGAAGTGCTGGATGTGATGGTGAATGATCAATATGCTGGCTCGCTTCTGCTGGTGTACAGAGAAGGAGACCGTTTGTCTGGCAGTCTTCAGATGGAACGAGAATTGGTTTCAGAGGATGCAGAAAAGCACATCATTGAACAAGTTCATTCTTATATCCGATCACTTACGGATGCAGTCGAGGCTATCTATTACGAAGTGCTGGTTAGCTGCGGCACATTGCATTCCGTCCTGCAAAACCTGGAATTTGATCCGGAGCGGCAGTCGGATGATATGGACTATGAGGCTGATAAATACCTGGATGACATGGATTCGGATAACTCACGATTAATTCCTGATGCAGCAAATGAAGCTTTTACATATGAAGATCGGGAACATGTGCTGGAAATGGAGCTTGTAACTGCCGGACGAAGCATATCGACTTATGTGTTTAATGATGCTGGTGGCAATGAGCTGGCCGAAGCTTCATTGAAACAATATGGGGCCGACATTCAAGGCGAGATACACTGGTATGACGTACCTCTGGAGAATCAGCTGGATGCTGCAGCAGAGCTGCTCGTAAGAGAACTCGACGAAGAAGTGATCGATACGATTACTCTTCGCATGTGGCACCAGGGCAATGAGCTGGAGTCCATGGAGTGGGTACACCGTGACTTTGCCAATGAATCGGATGAAGAGGAGTATGTCGAATACGAGGAATGGGACAATTCTGACGATGAGATGGATGAAGCAGAGGATTCCTGTTACGTCATGTTGGTGCGCAAAGACCGGGAATTCAGGGTCTATGAGCTATTTCTGCAGGAGCGCGGCGGATTGCCTGTGGGGACAGCAACCATTGATACCTCTCATGCTGATCTGACAGGCTATATGGATTACCAGGTACCCGGGACCAGTGCACAGCGGCGGGAATTGGTTGAGGTACTGCTTCAGGAACTGGATAAGGAACTTGAATTCAACACACTGCACCTTACCATGCTGTACCGTAACCAAATTATTGATGAAGCGAAGATTGACGGGTAAAAGGCTTTGGCCTTTTACCTTTTTTTTGTTTTCTTTTTGACGTAAAATGGATTTCCGGGTATAGTTCCATTAGTTCTAAAGAGACCTGAAAGTGGAGGAGTACGATGAAGCATTCATTTAAAATCATTTCTGAGTATATTAACGATGATTTCAGAGCAATGCAGGCTCAGCCGGAAGACACAGAGGAGGTGTTGTCCCTGCTAGTGGAGACAGCCGAATGGCTGAGAAGTCAGGGATCTTCCCAGTGGAGTGCCCTTTTGAAAGGTGAGGATTCTCACGATACAGCAGGAGCAATCCGGCGTGGAGACGTGTTTGTTTTTAAGAAAGACTCCAAAGTGGCAGGTATGGTTATTTTGCTGCAGCAGCCAAGTGCCTGGGATAGGCAGCTATGGGGGACTCAAGCTAATGAAGAGGATGGTGCTGTTTATGTACATCGTCTGGCGATTCGCAGAAAATATGCCCGTACTGGCTTGGGTAGGGACATTTTGGCCTGGTCCAGCAGTGGGATCCGCTTCGAGAACAAACATGTCGTAAGATTAGATTGTGTTGGGGACAATGAGCGGTTGAATGAGTTTTATCCTCGGAACGGGTACACCTTTGTGGGGAAAACGGATGGTTATAGTACGTATGAGAGGCCAATACCATTCTAAGCTATTTTAAAATACAGATTGCTTAACGATTCGTTAACTTGATCATATGAACCTAAAATAAAGCCGGGAGCAACCATGCTCACCGGCTTTGAGTCGTGATGATTTTCCTACTGCATGCGTCTCAGGCCCTTGGGCAAACGATTCTTTAATTGTCCTGCACTGGCTTTTCCCCAACCGAGCGGAAGTCCATGAACAGTCACGAGTGTCCAACCATTGAGTTCGCTGTCGGCGGGAAGGCTCTCACCACGAAGGTAAGCGGCTGCTTGGCTGCTCTCCACGTCGAGAGAGATGTGCTGCATGTTACTGGCCTCATGTTGTCCAAGAGCCAGTGCCAAAGCATGAGCAGGCTCAAACCGCCCTTTCTTCCAGTCACCGACATGAAGTCCCGGGCGCGGCAATTTTAATCCGTTTAATCGATCATCTGTAAGCAGCTGTGCAGCATGCTCTGGCAGTACATATAATGCTTCGCCAAAGAGCAGGGGTCTGCCTGTCCCATTGGCAATAGCCACTTTATGTTCGGAGCTCCAGGCACGATACGCATTCCAGGCGGAATTCACTTCTTTGGACGAGGAGCTTTGACGCGGGCCCTTGCCTTTTTTGTCTTTGCGTTTGGGCGGTTGATCGTCCTGTTCCACGGATGCAGACGCCTGCGTTCCTGCTTTGCTCACTACAGCCACAAAATGTCCCTCACCCTGAGCCAGATGGGGCCAGATTCGTTCGGTCCGCACCAGGGACAGATCAGGATAGGCGGCAACCAAACGTTCCATCATGCCTTCATTTTCTTCGCGATTGAAGGTACAGGTGGAATAAGCCAAGGTTCCGCCCGGTTTAAGCATGATATAGGCATCCTGCAAAATGTCCCATTGTCTGTTTACACAAAGGGTTACCAGATTGTCGCTCCATTCGGTCACTGCATCCGGATCTTTGCGGAACATGCCTTCACCAGAGCAAGGGGCATCCAGCATGATCCGGTCAAAGGCACCCGGAAAACGAGCTGACAATTCCCCAGGGGCTGCGCTGGTAACAACGACGGAAGAAAGGCCCATCCGTTCCACGTTTTCTGCCAGAATCTTGGCGCGGGCCGGATGGATTTCGTTAGAAACCAGCAGACCTCGATCCTCCATGAGTGAGGCGATGTGAGTGGTTTTGCCGCCTGGAGCTGCCGCGAGATCCAGAATGATCTCACCCGGCTGTGGATTCAGCATTTCCACTGCCGACATGGCAGAAGGTTCCTGAATATAGTATAGTCCTGCAGCATGATATACATGTTTGCCAGGACGTTCATTGGGAGGGTAATAATAACCCGTTTCGCACCAGGGTACCTTGGTCAGGTCAAAATGCTCAATAACCTGTTTTTTTAATTCATTTGTGGTTTTAATTGAGTTGAATCGCAGCCCCTGCACACGGGGGTGTTGGTAGCTGTTGATAAATGCTTCTGCTTCTGAGCCGAGCATTTCCCGAATATGATGTATATACGACTCAGGGAGTGAAGGCTTGCCCATGTATTAATGTTCTCCTTTTCATTAGCTTACCTGCATGGCCTTTTCCGAAAAACGGCAGGTGCTGTAAGCTGCAACGTTGTTGTTAAAATGGTGGGGAATACACAGTTATTTCTTTACTGAAACATACGTTCTAATATATCATGATTGTAGATGTACTGAAAAGACTGAAGCTAGAAAGGGGGAAACTAACGGTGAAATTGCTGCAGGCGCTTTTCTTTCCTCCGGAGCAGCCCGGAGGTGTATCCTCTATGATACCGTATATGCAGGAGAGGTTTACAACTCCGAGGTGGGAGATGGACCTGTTCTCGCTGCCGAAGCGAATCCGCAACAAGGGCAGAGAGGACGTGCAGTTCGAAACGTTCGATTGGACCCTATATCAGGAGAGTCCGGTCGTTCAAAAATATATGCAGACGTACCGTGATTATTTATGGTGGACTAAACTGCGCATTCAGAAACCCTACGACTTGATTCATGCTCACCACCCCATTGCAGGTCTGGCCATGAAGAATGTATTTCCAGATACACCGCTTATTCAGACCATTCACTCAAGTTATGAGCGGGAGTTGATCCTGAATGGTCGAATTGAGCCGGACGGTCTGGAACATCAGTTTCTTCTCGCCATATACGGCGAACTTGAGCATCAGGCAGAGCGACTGTTAACCGTCTCGGATTCATTTAGGCGGTATTTGACACCCTATGTGAAGCAGCCCGACGTGATTGGCATTATTCCGAACGGTTTCGATGAAAAACGCTTCAAACCCATTCCTCATGACAATGCCATTCCACAACTGGTAACAGTGTGCCGACTTGTTCCTGCCAAAGGACTTGATATTTTATTTAAAGCGTGCGCGGAACTCAAAGGGCGGGGACATGACTATGTTTTGCATATTATCGGGGATGGTCCGATTCGACCTGATTTGGAAGAGTTGGCACAGCGGCTGGGCATATATAACGAAACCATTTTTTACGGATACACGCTGCATCCTGAGGAATTCATGCCATTCTTTGATATATTCGTACTTCCTTCCCGTGCGGAGGCATTCGGATCCGTATTTGCCGAAGCAGCACTGAGCTGCCTTGCCCTTATAGGCACCGATGTGGGCGGAATACCCGAACAGATCGAGAACGGCAGCAACGGGCTGCTGGTGCCTCCAGAGGATCCGCCAGCACTTGCTGAGGCGCTGGAAAAAGTCATGCTGGATCCCTCGTATCGCTACGAACTTGCACGCTCGGCATGTGAGAAAGCCAAGACGCATTACTCTTTGGGCAGATCGGTTAACGAACTGAAAAAAATGTACCTGCAATATGCGAACAAGGAATAGATTCATCAAAAATAAAGGGATGAAGCCGCTGTGAAAAACAGCGGCTTTTGGTCTTGATAATCTGCGTATTATCGATCAACGGATTTCAGTTATAGATTGCAAGTTACAAATTTTTATGCCTCGCGCGAAAACTGCCCCAGCGGTCGGTTACCAACCTTCCGGCCCAGAATAGAGCAAGACTCCCGAAAATCGGGTACAGAATGGATAAAAGGGAGCTGAAACCAAACTGGCTGAGTGAGTAGCACAGCAGCATAATGGTTAATGTTATTAATCTGGGGTGGACTTGCAAGTGCTGACCAAGCTGAAGGGTCATGCCATAGATATCTGCGACGAATGTAGTGAATATTTCCATGAATATCAGAGTTACATACACGGATTGCACAGCCCATCCAAGTTGGAAGGCAATGCTCCCCATTGGAATCTCAAATTGCATGATACCGGGCATCTGGGCTGACATGGCGAAGTGGGCGGCAAGAAGCATGAAGCCTACGCCTATTCCGCCGAATACACCGCCCCACTTCAGCACGTTACGATTTCGGATCTGATTGCCTACCGGCACCAAGACGGCTTGGGCCAGTACCAGATTGAAGGATGAATACAATAGTGGAGAAAGCCACACCTGTACAGGATGGGCATCTGTAGTCAGCGTAATAAACCGTAAAGCACCAGGATGGTGTATGGTGCTTGTAATCATAAGCAAGGACAACAGGAGCATCATCGGAACCACAATGCTATTCATTTGCAGTATGGCTTTGATACCTCGTCCAAGAAGCAGGTATGTTCCCACAATCGTGAGGATCAAACCAGTCTGGTAATGCAGTCCAAGATGCTCCACGAAGACCGAGCCTGCTCCGGCAAGCATTACACTGTTTACACCAATGAGAATCAAAAGTGTTAACCAGGTAATCCATTTGCCTGCCTTGTGCCCGAACAAATGCTTATTAAGATCTTCATAAGAGCGGGAGCCCGTATCATGGGCGATCAGCATCATTTTGGTGCCCAGCCAGACAAAGAGCATGGTGGATAAGCCGATGGTGACGGTGGCCCATTTGCCATACTGGGTAAAAAACTGCAATATTTCCTGCCCTGTCGCGAAGCCGGCTCCTACAACCGTTCCGATGTATGTAAATGCGATCTGCAGCACCCGGAATGCCTGTTTCATGCGTTTCCCCTCTCAGGCCCCTGAATAGTTTGGACATGCGGGTACCATGGTACAAGGTATGCTTGACTCTGGAAACTCATGACAATCGGGAGAAGCTTTACGTTCCTTATCCGGGCTAAAGTTGGGGGAAAGGCGATTTCGCTTGAACTGACAGCCTTATCTATGATACTTTTACCTCATAGGATAGGCTTGGGAGGTCAAATCATGGAAGTATTGAAACAACGAATTTTACAAGAAGGCGTAGTCATCTCGGATCAGGTGCTGAAGCTGGACGGATTATTGAATCATCAGATTGATCCTGCTTTGACGATGGAGATGGGGCGCGAGTTTGCTGCTCGTTTTCGTGAAAGTGGAGTGACCCGGGTCATTACGGTAGAGTCTTCAGGGATTCCGGTTGCATTTGCCGCCGCTCATGAACTTGGGGTGCCGCTTGTATTTGCCCGTCGCAAAAAGACGCTTCTGGCTGATCCTGATGCCTACTGTGAACGCGTACCTTCCTTTACCAAAGGGATTGTAACTGATATTATGGTATCCCGCGAATACATTCATGAGAATGACCGTATTTTGTTTATAGACGATATCATCGCCAACGGAGATGCTGCCCGCGGTGTCATTAAAATTATCGAGCGTTCGGGCGCGGAGCTCGTCGGATTCGGCGTGGTTGTCGAGAAATGTTTTCAGGCAGGAGCACGCACCATCCGCGAACAGGGCATACCGGTTGAAGCCTTGGTGCGCATTCGTTCACTGAACGATGGGACCGTGCAATTCGACGATAACGAAATGTGACAGTTTCAAGGAAAAGGGCCTATTTTTTGAACAATGCCTTTGCATGACCGCGGATTTCATTTATAATGGGGTTATGTTAGGGAGAGGAGGCAACACCATGGGGAACCAACCGGCATCAGAACAATTCTTTATTGAAAAGCTGGCGGAGTCGAAAGTTCATTTTGAACGTGCCCTGGATTGTAAACATACGGAATTCGATGACCTTTATCCCTATATGATTGAACATCCTCAATTTTTCTGGTACAAACGCTATGTTGCCTGGTCAGAGTTGCTGACAATTGTAGGCTTGTGCGAAGAGTTGTCCTTCTCTTGGAAAGAACAATTTACACCGCATCAAGTGGAGTACCTTGAAGAACGTGTGATGTCCGCCAAAGTGCTTGATTTTTGGTTCGAGAAGAACGACAGCAAAGAGCACGCGCAGCGGTAACTTTCAGTCGGGACATTTTTCGAATGACATGACAGTCCAATACAGTCACGTGAGACCTAAATGACTTTTCATTTAGGTCTCTTTTTGTAAATAAATTTGGAACATAGGAGCCATAGACATGATTAGTGATGCAGAATTGGATGCACTGCGCTTATCGGGTGAAAAAGTAAGAGTGATACGGGACGGGCTGGAATCCAACGATGTAACCGGGATTGTCGTTGCCTGGGATGGGGAACAGGTGCTCATCCGCCGCCAGAACAGACGCGTGGTCAAGTTGGATCGTAACTATCGTTATCAGCTCTTTAGCGAACCGCGTCAAAGCCCGCTCAGTGAATAAAAGAGACCCGGTCCGATGCATGGAATTACCATGGATGTTTTGGCATAATTGCACCACTCGGGAGAGAAGATAGGTACAGCGAGAAGGTAACATATCAGCTGAGAGGATGTGCAATAGCCATGACATTGATGAATGATAAGGTTCATGCTTATAAGGATCAGATTGGAGAATTAAGCAACGCGTTGCCTGGGGTGGTGAAATCGTACCATGAGTTTACCGGGGAATGCTTTCAGTCAGGTGCCATTGATGCCAAAACCAAGCAGCTGATTGCTCTCGGAATCGGATTGTTTGCCAATAACGAGGTATGTACGTTTTACCATGTGGAAGAGGCCCGTGCAAAGGGTGCAACCGACCAGGAAATTATGGAGACGGTAGCGGTAGCAGGAGCCGTTGGTGGCGGTCACGCGCTGTCACAAGGCGCAATGCGTGTACAAAAAGCATTGCACTAGGTTCTCCTTGAGAATGAGTAAGCATAGCAAGACAGAAAAACAGGCCCTGGATTGATCCGGAGCCTGTTTTTTGTCCAACTTATATTTTTCCGAGCATCTTGTTATACATAAATTGTCCAGTTACCCGGCGTGCGGTAACGTAACGTGTGTTAAAATACGGATTTGATAATTTGGTAATGCTGACACCTTTGCTGCTGGAGGCATGAGCGAACTGTCCGCCACCAATGTATACGCCTGTGTGTGAAATGCCTTTGCCTGAAGTGTTGAAAAACACCAGATCACCTGTCCGCAGATTCGCTTTGGATACCGGAGTACCTGCTTTGGCTTGCTGTTGTGATGTACGTGGTAATTCAATACTATATTTTTCAAAAATATATCTCATAAACCCAGAGCAATCAAAACCGGCCAGCGTCGTGCCGCCCCACTTGTAAGGTATGCCAGTCATGCTGTTAACGACGGTGTTGATACTGCTTGCCTCAGTGCTTGCTGCACCGGATGTAAATAGAATGGCTGCTCCAAAAATAGAAATGATAAGCTTTTTCAAAATCAATGTTCTCCCTTCGATGCCTACGGAGTTAGCTAAGGGTTCGGTAGAAGGTTCCCTATATTTCCTATGTATAAGAATAATTCACCCAAAATGGTTCCCCCGTTTTCAAACATGAAACTCGGCAATTGAATAATTAAGTTTTTGTAACCTTTTGAAACTATATTGCATAAATGCGTAATTGTCAAACGTTTCTTCCTCCTTCAATGTTAACGGAATTCAAGACTTTTTGCAGAATAGAGTAGTTCCGAATGATTATTTATGATGACAAAAAAGTAATTTGTGTTTCAACAGGGGAGAATTTGGACAAATATTTTGATTGGAGTAAAAAGAGAAGAGACGATTCGTTTCCGACATGTAAAGTGAGGTCATTCTGACTTCAGCGCTCTATATATGCCTTTGTGATATATCCATTTATTTTAAGTGTTGACACTATGAATTCCACATGATATATTATTTATTGTCGCCGCGATAGATTATCCCGGAGATATACCATATGCGGTCGTGGCGGAATTGGCAGACGCGCACGGTTCAGGTCCGTGTGGGCTAACCCCCCGTGGAGGTTCGAGTCCTCTCGACCGCATCATAAGAAAAGAAAAGGTTTCTCGTTAGGCTAACGCCTGCGAGAGACCTTTTTTTATGTCTTTTTTGAGGAACGGAACTCCCAACTCTATTGAGGATTTGCCACTTGATTGAGGCGTAACAAAAGATAATTCATTTTGGTCTATACCTGAGGTAAAAGGAAAAATGTCTGTTCTATGGCTGATTTGCCCCCGTAATCAAGGTGAAATGTACGCAAAATGCCGAATTGTACCTATCCCGGAAATAGTACATCCACTATTCTCTTCTCGTAAGGAAAGCGCTATCATGAATGGCTTGAATTCACATTTCAGAGGGGGTAGGGATGATTTGAAACGAATAGGGAAAAGGATGGCGATGGTTCTTCTGGTGTTCATCATGGCAGCAGTACAGTTTGGTTTTACAGGAACAAAAGATCACGTAGCCGAAGCGGCGGATGCAGCATTTGCCGAGAAACCGTATATGGGCTGGAGCAGTTACAGTATGCAGGTGTATGACCCTTCAGTGAAATGGATATCCGCAGAGAGCATTAAGAAGCAGTCGGATGCCATGCGCGAGAAGCTGCAGGCCCATGGCTATGAGTATATCAACATTGATGCGGGATGGAATGGAGACAATGACGAATACGGAAGACCGATCCCTAACGAAGCGCTGTATCCGAACGGATTCCAGGAGGTGATTGACTATGTTCATAACAATGGTCAGAAGATCGGGATCTATCTGATTCCTGGACTATCCATTGATGCGTACAATAAAAATTTGGAGATCTACGGGACGGGTGGAGCATGCCGGATGCAGGACATCGCATACCAGCCGCTCACGGTGATGGATGCCTGGAATGCCTATACCTATAAGATTGATTTCTCGAATCCGTGTGCTCAGAAATACATCGATTCCATCGCCGATCTTCTGGGCGAGTGGGGTATTAACTTTGTCAAATTCGACAGTGTGACCCCAGGTTCGGGAATCAACAATTTGAGCCGGGATGCACGAGGAGATGTGGAGGCCTGGTCCAAGGCTTTGGCAAGACATAATATCTGGTTCGAGCTTTCATGGGCACTGGACCACAACTACGTGGATTTCTGGAAAAAACACGCCAACGGCTGGCGTATCGACTGGGATGTCGAAGCATACGACAGTAATGTGGGTTTGACGCAGTGGGCTAATATTGCACGCCTGTTTCCAATCGCAGCGCTTTGGTGGCGGGATGCAGGCCCCGGCGGATGGAACGACTTTGATTCGTTAAACATTGGTAATGGCTCCATGGATGGGCTCACCAAGGATGAGCGGAAGACAGCGATGACGTTCTGGGCGATCTCTTCTGCACCCTTATATACAGGAAATGACATGACCAGACTGGACAGCTACGGACTGGAACTGCTGACGAACGATGAAGTGATTGCCGTTAATCAGGCTGGACGTCCGGCTCATCCGGTCTCGATCGATACGAAGCAGCAGGTATGGTATGCCAATAATGGAGATGGGACCTACAGTGTAGCCTTGTTTAATCTGGGCAACCGAAGTGTTGAGGTCAATGTCAACTGGAGTGATATTGGCCTGGAAGGTCCCGCATCGGTCCGTGATCTGTGGAGCCACTCTGAACTGGGTACATTTAACGAGGAATTCAGCAGCGGTTTATTGGAGCCTCATGCTTCACGGATGCTGAAAGTAACAGCGCTGAGTGGAACATCAACTGTGAATGACGATGATACGGGCATGCGCTATAACGGGGATTGGAAGCGCAATGGAGGCAAGGAACAATTAGAAGGTGCACAGGATTTGAGTATAGTCATTCAGGATTCTACGGGCACGGAACCCACGAATCCGGGTACGGCGAGCGATTCGAATGCTGCAGATGAACCAGCTGCGTCTTCCGTCTCCGGGAACAATGCCACGGTTACCGATGTGGTCTACGTTAACGATGACGACAGTGAGATCCAATACACGGGTTCATGGAACTCGAATTCCGGCAGAGGTTTTGGGGACTACAATGACGATGTGCATTATACGGAACAAGACGGGGATTATTTGGAGTACACGTTTACAGGTACAGGCATTGAGCTGCTGACAGAGAAACATGGAGAGCAGGGAGATATGAGCATCATTCTTGATAATGGAACGGCAGAACAAGTAAGTGCTTATACCGATGGAGAAAGGGAAGTTCAGCAGGTGCTGTACAGCAAAACGGATCTGCCCAGTGGCACACATACATTGAAGGTAGTTAAGGATTCGGGCCAGTACATGCTTTTGGATGCGCTCAAGGTATCGAAGGAGAAAGAGGCTGGAGGGCAGAACAGTACGATTAGTCCAACTACAGCAGACTTCGACAAGGTAACGGAGCAACAAGCGGATCTGAAAATCACGTTAAACTTGAACGGCAATGTATTGACAGGCTTGGAACAAGACGGGGTTCTTCTCGATGAGAATGACTACGAGGTCGTTGACAACACGTTAACGATCAAGAAGCAATACCTCGCGCAGCTGCCAGTGGGAACAACAGAGCTAAGTGTGGTATTTAGCTCGGCTGATCTGCAGACGCTGACAATCAAGGTGAGCGATACTTCAGGAATCCGGTTCGCGATGATCAATAACGACGATCCCGCCATCAAGTACAGCGGCAACTGGTCACGCAGTACGGGAAGAGCATTCGGTGACTATCAGGATGACGTGCATTACGCCGAGCAGAACGGCGATTATTTTGAGTATGAATTCCGCGGAACGGGCATCCAATTTTATACGGAAGTCGACCCTTCACAGGGAGATATGGATATCTACGTGGATGGTGAATTCAAGGAAACGGTAAGTGCTTACCGTGAAGGACGATTGGCACAGCAAAAGGTGTACAGTATTTCTGGACTACCGGATGGACAGCACACACTAAGAGCTGTGAAAAAGTCCGGACGGTTCATGCTGCTGGACTTTCTAAAAGTGGAAATCCCCAATATCATTCAGCCGGTGAGCGCCATTTTTGACAAAGCTGAATCTGCGCAGGCAGATATTGAAGTGAAGCTTTTACAGGAGCCGGAAAGTTTCAGCAAAATCATGAACGGATCACAAGAACTGGTTGTGGGGACCGATTATGAGGCAGCAGGTGATCGGGTAACATTGAAAAAGTCGTATCTTGCCCAGCAGCCGCTTGGCACGCTGAAACTTAGCTTTGTCTTTGACGGCGACTACCTCAACGATATTCATTATTCGACCGTAGATGGTGATTCATTTGAGTATGTCTTCAAAGGAACCGGCATAAGCATGATTTCACCTACCGGGCCGCAGCAGGGGGAAGTAGACATCTATATCGACGGAAACCTGGTCCAGACGGTAGACACATACAGCCAAGGTCGTAAAAATCAGCAGGAGATATACAGCATCTCGGGAATGACAAGTGGTGTACACACGCTGAAAGCCGTTAAGAAGTCTGGAGAACTTATGCTCACCGATCAACTGAAATTTACAATCGCTGCCGGGAACGGTGGGCCAACGAATCCGACAAATCCACCAGGACCGTCCGTACCTTCCAATCCAGGGGCACCATCAGCTCCCGTCACACAGCCTCCGGTAACTCCTTCGGAAGCTCCTGAAACAGGAACGGGAGAGGAACCTTCGGAAAACACGGATGATAAGACGATGCGGCATGAGGCCTACATTAACGGATATAAGGGCGGTTTGTTCAAACCGAATAACAAGATCACGCGTGCAGAAATGGCAACCATTTTAGCCCAGGTATATGAAAAAGATGCAGTACAATCGGATGTAACATACAGAGATGTGGATTCATCCCATTGGGGAGCAGAGGCCATTGACAAGGTAGCGAAGATGGGACTTATGAAAGGTTACAAGGATGGCACATTTAAACCAAACCAATCATTAACCCGTGCAGAGATGGCAAGTCTTGCAGTGAGTCTAAATCCGGATCCCGCCACAACGGGCAGCGGATTTAGCGATATCGGCAGGCATTGGGCAAAGGATGCAATTCTGAGAGCACAAAGCTTGGGAATCCTGACGGGTTACCGTGACGGCACTTTCCGGCCGAATGCGGAGTTGACACGGGCAGAAGCCGTTGTCGTCATTAACCGAGCGTTCAGCAGAGGCCCGCTTACAGGTGTTTCGCAGCCGAAGTGGAAAGATGTCTTACCTTCGCATTGGGCTTTTGGAGATATTGAAGAAGCTTCTGCTGATCATGTTTCGAAGCCTGCTGCAAATGGCGGGGAACAATGGGTGGAATAGTGTGGAAATAGCTTCAGTGAGAAGGGGACCCAAGTGGTCCCCTTCTTTATAATGATACGGAATAATCAAGAGAGAGGATGTTGGTGGTGAAAAAAACGAATACAGCTGCTGCATGACCAAGAAAACATTTGACTAAGTTAAAAAATGAGATAATCTGTGAGTATGATAGCGCTGCCAATATCTCGGTAAGGGAGGGGGTTACCCATTAAAAATTCCAGTGTTTTTCGGAAATTTCTCATTTCGTATGTGATCATTTTGGTTATACCCAGCATTGGTGGTTATATGTCTTATCTCACTTCGATTTCCGTAACACAGTCCATTTCCATTGAGAATGGGATTACCCAGCTTGAGAAGGGACAAGAAATATTGGAGCGCCGCATGGCTGAAGTCGAAGGTTTCACGAGACAGCTTGCCGTTAGTCAGGAACTGAACGTTCTTATGAATGAAAGGGATAACGAAACGAATGTATATGGCATATGGCGAGCCATGGAGAATGTACTGACGTTTGGACAGACAAATGATTTCCTGCAAAATTATTATATTTATCTGGCCAATTATGATTTGATCCTCACCCCGGGCTCTTCCTACAGGCCGAATCATTATTACACCGATTTTCATTATACCGATCTGTCACTGGAGGAGTGGATGAAGGAAGTATTAGATCAAACGCACCGGAGTGAGATCAAGCCGCTCAGTTCCTATGTCAGCAGAGGTCAGCAAACTTCGGTCATTACGTATATGCAGTCATTGCCTTTGGACAGCTTCAATAATTCTTCACCAGCGGTCGCCGTCGTTGTCATTGACGAGAAAATGATTGTTGGACTGCTGTCCAGTCTGACGGATCGATATGGTGGATGGGTTCATATCAGTGATGCGCAGGGAAACACCATCGCGCTGAAGGGCAGCGGAGTATCAGAGATGGCCAAGATGACATCCGATCCGGGTTTTGATCAGAGCAAGGTCAGTCAGTTTTATGAGAATGATCTAGTCATCACAACTCGATCCGATACGAATGGCTGGGTTTACCAGGCAGGGATTCCCAGGGATCTCCTTTTGGAAAATGCAAACAAGATCAAGAAGATGAGTATGCTCATTACAGGTGGTACATTGTTGATCGGCCTGGTTGTTGGACTTATATTGGCCTATCGCCACAGCGCACCGATTAATCGGCTGCTTAGTGTGATGAAGGAGCAGTTTGGGAGAGATGAGGGAGCTTCCAGGAACGAGTTTGATTTTCTTAGCGGGAATATCGCGGATATGATTACCAAGAATAAGCTGCTGGAATCGGAGCTGAATCGGCAGCTTCCACTCGTGAGAGATGCGTTTTTGAAACGACTGATCTCTGGTGAATTCAAATCGCGGGACGAAATTCATTCCGCTGCTGAACAGGCGGATATCCGTTTGCATCAGGGGACGGGGTATGCAGGCATCGTTCAGATTAACGGTTATGGCAGCATGGACAACGTTGAAGTCCTGAATGAGCTGAACGCTTCCCGGCTGCTGCTGAAGCAGGCTCTGAGTGATGTAGGTGTTGATATACTGATGACCGATTGGGGATCGGATAAAGTGGCTACGTTGTTTTTCTCCACGGAGGAGGAGGCTGGCAGTGACCAAACAGTAGAAGATATTACACAGACCATGGAGAATTTGGCACAGGTTATGTTTAATGAATACCGGATCACCATCCAGTCGGGATTTGGCAATTACTTCACTTCCGTGACGGAAGTCAGTCATTCCTTTGACCAAGCCAATCAGGCGCTGGAATACGCCATTTATACGAACCAAAGAGGCGTGATGTGGAATAGTGAAACCCAGATTGAAAATACGACCTATTATTATCCGCTCGACTCAGAGCAGCGCCTGATAACGACGATCCGGGCCGGAGAGCTTGAAGAAGCCAAGCGAATTGTCGAATCGATCATGATTCAGAACATGGAGCAGCGGGAGCTGTCCATGGAGATGAAGCATCAACTTATCGGCGAAATGAAGGGTACCTTTATCAAGCTGCTTGATCAGAAAGCATTTACGGAATACGATGCCATTGAAAATGTCAAACGGCGGGTCATCGAGATTGGATCTGCAGAGCCTCTGGAATCCGTCAAGTCTGATTTGTACGAAATCATGGAAGAACTGTGCGGACTCATTGCTAACAAGAAGAAGGATATCCATAGCCAGATCATTAAGCAAATCAAAGAATATACCGCGGAGATGTATTCGGATACCGAGCTTACGCTGTATCGTGTTGCCGAACAGGTTGAGCGGCCCGAGAAATACATTTCTCAACTGTTCAAGGAATATACCGGCGTTAATTTCTCCGATCATCTGATTAAGGTCCGAATGGATCAGGCGATAATTCTGCTAAAGAACAGTAATTATACGGTCGATGAAATTGCGACAAGAGTCGGTTACAACAGTTCGCATTCCTTCCGGCGCGCCTTTAAGCGATTGAACGGTATTTCTCCCAGCGTGTACAGACAATCGGACTACGAATAAATCATCCAGGTCCTGCGACCGTGTTGTCCCTACCGGAACAATGCGGTCTTTTTGTGTTTTATAGCGTTTCAAATGGAGAAATGGCCGTTCTGATGCTGGTTTGTTCCCTCCCAAAAGGGATAACTGTACGCTTTATCGCTCAAGTGTACCTGTTAAGTGGACAGCCAAATCCGCTATGATCAACTTGCAGAAAGCGCTATCATTCATTGCACATCACAGACTGTAGTCAGGGGGGGTTGTTCTGGAGAAAGAAGTTGTTGTGAATCACAGGTCATTGCCACAGAGAAAAGGAACGAGCATCTGGAGCAATGCCGGCAAGAAAATGAAGAAGCACTGGCAATTGCATCTGCTCGTTATTCCGCCATTGCTGTTTTTTCTCATTTTCAAGTATTACCCGATGATCAATGCGGTCCTTGCTTTTAAGGATTATAACGTCATTAAGGGAATATGGGGAAGTCCTTGGGTCGGTTTGCAAAACTTCCGTTTATTCTTTGAGAATCCATTATTCTGGACACTGGTCAAGAACACGATCATATTGAGCGGATATTTGCTGCTGGCGGGATTCCCGATTCCAATTATATTGGCACTTATGATTAATGAGGTTCGGAGCACAAAGTTCAAAAAATTCGTCCAGCTCGTATCCTTCGCACCCTATTTCATCTCGACGGTCGTAATGGTATCCATCATCATGCTGTTTCTGGCACCGCGGCTTGGCTTTGCGAACATTGCCCTTAACTTCTTTGGGCTTGAATCGGTCAATTTTCTGGGTGAACCAGGGATGTTCCGATCGATCTATGTCTGGTCGGATATATGGCAGACTGCGGGGTACAGTTCGGTCATTTATTTGGCAGCACTCGCTGGTATAGATCCGACGCTCTATGAAGCGGCCAAAGTGGACGGAGCTTCCCGCTTTCAGAAGATCAGGCATGTTGACCTGCCAGGCCTTGTGCCAACCATCGTTATCATTCTGATTCTCAATGTAGGGAATGTCATGGCCATCGGCTTTGAGAAGGTCTACCTGCTTCAGAATCCGCTCAACCTCGCCAACTCGGAAATCATTGCAACCTATGTTTATAGCATCGGCCTGCTGAATGCCAACTACAGCTTTGCGACGGCGGTCGGGCTTTTCAACTCGTTAATCAATCTCGTTTTATTGGTTACCGTGAACGGGTTGGCGAAACGAGTGACCAACAACAGTATCTGGTAGGAAAGGAGTGTCTTAAGTGGCAGCAACTATACAAAAAAGGATCAAGGAATCTGCCGCCGACAGAGCGTTCCTGATCACCATCTATGTTGTGCTCAGTCTCGTTGTGCTTGCGGTCATCTATCCTTTGATTTTTATTATCAGCAGCTCGTTAAGCAGTCCGGCAGCCGTCACTTCGGGCCGTGTATGGCTCTGGCCGGTAGATATTTCATTTAGTGGTTACAAGGCATTATTCAATACCCCTGAGATTCTAACAGGCTACGGTAACTCCATCTTTTATACAGTGGCTGGTACGCTCATCAGTGTGGTCCTGACCATCATGATCGCCTATCCGTTATCACGCAAAAGCTTTTTTGGCCGGAATGCCTTAATGATGATCATTACCTTTACGATGATATTCAGCGGGGGGTTAATTCCCACGTATATGGTGGTGAAGCAGCTTCACCTGATCGACACCCGGTGGGCTCTGCTGATTCCTAATGCCATTTGGGTCTGGCAGGTCATCATTGCTCGTTCATTCTTCAAATCCTCCATTCCCGAGGAATTGCTGGAAGCCAGTGAGATGGACGGATGCAGTGACATGCGGTTTATCTGGAGCATTGTCCTTCCTTTATCCAAGCCGATTATCGCCGTGCTGGTACTCATGTATGCGGTTGGACAATGGAATGCCTATTTCGATGCCCTTATTTATCTGAAATCGGCCGACTTGTTCCCATTGCAGCTGATCCTGCGCAGCATTATTATTCAGAACAACAGCGGAGGAGCGATGGATGCGGCGAAAATGGTGGAGAGACAGCAGCTTGCCGAGCTGCTAAAATATTCCTTGATTGTGGTCGCTACATTACCTGTACTTGTGATATATCCGTTTGTACAGCGCCATTTCGTACAGGGAATGCTGGTTGGTTCCATCAAGGGCTAATTCTCATCTTTGCACGTACAGAATCATTTTCTTACCCGGCAAACTACTAAAGGGAGTGATCCGATTTGAAGAAAAGCCTGATAACCATACTCATGCTGCTTATGGCGTTCACGATTGTAATGAGCGGATGTTCGAGCGACACCTCGTCCAGCCAGGAATCAGGAAACCCGGCTACAGGGGACAATCCAGTGAACATCAGCGTGTTTTCCGTACAGGAATCGGGGATTGATATCCCCACCAACCAATTCACCAAATTTGTGGAAGACAAGTTCAACATCAAATTCAACTGGCAGATCAATCCGTCAGATGGGGCCAAGGAAAAGCGCCAAATCTCGCTGGCGAGTGGTGACTATCCCGATGCCTACCTGCTTACTCATTACATTGATCAATTTTCACAAGCGGATCTGTTGAAATATGGCAAACAGGGCGTTCTCATGCCCCTGAATGATCTGATTGATCAATATGCTCCCAACATCAAAGCAGCCATGGAAAAGAATTCTAACTTGAAAACGCTTAACACGGCACCTGATGGCAATATTTATGGCCTGGTTGCCTATACGGAATGTTTCCATTGTTCGTACCCGAGCAAGATGTGGATGAATACCGAATGGTTGAAAAAGCTCAATCTGGAGATGCCAACCACGACAGAAGAGTTCAAAAATGTGCTGCAAGCATTCAAAACACAGGACCCGAACGGGAACGGCAAAGCCGATGAAGTCCCGCTCAGCGGCTCCATCGAGGAGTTCGGTGTGAGAATCATTCCTTTTCTAATGAATGCATTCGTGTATGACGATGACCGCAACTACCTGCAGATGGTTGGAGGAAAGGTTCAATCGGCAGCCATTACGCCGGAGTGGAAGGAAGGATTGACCTACATCAAGTCGTTGTTTGATGCGGGTCTGATTGATCCAGGAGCTTTTACACAGAACGCAGAAGCCTTCAAGAAAATTGGGGAAAACGCGGATGCGGAAATTCTCGGCGTCGGTGCTGGCATGCACCCGGCCATCTTCGTAAATATTGATCCTGGGAATACTCGCTCGGCACATTATAACCCTGTACCTCCAATTTCCGGACCGAGCGGAATATCCTATGCGACACATGACGGAGGCGGCGTATCTCCAGGAGCCAAATTCGTTATTACCAACAAAGCAAGCGAAGAGGCGCAAATCGCCCTGATCAAAATGGTTGACTACATGTTTACTGCCGAAGGTCAAACGAATGGAGGAAGCGGTCTGAAAGGAATCGATTGGACCGATCCGGTAGAGGGTGATGTGGCACTGGGCAAGGATTCCAAGCCAATGGTTAAACAAATCCCTATGGCTGAGGGCGAAGCGCCGCGTAATGCGGGCTGGAGCGGAATGGCTCATTTCTATATGCCCAAAGAATATCGTGATACCTTCGTTCAAGGCACGGATATCTATGCTTCGGACGGTTATGAGCGCAGACTTTATGATGCCACGCTCCTGTACGAAGGACATGAGCCTGAGGAGTTGTTCCCGATCTGGTCCGTATGGATTGATCCGGCCGAGATTGATGAAGCCAGTTTGCTGCAAACGAATATCAGAAACTACATCGAACAAAATCAGCTTCAATTCATCACGGGTAACAAGGATCTCAACAAGGATTGGGATACGTATGTAAAAGGATTGGAAAATCTGAAGTTGGACCGTTATCTCGAAATTTTGCAAAAAGCCTATGAGGCATCCAAGTAACAGGTGAGATCGACAATGAGGTGCTCAGGATGGACCGGGCACCTCATTGTCGTTGCATTCAGGAGAGGAACTCATTTTAACGAAGGGGAATTGCAATCCAGCATTGAAAACTTCGTTCATATTACAGCCTGTACGGAAGTTGACATTGGAGACAATGTATTCAGTGCCATTACTTAATGGGGAAGAAGGGAGAGAACACATGAAACTTCAATATGATAAACCCGCCAGTGTATGGACCGAAGGACTTCCCATAGGAAATGGCCGTCTGGGAGGCATGATCTTCGGAGGAGTGGAGCAGGAGAAGATCAGTCTGAATGAAGACACCTTATGGTCCGGATACCCTATGGAGGGCAACAATCCCGGGGCTAAAGAGGTTTTGCCTAAGGTCCGCAAGCTGATTCAGGAGGAGCGTTATCTGGAAGCAGATACGTTGACGAAAGAGATGCTGGGACCATACACTCAATCGTATTTGCCCTTTGGAGATTTGCTTCTGCGTTTCGAGCATGGGAGCATCCATCATTCCTACAAGCGGACGCTGGATGTGGAAAATGCACTACACAGCCTCGAATACCAGGTTGGAAATGTCACGTATAAACGAGAAATGTTTGCTTCCTATCCTCATCAGGTGCTTGCACTTCGACTGACGGCAAGTGATTCAGGAGCACTGAATGTGCACGCCACGCTGGACAGCCCGCTTCGATATACCCTTCACGTACAGGGGGATCGGTTCGTTCTGTCAGGAACTGCACCAGATCATGTGGAGCCCAGTTATGTTGCAAGTGATAATCCCATTAAATACGGCGAACCGGGTGACCCCAAGGGCATGGTTTTTGAAGGACAGCTGGCTGTGACAGCGGAGGATGGAGAGGTAACCGTGGATGGCCAAGGAATACATCTGTTGGGTGCAACGGCTGCCACTTTCTACTTCAGTGCGGCTACGAGTTTTAATGGTTATGACAAAATACCTGGAGTGGAAGGGAAAGACGCCTCGGCCATTGCGGGTTCATTTCTGAACGCTGCGACAAGCCAATCCTATGCAAGCTTGCGGGATTCACATATTTCGGATTATCGCTCACTGTTTGACAGAGTAAAACTTCAGCTCGGTACGCCGCTTGCTCCGGAAGGGATGTCTACCAGTCAGCGGATCACGACCTATGCAGCTGAAGATCCGGGACTTGTGGAGCTGCTCTTTCATTATGGACGTTACTTGCTGATCTCCAGTTCGCGCCCTGGAACACAGGCTGCCAATCTCCAGGGGATATGGAATGCATTTACCCGTCCACCTTGGAGCAGCAATTATACATTGAATATTAACACCGAGATGAATTACTGGCCGGCCGAAATCTGCAATTTGGCGGAATGCCATACACCCTTGCTGGATATGATCGGCAATCTGGCGAAGAAAGGTGCCGAGACTGCCCGAGTCAACTATGGTACCCGTGGCTGGACGGCGCATCATAATACGGATCTCTGGGCACAGACGGCCCCGGTTGGTAATTACGGAGACGGTGATCCAGGCTGGGCGTATTGGCCGATGGGTGGCGTATGGCTGACTCAGCATGTATGGGAGCATTACGCTTTTAACGGAAACGAAGCGTATTTGAGGACAACTGCCTATCCTGTTATGAAGGAGGCTGCACTGTTTGCACTGGACTGGCTCATTGAAGACGGCAGCGGAAGTTTTACGACTTCTCCGTCTACTTCCCCGGAGCATAAATTTCGTACACCGAGAGGCGCAGCAGCGGTCAGTTCGGGTTCAACCATGGATATCTCCCTGATCTGGGAGTTGTTCACCAACTGCATAGAAGCATCGGAACGGCTGGGTATTGACCCCGATTTCAGGATGGAACTGGAGAATGTCCGCAAACGTCTGCAGCCGCTGCAGGTCGGTAAATATGGACAACTGCAGGAATGGTCGAAGGATTTTGAAGACGAGGATACGTACCATCGGCATACCTCGCACCTCGTAGGCATATACCCCGGGCGGCAGTTGTCCCGGGAGGAAACACCGGCGCTGTATGCTGCTGCCAGAACCTCACTGGAGCGGCGCGGAGACGAGAGCACAGGCTGGAGTTTGGGGTGGCGAGTTGCCCTCTGGAGTCGTTTCGGAGATGGGAACCGTTCCCTGCGTCTGCTCTCCAACATGCTTCGTCTGGTCAAGGACGGGGAATCAGAGCAATACAACCATGGCGGCATATATGCCAATCTGCTTGGCGCGCATCCGCCTTTTCAGATCGATGGCAACTTTGCCGCGTCGGCCGGCATTGCCGAGATGCTGCTGCAATCTCATCGCCCGTACCTTGAATTGCTTCCGGCGTTACCGGATGCATGGCAGAAGGGCAGCGTCGCTGGACTGCGTGCCAGGGGTGGATTCGAAGTTAGCATTAGTTGGGACAGGGGAGAGCTCGCGGAAGCACATATCACTTCCCTGCTGGGTATGGATTGCACCCTTCGCAGTAATGTCCCGCTCATCGTCACCATGAATGGGAACCTGATGGATACGGCCCGCATTGATGCATTCACGATAAAATTTCCGACATCTGCCGGTCAGACATACCACGTTGCAGCGGACGATCAGCATTAAGGCCAAGAAGTGTGTTAAATCGCGATATGGATCGGAAGATCGGTGCATGGATTACGCCCTGGCCTGTCTTTATAATGAGGGCAGACTTGGGATGGCGAATAAAATAACCACTCCTACCAACTAACCATGCAATATGGAGGAGGCATATGAATGCTAACTAGCAATACAGCAGTGCGGGTGGAGCAGCAGGATGACACTTTGATCCGGGTGAGCAATAACCACGTAAGCCTGGAGATTCATCTTGGAAATGGTGAAGCTTCATGCAATGACAATTTCTCTGGCCATATTCAGAATTTCCGCAGTGCTTTTCGCTGGCAAGGTCGGGAGTACAGTACAGAACATTATCAGAGCCATGAGCTGAAGAGCAAGGAAACCATTGTCCGGGAAGGCTTTGGCAAAGGGGTGCATTTGGTGATCCTGCATCAGGCATCCATGCTGCCGAGGTTGGAACAACATTTCTATATATACGAATCATTACCGTTCGTATTGGTACAGAGCACCATTGATAGTGATGGCGAGATCAAGGTGAATCGCTTTGCGGTCATTCAAACCAAACAAATATCACTTGGCATCGGTGAAGCTCAACAGCAAGGACTCAGCATTCTGCGCGTGCCCTTTGACAACGATAAATGGGTCCGATATACGGTCGTAAAACCGCCACTGGACGTCGAAAGCTATGAAGCTGCAGCATTATTCGAGCCAGACAGCCGCCGTGGAATCATTATGGGCTCTCTCACCCATAAGGTGTGGAAAACAGGAATTCGGTTCAAAAGCGAACGGAGTGGGCACATCGACGAACTTGATCTTTACGGCGGTGCCGTCAGCGAGTTGACCCGCGATTTTCAGCCTCACGGTTATGTGAAGGGAAAGAGAATCGAATCACCGCTCGTATTTATCGGATTTTATGAAGACTACCGAGAGGGACTCGAAGCTTACGGCCGTGCCAATACCTGGATAGAGGCCCCACTGCAATGGGAAGGAGGAGTGCCGGTCGGCTGGAACAGTTGGTCTGCCGCAATGAGTGAACTGGACTACGATTTATATACGTCGACCAGTGATTTTTTGAAAAAGGAAGTACAGCCTTTGGGGTTTCAGAATGAAGGCACCCTGTACATCAACTTTGATGCCTTCTGGGATAACTTTACACCCGAAGAAATGAAGGATGCATTGGATCGGGTACGGCAAAACGGACACCGAGCTGGAACGTATTGGACGCCATTTGCCTTCTGGGGCAGCCCGGAACAATTCAGTCAAGTCGTGGAAGGGACGGATGGCCAGTATACCTACGGGGATATATTGCTGCGGGACAGTGAAGGTGAGGTTTTACCGGATGTGGATGGTGGTTTGGCCATTGACCCGACACATCCAGGGAACCGGTTAAGAATCGACTGGTTCGCGAACAAATTCATATCGGAAGGATTTGAGTATATCAAACTGGACTTCCTCGCTCACGGTGCATTGGAAGGACAGCATCATGACCCGGAGATCACGACAGGGATTGCAGCTTACCACTATGGCATGTCTTACTTGCAGCAGAAACTTTCACCGGAAGCCATTGGTCGGCCATTCTTCATTAACCTGTCCATTGCACCGCTGTTTCCGTACGCCTTCGCCCACAGTCGCCGCATTTCCTGCGATGTCTTCGGCACGCTTAAGGATACGGAATATTTATTAAACTCACTGACCCATGGATGGTGGATGAATAATACATTGTACCGATACAATGATCCGGATCATTCGGTACTGTACAAGAGCTTCAACCAGGAAGCGACTGGCTTGCAGGAAGGGAGAAGCCGCCTGACTGCTTCGGTGATTGCCGGTACGGTATTGCTGCTCGGAGATGATTTCCGTCAAGCGGAGGCTGGGGAACGGGCAAAAGAGTGGCTTGCAAACAACAAAATCATGAATGTTGCCCGACTGGGCCAAACCTTCCGTCCGGTTGAGGGAGATTGCGGCAAAGGGGCTTCAGACGTGTTTGTACTTGAATTGGTTGAAGAACAAAGCTTCTATCTGGCTGTTTTTAATTTCGATGCTGCACGTGTGGTACACAAAACAATATCTCTGAAACGAGCCGGACTTGATGCCAGTACCATTTACAGTTATGAGGAACTGTGGGAAGGAGTACAGGGAGAAAGCTCTGGTGATCTGAACGTAACATTGGAACAGGCAGAGTCCAAAATTTATAGATTGACGGTTAAAGGAAGCTGACAGTTACTTCAACTCTATCAAATAATATGCGCGCTTTTGTTCGATACAGACAGCGCGTTTTATTTGTTTTTCCAACGTATTAACAGCTTATCCATTTTTAAGAGGAGGGTATGAAATGGACGATTTTACATTGTGGTATTCCACCCCTGCAGTGAATTGGTCTCAGGGTCTGCCGCTGGGTAACGGGAGGATGGGTGCGGTTGTCATGGCATCACCACATCGTGAAGTATGGAGTATGAGTGAGGTTACCTACTGGTCAGGGCAAACAGACCCGGAGCCTGCTTTTGAAGGAGGAAAAGCAGCGCTGGAGGAGATGCGGCGTCATTTCTACGCGGGCAATTATGATGAAGGTGATCGTCTTGCCAAGCAGTATCTGCAGCCGAAAAAGCAAAATTTCGGAACGAATCTGGGGTTATGCGAGGTTGTTATCCATTTTGCCGAGAAGAGCCCGGACCACATGGAAGCGGAAAGCTTCCGGCGCGAGCTGGATTTGAACCAGGCACTGGTGAAGACAGTCTGGAGGAACAACAATGCAACGCTGAACCGTGAGGTTTTTGCATCCCATGTCGATGATCTGGTTGCCTCCAGGGTTTGGAGTGATGCCTCCGGAGGCGTATCCTTTACCCTCGGCTTGGAGGGAGGCACGGAATCGTTCCAATGTGCCGTTCTAAATGACGGCACACTGGAATTCAACGGTCAGGCAACAGAGAATGTCCATAGCAACGGCAAATGCGGTGTGTGGGCCGAAGGTTATGTGAAGGTTGTCGTGACTGGTGGTACGGTTACTGGAGAAAACGGAAAGTTGACTGTCGCTGGAGCGGATGAGGCCTGGATTTACTTCACAGTCAGCACGGATTATCACCGTGCTGAAGCGGCGTGGAAAAAGGAGAGCCTTCTCACGATGGAAAAGGCAGTGGACAAAGGCTATGCTCTGCTGAGAAGGGATCATATCGGGGACTACAGCGAGCAGTACGACAAGGTTAGCATTCATCTTGGGACGGCAAGCAAAGCCGATCTGCCTACGGATCAGCGCATCCAATTGCTCGCGAGGGGCGGAAGCGATGATCCACAGCTGTTTGCGATGTTCCTGCAATACGGCAGGTATCTGACCATTGCCGGTTCCCGCACCAATTCTCCGCTGCCGCTGCACCTTCAGGGAATATGGAATGACGGAGAGGCCTGTCGTATGGGATGGAGCTGTGATTATCACCTGGATATCAACACCCAAATGAACTATTATCCAACGGAGATTACGAATTTGGGAGACTGTCATCTACCGCTGACGAGATATATTGAAGATCTGGCAGCAGCGGGTAGATCAACGGCTCGTAACTTATATGGAAGCGAAGGCTGGGTTGCGCATGTATTCTCCAACGTCTGGGGATTCACACTTCCTGGATGGGATACTTCGTGGGGGTTGAATGTTACAGGCGGACTGTGGCTTGCCACTCAATTGATTGAGCATTATGAATATAGCCAAGACCTTGTTTTTCTGGAGAAAGCGGCCTATCCCGTGCTTAAAGAAGCCGCAGCCTTTTATCTGGATTATATGAGTGTTCATCCCCAATATGGCTGGCTGGTGACCGGTCCTTCCAACTCCCCAGAGAATCATTTCTATCCTGATCATTCTGGCAGTACCGTGCACCAGCTCTCGATGGGAACGACATTGGACCAGATTCTGGTACGTGAGCTGTTCGAATTTTGTCTGAAGTCGGTGGAACTGCTGGATCGGGATGAGGAACTTGGACGAAAATTGAAGGAAGCCATTGCCAAGCTGCCGCCGCTGCAGATTGGGAAGAAAGGACAGCTGCAGGAATGGCTGGAGGATTATGAGGAAGCACAGCCGGAGCATCGACATATGTCACATCTATTCGCCTTGTATCCAGGTCATCAGATCACACCGGACCGGACACCTGAACTCAGTTCGGCAGCAAGAGTGATGATGCAGAACCGGATGCAGCAGGAAGAATTGGAGGATGTGGAATTTACGGCGGCCCTGTTTGGGCTTGGCTTTGCCAGGCTGCATGACGGAGAGATGGCCTACAAACATATCTCCCACCTCATCAGTGGGCTGTGTTTCGATAATCTGTTGACCTATTCGAAGTCGGGCATTGCCGGCGCAGAAACCAATATTTTTGTCATTGATGGGAATTTTGGAGGAACCGCCGTTATTGCGGAAATGCTGCTGCAAAGTTATGATGGCGAGATTCATCTGCTGCCAGCTCTGCCGCAAGCTTGGAATAAGGGAGAGGTATCCGGGTTAAGAGCCAAAGGCAATGCCGAAGTTGATGCAGTCTGGGAGAACGGGGAGTTGAAGTCGGCTACAATTCGTACCTTTTCACCTGGAACATTTACGATTAGCAGAGGAGAGCTTAGAACGACCCTTCATGCCGAAGTGGGAGTAAATTACAAATTCAACGCTCAGCTGGAGTTGTTAGAACCCTAATTTCAAACTGATAAACACCTTCATAATAAATCGATCTGGTCGAACGGAGGGAAAAACATATAATAGAGAAACAGACAGATCAAATGGGAGGGGACTTCGATGTACAGCATTTTCCTCGTAGACGATGAAGAGCTTGGACTTGAGATGATGAGAGATTATATCCGCTGGGAAGAGATGGGGATCTACATTATTGGAACAGCAAGCAATGGCAGGGAGGCCTTGGAGAAGATCGAGGCCACTCAGCCTGATATTGTACTTACCGATGTTCAGATGCCAATTATGAATGGAATTGATTTGGCTAGAAAAATACATGAGTTGTACGACTCCATTCAAGTGATGTTTCTGACGGGACACGATGAATTCCATTATGTGAAATCGGCCCTTAATGTAGGAGCTGTCGGATATTTGCTAAAACCACTTGATCCAAGTGAAATTGAAAGCGTTATATCGAAGGTGAAGCAGCGCTGTGAGGAAGTTGGCATGAAAAGACGTTCCACAGAGGCGGCCAAAGCCAACCTTTTGAAGGAGCTGTCCTACGAAAAAGATGTGACTCGTGCTGCAGAACTGGCATCCGATTTTAGCCGGTTAACCCGTTTGCCCGCGACATCGCGTTATTCACTGGCCTTGTTCAGCATCGATCCCATTGAGGTGGAGGGGGAGCAGTTAAGTCTGGAGGATTGCACTGGCAGGCTGGTGTCTTATCTGAATTTCTACTTTAAAGCGAAGAATCTGGAGGTTATCTTTGTTGCTTACAAAGAAGGCGAGACAGGGCTATTTATAGAGGCAGATCTTCAGCCTGGATATTATGCCTGGGAAGACTTGGCGGCTGCCATGCGAAGTGCGCTGGATTTCACGGTGACTGCTGCTGTAGGCGGCCAAGAAATGGTATTATTCAATATTCATTGCCTATATGAGCAAATGCGTGTGATCTTGAGCGAACGTTTTTATGAAGGAACCGGAACGATGATTCATGCGGAAGGCGTAACGAGTCAATTGTACAGCGAAGATATGCCGTCCTTTGATAAGCAGGAGTGGTTTGAGGCTATTCATCGACTGGATTTTGAATGGACGGCACAGAAGCTGCACCGATATTTTGAGACCCTGGCTGCAATGCGTATGAAAAAGAAGATCATATGTGACTGGTCCATAGGCCTTGTGGATGAATTGCTGGAACAGGTTCAGGAACCGATTGCGAAGGGGGTTCAACGAGCGGAACTATTCCACTCCATTTATAATGCGCCCTCGCTGCATGAGATTGAGTGCCTGATCCTGGATGCGGCAGGAAATGCCGTGAGTCTGCTGGGCGAGCGGTTTATGGACAAAAATGAGAAACTGATTCATAAGGTGCGGACCCTTATTGATCAAAATTATAATCACCCCATTACCATCAACAGCCTGTCTGAACAGGTTTATCTGTCGCCAAACTATTTGCGATCCATTTTCAAAGATAAAACAGGAATGACCATCCATGATTATTTGACTCGTATCCGGCTTGGTAAAGCTAGGGAGATGCTGGCAGACGGCTCACTGAAGATTCATGATATTGCACAGAGAGTAGGTTACGAGAGCACATCTTATTTCATTTCCCTTTTTCTTAAAAATGAGGGGGTTACGCCAAATGAATATAGAAAAACAATCTGATCGTTCAAGATCTGATTCTTCTAATCAATGAAAGAGACATTCCGATACGAATTGTAAAATTGGGATATGGATCATTGCCATTTCTCTTTTTACAATTAGGCATGTAACCTAATCATTCAGCCCCAATAATAGGAATTCAGACAGCGGGCAATGCGAAACAAGGAACAAGGGTTCATGGAAAAACAGAGAAGGAGGATGAGCATTTTATAATAATTTGAAAGCGATTACAATAACAAGTGCTACTGCTTAAATGGACAAAGTAAACGCAGCGATAGCCCAATCATTATGAATTTGGAGGAATGTTATGTTTAAATGTGTCCTGAAAAAAGCCTTTGTGTTCCTCTTGATCTTCTCTCTCGTGACAGGCATTGGTCCGATTGCAGGCATGGTCCATGCGAACGACGCGAATAGCTATGAAGCCGAGGCGGAAGGAAATACGCTGAGTGGAAATGCCTCTGTCTCGGATAGCCCGTCTGCTTCAGGAGGCAAGAAGGTCGGAGGCATGTACCAAGGCAGCTCATTACAATTCAACAATGTAACGGTGAGCGAGTCGGGAAGTTATAAAGTCGATGTTTACTACATTTCGGGTGATCCCCGGCCGTTTAATATTAGTGCCAATGGTGGATCGAAGCAATTTGAGGAACCACCGAAGACTGTGGATTGGGATACCGTGGGAAGTTATACTGTGACGCTGCCCCTGAACGCAGGGAGTAACACGATCCTGATCGACGATAACAACTGGTACTCCCCTGACATCGACAAGATTGTCATTGTCGGATTGGAAGACAATGAAGAGGAACCCGGGAATCCTAACGAAGAAGACGACTTGGGGATACCAGGCGATACGCATCAATATGGAGCAATATCGGTAACGGATTATACGTACGGATTTCTCATATCCAATGAACATTATGAAGTATCTTATAATACCCAGACAGGCCTTGCCGGGTATAGCTGGGCGGACGGACAGAAGCTTCGAGGTGTATACAGCAGTATTAAAATGGGCGAAGCTCTCGTGGAGAGCAAAGATTATGAGAGTCATGCAAGTGCTGGTGCACCGAGGGAATTGGAAGACGAATTCGGCAAAGGGATTGAACTTGCATTTGTTCATACATCGGCTGGCAAACCGACATTGAAGCAGGTTTATCGTTTCTATGAAGATAAGACGTATTTTCTGACCAGCCTGAGTGCAATTAGCGAAATGGAGATCATGAGCAATTATATATCCCCGATTACCGTGAGCAATACGGGTGGGGTGGACATTGGGGATAGCGCAGATAATCGTGTCCTCACTGTGCCTTTTGACAATGATGCCTGGATTCGTTACAAATCCCAAACGATGAATCGCGCAGATACCAGTTATGAAATGACCGCCATCTTTAATAACGCAACACGCAACGGATTGGTGATTGGTTCTGTGACCCATGATACCTGGAAGACAGGTATTGATTGGAAAGGATCTGCTAATCGCCTTCATGAGCTTATCGTTTATGGAGGGGCTGCGAGTGATGTTACCCGTGATACGCAGCCACATGGCAGTCTGACTGGCACGGAGCTGTCCTCGCCGCTGATTATGGTGGGAGGGTTCAGTGATTACCGGACAGGACTTGAAGAGTATGGGAAGGCCAATGCAATTATAACTCCGCCGCTGAAATTGAATCCGCAGCTTCCGCAAGGCGTTCCAGTCGGCTGGAATAGCTGGGGAGCATATGGCAGCACACTGTCTTACCAGAACGTTGTGGATGTCTCCAACTACTTTAAGAACCATTTGAACAAATTCAACAATAACGGCAATGTCTTTATCAACATGGATTCCTACTGGGACAATTTGAGCGATGAAGAGCTTGCACAGGCTGTATCTGTAATTAAGGGCAACGGTCAGCAAGCAGGGATCTATTGGGCTCCTTTTGTGTACTGGGGTAACAATATGAGCCAGATCGTTGAAGGCACCAATAACCAGTATACGTATGGCGATATTGTGCTTAAGGACAATGCGGGTGATCCTCTGCCTACCTTGGATGGTGCCTATCCACTGGATGTAACGCATCCGGGAGCCAAAATGCGGATGAATTACTTCCTAGATAAGTTCAAGAATCTCGGGTTCACCTTCATCAAACTGGATTTTCTGACCCACGGCTCTCTGGAAGGAACACATGTTGACCCGAAAGTATCCACTGGCATCCAGGCGTACAATGAAGGCATGCGTTATGTTGAAGACCGGCTGGATGGAAAAATGTTCATTAGCGCATCCATTGCACCGATCTTTCCAAGCCAATATGCTCACAGCAGACGCATCTCCTGCGATACCTACGGCAATATCAATGAGACAGAATATATGCTGAATTCATTAACCTATGGCTTCTGGCAAAATGGAACCATTTATTCCTATACAGACCCTGACCATCTGGTATTAAGCCGTGCTTCAAGTTTGGCCGAAGCCCGCAGCCGGGTTAACTCTGGTGTAATTGCCGGGACTGTGATGATGGATTCCGATGATGTGAACGATCCAAAAGCTCAGGAATATATGACTGCCTTGTATAACAATATGGAGGTTCTGAATGTTGCGCTGAAGGGGAAGGCATTTAAGCCGCTTGAAGGTAATACCAACGCGAATGCTGCAGATACGTTTGTGCTCAAGGATGGCGAAGATTATTACCTTGCCATATTTAATTACAGTGCTGCCAATTCGACAGCCCGAACGGTTGACTTTGAACGCGCCGGACTGAATGCTTCCCAATCTTACTCGCTAACAGACCTATGGTCAGGAGAAGTTTCTTCCGTCTCGGGTTCATGGTCGGCAGCTCTTGAACCAGCTGAATCGAGATTGGTGAAGTTAACGAAAAACACGAATACCCCTGGAAACCCTGGAAATCCATCAAATCCGGAAAGCCCTGGGACTCCCGAAAACTCAGGCAGCCTTGGCAATAATCATAACAACACTACGTCTGGGAACATCCCGAACCAAGGTGTTGTCACTACAACCCTGACGATCACGGCAGATATGCTGCAAATCAACAGGGAGGCTGGAAAAGCTGTAGTGGAGATCAAGGCAGATACGAAGGAAGTGCAGTTATCTTCTGCTATTGTCCGCCAGCTCGGAAACTACACGTTGGCAGTGGAATCGGGTAAGCTAAGTCTCCACATCCCTGCTGAGGTGCTGCAGCAGCTTCTAAATAAGCTGCCAGAAGGGCAGCGGGAAGACAGCACGATTTCTCTCAAAATGGTTTCGCTTGGCAGTAGAGCCAATGAGGTCATTGCTGGAGTGCAGACCAGGTCACGTGCAAAGGTATCGCTGAAGGGAGGGATCTACGAGTTTAGTTTATCGGTTCAGAGTAAATCGGGCTTAAGCGAAACACTTTCCAATGTTGAAAAACCATTCGTCCTGGGTCTAAGTGCAATGGAAGGTTTCAATCCCACACAGGGCGGCATTTATGCTATTGCGGATCATGGCGGGCTTGATTTTATTCATGGGGAGTATGCAGCTAATGTACTCACTGGAGAAATCAGCGACTTCAGCACATATGCTGTTTTGGAGCTGGATCGCACCTTTACGGATGTCCCTGCCTACCACTGGGCGAGCCCCGTCATCAAGGAGTTGGCGGCCAAGCTGCTTGTTGAAGGTACAAGCGGAGACCTGTATGAACCAGGACGTGCGGTTACACGAGCCGAATTCACTTCCATGCTTGTACATTCCCTGGGATTGACATCAGCAGGTGAAGTGGAATTTCGTGATGTAACGGCTGATCGCTGGTATGCTTCGCCTATCTCCATCGCGTACAAGGCGGGAATTGTAAGCGGCAAAAGTCAGGATAAGTTCGAACCGGATAAACCAATTACTCGTGAGGAAATGGCGGTAATGCTGATGAAGGGATATGCCTTGGGAAGGAAACAAGGCCCTCTAGTTTCCAAGGATGCAGCATTCACGGATATGAATCTGATTTCATCATGGGCAAATGCATCAATAATGACAGCTGCCAATCTTGGCCTGATTCAAGGGAAAGGGCAGGGGCAGTTTGGACCCAAAGAGATCGCTTCCCGGGCAGAAGCGGCACAGGTCATCTATAACCTGATTTTGAAGTAATTCTGGGGGCTGCGGAGTGATCCGCAGCCTTATTTATGTATTTCAATTAAGAATTCGTGAGCTATCAGACCTGAACTTGATTCTGGGGAAGGATGATTCGTATGGTCGTCCCCGCACCCAGTCGGCTGTATACTTTTACACCGTAATATTCACCAAATTTCAGCTTAATCCGTCGATCTACGTTGGATATCCCATAACCTCGTCCTGGTTTGTCTTCAAGCAGTGATTGAAGGGTATCACGCGACATGCCCATGCCGTCATCTATGACGGAGAGAATAATTGAATTATTTTCGACGACCCCTTTGATGTGAATATTCAGTGGCCTTTCCTGATTCCAAATGGCATGAATAATCGCGTTCTCCACAAATGGCTGCAGAGCAAGCTTGACAGTGGAGTAAGGCAAAACCGTTTGATCGATAGTATAGATGAAATTCAGCTGTCCCTTGAACCGAATGAGCTGAATGGCATTGTAACTCTGAGTCAGTTTTACTTCCTCGTTAATGGTTAGAATGCTTTTACCTTTATTCAGTGATATCCGATAAAACTTGGCCAAATTCAGAACCATCTCCTGAATTTGGGGATCTTGATGTTTTATGGCGAGAGAAGAGATCGAGCCCAACGTGTTATACAGAAAATGAGGGTTGATCTGGGCTTGCAGAAGATCGAGTTCGGCCTCTTTACTCTGCAGCTCCTTCTGATATACCTCGGTAATGAGACTTCTCAAACGGGTTGTCATTTGCTGAAAAGCAAAATGAAGCTGGCCTATCTCATCACTGCCCAGTTGTTCTTCATGCGTTGGATTAAAGTCGCCGCGTTCGATCCGCCGAATCATCCGGATTAACGTCCTGATGCGTTTGCTGAACAGCGAAGCGGTAATATAGATCAGTAACAGGGCTACACCAATAAAGCCGAGAGAAATTTTGATAATGAGCTGTGACAATGATTTGGCATCCTTGATAATGCTGTCATAAGGAAAGATGGAAACCGTTTTCCAGCCATTTTTCAGCGTGTTATATACGGCGAGTGCCTTGACCCCCTGATAGGTCGTGTCAAATCTGCCGGAAAGAGATTCTCCGAAGTTTTGCTGAAGCAGTTCCGGCAAACGGGTATTGATTAACTTTTTGTCTGCAGATGATAAAATAATGCCTTGGTCATTCATGATAAAGATATCTTTGCCTCCGGCTTCCTTTTCCATTAACGAATAGATAACAGACTCGGAAATTTGGAATACGAGCATGCCATAGGGATATTGATTGCTATTATTGTTCAGCAGCCTCGCAAGGGTAAACATAGCGGGACCTTCCTCTGTTATCGGGGAGGAGAGGTGAACAATATTACCGTACGACTGCTGCAGTTTCTGGTATAGTTCGGTCTCTTGAACCTCAGGTGTAATGGGCTTGATATAATAATGATCTTTGGGTAGGGATGGGTTGTCCGAGTAAATGAATGCGCTATCAAAATCAGGGTAGGCAGCCATGATGGTATCGATGCGATTACCAATATAATTATAGACATCCAAATAGGAAGGATCATCCTGATATTCAGACGTCAGGTAATTGGCTAGTCGATTATCCAGATAAATAGAGGCTGAAATATGCTCATAGCTGTCCAATTTATTTTCCAAGTTTTTGGTAATCTGTGCGGTGGAATTCATCATATTGATGTAAATCTGCTCGGTCAGCTTGGATTTGGTGAGTTCAAACGAAAAATAAACCAACAGCATCATCGGAATAATGGTGACCAGAACAAATACCAGAAACAGTTTGGACCTGAAGCTTAGATTCACAAATGGCATATAGATGTATTTTTTGTAAAATGGACGCATGAAGGAGCCCTCTCTCCATTGAAGATTCATTACATAGAGTTCATCATAGCAGACCAAATATGGAAATCCAATAACGGTTTTCACCGAAAACATCGTTAAAAAGCGGCATTTTTCGGAGCATTGAAGTATGGTAAGCAAGCGCTATCAAAATTAAGATGAAAAGGTAAACAGTTGAATCAGGATCAGGCCAATCATGACTGTTATAAAGAAAAAGGGAGGGCATTTGATGCACAAGGTAAGCGCTATCAAAACAGTCAGGAGCAATAATCTGATGAGCAGACTAAAAGACCAAAAGTGGTTATTCGTGCTTATGCTACCTGCCTTCATTGCAACATTGTTATTTTCCTACGGCCCCATGTTCGGGCTATATATGGCATTTACCAATTATCAGCCGGGTGGGGAGTCATTTTTTCACCAGTTCTTTCATGCCGAGTTTGTAGGCTTCCGGTGGTTTGAGTATTTCTTCACCACGGGAGATTTCTACCGGGTCATGCGCAATACGCTTGCAACAAGCTTGCTGACATTGCTATTCGGGTTTCCTGCACCAATCATACTCGCGCTAGTACTGAACGAAGCCAGACAGGGATTTTTCAAGCGTTTTGTACAGACAGTATCGTATTTGCCCCATTTTATCTCATGGGTTATTGCCGCCAATATTGTGATTACGCTGCTTGCTTCAGACGGAATGCTGAATAATATTCTGGTTCTGCTGGGGATTGTTGATGATCCGATTGCTTTTATGCAAAACGGACCTTTGTTCTGGTGGATTATTGCCTTGTCCAACATGTGGAAAGAGATGGGCTTCAGTGCAATTATGTATCTTGCCGCCATTTCCTCAATCAATCCGGAGCTCTACGAAGCTGCCAGGGTGGATGGAGCGAGCAGATTTAAGCAAATGTGGCACATCACTCTTCCTGCGTTGCGCCCAACGATTGTGATCCTGGCTATTCTTGCGGTTGGTGGAATTTTGAATGCGGGCTTCGAACAGCAGTATCTGCTGCAAAATAACACCGTGCTCGAATATTCGGAAGTCATCGATATTTATGCTTACAAATATGGCTTGCAAAACAGTATGTTTTCATACGGAGCAGCCGTTGGAATGTTCAAATCCGTTGTCGCATTTATTCTCGTTGTCATTGTGAACCGTATCTCAAGAAAAGTAAACGACCAGGCGTTATTTTAAACAAGAAGGAAAGGAGTGCTCAGGATGTTATTGAACAGATTCGGCGATCAGATTTTTAAATTGGTTGTTTATCTCATTCTTATCATGGTGCTATTAGTTACATTCCTGCCCTTTTGGAATATACTCGTTCTCTCATTAAACAGCGCGGAGGATACGGTCCGTGGCGGCGTGTACTTGTGGCCTCGCGTCCCTACCTTGGACAGTTACAGCCAAATTTTGAAGGACAGTGAGATTCTGAACGGGCTGTGGGTCACGGTCAAACGAACGCTGATTGGTGCACCGCTGTCGGTGCTGGTCATCACGATGCTGGCCTATCCGCTAAGCCGGCGGAATTTGGTGGGGCGCAAGGGCTGGAATTTGTACTTCATCTTCACGATGTATTTCGGCGGCGGATTGATCCCCTATTACATGGTACTTAAAGCCCTGAACATGATTGATACGTTCTCCGTCTTCATTCTGCCCAGTCTGATGAATGTGTTTTACATGATTATCGTACGTACGTTCATGGAGCAGCTCCCCCATGAGATTGAGGAATCGGCCAAAGTGGACGGAGCCAACGATCTCACGATTTTTTTCCGGATTGTGATGCCGCTGACGACACCTGTACTTGCGACAGTGGGATTATTCCAGGCGATTGGCCATTGGAACGCGTGGTTTGACTCTTATGCCTTTACTTACAGCTCGGACCTGAAGACTTTGCAAGCTGTTCTGGTCAAAATCTTGAGTCAGTTTCAGACCGGTGGGATGGTATCGCAAACGCAGATGCTGGCCAACTCAGCCAAGCGAAATGCTGTTTCGAGTGACACCATCCGAATGGCAGCAACAATGGTTGCAACGTTACCAATTATTCTGGTATATCCGTTTTTGCAGAAATATTTTGTCAAGGGTATGACTTTGGGAGCCGTAAAGAGTTAATCTATTCGTTGGTCTGGTTGCCGGAGGAGAGTTATTCGGCGGCCGCTCCTGAGAGGGGGTGGTACAGCGTTAATTGGTTGCCCAAATAATTCAGTAAAGAACTTATTCATTGGGAGGAATTAGGGTGTCAATGAAAAAAACAAAAAAATGGATGGTCATGGGCATTACTGCTGCATTAGTCTTCGGTTTGCTGGCGGGCTGCTCCTCAAATGAGGAAAAAGAAAGTTCGGGTACAGACGAAAAGGGAACTGAACAAGGCCCTATTACATTAACCTGGTTTGATGGCAATACCAAAGGAGAGCCTTTCACCGATGCTGTAGCCCAGCAAATCACCGAAAAGACCGGTATAGAGATTTCCATCCAGCAGCCGACGGGAAATCCGACGGAAAAGCTGAGCTTGATGCTGGCGAGTGGTGATTACCCTGATGTGGTGGTCATGAGCCGTGGAGATGCCTCTTTGGATAAATACATCTCAAGCGGGGCCTTCATTCCACTTGATGAGTTAATTGAGAAATACGGATCGGATCTGAAAGATATGTATGGGGACACATTGACCAAGACACGTTATACGGACGGCAAAAATTATTACCTGGCAAATTGGTATGGCCTCGATAGTGATCCGGTGTTTGGCATGCTGATGAGGCAAAGCCTGCTGGAAGAACTTGCCCCGGACAAGGCGGATGGGTCTGAGCCGCTGACGACGGACGAGTTTGAATCACTTCTTAAACAGTTCAAAGAGAAATACAACACGATAGATGGCAAAGAGTCGGTCCCCATGACGATGAATGGGGAGAACATGGGGGCGAATCTGGGGACCTTCAAAGGGATGTGGGGTCTAAAAACCTATTACGATAATAACGGACGACTACAATATGATGTCAAGGATCCAAAGTATCGTGAGATGTTACTATATATGAATCGTCTGTATAGAGAAGGATTGATCGAGAAGGAATTCGCCATTAGCAAAACACAAACGTGGATTCAAAAGCTCACGACAGGAGCGGTATTCTCCACCCCAGGCGCGTATTGGGATCCAGGAAACGGAAATGCAGCGCTGAAAAAGGATGGCGGGGAGAAAAATCAGTTATTTGCTTATAAAGTTGTAGCTCCTGGCGTAGACCCGGGTCAAACCACTTTTGGACCAAGAAGCTCGCTCGGGTGGGATGCCATCGCCATTACCAAAAATAATAAACACCCCGAAGAAACGATGAAGCTGTTCAACTATCTGGCCAGTGATGAAGGACAGCACTTGCTCCTATGGGGCAAGGAAGGCGAACAATACACCATGGTGGATGGCAAGCGGCAGCCTGACCCAGCATTCCTGCAAAGCTTCAAGGATAATTGGGATGAGACTGTGAAGACAAGCGGGGTTCGGAAATGGCTGTGGTTTATCAAAAATGGTCTGGACCCGAATGGACAGCCGTATGATATGGCCGTTAAATACCAACGAAGTGAAGTCGATGAACTTGCGATCAAGACTTTGGGCGATTCGGTATGGGATACCGCAGAATATGACAACCTCAATCCAGACGGCGGAACACCGGAAGCGCTGACGGCCCAAAAGGTCAAGGATATTATGGACCAAAGCATTACGAGAGCCATTATTGCTCCAACCGAGGCAGAAGCGAATGCCATCTTCGACAAAATGCTTGAGGATATGAAAAAGGCCGGAGATGAGAAGGTGGAAGACATCATTAACCAGAAATACGTACAGCGCATGGAGCTGTGGGGTAACAAATAAGCTGGACTGATTCGTGTTTTAGTGAAGGGGATCTTCTCTCGGGGAGGTCCCCTTCTTTTTGACGGGAACAGGCTTTTTTTGTCTAACATATTCCTACTTCATTGTTCAAATAATGATGTAACAGAACAAAGGAGGGAACGAGGGATGAAAAAGGCTGAACGAACAGGGGCGTCCAGTCCATGGACGATTCGAATTTCTTTGATGCTGGTGTGTATGCTGGTTATCGTTTACGCAGGAGGGCCAATGATTTGCAGTGCAAGGTCACTTGCCGCAGAGGAAACACAACCAACCGTAATACCTCAATCCAAAACACAGCATAAACGAATGGCAATTATTATTGATGATGCGGGCAATGACATGAAAGGCACTGCGGAGATATTAAACATGCCAGTCAAACTTACCCTTGCCGTGATGCCATTTTTGCCAACCACGAAGAAAGACGCTGCGGCTGCACATGAAAAAGGAATGGATGCGATTGTGCACATGCCGATGGAGCCCAAAGTTGGAAGACCTGAGTGGCTGGGTCCCGGTGCGATCACATCCAATCTGACGGACAAGGAAGTCCGCGAACGAGTGGAGAAAGCCATTGATGATGTTCCCTACGCCATTGGCATGAACAATCACATGGGATCCAAAATTACTTCCGACAAACGCATCATGTCGATTGTGCTCGATGTATGCCGCGAGCGTGGGCTGTTTTTTGTGGACAGTCGCACCAATTTTCGTTCGGTTGTGGGTGAACTCGCTGTCTCCAAAAATATGCCTCCGGTTGGCAATGACATTTTCCTTGATGACCGAAATTCGAAGCCGCATATTCGTCAGCAGATGGATTTGGCTGCCAAGAGAGCCTTGGAGAAGAATATGTGTGTCGTCATTGGGCATGTGGGTCAGACGGGACTAAATACATCCAGCGTTGTGCGCGAATCTGTCACCCGCCTGCAGGATCAAATTGAGTTTGTCGGCATCGGAGATCTTGTTCGTGAAGTTTGGCACTGGCATGCTGCCCCTACACTGCCGACAAATAATAAATAATGCCATCTGCAATGGACTGGGCGATATGTTTCTGCTCTGCAGGATCACTCATCATGGCCCGGTCTTTTGCATTGCTCAGAAATCCCGTTTCAACGATAACTGCCGGCTGTTTCACCTGATTCAGCAGATAGAAAGGTTTACCCCACACTACACCGCGCTGTGTACCAAACAGATGATTAAGTTCGGTCTGGATGGACTCTGCGAGCAGGTAGCTGCGGCCTTCCTTTTGGTGGAGTACAATCGGTCCACGTGTAGCTGACTTTGGACTCCAGTTGGCATGGATACTGACAACGATATCGGTGCTTACTTCTTCACTGAGGCTCTTGCGCTGGGCCAGGTCCTTGCGATGACGAGACCTGCTGTTCAGCCAGCGATTCTCATCACTAAGTGCATAATCACCAAGCCGGTTGATGATGACAGCATACCCTTTGCTGCGAAGCAGAAGGTACACCTTTTGACTGATGGCCAGATTGATGTCTTTTTCCAGTACCCCGTGTTCTGTCGTCCCGCCGTCAATACCGCCATGTCCAACATCCAGCAAAATGACTGGAGCAGCAAATGCGTGGTGTGTGGAGCGATAGGCGTCCCCATCGGTAACAGGCAGCAGCGAGGGACTCACAGACTTAGGGATGGAATGTGGTGATGGAATAGCAGCGGAGATGGCTTGTGCAGGTGTCAAAAGCATAAAATTAATCCCGATCAGCCATGCCATCAATGCCGTCAGCAGCTTATTCATGAGTTATGCACGCTCCTTCTTATCATTGGCATCTTACCCACAAGGAATGGATGGATACCTTTGGCATTAGACTGTGCAATATTGGTTTTTTCATACTTCGTGAAGAAAAAAATTGTTTATCCATGGGCTGATCTGCGCACAATAGAGGTATCGTACCCGGGAGCAAATCGATGCGAATGATGCAAAATCTAAGGTACAAAGGAGGCAGAGGATTATGGCCAAAAGTGATGAGCTGGTGAAGTATATTACGCAGCGTGTCGTTCATTTTATGGATACACCAAAAGAAGAGCGCAAGGGGCGTACAAAAGCAAAAGAGCCTTGGGCAATGAAATGGTTTGGCATGCTTCCGTTTGCTGTATCCCTCTGGGTAGGGAAAAAGGAAAAAGCATTGGACTCAGGTGGGAAAATGCAAAAACGAAGTTCTTCTGGCAAAGGATAAGCGGTTAAACTGACGCAGCAGATTGAAATTAATAAGACGCATTCCTGATTCAGAATCAGAGGAAGGCGTCTTATTTGTGTTTTTGTTGTCTCCAGAAGGATCTCTATGGCTTAAAGGTATAAAAATGACCATCCTCGATTAGGGTATCCAGAGGAACAAATCGTCTTACCGAAGAATGTCCCCCGATCGCCACGTATTCCATTTGCTCCGATGTATTATGCTTTTGCCAAACCTGATATCCGCTGACAGGAAGAGGGCCGCCATATAACACATTACGATCATCGGCAGAAAATACGATATGTTGATGCTTTTTCCACTGCTTTATCAATGGCTCCAAACTTGTTGCAGGGATCGCTTTGGAAGTGATCCATGACAGATTGTCAGCCGGATCAAATACAGGTTGCAAATGGATAAAATCTGCTGTGAATGATGAGACATTCGATGATTCTTCCATTTTGAAACGAAGCTGTGCAGATACGGGGAGCACGGAAGATCGAATTTGCTCATCTCCAGAGCTGCGCTCATGGGCCTTCACGACGCTGTTTGGTAATGTGTCGCCGTTGGTTGCGTCAATATAGATTGCAGCAGTACCGGATTGCTCCACTTCCCAATACGCAAGCAGCGGGGAGGCATATCGTAAATGTATATCCACTCCGCGAGATAACTCCTCCAGATTCAGATCATGTCTTTTAAGGGATTGCTGGAGCAGAGAGATGTTGTAAGGATTTTCTTCTCCTTGTCCATATTCACTTAGGTGCAAATGCCCACTTCGGTCAGCTGTAATAATCATATATCCAATGGGTTTTCCATCAACATGGGCATTGACAAGCCAGCTGTGTGTACCCGGGCCAAGAGGGGAAAAATCGAGCTCTGCGTCATTCCAGCCTTGGTTGGAAGGTTGGATGGAGCCAAGGGATATGGTCTGTTGATGCGCAAACTGCTGGACAGCAGCAGGAGCGAGTGTCCCGGAACGAAGGGAAGCCTCGGTCATTGCATTTGTTAACTGAAAAGACAATAGCTCAGAGGCCGTTTCATCCAAACTCAAGGTTTCCTCTGCTTGCAACGATGTAGACAAGGTTGTTAAACCTAAGAGGCACATGGCACCAATACCTGCTGCCCGGCGAATACCATGCCACGGTCTATGGAAGATTCGTTTCATAATAACACCTTCTTTTCTAGGGTACATCATGACGAATGGAGCCGATTATTCGCTGCATGATCACTTCTAGGTTCATTCTAGTGGACAAGCCATGCAAAGGTTGCTGCAACCTGTCGGGCCGCCACTCATGAATAAACACTACTTTTGACGTCATTTGCTGGAAAAGTAGTGTCTGCGTCTATCTTAAATGAAACATGCCGCTGCTAATGGCAGTGACCTTCACTTTGGGCTCATACTGCCAGATCATTTCTGTTCGGCGCGTCTCATATTGCAGTTTCATCGCTTCACGGTCCATTACAGCCTGTCTGGTTTTCTCCTGTTCGGAATCCGTCTCTTCATCCAGCGGGACGATCGGCTCAGCAGCAAGCTCTGCATCGGTGCCAGGTTTCTTCCCCGCCGCTCCTATTGATATTCGATTCACAGGAGCAATACGGGAGTGATCTTCCGTAGTGGACTGAATTCCTTTGGTTGTCGTTTGTCCCTGTCCCTTGGAAGCAGTAAGGTGTTCCGCAACTGAGGTGTCGTCATTTACCTCGACTTCAGGTGTATCCTCTCTCAGAACTGCTTCATAGTAGGCATCCACTACACCAAGTTCCAGATCCAGTCTTGCTTTGGCCTGTTCAGCCCACCCGTAATCCAGTTCCAGCAAGCGTTGAGTGAGATGTGCTTCCAGGGCTGCTCCAGCATCAGATAGCGATACCTTGGCGGTCTGAACATGCATGTTCTCGGCCAGTCTTGGGCTAAGGTCTCGCCGGTTCAGCTTGGAGCCGAACTTTTCGATAATTTCACCTGTGCGAAGAGAGATACCAAGAAAATGAAGTTCCTCTCGTTTCAAATCGCAAGCAAATTCAACTTTGAAACAGACACCGAGCCAAGGCTCGTATACGGCCGGTGCGGCAGCACGCAGCTGACGTTTCGGGGCCTGCTCGAACAAATTCACAAATGCTCCGCCTTCACGGGCCGCATCGAAGATCTGCTGCAGTCTGCGACTGCCATAGACAACATCTTCACGCAAAATCCGGCCGGGACCGAGCTGCGGAAGTGCTGGAGTAATGCCGAAATAACGGCCAAGAATTGTATCTTTGGGTGCATCCGGAGTGGAACCGGAACCCGCATTCAATCCGCCGGAAGTATCTTGACTGGCAGAAGGAGGGGGTGAAGCTTGAGCAGCTCTGGCTTCTGCTGCCTCGATGGCTTGCTGATGGGCTGCAGGGTCAAATACGAACGTAAAGGACATCGTTTCAGCCGGAGCACCGGTTCGCTCCACAAACCCCCAATAATAGGGACGGTTGGTTAGAGCCTTATCCGCTTCAGGCGAGAGTTTCACTGTTATATGTGCAGGGGATCGCTCCATAATCTGACAATCCATCGCTTCGAGATAGGTAGTCACATAAGTTTGAACTTCATGAGATGACATGGTCATGGTTAGTGTCCTCCTTTGCCCAGATCCAGAAGGGAAACAGACGGAACTTCATCGGCGACTTCACGCTGAATGGAATTCAGCGATTGCCCAAGTGAATCCATTTTGCGACGAATGTCTTCTTCGTTTTGGGATTCGAGCATGATTTTATACAGACTCTTTTCGATGGATTCTTTTTTCTCGAGTCGTTCCAGAATGACATCCAGTCCGCCAATGACCATTTCGAACATATTGATCTTTTCATGCAGCAAATTCAGGATGTGTTCTTCAATGGTGCCTGTCGTTGACAGATTGTAGATATTCACATCATTTTGCTGTCCCAACCGGTGTACCCGTCCAATCCGCTGCTCCACCCGCATGGGATTCCAGGGCAGGTCGAAATTGATCATGTGATGGCAAAATTGGAGATTGATGCCCTCGCCGCCAGCCTCGGTTGCAATCATCGCTTGGACACGGCCGCGGAACAAGTCCATCATCCAGTCCTTTTTTCCCCGGTTCATACCGCCCCGATAGGGAACAGCGGTTAGTCCGTTGTTGCGGAAGTAATTCAGCAAATACTCCTGCGTGGCCCGGTACTCGGTGAAAATGATGACCTTCTCATTCATGTTGCGAATCAGTTCCATCGTTTTCTCGGCTTTTGTATTTTCCTTAATGGCCTTGATATGGGCAACCAGTTCCCAGATCTTGTCCCGGAGCGGGGAGTCCAGCGGGAGTTTCTTGGACAGATTGACCAGTGTAACGAAAACAGCATCCCGGCTGCTGCACACTTCCCGCTGTAACGTGACGAGAGAAAGCATGCTGCTCAAGTTTCCTCCGGCTTCCTGATACTGGTCTTTAACAAAAGAGGTCACACCATCATATAAAGCCTGTTCTTCAGGCGATAGCTGCAAATTCACGTTGGAGACGTTCCGTTTGGTGAACTGTACCGGACCTTCGCCGCGGCGATTGCGGATCATGACTTTGGACAATTCGTCCTTGAGCTGCTCCTGATTTTTCGGAACGCGTTTATCCACGACAAAGTTGGCTGCAAAGTCGCCCTGACGACCAAGCTGGCCCGGTTTCAGCAGATTAATCAGATTAAACAGCTCGCTCATGTCATTCTGAACGGGGGTTGCGGTCAGCAGCAGACAATATTTTTTGCGCAGTTTCAGCATGAACTGGTAGTTTGTCGTTTTTTTATTTTTGAGCTTATGGGCTTCATCAATAATAATCATGTCATAGTCCGTGTTCAGCAAAATGTCCTTATGTGGATCTCGCTTCGCAGTATCCATGGAAGCCACGACAACTTCATTTTGCCAGGAATAGGCCTTTTTCTGTGCAACTGCTGGAATGCCAAACTTCGAATTCAGCTCTCGAACCCACTGAAGTACAAGGGATGCAGGAACGAGAATGAGCACCTTGGATACGAGACCACGGACCATATATTCTTTTAAAATCAGACCTGCTTCTATCGTTTTTCCCAGTCCGACCTCATCGGCTAGAATGGCACGGCCTGACATTTCAAATAATACCTTGCGTGCAGTGTCCAGCTGGTGTGGAAGCGGGGTGAGCCCCTGCAAATGCTTCAAACACTGTATTTCATCAAAGTTGGGAATCAGATTGGTCTCTTCTGCCTGAATGCCAAGCTGAAAGAGTCTGTAATCCCCCCAAGGTCCACCCTTATCGAGTCGTGACTCCAGCTGTGTCAACCAGCTGCGATCGAATTCAAGCGGAACGGGCAGTTCAGCTGCAGGTTGATTCATGTGAAGCGGATGTTTCCGGTTCATGGTGATGCCTCCCCTGCCATACATGATGACGTTTTATTCGTAGGTTATAGTATGGACGAATGAGGGGCAGTTCATAACCAGGCTCCAAATAAGGTGCGAAATCTGCCTTTTATGCCCAAAAAATTCACAAATTCAGAATAACAGCGTCTGATGGCGTAAGAAAGAGCTTGTCCGAGTACATAGCAAATTGGAAGACTGACTATGACAAAAGTCACATGGAAAATCAATATATGGTGTACTATACTGGATATATATCACTATATGTGGTGTTAAGGCATATTTTATTGCATAGTGGAAAACGAAATGGGATTTATGGGGAGGCTGTCAATCATAATGACTACGAACAAATTGTCGCACAAGCTGGAAGGACTCAGTGAAAAAATATTTTTGGACCGATACGCCTGGAAGGATGCCGATCCGAACCATGCCAAGGCAGGGGATGTTGTACTCGTCCTGACCAAAGATGATCCCAAGTTTCCAACAAAAGAAGTAGGCGAAATCATCGAACGTCAAGGTCAGATGGTGAAGGTGAAAACCCGCAGCGGAGATATGATCCAGACGGAAGTGGAGAAGCTTACGTTGAATATAGAAAGAACACCGGAGGAGATGTGGGATCGGCTGGCGAAAGCGATGGCCTCGGTGGAGTCTACTCCTGAAGAGCAGCAAAAATGGGAATCCAAGTTCCGCGCTGTATTGGATGATTGGAAGCTGGTGCCTGGGGGCCGAATTGCTGCTGGTGCAGGTGCAAGCGACGAATTGACCCTTTTCAATTGTTACGTCATTCCATCTCCTGAGGACAGCAGAGGTGGCATCATGAAAACGTTGACTGAAATGACGGAGATTATGGCTCGCGGTGGCGGAGTAGGCATCAACCTGTCGTCACTCCGTCCGCGTCGTGCAGTTGTAAAAGGGGTGAATGGATCTTCCAGTGGTTCGGTATCCTGGGGCGGTTTGTTCAGTTATACCACGGGATTGATTGAGCAGGGTGGCAGCCGCCGCGGAGCGCTCATGCTGATGATGAACGATTGGCATCCGGATATCATGGACTTTATTACAGTCAAACAAACAATGGGCCAGGTCACCAATGCCAATCTCTCGGTATGTGTGAGCAACGCATTTATGGAGGCCGTCAAGCAGGACGGCGACTGGCAGCTTGTTTTTCCGGATACGAGCGACCCGGATTATGACACCGAGTGGAACGGGGACCTGCAGCAATGGAAAGAGGCCGGGCACCCGGTAATCCATTACCGTACAGTAAAAGCGAGGGAAATATGGCATACGATTATTGAATCGGCCTGGAAATCAGCGGAACCTGGGGTTGTATTTATGGAGTATTACAACCAGATGTCGAACAGTTGGTATTTTAATCCGATCATATGTACGAATCCATGCGGGGAACAGGGCCTGCCGGGATGGGGTGTGTGCAATCTGTCGGCCATTAACTTATCCAAATTTTACGATGAGGCCAGTCATGATGTGGCGTGGAGGGATCTGGCGGAGACAACACGCATCTCGGCGAGATTTTTGGACAATGTGATCGATGCAACGCCTTATCATTTTGAAGAAAATAAAAAGAATCAGCAGCGGGAGCGTCGGGTTGGACTTGGCACGATGGGACTGGCAGAGCTGATGATCAAGCTGCGCATCCGGTACGGCAGTCCGGAATCGCTTGAATTTTTGGATAAACTGTATGGTTTCATTGCGAGAGAGGCATATCTCGCATCAGCAGATATTGCGGCAGAGAAAGGCGCTTTCCCGGCCTTTGAGGTGGAACCGTACTTACAGAGCGGATTTATGAAAAAAATGGTCGAGACCTATCCAGAAGTGGGAGAGGCCATCCGCAAACAAGGCATTCGTAACGTAACACTGATCACGCAGGCCCCAACAGGGAGCACCGGAACGATGGTGGGTACGTCAACAGGGATTGAACCGTATTTTGCTTTTAAATATTTCCGCCAAAGCCGGCTCGGTTATGACGAGCAGTTTGTCCCGATTGCGCAGGAGTGGCTGAATGAACACCCTGGTGAGGAATTGCCCGATTATTATGTGACAGCGATGGATCTGTCAGCAGAAAATCACATCCGGGTACAGGCCGCGATTCAGCAATGGGTCGATAGCTCCATTTCAAAAACAGCCAACTGTCCGGCTGATTTTACCGTGGAGGATACGGCGCAGTTGTATGAGCTTGCTTTCGACTTGGGTTGTAAGGGTGTAACGATCTACCGGGATGGCAGCCGTGATGTACAGGTCCTGTCGACGACGAAGAAGGAAGAGGCGAAGAGTGAAGCCAGCAGCGAGACAAAAGGGGCAAAAGAGGAGACTACAGCAACGATGGCCAGCACCCTTCCTTCAGGGTCTGCGGTGACGGAGCCGGAAGGCAAGACATTCGTGAATTCCTCGTCTTCTGCTAAAGTGCTGGATAAACAATACAAGAGCCGTCCACAGGTGCTGCGCGGTGCAACGTATAAAATTAACACACCATTTGGCATGGCATACATTACGATTAACGACCTGGACGGCATTCCGGCGGAGATCTTCCTGAACGTGGGTAAAGCTGGATCAGATGTATTCGCCATGGCTGAAGCGCTCGGAAGAGTTTGCTCCCTGTTCCTGCGATACGGTGACCATGGACATAAAGTAGAGCTGTTGATCAAACATTTAAAAGGCATCGGAGGCTCGGGAGCAATCGGCTTCGGAGTGAACCGGGTCGAGTCCATCGCAGACGCAGTTGCCAAAGCGCTCGAGAGTCACGTACAGAGCACAGCTGAGGTACACGAGGCTGATTCAATTGAAGTCAATGATCCGTTTGCTATCGGGAGTTCGAAAGAAGGGGATGTTGGGCTGCAGGAGAAAAAGAATGGTGGCGAAGAACGAAGCACCTTTGGCGAGTCCAGGGATTTATGTCCTTCTTGCGGATCAGCATCTCTGATTAATATGGAAGGCTGCAAGACGTGCAGCAATTGTGGTTATAGCAAATGCAGCTGATGGAAGACATGCACATATCTTCAGTAAAAAAGCGGGCAGATTCTTGTCCGCTTTTTTGCCTGTTTGCTAAATGAGTACAAAGTCATGAAATAACCACTTGTATTCCGTACGTTCCAATATATCGCATACTTGATGATGGGACTGAAGAGAAGATTCATCCGTTCCACACCCAGGGTCCTAGGCACGCAGAAGCAATTATGAGCAAAACTTTCAATCGTCCTCGGGATAGGTTTATAATGGTTAGTGCTGCTGAGTAAGTGGGCAGCTTTTTTTGTTTTGATTTGCCAGTGAGGTAATATTACCCAGTCGAAGAAAAAGACTGTATTAAACGACAATTTTGGAGTATGATTTTACAGCTATATAAGCTGGCAGGAAAGGTTACATCGTTTCATCGCTTTGTAACTACTACTGTAATTTATCTCGCTGCGCTTGAGCGTATAATGCTAAGCGTGAGTGTTGAACGATATATTGGAAATGAATGACGAAAGGTGCAATACGTATGTTAATGACAACCAGAAACACAATGAGAAGCGTAGATGATTTGCAATCGCCCCATACACCAATGATGTCAACCAGCAACAAGGAGGGGCGCTCATGTCACAAACGTTGAAAAGCAGGCGTCATATGAACGGACTGGATGGCTTGCGGGCCATTGCCGTGCTTGCTGTAGTTGCGTATCATCTGAATTTGAGTTTTATTCCCGGCGGTTTGCTCGGTGTCGGCATCTTCTTTGTTTTATCAGGTTACCTGATTACGGATATTCTTGTGTCCCAATGGCAGGAACATGGGCGCATTTCACTCGGTGATTTTTGGATGCGCAGAATCAGGCGCTTGGTGCCTGGCATGCTCACCGTGACAGCAGTTGTAATGGTTTGGCTGCTCTTCACAGATCCTTCCCGGCTTGCTGCCCTGCGTGGGGACATTGTTTCGGGTGTTTTATACATAAGCAATTGGTGGTATATCTTTCATCACGTATCCTATTTTGAAAGTTTTGGTCCTCCATCCCCGTTCGGACATTTCTGGTCGCTCGCGGTGGAAGAACAATTCTACATGGTGTGGCCGTTAATTCTGATCGCTTCGATCATGGTGTTCAAAAGAAAGGGATGGCTCGTTGTCTTTATTGTAGTGGCTGCTGAATTATCTGCTGGTGCAATGGCGATCATGTACAATCCGGATCTGGATCCGAGCCGTGTATATTATGGTACGGATACCCGGGCGTTCGCGCTGCTGGCTGGTGCTGCACTCGCTGTAGTGTGGCCAAGCCGCAACCTGTCACCTTCCCTTGCGAGCCTTAATCGAGTCGTACTCGACGTATCGGGTGTGGCAGCACTGGCCCTGCTGATCTACATGATGCTGAACAGCAGTGAATATGAACCTTCGCTGTACCAAGGTGGGATGGTCCTTCAAGCCATAGCAACAACGCTGCTGGTCGCTGTGCTTGCACACCCTTCTTCCTTTTTGGCACGCCTAGTTGGTGCCAAGCCACTGCGATGGATTGGTGAACGCTCCTATGGACTTTATCTCTGGCATTACCCCGTGATCGTCCTGACGAGTCCGGCCGTTGATACGGGGGAATTCCACCCGGTTCGAATGATTTTGCAGGTGGCCGCAACGGTAGTCCTGGCATCACTGTCATTAAAGTATATTGAGAATCCGATCCGTCACAATGGATTCCGAGATACCTGGTCCCGGTTGTGGGAGAAAGGATGGAACGGGCATGGTACTCATCAAACCTGGCTGAAGCGGGCAGGACTGCTGATGTCTGTTCTGTTCATGTGCTTCACAGTGTCCCAAATGATGATCACATCTGCCGCGAATTCCGATTCACATTCCGTGTCCATGTCCACCACATTGAACAGCGAGCATTCTGTATATGAAGAGAAAGGGCAGGATGTGCTTCCGGCTCCTGTAGACACTTCTGGGTCCGGCCAAAAGACTGCTGAACCGCAGAAGAACGACAAACCTGCCGAGGATGCTGGCGACCAGCAAAGTCAACCCGAGCAGCAAACGTCGAAGCCGGATACATCTGCTCAGCCGGAAGTCTCAACACCCGATGAAGGAGAAGGCACCGCCGCGGATAACCCGAGCCAGGCGACTGAGAATTCTTCAGGAGAGACTGATCATCCAGGTGATGCCGGTATCGATAAATCGAAGGATCCGGATCAAACTGGAGATTCGTCCCAAGCGGATGGGGAAACAGCTCCTCCTGCTGAAGACGGAAAGGTTCACTATACCGTCATAGGGGACTCGGTCATTTTGGACGCCAAGCCTTACCTGGAACAGAATGTGTCGGGAGTTTACGTGGACGGTCATGTTGGGCGTCAGATGTGGGAGGCAGCCGATGTGCTGGACGGGCTCAAACGAAACGATCAATTGGGCGGTCAGGTGGTGCTGGAACTAGGAACCAATGGTTCATTCAATTCCAAAAGTCTGAAATCAGTGCTTGATTACCTTAAAGATGAAGATCATGTGTATCTGGTTACCGTGCGGGTTCCCCGTCCTTGGGAACGAACGGTTAACAAAGCACTGAATGAAGCAGCCTCAGCGTACAATAACGTTTCCCTCATTGACTGGCACAGTGCAAGTGAAGGACACGACGAATATTTTGAAAAAGACGGCGTGCATCTGACGAAAGAAGGCTCTGAAGCTTTTGCGACACTCATCCAAAGCAGTATGCAATAAATCAGAACTTATTCTCTTTCTTATTAAATAAACTTGGTTTCATAAGGAGCTCTCACATTCGAGAGCTTTTTTTGTTTAAAGGGAAGTGCTCCATCGGAACGGGCATCCGATATTTTTCACCCCTGCATCCGTGGATCGTCACCTTACGGTATGATAGCGTTACCATTTACAATAAGGATATTCAATCAGCCAAGGGGGAGATAGAGATGTTGAGAAAATGGCTTTCGGGATTCGTGGCAATTGCCTTGTTTTCGATGGTACTTGCAGCCTGCAGCGGCGGTGATGCATCGGAAGGAACGGGCAGCAAAGATAAAGTGACCGTGACACTTTGGCATAACTGGACCGGACAGGATGCAAAAGCGGTAGCGATGCGTAAAATCATCGAAGATTTCCGGGCAGCACATCCCGATATTGAAGTGGTGGATGAGGGGCTGCCCACAGATGGTCTCAAAACAAGGCTCCGCACCGTAGCAGCTGCGAATGAAATGCCGGACCTGTTTGTGATGTGGCCGGATGCGATGACAAAAGAATTTGTAAAAGGCGATCTGCTGCAGCCAATTAATGCGGAGCTGGACGCGAAACCGGAGTGGAAGGGCAACTTTATCCCGAACGCACTGGACGGATATACGGTTGACGGAAACATCTACTCCGTGCCGATGAATCTGGCGCCAAGTTCCTTCATTTATTACAACGAGGCACTGTTTAAACAGTATAACGTCAAAGTTCCTGAGACGTGGGCCGAGCTGGAGCAGGCGATTGCTACGTTTAACGAACACGAGGTTATTCCAATGGCACTGGGTAACAAGGCAAACTGGGTCGCCCAATCGACGATTTTCAGTACACTGGCTGACCGGATTACGGGCACAGATTGGTTCCTGAAGGCAGCAGCCCAGGATGGCGCAAGTTTTACCGATCCACAGTTCATCGAGGCGTTAAACAAGATGCAGCAGCTCGGGAACAGCAAAGCCTTCCAGGATGGTTTCAACAGTATTGACGAGACCCAGATGATGCAGCTGTACTTCCAGGGAAAAGCAGCGATGGTCATGAATGGTGGATGGGCTTTGGCGAACCTGGTGAATAACGCACCTGAAGAGGTGTTGAACAACACACATATCACCATTCTTCCCCCAGTGGACGGAGGACAGGGTGAGCCAAGAACAACCTCAGGCGTGGTTGGTACCGGTCTTGGTGTAAGCAAAAAGCTGAGCGGGGCCCAAAAAGAGGCAGCGATGGAGCTGTTCTACGCGCTGGCGGGTCCTGACGGTCAGAAGGCGACGCTGGACAGCAGTACTTTGGTCAGTTACAAGATTGATCTGGACAAATCCAAAGCACACCCTTTGTTCGTGGAATTATATGATTTGATGCAGGAAGTGAAGATTAATCCGGTTTACGATTCCAAGCTGGGATCTGCAACAGTAGAGGTCATCAATAATGGACTGCAGGAACTGCTGATGGGTGGGAAAGCAGAAGATATCGCCGCCAAAATTCAGGCTGCACAGGCCAACGCCGTTGGCAATTAACAAGTTAGATTTGAGGTCAGGATGAAACGTTAAATTGGTCCAATGATCCGAACTCATAATGATTGCAAAGAAGAGATTACCCCTTCCCGGCAGGGGAGGGGTTTTCCGTTTCCTTTGGCAAGAATCACATGTATTAGAGGTTAGGTAAGGCATTAATGAAGGGAAGTGACTGAATGAACGCTTTGCGCAGTCGTCGTTTTATCATGCTGGGGCTTGCTCCGGCAATCATCATATATGCGTTGTTTGTATTTGTGCCGGTTGTATGGTCAGCCTATTACGGTTTCTTCAACTGGTCCGGAATCGGAGAGTCCAATTATATTGGCCTGAACAACTATGTGGAGATATGGCACGACCCCGTATTCTGGCGGGCACTGAAAAACAACGTCATTTTTGTTCTGGCTTCCGTGTTTGGGCAAATCCCGTTAGCACTGATGCTTGCGGTCATATTACACAAAAGCAATCCGCTCCAGCGCTTCCTGCGCTCCGCTGTTTTTCTGCCAATGGTCTTATCTACTGTGGTCATCGGTATGATCTGGCAATATATCTATCATCCACAGATCGGAATTTTGAATTTCCTGCTGGATGCAATGGGGCTTGAGAGCTGGAAGCTGCAATGGCTGTCTGACGACAAGATTGCGATCTTCTCTCTCGTACCGCCGCTGCTCTGGAGTTTTGTTGGCCTGTACCTCATTATTTTCATCTCGGCGCTGCAAAACATCCCAGGTGAAATTCACGACGCTGCCAAAATGGACGGCGCATCAGGAATCCGTAAGCTGGTTTCGATTTCTCTTCCCATGATCTGGGGAACGGTGCAGGTTGCGATTATTCTGTGCATTTCAGGCAGTCTGAAATCCTTTGATCTGGTGTACATCATGACCAAAGGCGGTCCGGCTCATGCCACAGAACTGCTCGCTACGTATATGTATAACTCAACCTTCACGACTTATCGCTATGGTTTCGGGAGTGCCATCTCAACGACCATCGTGCTGATCTCCCTGCTGCTCATCGGAACAAGCCAGTGGGTGACCAGTCGTAAACGAAAAGAGAATTAAAGGAGAGGGGGAACTGTAATGAGTGTGACACCTGTAACGATGCCATCGCCTCGAAGTGATGGGGGCCATCCGGTTCGCCGCCTGCGCAGCGGAATTGTTTGGACGCTGCTGACGGTGTATGGTATTTTAACATTGTATCCGTTTTACTGGCTTGTGATCAGTGCGTTTAAAACGAATGAAGATTTCTACAGCAGGCCTTTTGGTTTGCCGGCACACTGGAACGTGGCCAATTTCAGCAATGCATGGGAAAGCTCCAGACTGGGAACGGCATTTGGCAATTCACTGGTTGTATCCGTGGGCTCACTAATTTTGACCCTGTTTATTGCAGCGCTTGCTTCATTTATATTGGCCCGGTTCCAGTTCCGCTGGAAGGGTCTGGTCATGACCTTTTTCGTCGTAGGTATGCTGATTCCCATTCACAGCACACTGGTTCCATTGTTCATTCTAATGAAACAGATGTCCCTGCTGAATACGTATTGGGCATTGATCTTGCCATATACGGCGTTTGCACTGCCAACTGCCATTTTTGTACTCACGGCCTATCTGACTAGTGTACCAAGGGATATTGAAGAAGCGGCGTTTATCGATGGAACAGGCCTGTGGGGACTGTTTACCCGGATCATGCTGCCCATGTCGGTGCCTGCCTTGTCCACAGTTACGATTCTGAGTTTTTTGCATGCGTGGAATGACTTTTCGTTTGCACTCGTGTTTATTAACAAAACGGGATTGAAAACGTTACCGCTGGCCATTGCAAATTTCGCTGATGGATACCAGACGGACTATGGACTAACATTGGCCGCCATGACGCTGTCGGTTATTCCGACCATTATTCTATATCTTGTCTTTCAGGAACAGGTGATGAAAGGCATGACGGCTGGTGCGGTTAAGGGATAAACGAAAGCGCATCCAGAGGAGGGAAAGAATTGAGAAGCTGGCTGACATCTTCGCTGCAGAGGAAGCTCTCGGTTGTCGTAACTGCCTCCATGATTGTGCCATTGGTGGCGCTGGGTCTGTTCGCGTTTCTGATCTCTTCCCGTATTACCGAGCAGAAAACGAAGCTGTCCGGCATGGATACGCTGAAACAGGTGGAAGCCAATCTTCGTTATATGCTGCAGGATGCCGAGAATATATCGATTTTCCTGATTGGGGAGCGGGATATTCAGCAGTATCTGAGCCGAAATGAAGATCATGAGCTGGACCGCGTAGATATCCTGGGCAGAATGACCAATCTGGCAGCCTCCAAAAAATATATTGCGAATATTGCGATTTATCCGGATCGGTTTGATGCTGTATTGACGACCGCAACCTGGTATGAACCGGGTACTTCCGATCCTCCAGCACCTAGTGGTGATGCGGTTAAAACATGGACCGGCGTCTACCCGGTCCGCAACTATGCAGGGATACAAAATGTCATTACGTTGGTGCGCCCGATCCGCAGCATCCATGATTACCGCCCCATTGGATGGCTCGCCATCAGCCTGGATGAAAAGGCCATCTCCAAAGACTGGGCTGCGCTGGGACTTGGCAGGGGTGAAGGACGATTGGAGCTGATCGGACGTTCGGGAGAAATCCTGTCTTCCATGGACAAATCCAGGCTTGGGAAGTCCCTGGAGCAGGTTGAACCAGAAGTGCAGACGCTGATTCGGCAAGGTGGGAGCGGTACGACAACGTATAGCAGTGGAGAAAATAAACGTACACTTCTCTATTACCCGGAACAGTTGACCGGATGGACGTTGACTGGAACGGTACCTTATGATCAGTATAAGTCGGAAAACGGTTATATTCTGATTCTCACGGCCGTAGCAGTCGTTGCTTCTGCTGTAATCTGCGCAGGACTTGTCTGGTTTACCGTCCGCCGAGTAACGAGACCGCTCCGTGTGCTCACCAGGCACCTGTCCCGTATTGACCCGGATCGGCCGCTGCCTTTGTTTCGATCGGAAAGCGACGACGAGATTGGCAAACTGGGAGAAAGTTATAATCTGCTAGGCACACATATCGAGAGTCTTAAGGAAGAAGTGATACGCGGTGAAGCCCGGAAGAAGGAAGCAGATCTGAGAGCACTTCAGGCACAGATCAATCCTCATTTTCTATATAACACCCTTTCGTCCATTCACTGGATCGCCTTGATGTCAAAAGAGAGTCGGATTGCAGACATGGTAGAAGGATTAAGTGATTTCCTGCGTATTAGCCTGAATAACGGCAAGGATTTTTGCCCTGTAGGACAGGAGATTGCCCACATCCAGCATTATGTACGTGTCCAGTCTATCCGTTTTCCCGATAAATTTGCAGTGCATTATATTGTGGATCCTGCACTGGAGCAGCGGATGATGCTGAAGCTGCTGCTGCAGCCGCTTGTCGAGAATGCCATGATCCACGGAATTCAGCCAAAGGTCGGCACAGGAACGATCACGATCATGATTCGTCAGGATCAGGAAGAGGAACGAATGAACATACTGGTGCTGGATGATGGCATTGGTATGGAACAAGAGAGGCTGGAACAGTTGAAGGAAAGACCGGATGTAAACCCGCCTGTTGGTGGTTACGGAATCCACAACGTGAATGAGCGATTGCTGCTCCATTACGGAGCGGCTTCACAACTAGAAATAGACAGCCGGGTCGGCGGCGGAACCCGTATCTCATTTTCCATACCCTTTCTGGAGGAATCGCCATGAGACTGCTTATTGTCGATGACGAAGTGATTATTCGGACCGGACTTGCCAGTGTAATTGCCTGGAACGAGCTGGGCATTGAACTTCTTGCACCCGCTGCCTCGGCTGAAGAGGCACTAACCCGGATGGCTGAGGAACGTCCGCACATTCTGATGACCGATATCCGCATGACTGGTAAAACGGGGCTTGAACTGGCAGATGAAGGGCTGCAATTGCTGCCTGAGCTGGAGGTCATTATTTTGTCCGGATATGATGACTTCGCTTATGCCCAACAGGCGATCCGCCAGGGAGTGACGGATTACCTGCTCAAAACAAGCAAACCGGAAGAGATCATCAAAACCGTTCTCCAGGCCAAACAACGAATTACAGATCGATGGGCAGAAAAGTCAAGAGAAGGTCGACTTTTACGGGAGAACAGACAGCGTTTATTTGAAAAATGGGTCATTGATGGTGATGTGAGTACAGGTCCTTGTCCTGCATTTCTGAAGCCGGGAGTAGTGGAGTTTGCTGATGTTTCTCTGGGTGGCGAGCAGGTATATCAACAGGTGTTCATTATTCAGGCGAAAGGATGGAGTCGTTCTTCAGCTGCGCTGTTGAGGTTTGCTGTACAGAACATGCTGGAGGATCTGCTGCCTGGTGCAATTGCCCATATTCAGAAAAAACAGATTATTGGAATTGTGCAGTTAACGGCGAACATAAAGCAGGAATTACAGTACACGTTGAAAGCGGTATTGAATCACATGGAGCAATTGCTGAAATGTTCGCTGCGTGCAGCGATAGGGCATCCTGTTTGCGGTGAGATGCATCTTCATGATAGTTACAAAACAGCATCTGCGGCATTCCAATATCTAGGTTTGTTGCAGGATAAAATATGGGGCATCGAGCAGGTGAGTCATCGCAAAGGCGGCAAAACGTTACTTACGCATGAAGAGGAAACTGCATTGGGGACACTGCTGCTCGACAACGATCCTGTAGTGCTGACCACATGGACACAAGAGCTTGTAAGAGAACTCATGATGGACCCCGAAGTGACGCCTGAATCGTTCCATGCCTGCTTGCAATCTGCGGTGATCGCCGGACATCGCTGGCTGGTTCGTACGATGCGTGCCATTGGAAGAGAGGAGCCTGCACGATATGAACCATGGCAACCGGAACCGGATGCAGATGCTGCGGATCTCCGGGATATGCTGTTTCACCATTTATATGGTCTGATGCATACATATTACAGCCAAATGGGCCAAGGGCAGGCTTCACATGTGCAAAAAGCCATTGCCTACATTGAATCCGGATTGGCACAAGACATCAGTCTGCAGCAGGTGGCGGGTCAGGTTCATTTGCATCCCGGGCATCTGAGCGAGCTATTTAAGAAAGAAACAGGCATCACTTTTGGGGATTTTGTTACGAATATGCGTATCCGGCGGGCAATGGAGATGCTGGCAGTCTCTCCTGCAAAAGTCAGTGAAGTGGCTGCCATTAGTGGATATGAAGACGTAAAATACTTTAGCAGGCTGTTTAAAAAACATACGGGAAAGACCCCGAGTGAATTTCGCGAAGAGGCATATTCATTCAAGCCTTCGGGAAGCTAGCAGACAACGCATGCTTTGACATGTTTCTGCAAACGTTTTCGGTGCATCATGACTCAGGGATCTGGGGAGCGAGGCAAATGATGAAGAGAGAATATTCAAGTCAGGATTTGTCGGGTCAATGGAAGATACAGCACTTTGAAGTCGGGGAAAAGCGGGCCATGGACATTGCTGCAGCTGCACTGGACGACCGCTTCTGGATTGGGGCGGAAGTGCCAGGTGATGTTCATTCAGCACTGATCCAGCGCAGCATTATTGATCCTCCGTATTTTGGGCATAACGATGCCAAGAGTCGCTGGATCGAGCAAAAGGAATGGTGGTATCGTACCAACTTTAATCTGGTCAAGGGTGAAGAGGAGCAGGAACATTTCGAGCTTGTCTTCGAAGGTTTGGATACATTCGCTACGGTGTATGTGAACGGACATGAAGTAGGGAAAACATCCAATATGCTCATGTCCCACGCATTCAATGTAACCTCACTGGTCCGTAATGGCTGGAACGCCATTGCAGTCCGGTTTGACCCTTTAACACTGCACAACTTGGACAAGGAGACATTCGACTGGTCATCTTATACCAAGGAACGGCCATGGCTCCGCAAGGCGGCGATGAATTTCGGCTGGGACTGGGGGCCGCGCATGGTTACCGTAGGCATCTGGGGCACGGTTCGATTGGAGAGACGGGTGATGGCGAAGCTGGAGAGTGTATATGCCAGAACCGAATCTGTCAGCAAGGAGCAGGCGGTTATCTACGTCACGGCAGATGTGAAATCGGTGATGTCATTCCGCAGCAGACAGCAACGTGAGCAACCTGTGGTCACGACATGTAATGTTCGGTTGATGGATGCTGGTGGTATTGAGGTGGTACGAGCTGATGGATTGGCTGTGGAAGGTGGAAAGGCAGATACAACGCTGGTGGTGTCGTCACCGCAATTGTGGTGGACGCATGATCTGGGTGAACCCTATTTGTATTCCCTGGAGGTTATTCTATATGCGGATGGAATTGAAGTGGACCGTTATAGTGAGCCTTACGGAATACGAACCATTGAGCTTGCCCTCCACAATGAGCGAGGAGAGGATGCGTTTGCTTTTATTTTGAATGGGATCAAGGTGTACGCCAAGGGAGCGAACTGGATACCGGCTGACCATCTGATCGGTGCGATCCCCGATTCAAGGTATCGTGAGCTCATCGAGTTAACCGTCGAAGGAAACATGAATATGCTGCGGGTCTGGGCAGGCGGCATTTATGAGAAGGAAGTCTTTTACGATGAGTGTGATCGGCAAGGAGTACTGGTATGGCAGGATTTTGCCTTTGCGAACGCATTATTTCCTGATTTCAATCATGATTTCATGGAAAATGTCAGATGCGAAGTTGAAAATAATGTGATCAGGCTGCGAAACCGGGCATCACTTGCACTTTGGTGCGGCAATAACGAGATTGACTGGCTGTATGATATGAAATCCGCCAGTGGAGATATTACCAGCCCATTCTATGGGGAATTGATCTATCATGAACTGATTCCTGAGGCGCTGGAGCGGCTGGATCTGTCACGTCCGTATTGGCCATCTTCCCCGTATGGAGACAAGGGCGGCAATGACGCCAATGACCCGGATGTCGGGGACCGCCACAACTGGCAGGTATGGCATGGTTCTGTGTATCCAAGGAAATACGGCGAACCACCGCTGCTGGATTACAGCATCGAAGGTGTAACGTTCAAAAATTACAAAAAGGATTATGCCTTGTTCAGCAGTGAATTCGGCATGCATGCGTCGGCAAACCGTTACACGCTGGAGAAAAACATGCCTGAAGGGCAGTTTTACTGGGGAAGTCCCGAGATGGCTTACCGCAACAAGGATACCAATCATCAAAAGGGCATTCTTCTGATGGAAGGATATACCGGGATTCCGCAAAATATAGAGGAGTATATGAACTTTTCTATGCTGACTCAAGCGGAAGGTTTACGGTACGGTATTGAACATTTCCGGCGGATCAATCACAGGAATAGCGGGGCACTTGTATGGCAGCTGAATGACAGCTGGCCGGGAACAAGCTGGTCCATGATTGATTACGAGCTGCTGCCCAAGGCATCCTTTTATTATGGTAAGACGTTCTTCCATCCGATCTTGCTATCCTTGGAACATGAGCCAGGCGAACCTCTTACATTATGGGTCGTCAACGATACATTGGAGTCCTTACGGGGACATCTCCGTATCAATGTATACCAACTGAATGGCGAGAAAGTCTATTCCGGTGCACTGCCTGTTGAAGCTCAACCCCAATCCGCTGCAAAGATTGGAGCATTAGTCGAAGCAGAAGTTTTGCAGGGGAGACGTGCTGAAGAAGTGATGATTGAATTGATCGCCGAAGGATTTGCTGCACCGTTTAACCGCTACTTTTTGCGTGATCCAAAGGACGTGTTGCTGCCGCAGTCTCAACTGAGTGTGCATGTAAATGAAGAGGAACAGTCTGTAACCGTTACGGCCAGCCGCGCAATCGCAAGATTGGTCAAGCTGGAGCTTCCTCTGGGACGTGTCCGTTTCAGCGACAACTATTTCGACTTGCTGCCAGGCGAGAGCCGGACGGTTCATCTGCGTCATCCGGAGAAGAAGTCACTGCCGCTGACGGAACTTCGGGTAAGTGCAATGAATGGCAGCGAAGTTTGATCGACTGGAGTCCTGAAGCTCCAAGTAACAGAAAATCTTAGTTGCATTCGTTGAACTTATCAGCATTCTTTGGATTCTTCGCTTGGCTATAGTTACAGATCAAAACAGCCGATGGCTTCTCTATATAGGAGCCGTCGGCTTGTTTGATTGAATGCGTAAGATTTCGGTACGTTTTTAGCGCAGGGATTCGTAACGCTGCTGAAAGGAAGACTCCATCTCGACCTGACGTGCAAGCTGCTGTTTCACCTTGTCGCCGCGAAGGATTTGCAGCTGCTGCAACGGCTCCGTAAATTTGAAGTGATCAGAAGCCATCCGGGTAAGGATCTCCGAAAGGGCATCAGCGTCTTCAAGCGCTGCATTCAGGCCAAAAGCTCCCGTAGGCGTCATGGTATGTGCAGCATCACCGAGCAGAACCACATTATCCTGTGTCCACGATTCGCTGTAACAGCTTTCTACGGACAACAGTACAAAATCACTCCATGTCTGGATATGTGCTGCAACCGAATCGGAGAGACATGGGAATGCAGCCACAAGTTTCTCCACAAAAGGGGCAAACGGCTGCTCGCGCAGACTGGAGAATGAACCTTGCGGAATGTTCCAGCCAATCTGCACATAGCCGCCATATTGGGAGAAAAGCGCCAGCTGCTGACCATCCATGCTCGCCATGCGCACGGCTGGTTCCCAGCCCACAGGTGCAGGAATTCGTGCCCATAACAGATCGTAGCCATGTTTACGGACATCCGGGGTGAGGCCCGAGTGTTTGCGCACAGCTGAATATCGTCCATCCGCACCAACAATGACAGATGCTTGTATGGAAGAGGGAACACCATTTTGCCGAATATGGATACCAATCGTTTTTCCTGTCTTATCCCTCAGCAGGCCGGTCATCACGGTATTAAACAGTACATGTTCGTGGCTGTGCGGCAGGTTTTGCGACTCTGAAACGATAAAATCCAGCAAATGGTTCTGAGGTATATGAATGCCCACATGCGATTCTCCCTCAGCGGGGTGGAACGTATGAATAATCTGTCCGTTCTCCCAGTATTGAATTTGCTCCAGAGGCAAGGCTCCAAGCTGGACTACGCCTGAAAACAAACCATGCTTGCTCAGCACAGCTTCACCATCTTGATTGAGCAATTCGCCGCGGAATGATTTGTGCAGATGAGGCTGTCGTTCGATCAATGCGGTTGATATTCCTTGGCGGTTCAACAAGTAAGAGAGAAGGGCCCCGCCTGGTCCTGCTCCAACAATACAGACATCTACATTTAATGGATTATTGTCATTCATACGTAAAATTCCCTTGCAATGTTATTATATTACTTTCTAACAACAGATTTATAAAAATTATTAAGTAACTAAAAGTAACTTTAAGTTATTATAAACAAACCTGCTGCGATTATGCAATAGGCAGTTGCAATATCACTTTGAAGAGGAGAGAAAACTCAAGCCTGCTGCTCTAGGCCATGATTGGTGGAGAAGGAATGCAGGCTTGAGAAAATGAGATACTTCAGTCAAATGAAACGGTTGTCAGGTAATCAGGCGATTGGTGATCCGGGCGACACGCTCACCCAGTGCTCTGCCAAGAGCTATACCCTGATCACTTAGCAGAACGTCACTATCTACCGGACAGGTAACACCGACACCATAATATGAACCATACAAGGCGTTGTCGGCAAAGTTCCCTGGCAGTCCGGTTATAATCATTCCCTGATGCAGCATGGGGGTCAGCAGATGCAGCAGTGCCGATTCAAGACCCCCATGTTCGGTGGCAATCGTACAGAAAACGGCACCTACCTTATCCACCAGTTTACCTTCAGCCCAGAGGTATCCCAGTTTATCAATCCACTTCTTCAGTCCAGAGCTAATCGAACCAAAATGACCCGGACAACCCCATATGATGGCATCCATCTCCACCAGTTTGTATACATCGGCTTCTTCAGTGGAGTGGAGATGTACGGTTGCTCCGTGCACACTGGCTGCTCCAGCTGCAATCGCCTCAGCCAGCGCTTGTGTATGTCCGCCCTCGCTGTCGAAAACAATATAAATGTTCAAGCTTCATGACCTCCTTCTAATGGTTCAATCATCATGCTATAAGGTAGCTTGTCACATGAAACGTGAAAATAAGCATGAATTTTACAAACAGGTACAAGAATATGAAGCAAGCGCATTTTTCACAAACAAAAAAGTGCAAATATGTTACAATGTAAGGTAGGTTATGATGAAAGGCAGGAGGAACGTTATGAGTCCGGATACGGAGCAAAACTCACAATTGGCAAACGTTGATCAATTGTTGGAGGCCTTCTTCAGATATAAGAATAAAGTATTGGATCAGCAGCAGAAGACGGAGACAAACTGCAAACTGAATCCGACTAAGAGTCATATATTGGGCATGATTTTAAGGGAACAGCGCTGTATGGCTGTCGATGTGGCAAGACAGCTCAGTTTATCATCTGGAGCTACCACGATTGTCTTAAACCAACTGGAGAGTGAAGGGTTGATCCAGCGGGTACGCAGTGAAGAGGATCGGAGAATTGTCTGGCTGTCCCTGACAGAGGATGGAGAGCAGCTCGCCCGAACCTTGAATGCCAACCGTGGACGCATGACGTGGGAATTACTACAAGCGCTTACGGAAGAAGAGCAGCAGCAGATGGTAGGGATGCTTAAGAAAATTGAACTGAAGCTGCTGGAGAAAATGAAAGCATTGGAACAAACACATCGTTGAATATAATCGGTTTGAAGCGTCAGAAGTCAAGGTTCTTCCCATTAATGGGACGGAACATTGACGACTGACGTTTTTCTTTTCAAGCAGGGTTGTCACAGATGGAAACGCTGAATATGTTCAGTCAATCCGGCCTCCATCAGTATTACTTTTTGCTTTTGCCCAAGCAAGTCGAAATGAGGGAAAGGTTCGCGCCGATGAATGTAGCGAGGATCAAGTCCGTGTTCAAAACACCATTGTTCAAGACGTTCCAGATTCGAGCAGCCTACTTTGGTCACACTAGTAATGCCGGGAAAACGCGGATCTATCCAGAAATGAGTAAGATAGGCAAGCTCGCCGTTTGATACGCGATCTTTCCATTCTGACAACTCCTGCCGATTAATGCCAAACGCCATAGATACCAAGTTCCTTTCCAATCGGGTATTGTCATGAGCATATTGTAACATCTTATAAACAGATTCAAACCGAATTTCTTCAATCTGCGCTATTCTTGACTTCACTTGCAGGGTAATGAATATGACAACATTTTTATAACAAAACCGGATATATGTTAAAATAAGACTACTCCGATTGGCTTTATCACATCAATAGCGAAAGGGATTATCATCATGGAACTGTTTATAGCGGTACTTGTATTGCTGGTGCTTATCGGGTTGTCGAACATCCTGAACCGATTTGTACCTTTCATTCCGGTTCCGCTTATTCAGATTGCCCTGGGGGTTGCGATTGCGCTTCTTCCTGCAGGGGTACATCTGCCGCTGAACCCGGAACTGTTTTTTGTGCTCTTTATAGCTCCTTTGTTATATAACGATGGCAAACGAACGCCAAGGCATGAATTGTGGAACCTGAGGGCTCCCATTCTACTGCTGGCGCTGGGACTTGTCTTTGTTACGGTGGTCGTGGCAGGCTACGCCATTCACTGGCTCATACCGACTATTCCGCTGCCTGCTGCTTTTGCCCTTGCAGCCATCCTGTCTCCGACAGATGCGGTAGCGGTTGGTGCCATGGCAGGGCGTGTACATCTGCCCAAAAGCATACATAGACTTCTTGAGGGAGAAGCATTGATGAATGATGCATCCGGTCTGGTTGCATTCAAATTTGCGATTGCTGCAACCGTAACAGGCGTGTTTTCTCTGGCGGAGGCATCATTCAGCTTTCTGATTATTGCGATTGGGGGATTGCTGGTTGGTGCAGTATTATCCTTTCTGCTCATTCGGCTGGGTGTCTGGATCCGGCGTCTTGGTATGGAAGATGTGACCATTCATATGCTGCTGCAAATTTTGACACCATTCGTTATTTATCTGGTGAGTGAAGAGATTGGGGTTTCAGGCATTTTGGCTGTTGTGGCAGGAGGTATCATCCATGCCATTGAACGTGACCGCACTGAATCGGTTCAGCTGAAGATGCAGGTGGTTTCTGCAAGCACGTGGTCGGTTATTTTATTTATTCTGAATGGATTGGTTTTTGTCATTCTGGGGGTACAGATTCCGGATGTGTTGAGCACAATCTTTGTGAATGTATCGTTTAATAATCTGCAGGTTTTGGGTTATGTCGGACTGATTTCCTTGTTGTTGCTATTGCTTCGTTTTGTCTGGATCTATCTGTTCTGGCAAGGGAATGAATGGTTCCGTAAAAAGTCACCGATAGGTAAGCCGAGACTGCAAGAAATATCGATTATCTCCCTGTCAGGTGTAAGAGGAGCCGTAACCCTTGCGGGTGCTTTCTCCATTCCGTATGTGCTTCAGGACGGATCTCCTTTTCCCGAACGGGATTTAATTATTTTCCTGGCAGCCGGAGTCATCCTGTTTACCTTAATTGCTGCAAGCGTGTTTCTACCTGTGCTGGCCAAGAATGATGAGAAGACAACGGATGGATCGCAGCAAACGACAGAACGTAAAGCAAAGGACATTATGCTGAATGCTGCCATCCGGGCAGTCAAGTCCGAGATGACCGACGAGAACAAAGCCGCCGCGCTCGCTGTAGTTTCCGATTTGTCCAAATACATCAGGCAGGCTGCAGGGCAGCTGACTGCGGGTAAACGCAAAGACATTTTGAAGCAGGAAACTGCCATTAACCTGATTGGTACACGAGCGGAACGCAGGGAAATTGAAAATATGCTGGATGAGAACGTAATAGCTTCTGAAGCCGCGTTCAAATGTAACAGCTGGTTGGACCGCAAGGAAATGATGTTGGCAAATCGCACCAATACCCAAATGATGTTCTCGATCAGTGAAATTGGACGTGTGCTTGGACATTTATTTACGAATCGTACCGAGAAACCGGACCAGCCTTTTATGATTGAGAATGCGGATCTGTTCCGTCAGGTTAAACTGCGTACCTCTGAAGCGGCAATCAAAGCAATTCGTGCTCATATGAATGATGGTAACCGGCCCGTGGCACTGTCAGTTATTGCGAAGTATGAGCGGGTCATCGCCAGACTTAGGAGTTGGAATCAGGGCAAGACTGAAGATCCGTTCAATCAGGAGAAGCTCGAGTTGCAGATGGTCGCCATTCAGGAGCAGCGCAACACGGTGCAGCAGTTGTATGAGAATGGGGAGATTAATCGTGATGTGGCTGCGAAACTACGGCGGTTTATCAACGATGTTGAAGCGACTGTGTTGAAAAACAGCTAAGCCGATAAATCCGATATTTTAAATGTGTATATGGTTTTGATATAATATGTTGATCGTCAGATACACTACTTTTTATGGTTGTACTTATTTACAGCTCGGGAAAAGGAGATGGATGAGACATGGCAGAACAACAGACTCGCTTGGGGAAAACCGAATTGATCGTTAACCCGATCGGATTGGGTGCAAATGCAGTAGGAGGACATAATATCTATCCTGATATGCTGAATGATGAAACAGGCAAGGAAGTGGTTCGTGCGTCGCTGAAGCATGGCATTAACTTTGTGGATACAGCCTTCATCTATGGACCTGAACATTCAGAGCGATTAATTGGCGAGGTGCTGAAAGAAACAGGGCAGCGGGAGCAGACCATCATTGCAACGAAAGCATCCCACAAATTCGTGGATGGCAGCGTAGTACACGATAATTCGCCTGCTTTCCTGAAAGCATCTGTCGATGAAGCCTTGAAACGTTTGCAGACCGATTACATTGACTTGTTCTATATTCATTTTCCGGATGAACACACACCGAAGGATGAAGCAGTAGGCGCGCTGAAGCGGTTGAAGGACGAAGGAAAAATCCGCGCCATTGGGGTTTCCAACTTTTCTCTTGAACAGCTGCGCGAAGCGAATCGGGATGGATACGTGGATGTGCTGCAATCCGAATACAATCTGTTTAAACGAGAGGCCGAGAAAGAACTGCTTCCGTACACAGCAGAACATGAAATTTCTTTTGTTCCATACTTCCCTCTGGCAGCCGGGCTGCTGGGTGGCAAATATAATCGAGATACGACATTCCAGGATGGACGGGCCAAAAACCCGCTGTTCACGGGAGAAAACTTTATCCGCAACCTGGACAAAGTGGAGCAGCTTCGCAGCATTGCCGAGTCCAAAAATGCTGAGGTTGCACATTTGGTTCTGGCCTGGTACCTGACTCAGCCTTCGATTGATGCGCTCATTCCGGGAGCGAAGAAACCGGAACAGGTCATCAATAATCTGAAAACCTTGGATGTGAAGCTGTCTGCTGAGGAGATCGCAGTGATTGACCAGATTTTCCGTTAAATAGTTCAGGCAATTCGGGAAATGCTAACAGGGAGTTTACGTTTAACGACAAAGAGAGGACATAAACATGAACCTGAAGGCAGCCCGAACAATCGGATTGTTCACCCTGATTTTCATGCTCGGCACTAGTTCTGCCTATGCGAAGCCTGTTCAGAAGAACCGTCAATACTACGAGGAACGGGGAGAGATTGTATGGGAGGTACCTACACATGACAAGCTCATTGCGTTAACCTTTGACGATGGTCCGGACCCGGTACAGACCCCGCAGATTCTGGCTCTGCTTAAGCAGTATCAAGCCAAAGGCACTTTTTTCGTGTTGGGTAAATGGGCAGAGAAATACCCTGAACTGATCGTGCAGGAACAGCAGGAGGGGCACGAAGTAGCGAATCATACCTATGCCCATACTTATGCTGTCAGATCCACAGTGCAGGACAAGTATACGCAGGATATGACGGCCGCAGAGCAGTCCATTATTGATGCAGGTGTACAACGCCCGCTGTTGTTCAGGCCACCCGGAGGATTTTACAATGATATGGTCATTGAGGCCGCGAAACGAAAAGGCTATACCATTGTACTGTGGTCCTGGCATCAGGATACACGTGATTGGGCTTCTCCTGGAGTGACAGCCATCACGAGCAAAGTGCTGAAAAATGCCCGTAACGGGGATATTGTTCTGTTTCATGACAAGGTGGAAGGAAAATCCCAGACGGCGGATGCACTAAAAATAATTTTGCCCAAACTCCAGCAAGAGGGATACCGCTTCGTAACGGTATCCGATCTGCTTGCAGTAAAGGCCAAAGAAGCTGCCAAGGACGGCGTGTCATCCTTGAAACAACCGCAGTAAGCTAACTAAAAACCGCAGGTTCTCATATGAGGAACCTGCGGTTTTTTAGTTATGTTCAAGGGCGGTCCGTTTACTGTTCTGTCTTCACCGGACGGGGACGGGAGCGTGCCCGGCGCAGAAACAGTGACAGGATCAAACCAATTATCGAAATCCAGGTGGCGACAATAAAGGCATCATTAATGCCTTCAATCGTCGAGGTCTGGACAGCGATGCCGTAGAGCTGCTGCAATGCCAGACTTGAACCTTGTTCAGGTGGCATGCCTGCGATGGCTGCCATCTCCGTACCCAGCAGACCGACTTGTTCAGTCAGGGGTACATTGGTTGTAGTTACCGTGTTCCCGTAGTCAGCCAGATGAATTCCCGACCGAGTAGCCATAACGGTAATCAGCAAGGCTGTTCCAATTGAGCCAGCTACCTGTCTGATGGTGTTGGACATCGCAGTACCATGACTGGTCAGATGAGGGGGAAGCTGGTTTAACCCCTCGGTCTGCACGGACATCATCAGCATGGACATGCCGAAGCTGCGGAGTGTATACAGCATCATAATGTGACCATAGGGCGTTTCCCCGGTTAATTTACTGAATTCAAAAGTGGAGAATGCTGTAATCAGCAAGCCCACAATGGCCAGGGGACGAGAGCCGATCCGGTCGAACAGAGCTCCCGAGATCGGGGACATGACACCCATGAGCAATGCACCTGGCAGCAGCAACAGCCCGGATTGCAGGGGGGAGAATCCCCTTATATTTTGCAAATAGATCGGGAGTAACAACATGCCTCCAAAAAGTGCCATGTTGATGGTGGCACTGACCAGCGTGGAAATGGTAAATATATCGTATTTAAACACACGAAACTCCAGCAGGGGATACTTCATTGCGGTTTCACGGAGAACGAAGAACGTAATGAAGAGAATACCGATGATCAAGGTCAGCAGTACAATTGCGCTGCTCCACCCCTTGTCTCCTGCAGAGCTGAATCCATAGAGAAGAAATCCGAATCCGATTGTTGAAAAGAGAGCACCATACGCATCGAATTTGGGAGAACTGAGCTTGGATACATTTCTTAGCCAAAGAAAGGCAAACAGGATATCGAGCAAGGCAAGCGGTATGACCATATAGAACAGAATGCGCCATGTGTAGTGCTCCACGATCCAGCCGGACAAGGTAGGACCAATCGCCGGAGCAAACATCATGGCGATTCCCATCGTCCCCATGGCTGTCCCTCTTTTCTCTGGAGGGAAGACCGTTAGAAATACGTTCATCACGAGCGGCATAATAATTCCCGCACCGCTGGCCTGTACAATACGTCCAATCAGCATGACCGTAAATCCAGGACTGATCGCGCAGATGGCAGAACCCACGGTGAACAGCAGCATTGCTATGATGAACAGTTTGCGGGTCCCGAATGACTCAATCAGATAGGCCGTAATGGGGATGAGCACACCATTGACAAGCAGATAGGCCGTTGACAGCCATTGTACGGTTGTTGCCGAGACGTTGAAGTCATTCATCAGATGGGGGATCGCCACATTGAGCAAGGTTTGATTCAGAATGGCAATAAAGGCGCCGAGCAGCAGGACGGCAATGGTTCTTCCGAGCGGCAATTGATTATCCATCGGCTGACCTTATATATGAACGCGCACAGTGGCGCTCATGCCTGGTACCACGCCCAGACCTTTGTAACCCTCAATCGTAATGGTGATCGGAATGACCTGTGTAACCTTAGTGTAATTGGCGTTGGTATTGGAGGACGGCAACAGGGAAAAGGATGAAGCCGTAGCGAGTCCAATCGTATCGACCTTGCCTGTTAGTGTGGTATCTGGAAAAGCATCAATGTACACGTCAACAATCTGACCGCTTTTGATTTTGTCGATGACGGTTTCTTCCACGTTCGCGGTAACATACAAGTTATCAAAGTCATATGCTCTAGCCAGTGGATTCCCGGCGGAAACCAGTGAATTCTCCACAGCGGTGGCCTGTACAATGGTACCGCCAACAGGCATTGTAATCGGAGTGGATTTTCCGCCTGCGGAGACAGTTCCGACTGTATCCCCTTCATTAAACGAAGTGCCTACTTTGCCTTTCCAGGTTTGAAGTTCACCGCTAACGGTGGAAGCGACGGATACGGGCTGACCAGTGACGGAGGCATTATCCGTTTTGACATAGCTGGTGGACTGGTTGTAATAGTAAATGCCTGCGGCGCCTGCCCCCAATATCACCAGAATGACAATGATATTGATCAATATGGCACGTGAGTTCATGTGGATCATTCCTCCTAAAATGTTCTTCTGCTGACAATCCTGTTTGGAGCATTCCCGGTACTCGGCTGCTCTATACGAAACAACATGAAATATAATTCGCAGATTGGGGAACCAATATATTGATATGTTGCCCACAGGCGATGACAAGGAGGATGCTTACATGTTGATTATATTGGCAGTAATTGTTGTAATCGGGGTTATTTTTCTGATGATCTTTAACTCGAAATCGGCCCGCAGAGCAGCAGAAGCAAGGGCTGCCCAAACTGCTGCGGCAGATCAAGAGCCTGTCCTTCTACAGGAAGAAGAGCAGCAAGACGTAGAAACTGTAGATTCACTCCATTCGGTGGATTATTCGGAACATGGCGATCCGGAAGAGACAGAGCCTGCACTGCAAGAATCCAGGATGGAGGCGAGCCATCCAGTCCGGGATCAGGGAAATGAAACGAAAGGCAACGATAATGCATACCGCCAGGCTTTGCTTCATTTCCGCACACAATCTGAATCGGAAGAGGAACCAGCCGTAACGGAATCGAATGATGTTGAAAAAAGTGCAGATGAGGTTTATCGATCTGCATTGAGAGAGATGAAGAACAAGTCATCCGACCCTGATGCAGACCCGAAATAAGGTTTGCACGTTTTCAAGCAGCGGACATGGCTTTCGTTTTGAATCCAAAAGGTCTACAATAGATGAAGCTTTGTTGAACCTTTAGCTGAATGGATGACGTTGCAAGAGGAAGGAGAAGGACTGTTTATGAACGGACAACAACGAGTAAACATTAAACCTGGCCTGGAGGTAGATATTGTACTGAAGCAGGATCAGCCTACAGGCAAGCTGACAAGGGGTATCGTTAAGGATTTGCTGACCAAATCCCCTACACATCCCCATGGCATTAAAGTTCGCTTGACAAGTGGACAGGTTGGACGTGTAAAACACGTCATTACAGGAGCGGCAGAGTGATTCGATGCCCGAGGCTGTGACATGAAGACGGCAGCAGAGGTTATGGCACATCTGGAATCGGGAAACAAACGCCAGCGGGAAGCCCACCGGGTGCTCCTGCAGAGTGAATTGTTCTCCATTTTGAATGAATACACACCTTATCCGGCCGGAACTGTTCCCATAGATGTGGACATTCCGGGCAGTGATCTCGATATATTGTGTGAAGCTGCAGACCTGGACGCATTTGAAAGATTGGTGACGCAGCAGTATAGCGGGATGTCGCATTTCTCCTGCCAACGCGGAGTAGGGCTGGCTGATGGACATGCTTATGTGACCTGTTCCTTTCAAGTTGAGGATTGGCCTGTGGAGGTTTTCGCCCAATCGATACAGGTCATCAGTCAGAATGCTTACCTTCATATGCTCGTAGAGTGGGAGTTGTTGCAGCTCTGGGGTGCTGAAGGGCATGCTCAGATCCGCAGACTGAAACAGGAAGGATTGAAGACAGAGCCGGCCTTTGCCGCAGTGCTGGGATTGCATGGAGATCCTTATATGGAGCTGCTGCGTTTGGCGGGGTGGAGTCGGAATAAGCTGTGGAACTGGGCCCGGCAGCAAACTTCTTTCCAAAAAAACAGTTAAAGGAATGCACTTATCAAATTAGAAAGATCGCTACAATGGTTGTGACCGTCAATCCCAGCAGTACCGGCTTCAGGTTGCGGCGTGCCAGTTCAAATGGACTGACCCCGCAGATGGCAGCTGCCGGAATCAGAGCCCAAGGGATTAAGGTACCTCCGCCAACCCAGATGGCAGCCACCTGACCGAGTGCTGTTAATACGGGCGCAGAATCAGCTGTTCCAGCAAACATCGAGGCGATGGAGCCAACCAGCGATATACCCGAAAACCCCGAACCATCCATTCCTGTGACCGCTCCGGTCAAGGTCATCGTTATCGCACCAACCGTGTCATTCAAAGGGACTAATCCCGCAAGGGCAACGCCCAGGTCGTTAACTATGCCGTGTGAACCATCAGGCAGAGGATGACTGAACAATTCGGTAATGGCTGCGTCCCCCAGGTAAAAGAAGGCTGCAATCGGTATCACCGGACCAAACACTTTGAATCCAAACTGAAACCCCTCGATTAAATAATTCGTTGTTTCTTCAGGCCCCTCATGCCGATGTGCAGCGAGGGTGACCGCGATCAGAATCAATACCGCCGTGCCACCGATCAGGGCTGTAGCATCCCCGCCCTGAAGCTGGAGAACAAACATCAAAATGACATCCACTGCGAATAGCAACGGTATAATTAGAGCAAATGCCTTTTGTAATCGTATCGGTATGGCTTGACGTTGTTCAATTGGTGCAATTTCGGCTCCTGGCAGAGCTTCACTTGGAGAAGTAAGACCGTTTAACGAATCACCTGGAACTGGATGGCGAACCGGAGCTGACACTCCAGTCTTCATCTCGTTTCGCAGCATCCAGAAGGCCGTCACTGTGGATACCACACCCATGACGAGTACGAGAGGAATACTGGCCGTCATAACGGAGGTAACCGGAAGACCGGCTGCATCAGCAGTCAATTTGGGAGCCCCTTGAATGATATAGTCCCCCGAGAGGGCGATACCGTGCCCGAAGAGGTTCATCGCAATGGCAGCCCCGATGGGCGGAAGTCCTACACGAACCGCTACCGGAAGCAAGACGGCCCCAACCAGAGCCACCGCAGGCGAAGGCCAAAAAAACAGGGAGACAGTCATCATGATTAGCCCAATTCCCCAATAAGCCACCTGTGGTGAACGAATAAATCGGGTTAACGGTGCGACCATCACTTCATTAATACCTGTGCGAATCAGCACCCGACTCATGGCTACAATGATCGAGATAATAAAGATCGTGCTGAGCAGTTCTTTTGCGGCATAGACAAAACTATTAAAGATTCCTGACACCGCACCACTTAACGTCTCTGTTGCCAGTAATCCGATCGTCATTACACCGGCAACACAGATGATCGTGGTATCCCGGCGCCGGACCATGACGGCAACGATGAGCACGATAAAAGCCAAATATACATAATGCAGCGGTACCAATTGAATATTCACATCACATGCCTCCTTCCACCTTAGTCCTAAGGCGTGCTATATCGTATGCATGTCAGAACCGGGCGTTCGTGGAGAAGAGGAGAGCAAGGAAGCTTTATTTTTGGGGAACAGCGCAAGTGTGACAGAAGCAGGATTTTTTTTACAAAATGGAGAATGGGTAGACCATACAGAATGGAAGTGTTTGCTGAATCAGGTCACCATAGATGACAGAGTTAGGTCACTTAAACATATAGACAATGCGTAATCCGCATGATTACAATGAACATGCCACCATAAAGGAAGAAATATGGAAAAATTCCAGCCTTGAGGAAGTATCAAATAAATGAACTATTTATTTTTGATAACGTTTACAGGTTTGAGAGCAATCCAATTCAACGAGAACAAGAGGGCGGGAATCCATGAACTTTATCCGTTCATTGCGTTTCAAATTCATGATTGGCTTGACACTTATTATGCTGCCGTTGTTCCTGCTGCTGTACTATAACAATGTCTATGCGATAAGAGTTGTGCGCGATAAAGTATCTCTCACCAACATGAATCATCTTGCGAAAAGTGTAGAGCAGAATGAGCGAGTACTGCAGGAAACCAATCGGTACTTATACAGTCTGGGCGAGCGTGACCCGGATATTATTTCGCTTTTTTTCCTGAAATACGGCAGCGGGGATTACATCATCGCCAAACAGCGAATCATGAACAAATTTATGACAGATATCGGATTTTACAATCTGATTGATTCCTTTTTCCTGTATGATGCGGTGAATGATGACCTGCTGCTGGCGACTTCGGGCAGTTATGATGTCAAAATGTCACTTGTGCGGGAGAGCATGCCTGTTCAGATGACGCAATTGGACGATGAAATCCAGCAGCCGGAATGGAGCATCGTTCGCGGCGGGGCGTGGAATGCACTGGTCAAAACAGTACGAATCAACCAGCAGTTCTACGCTGGTGCACTTGTGGATATGAACGCGCTGAATCATCCCGAACAATTCACGGAATCCGGTGAACGTGGAGGCGCAGTCATCGTGGATAGCAATGGGGGTGCACTGTCGGGTTCTTCCCTGGACCCGGCGCAGATCAAGCTTGCTGCAGCACATCTCTCCGGTCTGGAGAATCCGTACCAGGTCATTTCGGAGGTTACGTCCAGGGGGGATGCACGTCAATACCTGATGCTGGGTATGCCCTCTGCGATGTCCAAGATGAATTATATTGTCCTGTTGCCGGAAGAGGATATGCTGCGTAACCTGCCCTTTTTTCAGCAGATTATTCGTCTGCTGCCTATTGGGGCAGCGGTCATTTTGATCACAGCACTTGTCTTTTTGCGACAGCTGCTGTTTCGACCCATGAATACACTGATTCGGGGGATGAGACGTGTTAGCCGGGGCGAACTTGATGTGAGGCTGGAACCGCCGGCTTCATCGGAGCTGGAGTTCGTAACCCGTAGTTTCAATCAAATGACAAGCGAGATTCAGCATCTGAAGATTGATGTCTATGAAGAACAGCTGCGCACCAGAGAAGCCGAATTCAAGCAGCTCCAGATGCAGATTAATCCTCACTTTTACCTGAATTCCCTGAATATAATCCACAGCCTGGCTTCACTGCAAAAGCATGAGCTGGTCCAGCAGATGGCCGGACATTTGGCCGATTATTTCCGGTTCAGTCTCCGGGCAGGCAAACGTGTCATCCGGCTGGATGAAGAACTGGAACACATTCGTCACTATTTGGAGATTCAGAAGCTCAGATTTCCGAACAAACTGAATTTTTCCCTGGACGTGGATGAGGGACTTGGCCAGTATATGTTGCCACCTTTAACACTTCAGCCCTTTGTGGAAAATGCAATCATTCACGGGTTTAAACGGCGTACCGAACCATTTGTGATTCGTATTACAGCCAAAGAAACGAAAACGTTATCCGATGGTGAATCCGAACGAATGGGGGAGGGGGATTGCGCCACCAATTTGAGGCTTTCAGTAGAGGATAACGGCGTAGGGTTTGAGCAGGAAATGCTTACACGGCTGCAGCAGGGGTTATATGCGGAGGACCCCAGCGGACAGCACATCGGGATCTGGAACGTTGCCCACCGTTTGCTTGTGAAATACAGCGACACAGCGAGACTGGAGTTCCGAAATCCGGATGCTGGTGGAGCAGCGGTCATCCTATATTTGCCCGCCCAGACGGAGGCTGAAGAAGGGGGAACTTATGCGGAACCTGTTAATCGTGGATGATGAGGTCTATGCCCTTCAGGCCATGGTGGAAGGGATTGATTGGAGCTTGGCAGGAATCGATCAGGTATTCAGTGCTGGTGATGCCGAAGAAGCAAGAATGGTGCTTCAAAGTCATTCCATAGATATCCTGATCTCTGATATTGAAATGCCGGGGGAAACAGGTCTGGATTTGCAGAGCTGGGTATTGAAGCATGATCCCGGCATACTGACCATTTTTCTGACAGGTCATGCTCTGTTTGACTACGCACAGACAGCGATCAAGTTAAACAGCTTTGATTATGTGTTAAAACCTGCTCAGGCGGATCAACTGCTCAAGATCGTCACAAAGGCTGTGGACAAAATCAAAGCCGGAGAGCAGCGTTCACGTACCAATAAGATATATGAATCCGTGTATAAACGCTGGCAAACCCATAAACCGCTCCTGACGGAGCGATTCTGGAAAGATGCCATCTCTCAACGTGTTACTCTGACCAAGCCACGACTCCAGGAGCTGGCCGAAGTATATGGAGCGGAAATTGATCCCGACGCACGCGTTTTGCCGATTGTCATATCGGTGGAGGAATGGGTGAGGGAGTTTGATCTGCGTGATGAGGAGGTGCTGGAATATGCCCTTCGCAATGCAGCCAAGGAGATGATACTTGGTGAACAGCCGGGGGAAGTATTTCAGGACCATAGCGGTCTGAATATTGTACTCGCGTATGAACAGGGTGGCGTCGTACCAATTGCAAGCCAAGTTGCAAAGGGCTGCCAAGTGTACATTCAGGAGTGCGGGACGTACTTCTACTGCCGCTTGTCCTGTTATGTGGGCGTTCCTGTTGCCGTGACCGAACTGCAGGGCCTTTTGAACGAACTGATGGATATGGAGCGCCGTAATATCAGGGAGCTTGAAGGAGTCTTCGTGTATGACGAGCAGGGCAGGGAACCGGAGGATCGCTTCTTGCCGATCCCTTGGTTCTCCGAGCTGTCCATTTTGTTCGAGACTGGCAAAGTTGACGATCTTCGGGAGCGCGTGGAAGAAATATTCGAGCTGCTGGCTGCCCAGGAACAGTTATCTCCTGAGATTCTGCGCCTGTTCTATCACGCCATGCTGCATGTGGTCTATCCCCTGCTTCATCAGAAAAGCGTATCCGTACGCAGTCTGTATCCGGGTGAGCGGGAGCCGGAAGAGAGCATGGTCACCCGTTCCCTGCCGCAATTGAAGCAATGGACATTGGATCTCATTAGCCGTGCCATTCCGATACTGTATCCCGACGATCACAGCCCCATGACGGTGGTTGATCAACTGTGCATATATATCGAGAACCATATTGGGGAGGATCTGATGCGGGAGGAGTTGGCATCTTTTGCCGGCTTCAACCCTGCATATCTGTCCCGCCTGTTTCGGAAGGAGAAGGGGATGTCGCTCTCTGAGTTTATTTTGCAGCGCCGGGTAGCCAAAGCAAAAATGTTATTGTCCGAATCAACCGTCAAGGTAACCGATATTGCGGGCAAGGTGGGCTACTATAATTACTCCCATTTTACGAAAATGTTCAAAAAGTGCACGGGCATTACCCCACAGGAGTTTCGCAAACAGTCCCGCACCGTCTAGCGCTGACGCAGCATGCTGCGTCTTTTGTTTTGTTTTGTTTTGTTTTGTTTCATGTAAAAGTCATCATTTGATAAGTGAAGAGGTCACCACAGCAGATAGTGGGCCGGAACTCCCAGCCGTATACTTGAACCACAGGATACACAGCGGTGCTTTCATCCTGAGGAAGGAAATCAAGAGGAGTGAGGGAGAAGAGGTTATGAATACACAACCCCAGGCGGGTAAGGGCGTACGGATATCGGATATACCGGAACGATCGGTCCGCAAGCGGAAGTCTGTATGGTACAATCTTGGGAAATTTAAAGTGCTGTATCTCATGTTTTTGCCAGGAATTTTGTTTCTGCTGGTGAACAATTATATGCCGATGTTTGGGGTCCTGATTGCGTTTAAAAATGTGAATTACGCCGACGGTATTTGGGGCAGTCCCTGGAGCGGCTGGGATAACTTCAAGTACCTGTTCTCGACAAGTGATGCTTGGGAGATCACCCGTAATACCATCGCTTATAACACCGTGTTCATTGCGCTGAATTTGGTCGTAGGAGTAGGACTCGCAATCCTGCTTAATGAAGTGAAGAACAAGGCAATGTCCAAACTGTATCAATCACTTATGCTGCTCCCTTACTTCCTGTCCATGATCGTGGTCAGCTACCTGGTTCTGGCCTTTCTCGGCAAGGATTCGGGTTTCATGAACTCGACGATTCTGCAGCTCTTTGGCGGGCAGCCGATTGATTGGTACTCGGAGCCAAAGTATTGGCCTTACATTCTACCGATTGTGAACACGTGGAAAAACATTGGATATTATGCCGTCATTTATTTGGCAGCTGTCGTGGGCATTGATGAAGAATACTATGAAGCCGCTGTGCTGGACGGAGCAAGCAAGTGGCATCAGATCCGGTTCATCACGGTTCCGTTTCTGGTCCCCCTAATTGTCATTATGACACTGCTCCAGATTGGCCGGATTTTCTACGCGGACTTCAGTCTGTTCTATCAGGTTCCACTGGAATCGGGGGCTTTGTTCCCGGTAACGAATGTACTGGATACCTACGTATATCGCACATTCCTCATTGGTGGCGACATTGGGATGTCTTCTGCGGCTGGGTTGTATCAGGCAGTTGTCGGTTTTGTACTTGTCCTTGTATCCAATACAATCGTCCGAAGAATGGATAAAGATAATGCACTATTTTGAGAGGAGGCAAGTCAGCTGTGAAATCACGTGATCCATTAGCAGTGTCGCGACGTTCCGCGTCCATCATCCACGGCATGTTCATCTTTTATGCCATTGCCTGCATCGTGCCCATCCTGCTTGTCTTCGCCATCTCCTTCTCGGACGAGACAACGGTTATTGCGAACGGGTATAAGCTGATTCCCGAAAAATTTAGCCTGACCGCCTATGAGTTTTTGTTCAAGGATATGGATCAAATTATCCACTCTTACGGCATTTCCATAATCGTAACGGTGATAGGTACCATTACCAGTGTGGCGCTGACTGCACTATATGCCTATCCTCTTTCCAGAAGGGATCTGCCTTACCGGGGATGGTTTGCATTCTTTATTTTCTTCACGATGCTGTTCAACGGGGGGCTGGTTCCTTGGTATCTCGTATACGTCAATGTGCTGGATCTCAAAAATTCCATTCTGGCCTTGATTTTGCCCCTGCTGTTATCGCCGTTCTTCGTTCTGGTCATGCGTACGTTCTTCGCTAATTCCATTCCGGTATCGATTCTTGAATCGGCACGGATCGATGGAGCAGGAGAGCTCCGAACGTTTACACGGATCGTACTGCCGCTCTCCTTGCCGGTTATGGCTACCGTGGCGCTGTTCAGTACGCTGAATTATTGGAATGACTGGTATCTCAGCATGATTTTTATTTCCGATAACCGGACGATCAGTCTTCAGTACCTCATGTACCGAACGCTGCTCGATATTCAATATTTAACATCCAACTCCAATGTCTCTTCACAGATTTCGTCGCAGGGCGGATTGCTGAATCTACCCAACAAAACGCTGCAAATGGCGATGGCTGTCGTGGGCATCGGTCCGATTGTGCTGGCCTATCCGTTCTTCCAAAGGTACTTCATTAAAGGGCTTACGGTGGGTGCTGTGAAAGGATAACTCCGGCCCGGTTAGCGGAAAAATGGATGATCCCAAGATAGACTGAAAGGGCTAATATACAGTGCAATGAAACATCAGGTCAGACTCGGGTAACATGCGAATTGGGGAAAACGCTCGCAAAGTCTAACATTTTATTGGGAGGGGTTCAGTTGGTTAAGTCTTTGAAGGTATGGCCGCGACTCGCGGCAGCCGCTATGGCACTAAGTTTGGTACTTGCAGGATGTTCATCAGACAAAGGTGGAACGACGCAAGGTGCAGAAAGCGGTGGGAACGGAGAAAGCGGCGGCAAATCCTATGAAGTGACTTTGTATTATCCAGGGACACCACAGAAAGACGTAGCATTGGTAGAAGCCGAGATCAACAAAAAAATGGAGCCCAAGATCGGAGCTACCCTCAAGATCAATGCAATCGACTGGGGGCAGTGGGATAACAAACTCAATCTGATGATCTCTTCCGGAGAAAAGTCGGACATTATTTTTACGGCGGCATGGCAGAACTACACCGTCAATGTGGCAAAAGGGGCATTCCTGCCCCTGAATGATCTGCTTGACCAGTATGGGCAGGATATCAAGAAAAATCTGGACCCTGCCTTTCTGGAAGGTTCCCAGGTTGATGGCGTGAACTATGGCGTTCCGACAAACAAGGAATTGGCAGCTACGCGCGGTGTCCTGGTGCGCCAGGATCTGGCAGATAAATACAAACTTGACCTGACTACGGTAAAAACGTGGTCCGATCTGGAACCTCTGCTGAAAACGATCAAGGAAAACGAACCAGCGGTTACTCCGTTCTACATCTCGAACACCAACGGGAATGGGCTGCTTGAAAACCTCGACTGGGATTATCTCGGTGATGCATCCGTACCTGGAGTCATTTCCAAAACTGCAGGGACAACAACCGTGCTGAATGAAGTGGAGACACCTGAATTTCAGGAGGCTGCTGCACTGGCGCGCAAATGGTATCAGGCAGGATATATCAATAGTGATGCAGCAACTTCCAATGTATTTCCTAAGGATCAAGCGAAGGCAGGCAAGGTCTTTATGTGGACCGATGGCATGAAACCGGGGAAGGACAAAGAAGAAGAAGGGTACGTCGGATATCCACTGACTCAGATTGAGATGACGCAGCCAACCATTACTACCGGAGATGCTTCAGGAGCCATGCTGGCGATCTCACGTTCTTCCGAGCAGCCGGAGAAAGCGATGCAGGTTATCAACCTGCTCCACTCTGACAAGGAGATCAACAACTTGCTGAATTTCGGTATTGAAGGCAAACATTATGTCAAAAAAGACGGCGAGGACAATATTATCACTTTGCCTGCAGGCGTGGATGCCAACAGCCGCACGTATAATCCCGGTGCACAGTGGCAGCTTGGCAACCAGTTCCTGAACTTCCTCTGGGATAATGAAGATCCTCAGAAATGGGAGAAATTCAAGGAGTTTAATGCCAAGGGAGTCAAGTCACCTGCACTCGGCTTTACCTTCAACAGTCAATCTGTCAAAAACGAAATTGCAGCGGTCAATAACGTAAACAAACAGTTTAAACCGGGTATGACCTCTGGTGCGGTAGATCCAAACGAGATGATACCGAAGTATCTGGAGAAGCTGAAAGCCGCAGGCATTGACAAGATTATTGCAGCCAAACAGGAGCAGCTCGACGCATTTCTGTCCAAATAAAATGATCTTTTCCCAAATAATCAAGGTGTTTTCGGCGAAAGTCGAAGATGCCTTGATTTTTTTGATATGGATTGTACATCATAATTAGGAAATTTATGATATAATCAGGTAGCTTAATAGGGGGTGTTCCTGTGTCGAGGACGAAATTAGCGTTCTCTGCGATTTTGCTGCTCTTTGCCATCATTTTTACGTTTAATCACCACCTGGGTTATTCGGTGGGAGATAGGATGTTATCCAAGATGGGGTTATCCCCCTATACCACAGCTTACGTAAGCGGTGTACATGTTACTATTTTTATAGGACTGGGTTTATTGGGATGCAGTTTTTATCTAACACGCAAAGTGATCATGCCATCGCATCCGCGATTGGCGAAGCGCCTCTGGCTGATCGTCGTGGTCATTATTCTTAGCTATTCCTACATAACAGACAAGGTGATGTATGTTGCCAAATGGGGCTCCACAGGCATCCATGGTGTATCTTATCTTCAGAATGACAGCTCCTGTATGTACCACGTATCCCGTGATGGCAGTACAATCGTAAGCTGTGACCTTACACTTAAAAATTATAGCAGACAACCCGTCGCAGCGGTGCTTCTACCCGACTTGGCCAGAAGCTACAGACAACAGGATGATCCCTTATATGACGCATTGAAATCCGTCGAACTTACACCAGCACATCTCGAGATCAAGCCTCACGGAACGTTCTCAGGCAAAATTGCATTTTCAGGTATTGCTCAGTCTCCGCTCCAGGTAAAGGGCAAACTCGCCGATATTGTGCTGGATGTGGAAGTAGAGGGTCAGAACATTGTGTTTGATTATGCCAATGCCATAAGAATACAGAAGTAAATACATAGCAGCATGATAGAAATTTTAGAATGGTGTCATAGTAGTTATCCGCGAGGAGCTGGCCGGTATTGGCTGGCTTTTTTTTGTGATGTGAAGTTGCAATTAGTGCAGAAATATTGGATTTGTGACCTTTATCCCCTTAATGGTAACGCTTACGCTATTAATATGCCGGTTTGACGAGGAGCGATGAAACGACGAAGGCGGAGAGACGCATGAGAAAAAAATAGATTGTTTTTACCGCTTACATCATTACAATTAATGTCACGACAATTTTAGACAAGGTGAGATGAAAAATGTCATACCGGACCAATCTGTTTTCCAAAATGATGATCTTAATCCTGATTATGCTGATTCCGGTCGTATTGCTGTATTGGTACTCGAATCACAAAACGACGGCCGTGCTCAGGGATGAATTGAATCGCTCCAATAGTAACCAGCTCGAATTTTTCCAGAATCAAGTGAATACACACATTGAGTTGTTATCATCTTGGCCCAATCTGCTTATCCATGACCCGGATATTGCGAGCTTCCGGCGGATTTATGCGGATAGCCGGTATTTTGACCTCGATGCAATCAATCTGGTTAAACGTATTCAAAACAAGCTGAGTATTCAGGAAAGTTCATCGAACTGGACAACAAAATTATATTTGTATTCCCCTTCCATGGGCAGAGTTGTTTCCGAACGGGATGCGCGTTTTTATGATAAGCAGGCACTCAGGGAAAGTATGGTTTCCGGTTGGGATGTGCGCAAGGTTGAGGATGGAGAAGACGAAAAATTCATGTTCAGCTGGATTACCGCTTCCCCTTATGGGATCAAGGATCCAGCCGTGAATGCAGAGACCATTATCAAGCTGGAGTTTGATAGCGATAACATTCGGGATATGCTGGACAAGTTCAAGGATGACGGAAGGCATGATCCGTTCTATTACCGGGAAGAATCCGGAGTCATCTATAACCGGACTTCGGATCGTACCCTGACGAATCAGCTGATGGACCAGCTGGCCATTCATAAACTTCAGGATGTGGACAACCGTACCGTGGTGATCGACAACGAACCTTACATGGTGAACACGGTTAAATCCAGCACGACAGGCTGGTATCTGGTGGATTATATGCCTTTATCCGATATTTTGAAACCCATTCATCAATCGAATGTCCTGTTCTATTCTTCAATGATTTGTTTGCTTGGTATGAGTTTTCTTGCTGCTTATCTGTTGTACGTTCAGGTGCAGGTGCCCGTGAAGCAGCTTATTCGTGGCTTCCAGCGACTGAAGCAGGAGGATTACTCGGTACGAATTGAACCGAAGGGGCGAAATGAATTCAGCTTTTTGTCGGAGCGATTCAATTCCATGGTGGATCAGATTCAGCAGTTGTTTGAACATGTGTATCTGGAACAGATCCATGTACGCGAAGCCCGTTTGAAGCAGCTGCAATCCCAGATTAACCCGCACTTTTTCTATAATTGTTTTTCTTTCATCACAAGCATGGCAAAGTTGAAACGCGTGGATGCTGTGGTAGCCATGTCACACAATTTATCCAGGTACTATCGTTACACAACAAGGCAGGAACGTGATGTTGTGCCGCTTACAGAAGAAATCGAGTTTGTTACCTGTTATCTGGAAATTCAGCAGATGCGCATGGACCGGATTCGTTATTGTATTGATCTGCCAGAGTATATGATGCGGCAGGAGGTCCCGCCGCTTATTGTGCAGCCTTTGGTGGAGAATGCGGTAATTCACGGTATTGAGGCGGATGCGGAAGCCGGAGAGATCAGAATATCTGGGAAAAAACGTGATGGTGTGATGATTCTTATGGTGGAAGATGACGGACATGGGATGACCGATGAGGAGCGGGAGAGGCTTCTTGATAAGCTTCGGGGCACGATGGATCAGGAAATGGGCTGCGGATTGTGGAATGTGAATCAGCGGTTGCAGCTGCGATATGGAGAGCAGGCAGGCATTGACATTACAGAATCCTCACTGGGTGGGCTCTGTGTGACCCTATCTTGGCCTGCAGAAGATGAGATATGTGTGGATCAGTGCCCATAGCGAACGATTGACAGGAATTTCGAGAGTGAAAAATATATTGCGAATGTAACAGACAGGGAGTGACGCGCTTTGATCGATATACTGCTGGTTGATGATGAAACATATGTAACGGAAAGTCTGGAGATGACCATTCCCTGGGGCGAGCTTGGGGTAACGACGGTGCTGCGTGCAGCGTCCGGCAAGGAAGCGTTGGAGATCATGGAGGAAAATGCAGTTGATATTGTGGTTACCGATATTCGCATGCCTGGGATGACGGGACTGGACCTGATCGCAGAGGTAAGCAGCAGATGGTCTCATATTCGCTGCATTTTGCTGACCGGGCACAGTGATTTTGATTATGCCAAGAAGGCGATCCAGCTGCAGGCATCCGATTATATCCTTAAACCCGTGAATGATGAGGAGTTTATGGCATCTGTATCGGCAGCCATCACCTCTCTCCGGGGGGAGTGGGATGAGTTTGATAAATATCACCGGCTCCTGTACAGCCGGAAGTCGGATTATAAAATTTTGCGTGAAAATCTGATGCATGACCTGCTGCTTGGCCGGGAAATCACGACACGTGCACTTCGTGAACAGTTACAGCAATATGAGATCGGACTTGAACCGGAACAACCGATCGTCATGATACTCATCCGTCTTACTGGCCGATTCTCCTCCATGGATCAGCAGTCACTGGATTTGATGGACTTTGCGGTAGGCAATATTGCAGAGGAAGTTCTCGGGGAACGATTTAAAGTTTGGTTTGCACATGGGCCGCATGAGTGTCTGGTTATGTTCCTACAAAATCAGGGGCCTTTGGATGGAGTACCCTTCAATCAGGAAACATTGAGAGGACCGATGGATACCTTCCGGGAGCATGTCATTCGCTATCTTCAGGGAGATCTGTCGATGGTGGTTACACCTCCATTTCCTTTTAATGAAATGACAGCAGCCTATCGCAGAAGCCTGGGATCGCTTGTCCTTTCCGGTCCGGAAGAAAACAAGATTATATTCATGGACAAGGATATGACGCAGCGGATGGAGAACGATGCAGCGCAAGCCCTGGAAGAGCTCTATAAGCCTCCCGTTCTGCCCCAGTTACTCGAAACGAAGCAGTGGGAAGCTGCAGCGAGCAAGCTTAATGCTGTTTTTGACGCAGCAGATCGCGTATGCCTATCCAGGGAGCATGTGTATGAGATGTATTTGTCTGTAACCAATGCGTTTATGTATATCGCACACAAGCAGGGCCATCTGGTGCACGAGATCGATCATGCAGGCTTCGACCTGCTGCTTGCGCATCAGTTGATCCAATCGCCTGAACGGTTGCGGCGCTGGGCAACGGAGATGCTTGCGAAGCTTCAGGAAGAATTGTCCGATCAGGCGGGAACACAAAGCCGCAGGCATGTCATCAAACAGGTTCAGGAAATGGTCACCCGAGACACCGGGCAGGATCTGTCCGTAAAAATGATTGCCGACAAGGTCTACCTGCACCCCGTGTATTTGTCGAAGATTTACAAAGCCGAAACCGGCGAAGGACTTGGAGACTACATGATTCGCATGCGAATGGAGCGTGCGTTATATTTGCTCAAGAACAGCAATAAAAAGATCTACGAGATTACGAGTGAACTGGGGTATCAGAATCCGCAATATTTCAGCAAAATGTTCAAAAAACATTACGGCATGACCCCGAATGAATTCCGTGACCAGGCATAAATTTAACCTTCATTCCGATATATAGGTTGCCAAAGGTGCAGAAATCTTGTTTTCGTGACATAGGCTGAAAGGCCCGGCAGGCCTATAATGAAAGGGTAACCAAAACGATTGATTGAAGGGGGAACAACAATGAGAGCGAAATCTACAAAAAAGAGATGGCTGCCGCTCCTGGCTACGACAACGTGTTTGGCTGTCATTCTTGCTGCATGTGGAGGAGGCAGTGGCGGTGAGAGCGCGGGCTCCAGCCCGTCTGCCATTGAAAACGAATACAAAGAGAAATATGATCCGGAAGTCACCATTACGACAGCGTGGGGAATCGATCCTGAGCTGAAATTCAAAAATGGCGAATCGATGGAAAATAACGTGGCAACCAAGTGGGCCAAAGAGAAGTTTGGTATTAACATCAAGTCCCTGTGGTCCGTTACGGATACGAATGGAGCATTTGCAACCAAGCTTCGTCTGGCCATGTCTTCTGGTCAAGAGATGCCTGATGTGGTAACGGTGGGAGATAACCTGCTTGCTCAGGATCTGATCGATTCCGGCATGTACCAGGAAGTTGGTCCACTCTTCGATAAATATGCATCGGATACATGGAAAAAAGCCATGGAGCAGGATCCGAACGTATGGAACCAATACAGCCGTGATGGCAAAAGAATGGGTATTCCGGTATTGGATTATGCATACAACAATGATTATCTGCTCTGGATTCGTCAGGACTGGCTGGACAAGCTGAACTTGAAAGCACCGAAAACGATCGACGAGCTCGAAACGGTCATGGAGGCATTCAAAAATCAGAATCCGGACGGCTTGGCTCCAGACAAGGTCATTCCACTGAGCATTGGTTTCAAAACGTCCATGAATACATGGATGGGGGATCCATCCTGGATCTTCGGAGCTTACGGAACGCTGCCGTTCCAATGGAATCTGGGTGCAGATGGCAAGCTGGAATATGGCTCCATCAATCCTGGCATGAAACAGGGTTTGACGAAATTGAGCGAATGGCTCAAAAAGGGATATATTCCGCAGGAAGCAGCTTTGTGGGATGAAAACAAAACAGCCGAGCCCGCAGTGGCCGGTACAGCCGGTATTATTCCAGGCCCTTACTGGATGAGCGGATGGCCGCTGCTGGATACGGTGAAAAACGTGCCAAGTGCCGTTTGGAAACCGATTGAAATTCCAGTTGGACCCGAAGGAAAAGCGATGCGTCACGGTACACAGTTTGTTAATGGTGTAATCCTGATCAAGAAAGATATGGAGCATCCTGAAGCATTCTTTACTTATGAGAATTACCTGTTTGACAACTATGCAGATCCTGCACCAGGAAGCCCGTATGATAACGGACTGTTTGAAAAATATGACTATCAATTGGATGCAAACGGCAAGCAAATGCCGATTGATCAAATTGAAGGCGGATATGTCAACGTTGTCCGTTACCTGCTCGTTCGTGATGGTGCCCGTATTCCGGATGCACAGATGAAAGCTCTGCTGAACCTGGCAGACGGCAAAGAGCCTGAAACGAAGTTGGAGAAAGACGTTGCCGTTAACTATGGTAAGGAAACGCCTGCTGCCGCGAAAGTGCTTTTGGCTCAGGAAGATATTTCATTCAAAAACATGTTCACAGGCCCAACAACAGCAACGATGAAATCGAAGCTGGACTACCTGAACAAAATCGAGAATCAGGCATTTAATGAAATCATTTATGGCAAAAATCCTGTAGATGCGTTTGATACCTTTGTTCAAACGTGGAAATCAGGCGGTGGTGATCAGATCACGCAAGAAGTCAACGATTGGTATGACAGCGTGAAAAAATAATCTATTGTTGGCGCACAGACGGTATAAGTCTGTGCGCCTTTTTTGCCGGTTTGGCTGAGGTTTTGCTTGATATAAATGTTAGTTCATAGGGGATGAGGGTCAGGAAATACAGCAAGTCCAAAGTGGTTGCTTTTGTGCCATTTATATTGCTTTTATGTGCTGTTTGACCTATGCAAACGGTTGATATAATCGCAGTATAAGCCACTCAGGGAGTACTTGAGTAGGAAGAATTACAGGGGGAGCAATCATGAGAACTTTGAAACGAACTTGGCCATTCCACGTAATGCTGCTGCCAGCCATCATCTTTCTGATCATATTCAGTTATATTCCCATGGGCGGTATTGTCATGGCTTTTCAAAACTATAAGCCGTGGCTTGGCATAAGCGGCTCGGAATGGGTTGGGCTGGATAATTTCCGATTCTTGTTTGAACGTCAAGACAGCCTGCAGGTCATTTGGAATACATTAATCATTGCTGTACTTAAACTGATATTTAATTTATTTGTACCTTTCGTTTTTGCCATTTTGTTGAATGAGATTCGCAAGATGGCTATACAACGGACCATTCAGACCCTGGTATACCTGCCTCACTTCTTGTCCTGGGTTATCCTGGGCGGGATTTTGATCGATCTGCTGTCAACAGGCGGCTTGGTTAACCGGGTGCTGGGAAGCTTCGGACTCGGGCCATACTTTTTCCTTGGTGATAACAGCTGGTTCCGTACGACGGTCATTGTGACGGATGTGTGGAAGGAATTTGGCTATAACATGATTGTGTTTCTGGCTGCCCTTGCCGGGATTAATCCCGCGCTTTACGAAGCAGCGGAGATTGACGGAGCTGGAAGATGGAAACAAACGCTGCACATCACAGTTCCTTCACTTGTGCCGATGCTAATGGTGGTCGGAACACTGGCTCTCGGAAATGTACTCAATGCCGGATTTGACCAGATTTTCAACTTGTACAATCCACTTGTTTATCAAACGGGTGACATCATTGATACATTCGTATATCGTTCAGCCATGCAAAATGGCGAGATGGGCTTCGCCACTGCGATCGGATTGTTCAAGTCGGTGATCAGCATGATTTTGATTCTTGTATCCTACAGCTTGGCCAAAAAATACGCCGGATACCGCATATTCTAATCGAATGAACAAAAGAAAGAAGGGACCACGATGTATCACAAATCAATGCCTTATCGCGTGTTTAACATAATCAACACCTGCTTTCTAATTCTGGTTGCCATCATGTGTATCGTACCCATGATTCATGTTCTGGCGGTGTCCTTCAGCTCGAAGGCAGCCGCCGATGCCAATCTGGTTAATCTCTGGCCTGTCGGCTTCTCGCTTGAGGCCTACAAAAAAACGATGAATAATCCAATCTTTCTGAACTCGCTTTGGATTTCCCTGCTTCGTACCGTCATTGGTACGGCGATTACCCTGCTGATTACCTTTTTGGCGGCGTACCCATTGTCCAAGGAAAATAGTGAATTTAAAGGAAGAACGATATATTCATGGATATTCGTTTTTAGTATGATCTTTAATGGAGGACTGGTTCCATTCTATATGGTTATTCAGAAGATCGGCCTGATGGATTCCTTCTGGGTGCTGGTACTCCCGGGTGCAGTCAACACCTTCCTGGTCATTCTGATGCTGAACTTCTTCCGTGGTATTCCAAAAGAGCTGGAAGAAGCGGCATTGATGGATGGAGCCAACCATTTCAGAACACTGTTCACGATCTTCCTGCCCATTTCCATGCCGTCTATTGCAACAATTGCCTTGTTCAGCATGGTGTTCCACTGGAACTCTTGGTTTGACGGGTTGTTATATATGAATAACGCCAAGGATTATCCACTGGCTACATTTATGCAAACGGTCATTATCGGACGGGATATGAGCAGTATGAGCATGAATCCCAAAGAAATGGAGGCTCTCTCGCAAACCACGGTAAGAGCAGCTCAAATTTTCATTGGAAGTGCACCGATTCTGATTGTCTATCCATTCCTGCAGCGTTTCTTTGTTAAAGGCATGACACTGGGTTCAGTTAAAGGCTGAGCCCGGCTACCAAATCTAATCCAATGGAGGTTGAACAAGTGAACAACTTGGAGAATAAGCCATTCATTCTTGGGATGGATGTGTCTTTTATGGATGAAATTGAACAGCATGGAGGGAGCTACAGCGACGTAGACGGCAAGCAGCAGGACCTTCTGTCCATCCTGAAGCTGAACGGAACGAACGCCATTCGGCTGCGGATCTGGAACGATCCAGCGGGAGGGTTCTGCAACCTGGAGCGCACCGTGGCTGTCGCCAAACGGATCAAAGAACAGGGAATGCAGTTTCTGCTAGACTTCCACTACTCCGATCGCTGGGCTGATCCGGCCAACCAGTGGAAGCCCAAAGCATGGGAGAATCTGTCCTATGAAGAGCTCCAGCGGGCCGTTTGTACATACACGGCAGATGTGCTAAGCACTTTGAAAGAGAATAACGCTCTGCCTGATATGGTACAGGTGGGCAACGAAATTACACCCGGCATGTTGTGGGATGAAGGGCGAGTAAGTGGTGAGGAGCACGACACCGACGAGCAGTGGGAACGTTTTGCAGGACTGGTGAAGTACGGCATTGCCGCAGTTAAATCCGTTGACTCGAATATCAACATCATGATCCATATTGATCGTGGCGGCGATAACGTGGAGAGCAGAAAGTTTTATGACCGGTTTGAAGCACTGGGCGTAGAGTTTGATACCATTGGGCTCTCGTATTACCCTTGGTGGCATGGAACATTGGACGCGCTGCGTGACAATCTGCACGACCTGGCAGCCAGATACGGCAAGCCCATCAATGTGGTTGAAACCGCTTATCCATGGACGCTGGAGCAACCTGAAGAACATGAGTGGATTCTGAATCAGGAAGATCTGCTGCTGCCCGGTTATCCGGCAAGTGTGGAGGGCCAGAAGCGTTATCTCCAGGATTTGCTGCAGATTATTCGCGAAGTTCCGGGTGGACTGGGCCAAGGGTTTTATTATTGGGAACCTGCCTGGATACCAAGCAAACCGGAATGGTCTGTTGGACATCCGAACAACTGGGGCAATCTGACGATGTTTGATTTTAAAGGTCGTAAATTGGAATCGTTTACAGCGTTGACTGCCAGTAAACATTCGGAAACCGAAACGGGTACGCTGAAGGGTTCAGCATTGATCAAATAGAGTGCTACAAAATGCAATAGGCAGAGGAGATGCAAACATGACATATAAATATCCACCCGTAAGTACGAAGGTGCAACGCATGCTGCATGGTGCAGATTATAACCCGGAGCAATGGCTCAAATATCCTGAAGTGCTGGAAGAAGATATCCGCTTGATGAAACTTGCCAAGTGCAATGTAATGTCCATCGGCATCTTTTCGTGGGTATCGCTAGAACCGGAGGAAGGTGTATATACCTTTGAATGGCTGGATCGTGTCTTGGATAGGTTTGCTGCGAATGGCATATACGCATTTCTCGCTACGCCAAGCGGCGCAAGACCTGCCTGGATGTCGGCCAAGTATCCGGAAGTACTGCGTGTAGGGGCCAATCGGGTGCGCAACCTGCATGGGTTCCGTCATAACCATTGTTATACTTCTCCTGTGTATCGGGAAAAGGTTACAGCGATCAATACGAAACTTGCAGAACGTTATTCGCAGCATCCTGCGGTGATTGGCTGGCATATTTCCAACGAATTCGGCGGAGATTGCCACTGTGACTATTGTCAGGACGCTTTTCGCGGCTGGGTAAAAAATAAATATGGCACACTCGATGAGTTGAATCATGCATGGTGGACCACGTTCTGGAGCCATACGGTAACAGACTGGAGTCAGGTAGAGTCTCCTGCACCGCACGGAGAAACACAAGTGCATGCAATGAATCTGGACTGGCGCCGGTTCGTTACGGATCAGACCGCTGATTTTATCGTGCATGAAACCAAGCCGCTCAAGGCCAAAAATCCTGATCTGCCGGTGACAACAAACCTGATGGAATTTTATGAAGGGTTGAACTATTGGAAGTTTGCCGATATTCTGGATTTCCTGTCCTGGGATAGTTACCCGACTTGGCATGATGCAGATGAAGAAGACAAACTGGCTTCCAGAATAGCGATGATGCATGATATTGTCCGTTCGATCAAAGGCGGGCAGCCGTTCCTGTTGATGGAGAGCACGCCAAGCTCCACGAACTGGCAGGAGACCAGCAAGCTGAAACGTCCAGGCATGCATCTGTTATCTTCGCTTCAAGCGGTAGCGCATGGCTCGGACAGTGTGCAGTACTTCCAATGGAGAAAGAGCAGGGGCTCCAGTGAGAAGCTGCACGGCGCTGTAGTGGATCATGTTGGACATGAACACACCCGTGTGTTCAAGGATGTGACGGACGTGGGTACAGCTCTCGAAGGAATGGAAGCTGTGGTTGGCACATCTGTTCCGGCAGAAGTGGCTATTATCTTCGACTGGGAGAACCGCTGGGCGGTGAAGGATTCACAGGGTCCACGCAACATCGGTGTGAAATATGAGCAAACCGTGGAATGGCATTATGATGCGTTTTGGAAAAAAGGAGTACCTGTGGACGTCATCGACATGGATGCCGATCTCTCCAAATATAAATTGCTGATCGCACCGATGCTCTATCTTGTGCGGGAGGGTGTAGGCGAACGGATTGAACGATTTGTCGAGAACGGCGGTACATTTGTAGCTACCTATTGGTCAGGCATTGTCAATGAGAATGATCTATGCTTCCTTGGAGGCTTCCCTGGTCCACTGCGCAAAACGCTTGGGATCTGGTCTGAAGAAATCGACGGGTTGCACGATCGGGACCAAAACGGGGCAATCCCTGTAAGTGGGAATGAGTTGAAACTTCAAGCTGAGTACGATGCCATCGAATTATGTGACCTGATCCATCTGGAAGGTGCGGAAGCCCTGGCAACCTATCGTTCCGACTTCTATGCCGGACGACCTGCGTTAACCGTTAACCGATTGGGAGCGGGCAAAGCGTATTATATCGCAACACGTTTTACAGCACCGTTTTATGACGATTTCTACGGCCAGCTCATTGCGGACCTTGGGATTGAACGTGCGCTGGAAACCAAACTGCCTGCAGGAGTTACTGTGCATCTGCGTACAGATGGTACATCGGATTATGTGTTTGTTCAGAACTACACCCCGGAGACCAAGCAAGTGGAGCTGGACAACCAGTCTTACACGGATTTGCTTCATGGCGATGAAATAAATGCCCATTTGGATTTGCAGCCTTATGACATCCGTGTCTTGAGAAGAACCGCTGATCGAAAATAACAGAGATGATAAAGGCTATCCTAAACGTCATGACCTGACGGGTGGGGTGGCCTTTTTTGTGCAGAGTATCGTAACGATTGTCACTTTTTCTGGACAAGATAAAGGAAAAGAGTGCATGTGCAGCGAAGAGAAACAGGTAACGTGCAACTCAAGACTTTCAGTCTGGGAGGAATTGGAATGAATCAGAGAAATCTGGACGGCAACAGCATTATTATTCGGCTGGAAATGACAACGAAAGATATCAAGTTCGGCGAAGTGGCTTCGGCCATCTCGGAAGCTGGGGGAGACATCATTGCCATCGACGTGATTTCGACCAATCAGGATGTGAGTGTGCGCGACTTGACGGTTGCGGTAACGGATGCACAGGATAACAGCAAAATTGTAGAAGCGGTACGCCAGCTTAGAGGGGTATCCATTGTTAACGTATCTGACCGTACGTTCCTGCTGCACCTTGGCGGCAAAATCGAAGTCACTCCCAAAACGCCGATTCATAACCGGGAAGATCTGTCACGTGTGTATACACCAGATGTGGCTCGGGTATGTTCAGCGATTGCGGATGAGCCCGGAAAGGCATTTTCGCTAACCATCAAGCGGAACACAGTAGCCGTCGTATCCGATGGCAGTGCAGTGCTTGGACTGGGGAACATTGGGCCTCGAGCAGCCATGCCAGTGATGGAAGGAAAAGCGATGCTGTTTAAACAGTTTGCAGGTGTGGATGCGTTCCCCATCTGTCTGGATACACAGGATACCGAAGAGATCATTCGTACGGTGAAAGCGATATCACCAGCCTTTGGCGGCATCAACCTGGAGGATATTTCATCTCCGCGCTGCTTTGAAATCGAACGCCGCCTGAATGAGGAGCTGGATATTCCGGTGTTCCATGATGACCAGCATGGTACGGCTGTTGTTTTATATGCGGGTCTGATCAATGCACTTAAACTTGTTGGCAAATCCATTACGGATGTGAAAATAGTCGTCTGCGGTATTGGAGCAGCCGGGGTGGCTTGCAGCAACATTCTCCTCTCGGCCGGAGCCAGTCGGTTGATTGGTGTTGACCGCGAGGGAGCGCTTGTACGGACACAGACCTATGAAAATGAGGTATGGAGCGACTATGCCGCTCGTACCAATCCGGAACTGGAGTCAGGTTCACTGCGGGATGTCATTCGCGGAGCGGATGTATTTATCGGTTTATCGCGTGGTAATCTGTTAACCCGGGAAGATGTACAGTCCATGGCCGCCGATCCAATTGTCTTCGCCATGGCTAATCCGGTACCCGAAATTATGCCTGCCGTGGTAGAGGACATCGTGGCTGTCATGGCTACCGGCCGTTCGGATTATCCGAATCAGATCAATAACGTGCTCTGTTTCCCAGGGATCTTCAGAGCTGTTCTGGATTGCCGTGCGACTGAAATTAATGAAGAGATGAAACTGGCTGCGGCCAAGGCGATTGCTTCTGCCGTCTCGGATGAGGAACGCACGCGCTATTATATTATTCCGAGTGTATTCAATGATAAAGTGGTCAAATCGATCCGTAAGCGTGTGGTTGAAGCAGCGGTGAGAACAGGTGTAGCTCGGCGTGTCCCGCGTGAACAGGCCAGGGAAAGCGGGGAAGTGTAATCGTGGACGACAACTCCAATCGAACAACGAAAGCATCTGGAACTCTTGAACAAATAGATGGTACATCTGTTGGAGAGGCTGTCCTTCGTGCCGCCCGAGCCTTTGTACAGGGAGATGTATCAAAGCATACAGACGGACACGACTGGCCGCATATCGAACGGGTGACTGCACTTGCTGTTGAGCTTGCCCATCGAATGGGAGCAGATCCTTTTGTCTGTGAGCTCGCTGCACTGCTTCATGATGTGCCGGATGAGAAGCTGAACGAAAGTCTGGAAGCCGGGATGGAGAAGCTGAACGGGTGGCTGGATCAGCAGCAGCTTGAGCCAGGCACCCGTGAAGCTGTCGTCAACATCATCAGCACGATCTCCTATGCAGGAGGACAGCGTCCGGCCGTATCTTCGCTGGAAGCGCAAGTCGTTCAGGATGCAGACAGACTGGATGCGCTTGGTGCCATAGGTATCGCACGCACGTTTGCTTTTGCGGGGGCGCGAGGACGTGAAATGTATGACCCGGCTCTTCCGCCACGGGAACAGATGACCCGGGAGGAATATCGGAATGGACGGAGCACCACAATTAATCATTTTTATGAGAAGCTGTTTAAGCTCAAGGATCTCATGAACACTTCCTATGGCAGAGAACTGGCCGAGCAGCGCCATGCGTTTATGGTGGAATTCGTGGAACAGTTCAAACGGGAGTGGGAAGGAACAGATCGTTAGGCTGGATTATTTTGAAACATGACCAACATAAATGAGCAAACTTTTGGCGTGGTGAATATCACATTCCAATGGTTTGCTTTTTTTCTTTTGCGAGAAAACAGGTGATGTACTCGTGTGAACCGGACATTATGAGGAATCACATGGAAACCACTGAGCGTCCGTGGTAAAATAAGTCGTTCTGATAAAATTTATGATGAAGTTACATGGCTGTGGAACATACAAAGGGGCTGCTGTTATCGTTAATGGATGAAAAAGTGGAATATTGGTTCAAAATAATTTAACAAAAAAAGAAATACGGGGTAATAATGATTATTAATAAGTTATACCGAATTGAAAGTACAGGTAAGGAGGGGTTACCGTGTCGTTTGGAGCACGCGTGCTTAAGACAGGGATTGCGGTAACGCTTGCTCTGTACCTGAGCATGTTTTTGAATCCGCAGTCACCGGTACCGGCTGCCATAGCTGCCATCTTTGCGATGCAGCCATCTATTTATCGCTCATGGAAATACTTCCTGGATCAGCTGCAAACGACTACCCTTGGAGCTATTGTCGCCCTGTTGGGCGGGATGGTACTGTCCAATGAGCCGATCGCTGTTGGATTGATTATCGTACTTGTTATCATGATTTGTCTTAAATTGAACATGGGTGAGACGGTTGGGCTGACCCTCGTCACGGTTGTTTCCATTATGGAAGCTTCAGGTGACTGGCACTTTGCATTAAATCGGTTTCTGCTGACACTTGTCGGTATTGTATCTGCGTTTCTTATCAATATCACGGTGTTTCCGCCCAAGCCCAAGGTACAGTTCGTGAAGCAGATCCAGAATGTGTTCAACAGCATGTCGCTGCTGTTACGCACGTCCATCTCGGATGAAATCAAGGAAGTTGTTTTCAGGGATGAGAAGGGCAATCTGGGGGGTTCCATTAAATCGCTGTCGGATAAATACAATCTGTTCGAAGAAGAACAGAAGAAGATGAAGCGTTCCAAATTCAGCGAGACCCGGCAGATGGTCGTATATAAACAAATGCTGCTGAGTCTGCAAAAAGGGTATGATGTTCTTGATTCCGTGGAACGACATTATTTCCAGGCACAGCGGACACCGGAAATGGACCAATTTTTCGATACGCATCTGGAACTGGTCATTAAATTCCATGAGCATGCACTGCTCAAGTTTGAAGACAAATTGAAGCCGAACGGGGAAGAAGCGGCGCAGTTTATATTGGATAATGATCGATTCATGGAACAGGCCATATCCCAGTTTGATGTCGATCAGGAAGGTATGCTGAGACTGTCGATTGTTGCTGCAGCGATTTATGATTACGGCTATCAATTGGAACGACTCAACAGGCTTGCCGAACATGTGCATAGTTCAAGTGAAGACCATGAGTCACAGGATAAAATTCTGAATTGGCTCAAATGGCCGTAACGCCAATTGCATGCAGGCTTCTCCATCATATACAATAGAATAACAACGTGCAGCCCGGACAACTGTGTCCGGGTTGTTTTGTATACATAACGAATAATGACCATTTTAATGAACCGAGGTAGAATGATATGAATGTAAAGCAGCTTGATCTAGAACTTGTTGAATGGCTGAGTGGTAATCAATTGGAGGGGAAACAGCATGATGCAATGCAGCTATTGACCGTGTCAGAAGATGGATGGCCGCATCAGGCCATGATTAGCATGGGTGAGATCATTGCCATCAGTCCGGATAAGCTCAGACTCGCTCTATGGCCAGGGACGCAGACTAGTATGAATATGAACAGAACAGGCAAGGCTACCTTGATTGCCGTACATGAGTATAGGTTGTTGTATGTACGCTTGGAGATTGGTGTACTTCCCCAGTTAAAGGAATCCGTTCATCCAAGAGATCGGTATGAGGCACGCGTGGTAAGCATGCGTGTGGATCGCGCTCCGTATGCAGATATTACGACAGGAATCACATTTCAATTAAAAGACGAGAAGGCATCCATAACTCGGTGGAAAGAGACGATTGCAGAATTGCGTCAGTAGAAAAACCAACTATACCTATATTCATCTAGTTGGAGGGTAATAATAAAGAGGTCTGTTTGGTGGATTACAGCAATATTTAAATTAGAAACAACAAAAAACGCCTCCGCTTGCATCGGGACGCTGTCACTGGTACAATAAAAAATGGTTTTCAGAAAATTAGAACTAATTAACATAAAATTAAAATGTTTACTTTCTAATTAATTATACCATAGCCTTTTCGGGCTTGTCAAATGGGCTTTTGAGGACACAATCCGGGGAAAGAGGGGCGTATTAACATATGAGTACAGACCAGCAATGGAGTGAGGAGCAGCAGCGGGTCAATGCAGTAACCGATCAGATCGAGCGGAAAATAACCGAGTTGGAAGAAGAGGTGGGTTCCTTCCGGGATGAAGTTGTGGAGATGAGAAAAGACTTCTGGGACGAGGTCACCATGAACTTCAGTGAAGCGGATGACGTGGGGGAAACATCCACCAGCATGCGGCAGCAATCGCAGGTCCTGTCCGATCGTGAACGCAGTCATTTAAATACAGCAGCGGCTCTCGACAAGATGAAACGATTGCATCACTCGCCCTATTTTGGACGCATAGATTTTAAGGAAGACGGTTATCCGCAAGCGGAGCGCATTTATCTGGGAATTGCCTCCCTGCTGGATGAGAAGGAAGAATCCTTTCTTGTCTACGACTGGCGGGCACCGATATCCAATTTGTATTACGATGGTGCACCAGGTCCGATAACTTATCATACACCGAGCGGTGAAATCAGCGGCGATATCGAAATGAAACGGCAGTTTGTCATTCGGGACGGACGCATCCGATTTATGTTTGATACCGGGGTTACAATTGGGGATGAGCTGCTACAGGCGGTGCTGAGCCGGACATCGGATGCCCAAATGAAAAGCATCGTGGCGACGATTCAGAAAGAGCAGAACCGAATCATTCGCAATGATCGTACCCGTATGCTGATTGTGCAGGGCGCGGCCGGCAGTGGCAAAACATCAGCTGCACTTCAACGGGTAGCCTATCTTTTATACAAGTACCGCGAGCATTTGCAGGCAGATCAGATGGTGCTCTTTTCACCAAACCCGATGTTCAACAGTTACGTATCCACTGTTCTGCCTGAGCTTGGGGAGGAAAACATGCTGCAAACGACGTTCCAGGAATACCTGGAACGTCGTCTTGGCCGCGAATACCAGTTGGAAGATCCATTCATTCAGCTTGAATATGTTCTTTCCAATACGGAAGATCCAGGATACACCGCACGCATGTCAGGTATTCGCTTCAAATCATCCGAGTCGTTCCTCAAAGTGATTACGCGATTCAAGGATAGCTTGATGTCGGAAGGCATGAAGTTCAAACCGGTACGCTTTCAGGGGCAAGCGGTTGTAACAGCAGAGGCCATGGCTGAGAAATTCTACAGTTTCGGGTCGTCTGTCAAGCTGGTGAATCGACTGGAGATGCTGCGGGACTGGATGCTGAAAGAATTGTCCGCCTTTGGCAAAAGTGAATTGGAGGCCCCTTGGGTAGATCAGCAGTTGGATCTGATGGAACCGGAAGACCTGCAGCGAGCCTACCAGCGCCTGAAGCGCAAACAAAAAGGGAAGTCGGATACGTTTAATGATTTTCAGCAGGAAAGGGAGATCCTGGCCCGGATGGTGGTCAGTGATCGGCTGAAGCCTTTGCGCAAATGGATCAAGTCCCTGCGATTCGTCGATATTCGTCAGTTATACGCGCATTTGTTCCAAGACCAGGCACAGGTGATTCGTCTTTTGGAAGATGAGGCACTGCCTGCCCACTGGGAAGAAATCTGCCGCATGACCCTTCGCCGAATGAAAGTGCAGGAACTCGCTTATGAGGATATTACACCTTATTTGTATTTGCGGGAGCTGCTGCTTGGATTCCATATCAACTCGAATATTCGTCATGTGATCATTGATGAGGCGCAGGATTATTCCGCATTTCAACTGGCCTTCATGAAGAGACTGTTTCCACGGGCAAAAATAACCGCTTTGGGTGATTTTAATCAGGCGATCTATGCCCATTCTTCGGTGCTCAGTGGTACTGGACCGCTGACGAATCTGTATGGACCGGAAAATACCGAAGTGATTGAACTCACGCGGAGCTATCGTTCGACGCAGGAAATTGTGGAATTCACGCGGGGAATGGTCCCTGGTGGGGAAGAAATCATTCCATTCAACCGCAGCGGCGAAAAGCCAAGTGTTATTGTGACATCTGATGTTCAGGAGCATATGAATAGGATTACAGCGGATCTGAGTCACCTGATTAAGGAAGGGTATGAATCGGTTGCAGTCATCTGTAAAACAGCAGAAGAGAGCAAGGAAGTGCATGAAGCGCTCAGTCAGGTTCTGCCTGCAGCACCAAAGCTGATCAAAAAAACAACGCTTGCCTTCGAGCGGGGTGTGCACGTCATACCGGCCTATCTTGCAAAAGGCGTAGAGTTTGATGCGGTACTGATCTATGATGGTTCTGCCGGACAATATGCGCAGGAGCACGAACGCAAGCTGTTCTATACGGCGTGTACGCGAGCGATGCATTTACTGCACGTGTACAGCCTCGGAGAACCAAGTCCGTTTATTACAACACAGCCACAAGAACTATATGCCATGGGCAATGTCTCTGCGGCTCAAGCGGATTAACAGGGTGATACTTGTATAGGAGAAGACCTCCGTTCCCTTGGACGGGGGTCTTTCTATATGTGAATAGTTTGGACTTGAATGAACCGTATGAGAGCACTGGATAACCATTCCTGACACCTGTTTGGTTGGGTTAGGTTCAATGGATAAATTTTGAGCATCAATTTGTGTGTAGATACAATTGGTGTAAATTTTCTTTACACAAGCAGTGTGTACTCATATAATCGTAACAATATATTTTTTTGGGATCGTTTATTGAATGAAGGAGGCAGCGGCATGAACAAACCATCTTTTGAACGGCCATTAATGGCAGATTGCGTACCAGATCTGGTGGCAACAGCACGTGGGGATTTGAAGGCGACGTTGGTCATTCGGGGCGGGACGCTGGTTAACGTCATCTCGGGAGAAATTTTGCCTGATATGTCTGTTGCAGTACAGGGTGCACGGATTGCCTATGTTGGCAAGGATGTAAGCCACACGATTGGAGAACATACACGGATCATCGAAGCGGAAGGCAAGTACATTGCTCCGGGACTGCTGGATGGACACTGTCATATCGAAAGCACCCAGATGAAGGTGACAGAGTTTGCGAGAGCAGTACTGCCTTCGGGTACAACAGGTGGTTTTTTTGACCCACATGAGATTTCCAACGTACTCGGACTTAAAGGTCTGCGACTGATGCTGGACGAAGCGCGGACCACACCGATGGCTGCCTATATGCAGGTGGCTTCCTGCGTTCCTTCCACACATCCTGGACTGGAAACGACAGGGGCTTACATAGGACCAGAGGAAGTGGCTGAAGCCCTCTCCTGGGGGCCGGACATGATTGGACTTGGAGAAGTTATGAACTTCCCGGGTGTCGTATACGGCGATGAAACGATGATCGGAGAAATCCAGGCCACACTGCGAGCCGGCAAGGTGGCAGACGGCCATTTTACCTGGGCTGCAGACGACTGGCGTTTACCTGCTTATGCGGCAAGTGGTGTCACCGGAGATCATGAATGTGTAACCAAGGAAGATGTAGTGGAGCGTCTGCGGCTCGGCATGTATGCCAAAATGCGTCAGGGCTCGGCTTGGCATGACGTTGCGGAAACCATTAAAGCCTGTACAGAGCTGGGGCTGGATACCCGCCGGATGATGCTGGTGACCGATGATCGAAGCTCCGAATCGCTACTCAAAGAAGGACATATGGACTTTGTTGTCCGTCTGGCCATTTCACAGGGCGTCAAACCGGTGACAGCTTTCCAAATGGCAACGATTAACACAGCTGAACGTTTCGGTGTGGCACGTGATATTGGTGCGGTCATTCCGGGAAATATAGCCGACATTATTTTGCTCGATGGCCGACTTGCAGATGTGCGTGTAGGCATGACCATTGCTGCAGGGCATGTCGTTGCGGAGAAGGGGAAGATGACTGCCGTCTGGGACAGCTTCACCTATCCGGAAGAGGCGCTGAATACGGTGAAACTGGAAGCCAACATTCAGCCCAAGGATATGGAACTAGCTGCGCCAATTATGGAGGGGGCCATTGGGGCCAAAATCATTCATGTGACGGAGAACCATGTAGATACGAAGGAGAAGCATGTTCCTGTTGCGGTACAGAATGGTAAAGTCGTTGTCTCCACGACAGGAGATATCTGCAAAATCGCTGTGCTGGAACGTCACAAACAAACCGAGAACAAGGCGGTTGCCCTTGTGGGCGGTATTGGCTTTACGCGTCCGGCAGCGATAGCGATGACCGTTGCGCATGATAGTCACAACCTTCTGATTATCGGTAATGATGATGCACTAATGGCTGAGGCCGGTAACCGGGTGATTCGCATGCAAGGTGGAGTCGCTGTGATTACAGGTGATAAAGCAACCGAGTTTCCGCTTCGGATCGCGGGCTTGATGTCCACAGAATCATTTGAAGAGGTCGCCGTGCAATCTGCTGCCATCAGCGATGCGCTGCAATCGGCAGGCTGTACGCTGAATAATGCATTTATGACTCTTTCCCTGCTTGCTCTGGTTGTCATTCCTGAACTTCGTTTGTCCGACAAGGGACTGGTACGTATCTCGGCAGACGGTATTGAACTGGTATCTTTGTTTGATCAAAAGGTTGAGCATACCTCCAATTGACCTGCCGGGACATGAATGGATTGTTCTGATCTCTCATGAGGGCTCTAAACAGAACATCAACAAATATCCCAAGAGAATAAATAGAACGAGATTGAAAAAAGAAAGTCGCCCTTCGTGGTATTATCCCCTTTTAGTAGACAAGAGAAAAAAGACATCTGTTAAGATGGACTTAATCTTGCCAAACGAAGGGGATTTTTTTATGGCTAAAAAAGGACAAACTTTCCGGCGGTACTCCTTGGAATTGAAATTGGAGGCG
>NZ_JABMCB010000014.1 GCF_013359935.1 Paenibacillus xylanilyticus
GATGACGAATCATTGGGATTCCCATCTTTTTTGTTTGTTGAAGGCGACACCATTGGTTTTGCCAGAACTGTTTTCGGGCCGACCACATCCGATCTGACAGATTTTTTAATCGGGAAAGGAATGTCATTAAGCAGTGGAGAGCGCGTTCAGATAGAGCCACTGATGAGGGGAACCACCAAAGACGATGTTATGCATATGCATTTCATCGGCCGAACAACGGTGAAGGTAGAAGCCAAGCTACCTGTATTTGGCGATATATTAAAGGTCTTAGGGGCAACAGATATTGAAGGGGAGCTTTTTGACTCATTGGATATAGTCATTAAGCCAAAATTTAAAAGGGATATAAAAAAGGTTGCCAAGGATATTATTTTTAACCCGTCACCTCAATTTTCAGACATTAGCCTGCGGGCAAAAGATGAGGCCGGAGATATTTTAACAGAACATTATCTATCAGAAAAAGGCCATCTCTCAGCGCCTCTGAACAAGGTCACCAATGCTGAGATAGCTGAAGAGATGGCATATTGCTACGCAAGAATGAAA
>NZ_JABMCB010000015.1 GCF_013359935.1 Paenibacillus xylanilyticus
CGGTACGGGCACCATCACCTGGCTAGAGGCTTTTCTTGGCAGTGTGAGATCATGACCTTCGCTACTGTAATTTTCACTCCCCATCACAGCTCAGCCTTACGATGTGCGGATTTGCCTACACATCAGCCTTACTGCTTGGACGGACATCCATCAGTCCGCGTCACTACCCTACTGCGTCCCCCCATTGCTCATAACGGCTTACGGTGGTACAGGAATTTCGACCTGTTGTCCTTCGACTACGCCTTTCGGCCTCGCCTTAGGTCCCGACTTA
>NZ_JABMCB010000016.1 GCF_013359935.1 Paenibacillus xylanilyticus
GAGGAAGGCTCGTCCGCTCAGGGTAAGTCGGGACCTAAGGCGAGGCCGAAAGGCGTAGTCGAAGGACAACAGGTCGAAATTCCTGTACCACCGTAAGCCGTTATGAGCAATGGGGGGACGCAGTAGGGTAGTGACGCAGGCTGATGGATGCCTGTCCAAGCAGTGAGGCTGATGTGTAGGCAAATCCGCACATCGTAAGGCTGAGCTGTGATGGGGAGTGAAAATTACAGTAGCGAAGGTCATGATCTCACACTGCCAAGAAAAGCCTCTAGCCAGGTGATGGTGCCCGTAC
>NZ_JABMCB010000017.1 GCF_013359935.1 Paenibacillus xylanilyticus
AAGCAAGTATTCGGTATTAGCTACCGTTTCCGGTAGTTGTCCCAAGCTTGAGGGCAGGTTGCCTACGTGTTACTCACCCGTCCGCCGCTAACCATCAGAGAAGCAAGCTTCTCTTCAAGTCCGCTCGACTTGCATGTATTAGGCATGCCGCCAGCGTTCGTCCTGAGCCAGGATCAAACTCTCCAATAAAGTATTGAAAAGAGCGATTAGCTCATTTTGAATCTGACGAGATTAAAA
>NZ_JABMCB010000018.1 GCF_013359935.1 Paenibacillus xylanilyticus
AAGTCCCATGGCAATCCCAAGCTGGTCCAGCCACGACGACACGATAATCATCATAAACCCGGATAGGAGAAACTGTCCCGTAGCTCTCTTATCCCGAAATCCGATCCAAAATAGCCAGGGGCATATCGATAAACCTACTCCAAACCACCATTGCCGCGTAAACAGTACGTGAGTGCGCCAAATGTCAGTCATGTTGCGGTGTGCTTCAACAATCAATTGATAGGCTTGTTCGATTGCATGATGAATCTGATTTTCGTCCACTGATATGCCACCCCTTTCCGTTATCCGCTTACCGATCATTTTTCATCCGATATGTGCCTGTTTTATATACGCGAGTTTCCATACAGTATATTCGACGTTACAAATACGCCGAC
>NZ_JABMCB010000019.1 GCF_013359935.1 Paenibacillus xylanilyticus
ACCTGCGCAACTCACTCGTTGCTCAGTTTTGAGAGCTCAAACTCTCAAAACAGCTTGCTTTTGCATGGAGCTTGTTCTTTGAAAACTAGATATCGAAACGAAAATTGCGAATTAGAACATTCCTTTTAGCTGAACTTGTGTCAAAACAAGTTTAATAAATAGTGAAAACTGTATTGCGATGGTATCGAATGGGAGCGACTTTTGGCTTTGCGTAAGCAAAACAAGAGAAGTGAGCAGTCGAAACCGGAGCAACTGGTTAAGCTACTAAGAGCACACGGAGGATGCCTAGGCGCTAGGAGCCGATGAAGGACGTGGCGA
>NZ_JABMCB010000020.1 GCF_013359935.1 Paenibacillus xylanilyticus
GATTAAGTATGTCGATAAGGCGTTTCCATCCGTCACGTAATTTACGGGTGATTCGTTCAAGTAAAGATTCGGAAGGGCAGCCAGCAACAGGCCACCCTGCAATGGCATATTGCATGGTGTGCTCCTTATTTATACATAACGAAAAACGCCTCGAGTGAAGCGTTATTGGTATGCGGTAAAACCGCACTCAGGCGGCCTTGATAGTCATATCATCTGAATCAAATATTCCTGATGTATCGATATCGGTAATTCTTATTCCTTCGCTACCATCCATTGGAGGCCATCCTTCCTGACCATTTCCATCATTCCAGTCGAACTCACACACAACACCATATGCATTTAAGTCGCTTGAAATTGCTATAAGCAGAGCATGTTGCGCCAGCATGATTAATACAGCATTTAATACAGAGCCGTGTTTATTGAGTCGGTATTCAGAGTCTGACCAGAAATTATTAATCTGGTGAAGTTTTTCCTCTGTCATTACGTCATGGTCGATTTCAATTTCTATTGATGCTTTCCAGTCGTAATCAATGATGTATTTTTTGATGTTTGACATCTGTTCATATCCTCACAGATAAAAAATCGCCCTCACACTGGAGGGCAAAGAAGATTTCCAATAATCAGAAC
>NZ_JABMCB010000021.1 GCF_013359935.1 Paenibacillus xylanilyticus
AAGCTTGCTTACAGCTCCCCGAGGCAGTTTCGTTGTTCGCCACGTCCTTCATCGGCTCCTAGCGCCTAGGCATCCTCCGTGTGCTCTTAGTAGCTTAACCAGTTGCTCCGGTTTCGACTGCTCACTTCCCTTGTTTTGCTTGCGCAAAGCCAAAAGTCGCTCCCATTCGATACCATCGCAATACAGTTTTCACTATTTATTAAACTTGTTTTGATACAAGTTCAGCTAGGATGATTGTTGATCGGTCACTTGAACCGAGCAAGCATTCATCCCTAAAAGGAATGTTCTAATTCGCAATTTTCGTTTCGATATCTAGTTTTCAAAGAACAAGCTAAATAGACGAAATTCTTTGGTGGAGCCAAGCGGGATCGAACCGCTGACCTCCTGCTTGCAAGGCAGGCGCTCTCCCAGCTGAGCTATGGCCCCTCAAATTCCATCAAAACTGAACAAATGGATAAGTAACAATGTTGCTGCTCTTCACTTCATCCACACATGAAGTGATGGACCGAAATGAATCGCTGTCGCAGGTTCAGAGAACCTGCTTATTTGAATGTTTCCGCTACGGGAAACGATTCTCCATAGAAAGGAGGTGATCCAGCCGCACCTTCCGATACGGCTACCTTGTTACGACTTCACCCCAATCATCTATCCCACCTTCGGCGGCTGGCTCCTTG
>NZ_JABMCB010000022.1 GCF_013359935.1 Paenibacillus xylanilyticus
CGGTACGGGCACCATCACCTGGCTAGAGGCTTTTCTTGGCAGTGTGAGATCATGACCTTCGCTACTGTAATTTTCACTCCCCATCACAGCTCAGCCTTACGATGTGCGGATTTGCCTACACATCAGCCTTACTGCTTGGACAGACATCCATCAGTCTGCGTCACTACCCTACTGCGTCCCCCCATTGCTCATAACGGCTTACGGTGGTACAGGAATTTCGACCTGTTGTCCTTCGACTACGCCTTTCGGCCTCGCCTTAGGTCCCGACTTA
>NZ_JABMCB010000023.1 GCF_013359935.1 Paenibacillus xylanilyticus
ATTGGAAGACGGGATAAAAACCAATGGAAAATACCAACATGAGTTTGAGCGCATTTACGATTATTTGCGTAGAGACAAGGAGAAACCAGATACAAGTGACGTGCGAATATTAGGCGTCGTAGTAACAGGGACGGCTGACAGTCTGAAGGCACTGCAGGAGCAAAAATATGTGAAAGCAGCCGTACTAGGAGCAATTGTCGATAAGTGACGTAATGACTATGTCATGAATAGTAATATTTATTAAGCTCCCTCGAAATGATTCAGTTTTCTCACTCAGGCTCATGAATTCGCAGGATTTCATCCTATAGTTAGTACGAAGAAGAGGATGTGGGCGGAGCCGGTGGCGAAAAGACGTAAAAATAGGCATGCGGGAATAAAGG
>NZ_JABMCB010000024.1 GCF_013359935.1 Paenibacillus xylanilyticus
CATATGGACAAGCTCATCTGCGGCCTTACGGCGTAATTCCGCATCAGTAAGCGCATTGGCCCGCATGTTCTGATACAGGTTGGTAACCAGCCAGTAGTGCGCGTTTGATTTCCACGGATAAGACTCCGCATCCGGATACAGGCCTCGCTTCCGGCAATACTCGTAAACCATATCAACCAGCTCGCTGACGTTTGGCAGTCCGGCGGTAACGGATGCTTCTTCCCGGCACCATGCAACAAACTGCCCGGGTGATGGCAGAAATGGTCGATTCTGCCGACGGGCTACGCGCATTCCTGCGTTAACCTGTTCCATCGTGGTGATCCCGTTTTCCCGAAAAGCCAGAACCCACTGGCGACGGATTTCGTTCACTTCGTTCTGGTCACGGTTAGCCAGGCTCGCCGGGAAAGTTGCCAGTAACTGGCTGAACACACCGTTGATGATCTGCGCTACCTGCTGTACCTGCGGCTTTTCGTCGTACTGTTC
>NZ_JABMCB010000025.1 GCF_013359935.1 Paenibacillus xylanilyticus
GGGGGGCATTGTTTGGTAGGTGAGAGATCTGAATTGCTATGTTTAGTGAGTTGTATCTATTTATTTTTCAATAAATACAATTGGTTATGTGTTTTGGGGGCGATCGTGAGGCAAAGAAAACCCGGCGCTGAGGCCGGGTTATTCTTGTTCTCTGGTCAAATTATATAGTTGGAAAACAAGGATGCATATATGAATGAACGATGCAGAGGCAATGCCGATGGCGATAGTGGGTATCATGTAGCCGCTTATGCTGGAAAGAAGCAATAACCCGCAGAAAAACAAAGCTCCAAGCTCAACAAAACTAAGGGCATAGACAATAACTACCGATGTCATATACCCATACTCTCTAATCTTGGCCAGTCGGCGCGTTCTGCTTCCGATTAGAAACGTCAAGGCAGCAATCAGGATTGCAATCATGGTTCCTGCATATGATGACAATGTCGCCCCAAGACCATCTCTATGAGCTGAAAAAGAAACACCAGGAATGTAGTGGCGGAAAAGGAGATAGCAAATGCTTACGATAACGTAAGGAATTATTACTATGTAAACACCAGGCATGATTCTGTTCCGCATAATTACTCCTGATAATTAATCCTTAACTTTGCCCACCTGCCTTTTAAAACATTCCAGTA
>NZ_JABMCB010000026.1 GCF_013359935.1 Paenibacillus xylanilyticus
CATTCGGACATCCCCGGATCAAAGCTTGCTTACAGCTCCCCGAGGCAGTTTCGTTGTTCGCCACGTCCTTCATCGGCTCCTAGCGCCTAGGCATCCTCCGTGTGCTCTTAGTAGCTTAACCAGTTGCTCCGGTTTCGACTGGTCACTTCCCTTGTTTTGCTTGCGCAAAGCCAAAAGTCGTTCCCATTCGATACCGTCGCAATACAGTTTTCACTATTTATTGAAACTTGTTTAACACAAGTTCAGCTAAAAGGAATGTTCTAATTCGCAATTTTCGTTTCGATATCTAGTTTTCAAAGAACAAGCTCCATGCAAAAGCAAGCTGTTTTGAGAGTTTGAGCTCTCAAAACTGAGCAA
>NZ_JABMCB010000027.1 GCF_013359935.1 Paenibacillus xylanilyticus
CCGCCCGAGAACAAGTCATTAACGATTCGCTTGGATCGTTCCAGATCCGCAATGATATCGTCATAACTCTGGATTTTGAAGTTTGCCAGCACCACCTGAGTATGTTTGTCCATCGAAAATGGATACTCCGTCATTTCCATAACCCGCATTTCGATATTTTTCATTTCCATTTCTGGGTCATAGGCGTATACGATATCACCCATATCAGGCGGTGACTCGATCCGGTCTATCTTATGGATATCAGCTGCATTGATAGAGATTTCAATTTCCGGGATCTCCTTCTTTCGCAATTCCTCCCGGGTAGCCTTCAGCAGCTTTTCTGGGTCCTCTATATTCTGGTCAACCATTTCCCCATCATAGAAAACGTTGGTTGTGTTGGACCAGTATTGTGCGTAAGGCGATATCAGATAGTTGACGGCCAGTTTCCCGTTTTGAATGGCTCCCGGTACGCTTTGCAACAGACTCAATTCCTCGGCTGTCAGATAGTCCGTGGACATCCCTATAAACGTCCTGCCGTCTTTCATTTGGCTGAACATCCGGGTGACCAGGTTTGAACCTTCGTCCTTGAATTGATCCTGGATGATATCCTTGCCTATCCGGTATTGCTTGCCCACGTTTTCGCCCACACGCTTACGCAAATGGATCGTAAAGTTATCCGCCTTTACCTCTACACCGTAGGACTTAACAATGTGATTGAAAGCTTCCAGAGCTGTAGTCCGGCCCCAATCCTTGATATCCTGAAGGTCAAAAACGTCATCAATCTTGAATGTGTATTTGTTGTTCATGATCA
>NZ_JABMCB010000028.1 GCF_013359935.1 Paenibacillus xylanilyticus
AAGCTTGCTTACAGCTCCCCGAGGCAGTTTCGTTGTTCGCCACGTCCTTCATCGGCTCCTAGCGCCTAGGCATCCTCCGTGTGCTCTTAGTAGCTTAACCAGTTGCTCCGGTTTCGACTGCTCACTTCCCTTGTTTTGCTTACGCAAAGCCAAAAGTCGCTCCCATTCGATACCATCGCAATACAGTTTTCACTATTTATTAAACTTGTTTACACAAGTTCAGCTAGGATGATTGTTGATCGGTCACTTGAACCGAACAAGCATTCATCCCTAAAAGGAATGTTCTAATTCGCAATTTTCGTTTCGATATCTAGTTTTC
>NZ_JABMCB010000029.1 GCF_013359935.1 Paenibacillus xylanilyticus
AAAGGATGTGGAGTTGCACAGACAACCAGGATGTTGGCTTAGAAGCAGCCACCATTGAAAGAGTGCGTAATAGCTCACTGGTCGAGTGACTCTGCGCCGAAAATGTAACGGGGCTAAACACACCACCGAAGCTATGGCTTGATGCTTGCATCAGGGGTAGGGGAGCGTTGTATAAGGGTTGAAGGTGTACCGTAAGGAGCGCTGGACATTATACAAGTGAGAATGCCGGTATGAGTAACGAAAAGATCAGTGAGAATCTGATCCGCCGAAAGCCTAAGGGTTCCTGAGGAAG
>NZ_JABMCB010000030.1 GCF_013359935.1 Paenibacillus xylanilyticus
GAGTGGCACGGTGAATGGTGTCACGCCGCCAGCGGTGCAGCACCTGACCGCAGAAGTCACTGCAGACAGCGGGGAATATCAGGTGCTGGCGCGATGGGACACACCGAAGGTGGTGAAGGGCGTGAGTTTCCTGCTCCGTCTGACCGTAACAGCGGACGACGGCAGTGAGCGGCTGGTCAGCACGGCCCGGACGACGGAAACCACATACCGCTTCACGCAACTGGCGCTGGGGAACTACAGGCTGACAGTCCGGGCGGTAAATGCGTGGGGGCAGCAGGGCGATCCGGCGTCGGTATCGTTCCGGATTGCCGCACCGGCAGCACCGTCGAGGATTGAGCTGACGCCGGGCTATTTTCAGATAACCGCCACGCCGCATCTTGCCGTTTATGACCCGACGGTACAGTTTGAGTTCTGGTTCTCGGAAAAGCAGATTGCGGATATCAGACAGGTTGAAACCAGCACGCGTTATCTTGGTACGGCGCTGTACTGGATAGCCGCCAGTATCAATATCAAACCGGGCCATGATTATTACTTTTATATCCGCAGTGTGAACACCGTTGGCAAATCGGCATTCGTGGAGGCCGTCGGTCGGGCGAGCGATGATGCGGAAGGTTACCTGGATTTTTTCAAAGGCAAGATAACCGAATCCCATCTCGGCAAGGAGCTGCTGGAAAAAGTCGAGCTGACGGAGGATAACGCCAGCAGACTGGAGGAGTTTTCGAAAGAGTGGAAGGATGCCAGTGATAAGTGGAATGCCATGTGGGCTGTCAAAATTGAGCAGACCAAAGACGGCAAACATTATGTCGCGGGTATTGGCCTCAGCATGGAGGACACGGAGGAAGGCAAACTGAGCCAGTTTCTGGTTGCCGCCAATCGTATCGCATTTATTGACCCGGCAAACGGGAATGAAACGCCGATGTTTGTGGCGC
>NZ_JABMCB010000031.1 GCF_013359935.1 Paenibacillus xylanilyticus
CAGGGTTATGCGTTGTTCCATACAACCTCCTTAGTACATGCAACCATTATCACCGCCAGAGGTAAAATAGTCAACACGCACGGTGTTAGATATTTATCCCTTGCGGTGATAGATTTAACGTATGAGCACAAAAAAGAAACCATTAACACAAGAGCAGCTTGAGGACGCACGTCGCCTTAAAGCAATTTATGAAAAAAAGAAAAATGAACTTGGCTTATCCCAGGAATCTGTCGCAGACAAGATGGGGATGGGGCAGTCAGGCGTTGGTGCTTTATTTAATGGCATCAATGCATTAAATGCTTATAACGCCGCATTGCTTACAAAAATTCTCAAAGTTAGCGTTGAAGAATTTAGCCCTTCAATCGCCAGAGAAATCTACGAGATGTATGAAGCGGTTAGTATGCAGCCGTCACTTAGAAGTGAGTATGAGTACCCTGTTTTTTCTCATGTTCAGGCAGGGATGTTCTCACCTAAGCTTAGAACCTTTACCAAAGGTGATGCGGAGAGATGGGTAAGCACAACCAAAAAAGCCAGTGATTCTGCATTCTGGCTTGAGGTTGAAGGTAATTCCATGACCGCACCAACAGGCTCCAAGCCAAGCTTTCCTGACGGAATGTTAATTCTCGTTGACCCTGAGCAGGCTGTTGAGCCAGGTGATTTCTGCATAGCCAGACTTGGGGGTGATGAGTTTACCTTCAAGAAACTGATCAGGGATAGCGGTCAGGTGTTTTTACAACCACTAAACCCACAGTACCCAATGATCCCATGCAATGAGAGTTGTTCCGTTGTGGGGAAAGTTATCGCTAGTCAGTGGCCTGAAGAGACGTTTGGCTGATCGGCAAGGTGTTCTGGTCGGCGCATAGCTGATAACAATTGAGCAAGAATCTTCATCGAATTAGGGGAATTTTCACTCCCCTCAGAACATAACATAGTAAATGGATTGAATTATGAAGAATGGTTTTTATGCGACTTACCGCAGCAAAAATAAAGGGAAAGATAAGCGCTCAATAAACCTGTCTGTTTTCCTTAATTCTCTGCTGGCTGATAA
>NZ_JABMCB010000032.1 GCF_013359935.1 Paenibacillus xylanilyticus
CAAGGAGCCAGCCGCCGAAGGTGGGATAGATGATTGGGGTGAAGTCGTAACAAGGTAGCCGTATCGGAAGGTGCGGCTGGATCACCTCCTTTCTATGGAGAATCGTTTCCCGTAGCGGAAACATTCAAATAAGCAGGTTCTTTGAACCTGCGACAGCGATTCATTTCGGTCCATCACTTTAGGTGTGGATGAAATGAAGAGCAAAACTTACTCACTCGTTGCTCGGTTTTGAGAGCTCAAACTCTCAAAACAGCTTGCTTTTGCATGGAGCTTGTTCTTTGAAAACTAGATATCGAAACGAAAATTGCGAATTAGAACATTCCTTTTAGCTGAACTTGTGTCAAAACAAGTTTCAATAAAACGGTAGATTGCATTTGCTCGCATGAGCAATTGGTTAAGCTACTAAGAGCACACGGAGGATGCCTAGGCGCTAGGAGCCGATGAAGGACGTGGCGAACAACGAAACTGCCTCGGGGAGCTGTAA
>NZ_JABMCB010000033.1 GCF_013359935.1 Paenibacillus xylanilyticus
CCTCTAAATCGTGCACAGGCTCTGGCGAAGATCGCAGAAATCAAAGCTAAGTTCGGACTGAAAGGAGCAAGTGTATGACGGGCAAAGAGGCAATTATTCATTACCTGGGGACGCATAATAGCTTCTGTGCGCCGGACGTTGCCGCGCTAACAGGCGCAACAGTAACCAGCATAAATCAGGCCGCGGCTAAAATGGCACGGGCAGGTCTTCTGGTTATCGAAGGTAAGGTCTGGCGAACGGTGTATTACCGGTTTGCTACCAGGGAAGAACGGGAAGGAAAGATGAGCACGAACCTGGTTTTTAAGGAGTGTCGCCAGAGTGCCGCGATGAAACGGGTATTGGCGGTATATGGAGTTAAAAGATGACCATCTACATTACTGAGCTAATAACAGGCCTGCTGGTAATCGCAGGCCTTTTTATTTGGGGGAGAGGGAAGTCATGAAAAAACTAACCTTTGAAATTCGATCTCCAGCACATCAGCAAAACGCTATTCACGCAGTACAGCAAATCCTTCCAGACCCAACCAAACCAATCGTAGTAACCATTCAGGAACGCAACCGCAGCTTAGACCAAAACAGGAAGCTATGGGCCTGCTTAGGTGACGTCTCTCGTCAGGTTGAATGGCATGGTCGCTGGCTGGATGCAGAAAGCTGGAAGTGTGTGTTTACCGCAGCATTAAAGCAGCAGGATGTTGTTCCTAACCTTGCCGGGAATGGCTTTGTGGTAATAGGCCAGTCAACCAGCAGGATGCGTGTAGGCGAATTTGCGGAGCTATTAGAGCTTATACAGGCATTCGGTACAGAGCGTGGCGTTAAGTGGTCAGACGAAGCGAGACTGGCTCTGGAGTGGAAAGCGAGATGGGGAGACAGGGCTGCATGATAAATGTCGTTAGTTTCTCCGGTGGCAGGACGTCAGCATATTTGCTCTGGCTAATGGAGCAAAAGCGACGGGCAGGTA
>NZ_JABMCB010000034.1 GCF_013359935.1 Paenibacillus xylanilyticus
TCAGTACAAGCATTAAAAACTGGACTACCTCTGCCCCAAGACAACCAAATCGATGTAAAAATTGCATCTGGGGCAACTGGGATGGGTTGAAACAATTTTGTTCGAAACCTGTCTGCATTAAGAAACAACCAGTATAAGAGAAAGTCCATCTTCTTTTACTTGATCAGGTTCGGTTATCTGCAAAGAATTCTTGCCCAGTGACTGGCATTTTTTCCGAGGACGCATATAATGACGTGATCTAACTTTGAGGAGTGATGAATCATGTCCGTTGCGGCTCAAACAAGTACAAAGAGTTTACCTCCCTTTTCCATATGGGGAGTTCATGCATCTGTCGCCGGAAGACCGGTTGTGTGGGGCAAACTAGTGATGCGTGTTTTGCAGGACCAGCAAATTCAAGGCACCATCCAATTTCGCGGAACGCCGATTCCGATTGAAGGAAGTTGGAATGAAAGCACGCAGCAGATCATGTTTCATTCCCCCTACGCCGCCTACTCCAGCCAATTAACCATCTATGACGATGTCAAGATTCAACTTCGGCATTTGGTTCTCACCGGACGTCTGCGGATGCTACCCTCTTCTTTACAGGCGGGCGAATATGGAACCTGGGTAGCGACAACTGATATAAGCTTGGCGGGGTATAGCGGCTATATCCCACCGCAACCGCCTTCAACTTCGCTGCCGCCGGTCGGCGTATTTGTAACGTCGAATATACTGTATGGAAACTCGCGTATATAAAACAGGCACATATCGGATGAAAAATGATCGGTAAGCGGATAACGGAAAGGGGTGGCATATCAGTGGACGA
>NZ_JABMCB010000035.1 GCF_013359935.1 Paenibacillus xylanilyticus
CATCTAAGCGTGAAGCCCCCCTCAAGATGAGATTTCCCAGTATGTAAGACCCCTTGAAGACGACGAGGTAGATAGGCTGGGGGTGGAAGTGCAGCAATGCATGGAGCTGACCAGTACTAATCGGTCGAGGGCTTATCCAAGTTGCAGGTTTTAATCGCAAATTCGTTTCGGATCTAGTTTTCAGGGAATAATCTCTGAATGCATTTGTTTCACAAATGCTCGTTTGGTGGCGATAGCGGAGGGGTTCCACACGTACCCATCCCGAACACGACCGTTAAGCCCTCTAGCGCCGATGGTACTTGGACCGAAGGGTCCTGGGAGAGTAGGACGTTGCCAAGCGA
>NZ_JABMCB010000036.1 GCF_013359935.1 Paenibacillus xylanilyticus
ATGAAATGAAGAGCAAAACTTACTCACTCGTTGCTCAGTTTTGAGAGCTCAAACTCTCAAAACAGCTTGCTTTTGCATGGAGCTTGTTCTTTGAAAACTAGATATCGAAACGAAAATTGCGAATTAGAACATTCCTTTTAGGGATGAATGCTTGTTCGGTTCAAGTGACCGATCAACAATCATCCTAGCTGAACTTGTGTAAACAAGTTTAATAAATAGTG
>NZ_JABMCB010000037.1 GCF_013359935.1 Paenibacillus xylanilyticus
GCTTCAGTGATTGCGATTCGCCTGTCTCTGCCTAATCCAAACTCTTTACCCGTCCTTGGGTCCCTGTAGCAGTAATATCCATTGTTTCTTATATAAAGGTTAGGGGGTAAATCCCGGCGCTCATGACTTCGCCTTCTTCCCATTTCTGATCCTCTTCAAAAGGCCACCTGTTACTGGTCGATTTAAGTCAACCTTTACCGCTGATTCGTGGAACAGATACGCTCTTCCATCCTTAACCGGAGGTGGGACTATTCTGCATTCCCGAACCCATCGACGAACTGTTTCAAGGCTTCTTGGACGTCGCTGGCGTGCGTTCCACTCCTGAAGTGTCAAGTACATCGCAAAGTCTCCGCAATTACACGCAAGAAAAAACCGCCATCAGGCGGCTTGGTGTTCTTTCAGTTCTTCAATTCGAATATTGGTTACGTCTGCATGTGCTATCTGCGCCCATATCATCCAGTGGTCGTAGCAGTCGTTGATGTTCTCCGCTTCGATAACTCTGTTGAATGGCTCTCCATTCCATTCTCCTGTGACTCGGAAGTGCATTTATCATCTCCATAAAACAAAACCCGCCGTAGCGAGTTCAGATAAAATAAATCCCCGCGAGTGCGAGGATTGTTATGTAATATTGGGTTTAATCATCTATATGTTTTGTACAGAGAGGGCAAGTATCGTTTCCACCGTACTCGTGATAATAATTTTGCACGGTATCAGTCATTTCTCGCACATTGCAGAATGGGGATTTGTCTTCATTAGACTTATAAACCTTCATGGAATATTTGTATGCCGACTCTATATCTATACCTTCATCTACATAAACACCTTCGTGATGTCTGCATGGAGACAAGACACCGGATCTGCACAACATTGATAACGCCCAATCTTTTTGCTCAGACTCTAACTCATTGATACTCATTTATAAACTCCTTGCAATGTATGTCGTTTCAGCTAAACGGTATCAGCAATGTTTATGTAAAGAAACAGTAAGATAATACTCAACCCGATGTTTGAGTACGGTCATCATCTGACACTACAGACTCTGGCATCGCTGTGAAGACGACGCGAAATTCAGCATTTTCACAAGCGTTATCTTTTACAAAACCGATCTCACTCTCCTTTGATGCGAATGCCAGCGTCAGACATCATATGCAGGTACTCACCTGCATCCTGAACCCATTGACCTCCAAC
>NZ_JABMCB010000038.1 GCF_013359935.1 Paenibacillus xylanilyticus
GTCCCTGGATTCAGCTGCAGGAAATCGCCTGTGTAGAGATGGGATACGTTTTGACCATTCCGGGTGATTTTGAATTTCCCGGAGTCAATAATAATCTGGTCGCCAGGATTAAAGTTATCTTCAAATTCGATGTAATCCACATGATACTTGGACGCTGCTGCATCAATACGCGCCTCACCGGATAGCGTGGAACTGATTCGCAGCTCACGAACAAAATCCCCAACAAACTGAGCCTCACCCGACATCGGCAGGGCTTCCAGTACATATTCCCGAATGTAATCACCTTGAAAACTGGCCTGGCCGGAAAACTCTGCTGATAGCGTCATTTCCACAGCGTAATCCAGCGAGTATTCCGTATCACCGGATAATTCTGGAGCATTGAACGCGACAAGGTTAAACCCTGTCACGTCCTCCCCTCCTGAAATGGTCCGCTTAGAATACA
>NZ_JABMCB010000039.1 GCF_013359935.1 Paenibacillus xylanilyticus
ATTGGCGAACCTGTAATCCTCGAGTACCTTGCCGTCGATGGTAGCCCTGTGGTCATCGTGTGCCCTGAGGTGCTTGGTCGCACTGAAGTTCTTGAGTACCTTGAGGTCCTTGGTCGCCCTGAGGTCCTCGAGTACCTTGAGGTCCTTGGTCGCCCTGAGGTCCTTGAGTACCTTGAGGTCCTTGGTCGCCCTTAGGTCCTTGAGTACCTTGAGTTCCTTGGTCACCCTGAGGTCCTTGAGTACCTAGAGGTCCTTGGTCACCTTGAGGTCCTTGGGTTCCTTGAGGTCCTGGGTCGACCTGACGTCCTTGAGTACCTTGTGGTCCCTGGTCACCCTGTGGGCCTTGAGTACCGTGTGGTCCTTGGTCGCCCTGAGGTCCTTGAGTACCTTGAGGTCCTTGGTCACCCTGAGGTCCTTGAGTACCTTGAGGTCCTTGGTCACCC
>NZ_JABMCB010000040.1 GCF_013359935.1 Paenibacillus xylanilyticus
AGCAAAACAAGGGAAGTGAGCAGTCGAAACCGGAGCAACTGGTTAAGCTACTAAGAGCACACGGAGGATGCCTAGGCGCTAGGAGCTGATGAAGGACGTGGCGAACAACGAAACTGCCTCGGGGAGCTGTAAGCAAGCTTTGATCCGGGGATGTCCGAATGGGGAAACCCAGCTGGGGTAATTTCCAGTTACTCACAACTGAATACACAGGTTGTGTAGAGGCATACCAGGGGAACTGAAACATCTAAGTACCTTGAGGAAGAGAAAACAATAGTGATTCCGTCAGTAGCGGCGAGCGAACGCGGAACAGCCCAAACCAGAGAGCTTGCTCTCTGGGGTTGTGGGACG
>NZ_JABMCB010000041.1 GCF_013359935.1 Paenibacillus xylanilyticus
TGGAACAACTTGAACCCCTCGCGATGGTTGCCGAACTCGAGCGGAGCACCTAAAGCAATTCCTCGGAAGCTGACAGCCCGGGCAACATGGGTTTCCTGAGCGATGTCTACACCGATGACCAGGTGTTGAACGGTAATGTTTTCAATGAGTTGATTTTGCTTGTCTTGTGCCTTAAACTTCATAGTAGAGCGACCTCCTGATGGGCTTTTTGAGGCAATGACCTCGTGCGTAACCCCATCGTACCGAGGCGCTCGTTTTTATTCAAACTACAAATTATTCGTTTTACAGGAATTCTAACGGGAA
>NZ_JABMCB010000042.1 GCF_013359935.1 Paenibacillus xylanilyticus
AATTACAGGGCTTTTACCTTCTTTGGCGGGCCTTTCCAGACCTCTTCGTTTAACCGGTTCCTTTGTAACTCCATGTGAGACGTCCCACAACCCCAGAGAGCAAGCTCTCTGGTTTGGGCTTCTCCGCGTTCGCTCGCCGCTACTGACGGAATCACTATTGTTTTCTCTTCCTCAAGGTACTTAGATGTTTCAGTTCCCCTGGTATGCCTCTACA
>NZ_JABMCB010000043.1 GCF_013359935.1 Paenibacillus xylanilyticus
ACACTACACAAATCTTTCCACGCTAAATCATAACGTCCGGTTTCTTCCGTGTCAGCACCGGGGCGTTGGCATAATGCAATACGTGTACGCGCTAAACCCTGTGTGCATCGTTTTAATTATTCCCGGACACTCCCGCAGAGAAGTTCCCCGTCAGGGCTGTGGACATAGTTAATCCGGGAATACAATGACGATTCATCGCACCTGACATACATTAATAAATATTAACAATATGAAATTTCAACTCATTGTTTAGGGTTTGTTTAATTTTCTACACATACGATTCTGCGAACTTCAAAAAGCATCGGGAATAACACCATGAAAAAAATGCTACTCGCTACTGCGCTGGCCCTGCTTATTACAGGATGTGCTCAACAGACGTTTACTGTTCAAAACAAACCGGCAGCAGTAGCACCAAAGGAAACCATCACCCATCATTTCTTCGTTTCTGGAATTGGGCAGAAGAAAACTGTCGATGCAGCCAAAATTTGTGGCGGCGCAGAAAATGTTGTTAAAACAGAAACCCAGCAAACATTCGTAAATGGATTGCTCGGTTTTATTACTTTAGGCATTTATACTCCGCTGGAAGCGCGTGTGTATTGCTCACAATAATTGCATGAGTTGCCCATCGATA
>NZ_JABMCB010000044.1 GCF_013359935.1 Paenibacillus xylanilyticus
GTTTTTATGTTGAATGCCCGGCGAACTGGAGGCAGGAAGACAAACACAGAGCTCTTCATCATTTCAAGCTATTAAATATTGCTAACAGGTATCGTTTGGAGGCAGGGAAGCACTTGAGTGAAGTGATTACTCAAAGAAACTCTTTCGTAAAAGTTATAAGGAAATATAGTTCAACCGCAACGTTTCAGCAGCTACAGTCAGAATTTATTGAAGCAAATCTGAAACCTATTATAGATTTGAATGACTTCCCCAATTATTGGAAAAGAGTTATGTATCAGTGCCTAGCAAACTCGGAAGATTTTTTCAGAGGGATCTAGAATATGATGAAAGATAGAAAATTACGACGCTTATCGGAAGTGAACGAATACTTTTTATATGAGGAGGGCTGTTTTTACAAAATCCGGTAGTAACTTGCTAACCAATTCCTAGGCAGGTCATTGGCAACAGTGGCATGCACCGAGA
>NZ_JABMCB010000045.1 GCF_013359935.1 Paenibacillus xylanilyticus
CCTCAGGAACCCTTAGGCTTTCGGCGGATCAGATTCTCACTGATCTTTTCGTTACTCATACCGGCATTCTCACTTGTATAATGTCCAGCGCTCCTTACGGTACACCTTCAACCCTTATACAACGCTCCCCTACCCCTGATACATAGTATCAAGCCATAGCTTCGGTGGTGTGTTTAGCCCCGTTACATTTTCGGCGCAGAGTCACTCGACCAGTGAGCTATTACGCACTCTTTCAATGGTGGCTGCTTCTAAGCCAACATCCTGGTTGTCTGTGCAACTCTACATCCTTTCCCACTTAACAC
>NZ_JABMCB010000046.1 GCF_013359935.1 Paenibacillus xylanilyticus
AACCCAGCTGGGGTAATTTCCAGTTACTCACAACTGAATACATAGGTTGTGTAGAGGCATACCAGGGGAACTGAAACATCTAAGTACCTTGAGGAAGAGAAAACAATAGTGATTCCGTCAGTAGCGGCGAGCGAACGCGGAACAGCCCAAACCAGAGAGCTTGCTCTCTGGGGTTGTGGGACGTCTCACATGGAGTTACAAAGGAACCGGTTAAACGAAGAGGTCTGGAAAGGCCCGCCAAAGAAGGTAAAAGCCCTGTAATTAAAAGCCCGTTCCCTCCGAGA
>NZ_JABMCB010000047.1 GCF_013359935.1 Paenibacillus xylanilyticus
TAATACATGCAAGTCGAGCGGACTTGAAGAGAAGCTTGCTTCTCTGATGGTTAGCGGCGGACGGGTGAGTAACACGTAGGCAACCTGCCCTCAAGCTTGGGACAACTACCGGAAACGGTAGCTAATACCGAATACTTGCTTTCTTCGCCTGAAGGAAGCTGGAAAGACGGAGCAATCTGTCACTTGAGGATGGGCCTGCGGCGCATTAGCTAGTTGGTGAGGTAACGGCTCACCAAGGCGACGATGCGTAGCCGACCTGAGAGGGTGATCGGCCACACTGGGA
>NZ_JABMCB010000048.1 GCF_013359935.1 Paenibacillus xylanilyticus
CTGATCACCACTCTTCGCCAGACGGCATTTAAAGGTGATGCCAGCGATGCGCAGTTCATCGCATTACTGATCGTTGCCAACCAGTACGGCCTTAATCCGTGGACGAAAGAAATTTACGCCTTTCCTGATAAGCAGAATGGCATCGTTCCGGTGGTGGGCGTTGATGGCTGGTCCCGCATCATCAATGAAAACCAGCAGTTTGATGGCATGGACTTTGAGCAGGACAATGAATCCTGTACATGCCGGATTTACCGCAAGGACCGTAATCATCCGATCTGCGTTACCGAATGGATGGATGAATGCCGCCGCGAACCATTCAAAACTCGCGAAGGCAGAGAAATCACGGGGCCGTGGCAGTCGCATCCCAAACGGATGTTACGTCATAAAGCCATGATTCAGTGTGCCCGTCTGGCCTTCGGATTTGCTGGTATCTATGACAAGGATGAAGCCGAGCGCATTGTCGAAAATACTGCATACACTGCAGAACGTCAGCCGGAACGCGACATCACTCCGGTTAACGATGAAACCATGCAGGAGATTAACACTCTGCTGATCGCCCTGGATAAAACATGGGATGACGACTTATTGCCGCTCTGTTCCCAGATATTTCGCCGCGACATTCGTGCATCGTCAGAACTGACACAGGCCGAAGCAGTAAAAGCTCTTGGATTCCTGAAACAGAAAGCCGCAGAGCAGAAGGTGGCAGCATGACACCGGACATTATCCTGCAGCGTACCGGGATCGATGTGAGAGCTGTCGAACAGGGGGATGATGCGTGGCACAAATTACGGCTCGGCGTCATCACCGCTTCAGAAGTTCACAACGTGATAGCAAAACCCCGCTCCGGAAAGAAGTGGCCTGACATGAAAATGTCCTACTTC
>NZ_JABMCB010000049.1 GCF_013359935.1 Paenibacillus xylanilyticus
CCGCCTTAAACGATTGCCGAAACGTCAAGCTGACCAAACACCGCTGCGCCTGCGTCCCATGTTTTAATGTCCTGACGCATGATAGCTCTCAGGTCTGTTGTGTCACGAGTAAAGGCGCTGCCGCCTTCTTTGGTGCTTGCAAGCTCATAAAACTTGCGAGAGTACAGTACCAAGAGTTGTTTTAAATCACCGACAATAAACGGAGCTGTGCCGGCTGTTGCATCCCCTGGAAGCATTCTGTTTGATGCCACGACAACCTGACGACCTTTGAACAGCTTTTTACCTGGTTGTGTGATGTCGTCTACCAACAGGTAACGGCCGTTAGCGTCTTTCTGTTCATCCATCCAAGCAAAACCATGCTGATTGGTCAGGATAATGCTGCGTTCACTGATTGCCGGATCAAGTCCGATGTTAATTACGCGTTTAATCGCATCCATGTCCGCAAGAGGCTTTTTGGCCAGCTTGTTCAGTTCTGCCAAAATCAATGAATTCCGTGTGGCTACAGCCTTTTTACCAATCCATGTAGAAATGTAACTGATAATGTTTTGGTCCGAATCCGCCAGCAGTTCATTCGTCAAAGGTAGAATACCGCCGCGTTTTGTGACCGCGTATTTCAACGGAATGAACTGCGGTGCGTCAGACTCAGGAATCACTCCATATTCCTCAATCAATGGAAATGGTACGAATTCAGCATCTTTTTCAATGACTCGGGAGCCGGAAAGTGTAGCGACATCCTCCACCGTGATAAATTGGCTCAGATCTGTAAATTGACGGGAAACCGTATTGATTCGCGTTTGGATGTCCTGCGGAATGATCAACGATGCATCGCCCGTTGTCTGACCAGATACTCCACCCTCATGCATTACCGCTCTTCGTTCGTACTCCGTAATAATGCTTCGTTCTTCTGAATTGACATCCCGGCGTCTTACACCCTTCATGAATACACCGCGATATTCTTTTTCTAGCTCCGCATCTTCTCGGGAGCTTAAATCAAGGAATCCACCCAGAGGCTGCCCGCCGTTATTGCCGTACTCGCGCGTTTCGTCTTCCTCCAGCTCTCTCAAAACGTTGGCTTTCTCTTGCATTTTCCGTAATTCAGCCATTTGGTTATTCGCTTCTGTTGTCTTATCCTCAGAAACCATGGTACGGACTTCTTGTTTCTTTTGTTCAATCGCATCTAAAAGCGCGCGAAGTTCTTTTCTCAAATGGATCACCTCATGAATTATTTGGTCAAACAAAAAAACTGGCCTTTAGATCAGGTCCAGTTCCATCAGAATTTTTTCTTTTTCAGCACTCAATCCCGCGCGAGCCTCTTCAGCCTTAAAGTCTTCCAATGATCTTGCCGTGACTTCATTGCTCGGATATGCCGGGAAAGCAACCGGGCTGATTTCGAACAGCTCCGCATTCAAAATACTTCGCTTGTAAACCTTCGTCCCATCATCCCGCTTTTCACTGGACCATTTATCCTTGGTAACCTTCATACCAAAGGATACCCCGTCCACATCTCCACGCTGAATCAATGCCCAGGCGTCATTTCCGACTGTGGTATCTGGTATATCCAGTTCAAATCGTAAGTCAGATGTTCCCTCCACCAGCCTCAATGTCCCTGATTTTGTATTCCCAAGAACCTGAGAAGTATCATGACTCCAGAGCCCAACCACGCCGCGCGTTTTAATGCTTTCCGCGAATGCGCCTGAAGCAATTTGTTCAACAAACGTATCACCGTACCAGTCTCGCATTTCATTCGAGTCTGTATCGTACTTGATCGCCCCGGTAATAGTTCTTTGCCCGTTTTCTTCATCGGCTCTAATTTCCAGAGCCACCGGAAGCGCTCTTGTCTCCTTTGTCAGCTTTGGCATTGTCTTTTCCAGTTCC
>NZ_JABMCB010000050.1 GCF_013359935.1 Paenibacillus xylanilyticus
ATTCGCAATTTTCGTTTCGATATCTAGTTTTCAAAGAACAAGCTCCATGCAAAAGCAAGCTGTTTTGAGAGTTTGAGCTCTCAAAACTGAGCAACGAGTGAGTTGCGCAGGTTCAGTGAACCTGCTTATTTGAATGTTTCCACTCGGGAAACGATTCTCCATAGAAAGGAGGTGATCCAGCCGCACCTTCCGATACGGCTACCTTGTTACGACTTCACCCCAATCATCTATCCCACCTTCGGCGGCTGGCTCCTTGCG
>NZ_JABMCB010000051.1 GCF_013359935.1 Paenibacillus xylanilyticus
TCCCAGTGTGGCCGATCACCCTCTCAGGTCGGCTACGCATCGTCGCCTTGGTGAGCCGTTACCTCACCAACTAGCTAATGCGCCGCAGGCCCATCCTCAAGTGACAGATTGCTCCGTCTTTCCAGCTCCCTTCAGGCGAAGGAAGCAAGTATTCGGTATTAGCTACCGTTTCCGGTAGTTGTCCCAAGCTTGAGGGCAGGTTGCCTACGTGTTACTCACCCGTCCGCCGCTAA
>NZ_JABMCB010000052.1 GCF_013359935.1 Paenibacillus xylanilyticus
AAACTCTCAAAACAGCTTGCTTTTGCATGGAGCTTGTTCTTTGAAAACTAGATATCGAAACGAAAATTGCGAATTAGAACATTCCTTTTAGCTGAACTTGTGTAAACAAGTTTCAATAAAACGGTAGATTGCATTTGCTCGCATGAGCAATTGGTTAAGCTACTAAGAGCACACGGAGGATGCCTAGGCGCTAGGAGCCGATGAAGGACGTGGCGAACAACGAAACTGCCTCGGGGAGCTGTAA
>NZ_JABMCB010000053.1 GCF_013359935.1 Paenibacillus xylanilyticus
TAAGGCTGAGCTGTGATGGGGAGTGAAAATTACAGTAGCGAAGGTCATGATCTCACACTGCCAAGAAAAGCCTCTAGCCAGGTGATGGTGCCCGTACCGCAAACCGACACAGGTAGGCGAGAAGAGAATTCTAAGGCGCGCGGAAGAACTCTCGTTAAGGAACTCGGCAAAATGACCCCGTAACTTCGGGAGAAGGGGTGCCCCGGTAGTGTGAATAGCACGAGGGGGCCGCAGTGAAAAGGCCCAAGCGACTGTTTAGCAAAAACACAGGTCTGTGCGAAGCCGTAAGGCGAAGTATACGGGCTGACGCCTGCCCGGTGCTGGAAGGTTAAGGGGAGCGGTTAGGGAGTAATCCCGAAGCTGTGAACCGAAGCCCCAGTAAACGGCGGCCGTAACTATAACGGTCCTAAGGTAGCGAAATTCCTTGTCAGGTAAATTCTGACCCGCACGAATGGCGTAACGACTTGGGCGCTGTCTCAACGAGAGATCCGGTGAAATTTTAATACCTGTGAAGATGCAGGTTACCCGCGACAAGACGGAAAGACCCCATGGAGCTTTACTGCAGCTTGATATTGAATTTGGGTACGATCTGTACAGGATAGGTGGGAGCCTTTGAAGCATGAGCGCCAGCTTGTGTGGAGGCACCGTTGGGATACCACCCTGATCGTATCTAGGTTCTAACCTGGTACCGTAAACCGGTGCGGGGACAGTGTCAGGTGGGCAGTTTGACTGGGGCGGTCGCCTCCTAAAGAGTAACGGAGGCGCCCAAAGGTTCCCTCAGAATGGTTGGAAATCATTCGAAGAGTGCAAAGGCATAAGGGAGCTTGACTGCGAGACCTACAAGTCGAGCAGGGACGAAAGTCGGGCTTAGTGATCCGGTGGTACCGCATGGAAGGGCCATCGCTCAACGGATAAAAGCTACCCTGGGGATAACAGGCTTATCTCCCCCAAGAGTCCACATCGACGGGGAGGTTTGGCACCTCGATGTCGGCTCATCGCATCCTGGGGCTGAAGTAGGTCCCAAGGGTTGGGCTGTTCGCCCATTAAAGCGGTACGCGAGCTGGGTTCAGAACGTCGTGAGACAGTTCGGTCCCTATCTGTCGTGGGCGTAGGAAATTTGAGAGGAGCTGTCCTTAGTACGAGAGGACCGGGATGGACGTACCGCTGGTGTACCAGTTGTTCCGCCAGGAGCACCGCTGGGTAGCTATGTACGGACGGGATAAGCGCTGAAAGCATCTAAGCGTGAAGCCCCCCTCAAGATGAGATTTCCCAGTATGTAAGACCCCTTGAAGACGACGAGGTAGATAGGCTGGGGGTGGAAGTGCAGCAATGCATGGAGCTGACCAGTACTAATCGGTCGAGGGCTTATCCAA
>NZ_JABMCB010000054.1 GCF_013359935.1 Paenibacillus xylanilyticus
ACGGAAAGCTGACCGCTAAAAATGCGGATATCAGTGGCAGTGTGAATGCGAACTCCGGGACGCTCAGTAATGTGACGATAGCTGAAAACTGTACGATAAACGGTACGCTGAGGGCGGAAAAAATCGTCGGGGACATTGTAAAGGCGGCGAGCGCGGCTTTTCCGCGCCAGCGTGAAAGCAGTGTGGACTGGCCGTCAGGTACCCGTACTGTCACCGTGACCGATGACCATCCTTTTGATCGCCAGATAGTGGTGCTTCCGCTGACGTTTCGCGGAAGTAAGCGTACTGTCAGCGGCAGGACAACGTATTCGATGTGTTATCTGAAAGTACTGATGAACGGTGCGGTGATTTATGATGGCGCGGCGAACGAGGCGGTACAGGTGTTCTCCCGTATTGTTGACATGCCAGCGGGTCGGGGAAACGTGATCCTGACGTTCACGCTTACGTCCACACGGCATTCGGCAGATATTCCGCCGTATACGTTTGCCAGCGATGTGCAGGTTATGGTGATTAAGAAACAGGCGCTGGGCATCAGCGTGGTCTGAGTGTGTTACAGAGGTTCGTCCGGGAACGGGCGTTTTATTATAAAACAGTGAGAGGTGAACGATGCGTAATGTGTGTATTGCCGTTGCTGTCTTTGCCGCACTTGCGGTGACAGTCACTCCGGCCCGTGCGGAAGGTGGACATGGTACGTTTACGGTGGGCTATTTTCAAGTGAAACCGGGTACATTGCCGTCGTTGTCGGGCGGGGATACCGGTGTGAGTCATCTGAAAGGGATTAACGTGAAGTACCGTTATGAGCTGACGGACAGTGTGGGGGTGATGGCTTCCCTGGGGTTCGCCGCGTCGAAAAAGAGCAGCACAGTGATGACCGGGGAGGATACGTTTCACTATGAGAGCCTGCGTGGACGTTATGTGAGCGTGATGGCCGGACCGGTTTTACAAATCAGTAAGCAGGTCAGTGCGTACGCCATGGCCGGAGTGGCTCACAGTCGGTGGTCCGGCAGTACAATGGATTACCGTAAGACGGAAATCACTCCCGGGTATATGAAAGAGACGACCACTGCCAGGGACGAAAGTGCAATGCGGCATACCTCAGTGGCGTGGAGTGCAGGTATACAGATTAATCCGGCAGCGTCCGTCGTTGTTGATATTGCTTATGAAGGCTCCGGCAGTGGCGACTGGCGTACTGACGGATTCATCGTTGGGGTCGGTTATAAATTCTGATTAGCCAGGTAACACAGTGTTATGACAGCCCGCCGGAACCGGTGGGCTTTTTTGTGGGGTGAATATGGCAGTAAAGATTTCAGGAGTCCTGAAAGACGGCACAGGAAAACCGGTACAGAACTGCACCATTCAGCTGAAAGCCAGACGTAACAGCACCACGGTGGTGGTGAACACGGTGGGCTCAGAGAATCCGGATGAAGCCGGGCGTTACAGCATGGATGTGGAGTACGGTCAGTACAGTGTCATCCTGCAGGTTGACGGTTTTCCACCATCGCACGCCGGGACCATCACCGTGTATGAAGATTCACAACCGGGGACGCTGAATGATTTTCTCTGTGCCATGACGGAGGATGATGCCCGGCCGGAGGTGCTGCGTCGTCTTGAACTGATGGTGGAAGAGGTGGCGCGTAACGCGTCCGTGGTGGCACAGAGTACGGCAG
>NZ_JABMCB010000055.1 GCF_013359935.1 Paenibacillus xylanilyticus
CACCGTAGGACTTAACAATGTGATTGAAAGCTTCCAGAGCTGTAGTCCGGCCCCAATCCTTGATATCCTGAAGGTCAAAAACGTCATCAATCTTGAATGTGTATTTGTTGTTCATGATCAATGACAAACGTGAAGTCATTTGGCTGATATGCACCCCGTAAGCTTCTTCAATGTACTGATCATAGGGCACCTTAAATTCATTCATCTTGAACATGACGTGGGTTGCCACAATCCGAGCCGTCAGCTTCTTGCCATCCCGGACCCGTTCCCGCGTCTGGATCACATAATACTGCCCTTGCTCGTCCATCACATGGCCCTTGATCTTAATTTTCTCCCGGTAGTCGTCCGATGTCATGGGCACAAAAAAAGACAGCTCATAATCTCCATTGACCCGTCTCCGCCGTTCTATGTCATAAGCGAAGTTCAGGTAACCCGTCCGCTTTAAATCTTTGTCAAACACCTGTAAATACTTCATGTGTCACCCCTTAATACAGGAACCTGTCTCGGTGCGTAATACGGAATAAAACGGTCCTGGCCGTTTCTGGATCAGTCCACCGGAGTGAATTCGTCCCTGGATTCAGCTGCAGGAAATCGCCTGTGTAGAGATGGGATACGTTTTGACCATTCCGGGTGATTTTGAATTTCCCGGAGTCAATAATAATCTGGTCGCCAGGATTAAAGTTATCTTCAAATTCGATGTAATCCACA
>NZ_JABMCB010000056.1 GCF_013359935.1 Paenibacillus xylanilyticus
CCATCGGATCGCTGGCAGCCTGTTGCAGACGGGCGATAATGCCGTTGTAACCGGTCATCCCCGAGTACGGCTGCAGCGCCCGCGTCCGGCTGACCAGCGTGCCGGACACCGGCAGCACGGCGATGCCGTTCATGACCTGATAACTGCGGGCCTGTCGTGGTCCGTCATCATCACCGGATAATGCCAGCGTCGCGAGTGCCTCCTGGGCAGTCAGGCTGTCGCCGGACACCGCATCCGTCAGGCTGCTGATCCCAAGCTGGCCTGCAAGCGCACAAAAGAAAACCCGCGCATAGGCGGGTTCAAGCATCAGCGGCTCATTAAAGGCCATGCTGGCAATATGCGGGAGATTACGCAGCTCTGCTGTCACTCTTCTCCTCCTCTGTTGATTGTCGCAGCCCGGATTCAAATGCTGCAGCCGCCCAGGCGGGCGGTTTAAGACCGGCTGCACGGCGCTCCATCGTTTCACGGACCTGCTGGGCAAAAATTTCCTGATAGTCGTCACCGCGTTTTGCGCACTCTTTCTCGTAGGTACTCAGTCCGGCTTCTATCAGCATCACCGCTTCCTGAACTTCTTTCAGACCATCGATGGCCATACGACCGGAGCCTATCCAGTCGCAGTTCCCCCAGGCACTGCGGGCTTCCTGAAAACTGAAGCGCGCTTTTGAAGGTAACGTCACCACGCGGCGAACGATGGCCTCTTCCAGCCAGCACAGAAACATCTGGCTCGCCTGACGGGATGCGACGAATTTTCGCCGCCCCATAAAGTACGCCCACGACTCGTTCGCACTGGCCCGTGCCGTGGAGTAGCTCATCTGGGCGTAATTCCGGGAAAGCTGCTCATACGAGACACCCAGCCCGGCAGCGATATACCGCAGCAGTGACTGCTCAAACACGGAGTAGCCGTTATCCGTATCCTGAGCCGTCTGCAGGTTCAGTGAGTCACCCGGCATCAGGTGCGGTACTTTTGCGCCTCCCAGCCGGACCGGCGCTGCGGCGTAATACGCGGCAATTTCACCAATCCAGCCGGTCAGCCTTTCCCGCTGCTCCTGACTGTTCGCGCCCAGAATAAAATCCATCGCTGACTGCGTATCCAGCTCACTCTCAATGGTGGCGGCATACATCGCCTTCACAATGGCGCTCTGCAGCTGCGTGTTCTGCAGCGTGTCGAGCATCTTCATCTGCTCCATCACGCTGTAAAACACATTTGCACCGCGAGTCTGCCCGTCCTCCACGGGTTCAAAAACGTGAATGAACGAGGCGCGCCCGCCGGGTAACTCACGGGGTATCCATGTCCATTTCTGCGGCATCCAGCCAGGATACCCGTCCTCGCTGACGTAATATCCCAGCGCCGCACCGCTGTCATTAATCTGCACACCGGCACGGCAGTTCCGGCTGTCGCCGGTATTGTTCGGGTTGCTGATGCGCTTCGGGCTGACCATCCGGAACTGTGTCCGGAAAAGCCGCGACGAACTGGTATCCCAGGTGGCCTGAACGAACAGTTCACCGTTAAAGGCGTGCATGGCCACACCTTCCCGAATCATCATGGTAAACGTGCGTTTTCGCTCAACGTCAATGCAGCAGCAGTCATCCTCGGCAAACTCTTTCCATGCCGCTTCAACCTCGCGGGAAAAGGCACGGGCTTCTTCCTCCCCGATGCCCAGATAGCGCCA
>NZ_JABMCB010000057.1 GCF_013359935.1 Paenibacillus xylanilyticus
ATTTGGTTGATCGTGGTGCAGAGAACGTTGAATGCCTGGAATTAATCACATTCCCCTGGTTCAGAGCTGTACGTGGAAACCATGAGCAAATGATGATTGATGGCTTATCAGAGCGTGGAAACGTTAATCACTGGCTGCTTAATGGCGGTGGCTGGTTCTTTAATCTCGATTACGACAAAGAAATTCTGGCTAAAGCTCTTGCCCATAAAGCAGATGAACTTCCGTTAATCATCGAACTGGTGAGCAAAGATAAAAAATATGTTATCTGCCACGCCGATTATCCCTTTGACGAATACGAGTTTGGAAAGCCAGTTGATCATCAGCAGGTAATCTGGAACCGCGAACGAATCAGCAACTCACAAAACGGGATCGTGAAAGAAATCAAAGGCGCGGACACGTTCATCTTTGGTCATACGCCAGCAGTGAAACCACTCAAGTTTGCCAACCAAATGTATATCGATACCGGCGCAGTGTTCTGCGGAAACCTAACATTGATTCAGGTACAGGGAGAAGGCGCATGAGACTCGAAAGCGTAGCTAAATTTCATTCGCCAAAAAGCCCGATGATGAGCGACTCACCACGGGCCACGGCTTCTGACTCTCTTTCCGGTACTGATGTGATGGCTGCTATGGGGATGGCGCAATCACAAGCCGGATTCGGTATGGCTGCATTCTGCGGTAAGCACGAACTCAGCCAGAACGACAAACAAAAGGCTATCAACTATCTGATGCAATTTGCACACAAGGTATCGGGGAAATACCGTGGTGTGGCAAAGCTTGAAGGAAATACTAAGGCAAAGGTACTGCAAGTGCTCGCAACATTCGCTTATGCGGATTATTGCCGTAGTGCCGCGACGCCGGGGGCAAGATGCAGAGATTGCCATGGTACAGGCCGTGCGGTTGATATTGCCAAAACAGAGCTGTGGGGGAGAGTTGTCGAGAAAGAGTGCGGAAGATGCAAAGGCGTCGGCTATTCAAGGATGCCAGCAAGCGCAGCATATCGCGCTGTGACGATGCTAATCCCAAACCTTACCCAACCCACCTGGTCACGCACTGTTAAGCCGCTGTATGACGCTCTGG
>NZ_JABMCB010000058.1 GCF_013359935.1 Paenibacillus xylanilyticus
CCTCCGGAGAACAGGCCACCATCACGCATCTGTGTCTGAATTTCATCACGGGCACCCTTGCGGGCCATGTCATACACCGCCTTCAGAGCAGCCGGACCTATCTGCCCGTTCGTGCCGTCGTTGTTAATCACCACATGGTTATTCTGCTCAAACGTCCCGGACGCCTGCGACCGGCTGTCTGCCATGCTGCCCGGTGTACCGACATAACCGCCGGTGGCATAGCCGCGCATCAGCCGGTAAAGATTCCCCACGCCAATCCGGCTGGTTGCCTCCTTCGTGAAGACAAACTCACCACGGTGAACAATCCCCGCTGGCTCATATTTGCCGCCGGTTCCCGTAAATCCTCCGGTTGCAAAATGGAATTTCGCCGCAGCGGCCTGAATGGCTGTACCGCCTGACGCGGATGCGCCGCCACCAACAGCCCCGCCAATGGCGCTGCCGATACTCCCGACAATCCCCACCATTGCCTGCTTAAGCAGAATTTCTGTCATCATGGACAGCACGGAACGGGTGAAGCTGCGCCAGTTCTGCTCACTGCCGGTCAGCATCGCCGCCATATTCTGTGCAATACCATCAAAGGTCTGCGTGGCTGCACTTTTTACCTGCGACATACTGTCCGTGGCGCTCTCTTCCCACTCACTCCAGCCGGACTTCAGGCCTGCCATCCAGTTCCCGCGAAGCTGGTCTTCAGCCGCCCAGGTCTTTTTCTGCTCTGACATGACGTTATTCAGCGCCAGCGGATTATCGCCATACTGTTCCTTCAGGCGCTGTTCCGTGGCTTCCCGTTCTGCCTGCCGGTCAGTCAGCCCCCGGCTTTTCGCATCAATGGCGGCCCGTTTTGCCCGTTGCTGCTGTGCGAATTTATCCGCCTGCTGCGCCAGCGCGTTCAGGCGCTCCTGATACGTAACCTTGTCGCCAAGTGCAGCCAGCTGGCGTTTGTACTCCAGCGTCTCATCTTTATGCGCCAGCAGGGATTTCTCCTGTGCAGACAGCTGGCGACGTTGCGCCGCCTCCTCCAGTACCGCGAACTGACTCTCCGCCTTCCACAAATCCCGGCGCTGCTGGCTGATTTTCTCATTTGCTCCGGCATGCTTCTCCAGCGTCCGGAGTTCTGCCTGAAGCGTCAGCAGGGCAGCATGAGCACTGTCTTCCTGACGATCGCCCGCAGACACCTTCACGCTGGACTGTTTCGGCTTTTTCAGCGTCGCTTCATAATCCTTTTTCGCCGCCGCCATCAGCGTGTTGTAATCCGCCTGCAGGATTTTCCCGTCTTTCAGTGCCTTGTTCAGTTCTTCCTGACGGGCGGTATATTTCTCCAGCGGCGTCTGCAGCCGTTCGTAAGCCTTCTGCGCCTCTTCGGTATATTTCAGCCGTGACGCTTCGGTATCGCTCTGCTGCTGCGCATTTTTGTCCTGTTGAGTCTGCTGCTCAGCCTTCTTTCGGGCGGCTTCAAGCGCAAGACGGGCCTTTTCACGATCATCCCAGTAACGCGCCCGCGCTTCATCGTTAACAAAATAATCATCCTTGCGCAGATTCCAGATGTCGTCTGCTTTCTTATACGCAGCCTCTGCCTTAATCAGCATCTCCTGCGCGGTATCAGGACGACCAATATCCAGCACCGCATCCCACATGGATTTGAATGCCCGCGCAGTCCTGTCTGCCCAGGTCTCCAGCGTGCCCATGTTCTCTTTCAGGCGGCGGGTCTGGTCATCAAACCCTTTCGTTGCGGCCTCGTTCGCCGCCTGCAATGCCCCGGCTTCATCGCCGGAACGCTGCAACTGAGCAACATACGCAATCTGCTCCGCCGACACGTTATGGAACTGGCGAGCCATCGCCGTCAGCCCCGACGTCGGGTCTGTGGTCAGCTTCCCGAAGGCTTCAGCGACCTTGTCCACCTCCACGCCGGATGCAGAGGAGAAACGCGCCACACTCTGGCTGATGGACGCAATCTGAGCCTCACCGCTTACCCCCGCCTTAACCAGTGCGCTGAGTGACTCGCTGGTCTGGTTAAACGTCAGCCCTGCCGCCTGCCCGGCTCTGGACAGGACCAGCATACGATCTGCCGTCAGTCCCGCCTGATTGCCGGAAAGGACCAGCGTTTTGTTGAAATCGGACAGGGTTGAGTTGCCCTGATACCAGGCATACGCCAGCGCACCGGTCGCCACCGCCAGCGAGGTGGCCCCCACCATCGGCAGGGTGATCGCACCGGCAAGCCCCCTGAACATGGGGATCATCCCGCCGAAGGAGTCCTTCACCTGCCCCCCCTGTTGCAGCAGGATCAGCCACGGACTTTGCCCGCCTGCAAGCTGCGTGGCCACGTCGGTGAACTGTGCAGGCAG
>NZ_JABMCB010000059.1 GCF_013359935.1 Paenibacillus xylanilyticus
ACAATTATATAGTGTGCCAGGCGAAATAAAGGTTGGGATTATTTCAAAAAAATTTGGACGTCCTACCAGATCACTCATACATGTATAATTACAAACATCATGAGTAGGTCATTTAAATGGTTAAAGAGACGTTATGAACTTTTTGTTAAACAAGATGAAGATTACTCACTTTTAGTATATAAAGATACTTCTTTTCCGTTCAACTATGGGAGGATACAAACTAGGAGCACGAGCCGAAGTTCTTCTACGGGTACTTGGTGTGCTCTTTCGTTCCGTAGTTAACCAGGCGTGGTCTCGATTAATTATTCAAATGCATAATAGAGGTTCATTAAACTAACGGGAAACTTTAGTTAAATAGCACCAGTCTAAAACCTCTTAATTGAAGCAAACTAGAATTAATTGCTCTTATAGGAGGTTTTATTGTGATCTTAAGTGAACTTTTGAATCATTATGAGGCGGATAAACGAATTCAAGGATTTAGCCCAAATACATTGCGTGCGTATGCTTTGCAACTCAAGATGTTGGTTTCGGATCTGGGGGATGTAGATATTTCGGGGGTAACTTTAAATCTCCTAAAGGAATACTTAGCAAAGCAATCAGATCGTTTAAAGCCAAGCAGTCTTGGGCACCGTATCCGCTTTGTACGTTCCTTATTTAATTTTGCATATGAAGAAACCTATCTATCTAGTAATCCTTCCATTAAACTGCGCGAACCAAAAATGGAGAAGCGGGTACCTAAGTTTTTGATGGAAGAAGATGTGATACATTTAAAGATCTCTTGTCAGACCTTACGGGAAAGAGCTCTTCTTGAATTTTTATATTGTACAGGTTGTCGTATAGGTGAGGTGGAGAAGTTAAACATTGAAGACTTGAACTGGGAAAACTGCTGCTCGGCGATTGTAAACGGAAAAGGGGCAAAGCAAAGAGAAGTTTACTTCACCACGGAGTGTAAAGTATGGTTGAAGAAGTATTTAGACAGTCGCGAGGACTCGTGTAAAGCCCTGTTTGTAACAGATAACAGTCCAGTGAAACGAATGGCTATACCAACACTTAGATGGGCATTAAAGCGCTTAGCATCTCGTGGGGCGGTTGCCGCAAACGTGTATCCTCATCGTTTTCGCCATACCTATGCATGTCAGTTGCTCGATAATGGAGCACCATTAGAATTTATTCAAGGCATGTTAGGGCATGAAAAAGCATCAACTACACAAATCTATGCTCAACTACGCGGTGAACGACGGAGAGAACTATATCGGCGATTTTTTTAGCATTGTTAGCCAATAAATCCAACTCGCTTAGGACGGTTTTTCTTTATTTCTAGTCTTACTGATATAAATATAATTCTATTTTCTCTTTTTTATATAAAAATTGATCTGAATGATGAATATATCATGATCTAAATGGAAAGAATCTATTATGGGGCTAAGCAATGCGGAGGGTGTTATTATAAAAAAATTTTTTAATTTTTTTATAATAATGATGATATCTGGAAACGGCTTACAAATCTAATTGTTGATCAACATGATGAACAGTCCAATCAGATAAATTCAGCAATAGAACCTAAAACGGATAAAAATGAATTCAATGTGAAATCTTCGTATTTTAATAATCCAGTGTAAGATCCGGACCTAAGTTCACATTTAGATCCAGATACTTTCACATTTAATGGTAGGATAGGATTTTGAATAGGGGAGGAAAAGCAAACAATTTCAACGAATCCGAAATAGCTCGCCAATTAAATCAAGTCAATGACAAGACTATACAATTGATGACTCCTATGTTCGGATCAATATATCTCAGGGTTGAAAACGAAGTGGAATAAATGAAGAGAATCTACTAAAGAGTATGCAGTCATATTAGAAAACTACTTTTTTAATAGGTAATAGAAGTAAGTAATATTTCATGAAGTGCCCTTCTAATAGATCATAGCAGTATAGAAGGATTGCATTTTATTGTGAAGAGAGAATGAATGTTAGCAATTACATAATGTGTTTCTAGGAATTTTTACGGATAGTAGAACAACATGTTCAAATTAGTTTTTCGTGAATAAGATTTACTCTTCATAAAATGAGAATCAAAACTCTCAGTCTTATGACGCAATAAGAGAGACGCTTACTGATTTAAACAGTTAATAAATTCGAGTTAAAGTTAAAACAATAGCAAAAGACCGCTTCTCAAAGTAAAAAGAGAGCGGTCTTTTGCTATTGGTACCTGAGGATTATCCGTGTTAGTTCGCCAACAACTTTATGCATAAATATACAAATGAGGATTTACTGTTTTTCTCGGTATTTGTGAAAAAGATGGAGATTCTATAACGGTATCGTTAAATTCCTCTCGGTAAATATGAAAAAACCACTTGATTAATAAGCAATATCGATCATTTCTCTCACAAATTATGACGACACACATAGATATGATGTATATGGTGGTGTGCAGCAAAAAGTAATCTCATAGGGGAGAAGGTGCCTCGAGGAAAAAGGTGGCACCCATCCCAAACTTTATGCGTAGTATTTTGGTGTATGTTCAACTCTATTAACTATTAAATTTAAACTACTATTTTTTAAAAAAGGAGAATACATAATATGAAAAACTGGAAACGTATGCTCTTGTCTCTCACCATCTCGGTTGGTTTACTCGCTTCTGCTGCGCCGGCCATGGCTGCACCTCAAGGGACTTCCGTTAAAGTCAACGACCAGGCAGTGGAGTACACTGTAGGAGCACCAATTAATAATAAGGGAACTACATTGGTTCCGCTTCGCTCCACACTTGAAGCC
>NZ_JABMCB010000060.1 GCF_013359935.1 Paenibacillus xylanilyticus
AGGCCGCGCTCTGTCATTTCGGCTGCCACACCGGCAGAGACACGAAACGCCGTTCCCGGCAGCACAAATGCCACAGGTTCATCCCGCGTGGCGTGAAGTGCATCAGTATGCAGCTTCACCAGTGCCACGACCGTGACCAGTTCAGACGTATCCAGAATCACGGTATCCGGCTGCGCTGATCCCACCTCATTTTCATGTCCGGTCAGCACATTTTCCCGGCTGAGAGGGGTGTCCTGACCGGCAGTTTCATCCGTGTCATCAAGCTCCTCTTTCAGCTCTGCCACACGGAGCGCCAGTTCTTCTTTCGTCCCCGTCAGGCTGACATCACGGTTCAGTTGTTCACCCAGCGAGCGGAGACGGGCAATCAGTTCATCTTTCGTCATGGACTCCTCCACAGAGAAACAATGGCCCCGAAGGGCCATGATTACGCCAGTTGTACGGACACGAACTCATCAGGGTCAGCCAGCAGCATCAGCGGTGCTGACTGAATCATGGTGAACTCACGCGCCGGATCGCCGGTGGTCACCCAGTTTTTCGGGTAACGGGCAGAGGCGTTAATGCCTTCGCGCTGTGCGTCCGCATCCTGAATGCAGCCATAGGTGCGCAGACCGCGTGCCTGAGTGTTCCCCAGCACCATCGTGTTGTCCGGCAGGAAGTTCTTTTTGACGCCGTTTTCCACGTACTGTCCGGAATACACGACGATGGCCACATCGCCATACATCCCCTTATAGGACACCGCTTTGCCCAGGTCTTTCACCGCTGTCTCCAGCTCGGAATTAGAGCCACGACGGGTATCCAGCTTCTCCTTGACGGCTTTGAAGGAACGGAACAGCGCCCAGCCTTTCGGATCGAACACGATGATATTCACCACACCGCTGGCGTTCAGCGCGTAGGCTTCGATATCGTCGGTCGGGTCATACGTGGACTTGTCACGCTTGCTCCACTCCGTGCCGCCGGACTGCGTGATGTTATTCTCCTCACTGCGGCCCATATCCACCTCAACCGGATCGAAGGCTTCACCGGTCATGGTGTATTTGCCCTTAAGCACGGCAGAAACTGCCTGCATCTCTTCGACCTGAGCAATGGCCAGCTCTTCGTCACGCATGTTCTGCATGATGATGCGACGGCGGCGGTAAGCCGGGTCCGCCAGATTCTGCGGATCTTCATCCGGCAGGCGACGCAGGGTCATCTGCGGATTCACTTCATGCTTCGGCTTGACATATCCCGGCGTAAATTCAGAGGTGGAGCCGCCACGGGAACGGATAACCTCACCGGAAACAATCGGCGAAACGTACAGCGCCATGTTTACCAGTCCCGGAATTTGTGAGAGATAGACTTTCTCCGTGGTGAAGGGATAGCTCTCACGGAAAAAGAGACGCAGAAACAGCGGATCAAACTTAAATTTCTGCTCATTTGCCGCCAGCAGTTGGGCGGTTGTGTACATCGACATAAAAAAATCCCGTAAAAAAAGCCGCACAGGCGGCCTTTAGTGATGAAGGGTAAAGTTAAACGATGCTGATTGCCGTTCCGGCAAACGCGGTCCGTTTTTTCGTCTCGTCGCTGGCAGCCTCCGGCCAGAGCACATCCTCATAACGGAACGTGCCGGACTTGTAGAACGTCAGCGTGGTGCTGGTCTGGTCAGCAGCAACCGCAAGAATGCCAACGGCAGCACCGTCGGTGGTGCCATCCCACGCAACCAGCTTACGGCTGGAGGTGTCCAGCATCAGCGGGGTCATTGCAGGCGCTTTCGCACTCAATCCGCCGGGCGCGGTTGCGGTATGAGCCGGGTCACTGTTGCCCTGCGGCTGGTAATGGGTAAAGGTTTCTTTGCTCGTCATAAACATCCCTTACACTGGTGTGTTCAGCAAATCGTTAACGGCATCAGATGCCGGGTTACCTGCAGCCAGCGGTGCCGGTGCCCCCTGCATCAGACGATCCAGCGCAGTGTCACTGCGCGCCTGTGCACTCTGTGGTGCTGCGGCCAGAATGCGGCGGGCCGTTTTCACGGTCATACCGGGGGTTTCTGCCAGCACGCGTGCCTGTTCTTCGCGTCCGTGAGCCTCCTCACAGTTGAGGATCCCCATAATGCGGCTGTTTTCTGCCGCAACCGCTGCGGTGATCTGCGCGTTCACGTCCGGCTGCGCCGCGCTGGCGTTCTCGCCCTCCGTCGCTGGCACCACGTCAGTAACGTCAGCCTGCGAAGCAGTGGCTGAAACAGTTGTTGATTGAGTCTCTTTGGTCATTCGCCCTCCTGAGAGACGGGATTTACGTGCATCCAGTGCATCACGCATGACGGTGATCGCATCGGTGCTGTTAACAAGTTCATCAGCCAGTCCGGCATCAATGGCCTCCTGACCGCTGTACACTGCAGCCTCGGTATCCAGCACAACCTGCACGGACAGGCCGGTATATGCCGACACCTTCTGCGCAAACATCTGGCGGGTTGCGTCCATCCGGGACTGCAGTGTCTCCCGGACGTCATCCGGAAGATGGCTGTAGGGGTTGCCATCCACCTTATGGCTGCCGCTGTAAATCAGCGTGATTTCCACACCCTGTTTCTCCAGCGCAGCACCGTAATTACTGTGAGCCATCATGACGCCGATGGAGCCTGTCCGGGCGGTCTGCGTGACCAGACGCCGGGAGGCGGCACTGGCAAGCAACTGACCTGCACTGCAGTTCATGTCGTTGGCAAGCGCCCATACCGGTTTTATGTCACGCACACGGGCGATGATGTCAGCGCAGTCAAATGCCCCCGCCACCATCCCGCCGGGCGTGTCCATATCGAGCAGAATGCCGTCCACCAT
>NZ_JABMCB010000061.1 GCF_013359935.1 Paenibacillus xylanilyticus
GCAGACGATGATGCAGATAACCAGAGCGGAGATAATCGCGGTGACTCTGCTCATACATCAATCTCTCTGACCGTTCCGCCCGCTTCTTTGAATTTTGCAATCAGGCTGTCAGCCTTATGCTCGAACTGACCATAACCAGCGCCCGGCAGTGAAGCCCAGATATTGCTGCAACGGTCGATTGCCTGACGGATATCACCACGATCAATCATAGGTAAAGCGCCACGCTCCTTAATCTGCTGCAATGCCACAGCGTCCTGACTTTTCGGAGAGAAGTCTTTCAGGCCAAGCTGCTTGCGGTAGGCATCCCACCAACGGGAAAGAAGCTGGTAGCGTCCGGCGCCTGTTGATTTGAGTTTTGGGTTTAGCGTGACAAGTTTGCGAGGGTGATCGGAGTAATCAGTAAATAGCTCTCCGCCTACAATGACGTCATAACCATGATTTCTGGTTTTCTGACGTCCGTTATCAGTTCCCTCCGACCACGCCAGCATATCGAGGAACGCCTTACGTTGATTATTGATTTCTACCATCTTCTACTCCGGCTTTTTTAGCAGCGAAGCGTTTGATAAGCGAACCAATCGAGTCAGTACCGATGTAGCCGATAAACACGCTCGTTATATAAGCGAGATTGCTACTTAGTCCGGCGAAGTCGAGAAGGTCACGAATGAACTAGGCGATAATGGCGCACATCGTTGCGTCGATTACTGTTTTTGTAAACGCACCGCCATTATATCTGCCGCGAAGGTACGCCATTGCAAACGCAAGGATTGCCCCGATGCCTTGTTCCTTTGCCGCGAGAATGGCGGCCAACAGGTCATGTTTTTCTGGCATCTTCATGTCTTACCCCCAATAAGGGGATTTGCTCTATTTAATTAGGAATAAGGTCGATTACTGATAGAACAAATCCAGGCTACTGTGTTTAGTAATCAGATTTGTTCGTGACCGATATGCACGGGCAAAACGGCAGGAGGTTGTTAGCGCGACCTCCTGCCACCCGCTTTCACGAAGGTCATGTGTAAAAGGCCGCAGCGTAACTATTACTAATGAATTCAGGACAGACAGTGGCTACGGCTCAGTTTGGGTTGTGCTGTTGCTGGGCGGCGATGACGCCTGTACGCATTTGGTGATCCGGTTCTGCTTCCGGTATTCGCTTAATTCAGCACAACGGAAAGAGCACTGGCTAACCAGGCTCGCCGACTCTTCACGATTATCGACTCAATGCTCTTACCTGTTGTGCAGATATAAAAAATCCCGAAACCGTTATGCAGGCTCTAACTATTACCTGCGAACTGTTTCGGGATTGCATTTTGCAGACCTCTCTGCCTGCGATGGTTGGAGTTCCAGACGATACGTCGAAGTGACCAACTAGGCGGAATCGGTAGTAAGCGCCGCCTCTTTTCATCTCACTACCACAACGAGCGAATTAACCCATCGTTGAGTCAAATTTACCCAATTTTATTCAATAAGTCAATATCATGC
>NZ_JABMCB010000062.1 GCF_013359935.1 Paenibacillus xylanilyticus
ATTGGAAGACGGGATAAAAACCAATGGAAAATACCAACATGAGTTTGAGCGCATTTACGATTATTTGCGTAGAGACAAGGAGAAACCAGATACAAGTGACGTGCGAATATTAGGCGTCGTAGTAACAGGGACGGCTGACAGCCTGAAGGCGCTGCAGGAGCAAAAATATGTGAAAGCAGCCGTACTAGGGGCAATTGTCGATAAGTGACGTAATGACTATGTCATGAATAGCAATATTTATTATGCTAACGGGCAGTTTTGCTGAATAGATCTGCTGTGTAGTGGAGCATCTGGCCTCTCACGGTTGGTTGCGGACAAGAAAGATTAAAAATCGTAAGGTAAAGGAGAAATCCGGCAGATACGATTGCGATTAAAAACTACCCATGATGCACATGCGTCATGAGTAGTTTTTAATCATTTTCATACGTTCAGGAGGGGGCCGTGGTGAAATAGCGATGTCCTAATCACTTCGTAGGACAGACAGAGTTTTGTGTAAAAATGGACACCCCCCGGTAACGGCCATTCTTCGTATACATTTCCGAACCGACTTACTTGACCGGCCCCATCCAGGTTGAAATCGTCTTCTGCTGGTGCGGCAACGGCGGTTTCAACTTCCCGTTATCGATCAAATGCTTCAAAATATAAGCGACCAGCC
>NZ_JABMCB010000063.1 GCF_013359935.1 Paenibacillus xylanilyticus
CGCTTCTCCAGTGCAACATGATCCCTCCGCTCCCACCTCGCATAGAGGGTGGAAAGGGAGTCATGCCCTCATGATCTGGGCCTGACTCTAGGTAAATAGGGCAAGTCAAAAGCAACGAGGGGCGAGGGGCGCTCCGGGATCATGTGCACTTCCGATCGCTGTTGCTCCCCGGTGGCCTGAATAATTGGAGTAGAGGAAGCCACCGGGTATCAAAGGCGAGCGCTTCGCTTCTCCAGTGCAACATGATCCCTCCGCTCCCACCTCGCATAGAGGGTGGAAAGGGAGTCATGCCCTCATGATCTGGGCCTGACTC
>NZ_JABMCB010000064.1 GCF_013359935.1 Paenibacillus xylanilyticus
GTTGGAAGCAATGTCGGCCGTGCGGGCAATCTCCATCTGTCCCGCCGCCGCAAGCGACAGCACGCCCGGCATGGCTTCCATGATTTCCTTGGTTTTGAAACCAGCCATAGCCAGGAAGGATTGTGCTTCCGCTGCCTGTGTAGAACTGAAAACAGTTGTTGCGCCCAGGTCAATAGCCTGCTGCCGCAATTTCTCGAATTCTTGAGCCGTTGCCCCACTGATCGCCTTGACCTTTGCCATGGCCTGTTCAAACTGCGCCGACAGGTCTACAGCCTTGGTCAGTGCCGCCGCAACAGCAGCCGCGTAAGCTGTGTAGGCAATCCCAGCCGTGCTAATCTCTTTGCTAAGATTACTCGCTGACTTGGCACTTTCATCTAATTCAGTTTTTAGCTTGGAGAGCTTGCCGCTTGTTGTTTCGAGCGCGTTGCCTTGCTGGAGGATCTCATTTTTGACCTTGCCGAATTTGTTTCCAGCAGTGTCTAAAGCTGAAGACTGCGCTAAAATCTGTTCTTTTACCTTCGCAATCTGTGAGCTGTTCGCTCCTATGGCCCTAAGCTGAGATTCTACATTTTTCAGCTGCTTTTCAAAGACTTCAGGTTTAGAAGCAAGCATTTCGGTTTTGATCTTCCGAATCTCTTTGGAATCGACCCCAACGTCACGCAGGGTTTTGGACACAGAACGGAAGTCCTGATTAAACTTCTTCGAAGTGTCCTTCATTTTTTCCATGTCTTCCTTGGCTTCTTCGATGCCTTTTTTAAATCCGTCCGCGTCTAGCCCTAGCTTGGCCTCAATGCCGCCAATGTTTTCGTTCTCAGCCATCCTTCCTCCCTTCTAGCCGCTCACGCAAGGAACGTAATCCCGCTATGTCCAACTGATCTTTTTTATCCTGCTGCTCTTCTTGCAACGGCCAGCCGATCATATCCACCAAACCTTTAAAACTGTCCTCTGTCATGTTCGGGCCCATCACTATGTGAAGCTGTGCTAATCGATCCTCCGCAATCTTTTGTGTTTGCCGGAACAGCAACATAGGCAAATCCGTAATGTAATAGTCATTACGCAGCACTTGTGGCGTAACCCCGAGCAATAGCGAAGCCTCCAGAACCCAATTGTTTATGGTTAGTTCGGATTCTTGACGGCTTGCAGCCTTCCCACCACGGACTGGATTGCGGCGCGGTACTTTTTTGCAGCTTCGTCCAGGTTGTTCCGTTCGATGGTTGCTTTCAGGAAGTCATGTAGCTGGATCAGATCCGCTTCTTTCGCTTCCTCTTCTGTCACATCTGCCAGAACCGAAACGAGTGTAATCACCTCTTCAGACGCCATGAGCACGCCGACCACGGCACTAGGCCAAAACATTTCGGTATCTCTTGCAGCAATAATATTTGCCACGGTTTGTGGTAGGATCTCGATTTTCTCCATCAAAGACATCCATTTGCCTACACTCAGGCGTGGAATATCGACCCGCTTCTCACCAAAAAAGACATGATCCATTGATTTTTCTTTTTTAAAGTTGAACATGACGCCTCCTTATGGAAAAAGCGGAGCCCAGGGCCCCGCCGAATATTTGTATGAAATTAAGCTGCGTCTGGATCTCCGAATGAAATCAAATCTCCGTTGTCATCTGGGAAGGCTTTAAACGTGACGTTGGTGATAAGTTCGTTGTCATAGTCATAGGTGTAATTCAGATTCGCTCGCGGAGCCGCTTTAGGCAGCGTAATGTAATCATTTGGAGTCGTACCTTCTGCAAGCGGCACAAGCGTCAATTCCTTCGCGTATTGCAACAAATCAATAACCTTCGTTGCATTAACGACAACTCTTTTCTTGTTTGGATCAGTAGAATCAACGATCATCCGCGAACCAGGAAGAACCGTCAATAGTTTTTCATGGTCATACTCACCGAATGGAACAGCCACATTTGCTGTTCGTCCTGTAACGATTTCTTTCAGAGGCGTTGTTCCCGTTTGGTCCATCGTGACTTCACGAGATGTTTCCTCATACGTCAGAACCACACCACCTTTGGTTGTTCCGAAATAAACCTCATCCGGTTTGCCTTTATTGACATAAACGGCACATGGGCCCAACTTAATATTTTCCGAGTTAACTCCTGCCATTAGGATTGCCCCTCTTTCGTATTGGATTTTGTATCTTTTACTTCCTTGCCATAACCCGCCTCAATCATTTTTGCGGCCGCTTCATTGGTCAGCTCAATCACTTCTCCGATTGTCTTATAATCCGGGTTTTCCTTCGTGCCCATATTGACTTGAATGTCTCGTTTCGTCAGCTCGACCTTCTTCATTCCGACATCACCACCAATGTAAAATTTAGAGAATATAAAAGCCGATCATTTTCGTCACGGCCTACATAGAGAGGGCCGGACTGATCGGCTGTGCATCTTCGTATTAAAGTCGTTCCGGCGTAGAATTCCCGCCGCTGATGCAGATGCTGATGCAAGTCATAGGCCAGTTGTTCAATTTGAACAGCTTCCTTTTCAGGACCCCGCACCACGATTTGCATCGAAGGCTGCTTTCTTGGCGACCAATCGGAAGGTGGGTAACCGCCTGTCAGACGGACCCAGGCCGATGCATCTGGCGCGCCAGAAGGGAATTCGTTGACGTAATACTTGAAAGGCATTTCCGCCTGGAGCATGTCCGCCAGCATCTTGGGTTTTAACATTACATGTGCATCTCCCTCTTCACTTCATCCGCGATAATCTTCAAAAATCGCCTTGACCTGGCTTTTAACGGACGTTCCAAGAATTTCGGACCGGTTCCTGGCGTAGTCGGGTCAAAATCGGCTACCTCATGCAGATACAACGCATAATTGAATTGATACCCGGATTTCATGGGTCGTGTGGCTGAATAGGACACGGTAGCCGTAATCCGCAGACCGGACTTCGTTTCCACGTCAATCCTTTGTGATTGGCGCAATGCCTCTTTTTTCTTCGGAGCCAGCCTGTCCGACTCATTCCCTAATTCCTCAGCTGCCTTTTTCACGCCACGTTCAGCCGCTGCCACCGCACGTTCATTCAGCAAATCCAGCTGCTTCAGAAACGCGCTCGCATTGATTTCCATACTCATAGGTGAATCACCGTCA
>NZ_JABMCB010000065.1 GCF_013359935.1 Paenibacillus xylanilyticus
CCACTTCGCTAATCCTCCAGGATTAAAAGGTGGCTCGGGACGGAATCGAACCGCCGACACGAGGATTTTCAGTCCTCTGCTCTACCGACTGAGCTACCGAGCCTTATTTAATTTTTAGATTAATGGCGGAACCGACGGGATTCGAACCCGCGATCTCCTGCGTGACAGGCAGGCATGTTAGGCCAACTACACCACGGTTCCAGGCATTAATGGTGCCGGCGAGAGGACTTGAACCCCCAACCTACTGATTACAAGTCAGTTGC
>NZ_JABMCB010000066.1 GCF_013359935.1 Paenibacillus xylanilyticus
GCGTTCATCCCTGAAAGGTGGCGGCAGCGTGCTTGTGGTGGGTAACCGTCGTATTCCCGGCGCGTTTATTCAGCAACTGAAAAATGGCCGGTGGCATGTCATGCAGCGTGTGGCTGGGAAAAACCGTTACCCCATTGATGTGGTGAAAATCCCGATGGCGGTGCCGCTGACCACGGCGTTTAAACAAAATATTGAGCGGATACGGCGTGAACGTCTTCCGAAAGAGCTGGGCTATGCGCTGCAGCATCAACTGAGGATGGTAATAAAGCGATGAAACATACTGAACTCCGTGCAGCCGTACTGGATGCACTGGAGAAGCATGACACCGGGGCGACGTTTTTTGATGGTCGCCCCGCTGTTTTTGATGAGGCGGATTTTCCGGCAGTTGCCGTTTATCTCACCGGCGCTGAATACACGGGCGAAGAGCTGGACAGCGATACCTGGCAGGCGGAGCTGCATATCGAAGTTTTCCTGCCTGCTCAGGTGCCGGATTCAGAGCTGGA
>NZ_JABMCB010000067.1 GCF_013359935.1 Paenibacillus xylanilyticus
CTAAAAGGAATGTTCTAATTCGCAATTTTCGTTTCGATATCTAGTTTTCAAAGAACAAGCTCCATGCAAAAGCAAGCTGTTTTGAGAGTTTGAGCTCTCAAAACTGAGCAACGAGTGAGTAAGTTTTGCTCTTCATTTCATCCACACATGAAGTGATGGACCGAAATGAATCGCTGTCGCAGGTTCAGAGAACCTGCTTATTTGAATGTTTCCACTCGGGAAACGATTCTCCATAGAAAGGAGGTGATCCAGCCGCACCTTCCGATACGGCTACCTTGTTACGACTTCACCCCAATCATCTATCCCACCTTCGGCGGC